>OY729419.2:0-2010541 GCA_963422285.2 Pseudomonadales bacterium | reverse complement strand
CCGCAGCGGCGCCTCGGCCGGCGACGCTACCGCCTTCTTCTGGTCGTCGATCCGCGCACCGCTGCGGAACGCCTGCGCAGAGTCCTTCCCGCCAGATGAAGAGTGCGTTGGGCGAACCAAGGCTATCCGGCGGCGAACATGTAGGCGGCGCCTCTGTGGCGCATCCAGGCGGCGGCGAACGCCACGGCGTCGTAGCGGCGTTCGATGTTCCCCGGCAACGCCGCCGGATCGTTGACCAGCACCGTGCCGTTCTCGATGCCCCGCAGCAGCACCAGGTGGCCGCCAGTCTGCTTAAGCGGCGCTCCTTCCAGCTCGCCAGCGGCGAAGCGGATGCTGGCCACCACCGTCCTGCCGCTCGCCAGCGCCCGTTGTGCGAGTGGCCAGTCCGAAACCAGTTCGACGCCGCCCAGCCGGCCGCGCCGCGCCGCTGCCCACAGATTCTGCGGCCAGACGCCGCACAGGCCAGTAGCAGGATGGCGGGCGCTGGCGACGAAGTCGCGCAAGTCTGCTTGGTCGGCGATGCCGAGGGCCATGGCAGTGGCCGTGGGCGAACAGGCATGATGGCGGACATTCTCGGCCAACGTGGTCTGGCTGAGGCAGGGCGCGGCGAGGGCGGCCACGTCTGGCGGGATGTCTTCCGGCGGTTCGATGCGGCGTGGGCGGATGGAAACGCAAAGGAGATAGTCGGGCGGCTCGGGCCCGGCACAGAGCAGGCTCAGGGTGGGTCGTGCGAGGTCGGCCCGGGTATCGAAGTAGTCCACGGGGACTGTCACGTCCTCGCCGTGGTGCCGTTCCCGGCGTTGGATGTGGCGGCCGAAGCGGGCGGTCTCGAAACGGGCGGCGCCGGCATCGAGCCGGAACGAAAAGGGGGCCGACCAGGTGCATGAAGCGAAGCTGGCCGCGATAATGTGATCCGCTGGCACGTCGGGCAGCGGGATTCGCACCGGGGCATGGCCGTCGCGCCACTCGGCGCCGCCGTGGATGGGCAGCGGGTAGCGCACTCCGGCGCTGGCAAAGCGAATGGAGAAGGTCAGTGAGTCGGTCAGAATCTGCGTCTCGTCTCGAACTCGTCGTCACGGCATCGTGCAGCCGCTGCGACGAAGCACTCGATTGGCTGTTCAGTATGCCAGAACTGCGCGGCTTCGCCTTGCGCACCCGCGAAGTGCTGGCCGACGACGCGCTCTACGTCCGCTACGCGGAGCGCGTCCCGGTGCTGCGCATCGGCACCGACGAACTGAATTGGCCGTTCGACATCGAGCGCCTGCGAGAACTGCTGCGGCAGTGACCGTCAGGTCTCCGGCAGACCGAAGAACCGCGCCGCGTTGCGGTGGGTCTGGCGTTCCACGACGGCCGGCTCTACGCCCCGGCACTCGGCCACCCGTCGCGCCACCCAAGGCAGGAACGCCGGTTCGTTGCGGCGCGAGCGCGGTTTGGGAACGATAGTGCGCGGCAGCAGATAGGGCGCGTCGGTCTCGATCATCAGCCGCTCGGCGGGAATGCGCGGCACTAGGCGCGCGAGTTCGCCGCCGCGCCGCTCGTCGCAGATCCAGCCGGTGACGCCGATGCTGTAGCCGTCTGCAAGATAGCCGTCGAGTTCCGCCGCCGTGCCGGTGAAGCAGTGGACGACGCAAGCGGCTAGGCCGTGCCGATAGTCCGCCAGGATGCGGCGCGTCTCGCCTTCGCTGTCGCGGTCGTGGACGAACAGCGGCTTGCCGGTGTCGGCGGCCAGTTCGGCTTGACGGCGGAATACCGTCCGCTGGTCGTCGCGGCGGGCGTAGTCGCGGTAGTAGTCCAGGCCGGTTTCGCCAATGGCGACCACATTCGAATCGGTCGCCAGCGCCGCGATCTCCGTCTCCCAGCCAGCCGCTACGGTGCTGGCTTCGTGGGGGTGTACGCCGGCGGTGGCATATAGAACGCCGCTGGACACTCGCGTCTGTGCATCGTCCGCGGCCAAGGCGACGGCCGCCCGGCTCGAAGCGACGCTGGTACCGGTGACGATCATCGTCGCGACGCTGGCCGCCACAGCGCGACGCACTACTTCGTCGCGATCTTCGTCGAACGCCGGGCTGGCGAGGTTGGCGCCAATATCGATCACGGCAGGACGCGCTCGTGGGCCGCCAGCACCGGTGCCGGATTGTCCAGCAGGCGGCTGTAGATGTGGCTGAAGGCGAGTACGCCCTTGACGTAGTCGCGGGTTTCCCGAAACGGGATGCGCTCGATCCAGACGCTGGTGGGCATGCCGCTTGTATCCTTGCGCCAACGCGCCACGCGATTCTCGCCGGCGTTGTAGGCGGCTGCCGCCAGCACCCGGTTGCCGCGGTAGCGATGCATCAACGCGGCCAGGTGGTGGGCGCCTAAGCGCATGTTGACGTGCGGATCGAACAGATCTTCCCGGGAAGGTCGCGCCAAGCGCACCCGGGCGGCCACCGTCCGCGCCGTGGCCGGCATCAGCTGCATCAGCCCACGCGCTCCGGCGCTGGAGACGGCGTCGGGGTTGAAGGCGCTTTCCTGGCGCGAGATGGCGAGCAGAAACTGCACCGGCAGATTGACGTCGAAGGCGTAGCGCCGGAAGACGTCGAGATGAGGCATCGGGAAGCGAATTTCCACGAGATCCAGGATCTCGGCATCCCGGGCACCGAAGATGGCCTGTTCCATCCAGCCCAGGGCCGCGGTCAGCTCCACCAGATGACGCCGCTGCTCCGGCGTCAGCGACGACAGCGCGTAGCGCCATTCCAGGCGGGCGTAGAACAGGTCGCCGATGGCGAACAGTTCCACCATGCGGCGGATGCCCGGCTGCTCCAGCAGCAGGCGCTGCGCCCGGCGGTCATGGCGCGGGGCTTCGGCGTTGAGCGCCGGTGTGCGGCCGAGGTCTTCCGCGGCCAGGAAGCCGTAGTACTGGCGCATGCCGGCGATGGCGGCAAGCTGCGCTCGGCCGGCGTCGTCCTCGCCGCTGTCGATCAGCGCCCGTCCCAGCCAGTACTGCCAGCGATGCTTTGCGGCCACGTCGTCCGGCAGCGCACGGATCCATCGTGCCGCCTCGGGCCAGCGCTGGTGGCGCACCAAGGCGCCAGCGATGTCCTCCACGGCGGCCGGCGAGAAGTCGTCTGGAGCATCGGCCGGCACCTGCCCGCCATCGGCGGCCGCGACGGTCAGCCACTCATGGATGTAGCGTCGGTCGGCGGGCCGGAAGGAGTGGCTTTCGCGTACCTTGCTCCACAGCGCCAAGGCCTTTTCCGGCTCGTCCTCGGCATAGCGCAGCAGACCGTGGCCCAGGGCGCGTCGTCCGCCTTCGTCGTCGCGAAAACGCGATAGCGAGCGCACGATTCGGGGGGTTGCATGGACATCGTAGTAGAGTCGTCCGGCGATGTTGGAACGGTCGAAGAAGCGCAGCAGGTAGCGTGCCAGAGTGGTCTCGTTGGCGTCGAGAGCCAAGGTCAGCCGCGCCCATACCGTCTCCTGATCCAGGTAGCCGTTGGCGATCCACACATCGAACAGCGGATCGCAGGTTTTCGGCTGCGACTTCGCGGCAACCCACAGCTCGCGCACTTGGCCGAGGGCCGCGGTGCGCTCGCCGGCACGGTACAGAGCGCGCAGGTAGTTGCAGCGGGCGGCGGTGTTTTCGGTAGGTTCGTAGTTGGCGAGGTAGACGTCCCAGCGGCCCTGCCGCGCTTGGGTGTTCAGCCAGCGGTGGAAGAAGCGCTCGGCGACGGGGGTGTCGGCGAACTCCGTTCGCAGCTCCCGCGCTCTCCGGGCGCCGATGCCGGCGATGCGCCCCTGGATGGCGTGGTAGACCAAGTAGATGTGCAACGGGTAGTCCTCGAGCTTGGCAGCTTCGCGCTGGAACTCCCGAGAGTGGCCGGTGCGCAGCGCGTACACTGCCCGTCGATAGGCCATTCGTTGCTGGTACAGCTCGGGCTGCCTCGCCAGGAAGCTGGCCACGTCTTCAGCACGGTCGTTGGCATGCACAGCCCCCGCCAGCAGGGCCGCGGCAACCGCCTTGGCGACCCTGCCCAAGGCATGGATGTTCGGTTTCGGCCAGCGCACTGGCGACCGTCTAGCTGGCGTCAGTCGATTCGTGCCTCAGTCGTCGTCGGCGGGAGCATCGCGCCCTACGCGCACGGCCAGCATGTCGCAGGAAGCACCATGCAGTACGCCGTTGGCCGTGGAGCCAAGCAGCAGGGCGATGCCGTGGCGGCCGTGGCTGCCAAGGACGATCAGGTCCATCTGCTCGGTTTCGGCGATGCGGTGGATTTCGCTTTCGGGCCGGCCGAACACCAAGTGGCGGCACTCGTCGGCAATGCCGAACTCGTTGGCGAACCCCGCTAGGCGGGATCGCGCTTGTTCGTGGATCTGATCCTGCACGGAGGACAGATCCATCGGGATGTCGCCGCCGTACGCCAAAGTCAGCGGCTCGATGACGTGGACCACATGCAGTTCCGCATTCGAGGTGTTCGCCAGCGCCCGAGCGCGCTTGGCCACGCGCCGGCTTTCCTCGGTTAGGTCGACGGCGAGCAGGATGCGACGGTAGTCGCTCATTTGCGCATCTCCCGGTTGCCTCGGTTCCCGTTCGAGGCGACGATACACCCTGGGAAATACCACAACAACCTTCTATCGTCATACGCCGTACTCCTCAGCGAGACACCGCCTTGGCCTGGATCATCATCGCTATCGTCCTCATCGTCGCGGTGGGACCGATCTTCTGGCTGCTGCCGTCGAAGCGTGATCGGCAGCTAGGCAACCTGCGTACCGCCGCCCGTCGCGCCGGGCTGGCGGTGGAGGTGGCCAAGCTGCCGAAGCTCGACGCGGATGCCGTGGAGCGGGTTTCCGCTGGCGGCCTCCCCCGAGCGGCGACGGTGGACTGCGTCGCCTACCGGCTGCCGCTGTCGAAGCCGCTGCCCGATGCGCCGCACTGGCTGCTGCTGAAGTCCAGCGGCAAAGGAGATGCGCTGGCACGGGAACTCCACTACCTGGACGGCTGGACCACCCTCGAGCCGCCCCGCAACTTGCCGCCGCTCCACCGCGACTACTGGCCGGCGGTGGGCGCTATCGTGGATGTTCTTCCGGGCGGCTGCCTGGGCGTGGAGGCGGATGCCCGGCGCATGAGCTGGTTTGGGCGGGAACGGCTGCAAGAAGCCACTGTCGAAGCCGTGGCGGCTGGCATTCGCGACGGCCTCGACGCCCTCGCCAGGATGCATCGAAGCCTGGACGAAGCAACCTCGGAAGACGCCCGCTAGGGAAGAAGTCGGGCGCTGTGGTTGACTCTGGCGAAAACGGGCGTATATATGCGCCGCCAACAGGGTGCCCGACGAGGAATCGTCGGCGTTGGATTGGCTTTTGCTTCCAGGCTCGAACCGGATAAGGAGAACCATGGCCCGTTCCCTGGTCATCGTCGAATCGGCTACCAAGGCGCCTACCATCAACCGCTACCTAGGGCGCGACTACGTAGTCAAGTCCAGCGCCGGACATGTGCGCGACCTGCCCGTGGGCGGCAAGTCCGTGGATCCCAAGCAGCGTACGCAGGAAGCCGCCAAGACGCGCAAGCTGTCGCCAAAGAAAAGACAGGAATACCGCAAGAAGCGGGCGCGGACGCAGCTCGTGCAGCGCATGGGCGTGGATCCGGGCCGTGGCTGGCAGGCGTCCTACGAGGTGATTCCCGGCAAGGAGAAGGTGGTCAAGGAGCTCAAGAGCTTGGCCGCCCGGGCCGATCTCATCTACTTGGCCACCGACCTGGACCGGGAGGGCGAGGCCATCGCCTGGCACCTGACCGAAGTGCTCGGCGGCCCGCCGGAGCGCTACCGGCGGGTGGTGTTCAACCAGATCACCAAGAGCGCCATCGAGGACGCCTTCGCCAATCCCGGCACCATCGACGAGAACCGCGTCAACGCCCAGCAGGCACGGCGGTTCCTGGACCGGGTGGTGGGCTTCGAACTGTCGCCCCTGCTGTGGGCCAAGGTGGCCCGGGGCCTGTCCGCCGGCCGTGTGCAGTCGGTGGCGGTGCGCCTGATCGTCGAGCGCGAGCGGGATATCCGCGCCTTCCGACCGGAGGAGTATTGGGAAGCGTTCGCGGACCTCGCCCGGAGCAGAGAGCGTTCAGGGCCGGGGAGCGCAGGAGGGCGTCCCTCCCATGAAGAGCCCGTGCGCTTCCAGGTGGTGAAGGAAAACGGCGCCGACTTCCGTCCCGGCAACCAGGCCGCCGCGGACGACGCGGTGGCGCGGCTGCGCCAGCTTTCGTTCACGGTGCGCAGCCGCGAGGACCGCAAGACGTCCACCCGGCCGGCCGCGCCGTTCATCACCTCGACGCTGCAACAGGCCGCCTCAACGCGGCTCGGATTCAGCGTCCGCAAGACCATGACCCTGGCCCAACGACTGTACGAGGCCGGCCACGTCACCTACATGCGCACGGACTCCACCAACATCGCCGCCGAGGCCGTCGCCGCGGTGCGGACGCACATCGGCAGCGCCTACGGGAGTCGCTATCTGCCGAAATCGCCCAACGCCTACGCCAGTAAGTCCACCGCCCAGGAAGCCCACGAAGCCATCCGGCCCACGGACCTGGACGGCATCGATGGATTGCGCGGCGTGGAGGCCGACGCCCGCCGCCTGTACGACCTGATCTGGCGGCAGTTCGTGGCTTCCCAGATGACGCGGGCGGAATACCTCGCCACCACGGTTGCGGTAGATGCCGAGGACGCCTCAGACGGGAAGCGCGCCGAGGAAGCCGCCGATCGCAAAAAGTTCGAGTTGCGGGTGCGCGGGCGCATTATGCAGTTCGACGGCTATACCCGGGTGCTGTCTCCTGTGGCGCGAAGCGCGGACGACAAGCCGCTGCCGGACTACCAGGCCGGCGAAAAGCTGAAGCTGAAGGACATCCTCGCGTCGCAGCACTTCACCAAGCCGCCACCGCGCTACGGCGAGGCCAGTCTGGTGCGCGAGCTGGAGAAGCGCGGCATCGGCCGACCCTCCACCTACGTGCCCATCATCTCGACCATCCAGGAGCGCGGCTACGTGACGCTGACGAATCGCCGCTTCCACGCCGAGCGCATCGGCGAGCTGGTGACCGACCGGCTGGTGGAGAACTTCCCGGATCTGCTCGACTATTCGTTCACCGCAGGGATGGAAGGCGAT
Source organism: Pseudomonadales bacterium (assembly GCA_963422285.2). Classification (GTDB taxonomy): domain Bacteria; phylum Pseudomonadota; class Gammaproteobacteria; order Pseudomonadales; family Azotimanducaceae; genus VXYL01. Next base: position 2,003,416 of record OY729419.2, on the reverse strand, counting down.
CTCGACCAGATCGCAGCAGGGGAGAAGGCTTGGCGCGGCCTGCTCGATGTCTTCTACGAAGACTTCTACGGCAAGCTCGAAGCCGCCCAGGGCGAGACCGGCATGCGCCCCAACGAGCCGACCTCCACGGATATCGAGTGCAGCCGATGCGGCCGTCCCATGCAGATTCGCACCGCCAGCAGCGGCGTCTTCCTAGGCTGCTCGGGCTATTCCCTGCCCCCTAGGGAACGCTGCACCAACACCCTGAACCTAATTCCCGGCGAAGAGGCCGTGGACGTCGACAAGGACGAAGAAGGCGAATCCAAGCTGCTGCGCACCAAGCGCCAGTGCCCCGTCTGCGCCACGCTCATGGATGCCTTTCTAATCGACGAGCGGCGCAAACTGCACATCTGCGGCAACAACCCGGACTGTGCCGGCTTCGAGTTGGAAGCTGGCGAGTTTCGCATCAAGGGCTACGAAGGCCCGGTGCTCGAGTGCGACAGGTGCGGTGCCGAAATGCAGCTGCGCTCGGGCCGCTTCGGCAAGTTTTTCGGCTGCACCGGCGAGAGCTGCAAGAACACCCGCAAGCTGCTGCGCAATGGCCAGCCGGCGCCGCCCAAGGCCGACCCGGTGCCCATGCCGGAATTGAAGTGCGCCAGCGTGGACGACCACTACGTGCTGCGCGACGGCGCCGCCGGCATCTTCCTGGCCGCCAGCCAATTCCCCAAGCACCGCGAGACCCGAGCGCCGCTGGTAACAGAACTGAAAGCCCATGCCAACGAGCTGGACCCCAAGTTCGCCTACCTGCTGGCCGCGCCGGAGACGGATGGCGACGGCAACCCGGCCCTGGTGCGGTTCTCGCGCAAGACCCGAGAGCAGTACGTGGTGTCGGAAAAGAACGGCAAAGCCACCGGCTGGCACGCCCACTACCACGACGGCGCCTGGAGGGAAGAGAAGCCCACGCCGAAGAAGTCGCCGCCGAAAAAGAAGGCCAAGGCGAAAGCCAAGCGGACCACGCGGGCGCGGAGCTAGCGCCCGTCGTTGAGACAGGGATTTTCAGAAGGTGTTCTTCCACGGCGGCCTCGTCGAGACGCCTCTGGAATGGCCGGCGTCGACCCGCCCTTGAAATTAAGCAGCGATTGCATTCCTTTCGAGCCGCTGACGAAGCGCCTAGGTGCCGGCGAACTCGTCTCCACAGGTTCTTGCGGACCTCTCGCACAACATCCCCAAGCAGCGGAACGGAGCCGGTGCTTGGCATTGCCGCGCAGCCTGCGGCCGACGTGAACCCGCCATCGTCGGGCCGTGTGGCGGCGGATGTCCTAACATCGTTTTCAGCCATCGACCCTATCGTCGACCTTGCCATGTTTCGGACAATGACCGTGTTCGAGTCGCGGACGGAGTGCGCACATGGGGCTGCTGCATCGTGCCGGCGCAGACGGGACAATCGAGCAAGCGGCGACGGTCGTGCTACCGCCGCCTCCGCCCCGTTGCCGAGACCGGCCGCGCTTTGCCTTGGAGGGTATGCAGATGAGCGAACCCGCCCATTCTCCTGCTTTCCGAACCGCTCCGACGGTCGTTGACTATCCCACAGGCGACGGCAGGCCCGTGGCCGAAACCGACTTCCACTTCGGCGTGATCGCCTAGTCGCCCACCGGCAGCGGATATTCTTCGCCAACCGGCTGGACGCCTACGTCGGTGCCAACCTGCTGGTCCACTACCAACCTGGCAACCGTCGCCGGCATCTATCGCCGGACGTGTTTGTCGCGTTCGGCGTACCGAAGACACCTCGGCAGTCGTACCTGCTGTGGGAGGAGAAGACGCCTGCTTTCGTTCTGGCGGTGACGTCCAAAAGCACCCGGCAGGAGGACCTGGGCAAGAAGCGGCAACGCTACGCCGAGTGGAGCGTACAGGAATACTTCCTGTTCGATCCGCGCCACGAGCATCTGGCCTCGCCGCTGCTGGCCCTTCGCCTGCGCGGAGGGCGCTACCAGCTGGTGCCGCCGGCGCGAATGCCGAACGGCGCACGGGGTTGGTACAGCGAGACGCTGGAACTCTTCTTCCAGCCCGCGGGGTCGAAGCTGCGGTTGTACGACCCAGCGACCGGACGGTACCTCCTTGCCCACGAGGAGACCGAGCATGTCCGCCGGGAAGCGGAACGCGCCCGGCAAGATGCCGAAGCGCGAGCGGCGGAGGAAAGCGCTGCCTGCAAAGCGCTCGAAGCGCGGAAGGCGGCGCTGCAAGCGCTAGCGCAGAGTTGCAGGGGCGGTTGTCGCCCTGAAGTCGCTTCGAGACCGTTCAGGGAACCATCGCAGCCTTGATGGCCCGCTGGGCGGAAGCAAGGTGGAGCCGACATAGCCGTAGGTCCCCCAGCACGCCCTGCTGTTTGGGCGAACAATCCCCCGGTCTCATCGGCCTTGTGTTGTCGAGAGTGCGTTTTGCCCAAGTGCCAAGGGTGCCGACGGGCCTACAGGCCACGCCGGATGACGCCGACGCTCAACCCTTCGATGGCGTACTCCTGGCTGCGGAGGTCCACTTCGATGGGCGCGTAGCTGGCGTTCTCGGCTTCCAGAAGCAGCTTGCTGCCGGATTTGCGGCGCAGGCGCTTGACGGTGACTTCGTCCTCGATGCGCACCACGACGATCTGGCCGCTGCGGGCCTCGGGGGTCTTGTGGACGGCCAGCAGATCGCCGTCGAGGATGCCGACGTCGATCATGCTGTCGCCGCGTACGCGCAGCAGGAAGTCCGCGGCGGGGCGGAACAGATCGGGCGGCACGTCCCAGGTTTCCTCGATGTGCTCTTGGGCGAGGATCGGGCTGCCGGCGGCTACTCGGCCGACTACCGGCAGGCCCTTCTCGGTACGCAGGCGGATGCCCCGGGAAGTGCTGGGGATCACCTCGATGGCACCCTTGCGGGCGAGCGCCTTGAGATGCTCCTCGGCGGCGTTGGGCGACTTGAAGCCGAGCTGCCGGGCGATGTCGGCGCGCGTCGGCGGATAGCCGCTGTCGGCAATGTGCGCCTTGACGAGGTCCAGCACTTCGGCTTGGCGGGCGGTGAGCTTTTCCATTGGCGAGCCTGTGCAGCTATCCAGTCAACTGCGATTATATACAGCACCACGGCCCTGTGAAGGAGTGGTTCGCCGACGCAGGGCCCGCCGGGTTCGAATCATCGCGGTTCTGCCCCGCATCGCTAGGCGCTACTATCGCTGTTTGCGTTGCGCTCTGTTCGTCGGAAGGAACTCATGGAGCTTGTCGATTACCTCGTCGAAACGTTCCGCACCAACACCTGGGGCGTCTACGTCTTCGCCATCGTCTTCGCGACGCTGCTGATCCGCTACTTGGCGAAGTTTCTGTTCGACCGTTTGGCGAAGCAGTTCGAGCGCACCCGCAACCTGTACGACGACGCGCTGCTCGCGGCCGCCCGCAAGCCCGTCGGCTGGGCCATCTGGTCGTTCGGCATCCTGTTCGCCGCCGAGGTGGCAGGACGCGACTCGACGTCCGAGGTGTTCGACCACCTGGATCCGATCCGCGATGTCGTCGCCATTGCGCTGCTGGCTTGGTTCGCGAGCCGCTTCATCCGCTTCGCCGAGGGCCACGCCACCGACCCCGAGTACGGTCGCATGGTGATGGACAAGGCCACGGCGACAGCGATCGGCAAGCTGCTGCGCGCCTCGGTGGCGATCACGGCGATCCTGATGGCCTTGCAGTCGCTCGGCTTCTCGGTCACCGGGGTACTCGCCTTCGGCGGTTTGGGCGGCGTCGCCGTGGGCTTTGCGGCGCGGGATCTGCTGGCTAACTTTTTTGGTGCGCTGATGCTCTTCCTGGACCGACCGTTCTCGGTGGGCGATTGGATCCGTTCGCCGGATCGCGACATCGAAGGCACCGTCGAGGAGATCGGCTGGCGGCTGACGCGCATTCGCACCTTCGATCAGCGCCCGCTGTACGTACCCAACTCGGCATTCACGACCATGACCGTGGAGAACCCGTCGCGCATGCGCAACCGCCGCATCTACGAGATCGTCGGCGTGCGCTACGACGACCTGGCCGTGCTCAAGAACGTGATCGACGACATCCGCGACATGCTCGTCCGCCACGAGGCCATCGATACCGGCCGGACGTTGATCGTCAACTTCCTCAGTTTCGGGGCATCGTCGCTGGACATCATGGTATACACCTTCACCAAGACCACCGCGTGGACCGAGTTCCATGTCGTCAAGGAGGATGTCCTGCTCGAGATCGCCGCCATCGTCGAGGGCCACGGCGCGGAGATGGCCTTCCCCACCCGCACCCTGCACATCGAGTCGCCGTCCCGCCCGGAGCCGCCCGACCGCAGCGAAGAGGGGGCCGCGGGAGGCCCACGGTAGATGGGTCTTGCCCTGCCCGACGGCGCCCGGTGCCTGTACGATGCCGCAGCCGTCGATGCCGCGGTGGATCGCGTCGCCGTGGAACTGGCCGTGCGCCTGTGGGATGCGCGACCAGTAGTGGTCTGCCTGATGAATGGCGGCTTGGCGTTCACCGCCGACCTGCTGCGGCGGTTCTATTTCGACCTGGAACTGGACTACATGCATCTCACCCGCTATCGCCACACGCAAGGCGGCGAAGTTCGCTTCCTGCGCAAGCTGGATCGCGCCGTGGCCGGACGCAGCGTGCTGCTGGTGGACGATGTGCTGGACGAGGGCGTGACCCTGCGCACCGCCCAGGACGCCATTGCCGCGGCGGCCCCGGCGGAACTGCTGACCGCGGTGCTGGTGCGCAAGAACCTGGGCGGGGCGGGCGCGGCGGCGGACTATGCCGCTCTGGACGCCCCGAACGAGTTTCTGGTGGGGCGCGGCATGGACTGCGACGGCTGGTTCCGCCAGCTCTCGGGCATCTACAGCCTGCCGCCCGACTGGCAGGGATCGTCGTCGTGAAGACGGCGGTGATCGGCGGCACGGGTCTGGCCGCCTTGGGCGGAGAATCGCAGCCGGCGGCGGCCTCTGCGCAGACGCCCTACGGCTTGGCCTCCGCGCTGCCGCGGCAAGCCGCCGGCTTTCCCGGCGCGGTGTTCCTGAACCGCCACGGCGACGGCCATCTTTCCCGCGCCAGGGAACATGCGCACACGGCGAATGCCTTGCTGCCCCACGAGATCAACTACCGCGCCAACCTGTGGCTGCTGCGCGAGCTCGGGGTGGACGCCGTGGCGGCGGTGTTCGCCGTCGGCGGCATCGCGTCCGGGCACCGGGACGGCGACATGGTGCTGCCGCGGCAGATCATCGACTACACCTGGGGCCGCGCCCATACCTTCCACGGCGGCACGGACGCGCCTGTCCAGGACAGCGGCATCCGCTTCGCCGACTTCGGCGAGCCGTTCGATCCTGCGCTGCGACAGACCCTGGCCGACGCGGCCGAACGGGCCGGCCTGGCCGTCCGCGACGGCGGCGTTTACGGCTGCACCCAAGGGCCGCGGCTCGAGACCGCGGCGGAGATCGATCGCATGGAGCGCGACGGCTGCACCCTGGTCGCATGACAGCGATGCCGGAAGCGGCCTTGGCGCGAGAGCTCGGCCTGCCCTACGCCGGCATCTGCCTGGTGGTCAATCCGGCGGCCGGCCGCGGCGCCGCAAGCCTCGAGGTGGCCGACATGCTGGCCGTGGTAGACGATGCCCAGCCGCGGCTACTGCGGCTGCTGGCCGAGTTCCTGCAACTCGTCGATCCGCCGTAGCAAGTCCCGGGGCACTGCCACTGGATCGATCCGCACCAGGATGCCGAGCGCCGGGTGGTCCAGGTAGTGGGGTTCGTCGCTGCGCATGCGCCGCCGCTCGGCGAACAGAGCCGTCCCGCGCACACGCGGGACGGCTCCGCTGCTAAGCGGGACGCTCCCGTTATCGCGCGCTGCGCCGCCGCTGGCTGCAACGCCGTCCCCGTCGGGCAGGCGGTATTGCAGGCGGGCCTCGAAGTGCAGATAGCGGCCGACGGTGACGCTGAACCAGCCTTCCAGCGGGAACCGACGCAGCTCGTCCATGCGCCCCACCTGCACCAGCAGCGGCTGCGGCTGCTCCCGGGGCGGCACCGGCTGATGCCAGGAACCGGCGGCGAGCACCTCGAACCGCCGCCGCAGTCGGCGCAGTTCGGCGGCGAAGCCGGGAGTTTCGCGCCGCCATGCGTAGCTGGTCTCGAACAGCTGCTTCTCGTGCTCCTCGAAGGCGCTGGCCAACTTCTCTCGCGCCGCATCCCGGGCAACTGGTTCAGGCTCGGCAGGCAGGGGCGCTTCCTCGTCTGGCGATGTCATCGGCAATTCGGGGAAGTCCTCGGCCTGCGGGTCGATATCCCAGAGTTCCAGCTCGGGCAGGCAGGGGTCGCGCAGCATGCCGCCGTCCTCGCCGAACTCGAAAGGCGGTTCCCAGAACTCCGTCGCGCACTCGTCGGCGAACCAGAGCGGCGGCACCAAGTTCGAAACCACTAGCGGCAGGGGGTCGTTCGCCGGCAGGCTCGGCCCAAACGGCAGGGGTTCTTCGTCGTCCGGGTCGCCCTCCGCCAGCGGCATTGTCCCGTGCGGATATCCCATGGCGTCGAGTAGCTGGGGACGGGCGGCGCCAGGGTCTTCTTCGTCGCTTTGCTGGAACACGACGACCTCGATGCGGTACCAGCGAAACTGCAAGTAGTCCTCGGCGTCCTGGGCATTCGCCTGGGACGGCCATGCGGCCTGCAGCCCTAGCCCAGCCAATGCCGCAAACCTTCGAGTCTGGAACTTCCCGGCCAGCCGCGCCTTCGCCAAGGCGTTCCAGCCGCGGCTTGGCGTCGCATCCACGAGCATTCGCGTCACCCGACCTGTCGCAGCTCCTCCGCTGCGCTGTCCCTGCCGTTGGCAGGCGTCGCAGTCGGCGCCAGCCGCTTCAGCAAAGCCTCGACGAGTTGGAACCGCGTGTCCGGATGCGGCATCTCGCGGGTGACGGTCAGCCGTCCCCCGGTGTCCTTGCTGTCATTGCGGTAGCGGTAGGTCTGCGGCTCGCTCTGCACCAGCTGAACCACCGCAAGCGGCTCGACCCGAGTATCGGCGGCGAACTCGACGCGCCCGCCATGAAGGCCGATGTCCACTCGCTCCACGCCGATGGCGCCAGCGGCGAGTTTCAGCGCCGTGGTGCGGAACAGGTTCCGCAGCGCCTCGGGCAGCAGGCCGAAGCGGTCGATCATCTCTACCTTCAAGTCGTCGAGGGCGTCGCGGTCCGCGGCGTGGGCGATGCGCTTGTAGAGGATGAGGCGGGCATGCACGTCGGGCAGGTAGTCGTCGGGGATCAGCGCTGGCACATGCACGTTCAGCTCGTGGCTGGTGGGCAACGGCTGGTCGAGATTGGGGGTGCGGCCTTCCTTGATTGCCGCCACGGCCCGTTGCAGCATCTCCATGTAGAGGGTGAAGCCGATGGTGGCGATCTGCCCCGACTGCTCCTCGCCGAGCAGTTCTCCGGCACCGCGGATCTCCAAGTCGTGGGTAGCCAGGGTGAAGCCGATTCCCAGCTCGCCGGCGGCCTTGACGGCGTCAAGGCGCTTCACCGCATCTTCCGTCATGGCCTTGGGATGCGGCGTCATCAGGTAGGCGTAGGCTTGCCGGTAGGAGCGCCCTACCCGCCCGCGCAGCTGATGCAGCTGCGCCAGGCCGAAGCGGTCGGCGCGATCGATGACGATGGTGTTGGCGTTGGGGATGTCGATGCCGTTCTCGATGATGGTGGTACACACCAGGACGTTGATGCGACGCTGGTAGAAGTCCGCCATCACCTGCTCCAGCCGGCGTTTCGGCATCTGCCCGTGGCCGACGCCGATGCGCGCTTGGGGAGCCAGCTCGGCCACTTCGTCCGCTACCCGGTCGATGGTGCGCACTTCGTTGTGGACGTAGAACACTTGGCCCCCCCGGGCCAGTTCGCGGCTGATGGCTTCCATCGCCACGGCGCGGCTGTGCTGCATCACGAACGTCTTGATGGACAGCCGCCTGGCCGGCGGCGTGGTGATGACCGACAGGTCGCGCAGGCCGGAGAGGGACAGGTTGAGGGTGCGCGGGATAGGCGTGGCCGTCAGCGCCAGCACGTCCACCTCGGCGCGCAGGTTCTTCAACTGCTCCTTCTGGCGCACGCCGAAGCGATGCTCTTCGTCGATCACCACCAAGCCCAGGTTCTTGAACTTGAACGTCTTGCCCAGCAGCCGATGGGTGCCGATGGCGATGTCGATGCGGCCGGTGGCGAGGCGTTCGGCAGCAACCTTGGCCTCGCTGTCCGAGCGTAGCCGAGAGACCACCTCGATGGTCACCGGCCAATCCGCAAAACGGTCGGAAAAGGTCTCGAAATGCTGCTGGGCGAGCAGCGTGGTGGGTGCCAGCACCACCGCTTGGTAGCCGCTGGCCACCGCCAGAAAGACGGCGCGCATGGCAACTTCCGTCTTGCCGAACCCCACGTCGCCGCAGATCAGCCGGTCCGTGGCCTTGGCGCGGGTGAGATCTTCGATCACGATGTCGATGGCGGCTTGCTGGTCCGCAGTGGCCTCGAACGGGAACTGCTCGACGAAGCGGTGGTAGTCGTCGTCAGGCAGGCGGAAAGCGAAGCTCCGGGCTGCTTCCCGGCGGGCGTAGACGTCCAGCAGTTCCGCAGCCGCGTCGCGAGCCTTTTCCGCGGCGCGCTGCTTGGCCTTGGTCCATTGGTCGGAACCCAGCCGGTGCAGAGGCGCCGTTTCCTCGCTGGCCCCGGCGTAGCGGGAGATCAGGTGCAGGGAAGTGACCGGCACATACAGCTTGGCCTCCTCCGCGTACTCGATGACCAGGAACTCCATTGCCATGGGAGGAACTTCTCCTCCCGCTTGCGAGAGGCCCTCGCTTGCTTCCCCGCCGAGGGCTCCCGGGTGGCTGTCGATGATCAGCGTCTCCAAGCCCCGGTAGCGGCCGACGCCGTGGTCCGCATGCACCACGGGCGAGCCGATGTTGAGTTCGACGAGGTTCTTGACCACCAAGTCCGGATCGATGCCGCGCCGGCGGGCGCGAGCCGCTGCGCTGGTTCCGAGGCCGCCTTCGCCGCGATGGCCGAAGATCTCCGTCTCCGTGACCACGGCGATATCGTCCAGCCAGAAGCCCCGCTCGACCGGGCCGATGGCGATGGCGAGCGCGTCTTCGCTGCGAACGAAGGCGGCGAAGTCCGCCGCGTCGGCGGCGTTCAGCCCCTCCCGGCGCAGGAACTCGTCGAGGTGGACCTTGCGTCCGGCGGTTTCCGCGGTGAGCAGAAGCCGCGCCGATGTGTTGGCGGCGAAGCTGCGCAGCGCCGCTGCGGCATCCCGAGCGCGAGGGTTGGCGGCCAACTCGGGCAGCGGCCGGCCGCCGAAGTCGACCCGATGACGGCGACGGCCAGCCGCGGGATCGAGCCGCGCGCGGCCGTATTTCTTCAAGCGACCGTCGAGCTCGGCGGTGCCGAGCAGCAGAGCCGCCGGCGGCAGAATAGGGCGCTCGACATCGTGACGCAGGGATTCGTAGCGGGCCGCCACCTCCGCCCAATGATCTCTCGCCGCCGCGGCAACCTCTGCTTCCAGTACGCAGACAGTGTTTTCGGGAAGGTAGTCGAACAGCGTCGCGGTGGCGTCGAAGAACAGCGGCAGGTAGTACTCGATGCCTTGCGGGGCCAGGCCGTCGCTGACGTCCTGGTAGACGGGGCAGCGGCGCACGTCGACGTCGAAGGCGCGATGCCAAGCGGCGCGGAAGCGAGCGATGCCGTCGGTGTCCAGGGGCGTTTCCCGGGCAGGAAGAATGCGGATGCGCTGCGTGGCGGCGATGGTGCGCTGACTGTCGGCATCGAAAATGCGCAAGGTGTCGATTTCGTCGTCGAACAGATCGATGCGGATAGGGTTCGCCGCGCCCATGGGGAAGATGTCCATCAGCGAGCCGCGCACCGCGAACTCGCCATGCTCGGCAACCGTGGCCACGGCGCGGTAGCCGGCGTCGGCGAGACGTTCGCGCTGGGCGGCGATGTCGAAGGTTTCGCCGGCGGCCAGCAGCAGCGACTGGCTCTGCACGAAACTCGGCGGCGCGAGCCGCTGCAGCAGCGTGGTCGCCGGCACCACCAGCACGCCGCGCCGAGCGGTTGGCAGATCGAAGAGAGTCGCCAAGCGTTCGGAGACGATGTCCTGATGCGGCGAGAAGTGGTCGTAGGGGAGGGTTTCCCAGTCTGGGAACGTCCGCACCGGCACGGCATCGCCGGCGTAGAAGCGGATCTCGCCGTGGGCGTGGAAGGCGGCCTCGGGGTTCGCGGCGACGTATACGACGAACTGGCCAGCGGTCGCCGCCAGCCGCGCCGTGGCCAAGCTCCCGGCGCTGCCGTGGAGCCCTTGCCAGTTGTGGACGAGATGGGGGGGCGGTGCCTCGGGCGCCAAGGGGAATCGCATCCTGCCATGGTAGAGCACTTGGCGCCTGGGCGGGAACCCGCATCCTGCATTCGTCTCCCGCGACCTTGGGCGCAAGCCGGTAAACCGTAACGTATTCTTCAATACGGGTGGAACAGCCAATCGAGGGCGAACACTGCGGCTGCCGGACTCGGCTGAGCCCCGGCAAAGCCCACGGTGTGCATAACTAGCTGCTTGGCGTTTTCGGCTCCGCCGTCGATCAGCACGACGACGCAGCAGAACGTCAGCAGGAGAACGTCAGCAGGATCGTCAGGTGGCCGCAGACGAACGCGACGATCACCGCCAGCTCTCCCGCCACGCGCAGCCGTCCGCCAACCGTCTGCAACCTGTTTCGGGGTGATTCGCTCCAACGCTTCCTTTTCCGGTTCGCGATTCGCTCCTGCCGCTTGCCGCGGTCGATGAGTTCCTCGCCCGTCCGACACGCCAGAATCCAATCGCCCACCGCGACTAGACGCTCGGCGCCTCGCTCGCCCGCGAGCAGTTCCGCCAGCCGCGCCGCCGCGGCCGCGCCAAAGCGGCTTCACGCCTGCCTGCACAGCAGCGATCGTTCACCGTCCAGGAATCCTTCTTCCCGGCCCTTCCTGCGTCCTTCCTCGCTCCATATCTCCGCCTTTCCCGCCAGCATGCTCTCGTCCTCCAACAGCCTTCTTTCCACTAGGCTTTCCGATAGCTCCGCGCTCAGCCCGGGCAGCCGCGCCTCCCGTATCCACTTGGCAGACAAACGCCGCAACGACACGTTCTCTGGATGTTCCCGCAGCCGCGACAGCCGCGCTTCCAGCGCCACCAGCGAGCCGCACTGCTCGATGGCAATCCGCAGCGACAGCGCCCCGCCATCCGCCATCCGCCAAATGCTCCCGCCCAATCCGTTTCAGGTCAAGAATGACGCACCGTCCGGCAAAGAACTCCCGCACACCCATCTCCGACAGCCGTGCCGGGCTGCTCCAGGGGCTCGCCGTCGTAGACCACCACCGGCAGCACCACGGGCAGTTGCCTGTTGCCACAAAACCTGCCGCCGGCGCAATGCGCCACCATGACCGGGAGGGGGCGGGGGAAGGGGGATGCGCGGAGATCGCACACCAGGGCCGGACGAAGCTGGACTTCCTGCGCCGCCTGCCGTCGTTCGAGAACGGAGTGCCGAGCCACGACACGCTCGACGTCGTCAACGCCCTGCCGGCGGACGAGTTCCCGGACTGCTTCGTCGCCTGGGTCGGGCGACGCGAAGATAGGGCCGGACCTCGTGGCTCGGCGGATGGCGTCGGACGGATCAGGAACAGGCTCGAAGGGCTATTGCGTCGTGAGCCGCGGTAGCCCTAGAATGCACGGGTTTGCTGGCGCGTCTGCCAGCGGAGCGCACCGAGGGTCCGGTAGATCCATCTGCAACCGCCGCCGAACACGACGAGGGAGCATCGTAGCGCATGAGGGCCACCAACATCGCCGATCCCAACTACTTCCACAAGGTGGTGGACTGCCAGTGGGCGTGTCCCGCGCATACGCCGGTGCCGGACTACATTCGCCTCATCGCCGAGGAGCGCTACACCGAGGCGTACATGCTCAACTGGGATTCCAACGTCTTCCCGGGCATCCTCGGCCGCACCTGCGACCGCCCCTGCGAGCCGGCCTGCCGGCGGGTGCGCACCGAGGAGAAACCGGTGGCCATCTGCCGCCTGAAGCGGGTGGCGGCAGACCACAAGGGCGATATCTCGGCTTTCCTGCCCCGTGTGCCCAAGAAGAAGAACGGCAAGCGCGTCTGCCTCTTGGGGGCGGGGCCAGCATCCTTGGCGGTGGCGCGAGATCTGCTGCCCTTCGGCTACGAGATCGACATGTTCGACCGAGACCCGGCTGGCGGCGGCATGATGCGCAGCCAGATCCCCGCTTTCCGCTTGCCCGCCGATGTGCTGGAGGAGGAGGTGGACCTGATCGTGGACATGGGCGTCAACGCCACCTACGGCTGCGAGATCGCCAGCATGAAGGAGATGCTGGCCCTCGACTACGACGCCTACTTCGTCGGTACCGGCGCCCCGCGCGGGCGGGATCTCGACCTGCCCGGCCGCCGGGAAGTGGACGAGCACATCTCCATCGGCATCGACTGGCTCGGAAGCGTCGCCTTCGGCCATACCACGTCCATCTCCGGCAAAGTGATCGTCATGGGCGGCGGCAATACCGCCATGGACTGCTGCCGTACCTCCAAGCGCCTGGGCGCCCAGAACGTCACCGTGGTGGTGCGTTCGGCGTTCGAGGTGATGAAGGCGTCGGAGTGGGAGAAGGAGGATGCCATGAGCGAAGGCATCCCCATCGTCAACAACCGCCCGCCCAAGGCGTTCGTCCACGACAACGGCAGGCTCAAGGGCATCGTCTTCGAGTGTGTCAAGCCGGTGGACGACGGCAGCGGCCGGCTGCGCTACGAACCCACCGGCGAGCCGGACGTGTACATGGAGTGCGACCACGTGCTGATGGCCATCGGCCAGGAGAACCACTGCCCGTGGATCGAGCGCGACATCGGCCTCGAGTTCGACAAGTGGGACTGCCCTGTTCTGGATGAGGAGACCTTGCAGTCCACCCACCCCAAGGTGTTTTTCGGCGGCGACTCGGCGTTTGGCCCGGAGAACATCATCTGGGCTTCCGCTCATGCCCACAAGGCGGCCATCTCCATCCACTTGCTGTGCCAGGGGAAGGACCTGAAGCAGGACCGCCCCCCCGAGGGCGTCAACCTCGTCAGCCAGAAGATGGGCGTCCACCAGTGGAGCTACGACGCCGAGCACGACGCTTCCAAGCGCTTCATCGTGCCCCATGCGGACAAGCGCAAGGCGCTGGACAACATCAAGATCGAGGTGGAGCTCGGTTTCGACGCCCGGCTCGGCCTCAAGGAGGCCCAGCGTTGCCTCAACTGCGACGTGCAGACGGTGTTCACCGAGAACCTGTGCATCGAGTGCGACGCCTGCGTGGACATCTGTCCCATGGACTGCATCACGTTTACGGCGAATGCGGAAGAGCCCGAACTGCGCGCCTCGCTCATGGCCCCCGCCGACAACGCCGAGCAGGATCTGTACGTCTCCCAAGACCTCCCCACGGGCCGAGTCATGGTCAAGGACGAAGACGTCTGCTTGCATTGCGGGCTGTGTGCCGAGCGCTGCCCCACCAACGCCTGGGACATGCAGAAATCCGTGCTCCATATCCCGCAGTTGGGGAGCTACGCGGAATGACCGCCAACAACGCGCGGACAGGGCGATTCGCGAGCAGTCGATACCAGCCAGCCGCGTTCCACGTGCCGCAACCGGGAAGCTGCGCTTCGTGAGCGCGGGAGAAACCAGATCGGACGCGGTGGCGATTTCCGAAGAGAGTCGGGGGCGGCTGGCGCCAGCAGGTCGCGTCGGGGCGAGCTACAACGACTTCGTCATTCGCTTCGCCAACGTCAACGGCTCCGGCTCGGCCTCCGCCAACGGCATGTTCGCCAAGGCGCTGTTCCGCATGGGCATCCCGGTGGCGACGCGCAACATCTTCCCGTCCAACATCGAGGGCCTGCCCACCTGGTTCGAGGTGCGAGTGTCGGAGCGCGGCTACGCCGGCCGCAGGGAAGGCGTGGACATCATGGTGGCCATGAACGCCGAGACCTTCGCCGAGGACATCGCCTCCCTGGTGCCCGGCGGCTTTCTGGTCTACGACAACTCCAAGGAGCTGGACCCGCGGCTGCGGCGGGCGGACATCCAACGCATCGGCGTACCCATCTCCCGGCTCGTGCTGCCGGAGTTTCCCAACCCCAAGCATCGGGCGCTGTTCAAGAACATCGTCTACCTGGGTTCCCTGTCGGCGCTCATAAGCATCGACTTCGATGTCATCACGTCCATGGTGTCGGCTCAGTACAAGGGCAAGGACGATCTCATTGCTCCCAACATCCATGCCTTGGAGATCGGCCGCAACTACGCGCTGGACTACCTGGACTGCCCGCTGCCCGTCCAGGTGCGCTACTCGGAGGCGGTGGGCGATCGCATCATGGTGGACGGCAACGCCGCCGCGGCCCTGGGCGCCGTCTACGGCGGCGCCACGGTATGCGCGTGGTATCCCATCACGCCGTCCACGTCGCTGGCGGAAGCCTTCGAGAAGTACTGCAACCAGCTGCGCGTGGGCGAGAACGGCGAACGCAACTTCGCCATCGTCCAGGCCGAGGACGAGCTGGCCGCCATGGGCATCGTCATCGGCGCCGGCTGGAACGGCGCCCGGGCCTTCACCGCCACCAGCGGTCCGGGCGTGTCGCTGATGACTGAATTCCTCGGCCTCGCCTACTTCGCCGAGATTCCCGCCGTGCTGTGGGACATCCAGCGCGCCGGCCCGTCCACCGGCATGCCCACCCGCACCCAACAGGGCGATCTGCTGGCCGCGGCCTACGCCTCCCACGGCGACACCCGCCATCCGCTGCTGTTGCCGTCCACGCCCGGGGAGTGCTTCGACTTCGCCGCCGACGCGCTGGACCTGGCCGACCGTCTGCAAACGCCCGTCATCGTCCTTTCGGACCTCGAACTCGGCATGAACGACAATCTCTCGGAGCCGTTCGCTTGGGACGACGCCCGCCGCTACGACCGCGGCAAGGTGCTCGACGCCGACGATCTGGACCGCGTCGAGACCTTCAGCCGCTATCTGGATGTGGACGGCGACGGTATCGGCTACCGCACGCTGCCGGGGGCGCATGCGGACAAGGGCGCCTTCTTCACCCGCGGCACGTCCCGGGACGTCCATGCCGCATACACCGAGGCGCCGGAAGCCTACATCGCCAACATGGATCGCCTACTGGTGAAATGGGAGACGGCCCGCTCCCTGGTGCCGGCGCCGGAAATCGACGACCAGGGACGGCGGGCCGGCATCCTCTACTACGGCACCACGGCGCTGCCCATTCCGGAAGCGCTGGACCGGCTGGCCGAGGAAGGCGTGGCGCTGGACACCATGCGCATCCGCGCCTTTCCGTTCACCGACGCCGTGCGCAAGTTCATCGACCGCCACGACATCGTCTTCCTGGCGGAGCAGAACCGAGACGCGCAGATGAAGACGCTGCTGGTGAACGACCTCGGCATCGATCCCGCGCTCATCGAATCGGTGCTGTACTACGGCGGCTTCTCCATCTCCGCGGACACCATCTTCGAGCAGGTGCGCGACTACTACGAGGCGCACCGGCTGCCGCGGCTGCGGGAGGTGGGCGTATGACCAAGAGGCGTTACCCGCACAGGAGCCCTCGGCATGAAGCCGCAGATGCAACATACAGGATTCGCATTGCGAATAAGGGTACGACTTCCGGGGTTGGCGGCGGCTATGGCACTCGCAGCCATGTTCGTTCTTTTTGGCGCCCCTTCCGCGCTGGTGACGCATGTACTGCCGACGGTCGGCGACACGCTGGCGCAAGACGGCGGGAATATGCGTGATAGTCTCATTGGCGCATTCGGTGACGCGGTTCTGGAGGCATACGGCGACCCGGAAAACCAGGTCGAGGCAGCCCGCATCCGAGAGAAGAACACCAGGCGATATGTTGCACTGGACCAGACGTTCTCCAAGGTTCTTGCGGATGCAGCCGAGTTGGAGCAAGGACTGTGGGAGCTTCACCCGGATGTCGTTTACTTCCGAGCCATCCTCACGCAAACCGCGCTGAATGGAGAACTGACCTGCGAGAGAGGGCAACAATGCACACTGATGAAGGCTGGAGTGCCAGCGTCTTCTAGCGACTCCTCCATAGAACCCTATTGCGGCGACATGCCCGAAATGTGCGACCGCCAGTACCAGGAGACCATGTCCAGTTGCAATGCTATTCTGAACAATAGATGCAATATAGTGCTCGAGCCCCTATGCAGGGTATTGCGAAGCAAGGCTTACAAGCTCTGCAAGGACGTAGCAGACTGTCAATTCGACTGTTGCATGCGGAGTTGCCTAGGCACGGAGTGCGCTAACTGGGCAGCCAGCGGCAAGCAGGGGACTGGATGTGTCGAATGCCAATCCTTCGGCGAACCGATGTAGGGGGCGTGTAGCTGGTTTCTTGCCGGCGTTTCTCCGTTCACGCACGGAGCGTCGATTCCATCGGCTGTCACGACATCGTCCATTCAAACCAGGCAGAACAGGGGTGTATAAGGAGATGTTGCCAACCGGCGACTTAGAGATTGATCGGGCGCGGATCCAGTCGGTATTCTGCTGCCGTGGCTTTTCCATCTCCGCGCAGGTGCGCCGGCTGCCGCATCTGCGCACCGGTGCCGGGCGTACGCCGCGCAAGCAGCGGGAGGTGCGCCGATGACCTTCGTCGCCAAGCCCCGGGTGCATCACCCGCTGCTGCCGGTCAACGACCTCGGCCTCACCCGCCGCGACTACGAAGGCTCGGTATCGACGCTGTGCGCCGGCTGCGGCCACGATTCGGTGTCCGCAGCCATCGTCCAAGCCTGTGCGCAGCTATCGCTGCCGCCGCACAAGTTCGCCAAGGTGTCCGGCATCGGCTGCTCGTCGAAGACGCCGAGCTACTTCCTCGACGCCTCCCACGGCTTCAACTCCGTTCACGGCCGCATGCCGTCGGTGGCCACCGGCGCCAACCTGGCCAATCGCGAGCTGTACTGCATCGGCGTTTCCGGCGACGGCGACAGCGCCTCCATCGGCATCGGCCAGTTCGCGCACATCGTGCGTCGCCGCATCAACATGCTCTACATCGTCGACAACAATGGCACCTACGGCCTCACCAAGGGCCAGTTTTCGGCCACCAACGACAAGGGCTCCACCAGTAAGAAGGGCGTGCCGAACCTCTACGAGCCTATCGATCTGGTTTCCATGGCGCTTCAGATCGGTGCCAGCTTCGTGGCGCGCAGTTTCTCCGGCGACAAGCGCCAGCTGGTGCCGCTGATCCAGGCCGGCCTCGCGCACAACGGCTTCGCCTTCATCGACGTGATCTCGCCGTGCGTGGCGTTCAACAACCACAACGGTTCCACCAAGAGCTACGACTATATGCGCGGCCACTCCGGCAATCTGGTGGCCGCGGACTTCATCGCCCCGGGCGAGGAGATCGCCGACTGGCAGTCGGCGGCCGACTACGAGCCCGGCAGCACCGAGGACGTGACCATGCCGGACGGCTCCACCCTGCGTCTGCGCAAGCTCGACGAAGACTACGATCCCCACGACCGGGTGCAAGCGCTGACCCGGGTGCAGCGGGCGACGGAGGATGGCGAAGTGGTCACCGGACTGCTGTACGTGAACCCCGACGCCGGCGACTGCCACGAGGTGCTCGGCACCCCGGCGACGCCGCTGAACGCGCTGGACGAATCCGCCCTCTGTCCAGGTGCCGGGGCATTGGAGGCCGTCAACGCCTCGCTACGGTGAGCGTTCTGCGCGAGGCCTTTGACGCGACTGCCCGACCCGAGCCTCCGCCGCTCGTCGGCCCTTCGAGACTGCTCTCCCGGCCAAGCCCGGAGACTCAGGCTGCTCAAGCCACGCTGGAGATGCGTAAAGTCTTCGCACGTCCAACTGTGGCCACCAACAGCAATCAGAACGCCGGGTGCCGACGTCGGGATCGCCCCGGTGAGCGCGAACACGGAGTTGACGCATCCGGATAAAGCTATAGTCGATTCCCTGTCGACGAATGGGAGACCCGACAACGAAGCTGAAACTCACCGTACTCGGCAACCTTTCGCTTCCGCGACCGTGTTTGGCTGCGCCCGTGGCCGATGCGGTTCCGATCGTGGGCGGCGTCGCGAACGCGCATGCTCCGCGACTACGAATACATGGCGGTGCAAGCGGCGATTGGCGCTTGAACGATCCGACATGGTCGAACTGCATAGGCATGCACCACGCCATCCAAGATTGCTTCCATTGTATGGTCGGATAAAGGAGAGAGCGGCTGGCGTGCTGGGCAGCTTGTCTGCGTTGTTCGCGGCCCAGGCTGCCTGGGCCGCGAGTTCAATGGCACCCTCCGACGGCACCGCGCTGTTGGATGCAGGGCGCATACCGCCTCGTAGAACTCGGGCGCGACGGGTTTCTCTTGTCACGTCGCAGCAACTCGAACCGGGACGACCATGCTCGGCGGTGCTGTTTGGGCCGGTTTCGGCACTTGGCGCTTCGGAGACTTCCCGGCGTATTTGCCGCCCCGGTCATCGCCCGCAGGTGTCCACGCGAACGCCTCGTCCGGCAACAGCTCGCGCAAGTCGATGGCGATGCTGGAGGGCGGGCGCCGCGCCGTCTGCCGGGTGCTGGCCGAGCAGGGTCCCTCGCCCCGGCCGCCAATCCGCCGATCGTCTTGCTGGAAGCGATTCACTCCATTCGCAGGCTACGGCAATGGCTCAGTTCGAATCCGCGTCGTCAGACTGCAGCACGCAACCACAATATGCTGGGTACAAGACGGCATCGAATGGCATATGTAGCGGCATCCATAGCGACGCGGCCGATCCAAAGTCAAACTCGGCCACTGCCACAGGTTGATGCGTGATGCGTGATGCGCTAGTGTGACGGCTGTCGCTGCTGGTGGAATGTCGCCATGCGAACCACATTGAGCATTGACGACGATCTCCTCGTCGCCTTGAAGGAAGTGGCCAAGCGCGAGTCGAAGTCCGTCGGGGCCGTGGCGTCGGCGCTGCTGCGGCAATCCCTATCTGCCGAACCAGGCGATGATCGGGAAGGGACGACAGCGCCTCTGGCCGAGTTCGGCTTCCGGCCATTCCCCAAGCGTGGTGGGATCGTCACCAATGCGCTCATCGATCGGCTGCGCGAAGAGGGCGACGATTGATGCGGGCTCTGCTGGACGTGAACGTGCTGATCGCCTTGCTGGACGCGGATCATCTTCACCACGAAGCTGCTTGGCGCTGGCTTAGGCACAACATCCGGTTCGGATGGGCAACCTGTCCCATTACCCAGAACGGATGTTTGCGGATCATGTCCCAGCCAAGCTACCCCAACAGTTTGGCCACGTCCCGCGTTGTCGAACGGCTGCGCGAGGCCACCGCTACCGACCATCACGAGTTCTGGCCGGCTTCGACGAGTCTTCTCTATCCCAATGTCGTCGACTGGCGGCAAGTGATCGGCCCCAAACAGATCACCGATGTCTACCTGCTGGCGTTGGCTGTGGAACGACAAGGCCGATTCGTGACGTTCGATGCCCATGTCGTCTTGGGTACCGTGCCAGCCGCAGAGGATCGACACCGCTGCTTGATTCGATAGGGCGGGACGGAGGTCGGCGGCAAGCCGGCGGGCCACGCATCAACGCCGGACGCATCGCTGGCCATTCCGAATCTGATGCTGTGACCGAGCTGCGCCGCGGCAATGCTCGGCGCTATAGGAATCGACGCTGCCGGCGGCGAGGCAGGGAGCGCAATACGACCTTGCTGTGTTCGAGCCGCTCAAGCAGCACCCGAACGAATGGCAGCACTGGCTCGAGCGACTGTGCGAAGCCCTGTCGCCGCTTATGACGACTCGGATTCAATGGCTGTCGAGGGCTTTTTCGTAGGGACTTACGTACTTAACTCCACTAGAAACCAGATGAAGGCGTATTCAACCCGCAAGTGCGCTGCATACAGTGCGTAGCAGAGTCAAGGATATAAATCCCTTTTCGTACGCCTGTTCGGATATCTTCCCAGCCGCTGCCATTTCCTCGAGTCGGTCGGGCTTTCGCTCCAGCTTGGCCTCCTTGTCCTGTTTCGACGGGTCGATGCAGTACGGCCCCGTCGCCGAGTACGCCCTTGTCTTGAAAGCCGTTGCGGCCTGAGGCGCTGGCGCCGTCCGCCTGCGCGCTGCGTTGGCTATCGACGAACTCCTCGCTCTCGCGGGGATGGAAGACGGCAGGGCCGGCTCGTCCCCGGAAACGCAAGCGGAGCGTCAAATTTCGGTTTACTTCGGGGTGCCAGGGTCGATAATACGCGCCTCGACTGGTGTCGGAGGGAACCGCCGTGGCACTACCCCATCTCGAAGACTACTTCCCGGACTGGAAGGAACGCGAGGCGCTCGCCGAGGCGATGATCCCCATCATCGGCTGCCTGTACCGCAAGAACATCGTCGTGTACTGCTACGGCCGGGCGCTGCACAACCGCAGCGTCACGGACATCATGAAGACCCACCGCTTCGTTCGCCAAGTGGCGCAGAACGAGCTGTCGGAGTTCGAGAGCTACCCCATCCTGGAAGCCATGTCGAAGCTCGATCTCGGACCGTCGCACATCGACGTAGGCAAGCTCGCCGTGTACTTCATGGAGTGCAGCGAGCGGGGCGACGCCATCAGCCCGGAAGACTTCACTCGGCAGGTCTGCGCCAGCGTGATCGGTCGCCATGTCAAGCCTCTCGACAAACCCCGCGACGTAGTGCTTTACGGCTTCGGCCGCATCGGCCGGCTGCTTGCGCGGCTGCTGATCGAGAAGACCGGCGGTGGCGACCAACTGCTGCTGCGCGCCGTGGTATTGCGGCCCGGGCGACCCGACGACCTCGACAAGCGCGCCGCGCTGCTGCGACGAGACTCCATCCACGGCGCCTTTCGCGGCACCGTGCGCGTGGACCAGGAGAACCAGTGCCTGATCGCCAACGGCAACGTCGTCCGCTTCATCTATGCCGCCGACCGCGCGAGCATCGACTACACCCGCTGCGGCATCCACGACGCCCTGCTGATCGACAACAGCGGGCGCTGGCGCGATGAAGCGGGCTTGGGGGAGCACCTCAAGTCCCCCGGCATCGCCCGGGTGCTGGTGACAGCGCCTAGCAAGGGCAGTGTCAAGAACATCGTCTCCGGCGTCAATTCGGATATGATTCGAGACGAGGACCGCATCCTGTCTTGCGGTTCCTGCACCACCAATGCCATCGTGCCGGTGCTCAAGGCCGTAAACGATCGCTGGGGTATCGTTCACGGCCACATGGAGACGGTGCATGCCTACACGCCGGACCAGAATCTGCACGACAACTACCACGCCAGCAACCGCCGCGGCCGCAGTGCGCCGCTGAACATGGTCATCACGCAGACGGGCGCCTCGAAGGCCGTCGCCAAGCTGCTGCCGGAACTCGCCGGCAAGCTGACGGGCAACGCCATCCGTGTGCCAACGCCGGATGTATCGCTGGCGGTACTCAACCTGACGCTGCAACACGAGGTGAGTCGCGACGACGTGAACGCCTACTTGCGCGATACCGCCTTGAACTCGTCGCTGCAACGACAGATCGACTACACTTCCTCCCAGGAGCGGGTGTCCAGCGACTTCGTGGGCAACCGCCACGCCTGCTGCATCGACGGCGGCGCCACCATTGCCGAAGGCAACCGCGTCGTCCTCTACACTTGGTACGACAACGAGTTCGGCTATGCCTGCCAAGTGGTCCGGGTGACCCAGAAGTGGGCGGGCATCCAATACCCCCTGATCCCGGACGACGCGGCCCGCACCGGTTTCGACGAACTGCGCCCATCGGCCGCGGCCGGCTGATCGATCGGCGCGGAGGAGCCGTCATGCCCGCCACCGTCAGCGGTGCGCCCTGCTCCCAGGCTCAAGTCAACGGCTTGGTGGAGGAAGCCCTGCCCCAAGGTTGTTGGAGCGACGACGACTATCTCTGGCTAACCGACCGCACCCGCCGTCTGGTCGAGTTCGCCGACGGCTACTTGGAGATCTTGCCGATGCCGACCCGAAGGCACCAGCGAATTCTCGCCTTCCTATACTCGGCCTTCCGCTCGTTCCTTCAACCTCTCGGCGGCGAAGTGCTGTTCGCGCCGCTTCGGCTGCGCGTCCGCCCAGGCAAGTTCCGCGAGCCGGATCTGCTTCTGCTCCGGGATGCCCAGGATGGGCGTAGCGGCGACCGCTACTGGACCGGAGCCGACTTGGTGGCGGAGGTGGTCAGCCCGGACAACCCGCAACGATATCTCGTGGACAAGCGTTTGGAGTACGCCGACGCGGGAGTGGCGGAGTACTGGATCGTCGATCCCGGCACGGAGACCGTCACCGTCCTCGGGTTGGAAGATGGCAACTATGTGGAGCGCAGTGCCTGCCACCAGCAAGGCCGCGCATGCTCCAGGGTGCTCGCCGGATTCGCTGTGGATGTCGGCGAGTTGTTCGCTGTAGACAGGCAAGTGAGTGCCTGATGAAGATGTGCATGAGCAGCATCGGAACGCTTGCCTCCATGCCCGTCCCGGACGAACCAGGGAGTTGATTCCATGCGTATTGGCGTCTTGGCTCTCGATTTTCACCTTGTAGGATGCGCCTCCCTGAAGGAGAAACGCCGACGGCTGGCGCGGCTGCGGGACAAGTTCGGCAGCAAGGCCAACCTCGCGGTGTGCGAGAGCGACTACCAGGATTCGCACCGGCGGGCACGCTGGTCCGTGGTGGCCGTGGCCGGCGATGCGCGGGTGGTGGAGCAGTCCTTGGCGGAGGTGGAGCGCTGGGCGGCGCAGTCCGTGGACGCGACTATCGTGGATGTCGACCGCGAGGTGATCGCCTGATGCCCCTGGCGCTGCTCGTCATCGTCGTTGGCGCGCTGGCATTTCTGTGGCTGTGGTCCGCTAGGCGCAGCCGGGAACGCTGGCTGCGCTCCCTCGACCTGGTGGGCAAATGGGAACTGGACCCGCGCCCGCCTCGCGGCGGGTCGCGCTCGCTGACGTTGAGCGGCGAGCTGGCCTCGGGCAGCTACTTGGCTCGGGACGGCGACACCACCGAGCGCGGCAAGTGGCGGCTGAGCGGCCACACCTTGACGCTGGAACCGGAGGGCGCCGAGGCCCCGGCATACTACGACTTGCACCTGTTCGCCAGCGGCCGGATCGGTCTCGACGGACCGGGCCGGGAACGAGAGATATATGTCAAGTGCGCCGGCAACGTCATCCCGTTGCGGGCGCGGTCGTAGTACGCTGGGGCGCAGCCGCCGCCTGGTTCCCGGCTGGCGTTGCGGTATAGTGCGGACATGACGCAAGCCATGTTCGACGCCGAAGCCTTCCTCGCCACGCTTCCTATTCGGCCTGGCGTCTACCGCATGGTGGGGGAGGGCGCAGAGGTGCTGTATGTTGGCAAGGCCCGCAATCTGAAGGCGAGAGTGACTGCTTACTTCCGTTCTTCCGGCCTCACCACGAAGACTTTGGTGCTAGTGGCGCAGATCCGCGCCATCGAAACTACCGTCACAGGCAGCGAGACCGAGGCGCTGCTGCTCGAACAGAGCCTCATCAAGATCGAGCAGCCGCGCTTCAACGTGCTGCTGCGCGACGACAAGTCCTACCCCTTCATCCACCTCACCGAGCATCCCTACCCGCGGCTGACCTTCCATCGCGGCGCCAAGCGTACTGGCAAGGGAAGTGGGCGCTACTTTGGCCCGTACCCCAGCTCGGCGGCGGTGCGCGACAGCCTGAGCATCCTGCAGAAGCTGTTCGGCATCCGCCCGTGCGCGGACAACTTCTACAAAAACCGCTCTCGACCTTGTCTGCAACATCAGATCAAGCGTTGCAGTGCGCCATGCGTGGGCTTGATCGATCGCGACCGCTACGCCGAAGATGTGCGCTTGGCAGTGCTGTTCCTGGAAGGCAAGAGCAGCGATGTGCTGAGCGAGTTCAAGACGCGCATGGCCACCGCCTCCGAGGTCTTGGAGTTCGAGCGCGCCGCCCGCTACCGGGATCAGATCGACCACCTGCGTCGGGTGCAGGAGAGCCAGTACGTCCACGGCGCCGGCGGCGACGTGGACATCTTCGGCATCGCCCTCGGTTCCGGGCAAGCTTGCGTACAAGGGTTGTTCGTGCGCGACGGCCGGCTGCTCGGCCATCGCACTTGGTTTCCGAAGAACGCCTTGGCGGAAGACGAGAGCGAGCTGCTGTTCGCCTTTCTGTCCCAGTACTACCTGGGCGGCCAGGATCGGGAGGTCCCGAAGACGGTAGTGGCGTCCGTGTCCTTGGACGACGCGCAACTGCTGGCCGACGCCTTGGCGGAACGCGCCGGGCGCAAGGTGGAGGTGGCCTGCCAAGTGCGCGGCCAGCGCGCCCGCTGGGTGCGGATGGCGATGGAGAACGCCCAACTGTCGCTGAATGCCTTGGTGGCGGATCGCAAGAACGTGCTGGCTCGTTTCGTGGAGCTGCAGGCGGTGCTGGACTGGGAGGATATGCCTCGACGGCTGGAATGCTTCGACATCAGCCACTCCAGCGGCGAGGCCACCGTGGCGTCCTGCGTCGTCTTCGACCCCGAGGGACCGATGAAGTCCGACTACCGCCGTTACAATATCGAGGGCGTGCCCCGGGGCGACGACTACGGTGCCATCGAACAGGCGATCCGTCGCCGCTACACTCGCCTCGTGGTCGACGAAGCGGAAGCAGAGCGCAAGCTGCCGGATGCGGTCATCATCGACGGCGGCACCGGCCAGGTAGGCCGCGCTGCCGAGGTGCTCCAACAGCTGCAACTGGAGAACATCGCGCTGCTGGGCATTGCCAAGGGACCCGCCCGCAAGCCGGGGCTGGAAACCATCATCCTGGCCGGGCACGGCGAGTTGGCGCTGCCGCCCAACGGTCCGGCCATGCATTTGTTGCAGCATATCCGCGACGAAGCCCATCGCTTCGCCATTTCCGGCCACCGCGGGCGACGGCAGAAGAAACGGCGGCAATCCCAACTCGACGGCATTCCCGGCGTCGGGCCGCGGCGCAAGCGCGAGCTGCTGACCCATTTCGGCTCGGTAGCGTCCATCCAGGGCGCCAGCGCGGAGGAGATCGCCAAGGTGCCGGGAGTAAGCCGCAAGTTGGCCGAGAACATCCACGGGACGCTGCATGGCGCGTGACACCTGCCAGCCGGCAGGCATGGTGCTGGGCGGCGGCTCGGGATCGGCTTCGGCATACTGCTAGGCTATCGACATCATCTTCGCAAGGCGTGCCATGAACCTGCCCAACGTCCTCACCATCGCTCGCATCGGGCTTATTCCGGTGTTCGCCCTGATCTACGCCTTCACGGACGACCACTATTGGGTCGCGGCGATGTTCTTCGCGGCGGCGGCGTTCACGGACTGGCTGGACGGCTATCTGGCGCGAAGGCTAGGGCAGACGACGCCGTTCGGTGCCTTTCTGGACCCGGTAGCGGACAAGCTGATCGTGGTCACTGCCCTGGCGCTGCTGATTGGCAACTACGCCAGCCTGTGGCTGACCATCCCCGGCGTCATCATCGTTGGCCGCGAGATCGTCATCTCTGCCTTGCGCGAGTGGATGGCGGAGATGAACCGCCGCGGCTTGGTCGCCGTGTCCTGGACCGCGCGGGTAAAGACCGCCGTGCAGATGGTGGCCATCGTCATTCTGCTCGCCAATCCGCCGGTCATGAATCTGCCCTGGGCCATCGTCGGCTTGGTGCTGCTCTATGCTGCCGCCCTGGTCACCATCTGGTCCATGGTGATCTATCTCCGCGCCGCTTGGCCAACACTGAAGGACGGCTTGCAGGAAACGGGCGGCAAGGCCCCCTGACGCGGTGGCGGCGTGAAGCCGCCCGTCTGTGGTAGGATGCGCCACCCGCCGGGCCAGGAGCATCAGGCTGGATGGCAGAGTGGTTATGCAGCGGACTGCAACTCCGTGTACGCCGGTTCGATTCCGACTCCAGCCTCCAACCCGCTGCCCGGTAGCCGTTGTCGGCATCTCGCCCCAACGAAGAAAATAGCGCGTTCAACACGCCACGGCGTTCCAGCCTCGGCAGATGTCCCGGGGGTAGAGCAACGACTCGAGCAGCTTGGGGCGAACTCGCTGTCGATGTGTCGATAGACGTTGGCCGGCGATTGCGCCGCGGCTTCTCGGCCGTGGGATATGGTCCTTGTCGTCGGCAATGGCGCGGGCCTTGTTCGGCTTCAGCGTCCAGGCCGCCGAGGGAACGATGGGCTCGTGCATACCTGCGGCCTCGGCTGCCTGCTCCCGGTTCGGGATGCCGTCGGGATGGCGGGATCGCGCTGCGCCGACGACCTCCCGGATCACGCCTTAGGTGCCGTCGTCGTTCCTATCCGCGCCCATCCGGCAACATCAATGGGCTCGATATGGCCAGCAGATCCTTGACGCTGGCCTCGATGATGGCGAGGTCGGCTTTTGGGCATCCCGCGAATCGGTGCCGTTGGCATCCGTTCGGAACGTCGCCGGCAGGCCGGAGGGTGCTGGGGAACGGCTTGTCGTTCAAAGCTGGCGGAACCTGCGGCGTCGAACGCCACCGCACCGTGCTGCAAGTTGGCGAGGTCGGGAACCAGCCATTGAAGCCGCCTCCAACCGCGCCGGCAAGGGACTGAAGTTGTCTTGCTCGATTCACTCGAAGAGCTGCTCGTCGCCGATTGCCGCCACTGCCTCGGAGAGAGCCTGGGATAGATTCAACCAGCGCTGGTCATGCCGAGGTCGCTGAAGCCGTAGGCCACCCGCAGGGTCTTCGTTCAGGATGTTTCCGCGGCCTGGAACGCGACGCTGGCGGCAGACGCAGCAGAGATTGCCCCATCCTTCGGTGTGCATATAGCACTGCCGCGTAGAAATGGCTTCCTGGTTGCATACGGCGCGCCCGGGATGTGCATGGGGCAGGAGGCGAGTCGGATCTCGCTGCTATGGCCTAGGCAGGCCACAGCCTCTCGTGGGCGGCAGCGGTTCTCTTCTCTTCCTTCGGAAGCACGAGACCTTCTATGGCCTATGGCGCACTAGGCCGCTGCAACTGGAAGGCGCGGCTCGCGCCGAGCAGCACTGTCGCTGCCCGGCGCAGGCAGTTCGCCTTGGCGTCGCGCTCACCAGCGGGAGATGGACGTCCCGCACGGTTGCGGTCGCGCACTGCCGGCAGCCCGCAGCTGGCTGCCGAAGCTGAGATCGGAATCCAAACTCGTGCAGGTTGTCTCGTGGCCGGTCTTCCAGCTGTCGAACAGTCCCGCGCCGTCGTCCGGCGGGGCGCAGGGCGGCGGCAGGATGTTGCCGACATCGAACTCCCAGACAGAGTCGCCGAACCCTTCCGGGACGCTCTCCAGATCCGTGCTGGTCGGATGCTGCACGGCAAGGACGAATTTGATCGGCGCCAACGGATGGAAGATCATGCCGGTGGACTCCGAACCCGCCACCTGGAGGCTCATGAAGTGGTCCAGAGACTCTGCCACGCCGTCGTTGTCGGTATCGCGGACGAACCATATGTCGCCGCCGACATCGCCGCGGTTGGGTGAATCCTCGATGACGTAGATGTTGCCGAGGGCGTCCTGGGCCAGGTTGTCCGGCGAGTTCAGTTTGCCGGTGGTTGCCAGGAAGCCGCGGTTGGTGGGCGTCTCCCGACTGGCGAGCTGGCGAACCATCGCCTTGCGGTTGCCCAGCATCTCGATGGCGATCACTGCATGCTCCGACGTGGTAGCGATGTAGAGCACTTCATGGAAGTTCGCCAGCAGGCCCACTTCCATGTCCTCGGGCCGGCCGTAGGGCGTACCGCCCACATCGTTCGCTGCTGCCCTGCCGCCGCGGGCATCGGCGACTTGGCGCGGATCCTTGGTGGGCCCGTCGCGGAACGGGTCGGTGACGCCGCGCAAGGGGACGCCGTCGGGGTTGGTGATCGGCACCCAGGTGGCGAGGCCGAAGCGCTCCGCGGTGGCGTTGCCGCCTTCGTTCCAGTTTGCTGACGGATCGCCGCCTGAACTGGCAAAGGCATCCACCGACAGCACGAAGGTCTGGCCGCCACCGGCGTAGTCGCCCCGTTTTTTCAACACCAGGGCGTAGATGGAGCCTGAGTTCCACTCGTCGATGTAGTAGAGCGCCCGATTGTGGAAATTGCGGCTGAAGTTGATGCCTTCGTGGGCAACGTTGGCGATGCTTTCGAGCACACGGTAGTCTTTGCCGACCTCCAGCGATGACGCCACCGCGTTCTCCGGTGCCGCGCCCAGGGGATCGAGCACCTCGACGATGCGCCCGAGGCCGGACCATTCCTCGCCTAGCAACACGGTACCGTTGGGCGTCCAGCGCGCCGGGTCGAAGGCCGCGAAGTCGAACTCCCAGGCCGAGCAGGCCACGTCGCGGCAGGTGTCGTCCGCACCGGCCTCGGCATCGCCGGCGAACAGCAACACGGTGCGGTCATCGACGCTGTCGTAGCGCGACAGTCCGGCGCCGAACGGTGTTTCGTGGGGGATGAACAGGTAGCGCCCGGAGGGATCGTAGGCGAGCATGTCGAACATGGACGACACGCCGCCAGCGGGAACGCGCTGAATGGATTGCTGCTGATCGGCCTCCACTTCCCGCAGACTCGTCAGGTTGGTCTGCGTCATGCCTGCAGGCACCTGCCAAGGCGATGACAGCTCGTTGATGTGGTTGGGCGAGGCCACGGACGAGGATTGGGTGAGAGGGTTGAAGAAAGGCTCGGTACCGGCACCGGCAAGCTGCGAAACAGCGACTGCGCCGGCGACCAGGATGGGACGCAAGAGTTTGATCATTGTAGGGTTCCAGGAAGATGAATGGGACGTGTGCAAACTGAAGAGCGAAGGTGGCGTTGCCGTTTCTTCCCCATGAAGAATCGGTTGCATGCGGCAGTGCCCTTCCCGCGATCGTCCCGTTGCGCGACAATAGGCCGCTCGATGCTTGGGAGCGCCCAGCACGAAGCGAAGCAAGGAGGAGAACACATGCCGACACCACGCAGCGAGGAATGGTACGCCGCAGTGCGCGAAGAGATCGTCGAGCCGGAGCGGCCCATCATCGATCCTCACCACCACCTGTGGGCGGCCCCGTCGATGTGGGGCAGCTACCTGCTCGAAGACCTGTGGGCGGATACCGAATCCGGGCACAGTATCGAGAAGACCGTCTTCATCGACTGCCATTCCAGCTACTGGACGGACGGCCCGGAGCGCTTGCGGCCCGTGGGCGAGACGGAGTTCGTCGCCGCCATCGCCGAAGAGAGCGCCAAGCGCGACGGCGCGGCTACCATCGCCGGCATCGTCAGCCACGCCAATCTGCTGCTCGCCGAGGGCGTCGAGGAGGTGCTGCAAGCCCACGAGGAAGCCGGCCGGGGGCTGTTCCGCGGCATTCGCCATGCCGGGCCGTACGACACCACCGGCACCCTCACCAACGCCGGCCGCGGGCGGCCCTGCCCCTACGGCGAGGAAGCCTTCCGTGCCGGCATGCGTACCCTGGGCGAACTCGGCTACACCTACGACACGTGGCACTTCTACCATCAGAATCAGGACTTCCTGGCGCTGGCTCGCGCCGTGCCGGAGACGACCATGATCCTCGACCACTTCGGCACGCCCCTGGGCGTCGGCGCCTATGCTGGCCGGCGGGAGGAGATTTTCGCCCAGTGGAAGGACGACATCGCTGCCATCGCCGAGTGTCCCAACGTGGTGGCCAAGCTCGGCGGGCTGGCCATGCCGGACAACGGCTTCGGCTGGGACAAGCGCGAACTGCCGCCCACCTCGGACGAATTCGCTGCCGCTCAGAAGCGCTACTACCTGCATGCCATCGACTGCTTCGGGCCCGAGCGTTGCATGTTCGAGAGCAACTTTCCCGTGGATCGCCTGTCGATCTCCTACCATGTGATGTGGAACGGCATGAAGAAGATCGTCGCCGGCTTCAGCGAGGCGGAGAAGCAGGCGATGTTCTACGATACCGCAGCGCGGGCATATCGGCTATAGCAAGCGACACGCGGCGGAGGGGAGTTGCTGATGGCGGGACCGCTGCACGGCATCCGCGTCCTGGAAGCGGGCCTGCTGATCCAGGGGCCGCAAGCGGCGGCGCTGCTCGCCGACATGGGTGCGGACGTAATCAAGATCGAGCTGCCCGGCATCGGCGACCAGGGGCGCTACATCTTCGTCGCCCCGGACGATCCGCGCAGCGCGGTCTACACCGCCTGCAACCGCGGCAAGCGCAGCGTCACCTTGGATTTGCGCCATGCGCCTGGCGCGGACATCTTCAAGGCCCTGGTACGCGATGCCGACGTAGTGGTGAGCAACTTCAAGCCCGGCACGTTGGAAGAGTGGGGCCTCGGCCACGACGACCTCGCCGCCGTCAATCCGCGCATCGTCAGCGCCTGCGGCAGCACCTTCGGCCCAGCGGGGCCGGATGCACAGCGCGAGGGCGCCGATCTCGCCGGGCAGTCCGCCGGCGGCTTGGTCAGCACTACGGGGCGGGATGTGGACCCGCCGACCCCAGTGGGCGCCTTCATCGCCGACCACATTGGCTCGCTGAACCTGGTCGCGGGCATACTGGCGGCGTTGCATGTACGCGCCGCCACTGGCCGCGGCCAACGCATCGACGCATCCCTGCTAGGGGGACAGATCTGGGCCCAGGCCACGGAGTACACGCACTATCTGCTGACGCAACGCATTCCAGGCCGGGCGAACTTCGGCCATCCCCTCGTCAAGGCCGCGTATGGCATCTTCGAGACCGCCGACGGCTGGCTCGGCATCATCGGCGTGCCACCTCAAGCCTGGGACGCCTTCTTTATCGCCATCGAACGTCCGGACCTCGCCCTGGACGAACGCTTGCAGAGCATTGCCGTCGCTGCCGAGGATCTCGTCTGGTTCAAAGCCGAGCTGACGGCGGCGTTTAAGATGCGCACCACGGCAGAGTGGTGCGAGACTCTGGCAGAAGCTGGCGTTCGCTACGCGCCGGTACGCGACTACCAGCAGGTAGTGGACGACCCTGGCGCCTGGGAGAACGGCTACTTCGCCGAAGTGGCGGACGAATCCGGTGCCATGCAGCGCGTGGTGGGCACCCCCATCCGCATGAGCGAGACTCCCCTTGCGCCGGCTGCCGTCGCACCCGAACTCGGTGCCCACACCGAAGAAGTGCTGCGCGAAATCGGCATGGGCGACGACGAAATCGCGGCCCTGCGCGAGAATCACACGATATGACCATTGGCGGCTGGCAACAAGGGCAACGGGGATAGCAATGGGCATCATAGGCATTGAAGAAATTTTCTTGGACGTGACGAATCTGGATCGGGCGCTCGACTTCTACCACGGCAGGCTCGGCATCCCCATTGCGCTGCGCAACGAGGAACGCGCCTACTTGCAGTGCGAGCGCAGCCATGTGGTGCTGCAAGTGAAGGGCCACTCCGGCCGGCATCGTGGCGGCGGGCCGCTGCACTTCGCCTTCACGGTAGACGAAGACACGTTCGACCGCATCGCCCAAGCAGTGGGCGGCGGCGACGTCTTTACGCGAGGCCCCATGGGGACCCGCGGCAAGGGCCGGGCACTGTTCATGCTCGATCCGGATGGCAACGAGGCGGAGGTGAACACGCGCTATCTGTACGGTGTTCCGAAGCGCGGCGGTTGACGAACTTGGCAGCAGCCTGGTTCGAAACTCTCGTTGCCGTGTTGAACCATGGATCCACTAAACACGGATATTCGTGTCGCTATGGGACACTGTATCTAGCAGCAAGGGATGTCTTGTTTCAAACCGGGCCACCAGCCGCTTTTTTCAAAGTGGACCACGACCACGAACTTGCATTAGCGCCGACAAGCCCCCCGGTCTGTCCGGCCAATCCATTCGGGCCTGATGCTCATGTCGCGGCCCGCAAGCGAAACCGATCGACGAACTCTCCTCGCGCTTTCATGCGCTGGTAGCGCCACTCCCAAGGCGACTCCCGAAGCCGGTTGGGACCATTGCGGATGTCGTAGCCCAGGTTCGCGGCCTTGGGATAGTGGCTGTAGATCATCATTCGCCGAGGCGCGTCGGATTCGTTCGGCGGCGAGGTGTGGATGAGACAGCTATGGAAGAACATCACCGAGCCGGCAGGCGCCGCCACGGGTACTGCGGCATCGATCTCCACGGTGCCGGGCGGCACTTCGAGGCCGTTGCGGACGCGCAGATGTTCCACATGGCGCTGGTGGGTGCCGGGGAAGACCCGGATGGTGCCGTTGTCTTCCTTGCAGTCGTCGATGGCGATGGCCGAGGAGACGATATCCTGGGGATAGTCGTTGTGGCGAAAGTAGGCCCAGTCGTTGTGGATGGGAAAGCGATCGTCGTCCATCGGTATTCGAAACAGCTCCATCTCCGTCCACTGCCGCAAGGGCTGCTTGTAATTCAGCTTTTCCTCCATCAGTACTGGTTCGCCGCCCATGAGCGTTGCCATGGGGCCGAGCAGGCGCTCGTCCCGGGAGAACTCCGCCAAGTCCAGGGCGAGATCCACGATAGGCTGGATCTTGCGTACCACCACCGTGCCGTCGCCCTTGCGTCGGATGTCCAGTCGGCGGCTGTGGCGCTCGTTGGCCAAGGACGAGTTGACGATCAGCTCTAGAATGAAGTCCGCATCGGCGCGCATGGTCGCCACTTCGGTGGCCGAGAATACGCTCGGCAGCACGACATAGCCGTCGCGCTGGAAGCGTTCGAGGAGGGCAGAGCGATCCTGATCCATCACACCCATGATAGAGACGCGGGTGGAATATAGGAAGCAGGACGCCAAAAAAATGAAGATATTATGGAACTTGAAGGTCTAACCCATTGATGGGAATAGGATCTTCCATCCAGATGCCGATTGCTTTCGCCATCCTCTCACTTTCTCCATTGCGACGTGCTAGAGTCGGTGGCCTCACTAGTCGGGCTGTTATGCAACCTTGGTCCCGAAAGATCAGGCACAGCTAGACGGCACGGTGTTGTTCTCCTCGGCAGGGCGAATGCACTCGGCTTCGCAGCCCGGCTGGTGAGGCCATTCTCTACGTTGTCTCCTCCTGCTCGGTCTGCCCTTGCCCACTGTATCTTTGGGAACTATAAGCTTTAGTACCCAAGCCGCAGTAAATGGCGTAGTTTTCAAGGCATAGATGCTGTCCATAATGCCAAGGGCGCTGTTGTATATAGCTGTATATGGCTCCCGTATCTTTCCCTGCCTGCTGCCGAGAACCCTCGCTGCTACACGCAAGCTACGGTTCTTGGTTGCCCGATCACGGTGCGTTGTTGCCCAGCACGATGCAGCCGCTGGCAGCGAACATGCCGCCGACGCCGAGACATACCGAGATCTCCGCGTCCGGCACCTGCGCCGGCGCGGTGCCGCGCATCTGCCGGACGCTTTCCTGCAAGGCGTACATGCCATACATGCCGGAATGCATGTAGGACAGGCCGCCGCCATTGGTGTTCAGGGGCAGCTTGCCGCCTGGGCGAGTGTTGCCGTCCTCGATGAAACCGGCGGCCTCGCCGCGTTCGCAGAAGCCAAGGTCTTCCAGCCCCCAGATAGGCAGGTGGGCGAAGGCGTCGTAGACCATCAGGTGGTCCACGTCGGCATGGCCGATGCCGGCCGAGCGCATGGCGTCGCCGCCCGCGATGCGGAACGCCTGGGAACTGGTGACATCCTTCATCTGGCTGACCATGGGCGTCTCCACGCTCTCGCCACTGCCGAGAATGTAGACGGGCTTGTTCGGAAAGTCCTGGGCGCGTTTCGCCCCGGCAAGGATCAGCGCGCCGCCGCCATCGGTGACCAGACAGCACTCGAGCAGGTGGAACGGGTAGGCGATCATGCGCGAGCGGAGCACATCGTCCACGGTGATGGGATCGCGGTAGGAGGCGCGGGGGTTCCGGCCTGCCCATTCGCGCTGCGCCACCGCCACCATGGCCAGCTGTTCGTGAGTCATGCCGTATTGCTTCATGTAGCGCAGCACGCCGATGGTGAACATCGTGGTCGGCCCCATGCCGCCGTAGGGACCCTCGAACTGCGCCGGCAGCGATGCCCGCCCGCCGCCTCCGCCCCCGCGGCCGACGCCGGAACGTCCGCTCTCGCCGTGGGTGATGAGCACGGTCTTGGCGTAGCCCGCTTCAATGGCGGCCACGGCGTGGCGAACGTGCAGCATGAACGAGCAGCCGCCCACGGAACTGCCGTCCACCCAATGCGGCGCGATGCCCAGGTAGTGGGCGATGGCGACGGGCGATTCGCCAGCGGTGGCGACGCCGTCGATGTCGCTGGCCGCAAGGCCGGCGTCCGCCAACGCGTTGAGGGCGGCATCGGCATGCAGCTGAATCTGGCTGGTGTTGGGAATTCTGCCGAGTTCGGTGGTCTCGGCGGCGCCGACGATGGCAACGGTCATGTGCGCTCCTTCAGGCAGGTCGGAACAGGGGGATGGCGATGTCGCCGTTGTCCTCGAACGTCACCGTCAGCGGCATGTCCAGTGCCAGCGCTTCAGGCGTCTGCTCGCAGTCGATGATGTTGCTCATCATGGTGGGGCCTTCGTCGAGCGCCACCAAGGCGATGGCGTAGGGACCGTCGAAGGCCGGATGCGGGCGCTGGTTGATGACGTAGCTCAACAGCCTGCCCCGGCCGCTGGCCGCGAACACCTCGACGTTGCGCGAGCTGCACCTCGGGCACAGCGGGCGCGGTGGAAAGTAGACGTGGGCGCAGTCGCCGCAGCGTTGCAGGCGCAGTTCACCCTCCTTGGCGCCGTCCCAGAAGTGCTGGGTCTCCGGCGTCGGCTGCGGCAAGGGCCGCGGCCTTCTGGTAGGCGTTTCCGCCATGGATCCCTCCTCGATAGGCCCGCTGGCGGGCAAAGCGGGCGAGTATATCCCATGTCGTCCCGGACCATCAGCTCGCATCAACCGGGAAGCTCCGCGGATAGCGCTGACGGTAGACATGGCTGCCGCGCCACAGGAGTGTGCATATTGCGCTCTAACGTAGCAAACTCGCAGTGTCCAAGCCCACCCAAAGAACCGAAAGCGGGACGCCCAGGAAAGTGCGTGTGCATGTGACGCCCAACGGCGGAAGATACATTCTGGCCAAGGAAGTGATTGGCGGCGAAAAGAACCGCGTTGGCGCAAGGCAACTTGATCGAATGGGTGATCCAGGACTCCTTGGATCGTCAAACACTAGTGGAAATTGCCATGAAGACGGGCAAGTCCTACATCGGCTTCGCATGGGAGAGCGGAGTCTCCACCAGCGGCGTTACCGATGTGGCAGTCCTTCCCCTCGCCAGCGGGTACCGGGATAGCGACACGCAAGAACTGAAAATTACAACGCACTACGCGCCGAGGCTTGAGGCGTATGAGGAAAGCGGGCGCGACAAGGCCATCCCGCCAGCCGCACAACTGCGCTCGGCATCCGCAACGAATCCAACCCCTGCAGTCTAATCCCGCTTGTCGGGATCAAGAAGCCAGTAGCGCCAACCCCGCAGCATGCTTTGAGCCATCGGTTCGACGGCCACCCTGAAGAATAGCTGCATTGTGAAGCCGTCGGGGGCCGTCGCCGTTACGGTGACGATCGCTACGCCTTCCTCGCCGTGCTTGTTCGGCGAGATGACTAGCTGGTTGCCGTCAATCCTCGCGGCAACCAGCGTCCGAGGGCTATCCTCGACCGCATAGGCGAGCATCTCGCCCTCGGCGGCGAACAGGGCAGGCAACGAAGCTGGCCTCTTCCTCTTCAAATAGTAGTTCGAGCGTGCCCGAGAACGGCGTATCGGTCTCGATCTTCGAGGGAGGGCCGTCATCGGCGTAGTTGCGGGTGGCAATGATCCGCACTGCGTACTGTACGCCGGGCTTCAGTCCGCGAATAACATGGCTGGAGATCACGCCGCCGCCAACCATATGCTGCGAGGCGAATGCGAAGTTCTCCGTACCGGATAGCCACTGCACCTTGTAGCCGGACGCGCCGTTCGTCGGTCGCCAGAACACGGCCAGTTGAATTGAATACAGAGTTTATTATAGGAAGTACATAATCGTAGTTCGCTGTATTCTTGTACTTGGTATGACGTCCTAGTTCAAGGGCGCTCTGTTCCATGATCCATTGCGAATCAGTTTCTAACCAACTTTTGCTAAGTACGAAATCCCGGAGTGCATGAATAAAGTTTCCGTTCTTCGCAAAAGCCAACCTGGAGTCATCATGTCGATGCCCCCAATAGACGATGCTAAGAATTTTATGCATTACTTCATGGAAGATAACATAATTGGCTCGTCTTTTATTCCATCTATTGATCCATTCAGCGACCACGTCGAGATATAATTCATGCATTTCGTATTCATTTATGATTGCTCCGGCTTCCCATGAAAAGTCAGCGAAAAGTTCATTGTAGCTGAAAAAAATTGGTGTTCGATGATTGCATCGATCGCTGACTTGACCGCAATATGGGCGGCTGAACTAGGCTCTATGGTATAGAATTCCGTGTCTTCCCATTCCGATCCCTAACATGATCTCCTCACTAGGCACCAATAGTGAATATCTTTAGCTTTTCTTAAAAAAACGAGCGATTTTTTATTTCATTGTCGTAGCGGATAGAGGTTCTTTCATCATAGGCACGAACCGGCTCAGGAACAGCTCTAGCTACGGCGATGATATTTTCCTCTCTGGACACTTGGATTTGAACAGGTGCGTCGGATATCCATTCCAAATCGTCTATGCACTCGAGGCTGCCGTTGCGTATTAGTTCAACAAAAGTGTCACCTGTCGCATCGAGCAGCTCAGCGTACCATTCCCGACAGGGATGATCTTCAAGAGAGGCAGGCTTGGGCCGGTGCCGTTTGTTCTCAACATACGGATACAGCCGCTCCACTTCGATGATGGCGTCCGCATTCGCGGCTACCGCAAAAGATTGCGGTGGCGCAAGCGCGGAAAACGCCAACGCGACGATCATCATGCATTTCTTGCCTACGGACGATCCAATCAGTTGGTTCATAGGAACCTCTATCAACGGCGGAATCAGGTGTTTTTGTGATCCTGATGTAATGTTTTCAGTTTACGAGGGGGCGGGGGGATTCAAGCTCGACAGGGCAGGAATTCGGCAACCCGACGCTGTTTTCATCCCATTTCATGCCTGCCGTCCGCCGGTTCGCTGCCAGCGCACCCACTTATCCCACCAACCATACAAAACGCCGCATGTTGTAGACCAGATTCTGCAGACCGACCTTCACTGCCGCCCGCGCCTTGCCGACCGTGCGTACCAGACGCTCGCCCTGCTGGGCAAAGACATGTTCAACTCTTGCCCGATGCCGCGAACGTTTGCGGTTCGCCTCCTGCGACCGCGCGCTCAGTGGCTGGCCGCGAGCCCCCTTGCGATGGATGCGGCTGCGATAGCCCGCCCCGGTCAAATACGCCTCTATCTTCGCGCTACGATACGCCGAGTCCGCCCACACCTCCGCGCGGGTGTTGCTCGGGTCCAGCAACTCCTCGAACACTTGGCTATCGTGCACCGACGCATCCGTCACCTGATAGGAACGGATCAGCTTGTGCTGATAATCGACGCTGAGATGGTTCTTGTAGCCATAGCGGCTCCGGCCATGCTTCTTCGTCCAGCGGGCTTGCGCATCCTTCTGGCGGCGCTTCGCTTCAGGCCACTGCTGCGGCGGCTCGCCGCTCTTGATGCGCGCGTTCTCGTCCCGGCT
Source organism: Pseudomonadales bacterium (assembly GCA_963422285.2). Lineage (GTDB taxonomy): Bacteria > Pseudomonadota > Gammaproteobacteria > Pseudomonadales > Azotimanducaceae > VXYL01. The sequence continues at coordinate 1,965,875 of OY729419.2, read as the reverse complement.
GTTGCGTTGCCTGGGCGCTTCCACAATCGACGCATCCACGATCTGGCCCTTCCTCGCCCTGAACCCCGCTGCGTTCACATACGACAACATCCGTTCGAACAGACCCGACAGCAAGCCGCCGTCTTTCAGACGTTCCCGAAACAGCCAGACCGTCTTGGCGTCGGAAACCTCGTCCGACACACTCAAGCCAAGAAAGTCCCGAAAGCTCAAACGGTCGCGGATCCGATACTCCGCCTGATTGTCCGAAAGCTTGTACATGTCCTGCAACGCCAGAATCTTGAGCATCACGATACAGTCTGTCGGCGCCCGCCCGCCCTTTCTCTTCTCCTGGCGTTCTTTCTTGTAAAGTCCCTTGGAATCGCCGCGAAACGACTCCCATGGGATCAAGCGCTTCAGCTTGGGCAGCGGATCGCCTTGACGTTCCAGCCACGAAAGACAGTCAGCGCAGTCAAGATCGCCGAAACTCTGTTGCATAGCTCAACTCCTGACGAAAACTTCGTCCTGGCTATGCCAAAGCAAGGTTGATAGAGATACCCTCATATCTGTCCTCTTCCACTACCGGTAACAGATTCGTGCCACGGAAAAGCAGGATCGGCGATGGCCAGGAAGTCCGGGTTCAGGAATGATTCCTTCGCGTTGTAAGTGAGGGGGCTGCCGTCGAAGCGCATCACCGAGCCGCCCGCAGCGGCGAGCACGGCGTGGGCGGCGGCGATGTCCCATTCCGATGTCGGGCCGAGACGCGGATACAGGTCGGCGGCGCCTTCGGCCAGGATGCACAGCTTCAAGGAGCTGCCGACGGGTATGCGGGAAACCGTGTCGAAGCGCTCGGCGAGGGCGTCGAGGTAGTGCGCCAGTCGTTCGCCGCCATGCCGTCGGCTGGCGACCACGGTGACGCCGGCGTCGCCCATCGGCCGGGTGATGAGCTGCTGCCGGCCCCGTGCGCCCTGCCGCCAAGCGCGTCCGGCGCGACAGTCGCCGACGTAGATGTCGCCGCGCACGGGGACGCCGACCACGCCGAGCACTGGAGAGCCGTCCTCGATCAGGGCGATGTTGACGGTGAACTCGCCGTTGCGGCTGATGAACTCCTTGGTGCCGTCCAGCGGATCCACCAGCCAGTATCGTCGCCAGCGACGGCGCTCGGCGAACGGCGGCGGCTGGGATTCCTCGGACACGACGGGCAGGGCCGGCGTCAGCGCCCGCAGACCGGCGACGATGGTGTGGTGGGCGCGCAGATCGGCTTGTGTCAGCGGCGAGTGGTCCGCCTTCGTCTCCACCTCGAAGGCGCCCTGGTAGACGTCCAGGATGTCGTCGCCGGCGGCTTTCACAATATCGACGAGTGCTTGCTGCATGGCGACGGTAGTATAGGCGCATGGTGCCCTGGACCGAGATCGACACCGTGCTGCTGGACATGGACGGCACACTCATCGACCTGCACTTCGACAACCACCTGTGGAACGTCGTCGTGCCGGACCGTTTCGGCAGCCTTGAAGGCGTATGCCGGGACCGTGCCGTGGAGATTCTCTACCGCGACATGCTGGCCGCGAAGGCGACGCTGGACTTCTACGACCTCGACTACTGGGCGCGGCAAACGCGCTTGGATATCGACGCCATCCACGAGGAGCTGATGCCGCTGATCCGCTACCGGCCGGGTGCCGCGGAGTTCGCTGACGCAGTGCGGCGCTCCGGGCGGCGGACGATCCTGGCCACCAACGCACACCCGCGCAGCGTTGCCGTCAAGCACCGGGCGCTAGGGCTGCTGGACCACATCGATATCTGCTGCTCGTCCCACGAGTTCGGTGCCCCGAAGGAGGATGCGCGCTACTGGAACGGCTTGGCGCACCGTCTCGCCTACGATCCGAAGCGCACATTGCTGATCGACGACAACATCCTCGTCCTGACCTCGGCCGAACGCGCTGGCATCGCCCACCTGCTCTGTGTCGCACAGCCGGACTCCGCTGGCGAGTCCCGCGCCGACCTGCCGTTCCCCACGTTCGACCACTTCCGGGACATCATGCCATGAGCCGCCGGAACCGACTCGATTCCCGTCGCGAGCCTGTGCAGCAGACTCGATCGCGCCGCAATGCGGTGCATCGCCGAGAAGCAACGCGCCTGGACAAGTGGCTGTGGGCGGCGCGCTTCTACAAGACACGCAGCCTCGCCAAGGCCGCCATCGATGGCGGCAAGGTGCATCTGAACGGCAGCAGGGCGAAAGCCGCCAAGGAGGTCGCCATCGGCGATACGCTCGCCGTGAGCCGGGGCGAAGTGGTGCAGACCGTCGTGGTCGCCGCCATCGCCGAACAGCGCGGCAGCGCCACGATAGCGGCGACGCTCTATGCCGAGACCGAGGATTCCATCGACCGGCGCGAGGCGAGCCGTGCCGAGCGTCGCATGCAGCGCGCCGGGCCGGCTGCGCCGCCACGCCGCCCGGACAAGCGGCAGCGCCGGCGCTTGCGAGACTTTAAGAACGCGCCATCGGATTGAGCGGAGCCGTCGATCTTCAATGCGCCGATAGGGCTGATGCCCAGGCCCAAGGGTTCACTGTCGCCAAACCGTTTATTCGGAAGTCGGCAATGTTCCTAGTAGCCACAGCCAAGCCATGAACCAGTGCTGTAGCGGCTATAACGGCATCTCGTTCCGGGCGCGGGCCGGGAACATGGAGGTTCGCGGCCTGCAGAGCAACCGCGGTGTTCACATCCAGCACGCGGTTTTGGAAATTGCGCAACAGTTCATGAAACCAACCTGCGATGCGCTCTCCTGGGCGCTGTCTCGTCGCTACCCGCAAGATACCCAATTCGATCTTGAATACTGTGACAACCGAGAGGAAAGTATCGACGAGGGAAATGCCCGCGGACCATGCCAATACGTAGAGCATCGCGTACTGCTGCGTTGATCGAAGTAACACACGTTCTTGAACGCCATCAGTGGTCCCGACGGGGCTAGAAGTTCGTCCCGACTCGCGAGTATCGCTCTCATAGACACGGACAAATCCTGCTTTAACGTCACGAACGTGGTCCCCTGGGTCCACCTTGCGTCCGTCTACATATTCCGGTCGGTTATCAGCTGGCAGAAGTTCGATTTCCCGTCGTTGAATCCGCATTTCGTCAGCACCTGTGTTGTCAACTACAGTGGCGGGCTTGGCCGCCTTCTGTCCAGGGCCACCACCAATCCCGCCCACATCCGGTCCCGACTCGCCCGCCGACGGCAGCAGACCTGTCGCCATTACGTGATTTGGCGTCATCCACGAGGGCACTTCGCCCTCTTCTCGGCTCACAGGCTCCGCCTCCTCTGGATGAAACAGCGTTTCCAAATCGACGAGCACAGGATGCTCTTTGCCGGTGCGGATGCTCGCCGAAGGCGAGGAGGCGGTGGCCGCAGAGGACGGCAAAATCGTGCGGGGGGCGGGTGGATCGGGCCAAGGCGGCGCAGCGGGCGCGGCCGCACTGGAAGCCGGCACCACATACCCTAGGGGGCTTGGCGTACAGCAACGCATCGAGACGAGGATGCAGCCTAAAGCGGACATTTCTGCTTTGGTATGACAGCTCTTTTTTCCGCGGGGTGCCAGTCGCCCTGGCCCTTGAGGCCGTCGCCCTGACGAAGAGCACCTGCTGCGATTGGAACAAGGCGCTCGACGCTGGCGGCGTCACGGCGCTGTTCCGGAGAGCAGCCGTCCGCGCCGCTGCCGAAGGCCGCAGTGGACGAAGGCCGACGAGCGGCGGGGCTCGCCGAGCGCGACTGCCGCCCATACTGCGGCAGGTGCCGCATCCACCACGCCCTGCGGTGGCAGGGCGGCTTCGCCGTCTCCACGGTCGGGCGCAACCTCGCCAGGGCCGCGAAGCGCTGGCGTGGATCGACCAGCGGCCAAGCAACCTCGGCAGCGCTCGTGTAGACTTCGCCGCCCGGACTTGAGCCACTGGATCATGGCGCTTCACATCGATACCTTCCGCAGTATCCGTCGCAACACCAATACTTGGTTCGACCTCTCCAATGTCGCCCTGGCGGAACTGGCTGTGCTGCGTGGCGAGGGCTGCTTCGCGGCCAACGGCGCGGTGGCAGTGGAGACCGGCCGACGCACCGGGCGCTCGCCCAAGGACCGCTTCATCGTTCGGGAACCGGGCACGCATGCGCTGATCGAATGGGGCGCGGTCAATCAGCCGGTGGCGCCGGCGGTGTTCGAGGCGCTGTGGCAGCGGGTGCAGGCACATCTGGCGGGCAAGGAGCGGTTCGTCTCGTCGCTGCATGTCGGCGCCCATCCGCAGCACTACCTGCCCATCCGCGTCACCACCGAGTACGCTTGGCACGCGCTGTTCGCGAAGGCACTGTTCATCACGCCGGAGAGCCCTCAGCGGGGGAGCGCGATGGGGAGCCCCTCGCAGGGAGAGTCTCAGCGGGGGAGCGCGAGGGGGAACCCCTCGCAAGAGGATGGCTTCAATCCGCGCGGCAAGGCGGTCTGGCAGGTGGTCAATGCGCCGCAGTTCGTCTGCGATCCCCAGCGCGACGGCACCGCCTCGGATGCCGCAGTGATGATCGACTTCGCTAGGCGCCGGGTGTTGCTGGCCGGGTTGCGCTACGCGGGCGAGATGAAGAAGTCGCTGTTCGGGGTGCAGAACTTCCTGCTGCCGGAGCACGATGTGCTGCCCATGCACTGTTCGGCGAACGCCGGCAGGAATGGCGACGTGACGCTGTTCTTCGGCCTCTCCGGCACCGGCAAGACGACGCTGTCGGCAGACCCGGAACGGCTGCTCATCGGCGACGACGAGCATGGCTGGGGCGAGGGCACGGTGTTCAATTTGGAGGGTGGCTGCTACGCCAAGTGCATCGGCCTGAGGCGGGAGACCGAGCCGGTGATCTACGACGCCATCCGCTTCGGCGCCATCGTCGAGAACGTCGTCGTCGATCCCGACAGCCGCGAACTCGACTACGCCGATGCGTCCCTTACCGAGAATACCCGCGCCTGCTACCCGCGCACCAACATCGTTGCCCGAGTGCCGGAGAATCGCGCGGGCGAACCCAATGCGATCGTCTTCCTCACCTGCGACGTCAGCGGCGTACTGCCGCCAGTGTCGCTGCTGCCCAAGGAGGCCGCCGCCTACCACTTCCTATCCGGCTACACGGCCACGGTGGGATCGACAGTAGTGGACTCCACGGAGGCGTATTCGGCCACCTTCTCGACCTGCTTCGGTGCCGCCTTCTTTCCTCGTCCCGCCGGCGTATACGCCAAGTTGCTGATGAAGCGCATCGAGGCGTTTGGCTCGGACGTCTACCTTGTCAACACCGGCTGGACCGGCGGCGGCTATGGCGTCGGCCGGCGTTTCGACATCGACACCACCCGCGCCATCGTCCACGCCGTGCAGAGCGGTACGCTGAAGGGCATCGAAACCGAACACATCGACGGCCTGAACCTCGACATTCCCGTGCAGGTGCCAGGCATCGATTCGCGCCTGCTGAACCCGCGCGGCACCTGGGCCGATCCATGCGCCTACGATCGGGCGCGGGCTAAGCTGGCTGCTCGGTTCGCGGCCAACTTCGAGCGCTTCGACGTGGACGCGGCCATCGCCGCCGCGGGGCCGCGTCGCGCTTGACGCCGCAAGCGAGGGCGTAGCCGTGGCCGATTCTCTTCCTGCGGGAGGCACCTCTTCGCGTTCTCTCGCAACGGCGCTGGCGGCGATTCGCGGACGCGACGAACTGGCCGCGCTTAGGCGCGGCATCGAGAAGGAGAGTCTGCGGGTGACTACCAATGGCCAACTGGCGCGAACGCCGCACCTGCCGGCGCTGGGCTCGCCGCTGACGCATCCGCACATCACCACGGACTTCAGCGAAGCCCAGCTGGAGTTCATCACGGGAGTACACGACAGCGCTGGAAGGGCGCTCCACGAGTTGGCGGACATCCATCGCTTCGTCTGCGCCAACATCGGCGACGAGCGGCTGTGGGCAGCAAGCATGCCGTGTGTTGTCGGCGCCGAGGAGAACATTCCCGTGGCCCGCTTCGGCACCTCCAATGTCGGTCGTTCGAAGACCGTCTACCGCATCGGCCTAGCCCATCGCTACGGCCGCCTGATGCAGATCATCAGCGGCATCCACTACAACTTCTCGCTGCCGGAGACGCTCTGGCCGGCCATCGCCGAGGCTTGGGGGGAAGCCGCGGACGAGGATTTCGCCACCCGCGCCTACTTCGGCCTGATTCGCAACTTTCGCCGCTACTCCTGGCTGCTGGTCTACCTGTTCGGCGCATCGCCAGCGGTATGCAGGTCGTTCGCGCCGGGCATCTCGGCGGGCCTTGACGCGCTCGATGCGGGAACGTTGTACCTGCCCCACGCCACTTCGCTGCGCATGGGCCGTCTCGGCTATCAGAGCGCCGCGCAGTCGTCGCTGCACATCTCCTACAACAGCCTCGACGAATACGCCGCCACCATGCGCGAAGCGCTTACCGAGCCGTACCTGCCCTACGAGGCCATCGGTACCAAGGTCGACGGCGAATACCGGCAGCTCTCCACCGCCCTGCTGCAAATCGAGAACGAATTCTACGGTACCATCCGGCCCAAGCGCCGAGTGCGTTCCAGCGAACGTCCGCTGGACGCTTTGCGCGACCGTGGCGTTGAATACGTGGAGGTGCGCTGCCTGGACCTGGATCCCTTGCTGCCGCTTGGCATCGATGTCGCCACCTGTCGGTTCATGGATGTCTTCCTGTTGGCTTGTCTGTTCGACGAAAGCGAACAGGACAGCCAGCGCGAGTCCGAGACCATGCTCGTCAACCAGCTCGACACGGTGGAGCGCGGGAGGCAGCCGAACCTCGTCCTGATATCCAATGCTGGCCCCGTCCCCCTGTCCGTGTGGGCGGATGCCATCCTCGAGCGCTGCCATCGGGTTGCTTGGGAAATCGATGCCGTGGCCGGGGAAGGCGGCCATGTCGATGCCGTGGCGCTGCAACGGCGCAAGCTCCAGGATCCGAACCGGACGCCTTCGGCCCGGGTGCTGTCGGCGTTGCGCAGGCAGGGAGTGCCGTTCGCCGAGTTCGTTCTTAGACAGTCGTCGGCGCATCGGGCCTGGTGCGAGCAACGCCCTCTGCCGGCAACGCGGTTCAACGAGCTGGCGGCCATGAGCGGAGCGTCGCTGCGCCAACAGGCGCGGCTGGAAGACGCGGACCGAGACGCCTTCGATACCTACCTCGAACGCTATCTGCAGCTCGGCGCCGGCGACGAGGCGGTGGAATGCGCCGATTGTGCAACCGGAGCGCAGTCGGGCGCGTGAATTTCCTCGCCCATTGCCTGCTCGCTCGGCCCGGCGACGGCTTTCTGGCCGGCGGCGTGCTTGGCGACTTCGTCAAGGGGCCGATTCCGAACTCGCTGCCGCCGCAACTTCACGCTGGCGTTCGTCTGCATCGGCGCATCGACTCCTGCTCCAACCGATTGCCTTTGATGAAGCCGAGCGTGGCACGATTCGATCCGGCGCTGCGGCGCTTGGCGCCAGTACTGCTCGATCTGGTCGCCGACCACTGCTTGGCGCTCGCGTGGCGACGGTTCGCGCAGGACGATGTGGCATCCTTCGCCGCCGAGGTCTATGCCGCCATCGACACTTTCAATGCCCATGTGCCGGCGAACGGCAGGCACTTCGTGGAGCGGATGATCGAAACCGATCTGCTGGCGCGCTACGCGGAACCGGCAGTGATTCAGCGGGCCATGGAGCATGTCCTGACGCGGCTGCGGTTCGCGCACTTGCGCGATCGTCTGCACGGCGTGCTCGACGGCGACCTGCCGGGATTCGTCGCCGACTTCGAGGTCTACTTCCCCATGCTGCAGACGTTCGCCGCCGTCGAGCGGCAGCGGATCGAAGCTGCCGTGGCGCTCAGCGGACGATCTTGATGTAGTCGCCGGCCCGGGGCTCGCCGTTGGGATAGTCGGCGTTCAGCAGTCGCAGGGTCTGTTCGGGAGACTCCCGCAACGAGGTGTCTTCGGCGAGGGTGGCGTAGGTCATGCCGGGCTCGGCGACGATCACCTCGATACGCCGACTGTTGGCCACCTGCACGTCGGCGGCGGTCATCGGCCGCAGCCCTTCCAAGGTCTCCCGAAACTGCTCGCGGAAGCGCTCCGGGTGGCCTTGCGGGCCGCATTCGCCCTTGAACAGGAAGACATCCTGGCCGCGGTAGAGCACGGCGATCAGCTGCAGCCGGGCATTGGATTCGCTGGTGTCGATCTCGCCGATATAGGCCGGCAGGTCGTTGATCGCAAGCTCCTCGCCGGCAGCCACATCGTCGCGCATGAGCACCTCGGCGACGTACTCGGCGGGAGACTTGCGCTTGACGTGCTCGTGGCGGGCGAGGGTGATGGAGGCTTCGGCCTTGCCGCCGGGGGCGCGTCCCGTCACCTGGGCTTTGGGTGCCGACACCGTCCACTGGTCCGGAAACCGCACCACCACGCGCAGGCCGCTGTGGTAGTAAGCGTTGTCTTTGACGAGACCGCCGGCTGCCTCGTCGCCGAAGACGAGACCGTCCACCATCTCCCAGAAATCGCCGATGGGTTCGTCCAGTTTCCCCGAGGACAGGCCGCGGGCGTAGGCCACCGCATCGTGCAGGCGCTTGTCGTTCTTGGGGTGGGAGGCGAACACGCCGTGGTAGTTGACGGGTTTGCCGGCAACCTGCTTGGAGAACAGCTGCTGGTCCTTGAGCACCCACACGGTGTCGATGATGGCCTGGGGGTCGTAGCCGGCCCGGGCCATGAACTCGCCGCCTAGCCGGTCCGCCTCCAGCTCCATCTCGCGCCCGTACCCCGATGCGAGCAGGACGGTGAGAGGATTCGTCACGTCGCGCATGAGTTCGCCACGCCCGGTCATGAACCAAGCCGCGAAGCCGATGGACTTGCCTGTCAGCTCGGTGATCTTTTTTTTGCGCATGTGGCGACCGACCTCATGACCGATCTCGTGGCCGATCACCGCCGCCAGCTGGTCTTCGGATTCCATGAACGCCAGCAAGCCGCGGCTGACGAAGATGTAGGCGTCGCCGGTGGCGAAGGCGTTCACCTGCTCGCCGTCGAGGACGTGGAAGTGGTACTTCTTGCCGCGGTCCGGGGTGTGTTCGAGCAGCCGCGCACCGATGTCCCGAACGTACTTCTGCCAGCGTTCGTCGGCGTAGAGCTGGTTCTTGGCGACGAACTCCTTGTACATCTTCTTGCCAGAGCCGGCTTCGGCCGCAAGGGCCGCTATGGCGACGATGGCAGCGATGAGCGCGATAGGCCGCATGACGTAGACTCGAGATGGTCTCCAGGCCAACATATCACTTTTGGACAGAAGAAGGGTACGCGGGTTCTGCCAGCTATTCCGGAGCGTCCGTGGCCTGCCTGGCATGGCTGTTCTCGCCGGCCGCTCTGCCTGCCTTGCACGAGACAGGAACGGGCGACGATCCACCGCCTGCTGGTGGAAGAACGGGAGCGGCTTCGCCTGCCGGGATACGGCGAAGACATGCCCTTGGACAGCGCCCGCCTTCTGTCGCAGCTGGAAACCGACTTGACTCCTGTGCGGCCCTGGCGAAGGTGGTCCAGAAGGCAGCGGGCCGGATGTGCGCGCAATCAAACGTTCAGTGTGCCTTCCAATCGTGTTGAACTCGGGCAGAGCACGATCTATCGTTCATGCAATGCGTCAATAAGGCCACCGCCCTGTTGCAGATATGCATGACGCAGTCGATGGATGGGGAATCGGAAGCCGACCGGAACGACCGGAAGAAGTGCTGCCAAGCGGAATACAACTCCACCATGCAGGGCGAATGCGCGGACGTCTATCAGGAAGTCTTCAATTCGTGCATTGCAAGCGAGCGTAGACGATACGAGGACTGCATGGGCGACTGCCTGTAGGCTATCGGCGATACGGCAAGGAACCCGCGCCTCGACCGGGTTCCTTGCTTCGGCAGGCCACGAAGCGAGAGGCGCGGTTTTCAGGCACCGTTGGCTAGCGGCGCTAGGCTGCGGCGGAGCGATTGCCGAACCGTCGCCGGAAGCGTTCCACGCGACCGCCGGTGTCGACCATTTTCTGCTTGCCGGTGTAGAACGGGTGGCAGGCGGAGCACACCTCCAGGTGGATGTCCTTCCCCAGCGTGGAGCGCGTCTCGATGACGTTGCCGCAGCTGCAGGTCGCGGTGATCGGGGCGTAGTTCGGGTGGATGTCTGCTTTCACTGCGTTCTGGTTCGCTGTTCGAGGGCCGGCAGTGTATGTGCGCCGACAGCGGAAAACAACCGCGTCTCCGGGTTCCTTGGTTGTTTGGCAATACAAAGGGACTTGCATCCGACTCCACGATACCCCGTATGCATGGGTTTGCGGGTTGGACGGCCCTGCCGGTGGAGTCGAGAAGGTGGTTCCCAACACAAAGACTGTCCGACTCGCAGAGCTGGACGAGGGCGAAGCCTCCGGCCCATCCGGCTACCGGGAGCGCTCCATACTTCCTGTTCCCGCACACGGCATCCGACGGAGCTCTGAATCCCGACACGCGACGAGGCCGCCCTCGCCTGTCATCCTTGGGACGGTGTCGTGGCGTAGCGCGTGGGGTCCGGGATGCCAGCGGCCATGAACCCCGCCCGCCGGATGCGGCAGCTGTCGCAGCGGCCGCAGGCTTCGCCGCGCGGGCTTGGCTGGTAGCAAGAGACGGTGGCGGCGTAGTCGACGCCGAGGGCGGCGCCACGGCGAATGATGTCGGCCTTGGCGAGGTCGATCAGCGGCGTGTGGATTTCCAAGTTCGCACCTTCCACGCCGACCTTGGTGGCGAGGTTGGCGAGGCGGCGGAAGGCGTCGATGAACTCGGGGCGGCAGTCCGGATAGCCGGAGTAGTCGATGGCGTTGACGCCGAGGAAGATATGGTGTGCGGCAAGGGTTTCGGCCCTGGCGAGGGCAAGGGCGAGGAAGACCGTATTGCGGGCCGGCACGTAAGTGACCGGGATGCCATCCGTCGCCGTTTCCGGTACCTCGAGGCCTTGATCCGTCAGCGCGGAGCCGCCGAACACGGCGAGGTCGATGGCGACGGTTTGATGTTCGACGGCGCCTAAGGCGGCGACCACCCGCCGGGCCGCGACCAGCTCCACCCGATGGCGCTGACCGTAATCGATGGACAGCGCGTGGCAGGCGAAGCCTTCGCGGTTGGCGATGGCGAGGACGGTAGCGGAATCGATCCCGCCGGAAACCAGCACTACGGCCCTCGCTTGGGCATCCCCGCCCTCCGTCATCGTCCCGGCTCGTCGTTCCACAGTATCTTGTGCAGTTGGATCTGAAAGCGAACATCGAGTCCGTCGGCCAGGATCCACTCCGCCAGCGCGGTCGGATCCTGCTCGCCCGCGGCAGGCGAGAACAGCACGTCGCTGACGCGGCGCGTCAGATCGAGCTCGTCGCAGCGCAGCTTCGCCCATTGGTAGTCGCCCCGGTCGCAGATGACGAACTTCACCTGATCTTGGGCCGTCAGGTGGGCGACATTGTCGAAGCGGTTGCGAGCCGCTTCGCCGGAGGCCGGGGTCTTGAAGTCCACCACCTTGGAAACCCGCGCATCGACGCCGGAGATGTCCAGCGCGCCGCTGGTTTCCAGCGACACGGAATAGCCGTCCTCGCACAATTGCGTCATCAGCGCCAAGACGCCCGGTTGCGCCAGCGGTTCGCCGCCGGTGACCGTGACGTAGCGGGTGGGGGTGGCCTGTACGCGACGACGAATGTCGCCGATGGACATGGCGGTGCCGCCGGAGAACGCATAGGCGGTATCGCAATATCGGCAGCGCAGCGGGCAGCCGGTCAGGCGCACGAAGGCAGTCGGCCGGCCGACGCTGCGGGCCTCGCCTTGCAGCGAGAAGAAAATTTCGGTGATGCGAAGCGTTGGCGACTGCTGCGCGACTGCGGGCGTCAACGCAGTTCCGCTGCGTAGGAGCGGGCCAGTCCGGCGGCTTCGTGATCCGGATAGTCGTGGATGACGCGATCCAGGTATTCCAGCGCTTTGGCCGGGTCCTCGATGCGGTGGTAGACGATGCCGAGCTTGTAGAGCGCGCCCGGCACCTTGGCATGGTCGCCGTAGAGGTTCACCACTTGCACGAGGGCTTGGCGGGCAAGCTCCAGATTGTCCATGGCGAGGTGGACTTCGCCCACCCAGTAGAAGGCATTGGGGGTGAACTGGCCGTTGGGATGGTCTTCGATCAGGGCGTTGAACAGAACGAGGGCGCGTTCGTGTTCCTGCCTGCGTTCCGAGGGCGGCATGCGGGCTGCGTTCTGGACCACGGCGATGGCGGCGTTGTAGGCGTCGCGTTCCGTTGCCGATGCCGACATGTCCCTGCTGGCCGCTACCCCTGCTCTGCTCGCATCCGCTTCGGCGGGGTCGGCGGTGGCCGCATCGCCAAGCGGCGGCGCCCCGCGGCGAAGTTCCAGGAGGCGCTGATCCAGTTCGATGTAGCGCTCGCGCTGTTCACGGTTCAGACGGTCGATGCGGTAGTTCTGTTCCTCGACGACGCCCTGCAGGCGACGGACATCCTCCTGCAGCGTCTGGAGCTGGTAGTAGAAGGTGTTGATGCCGCCGCTGTCTCGGGTGCCGGCATCGGTTCTGGGCACCGTCGCGGGGCGCGGTTCGTCCGAACGCTGGGTGGTCGCTTGGGATTCCTCTACGGGTGCTGCGGCCCATGCCGTACCAGGAAACAGCAGCTGTGCGCCGAGCACAGCGCACGGCCAGAAAGTCCGCGGCTGGTGAGCCGCTCGGATAGCAGCCATCGTGTTAGCGATAGATCATCATCGCTCGTCGGTTCTTGGCCCAAGCACTTTCGTCGTGACCGGGATCTTCTGGCCGCTCCTCGCCGTAGCTCACCGTCTCGATTTGCACGGCATGGACGCCGGCGGACGTCAGATAGAGGGCCACCGCTTGAGCGCGACGCTCGCCGAGAGCGAGGTTGTACTCGCGGGTGCCGCGCTCATCGCAGTGTCCTTCGATGATCACGCTGCGGTTGCGGAGGTCGCGCAGGTGGGCGGCATGGGTGGCGAGTAAGCGAAGGTCGCTCTCGGACAGCCGCGCCTGATCGAAATCGAAGTGAAACGTGTGGTCCAAGAGTAGTCCTGTCGTCGAATCCAGCGGATTGTCTTCCGCGTCCGTCGGAGGGGGCATCACCGGTTCCCCCGGCCATGGCAACGACGGGGTGGTGGGTTGGGCCACAGGCGTCGACCCCGCCGAGGTTTCTTCCACGGCTTCCGGCTGGCTCTTGCAGCCCGCTAGAACCACGCTGGCCACTATCACCGCAGACAAGGTACGCAACACATGACGCATCGTTTTTTTCCCCTTTCACTCCCGCTGTTGTTCTCGTTCTCGACAGTTCCCGCCCCCCAATCTCGCCGCTACCGCACCTGGACGTTCGTTGACAGGAACGGCGACCATGCCGGCTCTCGCACATCGCCCGCTGCCGAAGGCAGCATGTACCGAACGCGACTGTCGACCGAAACGACCGCAAGTATACCCCTGCCCTGCGCTTGCGTGGCATAAATCATCATCATGCCGTTTGGCGCAATGGAGGGCGATTCGTCAAGGGCCGTTTCCGTCAGCACCCGCAGCGTGTCGCGTTCGAGATCCTGCCATGCGATGTGGTAGATGCGGTTGCGTCGATGCACGTAGATCAGATGCCGACCGTCCGGCAGCAGCCGCCCCCGGGCGTTGTAGTCTCCTTGAAAGGTCAGCCGGTCCACCAGCGATGTGGCGAGGTCCTTGCGGTATATCTGCGGTTGGCCGCCGCGGTCGGAGGTGAAGATCAGGCTGCCGCCGTCGGGAGTCCAAGCAGGTTCGGTGTCGATGGCCGACGGCCGTCGGGTCACCCGCCGCAAATCGCCGCTGACGAGATTCTTGATGTAGATTTCCGGGTTGCCGTCCCGGGACAGCGACATCGCCAGTTTGTTGCCGTCGGGCGAGAACGTCGGTGCGCCGTTGATGCCTGGATAGGTGGCGACGTGCGTTCTGGCATTGGTGTCGAGATCCTGCACGACGATGGTGGAGCGCCCGGTCTCGAAGGAGACGTAGGCGACGCGGCGGGCGTCCGGCGCCCAGCTCGGAGACAGCAGCGGCTCGTTGGAGCGGAACACGGTTCGTGCCCGCTCGCCGTCGGAATCGGCGATCTTGAGCTGATAGGAGGCAGACGCGGTGGCGACGTTCTCCACCAGCACATAGAGCAGTTGGGCGGAGAACGCGCCGCGGATGCCGGTAACCTGTTCGTAGACGTCGTCGGCGATGCGATGCGCGATATCGCGCGCTGCGGAGACCGGTGCCGTCAGCTGTGCCGACTTGATTTCGCGTTCGACGTTGACGTCGAACAGATGGTAGACCACGGAGACCTGCCCTGCGCTGGCCGTCTCCTGCCAAGTCCGGCCGATCACCAGATAGTCCATGCCCAGCAGCCGCCAGTCGCGGAAGAACACCTCCTCCGGCTCGGTCGGATGCGACAGCATGTTGTCGCTCGACAGCGAATCGAACTGGCCGCTGCGGAGCAGATCGAAGGAGACCACGTCGGCGATCTCCAGCGGGCGCACCGGGCCGGGCCGGTCGCGTAGCGGCGGCCCGCCGAACGGCACCACGGCGATGCGGGTGGGGCTGTCCCAGCCTTCCGGGATGACGATTTCCAGAGCCTGGAGCGCCACGTGCCCCAGAGCGGCAAAACAAGCGAGAAGAACGACGAGGGTTTTCAAGAGTTCATTCAACGCAGCAGATCAGTAGGCTCGAATAATAGCGTGAAACGGCGAAACTTGGCCTCGAAGAGGTTGCGATCTTCCGGCACCGGGTAGCGGCCCACCTTGCGCACCGCGGCTTGTGCGGAACGGTCGAAGGCGGCGTTGCCGCTGGACTCCAGCAGCATCACGTCCAGCAGATCGCCGGAGGGTACCAGCTCCACCCGAAAGCGCGCCCGCATGTCGTTGCGGGCGCTTGGCGGGCGCGACCATTGGGCGACGATGGCCTTGTAGATGGCGTCTACGTAGATCATGGTCTCGGCGTCGGCGGCACCTGCCTCAAGGTTGAATATCTCTTCTTCGAGCGCCCGTGCGGTGGATTTTTCATACAGTTCCCGCAGCCGCTGCTGGCGTCGGGCTTCCTCCTGGGAGCGCCTTTCGGCCTCCGGATCCGGCTGCGGCGCCGGTTTTGGCGGTTGCGGTGGCTTGGGCTTCGGTTTCGGCTGGGCGGCCTGGGGAGGCGGCGATGCCGTATTTCGTGCCGCTGGCGCGGGCGGCTTGCGTACCCGCTTCTGCCTCGCCACCAGCTTGGCCTGGATGACTCGCGGCTGCACCGCTTGCGGTTCGTCGGCTTGGGGCTGCCAACTGCGCAGCAGCGCCGCCGCGGCACCGGCATGCACCAACAGCGCGAGGATCAGCGGCAGGGCGTAGTCGCGCACTAGGTTCACGATTCGATGGCCTCCACCGGATCCGTAATCAGGCCGACGCTCTGGGCGCCGGCGCGCTGCAACACCGTCATCACCTTGATGACTTCGCCGTAGGCGATGGTCTCGTCGGCACGTACGTAGACGGCGATGTCGGGACGGGTGGCGATGATCTTCTGCGCTTGGTCCGCTAGTGAAAAGATGGTGGCTCGGGTACCCTTCTCGCCAGGGCGGGGCCTGCCGGCGTTGACGAATATCCTGCCCTCCTGGTCCACGCTTACCACCAGCGGCTCTTCCAGCTCGTTGGCCAGCGGCTTCGAGTCCGTGTTCGGCAAGTCCACTTCCACGCCCTGGGTCAGCAGCGGCGCCGTGGCCATGAAGATCACCAGCAGCACCAGCATGACGTCGAGGTATGGCACCACGTTGATCTCG
The DNA here is from genome assembly GCA_963422285.2 of Pseudomonadales bacterium. Taxonomy (GTDB): domain Bacteria; phylum Pseudomonadota; class Gammaproteobacteria; order Pseudomonadales; family Azotimanducaceae; genus VXYL01. The sequence continues at coordinate 1,950,102 of OY729419.2, read as the reverse complement.
GCCATCGGTCGTCGTCTCGCTGCCACGTCTGCTCCCTGCTAGGTGGCGTGGGCGGCGCGATGCAGGATGGACGTCAACTCGTCCGCGAACGCCTCGTAGCGATTCATCAGGATTCCCACTCGCGCTGCGAAGCGATTGTAGCCGATCACCGCGGGGATGGCGGCGAACAGGCCCATGGCGGTGGCCACCAAGGCCTCGGAAATGCCCGGCGCCACCGCCGCTAGGGTGGCCTGGGTCATGTTGGCGAGGCTGCGAAAGGAGTTCATGACGCCCCATACGGTGCCGAACAGGCCGATATAGGGGCTGGTCGAACCTACGGTGGCGAGAAACGGCAGCTGCCGCGACAAGCGTTCCTCTTCCCGAGTCAGGGCGACGCGCATGGCCCGCTGCACGTTCTGCATCACGGCGTCGGGATCCGCGCCGGTCTGGGCGGACAGGCGCTGGTATTCGCCGAAGCCGGCCGCGAATACGGATTCGATGCCGGTGGCGCCTTCCTCCTGGTCGATCTCGTCCTTCAGCTCGTTCAACTGGATGCCGCTCCAGAACTCCTCCTCGAAATCGTCGATGTCCCGCTGGACGCGGTTGAGCGCGAACCAGCGCTGGAAGATCAGCACCCAGGACGCCACCGACGCCAGCGCCAGCAGCAGCAGCACGAACTGCACCAGGGGACTGGCGTTCTGGATCAGTTCGAGGATGGAGATGGGTTCGGTCATCCGAGGTCGAACTCCGTCTGCTCTTGGTCGACGCCTTCCTGCCGCGGCAAGCCTCCGGCAGCGCTTTGCCGCGCCCTCGGCATCAGCCCCAGGTGGCGGTAGGTGGACTCGGTAGCCACGCGCCCCCGAGGCGTGCGCATGACGAACCCTTCCTGGATCAAGAACGGCTCGATGACATCCTCGATGGTGTCGCGTTCTTCGTTGATGGCCGCGGACAGCGAATCGATGCCCACCGGGCCGCCATCGAACTTGCGCGCGATGGCGTCGAGCACGCGACGGTCCATGTCGTCGAGACCGCGGTGGTCCACTTCCAGCATGGCCAGGGCGGCATCCGCCGACGGCCGCGTCACGCCGCCAGCGCCCTTCACCTCTGCATAGTCGCGCACCCGGCGCAGCAGACGGTTGGCGATCCGCGGCGTGCCCCGCGAGCGCCGTGCGATTTCCCGGGCCCCGTCCTGGTCGACGGGAATAGCGAGCTTGGTGGCGGAGGCGGCGATGATTCGGGCCAATTCGGCGTCGCTGTAGAACTTCAGCCGCTGCACGATGCCGAAGCGGTCGCGCAGCGGCGAAGTAAGCAGGCCGGCTCGAGTAGTGGCGCCGATCAAGGTGAAGCGCTTGAGATCCAGCTTGATGGACTTGGCGGCGGGGCCGTCGCCGAGCAGGATGTCTAGCTGGTAGTCTTCCATGGCCGGATACAGGATTTCCTCCACCACCGGCGCCAAGCGGTGGATCTCGTCGATGAACAGCACGTCGCCGTCGTCCAGCTTGGTCAGCTGCGCCGCCAGATCGCCTGGCCGCTCCAGCACCGGCCCCGAAGTCGCCTTCAGCGCTACCGCCATCTCGTTGGCGACGATGTGCGCCAGCGTCGTCTTGCCGAGCCCGGGCGGGCCGAAGATCAGGGTATGGTCCAGAGAGTCGCCGCGACGGCGCGCTGCTTCGATGAAGACCGCCATCCGCTCCTTCACCATCTGCTGACCGACGTACTCGCATAGGCGCTTGGGGCGCAGCGCCCGGTCGGCGGGGCCGTCGTCGCCGCGGTCGGCCGCGGTGGTGATGCGGCCGGCGGGATCGCTCATGCCGCCATCCTTTTCAGTGCTTCGCGCACCAGATGTTCGACGCCGGCATCGCCGTCGGTCGAGTCCGCGACCTCGCCGACCACTTGCGCCGAAGTAGGCTCGCGGTAGCCGAGGGCGACCAGCGCCAGCACTGCCTCCTGTACCGCCGGGCTGCCGGCAGCGGCCACCGCCACCGCCGACAGCGCATCCACCTTGTCGCGCAGTTCCATCACCAGACGGCTGGCGGTCCTCTTGCCGATGCCGGGCACCCGCGTGATGGCGGCGACATTGCCGCCAGCTACGGCGGCGGCGAACTCGTCTGGGGAAACGGCGGACAGCAGGGCGACGGCGAGCTTCGGGCCGACGCCGGCGACCTTGATGAGGGAGCGGAAGAGATTTCGTTCGGCAGCGCTGGCGAAGCCGTACAGGGTCTGGGCGTCGTCCCGGGTGATCAGATGCGTGTACACCTCTGCCCGATCAGGCACCGCAGCGAGGCTGGCGGCGGCGGCGGCAGTCACCTCGACCTCGTAGCCGATGCCGCCGACGTCGATGACGGCGGTGGCTTCGTCGAGTTCCAATAGACTGCCGCGAAGACGACCGATCATCAGTTGCTCTCAGGATTCGCCTGCCTGACCGCGAGTATTGACGTGGCAGATGGCGACTGCAAGCGCATCGGCGGCATCCGGCGTCGGCTGGGCGTCAAGCGCCAGCAGCGCCTGCACCATATACTGCACTTGGTCTTTGCTGGCGCGGCCAGTGCCGACCACGGCCTGCTTGACGCGCCGCGCCGCGTATTCGTGGATCGGCAGACCGGCGCCCACAGCCGCCGCGATGGCGACGCCCCGCGCTTGGCCGAGCTTCAACGCCGACTGCGGGTTGCGGGCGACGAAAACTTCCTCGATGGCGAACTCGTCGGGCGCGTGTTCGGCGATCACTTCGACCACGCCGCGGTAGATGGCCGCCAAGCGCGTCGTGAAGGTGTCGCCGGCGGTGTCGATGCAGCCGCTGGCGGCGTAGCGCAGGGTGCCGGAGGCCGCATCCACCAGTCCGTAGCCAGTCATCCGGGAGCCTGGGTCGATTCCCAGGATGCGGCGGGGCCGGGGCGCGGTCGCCACCGGTTTCGCTACCGGCACAATCGCTGGGACGAGGGCGTTTGGCGATCGTCCGGCACAGACGGCGGCTCAGGCGTCCAAGACGCCATTGGGAAATTCGGCGTTGGTATAGACGTTCTGCACGTCGTCGAGGTCGTCGAGGGCATCGATCAGGCGCAGCACCTTGGCCGCAGTGTCCCGGTCGCAGGCGTTGACGGTGGACGGCACCATGGCAAGGTCGGCGTGTTCCGGCTCGAAGCCGCTGGCCTGCAGGGCGTCCACCACGGTGCTGAAACGCTCCGGCGGCGTTATCACGGACAATGCGCCGTCGTCGTCTTCGATGTCCTCGGCGCCGGCGTCGAGAGCGGTGTCCATGACGGCTTCTTCGTCCGCCCCTGGCGCCAAGCCGATGACGCCATGCTTGCTGAACAGATAGGCCACCGAACCGTCGGTGCCCAGGTTGCCGCCATGCTTACTGAAGGCGTGGCGCACTGTCGCCACGGCGCGGTTTCTATTGTCCGTCATCACTTCCACCAGCACGGCCACGCCGCCGGGGCCGTAGCCTTCATAGACCAGCTCGTCCATGTTGCCGCCGGCGAGTCCGCCAGCGCCCCGGGCGATGGCGCGATCGATGGTGTCTCGGGGCATGTTCACCGACAGGGCGTTGTCCAGCGCCACGCGCAGCCGCGGATTGTCGCCGGGTTCGCCGCCGCCGAGGCGGGCGGCGACGGTGAGTTCGCGGATCACCTTGGTCCACACTTTCGCCCGCTTGGCGTCCTGTCGCGCCTTGCGATGCTTGATGTTCGCCCACTTGGAATGGCCGGCCATGGTGCTGCCCTCGTTCCGGCCTAGCGCAGCCGAATGCGCAGTTCGCGCAGCTGGTGCTCGTCCACCGGGCTGGGTGCTGCGGTGGCGAGGCAGGTGGCCGACTGGGTCTTCGGGAAGGCGATGACGTCGCGGATGCTGTCGGTGCCGGCCAGGAACATCATCAGGCGGTCGAAGCCAATGGCGATGCCGCCGTGGGGCGGGCAGCCAAGCCGCAGCGCATCGAGCAGAAAGCCGAACTTCACGATCGCCTCCTGGCCCATGTCCAGGACATCGAACATCGCCTGCTGCATGGCCGGGTCGTGGATGCGGATGGAGCCGCCGCCGACTTCGGTGCCGTTCAGCACGAAGTCGTAGGCGCGCGATAGGGCGCGGCGCGGATCGGCTCGCAATTCGGCGCCGGAACAGGCCGGCTGGGTGAACGGATGATGTTCGGGAACCAGGGTTTCCCGGCCCTGTTCGAAGAGAGGGAACTCGGTGACCCACAGCGGCGCCCAGCGATCTTCCACCAAACCGAGGGCGGCACCTAGCTCGTTGCGGAAAGCCCCCATGGCGTCGGACGCCACTTTCGCCGTGTCGGCACCGAAGAACACGATGTCGCCAGTGACGGCATCGACGCGATTGAGCACCGCCTCCACGGTGGCCGGTTCCAGAAACTTGAGAATCGGCGACTGCAAGCCGCCCATGCCAGCGGCGAGATCGTTGATCTTGATGTAGGCAAGGCCCTTGGCGCCGTGGCGGCCGACGAAGCCGGCATAGTCGTCGAGCGCGCGGCGCGAGAGCCGATCAGCGGCACCCGGGCCCTTGAGCGCCACCACGCGCCCGCCTGGATCGTTGGCCGGGCCGCTGAACACCTTGAACGCCGCATCCCGCATCAGATCGGCGATGTCCACCAGTTCCAGCGGATTGCGCAGGTCTGGCGCGTCGGTGCCGAAGCGACGTAGCGCATCGGCATGGCGGACGACGGGAAAGTCGGGCAGCTCGACGCCGACCACTTCGTGGAATAGGGACTTCAGCAGGCGCTCGCTCAAGTCCATCACGTCGCCTTCCTCGACGAACGACGCCTCGATGTCGATCTGGGTGAACTCCGGCTGGCGATCGGCGCGCAGATCTTCGTCGCGGTAGCAGCGGGCGATCTGGTAGTACTTGTCCACCGACGACATCATCAGCAGCTGCTTGAAAAGCTGGGGCGACTGCGGCAGGGCGAAGAACTGGCCCGGGTGGGTACGGCTAGGCACCAGATAGTCGCGGGCGCCTTCCGGAGTGGTGCGGGTCAGCGTCGGCGTCTCCACCTCCCAGAATCCCTCCGCTTCCAGAAAGCGGCGCACATGGCTGGCGGCGCGGGCGCGCAACCGCAGGCGCTGCTGCATTTCCGGGCGCCGCAGGTCCAGGAAACGGTACTTCAGGCGCACATCCTCGCCGGCGTCGGAATACTCGTCGAGCTGGATGGGCGGCGTCGCCGATGTGTTGAGCACTTCGAGGGCGGTGCCGAGCACTTCCACCGCGCCGGTTTTCATATCCGGGTTGACGCTGCCCTCCGGCCGCCGCCGCACCCGGCCGCGGATGCGCAGCACGTACTCGTTGCGCACTCGGTCGGCCACGGCGAAAGGCGCGGGGGCGTCCGGGTCGTAGACCACTTGGACGATGCCGGCGCGGTCGCGGACATCGAGGAAGACGACGCCGCCGTGGTCTCGGCGGCGATGCACCCAGCCGACGAGGTCAACGGTTTCGCCGACATGGGCCGCGACCACGTCGCCGCAGTAGTGAGTTCGCATGGTGTTCGTCTAGCCGTTCTTGTACTTGGCGGTTGCCGCCGGCTTGGGCTCGGAAGGCGGCTTCTTCGACGCCTTCTTGTCGGCGGAATCTGCCGTGCGCTTTTCCGGCGCCGCGTCCTGCTGGGAGCTCTTGTTCGCCGCCGAGCCGCCATTGCTTTCCTTGCCGGCGGCCTTGCCTGTCGCCTCGCCGCCGTTGTCGCTGGGCGTGCTGTCGCCGGCGACGTTCTTCTTGTCGCCGGTCTTGAAGTCCGTCTCGTACCAGCCGCTGCCCTTGAGGCGGAAAACGGGGGCCGAGAGCAGCTTCTTCAGCGCCGAATGGCCGCACGATGGACAGTCGCGCAGCGGCTCCTCGCTGGCCTTCTGGATGGTCTCGAATCGATGCTCACACGAACCGCAGGCATACTCGTAGATGGGCACCTTGGGAAACTCCGTCGCTCGAAAGGGGCGAAGCATAATGAAAACGGGCACGAAAAAATACGGCGCAATACGTTATGGAACGTTCCCCCTGTGCTCTCTTCACAGGTTTTCCTTGGCATCGGCCCGGCGATTCGCTATAAACGCCCAGGATCGGCATTCGCTGGGGCTGGGATGCCGTCGTCGAACCGTCGGCTTATCGCTTACAGTATGCAAGGAGAAATCCTCTATGGCACGCAAAGCCGCTCCCGCAACCAAGAAGAAGGCCGTCGCCAAGAGAGCGGCCGCAGCGAAGGCGCCAGCGAAGAAAGCCACCGCCCTCCGCAACAAGATGTCCAAGGCGGCGATCCTGACCCACCTCGCCACCGAAACCGGCCTCACCCGCCGCCAAGTGGGTTCGGTGATGGATGAACTCGAAGTGCTGATCGAACGCCATATCAAGAAGCGCGCCGTCGGCGAGTTCTCGCTGCCCGGACTGCTGAAGATCCGCTCGGTGAAGCGCCCAGCCGCCAAGAAACGCATGGGTCGCAACCCCGCCACCGGGGAAGAGATCGAGATCCCGGCGCGGCCGGCCACGACCCGGGTACGGATCACTGCGCTCAAGCGCTTGAAGGAAATGGCGCTGTAGCGATCCGGCTACTGCCGAACGGCCGCCCCGACCAAGTCGCGACGGGCCGCAGGGGCAGCTCCGTTCGCCCCCTGTCTTCGACATCGAGATGAAGTTCAGTACGCTGCTCATTCCCACCCTTCGCCAAGCGCCGGCCGATGCCGACATCGCCAGCCATGTGCTGCTGATGCGCGGCGGCTTCATCCGCCGCTTGGCGTCCGGCTCCTACAACTGGCTGCCTCTGGGTTTGCGGGTGCTCAAGCGCGTCGAGGGGATCGTGCGCGAGGAACTCGATCGCGCCGGGGCCCAGGAGATACTGATGCCCGTGGTGCAGCCGGCCGAGCTGTGGCGGGAAAGCGGGCGCTGGGACGTGATGGGGCCGGAAATGCTGCGGCTGGCGGACCGGCATGAACGGCAGTACTGCCTCAGCCCCACCCAGGAAGAGGTGGTGACGGATCTGGTGCGACGCACGATCGTCAGCTACAAGCAGCTGCCGATCAACCTCTACCACATCCAGACCAAGTTCCGCGACGAGATACGCCCCCGCTTCGGCCTGATGCGGGCCCGGGAGTTCATCATGAAGGACGGCTATTCGTTCCACCTCGACGAAGTCTCCTTCGAGCAAGCCTACGCCGCCATGCATGCCTGCTACTCGGCGATCCTGGCCCGCATCGGCCTCGACTACCGCGCCGTGGAGGCGGACCCCGGCGCCATGGGCGATGGCGACTCCCACGAGTTCCATGTGCTTGCGGACGCTGGCGAGGATCGGCTGGCGTACAGTCCGGCGAGCGACTACGCCGCCAACGTCGAAAAGGCGGCGGCCCTGGCCGTGGCGGACGACGCCGAGGTCGAGGAGCTGGCCACTCGCCGCACTCCCGGCATGGCCACCATCGTGCAGGTGGCGCGTCATCTCGGCGTCGAGGAACGTCGCTGCGTGAAGACTCTGGTGGTGCATGGGGATGCCGAGGATGCGCCGCTGGTGGCGCTGGCGCTGCGTGGCGACCATCAGCTGAACGAGGCCAAGGCGGCGCGTCTCGACGGTGTGCGCCGACCGCTGACGTTCGCCTCCGACGCGGCAATCGAAGCCGCGCTAGGCGTGCGCACCGGCTCTATCGGCCCCGTCGGCCTGGGCCTGCCGTTGCTGGTGGACTTGAGCGCCGCTGCCCTGCGCAGCTTCGTCTGCGGCGCCAACAAGGACGGCTACCATCACGTCGGCGCGAACTGGCAGCGCGATGTGGGCGACCTTCGCGCCGCGGATCTGCGCGATGTCGTCGAGGGCGACCTGGCTGCCGATGGCAGCGGCCCGCTGGCATTCCTGCGCGGCATCGAGGTTGGCCACATCTTCAAGCTGGGCACCAAGTACACCCGCGCCATGAGCGTCGCCGTGCAGGACCGGACGGGCCAGGACGTGATGCCGATCATGGGCTGCTACGGGTTCGGCGTTTCGCGCATCGTGGCCGCCATCGTCGAGCAATGCCACGACGATGCCGGCATCGTCTGGCCGGCTGCCGTGGCGCCCTTCGACGTTCACATCGTGGCGCTCAACAACACCAAGTCCGAGGCCGTGCAGCGCACCGCGGCGGATCTCCACGACCAGCTGCATGCCGCCGGCCTAGCGGTGCTGTTCGACGACCGCGACGAGCGCCCCGGCGTCAAGTTCGCGGATGCCGACCTGATCGGCATTCCCCATCGCGTCACCGTCGGCGACCGTGGCTTGCGGGAAGGCGTCGTTGAATACCGGCGTCGGCGCGGCGTCGCCGCCGCCGCGCCCGAAGTCGAAAAGCTGCCGCCGGATGTCGTGCTGCAACGATTGACGGCGACGCCTCGCCGACATGCCCCGTCCGCAGCGCCATGACCTCGCGCCAGGCTTGCATCTGTGGTCGCGGCGGCATAAAGTTCCGCCCATGCATTTCGCGTTCGTGCCCTCTGTGCGAGGGTCTGCTGTGCGGCCTTGTCGCTGTCGCTGTTGCCGTCGTTCGGCGCGGTTCCACGCTGGCCAAGGAAGCGCTGGACGCACTCGTCCGGCAGGCATTCGGAGCTGAACCCGGAAGCCCGAACCAGCCTGAAACACCGGAGGAATCAATGAACAGCTACGAGAAGTAAGGCCGTATTCGCCAAGCTGTGCGGCGCGGGAGCGGTCTGCTTCTTTGCAGCGCTGTCGGCCTGCGCGACCGAAACGCCGGTCGAGAAAGCCGGTCGAGAAATTAGTAAGGTGAAAGTAGTAGCTCGGGACATTCCGAACTGCGATGCCCCCGAACTGCAAACCCAGCGGGCCTACATCGTGGAAGCCTGGGACGTGCCGGGCAGCCGCTTCAACGTCGGCGAGGCGCTGAACATTCAACTGCGCGTCAGCGCACCGTCCCACGTGACGATGTTCCACGTCAGCACGTCCTGCAAAGTCGCCCGCCTGCTGGACAACGTGCAGATGCCGATGGCCGAGATCATCGACTTCCCGGCCCGCGGCAGCGGCATGGCCATCACGGTGAAGCCGCCGGAGGGGCAGGAAGGCTTCTACGTCGTCGCCACGCTCAAGCCGCTGCCCCTCCCGGCGACATCCTGCGCCAGGAGAGCGGCGTCGCAGCATTGGACATGAGCCCGGCGCAGTTCTACCAACGGTTGGAGCAGGCGCGTACTCGCAGCAACCCGGCGGAGTGGAGCCTTGACGATGTTGCGCACCGGGTGGTGGAGCCCTAGGGAATGTCTGAACAACCCCGACATCGGCGGGCACAAGGTTCGTCGCGTCCGCTTTTGAATGCCGGAAGCCATCCGACGAGCGACCTGTGGTTGGCGTACACGCAAGCAAGGGCGATTCAAGGCGGAGCGGCCTGCTTGCCGCCTTGCGGCGGCTGCGGACGGATTGACCCCGCGTCAGGCGGCGGCGCGGCGCCCGGCGACGAGCGGATTGGCGAACCCGGGCAGCAGAGCGATGCGCCACGTGTTCTTCGCCAGCCCCCGGCAGTGCGCCTTCGCATAGACGAAGGGCGCTTCACGTGCAGGAACGGATGCTCCGCCTTGGCCCGCACCGACGCCTTGCTCTTCTCCGCGGCCTCCCGGTCCGCATCCGAGTCCCGGTTCTCCTCGCGCTTGCCCATCCCCTGGCAGCCCGCGCCGTGCCCGTGCCGCAGCGCATCCGCAGCGTCATGCTAGGCGGATACGGTCGGCGACCGCGCCCGGCCTTTGGATGGAGCGGCTCGATGCACGCCTCCAGCCGCTCCCGCGGAACCAGCCCGTCCATCTTCTCAAGGAACGCTTCGCGCCGTGTCCGACGCTTCTTCAGGTCGTGCTCCAACTCCGCAGAAGTCGCTGGTTCCATCGCTCGCACTCCAGTCCGTCGCCATTGGATCGATTGCGACAGACCCGACTTGATCAGACTTTCCCTAGCAATTGGGCCGTCGTCCCGGATGAGGTGGCAGCGAAACGGCCGGCTTCCGGCCATCAGCATAGGAGAACCAAGCATGAAAACGCACGAGTACGAGAAAGCAAAACGCACCCTGATCGCCTTGGCAGGCGTCTGCGCCCTGGCCGCCAGCCCGCTGGCATTGGCCGGCAACGATGCCGCCGCGATCATGAAGGATATGCACATCACCCAAAGCCAAGTGGACATGGTGACGGCGATCCAGCCCACGCTCGCCCACTACAGCGCCCTGAGCGTCCAGATCGGCGCGGATCGGGGCAGTGGCGGTACCTACCAGTCGGGAGACAAGATGCGGTTGGCCGTCGAGGTCTCCGAAGACGCCTACGTCTGGGTATACGACACCGGCACCAAAGGAAACGGGAGAAACCATAGATGAACGTCAACCAACCGAAGCCGCGGCGGCTCGCCCGCTGGTTCGCGCTCTCCGCGCTGGCCTGCCTGGGCTGGGCGGCGTCCGCAGCCGCGAACGAGGTGGACGCCAAGATCAAGCACAGGCCGGTCGAATCCGCGCCGTCCGGCGTACGCATCGAGTTCGCTGCCCGCATCCAAGATGCGGGCAGCGTGGACGTGGCGCGGGTCTACTTCAAGGCCGAACGCGAAGCGAACTTCCTGTTCGTGCCCATGCGGGGTTCAGGAGAAAGTTACGCAGCCACGCTGCCGGCCCCCTCCGCCGGCGTCGGCGCGATCGAGTACCAAATTCTGGTGCGCAACCTCGACGAGGTAGTCTACAAGACGCAGGCCTACGCCGTCGAGATCGAGGACGGCGATGCGGCAGTGGCCGCGGACAGCGAACGCATCGAGGTGTTCACCGAACTCGCCGAAGCGCCGGACAAGGTATATGGATTCACGGACAACATCGCGCTGGGCGTCGCGGAGTCCGCCGCCAAGTACGGCGTCGTCGCCGGTCTCACCAGCGAAGCGAACGCCGGCACTGCGGCGTCCACCGTGGGTGCAACCGGCGGTACCACCGTCGCTGCCTCTGCGGGGCTAGGCACCGCCGCCACGGTCGGCATCGCCACCGCTGCCGTCGCCGCCACCGGAGGCGTCGTCGTTGCGACGCAAGACGACGACGAAAATCGAGCGCCCGAGTTCGCGGACGACAGCACCTTGGCGTTGAGCGTACCGGAAGGCACGGCAGGAACCATCGGCAGTCCAGTGACGGCGACGGACTCCGACGGCGATGCGCTGGCGTACAGCCTGAGCGGTGCCGACGCGGGCTTTTTCCGAATCGACGGGCGCGGCGGTCAGCTATCGGTGCCCGCATCCACGGAACTAGACTTTGAGGCACGGACCAACTACACATTCCAGGTTGTCGCCTCCGACGGCGATCTGGCGGCCACGCGAAGCGTCAGCCTCGCGGTTTCGGACGTGAACGAGGCACCGGCATTCCCAGCAGGCGACTTGGCGCTGAACGTGCCGGAGAACGCCGTCGGAGCCATCGGCGAATCGGTGGCGGCGACGGACCCCGACGGCGACGAATTGACCTACAGCCTGAGCGGAACGGACGCGGGCCTGTTCGAGATCGGCGAGACCAGCGGTCAGCTATCAGTGCCCGCATCGACGAATCTGGACTTCGAGACGGAACCCAACATCTATACCTTCGAGATAGTCTCCACCGACCCCAACGGCCTTGAGGATCGGAGAACCCTCCTTGTGACGGTAACCAACGAAAACGAGCCTCCGGAGTTCGAGAACTCCAATGAATTGAAGTTGTTCGTAAAAGAGGGCCATAAGGGGGCTATTGGTGAACCCGTGGTGGCGACGGATCCGGACGACGGCGACACACGGACGTACAGCTTGGGCGGTACGGATGCGGACTTATTCGAGATAGACGAGATCAGCGGCCAGCTGTCGGTGCCTGAATCGACGGACCTGGACTTCGAGACGGAGCCCAATGCCTACGCCTTGGAAGTCGTCGCCACGGATTCCAGCGGATTGGATGCACAGAGAAAGGTACTTGTCACGGTCACGGACGACAGCGATGAAGAATCCAGCTTGGAGAACGACTGGCGCATACTGGTCTCCCTGTACAACGCAACGGGTGGTGCCAACTGGGCTAACAACGACAATTGGTCCCCTTCCTTGGAAACCGTACCCACGGCGGAGGAGCTCGATTCCTGGCATGGCGTTGCCGTGTCCAACGAGCGTGTTGTATCCATACTACTGGTTCTGAATAATCTGAATGGTTCGATCCCGCCGGAACTAGGCGGGCTGGCCAGCCTTGAGTTGCTGTTCTTGGGTAGCAATCGGCTGTCGGGACCGATTCCACCGGAACTAGGCAACTTGGCCAGCCTTGAGCAGCTAGATATGCGTTACAACCAGCTGTCGGGGCCGATCCCGCCGGAGCTGGGTGACCTGCCCAGCCTTGAGAAGCTGTATCTGCATGACAACCAGCTGTCGGGGCCGATCCCGCCGGAGCTGGGCGACCTGGCCAGCCTTGCGTTGCTGTATCTGCATGACAACCAGCTGTCGGGGCCGATCCCGCCGGAGCTGGGCGACCTGGCCAGCCTTGCGTCGCTGTATCTGCATGACAACCAGCTGTCGGGGCCGATCCCGCCGGAGCTGGGCGACTTGGCCAGCCTTGAGTCGCTGGTTCTGCGTGAAAACCAGCTGTCGGGGCCGATCCCGTCGGAGCTGGGCGACCTGGCCAGCCTTGAGTCGCTGGTTCTGCATGAAAACCAGCTGTCGGGGCCGATCCCGCCGGAGCTGGGCGGCCTGGCCAGCCTTGAGCGGCTGTTGCTGCATGACAACCAGCTGGTGGACGAGCTGCCTTCCACTCTGACCAATCTGGACCAGCTGCTCTATTTCTACTGGCACGACCAGGACGTGGCCGACGCGGAAACCCCGCTGTGCGCTCCAGACGATGACGAGTTCCAGACTTGGCTGGAAGACATCGGAAACAAACTGGAAGGCATCGAAAACATAAGCGATGGTCCGACTTGCAGCAAGGCCGCGACAAGGGGGGCAAGCGCCGCCGCGCTGCGGGTCGAGGGCATGGCGATCGTCTCCGATCCCGGCCCGGACGGCGTCTACACCGCCGGCGAGACGGTCGAAGCGGCGGTCCGCTTCGACCGTCCGGTGACCGCGGCCGGCGCCCCCGGTCTCTGGTTCGGCATCGGCACCAAGGCTGCGCTCGCCGATCCGGTGCCCCCGCAGGGGGAGGCCGACGTGCTGTTCTTCCGCTACGCGGTGGTATTGGGCGACCAGGATCTGGACGGCGTCAGCATCGCCGCGGACGCGCTGCAGCTGAACGGCGGCGCCGTCGCCGGCCCGGACGGCGCCGCGGCGTCGGGCCTTGGCGAGCGCGCCGTCGAGGACGACGCGGCGCACATCGTGGACACCCGCGCCCAGGCGGCGGAGCGGGCCGTCCTGGAAGACGCGCTGGCGGCCCAGGGCCGGGCCCATCTGGCCAGCGCCGTCGAGGTGATCGGCGCCCGCTTCCGGGCCGGGCCGGCGGCGCCGCTCCGTCTGGCGGGCGGCTCCGTCCGCGCCGAGGGGCCGCGTCCGGCTGGCCGGGACGCGGGAGCGTTCGCCGGCGGCGCGCACGGCTTCGATGCGCGGGGCGATCCGTCCACGGCCCTGGGCGGGGCTTGCGACCGGCGGCCGTTCGGCGTCCGGCAAACCGGGCCGGCCTGCGGCAGGGCGGACAGGGCGTCGCTCGGCAGTCTGTTCGGCCGGCGCTTCGCCGTCTCCCTCGGCGCGCGGGGCGAGGGACCGCCGGCGTCGGGCTGGACGCTGTGGGGCGCGAACGACGCCCAGGCGTTCCGCGGCGACACGGCCCATGGCAGCTACGACGGCGACCTGCGGTCGTTCTACCTGGGCGTCGACGGGCGCCTGGGCGAGGACTGGCTGGCCGGCGTCGCCCTGGCGCGCAGCCGCGGCGAGACGGGCTACGGCTTCGAGATCGACGAGTCCGCCGGCGACGGCCTGCTGCGCACCCGCCTGAACGCGGTGCATCCGTACCTGCACGGGCGGCTGGCGAGCGGCCTGGAAGTGTGGGGCGTCGCCGGCCTCGGCTTCGGCGCGGCCTCGCTGGAGCGGGATGGCGCGCCGCGAACGGAAACGAGCGGCCTGGGCCTCGGCCTGGGCGCCTTCGGCGTCCGCCAGGGGCTTGCGGACTTCGGGGCGCTGTCGCTGTCGCTGCTGGCGGACGCCGGCTTCGCGCGCTTGTGGACGGACGGCGGGCCGCCGGACGGCATCGCGAGCGGTCTTTCGGCGTCCGTGGGCCGGCTCCGCGTGGGCGTGGAGGGCGAGCACGCGCTCGCCTTGCCGGGCGGCGGCTCGCTGCGGCCGTTCTGGCAGGCCAGCGGCCGCTACGACGGCGGCGGCGGCCTGCCGGGCGGCGGTCTGGAGCTGGCGGGCGGCGCCCGCTACCGATCGGAACGGCTGGAAGGGGAGGTGCGGGCGCGCTGGCTGGCGGCGCATTCGGCTTCGTCGATCGAGGAGTTCGGCGCCAGCGCGAACCTGCGCGTCAAGGCGGGCGCGGACGGCCTGGGCCTGGCGGCGTCGCTGGCGCCGCGCTGGGGGGCGGCGGACTTCGGCGGCGTGGAGGCGATGTGGCGCGAGGACGCGCTGCGCGCGGCCCGCGCCGGCGGAACGTCCCGGCGCGGGCCGGACCGGGACCCGTGGGCGCTGGAGGGGCGGCTGGAGTACGGCGTGGCGCTGCCCTGCGCGGCCGGCGTGCTGACGCCGTTCGGCGAACTGCGCCTGGCCGGGGAGTCGACGCTGCGCCAGCGCTGGGGGGTGCGGCTGGACCGCGCCGTCGGCGAGCGGTCGCTGCTCGGGGTGGAGTTCGGCGCGGCGCGCGTCGACCGCCCTCTGGGCGGAAGCGCCGGAGCGGTGAACATCGCCGTCGAGGCGCGCTTCTGAGGCGGCTGGGCTTGGCGGCAGCGAGGCTTGGCGGGGCCTCGTTGCCCGGACGGTTTCCCGGCCATGCCTTCGGCCCCTTGGCATGGCGGGACGGGAACGAGCGCCCGCTATGTCAATTCAACGCCGAACAGACTGACCGGTAGTGGTTCGGTTTGAAATTCGGGTGGATCGCACCCTTACACGCCGCCACTATCGTAGCGGCTAGCGAGCTGTCTCCATCTCTCCATCTTGCATTTGGATGGTTAAGCGCGGCAAAGCAGATCCAAACCGACGCCCTACCGACTGGCCGTCATATTGGCACGGCGCGTCGGTCATGGTAACGGCGGCGGCGCACCCATGCCCCTAAAGGACTCTGTCCGTCGTCGAGAAGAGTCGGCTCCACTGTTCCTCTCAGGGAGTCGAGCGCGCCGGCTCGGGCGTCCAGTGGAAACTCGCAGGGAACGCGCTTGGGAAATCGGTCAGGATCGCAACGAACTCCTGGATGTTTCGGATATTGTTGCGAACCAACAGCAGCCCGAGCTCGCCGGGCACATGAACTGTTTCGTTCACTATGCGTAGACCGAAGTTCGCGTTTTCCATGTGGCGATCTTGGTCGGCAACCATGGGTTTGATTTACATGACCGAGCCTCTGAGGCGGCGCTATAGCCGCAGCCGCGCAGCTTCCCAGAGAAATCGATCCATGTAGGTGGCCGAGACTTGCCCGTATCCCGGCTCTGGCGCCTTGGACAGCGGGTTTGGAAGCCGGTTGTCCCAGCCTGTTCCCAACCGCAACCAAGCGCCCTGCGCGCAACTCGCGCAGTACAGTGGAAGCACCGCCGGACGTGGCAAGCCACGACGCCGATGCCGTGCGTCCCGATGCCTGTGCGGCTGCGCGGGCTGGCGGCGCAGCCGTCTTCGTCGTCCGAGGGAGGCGGCGCCAGCGCGAACCTGCACGTCAAGGCGGGCGGGCGGCTTGGGTCTCGCGGTGCCCGCTTGCTGCCCGGGCGGATGCTCTTCGGAACCGGGCCGCGCAGGTCTTTCCAACGTATTCGCTTGCGGCATGGCGGGGCCGGATGCCGGTGCAAACGGATGCGCTGCCGACGCAAGCCATTGGCAGCGCGTCGGGTATACTTGCTGCCCTATGGCACTCGAATACCCCTACGACGCCCACCCCTCGCCGGGCGCCACGGTGGAGGTGGCGGACGGCGTCCGTTGGCTCACCATGCCCATGGGCGGCTCGCTGACGCACATCAACCTCTATCTCATCGAGGGCCGGGACGGCTGGTTCGTGGTGGATACCGGCCTCGGCAATCGCGAGACGGAAGAGATCTGGCACGGCATCTTCAAGCAGGAGCTGGGCGGCAAGCCGGTCAAGGGGGTGATCTGCACCCACATGCATCCGGACCATATCGGCCAGGCCGGCATGATCGTCAACCACTTCCGCTGTCCGCTGTACATGACCCGCGCCGAGTACTACCAAGCGCGTTCGTACACGACGATGGGCTTCTCGTCCTCGCAAGGAAGCTGGCAGGGCGAGCAGTTCTACCACCGCTACGGCATGTCCACGGATCATATGAAGAAGATGCAGGACATGTGGAAGTCGCGCTTGGCGTCGAGAAGCCGCAGCCCGTCCATGACCATGCCGAGCGCCATGCCCCTGGGTTTCCACCGCCTGGAAGATGGCGATGTCCTCACCATCGGCGAGCACGACTGGCAGGTGGTGGTGGGTGCCGGCCATTCGCCCGAACACGCCTGCCTGCATTGCCACGGCCTCGGCGTAATGATCTCCGGCGATCAGATTCTGCCGATCATCACCTCCAACGTCAGCGTCCATCCCACCGAGCCCGAAGCGAACCCGCTGAAGACATGGATGGAATCCCACGACAAGTTCCTCGATACTCCCGAAGACGCCTTCGTGCTGCCGGCCCACAATCTGCCGTTCTACGGCATCCGCGAACGTTTGCGCGATCTCATCGGCCACCACGAGGATCGCATGCTGGCCATTGAGGAGACCTGCGTCGAGCCGCGCACGGCCAAGGATCTGCTGCCCGTGCTGTTCAAGCGCCGCCTGGACTCCCGGCAGATCATGATGGCCCTCGGCGAGGCCGTTGCCCACTGCCACTTGCTGATGCATCGCAACCGCCTGCGTCGCAGCCTGGGCGAGGACGGCCGGTATCGATTCCTGTCGGTGGACCCGGACCTCGAACGGCGCGCCCATCCTGGCCGCCACGATGCCCCGGACGACCGCCCCATCCTGGTGTAGCCGTCATCGCTACGTCGCGCTCTCCCCAAGGTCCATTCGCCCGCAGGTTCGCCGCTATCGCTGGCCGTGTCCTTCAGTGGGGGCACGACGGACCGCTCGCCCGCAAGATCGCCGCCATCACGTATCGCATCCTCCGGTGGGGGGACCAGCATGTGCCGTTCGGCATCCGTTCGGCCATCGGCGTGGTGTTCATGGTCGGAGGCCTGTTCTGGTTTCTGCCCGTCCTGGGGCTCTGGATGCTCCCTCTGGGCGCGGCGTTCGTCGCCTTGGATATTCCCTGGACGCGGCACAAGATCCACGACTGGATGGCGCTGCTGAAAGCCAAGGCGCGAACGGAGCCGCCTGCCAAGGTCTGACGTGCGATGCTGTGCAGTCGGCGCCCAGGACCATTCCAAAAACGAAAAACCCATCTGCGAGCGTCGATCTTCGGCCACAGTGCGGCTGAAAAGAGTACGGATCCGTGTTGATCGCCGTACTTCAGCACTTGGGGCCGACTTTGGATCGGCTCCGAATCGATGCCGCCGCATGTTCGTAGTTCGTGTCGTCTCTTGTATACTTGCCACCTTACGACACCACTGGAGAACAAGGAGCTGACGTGGAACTGACGGATAGCAAGACCCTGCAGAACCTCAAGGACGCTTTCGCTGGCGAATCCCAGGCCAACCGCAGATACCTGTACTTCGCGGCCAAGGCGGACATTGAAGGCGAAAACGACGTGGCGGCGGTGTTCCGCTCCACTGCGGAAGGCGAAACCGGCCATGCCCACGGCCATTTGGAGTACATGGAAGACGTCGGCGACCCGGCCACCGGCCTGCCCATCGGCACCACCTCGGCCAACCTGAAGGCGGCCATCGCCGGCGAGACCCACGAGTACACCGACATGTACCCGGGCATGGCGAAGACGGCGCGGGACGAGGATTTCGACGAGATCGCCGACTGGTTCGAGACCTTGGCCAAGGCCGAGCGCTCCCACGCCAACCGCTTCCGGAAAGCGCTCGACGCGATGGAATAAGCTGGGCGGCGGCTGCGGGCGAGATCGTCGCTGCAGCCGCCATAGCGGTCTGGGAAGGGCTCCGCTGGCAGGCGGGGCCTCGCTCCAGGTGAAGCGATCGCAGCGAGTTCCAAGGTTCCAAGGAGATCAGGCCATGAAAGAAGGCAGCCTTGACGCGCCCCAGCGCCAGCCGATCGATTGGCGCCGCCCGAGCTTCCACGACCGCGACGCGGTGGATGCCGAGCTCGAGCGCGTCTTCGACATCTGCCACGGCTGCCGCCGCTGCGTCAATCTCTGCCAGGCGTTCCCCACCCTGTTCGATCTGATCGACGAATCCGACACCCTGGAAGTGGACGGCGTCGATCGGCAGGACTACGGCAAGGTGGTGGAGCAATGCTACCTGTGCGACCTGTGCGCACAAACCAAATGCCCCTATCTGCCGCCCCACGACTGGGCGGTGGACTTCCCGCATCTGATGCTGCGCGCCAAGGCGGCGCGCTTCAAGGACAGCAAGCCGCGCTGGCGGGATCGCTTGATTACCAGCACGACGCCGGTGTTCAAGGTGCTGTCGACGCCGGGCGTCGGCCAGCTCGCCAACGGCGCGGCCGGCATCGGAATGTTGCGTCGCGCCGCCGAGCGTGTCGCCGGCATCCATCGGAACGCGCCGCTGCCGGCGTTCCACACCCGCACCGCGAGTCGGCGCATCGCCCCGGCCTTCGACGACAAGACGCCGGTGCCGGGGTCCACCACCACGGGCAAGGTGGCCATCTACGTCACCTGCTACGGCAACCACAACGAACCGGATCTGGTGGAGGATCTGGTGCGCGTGCTCTACCACAACGACATTCCGGTGACGTTGCTGGCCGGAACTGCCTGCTGCGGCATGCCGAAGCTCGAGCTGGGCGACCTCGACGCGGTGGCCGCATTCAAGGACGCCAACCTGCCGGTGTTTCTGGATGCCATCGCCGACGGCTGCGACCTGCTCTCCATCGTGCCCTCCTGCACCCTCATGTATCGCCAGGAGCTGCCGCTGCTGTTCCCGGACGACGAGCAGGTGGAGCAGGTGCAAGCGGCGTTCTTCGATCCGTTCGAGTATCTCGTCGCTCGGCGTCGGGATGGCCTGGCCAACCTGGACTTCGCCGCCCCGCTGGGCAAAGTGGCCTACCACGCCGCCTGCCATCAGCGCGTACAGGCCATCGGTCAGCGCACGCGGGAGTTCCTGGCGGAGATTCCGGATACCGAAGTGACCATGATCGAGCGCTGTTCGGGGCACGACGGCACCTACGCCGTCAAGGCCGAAACCTACGACCATGCCATGAAGATCGCCCGCCCGGTAGTGCGCCGGGTGCGCGCCGCCAAGGCGGATGTCTACGGCTCCGACTGTCCCATGGCCGGGCGCATGATCGCCCACGGCTTGGACGACGGCACGGCAGCCGTGCATCCCATCGCCATGCTGCGTCGAGCCTACGGCATCTGATGGCGCAGAGGGCGAGGCAGACGCAAAAGCTCAGCCGCGCCAAGCTGTGGAGTCTGGAGCAGTACGCCGTCGAGCGCGCAACGTTCCGAGAGACGGTGATGGCCCACAAGAAGGCCCGCCGCGTGGCCCTGGGACCCCATGCGACGCTGCTGTTCGAGGACTTTCTCACCATGAAGTACCAGGTGCAGGAGATGCTGCGCGTGGAGCGCATCTTCGAGCCGGCCGCCATCGAGGAGGAGATCGAGGCGTACAACCCGCTGATTCCCGACGGCCGCAACTGGAAGGCGACGTTCCTCATCGAGTACGAGGACGTCGAGCAACGCGCCGCGGCGCTGGCGCGCATGCCGGGGGTGGAGCATCGCGTCTGGCTGCGGGTGGGCCGGCTGCCGCCAACCTTCGCCTTCGCCAACGACGACCTCGACCGCAGCGAGCGCGACAAGACCGCGGCCGTTCACTTCCTGCGCTTCGAACTCGACGATGCGCAGATCGCGGCAGTGCGCGCCAGCGCCCCGGCGACCATCGGCATCGACCATGACGAGCTGCGCTGTCAAGCCACCCTGGGGCCGGAAACCGCGACATCGTTGGCGAGCGACTTGGCTGGCTGAGGGTTGCGAGAAGGGATATTTCCCAGAAACGATGAAAATCGATAGTGCAACTGACGATTTTCAGAAGTTGCACTATCGATAATCGAAGGTGTACCGCTCCCGACGAACAGGGAGCGTGTTCCATGTGGATTGACAGACTGTTGGCGACAGACATCGCCAAGGCGCGGGCGACGCGCCCTGTGGTGCTGCTCACCGGTGCCCGCCAGACCGGGAAAAGCTCCCTGCTGCGGCACCTCCTGCCGGACGCCGAGTACGTCACATTCGACCGCATTGCGTTGGCCACGGCCGCGGACGAGGGTCCGGAACGGTTCTTCCACCGCTTTCCTCGCCCACCATCCTGGACGAGATCCAGTATGTGCCGGATCTGCTGCGGGAACTCAATATCCTGGCGGATGCGGACCGCCATCGCTACGGCAAGTGGGTGCTCACGGGCAGCCAGCGCTGCGTGCTGATGAAGAACATCAGCGAGAGCCTAGCCGGCTGGATCGGCCTGCTGCATCTTGAAACCCTGAGCGCCAAGGAACTGCGCGACGCCTTGCCGAACTTCTCCGCCAATCCGGTGCAGTTCGCATGGCAGGGGGCTATCCCGAGCTGTGGGCGAACCCTGGGCTGGCCGCGGCGGACTTCTTCGAGGACTACATCCAGACGTACCTGGAACGAGAACTGAACGGCATCGTCCGCGCCGCCAACCTGCGCCAGTTTCGCCGCTTCATCGTCTGCTGCGCCCTGTGCGCCGGGCAGCTGCTGAACTACTCGGGTCTCGCCAAGGATACGGACATGTCCGCCGCCACCATGCGGCAGTGGATCAGCGTACTGGAGGCGAGCGGGGTGATCGTGCCGCCGCCGCCCTGGCTCGGCAATGTCGGCAAGCGGCTGGTGAAGTCGCCGAAGCTCTACTTCTGCGACAACGCCCTGCTCTGCCACCTGTTGAACATCACCGACGAGGGCGCCTTCTTCGACCATCCGGCCCGGGGCCGGCTGTGGGAGAACCTGGTCTGCACCGAGCTCCTGAAGACCACCGGCTACCGCCCTGGCAGGCAGCTGTTCTTCCTCCGCGACCATTCGGGCATGGAAGTGGACTTCCTCATCGAGACCGGCGGCGCCGTCCTGCTGGTGGAGGCGAAAGCCTCCGAGCAGGTGCGCGAGCGCAAGCTGCCCTTCGCCAAGGCAAGGGAGCTGTTCGGCGCCAGGAAAGTCGCCTGTGCGCTCGCCTGCAACTTGCAGGCGAGCCAGCCGTTGTCCTTGCGGAAGTTCGAGGCCGTCAATCCGCTGCTGCACGACTTGCGGACGCTAGGCGTGACCGGATCGGTCGGCATGGATACACTGGGCGGCAAGGAGGGTTCGCCATGAAGGCCGTCTTCGTCCTGCTCGACAGCTTGAACCGCAACTATCTGCCCATCTACGGCAACGATTGGGTGCAGACGCCCAACATCTCGCGCCTCGCCAGCAAGGGCGTCGTCCACGACAACCACTGGCTGGGTTCCGCGCCGTGCATGCCGGCCCGTCGCGACATCCTCACCGGGCGGCTGAACTTCCTGGAGCGCAACTGGGGCCCCATCGAGCCGTTCGACATTCCGCTCACCCGGCTGCTGCATCGCGCCGGTGTGCGCACCCACATGGAGACCGACCACTACCACTACTTCCACGTCGGTGGCGAGAACTACCACACCCAGTTCGATACTTGGCGGTTTCACCGCGGCCAGGAGCGCGACTGCTGGCTGTCCAGCGCCCGGCCGCCAGTGGAGCCGGAGCACCTCGGCCAGTGGAGCGCGCAGTACGCGCTGAACGCCCGCGCGTTCACCTGCGCCGACGAGTTCCCGACGCCGAAGACTTTTCTAGGCGCCATCGATTGGCTGCGCGCCAACGAGGGGGCCGACGACTTCCTGCTTTGGGTGGAAGGCTTCGACCCCCACGAACCTTTCGACTGCCCGCAGGAATACCTGAACCGGTACGGCGACGACTGGCAAGGCCCGTTGAACCTGTGGACCGGCTACGGCCCTACGGAAGGCGGCGACGACGCCCTGTGCCATCTGCGCCGGCAGTACGCCGGCACGACGAGCATGGCGGACGAGTACCTGGGCAAGCTGCTCGACGAACTGCAGCGCCAAGGCATCTTTGACGAGACCCTCGTCATCCTCACCACGGATCACGGCCATCTGATCGGCGAGCACGGCTGCACCGGCAAGAATCGCTGGCATGTGTGGAACGAGCTGGGCAATCTGCCCTTGGTGGTCAAGCTCCCCGGCAATCGCAATGCCGGCCAGCGGCGGCGGCAGCTCACCCAGAACATCGACATCATGCCTACCCTGCTGTCCTACTTCCGCCTCGACATCCCCCACGCCATTCACGGCGAATCGCTGCGCCAAGTGCTGGAAGAAGACGCGCCGGTGCAGCGGCAGGCGGCGCTGTACGGCTGGTTCGGCATGCCCGTCAACGTCACCGACGGCAGCCATACCTATCTGCGCGCCGCCGTCCGTCAGGACAACGCCCCGCTGTTCCTGCACTACCAGGTTCCCACTACCTACAGCTTCCACGCCCTGCCCGGCGCGAGGATGTTCCGCGATGCCGAGTTCGGCCCCTTCCTGCCGTACACCGATCTGCCTGTGGTCCGTGCCGCCGCCCACATGCCTCGCGCGGATACCGTCACCGAGACCCAGCTGTTCGACATCGAGCGCGACCCCGGGCAGACGCGCAACCTCGCCGGCACGGCTGTCGAGGTCCGCTACGCGGAGCTGCTGCGGCAGACCATGGCCAGAATGGACGCGCCGCCGTCCCAGTACCAGCGGCTGGGTCTGGTGTCGCCATGAGTGCCGAGCTGCGCAGCGCCATCGCCACGGACATCAAAGGCTGGGACGGCATCGAAGATCATCGCACCGGCACCGCGGGCGACCGCCGCACCGCCGACTGGCTGGCGGACATGGTTCGTGCGGCCGGACTGTCGCCGCAGTGCGACGAGTTCGATCTCGAACGCTGGAATCTGCGCCGTTGCAGCGTGGCAGTCGATGGCTCGGCAGTGGAAGGCGTGCCGTTGTTCGACGGCGACACCACCGGCCCCGACGGGATCGTTGCGCCGTTGCGTCCGCTAGCGAACGATGGCGCGGGAATCGGCCTCGGCGCGATTGGCCCAGCTGCTGGCGTGGACGCGAACCGTACTCTGGCGGCAGCCAGGAAGGCGGCAAGGCATCCGGCTCTGGTGGCGGTAGCGAAGATGAACGCCGATGTTCCCGGCCTCGCCTTGCAGAATGCCGATCGGTTCCGGACTCCCTTCGGCCCGCCCGTGCTGCAAGTGGCGACGCAGCACGAAGCTTGGCTGCAAGACGCTGCCAAACGCGGCCAGACGGCCCGGCTGACCGTGGATGTGGCCTTTGAAACCACGCCGGGTTGGAACGTGCAGGTTCGCGTTTCGGGACGCGATCCCTCCCTATCGCCGCTGGTGGTGATGACGCCAAAAAGCGCTTGGTGGACATGCAGCGCGGAACGCGGCGGCGGCATCGCCGTCTGGCTGGCGCTGCTGCGGCGCTTCGCCGCCAGCCGCCCGGCGCGAGATGTGGTCTTCGTCGCCACCAGCGGCCACGAGCTGGGGCATCTGGGCCTTGAACACTTCCTGCAGGTGAATCCCGCGCTTGGCACCGACGCCCACGCCTGGATCCACCTGGGCGCCAACTTCGCGGCGACGGGGTCGCGCCCGCGGCTGCAAGCCTCGGACGCGCGGCTGCACAGGCTGGCTGCCCTTGCCATGACGGTGGCCGGAGCGCCGCCCGCGGACACCACCCCCCTCGGCCAGCGTCCCGGCGGCGAGGCCCGCAACATCCACGATCTCGGCGGCCGCTACGTCTCCTGCCTGGGCACCAACGCCTGGTTCCACCATCCCGACGATCGCTGGCCGGCCACCATCGATATCGACGGCACCCAGCGCCTCGCCGCGGCCATGTTGGCCATCGCCGACCGTCTCGTCGCTTCGTCCGCATGAACGAGGCGGGCATAGAGCCGGGGCGTGAACGCAGAATGCTGAACCGCATCTTCAAGGATGGCGAACTGCTGGTTCTCGACAAGCCGAGCGGCGTCTCCGTGCTGGCCGACCGCAGCGGCGCACCATGCCTGTGGGACGAACTCAAGCAGCGCTATCCGCGACCGCTCCTGGTGCATCGCATCGACAAGGGCACCAGCGGCGTCTTCCTGGTCGCCTTGACGGAGGACTGCCAGCGTGTCGTCACGCGGGCGTTCCAGGCTCGATCCATCCGCAAGCACTATCTCGCCATAGTAGCGGGCCATGTGCCGGCGGCTGCCACGCTGACCATCTCCCTGCCCTTGAAACGCGGTCGCAAGAGCCGCTATCGAGTCGCCGGGCTGCGCGAGGAAATCCGTTCCACCCGGCAGGGCTGGCGCATCGACAGGGACCCAGGAGAGGGTCTGGAGTCGATCACCCGCATTCGCGTCCTGGCCAAGTCCCGGCGGCGTTCGCTGCTGGCGGTGCAGCCCAAGACTGGACGCACGCACCAAGTCCGCGTCCATCTCGCTTGGATCGGCCATGCCGTGGTCGGCGACCGTCTCTACGGCGCGCCATCGTCGTCGGAACAAGCGGCAGCGCGGCTGGCGTTGCACGCCCACCGCACCGTGGTGCCGGGCTACGGTGCGTTCATGGCGCCGCCGGAGAGGGAGTTCTTCGATCTGCTGGCGTAGGCTACTCGAATATTCGTTCGCCGAGGCTGCGGCCAATGGCGTAGCCGGCGAGGGCGGCTGCCGGACGGCGGGTGGCGACGAGAGCCGCTGCGCCGAGCCCGAGTCCCAACGCCCAGGACTTCAGTTGGGGGCTGTCCGCAGCGCCGGTTCGGGCGCGGGAAACCGTATGCTCGCAGTTGTTGGTCAGCAGGTTGTAGCTGCGCGACGAACTGGAGCGCGCCGCTCGCAGGGTGCGCAGTCGTTCCTGGCGATCCAGCCTTTCCACCTGCATGCGGTGGCCTTGCAGGAACTCTTCTTCGGTGGTGACGTGCTCGCCACCGAGGGGCGTGTTGTGGAACACGCGACCGTCTCCCAGGGCGATGCCCTTGTGCATCACCAAGCCCTTGCGGCGAGAGACGATGTCGCCGGGCAGATAGCGTACAGCCATGACTCACCTCAACCTCGCGGTAGCCTGCCTAAACTGTAAGCATATTTCGTTCCAAGTAATAATAAATTCAATTAAATCAATATATTGGAGCTTTATGACCCACCGGTAAGCGGCGAGCGGCACCAACAGGTGGCGGAATCCGCCGGCCGTTCATTGGGCATGGAGAGCCATGAAGTCCACGGCTGCGGCTAGCGCCTCGTCGGTGCAGGATGGACAGCCGCCACGAGGCGGCATGCCGGGGGTCATGCCGCGCCGGACGTTGGCGTGCAGTTCGGCACGGCCCCTAGCGAGGCGGGGCGCCCAGGCTTTTGCGTCGCCGAACTCGGGTGCGCCGGCGATCCCCGCTTGGTGGCAGGAATAGCAATAGCGCTGGTAGACGGCCTTGCCGGGATGTTCCGGCGCTTCCGGCTTCGTCCCGCAGCCGGCGAGCAGCGCCGCCGCGCCGAGTGCCGAGACCGCTGTCCACCGCAGCATCTTGTCCTTATGCATCTATAGGGTCACCTCGAACCGGTCGGCATCCCGCCAAGCCGGAAACCGATGTCGGTAGTCGCGCAAGGCGTCGAGATCGAGGGATGCCGTGGCTACGGTATCGGCGTCGAACGCCTCGACCACGCTATTGCCTTCGAAGTCGTAGGCGGCGCTGCCGCCTCGGTATTGGACGCCGTTGCCGTCGCTGCCGACGCGGTTGACGCCCACCACGTAGCACTGGTTCTCGATGGCCCGGGCGCGCAGCAGAGTATTCCAGGCGGTCTGCCGGGCGGCGGGCCAATTGGCGACGCACAGCAGCACGTCGTAGTCGCCACGGCAGCGCAGCCATACCGGGAAGCGCAAGTCGTAGCATATGCTCAGGCGCACTCGCCAGGGCGCCAGCGTCGCCACCACCTGCGCGTCGCCAGCGGCGTAATGTTCATGCTCGCCGGCCATGCGGAAGCGGTGCCGCTTGTCGTAGCTCGTCTCGCGGCCATCCGGCGGTATCCACAGCAAGCGGTTGAAGTGGCGGCCGTGGTCGACGATCGCCACGCTCCCGGCCACCGTGACGCGACGACTCGTCGCTTGCCGGCGCAGCCAAGCGATGGTGTCGCCGTTCATGGTCTCGGCCACTTCTTCGGAATGCATGGTGAAGCCGGTGCTGAACATCTCGGGCAGCACCGCCAGATCCACGGCCGCGTTGATGCGCGCCAGCATCCGGTCGAACAGCTGGCGGTTGGCGGCAGCATCGTGCCAGCGCGGTGCCGTCTGCACCAGGGCGAGGTTCAGAGCTGGCATAGGATTTGCGCGGCGCGTTTCAGGGTGGCGTCGTCCTTGGCGAAGCAGAAGCGAAGATATTTCTGGTTCGGCGGCTGCTGGTAGAACACCGACACCGGGATCGAAGCCACCTTCCTGTCCACCGTCCAGCGCTTCGACAGCTCGGTGTCCGATTCGTTGGTGATTTCGCTGTAGTCGACGAGCTGGAAGAAGGTGCCCGCCGAGGGCTTCAGACGGAACCGCGATTCGGCCAGGAGACCGCAGAACAGGTCCCGCTTCGCTTGGTAGAACGCGCCTAGGTTCTGGTGATGTTCCGGGCAGGCGTCGAGGAAGTCGGCGATGCCGTGTTGCAGCGGCGTCGCAGTGGTGAACGTCACGAACTGGTGGATACGGCGGAATTCGGCGCTCAGCGCCGCCGGCGCCACGCAGTAGCCCACCTTCCAGCCCGTGGTGTGGTAGGTCTTGCCGAACGAAGACACCACGAAGCTGCGGGCGAACAGGTCGGGATACCGCGTCAGGCTGACGTGCCTGCGACCGTCGAAGATGACGTGTTCGTAGACTTCGTCCGCCACTAGGTAGAGATTGCGGTGGGCTACGACCGTGCGCAGTCCCTCGATGTCGTCCGCGTCCCATACTGTGCCGGTGGGGTTGTGCGGGGTATTGACCAGGAGCAGGCGCGTCTTCGGCCCCACGGCGTCCCGCACCCGATCCCAATCCACCCGGAAATCCGGTGCCGCCAAGGGAATATGCCGGCATGCGCCCCCGGCCAGGATCACGGCGGGTTCGTAGGAGTCGTAGCAGGGATCGAAGACGATCGCCTCGTCGCCCGGGCGGATCACCGCGGTGATGGCGCAGAACAGCGCTTCGGTGGCGCCGGAGGTCACCGTGACTTCGGTGTCCGGGTCCACCGTGGCACCGTAGAGGCTCGCCACCTTGTCGGCGATGGCCGTACGCAGCGGCTCGATGCCGGTCATGGGCGGATACTGGTTGTAGCCGTTGGACAGATAGTGGCCGACGCGGTCGAGCAGTTCCCGCGGGCCGTCGAAGTCGGGATAGCCTTGGGACAGGTTGATCGCTCCCGCGTCCGCGGCGAGCTTCGACATGACGGTGAAGATCGTCGTGCCCACGTCGGGCAGTTTGCTTTCCAGCGAAGGGGCAGAGCTAGGGCGCGGGTGTGGCATGTCCAGCATGGCGAGGTGGCCGGTCGGCGGACTCAGCTTCGGCGTTGCTCCGGTTCGTCCCGCGGCTGCGGAACCGGCGTGTGCCGCAGGGCGATCCCGAGGCGATCAACCGAGGCTATGTCGAGGCGGGCGAGGAGGCGCATGGCAGTCTCGGACATTGGCTTGCTCGCGGAATCCTGCAGGGCGGCCGCGCTGCGGTGGCGTCGCCCACTCTAGCACAGCCGCGCAGTGCCGCCTGCTACTCGCCGCGTTCTCTCGCCCGTCGAAGCTCCTCTTGCAGTCGCGCCACCTGCGCTTCGGCAGCCGCCCGAGCGGCGGCCTCTGCGGCGGCTTGGTCTTCCGCGGCCTTGGCCCGGTCTTCCGCGGCCCTGCGGGCGGCGGCGTCCTCCTCGTGGGTGGGGAGATGGCGCCGTGTCTGCGGGTCGTGCCAGCGCAGATCCGGGCGCGGCCCCACCGCGCACAGGTCGAGGCCGAGCGCTTCGCTGCGCAGCCGCAGGCTGCTGTCCGCCATTCGCGTCGGCGGCAGCCGCCGGTACCTCCCGTCGCGCAGCGCGTAGCCCTGAAGGCACGGCTGCAGGCGGTCGTCCGGGTCGAACAGGAAGTACTCGCCCACGCCCATGGATTGGTAGATGCCCGGCTTGTCCTCCACGTCCGTGGTCCAGGTGGAGCTGGACAGAATCTCCAGCACGAAGTCCGGTGCCTTGCCCGCGTCCCGAATGGCGTAGTGCCCCCGCTCGGGCGCCGCTGCCCCGAACGCCACGAGCAGGTCCGGTGCCGCGGAGACGACGATCTCCGCACCGCGCTCGTCGGTCTGGTGGCTGTGGACGAACATGTCGCTGGCCACGAAGACGTCGGGCCGGCGGGCGTACTTCACGTCGAGCGGGCTGACGATGTCGAACCGGACGACGCGCTGGCGCGGCGCCTCAGGCACCTTCTCGCCCTCCGCGGGCAGGTCGTCGAGATCGAAGCGGTGCGGTCGATGCGAGCGATACGAGAAGGCTTCGGCCATGGGCATGCCCCCAGGATTGCGAATGTCGGAGCGACGGTGCGACTCTAGCACGGCCACGCCCCTTGCGCCGGCACGTCGAGCGAGGGCGGGCTTCCGCAAGGGAGTCGTGCCGCTGTGCTGCCATGGCCGTATTTTCGGACGCCGGCCAAGCGGCTAGAAATGGGAGAACGCTGAATTTCGCGTAGGAAATTCGCCCGATCGCTGCGACGAAACTTCTGCTATGCGCCCTGGTTGCAGTATGATCCGGCTATGAAATCCCTTGGCGACATGCTGCTCGAACGAAAGGCCGTCGTGCAGGCGGATCTGGAGAAGGCCCAGCACATCCAGGCGACGGCCGGAGGCAACCTTGGCGCCTTGCTGGTGGGCATCGGCGCCCTGTCCGAAGACGTGCTGCTGCAAACGATCTCCGAGCAGCTCGGCGTCGTTTATCTGCGCCGCGGCGACGAACTGCCGGAGAATCTCGCCGTCTACCGCTTCATGGCCGAGTCGCCCATCAAGCTGGACTGGTTCCTGGACAATGCCGTGCTGCTGTGGCGGCGGGGCGACGAGCTGTGCTGCATCGCCCGAGACATCCAGGACCGCGCCCTGCTGGAAACCCTGGGCTACTTCTATCCGGGCGAGCCGGTGACCTTCCACTTGGCGGCCGACCATCAGCTCGACCGGCTGCTGGAAGCCGTGCGCAAGGAGCGGGCCATGGAGACGCTGTTCTCCGGCGACGACGCCCGCCAGCTGCGGGAGCTGGCCGAGGAGGCGCCCATCATCGCCTTGGTGAGCAATCTGCTCGCCCAAGCGGTGGACCTGGAAGCATCCGACATCCATGTGGAGCCGGCCGAGGAGCTGTTCGCCGTGCGGATGCGCGTCGACGGCGTCCTGCACACTCGATTGACCCAGCCCATCGAGCGCTTTGCCGCGGTGGCATCGCGCATCAAGCTCATCAGTGGCATCGATATCGCCGAGCGCCGGCTGCCCCAGGACGGGCGCATCACCGAGCGCATCGCCGGCAAGGAGATGGACATTCGCGTCTCCACCGTGCCCTGTGCCTTCGGCGAATCCATCGTGCTGCGCCTGCTGGCTCAGGAGCGGGGCGACTTGGCGCTGGCCAACCTGGGCATGGAGCCGGACCACTTGCAGATGTTCCGCGGCTGGCTGCATGCCAGCAACGGCATCGTGCTGGTCACCGGCCCTACCGGCTCGGGCAAGTCCACCACCCTGGCCGGTGCCCTGGAGGAGATCGACGACGGCGTCCAGAAGATCATCACCGTGGAAGATCCCATCGAATACCAGATGCCGCGCATCACCCAGATCCAGGTCCACGCCGAGATCGGCTACACCTTCGCCCGCGCCCTGCGGCACATTCTGCGCCAGGACCCGGACGTCATCATGATCGGCGAGATCCGCGATCTCGAAACCGCCGACATCGCCATCCGCTCGGCGCTTACTGGTCATGTGGTGATGTCCACGGTGCATACCAACGACGCGGTTTCCAGCTTCATCCGTCTGGTGGACATGGGCGTCGAACCGTTTCTGGTGGCCGCGCCTACCCGTGGCGTCCAGGCGCAGCGGCTGGTGCGCCGCGCCTGCCCGCGCTGCGCGACGCCGGCGGAACCGTCGTCCTTGGCCATGGACCTGCTCGCCGATGTGCCCAGGGAACTGCTGGGTGCCCGCTGGCTGCGAACAGAAGGCTGCGGCGCTTGTCAGCACACCGGGTTCCGCGGCCGCATGGGCATCTACGAGCTGGTGCCCATGACCGACGAGTTGCAGAACAGGATCGTCTCCGGCGCCAACCTGAACGAGATCAAGCATTTCGCCCACGACCAGCAAGGCCACCGCACGCTGTTGCAGGACGGCCTCGTCAAAGCGTCCCAAGGCAGGACCACGGCGGAGGAGGTAATCCGCCTGACGCTGGACGGCGAACTCGGCGAAGGAGTGGCGAACGGGGCTTGAGACCGATGGAATACGACTACGAAGCCGTCGACGCCCGCGGCCAGGCGATCAAGGGCCGGCTGGAAGCGCAATCGCCTACCGAGCTGGTGCGCCGGCTCGGCCGCGACGGCCACACCGTGGTGGACGTCAGCGAACATCGTCCATCGGCGCTGCCCGCATTCCAGCGTCGGCTGCGCGCTGGCGATGTCGTCGTCGCCTTCCACGAACTGGCCACGCTGCTGGAATCCGGCGTTTCCTTGAGCGACGCCATCGTCGCGCAGAGCCGCGGCAGCTACCACCCGGCCCTGGCCGGCGCCTTTGACGCCTTCGCCAGGGACCTCATGCGCGGCCAGAGCTTCCTGCAAGCCCTGCGCGGCAGCGACTTGCCGCTGCCGGACTACGTCTACCAGCTTGCGGAAGCCGGCGAGATGAGCGGCCGCCTGCCCCAGTCCTTGCGCGAGGCGGTGGCGCAGATGCAGTACGACCAGCGCGTCGCCGCGGACATCCGCAGCGCGCTGACCTATCCGGCCATCCTGGTGGTCTCCGGCATCGCCGCGGTGCTGCTGGTGTTCGTCTTCGTGGTGCCGAACTTCGCCAACCTCCTGGACGAGGCCAACGACCTGCCCTTGCTCGCCGAGGCGGTGCTGCGCAGCGGCGTCTGGTTCAACGACAACACTTGGCTGCTCGCCGGGTCGGTCGCCGCCATGGCGCTGATCCTCGCCACCCTGCTGCAGCGCAAGCGCGCGCGCGCGCGCTTGATCGACGCGCTGGCGACGCTGCCGGTGCTGGGCACTTGGTTCTCCGAGGCGGACACCGCCAAGTGGGCGTCCGTGATGGGCGCCATGCTGTCCAGTCGCGTCGATCTGATGGATGCCCTCGGCCTCGCCGCGCGCGGCGTGCGCATCTCGCGCCGCAAGGCCATGCTGGAGCGCGCCTTGGCCGACGTGAAAGGCGGCAGCGCCCTGTCCGCGGCGCTCGAAAAGCAGGCCGGCCTCACTCCCACCGGCTACAACCTGGTTCGCGTCGGCGAGCAGTCCGGCCAGCTCGCGCAGATGATGCGGGCGCTGGCGGCGCTCTACGAGGAGAACAGCGCCCGGCGCATGAAGCGCGTGCTCGCCCTCATCGAACCGCTGGCCATCCTGTTGATCGGCGGTGTGCTTGGCGTCATCATGGTTGGCCTGATCCTGGCCATCACGAGCGTTAATGAAACCGTCATTTGAACGTGCCGCCGAACGTGCTGCGGTGCCCCGGCCCGACGCTCGGGGCTTCAGCCTGATCGAGTTGATGGTGGTGCTGGTCATCATCGGCCTGTTGGCGGGCCTCGTCGGGCCGCGCCTGATGGCGCGAGCGGATCTCGCCAAGGTGGAGACGGCGAACACCCAGATCAAGATGCTGAGCGGTGCCCTCCAAACCTACCGGCTGGATGTCGGCGCGTATCCCACCACGGCCCAGGGCTTGGCGGCGCTGATGGCGCCGCCGCCCGATATCGCCGACTACTGGCACGGCCCCTACCTCGGCGACGAAGTGCCCCTGGACCCCTGGCGCACTCCCTACCGGTACGAGTTCCCCGCCGACACCCTGCAAGGCTTCGCGCTCTACTCCTACGGCGCGGACAAGACCGCCGGCGGCGAAGACGACAACGCCGACATCGGCTATCTGCCGCAACGGCAGACGGGCTAGCCGGAGCGCGGGCAGTTCGTTGCATTCCCGGTCGCAGGGAGTAGCATTGATCTGGAGAGTCCTCCGGACGATGGTGCGGTCTCCTTCACCGGTTTGCTGGATACGGGGCCTCTATCACGTTGGTGTCGAGGAATGTGGTCGATGCGTTGAAGGTGGAGCCATCCGGCTGGAAACGGCTCGCGGGTGTGCATGGAACGGAGAAGATGCCGATGTGTCGCCTGGGCATCGAGGTGCCAATTGGCGCGGGCGTCCACGGCACTGGAGCCCGTCGGTTGGTGTTCTCGCGCGGGAAGAATCCGCTGCAAGTATTCCTTGCTCAAGTCCCAGCCGCGCAACTTCGATGTCCTGCTCGGCATGGATATGCTGGCGGGCTTCCATCCGACTCTCTTCGGCGACCGCTACATCCTCAGCAACTAGCTGCCCAGCCAGCCCGTGGGAAGGAACCGTACGGATGTCCAAGCCCACTACCGGCTTCACCCTCATCGAACTCGTGGTCGTCCTCGCCCTGGTCGGCCTGCTTGCCGCGGTCGCCCTGCCCAATCTGGAGCGGCTCTACGACAGCGTCGTGCGCAAAACCGAGCGCGACCGCATCCTCGACCAGTTCGCCGCCCTCGGCCGCGAGGCCATGCAGCAAGGGCGGGACTATATCGTTTTCGGCACGGACGGCGAGCTGGCGGCGCCGGCATCCGCCCCTCCCGGCGAGAACTACCAGCCCTATCTTCTCGACATCCCCGCAGGCTGGCAGGTGCGCGTGGACAAGCCCATCCTGGTGCGCGCCAGCGGCGTTTGCCTAGGCGGCACGGTGACGCTGCTGCATGCCGACGCGCCGCCGGTGCGCATCGATCTCGCGCCGCCCTACTGCCGCGTAGACGCCGATGCCTAGCGCCGTCGCCCCAACCCCGCTGCGCCGCCCTCGGCACCGGCATCCCGGCGGCTTCACCCTGCTGGAAACCGTCGTCGCGATGGCCATCTTCGCTGCCTCCAGCATGGCCCTCTACGCGCTCTTCAACAGCAACCTCATCGCGCTAGGCCGCGTCCAGGATGTCTCCCGACAGCTGCCGGCGGCATATCGCGCCATCGAATATCTATCGGCCCTCAATCCGGGCGAAGAATCCTCGGGGCAGTTTGAACTGGACGGCTTCAACATCGCTTGGTCGTCGCGCCTCTTGGAGCCGGTGCGCCAGAGCCAAACGGCACAAGGATATCGCGGCTACCATGAAGTCGGTCTGTACGAGGTCGAGTTCCGAATGAGCCGCGATGGAGGCCAGGCGGGCACCTATCGAATGCGGCTGGTGGGCCATGAACAGGTCCGGTGGCCGGCTCTCGATTAGCCGCAGCGGCGCGATGGGAAGGTCGCACCAGGGCCTCACCCTGCTCGAACTGCTCGTCGTCCTCGTGCTCGTCTCGCTGCTCGGTACGCTGCTCGTTCAGGGCGTCGGCTTCTTTCTCGGTCGATACGAAACCGTCCAGCGCGTCCAGCGCGAGTCGATGCAGGCGATGCTCCGGCAGCACTGGTTCGCCTTCACGGTGCGGGGCATGGTGCCATATCGGCAGCCGGACAGGCAGTTCCGAGGCGATTCGTCTTCGTTTCGCGGCATCACGATCCAGCCGCTCGTCGCGCCCTCCGGCATGCCTGTCGACGTGCGCTGGGCCGTCGAGACAGAAGGCGCATCCGGCTTCGTGCGCTACGAGGAGGCGGGCGTATCATCGAACGCGGCTGTCGGATGGACGCTGCGACCGTCGACTGGCGAAAGCCTGTCGTTCCAGTACGCGGACGAATCGGGACGCTGGCACGAGACTTGGCCGTCCCGGGAATCACGTGGACGCATTCCCCGCATGGTGCGGCTGATCTCGGCATCGGATCGAACGGTGTGGCTTGCCCACCTCGACCTGTTCCCCGATCCGGTCCTCAACTACCGGGAGTTCGATTGAACGCCGCTGGCGGTTTCATTCTGGTGGCGACGTTGTGGGTGCTCGCCGGCTTAGCGGTGCTGGCGGCCTATATCCAGGGCGTCGCCGAGGCTGATGTCGCGCGTGCGGCGCTGGCAAAGCAATCCTTTGAGCGGGAACTGGACCGTCGCAGCACCGAAGCCACGCTGATCTACCTGCTGGCCACCGGCCGCATGAACCACCGCGCCCTGATCCTGGAAGGAGAGCAGCGTCTTGCCGATTTCCTGGAGGACGGCGAACAATTGCCGGTCCGGGGCGATGGCGAGATATTCGTTACCGGGGAAGTCTACGCCGGCTTGGGCGAGACGAGGTTCTCGATTCGGGACGAAAGCGGCTTGGCGCCGGCCAACTCCCCCTACACCTTCCTGCATCGAGCGGCGCTCAAGCGTGCTGGCATTCCGTCGCCGGATGCCACGCGGATCATGCGCCGAATCGAGGACTACATCGACACCGACAGCACAGCGAGGTTGAACGGCGCCGAGCGCTTCGACTATGTGCAGCGAGGATTGCCGCCGCCGCCGAACTGGCTCATGGCGAGCCCTCTGGAAATCAGAAAGGTGCTTGGCCTTGATGATCTCATCGCCCCCGCGCAATGGCTTCGATTGCGGCCCCTGCTCACCATGCGCCAAGGCGTCGGCTTGAACTTCAACACCATGCATCCCGAGCTGCTCGCGGCCCTGATCGACGGCCACGAGCATGTTGTCCAGCGCCTGCTCGATGAGAGGGCGCGGCTGCCGATAAGGACACTCGATCAAATCGCCGAGTTGACGGGAAGGCATTTGGACATCGACCCGATGGATTTGCGTATACTCCCGTCGGACCTGCTCCGAATTTCGACTTGGCACCCTGGCGGTGCGCGCTGGCTCGCCGGCATCCAGCTGACCCCGTATGTGGACGGTGCGCCTTGGCGCAAGGACTACCAGTACACGGAATCCGTAATCGATGACGATGCAAGAACGCCTGAAGGAGCTCTTCGCAAGCCTGCGACGGCGCTTTTCCAGCAGCCCGAACATCATCCAGACGGCTGATGGCGCTGCCCGTCTGGATGTCCAATCCCTGCATCCGCAATGGATCGTAGGTCGCGGCCTGTGCATGTACCGCTGCGAGGCTTTCGCGAACGTGCCGAAAAGCAGGCGTCGCGCCGCCCTGTCACTCCAGATCCCCGCCTGGAGTCCCTTCGAACGTACCGAGCACTACTGCGTATGGTCGGGCGACACGGCCATGATATGGCTTTGGGATGCCGACGTCGTCAGGCCCCAGGGAGAGACGCTCGGTCTGACCGACTTGCAAGCCGCCCGGTTGCGAATCGTGCCGGAGACGGTGCTCCTGCAGAGAAAGCCGGACGGCGTACACCTGCAAGGCTGTCGCCATGGCTTCGAATTGCAGCATTGGCGCGGGAACGTTCTATGCGATTCCTTCTGGCTGCCCGAGCCTCCGGACTTGCGCCAGTGGGATCGGTTCCTGCACCGTCTCGGCAGCGATGTTCCTGACCAGGCGATGGTTCCGGATGCAGCCGAAGCCGTCATGGGCGCCGAGCCGTGGGCTGCGCCGCTCACTCCCAAGGAGTGGCTCGAAGCCAACGAAAGGATGCTGACCGCATCCTGCCTGCTGGCGCTTGCCGTCTTCGCGGTTTGGCAGGAAGCGCGTCTCTGGAGAATTCACCGGAGCGCCGGGAACGCGGCAGCCGAATTCGCCGCCATGGAAGCTGAACTCGGTCCCCTGCTCGCGGCCCGCACCGAGCTTCTGCGCTTGCGCCGCCTGGACCGGAGGTTGGCGGACATCCTGGCCGAACCCTCTCAGGCTCGTTTGATGACCTTGGTGGATCAAGCCATCCCCAGCGAAAACGCCCGCTTTCAGCAGTGGAGCTACCGGCAGCGCGAACTGGCGGTGATCGTCCAGGACCCGTCTCTGGATCCTATCGCCTCCATCAAGGCGCTTGAGGCCGTGCCCATGTTCGATCAGGTGAGGGCGAAATCGGCCCGCGGCGCCGACAGCATCGAGATCATGTTGCGAGTCCAGCCATGAAGGTCGCGGCGAAGCAGGCATTCGTCCGCGCAAGGCGCGAACTTGCGGACAACTCCAGACTGCGGCTGGGGGCTTGGATTATCGTCGGGCTCCTGGTGTTGTTTGGTCTGCTGGTGCAAGCGGATCGCCTGACGGCTGTCCACGACGACTACATCGCCGGTACCGTCAAGCTGGAACGAGCCAAGGCCACGCTTGCGCGGACGGACTGGGCGCAGCTGCTCGGGGCGGAGCGCGAGACCCACCGCGAACTTGCCGAGCGGTTCTGGCAGGCCGATACCGAGGGCCTCGCCCAAGCGCAACTGGAAGCCGCGCTGTCCCGCATCATCCAGGACTTGGGCTTCCGCAACGTCCGCATCCGTTCGGGATTGAGCGAATCCGCAGCGAACCTGCCCAGCGTCTGGCGCGTTCAGACCCAGCTCAACGGCGAGTACCGGGAAGGTGGCGAGCGGCGGCTGATCCATGCCATCGCCACCCATCCGAAGAAGCTCGTCGTCGACCAGTTGGAACTCAGGCGCAGCAATTCCCGCGTCACGCTTGTTCTGTCCGCCTACTTCATCGGCTTGGACGGGTCGCGGGAGCGCGACAGCGAGTAGTGCCTTGCAGTCGTTATGGCCTCCGAACGCAATGAATTTGCCAACAGCATGAGCCTCCGAATGCCGAAATCCGATCTTGTTCACCCGCCCGCGTGGCTTCGCCGCTACCGGGGGCCGTTGGCCTGGTTCCTTGCCTTCTCCCTCGTCGCCGTGCTGCTGGCCTGGATCGTCCCCGTAGGCGGCCCCGAAGCTGGCGCTGCCAGCGATGGGCGCGGCATTCTCGACCTCGGCCAACTCGCCCCGGAACTGCCAGCGACGGAGGATACGACCGCTTTCCTGAATAGTACGCGTTGGGGCATCTCGCTGCGGGAGATCGACGGACGCCTCGCTGCCGAGAAACGCAGCAAGGATGAGAAGGACAAGTCGAAGCTGAGTCCGGAACTCAAGAAGCTGGGCTATGTTGGCTTGGTCGTCGAAGCAGCTGGCGACACGGTGCTGCTGACCAAGCCGGACGGTGCTGTGGCGCGACTGCGTCCGGGCGATGCGTTGCCGGACGGCCGCGTTCTGGCGGCCGTCGCCGGCAACGGCATCACGCTGCGAGCGAAGGACGGCAAGGAACATGCGCTGGAACTGTTTCCGCGATATTCCCCCAACGAAGACCAAGCCAAGGAGGCGAAATGAGCCTGTCCCTGCGTTGCCTATGGATGATTCTGCCAAGCATCGGCTTGATGTCCGCGTCGTGTGCTAGGCTGAGTCTGCCCCCTTTCCCGGAACCGGTGCGCTCGCCGAAGACGCTGCCCGTGGAGACGGCGGCCGTAGAAGCGGACGCGTCGGCATCGCCGACGTCGGAACCCGCGGGAATCCGGATCACCAGCACCCCCGGCGTCGTCATTCAGCGCTCCGTGGCGGAAGGCATTGCCGACCGCTTGGGGCAGAACCTCCAGGGCGACCCGGTGGAGGTGACCTTCAACGACGTGCCGCTGGTCGCCTTCATCAACGAGGTGTTCGGCGAGCTTCTGGGCATGTCCTTCGTCATCTCGCCGGGGCTGCGTCGGCAGCAGGATCTGGTCACCCTCAAGCTCACCGAACCGGTGCCGCCCAGCCAGCTCTTCGCCACCGCTCGACGGGTGCTGGGCAGCTACGGCATCGATATGCGGCAGGAAGAGGACGGCATGCTCAGCTTTTTCGCCAGCCAGGAAGTGGCCACTCGCGACGTTCCCCTGCTCGTCAGCGGCAGGACGCTGCCCGAGGTGCCCGTCACCCACCGCACCATCTTCCAGCTCATACCGCTGCGCGTCGCGCGCGTCGCCTATGTGCGCGGCTGGCTGCTGGAGGTGTTCGACCGGCAGGAACTGGATGTGATAGAGGACGACGAACGCAATGCCATAGTGCTGAAGGGCAGCCGGGATGTCATCGAACGCGCGCTGGCCATGATCGACGTGTTCGATCAGCCCATGCTGCACGGCCGGCACGGCATCATCATGGAACCCGACTTCCTCAAGGCCAAGGACTTGGCCGACATGCTGCAGTCGATCCTGGAGGCCGAGGGCTACAACGTATCCGTCAACCGGCCCGGAGGCAGCGTGATCCTCCTGCCGCTCGACGGTGTCGATAAGCTGGTGGCCTACGCGCTGGATCGGGCGGCGCTGGACCGGGTGCAGGAGTATGCCCGCATCCTGGATGTCGAGCGCCAGAAGTCCATCGACAACGCGCTGTTCACCTACGAGGTGCGCAACACCCAGGCCGAGGAACTCTCCGCCACGCTCAACCAGATTCTCGGCGGCGTCCGCCCGGCGCGGGATCGGTCGTCCTCCCCCCAGGACGAGGAGCAGCAGCGAACGGGGCCGATGGGCGGGCGCCTCGTCGTCCACAAGAACGGCAACCTGCTGATCTTCCGCGGTTCCGGCGAGGAATGGGCGGAGATCCTGGACATCATCCCCAAGCTGGACAAGCCCGTGCCCTCGGTGCTGATCGAGGTATTGATCGCCGAGATCACCTTGGGCGACGACGAGTCCACCGGCTTCGAGTTCCTGGCGAAAGGCAGCCTAGGCGGCAAGGCGCTGACCGCCGGACTGGGCGGCAAGGGGCTGGCCGTCAGCACCCTTGAAGCCCTTGGCGCGGCCGGCAACGGCGGCGCCGGGACGCTCGACAGCGCCGGCCAGACGCGGGCGGTGCTGAACTTCTTCGTCCAGAGCAGTCGGGTCGCCATCCGTTCGAGCCCCCGCCTGCTGGTCAAGAGCGGCGCCACAGGCAACATTCAGGTGGGGAACGAGATACCCACCATCAGCCAGATCGCGGAACGGGGTACGCAGATCGGCGGCGCTGGAACCAACATCCTCCAGCAGGTCACCTACCGCGAAACCGGCATCTCCTTGGAGTTCACGCCCATCGTCCAGGCCAACGGGCTGGTGGATCTGGAGATTGCCCAGACCTTGAGCGAAGCGCGGCCCACCGCCGCAACCAGCCTGGACGGTACGCCCACCATCCTCAACCGGGAGATCAGTACCAGCATGACGCTGCGCGACGGCGGTTCGCTGCTGATGGGCGGACTCATTGCCGACAGCCAGAGCGAGGGCCAGGTGGGGGTGCCGGGATTGGCGCGAGTTCCCGTGCTGGGCCGCCTGTTTCGTTCGGACACGTACCAGGGCGACCGCACGGAACTGGTGGTGATGGTGATTCCTTACGTGGTGTCGGACTACCGGGAAGGATGGGATTTGACCGAGCGGATCAGAGACAAGCTGGAGTTGCATCGGGAGTGGGCGAAGTGATATCTGCTCCGGGAGCATCCTTGCTGCCAGCGCGGGCGTTTCGCCCGCGCCAGGCCCCTTGCCCGCCCGTGCGCATTCGACCCGCGTCGTAGCGCCAGATGACCGGGTCGAAAGGCACGCTGGCGGCCCCATCCGTCGCCAATGGGGCGCGCTCGACTTCCTCCCGTGACCATCTGTCTCGCCAGCCGACCGGCGCGTCGAGTTCTAGGCCGTCTGCAAGGCGTCCCCGCGAAACATCCAGGTGCGCCCTGGTGTCGTTCACGGCCCGTATCGTCAGTGAGCATGGCCCTGGCCCATCGGCTGCTGCGGCTCGTCGATCCTGGATCGCCTGTTGGGGTTCAGGGATATTTCGGGCTTCGACTTGCCAGCCATCGCCTTGCGGCGTAGGGTGGCGGCCCATGGCCGACTCTGCATTCGCCTTCGACACCTACCGCGCCGTCAAGAACCTGCAGGAGGCGGGCTTCGACACCTCCCAGGCGGAGGCTGTGGTGAACGCCATCGGCACGGCCAACGGCGCCCGCGCGGACTACGCGGCGAAGGACGATCTCGGCGACGTCGAGCAGGCGCTCAGGAAGGACATCGCCACCGTCGAGCAGTCGCTCAGGAGCGAGATAGAAGGCGTCGGGCAGGCGCTCAGGAAGGACATCGCCACCGTCGAGCAGTCGCTCAGCGGTCGTCTCGATGTCGTCGAGACGGGCGTGGTCGCGTTGCAAGTGGAAACGGCCACGCTGAAGGCCGCGCTGGAGGCGACCGAGAAGAGCCTGAACAACCGCATCAACGACGTCGAGAGGAATCTGAACACCCACATCAACGACGTCGAGAAGAATCTGGACAACCGCATCAACGACGTCGAGAAGAATCTGAACACCCGCATCGGCAGCGAGGCGAAGTATCTCGAACAGACGATCAGAAACGCGCAGCTGCGCACCATGCTGTGGGGAACCACGGTGATGGTCGGCTTGGCGGCGTGGATCACGTTCCTGGACAGGATCCGCGCCTTCCTGGGCATCGGCTGAGCGCCGCCGCCGCGTCCTTCCCGCGTACGGC
Organism: Pseudomonadales bacterium; assembly: GCA_963422285.2. GTDB lineage: Bacteria > Pseudomonadota > Gammaproteobacteria > Pseudomonadales > Azotimanducaceae > VXYL01. Next base: position 1,909,555 of record OY729419.2, on the reverse strand, counting down.
GGCAACGGCCTGGACTTGGAGCGCCGGCGTTGCCGGCATCGCCGCGCTTCAGGTACTTCAGTTCGATCACGTAGCGGTAGCCCATCTCCGGGTGCTTGGGCTCCAAGCAGAGGTCCATGCGGCCTTTGTTCAGCTCCCGCTCCGAGTGCAGCAGGAAGTAGTCCGGTGTGCCCAGGTGGGCGGCCAGGGAAGCTTTGGACGATCTTCTCCCCGCCCAGGCAGTCTTGGACGCCCGTCTGCTCGGCGACGGCGTTCCCCAGGAACTCGAACACCGGACGCCACGCGCCCTCGTAGGCCATGCCGTCCGTTTTGACGATGACCTCGTCCAAGCCTCCGCATCCCCCAGGGCGTCGCGCAGGTAGCCGTGCAGCAGTCCGGTTGGGAATGCCCAGCCGGGCCATGCCATGTCTTGAACCGCGCCGCGGATGCTCAGCAGGCCGCGCACCTAAAGCCCAGCAGGTTTCTGTACCGGGCGTTGAAGCTGATACAGCTAGCCGTTCAGGAGGATGCGCCGGAAGTTACCTCTGCGCAGGGTATGCGGGAAGGCGGCGGCCACGGCGAATCCAGGAAACCTTGACGCGCCGCACCCTAGGGAATGTCTGAACAACCCCGACATCGGCGGGCACAAGGTTCGTCGCGTCCGCTTTTGAATGCCGGAAGCCATCCGACGAGCGACCTGTGGTTGGCGTACACGCAAGCAAAGGCGATTCAAGGCGCGGTCTGCGACCGAGCGGCCCGCTTGCCGCCCTGCGACGGCTGCGGACGGATCGACCCCGCATCAGGCGGCGGCGCGGCGCCCGGCGACGAGCGGATTGTCGAACCCGGGCAGCAGAGCGATGCGCCGCGTGTTCTTCGCCGGCCCCCGGCAGCGCGCCTTCGCATAGCCGAAGGCGCGCTTCACGTGCAGGAACGGATGCTCCGCCTTGGCCCGCACCGACGCCTTGCGTTTCTCCGCGGCCTCCCGCGCGCCCGCCTTGTCCAGCACCCGGCGCCTGCCGGCCTTCGCCGCCGCCTCCCAGTCCCGGCTCTCCTCGCGCTTGCCCATCCCCTGGCAGCCCGCGCCGCTCCGTGCCCGCCCCTCGCTCCCGTGCCGCAGCGCGTGCGCCGGCGCCGTCTCCAGGCGGTGCGTCAGGCCCGACTGCGCGTCCGCCCCGAAGCACCACTGGTTCCCCTTCTTCGTCTGGTGCCTCTCCGGATCCCGCTCGCCCTTGCGGTTCTTCGCCGACGAAGGCGCGGCGGCGAGGCTCGCGGCCACCATCGTTCCCCTCTTCGACCGGTGCCCGAGCGCGCTCGGATGCGCGTCGATCTCCTCGAACGGCGCCTCGCCCAGACCGTGCCTCTCCAGCAGGTGGCGGACGCGCGGAATCGTCGTCTCGTCCGGCAGCGGACCCGAAAGGCGCAGCCCCGCGAAGCGGCGCGCCGACTCCGCCTCGCAGAGCAGGCGCACCATCCCGGGGTCGCTCAGGTCGTAGAGCGACTGCCCGCAGCGCATCCGCAGCATCACGCCCGGCGGATGCGGTCGGCGACCGCGCCCGGCCTTTGGATGGAGCGGCTCGATGCACGCCTCCAGCCGCTCCCGCGGAACCAGCCCGTCCATCTTCTCAAGGAACGCTTCGCGCCGTGTCCGACGCTTCTTCAGGTCGTGCTCCAACTCCGCAGAAGTCGCTGGTTCCATCGCTCGCACTCCAGTCCGTCGCCATTGGATCGATTGCGACAGACCCGACTTGATCAGACCTTCCCTGTCGCCGCGGCGACATTTGTCGTATCCGCTGCGGCGTCAGCGCCCGATCGGCGTCAGGCACAGGTCGTCGAATGCATTCATGGTCTCCGTGTCCATGACGCCTGCCTCGAGAAGGCCCTGCATCGTCTCATGCGCTGCTGCCAGCGTTTCGCTCTTGTACCGAGCACCTGTCGCAGGTCACTTCTGTGATAGTTCCGTTCCTCATGGTCGCCGCCAAGGCGTCGTTGTTCAAACCTTCGCGCTTCGCGAAACGGACCAGCGTTTTGGCCTTGAAGGCCGCACTTGGATTCTACCGGGGCAGCCCTCGATCCTGCCAGGAGTTCGAAGAAACAAGCCCTGGTCTTCGCCGAGAGGAGTTTCGGCACGACCCCTGTCCGCTTGGTCGATTCAACTGATCGCAAATATCTGTCTCCGCCGCTGCGTTATTCAACAGTCGCCGTTCAGGGGTCAGGACTATTTGACGCGAGCGGCATGGGACTGAATCGGAGAACGCGAGAAGAAGGGTTGGCTTTTTCGGTCCGCGCCGTCCATGCCATGATAGAAGGCATGGGTGCGCTGGACCCGAGCTGGGTGGCGGGGTCCGTCCGGTGCGTTTGGACGAGCGGTGCCGCTGGGACGATCCCAGGGTGAGGTGCCGCGGCCTGCGACGGCTGAGCGGCGACAGGCTGGCTGCCATCCGCTGGAACTGGCGGAGATGTTCGCGGCCCCGTCGTGCTTCCACGGCGGCGAAGCCGTTGGCGATTGCGCCGCCAGTGCGGAACTGCCCGCCCGTATGGCGGACATACCCAATGGATACCGTCCAACGGATACAGCCTGCCCGACGTTCGGCGTATGGCGGCCGCTGCGAGGACGCCGGGATCCGATTCTGATGCGGTCACGGGAGGTCGGCAGGGAAGGGAAACTGCACGATCCGACACAGTGCATGCCACATGTAACATATAGCAGACAGTAGTATGCAGTATGCCTGTTCGTCCGAACTGCTCATACGTAGCCCCGGCGAAGCCCGCCTTTCCGCCGGCACGAAAAAGTTTGAAAAAGTTGTTGCGCGGGGGATGGATGGGTGTAGGATGAGTTCCGTCCCGACCGGTGCCGAAGCGGCTTCCAGGGGACGGGAGTGGAAAGGTGATTACTCGGAGAGAAGGACTCATGACCAGATGCGAAACGAAAGCGGCTGGGATGGCCGTTCTGTTGGCGGCCGCAGCCGGAGGCTCGTGGACGGCGAGCGCACAGCAACTCGAGATGGGAGTCGATAATCAGCCCCGCTACGCCTTGGAGGTGTTCGGTCCGGGTTCCGGCGACCTGGACTACAGCGAAGGCAATGAACCCAAGGTGACGCTGAAGGTCACCGAAGCCAAAATCGAATCGGGCCAGAAGGCCGAGATCACGTTCACCCTGGACGGCGCGAAGTTCGGCCAGCGGGTGAGGACCTCGAACCTGGGCGTGGCCACGTCGACCAAGAACACGATCGATAGGGAAGTCGTCAGCGACGGTGCCAAGGGCGACTCGGAAGTGACGTTCAAGGTGGAGGCCGGCCCCGAAGGGCTGGCCGTGGGAGACGTGATAGAGTTCACGCTTCCACCGGTGTCTGATGCGACGGCGCGCCTGGCGAACGCCTATTCGGACACGGGCGTCCGGGTCTTCGTTGAAGTGGACCCCGTGTCGTCGAACTCGGGCGGCGGCAGCTTCCCGGTATACGAGTTCGACGCGTTGGATGACGCCAAGACGGCTAATATGTCCGAGGCGCGCGTGATTCTGCCGTCGCAGGCGGGGAGCCAAGAGGGCTACAAATCGCATTGGGCCGTGACGCTGAACGTGGACGATGGCGACACCGGCAACGTCAACGTCGAGAAGCGGACGGAACTGATCAATTCGGATACCCGCAAGCCGGTCTCGAAGCTGAAGCTGGCGTCGGTGTCGGTGCGTGTGGATAGTACCCTCTGGCAGTCGGACGGTTCGCCGTTCGCCATCGAGGGCAAGAACGCCGACGGTGCCGGCTATCTGAAAATCGAGGTGTCGGGCAACCTGCGCGACGAGGACAGTCTGTTCTACAACCTGGACGGGGACGCGCAGAGCGACACCGGCGAGGACTTGACGAAGAGAGACTCCATGGCGTCGCGCCTGTTCAAGCTGGACAGTGTGCCCGAGGTTGGCGGCCGGGATGTTTACCTGGTCCCGGGCGGCCAAGTGCTTAGGCCGGGGCCGATCACGACGACGGCGTCCATCATCTACGACAGCGGCACGTCCCGGAATCCGGCAGCCAAGACCAAGAACGTCGCTCTGCAGTACGACGGTTCGCCGGATGCGGTGGACGCGTACGCGATCGCGCCGACGACGAGCGGCGACATCAGCAACGTGCGGGTGAAGTGCGAAGCGTCCGCGCCGTGCCAAGTCTACTTCGCGTGCGACGGCCAGGACGGGTCGGACATCTTCGGCAAGGTGCCGGACGCCATCGGCGCCCGGTCGACGAGGACGTTCCGGCAGATGGACATCCAGAACGTCGTCGGCGATGCGTGGACGGGCCGGCTGTCGTGCAGCGTGATCTCGACGAACAACAGGCCGGTGTCGGTGCAGGTGCTGACGCGCAGCGGCGGGGTGCTGGTGAACAACACCTACGTGGAGGACGGCAGCAGGAAGGTAAAGAGGGCGGCGGCAGAGGCGGCGGCAAAGGCGGTGGCAGAAAGCCTAAAGAGGTAAGCCTCCGTCGCGCCCTGATCGGGCGAGGCCCCCGCTCCGGGCAGGAGCGGGGGCCTTCCGTCGCCCCGCCGGCGGCGATGCCGGACACGCCCCCCGGCGAAGCCCGCCTTTCCGCCGGCACGAAAAAGTTTGAAAAAGTTGTTGCGCGGGGGATGGATGGGTGTAGGATGAGTTCCGTCCCGACCGGTGCCGAAGCGGCTTCCAGGGGACGGGAGTGGAAAGGTGATTACTCGGAGAGAAGGACTCATGACCAGATGCGAAACGAAAGCGGCTGGGATGGCCGTTCTGTTGGCGGCCGCAGCCGGAGGCTCGTGGACGGCGAGCGCACAGCAACTCGAGATGGGAGTCGATAATCAGCCCCGCTACGCCTTGGAGGTGTTCGGTCCGGGTTCCGGCGACCTGGACTACAGCGAAGGCAATGAACCCAAGGTGACGCTGAAGGTCACCGAAGCCAAAATCGAATCGGGCCAGAAGGCCGAGATCACGTTCACCCTGGACGGCGCGAAGTTCGGCCAGCGGGTGAGGACCTCGAACCTGGGCGTGGCCACGTCGACCAAGAACACGATCGATAGGGAAGTCGTCAGCGACGGTGCCAAGGGCGACTCGGAAGTGACGTTCAAGGTGGAGGCCGGCCCCGAAGGGCTGGCCGTGGGAGACGTGATAGAGTTCACGCTTCCACCGGTGTCTGATGCGACGGCGCGCCTGGCGAACGCCTATTCGGACACGGGCGTCCGGGTCTTCGTTGAAGTGGACCCCGTGTCGTCGAACTCGGGCGGCGGCAGCTTCCCGGTATACGAGTTCGACGCGTTGGATGACGCCAAGACGGCTAATATGTCCGAGGCGCGCGTGATTCTGCCGTCGCAGGCGGGGAGCCAAGAGGGCTACAAATCGCATTGGGCCGTGACGCTGAACGTGGACGATGGCGACACCGGCAACGTCAACGTCGAGAAGCGGACGGAACTGATCAATTCGGATACCCGCAAGCCGGTCTCGAAGCTGAAGCTGGCGTCGGTGTCGGTGCGTGTGGATAGTACCCTCTGGCAGTCGGACGGTTCGCCGTTCGCCATCGAGGGCAAGAACGCCGACGGTGCCGGCTATCTGAAAATCGAGGTGTCGGGCAACCTGCGCGACGAGGACAGTCTGTTCTACAACCTGGACGGGGACGCGCAGAGCGACACCGGCGAGGACTTGACGAAGAGAGACTCCATGGCGTCGCGCCTGTTCAAGCTGGACAGTGTGCCCGAGGTTGACGGCCGGGATGTTTACCTGGTCCCGGGCGGCCAAGTGCTTAGGCCGGGGCCGATCACGACGACGGCGTCCATCATCTACGACAGCGGCACGTCCCGGAATCCGGCAGCCAAGACCAAGAACGTCGCTCTGCAGTACGACGGTTCGCCGGATGCGGTGGACGCGTACGCGATCGCGCCGACGACGAGCGGCGACATCAGCAACGTGCGGGTGAAGTGCGAAGCGTCCGCGCCGTGCCAAGTCTACTTCGCGTGCGACGGCCAGGACGGGTCGGACATCTTCGGCAAGGTGCCGGACGCCATCGGCGCCCGGTCGACGAGGACGTTCCGGCAGATGGACATCCAGAACGTCGTCGGCGATGCGTGGACGGGCCGGCTGTCGTGCAGCGTGATCTCGACGAACAACAGGCCGGTGTCGGTGCAGGTGCTGACGCGCAGCGGCGGGGTGCTGGTGAACAACACCTACGTGGAGGACGGCAGCAGGAAGGTAAAGAGGGCGGCGGCAGAGGCGGCGGCAAAGGCGGTGGCAGAAAGCCTAAAGAGGTAAGCCTCCGTCGCGCCCTGATCGGGCGAGGCCCCCGCTCCGGGCAGGAGCGGGGGCCTTCCGTCGCCCCGCCGGCGGCGATGCCGGACACGCCCCCAGCCGAAGCCACCGCGTCTTGGAAATGGCCAATGAATCCCGCTGGGGGCAAACCGTCGAGGCATAATGCCCGAAACAGCGGCGGATACCAGTCGACGAGTTGACGCGGCAGCTGACCAGCGAGAAGCGTAGGCGAGTTCTTAGTTAGCCCTCCCTACGATTCTCATGCGGAAACTCCGTCGCCGGAACGAAGGCTTCCAGGAACCCGCACAGCTTCTCCCAGCCGTCGCCGTTCTCCAAATCCATCACCAGGAGATCGTCCCGGCCGGCGAAATAGCGCATCGCCTCCTCGCTGTGCCGGCTGTATCGTGCGAGGTAGTCCGCCTCGAAGCCGCGCGGCGCTCCGTGCCCGTACACCCATTCCCGCATGGGCGTCTCTTCGTCGCCGAAGTACGCCACGACGCTGGCGATCCAACGGCTCGGCTCGCGCACGGTGAGAATGAACCGGCTGCCCGGGAACGTGGCGTCCAGCTCTTGATAGAGCAGCGGCCAGGGGTTGTCGTTGAAGGCGTCGAATTCCGTGGCCAGGGCCAGTGCCATGCTCAATGCTTGGCTGCCGATGCCGGGTTCCCGTGCGCCGTTCGGCCCAGTCACCCGGTACCCCAGGATTCGCAGCGCCTGGCCGAGGGACTTGGTGCCGGTCTTGTGGAAGCCGATGCAGAACACCTTGTTCTTCTGGACTGCCCGGCGGCGTGGTGCGAAGGCGTTGCCATTCGTCGTCAGCGCCGGTTGCAGGAGTTCCCAGCCCCGCTGCCCGTACCGGGCGACGAGCGCCCGCTCGTCTTCATTCAAGCGGAATGGTTTCGCCCGGTTGCCGATGACGGCGTCGATTTCGCGCACCAGACCCTCGATGCGAAGATGATCTTCCCTGCCGAGTTGAAAGCGGTTGGCGATGCGCATGATGTCGATGCCGGGCCTGTGCATCGTCGTATTCCGCCAACGGCGGCCGGCCGGCAGGCCGCGGATGCCGTATTCGTCAACAAAGGTTTGAACCGTATCGCTGGCGAAAAGAAACGCCTTGACCCGGCTTGCGCCGAATAAATGCCGTGTCTCGTGATAGAAGCCCAGGTAGTCCAGATGGCGGCGGAACCACCTGTCGCGCATCGCGCCGGCGAAGTCGATGTCCCGGCCGTAGACGTTTTTCGGCGTATCCGTCGTTTGCGGATTCCGAACGTACTGCTCATATAGTGCCGCCGCGAAGTATTCCGGCGGCCGAAACCACACGCACAGCTCGAAATCGAACAGCGCGGCTAGCTGGCGCAGCATCCCCTTGGCCCTCGGCGCGTAGTCCTGCCAGTGGTTGAAGATGCCTTCGGTGGTGAAGAGGATCGTGTGTGTATGGTCCGGCATGTCCCGCAGCGCTGCTTCCACGTAGGCGGCGAAGGCACGTTCGTCGCCGCGTCGGAGCAGGCCGTTGATCTGCTGATGCTTCGGCTCCGGCGTGTCCGACGGCGGCGGATACCAGTAGCCGTTGGCCGCGAGCCGTTGCCGATTGGCGCCCAGATGGTGCTGCAGGGATGACGTGCCGGTCTTGGGTGTGCCGGCATGCAGAACCAGCCGCCGCTTCCTGTTGCCAATCCAGGTGCGGGCGATGAAGTCCGGCGAGAACATCGCCTTAGGCATGACGGGTACAAGCCGCACGGCTTCCTTTGCCAGATGGCGTCTATACCCGTCGAAGAAGGCCGTGTCGCGCCGCCGGCCGAGAGTTGCGTTGACCCTTTCCACCGCGGTGTTCAGGGCGGCAAAGCCCGACACGACCGGCGCGATCAGGCCGAACTCGTTGAGGCGGTCGTGGTAGTGGAGCGCACGCAGGGCCACCTCGGGCCGGAACGAACGCGGGCGGCGATCTTCGTGACAGGGGAAGTTCCAGTTCGTTGGCAGATGCCGGTAGGGAATCTCTTCCGAGGCCAGCGCCATGGCGAACGATACTTGGTCGAGGTGCTTCTTCGCCGACGGATGATCGAAGATGGAGGGGCGGGCATGCAGAAACTCCGCCCATTTGCGCCACGCGGCACGCAAGCGACGCAGATGCACATGGGGGATGTACAGGAATCCGCCGTTGAAGTTGGTGGCCACCGTCTCGCCTCTGCCTTCCCAATCGCAGGGCACGACGGGCGGCAGTTCGATGCCTGCCGCGGCGAACAGCCGTTCGATCACCGCCAAGCCGGGATTCGCTCCATCGACGATCTTTCCCCAGACGACCTCCGGGTCCGGGATGTCCAAGGGGGACAGCACCGCCACATCCAAGTCGAGGAGAAAGATGCCTTGGATATCGTAGTCCGTTGATGCGCTGGAGGAGCGGTTCGCATCCGCAAAGTAGTCTAGCTGGGCGATCTTGTTGCAGTAGGTGCGATCGAGATACGGGGAGAAGCTGGCTACGATATGCCCGTCCTGACGAAATGCGCGGCGCACATCCTCGGCCACGCGATCCGTACACTGCACGATCATGCATTGGCGCGGGACGGCGGCGAACTGCTCCAAGGTGAAAAGCAGGGTTTCCGCCTGGTACGGGTGCGCCGGCACCCAGTCGACCACCATCGAGTAGCGGTAGGGATGTTCGGTCGGGGCGTTCACAGGGCGCGGAGGATTGGTGGAGGCGGCGGGAATCGAACCCGCGTCCGTCGGTACTCCGTCATCGGCTCTACATGCTTAGGCCCGTCTATTGATCTAGCCCATTGGCGGCCCGACGGTCAGGGCGCGTATGAGCGAGCCTCGTTTCATTTCGCGACTGCCCTTGAGGCCAGGGTGGCCGCTATCCCGTGGGCCTTTGCCCTCGAATCGTCGCCACGGGCACCGACTCATCGAGGTAAGCAACTTTCGCCGTTAGGCTACGGCCGCTAGTGCGTAGTTTTCGTCGTTGGCAACTATATTAAGTTGCAGCGATTGATTAACGAGAGTCACTACCCTCTCGGCATGCACCTTTGGCATCGTAGCCGCCGTCGAAGCCTTGTCGCCCCCTGGCAGCGTTGGAACCCACTCCTGAGAGACCAGTAGCGACAGTCTAGCACCTTGCCGTAGCGATTGACACCCCGGTTTCGCGGCCGCGCTTCATGCGGACTGTACCGCCCAATCACACCGCTTGAATCCGTGTCGTCTGCGCCATGCAACCATAAGATGCAGGGTGAGGGCGCTATCCGGATGTCCTATGTAGTGGTAGCCGTAGTAGCACGGTTCATCCAATTTCAAAGGCTCAATTTGCAAAACGTAGGCGCGGTCTGGCGATCGCCGCCTCGAGGCAGGCTCTGGGCGATGGCTGATCGCCGAGTTCGATGGGATGGAACCACCTCGGACAGCTGTCCAGGTACTTGGTGGCGATGCCGCGCCGCCTGCGCAGAAAGCCCTTGATCTGGCTGTGGCGGCTGTTGACCGTCTGGATGTGCAGCGCGCCCCGGACCCGCACGCCAGCAGAAGCGTCGATGCTCTCGTGAGGGATGTCGAGCGCCGCCGCGACGGGCGGATAGCAGCGGTTGGCGTCGGAGACGAGCAGCGCATCCGGGGCGAGGACCGGCTCCAGCACCTCCTTCACGTTGTCTGCGTTCAGCGCAGGCAGGGTGTGGCTGAGGGTCTCGCCGCCACGGTCGGCGGCGACCAGAATCGGCACCTGCTCGCGCGAGAGGCCGCGCTTCTTGGCTTGGCCGCCGCGCCGGCGCGGCTTGCGGTCGAGCTTCCGCGCCCCCTTGCGGCTCTCCAGAAGAAAGGTCTCGTCAGCCTCGACGATCCCGGCAAGCCGATCCGGCGCCTGGCGCACCGCCGCCAGAAAGCGGTGTCGCCAGCGATGCGCCGTGCTCGGCGCAATCCCGCAGCGCTCTGCAGCCTCTTTGATCGTCTCGCCTTCGGCAAGCGAGGCGCCAAAGGCAAGCCAGCGCTCCTTATGGTGCAGACCCGACAGCGCCGTGCCCGTGAGCGCACCGAAGGTCTTCCCGCAGTCCTTGCACCGGAACCGGCGAAGACCGCGCGCCTTGCCCCGCGGCACCGCCCCGCCGGCGCCGCAATGCGGACAGCGCCGCTCGTCATCCACACCCAGCTCGATCGCCGCCAACGAGGCCGCGCCCTCCGGCGGGTCCGACAGCACCGCCGCCACCTCCTTGCGCTGCGCCGCCGTCAACTCATCGACACGCGAGAACCAGTCCCGAAACCGCTCGTGATCCATCTCTCCGATCTCCAAGGCGAATCCGCAAAGATCCTATCACTATGCCTACGATTCACGAATTGAGCCATTTCAAACCAACGCGCTACCTACGCATGGCGGCAGTAGGCGAACTCGACGATTTCTGGTACAAAGCGTCCTTGATTGGCTGGGGGCGATCCGTGAGCGAACGAGTGCGACGCACGAAGATGGTGTTCGATGCGGCGGCGGCGTTGGGGGCTGCCGGGAGGACTAGCTTTCGGCCCGGCGATGTAACCGCTCGCTTACGCGCTAACAGCACCCCATATGGAGCTTGGGAAGTGCGTCGCGAGTTGGCCAACCTGGAACGCTTGGGGCTGGTCGTGCTCGACGAGGAGGTCGCTACTTGGCGGCTTGTCGAAGATGCGTCGTTCTCTATCGACGCGGCAAGCGCGGCCTGCGAATGCGCTTGGTTTCATGACGCGGGAAGAGGCTGACAGATGAGTCGAGTTTCCTGGCCGGATGGCACCGTGTTCGAGGGGCCGAGGCGTCAGCCTCGCTAGCCCGGTGCCGGCCGTGGACGAACCGATCGACTTCGAGGCATCGCTTGGCGAGCTCGAGGAACTGGTGGGCCGCATGGAGGAAGGTTCCCTGAGCCTTGAGGATTCCCTGGCGGCGTTCGAGCGCGGCATCGCGCTGGCTCGTGCCTGCCAACAGGCGCTGCGCAGCGCCGAACTGCGCGTCAAGGCGCTCACGGAGGAAGGCCGCGCAGCGGACCTGCCGCGTCGAGTGCCAGACAAGGAGGACCCCATCCTGCTGCGGCCGGTAGACGACCTCGAACTCGCCGTGCGCTCGTCGAACTGCCTGAAGGCCGAGAAAATCTGCTACATCGGCGATCTCGTCCAGTGCTCCGAGCAGGATTTGCTGAAGATGCCGAACCTCGACATGAAGTCGTTGACCGAGATCAAGGACATGCTCGCTTCCCGAGGCCTGGGGCTGGGCATGCGCTTGGAAGACTGGCCGCCGCCGAACCTGCGCGACGCCGTCCCTAGCTAGCGCGGACGCGACGGACTGCTTCGAGTCCGCGTCGACAAACGGGAACGAGGACGAGCAGGGCAGGTCGTTTTGCTCGGGCAGCGTACCCTGCCAATGCTGACTATGCAGGGTGGCGGCCGCCGGCAAGTTCCCTATGCCCAGACCTATCGGCCAGGGACGAGAAGCAGCAGACGGGCGCTTGCGCGTACGCTGTTCTCCCAATTCAGAACGGAATGTCGTCTTCGAAATCGTCCGCGTCGTCTGCGGGTGGCGGCGGCGGTGCCGAACGGTTGCGGTTGTCCGCCGGCGGCCTTCGGGACTGCTCCCCCGCGCCACCGCCGCCGTAGTCGGGCGGCCCGCTAGGGCCTTCCGGTCCACCGCCATAACCGCCACCGTCGCCGCGGCTGTCGAGCATCTGCATGTCGCGGGCGACGATCTCGGTGGTGTAGCGCTTCTGGCCGTCCTGCCCCTCCCAGGAGCGGGTTTGCAGGCGTCCTTCGATATACACCTTCGACCCTTTGCGCAGATACTCGCCGCAGATCTCCGCCAACCGGGCGAAGCAGACCACCCGGTGCCACTCGGTCTGTTCGCGCGGCTCGTTGGTGGCGCGGTCCTGCCAGCGCTCGCTGGTGGCGACCGAAAAGCTGGCCACCGCCTGCTGGCTCTGAGTGCGGCGCATCTCGGGATCCCGCCCGAGGTTGCCGATGATGATGACTTTGTTGATGCCTCCGCTCGCCATCTGCGTTCCGCCTTCCTTGGTTCCGATAGCAGCGATTCTAGCGGATCGAGCCGGGAACGCCAGAGACATCGCCCCGCCAGCGTGTTGGAGATTGCCACCAGCGAGCGTAGTCCGAAGGCCACGGCTGCTGTGGAACTTCGTGCGATCGACTTGCCTGCTGGCCGTCATCCGCGTATTGTCGGACGTTTACGCAGGTTGCACAGGATGTGGACCCACGTGGCCGCAGCAAGGCGCAAGGGGCTCAAGGATTCGGAGCAGGACAAGCGCGGCTTGGCAGAAGCGGCCGTCAACGGCAAGCGCCGAAGCCGTGCTGCCCGACGAGGCGCCCAGCCGTCCCTGGCCGTTCCCGCGCTCACCCAGATCGCCGTACGCGGCGCCCGCACCCACAACCTCAAGAACATCGACCTCGACATCCCCCGCGACAAGCTGGTGGTGGTGACCGGCCTGTCCGGCTCCGGCAAGTCGTCGCTGGCGTTCGATACCCTCTATGCCGAGGGCCAGCGGCGCTACGTGGAGTCGCTGTCCGCCTACGCTCGGCAGTTCCTGTCCATGATGGAAAAGCCCGACGTGGACCACATCGAGGGTCTGTCGCCGGCGATCTCCATCGAGCAGAAGTCCACTTCCCACAATCCACGTTCCACGGTCGGCACCATCACCGAGATATACGACTACCTGCGGCTGCTGTTCGCCCGGGTAGGCGAGCCGCGCTGCCCCACCCACGGCGAGCCCCTGGATGCGCAGACCGTCAGCCAGATGGTGGACAAGGTGACAGCGCTGCCGGAGGGCTTGCGCATCATGGTGCTGGCACCGGTGATTCGCGAGCGCAAGGGCGAGCACCAGCACGTATTCTCCGAACTGGTGGCAGGCGGCTTCATCCGCGCCCGCATCGATGGCATCGTCACCGACCTGGACCATCCGCCCGCCCTCGACAAGAACAAGAAGCACACCATCGAGGCGGTGGTGGACCGGTTGCGCGTGCGGGGCGACATCCAGCAGCGCTTGGCGGAGTCCTTCGAGACCGCCCTGCAACTCGCCGAGGATGTCGCGGTGGTCAGCTTCATTGACGAGGAAAGCGGCCGCAGCGGCAAACGCAGCGCCAAGAAGAACCGTCGCGACGATCTGACATTCAGCGGTCGGTTTGCCTGTCCGGTGTGCGGCTACAGCATCAGCGAGCTGGAACCGCGCATGTTCTCGTTCAACAACCCCGCCGGCGCCTGCCCGGAATGCGACGGCTTGGGCGTCAAGCAGTACTTCGACCCGGACCTGGTGGTCGCCGACCCCGGTCTCACTCTGGCGGAAGGCGCGGTGCGCGGCTGGGATCGGCGCAACCTCTACTACTTCCACATGCTCGCGTCCCTGGCCCGCCACTACGGTTTCGACATAGATCGCCCATTCAAGCGACTTGGCAAGAAGCAGAAGAACGCCGTTCTCTACGGCTCCGGCAGCGAGCGCATCGACTTCAGCTACGTCAACGAGCGCGGCGACACCGTGACCCGCCGCCACCGCTTCGAGGGCGTCATCCCCAATATGGAGCGCCGCTACCGCGAAACGGATTCCAGCGGTGTGCGCGAGGCCTTGCAGAAGTACCTCACCGTGCGGGCCTGCCCGGCCTGCGACGGTTCCCGGTTGCGCGAGGAATCCCGTCACGTCTACATCGACGGCGCGACCCTGCCGAGCCTCACCAGCGGTTCGGTGGAAGCCATCCTGGCCCACTTCGAGGCGCTGCGCTTGGATGGCCGGCGCGGCAAGATCGCCGACAAGATCGTCAAGGAGATCCGCGCCCGGCTGCGCTTCCTGGTGGACGTGGGACTGAACTACCTCACTCTGGACCGCAGCGCCGAAACCCTTTCCGGCGGCGAAGCCCAGCGCATCCGCCTAGCCAGTCAGATCGGTGCCGGGCTGGTGGGCGTCATGTACATCCTGGACGAACCCTCCATCGGCCTGCATCAGCGCGACAACGCCCGCTTGCTGCGTACGCTCACCCACTTGCGCGATCTCGGCAACACCGTGCTGGTGGTGGAGCACGACGAGGAAGCCATCCGCACCGCGGACCACATCGTCGACATCGGTCCCGGCGCTGGCGTCCACGGCGGCGAGATCGTCGTGGACGGGCCGCTCGAAGCGGTGCTGAAGTGCCGCGAATCCATCACCGGGCAGTATCTCTCCGGCAGAAAGTCCATCGCCATTCCGGCCACGCGCACCCTCTGGGACGAGGAGCGAGCCTTGCGCCTGGTGAACGCCAGCGGCAACAACCTGAAGGATGTCACGGTGGAGGTGCCGGCCGGGCTGCTCACCTGCGTCACCGGCGTTTCCGGCTCCGGCAAGTCCACCCTGGTGAACCAGACGCTGTATCCGATCGCCGCCCGGGCGCTGAACGGCGCCACCACGGTCGCGCCGCAAGCCTACGAGAAGGCGGAGGGATTGGAACTCCTCGACAAAGTGGTGGACATCGACCAGAGCCCCATCGGCCGTACGCCGCGCTCCAACCCCGCCACCTACACCGGCCTGTTCACCCCCATCCGGGAGCTGTTCGCCCAGAGTCAGGAAGCGCGCGCCCGGGGCTACCGACCGGGCCGCTTCAGCTTCAATGTCAAGGGCGGGCGCTGCGAAGCCTGCCAAGGCGACGGCGTCATCAAGGTGGAGATGCACTTCCTGCCGGACATCTACGTACCCTGCGATGTCTGCAAAGGCAAGCGCTACAACCGCGAGACTTTGGAGGTGCGCTACAAGGGCCGCAACATCCACGAAGTGCTCGACATGACCATCGAGGAGGCCGGCGAGTTCTTCGACGCCGTGCCGATACTCAAACGCAAGCTGGATACCCTGATGGACGTGGGGCTTTCCTACGTGCGCCTGGGCCAGAGCGCCACTACCCTCTCCGGCGGCGAGGCCCAGCGCGTGAAGCTGTCTCGGGAACTCTCCAAGCGCGACACCGGGCGGACGCTCTACATCCTTGACGAGCCCACCACCGGCCTGCACTTCCAGGACATCCAGCAGCTATTGGACGTGCTGCACCGGCTGCGCGACCAGGGCAACACGGTGGTAGTGATCGAGCACAACCTGGACGTCATCAAGACCGCCGACTGGATCATCGACCTCGGCCCGGAGGGCGGCGGCGGCGGCGGCGAGGTGGTGGCCGTGGGCACGCCGGAGCAGGTGGCGAAGATGAAGGCGTCGCACACCGGGCGGTTCTTGAAGAAGGTGCTGAGCGGGTAGCCGGCCGCATACGCTCTAAAGCCGGATGATCCGATCCGCCCGCTCCAGCACCCGAGCGTCGTGGCTGACGGCGACGATGGTCATCCCCAGCCTCGCCAAGTTGTCGAGTACGCGCTGTTGGAGCGCGTCGTTCAGGTGCGCCGTTCCTTCGTCGAGGATCAGCAGCTTCGGCTTTCGGTATCGGTAGAGGGCGCGGGCGATCATCACCCGCTGCCGCTGGCCGCCGGACAGCGTCGATCCCCTGTGGCCGACCAGCGTCAGGTACCGCATCGGCATCCGCGCGATATCGTCGTGGATGCCGGCGAGCCGGGCCGCCTCTTCCGCTTTGGCCGCATCTACGCCGTCCTCGGCGCCGGCGATGTTGTCGAGCAGCGACCCGGAGAAGAGGTCGTCGTCCTGCATCACCACGCCAATCTGCCGGCGGTAGTCGGCCGTGTCCAGGTCGGCGAGCCGGATGTCGTCGATCAGAATCTCTCCTGTCGAAGGTGCCAACAGCTTGCAGAGCAGTTTGACGAACGTGGTCTTGCCGGTACCCGAATCGCCCTCGATGGCGATGAACTCGCCCGGCACGATCGCGAGCTCCACCTCGTCGAGCACGGCGTCGTCGCCCTAGGCGAACAACAGGGATCGAACCTCCACCGCGCCCCGCAACTGGTGATGGAGGCCTTGCCGATCCGGCGGCGACTCGCGCTCCTCGAGGCCGATGTCCGCCACCCGTTCGCAATGGAGCTGCAGCATGCGCAGTCCCACCAGCGAATCGACGAGGGTATGGACTCTGCCGGCGAACATGCCGCTGTAGGACGTGAACGCGAACAGCATGCCCAGGGTGAACTCGCCGTCGATCACCTTGGCGGCGCCGAACAGCAGCATCGCCACGCCTTCCACGCTGCCGACGACCGAGCCGGCGAAGCCGACATGGATGCGGAACCGCGCCAGACGCGCCCCCGCGTTGATCGCTTCGACATAGCGCGTACCCCATCCTCCCGCTGCGACTCGGCGCCAAGCAGCTTGACGGCCCGATGCCGTTCGATGGTTTCGATGAAGCTGGAGTTTTCGCTGGCGTCGGCAGCGATCGATTCGTGCGTCAGGTTGCGCAGGGCAGGGTAGGTGCCCAGGTTGAGGGCGGCGAAGACGGCTAGGAACGCGCAGACCACCAGCGTCAGGTCCCAGGAATAGGCCATCAGCATGGCCAGTGCGCCTACGGCCATCAGCGCATCCACCAGCATGGCGAACGCGCCCGTCGTCAGGAACTGGCGGATCGGGGCCGTGGAGTCGAATCGGGACATCACGTCGCCGGTGTGTCGGGCCTCGAACTAGGCATCCGGCAGCCGGATCGACCGTTGCCCATTTCGATTGGGGATTATAGCGAATGATCCCAATTAGGGGTTGCATCTTCCGCGAACCTTTCATAGGATAGTCCCAATTGGGGGGGGCGATGGCACGAAACGCACCGGGCAAGGCTCACAGGGAGGGGATCAGCCTCAAGCGGCTGATGACGATGTTCCCCGACGATGATGCCGCGCGGGCATGGCTCGAAAAGCAGATTTGGCCGCAGGGGCCGTTCTGCCCGCACTGCGGATCGTTCAATGTCCAGTGCGGCATCAAGCACCGCACCATGACGCACCGCTGCCGGGGCTGCCCGAAGCGGCCGCAGTTCTCGCTCAAGACCGGCACGGTCATGCAGGCGTCGAACCTCGGCTACCGGGATTGGGCCATCGCCATCTACTTGCTGGCGACGAACCTCAAGGGCGTGGCGGCGATGAAGCTGCACCGCGATCTTGAGATTGCCTACACCTCGGCATGGCATCTGGCGCACCGGCTCCGGGCCGCGTTCGGCGGCGGCGAAACGCCGATGTTCCATGGCCCGGCTGAAACCGATGAGACCTATTTCGGTGGCAAGCGGAAGAATATGCCAAAGGCCAAGCGCGAGAAGATGGAAGGGCGCGGCACGGTCGGTAAGGCGGTCGTCGCTGGCGTCAAGGACCGGGAGACCGGAAAGGTCGTGGCCCGCAAAGCCGAAGGGACCGACAAGAAGACACTACAGGGCTTCGTGCGCGAGAATATGGAACCCGGCGCGACGCTCTACACCGATGAGCACGGTGCCTATCCCGGCATGGACGAATACGACCATGAAGCGGTCAATCACTCGGTTGGCGAGTATGTCCGCGACATGGCACACACGAACGGGATCGAGTCGTTCTGGTCGATGCTCAAGCGGGGCTATCAGGGCACCTTCCACCACTTCTCCGAAAAGCATCTTGACCGCTACATCGGCGAGTTTTCCGGACGGCACAACATCCGCGAGGCGGACACCGAAGACCAGATGGCGATTGTCGCCCAGCAGTCTGTCGGCGAGCGCCTCCAGTATGTCGATCTGGTGTCGTGATGAGCGGGCTGTTTGCCCGGCTCTACGAGAGCCCCGCCGACCTCGCCCCAGAACCTCGCCCCCAAGAGACCGCGCGATACGCCCCTCTCAGCAGTATCTGGGAGGGGAGCGATGGCGATCTGCTGGAGGAAATGCTGCGGTTCTACCCGTCCATCGAGCCGGAGCCGATCTTGGACGCGACCTTCAACACCGGTCGCTTCTGGAAGGGATCAACGCGCCGCGTCGTCTCCATGGACATCAACCCGAAATTCAAGCCGATGATCGTTGGCGACAACCGGAAGATGGAAGGCGTCGCGGATGCCTCTTTCGGCATTGTGGTCTATGACCCGCCCCATGTCGGCCCGCAGGGGCGCGACAAGAGCCGGAAGCGTTTCGACGAGGATTTCGGCGCCACCGTTGCTTGTGGCAAAGAACAGGGCTGGAAGCTATCCTACCTCTATCCGCCGTTCCTCGAACAGGCGAAGCGCGTCCTGAAGCCCAAGGGCCTGCTGCTGGCGAAGATTACCGACATGGTGAACTGCCACCGCTCGCAGTGGGCGCATTGTGACTTCATGGCAATGGCCGAAGAGGCGGGCTTTACTGTCTGCGACCTCATCATCAAGGTGCGGACCGGCCCCATGGTTTCGACGAAGTGGAAGACCGCGCACCATGCTCGCAAGCGACATTGCTTCTGGATCATCTGCCGCAACGGCCGCAGTTGTGAACGGTGAGCCGTGGAAGACAGACGGTATAACCCGCTCAGCGTAGGGGAGCTTGGGCGGAACGCCGCTCGCGCTATCAGAAACTGGAACCCGGTGGACCTTCCGCCGGAGCGGTTCGAAGGTGAGGGCGTTTACGCGATCTACTACAGCGGTCCCTTCCCGGCCTATGCAGGCATGGACCGGGAGCAGCCGATCTATGTTGGACAGGCTGTCATCACGCAGACCACGGCCCGGCCCCTGCATCAGCGGCTTGAGGAGCACGCGAATTCCATCCGCGAGGCGGAGAATCTCGACCTGGACGATTTCAGATGCCGCTGGCTGGTGCTCGATTCGGTGTGGATCAACCTCACCGAACAGCTCTTGATCACCGAGCATCGCCCGGTCTGGAATCTGGTCGTGCTTGGCTTCGGGAGCCATGGCCAAGGCGGCAACAGGGAAACGCAGAAGCGGTCGCGCTGGGATACCCTGCATCCCGGTCGGCCGTGGGCCGATAGAGTGAAGCACGACAATGACCTCAGCGCCGACGATCTCCGCAGGGAGATTGCGGCTCACCGCGCGAGTGAAAGGACACCAGGGCTATGACGACAGAACGCCGCGAAGTGCGAGTGAAGCCCAAAACCTATCAGCCGACGCAAGCCGAACTGGAAGAGCCGTTCCAGATCCGCAAAGCGGACGGGACCATGCCGACGCCGGAGGAACTGGCCCGCATCGCGCTGGCCCCGGCAACTATCGTCGAAGACCCAGATGCTTAGCCGGGAGATTGGGACTATTCCCTATAATCCCCTTTCGATTTGCCATTGGATCGCGCTTCCAGCAGCAGGACGAACTCGCCTGTGGGTTGTGCGGAGAGTGGCCGCACACCATCCGCGCAAGGGCCCAGCTCGCCAAGGTAGAGCAGAGACTCTCGCCATGAAAAACAGACCGATCGATGTCGCAACAGCAACCCCATGCCGAAGATGTCGATATCGATGGTATGGGGCGGCTTGTTGGGTGCCGTCTCTTTTTTGCTCACGATAACCGGCATGGCATAGTACGTCCCCCCACTGACATCCATTCGGGAGAGCACCATCAGGCGACGCGCAATCCGTCGTAGCTGGGAACCGACGACTACAGTGTCGCGAACGAATATGGCGTTTGGAGGCGCTACAGCTTGGGAGATCTCCTCGGTTGCTGCGAAGGAATAAGTGAATCCGGTGTCGATCAGTGCATGCCCGACATGCGCACCTGCGGAAAAAGAGATATGGGGACCCACATTACCGATTACGCGGCTTTCTGGATATGGCCGGGGGCCTAGAGGGAGCTTGAGCGTTGGGGGCGCAGGTGCGAGAGCGTCAGGCAGCGGATTGAATTCGTATAGTTCCCAATGGTCGCAAGCGTCGGGACGCGTCGTGCAATGTGCCTCTACGAACAGGGCAGAAGACTTGAGCTTTCCCAACAGCAAGCCGAGGCTGCCGATCGGTGGATATCCGCCTACATCCGTGAGTAGGCAGTCCGCCAAGCCGTGGTCGTCTTTGGGAGGCTGTCGGTAGTATTCGCGGTAGGCAGCCCACGCAAGTTGGAACTCTCCTCTTTGGAGCGCCTGTGCTATGCGATCGATGAGATTCCCCGTAGATTCCCGAGCGCCCCGCCGCTGATTCGCTGGGTAACGCGATCGAACCACGATGACGATGCTGCCGGGCCGAATTCCGAAACCATATCGGGGCTGCAAGCCACTGAAGGTGGCTCGCCTAGGTGTCGTTACTCTTTCTGCTCCTTCTTTAAGGGAACTATATACTTGACGGTACTAAATACTATATACGGCAGTATCTTAAGTTCATGACTACTATATATAGAACCTGGGTCGCTGTTGTATATATCTCCCTTCTTTAACGGCAGGAGAAGGACAAGGACTTGACGATCCCGTTGTCGTAGGACTCGACCTTTACAGATTCGACATTGTCTGTGCCGCAGGTTTCTTCCGCCATTCCTTGAAGATAAGCGGGGTAGTTGCTGGCCACCCCGCTTTTCTCCGGCATTGCGCGACATCCGACCGTGGAGAGCATTCCGGAAGTCGCGAAGACGAACCATGAGAAGGACGACAAACGGTTCACGACTCCTCCTCTTTGCATGAGAAAGATGTGGACTTGACATTCCCGTTTTCGTAAAACTTGACTTTTACGGATACGACATTGCCTTCGCCACAGGTTTCTTTTGCCTGCTCTGTTGTTGCTGCAAGGGCGTCTCCGGGTGCCGAGCCTTCTTGGCCGCCGGCAACTGCCTGCATTTCATTAGTGGTGAGCAACCTCATAGGTACCTCTATTTTCAAGTTGACGATTGCGGGCGCTGCGGCAGGGCCACCTCCCCGATCTTTCTTTCCTGCCTGCCACCGTCGGGTAGCGAGCAGGTCGCTGAGTATGCTAAGGGAGGGAGGGTGTCAACACTTTTTTCATTTCCTTCTATAGCCATCTAACTTTATCATTCTACTGGATAAATTCAGATTCCAGAGGGTGGCCGGCAAGAAAAGTTCTTCCCGTTATCCGTACGCTGGCCTTGGCGGCCGTCGACCATGCGCCGGCGGCCCCACGGCCGCGTCCTTTGCTCGAGTGCCTCGGAACAGTGTTGGAGTTGGCCGCTGAAGTAGCCAGCGCGTTGCAATGTCGTGCTCAAGAGCAAGCTGGACCTGCTGACCGAGGTGGAGCTTCCATGCATGCGCCTCGGCCGGGGTGCCCCCAAGACGACGCGACGACTGCGCCGGACGGTTCTTGCTGAGGCGCTGGGCTGTCGGATAGCCGAGCGCGCCAGTCGCTACTGCGCCGGTGCCAGCGATTCCACCTCGAACGCCGCCACGTTGCGCGCGGCGCGACTGAACTCCACGCCGATCAGGTGGATCGGCAGGCCCAGGTGCCGGTGCTTGTCCGCGTAGCCCTTGTCCTTCAACTGCGCCAGCGCCGCGCCTTCCGGCTCGGCGTCCACCACCTTGAACTCGAACAGGTACACGTTGGCGTTGAAGCGCACCGTCATGTCCGCCCGGCCGCTGCTCGAACTGTCTTCCAGCGTCGCGTCCAGCCCCAACGCCTGCACATGCGAGTACACCACGCTGGCGTAGTGCGCCTCGCAGCCGGCGAGCTTCCTGCCCAGATCCAGTGCGTACGAAATGCTCGCGAAGATGCCTTTGAACAGCCGCTCGACGCCGGCGAAGTCGTTCGCCAGCAGCAGATCGTACAGGCGGTCGCCTTGGGACACGCGCAGGCTCGGATTCTGCGTCAGCTCGTCGAGCAGCAGGCCGTTCAGGCTGCGGCGCCCAGGTGGTAGCGCCGCAGCCCCAGGCGTTCCTCCTCGCTCTGGATGGTCAGGTAGCCGGTCTGGAACAGCAGCGCCTCCGTGCCGACGGCGCCCACGTCGAACGCGGACAGCAGCGTCTCCGTAGCGCGCATGCCTTCCAGCTCCCTCGCCGTCACGCCGCGCTCCGCCAGCATCTGCGGCAGGAATGCCGGCGTGCCGTTTTCGAACCAGTAGTTGCCGAACTCCCGGGTGCGGAACAGATGCAGCACGTCGTAGGGGTTGTAGACCGATTCTTCTCCCCGCCAGCGGTAGCCGTTGTACCACTCGCGGATGCGCTCTCGGTCCAGGCCGTCGAGTTCCGCAGCGAACACCGCGTCCACATCCGCGTCGGTATAGCCGCAGATCGCCGAGTAGCGCTTGTCCAGGGTAATGTCCGTGAGGTTGTTCAGCGTCGAGAACAGGTTGAGCTTCGAGAACTTGCTCACCCCCGTCAGGAAGGTGAAGCGGATGTCCGCGTCGCAGTCCTTGATGGTGCCGTACAGGCCGCGCAGGTAGTCGCGGTTGGCCTTGGCCGTCTCCGGTTCGTCGAGGGCGTCCAGGATCGGCTTGTCGTACTCGTCCACGAGCACCACCACTCGCTGCCCATGGCGCTCGTGCAGGATCTCCAGCAGGTGGGCGAATCGTCCAGGCACCGTGGCGAACTCGGCCGACGCCTTTTCCCGACGTTCGATGGCGGCCAGCTGGTCCATGACATTGCCCTGCAGGTGGCCTCGCTCCCCGTAGTTGCCGCCGCTGAAGCTCGGGCGAACGACGGGATGGCGCGCCGACCAGTCCCAGCGGTCGTGAGCGGCCAGCCCCTCGAACAGTTCCCGGCGGCCCTCGAACAACTCCTTCAAGGTGTCCAGGAACAAGCTCTTGCCGAACCGCCGCGGGCGCGACAGGAAGTAGTGCTTGCCCTCCTCCGCCAGCCGCGCGGCGTAGCCCGTCTTGTCCACATAGTAATAGCCGCCCTCCCGCATCTCGCGGAAGGTCTGGATGCCGAGCGGCAGCCGCAGGCAACTCACGGCTTCCTCGCCAGTGTCCTGGTTGGCTGCCCGATCTGCATTTGCAGCCGGTCCGGGAAGTCCCGCTGGCCGATGGGGGTGCCTTTCATGTGCAGGATGTCTAGGCAGTGGCGGCGTGGAAGTGGAAGTTGGGCAGCGGAGAAGGCGAACAGGGCGCTGCCTGACACTCGCATCATAGAGTGGAATCGCCACGATGCCCGAGTCTCCCTCGCTGGCTCGACGCCAGTTTCACACGGACGCCCGCTGGATGCCAGTTTCGGTTTCTGGCATCCGGCGACTTCGAGCGGCTCTCGGGGTGCCAATGCCATCCCAAGCAGGGGCGTTGTGGTTGCAGCCTCACGAGGGAACTATGTACTTGGCGATCCAAGCTACTATATATGGTAGCTTCCGACGCCTATAGATACCCTAAAGGCGGTTGCCGCGGCCATGCGTCCGGGTGCGCAGGCTGTTGCTCTTCCGTGCCGGCAGACCGGCAGGCGCAGGTCGTCCGCGGCGACGATGCTCCGCGCTTCGAATCCCGGCGTAGTTCCAGCGCTTAGGCCGTCATGCGCCGCGCCAAACCCCGGTCCGGACGCGGCTGGAACTCCAGCAGGTCAGGAATTCCAGAGCGTTCCTTCCCGGTGCCGGCGCTTCCGCGCTGGCAAGGAAGCCGCCAAGCTTCAAAGGTCTCGCAGCCTACCTGGGCTGGCGCTGGTCGGTGCCGCGGCCGATGTGCTTGTCGTAGAAGTCCAGCATGGCCGTGTACATCTGGCGGCGGTTGTTTTCATTGCCGAAGCCGTGTCCTTCCATGTCCTCCACATGCCACACCTCCACCGGATTGCCGGCAGCCTTCAACGCTCGGCGCAGCTTGCGAGCCTGCTCGATGGGTACGCGCTCGTCGCGGCCGCCATGCACCAGCATGACGGCGGCCTTGATGCGATGGGCGTTGAAGACCGGGGATCGGGCGCGCAGTTCCTCTATGTCTTCGCCGACCGCTTCCTTGAGGAAGTTGATGCCGCTGCGCCGGCCTGGGATGTCCCCCTTGGTGAACATCATCGGCAAGTCGTAGACGCCCACGTAGCCCACCGCGCAGCGGTACAGGTCGGGTTCGCGGAACGCGCCGGTCAACGCAGCATAGCCGCCGTAGCTGCCGCCGTAGATGCATAGCCGGCCGCCGTCGGCGATGCCGGTCGCCACCGCCCAACGCGTAGCGTCGGTCACGTCGTCCTGCATCTCGCGTCCCCAGCGTCCGTATCCGGCGTGGAGGAAGTCCTTGCCGTAACCGCCCGAACCCCGGTAATTGACCTGCAGCACGGCGTAGCCGCGCGAAGCGAATAGCTGCGCCTCGCTGTCGAATCCCCAGTAGTCTCGTACGCCGTGCGGGCCGCCATGCACGGTGACGATTAGCGGCAGAAGGTTCTCTTCCGTCCAGCCGCTCGGCGTTGTCAGGTAGCCGCTGACGGTCAATCCATCCCGAGCCGTGAGCTCGATCGGCTGCATGGGGTGCAGATGTTCCTTGGCAAGCCACGGGCGCGACTGGAACAATTCCACCAGCCGGTCGGTCTCGAAATCCGCCAAATAGAAGGTCGCCGGGAAACGGTCGCCGTAGACTACCGCCACGCCCTTGGTGCCGTCTCCGGTAACGCTGGTGAAGTGGACATCCTCCTGCGGGAAGGCTTGACGGATGCGGCGGTGAGTTCTCGCCAGCGGGTGCTGCGGCAGTACATAGTGGTAGTCGGGATAGTGTCGCGTGTAGCCGACGGCCACCAGCTCGCGGCCAGCGTCGAAGATCGGCTGATCGATGTCTACCCGGGGGGCGTGGAACAGCACCTCCTTGCGGCCCGTTTCGGGGTGCCAGCGGATCAGTCGGCCGGTGGCCGTTTCCGTGTTGTCCGTAGCGTAGAACCAGCCCTCGCCGGCGTCTGCCAGCGGCACCAAGGTGCCTTCATGAACACGCCCCCGGGACACCAGCGCGAATTCCCCGCCGGACGGGCGGTAGCGGACTTCGGTCACGTTGTCGTTGGTGGCGCCGATGTCGAAGCGCACTTCGCCATCGCGGTCGGCGACGAATTGCGAGAATGGATGGCGACCGGTCGCCGCCAAGCCGAGCTGGCCAGTGTGGATATTCAACCGGTAGGCCCGGCCCGGCTCGCGGCCGCTGCCGAACGCGACGGTGCCGATGAGCACGTGCCTGGGGTCGGCGGGCAGCAGGTGCAGGATGTTCGCCGCGGCGCGCTTCGACCGGGCGCGGCCGGCCTTCTCCGACATTCGGCCGCGGCCGGCGCCCAGTCCGAACAACACGCTGGCATCGCTGCCGTCGGCATTCAGCGCGTAGATCTCGCCGGTCTGGAACATGAAGTCCGTGCGCCCGGGGATGCGCGCGGCTGGCTGTACCAGCAAGCGTTCGTCTGTCGCCCACAGGAAGTCGGCCACGTCCCAGTGCTTGCCGAAGTGGGTGCGGTGGACCACCTTGTTTCGAGCCAGCTCGATCACCGTGAGGTATTCGTAGTCGTCCTTCTTGGTAGTGACGGCGAGGTACTTGCCGGCGGGCGAGATTCGCACCTGTTCGTAGTCCGGGTAGCGCGTGAAATGGTCCACTGGCGGCGCTGCCAGCGCAACGCCTGCCCCGACCGCCAGCAGCGACGGCAGGCAGCCCCGCAGCAAGCGCCGACCGATGGTGCCGGCAGAGTCAAGGGAAAGCATGCTCGTCCTCGTCATCTTCGGTTCAAATGCGCCAAACTGCCATGCGCTATCGATTTGATCTAACGCGGCTTGAAACATTATGGTAACATGCTCGGAACGTGAAAACCGGCCCGTTCGGAGATCCCGGCGGGCTGCATAAGGAGTATCAATGTTCAAGAAAACCCCCTTGGCCAGCGCTATCGGCGCCCTAACCGCCGCCGGCTCGCTGGCGACGCTACCCGCGTTGCAGGCGACGGCCGCTGAGGCGGAGGATGCGTCTATTGAAGAGATGGTCGTCACCGGCTCTCGCATCCGCCGCGAGGTCTCCGATGCGCCCAACCCCATCACCATCATCGACCGCGAAGAGATCGACCTGACGGGCATGGAGAACGTCGCCGACCTGCTGCGCAGCACCACCTACAACAGCTTCGGCTCGTTCCGGGAGCGCTCCGGGTCGTCCTTCGGGCAAATCGCCTTGGTCGACCTGCGCGGCCTCGGCTCGGACCGCACCGCGGTGCTCATCAACGGCCGCCGCGTACCCGGCAATCCGTTCACCGGCTCCGCGGCGGTGGACCTCAACTCCATCCCGCTCACCGCCATCGAACGCGTCGAGATCCTTACCGACAGCGCCTCCGCAGTGTACGGCGCGGACGCCTTGGGCGGCGTCATCAACGTCATCCTGCGCGACGACTACGAGGGCGCGGAGTTCGAGATCGGCACCGATATCCCCCGGCGCGAAGGCGCGGATTCGGACCATATGGGCCTCCTGTTCGGCGCCCGCGGCGAACGCGCCAGCATGCTGTTCAGCGCCGAGTGGTTCACCCGCGATCCCATCTTCGACGGCGACCGCGAATACAGCAAGGTGAAGGTCGAGGATCCCGGCGACGGCACGCTGCCGGACCTCGGCGTCCACACCACCGGCGTCTCGGGGGGGGGGAACACGGCGTTCGCGCCCGGCTTCTCCGCGGCCAGCGCCGTCGGCGACTGCCCCACGGAGGTGTATGCCGGCGTCGTCGAGAATCCGTTCGGCGTGCCCGGCACCGCCTGCGGCTTCGGCTACGCCGACATCTCCGCGCAGACCGGGGGGCTGGACCGCATCAGCACCTTCCTGAACGTGGACTACGAGTGGACGCCGGGGCATAACGTGTTCTTCGAGAACCGCTTCACCCGCATCGCCAGCTTCGGCCGCTACGCGCCAGCCGTCGGCTTCTTCAGCGTCCCGGGCGACAGCCAGTACAACCCGTTCGATACCGAAGCGGACTCCTATCCGAAGGACGCGGACGGCGTCCCGTTGCCGTTCGACATCTTCCACCGCTTCGTCGGCCACGGGCCTCGCGACGACGATACCGAACGCTACGAGCTCGACAACGTGCTAGGCATCAACGGCGAACTTCGGGATGGTACGATCAATTACGAAGCCTATGCTCGCTTCTACCGCTATCAGGCATCCGAGGAAGGCGAGACCTACATCCTGCAAAGCCAAGTGGAGTTGGAAACGGAACTCGGCGACTACGACCTGACCAACCCGCTATCCCAGGACCCGGCCCACCTTGCCGCCCTAGGACGCATGGCGGCGACCTTGTACCGGGACATTCTCACCGAGTACACGGCCGCCGGCGTCACCCTTGACGGCTTCGCCACCGAATTGCCCGCCGGCCAGGTCGGCTGGGCCGTAGGCGTGGAGACCGCGTCCGAGACCTACATGGACGACTACGACAGCTTCCGCGAAGCCGGCAACGTTCTGGGCTCCGCCGGCAACAGCGCCGCTGGCGCCAGAAGTCGTTGGGCCGCGTTCGGCGAACTGTCGATTCCGGTGCTGGAGCAGCTGGAGGTCAACATCGCCGGCCGCTACGACAACTACGACGATTTCGGCACCGCGTTCTCGCCTCAGATCTCGGCCCGCTACCAGCCGTGGGACCCGGTGGTGTTCCGGGCCTCCTGGGGCAAGGGCTTCAAGGCGCCGAACCTGACCGGGCTGTATCAGTCGAGTTCGCAGTCGTTCGACAACGTCCAGGATACGTCCCGCTGCACGGCGTTGGGTACCGATCCCTGCCCCACGTTCCAGGTGGAGAACTATACCGGCGGCAATCGCGACCTGCAGGCGGAGTCCGCGGATTCGTTCAACGTCGGTTTCGTTGTCGAACCCCTTCCCGGCCTATCCGTTTCCTTGGACCATTTCAAGGTCGATATCGAAGACGTGGTCGAGCAGTTGGCGTTGTCGACCGTGCTCTTGCTGGAACAACGCGACGCTCTGCCCCCCGGGGTCAATGTCCGGCGCGGCGCTCCGACGCAAGCGGGCGACCCGGGCCGCTTGGTTTCCATCGACAATGTATACGCCAACTTGGCTGTTCGTGAGATGAACGGCATCGACTTGCGCCTGCATTACGAGGCCGAACTCAAGGGCGGCGATTTCGGGGTGCTCGGCATTGACGTGGAGGGCACCAAGCTGGACGACTACGAGATCACGCCTTCGCCAGTGGACGAGAAGGAGGATCTCATCGACAATTCGCTTTACCCGGACCGCCGCGCCGTGGCTACCGTCCGCTGGCAGCGCGACACGCTGACGGTGAACTACATCTGGCGCTTTATCGGCCACCATGGTGCGTACGAGTCCCATCACACCAGCGACATCACTGGCGTGTACTCCACACGTTGGGGCGGCGACATCACGCTGGGCGTACGCAACATCGCCGACGAACCGCCGGAAGTGGATAAGGAGTTGGGTTGGAACGATGATGCCAACTACCTGTACGACGCCGGGGTGGCAGGTCGGGTTCCGTTCATCAGATACAGGCACACGTTCTAAGCGAGACGGCCTCCATAGGCTTCGGGTACTGCCACCCGGAGCCTATGGTTTGGATAGTGTATCAGTTTGACTTTTACCCACTACATCCAGGTGATGTGAGACCCTTTAACGGCATCTTGTGGTTCTTTCTTCAAACTGAGCCACTATTGAGAGGTTAATGCGATTGTCCTCCGTATGAGATAGTGTCAAGTTCATCGGCGCGGTGGCTGCTTGGTGCTGAGTTCAAGTAAGGTGCCACTCGAGGCGCCGCCCGAATAGAACAGTGGCAAGAGCGCCGAAGGCAAGCCATTCAGCGCATCCCAGCGAACTAGGGGAGCCTGCTTATGCGGAGTAGTCATCGCAAACACCCCAGCACTTGCTGGAGCAAGTAAAGGCTGGTATGAGAGGAACCTATCGAGAAAATCAAACTCGCGTCGCTGCTGCCAGCGTTTGTGTTCTTGTTCCTTGCGTTCGGCTTGCCGAACTCGCTTGGAGCCAGCTTGGTGCCGACTGTGGGTGGGCAAAGCGTATGCGGAGGAGGTGGACGACCACCTAGCCCTGGTGGACTGGGTGGTAGACTGTTGCTACGGTCCTACGTATTCCATCTTGTCAGCCTGTCTATCCGCTTGGTGACTGTCGCACATATTTCATCATGGAAGTATCCCTGCGTTGCAGGACCAACAGATAACAGGTAGTCATAAGAAGAATTTCCAGAAGTGGCCGGCTTCGTTCTGAACTGCCCCAGCCCAATTGGGCTGGGCATACGCAACATTGCCGACGAACCGCCGGGCCTTGACGAGAACTTGAGTTGATGCGGCGACGCGTTGCTGTTGTACGACGTAGGTGGCCTGTTCATTCGGCAACCAGCATGCGTTCTACAGAAGGTACGTTCAATAGGACTTGGTGTGGCAGCGCCCATGCTCTATGTTCCACGCAACTAGGCCAATCCGATGAGCGAGTTGAATCTCCTATGGGCGACGCCCTTCTACCGGAGCGCCACGGACGCCAGCCGCGCCGACATGCTCCGCGACTACATCCTCGCCAACGAACAAGATAGCCGGCGCAAGAGCAATTCCCCGCAGCGCGCCCATCCGGGCGTATTCGAGAGCACCTTCGACTTTCTCGACTGGCCAAGCCCCGTAACCCAGGAACTCAAGCAATTCCTCTACGGCCACTTGGCGGGCGTGGTCAGGGCAGCCAACGGGTTCGACGCCGACACCCTGCGCCGTCTGCGCTTCCACAATCATTGCTGGTTCCACATCACCCGCCAAGGCGGCTACTTCCAGAACCACAACCATCCGCTGGCATCTTGGAGCCTTGTCTACTGCGTCGATCCCGGCGACACCGAACCGATTAACGAATTCGAGGCGGGACACTTGATATTCCACGATCCACGCGCCTGTGCGAGCATGTATCTCGACGAGGCAAATCGAGGTTGGCTGCGAGAAAGTTCGTTCGACGCTCTCCGTTTCCGACCCGCGAAGGGCGACCTGCTGATCTTTCCTTCCTATGTCCAACATGCGGTGGAGCCGTACCATGGATCGGCACCGAGAATAAGCGTCGCGGCCAATTTCTGGTTCGCCACATGACGGACCGGCTCACCACCGCGCAGTGGGCCCGCTACTGGCGCAAGGGCACCATCACGACTTTTCACGGCCGCTTCGCCGAAAACTACAGCGGGCCGGTGCGGGATCATTGGCATGGCATCTTCGAGCGGCTGCCCGCGAACGCCAGCATCGTCGATCTTGCCACCGGCAATGGGGCTGTCGCGCTGCTGGCTGCGCAATACGGCCATCGTCTCGGCCGAGACCATGCGATCACCGCTATCGACACGGCCGAGATCGATCCGGTTCGCACATTCGAGGGCAAGGCGTACGCTCGTCATTTGCGTCGCATCCGTTTCCTGGCCAACACGCCGATGGAGGCGACCACGCTGGAAACCGGCAGCCAACACCTCGCCATGAGCCAATTCGGTTTCGAGTACGCCGACGCGCAAGCCGCGGTGGCCGAAGTGGTGCGCGTACTGCGACCGACGCAATCGACCTTCGCCGCCATGATTCACCACGCCGACTCGGCCATCGTTCGTCAAGCCAAAGACGGCATCCAGCAGATCGTCGCCTGCGAGAAATCCGGTCTGCATGGAACATTGCGCGATCTGCACAAGCGCCTCGATGTGCTTGCTCGTCGCGGTAGAGATCCCAAGAACGACAGCGAGGCCATCGCACTGCGCACAGCGGTCAACGAGCGCCTGGCGGCTCTCAACCACGACAGCACCCGCTATCGGGACCCAGGCCAAATCGTCTACTACATCCAGCACTCCATGGCCACCTTCAATCCGGCCGTCACGGCCGGCGTTCCGATGGAGAAGAAGCTCGCCAAGCTGCACGACGTGTCGGCGGAGACCGTGGCGTACAGGCAACGGATGCGTGATCTCATCTCGGCGGCTCTGGAAGATGCCCATATCGCGAGCTTGGCGCGACGCTTTGAAAAGGCGGGATTCGAGATCGAGACCGACCGGCCGTTCGTATTCGAAGGCGCGCATTTCTGCCATGCGCTGACGGCGACGCGGTGAACTGGATGACCGGCTGTCTTGCGGACGGACAACTAGGCTGCGGCTGATTGCAGCAGGGCTGTGCCAGAAAGCCGATCGATGCCTTGGCGGTCGGCCTGTCCGTCGTCGATCCGACCTTGAATCGAGCGGGGTTCGGCGGAATCATGGCGACATGTCCGACCGATCGGGGAACCCCATGGCCGACAGGCTGCGCCTGCCCACCGGCACTCAGAGTCTCCAGCGCGTGCGCGAGGACGGCTGCTACTACGTGGACAAGACCTGGTACGCCTTGCAGGTCGCCGAGGACGACCAGTTCCTGTTCCTGTCGCGCCCGCGACGGTTCGGCAAGACCCTGTTCGTGGACACGCTGGCGGAGCTGTACCAAGGAAACGAGCCGCTGTTCGAGGGGTTGGCCGTCCACGACCGCTGGGACTGGTCGCGGCATCGTCCGGTGGTTCGTCTCGGCTTCGCCGACGACAACTTCGCCGAAGAGGGGCTGGTGCGCCTGCACATCCTGGGATTGTTGGACGAGATCGGCCGCCAAGCCGGCATCGAACCCCGTTACGACACGGTGGGCCTAAGGCTGCGGCATCTTCTGGCCGAGCTGCGCCGGCGCACCGGCGAGCGGGCGGTGGTGCTGGTGGACGAGTACGACAAGCCCATCCTGGACGCGCTGGGCGATCCGGTCACGGCCGAAGTCAACCGGAGCCATCTGCGGAGCCTGTTCGGCGCCATTAAGGGCCTGGACGAGCACATCGAGAAGTGCTTCGTGACCGGCATCAGCCGGTTTCCCAGGACGAGCCTGTTCTCCGCCGCCAACCAGCTCACGGACCTGACCCTGGATGGACGCTACAACGCCGTCTGCGGCTTCACCGACGAGGAGTTGGACACGGTGTTCGCCCCCGAACTGCCGGACCTGGACCGGGACGCGATCCGGCGCCGCTACAACGGCTACTCCTGGGCCGGGGAGGGCTTCGGAACGGTGTACAACCCCTACGATATGCTGCTGCTGTTCAAGACGCGGGAGTTCGACGACCACTGGTGGGAGACCGGCACCCCGACGTTTCTCGTCGAACACCTGCAAAGACGCGGCCTGCTGGACATCGGCGACCAGGACGGGCGCTGGATCGCCCGGGATCGGCTGTCCGACTTCGACGCGGGACGGATGGACCCCGCCGCCGTCCTGTTCCAGACTAGGAATCTGACGGTCGTGAAGAAAGAAACGAGAAGCGGCCGGCTGGGCTACTACTTGGCGTACCCGAACGAGGAAGTGCGCCACTGTATGGGGTGGCTGATGACGCTGTACGCGCTGGGCGACTCCGATCTGGCGGCCCTGTGCGGCGATAACCTCCAAGCGGCGGTGCAGAGCGCGGAACTGGGACTGATGGAGGAAACCCTGCGGACGCTCTATGCGAGCCTCCCGCACCAGCAGCTTGCCCCGGTGGATCGGTACCAATCCCTGTACGCGCTGGCCTTGCGGGCCTTGGCGATAGGCGCGGGCATCCGGTCGAGTTTCGAGGAAAGCACGGCCTTGGGGCGCTCGGACGTGACGCTCGAAGGCGGCGGCAACGCGTTCGTGTTCGAGTTCAAGATGAAGGGCCGCGGCGATCCCCTGGAGCAGGCCGTGCGGAGGGGCTACGCGGACAGGCACGCGGGTCTCGGCGGCCGCGCCTATGTCGTGGGCGTGACGATGGACCCGGCTACGCGCAACATCGAACGGTTCGAGACGGCTCGTCCTTTCCTCGGCCGGCACTGCTGTAAGGGGGCAGCCGGACGAGGCGGGCACGAGCTTGATCCGAGGCCGGGGAAGGTTTGATTGAACCTTCGACATCCAGGTGGCAAGGCTGCAACCTATTGATCTTAAAGAAACTGTCTTGTTGCGACCGGAGTCGACGGGGCCTTCCCTAGGGCTCATTGCCGGCCAATCCGCGACTAGGCTGCCTGGACTCGGCGTACCGGAAGGTGCGTCGAAACCGCTTTCGGCGCCTTGGCATGCCTGAAGCTCCGAAATGTTCAGAACCCGGACAAACCGCCGACATGCTACAGTCAATCGGATGATGCCAAGGATGGAACGGAAGCTCGTCGTGGACGGCCCTCCAGACATCGAAGGCCTGCTGGCCTGCTCGCAGAGCGACGACCGTGGCCTGTCGAGTTTCTTCGCCGGACGGCGGCAGGAGGAAAAGCGCCTTCTCGTCCGCTGCCGGCGGCTGTTCGACGACTGGCGCGACGGACGCGACATTTCGGGACGCACCGTGGTGATCACGGGATGTCCGGGCATGGGGAAGACGGCGCTGCTCCGGCATTTCGCCATGACGCACTGCAACCGGGCGGGCGATCTGCACTCGCCGGTGGCCGTGGAGATGGACGTCCACGACCTGTTGGACGCGACCCATGTGGCCGACGCCTTCGGCAAGGCGGTCGAGCGGACGGCGCTCGGCAGCGTATTCGGCGCGGTTGCGGTGGATATGGCGAAGAGGTTGAAGGTCGAGAGAACCCTGGATGTGCTCGCGGAGACGCTCTTCGGGGATAGAACGAAGGGCCGCCCCGTCTGCCTTCTCGTCGACGAGATCCAGAACGCCGGCCCGAAGAACGCGGAGGCGTTGGCGAAGCTGCACAATGCAACCTTGGAACTGCCGATTCTTCCCGTGTACGCCGGGCTGAATGACTCTGTGGATGCGCTGCGGCGCTGCGGCATCTCGCGGCTGTCGGACGAAGCGGACCTCAATTTACCGCTGCTGTCCATCGCCGACGCGTTTCGGGCAGCGGATAGCATGCTCGTTCGCTACCGTGTGGCGGGCGAGCACATCGTGCTGGAAGACTGGGCGAAGGCGATTGCGGAAGACAGCCTCGGCTTTCCCCAGCATCTACACGTCGGATTGAAGGCGGCGGCCCGCGCCCTGGTCGAAGACGGCGGCGAAGCCACGCGGGACAGTCTGGATCGCGCTCGCCAAGATGCCGCCGAAAGGCGGAAGGCGTACTACAGGCACCGCCTGTCACCCGAAGTCGAGCGCCATGACGAAGCGCTGGTGCATCTGATCCGGACCGTGGCTGGTGCCAACGAGCCCATGACTTGGAGACGATTGTACGCTGTCGCGGACGAACTGCTGAGGAACGACAGTCTGCTGGACAAGAAGGGGCGCAACCCCGGACGTCTCGTGGACGCCCTGATCCACGACGGCATCCTCCAGCGGACCCAGGACGGTACCGGCTACATGGTACCTATTCCCTCGATGCAGTCATGGATTCTGGGCGACTACGCCCACAGCATCGGTCTGGAGACGAGTGGCAGTTCCTGATGGCCCACTGACTGCTTGTTGGTTGCTGCAGCTGCCCGGCGGCGTAGCCGAAGTTCGGCAGAGTCCCCTGGGAGGATGAGAACCACCTGCATGCATCAATGTACAGGGAGGGGGCCACCACTGTTCGGTCGGATATGGCGACAGGTGCTGCCGATTTTCTCAGTCGTTGTCTTCGTCGTCGAAGTCGTCGTTCTCTTCCATGACCCGCCCGACCAGCTCGATGTAAGCCACTGGCGCGGCATCGCCAGCGCGGTAGCCGGCCTTGAGGATGCGGGTGTAGCCGCCCGGGCGCTCCTGGAAGCGGGGGCCGAGTTCGGCGAACAGCTTGCCTACCGCGGTCTTGCTGCGCAAGCGGCTGAAGGCCAGCCGACGATTGGCGACGGTGTCGTTTTTGGCGAGAGTGATCAGCGGCTCGGCTACCCGCCGCAGTTCCTTTGCCTTGGGCACCGTGGTCTTGATGATCTCGTGCTCGATCAGCGACGTCGTCATGTTGGCGAACATCGCCTTGCGGTGGGCGCTGGTGCGGTTCAGGCGACGGCCGCTTTTTCTGTGTCTCATGGTTGCTAGGCTCCCGTTCGTTGATGCGGACTGCGAAGCAGCCCGCGTTCCCGCTTACCCGGAGACGATGCCGCGTATATTCGGCGGCGGCCAATTTTCCAGGCGCATGCCTAGCCCTAAGCCTCGGGATGCGAGCACATCCTTGATTTCGGTCAACGACTTCTTGCCGAGGTTCGGCGTCTTCAGCAGGTCGTGCTCGGAGCGCTGGATCAGATCGCCGATGTAGTAGATGTTCTCGGCCTTCAGGCAGTTCGCCGAGCGCACGGTGAGTTCGAGGTCGTCCACAGGCCGCAACAGGATGGGGTCTACCTTCTCTACCTTCTCCTCGATGATGGTTTCGCCTTCCGTGTCGAAGTCCACGAAGGCCGCCAGCTGCTGCTGCAGGATGGTGGCGGCACGGCGAATGGCCTGTTCCGGGTCGATGGTGCCGTTGGATTCGATGTCGAGGATCAGCTTGTCGAGGTCCGTGCGCTGCTCCACCCGGGCGCTTTCCACCGAATACGCCACCCGTCGCATGGGGCTGTAGCTGGCGTCGAGACGAAGCATGCCGATGGGGTGCCGCTCTTCCTCCTCTTCGCCGGTGTACTCCACGGGTTGATAGCCCCGGCCGCGGGTTACCTTGGCTTCGAGGTTGATCTGGCCGTTCTCGTTCAGGGTGCAGACGACATGGTCCGGATTGGCGATCTCGACATCCGCTGTCAGCTGGAAGTCGCCGGCCTTCACCTCGCCGGTACCCGAGCGCGACAGCCGGATGGTGGCCGAGTCGCGTCCGTGCAGGCGCACGGCGATGCCCTTGAGGTTCAGCAGGATGTCGATGACGTCTTCCCGTACTCCCTGCATGGGGGCGTATTCGTGCTCGACGCCGTCGATCTGCACCTCCGTGATGGCGTAGCCCGGCATGGACGACAGCAGAATGCGCCGCAGGGCGTTGCCGAGCGTGTGGCCGAAGCCGCGCTCCAAGGGCTCCAAGGTGACGAGCGCGCGGGTCTCGGTTTTGCTGCCTTCGTCCACATCGATGCGTCGCGGCGTCAGAAATTCGGTTGCCGACTGTGGCATCAGGTTCCTCCGATATGAACTTGCGGGTTTGCCTAGCGCACCGGGATGCGGACGCTGCCAAGCTCCTACTTCGAATACAACTCGACGATCAGGTTCTCGTTGATTTCCTGGGGCAACTCGCTGCGGTCCGGGTCGCGCCGGTAGACGCCGCTCATCTTGTCCCCATCTACCTCCACCCATTCGACGGCACCGCGCTGGCTGGCCAAATCCAGCGCTTGGCGAATGCGCAGCTGTTCCCGAGCTTTCTCGCGCACGATCACGGCATCATCGGGTCGCACTTGGTAGGACGGGATGTTCACTAGGATGCCGTTGACTTCAATGGCCTTGTGCGAGACGAGCTGGCGGCTTTCCGCCCGCGTACAGCCGTAGCCCATGCGGTAGACCACGTTGTCCAGCCGTCGTTCGAGCAGGAGCAGGAGGTTCTCGCCAGTGGCACCCTTCTGCCGATCGGCAGTCTTGTAGTAGTTGCGGAACTGCTTTTCCAGAACGCCGTAGAAGCGGCGCACTTTCTGCTTTTCGCGTAGCTGTATGGCGTAGTCCTTGGGTTTCTGCCGCCGGGCGGCACCGTGCTGGCCGGGAATGGCGTCGGCACGACATTTGGAGTCCAGCGGACGGACGCCGCTCTTCAGGAACAGATCGGTGCCCTCGCGGCGCGAGAGCTTCAGTTTCGGTCCCAGATATCTCGCCATGGTTTCACACCCGTCGTCGTTTCGGAGGTCGGCAGCCGTTGTGCGGAATCGGCGTGACGTCCGAGATGCTGTTGATTTTGAGGCCGGCGGCGTTCATCGCCCGTACGGAGGATTCGCGGCCTAGACCCGGCCCCTTGACGAAGACGTCGACGCTCTTCATGCCGTACTGCTCGATGGCGCTGGTGGCGGCCCGCTCCGATGCCACCTGGGCGGCGAACGAGGTGCTCTTGCGCGAGCCACGGTAGCCCGAACCGCCAGCGGTGGCCCAGCACAGGGCGTTGCCCTGGCGATCCGTGATGGTGATGATCGTGTTGTTGAAGGACGCATGCACATGGGCCACGCCCTCGATGACGACTCGCTTGCCCTTCTTGCGCGTTGGCTCGGCCATTTGCTTTTTCCGTCGTTCCTCGTTCTGTCCGTCTGTCTATCGGCTGCCTGTGGGTGACTTCCGCAAGGCGCCGGCGGCTACTCTCTGCTTTCTGCTGCTTTCTGCTGCTTTCTGCTACTTTCTGCTACTTTCTGATGGGCTTGCGCGGCCCCTTGCGGGTGCGCGCATTGTTCTGGGTGCGCTGTCCGTTCACCGGCAGGCCGCGCCGATGGCGCAGGCCGCGGTAGCAGCCGAGGTCCATCAGCCGTTTGATGTTCAGCTGCACCGCGCGGCGAAGATCGCCTTCGACGGTCATGCGGGCGATGCCGTTGCGCAGGGCGTCGAGGCGCTCTTCGCTCAAGTCTCCGAGTTTGACGTTCGGATCCACCCCGGCGACGGCGCATAGCTGCCGGGCGCTGGTCCTGCCGACGCCGAAGATGTAGGTGAGCGCGATGCCCGTGTGCTTATTGTCGGGAATGTTGATGCCGGCGATTCGTGCCATGTCCTGGTTCCTCGGGTTGCCGCGGGCGCCCTTAGCCCTGCCGCTGCTTATGTCGGGGTTCGGCGCTGCAGATCACGCGCACCACGCCGTTGCGTCGCACGATCTTGCAGTGGCGACAGATCTTCTTTACCGATGCGCGTACCTTCATTTCTTCTTCCGTGCCTCTCCCGTTGCTTCTCGCCGCTGCGCCCTAGCGTCGCCGTCCTCGGCCGCCAGTGGACGGACGCCCGCCGCGGCCGTAGGTGCGCAGATTGGACTTCTCCATCAGCTTGGCGTACTGGCTGGACATCATGTGCTGTTGCACTTGGGACATGAAGTCCATGGACACCACCACCACGATCAGCAGCGCCGTTCCGCCAAGCTGCATGGTGACATTGAAGAACACCACCATGAACTCCGGCAGCAGGCATACCGCGGCGACGTAGATGGAACCGAACAAGGTCAACCGGGTGATGACGTCGTCGAGATACGAAGCCGTCTGCTGGCCCGGGCGGATGCCGGGAATGTAGGCCCCTTGGCGCTTGAGATTGTCGGCGATTTCCTTGGGATCCATCATGATCGCGGTGTAGAAGAAGCTGAAGAAAATGATGCCGCCAGCGAATAGCAGGACGTAGAGAGGCTGGCCGGGCGACAGCACCAGCGCCACATCCTGCAACCAGGACATGTTCGGCGCTTGGCCGAACCACTGCGCCATGGATGTCGGCGCGAGCAGCAGGCTGGAGGCGAAGATGGCCGGGATGACGCCAGCCATGTTGATCTTGAACGGCAGCGGCGTGCTTTGGGGCTGGTAGACGCCGCGGCCTTGCTGACGCTTGGCGTAGTTGACGGTGATGCGGCGCTGGCAGCTCTCGACGAACACCACGAAGCCGACGATGAGTACGCCGATGACGGCCACCGCCAGCAGTGCGACGATGTTGATGTCGCCTTGGCGGGCAGCCTCGAAGGACTGGCCGACGGCGCCGGGGAATCCCGACACGATGCCGGCGAAGATCAGCAGCGAGATGCCGTTGCCGACGCCGCGCTCGGTGATCTGCTCGCCGAGCCACATCATGAACAAGGCGCCGGTTACCAGGACGACCATGGAGACGAAATAGAAGCCGAATCCGCTCACGAAGGCCAGCCCTTGGGCGGCCAGGGTGCCGGTAAGCGCCATGCCCTGGATCAGAGCGATGATCAAGGTGCCGTAGCGAGTGTACTGGGTGATCTTGCGTCGCCCAGCTTGGCCCTCCTTGCGCAACTGGTTGAGCGCCGGGTACATCATGGTCACCAGGTTCATGATGATGCTGGAGGTGATGTAGGGCATGACTCCCAGCGCCAGAATGCTCATGCGCTCCAGTGCGCCGCCGGAGAACATATTGAACAGATCCAGCACCCCGCCCTGATTGGCGTCGAACAGGTTGCGCAACTGGTCGGGATTGATGCCGGGCACGGGAATGTGTGTGCCGATGCGGTACACCAGCAGCGCGAA
Organism: Pseudomonadales bacterium; assembly: GCA_963422285.2. Lineage (GTDB taxonomy): Bacteria > Pseudomonadota > Gammaproteobacteria > Pseudomonadales > Azotimanducaceae > VXYL01. The sequence goes on along the minus strand of OY729419.2, from coordinate 1,870,793 downwards.
CAGCACGAACAGCAGCCGCGATCGCAGTTCGGCGAGCCCGCTGCCTCGGATGCCTGGCAATGTCTGTGCCGCGGCAGCCATCGCCTACTGCGCCTCCGGGGTTTCCGCTGCGGCTGCCTGGGCGCTCTCGCCAGCCGCCTGCACCCGGCCGCCGGCACGTTCGATGGCGGCCCGGGCGCCCTTGGATACCGCCAGTCCACGGACGACCACAGCGGCGTCTACGGTACCGGAGAGGAAAACCCTCGCCCGCGCCATGTTCTTGCGCACCACGTTGGCGGCTTTCAGGGCGTCTAGATCCACAACGCCGTCGCCATCTGCGGCCGCGACTAGTTCGGAGGTGCGCACTTCGGCGGTCCTCACGCCGATTCGGGAGCGGAAGCCGAACGTCGGAATCCGCTTCTGCAGCGGCAGTTGGCCGCCTTCGAATCCCGGCCGCACGTTGCCGCCGGCGCGCGAGCGCTGGCCCTTGTGCCCGCGCCCGGCAGTTTTGCCGCCCCCGGCCGCGATGCCGCGCCCGACGCGCTTTCTGCACTTTCTACTGCCCGCCGCCGGGGCGAGGGTGTTCAAACGCGCTTTCATTCGCCTTGCTCTCTCAAGTGCGAGGCCGTGGACCCTTGGGCCGCGCTGCCCGCGCCGTCCGAGGGATCTTCGACCTCCAACAGATAGCCTACCTTGTCGATCATTCCGCGTACCGCTGGCGTATCCTCCAGTTCGCTCGCCGAGCCGATGCGTCGCAGCCCCAAGCCGGCGAGACATGCCCGGTGCCGAGGCAGCCGACCCCAGGGGGACTTGACGAGCCTGATCCTGACCGTTCTCTTCGTCATGGGTTGCTTCTCTTCATCCAGCGAGCCATCCAGCGAGCCGCTAGGCGACGATCTCGGCTATGGTCTTGCCGCGCTTGGCGGCCACCATCTCCGGCGAGCGCATGCGAGTGAGCGCCCGAAACGTCGCATGGACCACGTTGACCGGATTGGTGGAACCGTAGCACTTCGCCAACACGTTGCGGACGCCGGCGCATTCGAGCACGGCGCGCATCTTGTCGCCAGCGATGATGCCGGTGCCTTCCGAGGCTGGCTGCATGTAGATGGTGGATGCGCCGTAGCTGTCCTTCACGGGATACCAGATGGTGGTGCCGTTCAACTCCACGTCCACCATGTCGCGTCGCGCTGCTTCCATGGCCTTCTGGATGGCCGACGGCGTTTCCCGAGCCTTGCCGCGGCCGAAGCCGACGCGGCCCTCCTTGTCGCCCACCACGGCCAGTATCGTGACGCCGCGCTGACGCCCTCCCTTGACCACTTTGGCGACGTAGTTGATCTGGACCAGTTTCTCAACCAGACCCTCTTCTTTGATTTCCTCGGAATACGCCATCTTTCGCTGCCGTCTCTCTTTGCTTGCTCTGTGCTTGCTGCGGCCCTGGTATCAGAACTTCAGTCCGCCTTCCCGCGCCGCTTCGGCCAGCGCCTTGACGCGGCCATGATAGCGGTAGCCGGAACGGTCGAAGGCCACGGCTTCCACGCCGGCGGCCACAGCGCGCTCGGCGATCAGCCGCCCCACGGCGCTGGCCGCGGCGATGTTGCCGCCGCCGGCGTCGCGCAGGGACTTGTCCAGCGTCGACGCCTGGACGAGAACCCGGTCTTGCACACCATCGCCGCGAATGATTTGGGCGTACATGTGGCGCGGTGTCCGATGCACCGTCAAACGCACCGCATTCGAAGACTCGCGAATGCGCATCCGCGTCCGTTTCGCCCGCCGTAGTCGGCTGGCCTTCTTGTCGAGCTGCTTGTCCATTATCTCTTATTTCTTTCGCTGCTTCACCCGCTACTTCTTCTTTCCTTCCTTGCGCCGTACGCGTTCGCCGGCGTAGCGCACACCCTTGCCCTTGTACGGCTCTGGCGGCCGGAAGCCGCGGATTTCCGCGGATACTTGGCCGACGAGCTGTTTGTCGACACCGCGCACCACGATCTCAGTCTGCGAGGCGGTCTGCACTTCAATGCCGTCGGGCAGCGGGTAGTCGATAGGATGCGAGAAGCCGAGTTGCAGGTTCAGCCGGCGTCCCTGGGCCTGGGCCCGATAGCCGACCCCCTGGAGTTCGAGCTTCCTCTCGAATCCTTCGGAGACGCCGATCACCATGTTGCTTACCAGCGCTCGGGTGGTGCCGGCCAGGGCTCGGGCGGAACGTGCTCCGGAGCGAGGGGCGAAGGACAGCGTAGCGCTGCGCTGCTTCACTTCCACCTGTTCCGAAACGGCAAGGGAGAGTGCGCCCTTGGTGCCTTTCACGGCGATTCTGCCGGGAGCGAGCTGCACCTCCACGCCAGCGGGGATGCGTACAGGGGTGTTGGCGATTCGTGACACGGCTATCGACCTCCATTCCAATCCGACTTTCGACCAGCGCTCGATCCGGCCTCAGAACACCGTACACAGCACTTCGCCCCCGATGCCGGCGCGGCGAGCGGCGCGATCGGTCATGACGCCGAGGTTGGTACTTACCACGGCGACTCCCAAGCCGCCGCGAATTTCCGGCAGTTCGCCGTGGGACTTGTAGATGCGCAGGCCCGGGCGGCTGACCCGGCGCAGCTCCTCGATCACCGTTTCGCCTTCGTAGTAGCGCAGGGAGATGGTCAGTTCCGGCTTGGTGCCGCCGCTCACATGGAAGCCGTCGATGTAGCCTTCATCCTGCAGCACTTGGCAGATGGCCGTCTTCAGCTTGGAGCTCGGCCCCGACACCGAAGGACGATGCGCCTGCTGGGCATTCCTGATCCTCGTCAACAGGTCGGCGATGGGATCCTGCATGCTCATGTGTTCTCCTCGCTACTCCCTCGAATCGGCGAAGCGGATCGCGTTCACCAGCTCGACTTGACTAGGCCGGGCACGTCGCCGCGCATGGCCGCCTCGCGCAGCTTGTTGCGGCCCAAGCCGAACTTTCGGTACACGCCCCGAGGCCGGCCGGTCTGTCCGCAGCGACGCCGCAAGCGTACCGGAGATGCGTTGCGCGGCAGCTGCTGCAGCTGTAGCTGCGCCTGCCAGCGCTCGTCGTCGGAGGCGCTCCGGTCGGCGACGATTTTCTTCAGCGCTTGGCGCTTCGACGCGTACTTGGCGACGATCTTCTCGCGCTTCTTTTCGCGTTCGATGACGGATTTTTTTGCCATTCGTTGCTACTCTTTTCCTGCCTAGTTCCTGAACGGAAAGTTGAAGGCGCGCAGCAGCGCCAAGGCTTCTTCGTTGGTGTTCGCGGTAGTGGTGACGGTGATGTCCAAACCGCGGATCTTGTCGATGCGGTCGTAATCGATTTCCGGGAAGTTCATCTGTTCGGCGATGCCCATGGAGAAGTTGCCGCGGCCGTCAAAGGAGCGAGGGTTGAGACCGCGGAAGTCGCGCATTCGGGGGATGGCGATGCCGATCAGCCGCTCGATGAACTCGTACATCCTTTCACGCCGCAGAGTGACCTTGCAGCCGATGGGAAAGCCCTCGCGGATCTTGAACCCGGCCTCGGACTTGCGCGCCTTGGTGACCACTGGCTGCTGTCCGGAGATCAACGTCAGATCCTGCACGGCGCTGTCCATGGTCTTGCGGTCGCCCACGGCGTCGCCGACGCCCATGTTCAGCGTCACCTTGTCGATGCGCGGCACCGCCATCACGGAGCGGTAGTGGAACTGCTCCATCAGCGCCGGGCGAACTTCGTCCAGGTATCTTTGCCGCAGGTTCGACACGGTCATTCGTCCACGAGGGTATCGGTGGATTTGAAGTAGCGTACGCGCTTGCCGTTCTCGGCGCGGATGCCTACTCGGTCGGCCTTGCCGGTTTCCGGATTGAACAGCGCCACGTTGGAGATGGCGATGGGCGCTTCGATATCCTTGATGCCCCCCGGCTCGTTGAGCTGCGGGTTCGGGCGGGTATGCCGCTTCACCATGTTGATGCCGGAGACCACCACCCGATCCCGGGAGGCCATGCGCTCCACGGTGCCGCGCCGTCCTTTGTCGCGTCCGGCGATCACGATGACCTCGTCTTCTGTTCGTATCTTTCGCATGTTTGGTGCAAACCGTACCCTGGCTTCGTGTCCGTGCCGACCGTCGCCTAGAGCACTTCTGGCGCTAGGGAAATGATGCGCATGAAGTTCTCGGTACGCAGTTCCCGGGTCACCGGGCCGAAGATGCGCGTACCGACCGGTTGCAGACCGGCGGTCAGCAGCACCGCGGCATTCTGATCGAAGCGGATCAGCGAGCCGTCCGCTCGGCGTACGCCGCGCTTGGTGCGCACCACCACTGCGTTCATCACCTGGCCCTTGCGCACCCGGCCGCGCGGGATGGCCTCCTTCACCGTCACTTTCACCACGTCGCCGATGCCAGCGTAGCGGCGATGGGAACCGCCGAGCACCTTGATGCACTGGACCCGCCGGGCACCGCTGTTGTCGGCGATGTCGAGCATGGTTTCCGTCTGAATCATTGGTTGCTCCCCGCGGTCAAGTGCCCGCCCGGGCGACGATCCGCTCCAGCGTCCAGGACTTGGTCTTCGAGATAGGGCGCGTCTCCACGATGGTGACGACGTCGCCTTCGCGGCAGTTGTTGTGTTCATCGTGGGCCGCAAGGCGGGTCGAGCTGCGGATGAACTTGCCGTATACCGGATGCTTGACGCGCCGCTCGATATGCACGGTGATGGTCTTGTCCGCCTTGTTCGACGCCACCACGCCAGTCATGGTGCGCGAGGAGCGGGCGGCAGCGGCAGGCGCTGGCTGCGGTGCCGGCGTCTCCAGGACAGGGGCTGGCAGCTCGCCTGCCAACGCCTGCTCGGCGTCTTCCCCGGCAGCGCTCGATGTCGCCGTATCGCTCTGTGCCGTCGCACCAGCCGGCGCGTTGGCTGGCGGCATTGCCGTGTCGCTCGGTGTCGTCGGTTTGGTCTCTGCTCGGTGGGGTGCCGCCGCTGCGTCAGCCGACTGCGGCGTTGCCGCAGATGCGGTTTCCAAGGCCGGCTGCTGCCCTGTCGTTGCCGGCGTATCGGCCGCCGCCCCGGCATCCGGCGGCGGGCTTGCCGCGTCGTCGCGTACTTGCTCGTCAGCCACCGCTTTTCTCCCGGATCAGCGTCTTCACGCGGGCGATGTCGCGCCGCGTGTCGGTGATGAGATGCGTCTGCGGCAGTTGCTCGCTGGCGCGCTGCATGCGCATGGCGAACTGCTCCTTGCGCAGGCGAATGAGTTCCTCGTTCAACTCGTCCACGTTTTTTTCTCTCAGTTCCTTGAACTCGGCCGCTTTCATGTCTCGCTTCTACTCAGACCAGCGTCAGACCAGCGACCGCTTCACGAACACCGTCGGAAACGGCAGCTTGGCGGCGGCCAAGGCCAGGGCTTGGCGGGCCACATCCTCGGCGACGCCTTCCATCTCGTAGAGCACTCGCCCGGGCTGAATCTGCGCCACCCAGTATTCGACGCTGCCCTTGCCCTTGCCCTGCCGGACTTCCAACGGCTTCTTGGTGATGGGCTTGTCCGGAAAGATGCGGATCCACACCTTGCCGCCGCGTCGGACATGGCGGGTCATCGCCCGTCGCGCGGATTCGATCTGGCGAGCCGTCAAGCGGCCGCGACCGACGGCTTTCAAGCCGAACTCGCCGAAGCTCACTCGGTTGCCCCGCGTCGCCAAGCCGCGGTTGCGCCCTTTCTGCTGCTTGCGGAACTTGGTTCTCTTAGGCTGTAGCATGTTCGCGACTCGCGCTTACGTCGGATTGCTTTCTTCTTCGGGGGCGAGGATTTCGCCCTTGAAGATCCACACTTTGACGCCGACGATGCCGTAGTTGGTCTTCGCTTGGGCGGTGGCGTAGTCGATGTCGGCGCGCAGAGTGTGCAGGGGTACGCGGCCTTCGGCGTAGGTTTCCGAGCGGGCGATCTCCGCGCCGTTGAGGCGGCCGGCGACGCGCACCTTGATGCCCTCGGCACCGAGGCGCATGGCGTTCTGCATCACCCGCCGCATGGCCCGCTGGTGGCGTACCCGGCGTTCGAGCTGCTGGGCGACATTCTGAGCCACCAGCAGCGCGTCCGTCTCCGGCTTGCGGATTTCCTCGACGTTGATATGCACCGGTACGCCCATCTTCGTCGCCAGTGCCAGGCGCAGCCGGTCGACGTCCTCGCCCTTCTTGCCAATGACGATGCCGGGTCTGGAGGTGTGGATGGTGATGCGCGCCGTCTGCGCCGGCCGCTCGATGTCGATGCGGCTTACCGACGCCTGGGCTAGCTGGCGATGGATGTGCTCGCGCACTTCCAGGTCGTTCAGCAGGTAGCGGGGGTAGTCCTTCTTGTTGGCGTACCAGACCGAGGAATGGTTCTTGACGATGCCGAGCCGCAGGCCCGTCGGACTGACTTTCTGACCCATCGGCTAGCTCCTTGCGTTCGCTTCGTCGCTCACCGTCACGGTGACGTGGCTGGTGCGCTTGAAGATGCGATCCGCCCTGCCTCGGGCACGCGGGCGGACGCGCTTGGTGGTGAGACCCTCGTCCACGTAGGCTGCCGCAACGACCAGTTCGTCCACATCGGCGCCTTCGTTGTTCTCCGCGTTGGCGATGGCGGAATCGAGCACCTTGCGCACCAGCGGTGCGCCCTTGCCGGTGCTGAAGTTCAGGATGTCCAGGGCATCGGCCACCGGCTTGCCGCGCACCTGATCCGTCACCAAGCGAATCTTGCGGGGCGAGATGTGCAGTCGCTTCGCCGTTGCGCTCACTTTCATGGTGGTTCCTTTTATCGACCCCTCGACTCTCAACCTGAATCGCGTTGTCAGCGCCGCGCCTTGCGATCGGCGCTGTGCCCCCGGTAGGTGCGGGTAGGCGCGAACTCGCCGAGCTTGTGCCCTACCATGTCTTCGGAAACGAATACCGGCACGTGCTGGCGGCCGTTGTATACGGCGATAGTCAGCCCCACCATTTCCGGCACGATCATGGATCGGCGCGACCAAGTGCGGATGGGGCGGCGGTCGCCCTTGGCCGCAGCCTCGTTCACCTTGCGCATCAGATGCAGATCCACGAAGGGGCCTTTGCGTAGCGATCTCGGCACGGTTCTCTATCTCCTGGCGCCGCGACGGCGCACGATGAGCTTGTCCGTGCGCTTGTTCTTGCGTGTCTTGAGGCCCTTGGTGGGCAGGCCCTTCGGCGACACCGGATGGCGGCCGCCCGAGGACTTGCCTTCGCCGCCGCCATGGGGATGGTCCACCGGGTTCATGGCCACGCCTCGCACCGTCGGCCGCACGCCACGCCAGCGCTTGGCGCCGGCCTTGCCCAGCGAGCGCAGGCTGTGCTCGCTGTTGCCGACCTCGCCCAACGTGGCGCGGCATTCGACGGGCACCCGGCGCATTTCGCCGGAGCGAAGCCGCAGCGTGGCGTAGCGACCTTCCCGGGCCACCAGTTGGCAGGACGCGCCAGCACTGCGCGCCAACTGGGCTCCCTTGCCGGGCTTCAGCTCTACGCAGTGGACGACGATGCCCACTGGCACGTTGCGCAAGGGCATGGCGTTGCCTGGGCGAATAGGCGCGGTGGAACCGGACATTAGTTCGTCCTCGGGCTGAACGCCCCGTGGTGCGACGATGTAGCGATATTCGCCGTCGGCGTACTTGAGCAGCGCGATGTGGGCCGTGCGGTTGGGATCGTACTCCAGGCGGGTCACCGTCGCCCTGATGCCGTCCTTGTCGCGGCGAAAATCGATCTTGCGGTAGTGCTGCTTGTGGCCGCCGCCTCGGTGCCGGGTAGTGATGCGACCAGCGCCATTGCGCCCGCCGGTGCCGCTCTGCTTTTCTAGCAGCGGCTTGTACGGGGTACCCTTGTGCAGTGCGGGATCCACTACCTTGACGACGAAGCGGCGTCCGGGCGAGGTGGGCTTGGTTCTAACTGCTGGCATTGCCCGTGTCCTACCTGTCCACCGCTGTATAGTCCAGGTTCTCGCCCTCGGCGAGTCGGACATAGGCTTTTTTCCAGCTTTTCTTGCGCGAGGTGACGCCGCGGAAGTTGCGTTTCACCTTGCCCTTCATGTTCAAGGTGGTGACGCTATGCACCTTGACGCTGAACAGCATCTCCACCGCGGTGCGGATCTCGCGCTTAGTGGCGTCCTTAGCCACCTTGAACGTGTAGTGGTTGCTCCAATCGCCCAGATTGGACGCCTTCTCGGTGATATGGGGCTCCAACAGCACGGTGTAGAGGCGCTCGGTTTTCGCTAGCGAGGGGTTCCCCCTCGCGCTCCCCGGCTGAGGGCTCTTGTTCATGCCAGCCGCTCCTCGATGCGCTTCAGCGCCTCCACCGTGGCCAGCACCTTGCGGCGGCCGATCAGGCTCACCGGGTCGAGGGCGCCGACGGTATGCACATCCACGTCGGGCAGGTTGCGTACTGCCAATTGCAGGTTGCGATCCGCGGCTGTGGTGATGACGAGAATGCTGGCGGGGGTGCGCTTTTTTGGCAGTACGCCGAGTTCCTGCAGTTTCGCGGCGAGAATCTTGGTCTTGGGGGCTTTGAGGGAGAGGGCGGGGAGGGCGAGGAGGCGGTCTTGGCGGATCAGTTCGGAAAAGATACAGCGAATGGCGCCTCGGTACATCTTCCGGTTCAGTTTCTGGGAATGATCCGCCGGCCGGGGCGCGAACGTGCGTCCGCCACCCCGCCACAGCGGGCTGCGGATGGAGCCGGCGCGGGCCCGTCCAGTGCGCTTCTGACGCCAGGGCTTGCGTCCGCCGCCGCGCACGTCGGCACGCGACTTCTGCGCCTTGGTGCCCTGCCGTCCACCAGCTAGGTAGGCTACTACCGCCTGATGCACCAGGGTCTCGTTGAACTCCAGGCCGAAGGCGGCAGCCGAGACTTCCACGCTGCCGCCGTCTGTCGAGGGGACCGAAATGCTCATCCCGCGCCTCCCGACGCCTTCACCGCCGGCCGTACGCAGACATCCGCGCCCGGTGCGCCGGGCACGGCGCCTTTGATAAGGATGAGGTTCTGTTCGGGGAGGATGCCGACGATGGTGAGATTCTGAACAGTGACTCGTCGATCGCCCATGTGGCCGGCCATCTTCTTGCCTTTGAATACGCGACCGGGAGTTTGGCATTGGCCGATGGAGCCGGGGGCGCGGTGGGAAATGGAGTTGCCGTGGGTGGCATCCTGGCTGCGGAATTTCCAACGCTTGATGGTGCCAGCGTAACCCTTGCCCTTGGATATCCCGGCCACATCTACCACTTGCCCCTTCTCGAACTGGGCGACGCCGATCTCGGTGCCTGGCCTCAATTCCTCTGCCGGGGCGTCGGCTAGGCGAAACTCCCACACGCCGCGACCCGCGCTGGTTTTCGCCTTGGCGAAGTGTCCTGCCATGGGCCGGGTGACGCGGTTCGACTTGACGATGCCGGTGGTGACCTGCACGGCGTTGTAGCCATCGCTGGCTTGTGTCTTCACCTGCGTCACGCGGTTCGGCTCGGCGACGATCACGGTCACGGGGATGGACTCGCCCGCCTCCGTGAACACCCGCGTCATGCCGCTCTTGGTACCGATGACCCCGATGGCCATGTCTGTTCTCTCAATCTTCCCTTGCAAGTCGCAACAGGGCGCGGTCACTGCGCCCCATGCGGCGTTCCATATTGCCGTATCGCTCGTCGGTATCTAGTTCAAGCTGATCTGCACATCCACGCCGGCAGCGAGGTCCAGCTTCATCAGCGCATCCACGGTCTTCTCGGTGGGTTCGACGATGTCGAGCAGCCTCTTGTGGGTGCGAATCTCGTACTGGTCGCGCGCGTCCTTATGCACGAAGGGCGAGATCAGTACCGTGTAACGCTCCTTTCGCGTCGGCAGCGGGATCGGCCCGCGCACCTGCGCACCTGTACGCTTTGCCGTATCGACGATCTCCGCCGTCGACACGTCGATCAACCGATGATCGAATGCCTTCAGGCGTATGCGTATGCGCTGGTTCCGAGCCATTGCCTTTCCAGGATCTCCAGGAGCATCTCGAATGCCGTCAACCCGTTGTTTTCATCGCCGTCGGCGCACCGCAGGCACGGGAAGACAGGACATCCCTCAAAAACGGACGGCGGATTCTACGCATCCAGGCAGTGCATGGCAACATTGATTTCATCTAATTTCCCTCGGCAGGATGCGCTCGTCGGCATCCTATGGGACGTGGGACGCGCAGAGCGGTAGATGGCCGTTGCAGTCGCTCATCCCGTCAGCAGGTCGATCAGCGCCTCGCGCTGACGGGCGGACAGGCGGCGGAACATGCGGATCAGGGTGTCTTCCTGGTCGGAGAGGTCGCGCCGGAAGGTGGTTTCGATTTGCGGGAAGAACGCCGGCTCCACCTGGGATTCGCTGGCGTCGTCGGGAATGCCGCGCAGCGAATGCTCAAGGCGGGCGACGATCTCCGAGTTCATGCTGCGCCGATAGCGACGGGCGGCCTCGGCGATTCGCTCATGGAGATCCCGAGGCATTCGGACGACGAACTTCTGCGACTGGCGGGGCACGGCTTCCCTGCTGCTGGCTGTACTGGCGAACTCGCCCAACGCCTTCGGTGCCGATAGCGGCTCTCCGAAGGCTCGGACGCGAACGAGACGGTCGATAAGCCGGGTTCTGTCTTGAGCAGCCATTCATCTGGGGCGACCGTCGCCGAATCGCCTCTTGCGGCCTACCCGGAACCGGCGCGGACCACGCCATAGGTTCCCTATTTGGCCTTGCTCCGGGCGGGGATGCCTAGCCAGGATTGTTGCCTATCCTGCGGTGCGCTCTTACCGCACCCTTTCACCCTTGCCGACCTGCTGACGACCCTTGGCCGTCGTGCGGGCTGGCGGTTTGCTTTCTGTTGCACCGACCGTAGGCTCGCGCCCCCCAGGAATTACCTGGCACCCTGTCCTGTGGAGCCCGGACTTTCCTCCCGTACGCCTTTGCGCCTGCAGGCGCCAGTGTACGCGCGACTGCTTGACCGACTCGCCCGCAAGCCTACTCTTTGGCGGCCTGGATGGAAAGCGCCCGTCGATAGAGTTCGCTGCGGGGGCGCTTGGTGATCTTCGCTGCCAGCCGCGCCGCCTGAGCGGCCGGAAGCTCTGCGGCCAGGGCGTCCACCACCGCGTCCGAGGTCGCTGGCGCGTCCGCGGTCGCGGCTGTCGGCGCAGGTGCCAGAACGCACACCAGCTCGCCACGATCCAGCACCATGCCGCTGTCGAGCAGTTCGCCCACGGTGGCGAAGCGGAGGGTCTCGTAGCGTTTGGTGAGTTCCCGGCAGACCAGCAGCGGCCGCGACCGGGCGCCGAGATCGGCGAGATCGGCCAAGGCGTGGCGCATCCGGTGCGGCGCCTCGAAGAACACCACGGCGATGTCGGATGCCAACAGCCGTGCCAGGGTTCTGCGGCGGGGCGATACCTTGGCCGGCAGGAATCCCTCGAAGCGGAAGCGGTTGACGGGAATAGGCGCTGCGGCAATGGCGGCAGTGACAGCGCAGGCGCCTGGTACCGGCGTCACGACGATGCCGGCGCTCCACGCCAGGCACACCAACTCGAAGCCGGGGTCGGATACCAGCGGGGTGCCGGCATCGGAGATCAGAGCGATGTCTGTGCCAGTGCGCAGACGCTCGACGAGATCGGCGCTGGCCGCCGCTTCGTTGTGATCGTGCAGCGCCAGCAGCCGATCCGGTGCGGCGCCGATGTGCGCCAACAGCACCCGGCTGCGTCTGGTATCCTCGCAGGCGACGATCGGCACCGATTTGAGGATGTCCGCCGCCCGCTGGGTGATGTCCGCCAAGTTGCCGATGGGCGTTGCCACCATGTACAACCGCCCTGGCGCAGGAGAGGGGACGCCCCTCGCTGGAAGTGAATCGCAAGTCGCCATGAGTAGCTCTCTCCTTGGCACGGCGCAGTGCGCCATCGATACTCCGCGCCGTTCGTCCGCCTGCCCTGGGCGAGGCGCTGGCTGGGCGATCGCGTTGGCGGTGTGGATTTTGGCAGTTGCCGGATGCGAAAGCACACCCGAGGAGCCGCCGATCGCGGCACCGGTAGCGGTAGCAGATGCCGCGCAGCGAGCCATCGAGCAGGCGCAGTCCGCGCAATCGACCGCCACCCAAGCCAGCTACTACCTCGAGGCGCTGGTCGAACTCCATGGCCGCGGCGCGTTCGCGGACGCGGGGCGCATCGTCGAACGGCTGCAAGCAGCGCCGAGTGGCGACGGGGGAGCATTGACCGCGACCTTGTCCGGCGCTCAGCGCTTCCGCTTCCGAGCCATCGCCTTGGATATGGCGCTCGCCACGGACGACGGCGACGAGATCGAGCGTCTAGCGCCGATGCTGGAACCGCTTGGCAGCGGGCAGCAGTACATCGCCGCTCGTCTTCAGGCCCGGGTGTTTGCTCGCGCCGGCGATCATGGCGCCGCCTCCAGAGCCCTGATGGCAGTTGCCGAACACCCCCTCGGCGAGGACTTGCCGGCACTGGCCTCGTCTCTCTGGCGGCAGCTGTCGATGCTGCCGGTGCTGGAGCTGGGCGGACTGGCCCAATCGTCGTCCACCGCCGATCTGCGAGCTTGGTGGGCGCTGGCCCGGGATTTCAGCGCTGCTCTGACCAGCGGCGAGCAGGAGCGTGTCTGGCGGCAGTGGCGGCAAAGGCATCCTCGCCACCCGGCAGCCCGCTTGCCGCCACCGGGTATTCTGCCGCCGGCTCCCCAGCCCCGAGACATCGCCTTGCTGGTTCCCTTGAGCGGCGATCTCGCCGCTGCCGCCGAAGCCATCCGGGACGGGTTCGTGGCAGCCTATCTGCAGGCCAAGCCCGACGGCCAGACCGTGCGCGTCTACGACACCGCGGCACTGTCCGTAGCCGAAGCCTACGGGCGTGCGATGCGCCGCGGTGCCGACGTGATCGTGGGGCCGCTGACGAAGCCGGCGGTGGCGGAGCTCGTGGCGCTGTCGCCAGCGGTGCCGGTGGTGGCGCTGAATCAGCTCAGCGAGGATGTCGGCATTCACAGCCCCAGCGTTCCTGGCATTGTGCAGCTTGCCGTGGCGGTCGAGGACCAGGCCGCGGCTATCGCCGTCGCCCTGGCCGCAGGCGGCGTCGAACGCATCGTGCTGTTCGACAACGCGCAACCTTGGTCCGTACGCGCCCGCGCCCGGCTGGAGGCGGAACTCGATGACGTCGAGGTGGCCGGCGTCGGCACCTTGGGCGGCGTCGAGGAGGTAACCGCCATTGCCGGCGATGTGCTGCGCGTCACGGCCAGCAACGATCGACACGCCGAACTATCTCGGCTGCTGGGCATTGAACTGGAGTTCGTGCCCCGGCGCCGGGACGACGTGGATGCCGTGGTGGCCTTGGTGTCTGGACAGCAGATGCTGTCCCTGAAGCCCGCGCTGGACTTCCATTTCGCCGACGACTTGGCCGTCTATGTGCCGTCTCAGGCGATCCGCGACGGCTTGCAGAGACTCGACGGGGTGCGGGTATGCGACATTCCCTGGCGGCTGCATCCTAGTTCGCTGCGCACCGAGACCGCGATGTTCCCGGCCAGCCGAGGCACCTCCGCGGTGCTGTTCGCCTTGGGCGTGGATGGATTCCGAGTCGCCAACCAGCTTGCCCGGCTGACCGTCCACGGAGAGTCTATCGCCGGCAGTACGGGCATGCTGTCCCTGGGCGAGAATGGCCGCATCCGGCGTCGACCGGCGTGGGCGCAGGTGGTTGGCCAGCGTCTCGTGCCGTTGATCGGCGGTCTCGAAACGGACGACTGAACTGCCGTGCTCCGGTTCCGACTGCCGCTTCGTGTCGGTACCCGAAAGGGTGGCATCGGGCGCCGGGCCGAACGCCGGGCCGAGCGGCTGCTCAGGCGCAAGGGCCTGCGTACGCTGGTGCGCAACTATGCGCGCCGCACCGGCGAGATCGATTTGGTGATGCTGGATGGCGACACGCTGGTCTTCGTTGAAGTGCGCTACCGCGGCGAAGGCGCGTGGACCACCGGGCTCGGCTCCGTCGATTCCGCCAAGCAGGCGCGGCTGGTGCGTACGGCCGAACTGTACCGTCGCGATCATCCGGAGCATCGCTTCCGCGCGGTGCGATTTGACGTGGTATCCGCTTCCAGGCGAAACTGCGGCCTCGCTTGCGAATGGATTCCCAATGCGTTTGAAGCAATGGACTGCTAGCCTTCTGGTCGTCTCGACCGTCGCCGCTGGCTGCGTCAGCATCACCGGCAAGGATCCCACCATGCGCACTCCCGGCCGGCTGATCGACGATCGGCTGATCGAGTTCGTAGCCTCAAGGCAGATCGCTGCCGCCGACGAGCGCCTTGCCGCCAGCCACATCAACGTGGCGAGCCACCACGGCATCGTGCTGCTTACCGGCCAAGTGCAGTCCGAGGCCCTGCGCGCCCGAGCCGAACAGGTGGCCGCCGACATGCGCCGGGTACGCAAGGTCCACAACGAAATCGAGGTGATCGGCAGCACCAATTTCGTGACGCGCGCCAACGACAACTGGCTGACCACCAAGGTCTTCTCTCGGCTCGCCGCCAGCGAAGATGTGGACGCCAACCGGATCAAGGTAGTTACCGAGAACGGCATCGTCTATCTGCTAGGCGTAGTGCCGCGCTCCCAGGCCGACGCTGCTGCGGAAGTGGCGCGCACGGTGTTCGGCGTCGGCAAGGTGGTAAAGGCGTTCGACTATCTCTGAGACTCCGAGGCTACTTCACCAGCTTCAGCTTCGGCCCGCTGTTCGGCTTGGAGGCATCGTTCGGCGCCGGTTCGCCAGCAGGAGGTTCGGCCTCGAACGCCATGCCCATGCCGTTCTCCCGCGCATGCACCGCCACCACGGCCCCTACCGGCGCACTGATATGGACCGGACGACCCTGGAAGCGGCAGTCGACGCATACCACCCGCTCGTTCACCACTAGATTGCGCGTCGCCGTGGCGGAGACGTTCAGCACCAGCTTGCCGTCCACGGCCAGCTCCACTGGCGCTTGGACGCCCGCCATGTCGCAGGCGAGGGTCAGGTAGGGCGTACAGTCGTTGTCGACGATCCAGTCGATCAGCGCACGGACCAGGTACGGGCGAATGGAGGTCATTCGCGCATTTCGAGTTCGAGTTCCGTGAGGCTGTCGCGGAACGACTGGCGGGCGAAGACTCTCTGCATGTAGCGATTCATGGGCCGGGTCTGGCGCTCCGGCAGATCGATGCCAGAGCGCTCCAGGCGCCACAGGATCGGCGCGACGCAGCAGTCCACCAGGGTGAACTCGTCGCTCATGAAGTACGGCTTTTCGGCGAATACCGGCGCCACCGCGACGATGCTCTCGCGCAAGGCTTTGTGCGCTTTCTCCAGGGTCAGGGTACGGCCCTTGCCGCGCATGAGGAGGGTTAGATGATCGCTCCAGTCCATCTCGATGCGATGCATCAGCAGTCGGCTCTGGGCCCGTGCCACCGGGTAGACCGGCAGCAGTGGCGGATGCGGGAAGCGCTCGTCCAGGTACTCGATGACAACTAGGCTATTGTACAGCACCAGATCCCGATCCGCCAGGGTGGGCACGGTACTGTAGGGGTTCAAGTCTACGAGCTTCCGTGGCAGCCGGCTGGGATTGACGTCGACGATGTCCACCATGACGCCCTTTTCCGCCAGCACCATGCGCACCCGGTGGCTGAGGTGGTCGCGTGGATCGGAGTACAGCGTCATCGAGGATCGCCTAGTCGGATTCAAGTCCACCGTCGTTGCCTCCCGATGCCTGCTCTTAGTGTACGTCTTTCCAGTACTCGCGGTTCAGCAGCGTGGCCAGCGCGAACAGCCCGGCCAGGAAGGCGAGAACCCAGATGCCGATCTGCTTGCGCTTGGCTCGTCCCGGCTCGCCCACATAGTGCAGGAAGTTGGCGATGTCGTAGGCTGCCTGATCGAACTGCTCGGCGGACATCGAGCCTGTGCCAGGGTCGATCTTGATATAGCCGGTGTTCATCGCGCGGGCGTTGCCGTCGACGATGAACAACTTGTCGCCGCCCGCCTCTCCAACGGGAACGAGCTTGTAGGAGTCCTCTTTCAGGACGTCGTCGCGCAGCAGGTCGATGGGCTTGTAGCCCTTGGTCTCGTCCAGTCTCGGCACACCCTGCAGATCGATCAGCACGTGCGGCATGCCAATGTTCGGAAATACTCGATTGTTGACGCCGAACGGACGCTTGGGATCCACATAGAAGTTCTTCAGCATGTTGTATATCCAGGCCGTGCCGCGCACTCGATCCACCAGGGTGAGGTCCGGCGGCGGCGCTCCGAACCAGTTCTTGGCGCTCTCCAGCGGCATGGACGTCCGCATCAGCGAACCGATGGCTTGGCCTGTGAAGATCAGATTGTCCTCGACCACTTGGCGAGGGATGCCGAGATCTTCGGCGGTGCGCTGGTAGCGCTGGTACTTCAGCGAATGGCAGCCGATGCAGTAGTTCATGTAGAGGGCCATGCCGCGCTGCAAGGAGGGCAGATCCTCCAAATTCGGCTTCATGGGTTCCAGCTCGACGGCGGCATCGGCGGCTAGCGCGGGCAGGCCGGCAAGCAGGGCGACTGCAACGAGGGCGGCGACGGTGCGGTTCATGTCACTCGCTCCGGCGGCGGCTTCGTCTTCTCCACCCGAGTATACCAGGGCATCAGCAGGAAGTAGGCGAAGTAGAAGATGGTGCAGATCTGCGCGATGCCCGTGGTCAAGGGAGTGGCATGGATGGTGCCTAGATAGCCGAGCACGAAGAAGCTCGCGATCAGCAGCGTCAGCATGAACTTGGAGGCAAGGCCCTTGTAGCGAATGGACTTCACCGGGCTGCGATCCAGCCAGGGCAGCATCGCCGGTATCAGGATGGCGCCTACCATCACCACTAGGCCCCAGAACTTGGCCGCCAAGCCGAACAGCGGGAACGTGGAGGCGCGCAGCATCGAGTAGTAGGGTGTGAAGTACCACACCGGGGCGATCAGTTCCGGGGTCTTGAGCGGATCCGCCTGCTCGAAGTTCGGCTTCTCCAGGAAGTAGCCGAACATTTCCGGCACGAAGAACACCACCGCGCAGAAGACGAACAGGAAAGCGACGGTGGCCTGGAAATCGTGGACGGTGTAGTAGGGATGGAAGGGGATGCCGTCCAGGGGTGCGCCGTTGTCGTCCTTATGCTTCTTGATCTCCACTCCGTCGGGATTGTTGGAGCCGACATGGTGCAGGGCGACGATGTGGACGAACACCAGCCCCACCAGGGCCAGCGGCAGCGCCACCACGTGCAGGGCGAAGAAGCGGTTGAGGGTGATCTCGGACATCAGGTAGTCGCCACGCACCCATTCCATGAGATCCGGACCGAAGAAGGGGATGGCGCCCACCAGGGAGACGATGACCTGTGCGCCCCAGTACGACATGTTGCCCCAAGGCAGCAGATAGCCGAAGAAGCCTTCTGCCATCAGCACCAGGAAGATGGCCATGCCGATCAGCCAGATCAGCTCCCGAGGCGCCCGGTACGAGCCGTAGGCGAGAGCGCGGAACATGTGCAGGTAAACCACCACGAAGAACGCCGACGCGCCGGTGGAGTGCAGATAGCGGATGATGTCGCCGTATTCCACGTCGCGCATGATGTACTCGACGGAGGCGAAGGCGCCTTCGCCGCTTGGCACATAGGACATGGTGAGCCAGATGCCGGTAAGCAGCTGAAGCACCAGCACCACTGCGGCAAGGACGCCGAAGTAGTACCAGAAGTTGAAGTTCTTCGGCGCGTAGTACTTGGTGGCGTGGTATTGTACCGTCTCCGTCAGCGGGAAGCGCTCGTCGACCCACGCGAGAAGCCGCATCAGCGGTCGCTTGGGGGGTGTTGCAGCCGCTTGCGGCCCTTCTTCCTTCATCGCCATCTGCGCTAGCCGCTTATGCCGTCTCTTCGTCCACGCCGACGATGATCTCGGTGTCGGACATATAGGAGTAGGGCGGCACGTCCAGGTTGTCCGGTGCCGGCACGCCCTTCACGACGCGGCCGGCGAGGTCGAAGCGGGAGCCGTGGCAGGGACAGTAGAAACCGCCCTTCCAGTTGGCGTCGAAGTCCTCCGCCTTGGCTTCGCCGTGGTACTTGGGCGAGCAGCCGAGGTGGGTGCAGATTCCCAGGAAGACGCCGATCTCGGGTTTGCGGGAGCGCCATGGGTTGCGGGCGTAGCCGGGCTGCCTCTCCGGGTTGTCGGAGGCGGGATCGGCCAGTTCGTCGCTGTCGTCGCGCAGCCTTTCGATGTCCGCCGCGGTGCGGGCCACCACGAATACGGGCTGGCCGCGCCAGGCGGGAGTCGGCCGCAGCACCTCGCCGGGTTGCAGCCGAGAGATGTCGATGGCGACGGGAGCGCCGGCGGCGCGCGCCTTGGCGCTCGGCGTCCAGGACTTCACGAACGGCACCGCTGCGCCCATGACGCCTACGGTGGAGGCGGCGGCGGTGGCGGCGATGAGGAAGTAGCGGCGGCCGGTAGCTGCCGGCGCATCGCTGGGTCGGTTGGCTTTTGTGCTCACGCGGTTACTCGGACGGATTCGACTGGTGGGGATGATTGTCGGGCAGCATTCTAGCATGGCGGCCTCGCCAGCCACGGCCGCGACGCTGCCCGGCGAGTCCTTCTTCCGGTTGGCTTTCGATCAGCGTTTCGAGTACTGCGGGCGCTTGCGGGCCTTGCGCAAACCCACCTTCTTGCGTTCCACGGCGCGGGCGTCGCGGGTGAGGAATCCGGCCTCCCGCAGCGGCGCCCGCAAGCTCTCGTCGTAGTCCACCAAAGCCCGGGCGATGCCGTGGCGGATGGCGCCGGCCTGCCCGGAGCCGCCGCCGCCCTTGACAGTGACGGTGAAGTCGAAGCGGTCCCCGGCGTCAGCCACATCGAGGGGCTGGCGGACGATCATGCGTGCCGTTTCGCGGCCAAAGTAGTCGTCCAGCCCACGGCGATTGACGAGAATGCGACCCGTGCCGGGCTTGACGAAGACCCGGGCGGTGGCGGTTTTGCGGCGGCCGGTGCCGTAGTTCGTTTCGGGCATCTTGGATTCTCTCGGCTCCTCTGGTCTTCCTCTTGCAGTGCTACTCTTGTCTTGACTGGATGTTCTTGTTCTACATATCCAGCGCTCTCGGCTGCTGGGCGCCGTGGGGATGCGCCGGGCCGGCGTAGACCTTCAGCTTGCGCAACATGGCCCGGCCGAGGGGGTTGCGCGGCATCATGCCCTTCACGGCATTGGCGAGGATGCGCTCGGGATGCTGGGTGCGCATCTCGCCGAGCGACGTCGCCTTGATGCCGCCCGGGTAGCCAGAGTGCCGGTAGTAGATCTTGTCCGTCTCCTTCTGGCCGCTAACGCGCACCCGCTCGGCGTTGACGACGACGATGTAGTCGCCGGTATCCACATGGGGCGTGTACTCCGCCTTGTGCTTGCCGCGCAGGCGGCGGGCGATTTCCGAGGCGAGACGACCGAGGGTCTTGCCTTCGGCGTCCACGACGTACCAATCGTGCTGCGCATCCTCGCGCCGGATACTCACGGTCTTCATCGGCTGGGGCTGTAGCCTGGAAACAACAAACGACGCATGGTACGCGCCCGGCGCAGCCTCGGCAAGCCGGGATTGCGAAGTATGTTCGGCACTGGCGCAGCTGCACGGCGCAGCGTTAACGGCGGGTATTCTCTGGCGCTGTGCCGCCACCCCAGCGGCGCGCGAAGGCAGGGGCCAAACGCGCGGCGAGCCGCTCCGCAAGTTCGCGCCGGGCGAGGTCGTCCGGCTCGCCAAGCAGTTCCTCCAAGGCTCGCGGCCCTAGACCGGGAACCGTGCCGGACTCTTGCACTTCGCCATAGCCACCATCCTGGGCAACAAGCACGGACGCTCGACCTTCCGGCTCGGCCTCGGAGCCTCCGACCCGCTTCCACCGCCATAGTTCGGGTACCCCGAGGCGCCCATAGGCTGCTTGGCGTTCTCGCTCGCGGGCGCGGCTCAAGGGCGTGGTATCGATCTCCACGACCAAGTCTGGAATCGGGGCAGGGCGGGAAGCCGCCCGCAGCTTGTTCAGCTTGTCGGAAGAGACGAAGAGCTGCGCATCGGGATGGCGACGGTCTTCCGTATTCCCTTCTAGCGGCGAGGTGGTCCCCGCATACGCGTCGGTCTTCGAAAGGCGGTGCAAATCGTCCAGAAAGTGGTGGGCGGCATCGGCGCGCGGATCGTGGTAGCGACCATTCGGCACGGCATCGACCTCCAAGACACCGCGAGGTCCGTTGTAGCAGGCGCCTCTCGGCAGGCACTTGCCGTCCATCAGGCGATCGTAGAACTCCACCGGCATGGGGAAGATCAGCGCCCCGGCTTCAAGGCGCAGATCCGAGTGCTCTCCTAGGCAATCGACGATTCGACCCATCATTCGGCAGGCGTACTCCGTATGCCGTTCGCGGACAACGTGAAGCGTTTCCAGGCAGCGGCCGGGTTTGACTTTGGGCAGTCGCACCATTGCGGCTGCCGCCACATAGGGCATTCGGCGCCGTCTCGTGCTCTGCATCTTGTGGTTGCGCGATGCAGCATGACGACGCGGATTCAAACCGAGCGATTACCCGCTGCTAGCGTGTAGGAAGAAAGAGCCAGTGTTGCGTACATGGCCCTTGCCCCCTCACGCCCGTCCTTTCAGCTCTGCCACCTCCTTGCGCAGCCGGGTTAGTTCAGCCTGCTCCGCCTGCGCCTTCTGCCAAATCGCCGCGGTGTGGCTGGATGGTCCGTAGGCGCTCGGCGGGGTCAGGATCGCGCGTTGGCTTTCGGTCAGGTCGCCATAGTGATCGGCGTTGTAGTAGCACGGCCCCCATGCCACCGCATGAGGACAGTACTTGTAGAAAACGGTTCGCCGTTCTCCACCTCCCTGCCACGGCACCGTGCCGTGGGCGCAGGCCTCGGTGAAGATGATGGCGTCGCCGGCCGCGGCGGCGACTCGATCCACGCACGGCTGGATGTCGGCCTGTCGTTTGCCGACGCGCCACTCGGGCGGCAGCGGGAAGTTCGCTTTGTGGCTCCCGGCCACGCATGCGAAGCCGCCGCTCTCGGCGCTCACGGCATCGAGCTCGAAAGCGACAGCGACCAGGCCGTTGAAGAACCTGCCGTTGTTGTAGCGGTAGTAGCATTGGCCGCCGTCCGTTGCCCCCACCAGGTCCCGCGGCCCTCCCGCGCCTTGACCGCCGCCGTGCAGATAGAGCTTGCTCGGGTTCTCGGCGTTGACGACGTTGATGTAGTCGTGATCCAGCCGGTAGCCAGTGCCGAGGAGTGCCTCGAGATAGGGCGCGATGGTCGGCAGGTCGATGAGATCGAGGTAGGCGCCGCCCCACTCCAACAGCGACGGGGCCGACCAGGCTGTGGCCGCGTCGCTGCCGAAAACCGTCCGGTCGGAACCGAAGTGGCGTTTGTCTTGGGTCTTGCGACGGGCTTCCAGGCGGGAAGACAAGTCCTCCACCTGTTCGGTGGATAGCGCGTTCTTCACGACGATATAGCCGCGCAGGTCGAAAAGGTATTTCTCTTGGTCGTTCATATGCCTGTTCATCCAAGTGCGCCGTGGCGTGGCCAGTCTAGGGCGGTTGTTCGAGCCTGCCCCCGGGAAATGCCCAACGTACAGATCCGACACACGCTTCCTGCACCGCCGCAGGACATCGCCCGTGCCTGCGCGACGATGTGGCCGCGTATCCCAACTCTGCGATTCCGGTGCATTTTCCGACGATCCGCCAAATCATCCTAACATTAGGGGTCGAGGCAGCGTCGCCTATGAGGCGCATGCCGACCTGGAGAGCAGGTCGGCGTTGCCGGCGCCGGAGTAGATCCGCCCTCTCGGCTCGTCGATGAATTTTTTGTTCTTGAAGTCCGCAATGAGATCATTGTCGCCAGTGCAGAGAAGACGCGCTCCGCTCGCGCGCGCCAGCGCTAGCACATGCGGATCGTCGGAGCGGCGATCCCGGCGCTGTTCGAGAGCGCGCTCGTCGTCGGCGAATCGTTCCTCGGGGATGTGCCGGGCCCTGCCCGCTCGAACGTAGTCGGCCAGCTTCCGTTTATGCCGGTGTCCGATTTCGTCGGCGAACCTGGACCCCGTCGCGTACACCAGGACTCCGGCCTCCTCGTCGAGCCACTTGCGGATCGGCGCGACATCGAGATCGGCTGGATCGGCGAGCAGCCCGCCGAGCCTGTTGGCGTCCACGATGATGCACATCCGTCGGTACCTAGTCGAAGCCGAGCAGCCGGTCGGTCTCTTTGACGAAGAAATCCCGATATCCGCTGGGCGCATTCAGCAGGTTGCCGTCCTCGTCCAAGGCCATGTTGTGGATGGCGACGGCGTTGCCCTTGGGCTCGAAATAGAGAATGGAGACGTCGTCTGCCTTCAACCCACCTTTTCTAACCGAGATGCGAATGCGATCGACGATGTAGTCGCTGTGGGTTTCGATCAGGAATCGATGCCCACGCTTCCTGAAGGACTCCACGAACAGGCTGGCGAGTTCCGCTTGGCCGCGCGGGTGCAGGTGGACTTCCGGTTGCTGCAGCAGGAACGTGCGCCCGGGGCTGCGCGTCCGGCGCGGACCCGCACGACGGCCGGAGCCGTTCGCCGCCAGCACGTCGACCAGAATCGGCAGGCTCTGGCTGACGCCGTAGCCCACGTCCATGAGATTCGCGTGCGCGCCCGAACGCACCTTGACCTGCAACTGGAAGGGGTCGCTCATCTGCCGGCCGTGTCGCTTCACTCTGATGTCCGAGAACAGCCCGGAGTCGCGGCCGAACGCCACAAGCTCGTCGTGCAGCGAGTCCCAGCGTGCCTTCTCCGTACGGTCCAAGCGCATCATCAGCATCGGGATGTGCTCGCCTTCCGGCGAGGCGGTCTCGCGCACCGGATCGTAGGTGCGCTTCGGCTTCGAGCGCAGCGGCGCGACCGGAATCGGTTCGGGCAGGTGCGGCAGCCAGATGCCAGTACGCCTGCGGGGTTGGGGGGGGAACAGGCCGACGGCATAGTCGAATATCGGCTTGGCGTCGGGCATCCTGGACAAACTCCGCAACGGCTCGCCGTCGCTGGCCAAGCGGTCCAGCAGGAACATCAAATGGCCGAACGGCAGATCGATGGCCGCCTCGTGGTGCGGAATCGCCGCCAGGGTGCCGACGGCGCTGTTTTGCCTGAGTTCCAGGAACGACTCGGCATCGAATTGCCAGCGGAAGGACGAAATAACCGGCTGCGACCCCTGTTCCGCAAAAGAGGCGTACAGCGGATAGGGCGACCGGCTCGCGCCCGACGGAGGGGCTATCGTGAAGCCGAGCTTGAACTCGTTGATGCGGCCGCTGCGGCCACGCCGAGAGCGAACGATGTCGCGGAACGACCCCATCAGGAAGGGTTCCTCGTTGAAGTCCAGCTGCTCGTCGACAAAAGGCCCGGAGAAAATCCGGTGCAGTATGCTGTAGCAGCCCAGGAAGGTGGTCTTGCCGGTGCTGTTTTCGCCCACGAGCAACGTGATGGGCCGCAGCCGTCCGCGCTGTTCGCCCTCGAAGCAGCGCACATCCTGCAGGATCAGTTCGCTGGGGTGATCCATCGGGGGGGTTCCTATCAGCCGGCCCATCAGCCCCTCAGCGTCGGCCTGCTGCGCCATGCCCTGGGCGGAGCGGCTAGTAGCCGGTGGTCTCCCGCCGCGCTGCGGCGGTCTTCTTGGCGGCGGCGAGGTCCGTTGCTGCGGCGCGGACCAAAAAGCCGCTGTCGGTGCCCAGGGTGACTAGATTGAAGCCCTGTTCCAGATACTGTCGGGTACGGGCCAGGCTGCCGGTGTGGATGCCGGCGGCGATGCCGTGCGCACGGCAGGCGGCGAGAATCTTCGCTACCGCGTCGATGTGCTTCGGATCGTCGTCCTGGCCGGGCGTCAGACCAAGCGCGAAGGCGAGGTCGGCGGGGCCGATGTAGATGGCGTCGAGGCCCGGCGTCGCGGCGATCTCGTCGAGATTGTCGATGCCCTCGGCGGTCTCCACCATGGCGATGCAGGCGATCTGGCCGTTGGCCTCGGCGGTGTAGCCGCGGCCGGCGTACAGGGCGGCGCGGATGGGGCCGAAGGAGCGCAAGCCGTCGGGCGGATAGCGGCAGGCGGATACCGCCCGAGCGGCCTCCTCGCGGTTGTTGACCATGGGCACGATGACGCCGTAGGCGCCGGCGTCGAGGGCCTTCATGATCTCGTAGGGCTCGTTCCACGGCACCCGCACCAGGGGCACGGTGTCCCGGGTGGAGATGGCCGGCAGCATGTAGGTTAGGTCGTCGTAGCTCAGCATGCCGTGCTGCAGATCCACGCATAGCCAGTCGAAGCCCAAGCTGGACATGGTCTCCGCGGTATAGGCATTGCCGATGCTCAGCCAGCCGCCCACAGTGCTTCCGCCGGTGCGCCATGTCGCCAGTGCCTTGTTCTCTCTCATCGTTCCCCCTAGAAACCGGTCAGTGTCTGTACACGCCTTCGCCAGTCTCGGCAAAGGCGCAGGCGATTGTATAGAATCCCGTGCCCTTTGGGGCCAAGGGGAGACATGCAAACGGAACTGAAGGCCGCGATCGCCAAGGTAACCGCGCCAAGCCAGCCGTACGAGACGCGCACCGAGAACATCCGCGGCGTAGACTTCACGGTGTTCGCCAACGCGCCCGCCAATCTGCGCCAGCTCTACGCCAGCGGCCTGAACCACGCCGACAAGGACTTCTACGTCTACCAGGACGAGCGCTACAGCTACCAGCGCATGTGGGACGCCGCCGCGCAGTGCGCCAACCGGCTTGCCGAGCGCGGCATCGACCCGGGCGACCGAGTGGGCATCGCGCTGCGCAACTACCCCGAGTGGATCGCCGCGTTCATGGGCATCACCGCCATGGGCGGCATCGCCGTGGCCATGAACGCCTGGTGGTCCGCGGAGGAACTCGTCTACGGCATCGAGGACAGCGGCTCGAAGATGCTGTTCGCCGATGCCGAGCGCGTCGAGCGGCTGCTGCCGCGCCTCGACCATCTGGCTGTCGAACTGGTCGCCGTGCGCCACCGGCGCCACGGGCTGACCACCTGGGAGGAGTTCCTCGACGGCGCCTCGACCGACATGCCTACGCCCGCCATCGAGCCGGAGGACAACGCTACCATCCTCTACACCTCCGGCTCCACTGCCCATCCCAAGGGAGTGCTGTCCACCCACCGCGCCCTCGTCAACGCTCTGCTGGGCTGGGAGTGCGGCGGCGCTATCGCCATGGCCATGAATGCCGAGGAGCCCTCAGCGGGGGAGCGCGAGGGGGCACCCCTCGCAAGCAGAGAGCCCTCAGCGGGGGAGCGCGAGGGGGCACCCCTCGCAAGCAAAGGCGCGGCGGCGGTGGGCCGCGCCACGCCGGTGCCGCAAGATCCGCCAGCGGTCATCCTCACCGTGCCGCTGTTCCACGTCACCGGGCTGGCGGTGCAGCTGCTGTCGTCGTTTCGACGCGGGCGCAAAGTGGTGGGCATGTACAAGTGGGACGCCGAGGAGGCGCTGCGCATCATCGAAGCCGAGCGCATCACGGAGTTCAACGGCGTGCCCACCATGGCATGGGAACTGGTGCAGTCGCCGAACCGGAGCAAGTACGACCTTTCCAGTCTGAAGAGCGCGGGCGGCGGCGGCGCTCCCATGGCCCCGGAACACGCCCGGCAGATCGACAACACCATCGCCAAGGGCGCACCCGGCACCGGCTGGGGCATGACCGAGACCCAGGGCCTCGCCACCACCATCGGCGGCGCGGCGTTCCTGGCCCGGCCGCGCAGTTGCGGTCGGGCGGTGCCGCCCATCGTCGAGGTGAAGGCCGTCAACAGCGACGGCAGCGACGCCTCCGCCCTGGAAACCGGGGAGCTGTGGATCCGGGGCGTGATGAACTTCTCGGAATACTGGAACCAGCCCGACGCCACTGCCGAGGGCCTCACCGACGGCTGGGTGCATACCGGCGACATCGGCTATCTCGACGAGGAAGGCTACGTGTTCATTACCGACCGGGAGAAGGACATGGTGCTGCGCGGCGGCGAGAACATCGGCTGCCAGGAAGTGGAAGCGGTGCTCTACAACCATCCCGCTGTGCAAGAAGCGGCGGTGTTCGGCGTTCCCGACGAGCGCCTGGGCGAGACCTTGGCGACGGCGGTGGTGGCCAAGGCGAACGCAACCCTCACGGAGGACGACGTGCGGGCGTTCGTTGCCGAGCACCTGGCCAAGTTCAAGGTGCCGGACCACATCTGGATACGCACCGAGCGGCTGCCGCGTATCGCCTCGGAGAAGATATTCAAACGCGGGCTGCGCGACGAAGCCATCGAACTATTGAAGGGAAGGCCGTCCCATGCCTAAGATGGCCAAGAAGAAAGTCGCCATGCAGCTGCCGCGCCGGGCGCAAGTGGCCGACCTTGAAGAGCGCTACGCTTTGGAACTGGAAGCGCTGGCCCCGGTGGCCGACATCGTGGAGGTGGCCAGCCCCTCCGCCGAGGACTTCGTGGCAGGGGCCGCCGACTGCGACGGCGTCATCACCTCCTGGGGCATTCGCCTGGACGAAGCCATCGTCAACCGGCTGGACAAGTGCGTGGTGATCGGCCTCGGCAGCGTCGGCGTGGACATGGTGGACGTGGAAGCGGCCACGGCCGCCGGCATCGTCGTCACCAACACGCCGGACGTGTTCATCGAAGAAGTGGCCGACCACGCCATGATGCTGCTGCTGTCCGCCATCCGACGCGCCAAGGAGCAGAACATCTTCGCCGCCGAGAACCAATGGCACCGGGGCCGTCCCCAGCTCAACCATGTGCCGCGGCTGATGGGTCGTACCCTGGGCCTGGTGTCCTTCGGCAACGTCGCCCGCTGCACCGCGGCGCGGGCCAAGGCGTTCGGCCTCCACGTCGTCGCCTACGATCCCTACGTCAGCGAACTGACCATTGGCGAGCACGGCGTGGAGCCGGTACCCTGGGGCGAGCTGCTGGCCCGCTCGGACTACATCAGCGTCCACTCGCCGCACAACGAAGAGACCCACCACAGCCTGAACGCCGCCGCTTTCGCGCAGATGAAGGACGGCGTGGTGATCGTCAACACGGCGCGCGGTCCCATCGTCAAGGAGGACGACCTGATCCAGGCCTTGCGCGACGGCAAGGTGCAGTCCGCCGGCCTCGACGTGCTTGAACAGGAGCCGCCGCATCCGCACAACCCGCTGCTCGCCATGCCCAACGTCATCGTCACGCCCCATGTGGCGTCGGCCTCCACGCGCATGCGGCCTACCGCCCGACGGCGGGTGGGCCGCGAGGTATCCCTGGTGCTGCGCGGCAAATGGCCGATGAGCTGCGTCAACCCCACCGTGCTGCCGAAGACGCCACTGGAACGCTGGCAGCCCTATCCCATGAACCGAGGACCGAATCGATGAAAAACACAATTGCACGGACCGCTGGCTGCGCGGCAGCGTTCTGCCTGGCCGCAGGGGCGGTCGCTGGCGAGATCGACGACAAGGTGGCCGACGCCCTCGCGGCCGACATCCGCACCGAAGCCGAGACCGCGCGGGATGCCAACCGCCTGCCGTTGCAGACCCTGAAGTTCTTCGGCATGACCGACGACATGCAGGTGCTGGAACTGGTGCCCGGCGGCGGTTGGTACACCAAGATCCTGGCGCCGGTGCTGGCCGAGAACGGGCGTCTTGCGCTTTCCTTGGGCGCCGAGCGCCTTGCGCCGATGATCGCCGAAGCCGGCTGGGACGTGGAGATCATCGAGACCGGCAGCTTCCAGCCTGCCGAAGGATCGCAACGCTTCGACATCGCCGACCTCGACTTCGGCAGCGGGACGTTCGACCTGGTGCTGACCTTCCGCAACCTGCACAACTTCACCGCCGCCGGCCGCCAGGCGCTGAATGCGGCGGCATTGCGCGCCCTGAAGCCCGGTGGCCGCTACGGCGTCGCGGACCACACCCGCCGCCACATGCAGCCGGACACCGGCGAGAACTGGCGACGCATGGATCCGGTGCGGATGATCCAGGAGATCGAAGCCGTCGGCTTCGAGTTCGCGGATTACTCGGATCTGCACTACCGGCCCGACGACGAGCTGCGCTACGAGGTGGGTCGGCGCACGGTGACCGGCAATACGGATCGGTTCACGTTGCTGTTCCGCAAGCCGGACTAGCCTCGTCTGGTTGCCGCTGGGCCTCGGTCGCGTACGATCGCCTCCCGCGCCGTGCGCGGGTCGGCTCGAACATGGGCACCGCCTCCAGCGCCTCGCGTGGGTCAGCCAGGCAGAAGAAAGATCGTCAGCCAGTGGCCGTGGATGCGGAGGAAGTGTCCCTTGCCGGCAGCCGCCCACGCTGTGGAAGCACAGGTGCGCATTGTCGTTGCGGTGAACTCGCCCGCAGCCGCGGCGTCGATCTCGACATCCTCGAACCCCAGGAACTCGCCTGTTATAGGATTCACGGCCTTGTAAACGGACTCTTTGGCGCTGAACAGCATGGTGCGCCAGTCGGGTTCGTCCGGGTGCGCCTGCTGGCGAGCCCGTTCGCGTTCGTTCAGCACCCGTTCGGCCACCCGCTCGGCGACGCGGTTTTCCGGCTCCAAGTCCGCGCCGACGCCGGCCAGCCGCGCCCGATGAACGACCAGCGCCAGGGAGAGCGTCCGGCTGTGCGTAATGGTGCCGACCACTCCTTCCGGCCATAGCGGCGCTCTTCCCCATGTGTCCCCCCGGACGCGCCCCCGTACGGCGACCGGCCAATCCTCGATGCCCAGCAGACGCAACGCTTCCCGGGCCACGCGGCGCCCGGACGAATACTCGGCGGCGCGAGCATCGCCCATGCGCTCGACCCCGGTTCGTTCGTCCGGCAGAAGCAATCCGGTGTGATCGGCGATCCGACCAACGGCCATCGCCATGCCGGCGAGATCGAACGGCAACGCGAACGGCTCTATGCCATCGAGGAACCGATGCGCCAAGCTATCGGGTGCCGAACAGGGGCGGGCGGTCGCCAATCTTGTGCCGAAGGGTCGGGTCGAGCAGCGTCTATAACAGCGGCTTTCCCCGCGCAAGGCAAGGGCTGGCGTCCCGAAGCCCTGCTCAAGCGGCGTGGTCTTAGTCCTGGGCGCCTCGGCCTTGGCGCAGTTCGACTTCGGCCGCTGCAGAAAAATCGCCGTACACCTCGCGCCGGCCGCCCGGCCAGCGCACCGCCACGTCTTCGATTCGCGCCGCGGCGCCGAGCCCGACATGCACCGCCGGGTCGCGGGAGGCGAGGTAGCTGCCCGCCGTCTGCACGATGCGCGTCCGGCGGATGCCTTCCACCACGCCGGACACTATCGCCCCGTGCGCATCCCGACCTGCGGACGTGAGCACTCGGAAGCGGATGGAGCGGCCTCGATTGGACACCCTGTTCATCAGCAGATACGCCTCGGCATCCCGGTTCGCCACCAGCAGATCCAAGCCGCCGTCGCCGTCCACGTCGCCGACGGCCACCGCCCGGCTGGTGTGGACGCGGCGTTGCGCGGGTTCGCCGCAGTACCCCACGGGATCGAACCTGCCGCCGGGCAAGCCGCGAAACAGCATATTCGGCTCCGCAAAGACATCCCTCGCCTCCGGTTCTGGCGAATACGCCACCCGCCCGTTGGCTTCGTAGATATCCAGCCGGCCGTCGTTGTCGAAATCCGCCAGCGCCACCCCGAAGCGGGTATGTCGCCGACTGGTGGCGCCGAGGCCGGCGGCTGCGGTGGCATCGACGAAGTAGCGCCCCTCGTTGCGAAAGAAGGAATCCGTCTCGCCCTCGATGTTGACTACGAGCAAATCCACATCGCCGTCGTCGTCGGCATCCGCAGCAGCGACGCCCATGCCGGCCTTGGCGATGCCGTGGTCGTCCATGGCGCACCCCCACAGCAAAGCCTGGTTCTCGAATCGCAACCCGCCCCGGTTGATCCACAAGTGATTCATCGTCTTGTCGTTGGCGACGAACACGTCGGCGCGTCCATCGCCGTCGAAGTCGGCGCTGATGACGCCGAGGCCGTTGCCGGCAGCGTCCGACAGTCCAGCGGAGGCGCTGATGTCGGTGAACGTGCCGTCGCCGTCGTTGCGGTAGAGGCGATCCGGCGATGGCGCGTCGTAGTTGCCGGGATCGCAGTAGTTGCGCACCCCCGTGCCGTAGTCGTAGCAGTCCCGTTCCAGCCCCACGCTCCATGCCACGTAGTTCACCACGAACAGGTCGAGGTCGCCGTCGGCGTCGGGATCGAAGAACGCCGCGGCGGTGCCGAATCCCGAGTCGCCGACCCCGGCGAAGTCCGTCACGTCGTCGAATACGCCGCCGCCGTCGTTGCGCAGCAGCGTGTTGCGACCCACGTTGGTCACATACAGGTCCACGTCGCCGTCGTTGTCGTAGTCGCCGGCGACTACGCCCATGCCGTATCCGTGCCGATCATCCGCGCCGGCCGCCGGCGACGAGACGAAGCTGCCATCGCCCCGATTCAGATACAGCCGGTTTCCCGGTACCGCCCCGGGCCGCCCCTCCCTGCCGGGAAAGTGCCCGGATTGGACCAGGTAGGCATCGAGATCGCCATCGCCGTCCACGTCCGCCAAAGCCGCACCGCCGCCCATGATCTCCGGCAGCAGAAAGCGCCCGTCGGCGCCGGAGACATGGCGGAAGTCGAGACCGTGTTCGATGGCTTGATCCTCGAACCAAGGGCTCTCGGAAGGCGGCTGCGCCCCTTCCTGGTCTTCGCAGGCTGTCGCCAGCACGGCACACCCCACGAGCAGCCAGCCGGTTTTCACGGCGCGACTTCTTCTTCGGCCACGAGTGCGCCCAGCCGCTTGGCCGCCTTCAAGGTGCGCTTGCCTTCGTCGTGCCGGCCCGCTTCCATGAGCGCACGGTCCAAGGCGGCATGGGCCAGAGCGAAACCTGGATCCCGGGCGACGGCGCGCTGAAACCGCGCGATTGCCTCGGGCCAGCGCCGTCGCGCAGCTTCCACCATTCCCGCGTAGTAGTGTACCGTGGCATTCGCCGGATCGAGAGCCAACGCCGCCTCGAAGGAGGCGATGGCGGCGTCCAGCCGACCTCGCTCCGCCAGCAGCAGGCCTCTTTGGGCATGCGCCCAGTCCACCTCGGGATTGAGCGCGATGGCCTTGTCCAGATGGGCTTGCGCACGGTACTTGTCGCCGGAACCGTCTCGGCGCAGGTAGTGGTCGGCGATGTTCAGATGGAAGGCATAGTAGTCCGGATGGTGTTCGAGACCGTGGCGCAGCACGGCCAGCTCCTGCTCGCGCCGTCCGGTTTGCCGGTACGCCTCGCCGAGTGCGCCGAGCAGCCCTTGATGGTGGGGATGTCGCTCGCGCAGTTCTTCCAGTACCGGCAGCACCTCGGCCGCGCCGCTGCCCAGCAGCTGTTCGCGCAGCTTGGCCAGCTTGGCGCTCAGGCTTCCCTCGAATCGTTTCTTGCGTTCGCTCCTCGCATCGGGCCAGGAGAACGAACCGGCTCCGCCGTCCACCTTGGCCAGCGCCGCCCGGGCCGCGTCGATCTGGCCGAGCCGGGCGTACGCCTCGCCGCGCAGCTTGTGGACGTAGGGATGGCGCTCTTCGGCGGCGAAAGACGCCAGCAGGTCCAATGCCTGCTGCGGCTTGCCCTCGCGCAGGGCGACTCGAGCCAAGCCCGCCGCGGCTGCGGCCGCGGCCCCCAGGACGCGAGCCCGCGCGAACGCCGCGGACGCTTCTTCGACCTGGTCGAGATCCAGCAGCCAAGTGCCTCGCCAAAGCCACGCCGGGGCATAGCCGGGGTCGCGTTCGATGGATCGTCCAAGAAATGAGAGGGCATCGTCGAGGTTCCCTCGGTGAGCAGTCAGCAGCGCTTGGTAGTAGGGCCAGCGGGGCTCCTCCACGTCGAGCAGCGCCGCTTGGCGATAGCTCGCCATCGCTGCCTCCGCGAAGCCGTTGACCTCAAGGGCCATGCCCAGTTCGCCCCGTCGCGACGCGTCCCGGGGCACCTGCCGAACGGCGTCGAGCATGTCCGCCAAGCGTTCGCCGATTTCGGCGTCCACAGCGCCAAGATCGACCACCGGCAACGGCCCGGCGGCTGCCGGCGATGCGTCGCGGGGCGGCGAGCAGGCCGCCGCCGCGCAAGCCGCCAGAGCGAACGCCACGATGCGCTTCATCTTCTTCGCCAAGGCAGCCGCTGTCCTTGCGGGCTTTCGGCCTCTCGGCGGCATCGAGCGGCGCTTGATCGTTTTCCCGCTTTGGGCTATGTCCATCACTCCGCAAGTGTCCGATCCGCGCAGCCATGCAATAAGCCATGCAATAGTAGCGTCCGCGGCTGTGCCAAGTGGAATATCGGCGCGGGCGGGGCTGTCGTCCGCGCCCGGCTTGTTCGGAGACCGCTCCAATGCCGACTTCGCCGCGTCCGGCCCTGGCTGGGTTCTTTCTGCGCGTCTGCGTTGTCGTGGCGTCGGGCCGGAACGCCGGCGAGAGCGGCGAACCCGCATCGGTCGTCGCCGAGGGGCGATGTCGACGCCGTGCTGGTGGTTGCCGCGGAAAACCGGAGGAAGCCGCGCCGGTGCTCAAGAACGAGATTCTCATCGTCAACGGAAAGGGGCTGTACCGGAACGGCAGGTACGAAGAGGCATTCCCTGCCTGCTGGCTGCCGCCAAGCATGGCTGCGAGCTCGCCAGGCCCGCATTGGCTCCATGTGCCAGCGGCGGCTCGGCGACCGTCCGAGCGGTAACGGCGACAACGGCTCCATCCCCTAGGGACTGTTCACACTGACGATTGAGATGGCCCCAATGAGAATGCACGGAGAGCACCTAACGAGTCGATGGGTCTCCCCAATCTCTGTCCGCGTGATCGGCGGAGCGAGACCAGTCGGATGTATTTCCAATAAATTCAATGGATTATAGCGCGAACAGGCCCTGGTCGATGTTCGAGCGACGGATCGTCACGCGCCCCGTGCCGTCGCCTTCGGCAGCGATGTCCGTCCACATCGGGACAGCCGCGTCGCTGCGTCGCAGTCCGTCGTCGGACAGCAGGCTGCACAGCGCAGCATCCACTCGCCCGCATCGTTCGTCCGCTCGCTTCGACTCGGCGCGCCCA
This sequence comes from Pseudomonadales bacterium, assembly GCA_963422285.2. GTDB lineage: Bacteria > Pseudomonadota > Gammaproteobacteria > Pseudomonadales > Azotimanducaceae > VXYL01. Next base: position 1,837,861 of record OY729419.2, on the reverse strand, counting down.
GTGCGTCCCCGCCTAGGCAGGCCGTGACTCGAATCTCGGCTGACAGCGAGTCTTCCTCGCGCCAGGCTGGGATGCTAGGCCCCGTTGACGTCCGCCCCAGGCGGTGAGCAGACCCGGCCACCGCCTCTACAGGCTATCGGGCGCGCGTGTCCCGATCCCTGTCTAGCCCTTGCGGTCGGATGACGTCGGGCCTGCTTCCTTCGTCATGAGCCGTTTGCCGACGACGTACACGCCAATGGCAGAGACGCAGGACAGCGCCAACACTGTCGCCATATAGAACCAGCCCACGCCCGCCAAGTGCAGGCCAGCGAGTCCCAGCACCATGGCGGCAAGGCCCATGGCGACCCCCGCTGTGCGCATCGCCCTGCTCCCTCTAGGTGCCACAGTCGGCGTGGGCGATGCCGATGGCAAAGGCAGCCACGCCTAGTCCCACGGCCCAAATGCCCAATGCGATGCCTGCCGCTTGCCCACCGGGCATCAAGGTCATGAAGAGAGCCACGCCGCCGTGAATCGTCGCTGTCGTGGAGAGTGCGATCGTCAATGCCGCAGCCCGCTGGCAGCCATCGTCTTCCTCCGGGTGGCAAGACGACGGATCTTGGCTGTAGTTCATCCCGTAGCTGTCGCACGAAGTGTTATGGGCATGCGCACACCCTCCGACGGTGGGCATTAGGCCCGTCGCCAGTGCCGATGGCGTCCCGAACTGCGGGAACGCCGCCAAGAACGCCATTGACGTGGACAGGTGCTTCATCAAGCGCTTCATTGTTTCTGCCCGAGGCTTCTCCCCAAGGGCAACTGTTTCGATCGCGTCCGATTCGGCACCAGCGGAATATGCCTTGTCAATACAGGAACGGCCACCGATCCAGATGCGTGAACGGTACCACCACGCGGCAGCTCCTGCCTCCGAAGCGCCGGTCAAGCAGCTCGCGCTCATGGTGGGCGGCGTGTTTTCTTCCCGTTGGCGGTAGCGCTTCGCTTTTACGCGCCGTGCCGTGCGTCGCTTTTCGTCCAACCGCTTGCGCGGATGCCGGGATTTCCTTGCCTGCTTGCAGGTCGAACCGCCATCATGCCGACGCTGCACCTCGCGGTCGCGGTGCGAATGGCGAACGAAGCAGCGACAGTGGCGGGTATGGATCCTCAGGCTTCGGAGCAGGCGGTTGCCGACTGTCGGCGGGCGATATTGGCCGATCCCGACAACATCGCGGCAGGCGATGGCGTCGGCGCCGGGTTGTTGCTGCAAGGAGACATCGTTGGTGCCGAGGCGGCCTTGGCGCAAACCGACGAACGGCTGCCGGGTTCGGTGCTGGTGGCTGGTGCCGGAAGTTCGCTGATCGATGGCGGGGCGACTGCGGTATATGACGGACGGTTATAACAAGCGCCTGCCTTATAGCAAGAAAATCTTTTTCTCGTCCGTACCGCCGATGTGTGGTTTTTCCATTCTCGTTACCGACAGTTGAGGTGAACGCCATGAAGATGGTCAACCAGCCTAAACGGGCAGTCCAGGCCATGCTGGTCGCGCTCTGCGCAGCGCTCGCGCCAGTCTGTGCCGCCAGCTTGGATACCGGAGACTGCGTCCGCGATTGCGCGGCCTTCGTACAGCTAGGCGATCAGATGGTCGTGGTCTGGAAGGACTCGGCAGCGCAGATCAAGGATGTGTTCCCGCTAGGTGCAGCTACGCAAGCCGAGAAGTTCGGCTTGCGGCTGGTGCAGTCCGATATCGACACGGGAGACTGTGTCGCGGACTGCAGCACCCTTGTTTTCCTCGGTCCGAAAGCCACGGTAGTCTCGCGTGGCGCTGCAGGCGAGATTGCGATGGTCTTTTTCCCTCATCCCGTATCGGCCGATGAACGAGGCCGGCAGGAGTTAGCCGCGGCAGACGGCCGTACCCCGATCCGTGCCCTGATGGGCGGCGGTGGTACTGGACCGGGCGACCAAGAGTGTCCAACAAGCACCATCACCGAGGTGCTGAAGTGCCACTGCACCGCCGAGGAAGTCATTTGGTATGTCGAGACGAGGCATGAGGATTGCCACGGCAATGTGATCTACAGCACCATTCAGACGTACCGCATACCAGGGCATCTGTTGGGTTTGTGCCCGTGCTAGCGGCTGCGCCGCAAACGTCGACAGATGGCCTCGTTTCCGCTTGACGACTCGAAGGCTGCGCCGTTTTACGGCGCAGCCTTCGGAGCATCGCATCCGAATCTTCTGCCGGCGCCGCCTTGGCTCGTTGCGGCTGGCTATGCCCAGCAGGGCAGGCCAGCCGGTGACCGCCGGAGTAGTGTCCGCAGCTACGCCAAGTAGACTTTCGGCGCTGGCGGAGCTATCGTCGGCACCGGCTTGTTCGGAGGCTGGTCCGATGTCGATTTCGCAGCGCACTGCCGCGGCCGCGCTCTTCCTATGCATTGTCCCGGCGTTGCCCGCCAGCAGCCAGAACGCCGACGAGAGCGGCGGACCCGCATCGGTCGTTGACGATGCCGACAGAGATGTCGACGACGTGCTGGTGGTTACCGCCGAAAGACTGGAGGAAGCCACGCCAGTGCTCATGAACGAGGTTCTCAGCGCCAACGGAAAGGGCGGCTGGCTGTACCGGAACGGCAGGTACAAGGAGGCGTTCCCGTACCTGCTGGCTGCCGCCAAGCACGGCTTCAAGCTCGCCCAGGCCCGCGTCAGCTACATCTACCAGCAAGGCCTCGGCGAGGTGGAACGCGATGCCGAAGCGGCCATCGGCTGGCTCGGCGTCGCCGCCGCGCCAACGACGACGCCCGAGATCAGGAACTACTACCAGCGCGTCCTCGCGCACTATCCGGAGCAGCACCACGGCTGGATCGACGAGATCGTGGCGGACTACCGGAAGAAGTACGGCCAGGAGGCGACGCGGGTGGACTGCGACAACGACCGCTTGGCGGGAACGCATATTTCAAGGCTGAAGTGCGACTTCCGAGATGCGCCCAAGTACCGCGATGTGCTGGACTCAGAGGATCTGCCCCAGTTTGCGCCGCCGATCGAATCCGGTCCCTGAGGGCCTACATGTCGCGCGTCGTCGTTCGCCCCGGGCGGAACCGGCTTTGGCGCGTTGCGCTGGCGACCGCTCTGGCGACTGGCAGCGCCCTGGGCGAGGTCCGCTTCGTCGACGCCACGGCGGACGCCGGGCTCGACTTCGTCCACGACAGCGGCAAGCGCGGCGAACTGTGGACTCTCGAAATCACCGGTGCCGGGGCCGCCGTGCTGGACTTCGACGGCGACGGCTGGCTCGATGTCTGGCTTGTGCAAGGCGGCCCGCTGGTGGATCGCCACAAGCGCGGAACCGGCCAGGCGCCCTTGCCCGGCGACAAGCTGTTCCGCAACGCAGGTCGAGATGGCGAACTGCGCTTCGAGGACATCACCGCGCTGTCCGCAGTGGAGGCGACGGAGTACGGCATGGGCATCGCCACCGGCGATATGGACAACGATGGCGATCTGGATGTGTTCCTCGCCAATTTCGGCGCCAACCAGCTTTTCGAGAACATTGGCGACGGACGCTTCGAGAACGTCACCGAGAAGGCGGGCATAGACGGCAGCCAGTGGTCGATCGCCGCCAGCTTCGCCGACGTCGACGGCGATGGCTGGCTGGACCTCTATGTGGGCAACTACCTCGACTTCAGCCTGCCGAACTACCGCCCCTGTCGTCGCTGGTCGTCGCGCTTGGCCTATTGCGCGCCGAGCAACTTCGATCCCGTCGCCGATCGTCTGTGGCGCAACCTCGGCAACGGACGGTTCGTGGACATCGGCGCTGCCGCGGGCATTGCCGGGCATCGCGGCAGCGCCATGGGCGTGATCGCCGACGACTTCGACGGCGATGGCGCGGTGGACTTCTACGTTGCCAACGACGGCGTCGACAACTTTCTCTGGCTCAACCGAGGCGACGGACGGTTCGAAGAGAATGGCTTGCTGGCGGGGGTGGCCGTCAACGGCGACGGCATCGCGGAGGCGAGCATGGGCATCGCCGCGGCGGACTTCGACCGCGACGGCGATGCCGATCTGTTCGTGACCCACGATGTCAAGGAAAGCAACACCCTCTACGTCAATGACGGTCGCGGCTGGTTCGAGGACCGCTCTGTGGCTGCCGGCGTCGCGGCGGCGAGCCTGCCCCATACGGGGTTCGGCACGGGCTGGATCGACGTGGACAACGACGGCGACTTGGACTTGCTCAGCGTCAACGGCGCCGTCGCCACCATCGAGCAGCAACTTGCGGCGGGGATCGAACCGCCGCTGCGGCAGGTGAACCAACTGATGCTGAACGACGGCGGCGGCCGCTATCGCGATGCCGCCGGCGGGCCAGCGCTCGGGCGCGACGACGTCAGCCGCGGCGCGGCGTTTGGCGATCTCGACAACGACGGCGATATCGACATCGTCGTCGCCAACAACGACGGCCCGGCCCGCCTCTACCGCAACGACACAACCGCCGCCAATTGGCTGGGGCTCGATCTCCGGGGCAGCGCGACGATGCCCAACCCCATGGGGGCTTTGGCATGGCGCGACACCGCCCAAGCCGAGCGCAAACGGGTGCGCACCGACGGCAGCTACGCCTCCGCCCACGATCCTCGACTGCTGTTCGGCTTGGGCACGGCCAGCGTCCCCCAGTTCGTGCATGTGCGCTGGCCGGACGCCAGCGAGGAGCGTTTCGGCCCGCTGGCGGTCAATCGCTACCACGTCCTGCGCCACGGCACTGGCCGTGCGGCGGCCCAACAGGCAGACGCCGGGAGTGCCGCACCGCACGGCGTGCGCTTCGTGGACGTGGCGAAGCAAGTCGGCGTCGATTTCGAGCACGTCAACGGCATGCTCGGCGAACGATGGTTGGCGGAGATCATGGGTGCGGGCGCTGCGGTGTTCGACTTCGACGGCGACGGACGCATGGACATCTGGCTGGTGCAAGGCGGCGCCCTGGCGGACCGGTCTGTCGGCAACCTGCCCGGCGACCGCCTGTACAGGAACGCCGGCGGTACCGGCAACCTTCGCTTCGGCGACGTGACGGCGCGCTCCGGCGTACGCGCCACCGGCTACGGCATGGGCATCGCCACCGGCGACATCGACAACGACGGCGACCTGGACGTGTTTCTGGCCAACTTCGGCGCTGATCAACTCTACGAGAACATCGGCGAAGGACGGTTCCGGGATATCACCGCGACAGCCGGCTTCGCAGGCGACGATTGGTCTGTCAGCGCCAGTTTCGCGGACTTCGACAGCGACGGGTTGGTGGACCTGTTCGTCGTCAACTACGTCGATTTCAGCCTCGCCAACCACAAGGTCTGCCGCGATCTGGCTGCGCGGCCCACCTACTGCTCCCCCAACAGCTATCGACCAGTGTCGGACCGCCTGTACCGCAATCTCGGCGGCGGCCGATTCGCGGACGTCAGCGCCGCTGCCGGCATCGCGCGCGCAGACGGCGCCGGGCTCGGCGTGGTTGCCGAGGACTTCGACGGCAACGGCGATACGGATTTCTACGTCGCCAACGACCCCCTCGACAACCATCTGTGGCTGAACCAGGGCGACGGCCGCTTCATCGACCACGCGCTGCTCGGCGGCGCCGCGGTCAACGGCGACGGCGATGCCGAGGCGAGCATGGGCGTGGACGCCGAGGACTTCGACAACGACTGCGACATCGACCTGTTCTTGACCCATCTCGTTGCCGAAACCAACACGCTCTACGAAAACGATGGCGCAGGCTGGTTCATCGATCGCTCCAGCCTCAGCGGAATCGCCGCCGGCAGCAGCCCCTACACCGGTTTCGGAACCGCCTGGCTGGACGCCGACAACGATGGCGACCTCGACATCTTCAGCGCCAACGGCGCCGTTACGGAGATCGCGGCACAGCAAGCGGCCGCCGTGCCGCATCCCTTTCGGCAACGCAATCAGCTTTGGCTGAACGATGGAGGAGGCGAAGGAGGAAGAAGGTATCGAGAGATTCGCGCCGGACCGGCATTCAAGCTGCAGGAGGTCAGCCGGGGGGCGGCGTTCGGCGACTTGGACAACGACGGCGACCTGGACATCGTGGTCGCCAACAACAACGGCCCGGCTCGGATCTACAGAAACGACTCCGATCCCGCTCATTGGCTGGGGGTGGAACTGCTTGGCGGTGCAGGACGCCCGACCGCCGGCAGCCAAGTGTGGCTCGAAGACGAAACCTGCAGACGCCGCCGCGCCAGCACGGATGGCAGCTATGCGTCCGCCCACGACCCGCGGCTGCTGTTCGGGCTCGGTGCCAATGCCGAGCCGAGGATCGTGCGGGTGCGCTGGCCGGACGGTGCGGAGGAACGCTTCGGCCCTGCCGCTGCGGACCGCTACCATCGCTTGCGTCGCGGCGGGGGAAGGCCGCCATGAGGGGCTGGACGGCGAGCCTGCTGGCGTTGGCGGCGGCCGTCGCGCCGCATGTCCCGGCTGGGGAGTTTCCGCTGCGCCTGGAAGGTCTGTCGCCAGCACTGGCCGAGGCCCTGCACGAAGCCCACGCCGATGCCCAAAGGCAGGCGGCGACGCTGACGGATGCTGACTCGCGTGCCGGCGCATGGGGGCGACTGGGCATGTTCTACCACGCCCAGCATCTGGCTCACGCCGCGGAGCAGGCGTACAGCCGGGCATTGGCCGAGGCGGATCAGGCTCGCTGGCGCTATCTGCGCGCCATCGTCCTGCAAGAACGGGGCGAGAACGAACAAGCGGTGGCGGATTACCGGCGTGTGGCGGCCGCCGATTCCGACAACGTCGCTGCTTGGTATCGCCTGGGGGCCGGGCTGCTGCTCCAGGGAGACTATGCCGGTGCCGAGCAAGCGCTGGCGAACGCCGATCGCAAGGCTCCGAACTCGGCGATCGTGCTGGTCGCCCTGGCCGATCTGGCCGCGGCGCGCGAACAATGGACGACGGTGCGCCAACTCCTCGAGCGCGCTTGGGCGTTGGAACCCGATGCGGGGCAGATTGCCTACAAGCTGGCCATGGCTCATCGCCGCCTAGGCAATATCGAAGAGGCTCGCGACTATTTGGCCCGACGTGGCAGCGACAACGCGGCACCGAAAATCCACGATCCGCTGCTGCTCCAGGTCGCGCAGCTAAGCCGCAGCGCCCGGTTCTTCGTAAAGGCGGGTCAATGGGCGTTGGAGCGCGACGACCACGCAGGGGCTGTCGAGGCGCTCGAAACGGCAGCGGCCCTGGCACCCGACGATATCGACATCCGCCTCACGTTGGTTCACATGCTCGGCATCGCCGGGCGTGGCGAACGGGGCCTGCGAGAGGTGCGGCACGTGCTTGCGATCGCCCCCGAGTCGGGGCGTGGCTGGTACTTGCTGGCATGGCTGCTGCGCAATTCGGTGGATAGCGCCCGGCAGCAGGAAGCTCACGACGCTGTACGCCGGTCCCTGTCTCTGAAAGAGGATGCAAAGACGCGCGCATTGTCCGCCGCGTTGTCGATGCGCGGCCGCCGTTTCGCCGAAGCCGCCGCCGACTACAAGCTCCTGGCCGCGCAGCACCCGAACGAGGCCCGCTACCGGTACTGGCTGGCGATGGCGCGGCTGGGAGCAGGCGACTGCCAATCCCGATCCGCGTTGGAGCAAGCATTGCGGTTGCGCGCGCAATGGGGCGAAGCCCACCTGCTTCTGGCCCGGGCCGATGCGCTGTGCGGCGATCTCCAAGCCGCTCGCCAACGCGCACTGGGACTGCTCAAGGCCAAGGACGATGCCGATACCCGCCTCACCCTGGCCCTTGTCGAACTCGCCTCGGGTCGCGGCGGCGAAGCGCGCACCTTGGCGACGGCGGAACTGCCCCACCCGGACGCGGCCATGCTGCTGCGTGCCTTGGCCCAGGGCGCCCTGCCCCAAACGCCATTCGCGGACCAGTCGGCGTGGTGGCTGCCGCCGGAAATCCGTTGACAGGTGCCGGGATGCGCAACGCGCAGCGCGCCGCTCCCCGACGCTTCGCGCTGGCGCTGGTTGGGCTCGTCGTCGCGGGCTGTTCCGATCGCGCCGGCGAACCCGTGGCGGCCGGGCTCGACGCCGACGACCGCGAGCTGGCCGAGTTCCTCGGCGATCTCCAACAGTCGGCGCGCAGCCTGCCCGAATCCGGCTCGATTCGCGGACGTCTCGCCATGGCCTACGATGCCAACGGCTTCTTCGACGCCGCGACGGTCACCTACTCGCAGGCGGAAGCGCTCGATCCCGGCGAGTTCCTGTGGCCCTACTGCAGAGCCTTTCTGCTGGCTGGGCGCGGCGCCCTGGAGGATGCCCTGCAGAGCATCGACCGGGCCCTCGCCATCGATGCCGACTACGCCCCGGCTTGGCTGCAACGCGGCACTTGGCTGCTGGACTTGGACCGCAACCAAGACGCCGCCGCCTCGTTCCGGCGAGCCCTGGCCCTAGGGGATGCCGAAGCGAAGGTGGTGGCCAACGCCGGCCTTGCCCGCATCCTGCTGCGAGAGCGCCGCGCCATCGAGTCCGCCGCGCTGTTGGAGTCTCTCGTGGCGGAGCTGGACCACCCCCACTTGCAGCGCCTGCTAGGCCAAGCCTACCGAGAGATGGGGCGGACGGACGAGGCGCAGGCGGCCACGGCGCGGGGCAAGGGAACGACGCCGTTGCGCTGGCGCGACGAGAGGCGAGAGGCCAAGGACCAATATGCGCATGGCTTCCACGCCCGGTTGAGCATGGCGGAGGCGCATCTCAAGCGTGGCCAAGCGGCAGCCGCGGCGAAGATACTGGAGCCCTTGCGAGAGCAGCGCCCGGACGACCGAACGTTGCTGAACAACCTCAGCATCGCCTACAAGCTCACCGGGCGTCGGGAACATGCCCTCGAAGTGCTTCGGCAAGGGTTGCAGACGCACCCCGACCACTACTTGTTCCACTTCAACATCGCCAGCCTCTACGAGGACCGCGGCCAGCCGCTTCGTGCCATCGAACACTTCGGGCGTGCCGCTGAACTCTATCCAGGCCTGTTGGATGCCTACGAGCGCAAGGGCATGCTGCTCATACGACAGCAGCGGTACGACGAAGCGCTGGCGACCTTCGATGCCATGTCGCCCTACGGCGAACGGGCCGTCGTCTTGTACTATATGGCGATGATCGAAGGGGCGAGCGAACGATGGCCAGCGGCCATTGCCTACTTGGAGCAGGCCGTACGTCTGGATCCCGAGTTCACCAAGGGCTACGTTTCTCTAGGCCGCAGTTTGGCGGAGACCGGGCGCTTCGACGAAGCGCAAGCCGCTCTGGCCCGAGCAGAGCAGCTCGGCACCCATCCACGGGACGTGGCTTCGGCCCGAACCCGTCTCGCCGTGTTGGATCGCGATCTCTGATCGCAGAGAGACGAAGGGTGAGCGGGGCCATGGCCGCCGGCACAGGTTGCAGCATCGAACGCGGGCCGAGTTGCTTGCTGATGCCATGTGCGCCAGCCCCGCGACGGTTGGCTGGATAAAGCCCTTGCTCTCCTCGATTCGAAATCGCCGAGGCACTGCCACCCTCGCCTTGGCGGGGGTGCTGCTGTTCGTCTTCGGCTGCGCTGGGGAAGAGCCCTGGTTCGAGGAACAGGCGCAGTCGCGAGGCATCGACTTCCAGCATCGGTCCGGATTCTCGAGCATGCCCATGCTGCCGGACATCGTCGGCGGCGGTGCAGCGCTTGCCGACCTCGACGGCGATGGCGACCTGGACGCCTACCTCGTGCAGAGCGGCCAGCTCCCCGGGCGTCGGGACGCCTATGCGCCATCCCTCGGCAACCGCCTCTATCTCAACCGCGGCGACGGCTACTTCGACGAAGCGCCGAACACCGGAGACGGTGCCGATCCGGGTTACGGCATGGGCGTCGCCGCTGGCGACTACGACAACGACGGGGACATCGACGTCTATGTTGCCAACTACGGTCCCAACGCCCTTCTGCGCAACGACGGCAGTGGCGTCTTCGAGAATGTTGCCGACGAGGCTGGGGTGGACGACCCCGGCTGGGGCAGCGCTGCAGCCTTCCTCGATCTCGATGCGGACGACGATCTGGACCTCTTCCTGGTCAACTACCTGAACTGGTCCCCCGCCATCGAGCGGTACTGCTACGATCGAGGCGATCCCACTTACTGCGCACCCACCACCTATGCCGCGCCAGCCCCCGATCGCCTGTTCCGCAACGACGGCGACGGCACGTTTACCGACATTACTCGACAGGCTGGCCTCAACACGACCTACGGCAACGGTTTGGGGGTGGTCGGCGCCGACTTCGACGGCGATGGTCTGACCGACGTATTCGTCGCCAACGACAGGAACGTCAACCAGCTATGGCTCAACCAAGGCAACCTGCGTTTCGAGGACAAAGCTGCCGACTGGGGCTGCGCCGTGGACGAGCACGGCATGGCCAAGGCCGGCATGGGGGTCGCCGCGGGAGACCTTGACGACGACGGCGACCCGGATCTCCTCGTGGTCAACTTCGAGGGCGAGACGGATTCCTTCTTCCGCAACGAGGGCGCTTGGTTCGTAGACGCCACGGCGCTGGTGGGCCTTGGCGCCGGCAGCAGCCGGCACACGCGATTCGGCGTTGCGCTGGCGGACTTCGACAACGACGGCGTACTGGACCTGTACGAGGCCAACGGCAAGGTGGACGGCAATCCAGCAGCGGTTCCCGACGCCTTCGCCGAACCAAACGTCCTGTACAGGGGCCGCTCTGACGCCGGCAGCGTCCGATTCCACGAACTCCGTCCGTCGGGAGGGGTCGCCACGCCCCTTGTGCATACCAGCCGCGGCTTGGCAGTAGGCGATGTGGACGGGGATGGCGGTCTGGATCTCCTAGTAGTGAACCGCGACGGCCCCGCCTATCTGCTGATGAACCGTGCTCCCGAACGCGGCAACTGGGTGCGTTTTCGGGCATTGACCAAAGTCGGAGGGGACGCCCACGGCGCCACGGTTTCGGTGATCGCAGGAACGACGCGTCTCCACCGGGACGTGCAGCCTGCCGCCAGCTACTTCGCATCGAACGCCCCCCATGTGCATTTCGGCCTAGGCAACCGGGCGCGTGCGACCGGCGTCACGGTGCGCTGGCCGGGTGGCGAGGTGGAGGCGTTCGGAGACTTCGATGCAGGCGCCAGCTGGCGCCTGCATCGCGGCGATGGAACGCCGCTGCGTTCGCCCTGACTGGTTCGGTACTAAACCCCGACCAGAGGCATGGCGAGAAAGCTTCCGAAGCAAAATCGGTAGATTGCAGATGTTGTAGGGTTGTTACTTAACGATGATAGCTGTGCTACTATCAGCCCGCTCCCGCCCTTAGGCGGGGGTGATTGGTTGAGTGACTTATCTGCAATCGACTATGGAGGGCAGTGCATGTTGTTTAAAGAGTCCAGAGGAATGCTGCTGGCTGTGTGCAGTGCAGCGTTGGTCCTGAGCGGCCATGGTCTCGCCGCGGCAGAGGACGAGGACGACGAGGGGAGCGAAGAAGAAGTCGAGGAAATGATCGTCACCGGATCGTTCATCCGACGCGACAACTTCGATCTGCCATCGCCGATATCGGTCATCGACGAGGTCGATCTGGAACTGGCCGGAACGCCGGATCTGGGCGACATCATGTTCGACCAGACCTTCCAAACCGGCGTCAACGCCAACGCGACCCCGTTCGAGGGAAGCGGCGCGGACGACCAGCAATGGAACCAGGGCACCGAGGTGTGGGCCAACCTGCGCGGCCTCGGCTCGCGGGCCACCATGACCATGATGGATGGCCATCGGCTGCCTGCGGATACCAACACCTGGGGGCGGCGAGCCGGCGTCGACGTGACCAACACCTATCCGGGCATCGCAATCGGGCGCGTAGAGACGATCCTGGACGGCGCTTCGGCGCTGTACGGCTCCGAGGCCGTGGGAGGGGTCATCAACTTGATTCCGCGCAAGAACTTCGAAGGTCTGGAACTTCAGCTGGATTGGAACCAGGCGTTGGAGGCCGGCGCCCCCAACCAAGGGCTGAGTCTGCTCGCCGGTGCTCAAGGCGAACGCTCCAGCCTGATTTTCGCCATGGAACTGCGGGACGTGGAGCGGATGCGCTATACGGACCGCCCCGACTACATCATCAGCGCGAAGGATCCTTGGCTGAACCAGATATTCACGCCTTGGTGGCACGATGCTGGCAGCCGCAGTACGCCGGGAGACTTCATGGTGCCGATCAGAGGCGAATCCGGCGAATTGCTCGCATCCACGGATACCTGGCGGGCGAACGAAAGCGGGACGACCGACCGACAGATCGGCAATGCCGTGGACGGTCGCCTGCAGACGGTAAGACGTGCCGACCCCGGCTGCGGCTACGGATTCGGCGCCGGCCACAACGACTGGGGCACCCCGACGACGGGCGGCGGGGCCGCCGGCCCCGGCACCAGCCCGCCGGAAAACACCTACAACGATCTTTCCAAGCACGGCAACTTCCTCAATGGCATGCTGCATGCCCACAGCCGGGTGTGGCGTGGGGAGGACTGCATCATGTCGGTATCCGACATGCAGGACCTGCAGGCGGAGAGCGAACAGAACAAGGGGATGGCCTACTTCGAGCACGAGTTCAACGACTACGTCAAGTTCCGCGGCGAGATAGTGGTCGCGTCCCTGGACTACTACACGCGGGATGTCACGGCGGGGCTGGACGAGTGGGACAACACCTCCTGGTACGGCCCCAACGCCCCCATCGCTATCGGATCGAATCCCGGCAATCCTTTCCGCGCCTTTGCGGACGGTTCCAGGATACTAGGCTATAGCGGCCCGAACACGCCCAACCGGCTCGACTGGACCGATACCAACAAAAATGGCCTCTACGACTACGGCATAGAGCCTGGCGAAGGCATGGTCTTCGCGCAGGACGCCAACGGCGACGGAATACCCGACCGGGATTTCGATGGCGACGGCGTGGCGGACAACGGCGCCCAGCGGTTGCCGGCAGCGAAGGTGGTGCTGGTGACGATGGAAGATATCAACGGCAACGGCATCCCGGATCGCTTCGATCCCGATGGGGGAGGAGTGCGTCTGTTCGAGGACGTTTGGGTTGCCGGGAGCGACCAACTCAACGTCAATCCAAAGAACCCGAGAAACAACACCATCGAGTGGCTGGATGACGACGGCATTCTGACCTATCGCCGCCGCGCCCAGCGAGACAACCTTCGGCTTCGCCTTGGCGGCGAGTTCTCTATTCCGGAGACGGAGTGGATCGTGGATGCGGATTGGATATGGGCAGTCGGCGATCGGACGAGGCAGTATCCTGAACCTCAGTGGACGGAGACCGTCGCCGCCTTGCGGTGTCAAGCCGGTCCTACTGCCGATAGCTGCTGGAATCCGTTCACCACGACTTATCTCAACACCGATGCGGACGGCCAGTTTGTCGGCGACCCGCTTGTGAACTTCCCGAATGACGATGATCCTGGCTGGCGACCGCCAGATGCCAAGGAGGTGAACACCGAGCTCGAGAACCGCAATGCGGGGATCATCCTGGCGTACAACAAGCAGGATCTCAGCATGCAGGTTGTGGACCTGATCGCTTCCAACGGCAGTTTGTTCAACCTCTGGTACAACGATTCGCCAGTCGGCATGGCGGTTGGCATCCACTGGCGTCTGGAGACCGAAGAGTGGCGCCCATCCGTTCCCAACCAAACCGCATTGGGAGGAGGCAAGATCGGCCTGCGCGAGAGCGAACAGGAGAGCCAAGCGGTATTCCTGGAGCTTCAACTGCCCTTGATACAACACCCGCGTTGGGGGGAGATGGATCTTCAGATCGCCGCCCGCTACGCGGACATCGAGACCCGCGGGATCATCGGGCAGCGCGGCAGCGTCTCCTTCGACACGGTGATTCCAAAGCTGGCGATGCGCTACGCGCCCACCGATTGGTTGGCCCTTCGCGCGAGCCTCACCGAGGGCTATGTAACGCCGGGCCTGTTCTCGCTGTTCGGCGAGCCCAACACCACCACGAGTACCACCACGGTAAGGGACTATCTCTGCGATGGTCTGCCGGAGTTGAGCCACTGCGAGGGCGATGTCAACGGCAACATCACTGGCGTGCTGACCGGCGATTCGCCGAGTAGCGACTTGGGGGCGGAAACATCGGATCTGTGGAACGCGGGAATCTCTCTGCGGCTCCTCGACGGCTCGCTCGCTTTGGACGCGGACTTCACCACGGTCGACTTCAACGGCAGAGCGGACAGGGTCGGCGAGAGCGGGCATGTTTCGCTCAACGAGATCGGCTTCGAGGACTTCGTGCTTGGCCGTTGCCCAGGGACGCAGTTCGACTACGACAGTCCCCCGAGCCTGGGTCTCGGCCAATTGACGGCACCACCGCCGTCCTTCACGCCGCTCACCACCCAGGAGTACCTCGATACGACGCCGCAGGAAGAACTGGACTGTAGGCTCAATGCAGCCTTCGATTGGGTAGCCAGCGGGGCCAACGACGGGGCCGGCGAGCGGCCGCTCGGCGTGGCGCGTCTCGAACGTGGCGGCGGCGACAACGGACTCCGGCTGACCCTGGTCGAGAATCCCTGGCTGGCACAAGGCGCAAAGACCACGGAGACCATGATCTACGCTATGCGGTACACGTTCGACGCCGTAGATATTCCCTGGATCGGGGGCGAGTACGGCAACTTCACGTTCTTGATGAGCGCGACGCAGTACCTCAAGCAGAGCATCACGAGGTGGAAGGCAGCCAGTCTGAACCCGCGTTCGGGCATTGAAATCGACGGTGTGGGCAACCGCAACGCGACTTCTTTCGTCGGTCCCGGCGAGGCCCTCTACGAACCGCTTCCGCCAACACCCGAGTGGCGAGTGAATGCAGGGCTGCGCTGGTTCTTCGAGCAGCATACGCTGCAGGTCAGCGGTCGTTGGCATGATTCGGTCGACAATCTCAACATCGCCTGGGACGAGCAGCGAGATCGGGGATTGCTAAGCGAATCCGAAGCAGCGCTGGAAGAGTCCGGGCGGTGCAGTTGGCAACCCAGCCCGGTGTGCGGCTTCGACTCGCGCCACTATTGGGATGTCAGCTACACATACAGTCGGCCGGACTTCTTCGGCTTCGGCTACGCCCGCTTGAATGTCGCAATACGCAACATCTTCGACACCTATCCGGATCCCCAGACAACGCCGGCTGGTCACGAAGGCTATCTCGACAACATCATGGGCCGCATGGGGTTCGCCCGACTTAGCATCGGCTTCTAGGCTGTCTGCCAATCACGGCGGCGCAACGGGTATGCCGTTGCGCCGCCGCCGGATGGCGAATAAGCAGCTTGCGAGCCTTGGCGACGGCGCTGTAGAGACTAAGGGTCTCTCCTCCTCTTCGGTCACTCGTCAAGTAGGTGTTCGGCTCCTTTCCGAACCACCCCGGCCGCCAACCTGGATTCTCCAAGCCGCGGCTCTCCACAAGCTCCCACTTAGTACTGCGGACTTGCTGCGGACACGGTAGCGAACCTGTCCCTGATTATCGGAGGTTTCGCCGATGGAGAAGGCGATGCGGTCCTCTTCGCAAGGTACCAAGCTGCCGTGCGGCGTCGCCGAACGCGCGACCCGTTGGCGCTGTTTCAGACTTCAGATTCAGCTTGTGGACCTCCCTGAAGCGTTCGGACGGCGAGAACGAGGATGTGCTCAGCGTCCGACAGGATACTCGGCACCCCCTAACCGATCCTCTTCGCCCTGCTGGTTTCCACGTTGAGGGTCATCAGTTCTCCAGTAGAAGCCGTATACACCCTGCCGACATAGCGGCGACCAGCGGTAATCAGCAAGGTCCCGTCGGTTGCCCATCTCATACCGACAGCCTCGCGCCGATCACGCATGGGAAGTTCACTTTCATCTCCCGATCAGGATAGGCGATGACTCTAAGCGAGGTGTCGTTGCCCTCGCACATGGCGGCGGCAAGATGGCGCCCGGTACTCACGTTCGATCGATCCGTGAACAGGGAGATGGGGCTCGATTCCCGCGGTTTCGGCCGGCGTTGCTGCCGACAGGGCGGCAATCATGAGAGAAACGCTTGCGGAAAGAACACGCGCACGACTGGACCCTCAACTCTGTGCCTTCTTCTAGCCTACTGGCGTACGTTACTCGATTGAGTGCCCGGAAAGGCATGTTCTGCCCCCGGGGTACCGCCGCCCTATTCCGAAAGCAGCCGATCTGTGGGATAGTAGCCTGTCGGTTCGACCGGAACATGTCCGCGCCATGCGGCTTGACAACGACCGAGGGAGTTCATTGTCCATAGCCAGTCCAGTGGGCCAGGCAGCGTCCCGGCCAATCGCCCTTTCCGGTTCCATGCGCCTGCTTGCCGCGATCATGGCGGCGTGGGCGATCTCGGCCTGTGCGCCCGAGGCGTCGGTCGCGCCGGAGGCCATCGCCGCCAACGACCGCGGGGTGGCGCTGATGGGGCGCTACCAGTACGCCGAGGCCGAAGCGGCGTTCGCCGGCGTGGTGGCGCAGGCGCCGGACTGGCTGGAAGCGCGGGTGAACTTGGCCATCGCCACCTTGAATCGACAGCAGGAGGGCGACGAGCGACTGGCGCTGGACATCCTCGCCGCCGTGCTGGAGGACGATCCGAACCATCTGCGGGCACTCTACACCAGCGCTATTCTGCACCTGTATCTCGGCGACGCCGAGCCCGCAGTGGCGCTGCTGCGACGGGTGACGGCGGCAGATGCCGGCGATTCCTATGCGGCCTACTTCCTCGGCCAGGCATTGATGCAGACCGGCGACTACGGGGCGGCGGCGGATTGGTTCCTTGCGAGCGTGGAACTGGATCCGTATCTGCGCAGCGCCTACTGGGCCGGCTCCCAGGCGCTGCGCCGAACGGGGCGCAGCGACGAGGCGACCCGGCTGCTGGCGGACTACCAGCGCTTCGAGACCAACCCGGCAGCGCGGCTGGCGGGGTTCTCCTACGTGCGCATGGGGCCGAAGGCGCAAGCGCTGGCGACGACGCCGGTGGAGATGCCCGCCTCGCCCTTGCCGGATGGCCCGCTGTTCGCTGCGCCACGCGCCGTTGGCCCCGTGCCGGTCGGCGGCAGCCTCGGCACTGCCGATGTCGATGGCGACGGCATCCAGGATCTCGTCGTCGCCTCCGAGGCCGCGGCCCTGCTCGTATTCGCCGGGCGCGAGGACTTCGCGTTGGTCGCAGCGACGGATCATCCCCTTGCCGCCGCCGGCCCGGCCGCGGCGGCGCTGTGGGGCGATATCGACGACGACGGCCTGCTGGACGCGGTGTGGTGCGGCCGAGGCGGTGTGCGGTACTGGCGACAAGCGCCGGCCGGCGTCTGGACCGACGCCCACCATCTCGGCGACGAAGCCTGCGTTGCCGGGGCGCTGTTCGACGCCGACCACGATGGCGACTTGGACATCTTCGCCACCGGCCCGGCCGGCAACGAACTGTTCAGCAACAATCGGGACGGCACCTTCCGCCGTTTGGCAGACGAGATGGGGCTGCGCGGCAGCGACGGCCGCCAAGCGCTGATCGCGGATTTCGATGGCGATCGCGATCTGGACATCCTGGTGCGCAACGACGTGCCGCCGCACGACGTCTGGCAGAACGACCGCACTTGGCAGTATCGGCCGTTCGCCGGCCTCGACGATCTCAAGAACACCGCCTTGGCGGCCGTCACCGTGGCGGACGCCGATGCCGACGGACATCGGGAGATCTACGGCGTCGCGCCGGACGGCGACCTCCTGCGCTGGCGCTACGACGGTGCGGCCTGGCACCGCGAAGTCGTGCTCGCGGGCGCATCCGCCGACTCGGCGCAGCTCGATGTCGCGGATTTCGACGGCGACGGCCAGCCGGAACTGCTGCGTCTGCTGCCGAGCGGTTTCGCGGTCATCGACCCGCGCTCCGCTACCGTGCTGCTCGACCAGGCCGTGGACGGTCTCTCCAGCGGCCTCGCTCTCGTGCTGCATCCGGCGCAAGGGCCATCGGTGGCGACGGCGGACGCGGCGGGGATAACGCTGTGGCCGCCGGGCCCCGGCCGCCACGGCTTTCTGGCGCTGTCGCCCACCGGCCGCAGCGAGGCGGAGCAGATGCGCTCCAACGCATCCGGCATCGGCACCCGGCTCCAGGTGCGCGCCGCCGGCCGCTGGACGGTGTTCGACGCTTTGGATCCGCATTCCGGTCCGGGCCAGAGCCTGCAACCGCTGAGCGTCGGTCTCGGCGGCCATCGCCAAGCGGACTTCGTCGCCCTGGACTGGTCGGACGGCGTCTCGCAGACGGAACTCGACTTGGCGGCGGGCGAACTGCACGTCATCGCAGAAACCCAGCGCCAGCTAGCCAGCTGCCCGGTGCTCTTCGTCTGGGACGGCAGCCGCTTCCGCTTCGTCAGCGACGTGCTCGGCGGCGCTGCGCTCGGCTATCTGGACGCGCCCGGCGTGTACGCGCCGCCCAGGCCCGTGGAAGGCTACCTGCTCGATGGCGAGTCGCTGGCGGCGCGGGACGGCCGCTACCAGATCAAGCTGACCGAGCCCATGGAGGAAAACGCCTACCTGGACGCGGCGCGGCTCACCGTCTACGACCTGCCGCCGCAGTGGGACATGGTGCTGGACGAACGCCTGGCGGTAGGCGGTGCGCCGGCAACGGGCAGGCCCATCTACTACCATCGCTCGCGCTCGCCGGTGGCGGTGACCACGGCGCAGGGCGAGGACGTCACGGCGCTGGCGACCGCGAAAGACCGCAAGGCGCCGCCGCCGGGCGCGCTGGACAGGCGCTTCATCGGTCTGCTGGCCGAGGATCAGGTGCTGACGTTGGAATTCGGCTCCCCCCTGGCCGGCAACGACGCCGTGCTGGTGGCCGATGGCTGGATCGAGTATCCGTACTCCCAGACCGTGTTCGCCGCTTGGCAGGCCGGACTGCGCTACCGTCCGGCCACCCTGGAAGCGCGCGGCGCGGACGGCGCTTGGCAGGCCGTGGCGGTGGAGTTCGGCTATCCCGCCGGCATGCCGCGCACCATGGCCCTGCCGCTGCCGACGCTGCCGCCCGGCACGGACGCGCTGCGGTTGTCCTCCAACATGGAAATCTACTGGGATCGCCTGCGGGTGGTTTGGGAAGAACCTCTGGACGACGCCGTGCAGGCCATCCTCGCGCCCAGCGTCGCCCAAGTTGCCCGCACCGGCTTCGCCAAGCGCACTACCGGCGCTCAGCGCCTGCCCCACTACGACTACCACGACCGCGCGCCTTACTGGGACGCCAAAGTGCCGCGCGGCTTCTACACCGCCCTCGGCGACGCGGTCGAACTGGTGGCCGACGTGGACGGCGCTTTGGCGATCATCGGCAGCGGCGAGGAAGTCCATCTGGAGTTCCCTGCCGTCCCCGAATCGGCACCCGATCGCCGGCGGTTCTACGCCATCGAGTTCCACGGCTGGGCGAAGGACATGGATCTCTACACCCGGCACGGCGACAGCGTCGGGCCGCTGCCAGTGCCGGAGGGCGCCGGCGCGGCGCTGTCGGCCCGGCGCGACGCCCTGCACGCGCGTTACAACGTGCGCTACCAGGAAGGGCTCTGACGGTCTCGCGTATCTTGACATAGTGGTGGCGGCGATGGCCTTATGGCGATCTGTGGCGAGTAGGTCGGAGCTGGCCGGATGGGTGATTCGAGAAGCGGACTCGCGGTGGTGATTGCAGGCATTGCTGGAATCAGCACGGAGATCGGCGATAGCAAGAACCGCAGGGCCGACCTCGAAGCTGTTCTGGCGCAGGCCAACGATGCGGCTTCGGCAAACGCCACGAAGATCGTCGCTTCCTTCCGCAAGCTGGACGAGCAGATTTGCCTTTTTCAGGAGTCGCTGCGGCCTGCGTCCCAGGCACCCGTCGGCGATCTGTGACCAGCCATGCCCGATGGGGAAGACGGAGTGGCCGCGGCGATGGCGGGCAGCGCCAGGGTTCATGCGTGCGTCGAAAACATCATCAACAACATGGCCGAGATCAAAGAGGCTGCGGTCAAGTCGAAAGACGCCGCTTCCGCCGCAACGAACCAAGTCGGGACGGCCATCGCAGGCATCACTGCGGACATCAATGTCCTTAAGCAATCGCTTGCGGCGATCAGGGCCGATCTCTGGCGCGGTACCCCCAAGGCATCTGGAAGCAAATCGGCATTGTCGCCATCGCCGCTATTGTCGGTACGCTAGGCGTCGTAGCCAATGTATTGGCCGCATGGTTGAGCACGACATGGCTCATGGCTCGAGGGCTTGGTCAGCCCGCGGTTTCCGAGCATGGCATGCCACGGTGCGCGGCCGTGCGGCATCGCCGCCCACCGGCGATGCCGCATGGCACCGGCAAAGCCCTGCGCATCCGCCCTGGGGAGAGTGTCCGTCCGTCGCCAAGAGCCATGTCGATCACGGCAGTGCGCAGATCGGAACCAGCCCCGGTAGTCGAGCCAGCGCTGCGCCAGCGGCTGTTCGCCGTGCTGGTGGTGAACTCCGCCTGCCCGGGTGCCGTCGCTTGGCGGCAGCGGCTTGCCGGCGAGAGCCGCGCCGGTGACGCCAGCCCCGGTGGTCGGCCCCGGCCTGCGCAAGCTGCTGCTGGCGGTGCTGGTGCTGTTCGCCTTGCTGGTGGTGAACTCCGCCTATCTGGGCATCGTCACTTGGCGACAGTGGCTTGCCAGCGAGAGCATCGAAGATGCCGTCTACCAGTCCATGTTCCTGGCCCACTTGGCGCTGGGGCTTTTGATCCTGGGGCCGGCCCTCGTCTACGGCGCCCTGCACCTGCGCCGCGCCATCCGCCGTCCGAACCGGCTGGCGGTGCGCCTGGGCCTGGTGCTGTTTGCCTGCGTCCTGGTGCTGCTGGGCACCGGCATCGCGCTGACTCGGGGGCTGCCGGTGGTGGAGTTGCGCGATCCGCTGGCCCGCGACATCGCCTACTGGGCCCATGTGGCGACGCCGTTTCTGGCAGCTTGGCTGTTCGTGCTGCATCGCCTCGCCGGCCGCCCCATCCGCTGGGCCGCAGGCGCCGGCATCGCGGCGCTCGGCGCGGCTGTCGGCTTGGCTGGCCTGTGGCTGGCCAAGCCTCGGCCAGGCGAAGTCGCGGTCGAAGCGGACTTCTTCCCGTCCCTGGCGCGCACGGCGACGGGCCGGCTTATCGAGCCGCAGCACCTGATGCGCGACGACGACTGCGCCCGCTGCCATGCCGACGCCCACGCCGGCTGGCGCCACAGCGCCCACCGCTTCGCCTCGTTCAACAATCCGGCGTATGCGTTCTCGGTGCGCAATACCCGCGCCGCCGTCCTCGAACGCGACGGCAACGTGGCCGCAGCGCGCTTCTGCGCCGGCTGCCACGATCCGGTGCCGCTGTTCAGCGGTCGCTTCGACGATCCCGCCTTTGACGATGTCGGCGACCCCACCGCCCACGCCGGCATCGGCTGTGTCGCCTGCCATGCCATCGAGTCGCTGGGCAGCGTGCGCGGCAATGCGGACTATGTCGTCGGCGTGCCGGAGCGCTATCCGTTCGCGCTGTCGGACAACGCCGTCCTGCGTTGGATCAACGGCTTCCTCGTCAAGGCCAAACCGGCCCTGCACAAGCGGACGTTCCTGAAGCCACTGCACAAGAGCCCGGAGTTCTGCGGCACCTGCCACAAGGTGCATCTGCCGGAGGAACTGAACCGCTACCGCTGGCTGCGCGGCCAGAACCACTACGACTCCTTCCTGCTCTCCGGCGTCTCCGGCCACGGCGTCGCCAGCTTCTACTACCCGCCGAAGGCACAGGAGAACTGCAACGGCTGCCACATGCCGCTGCTGCCTTCGGAGGATTTCGCCGCCCGCCGCAACGACGACAGCGCCGCGTTGACGGTTCACGGCCACCAGTTCGCAGCGGCCAACACCGCCTTGGCGCACCTGCTCGACCTGCCGGACGAGGTGAACCAAGCGCACCGCGACATGCTCGTCGGCTCGCTGCGGGTGGACATCTTCGGCGTTCGCCAGGGCGCCGCCATCGACGGCCCGCTGACCGCGCCGCTGCGCCCGCAAGTGCCGGCCCTGGCCCCCGGTGGCGACTACGTCGTGGAGGTGGTTCTGCGTACTCTCACCCTCGGCCATCTGTTCACCCAGGGCACTGCGGATTCCAACCAGGCGTGGCTGGAGGTGACGGCGAGCAGCGGCGGGCGGATGATCGGCAAGAGCGGCGGGCGCAATCCGGCGGACGGCGCAGTGGACCCGTGGTCCCACTTCGTCAACGCCTACGTGCTGGATCGCGACGGCAACCGCATCGACCGGCGCAACGCCGAGGACATCTTCACCTCCCTCTACAACCACCAGATCCCGCCCGGCGCGGCCAGCACCGTCCACTACGCCCTGCGCCTGCCCCAAGATCTCGCGGCACCCGTCGAGCTGACGGCGAAACTGCACTACCGCAAGTTCGATACCTCGTACATGCGGCTCTTCCAGGGCGACGCCTTCGCCGGCAACACTCTGCCCATCGTCACCATCGCTGAGGATCGGGTGGCGTTTCCGGTGGCGGCCGCAGAAGATGTGGACGCGCCCGACATTCCGCCGTGGCAGCGCTGGAACGACTACGGCATCGGCCTGCTGGCCAAACCCGACCGCGGCGCGCTGCGCCAGGCGGAGGCGGCGTTTCGCCAAGTGGCGGCCCTGGGCCGCGCCGAAGGGGACCTCAATCTGGCCCGGGTGCTGATCCGCGAAGGCCGCCTGGACGAAGCCGCCGAAGCCCTGCGCCGAGCGGCCGCCGGCGGCGCCCATCCTTGGTCCGTGGCCTGGTTCTCCGGCGAGGTGGACTTGCAGAACGGCGAGCTCGACGCCGCCATCGAAACCTTCACCGGCCTCGCGGAGACCCGCTTCGCCGAAGCCCGGCAGCGCGGCTTCGACTTCTCCCGCGACTACCGGCTGCTGAACAAGCTGGCCGGTGCCCTGTTCGAGCGCGCCAAGCTGGCCGCTTCGCCGGCCGCCGCGGCTGAGTGGCTGAACGCCGCGGCGCAACGCTACCGCCAAGCGCTGGTTCAAGACCCGGAGAACTTCACTGCCCACTACGGCCTGGCGCAGGCATACGCTCGCTTGGGCGAGGAGGAACGCGCCCGCGAGCACCGGCAACTGCACGGCAAGTACCGCCTCGACGACAATGCCCGGGATCGTGCCGTGGCCGCCGCTCGACGCCGGGATGCGGCCGCCAACCACGCCGCCGAAGCGGTGGTGATCTACGACTTGCAGCGCCCGAGGGCGTATGGAATGGCATCGCATGATCCAGCAGAGCAGAATTAGAGGCGCGCCTGCACATCCTCCGGCGTCTCGCGCCCAGTTCGGGATGGGTCGTTCTCGGGGCAGGCGGCGTCGGCTCGCGAAGCGGACAACGGGAAAGGGGCTTGCCTGCTCAGTTCCACCGGAAACCAGATGCAGGCGTATTCGAGCAACAAGTGCGCCACGTACAGTGCGTAGTGGAGTCGAGTGCATGAATCCCACGGAAAAAGCCCGGTTGCGCCCATGACCGGCTCCAATCGAGCGCCCGAACCAAGCGCATCTCGACAGCGTGCCTCCGGCGAGGAACGCATCCGCCGGGCGTTGTGGATATCGCTGGCTGTGGCGGCGGCAGGCGCCTTGGTCGCCGTCGCCGTCGCTTGGCTGCTGCGGACGCCGCCCGAGCCGATGCCGGCGGAGCGGAAAGTGGTCGGCCCTGGAGCGGTTTCGGAGGCTGGACGAGCGCCGCCGCGCATCCCGTTTGCCGACATCACCGCCGCAGCCGGCATCGATTTCGTCCACGAAAGCGGTGCCTACGGCGAGCGGCTGCTGCCGGAAACCATGGGCGGCGGCGTGGCGTTCGTCGACTACGACAACGACGGCGACGCGGATTTGCTGTTGGTCAATTCCGCGCTCTGGCCGTGGCGCGAGCAGCCGTCGAACCCTGCCACAGCGCGCCTGTACCGCAACCGCGGCGATGGCGTCTTCGACGACGTCACCGTCGCCGCCGGCCTGGATGTTCATCTGTACGGCATGGGCGTCGCCGCCGGCGACTACGACGGCGACGGCTGGGTGGATATGTTCGTCACCGCGGTGGGGGAGAACCGCCTGCTGCGCAACCAGGACGGCGAGGGCTTCGTCGATGTCACCGCGGTCGCGGGAGTGGCCGGCAGCATTGATGCGTGGAGCACGGGGGCGGCGTTCTTCGACTACGACGGCGATGGCGACCTGGACCTGTTCGTCTGCAACTATGTCGCCTGGTCGCCGGACATCGACCGCGCCGTGGACTTCCAGCTTGCCGGCATCGGCCGTGCCTACGGGCCGCCGACCGACTTCGCCGGCACCCATTCGTACCTCTATCGCAACGACGGCGGCGTGTTCGCGGATGTCTCCGCCGAAGCTGGCATCGAAGTCGCCAATCCGTCTACCGGAGTGGCGGTGGGCAAGGCGCTGGCGGCGCATCCGGTGGACGTGAACGACGACGGCCGGCTGGATCTGGTGGTGGCCAACGACACCGTGCGCAATTTCCTGTTCGTGAACCAGGGCCACGGCCGGTTTCGGGAAGCAGGCGTCGACGCCGGCCTCGCCTTCGACGCCACCGGCAGCGCCACCGGCTCCATGGGCGTGGATGCGGCTTGGTTCGACAACGACGCCAAGCTCGCCATCGCCATCGGCAACTTCGCCAACGAGATGTCCTCGTTCTACGTCGTTCGAGCCGGCGAGAGCGCCTTCAGCGACGACGCCATCGTCGCCGGCGTCGGCGCGCCCAGCCGCCGGGCGCTCACCTTCGGCTTGGCGTTCCTCGACGCCGATCTCGACGGGCGGCTGGACCTGCTGGCGGCCAATGGCCATGTGGAACCCGAAATCGGGCGGGTACAGGCCAGCCAGCGCTACGCCCAGCCGCCGCAGCTATTCTGGAATTGCGGGCCTCGCTGCGTACGCCGGTACGCGCTGGCGACGCATATCGGCGATCTCGGCCAAGCGCGCGTGGGCCGCGGCCTCGCCTACGCCGACATCGACGGCGACGGCGATTTGGATGTGGCGCTCACCGAAACAGGAGGGGCGGCGGCGCTGCTGCGCAACGACCAGGCGTCGGGTCATGGCTGGGTGCGCATCGCGCTGCGGGCCGAGCCGCCGAACGTCCACGCCATCGGCGCCAAGGTGACGGCCACTGCCGGCGATACCAGCCAAGTGCGCACTGTGACGCCGGCCCGAAGCTATCTGTCCAGCGTCGAACTGCCCGCCACCTTCGGCCTTGGCGCCGCCAGCTCCGTCGACGCGGTCACCGTGCGTTGGCCCGGCGGAGACATCGAGACCTGGACCCAGCTGGACGCCGGCCGCACCCATCTGCTGCGCAAGGGCACGGGTCGAAAGTCGGGGCCGGACGCTGCTGCGTTGGATTAGCGGCGGCTATGCCGCGCTTCGTCGACAGGCGCGGCTAGTCCGAAATGGATGCGATTCGCCTACTTGGCCCAGCGGCTGCGTCTGCTGGGAGACGATCTCTGCAGCGGGTGCGGTGGAGTGCGCCAGCGTCGGCATCGAAAGCGATTCGGAGTTCTTTTCGATGGCGGGGGAACCGCACCGCGCAGTGGCTTTGGATTGCGGAAGAACAGTCCACCAAGGCGACCGCGCGAGCTTGCTCGGCCGACCGGCCGCATTCCGCTTTCTACGCTCTACGCTGGTGCTGCTCGACCCCGACGCCAGCACGGCGATAGCGAGAACTTGCCTGGACTTGGCGACATCGGGCGGTGGCGGACGTAGGCGTCCTGCACGAAGCTGTCGTACGTTCCGACAACAACCAATCGGCTTGTTCCCGCTTGGCGCAGAGAACGACCATTGAAGTCAGCGGTATCGGTTCGCCGTCGCTCTGGTTGCCGATCCTTGGTCCTGCGCTTCCAGCGCGGGAGAGAACCGGGCGGCGTTCTTGCCAAGAAACTCGGATGGAACTCTGGACATTCAATTGCCGAGCGGCAACCGCCCGTGACCTATCCATCATTTCCACCATTGCCGACGCCGGCGAGATGCACCTGTCGGAGAACGGCCAAGCGGGGGAGAAAGACAGTCGCGAGGAACCGACAGTGCTGGCCCACGGCCATTGTCGGTGATTCGTGGACTGGCAGACGACAACGGATGGCGAGCCGTCGTCGGCAGCGAAAAACAAACAGGAATAAATACTTGACTGCGGCTGGAAAACTCTGCACTTTCGCGCTGACAGCGCTTCGCCGGCAATGGCGAACGGCGAAACGAATAATCGTTCGGTTCGTATCGCGGAACGAGCATTGGGGAGAGAGGTGAAAAGCTTGATCGCGGTTCGGGCCGCAACTGCGCAACCTGCGAATTCCTTGACGATCGCTCCGTTCGTCGTCCGCCGAACGCTCGGCAGCGCATCGCGATAGCCAAGCGGCCCGCCATGACCGACCGCGCCCAAGCCGATCTCACCGCCAATCGCGCCCGCGCCCGGGCGCTGCCGATGTTCGGCGACGGTCACGTTCCCTTGGAGCGCTACCGGCATCTCGACCACGGCGCCAACAGCTTTCGCGACGTGCTGCTGTTGTTGCTGCGATCCTGGCCCTATATCCGACCGCGATTTCTCGGCAGCTGGTGGTGCCCGGGCCGGGGCGTCGAAGAGGGGGTCGCGGAGTTGTCCGGCGGTACCGACGGCTACCGCTCCTACGCCCCTGTGCTGGTGACCTTGGTGGCGCTCCTAGGCCCCGCTACGGGTTGGACCGAGGCGAGCCTCGACTGGCCCATGTGGCTGCTGTACATCCCGGTAGGGGCGATGGTCGCTGGCACATATCTTATGAACTACGGGCGCGGCTGGCTGCAAAGCACGGGCATCGTGGTGCTGCTCTTGGCCTGCATCGGCGCGATCCTGTCCGGGGTGTTTCTCATCGATCTCTACACCACCGGCCCCTACGTCCTGGCCGTGGTCAGCGCGGCGGTATTCGGCTGGATGGTGCAGTTGCGCGTTCGGAATGGCCGCATCGACTGCCGCGTTCGCGTTCGCGCCCATCTCGTCTATTTCTACGCCATCAACTTTTTCGAGCGGTTTCTGAACTTGGCCTTG
Organism: Pseudomonadales bacterium; assembly: GCA_963422285.2. Taxonomy (GTDB): domain Bacteria; phylum Pseudomonadota; class Gammaproteobacteria; order Pseudomonadales; family Azotimanducaceae; genus VXYL01. The sequence goes on along the minus strand of OY729419.2, from coordinate 1,810,957 downwards.
GGAGTCATTCTCGCCGATCTCCTGAACCAAAGCCTGCTGCAGGCCGATCCCCTGGCGCCGGGTCTCGCCGCGTTGCTTGGCTATCCGGAACTGGCCAGCGATGCCATTGAGGAACTCAACGCGGAACAGCGCCACGACCTCAAGTGGACCTATGTCTACGTCGCTCTCGGCACCCACTTGGCGCGGCTGCCGCTGCGCATCGTCAATCCCTACTACAACATGTGGATCATGCAGGGCATCAACCAGGATCTGCGCCTAGCCCTGCTGTCGCGCTGGCATCAGCTTTCCATGTCCTACCACAGCGGCCACCGCACCGGCGACGCCATTTTCCGCATCTACCAGGACAGCGCCATGGTCACCGCAGTGGTCGGCCATCTCATCGGCATGACGCTGGCCATGATGAGCTACTACAGCTGCGTATTCCTGGTGACCCTGCTGGACGTCTGGCTGGGCGTCATCGCCGCGGTGCTGGTGGCCCCGGCGCTGCTGTGGGCGCAGTGGGCCATGCCGCGCATGCGTCGGCGCACACTGGTCTACCGAGCGGCCACCTCCGACGTTACCTCCACGGTGCAGGAGGGCTTCGGTGCCATCCGCCTCATCAAGGCATTCTGCGCGGCGCCGCGAGCGCAACGCCGACTGGAGGAGGATTCCGTCGTCGCCTTCAACGCCGCCTTCCGAGTGAAGGCGCTGATCGCCGTGGTCACCATCGTCATGTACACCGTGGCGGCGACGTTCATGGCCGGCGGCACTTTCCTGATGGCGCTGTGGGCAAATCGCGGCGACCCCACCTTCGCCGTGGACCTGATGGCTCTGCTGGGGATCAGCTGGGTGGCCTGGAACCTGGCGAGCTATAGCTGGACCCGGGACCAGTTCCACGAATCCAGCAACGACATCCGCAAGCTGCTGCGGGATTGGATGACCGCCCAGGACATGGCCGTGGGGCTGCGCCGCGTGTTCGACATTCTGGACATCGAACCGGAAGTGAAGGACGCGCCGGACGCGGTACCCTTCACCGGGTTCGAGCGCGAGATCCGCTATCAGGACGTGTCCTTCGCCTACGAAGCAGGCCGGCCCGTGCTCGACGGCGTGAGCTTCACCGCGGTGCCCGGCACGATTACTGCGGTGATCGGCCCCACCGGCTCCGGCAAGAGCACGTTGACGTCGCTGCTGCTGCGGCTGTTCGATCCCCAACGCGGATCGATCCGCATCGACGGGCGGGATGTGCGGGACTACCAAGTCGCCTCCCTGCGCCAGAACATCGCCATCGCGCTGCAGGAGAACGTGCTGTTCGCCATGTCGGTGGCCGACAACATCCGCTACGGGGTGCCGAACGCCAGCGACGCCCAGGTGCGCGAAGCGGTTCGGGTCTCCGCCATGGACGACTATGTGGCGGGGCTGCCGGACGGCCTCGACACCATGCTCTCGGACCGCGGCGGCAAGCTCTCCAGCGGTCAGCGCCAGCGTCTGTCCATCGCCCGGGCGGTGGTGCGCGACACCCCTATCCTGGTGCTCGACGAACCCACCGCCGCCCTCGACGCCGCCACCGAACATCGGGTCATGCAGAATCTCGCCGAATGGGGCCGCGGACGGGCGATCTTCCTGATCACGCACCGCATCTCCACCATTCGGCGCGCCGACAACATCCTCTATCTCGACCACGGGCGCATCGTCGAAAGCAGCGACCACAACACCCTGATGAACATCCAAGGCGGCCGCTACCGGGCATTCGTTGAGGCGGAGTCCGCGCTCACGAACGCCGGGGGGGCGGCTGCAACGAAGCGCAACGAGGAGGAGCTATGGCTGAGGCTGCTGTCGATCCGCCATCCGGCAACTCGCGCAGAGAGCAGGAGGACGCTCTGGATCGGCGCTCCAGCGGCCTGGATACCCGCACTCGCATCGGCGAATGGGAATCGCTGCACATCATCCTGCGCACCGCCGCCTACATCCGCTTCTTCTTCTGGCGCTACCTCGGCAAGTTCGCCATGAAGCTCGGTGCCTACGCGATCATGCTGGCCGTGCTGCCGTGGCCGGCGAAGATGCTGGTGGACCACGTCATTCTGGCCAAGCCCATGGAGCAGGCGGCGAACTATCCGGGCTACTGGCAGCCGATCATCGACGCCCTGCAGGGCGCATCGCCGCTGGAAACGCTGGTTTGGCTGGCGCTCATGGGCATGGGCATGGTGCTGCTGATCGGTCGCTATCTCAGCGGCTTCGAGGACAACGTCGATGCGGGTCTGGCCCAGGGCCACGACTACGCCACCCAGGTGGAGAACAAGCTCCACGAAGGCCGCAGCGAGTTCGGCGGCTTCTGGGGCTATGTGGAGTTCAAGTTCAACACGCGGCTCACCCAGGCCCTGAACCACACCTTGCGCGGCCAGCTGTTCGGCCGCATCGGCGCGCTGTCCATGACCCAGCTCGAAGACCAGCGCATCGGCGACTCCATCTATCGGACGATGTACGATGCGCCCCAGGTGAACGAGATCTTCTACGAGATCACCCACACACCGCTGATGTCCACGCTGCTCTACGCCCAGGCCCTGATCACGGTGTGGCTGACCTATCCGTCGGTGCCGGAGATTTTCTGGATCACCCTGACCATGGGCGTGACCTACATGGTGCTGTCGAGCCTGTTCGGGCGGATCGTGCGCCGCCGCGGCCAAGCCGCCCGCGCTGCCGGCGCACTGACCACGGGCACCATCGAGGAAGGCATGGACAACATGCTGGCGGTGCAGAGCCTGGGCAGCAACAACGCCGAGAGAAACCGGTTCGACGGCGACAGCAACGAATCGTTCAAGCGCTTCCGCGGCGTGGCGCTGCTGTGGATGGTCATTCCCCAGGTAGGCGACACCATCAACGCCATCGCCCAGACGTTGTTCTTCGTCTTCCTGATCGGCCTCATCATCGACGGCGTACTGTCGCCGGGCGACTTCGGTGCCCTGTTCGTGTTCTGGGGCTTCCTGCGCGGCCCGGCCATGGCGCTCGGCATCCTTTGGATCCGGTTCCAGGACAACGTGGCCGCGCTGCGCCGCGTGTTCGCCATGATGGATCTGCCGGCCGAAGCCGATCTCGGCACCGAAATCCTGCAGCCAATCCATGAAGGCGTGGCCATGCGCAATGTCGGCCTCGTCTACCCGGACGGACGCCGCGCCTTGCAGGGCGTGGAGCTGGACGCCAAGGTGGGCGAGATCGTCGCCTTCGTCGGCCCCACGGGGGCCGGCAAGACGTCGCTGGCCTATCTGATCCCTCGCTACCACGTCGCCAGCGAAGGCGAGATACGCATCGACGGGCATTCCGTCAACGACGTCACCCTGGACAGTCTGCGCGGCCAGATCACCTATGTCTTCCAGGAAACCCAGCTGTTCTCGGATTCCATCGGCGACAACATCCGCTACGGCAAGCCCGAGGCGAGCCAGGAGGAGGTGGAGCGGGTGGCGAGCACCGCCGGCATCCACGACTTCATCGCCTCGCTGCCCGAGGGCTACCACACCAAGCTCGGCAGCGCTGCCGCCAGCAAGCTGTCGGTGGGCCAGAAGCAGCGCATCTCCATCGCCCGCGGCCTGCTGCGCGATTCGCGCATCCTCATCCTGGACGAGCCGACATCCGCCTTGGATCCGGAGACCGAGCAGTACTTGGTGCAGTCCCTGCACGAGGCCGCCAAGGACCGTCTCGTCATCATCATCGCGCATCGGCTCTCCACCATCGCCCACGCCGACAAGATCGTGTTCCTGGAAAACGGCCAAGTGATGGAACAGGGCAGCCACGACGAACTGATGGCGAAGGGAGGGGGGCACTACCGCGCCTTCGTGGAGTTGCAGACGTCGGCAGCGGCCTAACGGTTGGCAACCGACCCTTCGATCATTGTCGACGCCCGCTCGCGCAAACGCGGGGCAGGCCCCTACCTGTGGTACATTCGGAGCTAGTCGGCCGGGAGCCAGCGAGTCGCATCCGTGACTACGATCTCGCCATTGCTGCGGGTGCCGACTTCCAGCCGGACATGCGCCTCGGACACCGAGAAGTCGCCGAGCTTGTTCCAGCCGATGTTGGCCGCAGCCGCTTCGAACCGGATCGGCGTCTCTTCGCCGCCGACAACGAACTTCAAGTCGAAAGAGTCCAGCATCGGGAAGAACTCGTGTTCGGAGCCGGGATAGCCGGCGGTTGCCGGCAGAAGGCGATCCGGCAAGTAGTAGTCCAAGCGCCGACGACCGGTGTGCGGCAGCGCCGCCGTGCATGCCGCCAGCGCGTCGCCGCTGCTTGGCAGCGCTCCGGCGGCGGTGCGCCGATACCTGCCCCAGGCCGACTGGAACCGGACACGGGCCCATTCTCCAGGTCGCCGGGTGGCAGCAGGCCTTGATCCAGCGGCGTTGTCGCCAACACCGCGTCGGTGTCGAGGCGTGGGTCGTCCTCACCCCTCTGCACCGAAAATCCAGTATCGAGGTCGTCAACGACTATTCCTTCGACCGCGGGCGGGCGCCAATCGCTCGGGCGCGTACCCACGAACGGTGCGTCGTTGCTCTTTGCTGAATCGACTGCCGCAGGAAGCGATATCGGAATGGAATCGCGGTTCAGCGCAAGGCAGGGGTACAGCCATAGCTGATTCGGTGGTTCCGTCTCTACGGTGCCGATTTCCACAGTCGCGTTGCTGGGCATGCGGTACGGGCCACGACGAAAAGCCCCGTTGTAGAGGCTGTTGCGCAGTTCCACCAAGCCCGGCGTCGGCTCGTCGTTGCGCATATGCACACGCACCTGATAGCGCGGCCGGCTTCGTCGTCGGCCAGCCGCGCCACGCGCGCCGGCGAAACCAGGAAGCCCGGCAACCCGGCGTCGCCCAGCCAATCGCCGACAAGCTGCTTCACGTCGACGGCCACGGCTCGTGCCGCGGCGTCGTAGCCGCCGCCAGAGTGCCGACGGCGCAGTTCCGCCAGCAACGCCGGACGAGTACGACATCTGCCGTCGGCGCGCTGACGCAGCGCTGCCCAAAGCACGAACGCCGCTGCCAGCGAAAGCATGGACGTCCGGTGCAGAAGGTCTTGCAGATCAGGCAAGCGCGGCGCTAGGTCCGACGCCCAGTTGTCGTGGACATGCAGCAGGTACGATGGCTCCAGCGCGTAGCTCCACATGTGGATGACGAGCAGGCCCAGCGCGACGATGGCAACCACGCAGCGCGGCCGCCAGAAAGAACACGAGTGCGCACCAGAGAGCAAGCGCCGGCACGCTGTCGACAAGCAGGAACCCAAGCGCGGCGGCTGCCGGTAGTGGCTCTAGTGCCAGCCGGCGGCTTGGCCGACCATGCCGAGCGTCTGAATCGTCGCCAGCGCGACCGGGAGCGGCAGCAGCCAGCCGCCGACGAGCGAGATGCTCGAGAACGGCCGCGCGTCGAGCACTTCGGCCATGTGTTCGCGCTCGTCGCGGCGACGCATGTCGAACGCGAGGAACACCACGGCCACCATGAAGAACCACAGCACGCAGCTGTTGGAATACGCTGCCGTGAAGCGAGGCTGCGAGTAGCCGGCGCCGATGAACGCGGTCGAGTTGCTGGCGTGGACATCGGAGTAGTAGAGATAGGCGCCGATCATCGCGCCCAAGCCGAGCGCGACGAACACCCAAGTGCGCACAATACGCCGCGCGGACCGCATTTTGGCGAAAGCCACAGCCAAGCACTCGTTGACCGCGCCAGCGAACATCATCCGCATGGCATAGCAGCCTTGCCCGCTGCAGCGTCTTGCGGCCGGCCGCTGCTGCGCTGGGTTGCAGCGCCGGGCGGTTCAGTGCGACGGGAGGGCAACGAGTGCCGCTGACGTCGTCGCGCCCTCCGACACGGCTCCGCGCAGCATGCTCTGCGCCGACTCGAAGTCCATCTTCGCCGCCTCCGACGGCGTTTCCTCTTCCGCATTGGCGAAGCCCTCTCGTGCAAACGCGGAGCGGACTATGTGCTCCCTACGCCCCCTGCTGGACCTGCTTGGCTTCTCCGTGATTTGGACTCCCGGCACGGGCCACTTTGGTGTATCATAGGCGGCTTCCCCGCTGCCAACCCTGCATTTTGTTGCCAAGCCTGCCTGCCTGCCCGGATCGCATCCGATCTCGCCTGCCGTCGCTCTTCGACGGCCCGACCGGAGAATGGCCATGAGGTTCGGAGGCGGCTACGGCACGATCAGCAAGGCGACCCGGGAACGCTCGTCGTTCAAGCATCTCGGGCACCTGAAGCGGCTCTCCCCCTACGTCAGGCGCTACGCCTGGGTACTGGTGCTCGCCATCCTCGGCCTGCTGCTGACGCGGCTGGCCGTCAACCTGGTGCCGCAGCTGATGCGCATAGCCATCGACAGCTTGGCCGATGCCGACATTCCGGCCAACTTCAAATGGCCCGCGCTGGGGATTCTCGCCCTGGTCGTGGTGCAGGCCGCCGTCCACGTCGTCTCCCGGCGGGCGCTGCGGCGCGTCTCCATCGCCGTCTGCTACGACCTGCGCAAGCGGCTCTTCAACCATGTCCAGTACCAGGGCCCCACCTTCTTCAATCGCTTCGACACCGGCGACCTGATGTCCCGGGCCGTCAACGACGTGCGCATGGTGCGCATGGCGGTGTCCTTCGGCTGGGTGCAGATCGTCACCGTGGTGTTCGGCTTGGCCACCAGCCTCTACTTCATGCTCGACATGTCGCCGGAGCTGACCGCCTGGACGGTGATTCCCCTGCCCTTCGTCGCCCTCATCGGCTTCTTCATGGCGCGCGGCATGTTCCCGTACTATCGGGAACGGCAGGAGGCCATGGCGGCGGTGACCTCGTTCACCCAGGAGAACCTGAACGGCATCCGCACCATTCAGGCCATGGCCCAGGAGGATCACGAAATCGCCCGCTTCCAGCGCACCAGCACGGTCTACGCGCAGAAGTTCTATCGCGCCACCCGTTACCAGCAGTTCATGGACGTGGCGATGAACCTGGCCACCAATATCTCGCCGCTCGTCATCATGCTCTACGGCGGTGCCTTGGTGCTGGCCGGGGACCTCAGCATCGGCACCTGGGCCGCCTTCTCCACCTACCTGATGATGATGACCCACTCGGTGACATCCATCGGCTGGTCGCTGTCCATGTTCGTGGCCGCGGCGGCGGGTACCGAGCGCATCTTCGATGTGCTCGACGCCCAACCCGAAGTGGTGGACGATGCCCGCTGCCAGCTGCCGAGCGAAATCAAGGGACGCTTGGAGTTTCGCGGCTTCTGCTACCGGCATCCCGGCGCCCCGCGGCCGACCATCGCCGGCATCGACATCCATGTGGACAGCGGCGAAACCGTGGCGCTGCTTGGTCGGGTCGGTGCCGGCAAATCCACCATCCTGAAGGCGGCGGTGCGCATGCTGGACACGCCCAAGGGCACCGTCTTCCTGGACGGCCACGACATCTGCGATTTTCCGGTGCGACGCTTGCGGCAGCTGGTGACGCTGGTGCCCCAGGACCCATTCCTGTTCTCCGCCCCCCTGCGCGAGAATCTCACCTACGACGACCCGAAGCGCGGCGACGAGGCTATTTGGGACGCCGCCGATGCGGCAGGGCTGGCGAGCACTGTGCGCGAGGATCTGGCCGACGGCCTCGACACCGTCGTCGGCGAGCGCGGCATCACCCTGTCCGGCGGCCAGAAGCAGCGCGCCACCCTGGCCCGGGGATTGATCCGCGACGCCGAGGTGCTGCTGCTTGACGACTGCTTCTCCAGCGTCGATACCGAGACCGAGGAGAAGATCCTGAGCGGCCTGCAGCGGCTGCGCGGCGACAAGACGACGGTGCTGATCTCCCATCGGGTATCCACGGCCCGCCACGCCGATCGCATCTATGTGATCGACAACGGCCGGGTGCTGGAGTCCGGCAGCCACCGGCAGCTGCTGGCCAGCAACGGCTACTACGCCGAGCTGGAGGCCGTGCAGAGCAACCAGGACCGGGACCGTTCGCGCAAGAGCGCCCTGCTGCACGACCTCGAAACCGACGCCGAAGAAGCACTGCCCGCCCTAGCCGTGCAGGGGGACGCATGAATGGTGCCGCGATGCGTGCGCAGCCGGCGCGCAACTACTCGGCCTTCGATAAGGAGCTGACCCATCAGGCGCTCAATATGCGCCTGTTCCTGCGCCTGCTCAAGTGGACCAAGCCCTACCGCATCACGCTGATCGCCAGCGCGCTGCTCATCGTCGTCGGCTCCGGGCTGGCTGCGCTGATCCCGGTGTTGCAGAACCGCATCATCATCGACGAGATCCTGGTGCCCAACGAAGCCGCGGCGAACATGCCACACTACCACCTGCTGACGGTGCTTGACTGGCTGACGGATGCTCTTTCCACGGCGCCGTTGACGGCAGCGGTGCTGATGTTCGTCGCCATGTTTCTGGTGCAGACCGTCATCAACCTGGCGCAGCAGTTGCTGCTGACCAGCGGCGCCTTGAAGTCCCTGCGCGATCTGCGCATCGACCTGTTCGCCTCTCTGGAGCGCAAGCCAGCCTCCTTCTACGACCATGTCGCCGTGGGCCGGGTGATGACCCGGGTCACCAATGATGTGGAGAATTTGTTCGAACTGCTCACTGGCTTCGTGGGCCGGGCCGGGGTGGTGCTGCCGTTCTTCCTGTCCCTGGCCATCATGCTGGACATGAGCGTCTACCTCACCGGCTTCGGCTTGGCGATGATTCCCGTCGCGGCGGTGTCCACCTACCTGTTCCGCATGGCCATGCGCCGGATATTCCGTCTTATCCGCGACTCCGTCTCGGCTCTCAACCAGTACATGCAGGAAGACCTGGTTGGCATCGAAGTGGTGCAGCTGTCGGGCCGGGAAGCCATGAACGCCGAGCAATACGGCGTCTTGAACAAGGACAACCGTCGCCAGGAGTTCCGCGCCATCAACTACGAGGTGGCGTTCGAGACCTTCAACATGAGCCTCGCCAGCATCGCCACCGTGTGCGTGCTTTGGTTCGGCGGCGGCGAAGTGGTGCAGGAATCCATCAGCCTCGGCGTGATGATCATGTTCACTCACTACATCAACCAGATGATCATGCCCATCGAGTCCGTGGGCCGGTTCTTCAACGTTCTGTTCCGCTCCATGGCCTCCGGCGAGCGCATCTTCCAGGCCCTCGACTGGGACGAGCGGCTGCACGAGCCGGAACAGCCGGTGCAGCTGCCCGAGCGGCTGCGGGGCGAGGTGGACTTCCGCGATGTCCGCTTCGCCTACCCCGGCGGCGAGCCGGTGCTGAAGGGCGTCTCGTTCGCCATCGCGCCGGGCGAGAAGCTGGCTATCGTCGGCCCCACCGGTTCCGGCAAGAGCACGGCGATCCGTCTGCTGGCGCGCTTCTACGACTTCGACGACGGCATGATCTTCTTAGACGGCGTGGACGTGAACCGCATCGCCAGCGCCGACCTGCGCAAGCGCGTCGGCGTCGTGCTGCAGGACTTCCACATCTTCTCCGGCACCGTGCTGGAGAACATCTCGCTCAACAATCCGGAGATCACTCGCGAGCGCGCCATGTGGGCGGCCCGGGTGGTGAATGCCGATCCATTCATCCGCCAGCTGCCCGACGGTTACGACACCGAGCTCGCCGAGCGCGGCCACAATCTCTCCCAAGGCCAGCAGCAGCTGCTCGCCTTCGCCCGGGTGCTGGCCGGCGACCCGGAGATACTGGTGCTCGACGAGGCCACCTCGTCCATCGACACCGGCACCGAGCTCGTCATCCAGGACGCCCTGCACAAGCTCACCGAGGGGCGCACTTCCATCATCATCGCCCACCGCCTGCAGACCATCCAGGAATGCGACCGGGTGCTGGTGCTGCATCACGGCATCGTGAAGGAACTCGGCACCCACGACGAGTTGATCGCCGCCCGGGGCATCTACTACACCCTGCACGAGTTGCAGTTCCAGGACAGCCGAGTGGCGGCGGAGCTGACCGGCACGGCGAACGAGAAGCCTCGGCCAAGACTGCGGCGTTGGGCGGATGCCGGCAACGACGAAGACGAGCCGTTCCCCCAGCAAGGCATGGACGGGCCCCGCGCCGTTGGCGGCGGCCCCGCCGTTGGCGGCGGCCCCAATACGGATAACATCTAGGCGGGTATCGTTCGACCTCGAGACACTACACCGCCGCGGGCGGATTGCGACACCCCTCTCGATGCCGGTTCCGGCTGGCCAACGAACGCCACCTGGGGCGTGGCGAATCGCCTTTCGCTGGCCGCTCGTCGGCTTGCCTGGACGCTTCAGCCGTCCCGGGAACTGCTGCGCGGCGACTTTCCCAGCGCCCTCGACGACGATCCGGCGGATGCGCATCCTGCTGCTTCCCGCGCTCGCAGGCGTCACCATGCCTGCTTGTGCAAGCAGGCGTACGCGGCTCCGTGGGGCATAGCCGTACCCACATCGTGCTGTCCAATCCACGGCACACCAGTCTGGCACCGATGGAAGTGGAAGCGCTTGTGGACACTGGCGCCGCGACGCTGTGCATACCGGAACACGTTGCCGTTCAACTGAACCTCGAAACACTGGAGCAGCGCGAAGTAACGACGGCGGACGGCAAGAGGCGCAAATGCGACTATGTCGGTCCGGTGCAGGTTCGCTTTGGCAATCGTGCCTGCTTCGCCGGTGCCCTGGTGCTGGGGAGCTTCGTATTGCTCGGCGCGGTTTCGTCGGAAGATATGGATCTAGTCGTCCATGCCCTGCGGCAAACGGTGACGGTCAGTCCGAACAGGCCGTCGGCAATCGTGGCAGCCGCGCGTCCTCGGCTATCGACTGGCGACATCCGAGGGGCGACCGGCGTGCAGGTCAGATCACCCCTTTCGGTTCCAGCCCAAGGAAGAACTGCCCCGCGGTTTCGTAGTGCGCTTCGCGGCCTTGTACTTGCTGGGTGATGACGTGGATGTCCTGGAAGCGGCGCTGGATGGCGCGATCGGCGAAGATGGCCGTCGAGCCGCTGAGGTTGTAGGCGATGTCCACCACCTCGGCAGACTGGCGGATGGCATGGGTGCCGGCCATGCGCAGCTGGATTCGTTCGGCCATGGAGATTCGTCCCGTGGCGCTCACGGACTCCCAGACCGACGAGGCGGTTTCGTGCAGCAGCGCCTTGGCTGCTCGCCACTTGGCCTCGGCCTTGCCCACTTGCTGTTGGATCACCGGCTCCTCGCACAACGGTCGCGAGCCGAAGCGGGGACGCTTGTCGCTGCACAGTTCGATGGTGGCATCGAGGCCGGCGCGGGCCACGCCGAGGGCGACGCAGCCGAAGCCCATGGCGAACAGCAGACCCTGGGGAATGACATAGACGGGTCCCGGTTCCCGGGGCGGCACGTCGAGGCGCATGGTGCGCGCCTCGGGCACGAACAGATCCCGAACGCGAAAGCTGAAGCTGCCGGTGCCGCGCAGACCGCTCACCTGCCAGACGTCGACGAACTCCACCTCGTCCCGGGGCAGCAGATGCAGCTGCGGCGGCTGTCCGCGGCCGCCGGAGAGCGCGGCGATCCAGTTGGCATGGCGACAGCCACTGGAGAACATCCACCGTCCGGTGAGACGGACGCCGCCCGCCACCGAACGCACCTCCACCGCACCTTGCGGCGGCCCGTTGGCCACCACGGTGCGCGGATCGCCCCAGACCTCCTCGGCCAGTGCCGCGGGAGCCCGGCAGCAGGTGGTGGCGAACACCGCGCCCTGGTTGAAGCACCAGCCGACGCTGCCGTCGGCGTAGGCGACGGTGCGCACCACCTCCAAGTAGGCTGGCCAGTCCATCTCTTCGCCACCCACCGAACGCGGTGCCAGCAGCCGGAACAGGCCCAGCGCTTTCATCTCGCCGGCCAGCGCCGTCGGCAGCTCGCGCTGGGCATCGACGGCATCCGCGGCAGCGGTGATTGCCGGTTTCAGCGCTTGGGCTCGGGCAAGAGGCGTCTGGCTGCCATTGTAGACTTCCATAACGCCAAGTGTACGCTGTTCCCAACCGGCGTGTAGATCGAGGCCCCGCACAACGACGGCAGGCGGCGAGCATCGCGGCAGGGCCAGAGCATCGCAATGGCGGAGTTTTATCCGCCCTCTATGCGGCCTGCGGCCACTATGCGCCGCGCAACATGGAGCCACTGGCCGCAAGCGGACGCGGGCTGTTTCTACGGTATTTCAAAGGGAGCTATATGCAGCATTATCCCAGGCGCTATGCATAGTGGGCGCAGCAGGGTAGCGGCCTACTTTGAAAAATAGTTGGCGGCTTGGTTTGAAATAGGACATCCCTTGCTGCTGCATAGAGCGTCCCATAGCGACGCGGCCACCCGCATCGGGTGGATTGATGGTTCGGCATGGCAACGAGAGTTCCAAACTAGACCACTACCGATAGTAGTCATGCCTTCAAAAAAACACCATATATTGTAGCTTGGATACTCAGGTAGATAGTTACTATTTCAAACACGTCTCGGCTGTGAGCATTCTGAACGCTAACTCTTCGGGACATTCTCCTACACGAAAATCAGCATTGTCCCACATACGTTCCGCTGCGCTTGTCCTGCAGTGTCCGGATGGCACGATCAACCCCAAGTGAAAATCGCGATACGCTGTGCACGGCCGCCGCCGAGAGGCGCCCCAGCGGCGGCCCCTACAAAAGGTTCTACGGACACCGACGGATGATCGTGGACATGCTGCGCTACCTCGGGGCTGATCGTGGCAGCGCGTTCGGCCCCGAGGTCCTCGCCGCCCTCGACCTGCGCCCCTCGGCCGCGTTCCCGCCGAGTGGGTCACCCGGGACTTTCGCCGTCGCCTCGGCGACCAGGTCTGGCGCGTCGCCTACAGGCGCAAAGGCAAGCGCGGCGACCCTCCCGCGCGCAAGCGGCCACCGCTCCGGCCTCGGGACTGCCTGTTCATCCTGCTGGAGTTCCAGTCCGAGGCGGACCCGAACATGGCTTGGCGCGTGACGGAATACACCGTCGAGCTCTACCGGGCCGTGGAAGCCCAAGGCTCCCTCGTCCGCAGGGCGCGGCGACCGGCGGTGCTGCCCATCGTCGTCTACAGCGGTCGGAGGCCGTGGACAGCGCCGCTCCATGCCGATCTGGCAATGATGCCGCGCGTTCCGGCGGCGGAGCGCGAGACCCTCCATCGTCTGTCCTTCGGAGCCTTCGAGATGGTTGACTTCGTCGCCCGTGCAAAGGACGACCCGTGGCCCGGCAACGCGCTCTGGGCGCAGATCAGCGTCGAGGCCGCGCTGGCCTCGGGCGACCCGGCGCGGCTGGCGTTGCTGGACTGGATGCGGCAGCTGGACGACTGGTACAGCCTGGGGCAGGAGAAGAAACTGGAGGAACTGGGAAGCTTGGAGGCATTCGACAGGAAGTTCGAGGAGCGTTTCGTGGCGACAGTGCGAGGCTGGCGCGAGCAAAGCCACGAGCAGGGCATGGAGGAGGGAATGGAACAGGGAATGAGGCGAGGCGTGGAGCGGGAACGAGCGCTGCTGTGCCGCATGGCAGCACGGCGGTTCGGCGCGAAGACCAGCGAGCGGCTGTCGGCGCTGCTCGACGGCATCGGCGACCCGGACCAGCTGGAAGACATCGGCGAGCTGATCGTGGACCGCGACACCGGCGCCGCACTCCTCCAGCGAGTTGGACAGAACTCCGCCTGAGACCCACCGAGGCCGGCAGGCGGCGCTTGCGGCAAGGCGCTTGCGGCAACTTGGAACGGGTTGAATTAGGGCCAAGGACCACTCCTCGACGGTGCCGCTGCTCCTTTCCAGGATAGGCGTCCTTTCTTCGTGCCGCTTTGCGAACGACGGCTCCACAAGGCAGCAGCGGATTCCATCGGACCAGCTTCGAAGCAGAGCCTCGCCGTCCAGCGAGTGCGTCGCTATCTGCATGGTGTGCGCGATTGTCTCGGTGACCCGGCCTCCACGCACTCGCGGCCGAAGTGGCTGTCCACATTAGGAGTCCGGGCAGCCCGGTCGTGTCCGGGGAGTATCGGGCGAGCTGCTGGATCGGATGGCCCCGGCCACCGCCGTGTGCCGGTGGCATCGCAAGAATTGCTCCTACGGCAGTGGCTCAGTTTGAAATCATATGATGACGAACCATCGCGCCAAAGTCACATGCAGCAGGGCGTTATCCTTTAATACCACTACATATTGCGGGAGCCTCTGAAATCTCCCTTGCGCCCTGTTTGAAGGAGAACTATGTACTTGAAGATCCAAGCTACGGCATATGGCGTACTTTTCAAGGCCTGACTACTACCTATAGCGTCTAGGGTACTGTTGTATATCGCTTCTATTTGAAGCGCTTCGGACCTCGAAAAATCGATGACTTGCTACCGATTCCAGATCCACGGTGAGGATTTTTCAGAGCTTCCTTGCGCATCAACTGTTCGATACGGCGGCAAAGAATCGAACCGAGCCACTACCGCTCCTACGGCTCGGTCATGGCGCACTGGAGATGGTGGGTATGCCGTGGATCACGGTGTCGCATCCGGCTCTCGGATGCAGTCCGATTGCCTGCCGTCCGCTGCGGTGGATGCCCAGGCGTTGCGGGAGTCGATGCGGCGCCAGCGAGTCGGGAAGGGCTGCATCGCAGCCGGTGCATCGTCTGCCCGCGACCCGTCCGAACCGGAACGCGGCGCCGCGATGCCAGCCATGCCGCTCCGGCCTCCAGCGTGAATCGCCCTGGCATATCCGTTGGCAGGGCATTGGTTTGAAGTCGGATTGGCCGCGCCACTGCGGATGCCACTACCATAGGGTATCCACCAGCGCTCCATTCCCCCTGCATCTTGCGACTATGCGGTGCAGCACGACGACACGGATTCGAACTGGCCCGCCACTTGTCCGTTGCCGCTGATGACGCCGGCACAGCGACCGTGCTACTTTACGCGCTCCCTGAGCAGACGAGAAGCGAACCAACATCGTGGCCTACAACAAACCCGTACCCCCCCGGGGGCAGCACACCAAGCCGTTCTGGGACGGTGCCAAGGAGGGAAAACTGATGCTGCCCCGTTGCCGAGACTGCAACCGCGTCCACTGGTATCCCCGGCTCATCTGTCCATTCTGCCACTCTACCGACTTGGAGTGGATCGAGGGCAGCGGTCGAGGACGCATCCACACCTTCGCCGTGCAGCACCGCGCCTTCGGCGGCTGGGCCGAAGAAGTGCCCTACGTCACCGCCTTCATCGATCTCGACGAAGGCGACCGCATGATGACGGTATTGCGTGGCGTGGATGCCGCCAAGCCGGAAGAGATCAAGATCGGCACTCGGGTGCAGGTGGAGTTCGAACAGGCGAACGACGACACCTTCATCCCGTTCTGGCGCGTGGGGGAGGAATAACTCATGGCAGCACCCAATCTCAGCAACGCCGCCGCCATCGTCGGCGCCGCGGAGGCCGACGTCATCGGCTACCGAGAGGATCTCACCGGCGACAAGGCCACTTCCCTGCAACTCCACATTGAAGCGATCAAGAACGTCAGCGCCCAGACCGGCATTCCCATCTCGGACATCGACGGCATTTTCTCCGCCGGCTGGTCCGGCGAGCTGGCAGAGCACTTGGGCCTCAAGCCCCGCTACCTGGATACCACTTCCGTAGGTGGCTGTTCGTTCCAGATCCACGTCCATCATGCCTTGGCGGCCATTCACGCCGGCATCATCGACATCGCCTTGGTGAGCCACGGCGAGGCCGGCTGGTCCTACCGTGGCGGTGGCGGCGGTGGCGGAGGGCGCGGCCAAGTGAGCCCCGGCGCCGAAATGACCGCTGCCTACGGCGCCTTCGGCGCACCGTCCCAGTACGCCCACGCCATGGTGCGCCACTGCCACCGTTTCGGCACCAGCGCAGAGGATTTCGCGCACATCGCCGTCGTCACCCGGCAGTGGGCGCAGCTGAACCCGCGGGCGGTGATGTGTGGCAAGAAGCAGAGCCCGTTCGGCGGCCCGATCACTGTGCAGGATGTCCTCGATGCCCGCCTCATCGCTTGGCCGCTGACGCTCTACCACTGCTGTCTGGTCACGGACCACGGCGGCGCCGTCCTGGTCGCCCGCCCGGAGATCGCCCGCAGTCTGCGCACCAACCCGGTGTGGGTAAGCGGCGCTGGCGAATCCATGGGCCACCAGAACATGCTGGAAATGGAGGACTTCACCGCCACCTCCGCGTCGCGTTCCGCGGCCACCGCCTACAAGATGGCGGGCCTGGGGCCGGACGATATGGAAATGGCGATGATCTACGACTCGTTCACCATCACCGCCGGCATCACTGCGGAGATGCTCGGCCTCGCTCCCCGGGGCCAAGGTTATACGCTGTGGAAGAACGGCGACGCCGCACCGGGAGGACGGTTGCCTATCAACACCAACGGCGGCGGCCTGTCCTTCAACCACTCCGGCATGTACGGCATGCAGCTGCTGGTGGAAGCGTACCGGCAGCTGTCGCGCAGCGCGGAAGACGGCGTCAACGGCGTCGAAGGCAAGCAGACCAGTGCCACCGCCTGTGTAGTCAACGGCACGGGCGGCACCCTGTCCACCACGGGAACGCTGGTGCTCACCTCGGACGACCGGTAGCGACACCGTCAGCCAAGGGGCCGCCCTCATGAATCGCCTGCGGATCAGGGGGGCCGGTTTGCCTTGCTTGGGCCTCCGGCGCGGGTGCCGAGTCGCCGTCCGTTGCGGCGTTCACCGATGTCGCCGATTTCGAGACGATCCAGATATCTCCCACCGGAGAATACTTGGCCGTGACCATGCGCCACGACGACGACGCGACGTTTCGCGTCCTCGCGCATTCGGACAGAGAAATCAAAATCAATCGCAACTTCGGCGACGGCCGCGAGACCGCCGACATGCTCTGGGCGTCGGATCGTCATCCGGTGGTCGCCTCCGCTCGCCGTGGCGACTCCTTCGCGGGCAACAAGCGACGCACCGGAGAATTGCTGTCCGTCGCAATCGAAACCGGCATGGTGCGTCGAATCGGCTGGGGCGTACGTTGCTGCATGCGCTGCCGAACGATCCAAACACGTTCTGCTGTTGAGCGCTACGGACCGATACCGCGAAGTATGCAAGACCAAGCTCCACCCGCCTCCCTCAAGCGAACTGTTCAAAGGGAAGGCGTCGAAACGCATTGCCCGGGAAACCATGCGCATGCGGATACACGGCGGCATCGGATACGCCGAGGAAAGCGACGTCAGCCGCTGCTTCGTCAATGCCCGGGTGCTGCCTTCCTTCGAAGGCGCCGAGGAGACGCTGGCCCTCAAGGTGGTGGGCAAGGCGCTGATCGGACAGCCGGACCGGCGCCGGCGCGATCGATGCCTGGATCGAGCAAGTTCCGCTGCCCCATGCGCCGAGAGTAGGGCCGATTGAAAACGGCTTGCGAACAGTGTATTAGCCTTGATGTTCGTGGTCTCAGCAATACCCCCCCCCTATACCGGCACCGCGCCGGATTCACCCTGGTGGAGGTGCTGATCGCCCTGGCGGTGGCGGCGCTGGCCGCGGCGGGGGTGTTCTTCGGCTACCAGCAAGCCTTGTACCGCATCAAAATCAACAAAGCGGTCCAGGATGTCCAGATGATCGCCGCCAGGGCGACGGCCCTGGATGCTGCCGCGAGCGTAGAAGACCTTGTCGACAGTCTGCGGTCGGACGGTTTTGATTGTTCAGGGTTGCGATGTTCCTCACCATTCGATCAGGACTACGTAATTATGAGAAACAGACGCACTCCAGGTACGGTGAGGCCCGGACGTTTTTTGATCGTTCTTAATGTCTCTGATCCTATTGCTAAAAGCTTGGGGGCTGTCCTTAATAAACTCAGCGGTATTGGTATCACCTCCCCAAGAGTGGGGAATATGATTGTGATATTCTTAGAGGCGACTTGAGAAGTCTTCGGGCAATGGCCAAGCAAGTGCCTTGACGGCGGACGATATGGCGGCGCTCCGCGAAGCCCAAGGTGGCGATGAGGTCTTCGGCGGACTGAATGGCGTGTCAATCGGCAGAAGGCTGGCGGCAGCCACCAAGGTTGCCGGCCTTGAAGGGCGCATTACTACCGGTCACAGCGGCAGAATCGATCTTGCCAGCGAACTCGCTGCCCGGGGAGAAGAACACCCCCTGGAAGACGGACAGCCCGGCGGACAACTAGCGGTTCGTGGTGGATCGCTACGTGCTGTCGAGGATCGGCAGCGCTGCGGCTGATCGCCTTTGTGGGCAAGTACGCGATAGCGAAGACGGCGGGGTGGCTATCATGACAGTGCTGGAGTAGGCGAAGATCGCTGAGTTCCGGTCCAAGGAATCTTCGGTGGAGACGGGATGCCGAAGCGAGCCGCCGGGTCGAGGCGCAACGACGCTCCATACTGGTCGGGGGCGGGGCGCTGACGAAGATCGACCGGCTGCGCCGTCTCGACGAAGCTGGCGCTCCGCTTTACGGCCTTGACAGCACCGAGGCGGGTGGGTGTGGCGGGCGACCTGGGACCAGTTCGACCCTGATGCCGCGATCTGGACGCGGCCGGTGGAGTCGATGAAGGCCGGGTGGGCGCACCGGATGCCGCTCTCGCAACAGGCACTAGGCGTGTTCTGCCTCACAAGGGAGTGCGCCCGCGGGGAGATAGTGTTCGGCGGTAAGCATCCCGGGAAGATGATGGGCGACCATGCGATGACGCGGGCGTTGTACAACGCGGGGATCGCAGCGTCGGGCATGGGTTTCGGTCGAGCGTCAGGGACTGGGAGCGGCAGCTCTCGCTTCCTGAACTTGGTCCGATGTCGCCGGGGGAGTTGAAACGGATTCCCAACGACCTTCGAGACATTCCCACCATCAGGCACATATGCGGGGAGACGCCAATTCTCTTCGCATCGGCAGGGGTTAAGCGAATCTTGGCACTGACCTGCCTCATGGCATGGGTGTGGCAGGAGCATCAGGTGTCGCCTGAGTTGTCGAAAAAGGCACCCGAATCCTGCATGGTCATACTAGTTGATGAGGTCGAAGCGCATTTGCATCCTAAGTGGCAAAGGCAACTCCTGCCGGCCATTGCGGACGCTGTTGGCGTACTAGCGAGCAATCTTTCCGTGCAACTGATCGTGACGACACGCTCCCCCTTGTTCTTGCGTCAAGTGAGCCTATATTCGACGAGGAGAACTCTGCGTGATGGGCTTGTGCAGCTTGGCTTCTTGGAACGTCGATATCCGTTCATAGCCGATGAACTTAAGAGGCAGGGCGTTCTCGGAGCTTTGTCGTCGCTATTGAGAAGGCGCTATTGATGACTAGGATGACCGGAACAACGTGGCGCGGATCGAGCCGCACTGCCCGCAGGCGGACCGAGGGCGGCGGTCGTATCCGCTGTCGGCAATGCGGCGCGTGCATGCGGTGCAGGTGGTCTGCGTCCTGAGCGATCTGGCGATGGAGGACATGCTTTGCGGGATCGAGTAGGCGCGGCGTTTCGCCAAGCTGCGGCTGTCGGGGCTGCTGCCGGACGAGACGGCGATCCTACGCTTCCGGTGCCTGCTGGAGAAGCACGGCCTGGAGGAATGGCCGTTCGAGGGGATCAAGGGCATCTGGCGGGTCTCGGTTGCCGGCTGGGGGAGGGCGTGGCGGCGGACACGGCGATCGACGGCGGCCTCGCGTTCGCGCTGCAGGATGTCAGCCGCGCAGCCGCCTTCGGCGATCTCGACCACGATGGCGACCTGGACATCG
Organism: Pseudomonadales bacterium; assembly: GCA_963422285.2. GTDB lineage: Bacteria > Pseudomonadota > Gammaproteobacteria > Pseudomonadales > Azotimanducaceae > VXYL01. Next base: position 1,791,383 of record OY729419.2, on the reverse strand, counting down.
TGCTGGCCAACAATCGCGGCCCGATTCGCCGCTACCGCAACGACCCCGTCTGGATGCACTGGCCGGGACCGGCCTTCGATGCCAGCGCCGGAACGACTGCGGCGGGCGCTTTGGTCTGGCTCGAAGGGCCGTGGCGGAAACGCCGCCGAGTCCGCGCCGACGGCGGCTGCGCCTCTGCCCAAGATCCTGGCATCGTCTTTGGACTGGACGGCGCCGATGCCCCGTCCAAGGTGCGGGTGCGCTGGTTCGATGGCGTGGAGCAGCGCTTCGGTCCCTTGGCCGTAGATCGCTGTGCGCTCCGGTGGTCTATGGCGAAACAGCCATGAGCGGTACTGGAGCGCATGCGTCTCGCGCCGGGCGGATGGCCCTGCTCGCCCTGCTGTTGCTGGGTCTGGCGCAACCCGAGCCGCCAACGGCCTCGGCGCCGAGCAGCCGAACGGAAGTCTTAGCCGCCACCTTGCAGTCCGCCCGGGAAACCGTGGAGCGGAAGCTGCCGCAGTTGCAGGAACCGACGCAGCGAGCCGCGGCCTGGGGCGGCTTGGGCATGTTCTATCACGCCCAGGATATGCTCGACGAAGCCCAGGAGGCGTATCGGCGAGCGTTGGCCGAGGCCCCGGCGCTGCATTGGCACTATCTGCTAGCGGTGGTGCTCGGCGAACGTGGGGACATCAACGGGGCGATTGTCGAATATCGTCGGGCGCTGGCCCTCGGCGGCCCGGCGAAGACGTCCGAAGACCAGCCCGCGGCACCTGCATCGCCCCAGCAACCCGGCCGCATGCTGTCCTTTTATCGCTTGGGTTTGGCGCTTCTGGTCCAGGGCGACCATCAAGCCGCTGCCGACGCGCTGCGCCAGGCTCTCGATAGGGCACCGGATTCGGCGGCGGTGCTGGCCGCGCTCGGCGACGCCGCGAGGGCCGCCGGCGACTGGCCGCAAGCGCGATTGCTGCTGGAACGGGCGGCGGCGCTGGAACCAGGCGCTGGCCGCGTCGCCTACAAGCTGGCGCTGGTGCATCGGCAGCTCGGCAACCTCGGCCAAGCCCGGCTTTGGCTTGCCAAGCGCAATGGCGTCGCGGTGCCGGTGGAGGATCCGCTGCTGCTGGAAGTCGCGGCCCTGAGCCTGAGCCCCAAGTTCTTTCTGGATGCTGGCGAACGCGCTTGGGAACGCGGCGAGCGCGAGGACGCCTTGGCTGCTTGGGGAAACGCCGCTGCCTTGGCGCCCGAGGACGTGGGCGCCGGCTTGGTGTACGCCCACGCGCTGGGCATGCTCGGCCATGTTGACGCGGCATTGGGCGAGGTGCGGCGCGTACTGGCCATCGACCCGGACTCCGCCCGGGGCTGGTATCTGCTGGCGTTTCTGCTGAGAAGCTCCGTCGAGCTGCAGGAAGCGCTTTCCGCCGCGCGGAAATCCTTGCAGCTGGCCGAGGACGAAACCGTACGCGCCTTGCTCGCGGCGCTGTGTATGCGGGCGCGGTGCTTCGACGAAGCCGTCGCCGAATACGGAACGCTGGCCGCGCAACGTTCCGATGCCGCCTACTACCGCTATTGGCTGGGCATGGCCCGTCTTGGCACGGGCGCCTGCGCCGCCGCGCGTCCGGCGCTGGCGCTCGCCCTTCGCTTGCAGCCGAATTGGGGCCAAGCCCACCTTGCGCTGATCCGAGCCGACGCCCTGTGCGGCGACGACAAGACGCGCCGCGCAGCCCGCGTTCGAGCTCGCCAGCTCCGCAAAGCGAAAGACGACGCGGACACCCGCATCACGCTGGCCTTCGCCGAGGCCAGCCTGGGCCAATCCGAGGTGGCCCGGGATTTGGCCACCGCTTCCCAGCCCCATCCCGATGCTCGAGAACTGCTTGCGGCGCTCGATGCCGGCACCCTGCCGGCCAGACCGTTCGCCGACGAATCTCCCTGGTGGCTGCCGAGCGAGCTGCAATAAGCAACCATCGTCTCGCAGCGGGTAGCGCGGGCAGTGCTCAATCCATGGCTTAGGGAACTATATACTTGATACTTGTGTACCCATCACCTATATGGGTATAGGTATCGATAGGTGCTGAAACTACTGCACGGAGTAGTTTGGGTCTTCAAGAATACAGTTCCCATGGCTTTAAGGATCGAAATGGGAACTATATGCTTTTGTGCCCTATACCCTATATAGGGTGTCAATGGACGCCGAAAGCTACTGTATGTAGCTGCTTGGATTCTCAAGCATAGAGTTCCCGTCGAAGTCGTCCAGTCGATCACTAAGTCCTCTGCTCGTGTCCACTGCGATCTCGCGATTGCCCGCGAGCGGTGCCATGCCGGTAATCTCGTGCCGGCATCCACTCGGGCCGCCAGCCGTCGGCCACTGCGGCCTCGGCGGCGAGGGCTAGTCCCGGCACGGCGACGAGGCGGTCGGCGGCATCGTACAGCAGCGGCCAGTCGCCGCGCTGCCAAGGCGGGATGCGCCGTTCCTGGAACAGCGCCTTGACGGACTTAGCGACGCCGCGGCCGACGGGACGGATGCGTTCGCCGCCTTGTCGGCGACGGATGTGCAGCCGTTGCCGGGATGGCAGTCCGCGCTGGTCGAGGTGCCAAGCCAGCGTACCGCCGGGCAGGCGGAGATCGCAGCCGGGATGCGCACTCTGCTCTGCGCCGGCCTCGCTTTCCGAGCACCGCACCAAGTGCCATGCCTGCCGATAGCGCCAGGCCTGGGTGCCGGGAGCGATCACGACGCGAGGATTGCGGTCTTGCCCGGCAGCGCTTTGGCGGTGGATTTGTGCCACCGCGGCCCGGGGCACGGGCAGTCCAGCGGCGAGCAGCCAAGCTGCGATGCGATGTTCCGTGGCGGCTGCCACCGGCAACGGTTGCGGGCAGGCCGCGGCCATGGGCCGGGGAGAGGCGAGCTGCTTCACGGCGTCGGGGAAGCGAGCTTCGATCAGCGGCAGCAGGCGGTGGCGGATGTAGTTGCGGTCGAAGTCGAGGTCCGCATTGGCCGGGTCTTCGCTCCAGCGCAGACCGAACCGTTTGGCGTAGTGCGCAATATTCGACCGACGCATGGCGAGCAGCGGACGGACGAGGCGGCCCGCCCCCAATTTGCGCTCGGTTGGCATGCCGCCGGGATAGCGGCCCGTGAACATCTGCCACAGTCGGGTTTCCGCTTGGTCGTCGGCGTGGTGGGCGAGGGCCAGCACATCGCCGGCGGCGAGCAGGTGCTTCCAGGCGGCGTAGCGGGCGCGGCGAGCGGCCTGTTCCCTGTTGCCTGTCGGATCCACACGCACCGATCGCGCCTTGAAAGCAACGCCGAATGCATCGGCCGTTGCGGCGCAATGCTGCCGCCAGCGCCCAGAGTCGGGGTGCAGGCCGTGGTCGATGTGGATGGCCTCGGCACCCTGGGCGCCGCGCAGGGCATGCAGCAGCACCGTCGAATCCAGCCCGCCGCTGAAGGCGATCCGCAATCTGCCGGCGGCAGTGCCGTCGAACCAAGGCGCAAGCGCCGGCAGCGCGGCAAGCGCGCGTTCGATGTCAGTCGCCATAGTCCACGGCTACGGCGTCGGTGCCGAAGGCTTCGCGCAGCTGGGCGAGCAGCGCGTCGCTGGCATCGATTCGCCAAGCATCTCCCAGCGCTACCCGCCCTTCGGCTCTGGCAGCTGCGTAGTCCACGGCCACGGCGCAGCCGCGGTCGCTGCGGTGACGGTGGAGCACCTGCTGCAAGCGGCTAGCGAAGTCGCCGTCTACCGCGTCGTGGGCGATATGGACGGCGATGCCGCGGGCATGCCGACGGCGCGCTTCGGCCATGGTGAGGATGTGCTCGGCACGCAGCTTGATGCTGCCGGTGAACTCGTCTTCCAGCACCTTGCCTTCCACCATCAGGACGGCGTCCTTCTCCAGCTTGGCGCGGCTGTTCTCGAATGCCTTGCCGGAGATGCTGGCCTCGATGCGGCCGCTGCGATCGTCTAGCGTGGTGAAGGCCATGTCGCCGCGCTGGTCGCGCCGGTCGCGCCGGATGCGATGGGAGATCACGAGGCCAGCGATCCTCTGGATGCCATTGCCGGGGCGCAGCTGGGCGATGCGCATCGAGTTGAAATGGGCGATTTCGTCGAGGTAGCTCTCGATGGGATGGCCAGTGAGGTAGAGGCCGAGGGTTTCTTTCTCGCCGGCCAGTCGCTCCTGGAGCGATAGCGGTCGCACAGTGTGGCGGGGTGCCGTTCGGGTAGGCTCCCGGACGCCGCCGAACATGTCGTCGATGCCGAGCTGTACGTCCCTCGCCACCTGCTCGGCACCTTGCAGGGCATCCGGCAATTCGTCGAGCAGGCGGGCGCGCACCGCGTCCACCGTCTCGTCGGCCGCGGCAAAGGAGTCCATGGCGCCGGCGCGGATCAGCGCTTCAAGGAGACGCTTGTTGGCGCGGCGGGAATCCACTCGTTGGCAGAAGTCGCTCAACGCCCGGAACGGGCCGCCGCGTTCGCGCTCCGCGACGATGATGTTCACCGGCCCCTGGCCGACGCCGCGCACAGCGCCGAGGCCGTAGCGGATCTCGGTCGCGGCCTTGGCATCCTGCGTACGCTCGGCGCGGAAGCGAAAGGCGCTGCGGTTCACGTCCGGCGGATGCATGGTGATCTTGAGGCGCCCCACTTCGTATACCAGGGCGACCACCTTGTCGATGTTCTGCATGTCCGCCGACAGCACCGCGGCCATGAACTGCGCCGGATAGTGGGCCTTCAGCCAAGCGGTCTGGAACGAAAGCAGCGCGTAGCTGGCGGCATGGGCCTTGTTGAAGGCGTAGCCGGCGAACTTCTCCATTTGGTCGAAAATGTCGTTGGCGAGCTGCCGATCGACGCTGTTGGCTTCAGCGCCGGATAGGAAGCCGGCTCGCATGCCGGCCATCTCGGCAGGCTTTTTCTTGCCCATGGCGCGGCGCAGCAAATCCGCTTGGCCCAGGGAGAATCCCGATAGGCGCTGGGCGATGTTCATGACCTGTTCCTGGTAGAGCATCACGCCGTAGCTGCTTGCCAGCACGTCTTCGAGCAGCGGGTGCGGATAGGTCACTGGCGATCTGCCGTTCTTGCGATCGACGTAGTCGTCCACCGCGCCGGACTGCAACGGCCCCGGCCGGAACAGCGCCACCAAGGCGATGATGTCGTCGAGGGAGTCCGGCCGCAGGCGGCGGATGATCTTCTTCATGCCCTCGGATTCCAGTTGGAAGATGGCGGTGGTCTCCGCTTTTTTGAGGAACTCGTAGGTCTCGGCGTCGTCAAGGGGCAGGTTCTTGACGTCGAGCCGGGCTTGGCCGGCAGCCGCTCGTTCGGCGTTGACCGCGGCCATGGCCCAGTCGACGATGGTGAGGGTCTTGAGGCCCAGGAAGTCGAACTTCACCAGCCCGGCGTCCTCGACGTCGTGCAGGTCGAACTGGGACACCACGGTGCCGCCGGCCTGGTCGGCGTAGAGGGGCACGAAATCCGTCAGCGTGGTCGGCGCGATCACCACGCCGCCGGCATGCTTGCCGATGTTGCGGACTACGCCTTCCAGCTTGTAGGCCATGTCCATGATCTCGGCGGCATCGTCGCTGTGAGCGATGAAGTCCTTGAGTTCCTTCTCCTGCTCTACGGCCTTGGCCAAGGTCATGCCGACCTCGAAGGGGATCATCTTCGACAGCCGATCGGCGAGGCCGAACGGCTTGCCCTGCACCCGCGCCACGTCGCGCACCACCAGTCGCGCGGCCATGGTGCCGAAGGTGGCGATCTGCCCCACTGCATCGTGGCCGTAGCGCTCGGCGACATGGGTGATGACGCGCTCGCGGCCTTCCATGCACAGGTCGATGTCGAAGTCCGGCATGGACACTCGTTCGGGATTCAGCAGCCGCTCGAAGATGAGGTCGTACCGCAAGGGATCGATGTCCGTGATGTCGAGGCAGTAGGCCACCAGAGAGGCGTTGCCGGAGCCCCGACAGCCCACCGGTACGGCCTGCTCCCGCGCCCAGGTGACGAATTCCTGCACGATGAGGAAATAGCCGGCGAAACCCATCTGATTGATAACGCCGAGCTCGTAGGCCAGCCGCTCGCGGTACATTTCGGCCTTGGCCGGGGCAAGGGCCTCCAGTCGCCGTTGCAACCCTTCCCAGGTACGCTGCTCCAGCAGCGCTTCCAGGGTGACGCCGTCGGGTGCCGGATAGCTTGGCAGGGAGTAGGTGCCCAGCGCCAGCTCGTGGCTGCACCGCTTGGCGATCTCCACGGTGTTGTCCAGCGCCTCGGGCAGATCGGCGAACAGCGAGCGCATTTCCGTCGGCTTGCGCAGGTACTGCTCCTCGCTGTAGCGCCGTTCCCGTCGCGGATCGTTCAGCACCCGTCCTTCCTGGATGCATACTCGAGTCTCGTGGGCCTCGAAGTCGTCCCGCGCCAGAAAGCGCACGTCGTTGGTAGCCGCCACCGGCACGTTTTCGGCAGCGGCCAGGCGTACCGCGTCGAGGACGAACCGATCTTCGTCCCGCCGGCCGGTGCGCACCACTTCGAGATAGAGGCGATTGCCGAACGCTTGCCGCCAATGGGCCAGACGATTCGTCGCCGCGTTGGTGCTGGTGGCCAGCGCGGAGCCCACATCGCTGGCCCTGCCCAGCAGCACGATCAGGCCCTCGGCGGCGTCCAGCACGGCTTGGCGCGTCACCCGACCGTGGCTGGCAGCGTTCGCACTGCTGCCATTGACTGCCTCGCCGGGTGCCGCGCCCGGTTCGGAACGGCCCTTTCCGGCCGTGGCCTCGTCGGCAGAATAGGCGCTCGACACCAGCCGCAGCAGGTTGCGGTAGCCGACCGGCGAGGTCACTAGGACGACACAGCGATGGACGCCCGAGTCGCCGTCCTCGTACTCCAGATCGGTGCCGATGATGGCCTTGATGCCGGCATCCCGGCAGGCGGCGTAGAACTTCACCAAGCCGAACAAGTTGGTGCGATCGGTGAGCGCCACCGCCGGCATCCCGAGTTCGGCGACGCGGGCGGCCAAGTTGTCTACCTTCGCCAAGCCGTCGGTTACCGAAAACTCGCTGTGTACGGCAAGATGCACGAAGCCCTCTGCTGGCACCGCAGGCCGCGCTCGTCCTGCCGTCTCAAGCGGCAGCAGCTCGCTGGTCCGGTAGGCGACTTCCGCCGCCTCTGCATCTTCTTCCGCTGCAACCTCGCTCAACGTATTCACCTCATCCTGGAGGAGTCTCTCCTGGCCACGCCTGCCGCCCGCGCCACGGGCGCAAAGGAACGCCGATGCAACGGCGTCGGGCCGAGACGCTGCAATGCCGCCAAGTGCGCGGCGGTGGCGTAGCCCTTGTGACGTTCGAATCCGTACCCCGGGTAGCGCTTGGCGGCGGCCGCCATCTCCGCATCCCGAGCCACCTTGGCGACGATGGACGCGGCGCTGATGACCGGCACCTTGGCATCGCCGCCTACTACGGTAACCGTGGCGCATGCCAAGACCGGCGCCCTGTTGCCGTCAATATAGGCTAGGCGCACTTCGACGGCGAGCCCTTCTACGGCGCGGCGCATGGCTGCCAGGCTGGCATGCAGAATGTTTATGCGGTCGATCTCCGCCACTTCGGCGCGGCCGATGGCCCAGGCCACGGCCCGTTCGCGGATCATCGAGGCCAACTCCTCGCGCCGGCTGGCGGCGAGCGCCTTGGAGTCGCGCAGACCGCTCACCGATCGCGCCGGATCCAGCACCACGGCGGCGGCGACCACCGGCCCGGCCAAGGGGCCGCGCCCCACCTCGTCGACACCGGCCACGTCGATGCCGTCCGCTGGCGCGTGGCGTTGGCCAATGAGATCTCCCATCACGACTGCCGAACCAGGGACAGCACCGCATCCGCCGCTCGGCCGGCACCGCCTTGACGCAAGCGTTCGTGCCAGTGGGCGCAGGCGTCGAGGTACTCGCTGTCGGCTTGGCAGCGCCGATGCTGTTCGATCAGGGCGGCGGCCAGACGGCTTGGCTCGGCATCCTCCTGTACCAGTTCCGGCACCAGTTCCCGACCGGCGAGGATGTTGGGAAGAGCAATGAAGTCCGACTTCTTCAAGCGCCGGATGATCCAAACCGTCAGCGCTCCCATACGGTAGCTCACCACCATCGGCCGGCGCAGCAGCATGGTTTCCAAGGTGCCCGTGCCGGATTTCACCAGTACCGCGTCTGCGGCGGCGATGACGGCTCTCGATCGATCTCGCACCAGTCGGACATCCATGTCTCGCTGCGTCGCCTCGCCTTGCGCTCGGTTGCTCCAATTCGCCAGGATCGCCTGGACCGCGTCGTGGACGGCCAGGGTCGGGGTGGGAACCAGGAAGATCGGCTCCTCGAGCGCCTTGTGCAGCCGTGCCGCAGTGTCGAGAAATATACACCCGAGGAAGTCGATTTCCGAGCGCCGGCTGCCCGGCAGCAGGGCGATCACGCGCCGGTCGGCAGGTACGCCCAGCTCCTTGCGAGCGCACTGCTTGGCCTCCTCGGTACCATCGGCAGGGTCGATCTCGTCCGCCAGCGGATGGCCGACGAACACGGCGCGGGCACCGCGGGCAGCGTACAGGTCCGGTTCGAAAGGGAACAGCGCCAGCACCACGTCCGCGGCCTTGGCGATCCGGTCGATGCGGCCGGGCCGCCAAAAGTACACCGACGGGCTGACGTAGTGGGCGGTGGGAATGCCACGCTTGCGCACGGCGCGCTCCAGCAGCAGGTTGAAGACATTGAAGTCCACGCCCACCACCGCGTCCATGTGTTCGGCGACGAAATGCCGCTGCAGCCGGTGCAGCAGCTGGTAGAGGCTCGGCAGCCGCAGCAGCGGGTCCTTGAAGCCGTTGACGGAAAGAGCGGCCAGCGGCGCCAAGGCGTCAAGACCCTCCGCCAGCATCGACTTGCCGCCGACACCGGCGAAGCGCACATCCGGCTCGCGGCGGCGAATGGCGGCCATCAACCGGCCGCCCAGAATGTCGCCCGAAGCCTCGCCGGCGACGATACCGATCCTCAAGGGCGTCCCGGTACCACCGTCGATGCTCGGGGACGGCTCCACGCGCCCGCGCTCTACAGGCGACGACGCTCGCGCACGATGCCGTGTTCGGAAGCCTTGATAGAGCGTACGAAGCAAGCCACCTCCGAGCACTCCGCTGCCACGGCGGACAGCTCGTCCAGGGCCTCCTTCAGGGTCAGGCCGCGACGGTAGACGGTATTGTAGGCATCCTGCAGAGCTTTGCGCACCTCGTCGCCCACGCCCAGGCGACGCAGACGTTCCCCGTTCAGACCCACTGCGCCGGCAGGATTACCGTCCACGGTGACATAGGCGGGCACATCCTTGGTGACCAAGGAAATGGCGCCGACGAAGGCGTAGGCGCCGACGCTGCGAAACTGCGGTACGCCGGCATAGCCGCTCAACACGGCTTCGTCGCCGACGGTGACATGACCAGCGACGGAAGCGTTGTTGGCCATGACGATACGGTCGCCGAGGACGCAGTCGTGGCCGACATGGACATAGGCCATGAACAGATTGCCGCAGCCGATGACGGTGCGGCTGCGGTCCGTGGCGAGGCCGCGATGGATGGTCACGCCCTCGCGGATGATGTTGCCGTCGCCGATGGCGAGAGTGGTGGGCTCGCCCCGGTAGGCGAAGGCGGGCGAGCCTTCGCCTACCGTGGAGAACTGGAAGATGCGGTTGCCGCGCCCGAGCGTGGTGGGGCCGCGCAGGACGACGTGGGGGCCGATCTCGCAGTCGTCGCCGACGACCACATCGGGGCCGATGATGGTCCACGGTCCGACGGATACGTTGCGTCCGATCTCGGCACCGGAATCCACGATGGCGCGGTCGTGGATCACGTTCCGTCCCCGGATGCCCCGGCGTCCACCTTCCGTTCCACGCAGATCAGCGATACGGAACAAGCCAGCTCGCCATCCACGAGGGCTTCGCAGTCGAACTTCATCAACTGGCGGCGTTCGCTGGTCATCGCGCCGTGCAACTCCAATACGTCGCCCGGGACGACGCGGCGCTTGAAGCGCGCATCGTCGACCCCTGCGAGGTAGTGCAGGTGGCCGTCGTCGGGCTTCTTGCCGCGAGTCTTGAACGCCAGGATGCAGCATAGCTGCGCCAGCGCTTCCACCATCAGCACGCCCGGCATGATGGGATGGCCGGGGAAGTGGCCTTGCAGATAGGGCTCGTTGGCCGATACGTTCTTGCGCCCGATTATGCGCTTGCCGGGAACCACTTGGTCGACGCGGTCCAGCAGCAGAAACGGATACCGATGGGGCAGGTACTCGAGAATCTCGTCGATGGTGAGTTCCACGTTGGTTGTTGGCTCCCTGATTCCCCTCGACGGTCAGTCGCGCTGCCGTTCCAGACGAGCCACGCGCTTGGCCAGATCGTCCAGCTGGCCGAACCGCAGCGCATTCCGCTTCCACCGCTGCGCCGTATTATGCAGGGTGCCGCCGGAATAGACACCCGGCTCGGTGATGGAGCGGGTGATGGTGGTGACGACGCTCACCTGCACGTGATCGCAGATCTCGATGGGATGCTCGCCGCCCACTCCGGAGCCGCCGGCGAAGGCGCAGTGGCGGCCGATCTTGGTGCTGCCGACGATGCCTACGCAGCCGCAGATCAGGGTGTGCTCGCCGATGTCGCAGTTGTGGCCGATCTGTACCTGATTGTCGATCTTGACGCCGTCGCGAATGACGGTGTCGGTAATGGTGCCGCGGTCGATGGTGGTGCCGGCGCCGACGCTTACGTCGTCGCCTAGCACGACGCCGCCGAGTTGGGCGATGGCGCGCAGCTGGCCGCGCTCGTCAGGGGCGAAGCCGAAGCCGTCCGCGCCGACCATGGCGCCGCTGTGTATGACGCAGCGAGCGCCGACGCGCACACGGTGGTAGAGGACGGCGTTGGGATGGACGATGGAATCCTCGCCGATCACGCTTTCCGCTCCCACATGGGCTCCGGCACCCACTGCCGCTCGGGCGTCGACGACTGCCTTCGCGCCCACAACCGCGCCTGGGCCGATCGCTGCCGAGGGATGCACCTGGGCACTGGCATCGATATGGGCGGCGGCATCGATGCCCGGCGGCAGCCGCGGCGCGTCGTCGAACAGCTGCGAGACCACGGCGAAGGCAAGATAGGGATTCGAGACCACCACCGCGGCAGTCGGGCAATCGCTGGCGTCGGTTTCCCGCAGCAGTACCGCCGAAGCCCGGGTGGCCGGCAGGAAGCGGCGGTAGGCACGGCCCGAGAGATGGGTGATCTGCCCCGGCAGCGCGCCGTCGATGGGGCCGAGGCCGTGGATTTCGACGGCTTCGTCACCGCGAACCTCGACGCCGCCGGTCAGCGAGCCGCCGATGGCGGCAGCGATTTCGCCGAGGGTGGACGTGGGCATGGGCGGCAGCGCCCGGCGGGTCTTAGCTCCCGTTCTCGTCCGCGTACCGCTCGTTGAGCTTTTCCGTCACCTTGGCGGTGATGTCGTGGCGCGGATTGACGTAGCCGACGTTGCTGCGCTCGAACACCAAGTCGTAGCGCTCGATTTCCACGAGGTCGTTGACGGCGGTCTGCACCTTGGGGCCGATGGTGCGCATCAGTTCCTCCTGGCTATCCTGAACATCCTTCTGCAGCTTTTGGGCGCGAAACTCGAGGTCGATTCGCTTGTTCTCGATGTCCTTCGTGATGCGCCGACGCTCGTCCGCGGACATCACATCGCCCTCGTCGGCGATCTGCTGCTGCAGCGCGGCGATTGCATCCTGCATGGCCCGCAGCTCGGTCTGCTCGGGATCCAGCTCCTGCTGGATCTTCTCGAAGTAGGCTTTCGCTTCCTCGCTCTGCTGGATCGCTTGGCCGGTGTTCACCACGGCGACCTTCAGCTGTGCAGCAGCCGGCAGCGCGACTGTCCCCGCCAGCCCCGCCAGCACTATCGCTGCGGCCCATTTCAATCCCTTCATTATGTTGCATCCTCCACGGCTTTCACGACATCAAGGTGCGCCCGACGAGCGCAGTCCCTAGCTGTCGAGCGGTGCCTAGTATAACCGCGCATTCGTTCAGAACGTATGGCCGAGCTCGAACGAGAACTCTTCCACCTCATCGCCCGGCTTGCTGTTCAGCGGATGCGTCAGCGCGAACGTCATCGGCCCCATGGGCGACAGCCAAGAGACGCTGATGCCAGTGGTGACGCGGATCTCCTTCGGGTCGAAATCCAGGCATCGCGCGCTGATCGTCGGACACTCGGTGTTGAATACGTTGCCGGCGTCCACGAAGTAGACCGATCTCACTCCCCGGGAGGCTTCCAGGAATGGCAGCGGGAAGATGATCTCTGCCGATGCTTCCAGCAGCAGGTTGCCGCCGAACGGCCGGCCTTCGGGGCGGCGGAAGAAGCCGGTATCGGTGATCTTGGGGCCCAAGGTGCTCTTCTCGAAGCCACGCACCGAGCCGAAACCGCCTGCGTAGAAGTGCTCGTAGAACGGATAGGTTGTGGTGGAACCGTAGATGCCGCCATAGCCCAAGCGGGTACGCAGGTGTGCCGAGAAGGCGCGTGCGAAGGGCAGCGGGTAGTACAGGTCGCCGGTGTAGTTGACGCGGTAGAATTGCAGGTCGCTGCCCGGCACCGCTACGGTGGCGCTCAGGCTCTGACGGTGCCCGGCGGTGGGGAACAGGCCGTGGTTGAGGGTGGACTTCATCCACAGCCCCTGCGCCTTGACGTTGAGGAAGTCGGCACCGGCGCGGTCGACGAAGTCCGTGATCTCCAAGGACGAGAACAGACTGTCCTTGATGGTCGTATGCTCGGCGGTGACGCCGAACTGCAGCCTCTGGGTTTCGCCCACCGGGAACTCGAAGTTGACGCCGGCACCGTAGGCGTCGGTGGAGTAGGCGGCGATGTTGATGGCGTTGTAGTTCGTTTCCCGGACGAAGACGTTGTAGCCGCGGCTGATGCCGTCGACGGTGAAGTACGGCTCGTGGTAGCGGAAGCTGGCGGATCGCTGGTAGTCGCTCCAGCTAAGGGACGCGCCCAGGGTGGTGCCGTTGCCAGCGAAGTTCTTCTGCTGGTATCCCGTCGACAGCAGCAGGCCACCCCATTGGGAATAGCCCAGCTGGGCGGAAATGCTGCCGGTGGGAAGTTCCTCGACGCTGAAATCGACGTCGATCTGATCGTCGGTGCCGGGTACCGCCGGCGTCTCCACGTTCACCGACTGCGGCTTGAAGTAGCCTAGCTGGTCCAGGCGCACTTTGGAGCGGTCGATCTGACGGGTCGACGCCCAGCCGCCTTCGATCTGCCGCATCTCCCGGCGCAGCACGTCGTCCTGAGTGAGCGAGTTGCCGGTGAAGCTGATGCGTCGCACGTAGGCGCGCTTGCCGGCGTCCACCACGAATTTCACGTCCACCATGCCGTTTTCCTTCACCTCCGGCACCCCGGAGGCGCTGGCGAAGGTGTAGCCCGAGTTGCCGAACGCTGCGGTGATGCGCTCCTCGGAGGCCGTTACCAGGGCGCGATTGAACACCTGCCCTTGGCGCACCAGGAACAGATTCTCCACCAGCTCCGGGTCCACGTCCGACAGTTCGCCGATCAGCTTCACTTCGTCTACGGTATAGCGCTCCCCCTCATGCACGTTGACGGTGATGTAGACCGAGCGTCGATCCGGCGTGATGCTCACCTGCACCGAGCGGGAGTCGAACTCCACGTAGCCGCGGTTCTGGTAGTACGCCTCCAAGGTTTCGAGATCGCTCTGCATCTTCTCGCGGGAGTACTTGTCCTTGCCGCGAATGAACGACAGCAGCGTCGGGTGACGCATCTCCAAGGACGCAAGCAGCTCGGCTTGGCTGAACACCGTGGTGCCCACGAAGTTGATGTGCCTCACCCCCGATCCCTTGCCTTCGTCGATCTCGATCTTGATGTCCACGCGGTTGCGCGGCAGCTTCTTTACGCTGGGCTCGATGGTCGCGCCGTAGCGCCCCTGGGCGAAGTACGAGCGCTCCAGCTCGATGCCGATGCGCTCCAAGGTGGCCTGCTTGAAGATCTCGCCTTCGCGCAGGCCGGCCGCGCCCAGGTTCTCCATCAGATCCTCCGTCTTGATGGCCTTGTTGCCTTCGATCTCGATCTTCTCGATGGCCGGACGCTCGCGCATTCGCACGATGAGCGTGTCGCCGTCGCGCAGCATGGCGATGTCGTTGAAGTAGCCGGACTGGAACAGCAGCCGCACCAGCTCGCGGATGTCGGCGCTGTCCAGAGTGTCGCCGACGCTGGCCGGCAGGATGTTGAACACCGTGCCCGAGGACACTCGCTGCAGGCCCTGCAGCTGAATATCGGCCACTCGAAACGGTGCCGGCGCTTCCGAAGCGGCAACTCCTGCCGCGACTACGACTGCTATAGAGGCGAACAGTGCCGCCAGCCTGCTGCGTTTCATGGTCGCTCTTCCTGGGTCCCGTTCGCCCGGCTCACGAGCCGGTCCAGAACCAGCGGGTAATGTCGTTGTAGAAAGCCAGCAGCATCAGGCCAGCCACCAGGGCGATGCCGATGCGCGCACCCATCGCCTCCATCCGCGCGGACACCGGCTTGCGGCGCACCAGTTCCACCGTGTTCAGCACCACCAGTCCGCCGTCGAGAATGGGGATGGGCAGCAGGTTGAGGACGCCGAGACTTATGGAAATCAGCGCCAGCACCGACAGGAACTTGTCGAAGCCGGCGCGGGCGGAGTTGCTGGTCACCTTGGCGATGGTAATGGGGCCGGCGATGTTCTCCGGCGATACCTGCAGGGTGAGCATCTTGCCGATCATTTCGACGGTAAGCGCCGACTTCGACCACGTCTCGCGCAGCGCGTGGCCAGCGGCGGCGAAGAAACCGTACTGCACTAGGCGCGTGGGCAGCCCAGCGCCTATGTAGCCGTACTCGTTGCCTTCATCGTCCTCCCGAACGGCCGGCGTCACGCGCAGCTGTTCGACGCGGGTTCGGCGCTCGGTGTCCATTTGCCGTTCGACGGTCAACCGCAGGGACTCGCCGGGGCTTGCCCGCACACGCTCCACGAACCCGCCCCACGACGCGATTGGCTCGCCGTCGACATGGGTGATGCGGTCCCTGGCCATGAGACCGCCGCGCATGGCCGGCTCGTCCTCGAGCACCCTGCCGATGACGGCTGGCGGCTCGAAGCCGATACCCAGGGAATCGATGGGGTCGGGATCGCTGGCGCCGGAATGCCAGTCTTCGATGGCGATGGCGTAGGCCTGGGCGCGGCCATCCTTCAAGGTTCCGATTTCGATGCTGCCGGTTTCGCCTAGCCGCGCCGCCAGCGCCAAGCCGATGTCCGTCCAGGAGGCCGTGGTCCGGCCGTCCACGGCGACGATTTCCTCGCTGCCGCGCAGCCCCGCCCGGTACGCCGGGCTGTCCTCCGCTACGATGCCCACCAAGGGCACAGTGGTGGAAAAGCCGACTACGGCGATCAGCCAGTAGAACAGGAACGCCAGCAGAAAGTTCGCTCCCGGGCCGCCCAGCGCGATGGCGATTCGCCACTGGGGCTTCAGCCGATCGAAGGAGCGTTCGGCTAGCACCGGATCCGCCGGCGCATGGCTGGCCGCATCGGCGTCGCGCCAGTCGAGCATGCGCACGTAGCCGCCGAGGGGCAGCACCGCGATGCAGAACTCGGTGCCGCGCTTGTCGCGCCAGGACAGGATAGGCTTGCCGAAGCCGATGCAGAAGCGCACCACATGCACGCCGGCCCAGCGCGCCACCAGAAAGTGGCCCGCCTCGTGGAACGCGATGAGGAGAGCGAGGGCGACTAGGAGGAAGAAGATGTCGTGCAGGTCCATTGGCTGGCTTTGACTTCGTGGCTGGTCGGGAGTTCAAACCCGGGATGATAGCAGTGTCGGCTGGATGGCGAATGGGGCATCCGCTCGATTTCGCGTAGGACGATGCCGCCGCGCGGCACAGGGCGCTCCGCCGCCATGGCGCGTCAGCCTATGTGGATTGGCGCCTAGAGCGGGTGCAGCAAGGCGAATACCGGTGCTGCGGCCAGCACCGAGTCGATGCGGTCCAGCGCACCGCCATGGCCGGGCAGCGCCTTGCCGGAGTCCTTGATGCCGCGGCTGCGCTTGAGAGCGCTTTCGAACAGGTCGCCGGCGACGGCGGCGACGAACAGCACGGCGGCGACGCCGAGCCAAGCCGGCAGCGGGCCGGAGAAGAACCATGCGCCGCACGCGCCCCAGGCGAGGGTCGTCGAGGCGCCGCCGATCAGCCCCTCCCAGGTCTTGCCGGGGCTCACCTGCGGCGCCAGCTTGCGCCGGCCGAACCGACGGCCGGCGAAATACGCGCCGGCATCCGCCATCGTGGTGGCCACCAGCAGCCAGATCACGAACCCGGCGCCAGCGTTCAGCTTCAACGCCACCAAGGCGAGCCAGGCGCCGCCGAGGGCCACCATGCCTGCGGCCAGCACCATCGGTTTCGAGCGCAGCAGTGCGTCGCTGGCAGGATAGCGGCAGGCTACGACGAATGCGGCAATCCAGAATCCGGCTGCCACCGCCAGCGCTATCGGCCACAGCGCCGGCGTCAGCCACAGCGTCGTCGCCAGCGCCGACAGAGCGGTGGCGTAGGCGAGCCAGCCGGCTCGCGTCGCCACCCCGGCGAGTTTCGCCCACTCGTAGGCGGCGACCAGAGCCAGCAGCAGAAAGAAGGCCGCCAGCCCGGCTGCGGGCAGGTAGATCACCGCCGTCGCGACCACTGCCGCAAGCACCAGGGCGGAGGCGATTCGCAGCTTGAGCATGATTCGGGCGCCGGTTGCAGCTCTTAGATGCGCTGCCCGTAGCGGCGCTGTCGGGTACCGAAATCCGCCAACGCTCGGGCTAGCTGCTGCCGGTCGAAGTCTGGCCAGAAGACCGTGCTGAAGTAGAACTCGGTGTAGGCGAAATGCCATAACAAGAAGTTGCTGATGCGGCGGTCGCCGCCGGTGCGGATGCACAGATCCGGCGACGGCAGATCGCCGAGGGAGAGAAACGATGTGAAGCTGTCCTCGTCGATGGCTTCCGGATCCAGCTCGCCGGCGCTGGCGGCCCGCGCTATATCTCGCGCCGCCTGCACGATATCCCAGCGCCCGCCGTAGTTGACGGCGATGCACAGGTGCAGGCGGTCGTTGGCGCCGGTAAGCCGCTCGGCGCGTTTCATCATATCTTGCAGATCCTGCGGAAACCGGCTGCAATCGCCGATGAAACGCAGCCGTGCGCCCCTGTCATTCAACTCCTCGATGTCGTCGTTGAGCACGTTGCGCATGAGTTCCAGCAGCAGTTGGACCTCGCGTCGGGGCCGCTGCCAGTTCTCGGTGCTGAAGGCAAACAGCGTGAGGCACTCGACGCCGCGATCTGCACAGGCCTGGGCGACCGCCTTGACGTTCTTGGCGCCAGCGCGATGACCTGCGGCAGCCGGCAGCCGACGGCTGCGCGCCCAGCGATGGTTGCCGTCCATGACGATGGCCACATGGCGGGGGCAGGAGGCGAGCGCGTCCAGGGGCGCATCGGCGTTGGCGACGAGTTTCAGGCTGGGCTCGGGCATGGATGGGTCGTCGTGGTTGACGCAACGCTAGCACTGTAGCCGCTTCGGGCTGGCCGGATTCGTCAATTTCTGTGCAATGTCGGTGGATTTCCTTCCTCTGCACGAGCTCGCGGTTGGCTAGGTTCCCGGCGGCACGGGATCTGCGCTAGTTGGTCTTGCGGCGGCGGCCTCGCTAGAATCCGGGCTCCGCCCTATGGATAAAGGACTCCGACATGACCGATAAGACTGGCGCTGCCGACAATGGCGTCAACGTGGATGCCCTGCTCGCGGCGCGGGAAGCCGTTTCCGAAACCCCGGAAGCCGCCCAGTTCAGGTGGCGGGCCTCCTGCGAGTGGGTGCGCGGCACCTACAGCCACTCCTCCGTGGAGGGCTACTTCGGCCTCGGCGGCGAGCAGAAGCACAAGCGGGAGTTCCACTTCGACGCCGACCATCCGGATACCTTCGCCGCCGAGGACAACGGCGCGACGCCGGTGGAATACGTGCTCGTCGGCCTCGCCAGCTGCCTCACCGCCGGCGTCGCCTCGGTGGCGCAGAACCGCGACATCCAGCTCAAGTCCGTCAAGGCGACGCTGGAAGGCGACATGGACATCCAGGGCATTCTCGGCGCCGACGCCGACGTGCGCAACGGCTTCAGCGGCATCAAGGTGGTCTACGACATCGACGCGGACGCTTCCTCGGAAGACATCGCAGCCTTGGTGGCGCAGTCTCAGAAGCGCTCCGCGGTGTACGACATCATCACCAATCCCACCAATGTCGCCGTAGAGGTGAAGTAGGCTGACGCCCACAGCGCGGAGCCGCGTCATTCCTTCGCCATTCGCCCCCTTCGTCACCGTCGTCGTCGTCGGCGCCGGCCACTGCGGACTTGCCATGAGCCGGCAGCTGGCCGTGTTGGGGATCGACCACGTCGTCCTCGAACGCGGCGAAGTGGCCAATGCTTGGCGCACCGAGCGCTGGGACTCGCTGCGCCTGCTGACGCCGAACTGGCAAAGCCGCCTGCCCGGTCACGTCTACGCCGGCGACGCCCCGGACGGCTTCATGGCCGTGCCGGAAGTCGTGTCGTTCATCGCTTCCTACGCCCGCGCCATCGACGCGCCAGTGCAAACGCGGACCACGGTGACGGCCGTGCATCGCACCGGCAGCGGCTACACCGTGGCCACCGATCGCGGCCGCTGGCGCTGCCGCTGCGTGGTGCTCGCCAGCGGCGGCTGCAATCTGCCGGCCCTGCCGCCGGCCGCCACCGCCATGCCGGCCGGCATGGAATCCATCCCGTCCCTCGCCTACCGCAATCCCGACCGCCTGCCCGACGGCGGCGTATTGGTAGTGGGCGCTTCCGCCACCGGCTTGCAGATCGGAGAAGAAATCCACCGTTCCGGGCGGCCCGTCACCCTGGCCGTAGGCGAACATGTGCGCATGCCGCGCCTCTACCGTGGCCACGACATCCAGTGGTGGATGGATCGCGTCGGGCTGCTCGACGAACGCTACGACGCGGTGGACGACATCGTCCGCGCCCGCAACGTGCCGTCGCCCCAGCTCGTCGGCACCCCGGAGCGGACGACCTTGGACCTGAACGTCCTCGCCGGCATCGGCATACGTCTAGTCGGTCGGCTGATGGGATGCCGCGACGGCAAGGCTCAGTTCTCGGGCTCGCTGCGCAATGTCTGCACCCTGGCCGATCTGAAGATGAACCGCCTGCTGAACGGCATTGACGAATGGGCGGCGGAGCACGGCGTCGATGGCGGCGGGCCAGGAGATCGCTTGCCCAAGACCGTCGTGCCCGCCGCGCCCAGCCTCGGCTTCGACCTGGAGCGCGAAGGCATCCGCACCATCGTCTGGGCCACGGGCTACCGCCCCGACTACTCCTGGCTGCACGTTCCGGTGCTGGACCGCAAGGGCCGCATCCGACACGACGGCGGCATCGTGACGGACGCTCCCGGCATGGTGGTGATGGGTCTGACTTTCCTGCGTCGCCGCAAGTCCAGCTTCATCCACGGTGCCGGCGACGATGCCAGAGACCTCGCGGCCTACCTCGCCGACTACCTCGGCGCCGTCGCCGATGTCGGCCGCCGGCGCGACGTCCTGGCGGAACTGCAGCAGGCAGCGGACTGACAAGGAGAAGAGGGCATCCGCAACGGCCAATCGTGGTAGCGAGAAGCCGTTTGGCGGATTCGCAGCAAGCAGGAACAGTGGTGGAAACGACAGCAGGCCCTGCTTCGACCGCCGAGCCGTCAGCGCCAGCCTGCTAAACCGCATGTGACGAGGGCGCTGATTGTCACCAGGGTTCGGCAAGAGAAGCGTGGCTATGGCGAGGTCGAAAACACGCGAACATTAGCATCGACGACCAGATCCCCGCCTTCAAGCAGGGCATGTTCAGTGCTTAGGAGTCGACGCCAGCTTTCCACTGGCGCATCGAGGATCGCCTGGGGCATTCCCTCCAAAGGACTGACTCGCGTCATCGGGACAGCCGCGGGCCGCCCTGAGTAGCGGACTCTTCGCATTCTCCATAGCGGTGACAGCACCGGTTGCTGGTTCGGAACCCTCGAAGGCACGCCGCCAAGTGATGATTCCCGTCACGCGCTCGCCCGGACTCGATGTCTGCAACTCATTCAAGAACAAATCACTCAGCATCTCGGCATCTTCCTAGACAGCGCCTCGACAGTAGGCTCGGATCCTGCTCAAGCAAGGCTGCGGCATGACAGGCGTCGTCTCCGGCGGCATTCCCGGCGCGCAGGAACATCGGGGTCCTCTAGGGAAGCTCTGAACAAGTTGTTTGTGTTATGATTGGCGATCTAGTGTTGGCATGGCGTGGGGGCGGTTGTTCGAGGAGATCAACGCGCCCCTGTCCTCGCTCGGGCACCGGTTGAAGACGGGGACGATCGTGGACGCGAGCATCATCGACGCGCCGCCGTCGACGAAGAACCGCAAGGGCGCACGGGACCCGGAGATGCGCCAGACGAAGAAGGGCAATCAGTGGTATTTCGGGATGAAGGCGCATATCGGTGTGGACGCGGACACAGGCTTGACGCACAGCCTGGAGACGACGGCTGCGAACGGGTCGGACGTGGCGACGGCGCACGCGGTGCTGCACGGGGGCGAGGAGCGGGTGTGGGGCGACGCCGGCTACCAGGGTGCGGGCAAGCGCGAGGAGAACCGGGTGGCGGACGTGGACTGGCAGGTGGCGATGAGGCCCGGCAAACGCCGGCAGTTGGACAAGGCGGGGCCGGAGGAGGCTGCCGAGAGGCGCAAGGCGTCGGTGCGGGCGAAGGTCGAACATCCGTTTCTGTATGCGAAGCGGCATTTCGGCTACGCGAAGGTACGCTACCGGGGGCTGGCGAAGAACACCCGGCGCCTCGCCCTGCTGCTCGGGCTGTCCAATCTGCTCATCGCCGGGCGCGCCGCCACCGGCTGAGGCGGGGTCAAGCCGTCCGCAGGCGCCGAAGGCGGGCAGTGCGGCCATGGGCCACGCCTCGAACCGCCTTCTCTCGATATGAAAAGCAACGCTTCGCAGGACAGATGGGGCCCGGCATGCACATGAAACGCCGCAACAAACATCCCGCCCGCCAAAACCGGACTTGTTCAGACCTTGCCTAGCGCTTATGCCCCCCCCCCCCCCCCCCCCCCCCCCCCCCCCCCCCGCGATTCCTGTGATCTGACGGTACTGATCCTCTGCCGCGACGAGGAGCAGTCCATCGCCCGCTGCGTCGGCGAAGCCAGAGGGTTCCTGAACAGACACGCCATCGCCGGGGAGGTCCTGGTGGTGGACAACGCTAGCCGGGACCGCTCCGCGGAATTTGCGGAAGAGGCCGGCGCCCGAGTCGTTCAGGAGTCGCGGGCAGGCTACGGCAACGCGGTCAACGCCGGCATCCGAGCCGCCCGCGGCCGGCTCATCATCCTCGGCGATGGAGACGGGGAGCACGACCTCGGCGCGCTGGCGCCGTTCTGGGAGAAGCTGCAAGGCGGCTGCGACTTCGTGTTCGGGAACCGCTTCGCTGGCGGCATCGAGGACGGCGCGATGTCGTTCCTGCACCGACACGTGGGCAATCCGCTGCTGTCGGGCATCGGCAGGCTGCTCTTCCGCGCGCCCGTCGGCGACTTCCACTGCGGCTTGCGGGGGTTCAAGACAGCAAGCGTCCGAACCCTCGCCCTGCAATGCCCAGGATACGAAGCGACCAGCGAGATGGTCGTCAAGGCCGCGCGCCGGAACATGCGCATCGCCGAGGTGCCGGTCGTGCAACGCCGCGCCTTCAACCCCGACCGTTCTTCGCATTTGCGCACCTGGCGCGACGGCTGGCGCCATCTGCACCTGCTGCTCATGCTCTCCCCCCGCTGGCTGTTCCTGTATCCCGGTTGCGCGCTACTGGTGGCAGGGGCGCTCGCCATGGCCACGCCGTTTCTGGTTCCCGCCGGGTTCGGCGTCTACACCATGCTGTTCGGCTCCGCCTTCATCATCTGCGGCGTTCAGTTGGCGGCGTTCCACCTGCTGGCGCACATGTTCGGCGACACCATCGGCTTCACTGACGGACGGCTATGGAACTGGGTGCGGCAGCGCCGGATTCTGGATCCCTGCCTCGCCGCAGGCTTCGCGCTGGCCCTGGCGGGCGCGGCGGGAAGCGTCTGGAGCCTGTTCATCTGGGCGCAGGCTGGCCCTGCGGAGGTCGAGACGCGTCTGAGCCTCGCCATCCCCTCCGTCGCCATACTGGTCGTCGGCCTCCAGACGATGTTCTCCAGCTTCCTGCTGGCGCTGCTCGCGACACAAGGAGCGGGAACGAGAGGCGAGTCCTGACGCTGCCCCGGCTTGACGGAAAGTTCCTGGATTTGTGGAGTTTGACTTTAGTGCTACCGAGTAGAACCGCTGCCGCCCCACTGCGTTTCCCGAGCGTAGATGGCGTTGATTCGCCGGCCTCCGCCGTCGGACATCTCATTATCTGTCTGCACCTACTCTTCTTCAGCTACCTTACGATCAACCACCCATGGCTCTATAAAGCGCTGACCATGGAAGATTCCTGGGTGGAGAACGCCACCGCCGGCCTGTTTTTTCTCACAGGCCTCTTGCTGTTCGCCACGGCTTGGGTGGAAAAGGGCTTTCCCCACCGCTGCCTCTATATTCTTGGCGGCTTGGTGATGGTGTTCGTCGCGGGCGAGGAAATCAGTTGGGGGCAGAGACTGATCGGATTTGCGACTCCGGATGCCCTGATGGACATCAATGCCCAGGAAGAGTTCAATCTTCACAACATCGACGTCGGCCTATTCTACCTCGTGCAGCTTTACGGATCGTTGGGTCTGTGCGCTACAGCTTGCGCCGCCTATTTTGCCAGGAAAACCTTCCTGTTCAGGATTCCCCTGCCGTCCATTTGGATAGCGTTGGGTTCCCTCGTGCTGTTGTCATGGACGTGGGATCCGAGAATTGGTGAGGGCGAGGCTTATCCTGTCTTCAGGGACAGACACTTTCTGCTGCCGACCCTCTCCATCGCGCTGTCGATTATTGTCATCTGCTCCCTATTTCGCAGACAAGGGAAGCTGGCCGTCGCCGCTGTTGCCACTGCGGCGACCGTTCTGACCAGTTTGCATGTGAACACCCATCAACCCATTGTTCAAGAAGGAGTTAATGAAACACGGGAATATCTGCTGGGCCTTCTCTGCCTTTTCTATTCCTGGGAGCTGTTTTCAGCTCAGCCGCGGTGGAGGACAGCCTTGCCGGCTGCGCTCCCCGTTCTGGAGCTTCGAGACGTCCGACTCCCCATCTGGCATGGCGCGGCTGCGCTGATCGTCGCCGCCGGCATCGCATTGGCGCTCTGGCAACATTTCGAAATCAGGGCAGACGCTGCCTTGATTGATGACGGACGCGAACCAATCATTCGTTCCCGATTTGATGTTTACTCGAGCGAGCGCCGCTTGATATTCGTCAAGGAAGCCTGCCGATCCGAGGACATCGGCAGGCTGATCTTCCTGCAAATAGCCGGGACCGGGGAGCGTGGCGCCAACCTCTACTTCGCCGTCCCACGGGCCAGATTGACGGACGATGGCCGATGCATCGTCGGCCTCGGCCTTCCCTACGACATCACCCGAATCAGAACCGGCTGGCACACCTCTGAAAGAGATATATGGAAAGACATATGGGACAAGTGGTTCTCGTTCGATGTCGCCGATCTTCGCTCATCCTATCAGCAAGCCACGGCTGGCAAACCGATCGTCAGCTCTCGCTTCGACGTATACCGCCACGAAGACAGACTGGTGTACATCAAGGAACAGTGCATGGAGACAGACATCGAGCCGCCCTTCTTTCTGCACCTCATCCCGGTTGACAAGACCGACCTTCCCGACCACCGCAAGAGATACGATTTCGACAACCTGGACTTCGACTTTAACCGTCACGGGTTCATCGCGGACGGGCAATGCGTGGCTTGGCGTGCGCTTCCCGATTATCGAATCGCCCGCATCCGCACCGGCCAGTTCACTGCTGAGGGACAGCTATGGAAGGGTGAGCACCGCTTTGGCGGGAAGGATTCAACGCCATGAAGCCGTTCGGGTTCGACCGCTTCACCGCGCTGCTGACGGTGCTCGCCGCGCTGGCCGGCGGGCTCGTCCTGTTGCGCACGAATAACTACGGGGCAGCGATAGCAGGAGATTCCCTTCTCTATCTCTCTGTGGCGGAAAATCTGCTGGATGGCAACGGCTTCGTCGCATGGAACACTAAGAGGATCTACCTGGATGGGGCGCCCCTGTTTCCGCTGGCACTGGCTGGAGTCGGTCTGTTCGGCGTGGAGGTTCTCGAAGCCGCCCGGTACCTGAACGCAGCCGCCTTCGGGCTGACCGTCTTCGTGACCGCCCTGTGGCTGCGCTGCCGCGTCGTACCACACTTTCTGGTTCTTTGGTCCGCCTGTGCCTGCGCTCTGCCCGTGTTTCTGTCCACCAGCGCCGCATCGATCATGACGGAGCCCTTTTTCCTCCTGTTCACCACGCTCTCGCTGTTCACCCTGGACGGTTTTCTGGACACACGCCACCGCTCCTTCCTGCTTGCCGCGGCGGCGAGTGCGGCCCTGGCCTGGCTGACCCGCTACATCGGCGTCACCCTGGTGGTCAGCGCACTGCTTCTGTTACTGTTTCAGGGCAGGACGGCGTTCCCCACCAAGATAAGGTACGCCGCCCTCTTCGCTATCATTGCCGGGGCGCCCGTGGGCCTGTGGATGCTGCGCAACGTTCTGCACACGGGTATGCCGTTGGGCGTTGTGTATCCGACAGGCTTCTCCCTGCTGTCCAGTCTCCATGTTGCCAGTGATGAGTTTATCGAATGGATGATTGGGGAGAACGCGTTTCGTTTTTTAGGCGCCAGGCTCGCCGAAATTGTAGCTGGCATCACCGAAGGGGACACGATTGTCTTCATGTCGTTGAAGGTCGGTTTCCTGCTGGCGGTGGCATCCGGTGTCATCTATGCGCTGATACGCCTGCGTCGACGAGGTTACGCGCAAAGCTGGAGCATATGGGCCGTCCCCGCTACCTTCGCATCCATCTATGGGGTTTTCCTTACGTTTCACCTGCCGCTTACCGATGTGAACCTCCCTGCAAGGTATCTCGCGCCGCTTTATGTGCCGTTGCTGGTGGCGGCAACATTGTTTTTGAACGAGGTCCTGCGTTGCGCCGCCCCTGCGTGTTCGTTGGCAATGCCATCCTTCCTGCGGAAATGGAAGGGTAGGGGGACAGCCACTGTAAGCTGGTCCCATATTTGCCTGACGGCCTGTCTGTCTCTCTGGCTCTTCTCGCATTCGTACGCAAACTATAGTGACATACGACATTGGGTGAACAACGGTCGCGGCTACGCATCCAAGCAATGGCGAGATTCCAGCACCATCCGCTATTTGGACAATCACCTGCACGATGAAGATATCTGGAGCAACAGCGCTACCTCAATTCAGTTCCTGTTGGATGCGGCCGGCCTGACCCACAGGCTGCCTTACGCCAAGCCGACACCGGACAACTTGCGCCGCTGGCTGGGCATCGATGGCTGGATCCGCCAGTTCGATCCGTACATCGTCTGGTTCCATGGCGTGAACGAAGCGCGTTACGACTACGACCTTGCGGAGCTCGCTGCGCTGCCCGGCGTGCAGGTCTATGCCGTTTTGGAGGACGGCGTTATATTCAAGGCCGTCGGGGCGCGCATCGGCTTCCACGTGTCCTACGACGAAAACGAGAACAAGCTGATCTATGTCAGGGAAAATTGCCGCGCGGAGGACCTCGAAGCACCGGTCTTCCTGCGCGTCTTCCCGATGGACAAGGCCGACCTGCCCGACAACCTCGATTTTCATCTCGGCAGAAGAGTTTCATACTTGGACGGACGATGCGTTGCGGAGCGCGATCTCCCCGACTACGCCATCGCCCGTGTGGACACCGGCCAATACACTGCCGAAGGGCGGATATGGAGGGTATGGCTCCACCCTTCCGACGACGCCGAGCCCCGTCCGTCGTACCAGCAAATCATGGCTGACGGACCGATTATCCGCGCCGACTTCGACGTGTACCTGGACGACTACAGCCTGATTTACGTCAAGGAAGGATGCCGCGCCGAGGACCTCGACGCCCCTGTCTTTCTGCACGTCTTCCCGATGGACAAGGCCGACCTGCCCGACAGCCGCCGCCGTGACGGTTTCGAACACCTCGATTTTCATCTCGTCAGAAGAGTTTTATACCTGGACGGAAGATGCATTGCGGTGCGTGATCTTCCCGACTATCCCATTGGCCGCATCCACACTGGCCAGTTCGTACAAGGTCAAGGCAGGCTGTGGACGAGTGAATTCAGTCCCGATTGATGGACAGTCTCATCGTGACCAAACCACAAGCCGCAGCGTGAAATGCCATGAAGCCCGCTGATTATTTCTATCTGCTTCTGGCGCCCGTACTGCTGTCCGCCGGACAGGTATTATTCAAGAAAACAGCGGACGCGGCGGTCACGCATTCGCTGTCCCGATTTCTCGGCTCGCTGCTCGCCAGCCCGCACTTCTGGGCCGCCCTTTTCATTTACGGCGCGGCGACGCTTTTGTGGGTGTTCACGCTGTCCCGCGTGCCGCTCGGCCGGGCCATACCCTTCGTCGCCCTGACCTTCGTCATCGTGCCATTGATTGGCGCGGCGTTCTTCGGCGAGCGGCTGAACATTCTGTACTGGCTGGGCGTTTTCATCATCCTGGTCGGCGTATCCGTCACGGTCGCGGCGCAGGGCGCAGCTGTGCGGTAGCGGGCCTTGCGCATGAATCGGATTCGACGCCTGTCCCCGGGCTTGACGGGAATTGCCGGCCGGCGGGCAGGAAACGCAGCTTACGATGGGCGCTCCGTGCCGAAACGCAGCGCACCACGATTGCCGATGCACAGGCGCTCCGATGGGTCATTCGTGCTAAGGAAGCTCTGAACAAGTCCGGTTTTGGCGGGCGGGATGTTTGTTGCGGCGTTTCATGTGCATGCCGGGCCCCATCTGTCCTGCGAAGCGTTGCTTTTCATATCGAGAGAAGGCGGTTCGAGGCGTGGCCCATGGCCGCACTGCCCGCCTTCGGCGCCTCGCGGCAACTGCGGACGGCTTGACCCCGCCTCAGCCGGTGGCGGCGCGCCCGGCGATGAGCAGATTGGACAGCCCGAGCAGCAGGGCGAGGCGCCGGGTGTTCTTCGCCAGCCC
Source organism: Pseudomonadales bacterium (assembly GCA_963422285.2). Classification (GTDB taxonomy): domain Bacteria; phylum Pseudomonadota; class Gammaproteobacteria; order Pseudomonadales; family Azotimanducaceae; genus VXYL01. The sequence continues at coordinate 1,764,257 of OY729419.2, read as the reverse complement.
CCGGTAGCGTACCTTCGCGTAGCCGAAATGCCGCTTCGCATACAGAAACGGATGTTCGACCTTCGCCCGCACCGACGCCTTGCGCCTCTCGGCAGCCTCCTCCGGCCCCGCCTTGTCCAACTGCCGGCGTTTGCCGGGCCTCATCGCCACCTGCCAGTCCACGTCCGCCACCCGGTTCTCCTCGCGCTTGCCCGCACCCTGGTAGCCGGCGTCGCCCCACACCCGCTCCTCGCCCCCGTGCAGCACCGCGTGCGCCGTCGCCACGTCCGACCCGTTCGCAGCCGTCGTCTCCAGGCTGTGCGTCAAGCCTGTGTCCGCGTCCACACCGATATGCGCCTTCATCCCGAAATACCACTGATTGCCCTTCTTCGTCTGGCGCATCTCCGGGTCCCGTGCGCCCTTGCGGTTCTTCGTCGACGGCGGCGCGTCGATGATGCTCGCGTCCACGATCGTCCCCGTCTTCAACCGGTGCCCGAGCGAGGACAGGGGCGCGTTGATCTCCTCGAACAACCGCCCCCACGCCATGCCAACACTAGATCGCCAATCATAACACAAACAACTTGTTCAGAGCTTCCCTAGGAGATTTCGACGAATCGATCGTTCGCATTGGGGCCTGTGCCGTTTCGACGGCAGTTGTATCGAAGAACAGCGGAATGAGGGATCGGACGCTGTCCGGCACCGTGGGAAGGAAGCTTCGCATCGCCGCCAGTGGCAGCAGACGTCAAGTGGTTGGGCCGAGGAATCCCTTGATCTGTTCGGACAGCTTGGCGCAGGCTTCCTGGCGTACGCGGGCGATGAAGGGCAGCGGCACCACTACCGCCGGCACGAAGCTGGTACCGGACGCCTCCGAACTCATGGTGCCGACGTTCATGCCTCTGCGTACGTCCCACACCGATGCTTCGTAGTCGGAGCCGTTCTCCCAGGAGAGGAAGCCGAAGCAGGCCGGGATGCCGCCGCTGACCACCGTGCATTGCAGGCTGCCGCTCTCGTCCGAGCGTTGGGTGGTGCCCTCGATCCAGATGAGATAGCGAACGCCGATCTGCTGGATGCGCTCGGCGATCAGCGGCTGGTTGATGAGGCTGTCGAGGTCGTTCATGTTCAGCGGCGCGGTACGCGGTTCGAACCAAGGGAAGGTGGCGTCCATGAAAGCCTGCTCGTCGAGCACGGGCAGGGCGTCGCCGCCGCTGTTGACGCTGTTGCTGACGCAAGCGACGAAGTCGTCCTCGGTTTCGCCCTGGGTCTTGTGCTTGCGGGACAGGATGACCACGGAGTCGTCGCCGAGGTCGGTCTGGGCTTGGCGTACTTCCTGTACCGTGGATTGGACGCCGCATCCCGAGGCGAACAGGGCGGCGACTAGGCTGAATATGCCGAAATAGCCGATGCCTGCGATTGTCTTCGCAAAGGGCTTCATGGAGTCTCTCCTTCTACCGCCGCGAGCCAGTCCTTCACTTCGGTCCGGTTGCGGAACTGGAACGACAACAGGGCGGCGGCGTCGCGCAACGCCCAGATGGTGGCCTCGTTCAAGCCGGCTTCCTTCCGATCCATGGTGCCGTGGTTTCGCTGGTTTGCCTTGCCGTAGCCGATCAATGGCCATTCGCTCAGGGGGGTGCCGTCGGCGTCGAACAGCTGCATCCGGTAGCGAATCCACACTTCGTAGAACTCGCCGCCAGTCTGGTCCGGGATGGCGAACTGCACTTCCTCGATGTTTGGTACCAGGATGCCGTCCACGTTGGGCGCAAGGCCGTCGGCGCTGCGGAACGTCGCCGCAACGGGTTTCGGCGCTGGCGTGGCCGCCGGCGCTGGTTCGTCCTGCACCGGCGTCTGGCGTGCCACGGGCACGACGGAGTCGAACATGGCATCCAAGACCTGGGAGAATACCGGTGCCTGGGAGGCGCCGATGTCGATGCGGTACGAGCCGTGATCGTCGAGCTCCTCCTCGTGAATGTAGGTCTTGAGGGTGTCGTCGAAGTACACGCCCATGCGGGCGTCGATGGGATCCACCAAGGGCTGCGGAACGCGGATGTCCACGGTGACCGAGGTGCCGCCCTGGCAGCCGGCGACGCCGATCAGGGCAGCGAGCAGCAGGAACGCCCCCGAAAAGGGCAGTGCTGCGGCGGTGTTGTCGCAATGCTTCATAGCGGGTGCGCGAATGGCCTGCAGCGTCCACTCTACTGGAAACTCGGCAGCCCGACAAAGGTGCCGTTGTTGCGGTACGTCAGTTCCCGCATCAGGGCCGCGAAGCGGGCGCCGGTGGGGGTCTCCAGCACCACCGGAAAGCCTATCGCGTGGATGCGCACTCGCCGAGTGCCGGCGTCGTCGATGCGGTTCATGCGGTCCACTTGGTCGACGATCTTCTCGATGGATGGGCCCTGGAAGTCGTCGCCGAACACATAGATGCTGATCTTTCTGTCCTCGGCGTAGAAGGCATTGATGGCGCGCTCGATGCCCTCCACCGGGCTGGAGTTGGAATACGGGTTCCAGGTGCCCATGCGCTGCACGATGGCTTGGCGGATGGCGGGGGAATCCTGGATCCACTGGCCGGCGTACTGGGAGAACATGTACTCGCCCATGTCGTTCATTACCTGGATGCCCTTCACCTGGGGATAGATGGCCAGCGTCTCGCTGACCTTGCGCTGCACCAGGCTCCAAGCGTAGCCGTACATGCTGCCGGAGGTGTCGATGACGAAGATGATGTACTCGCTGTCCACGGTGATGCCGCCGATGGTGTTGTCGGCGCGGACGAAGCCGAGGCCGAGCAGCCGCTCCATCTCCTCGGAGAGAGACTGCTTGGTCGTGACGAAGCGGGAGCGCTCATGCAGCTGCCGATCAGCCTCCTCCTTGGTGGTGTCGTAGCGGGCCAGAATTTCGCTGAGTTCCTGCTCCATGCGGGCGAGCCGGGCCAGCTCGCCGGCGAGCTGGCGCTCTTCGTCGCTGAGTTGGCGCGTCAGCACCTTGGTCTGGCCTTGGATGTCGTGCAGGGAGTCGCGCTTGAGCGCCACGATGCCATCGAGATCCGCCGTCGGGTCTTCCAGCACGACGGGCTCCACCGTCTTGACGATCATCAGCAGCAGGATGATGGCGCCGAATCCGCAACAGATGACGTCCAGAAACGACAGGCCGATCTCTTCGAGCGGGCGTCGGCGGATCACGGCCAGTCCTCCGAAGGGGACATATAGGTACCGCCAGTGATGGTGGCTAGCTTCCAGTACGCCGCGGACGCCAGCGGATCGCCCTCCAAGGGGAACAGGATGACGTTCACGATCACGGTTCGCGGCAGCCGCTTGACGGCGTCGTTGAACAGCCGCACCCGCTGGCGGCCGCTCACCGTGGCTCGGCGGGGCGGTTTCTCGGACTGGGTGGGCAGGCCGTCGGTGATCAGGAAGACGTTGTCCGGCTGCGGACTCATGCCAACGATGGCGCGGATCAGATTCTCCAAGCTGGTGCCGCCAACGGGAACGACGGTGGCGAGCTCATCCAGAGCGTCGTTGAGCGCCGTTGGATGGATCGCCTCGTGCCAAGCTCGAGACGGCAGCAGGAAGCGCGCCTCGGTGTTGTAGGCGACGATCTGGAAGTTGCTGTCCAGAGGAATCTGCGCCGCCAGCCACTCCACCGTGCGCTGCGCTCGCTGCCACTTGGGCGCGGCGAGCTGGCGCTCTGCCGGCATGTTGCGGCGACGGATGATCTGCACGATGGTGGAATCGAGCATGCTCGCCGAGGCATCCAAGGCGATTAGGATATGGCTGCCGCCGACGAACAGGCCGGTGAGGTACTGGCGGTCGCCCTCGCCCTTGATCTCGCGGATGCGCGCGCCGTCCTGGGCTTCCTCCTCGGCTTGCAGGCGTTTCACCTCGCGCTCGCGAGTTTCCACATCGGCCTTCAGCTCCTCCAGGCTCTCCTGCTCGGCGATGGTACGGGCCTCGATCTCGTCGGCTTCCTTGCGGCGGCGATCGCGATCTTCGATTGCTGCGAGTAGCTGGCGTCGAGCATCGGCCACCCGCTTGCGCTTGTCCTCCGCCTGCTGCTGCAAGTCGACGAGGTTCTCCTGGCCGGTGGCGATCAGGTAGTCGAGCTTGCGCGACTCGGCAAGCAGCTCCCGATCCACCTCCTTGGCCGCGTCGTCGACGCGATGGTTGATGACCAGGAAGATCAGCACCACGGCGCCGAATCCGCACGACATGACATCCAGGAAGGACAGCGAGAACACCGTGAAGCGACGCTTGGCGGCTTGGCGGGCCATGGCATCCTTGAGGTTCGCTCAACGCCCCGTAAACAGCGGGAGCTCCGTACAGCAGCAAGCGGCCGAACAGACCAGGACAGCAGGATGTCCGGCCGCACCCACCGTGAAAGTCAAATGCATGGCTACGGCATCCGCAGGCTCACGCCAAGCGTAACGTCGTTTCGTGTGCCGGGGAAGTGGAGTATGCCCGAGTAGAGCTGCGAATCGGGGCGACTACCGATAATTCGCGTTAGCGGAACCCTACGCTCTATTTCCGCGCCACGCAACGCTTTTTTTCAATTTTTCCTTGGCGCCGCAGCCCGCCCCGACGCCTTCCCGCCGTCCCTCGGCTTCTTCTTCCCGGCCTTCGGCTCCTTCCTTCCGCCTTTCCGCGCCTCCCGGCCTCCCCGTCCTTCGAATCCTTCGCCTGCGTCGCGGGGCGCGTCGTTCTCCTCCGCTTCCATCTCCTCCTCCACCGTCGATTCCTCGTCGGCGCCGACGCCGTAGCGCAGACGCGCCACCGCGCCCCGCGGCGCCTCCTGGTTGCGCGTGTACAGCGCCGCCATCGACGACGACTTCCAGCGCCCCTCCTTCATCAGCTCCGCCAGCGTCGCCCCCGCTGCCATCAGCGACTGCGCCGCCCCGATCCGCAGCGAATGGCCCGTCGCCCGGCCCTCGATTCCCGCGCCCGCCGCCCGCCGCTTCACCGCGTCGCCGACGCTGCGCCGGCCGAGCCGGCCGCTCCCCGCCCGATCGCCCTTGCCCACCGGACGGAACAGCGCGCCGGCTTCGATCCCCGCCTGCTTCATCCAGGAACCGAGCAGCCGCGCCGTGGACGGCCCGGCGAAGCCTCCCGCTCCTGGTCCGTCTTGCTCCGCCGCACCGCCACCAGCGCACCCTCGGGCAGGAAGACGATGTCCTCCGCGTCCAGCGCCTCCACCTCCGACGCCCGCAGCAGGCCGTCCGACGCCACGGCGATCATCGCCGCGTCGCGCGCTCCCCGCAGCGTGCCTTCCGCCAGGGCCAGCAGCGCCATGCGGTCCGCCTGTTCCCAGCCGATGCCGACCGCCTGCCCCGGCCCCCGACCGGCGGCCTCGCGCCGGAAGCCGCCCAGCACCGCCCGCGTCTCCGGGCCGGCCGGGTCGTCCTCGCCGGCTTCCTTCGCCCGGCGCTTCGCCGCCGCCACCGTCTGCTCCGCGGTGGCCGGCGCCAGGCCCTTCTCGAACAGCCGCGCCAGGTAGGACGCCAGCGTCCGGTCCGTCGGCGGCAGGCCGTCCAGCCACTGGTCGAACTGCCGCAGCCGCGCTTCGTAGGCGTGGCGGGTGCTCGCGGCCAGGGAACCGGCCGCGAGGCGGTTCCTCGTCGGCACCAGAGCCTTGATGCGGTGCGGAACGCTGGCGTGCTCGGACATGGGTTCCCTCTCCTCCGGGATGGCTGCGCGCAACGCGAATTATCGGTAGCGAAGACGCGGCAAGGAAGGGCTCCGACGCCCGCGACGACGAACAGGCCGCCTGTCCGATCCCGACGGTTCGCGCCAAGGCCCGGCGGCGACGCCGGATGAGGAAACTCGAGGAGACTTGAAATGCTGAAACCGAAACCCGCGCTCGCGACACTCGCGCTGGCCTTCGGCCTGTTCGGCCTGCCGGACGCGCCCGGCGCCGAACTCCTGCCCCGCGTGGGCGGCGAGGCGCTGGCGCTCACACCCTGGAAACCGCCGGTAGAGTGGCCCTGCCCCTGGCCGTGGGCCGACGCGATCGACGACCCGCTGTGCTCGCCGTTCCCGCCGGAGACGATCCCCGGACCGCCGTTCGGCCCGTTCCCGCCGCGCTGCGAGCCCGAGCCGCCGCGCTGCGAGCCGGTCTGCGGCTGGTGCCCGCCGGGGCGGTACTGCCCGACGGTTTGCCGGATCGAATGCCGGGAACCCTGGCCGCCGTGCCTGATCCCGGAAGGCTGCCCGTTCCCGCCGGAGCCGTTCCCGTGGCGGCGCTGATGAACCCCAACCAACTCTGCAAGGAGAGAACCATGACCATGAAAAAGCTCGTCCACCTCGCCGCCTTCGCCGCGGCGTTCCTGCTGTTCGCGCTGCCGGGCTCGCCCGGCGCGAATATCGTGCCCACCGTCGGCGAGGATGTGGAAGCGCAAAACCCGCAGCGCTGGGAGGAGGAGGGTCCGGGCGGGTGTTCGGACACCTTCTGGGGTTGCTGGACCGACCGCAACGGTCATGCCTGTCTGCCGAAAAGCGGGGACAACGGATGCAGATTCGATTACGAGGAATCCCACCGGTGGGACGTGACCGACCCCGACGACCTCGATGGAGACGGCATCTACATCGATCGCCACGACAACCGCGGCAACAGCGTTCGGCCCCTCGGATCCAACGAGACGGGGCAGTGCCCATCCGGCTACAGAAGCGATGTCGTAAACACAATGCATGGCGACATGTTCGTGTGCGTAGATCCCATCGATGACTTTCAAGAATGCATGGCGGAGGTCGTTGCACCGTGGACGCTGGTAGCGGCACCGGCAGGAGCGGCACCGTATGTTGCTGCCAGTGGTACTATGCTATGCAACAGTGTGCATCCGTCGAACTGACAGGGACAAGGAAGGATGACAAAGTACGTTGTTCCTGCAGCAGCGGCCGCGATTATCCCCGCCATCCTGATACTCAGCATGCCTCCGGGCAGCGGGAGGTTCTGGTTGGCGGCACTGCTCGCAGCCTGGGTCGGCGTGGATACCTTCAAACGCGTCCGGCATTGGATGTCATCTTCGAGCAGTCGGTTTTCAAGAATCGATGGACGGGAGCGAAGCGGAAGTCGTGGCAAGATCGGGCGCGGCTTTCATTAACAGGACAGGAGCAGGGTACGATGCCTGTCGCCTGCAGGAATCGGCAGTAGGAAAGGCAACCTGCGAGAGAACCCCACCTAGGCGGGGTTCTCCTTGCACAACGGCGTTATCCAGACAGGGTGCCGCACTGCTACCGCCAACCCGCGCGAATTCGGCATCGAGGAGCACCGGTACGCGTCGATTGAATGCAACCGGGATGTCGAGCGAGCATGACGGCCTCGGAGAGGCCGAGGCGAACGCTTGGAGACGCCGCATGGCCGCCGGGTCGCGGCCATGCGGCGCTGGTGGCGAACAAGGCCTGCGACGGCAGCCGGCTGTGGTTCCGTCGTCGCCAGAAGGGAATATCGCCCACTACAGGAGGCCTGCCGAAGGCGACATCCGGTGGCGGACTTCTTCCGCGGAATCAGACGCCTCCGCCTCGTCGCCACCGGCAGCGCCGACTACGGCAAGGGACGCCGTCTTGATCCACCGCGTTGTCGTGCCGCCTCGCCCTCGGCGGCCCCGTCCATCCCGGAACGGCCGGCTGACGACGAACTCCCGATGTGCGCGACCTACGCCTTGGCCGTGCGGGGTTCGATCTCCAAGGCGAGATCGCCGTTCTCCTCGGTGACACGCACCAAGCCGCCGGCGGCAAGGTCGCCGAACGAAGGATCGGGACACAACGAAGGATCGGGACACACGACACGAAGGCGCGAAGGCGAAGGATCGGGACACACGCGCCCGGAAGCCTACGGATGCGACGTCCGAATTTATACGCCGCCGGCGGCCCGCCTGCGCGAACTCGATGTGGCGCGAGACGAGAGCCGCCGCTGGCGCGGCCTGCCTGGCTTCGCCGAGAAGGCCGGGGGAGCCGCGGAACCGAGGGGAACCCGCACCGCGGGGCGGCGTCGGGCGCGAGAGCCCCTTCCCGCGACCGCCCGAAGGGCGTCAGACGGGCAGGGGCGGCTCCCGGAGCCGCAGGCCCCGGGCCGACGCCCACCGCGCGAGGGCCTCCTCCGTTCCGTACGCCCGCTGCCGCTTGTGCAGCGCCGACACCAGCGCCAGCCAACGCGACACGTCCCCCAGCGCAGGCTCTGTCGCGCGGCCCGCCTCCGCTGGCTTCGGGACCGGCGGCGCCTTCTCCGACTCGACCATCGTCGCGAGCAGCGCCACATACGCTGCCAGCGTCGTGCCCGGACGACCCGACCGGCCCGCGTCCCCCAGCCCCGACGCCAGCGGCCGCAGGTACTCCGCCAAAGCCTCCGCGCTGTTCTCCCGCAGCCCCGACAGCCGCTCGCCAATGGACGCCTCCCGGCACTCATCTAGCCGCCGCGCCAGACCCGCCCGCACCGGGTTCAGGTCCACGTACGCCATCGCCGCCCGCACCGCCTCGTCGCTTAGCAGCGCCCCCGAGTAGAACCGCTGCTCGAAGAAGTGCCCCTGGCAGCCGTCCTCCTCGTTCGCCCTCCGGGCGATCGGCTGCTTCAGGTGCTTCATGAACGACGACAGCGAACCCAGCGTCCGGCGCAGCCGCTCCAGCCGCTGCGGATCGCCCAGCAGTAGCTCCCGCACCTCCTCCTTGCGCTCCTCGGCCACCTCGCCTTTCTCCGTCGGCGGGAACGCTTCCACCCAGCGCCGCGCCACCTCGTCCGCGCTCCACGACTCGCATGCCTTCGGGTCGTGGCGCACCACGACGTGGAAGTGGTTGCTCATCACCGCGTAGGCGTCAAGGTCCACGGCGAAGCAGCACGCTAGACGCCGCAGGCGGTTCACCAGCCACCGGCGGCGATGGGAGAAGTCGCGGCCGGTGCCGCGGTCCCGGCCGCAGAGCCAGGCGCGGCGTACGCAACGGGAGACGAGGTGGTAGCCGCAGGTGCGCTCGGGGTCGACCAGCTTGCATCTCGGAGTGGCCATGGGGGCCACCGTCGCCCATGCAGGCCGGGCTGTCGAGTGGGCGACGGCTGAAATTTCCGTAGGAAATCGTCCCCGGCGCGTGTAGGACAGAAATTCGGTGTGTCCCCGCTCCAATTGCGGTGATGGGCGGCTGGGCCGCGTTGTCGGTCGGGATGTTCGAGAAAGGCTACGGAGAGATGGCCGCAACCTTGGCGGTGATGCTGCGCCCATTGCGCACCACCTGTACGGGTACGGCTCTGCGAGGATGGGATTCTGGCGGCGAAGGCCAGAATGGAATCGCCATCGACAAGACCCGCTGTCGCCATCGCCTTGACGGCTCTTCCTGCGAGCGCCCATCGCGTCCTCTGCGCTCCGATAGGCGCAACTTTTTCTTCTGCTGTAGATGGACGATCGCGCTGGGTTTCTCTGCGTATTCGTTCAGCCTGCCAGGACGGCGATCAGCTGGAACTCGGCGCCGCCGCAGGCAATGACGTCGCCGGCCACGGCGGGATGCTCGAAATCGATGCGGTCGCCGTTCAGCGCTACGGTGGCGTCCGCGGTCGGCACCACCGTGGTGCCATCTTGGTCGCGCTTGACGAGAAACGTCGGTGCCCCGCCGGCATAGGCGGGATGCTCGCTGGCGTTCGCCTCCGCGCCGAGGGGCAGGGCGACGGCGCCGCACAGCAGGTGCGTCGGCAGGACGGGCGTGGCGGTGCCGGCGTCGGCCGTGGAGCGGATGGGCAGAGAAGAGATCAGCTTGGCGCTGGCGTTCTTCGTCCTGCGCTTGTCCATTGCGGCTGTTGCGTCGGCGGGAACGATGCGCTCGGCGTGCTCGGCCACGGCCGCGGCCACGGCATCGTCCGCCAGCGGCGCCAGCTCGTGTCCGGCCGCTTGCAGGAATGCCGTCAGGCCCGGCAGCTTGCGCACCCGATGGGTGATCGCCAAGGTGGTGGGCGCCCCGATGGCCTGGGCCAGCAGTCGGTAGCGCTGGGCGGACTTCTCGGCGAAGGCGCTGCGAGCGACGTTGACGTGGCGCGAGATGTCCTGGTGGTCGACGTCGATGGAGAACTCGGCGTCGCCGGCGTCGATGCCGGCGACCACCTGGTCGAACACCTGCTGTTCGGTCTCGGCGATGCGCAGCGGATCGAAGCGGGTGCTTTCCACGAAGCGGTCGGCCACCACGTCCACCCAGCCCTCCACCAGGGTGGCGAAGCCGGCGGCGGGGATCTCGTCCACCGCGGCGCGACGAGCATGGGCCGTGCCGTCGTCGCCGTCGGCAATGTCGAGCGCGGCGACGATGCCCCAGTGCAGCGACACGTCCACCACCTGGCTGGCCAGCGGTTGCCGGCAGGCGGCGGCCACCGCCGAATCGACGATGGCGCGGATGTCGAAGCCGGCTTCGACGGCGATGCCGAGCAGCATGGCGAGCTGCTGCTGGGTGGCCGTGGCCGGCGCTGCGACCACGACTTCCGCGCGCTCGCGGATGCCGGCGGCGGTGCGGATCGCCTGCAGGTGGCGGTAGACCAGATCGGCCTGGTTTTCCACGCCGCGGCCCGACGGCTTCACCGGGTCGGCGTTCAGCCGCTGCCAGAACTGGTTGTGCGACTGGCGCGGATGCAGGCGCGACTGCGCCAGCGCTTGGCGTCCGAACACCGCGCCGTCGCGGCCGACGAAGGCCACGCCCGGCTCGCGGTAGAGCGCTTCGCCGTCCTGGGTCAGGGCGATCTCGACATCGTTGATGTCCAGCACCAGCATCAGCGGTCGCCCGGCGCGGAGGCTAGGCTGCGCACCTGCATGTGGCGGATGAGGAAGTCGTCGCAGTAGTGCTGGGTGTCCAGCACCAGCCGCTCCTGGACCAGCTGCAGCTGATGCATCAGGAACATCACGAAGATGCTGATCACCAGCGCCACGAAGGTGGAATTGAAAGCCACGCCGAGGCTGGTGGTGACGCCGGCGATGTCGCCTTCCACGGCTCGGTAGGCTTGGCCGAGGGCGTCGCCGATGCCGCGCACGGTGCCGATGAAGCCAATGGAGGGAATCGCCCAGGCGATATAGCGCACCATGGCCAGCTCGCTGTCGAGGCGGTCGGATTCGGTGTCGCAGACGGCGCGCACCGCGGTGGAGACGTCCTGCACGTTGCGCGTCGAGGCGAAGCGCTGCAACGCCGCCAGCAGCGCCCGCGGCACCAGATTGCCGCGGCTGGCCTCCGGCAGCGCCTGCAGCGGACGGGCGTACTCCCGGGTGTCTTCCGGCAGGATGCTCATGCCCTCGGTGACCTCGATGAAGCGCTGTTGCAGCAGGCCGCGCTCGCGCAGTACGTATCTCGTCTTCAAGCCCATGATCGACATGGCCCACAGCGCCAGAATGAAGCAGGACTCCTGCTCGTAGTCGCGCAGCACCACGTAGAGAGAGCGGTCCGGCACGAATGCCCCCTCGTCCTCGGCGCGTTCCGCTTGCGCCTGCAATATGGCGTCGGCGTTGGGCCGCACCACGGTGACGTAGACCAGGTGGACGACGATGACGGCCACCACCAGGGCGACGACCTGGTAGATGAACTCGAAGGGCAGCGTCTTTTTCATGTCAGAGCTTCATGGCGGAGCGCTGTCGAACCAAGCCAATCAGATATCCGACGGAAAGGGTACAGCCTTATCCTCGGAAATGGCTTCGCTGGGAACGAAGACTTCCTCCGCGGTGTCGGCGTCCGCGTCGTCGGCGTCCTCGTCGGACTCTGCGGTCTGCTGTCGATCGTCTTGCTCCTGCGGTTCCTGTTGCTGTTTTTCCTGCCGTTTCTCCGCCGCCGGCGCTGCTTGCCCTTGTTCCGCGGCCGGGGCCTCGGCTTCCTCGCCGGGTGCGGAGAAGCATAGAGCGCCGGCGCAAACGATCCAGGCCAGTCGCCAGGGCCGTCGAATGCGGCGCCTCATTCCGCGAACCTCGCTATGCGAAAGCCTACATCCTGGCGGCCTTCGGCGCCGTAGTCCCGAAACGACAGGCGCAGATCGGTAATCGTGCCCTTGCTCCAGCTTGCGCCACGAATCACATGGTACTGGCCCTGTTTCGGCCCCAAGGGATTCAGACTCTCGCTGCCGTCGGGGATGGCGTAGTAGTCGTGTATCCATTCGGCGACGTTGCCGCCGAGGTCGTGGATGCCTTTGGCATTGGGCGGGAAGGTGCCCACCGGGGCGCTGACGATGTGGTTGTCGTTGTAGCCGAAGATGATGCGCGCCACCTGGTGGGCCGCCGATTGGTCGGCGTAGTTGCCGTGCCGATCCGGCGGCGGCAGATCGTCGCCCCAGGCGAAGCGCAGCGGCGTTGCCGGATCGTCCCTGCTGCGCGCCGTCCAGGCCCATTCGGCCTCCGTCGGCAGGCGGTAGCCCAGGGCGGCGGCGTCGAAGCCGGTGATCTTGCCGAACTCCACGGCGTAGAACGGTTGCAGACCATCCTGGGCGGAAAGCCAATTGCAGTACAGCGCCGCCTCCAGCCAGGATATTCCCGTCACCGGCTGCTGGTTCCGGTCCAAGTCCTGGTTCTGGAACTGACCCGACGAATGGCCGGCGGCGAAGACGCGGAATTGGGCGTTGGTGACCTCGTGGCGCCCCAAGTAGAACAGGCGCGTCAAGTTGGCGGTGCGCAGCACCTCGTTGGCTCGGCGACCGGGTTCGCGGCGGGACGCTCCCATGCGGATGGGGCCTGGGCTGAGCAGCACCAGCTCCTGGCCTTGGCCGGTGGTGCGCACCTGCTTCAGGGCTTCCAGTCGCGCTTCCTCCAGGGTCAGCAGGCGCACCTTCAGTTCCTGGACGAAGCCGGGCTGCGGCGTCACCGTCTTGCGGTAGCTGGCATAGCCTTGCTTGCGGATCTCGATCTCGTGGGGTACTGCAGCCAGGGTCAGCGTGCCGGCGGCGGTGCCGCGATGCTGGCCGTCGATCCACAATTCGGCGGTTTCCGGCCGGGCCTGGATGGCTAGATCTCCTTGCAGCGCGTCCAAGACGAAGGACACGGTGCGCTGTTTGCCGGAACCTACTGCCAGCGTCGTGGCTTCAGCGGCGAACCCCACCTTGTGGGCGCGGATTTCGTATGAGCGACCCGGAGGCAGGGCGATCTCCAGCGGCGTGACGCCCCGGTAGCTGCCATCCACGGTGATGCCAGCGCCGCGCGGCGTCGAATCGACGTCCACCAAGCCGTCGGCCTGCTCCAGCGTCACTGCCGGCAGCAGCACTTCCTGGCCCGCTTCGACATGCAGGATGTCGGTCCAGGTCTTGTAGCCGGGGAGCTTCACCGAGATCCGGTGCTCGCCGGCGAGGATGGGCACCGGTCCCGGGGTAACGAGACCGGACGGCTGATCGTCGATCCGCACCTCGGCCCCGCTGGGTCGGGTGGGGATGGCGACGTCGGCCCAATTCGGCGCCAGCGTCGCGGCGACAGTCTGGGGCCTGTCCAAACCGTCCACCTCGAACGCCACCGTGGCGGCCTGATAGCGGGGATGGCTGACGAAGGCGACTTGCGGGCCGGCCGGCACCCGGACCTCGAACGGCGTCTGGCCGCGCAGGGCGTCGTGGCCGGCGATTTCCACCGTCGCGCCTTCGGGCGCCACCGCGAACGTCACCCGGCCGGGCAGTTTGGTCATGGTCAGGGCGATCACCTGGCTGCGTTCGCTGCCCACCTGCACGCTCTGGTCGATGTCGAAGTGGCCGCTGGCCGTCGCCCGCAGCCGGTAGCCGCCCTGTCTCAGCAAGTGGATGTCGCCGAGCCGGAAGCCGCCGTCGAGTTCGACGGCGGCGGTGGCCGGCTGCACTTCGAAACGCACCGACTTCGCCGTGAAGATGAACCACAGGAACCAGGCCACCAGCGCGACGGCGACGAACACGACGGTGCGGCCGCGAGTCAGCCAGGGCAGCCGCCCCGCCACCGCCGTCTCGGTGGGTCGAAACAGCGCCGCTGCTATATGTTCGCCATGTTCGCCGTCCATGGGTTCGCCATCGGTGCCCGCCGAGCTGCCGTGGTCCGTGCGCCGCGGGCGTGCTTGGGGTTTGGGATCGCGCAAGGTCGAACTCGGCGCCGTCAGATGCGTTCGGCGCAGCGGATGTCCACCGGCGCCATGCCCGGCGACAGAACGATTTCCTTGCGCACGTCCCGGCAACCGTCGCGGCTGCCGACGATGACGTAGCGGCCGGGACGCAGGGACAGCTCGTGGCGAGCGAACGCGCCGATCGGCCCCACCTTGTGGATGGTCACCTCGGTGGCGTTGTCGGAGAGCAGCACCAAGGGCACGGGTTCGGCGCCGCGCTGCACGATGTCGCGGAATCGCGCCAAGCGCGCAGCGAACTTCTCGCCGGTGTCGGTCTCCGCGCTGGCGCGTTCGAGCACCTCTCGAGCGGCGGCGAATTCCCGATTCGAGGAGAGCTGGTCGGGATCCGCGATCACCCGATTCATGGTGCGCACCAGCGTCGTCCATTCCCGAACGCGCTCCTTGCCGTCCCGGGCGAACTGCAGCGACTCGTCGATGGCCAGCGCCTCGTCGTAGCGATCCAGCGCCGCCTCCCAGTCTTCGGCCTGGGCCGCGGCCAAGGCGGCCTCCCGCAGGCGGTCGATCCGCGCCAGAATCCGGGACTGCTCGGTCTGCTGGCGCCCGGCCAGGGCAGCGGCATCGTCGGGATTGTCCTGCAGCGCCTTGTCGAAGGCGGCCAGGGCAGCGGCATGATCGCCGTCTCTCAAGGCGGTGAAGCCCTCGGACAGGTTCATCGCGCGTCGCTTGGCCATGCGTTCGGCTGCCGCTTCGGCGATCCGCGCGTCCAACCCTGCGGTGGCGGCGTCGAGCCGGCGCACTCGAGCGAGCAGGTCGTGGGCGCGGTCGTAGTCGTCGCGCAACACGGCGCGTTCGCTTTCGCGCAGCAATGCGACGATCTCCGGCAGCTTGGCGGCGCGAGCGGCCCCGGCCTGGGCGCTCGGATCGTTCGGGCGGATGGCGAGCCCACGCTCGAAGGCGGCAGTGGCGGCGGAGTGGTCGCGTTCGTCCAGGGCCGCGCGACCGTCGGCGACCGCGGCGGCGAACAGGTCGTCGCCCTTGCCGATCAGCGCTTCGATCTCGGCCACCGCGGCGGCGTACTCCGCCATCGCCTCGTCGTAGCGGGCCTCCAGGAACAGCCTGTCGCCGGCGCTGGCGCGTTCCTTGATGTGCGTCATATCGTCCTCGCCCCAAGTGGCGACGTTCAGTTCCTGCTCCAGCCGCAGCTGCATATCTACGAACTCGTTGAGTTTCTGCTGCGCCCGTTCTTGCGCCTGCCGCAGCTCCAGCGCGCGAAAGGGCGGCACGATGTCCTCGGGGGAACCGCCGGAGGTGGATGCGGCGTCTGGCGATCCCGGACTGCCGGCGGGTGGCCGCGACGCTTCGAACCGCCCCGGCAGGGCGAAGAAGACGAAAGCCAGGATGCCGCCGAGGGCGAGCAGGGTGGCGCCGAACACCCAGGCCCGAAGCGGAATCGACAGGCCCCGGCGGCGGCCGAACCGCGAACGACGACCGGACAAAGGCGCGGCCACGGGTTCGATGAGGATCGGTTCGTCGGTGGGGAGCATCGGGTTTCCTGGGCGCGGACGGAGATTGCCGGGCCGGTCAGGCCCCAGGCGTTGCCGGACCGGAATCGTCGATCTCCGGCTGTTCGCCCGAGGCCGCTGGTCTCGCTTGCGGCATCTCGGCGGCCGCCGTCGCCTCGTCTTCGGGCAGCGCCAGGCCCATATCCTCGTAGTAGCGCCGTTTCAGGATGCGGCGCAATTCCTCGTACTGCTCTGCCACCGTGCCCTGCAGACTCAGCGTGCGGTTCTCCAGTTCGATGGTGTGGGGCGAAATCTCCGCCTCCGCAGAGGTGCCCAGCTCGCGCAGGATATCGCTATGCACCTTGGCTTCCGCGTAGTCCTGGATGGACTTGCCCACCACGGCAGCGCCGCCGATGATGCTCACTATGCCGCCGTACTGCGTCACCCTGGCGTCGCCGGTTTGGGCGAGGACGCCAGCGGCGATGCCGACGGCGCCGGCCAAGGCCCGGCGCCGTGCCTTATGGCGCTGTTCGCGGTAGGCGATGGCCTCGCTGTAGGTGGCTTGCCGCCAACTCTGGTAGATCGGATGCATGCGCGCGTAGAAGTCGTCGAAGTACTCGTCGAGGGTGTCGATGAAGAGGTATTCGCGCTCGCGCACTTGGCGCACCCGGTCGAGGGCCGGATCGCTCTCGGCTGGCAGCCGACGCACGGCGAAGATGTCGGGTTCGGTTTCGACCACGTAGTCCGTGAAGGCGTCCGGAGTGAAGTCCCGGGCGAAACGCATCTCCGCTGTGGTTCGGATGGTATGCACCTCGTCGTCGGACAGCGACTTGCGGTACGCCAGCATGTCGTCCGCCATGCGTCGGTAGATGGTTTGGAACGGATCGATGCCAGCGGGTACGACATCGTTGTAGGCGTACTTGCTGGCCAACGCCTCGTAGGTGGTGTCGAACCATGCTTCGCCCCGGGCGTCGCGGGCTTCGGCGCGCAGAATCAGACGTTCGCCATCGGAGTGGATGATGGTGGCGGAGAGCGTCACGTCCACGGCGTAGGTCTGCCGGGGCACCACCCGCACGGCACCCCAGTTGCCGGTGGATTGCAGCAGGTTCTTGGCGAAGTAAGCCATGTAGTTGGCTTCGGCGCGCCGCACCTCCGGGGTGATGTTGCGCGACACCTGATCGTCGAAGGCGCCCGGCACGTTGCTGTCGAACACCGCCACGCCGACATCGAGCAGCAGACTATCGTCCACCGCATCGCTGAACTGCTCGGGCGACGTCATGTCGACGATGCGCACGGTATGGGAGTTGCAGCCGCCGATGGCCAGGATGCCGGCTATGGCGATTGCCGCGAACGGACGCATGACGACGGAGACTCCTACAACCCGGACTTGTAGCGTTCGTACTCTTCCCACAACGCCTTGCGGAGTTCCGGGTCCGTCTCGGCCATGGCGGCTTCGCGCAGTTGGCGGGCGACCACGTCGTCATCCTTGGCGTCCGGCGTATCGGGCGGCACGGGCAGGGGAGGTTTAGGCGCTGGCGGTACCGCCGAGGCAACGGCGCGACGGCTTGGCATCGCGCCGCCGCCGGAGTTGGAACCGCCCTCCACATCGCCATCAGCGCTCCCGGATCTCGATTCCCGCCCTGCGTCGCCTGCCTGTCTCTGGGACGGCTTGCCGGCGCGCTCGACGGCGGCGATGCGTTCGTCGAGAATTTCGCCGTCCAAGTCGCCAAGCGCCCGCTCCAACTCTTCGCTGCCGGCGCCGTCGGCATCTTCGCCACCAGCACTTGGCGAGCCTTCGTTTTCCGCCCCGGGAATCCCGCCGGACTGGGCGACTTTGCCGCCCTCTGTGCCGGCCGCGGTTTGGTCTTCGCCGCCTCCAGCTTGAGAATTGTCCGTGCCGTCGCCAGTCTTGGAGCCGTTTTCGTTTTCGCTGTCGCCTTGCGCGACTGTGCCGTCCGCGCTTTTGCTGCCTGGTACGCCGGGCAGCTCGGTGCTGGTTTCCCAGCCGTCGTCGCCGGCTTTCTCCGAGGCTTGCGGAGCGCCGGCCTCGCCGTTCTCGGAGCCGTCTCGGTTGCGTTGCGACCGGGCGCCCGGGGTACCGGTGGATTCGGACCGATTGGCCTGCGGCCGGCCACCGGGTTCGGTACCGGCCTTGCCGTCTGGCGCGGGTGGCGAGGGCATTGCGCTGGGGGACGGCAGACTGGGGGACGGCAGACTGGGGGACGGCAGGCTGGGCGACGGCAGGCTGGGCGACGGCAGGCTGGGCGACGGCAGGCTGGGCGACGGCAGGCTGGGGGACGGCAGGCTGGGGGACGGCAGACTGGGCGACGGCATGGAAGGAAATGGCTTGGACGGCGAGGGCGGCGTTGGCAGGGTTGCCCGGGCGCAGCCGAACGACCCGGCGATGACGCCGGCAGCCAGAATCGTCGTCGAGAGACGGACGATGATGCCGGGTGCCGGCGCGGGGCGGGAGCGTAGTAGTGACGTTGGTTGCCGCATAGCCATTTCCTCGAAACCCTACTTGCCGCCAAGGCTGGACTTACGAGCGGCTAAAGAGTTCGCCTGTGCGAGCGGGCTTCTCGTAGCGGCACCGCTAGATGACCGCGCCGCCGCGTCGTCCCCGCCAGACGAATAATAGACGAAGGTGTGTTCTACCCGCACATCGTTGGTTGCCAGCGGCATTTGGCCATCGAAGGCCGGCCGGTAGCGGGCCCGCTTGACGGCACGTCGAACCTTGAAGCCCATCATATCCTCGGGCTCGGAGCGCAGCGTGTCGATATGGCTGACCAAGCCATGCTCGTCGACCGTGAAGGACAACTCCACCACGCCCTTGCGCACTTCGCCGGGCGCGGCATCGTCGGGCTTGTCCGGGTCTCCCGGCAGCGGCATGTACAGCGGGGTCGGCACCTGGAAGGATTCCGCTCGCAGCGCCGGGCTGCCTTGCAGCAGCTCCCATACACGTCGATACAGAGCAGTGGCGCGATGGTGCTTCTCGAACATCAGAAACCAGTCGCCGAGTTCCAGCATGGCCGCCGCCACCTCCTCGTCGTCGGCGTTCTGACGGGCCTGGAAGATGTTGACCACCTCGATCAGCGCTCGTTCGCCCTTGGCGAAGCTGTTGACGGCGGGGCTGTACTGCGACCTGCGGTACTGGAAGCCGGTGTACGAGCCCAAAGCAGGGGACGAATCGCCCCGGCGGATGTAGAACGGCGGGAACCGCTCGCTGCGGTAGGTGGCAGCGATGCTGCGCAAGGCGCGTACCCGCGCCGAGTGCTCGGGGGGGAGATGCTCGGCAGCCACCTGGGCGGCGTGTTCGTACAGCGCTCGCGCCGAGAAGATGTTGTATCTGGCCTGATACCAGTCGGCCAGCGCGAACAGGCCCGGCAGCAGTTCGGGGCTGTCGCCGCCGTAGCTGCGCAGCAGTACGCGGTAGGCGTACTCGTGACGGCTATTGGCCTTGCCGTAGTCGCCGCCCTTGGCCAGCAGGGCCGCTTCCCGGTAGACGATGCTTACTTGGCTTGAATGATGCAGTCCGCGGTTGACTCGGGTGATGTGCAGGGCGCGGTCGTAGGCGCCGAACGCGGCGTCGCGGTCGCCGATGCCGGCGAGGGCGTCGCCCAGCACCACCAGTGGCGGCACCAGCGCCAGATCGTAGCGACTGGAGCGTTGCTCGATGGCGTCCACCACCGCATCTACGGCCTCGATCGCCTCGACGTGCTCGGCTACCTTCACCCGCGCCGCGGCGGCTTCGACGGCATCTAGTTCCTGGGGCTGCATCGCCCCGTCTTGGGCATCCGCCGGCACGGCGCACAGGGGCGCAAGCGCCGCCAGCAGCGTCAAATAGCCGAGTTTGATCGGTTTCTTCGGCACTTCGCTACGATCGTTTCACGCGGCCGGTTCCGTAAGGCGAGTGTCCGCGCGCAAGAGGGTTCAGTCAAGCAGTCTTTCATACAGGGCAATCGCTTGACTTCATTCGCGCTTTGCGGCGGCATGCACCATATCGAGCAGGAAGCCGTCGTCCCACCCCGGGCACTCGATCCTGTCCTTCGTCGAATCCCTGATCCCTTCCGCCCGGGCCAAGTCGAGCGCCAGCCGACGCCGCGGCGCGATGTTGCGAGGGCCGTCCTCGTTCATCGTCGCGTCCAGCACCTGCGCAGCGAGTTCTCGATCGCCTAGTGCATGGGCAGCGTACTGGAAACGCCGCGCCGACAGCTTGGCGTCGAACAGACGCGGCCATTGGCCGTTCGCCCCCGGATTCGCTAAGCTGCCGCGCCAACGGCCAGCAGGGATTCGTGCCATGAGCAACCGCCAGATCGTCATCGCGTCGTTGCCCACCGACAAGCTCCAAGCGCAGAACTTCGCCTTGCGCACTATGCCGGTGCCGCAGCCGGGGGAGGGCGAGGTGCTGTGCCGCACCTTGGCGCTGACCGTTGGTGCCGGACAACGGGCCGGGCTGCAAGGCAGCGCCAGCTATGCCGGAGCGCCGAGAACCGGCGTCGTCATGGGCGGCACCGCGGTGGCTCGGGTCGAGGTGTCGAACGACGATGCCATTGCCGTCGGGACGCTGGCGACCTGTCCGTCCGGCTGGCAGGACTATTCGGTACATCAGGCGCAAGCGCTGCGCATCGTCGATGCCGATGGCGACCCGGCGCATCATCTCGGCGTCTACGGCACCAATGGCCTGACCGCCTACTTCGGCCTGTTCGAGGTGGGCGAGCCGCAGCCCGGCCAGACCGTCGTGGTGTCCGCGGCGGCGGGTTCCGTAGGCCACTTGGTCGGGCAGCTGGCGAGGATCGTCGGCTGTCGCGCCATCGGCGTGGCCGGCAGCGACGACAAATGCCGCCTGCTCACCGAGGAACTCGGCTTCGATGCCGCGCTCAACCATCGCAGCCCGGACTTCCGCGGCGCGTTCCGGGAAGCCTGCGCCGACGGCATCGACCTCTATTTCGACAACACCGGCGGCGACATCCTCGGCGCGGCGCTGCGGCGCATGAAGCCCCACGGCCGCATCGTCTGCTGCGGCGTCGTTTCCCAATACGATACCGGCAGTCCCGCCCCCGGCCCGCGCGGGATTCCGGGGCTGCTGGTGAACAATCGCGTACGAATGGAGGGCTTTCTGGTGTTCGACTACGCGGATCGCTACGACAAGGCCCGCGCCCAGCTCAAGGGCTGGGTGGAAGGCGGCCAGCTCAAGCCCTTGCAGGACGAGTTCCACGATTTGGCCGAAGCGCCCCGGGCGTTCATGGACATGCTGGCAGGAGGCAACGTCGGCACGCGCATCATCCGGGTGGCGGACTGATCGGCCGGCCAGCGCCGACACATCGCAGCAGACGGCTGGCGGGAGAGGGAAGCCGGAACCTGCGCCTGCCCAAGCCCCATGCCTGCGTCGCGGACTGCCTTCCAGCTCGCACAGAAACCGTGCGGCCCTCTCGCCGTAGGTTTCGCGGCCGTCGTCGTTGGCCATGATGCGTACAGTACGCCCGGGATGCGAAGTATAGTTTCCATTCGCCGGTCGGGTCATGCAGGTAGCCGTGCGTCATGTACTTGAGCGCATCCTCCAGCCCGTTCTCCGGGTCGCCCGTATGCAGTTCCTCGGCTAGGATGTTACAGTATGCACGCAGGTTGGATCGAGATCGACGACACGTCGCAGCAATGCGATTCGCCTGCCCTGATCTTCTTGGTGGGAAGTAGGCGAACGCGAACAACAGCGTCGGGTCGTCCGGGGATCTTCATTGATCAGCGACTGTACTTCCATGCGCCCCAACCGTCGCACTCGTTACTTTTCCGCCTCGTTCTGCCGAATCGCCGCGAAGGAACGACCGAAAGCAAGCGCTAGCTGTTGTTCGTGCGTCGGATTGCTGCTTTCGGCCAACGCACGGAGGAATGAACGGCAACGATCCTCGGAGCCCGACATCTCGTCCATGCATAGGCACCCGGCCTCTTCGATTCGCAGGAGTCGATTGCTTGTCCCAGTGCTGCGACAAGGGCAGCGAGCAGCACTATTGCACTCTTTTTTATCCATTATTTCAGCGGAACTAATTCATATAGTCCGAACGCCAGCATCCTTTCGAATTCTTGCGTTAGACTTTAACCTGATTTCGACTCGGCGTGACTAGGTAGAGGGCTGTCTCTATCTTCAGCAGTGTCCCTGTCCTCATCGCTGAAGTTTCTGTTTGCAGCATTGATTCTATTAATTTTTTCCTCCAGGTCCAGATCTTGCTGCCTCGGCAGCCTGCGCTGGCATTCATCTCACAGGTACTCTTGAAGAATGGATGCGAATGCGCATAGCCCTCGTCATCGCTTTCGACTGTAAGCAACACCGCGCATTAATCATTAACATGGCGTCAGTCAACTATTTATTTTCTCCCACATATCTCTGCGTTTATCAGTAAAATCCGTATCTTGGCCCCGACATGCTACATCCAGCTTGATGGTATGGAAGGACTGTACACCACCGCTTTCCCGCATGGTGGCAACGATCGTATTGGGCGGTTGCAGCAAGAGATTTCTAGGGTTAACATTAAACCCCTTCTTGGAGAATTCTCCCTGCCGATTTGCTCTGATGAGCGGCACATAGCAGACGATGGTTGGGGATGGGGCTTCCAACAGCAATACGATCAGGTTACGGTACCCAGTACTGTCCGGTGCCACGAAGAAAAAGGTCTCATTTTCCATATCCCAGAGTACACCATCCAAACTATAGTAATAGTGGCTTTCGTGCCTCCGAGAATAACCCTGCACAGCAACCGTGTCGCTGATAGTTGATTCCGACGGAGGATATATAGATGTCCCGACTCCTCGTGCAGGCGACCGGCTTCTCATTTGTGATAGGGTCTCTATATCCTGTTTCAGATCGATAATCAATAGTCGAGGATCTGGAGAATCCACCCGAGTAACCCACTTGCGATATGCCAGGTAGCGATTATCTGGTGAAAGACAAGGGAAGGCAGTATAAAAATCAGCAACTTTTCTATTCGCATCCAGGTCGTACAGAATAACTCCCCAGCCACCGGAACCAATGTCCGAGAATATTAGAGTTATGGATTCGAATACATACGAGTGGACAAATCTACCGACATCAGTTTGAACTCTGAACGACTTCGTCAAGCCATCCGACCTTCGTGTGGATTGAAAGTTCCATTGTCTAGGCCAACAGTGTTCCTGTTTTTTGCCATCATCGACACAGTCTTCAGGGCCTAGGAACTCGACAAGCCATGGGGCACTATCTCGGGCTCCACGAGGGCCCAATTGCTTGTCTAGCCACTGCTGCAATACGACACGCTGGTGTGGTGGTTCTTCACTAGCGGCATACGCCGCAAGAGGAACGGTCAGCGCACCGATGCTGGCAATCGACGCTGCCAAAGATAAAAGCTGGCGGGCCGTATCCCTAAAACAGCTTAATAGTTTTGAAATTTACAAGATCAGTGACTCCACTGCATGCGGGTGTGGTGGTGTAGTTGTCGAGTTGAGCCTCTGCACAACCAGGGCAAATATCCGTTACGGTCTTGACTCCATGCCCGACGATGTATACCGAGTCACCACATGTCAAATCTCCATGGCTGGGAAGAACGGCCACGGTGTTTTCGTTGACCGGAGCGGTATTGCCACCGCAGGCTCCTGCTGCCTTATGACCTGTTCGAAATGATCGCTTAGCTGCATCATCGGGAGCATCTGGACGCCCTACGCAATAGGCTTCCCTAGCAATCGTGCCATGATCTATCGAGTTTCCAGAACCGTTCAGATTGGCCTGCGAGACAAATTGTCTCCGGAATGTAGTCTGGGTAAAGGCACATCGGCTGGTAGTGACGTAACTTGCCGTAGAGGAGGCGCTGCAGGCACTTTCCGTTGGCGTGTTGTACTGGCTATGTCGGTAGGTGCCGAGTACATGGAACGAGTAATCCATAGTACCTTCGTAATCCTCATCCTCGACCGTCCAAGTGGCCCGCACTTGATTGAACTGCCCCGTCGGGATGTTCGCAACTTCGAACGGTAAAGCATAGGTACCGCCATCTCTATCCGACGTACTGATAACGTGCGTCTGCTTGTCGCCCAGCAGAGCCAGTTCAAGCGATCCCGACGCGCTCTCGGGATCTGGCAGAATACTGACCTCATCGCTGGAAAAGTCGGCGCTGAGTATGGTCACCTGGGGTTCGCAGTCACAGTCATCGTCATCATCGTTGCACTCGCACTCGCTCCCACCGCCTCCACCAAACCCCGGCGGCTCCTCGCCGCAGTAGCACATGCCCGGCATGTTCTGCCCGCCGCTCACGTCGCACAGGCCGCCGTGGACGCAGCCCACGCAGCAGTTGGTGGAGCGGTACTCGTCCGGCTGGAACACGGGGTTCGACGGCTTCTCGAACGCCGTCATGCCGGCGTGCTTGTCGGCGCCGAACAGCGGTCCCGCCACCGCCAGCAGATCGCGGGCGGCGGCCAAGCCCGGAACGCCGGTCCCCACTACATCCCGAAGCAACGGTTCGAAGGTGACCTCGGCGAAGTCGAGAACGCCGTAGTCCGGCTGCGACGCGACGATGTTGTCCCGGGATAGCACCGCGAGCCGAGGATCCGGGTCGCCGGCGGTTTGCGCATCGTCGGCAGGACGCCAGATGTCGCCGGTGGATTTCGAGGAGATGCTGGCGATGCCGCCGAGCGCCGTGTAGGCGACGGAGACCACGTCGCTTCCCGTATCGAACGCTACCGGCTGCCCCATCGCGTCGTACTCGACGGCCAGCGTCCCCGCTCCCACGTAGACGATCTTCTCCACCCGGTTCATGTCGCCGACCACCACCTGCTGGCGTCGCATCGTGCCGTCCCGCTCCGTCACTTCCACCTCGCTGATGTTGCCGGCCTCGTCGTGGCCGTAGCGCACCGAGCCGCCGTAGCCGTACTCCACTTTTTGCCGATTGCCCAAGTCGTTGTAGAAGTAGCGGTTGGCCGTGCCGTCGGGATAGGTGGTTTCGATGATCCGGCCCCCTGCGTCGCGGTTGAAGTGTACGCTGCGGCCGCCCCGGCGCAGCACCACGAGGTCTCCATTGCGGTCGTATTCGGCATCGATGGGCTTCCTGCCGCCGCTCTGCGCGGAGGTCACCGCGCCGCTCGATGAAAGATCGAACGCGAAGTCGGCGCCGGAACCGGACAGGAGGACGCTGCCGGAAGCGTAGGCCACGTCGAGCCGGGAGCCGTCCGCCGACGAGGTGGCCGATGTCAGCCTGCCGTCGGCATCGTAGGCGTATTTCCGTTCGTCCGTTCCAGCGGCGGAGGTTACGGCCAGCGAGGTCACCGCGCCATCTTTCTCGTATCCGTACTCGAACGTTCGAGCCGACAGCTTGAACTTGCGCACGAGGCCTTGGGCGTCGAACTCGAGCCGCCAGTCGATGCCGCGGTCGGACCGGTACAGCACGGTGGTGCCCGTGGCGTTCTGCTTGAAGACGTGCCGCTCTCCCGTGCCCTCGGTCGCCGTCGTGCGGCCACCCTGGTAGGCGAAGGCGTATTCGCGCCCGGTGCGGGATTTCGACACCCGCCCCGCGCTGTCGTAGCTCGCCTGCAGATACGGCTTGCGGTTCGCGCCGCGCGCCGCGGTCAAGCGGACGTCCGCGTCGTACTCGTGCCGCCAGACGTTGTCCGCCACGTCTCTCACGCGGTTCAGCAGACCCGCCCGCGAGTACGAGTAGCGCACCGAGCGTCCGCCGGCATCAGTCGCGGCAACGATTCTGCCGTCGCCGCCGCGCTCGATCCGCAGCAATGTCCTGCTGCCTTCCTTGATCCCGGCGAGCAGCCCACTGGCGTAGGAGAACGCCAGCTCGCGGCCTTCGGCTTCGATGCGGGCGAGACGGAACCGCGTCGTGCTTCCGTCGACGCCCGCCTGCTCGAAGGTGCGTACCGCGCCGCTGGCTTCGCGCAGCACGGCCTTGCCGCCAGACTCCGACATGCGCGTCCCCGCATGCCGGGGCGTTGGCGGATCGGCGATGAAACCGTCGGCGGTCGCCTTGAACCTGTGCCGTGCTCCCGAACCGTCCACATAGGTCGCGCCGGCGTCGTCGACGAGCAGTTCCTCCGCCAAGGACAGCCGCCAGCCGGGGCCGAAGTCCGGATTCGCCTTGATGAGCGAATCATGGACTCGGGCGAACGCCACCGGGCTGCCGCCGCGCAACACGAGGTCGCGTCGGCGGAAGGCGGGATTGCCCGTGCCGACGTTGACGAAGCCGACGTGCAGGCCGTCGAAGATGGATTGGGGGTTCGGAAACAGAACGTTGACGCGGCGGCGCAGGTCCAGTTCCTTGACGAGCATGGCGTAGGATTCCAGGGAAGGCGGCGGCTGGGAGGCGTCGCCGGGCGCTGTCGGATGGACGGCGACAGCGGCGACGAAAACGACAATGGCGGCAACCAGCGTTTCACAGACGGCTCCTGCGGAACCGTGCGTTCATGGAAGCCAGCTTACATCATCGGCGTTCAGGCCGGCATCCACGGCAACTATCTGGATGCCGCCGCCACGGCGCAGCTCGAAATCGCCGTCAACGGCAACATGCGCTTCATGCTGAGGGACTATAGCAAGGACGTCGGCGCCATCTCCTTCGTGCCGGGCAGCCATCGATGGCGCCGGCGACGACGCCGGACGACGGCCGCTGCTGGGCCATCGCGCCCCGTGCCGGTGGAGGGGCCGGCCGGATCCATGGTGGTTTGGGGCAACCCCGCTTGGCGCGGCTCCCGTCCCAAGAAGACGCCGGGGCTGCACGTCACCTTGCACTGCGAATGCATGCGCCGTCGCGACAGACCGAAAGCCGTACCGCAAGACGGTGACCCAGGTGGCCGTTGGGCCGCAATCCCGCGCGCTTCGCGGGTCTGAGGGACGTCTACAGTCTGTTTCCATGCAGCTTCCGTTCGGCAACAGCGACCGGGACATCGGACGCAGGCCGCCGAGCCGGTCGCCAACAACGGCCAGAGCATTGACCAGCCCCGCAGTCTGTTCGATACTGAACGCGCCAACGGGCCGCACCATGACCGCTGCGTCCCCAGTACGACTACCAAGACGACAAGATGACATCCCAACGCAACCAGGAACGCGCCCAGCGGATGCCGCAGCGGCAGGAGGCAACGCGATGACGGCCGCCACGGAGGAAGCCGCTGCGCTCGTGATCGATGGCCTCGACATCACCGAGCGAGTGGCGCAGATCGAGAAGCAGGGCTACACCATCGTTGAAGACTTCATCACCGCCGAGGAGGTGGCGCGCATCCGCCATGCCTTCGATACGGAAGTGCCCATCACCGAAATGCGCGCCATCGGCACCAAGACCGGCAAGACTTGGCGCGCCCACAACCTGCTCGCCAAGACCCGCGCCGTGGACTACCTGTTTCTAGACGCCCGCATCCGTGCCCTGGTCGAAGGCGTGCTGGGCAAGCACACCCAGGTCAACGTCACCACGCTGTTCAACGTCCTGCCCGGCGAAACGCGGCAGTTCCTGCACCAGGACGACGGCCTGTGGCCGATTCACCGGCCGCATCCGCACTTCGTCTGCAACGCGCTGATCGCCCTCGACGACTACGACCTCGAAAACGGCGCCACCCACATCGTTCCATACAGTCACAAGTGGCACGATCGGCCGGTGGACCAGAACGTCGATACCCTGCGGGTGGCCATGCCCTCCGGCGCCATGCTGATGTGGGAAGGCGGCCTCTGGCACGGCGGCGGCGCCAACACGTCCCGGAATCGCGAGCGGCTCGGCTTCTTCATGAGCCACAACGTCGCCTATCTGCGGCCCCAGGAAATACAATTGCTCTCCGTGCCCCGGGAAGTCGCTCGCCAACTGCCCGAGAAACTGCTGCGGCTGCTCGGCTACCATCGCTTCGGCCTTGGCGTCGACGGCCGCGATCCCATCGACGTGCTGCGCGACGGCGTGGTCGTCCACCCCACGGCGCAGCTCGCCGCCCGCCACAGGAACTGAGGAGCCCAAGCATCATGCCAGCGATTTCTCCCCAAGACGGCCCCGTGGCGGTGACCGGCTGCTCCGGATTCACCGGCGGACACATGGTGCGCGAACTCGCCATTCACGGCTACGCCGTGCGCGCCTGCATCCGCGACGCCGGCTCGTGGCGCGGCCAGGACGCCGTGCAGTACTTGCGCCGTCTGCCCAATGTCGAGGTGGTGAACGGTTGCGATTTGTTCACGCCGGGCTCCTACCACGACGCCTTCCGGGGGTGCCGCGGTGTCTTCCACGTCGCTGCGGTGCTCGGCAACTCCGCCGACGGCAAGTCCCAGCCCCTCGGCAGCGGCGACGTCTCCCAGGACGTGTACGACGGCGGCATGACGGGTACGCGCAACGTCATCGACGCCATCGACGCCAGCGCCAGCGTCGAGCGCCTCGTGTATACCAGCTCGATGGCCGCGGTCTCCGGCGCCAAGGCGGCGACGCTGCCCAAGGGCTACGAGTGGACGGAGACGGACTGGGCCTCGGACGGCGTGGAGCCGGAACGCTGGCGGCATCCCCGCAGTTCGTACGCCAGAAGCAAGGTGGACACCGAGCATCTGATCAACGAAGCCGCCGACGCCAGCGCCGGGCGGTGGGACGCCATTACCATGAATCCCGCCATGATCTGCGGCCCCATCCTGTTCAAGGCGCAAGTGGGCCAGTGGATCGAGCAGATCGGCCGCATGGCTGCCGGCCTGCCTCCCTCTTGGCCGTCGAAATACGACATGTACTACAACATCATCGACGTGCGCGATCTGGTCAAGGCGCACCGCCTAGCGGCACAATCGCCGGTGGACCACAAGGCCACCCACGGCGGCAACCGCTACCTGATGCATGGCAGCGGCGGCCGTTCGGCGCTGCGCTTCGGCACCGAGGTGGCGGCCATCATCCGGGAACACTTCCCGTCGTTCGCATTGGGCGAACCGGCCACGATCACGAGCCGCGGCGAGCCGATCACCGTGCAGGCCAACGCCCTCAACGACTGCAAGAAGGCCAAGTCGGTGCTCGGCGCGACCATCCGCCCGGTGGAGGACACCATCCGCGCCGTGGTGGAGAGCGCCATCGAGCTGGGCATCATCTCTCCCCAGCTCAAAGCGTCGGCGTGACCAGGGTTGCGATGCCGGGCAGCAGGGCATGATCCCTGCGGCAGGGCGACAGCACGTTGCGATTCCTAGGTAGCGTATCCATTTGAAAATCAGGCAGCTGCCTTGCTTGGCGCTGGGTGATGCATCGGTTCGACTTTTGCCGCTTGCGGTGTCCGGGATTGATTCAGCGAGTGTCGGCAAGCGCCGTCGAGCACGGCCGGAACCGGCGCCGGGCCGACGGACTCGACATCTCTGGCAGCATGGCTCCGCCTCGCCGACGGAGACCGCCCGTGTCCGCCGATTCCGAACGTCTGGCAGTGTCTCGGCTCGACATCTGAACCAAGGAGTTGCAATGCAGACGGATACACTGCCGATTCCTGCACTCCCCGCATGTTCGTCGCGGTGCCGGCACCAGGGCTGGATACGAGCTATGGACTCTCGATCCGGTACCCGTTCATCGTCACCACGCACTTGCCCACCACGTCGCGGTTCTCCAGCATCCGCATGGCGTCCACCGCTTGCTCCAGCGGAAAGCCAGCGCATACATAGGGGTCGATGGCACCGCTCTGGGCGAGTTCCTGCAGCGCTTCCTGGTTTCGGCGGCCGAGTTCCGGGTCGCGGCGCCCGATCTCGCCGGCGCGGACGCCGATGACGCTGATGCTCTTCATGAGGATCAGGTTTACCGATGCCTGCGGCCAGCGCCCGCTGGTGAAGCCGACGGTCAGGATCCGCCCGCGCCAGTTGACGCAGCGCATGGATTCGTCGAAGACGTCTCCGCCCACCGGATCGAAGATGATGTCGGCACCGGCCGAGCCGGTGATCTTCTTGACTTTGTTGCGGAAGCCGCCGAGGGTGCCGTCGGGGAGGGTGTAGTTGATCACGGCGTCGACGCCCCGGGAGGCGACGACAGCGAGCTTGTCGTCGCGCCCGCCGGTGGCGATCACCTTGGCGCCGTAGTACTTGCCGAGATCCGCCGCGGCCATGCCGACGCCGCCAGTGGCGCCGTGGACCAGGAGCCACTCCCCGGCCTGCAGGTCGCCGCGCACCTTGAGGGCCACGTAGGCGGTCATGTAGGCGGTGCCGTAGGAAGCGGCCTTTTCGTAGTTCATTTTGCCGGGGAGGGGCCTGACCGCCTCGACCGGGATGTTGACGGCTTCGGCGAAGCCGCCGGATCGCATGCCGAAGCAGACGGCGTCGCCTTCCTTGAACTTCTTCACGTTGCGGCCCACGGCAACGATATCGCCTGCCCCTTCGCCGCCCGGCGCGAACGGCAGCGACGGCTTGTGCTGGTACTTGCCCTGGATCATCAGCAAATCCGGGAAGTTCACCGCGCAGGCCTTCAAGTCGACCTGCACCTCCCCCGGCTCCGGCCCTGGCAGTTCCACTTCGTCAAGGCTGACGGTACCGATGTCGTCGCTGACCGCGTGGCAGCGAACGGTGCGGATGCTGCGCTTCCCGCTCAGCGCGCGATGTATCCGGAACAGGTGCTTTATGCCAAAGGCGCGCTTCATGGGATTCTTGCCGCCGCCCGTTCGGCCGTGCGCCCGCCGGGTGCGTGCGGAACGCGGGGGCATGTGCGCCCCGGCGGCGCGAGTCGAAGATGTTGAGGTTGCGTCATGTCTTCGTCGAGTCAATGGAGTTGGGAAGAATAAACCACACTCCATCGCCTGTCTTGTCCGCGCCAAGAGATACTCCCTGGCTGCGGGACTTGGCAGCGGATAGCAGCTCGGTTTGAATCTAGAGATGCTGCATCATTACGCCATTTGGCGGGTACTACATGCGGTGGCTAGCGAGCCGTTCACACTGCTGCATGTTGTGGCGGAACGGTTCGGCATGGCGGCATGGATTCAAATTGGGCCGCCGTCGATGGGCCGACTTGTTGGCCGCTGTTATGCTGCTTCGCTGCGCCTTGAGGTGCTAGGAGAAGCAGATGCCGGCAACCGAACAGGAGCTCCGTGATCGCATCCACGACATTTTCTTTTTCGACCGTCGCCCGCCCGGGGATGACCGGGAGTGTCCCGCTTTCTGGATCCCCCCGGCCGACGACCTCGTTGCCGCGGCTCGCGATCTGCCTTGCGAACGGGTCGATGCTGAAGAGGCCGCCGGCGCCGAGGAGAAATGGCTTTCCACGCCCAATCCGACGTTCGGCGGCAAGTGCCCGAACCAACTCCTTGCCGGCAACGCCCGCGATCGTCGCCTGCTGGCCACCGCCGCCGTCGAGCAAGGCGCGTTTACATGAGTCGAGCAAGGCGCGTTTACATGAACAGTGCCTTGGTGGCGAATCTTCCGGCCCTCTCTCCTCAACGCCGCTTGGTGCCCGTTGCGTCGAACCTGGCCATGCGACGTTCCATCCCGACCCAGTGCCGGCGCCACACGATTCAATCCGGGTGCCGGCGCATTCAGCCGCCTCTGCTTCGCACCCACCCCTCGCGTGGCTCGATTCGAGGATAGAGACCTCCTCGGCTCCTATTTCCACCAATTCGTTCCGTCCGATCGTCTGTTGCGCTGCGTGGTTCCCATCTACCGTATTCGCCTTGGCGGTTCCTCTATCGTCAATGCTAGGGAACCAAATCTCCTCGCTATCGACACCACAGTCCAGGAAATGACCGGCGACTGGTTCAGTTACGCTTGGCACAACGGTCTTGCGCCTCCCCAGCTTGCCGTCGATCTCTACCATCGACAACCTGCCGTCCTCGGTCCGATCGCCCCATCCGCCCGCAATCCGCTGGCGGACAACCTCGTCTTGTTCTGCAACCGGCTGCCGGCAGACTCCGGTTCGCTTCAAGGATTCGTCCCGTAGAGTCGCCGTCATTGGTGCCGGCGTTTCTCGGCATTGAAGCGCCCGGCTTCGTCCAGCATGGCCTCGAACTCGGTCCAGGTGGCGTAGGAGAGGCTTGCCCCGGTGGCGGCGCAGCGCCGACGGGCTGCTGCTATGACTTCCGACGTCAACGCCGGATAGGCGTCCAGGATGTCCCGCCTTCTCCATGCGCCCTCCATGCGCCGCCATTCACCAAGTCCACGGGGATGCGCCTGCCGCGCACCGTGGGCTTGCCGCCCGGAATGCGCGGATCTTCGGTGATGCGTTCTTCCCGGTCCATGGTCGAATGTCCTATACGATCCGCGCCACCGCCCGTTTCGTCAGCACACCGACCAGATGCGCTCGGAACTCCGCGGAGGCGTGCAGATCCGCGTTGAACTCGCTGTGGTCGATGTCCACGCCGTCGTCCAGCGCCGAAGGCGAGAAGTCCGCGACCAGCGCTTCTTCCAGCGCCGTCGCGCGGAATGCGCACGGCCTGGCCCCGGTGACGCCAACGCGGATCGCGGCACCGCAGCGGGCTACCAGCACACCGACCACGGCGTAGCGGGATGCCGGGTTCGGAAACTTCTCGTAGGCGGCGGCGTCCGGCACCGTGAAGTCCACCGAGGTGACGATTTCGCCATCGTCCAGGGCAGTCTCGAACAGGCCCTGGAAGAAGTCGCTGCCGGGGATGGTGCGCTTCGTCGTATGCACCGTGGCGTCTAGGGTCACCACTGCGACGGGATAGTCCGCGGCGGGATCGCTGTTGGCGATGGAACCGCCGAGGGTGCCGCGATTGCGCACATGGGCGTCGCCGATGCGGCCGGCTAGGTCCGCCAGGGCTGGAATGGCATCGCTGGCGGCCACCTCGGCGTGGCGCGTCATCGCTCCCACCGAGACGGTGTCGCCGTTCACCCGGATGCCCGAGAGACCGTCGATGCCGGCGAGGTCGATGACGTCGCTCGGCGAGGCAAGGCGCTGCTTGAGCGTCGGAATCAGCGTCATGCCGCCGGAGAGATAGGTGCCGTCCTCGGCCGCGGCCATCAGGCCTGTCGCTTCCTCCAAGGTGGACGGCTTGTGGTAGTTGAACGAATACATGGCTATTCCCTCCTCATGGCTCGCCACACGGTTTCCGGCGTCGCCGGCATGGATACGCTCGCCACGCCCAAGGCGTCCGTGATGGCGTTCATCACCGCCGCGGTGGAGCCGATGGCGCCGGCCTCGCCGCAGCCCTTAACGCCCAACGGGTTGTGCGTACAGGGCGTTACCGTGGTGTCCACCGTGAAGCTGGGCAGGTCGTCGGCTCGGGGCATGGCGTAGTCCATGTACGAGCCGGAGAGCAGCTGTCCAGATGGATCGTAGACGCCGTGTTCGAGCAGCGCTTGGCCGATGCCCTGAGCCAAGCCGCCGTGGACCTGCCCCTCGACGATCATCGGGTTGACGATATGGCCGAAGTCGTCCACGGCGACGAAGCGGTCGATGTCCACTACGCCGGTTTCCGGATCCACCTCCAACTCGCAGATGTGCGTACCCGCGGGGTAGGTGAAGTTGGGCGGGTCGTAGAACGCCTTTTCCGAGAGTCCGGGTTCCAAGTCCTCCAGCGGGTAGTTGGCGGGCACATAGGCGGCGAACGCCACTTCCGCGAAGGTGAGAGCCTGGTTCGAGTCCGCGACGTTGAAGCAGCCGTCCTCGAACTCCACCTGCTCCTCTTGAGCTTCCAGCATGTGCGCGGCGATCTTCCTCCCCTTGGCGATGATCTTGTCCGTGGCCTTGACGATGGCCGAGCCGCCCACCGCCAGGGAACGCGAGCCGTAGGTGCCGAGCGCGTAGTCCGAGCGGCCGGTGTCGCCGTGCAGCACGGTGACGTTTTCGAACGGGATGCCGAGCTGGTCGGAGACGATCTGCGCGAACGTGGTCTCGTGGCCCTGGCCGTGGCTGTGGGAGCCGGTGGTGACGGTTACCGAACCGGTCACGTCCACGCGCACTTCGCCCGCCTCGAACAGCCCCACGCCGGCGCCCAGGGAGATCGCCACCTGGGACGGCGCCAGCCCGCAGGCTTCGATGTAGCAGGAGAAGCCGATGCCGCGGCGCTTGCCGTTCGCTTGCGAAACGGCCCGGCGCGCGGCGAAGCCGGCGTAGTCGATGTGTTCCAGGGCCTTGGCCAGGCTCGCTTCGTAGTCGCCGGTGTCGTAGGTGAGAGCCACCGGGGTTTCGTAGGGGAAGTCCTCGGGCTGGATGAAGTTGCGCCGCCGCAGTTCGGCGGGATCGATGCCCATCTCCCGGGCCGCGGTTTCGACGATGCGCTCCACCACGTAGGTCGCCTCCGGGCGGCCGGCGCCGCGGTAGGCGTCCACCGGCGCGGTGTTGGTGAACAGCGCCTGCACCTGCACATGGATGGCCGGCGTCCTGTACTGCCCGGCCAAGAGCGTACCGTACAGATACGTCGGTACGCTGCTGGCGAAGGTGGAGAGGTACGCGCCCATGTTGGCCATGGTGTTCACGCGCAGGGCCAGGAAGGTGCCGTTCTCGTCCAGAGCCAGTTCCGCATGGGTGACGTGATCGCGGCCGTGGGCGTCCGCCAGGAAGGATTCGGAACGCTCCGCCCGCCACTTCACCGGGCGGCGCACCTTGCCGGCCGCCCAGATGACCGCGGTTTCCTCGGCGTAGATGAAGATCTTGGAGCCGAAGCCGCCGCCCACGTCCGGCGAGATCACCCGCAGCCGGGCTTCCGGCGCGACGTTCACGAATGCCGCCAGCACGAGGCGTTCCAGATGCGGATTCTGGGAGGTGGTGTGCAGCGTGTAGCTGCCGGCGGCGGCGTCGTACTCGCCGAGCGCCGCGCGCGGCTCGATGGCGTTGGGGATCAGGCGATTGTTGACGATGTCGATGGCAGTGACGTGGTGGGCCTTCTCGAAGGCGGCGTCCGTGGCCGCCTGATCGCCCAGCTCCCAGTCGTAGCACTGGTTGTTGGGAACCGTCTGGTGAATCTGCTGGGCCGAGGCGGCGCTGGCGAGGTCCGCCACGGCCGGCAGTTCCTCGAAATCCGCGACCACTGCTTCCGCGCCGTTCTTGGCCGCTTCCAGAGTTTCGCCGATGACGACGGCGTAGGGTTCGCCGACGTAGTTCACCTGGTCCACGGCCAGAGGCGGGTGCGGCGGCACGATCATGTCCGAACCGTCCTTGGACTTCACCAGCCAGCCGCAGGGCAGATCGCCGATGTCGTCGGCGTCGAGATCCGCGCCGGTGAACACGGCCACCACGCCGTCGGCGGCCGCGGCCGCGCGGGTGTCGATGCCGTCGATCTTCGCCCGCGCATGGGGCGAGCGGACGAACACCGCCCAGGTCTGCCCGGCGGCGTTGACGTCGTCCGTATAGCGCCCCATGCCGGTGATGAAGCGGGCGTCCTCCTTGCGCCTGACCGCAGCGCCGATGCCTGTTTCCGATGTCATGCCCCCTCCTGCATGCTCTCTTGGGCGGCGAGAACCGCCTTGACGATGTTGTGATAGCCCGTGCAGCGACACAGGTTGCCTTCCAGCCCTGCGCGCACCGTCCGCTCGTCCAAACGATCGCTCCTCTGCACCAGATCGATGGCGCTCATAATCATGCCAGGCGTGCAGAATCCGCATTGCAGAGCGTGATTTTCGCGGAACGCCGCCTGCATGGGATGCAGCGCGTCCGGCGTGCCGATGCCTTCGATGGTGGTCACCTCGGTGCCGTCGGCTTGGCCGGCCAGCACCGTGCAGGCTTTCACCGCGGCGCCGTCCATATGCACCACGCAGGCGCCGCACTGGCTGGTGTCGCAGCCGACGTGGGTGCCCGTCAGCCCCAGCCGCTCGCGCAACACGTCCACCAGCAGCGCGTTGTCCGGCACGCCGAGGCTGTGCGCCGTGCCGTTGACCGTCATCGTAACTTCCACGTTACCCCTCCGTTTCACGATTGTCTTTCGGGCGCGGGACAAGCGCCTCGCGCTCCTCGCCCGCGAAGTTTTCCACAAACCGCTCGAAAAAGCGGCGGGCCATCTTGCGCGCCGCGCCGTCCACCAGGCGAGAGCCGATCTGCGCCAGTTTGCCGCCGATGCCTCCCTCGATGCGATACCGCAGCAGCGTCTCGTTGCTGGCTGCTTCCGCTTCGTCGAGTTCCACCGTCGCGGTACCTTTGGCGAACCCTGCCACGCCGCCCTTGACCGCCACCTCCAGACAGTAGCTTGTCGGAGCCACCACATCGCGCAGGCGGATGGCGGCGGTGAAGACGGCCTTGACCGGACCGACCTTGGCGGCAACGATGGCCTCGAACCCGCCGTCGCCCACGGGCGTCATGGCGCGACAGCCGTCGATGCAGCGTTCAAGCACCGCGGGATCGTTCAGCGCCTGCCAAACGCGCCCCCGCGCCGCCGGAATGCGATATTCGCCAGATTGCTCCACGCTGCTCCCGGGACAACGTATGCAAACAGTGCCCTACTCTCGCACAAGTGTGCGGCGAGGGGAACCGTTGGCGCGTCGTTCCGTAGCGCAGCGGCGCATGGAGTACGACAAATCAACCCCGACCGATGGGTCGAGCGGGCGGAGCTGCCCTGCACACCGCTACCGGCTTGAAACGTCGGTGCCGCCAGGGGTGGGGCCGACGCGGCGGTTGAGCGAGACGACCAAGCCGCGATCTCCGAGCGTGTCTTGCGTTGTCGTCCAGGCAATAGCAATAAAGGCGGCAAAGAGCGGTGTGCGGCACAAGTGGCCGGCGGCATTCCTCGAACATCGCGCTGCGCGGGGATGGGCGGCACGAGTGCTGGCGTCCAAGGCGCCCTCCCGCCGTTCATTTGCTGTCGCGAACGCCAGACGCGACTCGGTCATCCCGCTCGACGCTGCCGCCGCCGAGTTCGTTCGGAGCGTCTTGATTATATCGCCATCGATATGCAGATTGGGCTCTGGACGCGGGGCGGGGAAGAGTAGAATAAATGGCTGCAAGCTCGTTGTTCAGATGCGTGGAATGTGCGTAGTATGACCGCGCAACTTAGCTCGACAGAGCAGCGTCGGTAATTGCTACGGCGGACATGGGTCTTATGGAAGGACGGAACATGACGAAAGAATATCTCTTTGTTCCATGCGGCAGGTCGGGCGACGACGGCGTTTGCGAAGGCGGCGGACGCACGATTGCCGATCTCTTGTGAATGGCCAGTCGCTTACAGCGCTGCTGGTCGCAGCCGGATATGGACTATCCTATGACGGCGGAAGGCGGGCGGGTAGTGCGAATGATTGCGCAGAATCGGCTGTAGTGGATGGTGGTTGTGGATATGGATGAGCCTGAGAAATCAGTGTTTGATTGCATGTTCAGCTATGGGCAGTTCGCCGAGCAAGTGCGCCGGGGGCGTCGATATGTCTGGGAGAAGGAAGTCCAGGAGTTTCTAGACACGGTTCTTGCGACGCTCAAGGAACGCGATGTAACCCTTAAAACTCGGTGTTAGACCGGTCGAAGAAAATGACGAAGGGCCGCTGCACGAGCCGTATGCGTTCCATCCCGAGCGAATGAAACCTCTCAAAGACGGGGCCAGAGAAGGACGAGCCAACCCATCGGGCATCCCTGTTCTCTATCTTGCCACGTCGATAGAAACGGCCATCTCGGAGGTCAGGCCGTGTATCCGATCGGAGGTTTCGGTCTCCCAATTCAAAATTGTCCGTAATCTGAAGATCTTAGACCTTTCCAAAGAATACGGTAATTGGACATGGGGGCCTATAGAGGTTTCTGACCTGTCGGTGCCAGACACGGCTGATAAAGAGCTAGCTGTCTGGATCGGCATCGACAATGCATTTTCGCGCCCTGTTGAGTATTCGGACAACACGACGGAATATGTTCCGACGCAAATCCTGGCGGAATTCTTTCGGGGCGCTGGCTACGACGGCCTTGTCTATCGAAGCCATTTCGGCGAAGAGGGGTACAATGTGGCCCTTTTCGACACCGGGAGCGCGGAAGCCATCAACGGCACTCCGTATCAAGTCAAGGGCATGGATGTGAAATTCGATCAGATGGGTAACACATGGCACTCCCGCCGCTGATCGGCAGCTCTCCGGCTCTTCTGGTTGCCTTTGCGTCCGCGATGATGAACGGTCGCCGGCCTGTGTATTGCAGACTCTGCTGGCGCGGTGAACTCGGAACGTTGGATTGCCAGTGGCGATCGACGACGGGCAGCGTGAGGCCATAATCTGATTCTTGGCGAGGGTGCCGCACCCCATCGGCAGATGGCGCAAGAGAACCGTCCTCGCAATCCGGGGCAGGGTGCTTCGACATCCCGGGAGGCGATGTTCACCGACCCGCTCCAAAGCTCCCTCGCAACCGCCTCGAAATGGTAAGCTTCAAGGCTCGTATAATTCCGCCTCCAGGGAGACAGCGCGAGAGCCATGGATCGCCGACTCGAAGCCAACCGGCGCAACTGGAACGAGCGCGTACCGGTGCATGCGGACTCGGACTTTTACGATGTCGAAGGCTTCAAGGCCGGGCGCATCACGCTCAATGACGTCGAGCGGCGCGAGGTGGGGGACGTGGCCGGCAAGCGCCTGCTGCATCTGCAATGCCATTTCGGCATGGACACCCTGTCTTGGGCGCGGCTCGGCGCGACGGCGACGGGCGTGGACTTCTCCGACGCGGCCATCGAACTTGCACGATCCTTGAACGACGAACTGAGCCTGGGCGTTCGCTTCATCGAATCCAATGTCTACGATCTGCCGGCTGTGCTGGATCAGCAGTTCGACATCGTCTATACCGCCACGGGCGTACTCTGCTGGCTGCCCGACCTCGCCGCCTGGGCGAAGGTGGCCGCACGCTTCGTCAAGCCCGGCGGCTTCTTCTACATTCTGGACACGCATCCATTCCTGGGAACGCTGGAATCCCTTGCGGCTGCCGGAGCGGCCGGCGCTGGCGTCGACGATTTGCGCTTTCGCTACCCGTACTTTCCGGCCGCCGATGGCATGTTCTTCGTCGGTGGCCAGCCTTCCTACGCCGGCGCCAAGCGCATCGAATCCGGCGCCTGGGAATGGCAACACAGCGTTGCCGAGATTCTGGACGCTATCCACGGCGCCGGATTGGAGATGGCGTTCTTCCACGAGTACCCGATGAATTGCTATCAGGCATTTCCCGGCATGGCGCGGTGTGCCGACGGCTGGTGGCGGTTTCCGAACCGAAGCGGCTTCGTGCCGCAGATGTTCTCGCTGAAGGCCGCGAAGTAGACGCGCCGTCACCGTGCCCAAGCCGAACTCGCCGGGCTTGTTCCAGCCGCCCTCGGCCTGGGCACCGTCGAAGTCGATTGGGATGCGCTCGTTGCCGCGAGGAGTCGATGGGGCGGAGCGACGACATGCAGGTGCCGTTTCACTGATTAGGCAGCGGTTCAGACCAACCCTTCTAGCACGATTTCGGACGGGCGGCCGAAATCGGCGAGTTGCGGTAGTCGCGCAGGTTTCGCGTGGCGATGACATCGGCTCGGCAGGCGATGGCCCGCAGCTTGCCGCGCCAACGCGCCGAAACGACGCGCCTTCGTCCAGACGCTTCTCGCGCAGCGCGCTTCCTACGAGCTGAGAGAGAGAAATGCCGTGCAGCACCGCGTATCGCTTTGCCTTGGGAACCAAGTCCGCCTCGATGGTGACAGTCAGTTTGGTTTTCATGGCAAGCCGCCGCATACGCATGGAGAGCGGAGTATACCTTCGGCTGAAGGAATCAGGTTACTCTCGCGCACTCCGAAACGATACGGAAACCGTCATGCCGAACCCGCTGCCGCTCGCCCACATCAAGGTGCTGGACCTCACCCGCGTCCGCGCTGGCCCTACCTGCGTCCGCCAACTCGCCGACTGGGGCGCGGACGTGGTCAAGATCGAGCAGCCGGGCAGGAGCGATGGGCAGATGGGCGACGCTCGCCACGGGCCGGACTTCCAGAACCTGCACCGCAACAAACGCGCCATGACGCTGAATCTGAAGGCGAAGAAGGGCAAGGCGGTGTTCATGCGGCTGGCGGAAAGCGCGGACGTGGTAGTGGAAAACTACCGGCCCGATGTGAAACATCGTCTCGGCATCGATTACGAGGCCGTCCGCGCCATCAATCCGGGCATCGTCTACGCCAGCATCTCCGGCTTCGGGCAGGACGGCCCGTACGGCAACCTGCCGGGCTTCGACCAAGTGGCCCAGGGCATGGGCGGGTTGATGTCCATTACCGGGCTGCCCGGCCAGGGGCCGGTGCGGGCGGGCATTCCGATAGCGGATCTGTCTGCAGGACTATTTGCTGCACTCGGCATCCTCATCGCGCTGCTGGGTCGGGCGCGCACCGGCGCCGGCCAGTGGGTGCGCACCTCGCTGCTTGAAGCGCAGATCGCCATGTTGGATTTCCAGGCGGAGCGTTGGCTGCTGAATCGGGAAGTGCCGCCCCAGGCCGGCAACAACCATCCCACCGGCATTCCCACCGGGGTCTTCGCCACCCGGGACGGGCACATCAACATCGCCGCTACCGGCACCGCCATCTATCAGCGGTTCTGCACGGTCATGGGCCGCGAGGACTGGCTGACCGACCGGCTCTACGCCACGCCGGCCAAGCGTTCCCTGCACCGCGACGCGCTGAACGCGGAAATCGAGGCCATTACCCGCACCCGCACCAGCCGAGAGTGGATCGAAGCCTTCAACGAGGCCGGCGTGCCGGCAGGCTACATCTATGCCATTGACGAGGTGTTCGCCGACCCGCAAGTGAAGCACCTGGGCATGGCGGCGCCGGCGCGGCATCCGAAGCTGGGCGACATCGAACTGGTGGCGCAGCCCGTCAAGCTCTCCGGGGCGCGATTCGCGGTGCGTTCGGCTACCCCGGAACTGGGCGAACATACCGACGAGATACTGGCGGACGCGGGCTACAGCGCTGCCGAGATCGACGCCCTGCGGGACGCGGGGGCGGTATGAACGACGGGTATTGGCCACCTGCGGCATGACGACTACGCTGCTTGGCTGGAGTCGTTCTCCGAACCCGGGCTGGGCTGCTGTGCAGGCGTGCGCAGATGCCGAGCCTGGTAGCGCGTCCGTGCTCTTTGCCACGGTCAGGGCCGGGAGCAACGCTTTTCTCTATCCGAGCCTCTACCCGAGTGGTCGGTGCCACCCGCTGAGGGTTCCCGTCGGCGTCCTCGTGGCAGCGTTTCTCTTCCCGCCGTTCTGGGAGCGCCAGTTTCGCCGTGGCCGCTTGGACGATGCCCTTCGCAGCGCCGCGCTGGCTTCTGGCTGTCTGCGGCCATCCCGGTGCTAGCTGTGCCGCGGTGCCGGAACGGTCGAGATGGAAGCTGGCGGCCTGGTTTGAAACTCTCGTCGCTATGCTGAACCACGAATACATGAATACGGGTGGTTGCGTCGCTACGGGACACTCTATGCAGAAGCAAGGAATGTCTTGTTTCAAACCCAGCCAAAAACTATTTTTCAAAATAGACTACTGCCAGATGGAAGGCAGCGGTGCGAGCGTAGGCGCGGCTGGTTCCGTGGACGGCCTTCGCAGGCTTGGGTGCTTGCTTCAATCCACGGCATGGCATCGCGCATCTTCTCCGGTTCATCTTTCTTGTCGCCTTTTGCCGGCGGTACCCTGGTCCGCATCGCTGGGGCGAAGCGGGCATTCGGCCAGAACCACAGGCGCTTTCGCCTTGCGAAAATTGCTGCGACGGCGAAAGTCGAGGAATGCGAGGAATGAAGGTGCAGGACATGCTCGGTGTTGCTATTGCGGCGCTGCGAACGACGCACTCGGAAGGGAGACGACCACGACATGATCAAGGAGCGTAGCGAAGATGGCGTGCCGCAGCGTCCGCCGAGCTTGCGCGGACAGCGCTTGTGCGTACTGTGCGGTTCCAGTCGGGGCCGCAACCCCGACTATGCACAGACCGCGAAGAAGCTCGGCAGAACCTTGGCGGAGCGCGGCATCGGCATCGTCTACGGGGGTGCCGACGCCGGCCTCATGGGCGTTCTCGCCGACGCCGCGACTGCCGCTGGCGGCGAGGTGATCGGAGTCATCACGCCGGATCTGGCGGCCCGGGTGGGCCACCGCAGCTTGCGATTCGAGACGGTAGCCACGATGCACGAGCGCAAGCGGCGCTTCGCGGACCTCGCCGCCGGCTATATCGCCCTGCCGGGCGGCTTCGGTACGCTCGACGAGTTGTTCGAGGCGGCAACCTGGAACCAGCTGGGCATCCACAGCAAACCGCTGGGGCTGCTCGACGTTGGCGGCTACTACGACGGCCTGCTGGCGTTTCTGCGCCAAGCGCAGCGGGAGGGGTTTATCCGTCGGGAGCATGTGGACGATGTTCTTATCGATGACGATCCTGCACGACTGGTTGACGCGATAGCAGGGCAGCGTCCCGCCAGCATCGAGAAGCGGGTGCCTGCCAAGGCCTGATGCGTCAGCAGGAACTGACGCGCCAGCCGGAATATGGGCCGAGCATTGGCGCGAGCGAACTCCCGGCTTCGATCAACGGCGCGTTTGCAATCGGCAAGACAGCCGGGGAGGAAGCGGTCGTTCTCGATAGGTCGTTTCGTTTGCAATCGGACCGAAACGAGCTTGGATTCTTCTCGCACGCACTTCAACGCCCAGGGCCGATTTTGGGGTGGCCCTGCAGGCCGCTCGGAATGTCCGCATTCTCGTGCCATTCCAGGCACAGCCGCAGCGTCGATGACGCCGCGGCTGGTTCAAGAATTCGTTGCGTGAGCTACAGCCGGTAGCCCAACTCCAGACCCACCTGACGCGGCGGGAACCAGTAGAAGATCTCCAGAGTGCTGGAGCGACCGCGTAGGATCTCGTCGTTGCTCAGATTGGTCCCGTAGGCGGCCAGCCGCCACTTGTCGTCGCCACTGCGCAGCGTGATCCGGGCGTTCGTCTTCTCGTAGCTCGGGATGGTCAGCGTATTCTGGGTATTGGCGAACTGCTCGTCCACCCAGGCATGGTCGGCGTGCAGCGCCACGCTCCAGCCTGCATTCAGTGGAATGGTGTAGTCGACGGCCAACGAGGCACTCTTTTTAGGTGCGTAGATCAGCTCGTTGTCTTCGCCGCTCTCGCCGGAGAGCAGCGGCCCCCGCGTCACTTCCGTGTCCACCACGTCCGCGGCAAGTCGGACGCTCAGACGATCGGTTACAAATGCGCCCACCTCCAGCTCGAAGCCTTGAATTTCGGCCCCGCCGCTGTTGGTGTTGTAGGTGCTGGTCCCGGGGGTCAGTGTTTGCAGGGCGGGCACGTCCTCGACGAGAATCATGTCGTTCCAGTCCAAGTAGTAGGCCGAGGCAAGAATCCGCGCTCGACCATCCCACAGGGTGGTCTTCAGGCCTAGCTCGTAGCTTTCCACGTCGTCGCCATCGAAGAATCGATGGGCTCGCGCGAGCGACTGGGCTTCGCGCAGCGTCGGGATCGTGTCCGACAGCCCTGCTGCCGTCGCTTCCTGGATCCGGATTTCGAGCTGGCGGTAGTTGAACTCCATGTGGTTGTTGACGTTGCCAGGGCGGAAACCCGTGGCGTAGTTGAAGTACAGCAGCAGTTCATCCATTGGCCGCCACGATACCACGAACTTGGGCGACACCGGGGTGTCGTCCGTGCCCGAGACCGTGTTGGAGAAGTACTGTTCGATGTCGGATATCCGCAGGCCGGCCGTCACTTCGATCTCGTCGGCGACGTCATAGCTGACTTCGCCGAACAAGGCATACTCTTCCAGCAAGTCGGTGTGGGTGTTGGCAGGTACCGTTAGCAGGGGTTCGAGGAAAAGGCCGAAGGTCTCGCGCCCCGGGAAGGTGCCGGCCACCTGTTGGTTCTGGGTGTGGTCCTCGCTGTCTTTCCAGAACACGCCGGCCGTCCAACGCCACCGCTGGTCGCTTGGCGAGACTAGGCGGAACTCCTGCACCCAGCGCTCGCTGTAGGAATCGCCGAAGCCCACCATCGCCTGCAGGTTCATGCCGTCGGAAACGACCGATCCCGGCACAGCGAGATTGAAGAATCCGGGAAACTCCGGACAATATCCCAAGGCAACCTCGGGGGTGCAGCCCGGATGGCTTGCCGCCAGGGTGGAGCCCCCGTAGACGAAGTCCAGCAACCAGACAAACTGGGTGGTGGCCTCGGTGGTGGAGACGATGTTGCGGTCCGTGAAGGATGTCATCGATTGAAAGTTCGCCCACGGAAAGTCTACTTCCACCACGAAGCTGTAGATGTCGATTTCGTCCGTGGATTCGGGTGGGTGGCCCGGAATGCTAGGCGCAGATGCCTGGTACGGGCGGACGGTGAGCACGCCGCCTTCGGTATCCTGATCGCTGGTGTAGATCGTGCCGGCAACCGCCAAACGTTCGCCTTCGTAGCGGAGAGCCGCCCGGGCACCGGAACGCATTGCCGGATTGTAGTCCTCTTGGAGCGTCGTGCCCGATGGCGTGACGTTTTCGATGTAGCCGGCCGTCTCGGCATCCCAGCCGGTCAGGCGCAGCGCAAAGCCGTCGCCGAAGGGAATGTTGACCATGGCGTCGATTCGCCTGGAATTGTCCTCGGATTCGGCCATGCCGGCGTAGCCTAGGTTGGCGGCGGCGTCGAATCGGGTGGTGTCCGG
This sequence comes from Pseudomonadales bacterium, assembly GCA_963422285.2. Taxonomy (GTDB): domain Bacteria; phylum Pseudomonadota; class Gammaproteobacteria; order Pseudomonadales; family Azotimanducaceae; genus VXYL01. The sequence goes on along the minus strand of OY729419.2, from coordinate 1,720,395 downwards.
CTGTTTGTACAGGTAGCGGATGGTACCGCCCTGGGAGCCTTCGCCGAACAGAGTGCCTTGGGGTCCTTTGAGAACCTCGACACGTTCGATGTCGAACATGGTGCCGCTCACTTGGTTGTCCGGGCCGAGTGCCGCGGTGACCGGCGTGCCGTCGAGATACACGCCGATGGTGGCGCCCGTCAGGAAGTAGCCGACGCCGCCGGTCTGGGACGTTACCCCGCGCACGGTGTAGCGATTCTCGCCGTCTACGCCGCCCTGCATGTTCAGGCCCGGCACCATGGCGTAGACGTCTTCCATGCTCTGGGCGCCCAAGTCTTCCACGAGGCTGTCGGTGATGGCGCTGATCGCCTGGGCGGTGTCCATCAGCTTCGTTTCACGGTAGGTGGCGGTGACGATCACCTCTTCGAGTACCCCGTCGTCGTCCTGTTCCGCCGATTCGGCACCAGCGAGGGAAGTCGAGAAAAAGAGAGAAAGTGCGGAAACGAAAAACGTGTGATGCGCGATACGCATGCCGCTGTGCGGATTCATTCGTGACCCTCCTGATCGCCTTGGCCTGCATCATGTGCCGCTCTGGCGGGGCCTGTCAAGCCGTTGGGGAGACTGTGTTTGGCAGCAAAACAGAACGGCCCGCTTTTACCATGTGGCGATATTTATATCGCCGCATGTATGGATGATGCAGCAATGGCGATGATTCTGCCCTGGCAACCACCGCCCTGCGAGCACTCGAAATCGCCGACGCCCGAGCTGCGGAGGGCATTGGAGAAGGGCCTGCGCCAGCGTCCGGGCGGGTTCCCTCCGGCGGGTTGTGGAATGGTGGACTGCGGCCGGAGCATCTGCGGCTGTTCAAGCAGATGGGCTTCAGGTTCCGGGAGCCCCGTCCACATATGGCCCAGTCGGATCCCGAAGATGTTGCACGATGAAGAAACTCCGGTGGCCGGCGAGACGGCATTGCACTATGGAGTCTGGATGAGTGCCGCTTCCAGAGGCGACAGCATCTGCTGCCGGATGCGAATCCCGCCCGAGCATCGGCCCCGATCGTGATCCGTGCGCCAACCTGCCGATCCATTTCCTGCTTCGGCGTGGCCAGCCTGCGAAGCGGCAAGTTCATCCTCTCCCACTGATTCGATGCGACCGCGCTCGAATCTTTCCTGAAGGAGCGCCTACGGCGCCGCCCGCGCGACAGGAAGATGGCGGTCTGCTGGGTAATGCCAGCCATCGCCACGCCCAAGGGATCGAGCCGCTGCCGCGGAAACATCGAAAGCACCTCGAACCCCTGTTCCGGGTCGTGCTCGCAGACGACAACTGGAAAGGTGGATAGCCATGCCTCGGCTCGTCGTCCCGTTCTGTGCCGTGCATAGCAGCGCCTTTCTCCACTTCGATCGCAATTGTCTCTCGGTTTTCGATCTCCTTGGGAGCAGGATGCCGCCGAAGCGCCTGGGAATCCGGCACGACGCGGGTGGAGCTACCGGCGTCGGTCATGCCTTCGCAGGGAATGCAGAACGTAATCACGCAGTTGTGCTTCGGAAAGGGTGCCGGAATCCAATTCTGGTCGGCATGCATTTCCAGATCCTGATCGCCTTCCCGCTTGATGCTGCCGATGAACTGACTGGCGCGCATGCCTTGCCCGACGCTGGCTTCGGCTACCGCCAGGATCTTGGGCAGGGTCGCAAAGGTGCCCACCATGGGATGACGTCCTAGCAGCATGCTGGCAGCATGGCCCTTGAGCATCCCTTCGGATTCCTGAGAGAAGCTGCGGATCACCTCTCGCAACTGGTCGAAGAGAGCCGGCGGCGCCACGTCCTCAACAATGGTGTAGCCTCGGTCCCCAAGTTCCGCGACATTGTCCCAAAGATTCAATTCGTCGATCCTTGGCCAAAGACCATCGGAAATCTCATACGGTTCGAGGCAAGCCTCATCTCTGGCCACTTGCATCAACTCGGCCATCTCCGCCATCACCGCTGCCTGCTGTTCCGTTGGCTGCGCCTGTTCCGCCGTGACGTTGCGCTCCCAGAATCAAATGTAGTGCGCCGACGTTAAGCGCTGCGGCGGATCGTTGTCAACAACCTGTACAACAATCGAGGCCTACTGGATGAACCGTGCCGAAGTGAAGGCACGGGGCGACGGGACGGACGACCCGGAGGCGCTACGCTAGCTGGCGGTTCAGGGGGCAAATGCGCGAGTGGTTCCTGCAGGCGGACGGGCATTGGCGTTCGCACCGAACTAGAATATGTAGTGTCGCGGCGAACGAGACTCCGGACGCTGCCTCTACTACGACGACAACCGCTGGCGGCACCGCTTGCCGGGCATGAACCCCGCCGACTTCGCCGGGATGCAGATCGCGGCTGTCCGACCTCGGCTGTCCAGAAGGTTGCCGATCCCCACATGGCTCGTCGGTTGCGCTATGATTCGGTATTCCGAAGAAGGAATACGCATGACACAGAATCAAGCCAAAGTCCCGTTCGCCAGCGCCGCCTGGGTCGATATCGCTCGGAGAGTGTTGGAGGATTTGGTCTCCCAACATGGAGAGGACGGGCAAGATTTCAGCATTTGCGAAGCATTCGCCGGAGCTCCGGAGGGAATCGCCGATGCCGACGGCTTTGCCGCTTGGCACTTCCATATCGACGGAAAGAGTGTCCGCGTCGGCACCGGCAGGGTCGATGATGCCGATATTCGGATTCAAGCAACCTGGGAACTGGCCCTGCCTAATGCGAGGATGGTCTATACCCCGGAATTGCTGGCGGAATGGAAAAAGACTCCCCCGGAACGCCCGGCGGACCCGAACGAGAAAATCGAGGGGGATATGGCCAATCTGCCGCCCTATCTCTTGGAGCTGCACAACCGCATGGCGGTCGTTACCGAGTAGACTGCATGGTGCTGGTTACGCCATCTAAGAACAGATCGCCAGAGAAACCCGAAACCGCTCGTGCAGTCCTCGGAGGCGGTAGCGCTTTCGATCTCGATGCCTGCGACGACCGGCTTGTCGCCCAGCGACAGGGTCGGGGTCCATCGTATGCTTTTCACCGCCACATCGTCTCCGCGGGTGGTCACGAACATGGGATCTCACTTCGCTAGCGGCGAAGTCGGGCTTGGCATCGTTGGCGGCTATCGCCCCGGAATACACCAAGGCATCTGGTTCCGCTTGGGTGCCGACCGCTCTATGTGCTCCCGCAGGCTGGACAAGCTATGTTCGTAGCGTTCGAAAATCGACTTCTGCGATTATTCATCTGCGACGTTCACAACGGCTTCATAGATGGTGGTTTCCTCAGTCCGGGGCGGATTTTTTTCGCTGTGTTCCTATAGCCGTCCCCGATGCCCGCCATACATTCCCTGTCCACGGGGACGGCAAAAGCTGGTGCCCGCATCTCGGCGTTCGGTGAAGTTGCGTTCGAAGATGCCCCCTCCCCGGACTTCCCCAAAGCACCCGTCGAAGCATCTATCAGGTTCCCTGTGAAATGCATGTCGACGGTTGTGCTGCAGAGCACTGTAGGATGCAAGGCGTAGACTGAATTCGGCATAAGTCCACGGCCCGCACCGCGAAAGCTCTCCGATCCAGAGAGATGAGAATGGTCGCGGTGCCGCAGAAGACATGCTATAAGAGCCGTAGATTCGGAGTCGTCGAGGTAATCCAATATGCCACAGCTTTGTACTGTCACTGCGCTGTACAGCTACCCGGTGAAAAGCTGCCGCGGCACTGCTGTCGAGTCGGCGACCGTTTCTGAGACTGGCGTCGAGGGCGACCGCCAGCTCATGATTCTGAAAAATGGCAAGTTCGCCAATCAGATGCGATTGCCAAAGCTCGCAACCGTGGCGACTCGACGCTTGGACGAGAAGGAGATCGAGTTCGACACCGTGGATGGGGCACCGCTGGTGCATACGGTCTCCGTCGAAGGCGAAGAGGCAACCGTCGACTTCTACGGCAACCGCGTCGCCGTAGTGGATCAGGGCGACATGCTGGCGAACTGGGTATCCGGGGCCGTCGGCACCGAGGTCCGCGTCGTGGCGTTGAAGGCGGCCTTCTGCCGATCGATTCCGCTCGACGAGTTTCGCGTGCTAGACGGCATCGACCAGTCGCGTTTTGTCGACGTCGCGCCCATCCTCGTCGCCAACGAAGCTTCGCTTGCCGACCTGAACGCGCGACTGGATGCACCGGTGCCGATGAACCGGTTCCGGCCCAACATCGTCGTCGAGGGGATCGACGCTTTCGGCGAAGACGCGTTGGCTATCCTGTACGGAGACGGGATGCGTCTGGTCCGGGCTACCCACTGCGAGCGGTGCGTCGTGACCTGCACGGATCAGGAAACCGGGGCACGCAGCATCGAACCGCTGGCGACGCTGAAATCGTACCGGCACCGCGAAGGCGGTTACGCCGGCGGCGTGATGTTCGGCGCTTACATGGGCGTGGAGGGCACAGCGACGATTCGAGTCGGCGACACTCTCGCCGTAGGCTGAGCAATCACGCTGCGGTGGATTTCAAGGATCGGCGGATTCGTGTTGTTCGTTGGCGGTCGTTCCTGTCTTGACGGTATCGCTGGCCTTGATCCTGCTGTTGCGAGTCCACACGTTTTTGCGCACGAATCCTGCGCCATGGGCACATAAAGGCGTTCGCCGAGGGATCAGCGACAGCCTGCGCTCGAATCGTTCGGCCAGTACCAAGCGCCTTGCCGTAGGTGGCGAGGTCCGGCGCGATTCGTAGCGCTCCTGGCAGGCGATGATGGCCGCGTTGAAACAGTGGATGCTCGACCGACGCCGGTCGAGCGTCGCGACGCAAGTTCCAAGCGCTTGGAATGTTTGGTCGCTCCCCGCGGTCGGCCCAGCCCCGTGATAGTGTTATCCTCTGCGTGGTCGGTTCAAGAAGGTCCGGGGGCAATCGCGTGGTAGCGATGACGAGCAAGTTGAGCTTTGGCATAGGCCAAGCGGCAGAAGGCATCAAAAACAATGCGTTCACGTTGTTCTTGCTCTTTTTCTATGTGCAGGTGCATGGACTTTCCGCTTCCCTGGCGGGCATAGCACTCTTCATCGCCCTTTGTTTCGATGCCGTCTCCGATCCGATTGCGGGTTATCTATCGGATTCTTGGCGTTCGCGTTGGGGTCGACGGCACCCTTTCATGTATGCGTCTGCCGTGCCTCTCGCCATTGCTTTCTACTTCACCTTTGTCCCGCCGGCAGGGCTTGACCAATGGGGGCTCTTTGCCTGGATGACCGTATTCGCGATTCTGACTCGCGCCGCGATGACGCTGTACCATGTGCCGCATATCGCCCTGGGCGCCGAGATGTCGGACGACTACGAAGAGCGCACCGCCATCGTAGGATATAGGACTGCGTTTGGCATCATCGGGAGCTTGCTGGTGTATGCGTCTGTGACCGTCTTTTTTCCCGAAAGCGAAGACGGCGTCCGCGGCCAGATGGAGAACGACAACTACCCGCCGTTCGCGCTCGCGTGCGCACTCGTCATGTGGATCACGATATGGACTTCTGCGGTCGGGACGCATAAAGAGATCCCGCGTTTGCCCCAGGTCGCCGCCAAAACGGAACCGTTCCGGTTTTTCAGCGTGCTCCACGAGACCTGGGTCGCGCTCGGCAATGCGAATTTTCGGGCGCTCTTCCTTGGAGTGCTGGTGTCGTTCGTCATGAACGGCGTGAATGTTGCGCTCGCTTTATTCATGTTCACATTCTTTTGGGAACTGGACGCAACGGACACGCAGTTGGTGTTGATCATCTTTCCGATCGGAATTCTGATCGGCACTCCGCTCACGAAGTATTTCCACCGTCGCTTCGACAAAAAGCCGGCGGTCGTATGGGGTACTGCGTGGTGGGCGTCGCTGCAGCTCCTGCCGGTCGTGCTGAGGTTGTTGGGCTTCTTTCCTGACAACGATGCAGCCGTGCTGGTGTACATCCTCGCCGGCGTCGCGCTGGTGCAGGGGATGGGCGTGAGCCTTGGCGTGGTGTCTTTCGGCTCCATGGTTGCCGACATCGTCGATGAGCAGGAGCTGAAAACAGGGCGACGGCAGGAGGGAGTTTTCTTCGCCGCCGTGTCCTTCGCGGGCAAGGCGACGTCGGGGCTGGGCGGCTTGGTTGCCGGCGTGGGCTTGGAGCTGATCGATTGGCCCCAGGACGAGTCCATTCGAACCGCGGCGGATGTCGATCCCGAGATTCTCTTGCGGTTAGGATTGCTGTTTGGACCGGGCGTTGCCGTATTCGGCTTCGCGGCGGTGTGGCTGTATACCCTCTATCGCCTGGATCGAGATACGCATGCCGCCATCCTCGCCGAACTCAAGGGACGTCGTCGAACGGCGTGAGCCGCTGCGACAGGCCGCAGCAAAGCTGGATCGTTGTATTTGCGAAATACGCCAATCGTTCTAAGATTGATCGTTCAATACCAGCCAAGGGACTGCGGCCCCGTGGAGGAAGCAATGGAGATTCCCCGACACACTGCGACCGATCCGATCGAGGCGCTTGCCGCGTCGCTCGACGAGGCGGGCTGCCTCGTGGTCACGGACGCCTGCGACAGCGAGGTGCGCGATGCGTTCGTCGCGGAGCTCGCACCCCACATGGAGGCGGCGCGCATCGAGACCGACGACGATCCCGATTCCTTCTACCCGGGAAACACGCGCCGCGTCATCGCTCTCGTGTCGCGTTCGAAGGCCGTGGAACACCTGCTCCTGCACCCCATGTCGACAACGCTCTGCGACCGCCATCTCGGGTCGGGCGCGGAATTCGGCTACCAGCTCCACGTCTCCGCAACGCTCTCGGTCGGCCCCGGCGCTCGCGACCAAGTGCTCCACCGGGAGGAAGATCCGTTCACGTTTTTTCCGGTGCCGCGGCCGAACCTGATCCTCGCCAGCATGTGGGCAATCACCGACTTTTGCGCCAACAACGGCGGTACCCGCCTCGTACCCGGCAGCCATCGCTGGCCGGCCGACCGGAAGGCCGCCGAGGACGAGGTGCTGAACGCCGAGATGCCGGCGGGTTCGGTGCTCTTCTGGTCGGGCGGGACGCTCCATGGCGGCGGCGAGAACCGGTCGGACGACTGGCGCTACGGCGTGATCCTGACCTACTCTCTCGGCTGGCTGCGACAAGAGGAGAACCAGTACCTCTCCGTGCCGCCCGAGGTCGCCGAGCAGCTATCGCCCGAACTGCGTCGGATGATCGGCTACGACATGTACCACGCACTCGGCATCCACGACCCGAGAGTGCGTCAGGAGGTTCGCGCCGCCGGAGCCGTCACCGGGCAGTGAGTTCTCCAGACAGCTCGATCTGGGCATTGGGCGAAGGCTTCGCGCCGGCCGTTGCGCCTGACGATCCGGCCAGCGCGGTCCCGTTTGCCGACTATGCTGCCGCTTTGCGCTTCTTTTCCTCGAGGCCCTTGAGGGCCGCCCAGTCTTCCTTGGACAGGTTCTTCTGGCCGGCGAAGTTCGAGACGTAGAAGCAGTTGAAGCCGCGCCTGTCCGATCCGTCGTGGTTCGGGCCCGACCAGTGTACGGTGGTCGGTCGGAAGAACACGATGTCTCCGGGCTCCATCGCCACCTCGGCCACGTCGGAGCGATCGGACAGATCCGTCGGCTCGTGGGCTTTCAAGTGCGCGAACTCCGCTTCCTCGAGATGGGATCCCTTCAGGAAGTGCAGGCAGCCGTTGTCGCGGCTGGCCGGGTCGAGAGCGACCCAGACCACCCCGCCTTCCAAGGCGTCCGAGTGCGGATGCACCTCCTCGGAATGCTTGTTTTTGGTGAAGAAGCTGGCGGTCGTCGGTTCCGGCTTCTTCCCAAGCAGCATCTCGAGAATCGGCACATGGGGTCCGTCGCGCAGGAGATCGCCGAAATAGTCGTCCACCTTCTCCAGCCCCTTGGTGATGTTGGTGAAGATGCCGCCGGCATTGGGCCTTACCCGGGTAACCGCCTCGGCGCGCCGACATATCTCCTTCACCTGCGCCTTCGGGAAGAAGTCTCGAACGACGACGTAGCCGTCGCGGTCGAAATTCGCTTTGAGCGCCGTCGCCTGGGATGGATCCATAGTCGTTGCCTCCGTGGTGTTTCCGAAGTTGCCAAGCATACCTTGCATCTACCCTGTGCCTGAGTCGAGCTTGCTGGCGTCGCCGGCGGCCAGAGTTCACCCATTGCCGCCCTCCCGATTCTGTCGGCGCTGCTGTACGGGATCAGAGCGTCCACTCGATCCGGTGGACGCGAGCGTGGCGCCATGCCGAGACGCCAGGCGCAAGCACATGAAAGCGAGACTGCCTCGACCAGCGCCTCGTGGATGATCGAGCAATCGCCAGGTGCTTGGGACGGCAGCCTAGTCGTGCAGGTTGCGTTTCTGCGGTGGAGCATCGACCCCTTGAAACCATTGGAAAGCTCCATTTGCCGAGCGTTTCCGCCCCTTGGCACAGGTCGGAACGCGGAGCAGCGGGCCGGCGAGGAGAGCGCTTTCTTCAACAGCGATCGCTTTGGCCGTGTCGTGCTGCGCGATGGCAAGATGCCCGGAGGATATGGTCTGTTAGTCTCTGTCGCGGCGGCAATCCGAAACTCCAAAGGAAGGACCATGGCTAGCATTCTCGACGCCTACATCAAGAGCACGCCTAACAGCGCGGCAGCGCAAGCGCGTGCGAAACGGAGCGTGGTGGGTGGCAGTTCCCGCGGCGCTGCCTACTGGAGGGCCCTATCCGCTGACGATCGAGCGAGCAGCGGGTGCCACCGTTGTCGATGTCGATGGGCGGGAGTACATCGACATGGTGAACAACTACACATCTCTTGCGCATTCGCATGCCTACCCGCCCATCGTCGAGGCGGTGTCGAAGCAGCTTGTCCGGGGCACGGCGTGGAACGCCAACAATGTCTGACAGGCGGAGCTGGCGGAAACGCTCATCGAGCGGATTCCGTCGGCACGGAGCGTACGGTTCGCCAACTCGGGATCCGGAGCCGGCATCCTGGCGCTGACCATCGCTCGGGCGATTACCGGACGCAACAAGGTGCTGATGGCCAAGTACGGCTATCACGGGATTCTGGTGGAATACGAAGTAGACAGCTTTCCGGGACTCGTGCCGCACGGCGAGAACACCACCTACCTTGGCAACTACAACGATACCGAGAGCTTCGAACAGATACTGGTCGAACACGGCGACGAGATTGCCGCGGTGGTATTGGAGCCGGTGATGGGCGCTGGCGGCGTGTTCACGGCAACGGCCGAGTTCCTAAGCCGCGTCCAGGCCGCTGCCAACGCGGCCGACGTCCTGTTCGTGCTCGACGAAGTGATTACATTCCGGTTGTCGGAAGGCGCGCTCAAGCGCTGTGCGGCATCGAGCCGGACCTCACCATGCCCGGCAAAGTGATCGGCGGCGGCTTTCGGTCGGCGCGATGGTCGGCAAGCTCGAGCACATGAAGGTTTTCGATCCTGCCGCTCCCAGGGTCGTGCATTCCGGCACCTGCTGCGGCAACCCGGTGACCATGGCGGCGGGCTGACGGCAGAACGCATCGAGCGCATGGACGTGCTTGCCGAACGGCTGCGCCACGGCCTCGCTACTCATGCCAGCAACCTGAAACTGCCGCTGTCGATCAACCGCAACGGCTCCCTGGTCAATCTTTTCTTCACCGCCAACGAGCCGCGGGCGGGCACGCCGGGTCGCGAGGATGCAGAGGCGATGCACCTGTTTTTTCTCGCGGCCCTCAATCATGGTCTGATGACAGCCTCGCGCGGGTTGATCCATCTCTCCACCGTGATGGACGAAGCACTCATCGACACCGTGGCGCAACGCGTGGCGGAACAAATGGATGGCGAGGTCTGACCCCCAGCGCCGGCGTAAAGATCCGTTCGGCGTCTGGCCAGATGATGGCACGCTCTGCCTGTCGTCCCGGTCACGGCGCCCTATGGTGCCGGTCGGTTTGCCGAAGGATTCATGGACGCGCCGCGCTGCCAGCTCCTGTGCCCGAACCAATGGTCCACGCCCGCTGAGAGCGCTTCGTTCTCCGACCCCGGTTCCTATGCTAGGCGACCGCTCTGGCGCACTGTCGTTGCGCCAGCCGAACGTGGATCGGCAGGCTGGAATTACCGGAAATCGGCGGACCGCCAGCGGCTCGGCCAAGGCGGGTGTCGGCTATCCTGGCACGACATGGCACGTATCGGTACCCGCGGTACTTTCGAGATGCAGCTCGCCGCCGATGGCGAGGAGACGGCTGTTCCGTCCGACGCCGCCGCAGCGGAGATGGGATGGAACAAGCCCGGCGAGTTCGTGGCGTCGTCTACGCGAATGCGCTTGACAATATCGAGCCGCATGGATGGCGAGATGGCGGTGGCCGACGCCATGCGCGGGCGGCCGGTGGGGCAGCCCGAATGCTGCGTTCCCCGAATGACGGCCGGTGTTCGGCGAGCACGCGGAAAGACGGGTCGCGCCGGGAGCGGGTTGTTCGGAAAGACAAGGCCAGTCCCTCACGGTCCCAGCTGGAGCGGTAGGACCAAACAGGCAAGTCGAACCCGATACCAGAGGACGACACGGGGGAACGAAAACGATCTGATGGCGAAGCCGAGCGGTGCTGCTTCTGGCTGACCGCGACTTCGGCGTACGGGCGACCGGCGACAGCGGGCGTAGTGTTCACGGTGATGCTGGCCCTGCGAGCGTCCGCTCGGATCAACCCGGAAGCCGTGCGGCTGCCCCTTGCGGTCAGCAGCCGCGGGCCGCGAAGGGACGGCGGCACAAAAACCGGGAGATGTTTCTCTCGGCGGGATCGACGACGACGCCGACCACTACCGCTCGCTCCTTAAACTGCGCCGCGTACTTCAGCGCGTAGCCTTTGTCGTGGGCCTGGTTCCAGGCCGCCTCGACTTCGGCATCGGCGCGGTCGCTGGCTGCGGTCTTGAATTCCAGCACGAACACGTTGCCACCGCCGTGCAGGACGAGGTCGGCGCTTCCCCTGGCGCTGCTCTCTTCAGCCAGGGTCGGAACGCCCGACGAATCCGCCACTGCCTTGGCGAGCGCAACGTAGAAGCCCTCGTAGCGGCCTGCATGCCGGGCTTGCTGGTGCGCCACGCCGGCGTACAGCGAGCGCAGCACGGCTTCGAGTTCCCTCTCGTCGCCGCGCTCCACCGCGTCTCGCAAGAGACTCCCCAGCGTCCTCGTCTGCCGGCGGTTGCTCATCGCCGCGTTGGCCAGCAGGCGGCCGAGGTTCTCACGCACCTCCACGTTGGGGTATTCCATCCGGTACCTCGACGACATCCCCTCGCGCTTCCTCTCCCGGATCGTCAGATAGCCGCTCTGGAACAGCAGCGCCGCCGGGTCGATGGCGCCGACATCAAAGTCCGACAGCCGTTCGCGTTCGATCCACGTTCCGTCGAGTTCGCCGACGGCAGTTAGGCCGCGCTCGGCGACGAGCTGCGCCAAGTGGTCCGGCGTTCCGGTCTCGAACCAATGGCTCTCAATCTCCCGGCTGCCCATCACGCGCAGCATCTCGTAGGGGTTGTAGAGCGTCTCCATCGGGTCGCCCCAGGCGTAGCCGTTGTAGCAGCGACGAAGCTCTTCTCGGTCGAGCCCGTGCAGTTCCCGTGCGAACACCGCGTCGAGGTCGTGATCGGTGAAGCCGCATACGGCGTTGTAGCGGGGGTCGAGGGAGAGGTCGGTAAACTGGTTGGCAGCGGAAAACAGGCTCGTCCGAGGAAACCTGGCGATCCCCGTAACGAAGCTTTTCTCGATATGCGCGTCGCACGCCTTGATCGCGCCGTACAGGCCACGCAGGAAACGTCGGTTGGCGTCGGCCACTTCGCGGTTGCCGAGTGCGTCCAGGATGGGTTTGTCGTACTCATCCACCAGCACCACGACGCGCCTTCCACTCCTTCGACGCAGCGTTCCAACGAGACGGGCGAAACGATGCGGGACGCCGGCGGCGCCGAGCCCGGTTTCGGCCTCTTCTTCGATGTCGGCAAGCATCGCCGCAGCCTCTTTTTGCAGAGAGCCGCCTAGGCCGTAGTCCTCCCCCGCGAAATTCAAGCGCACCACAGGATGCGGAGCGCTCCAATCCCAGCGATCGTGGACGGCCAGCCCCTGGAACAGATGCTCCCTGCATTCGTACAGCTCCTTCAGGGTGTCCAGGAACAGGCTTTTGCCGAAGCGCCGCGGGCGAGACAGGAACAGATGTCTGTCGTCCCTCGTCGCCAGCAGGGCGAAGGGCGTCTTGTCCACATAGCGGTAGCCGCCTTCGCGGATGTCCTTGAAGGTCTGGATTCCGGTGGGGAGCACTTCGCGCCCCGTCCTTGGCATTCCCATGCGGATATCCGATCTTTGCCGCTTGAAGCAGCGTAGCACACGCCGCCGAGAACGTATGCGGCCCCACGGTCCCAGGCCGCAGAGTCGTGCGGTTCTGTCGCCGAGAGGAGAGGTCGAACCTGCGGGATGGCATCCAGGAGGGCCGGCGGCACCGGCAAGGTTCGGTTCATGGGCAGGGCACTGCCGGGCACCTCCGACCTGTCCCCGGGGATCGCCCTGCTTGAACCCGGACCGACGCTTGCGCCTGACGAACCAGACTTGTGATCCAGCAATCGAGAATGCCTTTGAGGGCATGAAGCGCGTCGGGCTTGCGCCTTGCGAACGAGACCTATGATCTAGCGATGGTACGATTCAGCGAAAGCCGAGCCGTGACTACGGCCGGAAATCATGTTTCACGACGGACGGCGATCTCCTGGTCTCTCGGTTCGCATCCCGTGCGAGACGCCAGCCTTCATCTTGGATCTTCCGACGAAATGAGGCGATTCGCCGAATGCCTACCGAGACTCCGCGACTCGGCGTGCAACGTCTTCTGCGATCGTCGTGCTGCCTTGTACCCGAATCGCCGAATCACCGGTCGCAGAGATCGCCGCCCCGGCCTGTTCGCCCGATTCCGACTTGGTGGTAGTTGACGACGACCTTGGCACCGCCGGCCGCCAAGCGACACCGCCTTGCCTATGTCCTGCGCCCGCCCGCGGCCTTGTTCTCGAATCTTCTTATTGCTGTTCGTCGTCTCCTGTCCAGCCTGCTACGGCGTTACCGGCTGGATATTGCGCGCCAACAGCCACACGGACAACATGGCGAAAGGCACCAGGAGCGCGCCGAGAACGAAGAAGGGGACGTAGGATGTCTCGGTGATGGCAGGAACGATCCAGGTCGTGATCAGCACCCCGACCACGGCGGCGGTGCCGCCAGCCCCGGCCAGCGAGCCTACGGACTTGCCCGAATAGAAATCGCTCGGCAACGTCTGGATATTGCCGATGGCCATTTGGAAGCCGAACAGGATCACGGCGATCAGCAGCACGGCCACCAGCGGCGCGAAGGCGTATGCCGTTGCCAGGAGAGCGGGGAACATCAGCAAACCGCCAAGGCCAATGGTCGTTTTCCGCGTTCTGTCCACGCTCCATCCGCGGGCGAGCAGCCGCCCGGCAAGCCAGCCGCCGAAAACGCTGCCAAAGGCGGCACCGACATAGGGAACCCACGCGAAGAGGCCGATCTGCTTGATGTCGAAACCGAATTGATCGGCCAGGTAGATGGGCAGCCACGACACGAACAACCACCAGACCGGGTCGAGGAAGAATCGGGAGGCGATCACCGACCAGCTCTGGCGGTACTTCAGCATTTCCAGCCAGCCCGGCGCGAAGGTATTGGCTTCGGCCTCCTTTTCGCCGTCTCGATGAACACGCTGCCCGGAAAGGATGTGCTCCCGCTCTTCGGCACCGAGCCACGGATGACTGTCGGGACCGGACTTGACGACGACGAGCCAGGGCACCAGCCAAAGGAATCCAAGTCCGCCGAGCACCACGAACGTCGCCTTCCAGCCCATCGACAGGTACAACAAGGCGACCACAGGCGCCGAAACAACCGCGCCGAGGGAGGCACCCGAGTTGAAGATGCCCTGCGCGAGGGCTCGTTCGCGGATGGGAAACCACTCGGCGTTGCTCTTGGTGGCGCCCGGCCAATTGCCCGCTTCTCCCACGGCCATGACGAACCGGGCCACGCCAAAGAAGTAGGCGGTGCGCACCGCCGCGTGCAATGCCACGGCCACCGACCAGACGACGATCGCCACAACGAATCCCAAGCGCGTGCCGATGGCATCGAATACCTTGCCGAACAACGACTGCCCGATCGCGTAGCCCACCATGAAGAAAGTCAGAATCAGGGCATAGTCGTTCTTGTCCATCCCCAGTTCGCCGGAGATCTCCGGCCACATCACCGCCAGCGCGTTGCGGTCGATGTAGTTGATGATCGTGGCCAACGCCACCAGGCCGACCACCAGCCAACGCAGTCCCTTGATTTTCACCGTTGGTGCTCCTCTTCCGTTTTCGTCTGTCCGTAGCCAAAGACGCGGTGGTAGCCGCGCCAGCGGTATTCGCCTGCCGCCGTTTGGATCGAGTGAACGGCGTTTGTATTCGGATCGTAGGACAGCGCCACCGCCAGCCTTGCCGCGTCCGTCGTCTCGACCACGACGAGGTCTTTGCCTCCGTCCTCGAACCGTTGCAGTCGCGCCACTTGGCTCTGGCTTCGGATGGTATATTCGCGGGCGCCGTTGTATTCGCCATGCGGTTCGAGCAAGGCGACGAGGTCGAGATTCCGAACATCTTCCGTCCGAAACAGCAAACCGGGATCCGGGCGCAGATTGAAGTCCGGATCGCCGGCGCCGATGCGCGTATGTACGGCCTCGATGTCGGAGTTCGCAATCACGCTGTAGGTGTAGAAGCGACCGCTGCGCAACCAAGTGAAGGCAAGCTTGTCGTTGGCGGCGGCCCGGGTCGCGCCAAGCCGCCACAGATGCTGGTAGCCGTTGGCCGCGCCCACGGGCCGCAACGATGTCCTGGCGTTGATCGCCGGCTGCGCTTCGATCAATTCGCCGACGAAGTAGAGCGGCAGATCGAAACGATGCGGCACTTGCGAACGCGCCTTTAGAAGATCGACCACCAACGGATAATCCAGCTGCGGCCATTCGAGCAGCAGCATGGTGCGGCGCAGCGTGGTGCCGGCATAGGCGACGTCTTCGTAGGCCGAGACGATCTGCACGCCGTCCTGGACGCGGTAGTAGTGGCCGCTCGGCCATGTTCGATCGGCGCTCCTCGAGTTGCCGCCGAACTGGCTGGCGGCGTCCACGACCAGGGTATTGTGCGCCACCGTCTGCTTCGCCCAAGTGCTGTTCTCGGGGAGATAGCGGCCGCCTGCCTTTTGCGGAATGTTCAGGAAACGCGCCGCGCCGTAGTCGGCCACGACGGCCGCTCCGTTGTCGTAGAACATCCAGTGCAGCCGGTCGAAGTGGCCGTGACCCATGCCGTGGGAGGTGGCCTTGAACACCAGGGCGGATCCCGGCGCTCGGCCGGTGCGCAATATCGTCAACGCCCCGCGGTCGCCGTCGGCACCGTCCCGGAAGTGCCGGGAGGCGAACGGAAACGGCAGCGCGCGTCCCGCTTCCTTGGCCAACGCGAGGCGCAGGCCATCGGCCGTCAGTACGATATTGGATTCGTCGTCCACCAGCGAAAGGAAAGATCGGTCGTGCGTAGCGCCGTAGGCGATGGCGATGGCGTAGTCCAGCTCCACCGTGTCGAGCCCCTTGTCGCGTATGGCGTCGTTGATCGGGAAGAACCGGCCCGCATAGCTGAGTTGGACGGTGGTGCGGACCGCCTTGGCGAGGATGCCGTTGCGGTATTCGAAAATCCCGCGTTCCGGTTCGTTGCGTTCGATCGCCTTGGCGAACAGAACGAAAGGCATGAGCGCATAGCGCTGGTAGTAGGGGCCCTCCAGGTAGTAGCCGTCCGGCGAAAACAACTGCCGCAATTGCGCGAGGAAACCGGCCGTGC
This sequence comes from Pseudomonadales bacterium, assembly GCA_963422285.2. Lineage (GTDB taxonomy): Bacteria > Pseudomonadota > Gammaproteobacteria > Pseudomonadales > Azotimanducaceae > VXYL01. The sequence goes on along the minus strand of OY729419.2, from coordinate 1,704,612 downwards.
CGTCTCGGGCGGTGCCCATCAGCGCCAGTTCCACCAGATCGCCGTTGTCGAGCACATACCCCGTCATGCCGACGGCCGCGGTCGCCCAAGTGCCGTGATTATGGATGCGGTCGAATACCTTGGGCGACTCCACCGACAGAAAACGCGCCATCGGGCGAAACAGCTGCGCCTCGATGCGCTCGCGATCCCGAACGTCGAGGGCGTCGTGGATCGCGTCGTAGCCCTGGATCGCGTACGTCAGCCATACGGACTCGTTCAGGCTCTGCCAGAAAAGCCGCCCAGGGGATTGCTCCTTGCGCGCGGGATGCGGACCGAGTTGCGGATACAGGCCGGCATAGGCGAGCAGCAGTCGTCGGGCCAGATTCGCGTACTCGGACTCTCCCGTCCACTGGTAAAGCGCCCCTGCTTCCGCGACAACGATGCCATTGGCTTTGTGGCGTTCATGGGTGTAGCCGCCTCCGGGATCCTTGGGCATCGGAACATCCGGCGGGTCGGCCAGCAGCATGTCGATGCGCACCCGCGTTCGTTCGACCGCTCGGGAGAACAATCTCGATTGCGCCCAGTCGCCGCCGAGGGCGCGAATCTCGTCCTCCGCCAACAACAGCCGAGGATGCTCGGTGGCGAATGGCGCCGGCGCGAAATATGCCGCCAATGCGGAAACGCACAGCAAACGCCGCCAGGAGATTGCGCCTCGACCGCCGCCCGACAAATTCAGGGCCGCCACGTCGCAACCACCGGCGGCGCCGTTTCCGAACGGCGGTTGCCTTCGATCCGAGTGATCGGCTCGCCTACGGTTTCGACCACCCGAACCGGCTGGCTGCGGCGAAAGTCGTTGTCCCTGATCGACACCGTCTGCACCCCGTGCAGGAATACGGACGCGGCCGTCTTGTTCCGCCGCCCGTGCCCGACATCCTCCAACGTGTTGGCTCGCAGGGAGACTTCCGGCCCGAAGGTGCTCTCGTCGGTACCGCCCCGATAGACGTTGAGTACGGCACCGGCGATGTCCTGGAATCGAGAATCTTCGACCACCACGGACTCGCCGTTGTATATGCCGAGATCGTCCACTTCCCGATCCAGGGCGACGATGTCGCCGGTCACCGCACGAAAAGATGAGCGCAGGATGTCGATGCTGCGCGCAAAGGTGTGCCGCGAAACGCGCAGAAAATTGAACGAGTGGTTGGTGTTCAGATCGAAGACCTCGCAATCGACGACGCGGACCGCGTAGTTGCCGAGCATGGAGTAGCGGCTTGTCCTCGCAACCGAGTTGCCGTAGGCGTCCGGCGCCAAGCTGCCGTCGATGGCCAGCCCCGCGAGTTCCACGCTGCCGCCGTCGGCCAGCTCGAAGAGAGCGCTTCTCTCGAACCGGAGCAGCGGACGGGGTCGGGTGCCGTCCTTGGCGCGAACGGTGACCGGATGCGCCAGCACCAGTATCTTGGTCACCGTGTACTCGCCGGCGTCCAGCTCGATCGCATCCCCCGGCACCGACTCCTCGAGCGCCCGCGTCAGGGTGTCCTGTCCAGGCGCGACGGCAATGGTTCGTCCTGTGCCGAAGCGGATGTCGGCGGCGGGCTTCGGATGCCAGGGCGGCCCGGTTTCGTCCCGCCGCGGCACGGCGAGATCCCGGGCGACGCCGACTTCGGCATTGGCGTCGCCGAGGGGATATTCGAGGCCGTTTGCCGACTTCCCGAACACCAGCCGGCGCTGCTCGAATCCTGCGGAATCGGGTACGCGGTCGACGCCGTCGTACACGTTCCCCAGAAAACGGATGCCGCTGATATCGTCATGCACGGCGATGGAATCCCTGCTCGGCGAGTTGGCGATGAGGTTATTTCGGAACCGCGTGGCGGTCGGCGTGGCGGAGCGTTCCTCGTCGCTGCCGGCGGCCAGTTCGATGTGGTCGCTGTCGAGAATCGTGTTGTTTTCGATGAGAGCGTCCTCGACGCGGTGGTAGCGGTTGATGGGAGAGTCGGGGACGCCGTTCATGACCACCAGAGCGCCGGCGAAACGGCGTCCGGTCAGCCCGGAGAGGTAGTTGTTCCGAACGACCTGGCGTTTGTTGATGACGCGGATGCCACCGGTATGCGGTACGCCGTTGCCGAAGAAGACGTTGCCTTCCACACGGTTGCCGTTGCCGTGGCGCAGTGTCAGGGTTCCCCGCGACTCGACGAAGACGTTGCCGCGAAACACATTGCCGCCGGACTTGCTGGAAACGATCTCCACCTCGCCGTTGCAGCGTTCGAAGTAGTTCCGCTCGACCAGCGTGCCCGATTCGGCGAGGGAATACTTGCTGGTGCCGATGCGCAGCGTCTCGCCGCCGTTGGAGCCGAGGATCGGCCGGGGACCGAAGTAGTTGTGATCGATGCGGTGGCCGTTGTCCTGGCTGGCATCGGAATCGAGCCGCACCGCCATGGTCACGCCCGAGTTGCTCTTGCCGGCCAGGAGCGAGTGGTCGAACCGGTTTCCCTTGCCGTACATCGTCACCCAATAGTCCGTCTCGTGCCGCTCGGGGTTGTTGAAGCGGTCGATCACGACTTCGGTGACCCGAGAATGGTTGGCGAGGTGCTGCCTGGTTCTGCGGAACGCGATGACCTCGTTGGTCGGCGTGTAGCCGTCTCGGAACACTAGGCCGGACACGATCAGATGCTCTCCCGCGATCCGCAGATTCGACCGGCCGGCGATGACGACTTTGCCCTTGGTCTGGGCGGTCAAGGTGATGGGTTTGTCCGGCAGCCCCCGGGCCGCGAAGACGATCTCGAAGTCCCGCCACTCGCCGTCGGCCAGCATGATGGTGTCGCCCGCCGCGACACGCTTGGCGGCAACGGCGTATTCCTTCTGATTGGCGACGAGGTACTCCGCGCCCGCGACGAAGGGCGCCGGCAGCGTGGCGGCGAGAATCGCGCACTCGGCAATCCGGGCGCGAATCTTGAAGGCGGCCATCAAGCGGCACCCTTCAGGTACCGCTGGCGTGTCTGTGCGGCCTGCTGCCTGACCTCCTCCAATGCCTGCTCTTCGGTGACATCGAGCATCGATTCGATCAAGCGGCGAAAATGTCGGCGCATGGCGAGGCGCGATGCTGCTGCGTCGTGCGCTCGCAACGCTTCGAGCACTTGCGCATGTTCCTCGCCCCGCTTGGTGACATCGCGGGAGCAGACCGCGTGGTACACCTGCCTGATGGATTCGTGCTCCATGCGCATTTTCCAGAGCCACTCGACGATATGCACGACCACGCTGTTTTCCACCGCGTGGGCGATGGTCAGGTGGAAATCGCGGTCGGCGAGGTCCGCCTCCTCTTCCGAATCGCTGTTCTCCATGGTCTCGATCAACGCTTCGAGACGGTCGAGAGTCTCGCCGGCGATGTCCGGCGCGGCCAGCGCCGCCGCCTCGGATTCGAACAGCAGTCGCGCCTGAGTCAGTTCGAACGCGCTCGCATCCGGCAGCAGGTCCGTGTCGGCATCCGTGCCGTCGAGCACATAGATCCCCGAACCTGTCCGCATTTCGACTCGACCCAGCGTCTGCAGCGACACCAAGGCTTCGCGAACCGTGACCCGGCTCACTTCGAACTGCTCGGCCAGCGCCCGCTGCCCCGGCAACCGCGTACCCGGTGGATAAGCGCCGTCGTCGATCAGCTTGGCGATCCGCCCGGCGACGGCATGATAGAGCCGCTGGCGGGCGATGTTCGTATCCGGCACTTTTGACAACTCAGAACTTGGCGCGTACGCCCAGGAATACGCGGGGACCGTAGCTGTTCAACTCGGACAGGCTGTCCGGCGTCGGGATGTAGTTCTTGCGGGGTTCGTCGAACAGGTTCAATGCTTCGATCCTCAGCGTCACGTTGTCCATGATCTCGTAGGTTGCCCGAGCTTCCACCACCTCCGTGTCCCCGATATAGCGAATGATTCCGGGAGAACTGACGAATTGCTGGAAGTATTCGCTGCGGTACTTGTAGATGAGTTGCAGATCGAGTCCGGCAATCTGGTAGTAGGCCTGAGCGGACAAGACCTGCTCGGAGAAACCGAAAAGGCCAGCCGGCGGTATGAGCCGCACACGTTCGGACACGACATTGCCGGCCTCGTCCACGACCCGGGAAGCGCCGAACGTGGCATCCTCGAATTCGAAGTCCGAGTCCGCCACGTTGTAGGAGAGTTTGGCGCCCAGGCCGCTCAGGAAACCCGGCAGACCGGTGAAGGCATGGGCCAAGGTAATCTCGAATCCGGTCAACGTGCTGGTGTCCTCGATGGTCCTCGACGTGGTTACGTCTGCTTGGAAAGGTTGGTCGTCGATGAGGAATTGTTCCACGCGCTGGGTGTTCTCGAATCCCCCAAGAAAGCTCTTGTAGTACGCGCCCACTGCCAACATCGTATCCGGATTGGGATACCATTCGACCGCGACATCGAGATTCCACGACGTGAGCGGCTTGAGATCCGGATTGCCGCTGGCCGTGGCCCTGCCTACCAAGTCGTCGATCGCAGTGGCGTCGTCGTCGTCCACGGCAAGGTTGCGGCCGAATCCCATGTCGGCAGGGTCGGGCCGCGACAAGCCCCGATACGCGCCGCCGCGAAATAGGACGTCGTCGCGGATATCCATCACCAGATTGAAGCTCGGCAACAGTTCCAGGTAGCTGCCGCCGCCGACAACCGAATAGAAGTTGCCCGAATCCTCGTCGACGGTCAACGTGCCGTCGTCGTTGCGAGTGCTGGTGAAGGTCGTGCGCAGGCCCGTGGAATCCACGTCGGTATCGACGATGCGCAGTCCGAAGTTGCCGCGCACCGGCTTGCCGCCCAGATCCGCTCGGTAATTGGCCTGCACATAGGCGGCCAGAGTGTTTTCCTCGACGTCCACATTGCCCACTGTTTGCCGGGGTTCGGGAATGGCGGGAATCTCGCCCCCGAACAGTTCGCGGGCAAGGCATATCGGATCGAACGTGGCATAGGTGTTGCCGGTGCCGGCGGCGATGACGTTGCCGGCATCGTCGACGTTGGTCACCAACGGCATGCCGTTGGCGGGTTCCGAAAGAAAGTCGTCCTCTGGAAACCTGTCGTTTCTGCAAGCCATGCTGGCACCCGGAATGGCGCTGTCGCTATGCGACTTCTCCAGGCGCACCCGAGGCCAGCTTTGGAACTCGAGAGTCGATGAGCGGATGCCGGCTTCAACGCTGTAGACGGCGCCCCAGTCGGTTTCCAGCCGCAGGTCTCCCCGCAGGGCGGTAATGTCGTTTTCCCGCGCCTGGTTCAGATCCACCCGGGTGCGGGCGTTGTCCGCGAACAGGTCGTGGTTGTCGACGTCGAAATTGGTGACCGTGATGTGGGCCACGTCGGATCGACCGCCGGACAGGACGTAGAGGGCGTCCGGGCGGTCGGTGCCGGCCGGCACCTCGTTGCCGTGGATGTCCTTCGGTTCCGATTGCAGGCGGGTGTGGATGATGTTCTCGCGCCGCGACGTCGACGACGTCGACACATCGAACGACAGCTCCATGCGTTCATCGACTTGGTAGATCACGCCGAAGCCGCCGCCTTTGTATTCCTCGAGCCGCTCCTGGGCCGTGCTGAGCGTCTCGATGCGACCGTTGTTGCTGAACCTCCGGATGATGCCGCTGTTCGAAACCACCAATCCTTCGGGGTTGACGCGCCGCTGTTCGGCGAAAACCAGATCGTTGCGCATCTCCGTGAAACCGCGATCCGAGAATTGATAGTCGGCATTGATCTCCATGCGATCGGTGGGACGCCACTGCGCGGCGAGGAATACCGACTCGCGGTCGTCCTCGGTGATGTTCTGGCGGAACGATCGCTGGCTGGGAACGAACAGTGCCGGTACGCCGGCATCGGGTGCCTGCCCGGTGGTCCGGTCCACCTCCATGCGCAGGTCGCCCTGGCCGCTGTCGCAGTTGCTGCTCGAGTAGACTCCGGCGCCTACCGCCGGATCGTTGCGGCAGTCTCGCCAGGCGCTGCTGGTGCGGTACTCCTGCTCGGGGTTGGTGACGACGTTCTTCTGCAGCCCAAGGGAAAAGCCGAGTTGGCCGAGTTCCGCGCTCTGGAACTGATCGATGTAGCTGGCGGAGGCGCGGTAGCCCCAATCGCGCTCTGCGATGTCGATGTTGGCGTTGTTCGGATTGTAATTGGCCTTGAGGTCGCCTTGGAAGCGACGCTTGCCGTAGTCGATCGGGCGAATCGTACCGAGCGAGATCTGCCCCGAAACGCCGCCTTCGATCAGATTCGCCTGCTGCGTCTTGTATATCTGCAGCTTGTTGAAGAGTTCGGACGGAAACATGCTGAAGTTCACCGAACGGTCGCCGCTGCCGTTGGTGGCTTCCCGACCGTTGAAGGTGGTCGATCCGAGGAACGGCCCCATGCCGCGGATCGACACCTCGGTCGCCGTGCCCTGGTCGCGGTGCGCCGCGGCGCTGGTGAGCGTTTCCAAGGCTTCGCCGATGGACAGCGACGGTATGTCGCCGATGTCGTCCGCCGTCAGAATCTCTACGATGGCGTCCGCCGCGCGCTTGGCCTCGATGGAGGACTGGATGGTCTCGCGGGTGCCGGTGACGACCACCTCTTCGATCGCGTCGCTGGCTTCCTGCGCTGCCACAACGGGCGCCGACAGCAGCAGCACGAATGCCACGCCCGCGTTCGATCCCGCGCAGAGCGCTCGGCGACGACGAGCGATGCGCAAGCGCTTGGCTCGAGTCGATTGGATAGACCACATGGCTTGGGCTCCTGTAATCTGGCTATGCCAGCAAGGTATGACCTCTGTCGGAACCTGTCAACCAGTACTTCAGTCCATATTGGCCAGTCCAATTTTTTCGGAGTGAAGTGCCGAAGATGTGCAGGCGTCGCGGTGGACTGCAAGGTTCGCGAACGTCTCCGCGAGACCGCCGGCATTCGCTCCGGGCGTCGAGCGGTGTCTCAAAGGCCGGCCCTTGCCGCCGACCGATGGATGGCCAGGGTGCGGCATCCGCGCCCTGGCAGCGCCGATGTCGCAGCGACCGAAGCGGACTGCCAAGAGCAGGACGTCGAGAGAGCGAACGCCGAGACGCGCGACGACGGCTTCGCCGTTCGCTGCATGACGATGGAGAACAGCCTGATCCGCAAGTCGATCGCGCACAGGTCGAAGGACGACGGTGACGCAAGAGCCGCTTGGTGCGCTCAGTCGGCCTCAGGTGCCGTGCCTCTGCGCCGGCCTTTGGTCGAGTAGTCGATTGCAATATCCGAGCTGCTAGTCAATGCGCCGTCGAAGGTGTCTCCCATCACTTTCAACCAGGTTGTCGTCGTGCCGCCGGTCGAGCCCTTGCCCCAGCTCAACTGGGATGGAGGCGTGACGTACTCGTAGCTCAGGATGCCATCCTCGAAGCCGATAGTCGCAACCTCGATATCGCCATCTTCGTCGTCGTCGAGCACCGCCGCAAGTTCGCCCCCTTCGGCGACAATCGTCAACATGCTGTGGCGGGTCTCGCCGAGGACGTTGGTCACGACATCCCACCGGCCGATCACCTCATCGAGGGAGGCTGCTTCGCCAGCACCTTTCACACCGGGATAATCGCGCCAGATCCAGCGCAGCGTATCGGGAAAGATTGCGCCGCCGTGTCTCAGATCGTGTCCGCCGGTGCCCATCTCGAATCGATAATCGTAGCGGGCGAACTTCAGCGCGGACTCCATGGCGAGGTTCGCAAGCGTCCAGTTCCCTTCCATGAGGTTGATGTCGTTTTCCCCGTCTTGGAGAAAGACGCGGATTGGTTTTGGATTGCCGCGGGTCCTCCTGATGAGAAAGGGGTATTCGGAGCCGCCGCGCAGCCTCGTATAGCTCCCTATGTGGCTGACGACTTTGGAGAAAGCGTGCGGCCGCTCCCAGGCGACGGTGAATGCGCTGACGCCACCGTCGCTCATTCCGCCGATAGCTCTTCCGGATGCTTCGCCGACGAGGTTGTAGTCCTTGCCGACCTCCGGAAGGATTTCTTCCAGCAGGAAACGAGCATAGGTGTCGTCCATCGTGGCGTACTGGATTTTACGCTGGTCGTACTCGCGTTCCTTCATGCCGGGATTGATGAAAATGCCGATGGTCACGGGCATTTCGGCCTTGTGAATCAGATTGTCGAAAACGGTCGGCGCCCGCACTTGCCCTTTCGCATCGAGATAGGCCATGCCGTCCTGGAATACCATCACGCACGCGGGCTCGGCATCGGTATATTGCGCCGGCACATACACCCAGTAGTCATGGGTGGTTTCGGGATAGATGCGGCCGGCAGTCCAAGTGCGCTTCGCTACCGTGCCCTGCGGCACGCCTTCCTGCGGCAAGGAATCCGCGCCTAGCATATACTCCTCCCCGCTAGCTGCCGTCGCGACGACCAGAGACAACACCGCAATCAACAAAGCCGACACGCTCGCTCCACCTGCGGCCGACTTGGCAGAAGCGGGATCATACGAGCGACGTGGTTCGCCGCCTCCGCATGGGGTTGTCCGTCCCATGCCGCCCATGCCGAAAGTACCGCGAATCCTGATCGAACGGCCTCCAGCGCCCTTGCCGGCCGAGTTCGCGAGAGTTCGTCGAATACCCAAAGTCGCGCTCGAAATCTGCTCTCCATAAGAGCTGCCCTACTCTGATTGCACCAGAAATCCGGCGCAAGTTCTGCCGAAAGAGCGGCAGCATACCACCGTAATTCGCCACATTCGACCAGATCAAGACAGCACTTCGCCGCCTAGGCTCACGCAAGAGGAACTGGCCGATGATGCAGCATCGGCCGGTCGGCTTGCCGAAGAAAGTCTCGATCAGGTTCAGCCAGGACGTGCGATTCGGGGTGAACGCGAACGCGACGCGGTTCGGCACGCCCGCCGAGTGGTTGCCGAGACGCAAACGCAAGGTCGTTCCCCGAGCATAGGCGTCGTCGAGTCCGCGCAGGGAACGGCGAACGCCCAGCAGTGGTGCTGGTATCGACGGACACGAAGCCCTGCTGGAGTTCCTCGCGTCCATGACGGACATTCTCGCCAACGGCTGCGGCCGGATGCGTCTGTGACGGCCAAGGCATGGATCGTGCGAGGCGCGTACGCGGCGGAGTGCTCGCAGTGGCCGTTTCAGCGCAGGATCGCAGCGCCGAGCTGGGGCCGGCCTTGAACGCGGCGGGCTTCTGTTCTGGCGAAGTTCGGGCAACGCATCCCTTTGAAGTTAGCGGTCAATCGAACCTAGCCGATTTTCCCCGCCGCCCTTGTTTGCGGTTCGCTGCCACGCTGCCGCAACGCGGCGACGATCTCCGCATGGCGCTGGCGGTCGATGCGGTAGCGGAGATAGAAGCCCAAGGCGAGCAGCGAGAAGATCGATGTCGCCGGCCCGGCGATCAGACCCAAGTTCCACACCGTCTCCGCCGCCAGGCTGCCTCGGGTGGCGTTCTCCGGGAAGTCGATGGCGGACAGCAGGATGCCCCCGAACAGGGTGCCGAAGGCGGCGGTTGCCTTGTTGGAGAAGGCCCGCACCGAATACAGCACCCCTTCTCGGCGAATGCCTGTGTCGAGTTCATGGTCGTCGGCCACGTCGGCCAGCATGGAGTTGGCGGTAGCGCCGATGATCGGCGCCGACAAGGCGCCAACCGTGGATGCGGCCAGAAAGATCAGCAGCACCCAAGGCGACTCGTTGCCGGGGAACCAGGACACGTCCAGCAAGCGCAGGCAGATCGGCGTGTTGACAGCCGTGATCCAGCACGCCAGCGGCACTATCACGGCAAGGCGCTTGTCCAGCAGGCGCGTCATCATCGGCGTCAGGGCGAACGATAGCGGAAAAGCCAAAAAGCCGACGATTGCCAAGTAGGACAGATCCTCGGTGGTGAACCCCCAGAAGTGGAATCCCATGAACGGCGTGAAGGCCGACTCCACGCCGCCCACGAAGGAGCCGAGCACTAGTCCGAAGAAGATCGCTCGAAACGAACGGTTGCCGAACACCGCCCATAGTTCTCGAAACACCGTGAAGAAGCCGAACCTTTCGCGCTGCTGAGTTTCCCGAAGATGGGGGATCTCGCCTTTGGTACCGAATACGCATAACACGATGGCCACTACCATGACGACGGCGAAGGTGAAGCTCATTTCCAGGTAGCGGCTTGCGTTGAGCAGTCCGGGATCGTATTCCGTCGTGGTGCGGAAGTAGTAGCGCATGATCAGGCCGTAGGCCACCGCCACGGACATGGCGCCGATGAACGCGGAATAGGCGAACAAGGTGGAGCGCTGGTTGTAGTCGCCGGCCATTTCGGCACCGAGCGCCAAGTGCGGGACGTTGTAGAACGTATAGGACGCTCGCACCAGGATGCCGAACGTCGTCAGCCATAGAAATCCGGCAAGGTCGGACATGCCGCTCGGCGGATTGAACAGCAGCACGAAACTCGCTGCCAAGGGCAGCGCGGAGATCAGCAGCATGGGATGGCGGCGTCCCCAGCGGGTGCGGATGCGATCCGACCAAGTGCCGATGAGAGGATCGGTGACCGCGTCCATGAGCACCGCGATGGCGATGGCGAGGCCCACTAGGTACGCCTCCACGCCGACGATCTGCTGGTAGTAGAACAGCAGCAGCACGCCCCAGGCCATGTTCTTGAAGGCGCCGGCAGCCTCGCCGACGCCGAACGAAAGCATGGTGGAAACCGAGAGACGCCGTGCGGCCATATTCATCCCGGCACTCCTCTCGGCGGTTCGGCGGTTCTAGGCAGTGCGCCTGGCTAGCACATCGTGCAGCTGCCCGGCCCAGGGCAGCGCCGCCATGATTGTTTCGTTCCCTTCGCGTCGCATCTTGCCGGCGGCGGTAGCTTCCGCGACGCGCCGACCGGCTTCGGCGGCGAGGTCGGGGTTGCCCGCGAACACCATGCGCGCCAGCGGCAGCACGGTGGCGTAGTCCACAGTGATTCGCAGTTCCGGATTCGGCAGGATGCCGCGTTCCACTTCCACGGCGCCGTCGGCGATGCGGATGTACCAGCCCACGCGGCCCTCGGCATCGGGTCGGAGATGAGCCGGGGCATCCGTGAACACTTCGTTGAAGGTCAGTTCGATTCCAGCCAGATCGGCACCCGCCGCCGCTCCTTGCAGGTGCTCGCGGGCGTAGTCCACCCACGCCTCGCTGCAAAACTCCAGCTTGTCTTCGGCCATGATCGCACCCTTCTCCCCCGCAGTCCGGCGATGGTATCCCATCGTGTTGCCGTTGCGGCGGCATGGCGGTTGACAATCGCCGCGGGCTTGTCTTCTATGTCATCGGCATGCGTGCTCGCAGAGAGGCGAGAATGCGCACGGGTGGTCAGGTCTATGCATTTGGGCAGGGGAGGCTACATGAAAGCGATGAAGACGTGCCGGACGCGATTCGGCGCCTGCCTTTGGGCGCTGGCACTGGTGGCGATTCTCGTCACGCCCGCTGTCGGCGAGGAGGTCGAAGACGACTCCGCGCAGACCGTTGAACAGACCGTTGAAGAAGTAGTGGTCTCCGCCACCTACCGCGACACGCGGCTCATGGATACGCCGCTGACCATCTCCGCGGTGACGGACTTGGAGATCATCCACAAAGGCATCGAGGACATCCAGACCCTCTACCAGTCCATTCCCGGCTTGGCCTACCGCACCAACTCGCAGACCTACAACACCCTGTCGGTGCGCGGCCTGACGCCGCCTTCCGGCGGCGGGGGCGCCATGGTGGGCGTCTATGTGGACAACCTGCCCATGACGGACAGCAATACCGGCGGCCTGTCGCAGACCCTCGGCGCACTGTTCGACATGGAGCGGGTCGAGGTGCTGAAGGGGCCGCAAGGCACGCTCTACGGGGAGGGCAACCTGGGCGGCTCCATTCGCTACATCACCAAGAAGCCCGATCCGATCGCTTTCGACTACTCGTTCCAGGCGAACGTGGAAGACATCGGCGACTCCAGCGGTCTCTCGTACCGTGCCGACGGCATGGTCAACATTCCCTTGGGCGACCGCCTCGCGGCTCGCGTCGTCGCCTACCGACGCGACCGCGTGGGCATTCTCGATCAGGTGGCGCCCCGCAACGAGAAGGATGTGGACACCTTCTTGGAGAACGGCGGCAGGATCAAGGTCGCGTGGTACGTCAGCGACGCTGTGGAAATCTCGGCCATGTTGAATGTCATCAACGGCGACTACGGCGGCCCGGGGCTCGGCTTCCACTGCTTCTCGGAGTCCACGCCCTCGGATCCCGGTGGCCAAGTGCCGGAGTACGACTTGCCGGGCGTTTCCTGCGAGGGCCAGTTCGACCAGTTCGGGCGCGATCCCTACGTCACCCATCTCGCCCATCCGACTCACCAGAGCGGCGGCTACGACGACCAGACGATGTTGAACTTCAACGTCGAGTGGGGATTGCCGTTCGCCAACCTCACATCGTCCACATCCTGGTTCGACCGCGACACGGACTACTCGGAGGAAACCAGTCCGCGCTTCTCGGCAGGGCTGCGCGGCTTGGTCAACGCCGCCTACTGCCTGGGCGCACTCGCCGTTTGCGGACCGAAAACCCTGGCCAGCATGGGCGGCGATGGCATCTTCTACCGCGCCACCGAGCGCTTCGTGCAGGAGCTGCGCTTGGTTTCCAACACGGAAGGTCCTTGGCAATGGACCGCTGGGGCCTACTACAAGGACGACGATTCGATCGGCACGCGCCACCGCGGCTGCCATAGCGGCGGCTCGCCGGTGTACGCCACCATAGACACCCACTGCGCCCTGCAGTACTCGTTCTTCGACGGCGTGCCCATCGCCGATCAGGCGCAGATCGTGCTCTGGCTGAACGACAACATCTTCCCAGGCAACACCAACTACCGCGCGTTCGGCGAGGAGTCCCTCTTCGGCGAAGCGGGGTACCGCATCAGCGATCGGTGGGAGGTGCTCGTGGGCGTCCGCTACGCTCGGGTGCAGTACGATCTGGCCGTCGCCCGGCCGGGCGTGGATTCCAGGGAGGATCCGGTGAACTCGCTATCCACGCCAAGCCGATTCCTGTCGCCGAAAGCGACCGTCACTTGGCGGCCCACGACCGACTGGATGATCTACGGCACCTACTCGTCGGGATTCCGACCCGGCATTGTGAACACCGGCATCGCGACGCGGATTGCGCAGCTCGATGCGGTGCGCGCCGACGAACCCCGGGCCGAGACTTGGCATCGACAGCTGCTCGGCCGGCAGGAGGTCGATGGCGACGAAGTGGAGAACTACGAACTTGGCGTCAAGGCCACGGTGGCCGGCGGCCGCGTCAGCTTCGTCGGCTCGCTATACCACGTGAGCTGGAAGGATACGATCATCAGCGTCAGCGACGAGATCCCGGACATCGCCGGCGTCGATCCCCTGCCGTTCTCCTACGACATCAACGCCGGCAACGCCGAAAGCCAGGGCTTGGAGTTCGAGATCAGGACGGTCCTCGCCGACGCGGTGCGACTGAACTTCGGCGGCGACTGGAACTGGACGGCGGAAATCGGCGCCGCCGGCGAAGGCCGCTACGGTGGCGTCAACATCGAGCCGGGCAATCGCCTCGCCAACGCGCCGGAGTACAGCGCCTATGTCGCGCTGATGATGGACTTCCAGCTTGGCGGCTTCGACGCCACTGCCCGCATCGACGGCTACGCCATCGCCGAATCCTGGAACACCGCCAACAACGAGCGTCCGGCGCCCGCCTACCAGACCTTCGACGCCAAACTGCTGCTCGGCCGCGACGACTGGCAACTCAGCGCCTACATCCGCAATCTCACGGACGAGCGCGTGGTCTACGAACTGAACCAGGTGGGCTACCGCTTCGGCCGGCCTCGCACCTTCGGAGTGCAGGTGAACTACAGGCTGTAGCCGCGGCCGCCTACAGTAGCCGGGCCGGGCATGGGTTGTACGCGAGAGACGTGCGTACGGCTGGTTTGGTGGCGGAGCAGCCGCGGCCGTCTACAGCAGACGGCGCGGTTGCGCATTGGGCCAGTCGGACGCGGCGGTTCGCGTCCGGCTTGTCGTTCACGGAGAAGGCTGCACCGTCGTCTGCCCGGCTACTCCGGGCGCGAGAACGACAGCCAGCGGGCGGCCTTCTGCGGTGCCATGCTTTTGCGCGCCGCGTAGTCGGCCAGCTGGTCGTCGCCGATCCTGCCGACGCCGAAGTACTTCGACGCCGGGTGCGAGAAGTACCAGCCGGCGACGCTGGACGCGGGCCACATGGCGTAGTTCTCGGTGAGCACGGTGCCGGCGCGGCTGCTGGCGTCGAGCAGTTCGAACAGCGTCGCCTTCTCCGAGTGGTCCGGGCAGGCCGGGTAGCCCGGCGCGGGTCGGATGCCGCGATACCGCTGCGCGATTCGCTGGTCGTTGTCGAGGGTCTCGTCCGCGGCGTAGCCCCAATATTTCTTCCGCACCCGCTCGTGCAATGCCTCGGCGAATGCTTCCACGAGACGGTCGGCCAGCGCCTTGTGCAGGATGTCCTGGTAGTCGTCCTCCTGGTGCGCCGCTTCGGCTGCGGCGTTGGCGGCGACGCTGACCACGAAGCCGCCCAGGTAGTCCGCGTGAGGTTTCGGCGCTACGAAATCGGCCAGCGACAGGTTCACGTCCGCGGTCGCGTTCTGCTGGCGCAAATGGTGCAGGTGGGCCAATGGCGTGGCTCGCGACTCGTCGGCCCAGGCGACGAGGTCGTCGGCCCCGTCCCGGTTGGCGGGCCAGAAACCCACGACGCCGCGGGCGGCGAACAGCTTTCGCTGCGCGATTTCGGCCAACGCCCGCCGGGCGTCCCGGTACAGATCCCGGGCCGATTCGCCCACGATCTCGTCGTCCAGGATCGCCGGAAAGCGCCCGTGCAGTTCCCAGGTGCGGAAGAAGGGCGTCCAGTCGATGTAGGCGGTCAGTTCGTTGATGGAGAAGTCGTCGAACGCTCGCAACCCCAGGAAGCGGGGTGTCGGCGGCTGGTAGTCCTCCCAGGCCCAGGAGAAGGCGCGACGCGTCGCTTGCGCGTAGGGGCGCAGAGGCCGGTTGCGGCGTCCCTTGGCGTTTCGCTCGCGCGTCTTGGCGTAGTCAGCGTTCACTTCTGCCACGAAGGCGTCCCGCTTCTCGGCGGACAGCAGCGACTGGCAGACGCCGACGCTGCGCGAGGCATCGGTAACGTAGACCACGGCATGGCCGTAGGCCGGGGCGATCTTCACCGCGGTATGCGCCTTGGACGTGGTGGCGCCGCCGATCAGCAGCGGCACCGTCATGCCGCGCCGCTGCATCTCGCCGGCCACATGCACCATCTCGTCCAGGGACGGAGTGATGAGACCGGACAGGCCCACCATGTCCGCGCCGATGGCTTCGGCGGTGTCGAGAATCTTCTCCGCCGGCGCCATGACGCCGAGATCGTGAACCTCGAAGTTGTTGCATTGCAGCACCACGCCGACGATGTTCTTGCCGATGTCGTGGACATCGCCCTTCACCGTCGCCATGACGACCTTGCCGGCGCTTCGGGCTTCGCCGCTCTGCTCGGCTTCGATGAAGGGCACCAGGTGGGCCACGGCGCGTTTCATCAC
Source organism: Pseudomonadales bacterium (assembly GCA_963422285.2). GTDB lineage: Bacteria > Pseudomonadota > Gammaproteobacteria > Pseudomonadales > Azotimanducaceae > VXYL01. Next base: position 1,689,149 of record OY729419.2, on the reverse strand, counting down.
GCGCGCGCTCTTGACCACTTGCGGCAGGAACATCTTGCCGGCGCCGAACAGGTCGCCGACGGTGTTCATGCCATCCATCAGCGGTCCTTCGATTACCTTTATGGGATGCGTGGCGGCAAGGCGGGCTTCCTCGGTGTCGTCGACGATGTGGCGGTCGATGCCGTGTACCAGGGCGTGGCTCAGCCGTTCGGCCACCGGAGCCTCGCGCCAGGCGGCGTCTTTCCGGCTGATGTTCTCCCGCGCCGTGCCGCTGTAGCGCTGGGCCAGATCCAGCAGTCGTTCGGTGGCATCGTCGCGGCGATTCAGCACCGCGTCCTCCACCGCGTCCTTGAGGTCTGCCGGAATGTCCTCGTAGAGCGCCAGTTGGCCGGCGTTGACGATCCCCATGGCAAGACCGGCGTCGATGGCGTGGTAGAGGAACACGGCGTGGATGGCCTCCCGTACGCGGTCGTTGCCGCGGAACGAAAACGAAATATTGCTGATGCCGCCGGAACTGCGCGCCAGGGGATAGCTCGCTTTCAGCCACCGCACCGTGTCGATGAAGTCCCGTCCGTAGCCGTTGTGCTCCTCGATGCCGGTAGCGATGGCGAAAACGTTGGGGTCGAAGATGATGTCCTCGGGCGGAAAACCGACCTGCTCGACGAGGATCCGGTAGCAGCGGGCGATGATCTTCTGGCGACGTGCCACGGAGTCGGCCTGCCCCTGCTCGTCGAAGGCCATGACGGTGGCTGCCGCGCCGTAGCGCCGGCACAGCTTGGCCTGTTGGACGAACTGCGCTTCACCTTCCTTGAGGCTGATGGAGTTGACGATGCACTTGCCCTGCACGCAGCGCAGACCGGCTTCGATCACGGCGAAGTTGCTGGAGTCGATCATCACCGGCACGCGGGCGATGTCAGGCTCGGTCATGGCGAGGTCCAGGAAGCGCTGCATGGCCGCCGCGCCGTCGGTCATGCCTTCGTCCATGTTTACATCGATGACCTGGGCGCCGTTCTCCACTTGCTGGCGGGCGATATCCAAGGCGGTGGCGAAGTCGCCGTTCTTGACGAGCCGCCGAAACTTTGCCGAGCCGGTCATGTTGGTGCGCTCGCCGATGTTGACGAACAGCGAGTCGTCGTCGATCTCCAGGGGTTCGAGGCCGGACAGGACGAGGGTTCGGCGCGGCGCCGGCGGCGTTCGGGGCGCAACGCCTCGAGTCTGCTCCGCTAGAGCTCGGATGTGATCCGGCGTGGTGCCGCAGCAGCCGCCCACGACGTTGACGAAGCCGCGCTCGATGAAGTCGCCGAGGGTCGCCGCCATCTGTTCGGGCGTTTCGTCGTAGCCGCCGAATTCGTTCGGCAGGCCGGCGTTGGGATGGACGCTGACGAACGTCGTCGTTGCTTGGGCGAGCGCCTCGACGTGGGGGCGCAGCGCCTCCGGCCCCAGGGCGCAGTTGAGGCCGACGATCAACGGCTCGGCGTGGCGGATGGAGTGCCAGAAGGCTGCCGGCGTCTGGCCGGAGAGGGTTCGTCCGCTGGCGTCCGTGATGGTGCCCGAGACCATTACCGGCAAGCGGGTGCCGGCAGCGAACATCTCGTCCAAGGCGAACAGGGCGGCCTTGGCGTTCAGGGTGTCGAATACCGTCTCGATCATGAGGAAGTCGACGCCGCCGGCGATCAGCCCTGCCGCCGCTTCCCGGTAGGATGCCACCAAATCGGCGAAGCGGATGTTGCGCGCCCCCGGATCGCTCACCTCCGGCGAGATGCTGGCGGAACGGTTGGTGGGGCCGAGTACGCCGGCCACCCAGCGCGGCCGATCGCCAGCGGCGAACGCATCCGCCGCTCGGCGGGCGATGCGGGCGGCAGCCAAGTTGATGTCGCGTACCGCGCCTTCGAGACCGTAGTCCGCTTGCGCGATGCGCGTCGCCGTGAAGGTGTTGGTCTCTATGATGTCCGCGCCGGCCTCGAGATAGGCGCGGTGGATGGCCTCCACCACGTCCGGCCGGGTTAGCGACAGCACATCGCCGTTTCCCTTGAGAGGCAGGTCGTGGCTGGCGAAGCGCTTGCCTCGATAGTCGTCTTCTTCGAGGCCGTATGCCTGCTGCATGGTGCCGGTAGCGCCATCGAGCACCAATACGCGCTCGGCCAGCGCCTGGGCGAGGGGGTGGATCATCCTGCGGTGCGAGTCGGGCGCATGCTGCGATGGCGGTGAATGCTACCCTTCTCGCGGCAAGCGTTGTTGAAGATCGGCGGCTTGTGGATGAAAGGCATTCATGTTTGGCGATTGGGCTGTTCGCATACTGTTCCCATAGCTGGCCGGGAAGACGACAATGCTGGCGCGTCGAACGAGGACGGCCCAGGGCACTCGCAAGCCGCGTCAAGTGCTGGCAGCGGCTGGCAGTGATGCACTTTGAACATAGCTGGTCGCTCGGTTTGAGACAAGACACCCTTTGCTACTGCATAACTGCCACATAGCGACGCGGCCACCTGCATTCAGTGGATTCATGGTTCGGCATGGCAACGAGAGTTCGAACCAAGCCACTACCCAGCGACTTGAACCGAGCTTCTGGCGACCGAGGGAGTGCTGCGGAGAGCCAGGAGGCTAGGCCGGAGACGAGGACGCCGAACAACGCCAGTCGGCGCCTGGACGTCGCCATTGCCGCCGTGAGCGTTCCGCGGCGAGTGCGCGAAAGCCGCGTCCGCTCCGCTGGGTGGCTATTCCCGAGCATTCGCCCCATGCCGTCGCGGCGGGAACGTCGCCGTCAGGCCAGCAGCGGCGAGCCGTCCATGCCCGGCGCGAGCCGCTGCGCCAGGACCCGCGCCATCCTGTCCCGCCGCAGGTCGTCGGCCTCGTGCATGAGCGCGTCCATGTCGGTCGGACGCATGCCCGGCACGGCGGCGGACTCGGCCGCGTCCACGTGGCCGTCGCCTCGAAGCGCGTGGAACGTCGTCCGCCCCTGCGGCGCGGAGTCCGCGCCTCCCGTGCGCCGCCACGTCCAGACTTCCGGCACTCCCAGACGGGCGTAGGCGTCGAACCGCTCCCGCTCCCGCTTCTCGCTCAGCGGGGTGTAGTCGATTTCGACCACGACGTCGGGCACGGGGGCCGGCCTGGTCCCCGCCGCCACTTGGCGGATCTTGGCGGGATCGACGATCAGGCTGGCGTCGGGATGGCGGCGGTCGCGGCCTTCGACGGGCTGCGTGGTCGCGGCATGCACGGGAACGGTGGTCATGGTCGCGATGTCGTGGAATAGACAGTACATCGCGACTGCACGAGGGTCGTGGTAGCGGCCGTTCGGCATAGCCTCTATCTCCATAGCTTCCCGGTCCCCGTTGTAGCAGGCCCCGCGGGGCAGCATCTCGTGGTCCATCAGGCAGTCGTAGGCTGCGACGGGCATGGGGAAGATCAGCGCCCCATGCTCGATCCACAGGTCGGGATGGTCCAGGACGCCGGCGGACGCGTCGGGACGGCTGCTGTTTTCGACGACAGTGGATGGGAATGCCATATCGATCTCTCCGCGCAAGCGCGATGCCGAACCTATTGTATTGGGTGTGGCGTCAAGTGGACAGCGGACGAGTCGTTGGCTTCGTTGCAGCCAGAGTCGTTGGATGCAGGGCAGGGTGCGACTCGCAGCCCTCGATTTTCTTGGCTCGGCGCCGCCAGAGCGAACCGAACCACTGCCCAAGCACCGGTACGCGAGCGCAACGCGATCGGCGGGACTCGAACCGAGCGCTGCTGGCGACCTAGGATGGCCGTTGCGGAGGCCCTCGGGATGGATTGGCCGGGAACGAGAACGCCGAACAGCGCTCGCCCATCGGGCGTCCCGGCCGTCGGCCTTCTGCGCCTCGGCGGTCGCACGAAAGCTGCCCGCTTCGAGCGCTCCGCCGGACGACCATTGCCGAGCGCCCGCCCCTGCGCCGTCGCGTCGCGGCTGGGAACGTTGCCGTCAGGCGAGCAGCGGGGAGTCGCCCAGGCGCGGCGCCAGCCGTTGCGCGAGGGCGTGCGCCATCCTGTCCCGCCGCAGGTCGTCGGCCTCGTGCATGAGCGCGTCCATGTCGGTCGGACGCATGCCCGGCACGGCGGCGGACTCGGCCGCGTCCACGTGGCCGTCGCCTCGAAGCGCGTGGAACGTCGTCCGCCCCTGCGGCGCGGAGTCCGCGCCTCCCGTGCGCCGCCACGTCCAGACTTCCGGCACTCCCAGACGGGCGTAGGCGTCGAACCGCTCCCGCTCCCGCTTCTCGCTCAGCGGGGTGTAGTCGATTTCGACCACGACGTCGGGCACGGGGGCCGGCCTGGTCCCCGCCGCCACTTGGCGGATCTTGGCGGGATCGACGATCAGGCTGGCGTCGGGATGGCGGCGGTCGCGGCCTTCGACGGGCTGCGTGGTCGCGGCATGCACGGGAACGGTGGTCATAGTCGCGATGTCGTGGAACAAGAAGGATACCGCTGCGGCTCGCGGATCGTGGTAGCGGCCGTTCGGCACGGGTTCCACCTCCAAGGTTTCGCGTTGGCTGTTGTAGCAGGCCCCGTGGGGCAGCATCTCGTGGTCCATCAGGCAGTCGTAGGCTGCGACGGGCATGGGGAAGATCAGCGCCCCGTCCTCGATCCTCAGGTCGGGATGGTCCAGGACGCCGGCGGACGCGTCGGGACGGCTGCTGTTTTCGACGACAGTGGATGGGAATGCCATATCGATCTCTCCGCGCAAGCGCGATGCCGAACCTATTGTATTGGGTATGGCGTGGCGTGGACAGCGCACGGGGCGGTACCTCCGTTTGAAGCCAGAGTCGCTGGATGCAGGACTGGATGCAGGAAAGGTGCGATTCATAAGCCTTGATTTCCTTGGCTCGGTGTCGCGAAAGAAAACCGAACCACTGTCCAAATACCGGTACGCGAGCGCAAGGCCGGCTGCAACGGGACTTGCCTTGAAGAAAAGCTGGGAGGCTATGCACTTCGCAAGCGCAGATGGGCTGCGACTCGCTCGTCGCACCAGTCGCAGAGCGAGCGGGAAGGCCGATCGAGCAGCTTCGTGAACTGCGCCTGCCGAACTGGCGCGTCGGTGGGCAGCGGCTCGAGGTGCGATCTTCTCGTCGGCGAAGTGCCGCACGGCGTCGCAGCAGGTCCAGGGTTTCGCCTAGGCCGAAGCCGAGGGAGGAGTACACGGTGCTTGGCATTCGCAAAGAGCACGGAAACAAGATCGACGATGAGTGGACAGCGTCTTCTCCGCCTTGTATCGAGGACACAAACGGCCCGAATTCGCGGACGCCGTGGGCACGGATGCGGAGCTGGTGGAGCTGCTTCGAGACTTCGCGCTTGCCGACTGGATGGTGGGCGGGGAGGCCGAATTACTGGCCGCCAGCGCGGCAAAGGAGCTGGCGCGCCTGCTGCAGTATGCGGAAGCGCCTGTTCGACCCTCCGTTCAAGAGGGCGTCGCGGCCGTTCTCGGCCACTACGACTATGAGTTCGGAGCCTCCATCTGGATCGCCGCGGCCTTGGCGGCGACTTACTACGACGATTGCGCGCGCTACGACATCTGCGGCTTCGAGCAGGAACTCGAAGCGCATGTGCTGGCCTCGTCGCACGCTTGCGGAAACCTGTTCATCCGCTGGCAGAGCCTGACCCGAAGGTGCCTGCGCCTCGCTCGCTGCCCAGGAAACGCGCTTCCACACGCTGTTGGAAACCAACGAAAAGCCGGTCGCCGACGACCATAACGACCAGCTCGAACTGGTGGTCTTCGCCAGCGGCGAAGATTACCGGAAATATTCCAATCTGTTCTTCGGCAACGACGTGGACAACGGCAGCATTTATTCGGAAGGAGATCCCTCGGACCCCGACAACACGGCGCGATCCATCGTCTACGTGGCTACTTGGCTGCCCGAGCGGCCCATCTGGAATCTGGAACACGATCACGTCCACTATCTCGACGGACGCTACAATCTGCATGGCGACTTTGAAGACTACGGGTTCGACACCCACAAGACGCTGTGATGGGCCGAAGGGCTTGCCGAGTTCGTCTCCGTGGGAGCGTCCAACGAGGCAGCGGAAGAACTGGCCGGAGGTGCTCGGCCGCTGCTGTTGGACGAGGTCTTCTCCACCACATACAACGACGGCGTAGATCAGGTTTACCTCTGGAGCTATCTCGCCGTGCGTTTCATGTTCGAGCGGCATCGTGCCCAAGTGGACAGCCTGCTGGCCTTCACGCGCCGGGGCGACTACGACCGCTATCTGCTGCATCTGGACGGCTTGGCGCAGCCGCTCGAGAAGGAGTGGCGCGAGTGGCTTGCCTGCGTAGCGGCCGCCGACGCTTGCGCGGACTTGGTGCAAGGCCGCTGGATGCGCGGCTGGCGCTTAGCGCTGCTGGCACGGGAGCAAGAGGGCCTGTCGTAGTGACGGTGTTGCTTGCGTACGTTGGCAGCGCAGGGTTGCCATACCCGAGTGTTTTAGTCGGGTTCTGCCATGGTTGACATCTCTGAAGCTGTACAGCAGTACCTGCGCGAGCTGCTTTCGAAGCAGGAAGCGGGTTGCGGCATCCGCGTCTTTGTCGCGCAGCCTGTAACTCCCAACGCGGAAACGTGCATCGCCCAAGTCCAAGCTGAATAGGATGCGCATTCACTTCCGGCGTCGTCGTCCTCTGCGCTACCCCGGCCGAGATCTCGCACCGCATCCCGCCACAGCCGGAACCATTTGCCGAGACGCAGGTTCGCAACCCCAGCAGATGTTCCGGCTTGCGCCCGTGGCGCGAGCTGGCGTCCTGGGCGTTGGCCCGTCTCAGTTCGATTCCTCGAACAGCTCGCGTCCGATCAGCCAGCGGCGGATCTCGGAGGTGCCGGCGCCGATCTCGTAGAGCTTGGCGTCGCGCAGCAGTCGTCCCGTCGGGTAGTCGTCGATGTAGCCGTTGCCGCCCAGAATCTGGATGGCGTCGAGGGCGATGCGGGTCGCCGTCTCGGCGCACAGCAGAATAGCGCCGGCGGCATCCTTGCGCGTCGTCTCGCCGCGGTCGCAGGCGGCAGCCACCGCGTACAGGTAGGCGCGGCAGGCGTTGGTGCGGGCGTACATGTCGGCGAGCTTGCCCTGGACCAGCTGGAAGCGGCCGATGGGTTCGCCGAACTGCATCCGCTGGTGGCTGTAGGGCACCACGGCGTCGAGACACGCCTGCATGATGCCCACGGGCCCCGCGGCCAGCACCACGCGCTCGTAGTCCAGCCCGCTCATCAGTACGCCGACGCCCTGATTTTCGGGGCCGAGCATATTGGCGGCCGGAACCTCGGCATCCTCGAACACCAGTTCGCAGGTACCGGAGCCGCGCATGCCCAGCTTGGAGAGCTTCGGGCCGCGTCCGAACCCCGGCGTCTCCCGCTCGACGATGAAGGCGGTGATGCCGCGTGCGCCAGCGTCGGGCCGAGTCTTGGCGTAGATCACGAAGGTATCCGCATCCGGACCGTTGGTGATCCACATCTTGGTGCCGTTCAGCACGAAGCAGTCGCCCGAGCGCTGCGCGGTCAGGCGCATGGAGACCACGTCCGAGCCCGCTTCGGGTTCGCTCATCGCCAAGGCGCCGACATGCTCGCCGCTTGCCAAGGGCGGCAGGTAGCGGCGCTTCTGATCCGCTGTGCCGTGGCGCGCGATCTGGTTCACGCACAGGTTCGAGTGGGCGCCGTAGGACAGTCCCACGGACGCCGACGCCCGGGAGATCTCCTCCATGGCGACGCAGTGGGCGAGGTAGCCCATGCCGGCGCCGCCCCATTGCGGGTGCGCGGTGATGCCGAGCAGGCCCAAGGCGCCGAGACGGGGCCACAGTTCGCGCGGGAACTCGTTGTCGGCATCCATGGCCGCGGCACGAGGCGCGATCTCCTCGTCGGCAAAGCGCCGCACGGTGTCGCGCAGCAGGTCCAGGGTTTCGCCTAGGCCGAAGTCGAGGGAGGAGTACACGGTTCTTAGCATCCGCAACGGGCACGGAAACGGGATCGACGATGAAGATGGCGATGCATAGCGCTACGATACCACGCAGGCTGCCGTCGTATGCGAATTCACCAGCCAAGGAGGCGTGACGTGCGAGCCGGATTCCATGCGGCCTGCATTCTCGCGGCGCCGCCCGTGCTCGCTGCCGGTGACGCCCTCGTCCTGCTCGGCATCGAGGAACTGGCCGTGAACGACCCGTACCGTACCTTTCGCTACTGGGTGTGCATCTTGGCCTTTCCGGTCCATGACGGAAACCTGGGCCAGCCGCTCGCTGCCGTTCCGGCCCGCGGCCTGCGCGGCCAAGAGACGGGTTCGGGAAGAGGAACGAGAATGCGCCGCCGATGTGTTCGTGGAGGTGGGCTGGCAACGCAAGGGCTGGCTAAGGGACCACCGCAACGCTCCCACGAAGACGCTGCACAGCCAACTGCGAGCGGACGGCGGACCGCCCGACGGCGCGAGAACGAACGCTATCGTCGATGCCAAGGCGAGGTCTCGGCGCTGATCGAGCAGTTGCGAGGAAATCCGGGTAGTGTCTCAGTTTGACATTGGATGAGATGCGCCCCTGGATATGCCACTACATATGGTAGCTGGCAGGCTTCTACACCCTGCACCTTGTGGGTACATGGTGCAGCATGACGGCACGGATTCAAACTGAGCCACTACCAGAAAAGGCTGCCGCTTGATCGGTCGTCCAGTTGGTCGTATTGCCGGCTACCTTCTTCAAGCGGGCTGCAAGCGAGGCCGGCCCCGTGCCCATCGTCAATGTCCATCAGGCCAAGACCCAGCCGTCTCGACTGCTCGCCTTGGTCGAGGCGGGCGAGCCTGTCGCCCGCCTCGTTGCCTGCAAGCCTCGAGGCAAGCGGCAGTTCGGTGCCATGAAAGGGAAACTCCACATCCCCGACAGCTTCTTCTTCGATCCTCTCCCGGAGGCGGAATTGCAGGCGTGGGAAGGCGGCGGCGAGCTGCCGTCAAGGTGCTTCTGGATACCCATGCGTTCATCTGGTGGGATGGCGCCAACGAGCGGTTGTCGACAGCCGCTCGGCGCGTGATCGCGAACGAAGCGAACGACATCCTGGTCTGTGCGGCGACGGCCTGGGAGATCGCTGCCAAGCACCGCTTGGGCAAGCTGACGGGTACCGAGGCGCTGGCGCTCGACATCCCTGACGGGATCGCCAGACAAGGCTTCGAGGGACTGGCGATCTCCGTTGAGGACGGCCAGCGGGCCGGCTGCCGGGCCTCGTCGCGACCCGTTCGACCGGATGCTCGCCGCGCAGGCCCTTCGTCGCGACCTGCCGCTGATCTCCATCGACAAGGCGTTCGACCGATGCGGCGTCTGCCGTCTGTGGGGATCGTGGCGTCATGTGAACCCGGTCGCCTACACCGAGAACATCGTCAGGAGCTTCCTGCGCTGCCCGCTTACGGCCTATCCCGAGGGATCAGGAAATCCGCGACTGGCGGCGTGAGCACGTTGCGTGGTCTGGCAGTGCCAGGCTACCATGCCCGAGTGTTCTAGTCGGGCTTTGCCATGGTTGATATCTCTCAAGCCGCGCAGCGGTACCTGTGCGAACTGATCACGAAGCAGGAAGCGGGTTGCGGCATCCGCATCTTTGTCGCACAGCCCGGAACCCCCAATGCGGAAACGTGCATCGCCTACTGTCGCCCCGGCGAACAGCAGGACGAGGACCGGCCGGTCGAGTACGACGGCTTCACCGCTTGGTTCGAATCCCGCAGCGAGCCCTACCTGGTCGATGCCGTGGTGGACTTCCAGGAAGACCGCATGGGCGGCCAGCTCACTATCAAGGCACCCAACGCCCGAGTGCCCAGCGTTGACGAGAACTCGCCGCTGGAGGACCGCATCAACTATGTGCTCTACAACGAGATCAACCCCGGCCTCGCCGCCCACGGCGGCCAAGTGACCCTGGTGGAGATCGTGGACGACAGCGCCGCGGTGCTGCAATTCGGCGGCGGCTGCCAGGGCTGCGCGGCAGTGGATATCACGCTCAAGCAGAGCGTCGAACGCTCGCTCTTGGAGCAGATCCCGGAGCTCACGGAGATCCGGGACGTCACCGACCACTCGATCACGGAGCATGCCTACTACCACTGACGCGAAGCTTGGCCCCCTGCCTTCCCAGGTCGCTCAAGGCCGCGTCATGGCTCAAGCAGCAGGCATCCAGCGGCTGCGACGGCCAAGCCGAGATCAGCCGCGCGTTGCGCAAGCACGGGCGACGGCGTGATCGTGAGCGAGGCTCGTCGTGCCATTGGACCCGGGAAGCCGGTCCACCAGTGTCGTACGCAGCTTGGCGGCGAGACGGCGCAGCAGCGCTTCGGTGTCCTGCCAGCCTAGGCAGGCGTCGGTGATCGACACGCCGTAGGCGAGCTGCTCCGGCGCCCCGAGCGGCTGCTTGCCGGCGGCGATATTGCTCTCCACCATGAGGCCGATGATGGAACGATTGCCGGCGCCGATCTGTTCGGCCACCGAGTCGGCGACCAGCAGTTGGCGGCGGTGATCCTTGTTCGCGTTGGCGTGCGAGCAGTCCACCATGATGTTGCCGGCCAAGCCGGCGGCGGCCAGGACCGCTTCGCAGCTGGCTACGGCTGGGGCATCGTAGTTCGGTCCTTCGTGGCCGCCGCGCAGCACGATATGGGCGTTGGCGTTGCCCCGGGTGTGGATCACCGCCACCGCCCCGGTGGAATCGATGCCGAGAAAGCGATGAGCGCCGGCGACGGACTTCAAGGCGTTGACGGCAGTGTCCAGGGTGCCGTCGGTGCTGTTCTTGAAGCCGACTGCGGACGATAGGCCGGACGCCATCTCGCGGTGGGTCTGGGACTCCGTAGTGCGGGCGCCGATGGCGGACCAGGTGATGAGGTCCTGCAGGTATTGAGGCGCGATCGGATCCAGAGCCTCCGTGGCCAGCGGCAGCTCCAACGCCGCGATGTCCAGCAGCAGGGCGCGGGCGAGATGGATGCCGTGTTCGACATGGAACGAATCGTCGAGATGGGGATCGTTGATGAGCCCCTTCCAGCCCACCGTGGTGCGCGGCTTCTCGAAGTAGGTCCGCATGACGATGTAGAGCGCGTCTGCGGTCTCCTCTGCCAGCGGCTTGAGACGCGCCGCGTAGTCCCGAGCCGCTTCCAGGTCGTGGATGGAGCAGGGACCGACCACCACCAGCAGCCGATGGTCGCGCCGTTCCAGGATGCCCCGCACTCGCTGCCGGGAGTCGGCGACGAAGCGCAGCACCGCATCCGATGCTGGCAGCTGCCTCTTGACGGCGTCTGGCGTCGGCAGCGGTTGCAGAGCCGCGACGTTGAGATTGTCGGTTTCCATGGACATGTTGCTTGCCTCCTAACGTGAAAACCCCGATGGCGCGTCGCCAATCGGGGTTTTCCGCGAAGGGCGACCAGCGCCCTTGATGTCGAGTGCGCCTACCTTTGGAAAAACCAGAACTGCGCCGCCGGAATCGTGCGACTGGCAGTGCAGGGAGTGGTGTTGGCAGGCATCTCGTTTAGCATGGTGCCGGATTGTCCCGGCATCGGATGCCAAAGTCAAGCCGCGATCGAGTTGATCCAGGCCGCTCCGAAGTCGAAAAGCTTGTTCGCGAGTGCCGGTTTTCGGCCCAGGCGAACTGGGATTCGTCTGGATCGATCGTGCTTCAACGCTCAGAGCCGACTTTGGGATGGCCCTGCGCGTCGATTGCGACGAAGCGTGGAATCGAGGTCAGGTAGAGGGCGGTGCGCAGCGGCCGTGGGTCGATGGCGGCGAACGCTTCGGCGTAGCGCTGGAGTTGCGGCGTATGGCGGCGGCACAGTGTTGCGACGGCTTCTTCATCCGACCCGTCGAGGATGGAGGTCTTGTAGTCGACGATCCAGCGTTCGTCGTCGCGGACGAAGGTGCGATCCACCACGATCCGGGTGAACGTGCCATCGACTGCGGAGACGAAAGGTGCCTCGCATAGACCGTCGGATGCTTGGAACAGAATCCAGCGGCCTCGTTCGTCGGCGAGGACGCCGCGAATCTGCCGATCGAGATGCTTGCTGGCCCAATCGGCATCGGCTGCCGACAGACCCGCAGCCGTGCTCCAGCGCGTCCATATCGGCTGCCGTCGCGTGGCGTCGTATTCGGCATCGGTACCGCGTTCGGCGAGGTACTTCAGCTCCCGATGCATGAATTCGCCCAAGGCGACCTCCCGGCGGCTGCCGATGTCCGTGGCGGGATGCTGAATCGCATGGCTGGTGCGCGGCGCCACCGCCGGCAGCTCCACGGGCGGCGAGAAGCGGTAGTCTTCCGGCAGTCGGGTCAGCACTCTGGGGGCAGGGGGTGTTTCGTCGGCGGCCGCGCCAGCCACTTCCGAGTCGCCGACGAACCTCATCCTGGGGCGTTCCGAATCCCAGATGAGGTCGAGAAGCGATCCTTTCGGGGGTCGGCGGTCGCTGTCCTCCACGGTGCCGATCAGCGTCAGCGATCGGGCCGCACGCGTGGCGGCAACGTAGAACAGCCGCTTGCGCTCGTTGTCGTCCTGGTCCCGTTCTTCCGCGACGAGCCAGTCGTAAAGCGATCCGGTACCGCGTTGGGCGCTGGCGGCGATCAGCAGATGCTCGCCTTCACGCCGCCACAGCAGCAGCGGATGCGGGCCGCGGGCGGAAGTTCGGGCCAGGCCCGGCACGATGACGTGGTCGAATTCCAGGCCTTTGGCCTTGTGGATGGTCATCACCGCCACGCCGCTGTCGTCTGCCGCGCTTTCGGCGTACAGCCGGGCCAGCTCGCGGCGCAGCACGGTGGGCTGGCGGGCGATGGCGGGGCGTTGGTCGAGCAGGTCGAAGAAGTGCTCGGCGTTGGCGATAGCCGATGGCTCGCGGTAGGCGTCGGCCCCGCCAAGGGCCAGCCAGATGCGCTCGACCCGCGCCCGAGGCGGTATCGAGCGCTCGTCCTGGTTCAGGGCCGCTGCAAGGCGCGTCCAGCGTCGTCGTCCGCTGGCGGACAGGCCATCGGGAAGGGAGCGCCCGGTCTGTGCGGCTTGTTCCAGATCCACCAGGTCGAGACCTACCAGCGGCGAGCGCAGCAGGGCGAGCCAGGCCAGCCGATTCCCTGAATCGAACAGCGTCACGGTCAGACTCTCCAGATCGCGCACCACGGGCTCGTCCCCCAGCGGTTCGAGGTCGGTGCCGTGCCAAGGGATGCCACGCTGCTGCAGCGCCGGCAGAATGGGTTCGAGCACAGGCCGGGTGCGCACCAGGATGGCGATGGACGCGCCGGCATCGAGATGCTGGATTTGATCGACTCGATCTGCAACGGCGATGCCTTCGGCGGGGCTGCCGCTGGCGACATTGCCTAGGCAGATGATGGTCTGTACACCCTGCGCGGCATCGTTGCCTGCGGCTCTATCTTGCCCGCGTTCCGCAATGGACGCGGTGAAGGCCACGGCGCCGTGGACCGGATCCGTCTTCTCGCCGAACAGTGCGCGGAACGCGCCGTTGCACCAGTTCACCAGGGCGGCGTCGGAGCGGAAGTTGCTGGTCAGGCGCAGCCGTTGCAGGGGCAGATGCTGGAAGCGGCTGCGCTGCGCGGTTTCCAGGAACTGGCGCAGATTGGCGTCGCGGAAGCGGTAGATGGACTGCATGGGATCGCCCACCGCGAAGAAGGTGTTGCCGTCGCCAGGCTGCCAGCCCTCCAGCAGCGCGACCAGCATCTCGTGCTGGCTGAGCGAGGTATCCTGGAATTCGTCCACCAGCACATGACGGATGCGGTAGTCGAGGGCCAGCAGGAGTTCGGTGGGCATATCGTCGGATTTCAAGGCCCGCTTGGCGGCCACGGTCAGCTCGGTGAAGTCCATGACGCCGTGGGCGTCGAAGGTGTCGTACAGGTCCGCCACGGCTAGAACCAGGGCGGTGGCGATGGTGCGCAGGATCTGCTCGTCGCCAGCGTTCCTATCCGGATCGGGCAAGGTGGACACGCTGGCCAACTGCGCAACCAAGCCGGCGGCGGCCAGCGCTTCGGCGGCTTCCCTGGCCTCGCGCTTCTCGGCGGGGTCGAGGCGCTCGAATCTCTGGCGACGGTCGAAGCGTTTTCGCGGCGTGCCTTTCTGTGTAAGCAGCGAGCGGGCGATCAGCTGCCAGCCGTCCGGGTCGTCGAGCCCGACCCAAGGCCGGCCACGATCTGCCGCCAAGACCGCTCCCAGCGCCTCGATTCGTCGGCGCAAAGCAGCATCCAGCGTCTTGCCAAGCGGTGCCGTCGCCGCTCTGCGCAGGCGCTCGACGGCGGCGGCGATGGAGTCCAGAACCGCTTGCGTTGGATCGGCTGCATTCCTGACCACTTCCAGCCATTGATCGCGCTTGCCAAGCGCTGCGGCGATGAACCGCTTGGCGCGTTGGGCGTCGTTGTCCAGCAGCGCCACGAAGTCCGCCACCTTGTCGCCTTCGGCATCGGTTTCGACCATTCGCGCCAGCAGCCGGCGGGCGGCTTCCTCGTACAGCGCCGTCGCGTCTTCCTCCGGTCGTTCGGCGATCAGGCCACTGGCGATGGGCAGGCGTCGCGCCAAGCCCAAGGCGAAGCTGTCGATAGTCTGTATCTTCAGGCGATCCGGGCGGTTGTCCAGATTCCACCCCCGTCGCCGGTCCAGGTCGCCAATGGCGGCGTCTTCCGCCAGCGCCGCGATCACCCGTTGGCGCATCTCCCGCGCGGCCTTGGTGGTGAAGGTGATGGCGAGGATTTCCTCGGGCTGCTCGACGCGCCCCAGCAGATTCAAGTAACGCTCGACAAGCAGCTTCGTCTTGCCGGAACCCGCTGGCGCTTCCAGGATGACCGAGTGGGCCGGGTCCACAGCGCTGCGGCGCTGCGGCAGGTCGCCGGGTTCAGCGGTCATTGAAGATGCGACACAGGGGGTGCAGATGGCAGCGCCTGCAGGCATGCGGCGCGACTGGATCGACGGCGGCGCACCCGTCGAGGAACTGCTTGGCCAAGGCGGCAAGCGTTGCTTCCCAGTCGGCGCGGAGATCGGCGAAGGTCTTGTCGGCGTACTGTTCGGCGGTAGTGAAATCGCCGGCTACGGCCGTTGGGTCGACGACGCCTACGAGTCGGGCTTCGCCGGGCCGCACCTTGGCGAAGGCGATGCCGTGGACTGGTTTGGCGGGTGTGGAGAGAGGTGCCCGCTCGTCCTGCCGGCGTCGGGCTTGGCGCGTCAGCGCGAAGGCGTACAGCGGCAGTTGCGGGTCCTCCGGGCGAGAGCCGCGCCAAGCGTTGACGCTTACCCGGCCGGTCTTGTAGTCGATCAGTAGACGTCCGCCCTGGGCTACATCGTCGATGCGGTCGATGCGCAACGCCAGCCGCAGGCCGCCAATTTCGGCTTCCACTTCCTCCTCCACGGAGACGACCTTGAACGGCGCCCGCTGGCGTTCCCGTGCCAGCCATTCGGCCGCCAGGGCTTGCAGTCGGGTGGTTTCGCGACGGCGGTAGGGTTTCGGCCAGAACAGCCGATCCAGCACTCCGTCGATGATGGCGCGAATGTCGTCTTCCGCTATGCCGGCGATCTCGTCGTGGCTTGGAAACCGGCGCATCAGCTCGGCCAGCACTTCGTGGGCCACGGTGCCGCGCTCGGCCGCATCCGGAAAAGGGCTGGGCGGCCTCGCTTCCTGCAAGTTCAGACGATGCCGTGCCCAGGCGCGGAACGGACACAGAGATTGGTCTCGAAGCAGGGAAGCATCGCCGGATGGACTGTCGCAGACAAGCGCTCCCGCTTGTTCGTCTACGTACTCTTCCAGCGCGATTTCATTGCGGCGAACGGCCCAAGGATGGCCGTTCGCCGCCAACGCCGGTCGCTGCACGACGTCGCTTGCGGCGACAGGCGCGAAGCCTCCTTGCTGGCCGAGCAGGGGCGTGGGCTCCTCGTCCTCGCCGGCGTAGCTGGCGAGGACATGGCATGCGCTGTGCCGCCAGCGCTTGGTGGTCGCTCGGGCCTGGTACAGCTCGTCGTCCAGGGACAGTGGCGCAACGCCGGCCATGCGCTGCAGGCGCAGGGGCAGCAGCGGGTTCGGTTCCGGCACGGGCGGCCAGCCGCTCCGGCTCAAACCTGCCAGCCACAGGTGGTCGAACGTGAGGCCTATGGATTCCGCGCGGCCAAGCACTTGAATAGGGGCATGGGTGGAGTGCGGCGCGAACAGCCGCCGGCCAGCCAAGCGGAGCAAGTTGGCCACTGCGCCCGGCCAATCCTGGCCCCCGATGACGCGCTCGGCGAAGGCGAAGGCATCGAGACAGTCCTCGAACTGCCGCTGGGCTTGCAGCTCGCGGCTGGACAGCGCTTGCCCGGGCCAGCCGGCCCAGCGCAGCAGGCGTCGCATCCGAGATGCTGGTTCACGGGCGTCCTGGGACCTTGCGAGCTGGGCGGAGAAACGCGATAGCCGGCTGCCCTGGCCGCCCAGATCCGTGCCGACGGCAGGGCGGATAAAGGGCGATTGCGCCAGCAACCGCTGCGCCTCATGGTCGATGCCTTCGACAGTGAAGAGCAGCAAGGCCAGCGCGTCCCGACACACCGGCTCGTCTGCAAGGACTATGCCGCCGCTGACGTTGACGTACGCCGCGGGCTCCTTGCGATCGGCGAACAGGGCGTGGAGCCGTCGTTGAGCGGCTGGGAACCCGGGGCCAAGCTGGGCGACGACAATTCCGATGCGGGTATTGGGGTCGGCGGCTAGGCGTTCTCGTGCCCAGAGCGCTGCCAAGGCGAGTTCGTCCTTCTCCTGGCGCAGCGCCAACAGGCGTGTGGTCGCTGCCGGGGGTGCCGAGCCGAGAGGGATTTCGGGATACCGAACGGCGACGAGAAAGCGTCGGATGGCGGGCGGGGCATCGTCGAGCGCGAACACCGCGGCAGGTCGAGGCCGCCAACGCCCTGCGCCATCGAGCATGCGAACTAGGCGATCCGGCAATTCCGCCGTGGTGATCCACCCTTCTTTTTTCGCCAAAGCCTCGAACCCCTGTGCCCAGCGGGAGTAGACGCGGCCGTTCTCGGTAGCTTCCAGGCCCGGATCGGCGCTGCGGATGCCGTGCAGGCGAGCGGTACGCCACGCTTCGGCGAACGCTTCGACGTGATGCCGCCACTCCGCTTCCGGTGCAGCCCGCATCATGGCGAGCGGTGCGATGTCGTCCGGCAGCAAGGTCGCTTCGGCGCCCGCAACGCCGGCATCCTGGGCCTCGTGGTAGCAGCGGACCAGGAAAGCGTCCAAGCTCAGCGCATCCGGGGCCGACCAGGCGCGGTGGTCGGCACGTATTGCCGCGAAGTCGGCAGCGTAGGCGACTTCCCGCGCCAAGCGCCGGGTGGGCGTCAGCACGGCGCCCTGGGCCAGTGCGCTGCCGAGGGCGTCGTTCAGATGGACCAGGGGTGCGCGAACACCTTGGCCGACATCCTCGCTCATAAGGTTTGCAGGCCTGCCAGCCGTGTCCCTTGGTCTTGGAAGTTCTGCGGAAGGCGGGCGGGCAGGGCCATGCACAACCTCGCGCCGTAGAGCGGGATGCGCCATCGAAGCCAATTCGTTCGTTGTGCTGCTGTTCGCCGCATAGCGGCAAACTAGCACGTTGGGCGGCCGGTGTGGACAGCCACGGCAGGCTGCGACCGGGTGCGCGGCACTGCAACTCGGCCGAGCAGGTATTCGAATCGCTTCGCCCGGTCGATGCCCCGGGGTCAGAAACCTGCGCGGGACAATGCGACCGCGCAGGCGCCGCCCCGCGGCGGGGCATGGCGAAGCGTTCGCGTTTCTCGCAACAGAGGAACGGTGCCGTCGCCAGCAACTATGCAACGACAGGCAACGGCAGCCGTCAGTCGAAGTCCCAGATGGCCCGCAGGTAGTAGAAGCCGCCGTTGAACCCGTAGGGAGAGTTCTCCGGGTACAGCATGCCCACGCCGTCCTGGGCTCCTTCCGTGGTCTTCTGCGGATACTTGTCCAACAGGTTCTGAGCGCCAACCACGACGGTTACCGTCTCGCTCGCCGAATAGGCGGCTTCGGCGTCCAGTAGGAAGCGGGGCTCGTACGTTCGCTCCCAGGATTCAACATCCGCGGGCGCACCGTAGAACTCTCCGTAGCGGCGAACGCGACCCAGGAAGCGCCAGTCGCCGGCGAGGTGGCTCAGGGTGATCGAGATGCGATTGTGCGGCAGTGCGCTCCTCAGCCGCTGCACGCGGTCGTCGCCGATGACGTCCGGGTTGCGCCGATCGACATTGGTGTCGTTGCGATTGGCGGCGATCACCAGGGTCGTGTCCCCTGCGCCCAGATCTACCGGCGCGGTTACTACCAGATCGACGCCCCGGTTGGTGGTGTCGAAGTCGTTGGTGAAGAACCGCACCGAAGCGAAACTGCTCGCATCCGATACCCCCTGGGCCAGCAGCGCCGCGATATCGTCGCCGGTCAACGCCAACGTGGAACTCTGCGCGATGCGCTTTTCGACCGCTATGCTGTAGTAGTCCAGGGTGACGTTCGCCAGACCGATGTCCCAAACCAGCCCCGCGGTGGTGTTGACCGACTCCTCCGGCTGCAACGGGACGGCGCCTTTCCGTACGGAGATGGGATGCGTGGGCGGCAGCGTCACGCGATCTTCCAAGCCGGTGGCGCCGAATACGGTGCTGACATTGCGCACCGTGGACTGGCCGACGGTAGGTGCGCGAAAGCCGGTGCTGATGGCGCCGCGAACGGCCAGGGCGTCCGTGAACTGGTAGCGCAGGGTGAACTTGCCGTCAAAGGTGTCGCCGAAGTCCTCGTAGTCCTCGAAGCGCACCGCGCCGCCGAGGAGCAGCGCCTCGGTCAAGTTGGTCTCGACATCGACGTAGGCGGCGTAGCTGCTGCGCGATTCGTCGCCAGCGTGACGCGGCGGCAGCCCGGGAAATCCGTTCGAGCCAACGCCGAAGCCCTGCCTGGCCAGCGGCTCGTTGACGAGATGCGAGTTGGCGTCCCCCGCTCCCCGCTCGAACGACTCCGTGCGGGACTCGAAGCCCAGCGCCAGGTACAGCGGTCCGGGCAGACCGATCTCCAGCGGCTTGCTGATATTGGCGTCGAACACGGTGTCCGACTCGGTATAGCTGCCAGGGAAGTAGGTAGTGGGGATGTTGACGCCCTGGCGGGCCAGCTGCGGATTGATGGTGTTGTGCATGAAGTGCTCGACCTTGCTGGTGCCCGTCGCAACGCTCAAGTCGTAGAACCAGTCGTTCGCCAAGTTGCCGCGCAGGCCCACGGCGAAGCCGAAGTCGGTTACATCGCCGCCGAACTGCGGCGTGAAGCCGCCTGGGAAGCGCTCGATGAAGGAGAAGCAGTTCGGATCCGCTGCGACGGCAGCGATGGCAGCGGCATCCGCTACGTTGTTCGCGATCGGGATGGCCGGGCAGTTGCCGCTCGTGCCGTCGGAGCTCAGGTCGGCCACTTTGACCGTCGGGCCGCCGTCCACCTCCGGCCCGGCGAACACGCCGCCGCGGGTGTGCGGGTTGCGGAAGAAGAATCCGCCCTCGACGGTACGCTGGGCCCAGTTGCCGAAAGCATAGAGTTCGCTGTCGGCGCCCACCTCGATGCCGGCATTGGCGAACAGCTTGAAATCGTCGCGCACCTCGGGCGAGCCCCAGATCTGCGCCGGCTGGCGCACGGCGGTGTTGCCGGCATCGATGAGCCCTTGCGCGTCGGCGCGTTGGATGCTGCGGCTGGTCGCATCCGCCTGGCGGAACTCGCCGCTCAGGTTGAGGAAGCCGGCAGCCGTCAGCGGCAGGCCGATATTGCCGGCCACCGTGACGGAACTGCCGTCGCCTTCGTAGTACTGCCCCCAGCGGGCTTCCATGGAACCGTCCCGGTCGTCTTCCCGAAGGACGAAGTTGATGACGCCGGCGATGGCATCGGAGCCGTACTGGGCAGAGGCGCCATCGCGCAGCACTTCCACGCGATCCAAGGCGATGGCCGGGATGGCGGACACGTCCGGCCCGTGGGCGCCGTCGCTGATGCCGCCGCCGAGCCAGGAGATCACCGCGCCGCGATGGCGGCGCTTGCCGTTGACCAGGATCAGCGTGGCGTCGGAAGGCAGGCTGCGTAGACTGGCCGGGCGCATCACCGTGGCCGCGTCGCTGATCGGCTGGGTGTCGACGTTGTAGGAGGGCACTACCGCGGCTAGCAGGGAGTCCATGTCTACATCGCCGAGATTGCGCAATTCTTCGCTGCCGATGACGTCCACCGGCACTGGCGAATCCGCCGCGGAACGGTCCTGGCGGCGCGAACCTACGACGATCACTTCCTCGATTTCGCCGTTGGCCTGGACAGAATCTTCGTCGGCCGTTGCAGTGCTGGCGACGGGGAGCGCCAGCGCCGCTGCAACAGCCAATCGAACGGAGCTCGGGTTGATGATGGTCATGAGTAATCCATGCTCAGTCCAAGGGGCGCGAATAGTACACGCCCGCATGGTAGTCTTCCAACTTCCGGTTGCGCGGAGTACGCTCTCATGTGGCATCTCATCGAGGACTTCTTCGAGCAGGGCATCGTGGTCAAGCTCTTCCTCGGCGTTGGCTGGCTGGCCGTCGCCATCATGGTCGCCAGTTTCGTGGCGTTGGTCGTCCCGTAGGGCGGCGTCGCGCCGTGTGGCTGTCGTCGCTCACCGAACAACAGCGCGATGCGCTGCTGGGACTGGCGCACGACGTCGTTGTTTCCGACGGCCTCCTCGATCCCAACGAGGAGGACATGATGGACGAGTTCAAGCGCGAGATGGCGCTGAAACCGGATGTGATCTCCGACTACCTGGAACTCGACGGCATCGGCGAGATCTTCGATTCGCGCCGGGCGCGGGTTGTCGCCATCCTCAACCTGCTGCGCCTTTCCTACGTCGATGGCGCCTTCGAGATCGAGGAGGAGTGCCTGCTGAAGGAGGTCGCTCGCGCCTTCGACATCGGCGACGAGGACTTCGTCCGCATGGACGACTGGGTCAAACGCCTGCTGGCCTTGGAAGAGGAAGCCCGCGCTGTCATGCGCGGCCTGAACGCCGCCGGCTAACGGTTCTCCAACAGCACCTTCTTGGCGAGATTCAAAGTGGCTGCCAGATAGTCCGTGCCGCCGCGATCCGGATGCAGCTTCTGCATCAGCCGCCGGTGGGCATTGACGATGTCCTGCTTGGTGGCGCTGGCTTCGAGACCGAGTACCGCCAATGCCTGCTTCGCATCCATGTCGCGGCTGGCGGGAGCGCCGTCCTGGCGCGTCGAGGCGTCGGTCCAGCCGGGAAAGCGGCGCTCCAGATAGGCACCGAGAAGCTGGCGCGAATCCGCCGCCGCCAGCTCCCCGTACATAGTCTTCAGTGTGTCGAGATCCAGATTCGACAGGCGTTGGCCGGCAAACCGGCCGGTTCGCACTTCGCCGTCCATGTCGCCGGAGCCGTGGTCCAGAGTCATGTTCAGATCGTCGGTGGCTACGGACGAAGTTGCCGGGCCAGCGCCGGCGGCCGGCCCTGCCGTCTGCTGGAACATCTTCGAGCTCAGCCCGGAACGGAGCAGACTGCCGATTAGCGGCCCGGCCACCAGGCCGAGCATCCAGCGCAGAAACGGCAGCGCTGCCGCCGCCACGGCTGCCAGCCAGTGCAGACGGCCGGTGGCCGTGAGCAGCAGCAGAGCGGCGATCAGCGCCACCGCTGCCGTCCCGGCGAGGCTGGACGGCTTGCGAGGCCGATTCTTCGCCGCCAGCTCCTTCCACAGCATGACGAAGGCGAGGGTGCCGACCAAGGCGGCGATTACGACGACGATCATGGCGGCAGCTGTGCCAGCAGGCTGCGAGCGGCATCGTGGTCGAGTTCGCGAACGCCAGCGCGTCCCTGGGCGGCGTAGCGGGCCACCGCCCCGAACAGCGCCCGCAGCCGATCGGCGCTGCCCGGCGCGAACGGCGCATGGGCGCCGCCGGTGATGCGGGCGATGTCCCGGAAGGCCTGGGAGACGATGGGATCGTCGCCTTCCTGGAAGACGAACAAGGGCAGCTTGAACAGCGCCAGCCGCCCGGCGGCGGCGGCCAACGCGCCGGAAGGTTCCTCGCAGGCGTCGCCGATAAATACCGCAGCTTTCACCGGTTGGCGCTTGGCCTCGGCCAAGGCGTGGTCCAGTACGCGCTGGATCTGCGTCAACCCGCCGTGGCAGGAAACGCCGGTCATGCGCTGGAGCAGTTCGGCCGGCGAGGCGGACCAGGGCGAGGCGTGGAACTCGTTGAAGCCCCGGTAGTAGATCAGCTGCACGGCCATATTGGCGCCCAACGACCCCGCAGCCGCCTGGAACAGTTCGGCGTGCAGATTCATGGCGAGATCCCAGGTGGGTTCCCTGCTGGCGGTGGCGTCCAGGGCGAACAGGATGCGATGCGCCGCCGGCGCACTGGCGCGGGCGAGAAAACGCGCGATGTCGGAACGCTGGGCCGGCGGCTTAGCCATGCTGCGGGGGCTTATTCGACTCCACCCGAAGCATTTTCGCACCGATCGCACCAGCATGGCGCGGCCGCGTCTCTGCCGTCAGGTGGACTAGGCTCGCTGTTGCCGCCTGCGCCCCCTGGCGCTCCGGCATCGCCGGTGGCCGCGTGAAGAGCTTGATCGGCGTACGCAGCGACGCCCTGGCGATTGGATTTCCGGCACCTTCGCCGGCGGATGAAGTCGAGCGTACCAATCTCATGCCTTGCACCGGGCGAGAATGCCCCTATGATGCGTGGGACGGTCGCCATTGGCAATGTTGACGACAATCTCGCCTTGACGTGCGGCAAGGGGAGACGCCGCCGTCTCGCGGTCGCCTCGCGAAGCGCAATCGCCGGCAGGGGGCGAGGATGCTGACGTGCAAAGAACCGATTTTTCCCTGGGAGGAGACGGGTTTGGAGCAACAGGACATTGTCCGCTGGCTTGGAGAATTGCGCATCGAGCATCGCGATCTGGACGAGGTCATCATGCACTTGGTGGAAACCGATCACCGGGACCACATGCGTTTGCAACGCCTGAAGAAGCGCAAGCTCAAGCTCAAGGACTCGATCACTAAACTCGAAAGCAAGCTGATCCCCGATCTCGATGCCTGAAGCGGAGACCTTCCTTACTGTCGCCATCTCGTCCCGGGCATTGTTCGATCTCGATGCCTCGGACGCGGTCTACCGCAAGCAGGGTCTGGAGGCCTACCGCCGCTACCAGATCAGCCACGAGAACGAGGTGCTCGAACCGGGCGAGGGCTATGCCCTGGTCAACAAGCTGCTGCATATCAACAAACTCCTCGACCAGCGTCGAGTGGACATCATCCTGCTGTCGCGCAATTCGGCGGATACTGGGCTGCGGGTCTTCAACTCCATCCACGCCCACGAACTGGATATCGTGTGCGCCGCCTTCTCCTCGGGTGCCAGCCCCTACCGCTATGCCGAAGCCTTCGGCTGCGATCTGTTCCTGTCCACCGAGCCGGAGGACGTGGGGCACGCCTTGGACAGCGGCATCGCCGCGGCGACGCTGCTGGCCTCGCGCAAGTCCGCCGATGGCGTCGAGACGACCAATGCCACTGGTTCGCTGAGGATAGCCTTCGACGGCGACGCGGTGCTGTTCTCCGACCAAGCCGAGCGCATCTATCAGGAGCGCGGCCTTGAAGCGTTCGTCGAATCCGAGGCCGAAGCCGCCGATCGTCCGCTGCAGGGAGGGCCGTTCAAGCCCTTCCTGGAGGGCCTGCACCGCTTGCAGAGAGAGTTCGACGGCGACCACTGCCCGATCCGCACGGCCTTGGTCACCGCTCGCGGCGCTCCGGCTCACGAGCGCGTGATCAAGACCTTGCGCGCCTGGGACATCCGCCTCGACGAAAGCCTGTTCCTCGGCGGCCGCGACAAGGCCGCGTTTCTGCTCGCCTACGAGGCGGACGTCTTCTTCGACGACCAGGCCAGCAACTGCGGCGCCGCCAGCCGCCACGTCGCCACCGGCCATGTGCCCCACGGGGTGCGCAACGAGCCGGCGGAGCAGGGGAAATCCTGCCCAAGCAAATAAGCGACATAAGCATAACGGCTCTCGTTAATATTCCTTTCGGGAATAACGAGAGCCAAGCCATGAAGCTCCACCAGCTTCGCTACATCTGGGAGGTCGTGCGCCACGACCTCAACATCTCGGCGACGGCTTCCGATCTCCATACCTCCCAGCCTGGCATCAGCAAGCAAATCCGCCTTTTGGAGGACGAACTGGGCGTGGAGATCTTCGCCCGCAGCGGCAAGCATCTGGCCCGGGTAACCACGGCCGGCGAGATCATTCTCGACAAGGTGGGCGAGATCATGCGCCATGTGGAAAGCATCCGTACCGTGGCCGAGGAGTACCGCAACGAGACTCGCGGCACACTATCCATCGCTACCACCCACACCCAGGTACGCTACGCCCTGCCGGCGGTTCTGCCGCTGCTGCGCGATGTCTATCCGGAGGTGAGCCTGCACATGCGTCAAGGCACCACCGAGCAGATCGGCGCACTGGCCTCGTCCGGCGTGGTGGACTTCGCCATCGCTCCAGAGGTGATGGATCGCTACTCGGAACTGGTGATGATGCCCTGCTACCGCTGGAACCGCTGCGTGGTGACGCCGCGGGACCACGAGTTGGCTGAGCGCGAATCGCTGACCTTGGCGGATCTCGAAGCGCATCCCATCGTCACCTACGACGCCGGCTTTCGGGAGCGCCTGCCAGTGGCTCGCAATGGCGAGGAGGCGCAGGAAAACCTGGAGGACAGCCCCTTCAACATCGCCCTCTCGGCAGTGGACACCGACGTTATCAAGACCTACGTTCGTCTCGGCTTCGGCGTCGGCATCATCGCCCGCATGGCCTACGATCCCGAGACGGACCACGACTTGGCAGCCATCGACGCCGGCGATCTGTTCTACCCCAGCACCACCTACATCGGCTGCCGCAAGGGCACGTTCATGCGCCAGTTCATGATCGATTTCGTGGGCCTGTTCGCGCCGCACCTGACACCGGAACTCATCCGGCTGGCACTGGCGGCGTCCACGCCGGCGGCCCGGGCGGAGCTGTTCGAGGGGATCGAGCTGCCGGAACGCTAGCGCGGTCGGATCAGATCAGGTCCAGATCGGGATTGGCGCGAAGCATCTCCTGGGCCTCGGCCACGGCTTCGGCACGGCGTCCGAAGATCTCCTTCGAGAACTTCAGATAAACGGTGTGGATGGTGGTCGCGTCGCCGTCTTCAACGACGAAGAACGGCGCCGCGGCAATGGCGTACCGGGCTGCCAGGCGCATGCCTTCGGACTGGGGATCGCGCTCGTCGGCCACCACCACGCGGTCGATCCGCGCCATCTGGCCGGATGCCGTCAGGCGCCGCTCCACGTCGGCGCATTTCGCGCAAGGCTGGCCGTTGGCGAGAATCTTCTTGACGAAGGTGATGCGCATGGGCGGTCAACGCCCCGTCATGCGGGTCGGGATGCGCTGCACGGGCAAGTCCGCCCGGCGGATGGGCGCGGCGACGTTCTGGGCATGCAGGCCGCATTCCTTGTCGGCGGCGTTCTCCCACCACCAGCGTCCCTCTCGCTCGTGCTGGTGGGGACCGACAGGCCGGGTGCAGGGTTCGCAGCCGATGGAGCGGAAGCCCTGGTCGTGCAAGGGGTTGTAGGGCACTTCGCGCCGGCGGATGTAGTCCCAGACATCGGTGCCGGTCCATGCGGCCAGGGGATTGAACTTGACGATCGGGTGCTGCGCGGTGGAGAACGCCAAGTCGTCCTGCGCCACGGGCAGATCGCTGCGAGTGACGCTCTGATCGGCGCGCTGGCCGGTAATCCAAGCGTCCAGGCGCATGAGCTTGCGGCGCAGCGGCTGGATCTTGCGGATGGCGCAGCACTCGCCGTGGCCGTCTCGATAGAAGCTGAACAGGCCCTTGTCGCGCACCAGCTTGGCCACCTCGTCGGCGTCCGGCGACAGCGCCTCGATGGCGATGCCGTAGTGCTTGCGCACCGTCTCCAGGAACCGATGGGTCTGCGGGTGCAGCCGTCCGGTATCCAGGCTGAACACCGGTACGCCGGCACGGATGCGGGCGGCGAGATCGATCAGCACCACGTCTTCCGCGCCGCTGAAGGAGATGGCGATGCGGTCGAACTCGGCGAAGGCGTCTTCGAGCACCGCCAGGGCCTGTTCCTCCGGCGTCGCTTCGGGCTCCGCCCAGCTGCGGGCAAGCGGTTCGGCCATGTCGTTCCCACGCAGATCCGTCAGGAAGCGGGCACCCTAGCAGCATGGCGAGACGCGAGAAAATAACGTCTAGTCATATCGTAATGACATCGCCGCCTTGGCTATTTCCCGGCAAACGGCACTCGAAGCGGCATTTTCCTACGGTATTTTCAGACATCGCCCATATCGTCTCCATGCTGCGCTCTCGATAATGGCCGCAATTCACCGACCACGGTCGCGACCAAGGTTGGAGCGTCCCGCACCGGAGGCGCATTGGGTTGCGCGGATGGCTGTGCTATGGTGGCAAAGATCGCTGCCCCAAGGATGCGCGCCGTCGTCGCCGAGGACTTGCCGATGAGCGAAG
Organism: Pseudomonadales bacterium; assembly: GCA_963422285.2. GTDB lineage: Bacteria > Pseudomonadota > Gammaproteobacteria > Pseudomonadales > Azotimanducaceae > VXYL01. The sequence continues at coordinate 1,662,735 of OY729419.2, read as the reverse complement.
CCGTTCTCTCCCGCACCGCCGCCGTGGTCGTCGACTACCCGACTTCGGATGGCAAGCCCGTGGCGGAGACCGATCTGCATTTCGACCGCGTCACCTATGTGGCTCATGGCTTCAAGGCGTTCTACGCCCACCGGCCGGACGCCTATGTCGGCGCCAACCTGCTGGTCCACTACGTTCCCGGCAACCGGCGCCGGCATGTCGCGCCCGACGTGTTCGTGGCGTTCGGCGTGCCGAACCATCGGCGGGACCGCTATCTGCTGTGGGAGGAGGCCACGCCGGCCTTCGTGCTGGAGATCACGTCCGAGAGCACCCGCAAGGAGGATCAGGGCAGCAAGCGCCTCCTCTATGCCCAATGGGGCGTTGCCGAGTACTTCCAATACGATCCGCGCCAGGAGTACTTGCAGCCGGCATTGCAGGGCTTTCGCCTGCGCGACGGCAGCTACCGGCCCATCGCGCCGACGCCGGCTGCGGACGGCCTGCCGGGAGTGCATAGCGAATCCCTTGGTCTGCACTTCCGGCTGCGAGGCCTGGAGTTGCGGATATGCGATCCGGCCACCGGGCGCGAGCTTCTCACCCACGCGGAATCGGAACGCGCTCGCGAGGCCGCCGAAGCGCGAGTTGCGCGGCTGGAAGCAGAGCTGCGCAAGGAGCGGCAACCCCGGCGTCCCGACTAGTCGCCGGAAAGCAGTAGACTGCGCGGCTGCCGTCGAGCCGTTGGGGAGGGTTGGCGTTGAACATGCTGTGTCTCGATCTCGAAGGTGTGCTGGTGCCCGAGATCTGGCAGGCGGTGGCCCGCAGCACGGGCATCCAGGCGCTCGCCAAGACCACGCGCGACATCCCCGTCTACGACGACCTCATGCGCATGCGTCTCGGCATCCTGGCGGAGCGCGATCTCGGCCTGGACGCCATTCGCGACGTTATCGCCGGCCTCGATCCCCTGCCCGACGCCGCCGACTTCCTGGCCTGGGCGCGACGACGCTTCCAGGTGGCCATCCTGTCGGACACGTTCTACGAGTTCGCCATGCCGCTGATGGCGAAGCTGAGCCAGCCGCTGCTGCTCTGCCACCGGCTGGCCGTCGATGGCGATCGCATCGTCGGCTACCGGCTGCGGCAGCAGGACCCGAAACGCCAGGCGGTGCGCGCCTTCCACGCCATGAACTACCGGGTGATCGCCGCCGGCGACTCCTTCAACGACATCGGCATGCTCGACGAAGCCGACGCGGGCATCTTCTTCAACGCCCCGCCGGGCGTTCTCGAACAGCATCCCGCGTTCGAGGCCGTCAACGGCTACCAGGAACTCGGCGCAGTCCTCGAACGACACCAGGAGGCCCCATGAGCACGCCCGGCAAACGCTTCCGGCAGGCGCTGGCCGACGAGACGCCGCTGCAGATCGTCGGCGCCGTAAACGCCTACGCGGCCTTGCTGGCCGAGAGCGTCGGCTATCGAGCGCTGTACGTCAGCGGCGGCGGCGTCGCCAACGCCTCCTACGGCCTGCCCGATCTCGGCATGACCACCTTGAACGACGTGTCGGAGGACGTGCGCCGGATCACCGCCGCCACGTCGCTGCCGCTGCTGGTGGACATCGACACCGGCTGGGGCGGCGCCTTCAACATCGCCCGCGCCATCCGCGAGATGATCCGCGCCGGCGCCGGTGCCGCGCATATCGAGGATCAGGTGGCCGCCAAGCGCTGCGGCCATCGGCCCAACAAGGCCATCGTCGCCGTCGGCGAGATGTGCGATCGCATCAAGGCCGCGGTGGACGCCAAGACCGACGACGCCTTCGTCGTCATGGCGCGCACGGACGCGCTGGCCGTGGCAGGGCTCGACGCCGCGGTGGAGCGGGCAGGACGGTTCGAGGAAGCGGGCGCCGACGCCATCTTCGCCGAGGCGATGACCGAGCTCGACATGTACGCTCGCGTCACCGGCGCGGTCGGCGTGCCGGTGCTGGCCAATCTCACCGAATTCGGCAAGACCCCGCTCTACTCCCTCGACGATCTGCGCCGCGTTGGTGTTAGCATGGCGCTGTACCCGCTGTCGGCGTTCCGGGCGATGAGCTTGGCGGCACTGAACGTCTACCGCGCCATTCGCGCCGAGGGTACCCAGCAAAGCGTCGTCGGTGCCATGCAGACGCGCGACGAACTGTACGAGGTGCTGGGCTACCGCGACTTCGAGGAGAAGCTCGATCGGCTGTTCGCCGCCGACGCGGACCAGGGCACGGATTACGGAGCAGAGCGACAAGATGGTTGACAAGAAACTCGGCGGCGCCGGCTTGCGCGGCCAGAGCGCCGGGCAGACGGCGCTGTGTACCGTGGGCAAGACCGGCACCGGCCTGACCTACCGCGGCTACGATATTTCGGATTTGGCGGCGGGCGCGTCCTTCGAGGAGGTCGCCTACCTCGTCTTCCACGGCGAGTTGCCGAACGCCGCCGCTCTCGATGCCTATCGCGCCAGGCTTAAGGGTCTGCGCGGCCTGCCGACGGCGCTGAAGGAAGTGCTGGAGCGCATCCCGGCAAGCGCCCATCCCATGGACGTCCTGCGCACCGGCTGCTCCATGCTCGGCAACTTGGAGCCGGAGGGCGACTTCACCAATCAGCAGCAGGTGGCCGACCGCCTGCTCGGGGCCTTGCCCTCCATCGTCAACTACTGGTATCGCTTCAGCCACGACGGCGTGCGCATCGACGTCGATACCAACGAGGACTCCCTGGCCGGCCACTTTCTGGCAACCCTCAAGGGCGAGTCGCCCAGCGAACTGTTCCGGCGCGTCCTGGACGTGTCGCTGATTCTCTACGCCGAGCACGAGTTCAACGCTTCCACCTTCACCGCTCGGGTGTGCGCGTCGACGCTGTCGGACATGCACTCTTGCGTCACTGGTGCCATCGGCTCTCTGCGCGGTCCGCTGCACGGCGGCGCCAACGAGGCCGCGATGGCGTTGATCGAGCAGTTCGATACGCCGGCGGCGGCCGCGGACGCGGTGCGCAGCCTGCTCGAACGCAAGCAGGTGGTCATGGGTTTCGGCCACGCCATCTACCGCACCTCCGATCCCCGCAACACCATCATCAAGAGCTGGGCCGAACGGCTTGCCGAGGAAGTGGGCGATCGGACGCTCTACCCGATCTCCTGCGCTGTCGAGAAGGTGATGTGGGACGAGAAGGCGCTGTTCGCCAATGCGGACTTCTTCCACGCTCCCGCCTACCGCTTCATGGGCATTCCCACCAAGCTGTTCACGCCCATCTTCGTCTGCTCCCGGGTATCGGGGTGGACCGCCCACGTCATGGAACAGCGAGTCGACAACCGCATCATCCGGCCAAGCGCCGACTACATCGGCCCTACGCCCCGGGCGTTCCCGGCGCTGGCGGATCGCTGAAGCCGTGAGCGGGGAGCAGGCGAGCGCCTCTCGCAAGCGAGAGGGGGGAACCCCTCGCAAAAAAAACGCAGACGCCAATATCCTGCCCGAGCCGGACGCGGAACTCGTCGCCATCGCCGATTACGTCGTCGGCGGCAAGATAGATAGCGCCGAGGCCTACGACACCGCCCGCCATTGCCTGATGGACACCTTGGGCTGCGGTTTCCTGGCCTTGCGCTTTCCGGAATGCGCCAAGCACTTGGGGCCGATGGTTCCCGGAACCGTAGTGCCAGGCGGCGCCCGCGTTCCCGGTACCCAGTTTGAGCTGGACCCCGTCAAGGCCGCCTGGGACATCGGCTGCATCATCCGCTGGCTGGACTTCAACGACACTTGGCTGGCCGCGGAGTGGGGCCATCCGTCGGACAACCTCGGCGGCATCCTCGCCGTTGCGGATTATGCCAGCCGGCGGGCGGTCGCCCACGGACGAGCGCCGCTCGCCATGCGCGACGTGTTGTCGGCGATGATCCAGGCGCACGAGATCCAAGGCTGTCTGGCGCTGGAAAACAGCTTCAATCGGGTCGGCCTGGACCATGTGCTGCTGGTGCGCGTCGCCTCCGCTGCGGTGGTGACGCGCCTGCTCGGCGGCAGCCATGGGCAGGTGGTCGACGCCCTCTCCCACGCCTTCATCGATGGCTCGGCGCTGCGCACCTACCGGCACGCGCCCAACGCCGGGCCGCGCAAGTCCTGGGCCGCCGGCGATGCCGCCAGCCGTGCCGTGCGGCTGGCGCTGCTGGTGCTGAAAGGCGAGATCGGCTATCCCAGCGCCCTCACGGCCCCCACCTGGGGCTTCTACGATGTAGCCTTCGGAGGCCAGAAGTTCCGCTTCCAGCGTCCCTACGGCAGCTACGTCATGGAGAACGTGCTGTTCAAGATATCCTTTCCCGCCGAGTTCCATGCTCAGACCGCGGTGGAAGCAGCGGTGCAATTGCACCCCGAAGTAACTGGTCGCCTCGACGATATCGAGCGGATCGTGCTCAATACTCACGAATCCGCCATCCGCATCATCAGCAAGAGCGGGGCGCTGAACAATCCCGCCGACCGCGACCACTGTCTGCAATACATGACCGCAGTGGGGCTTCTCAAGGGCGATCTGACCGCCGACGACTACGAGAATGACGCCGCCGCCGATCCGCGCATCGACCGACTGCGCGACCTCATGCAAGTGCAGGAGGAACCGCGCTACAGCCGCGAATACCACGAGCCGGACAAGCGCAGCATCGCCAACGCTGTGCAGGTGTTCTTCAAGGACGGTTCGAGCACGGACAAGGTGGCGGTGGAGTACCCCATCGGCCATCGTCGTCGGCGCGCCGAGGGCTTGCCGCTGCTGGCGGCCAAGTTCGAGCGCAACCTCGCCACCCGCTTCCCCGCCACCCAGGCGACTCGCATCCGCGATCTGTGCCTGGACGGCCCGACGCTTCAGGCAACTGCGGTCAACGAATTCATGGATATGCTGGCGGTATGACGCCAGCGCCAAGGTCGGCGGACGCAGAGCGACCCGCGACAGTCCGTTCCGCCAGCCCCTACGAAGCCCTGTTCGGCTTCTGCCGCGCCCGGCGCGTCGGCGATCGCATTCTCGTCGCCGGCACCGCGCCGGTGGGCGACGACGGCGCCACGGTCTGCCCCGGCGATCCAGCCGGACAGGCGCGACGTTGTTTCGAGATCGTCGAACGGGCGCTGGCGGAACTGGGCGGCGCCTTGGACGACGTGGTGCGCACTCGCATGTACCTCATCCGCATCAACGACTGGCAGGCGGTGGCCGCGGTGCATGGCGAGGTGTTCGGCACCGTCGCTCCGGTCGCCACTCTGGTCGGCGTGGCAGCGCTCATCGACCCGGAATGGCGGATAGAAGTGGAGGCCGAGGCGATAGTGCCTTGACGCCTGAACCGCCGCGGCAACCTGCCAGCCTGCTTGCGGCTCGGCATCGTTGGATCGGATGCCTTGGCCCTGCCACCCGCGGTGCGCAAGATCCTCCCGGGCTTGGGGCCGGCATTGCGTTGGTCGAGGCATCGAGTTTCCTGATTACCACTCCAGCCAAGCGCAACTTGAGCAGCCGTTCCGGCATCGGCGGCGTCCGCAGCGCCACGTAGAGCAGTCTGGGGATGATCTCGGGCAGGTCGAAGCGACGATTGAACCGGTACTCGAACTCCGCCAGACAGCGCTGCGCATACTTGGGGCGAACCGCATGATAGGTGCCGCGCAACGCCGCCTTGATGTTGCCGAGAATCGTGTTCGCCCATCGAAACTCGGGACGCTCGACCGCGGCTTTCCCGCCGCCGGTCACCATCGGTTCATGCACGCAGCCTGCCGCGGTCACGCCATTGAAGCAGGCCAGCCCATCGGAGAGCACCTGCGTGCCCGGACTCAGGTGCTGCTGCGCCCAGGCGGCGATTTCGGTGAGACGGAAGCCCTCGACCACGGCGAGCTTCACCCGCTGCGGATGTCCCTACTCATGGGTTTCGACCGCGGCGACGAACGGGGTCTTGCCCGGCGCGCTCCGTCCGCGCTTGCCGCCGCTACGCTCGCCCCGAGGGAGGCATCGTCGAGCTGGATGAACCCGCCGAGCGGGTGCTCTCGGTCTCGCACCATCATCACCTGCATCCGCAAATATAGCTTAGAAAAAATGGCCGATCTAAAGCCTCATGCGCTTAAAAACATATTCAGGGATGGTGCGCAGGAGGAACATGATCGGGTGCCAGACACGGCGCACGTATACCACGTCACGGCGACGGCGGATCGCTTGGACGACCGCAGCGGCCACCTCCTGGGGCGTGGCGGTCAGCCGCGCCGGCAGGTCCATTCCGTCGGTCATGCGGGTACGCACGAAGCCCGGCTTGACCGTCACCACGTGGATGCCGGAGCAGGCCAACCGGTTGCGCAGCCCGGACAGGAACGCGGTGAGTCCCGCCTTGGCCGAACCGTAGACATAGTTCGCGGCGCGCCCACGTTCGCCCGCCACCGAGCTGACGCCGACCAGGACGCCGCTGCCGCGCCGCTCGAAGCGCTCGGCGAGCGCCCCCATCAGCAGCGCGGGACCGACATAGTTGGTGCGCATCACCCGCTCCGCCGCCACGCCGTCCCGCTGGCTCTCCGCCTGGTCGCCGAGCAGTCCGACGACGCACACCGCCACATCGGGCAAGGGGTCGAGCGTATCAAGGAACAAGGCGCCGCCACCGTCCCGGAGCGCGTCCCAGTACAATGAGGTCACCGCGCTGCCGGTATGCACTTGAAGGTCCTGCACTTCCCGCTCGAGTCGCACGGGGTCGCGCGCCGTAAGCTGTAACCCATAGCCGCGGTGCGCCAGTTGGCGCGCGATGGCGCGGCCGATATCCGAGGTGGCACCCATCACCAGTGCCGTTTTGTGCCTGTCGCTCATGGCGCAACCTCCCCGTCGCGCGCCTGCCCGGCAATATCGAAGCTGCCTTCCCAGACCCGTCCCCCGCCGGTGTACTGTCCGGTGCGGATCGCAGCGACGGGGTACTCCGGCAGATGCCGGACGGCGAAGCATGTTCCCCCGACTTCCTGGCCGATGCTTTGAAATCTGAAATCGAGATTGTCGAATTGGGACTGCCTGCGGCGATCGGGCAGGTCGTTGCGGTCCATCGGGAACACATGCACGAAGAAGGGCGCCTCGGTGTCCGCCGCCTTACAATGCTCCTTGACGTAGAGGAGGCTGTCATCGACAAGATACACGTCATAATTCGAGCGGATGACCGGTTGGTGAACTCTGACCAATTCCGCCAAGTAATCGCTTGCTGTCATTGCCTCAAGCCGCATCGGGGGATCTGAGGTGTGGGGCAGCACTGCGGCGGCTACGCATAACCCGGTTTGCGTATTCCTCCACCGCCCCGAGGGGCCGATAAACGCCTTGCCTTCCGACCCATTCCAGGACCACACGATCTCCTCGTCCGATGGGCATTTCCTGGTGAACGCCTGCGCCGTCCGGCCATTCACGATAAGCCCGGCGTCACCCGACCGGTAGTCGAAGTGAGGCTCCATTTTTTCCCAAAACCAGGCAGCGGCGTCAAAATCGCCCAGTGGCGCGGCAGACCAGATTCGAAATAACTTCGCCCCCGCGCGGGGGCGTACATATGAAACGCCCTCATATATCAATTTATTAGTTTTCTCGTCGAGATCCATCATATTGGCGAAGTGCGTGATGCTGAACTTTTCGAACGGCGATTCGGCGTTTGCATGTTTGTTTTTGTATGTCCATCCTGTTTTCCGACCCGCGTCATGGTATCTGCGCATATATTCGTACGAGTTGACCAGACCATCGAGATTCACCACCGGAAAGCGTGAGAAATAGCCGATGACGCTGGCGTCCCACGACCCGACCACGCTGCCTTCGGGGAGTATGCGGTTCATCGCCTGCGTGCCCGTGTAGGAGTGCATCTCCCAGTCCCAGTTACTTTGGCTGGTGTCGTCTACATACCGGAACGGATAAGTGAAGTCTGTCCTGATGAACAGGATGGCTATGCCGACGCCGATGATCCCCCGGCTCAGGAGCACGGCGACGCGACGCGATTTTGGAGTGACAAGGCGAAGTACCAGACGGACTGCTACGTAACATCCAACAGGAATGAACAGCGCCAGCGTCAGATATGCCGGGACGAAATACCAACTGTAGCCCGCGAAGGCAGGATGCACGACAAGTACGGTCTGCGCGAACTTGGCCAGATGGCCCGCCGCCACGCCGAACACGCCCACCAGAAAAACCAACAGCAGCCAGTCGTCCCGCCTGCGTGCACGGCGGACAAGCCACCAAAGCAGCGGGAGGAAGGCGCAGGACGCCAGCACCATCGCCAGCGCGCCGCCGCTGAATACCGGGATTTCCATGATGTTCAGGAGGTTCCGCGGCAGGCTGTAGCCGCCTTCACGTTCCCACCGGACTTGCGACCAGAGGTGTTTGGTCACGCCGCTTACCGGCAGCATGCCGCCGAAGACAAGCCAGTTGTAGGCGAAATAGACCAGGATGCCGGCGAGAGCGCCGAGCAATGGAATGACGGCATCGGCCGCCAATACGGAACGGACTTGCTCTCTCCGGGATGCGCCGGGCGCCCGCTCCCGCCAAGACCATTCGATAACGCACAGCGCGCCGGTGGCCACCAGGGATATGGCGATGTACTCCAGACGCACCCACGGCAGGGCGAAGACGACCGTGGCCAGCGCCCAGCGCCAGCGTGCCGGATTGCGCGCGTACAGGCACAGGGCCAGGAACAGCAAGCCCAGCATGAACAGCCCCGCGGATGCCTCCATCCCCACCCAGGCGCCGTGATTTCGATATAGCGCCGGCAGCGCGGCGAACAGCAACACCCACGGCAGGCGCGCCAACCGCGCCGCTACGACGATGAAGACAACGCCACCGGCGATCAGCATGATCTCGAAGGCCTTGATGGCGAACAGCGCCGCTTCCTTGTCGAACACCCAGTAGAACGGCGTGACAAGCAGCATCCAGACGGGGTGATAGCCGTTGGTGCGGCTGATGCCGCCGTCGAAGGTGGAGAACTTCCCCTCGGCTAGGTTCCTGGCGATCTGGAAGTAGTAGAAAGAGTCGTCGATATTCACATCGCCGAGCAGGTTGACGAGATCGAAGCGGGCGAGCAGGTAGCAGGCGAACCCGGCCCCGTAGGCCAGGATGCCACCGATGAACAGGACGAACAGCGCGTTGCGTAGCGGGGCGGTCATGGTCAAATCCACACGGCGGGCGGCGAACGCACGCCACCGCTTGCCGGTCAGCAGGCGCATGATGGTGCGCCTGATAGCGGAGGTGGCGGTGTGCATCAGCGTCATATTGCCCCTATCCGCCTTGCGCATGCAGACGCGCGACCATGGCATACAGCAGAAGCTCGGATTCGGTGTAGGAGAATTTGGCAAATTCTCTCAGAGGTTCGTCAACCGCGTTATCGCGGACTCGTTGGATATGGAACCCATCGGCGTCGTAGACGTCTCTGTCGCACAATTCCTTGATGATCTCGTCCGTTGACAGATTGGAAAATGCGCTGGCGAAATTCTGATTCGAGAGAGCTTGTAGGTGTTGCGGAAGTTCCGCATACGAAATGTCGGTTCGACAGTGGAAGCGGTTGCCGAATAACCATCTGCCGCCGCCAATCAATGCCGCGACTAAGAGGCCGATACTCAAGAGAAAACCGCGCCGTTGCATGTTATTGTCTCCTGCTCAGGTAGTCAGCCAGGCGCAGAGACAGGGCTACAATAGTAAGCGTCGGGTTGGCCGCTGCCGCCGACGGGAACAACGAAGACCCCGCAACATACAGATTCTCCATTCCATGTACGCGGCCCTGGGCGTCGGTGACCGAATTGCCCGGATCGTCGCCCATTCGTGTCGATCCCATCATGTGTCCTCCTCCTGCGATGTTGAATTTCTCAGGCCGAATACCCATTCGGCCAAGTCCGGAACGCACCAGCTCCGCGTTGAGATGGTCGCAGGCAGCGCGTATCTCCCGGGGATTGAACTTCAACCCGACATGGGCGACGGGTTGGTTCAGGAAGTCCCGACGACTATCGGACAGCGTGATTCGGTTTTGCCCAAGCGACGCCATTTCGGCCCGAACATGTGTACGCCCGGCAATAGTACGCCTGCCGCGGCCGAGAATATTGTGCGTGGTACTTTCAGTATGGCGTACCTGGAAAGTCGCGGACGCCAAAGAATGTTCGTTGCAGAACTCGGACGACAATGCAATGGCGTGAACGATCTTTGGCGTGTATTTGTCCTTCACCTGTTGGAGCTTCAGTTCATCCAGCACCAAGTCAACGTATTCATACAGATGCGGATGCTCGCAAAAGTACTGCCCAACAGGGAGTTTATTGTCCTTGGGCAGGGAAAGTTGCAGCAAGCGGGCATTCTGGACGCCGCCGGCCGCGAGCGCAATTTTATTTCCGAACGCCTCTGCCGAAGTCGATCGGTTTTCGGATGATTCCAGCAGGGCAACACTTGAGGCAGCGTCCCCCCTGATGTTGATTCTCGTTACCGAATGATTGAATAGTACGTCAACATTCGCGTTGCTGCTTACCCATTCGTCGAACGCAACGTTAAAGCGCGTCGGCGGGCTGAAATAGTATGGCCTGTAGATAACGTTGGCATTGTCGGGGAAGGGTGTTTCCGGATTTCTGTGGACTGCCTCCGGCACATCCAGGATGTCGGCGGCTTGCGGATAATACACATAGAGGTCGTCATAAGGAAAAGGCCATTCGTCATTCAGGAAGGCGCGTTTTTCCAGAACCTGACACCAGCCATTCCAAACGGTGGAGGTGCCGCCGAAGACCCGCTGATTGTGAAAAGCGTAACTGGTTGCGGACAAATCGCCAGTCGCATCCACCAGGGATAATTCTCGTGCATTGTCGCTGCCGGTTTCCGAGCGACCGCCGCTTTCCAGAATCAGGACGCTATTGCCGGTACGTTCTTCGTATTTGTGCGCCAGAGTCAATCCGGCCGGACCTGAGCCTATGACGATCAGGTCATAGGACGGTCGCAGGTCGCGCAATCCAATTTCCATCTACAATTCTCCCGGTACTCTTGCATCCTTCACAACGCGATGGCACGGCCGATATCCGACGTGGCGCCGAGCACCAGCGCCGTTTCGCACCTGTCTGTCATGGCGCAATCTCCCCGCCGTGCGCCTGCCCGGCAATATCGAAGCTGCCTTCCCAGACCCGTCCCCCGCCGGTGTACTGCCCGGTGCGGATGGTGGCGATGGGGTATTTCGGCAGATGCCTGATGGCGAAGCATGTTCCCCCGACTTCCTGGCCGATGCTTTGAAATCTGAAATCGAGATTGTCGAATTGGGACTGCCTGCGGCGATCGGGCAGGTCGTTGCGGTCCATCGGGAACACATGCACGAAGAAGGGTGCCTCGACATCTGTCGGATAGCGGCACGACTGCTTTTCGTAGACGAGCGACTTCCCGGTGAAATAGACGTCGAAGTTCGAGCGGATCACCGGTTCGAGTCCGGGCGGTCGCAACCTTGGCGCATTTTCCTCTCGCTTACGCAGGTCGCGGTCGCCAAAACGCTCGAGCACCCGCTGTTCGTCCGGGGAATCGAAGGGCATCCACAGATCGGCACCGACCTTCACGGCGTAGCGCGCGCGGACGAGTGCTGCGGATACGCTGGATTCGGGAGGACGTATGGTGAAGTTGACTCCGCGCTCTTCGATATATCCAGGCGGTGGCCAACGATCATGGGCGATGACACGTTCGCGATTGGGTCTGGTGACCGGGTTGCGGGCCACCGTGGCATCGGCCAAGCCATGTCTATCGATGACCTTCAGATCGGGAAGATAATAGAAGCGGATACCGAGCGCACCGCCAACCATTAGCGCGTCATCGGGGATCACGCCTCGCTGCATGTTCTCGTAGGCGTTCCAGCTTTGTAGTTGCTGGCGGGCGAACTCGCGGTGCTCCGTGAAGGGTGAAGCGACGAGCTGTGGGGCAGAGAGGCGACGCAGGTCGTTGGAGATGGCGACCAGCATCGGCATTGCGGGCGCGGCAAGCAGCCACCCGGCATTGTCGTGGTCGAGTTCTATATAGAGATTGGAGATGCGTTCGCGGATCGCGGCGCACGCGAACAGCAGCGTGCCCTGAATGGCGCTGGTGTAGAACAGCACCGGCACGAAGAGAGCGACCGCGAGGGTTCGAGCGCCCATCCAGCCCAACGCGGGAGGCCGCCAACGCCGGGCGGCAAGGCGCGAGCCGAGATGGACGATGCCCAGAGCGGCGGGGACGGCCAGCAGCGGCCAGTAGAAGTCCAGCGGACGGTACTCGAAGTGATCGCCGCCGACCCGCATCACATAGGCTAGGTGGACGCCGACCAGGAGTAGGACCAGCGCGAAGGTTCCGTCGCGGCGCGAGCGCCAATGATGCCGCATGGCGACGGCGGCCAGAGGGAGCAGCAGGTACAGGCCGGTCTCCAACGCCGCTGCCCACAGGTGGCGGAACCCGGACTCGTACCAGGGTCGCACGTGCTTGGCGTAGTAGGTGTTGGGTAGCCACTCGCCATAGTAGCCATAGCGGAACAGGTAGTGGGCGGCAACCAGCGCTGCGAAGGGCATCGCCAGCCACGCCAAGCGCCGCCAATCCGGCCGGAGACGTTCGCCTGCCGGCCGCTCAGGCAAGGCGTCCACCATCAACTGAACCACGAACCAGCCGATGCACAGGGCGCCGATCAACAGCCCTTCGGGCCGGGTGTAGGCAGCCAGCGCCAGGTTCAGTGAAGCTATCGCCAAACCCCGACGACGGTCACGATACAGGCTCAGGCAAACCACGGCCAGGACGGTGAAGAAGGTGAACTGCCGCGTTTCCAGCCCACCGCCGGAGGTCCACACCGCGAAGGTGGCGCTGGAGCACAGCAAACCGAGGGCCATCCACGCGACCAGACCACGATGGCGCACCCCCGGCAGGCGCATGACCCACCACAGCATCGCCGCGATAGTCCCGACGATGCAGACGACGGACAGCCAGGTTGCCGCCTGTTCCGGTGGGATGCCCGACAGTCTCCATATCGCCGCCAACTCCAGCACCCACAGGAAGTTGGTGTAGCCCTCGACGTACTCGCCGGGATTGAAGACCAGGCCGTGGCCTTCCAGCAGGTTGCGGACGTGGCGGAAGCTGATGAAGGCGTCATCGCACAGGAACCATGCGACAGCGGCGAGCCATCCAAGCAGAACCAGCCATGGCAGGCAGAGCGATATCAGGAATATTGGCGACCTTTGCAGCCCGGTCGACCACTCCGTCATCATGTTATCGATGCGACGCATCACGGTGATATTCCCCCTGCCAAACGCGCCCCGCCGACGTGAATTGTCCGGTATGAATACCGGCAATGGCGTAGTCCGGCGCATCGCGCACCGCCATGCACTTGCCGTCGAAGACGACACCACGGTCCTTGAAATCGAAGTTCAGGTTGTCGTAGCCATACGACCAGTGCCGGACGGATAAATCAAACCGGCGGGCGGGCGTGACATGCAGGAAGAAGCGCGCCTGGGTGTCCGCCGCCTCGCACTGATACCTGACGTAGAGGAGGCTGTCGTCGACAAGATACACGTCATAATTCGAGCGGATGACCGGTTGGCGATCCTTGATCAGCTCCGCCAGGTAATCGCTCGCTGTCATTGGCTCAAGCCGCATCGGGGGATCTGAGGTGTGGGGCAGCACTGCGGCGGCTACGCATAACCCGGTTTGCGTATTCCTCCACCGCCCCGAGGGGCCGACGAACGCCTTGCCTTCCGACCCATTCCAGGACCACACGATCTCCTCGTCCGATGGACATTTCCTGGCGAACGCCTGCACCGTCCGGCCGTTTACGATAAGCCCGGCATCACCCGACCGGTAGTCGAAGTGAGGCTCCATTTTTTCCCAAAACCAGGCAGCGGCGTCAAAATCGCCCAGTGGCGCAGCGGACCAAACTCGAAACGATACCTCCTTCTTGTTCTTCGTGCGGGCACCTGCAATTAACGCGCTCTCATATATCGACGCATCGATCTTCCTATCGATAGGCTCTATATTGGCGAAGTGCGTGATGCCGAACTTTTCGAACGGCGATTCGGCGTTTGCATGTTTGTTTTTGTATGTCCATCCTGTTTTCCGACCCGCGTCACGGTATCCGTGCAGATACTCGTACGAGTTGACCAGACCATCGAGATTCACCACCGGAAAGCGTGAGAAGTAACCGACGACGCCGGCGTCCCACGACCCGACCACGCTGCCTTCGGGAAGAGTGCGGTTCATGACCTGCGCGCTTAAGTAGGAGAATAACTTCCAGCTGTTCGGGTTGGCGTGGTCTACGTACCGGAATGGATGAGTGAAGTCTGTCCTGATGAACAGGATGGCTATGCCGACGCCGATGATCCCCCGGCTCAGGAGCACGGCGACGCGGCGCGTTTTGGGACTGACAAAGAGAAGAACCAGGCGGATCGCCACGTAACATCCGACAGGCACGAACAGCGCCAGTGTCAGATAGGCCGGGACGAAATACCAACTGTAGCCCGCGAAGGCAGGATGCACGACAAGTACGGTCTGCGCGAACTTGGCCAGATGGCCCGCCGCCACGCCGAACACGCCCACCAGAAAAACCAACAGCAGCCAGTCGTCCCGCCTGCGTGCACGGCGGACAAGCCACCAAAGCAGCGGGAGGAAGGCGCAGGACGCCAGCACCATCGCCAGCGCGCCGCCGCTGAATACCGGGATTTCCATGATGTTCAGGAGGTTCCGCGGCAGGCTGTAGCCGCCTTCACGTTCCCACCGGACTTGCGACCAGAGGTGTTTGGTCACGCCGCTTACCGGCAGCATGCCGCCGAAGACAAGCCAGTTGTAGGCGAAATAGACCAGGATGCCGGCGAGAGCACCGAGCAATGGAATGACGGCATCGGCCGCCAATACGGAACGGACCCGCTCTCTCCGGGATGTGCCGAACGACCGCTCCCGCCAAGACCATTCGATAACGTACAGCGCGCCGGTGGTCGCCAGGGATATGGCGATGTACTCCAGACGCACCCACGGCAGGGCGAAGGCAAGCGTGGCCAGCGCCCAGCGCCAGCGTACCGGATTGCGCGCGTACAGGCACAGGGCCAGAAACAACAAACCCAGCATGAACAGCCCCGCGGATGCCTCCATCCCCATCCAGGTACCGCGACTTTGATATAACACCGGCAACGCGGCGAACAGCAGCACCCAAGGCAGGCGCGCCAACCGCGCCGCTACGACGATGAAGACAACGCCACCGGCGATCAGCATGATCTCGAAGGCCTTGATGGCGAACAGCGCCGCTTCCTTGTCGAACACCCAGTAGAACGGCGTGACAAGCAGCATCCAGACGGGGTGATAGCCGTTGGTGCGGCTGATGCCACCGTCGAAAGTGGAGAACTTACCTTCCGCCAGGTTCCTGGCGATCTGGAAGTAGTAGAAAGAGTCGTCGATATTCACATCGCCGAGCAGGTTGACGAGATCGAAGCGGGCGAGCAGGTAGCAGGCGAACCCGGCCCCGTAGGCCAGGATGCCACCGATGAACAGGACGAACAGCGCGTTGCGTAGCGGGGCGGTCATGGTCAAATCCACACGGCGGGCGGCGAACGCACGCCACCGCTTGCTTGTCAGCCGGCGCGCGATGGCGCATCCGATATGCGTGGTGCCGGATCCCAGCGCCGTTTTTCCTTCGCCGGTCATTGCGAGCTTTCCTCGTCGCCCGCCGGCTCCGCAAAGTCGAAGCTGCCTTCCCAGATCCGGCCCTCGCCGGATATGTACTGGCCGATGCGGATGGAGGCAATCTCATAGTTCGGCAGGGGTCGGCGAACCAAACACTTGTCGTTCAGCCACACGCCATATCGATCGAAGGGGAAATCGAGAGTGTCGAAGCCGTGGTCCTGTCGCTCAGGCGGAAGGTCGTTTCTATCGACCGGATAGAGATGGAAGAAGAAACGGGGCATCGTGACCGAGCGCGGGCAGGGCTCGGCGATGTAGGTCAGTGCGGTCTCCTCGAGATAGACATCGAAATCGCCCCGTATGACAGGATGTCCGCGGGGCAGGGCATACGCTTCTGATCGATGGTCGGCCAAGACCTGGAAGACGACGCCATCATCGAGCTCGGCTACTTTCTCCAGAATCGACAATCCACGTAGCCAGGGGAGAGCATTGTCGAGCCGGCCTCTAAACAGATCGTGAAACCAGACGACGGTATCCGCCCTTCGCAATAACGCAAACTGATCCTGTTTGCGTCTCGGTAGCCGGACGACTTCTGTCCCGGAAGAGATGTCTGCGCCCCCATGAAACCATGGCTTGTTGGCGTTGGAGACGACAAAGCCAAGAGGTCGATGCGCTCGCAGATACTGGAACGTCGGCGATTCGAGCATGCCTTGCCGCGTGGCTATCGAAGCTGGCCGGCCCGATTTCAGCAGGCTCTTGTAGACCACGTGGGAACCTTCGGCCATCACATAGGCGCTGAGCAACACTGCCACGCCGATAGCAGGCCACCAGCTCATTCGTAACTGTCCGAGCAAGCCAGCGGTCTGTCTCGACGATCGTAGTCCGTCGCGATAGCTGGACCACCAGCGATCCACAGCCAGCGCGGAGCACACAAGCAACGGTATGAACGCCGGAGACAGCAGTCGTTGATCCAAACGATCTATGGCAACTGTCGTCGTTGTCCAGAGCATGAAGCCGAAGAAGACGAAGGTGAATGCCCCGACCACCGATGGGCGGAATCCGATGGCCATCCCCGCATCTTCCCGACGCACCCAACGGACGAAGACATAGCCGGCTGCCATCGTCAGCAAGATCCATACCGGAGGCCACTCAGATATATTTGCGAGCAGACGCCCAAGATTCTCCCATAGGGAAACCGTCGAAGGAGCACGCGGCCCCGCAAGATTTCCCGTGGTCACAAGGTTTCGCACCAACCAGGCGGCGAACGGCGCCACAGAAACCACTGCATACATGGCCGTATGCACGAACCTTGCCCGAAGTCCATACGACCGCTGAAGCAACAGCAGTGGCACGACTGCGGCGACGATCGTGACGCCCGCATAGCGGGTCAGGCACGCCAGCGCGGTCCACACTGCTGCCGCAAGTAAATGTGATCGCCCCCCCCCTCCCCCGGATATCTTCAGAAATCTATCTGCACTACTCAGCGCCAGAGTCGTGAACAAAATGAAGAGCGATTCTGATCGTGCGTGGGTCGCGATCCAAACCACCGGCCCGATGAACAGGGCCGCAAGACATGCCCATACCATCAGGGGGCGATGCTCCAGGCGCCAGCTCAGCCATCTTCCGAGAACGAGGACCGTCAGACCGAAAATGATGGCGTTGAAAGGGTCGATGACAGCCAGCGGGTCCATTCCGGAAACAAGGCTCGCCAAGGCGAGCAGCGCGGGGTATATGGGAGGCCACAGGTCAGTCCTCCCACTCCCTCCGAATATAAGATAGCCTTCGCCCGACAATAAGCTCCGCGCTGCCGACAGGTATGAGAACGAGTCGGTGTTCAGATGGGCGCCGTATGGGAATACCTGTGTATAGACCAGCACGCCCCCTGAGACCGCGAGAACCACCACCAACAGCGTGAACCCTCTGGTTTGCATTTTTCTTCCGGTTTCTGACACGACGCTCACAACTCGAGCCTTCGCGAGAGCGCGGAGGCGAAGCCGCGCCCGGCGTTGGTTGTTTCCGCGCGCACTGCCTTGAATTCTTCGAGGCAGGGGTAGCCCTCGCGCATCCGTTCCGGTGCGCACCGGGCGTCCTTTGCGAGATAGACCCGCCCGCCGTGCCGGTGGGTGATTTCATCGAGATCGTCGAGCAGCGCCAGTACGCCTTTACGCAGCGGAAAGTCGAGCGCCAGGGTGTAGCCCTCCATAGGGAACGACAACAGCCCATCGCCACCGGGGCCGAACAGCTTGAGCACCGCGAGGAACGAGCCCTGCCCGGCCGCGGCAACCCGTTCGAGCAAGGCCGCGATACCGGTCGGGCTTTCGTCCTTGGGCAGCACGCACTGGTACTGGACGAATCCTCGCCGCCCGTAGAGACGGTTCCAGGCCTCGATTCGGTCCAAAGGAAAGAAGAACGGATCGAAATGGACCGGCCGTGCCCCGGCTCTCGTTCGCCCCCGCCGGTAGTAGAGGGCGTTGAAGAGCCTGATCGAGTAGTGGTTGAGTAGCACGGAGGGCGCATCGGCCGGAATGGCCAACCTGCCCGCCGACGCCGGGCGCAGGGGGTTGCGCGCGAGCCGGGGCGGCAGCGCCCCAGGCTCCATGAATGCGCCGCGCGTCATCAGACCGCGACCCAACTTCGCGCCCCGCGCCAGACAATCGACCCACGCCACGCTGTAGGGCCAATCCGCGGACACCTCCAACAAGGCCATCGTCTCGTCGAGATCGGTCCCGGCCAGCGTCTGTGCCATGACGAAGGCCGTCGCAATCGGTTTGAGCCGGAAGCTCGCGGACAGGATGACGCCGGTCAGGCCCATCCCACCGAGGGTCGCGCGAAACAGGTCGGCGTGTTCCGTACGGCTGCAGGTGCGCACCTCGCTGTCCGCGGCGGCCAGTACCAGCGATTCGACGTGCGCGCCGAAAGCGCCCTCGCGGTGATGGTTCTTGCCGTGCACGTCCGCGGCGATCATGCCGCCGACCGTGACGAACTTGGTTCCGGGCACAACCGGCGGAAACCAGCCGCGCGGCGCGAAGGTGTCCAGGATATCGGCTAGCAGCACGCCGGCCTCGCAGGTCAGGAGCCCCGTCTTCGCATCGAACGCCCGCATCCGGTCCATCGCCAGCATGGAGAGCGTGAGATCCGGATTGAGCGCGGCATCGCCGTAGGAGCGGCCGTTGCCGCGGGCGATCAGAGTGTCGCCGCGACCGAGCAGTCCGGGCAGCGCCTCGCGCTCACGCAGGCGCTCCACCCGGCAATCGAGCACCGGATGTCGGCCCCAGCCGGAGAGCTTCATGTCGCCCATTGCCGGAACACGAAGCGCCGGTCGAGCCGGTACTTGGCGGTGTATCCGATGGCGAGACCGAAAACGGCGCCGGCGTAGCGCAGCCAGGGCGCATCGCCCAGCGCCACGAACGCGAGCTCGGTCCCCCAGAAGACCAAGGTTGTCAGGACGCCCGTCAACGAGTACAGGGTGAATCTGGCCGCGTGATCGGCCGGCGAGGCGGGTCGGTCATGGAAGATCCAGCGCCGGTCGAGGATGTACTTGGCGACAAGCCCCACGAGCGTGCCCACGGCCATCGCCACGTATAGCTCGTGGAGGCCGGTGTACAGGGTGGCGCTGGCATATTGAGTTGCGACATTGACCGCGGTGGCGAATGCGGCGAATGCTGCGTAACGCAGCGCGATAGCCGGGGGCATGAACACACGAGCCGTCATATCGCCGCGGCGAACGCGGCTAGGACCCCCACACCGGTCAGCCAGCTCGTGCGGTCCTTGAGCGTGAACTCCACCGGGTCATGGTCCACGGCCCCGCGGTTGGCGAGCAGCGTCATGCGCCCCAGCCAGTAGATCAGCAGCGGGCAGATCAGCCACAGGAACTCCGGCTGGTCGTAACGCAGGCTCACTTCCGGGCTCTGGATGTACAAGGCGAAGACGATCACCGAGGCAACGCCGCTGGCCGCGCCGAGCGCCGCCGCAACCGGGAGGTCCGCGGCGCGCCAAGCGCGTCCGTCGGCCCGGTCGGACTCGCGCAACGCACGCAGCTCGATCTGGCGCTTGACGATGGCCAGAGAGAGAAACGCGAACATGAAGAAGGATAGAAACCAGGGCGACAGCGCGATCGAGACCGCCAAGCTTCCGGCGACCAAGCGCACCATGTAGAGCGCGGCGAGCGCGACGACGTCGACGAAGAGCTTTCGCTTCAGCGACAACGAGTAGATCAGGGTCCCGAGCAGATAGAGCAGCATGCATAATCCCCCCTCCGCGCGCGGGAGATGGAAGGCCATGGCAAGCCCGCCCGCCGCCAGCGCCGCGCCGAGGCCCATCATCGGCAGCAGCGGTACCTTTCCCGCCGCCAGGGGACGGTGGCGCTTGCTCGGGTGGCGACGGTCCTCGGGAAGATCGAGAAGGTCGTTCAGCAGGTAAGTGCCCGACGCGCAGGCCGACAGGGCTACAAATATCCCGGCCGCGACCAGATACGACCCGGCTCCGGTCTCGTGCGCAGCGATGAGGGGAACGAACGCGAGTGCGTTCTTGACCCACTGGTGCGGACGCAAGGCTCTAAGAGCATCACGCGGGCCGCCGCCGAGGCCGGGAAGCAATCGGGCGCCTTCATCCCGTGTCCGCACTTCCCGCACGAGGCGCGCCGGGAGGTTGACGCCGATAATGCGCCGTGCGCGTCTCCACACGGCGAGGTCGCGCCGTTCATTGCCGGCATAGTCGAATCCACCCTCGCCGAAGCGCTCGACCAGGGCGGCCGCCTTGGCCTCGCCGGACAGATTGGTGCGCCCGTCGGAGGCGAGCCAGCCGGCCGCGCCCACCGCCTCGGCGAGCGGCGCAACGACCCGCTCGTCGGCCGCCGAGGCCAGCCAGACTTCGCGTCCCGCGACCTTGGCGGCGGCGATCTCGTCGAGCACCGCCGGGTTCAGCACCAGCGACGACGGCGGCAGCGGCACTGCCGCCGCGATCCTGCGCTTCAGCGCCGCGCGCCCCTTGACGAGCCAGATTGGAAGGGCGAAGAGCGTAAGCGGGGAGGCCGTGAGCAGCCGGGCGGCGCCCTCGACCAGCAGATCGCCTGCGACCAGTGTGCCATCGACGTCGACGACCAGGGGCGGCACGCATGAATTCATCGGACGGCTCCCGTGACCGGCGCGATCCCTGCCAGCCGGCGATCACCAGAGCCGGCAACGGTATGCGTCCCCGAGCGCCGGTCAGGGTCAGGACCATTTTCTTGTTCGTACCACACACCGATGCCACGTTCATCAATGTATTGATTCACACGTAATCCTTGGTCGGTTCAGACGAACTCGACAAAGATTGGGAGCCATGGGATCACTGACTGATTCCAAGCATACAAGTATAGATGTCGCTGACTGAATAATGGCCCTGCGATCGGGGCAGCGTGGATCGATCGCTTTCCCGCGTGCGGGATCGCGTCCCCGCGCCCCGGGGCTCGTACCGCTCATCCGCGGCGCAGGCCATCGCCCGGACAACGCAACGACGACCGCGCACGCGCGACCGGCGCCGGTGTCACCCGGACGATGCGATCGGCGCGGGCTCACGCCCGCAAACGCTCGTTGCGCGGATCGTAGGCGAGCACCGTCGCCGCGCGCGGCTCGCCGAGGATGTCGATGGCGAATGTCGTGCCCGTCGCCGCAAGGCGAGGCTCCACGTAGGCGAAGCCGAGGCTCTTGCCCGTAGAGTGGCCGTAGGCGCCGGAAGTCGTGACCCGACCACCTTGCCATCCGCGATCACCGGCTCCCCGCCATGCACATCGCAGTCCGAAGGCTCGACCTCCACGTAGACGAGCCACGTCACGATGCCCGCCTGCTTGACGCGCTGCATCGCTGTCTTGCCGATGAAGTCGTCCTTGTCGAACGCGGCGAAACGCTCCATGTCTGCCTCGACCAGCGTGATCTCGTTGGTGAGCTCCACACCCCAGCCCCGGTACGCCTTCTCCATGTGCAGCGAGTCGACGGCATGGACCCCGAAGTCCGCGATACCGAATGCTTCCCCGGCGGACCACATTGCATCGTACAGATCGGCGAGACGCGCCATCGGACAGTGCAGCTCCCAGCCGAGCTCGCCGACATAGCTCACCCGCAGTGCGCGGATCTGGATCCCGGCCGCCTCGATCTCCTTGCCGGTCAGCCAGCGGAAATGCCCGTTGTGGAATGCACCCTGGGAAATCGCTATCGACGGACTAGCTGTCGGCAGCGAACTGCGCCTCCTCGGTGGAGCCGGTCAGCGCCGTCACCGACGACTGGCCGCCCTGGATCACTTCGGCCACGCGGTCGAAGTAGCCGGTGCCTACTTCCTGCTGGTGGCTGACGAAGGAGTAGCCGGCGTTGGTAGCGGCGAACTCCTTCTCCTGCAAGTCCACGTAGGCGGACATCTGTCGATCCACGTAGTCGCGGGCGAGGTCGTACATGTTGAACCACATGCTGTGGATGCCGGCTAAGGTGATGAACTGGAACTTGTAGCCCATGGCGGCCAGTTCGCGCTGGAACTTGGCGATGGTGGCATTGTCCAGGTTCGCCTTCCAGTTGAAGGACGGCGAACAGTTGTAGGACAGCATCTGGGCCGGATGCTCCTTGTGGATGGCGTCGGCAAAGGCCCGCGCCTCCGCCAGATCCGGCACCGCGGTCTCGCACCAGATGAGGTCGGCGTAGGGAGCGTAGGCAAGGCCCCGGGAGATGGCTTGGTCCAGGCCATTGCGGGTGCGGTAGAAGCCCTCCGGGGTGCGCTCGCCAGTGAGGAACGGCTTGTCCCACTCGTCGATGTCGCTGGTGACCATGTCGGCGGCGTTGGCATCGGTGCGCGCCATGAGCACGGTGGGCACGTCGCAGACGTCTGCCGCCAAGCGGGCGGCGACGAGTTTCTGCACCGCTTCCACGGTAGGCACCAGTACCTTGCCGCCCATGTGCCCGCACTTCTTCACGGATGCCAGCTGGTCCTCGAAATGCACGCCGGCGGCGCCGGCGGCGATCATCGCCTTCATCAGCTCGAAGGCGTTGAGCACGCCGCCGAAGCCGGCCTCGGCGTCGGCGACGATGGGCGCGTAGTAGTCGATGCCGTCGTCGGTGCCCTTGGCCCATTGAATCTCGTCGGCCCGGCGGAAGGCGTTGTTGATGCGGTTGACGACGCTGGGCACGGAGTTGACCGCGTACAGGGACTGGTCCGGGTACATGGTCTCGGAGGTGTTGTTGTCCGCGGCCACCTGCCAGCCGGACAGATAGATGGCCCTGATGCCGGCCTTCACCTGCTGCACGGCTTGGCCGCCGGTGACGGCGCCGAGGCAGTTGACGAAGTCCTCGCTCTGCAACAGGTCCCACAGCTTGTCGGCGCCGTGGGCGGCGAGCAGGCTGCGATGGGGGATGGTGCCGCGCAGGTTGACCACGTCCTCGGCGCTGTAGCCGCGCTTGACGTCCTTCCAGCGCGGGTTGCTGTCCCATTCTGCCTCGAGTTCCGCGATCTGCTCGGCGCGCGGCTTCCTGGGTACGAAATGCAAGGCCATCGAAGGCTTCCTCCCTTGGCAAAAAACCGCGCATCCTAGAGACTGTCAGCGGCTGCCGCAACGAAAAGTTCACGCAATTGCGGCGTCCGCCTGCTTGTCTTCTGGCGCTGCCGGCGTCGGGACGACAGCCTAACGCAGGCGCTCACGGCGGCAGCGTCATCTCCCGGTGCAGGATGCCGGCTTCCAGGAAGGGCCGGCCGACGGCTTCGAAACCGGCGCGTTCGTAGAACGCCACCGCGTCCGCCTGGGCATGCAGGAAGATGTGTTCGACGCCGGCATCGCGGGCGGCTTCGACAGCGAGCGCGAGCAGTCTCGCGCCAACGCCGTGCCGGCGCCATGCGGGCAGCACGGCCATGCGGCCAATCTGCCCCGTAGGGAGCAGTCGCGCCGTGCCGATGGGGGTGCCGTCCTCGCTTTCGGCCAGAAAGTGGCGACAGCGCGGGTCTTCGCCATCCCACTCCTCGTCCTCGGCAATGCCTTGCTCCTCGACAAATACCGCCCGGCGTACCGAGGCCAGCGCGTTGGCGCAAGTTGCCCAGGGAACCTCGAACACGCGGATTCCATCCGATAGTCCAGGACCGCCACGTTCGAGGGCTGAACGCGCAAGCCGTGCGGCATGGCCGGTGTACTCCGCTGGTGCCAATGCCGCCAGTCGTTCCCAAGTCGCGGCGGGCAGGTCGAGTTCGCCGAGCAGGGTTCGGTACACCCGTTCGTCCATGCGCCGGCCGCGGGTCAGCTCCTTGAGCCGTTCGTAGGGTTCCGGGATGGCAGTGGTTCGCAACACGGTCTGCACGGCTTCGGCGAGCACTTCCCAGGCGGCGTCCAGGTCATCGCTCAGGCGGTTGCGGTCCACTTCCAGCTTGCCCAAGCCCCTGTCGGCGCTGTGATAGGCCACCAGACAGTAGCCGAATGCCGTGCCGATGCTGCGCAGCGCCGTCGAATCCGACAGGTCGCGCTGCCAGCGCGACACCGGCAGCTTGTCCGCCAAGTGCGACAGCACGGCGTTGGCGAGACCGAGGTTGCCCTCGGAGTTCTCGAAGTCGATGGGGTTGACCTTGTGCGGCATGGTCGAACTGCCGATCTCGCCTTCCACTAGGCGCTGGCGAAAGTAGCCGAGGGAGACGTAGCCCCAGATGTCGCGGTCGAAATCCAACAGTACTTGGTTGAAGCGCATCAGACAGTGGAACAGCTCGGCCAAGTAGTCATGGGGTTCGATCTGGGTGGTGTGCTCGTTGACGCCAAGCCCCAAGCGGGTTACGAATGCGGCCCCGTGGGCTGGCCAGTCGAGGTCGGGATAGGCGATGGCGTGGGCGTTGTAGTTGCCTACCGCGCCGTTCATCTTGCCCAGCAGCCCGACGCCGAGGAACCGGTGCCGTTGTTGCTCCAAGCGGACGACGAAGTTGGCGAGTTCCTTGCCCACGGTAGTCGGCGACGCCGCTTGGCCGTGGGTGCGCGAGAGCATGGCGACGGTGGCTAGAGGATGCGCCAGATCCCGCAGCGTGCGGATCAGCCGATTCATGGCCGGCGCCAGCACTGTACTCCGCGCATCGCGCAGCAACAGCGCGTAGGCGAGGTTGTTGATGTCCTCGGAAGTACAGCCGAAGTGTACGAACTCGATGCGCTCGTGCAGCCCGTCGATGCGGCCGATGGCATCCTTGACGAAGTATTCCACGGCCTTGACGTCGTGGTTGGTGTCGGCTTCCCGCGCACGGATGGCAGCGGCATCCGCGATGTCGAAATCGCGCCAGATGGCTTCTGCCTGGGCGGCTTGGGCCGGCTCGAGGGCGGGCAATTCGGCAATCTCGGCAAGGCTCGCCAAATAGCGGAACCATTCCACCTCGACGCGTACGCGATAGCGCATCAGGCCGAACTCGCTGACCAGGGGCGCCAAGGCCGAGACGCGACTGCGGTAGCGGCCGTCGAGGGGCGAGACCGCGGTCAGCGGTTCCAGCCGGTCGGCATCGTTCATGGCTCCTCCTCGATGCGCCCGCCGCCCAAGCATTCGTCGCCGTCGTAGAATGCCACGTACTGGCCTGGCGTCACCGCCCGTTGGGGGCGGTCGAACGTCACCCGGGCGCGATCGCCGTGCAGCGCTACGCGGCATGGCTGGTCGGCCTGCCGGTAGCGGATCTTGGCGGCGCAGCGTCCGCTGCGAGGCGGCGCGATCCAGTTCAACTCGGCCGCCATCAGCGCCGAGGCGGCGAGATCGGTTTCGTCCTGGGTGACCACCAGGGTATTGCTGGCGTCGTCCTTGGCGGCCACGTACCAGGGTTTCTCCTCGCGACCGCGCACACCGCCGACGCCGAGCCCTTGACGCTGACCCAAGGTGTAGAACGCCAAGCCCCGGTGTTCGCCGAGCACGGTGCCGGAGCGATCCACGATAGGGCCGGGATCATCGCCTAGGTAGCGGGCCAGGAAGTCCCGAAAGCGACGTTCGCCGATGAAGCAGATGCCGGTGCTGTCCTTCTTGTCGTACACCGTAAAGCCGGCGCCTCGGGCGCGGCTGCGCACCTCGGGCTTGGCGAGGTGGCCGATGGGGAACAGGCAGTGATCGAGTTGCCCTTTCGGCACGGCTTGCAGGAAGTAGCTCTGGTCCTTGTCCGCGTCGGCACCTTTGAACAGACGGTACGGCTCGCCGGGCGGGCTGCGGCGCGCGTAGTGGCCGGTGGCGATGGCGTTGAAGCCGAGCGCCGCGGCATAGTCTGCGAACAGCTTGAACTTGATTTCGCGGTTGCAGAGCACATCGGGGTTCGGGGTGCGCCGGCGACGATAGTCCGCGAGAAACGCCTCGAAGACGTTGTCCCAGTACTCGGCGGCGAAGTTGGCGGTGTGCAGCTCGATGCCCAGCGCTTCGCAGACGCCGGCGGCGTCCGCGTAGTCCGCCTCCGCGGTGCAGTACTCGCTGCCGTCGTCTTCGTCCCAGTTCTTCATGAACAGCCCGGCGACCTCGAAGCCCTGTTTCAGAAGCTCGAGGGCGCCGACCGCGGAGTCCACTCCGCCGGACATGCCCACCATGACGGAAGCAGCCAAGGATCGTTCCGAGCGCCAAAGCCGGGGCATTATACCGTGGTATTCTTCCCGCCATGCCAGCACTGTCCCATCTCAACGACCGTGGCGAAGCGTCCATGGTCGACGTCTCCGGCAAGGCGGCGAGCCTGCGCGAGGCGCGAGCCCGCTGCACGGTGCGCATGGCCGCGCCGACCTTGCGGGCCATTCTCGACGACGGCCTTGCCAAGGGCGATGTGCTCGCGGTGGCCCGCATCGCCGGCATCCAGGCCGCCAAGCGCACCAGCGAACTCATCCCGCTGTGCCACCCGCTGCCGCTGGCGAAGGTTGCCGTGGAGTTCGAGGCGGATGGCGATGCGGCGTTGACCATCGAGAGCTTCTGCAAGGTGACGGATCGCACCGGAGTCGAGATGGAAGCGCTGACCGCGGCCAGCGTCGCCGCGCTCGCTGTCTACGATATGTGCAAGGCCATGGATCGCGGCATGACCATCGACAACGTCCATCTTGTGGAGAAGTCCGGCGGTCGATCTGGCGTTTGGAAACGTCCGACGTCTCCGCCTGCGCCAATTCGTCCGTCATGAGCGTATCCGTCACCGTACGCTTTTTCGCTTCGTTGCGGGAGGCCGTGAACTGTGCCGCCATGGAGCTGGATGTGGCGGAGGCGTCTGTCGCTGGCGTACGGGCGCAGCTTGCCGCGCGGCTGACGAAGGCGCAGTTCGAGGCCATTGCCACGGCTGGGGTGCGCGTCGCCGTCAACCAGGCCATCGTCGAAGACGACGCTTGCCTTGGGTCCGGCGACGAGGTGGCCTTCCTGCCCCCGGTGACAGGCGGCTAGGTGCCGACGATGGACTTCGACGTCCGTATTCAAACGCACGACTTCGACATCGCCACGGAATGGGCCGCCAGTCGGCGACGTTGCCGGGGCGCCGCTGGCGCCATCGTCGCGTTCGGGGGCCTCGTGCGCGATCATGGGAGCGGCGGCGACGTGCATGGCCTCAGCCTGGAACACTATCCGGGCATGACCGAGGCTAGCATCGAGAGGATTCTCGCGGCGGCGGCCGAGCGCTGGCGACTGATCGACATCACGGTGATCCACCGCGTCGGCGATCTCGCGCCGGAAGATCAGATCGTGCTCGTGCTGGTGGCGTCTGGCCATCGCCCGGACGCCTTCGCCGCCGGCGAGTTCGTCATGGACTATTTGAAGACCGACGCCGTGTTCTGGAAGAAGGAGCGCCGAGACGGCGGCGACAGCTGGCTTTGCGCCACCGCCAGCGACCGGCAGCGACGAGCCGGCTGGCAAGTCGACGCCCCCCAGCGTTGATGTACAATGCGGCGCTTTGCCGCTCTTGAGGGAACTGCGCAAATGGGTTACGAACACATCGACGTGCCGTCCACCGGTGAACGAATTACCACTGCCGAGAACGGTGCGCTGAACGTGCCCGACCATCCCATTATTCCCTACATCGAAGGCGACGGCATCGGCATCGACATCACGCCGGTGATGCTCAAAGTGGTGGATACCGCGGTCGAGAAGGCCTACCGTGGCAGCCGCAGGATCGCCTGGATGGAAATATACGCCGGCGAGAAGTCCTTGCGCGTATACGGCGAGGACGAGTGGCTGCCGGAGGAGACCCTCGTCGCTATGCGCGAGTTCGGCGTCGGCATCAAGGGGCCGATGACCACGCCGGTAGGCGGCGGCATCCGCTCCCTCAACGTGGCCCTGCGCCAGCGCCTCGATCTCTACGTCTGCCAGCGTCCGGTGCGCTGGCTCCAAGGTGTGCCGAGCCCCGTGAAGGCCCCGGAGAAGACCGACATGGTGATCTTCCGGGAGAATACCGAGGACATCTACGCCGGCGTCGAATGGGAGGCCGGCAGTGAAGGCGCCGACCAAGTGATCGCCTTCCTGCGAGACGAAATGGCCGTCGACAATATCCGCTTTCCCGTGAACTGCGGCATCGGCATCAAGCCGATCTCGGTGGCGGGCACCGAGCGCCTAGTGCGCAAGGCCATGCAGTACGCCATCGCCGAGGACAGGGACTCCGTCACCTTCGTCCACAAGGGCAACATCATGAAGTTCACCGAGGGCGCCTTCAAGGACTGGGGCTACCGGCTGGCAGCGGCGGAGTTCGGCGCGACGCCCCTCGATGGCGGCCCGTGGCACGAGCTGACCAACCCCATCACCGGCAAGCGAATCGTGGTCAAGGACATGATTGCCGACGCCATGCTGCAGCAGATACTCACCCGTCCGGACGAGTACGACGTCATCGCCACCATGAACCTCAACGGCGATTATCTCTCCGACGCCTTGGCAGCCCAGGTGGGCGGCATCGGCATCGCTCCGGGCGCCAACATCGGCGACGCCGTGGCGCTGTTCGAGGCCACCCACGGCACCGCGCCGAAGTATGCCGGGCAGGACAAGGTGAATCCCGGATCGCTGATCCTGTCCGCGGAGATGATGCTGCGGCACTTGGGCTGGCGCGAAGCCGCCGACCTCGTCGTCCAGGGCATGGAGGGCGCCATCTCGGAAGGCACCGTCACCTACGATTTCGAGCGGCTGATGTCTGGCGCCACCCTGCTCAAATGCTCGCAGTTCGGCGACGCCATGATCGCCAAGATGTAGCCCTCGGCTTCGCCGCTCGCGCCGCCGGACGAGCTCGGCCGAGTTCATCGGCCTCAATCCGGCGTGAACTCTTCGTCGCCCAGCTCCTGGCTTTCATGGACGCGGATGTTTACCGCATGCAGCCCCTTGGGGCCTTCCTGAACATCGAAGGTCACCGCCTGACCTGCCCGCAACGTCCGGTACCCGTCCATCAAGATCGATGAATAGTGTGCGAACAGATCGTCTCCGCCGGTGTCGGGCAGAACGAAGCCGTAGCCCTTGGCGTTGTTGAACCACTTGACCTTGCCATGCGTCATCTCGGCGATCCCTCCTGCGGCCGCTACGACAGTCCGCACACGGCATGCGCGTACAGCACCGTGCGACGACCCGAAGTGGGCTTGCTTTACCCCCTGCCTGCTACTGTCCACCTTTCGTGCAGTTATGTCAAGGATTGTGGTGCCGGAGTAGTGCCTCGGTTTGAATCCGTGTCGCCATGCCGAACCTCGCAACTACAAGATGTAGAAGAATAGGACGCCATCGGACACCATATGCACCAGATGCGGAACTTCAGAGGATTGATGGCCAAAGCAGGTGATTTGGAAGTGATGGGTACGCCCTATGCGCGGATGCATATACTGTCTGTGTCGCAAATCCTCGAAGGCGAGCGGTTCGACACGCCGAGCGTGGCCGGGCGCAGATCGCGTCAAGGCGCTCTCCCGATGTCAAGCCCCTAACTACTCGTTTCGAGGTTTGAAGCCGCGGGCCTCGACGACGGGGATAGATCGCACGGGCTGACTGGCTGGACGAACCGCCTGTCGAGCACGGCCGAGGCACCCGTCTCTCCGTGCCGCCACACCACTTTCGGCGGGTATCGCATGCTGCTTGCCGCGGCGGTAAAGTCCGTGTTGTCGCAGTGCCTGTTCAGCCACCAGCTTGCGCGTGATCTCGACCTGAATCAGAAGACGGCCCTGTTCATGCGGGAGCGCATCCGCGCTTTGATGGCGGCAGAGAAAGGCGAACTGCTGCAAGGCATCGTGGAAGCCGACGAAACGTACATCGGCGGCAAGCGCGGGCGCGGCACGAAGAAGACGCTCGTGATCGGTGCGGTCGAGTGCGTCGTGGCGCAAGCCGCCGACCAGCCGGGCGGACTGAAGGGACGCGGCATCCCGACCTTCCTGCCAGAGCACGTCGATGCGAACCGCTCGCCGCTCGTCGCCGACGAATACGCGGCCTACGACGCGGCCAACCCGATCATGCGTCGCGCCGTCGTCAAGCACGCCGAGCGCTACGCGTCTGGCCACGCCCACACGAACACCATTGAAGGCTTCTGGTCGCTGGTCAAGCGGGCGTGGTACGGATCCCCTCGCAAGTATTCGCGCGGTCGCCTGCCGCTGTTCATCGCCGAGTCGGTCTGGAAGTACGACCACCGCAAGGACGGCAATCCCTTCGGATCGCTGGTCGCCAGGGTGTTCGCGTGAACCGCCTCTACTGCGGCGACTGCCTGACCATCATGCGGAAAACGAGATCGTCCAGCGTCGATCCCGTCTACCAGGAATGGTGATCGAGGTGAAGGCCGGCGCGAACGTCACGATCGCCGATCTGCGCACCCTGCACAGCGTTTTGGAGCGCGAGCAAGCCCGGATGGCGGGCTTGCTCGTCATGGAACTGTTGGCCGAGCGAAAAATGCGGAACTTCGCAAGGCCGATGGCCGAGGTGGGAGACTTGGATGTGACGGGAACGCTCCCGCCGCGAATGCGGATGCTGTCCATCCCGCAGTTGCTCGCAGGCGAGCGGTTTTCGATACCCGGCGAATAGGCGATACCCTCCCGGATGCTGCTGAATGTCCCAAATGCCCTAAGCTCGGCCCCTGAAGCGCGGACAGTCCGTCGCAATCCGTAAAGATGGCCTAGCCGCGACCCCGCAGGTTGCGAATCGAAGCCTGCAGTTCGGCGAGCCTCTTCTCCGCCTGCTGTCGCGCTGCCCGTTCCCGGTCGCGGGAGGTCTCCGCCCGTAGCCGCCGGACCCGTTCCCGCTGGCAGTCGGCTATCGCTTGCTGGCAGTTGGCCTCGGCGCGCTTGCGAGCGGCCTCTGCCTGTTCATACGCAGCCACCGCCTCCCGATGCGCCATCAGCTCTCTGCCCGTCTTCGGATCCCGCAGCCGCACCTCGTCGCCGTTGGGACGCAGCTCCAAGCCAAGCACCGCGCTCGGAATGCTGCCGTCGGGCAACGCCGGTATCGGCTTGTAGACGCCCTTTCTCAGTCGTAGGCCGACCAGCGGACCATCCTCAAGGTACTTGTCGAAGGGGTCGAAGAGCCAGTACTCGGCTATGCCCAAGTTCGCGCAGAGCTCCCGCTTGTCGCCCACATCCACCACCCACGTTGTCGGGGAGAGCACCTCCAGCACGAAGTCCGGGGGCTTGCCCTCCTCCCAGAACTTGTACGAGTTGCGCTTGCGCCGGATGCCGGAGGTCCTTTCGTCCTCGCCGACTCGAACCCCGAACGATACCAGCACTTCCGGCGCTGCCACCGGCTGCGGGTCTCCCTCGCGGTCGTAGACGAACATGTCGCCGGCCACCACGGCGTCGAGCTGGCCGTCGTGCGCCGTCCACAGCATCACGACCGTGTTGAACAGCGTCCGGGCTTGGTGCTCGCCAAACAACGTGGAACCGTCCGAATGCGGATAGCCGTCCTGGTCAAATGCGACCGGCGGCACCAAAACCGGCCGGGCGCGTTCGCGCACGGCGGGCGAGACGCCATTGGCCTGCGAATGAGCGTGATGCATGTTGGAACCGTAGCATATCGGCGAGCCTTTGGTGCTTTCGTCGTCCACGCATTGGGTGCGAAAACGGCATTGTGGCCGCCGAGGAACAGCCGGCGTTAGCGACAGCGGCCATTCGTTTTGTAGGAAATCTCTGAAAATCGCCACCGAGCCGTCGCGGTACGCGATAGTGGCTCGGTTTGACATTGGACGATGTCGCGCTATCAGGCTTCTACTAGCTATCAGGCTTCTGCTATATGTAGTGACTAGTAGTCTGTTGGTAGCGTCTCCGTTTGAATCCGTGTCGCCATGTTGGGTCACAAAACCACAATATGTAGTAGTATAGGAAGTCTAAAATCCCATATGTAGTTTCATCCGTAGTGGCGCGGCTAATCCAATTTCAAACGGAGCCACTACCCAATGAGCCAATGAACCGACTTCTGCGAACCAGGGCAACGAGCAGAGCGACTTCATGCGGTCATGCGTCGGCGACAGCGAGCGCTGTCCAGGCGTCGCCGACGGCCTCGGCGAGCGCACGAAGCGACAGGAAGCGCTCCTCGAGAGGGAGCTAGATGCGCTCGCCGGGATCGAGCTCGGAACAACAGGGCGGCAGCGGAACGAGGGTGGCGTTGTCCGGGTCCGCGAGGGCGCGGCCGCCTTGGGTTTCGGGGTGGTGCCGGCGATCAGAGGACAGGGCATTTCCCCGCGACCAATTGTGGTTCAATAGGCGGTAAGAAGCGGTCGCCGAACTGCGCTATAGTCAGGCTTGGTCCGCAGACGAGCTATTTCGTATTCTGGCGTTCGAGCTGGTGTTCGAGAATGAGAGACACCATGAGATCGACAATCTCGAATTCGACACCCTCCGGAACGGTCGTCGCGCCATGTCGGAGGATCGTCGCCAGCCGCCTTCCGGCAGCCGGCCCCGACGATCACGGCGAAGAAGATGCGGATACCGGCACGATCGTCGAAGAACGATCCGCCGAGCCCAAGCTTGAACGCCCCCCGATGTACAAGGTCGTCATGCTGAACGACGACTACACGCTGATGGAGTTCGTCGTCCATGTGCTGATGGCCTTCTTCCAGATGGATCAGGACAAGGCTTGGCAGATAACGCGAGCGGTGCATACTACCGGCAGCGCCGTGGTGGGCATCTATCCTCGCGATATCGCCGAGGCCAAGTCGGAGCAGGTGAACGCCTACGCCCAAGAGAACGAATACCCCTTGAGAACCACCGTGGAGATGACGGACTAGTGCTTAGCAACGAACTGAAAGTCGCCCTGAACGATGCGTTCAAGAGGGCGAGCATGAAGCGCCACGAGTTCGTGACGCCGGAACACCTGCTGCTCACGCTGCTCGACGACAAGGTGGCGGTGGACGTGCTGAACAACGTCGGTGCCGATATCGATGCGCTGCGCCGGAAACTCGAAGAGTTCATCGAGGCGCATACCCCTCTCATACCAGCGGGAGACAATCGCCAGGCCGAGCCCACCCCGGGCTTCAATCGGGTGGTGCATCGAGCACTCTTCCATGTGCAGTCGAAGGGCGGCAGGCAAGAGGCCACCGGTGCCGACGTGCTGATCGCGCTGTTCTCGGAACAGGAGAGTCAAGCGGTGTACTGCCTGAAGGAGCAGTCCATCGCCCGCCTGGACGTGGTCAACTACGTCGCCCACGGCGTCTCCAAGATCGCCAACGAAGGCGCTGGAGCGGAGGCCGATCCGGCCCAGGGAGATGGCGAGGGCAGTGCCCAGCCAGCCCTGGGCACCTTCGCCAACAACCTCAACGAGTTGGCCAAGGCCGGCAAGATCGATCCTCTGGTGGGCCGCGACGCCGAGGTGGAGCGCGTGCTGCAGGTGCTGTGCCGGCGACGCAAGAACAATCCGCTGCTGGTGGGCGAATCCGGCGTCGGCAAGACCGCCATCGCCGAAGGGCTCGCCAAGCGCATTGTCGATGGCGAGGTGCCGGAAGTGGTCGCCGACAGCCGCGTCTTCGCCTTGGATCTGGGTGCGCTGCTGGCTGGCACCAAGTACCGGGGCGATTTCGAGAAGCGCTTCAAGGTGCTGCTGGCGGAACTCAGGAAGGAAGAAGGCTCCATCCTCTTCATTGACGAGATCCACACCATCATCGGCGCCGGTGCCGCCTCCGGCGGCGTCATGGACGCCTCGAATCTGCTCAAGCCGTTGCTGGCTTCGGGCGATATCCGCTGCATGGGCTCCACCACCTACCACGAATATCGCGGCGTCTTCGACAAGGACCGCGCCCTGTCCCGGCGGTTCCAGAAGATCGACATCGTCGAGCCGGGCGTCCACGACACCTATCTCATCCTCAAGGGGCTGAAGTCCCGCTTCGAGAGCCACTACCAGCTGCGCTATACCGATCGCGCCTTGCGCGTCGCCGCCGAGCTGTCGGACCGCTACATCACCGATCGCTTCATGCCGGACAAGGCCATCGACGTCATTGACGAGGCCGGCGCCGCGCAGCTGCTCCTGACACCGAGCCGGCGCAAAAAGTCCATCGGCATCGCGGATGTCGAGCAGGTGGTGGCCAAGATCGCCCGCATCCCGTCCAACCAAGTGACCGCATCGGACAAGGAAGCGCTACGCGACCTCGACGCCAAGCTCAAGATGGTGGTGTTCGGCCAGGACGACGCCATCGAAACCCTGGCTTCGGCCATCAAGCTGTCCCGGGCCGGTCTCAAGGTGGAGGGCAAGCCCATTGGCTCGTTCCTGTTCTCCGGCCCCACCGGCGTCGGCAAGACGGAAGTATGTCGCCAGCTCGCCAATATCATGGGCGTCGAGCTGCTGCGCTTCGACATGTCCGAGTACATGGAGCGGCACACCGTCTCGCGGCTCATCGGCGCGCCGCCCGGCTATGTCGGCTTCGACCAAGGCGGTCTGCTCACCGAAGCCGTGGTGAAGCATCCCCACAGCGTCGTCCTACTCGACGAGGTGGAGAAGGCCCATCCCGAAGTATTCAACCTGCTGCTGCAGGTGATGGATCACGGCACCCTCACCGACAACAACGGCCGCAAGGCCGACTTCCGCAACGTGGTGCTCGTCATGACTACCAACGCCGGCGCCCAGCAGGCGGCGCGGGCGTCCATCGGCTTCACCGAGCAGGATCACTCCTCGGACGCCATGGAAGTGCTGAAGAAGATGTTCACGCCGGAGTTCCGCAACCGGCTCGACGCCATCGTGCAGTTCAACGCGCTGCCGATGGAGGTCGTCAAGACCGTGGTGGACAAGTTTCTCACCGAGCTGCAGGCCCAGCTGGACGCCAAGAAGGTGGAGCTCGATGTGGACGATGCCGCCCGCGAGTGGCTGGCTCGGGAGGGCTACGACGAGAAGATGGGCGCGCGTCCCATGCAGCGCCTCATCCAGGAGAAGATCAAGCGCCGCCTCGCGGAGGACATCCTGTTCGGCGACCTTGCCGCCGGCGGCTTGGTGCGGGTCACCGAGGAGAACGGCGATCTCGCCTTGGAGATCGAACCCCGCACGGCCAAGGCGTAGGTCGCGCACATCGGGAGTTCGTCGTCAGCCGGCCGTTCCGGGATGGACGGGGCCGCCGAGGGCGAGGCGGCACGACAACGCGGTGGATCAAGACGGCATCTCCAAGCGTCCGCCTCGGCCTCTCCGATGCCGTCATGCTCGCTCGACATCCCGGTTGCGTTCAATCGACGCGTACCGGTGCTCCTCGATGCCGAATTCGCGCGGGTCGGCGGTAGCAGTGAGTGCGGCATCCGCGAGGGCGCAGAAGGTTCTCGTTCAACGATCGTCCGTGCGTCTAGCGGCCGCCAGGGCGCGAATGCCCTTCGCGACTAGATGAACGGCGAATACGGCGGCGGTGGCTGCACCGAGCAGGGCCAGCGGCACTGTCGGGTCGGCGGCGTCCTCGAAGAGTAGCCGGAAGGTCGCTACGATGAAGGCGGGCGCCCAGTGTTCGCCGTCGAAGCGGCAGGGCGTGAGGGACCAGGCAAGGACGAGGCCAGCGGCGAGGTGGCGCCAGCTGCCCCAACGCCGGAAGGCGAAGAACAGCAGCGCTGCGACCAGGACGGCCGACACCGACGCCGTCAACCAGGCGACGGCGTAGACGGTCATTCCTCCCGGTCCGAGTTCACCCAGCGAACGGCGTGCTCCTGCAATGACTCGTCCAGATGGACTGCCTGTTGGGAGACGACATTGCCGTAGACGCTGACGCCGGCATCGACGACGGTTTGCGGATCGCCCGACACCAGCGGATGCCACCAAGCGAGGTCGCGACCTTCGGCAAGCCGGCGGTAGGCGCAGGAGCGCGGCAGCCAGCGGTGGCGGCGCACCGTCTGCGCATCCAGCTGTACGCAGTCGGGCACCAGCCGGTGGCGTTTCGCATAGCGGGTGCAGCGGCAGGTGTCCAGGTCCAACAAGCGGCAGACAATCGACGTGGAATGGATCTCGCCGGTGTCCTCGTCCTCGAACTTGAGGGTGCAGCATCGGCCGCAGCCGTCGCACAGGGACTCCCACTCCTTGAGGTCCATCTCGGCCAGCGTCTTGCGTCGCCAGAACGGCTTGTTCACAGCCGCTCCCCGTGTGTCGCCAGGATTTTCCGGCAGGCGTCGCCAACCACTTCGCCCCGCCAGCCGCGGAATCGCTCCGACAGTTCGCCATGGTCTCGGTAGTGGCGCAATGCCGTCTCCAAGTCGCGCTTGCGCGCCACCAGCTCCGGTGCCATGCCGAGACGTTCGGCGGCGCTTCGGGCCGCCGAACGCAGTTCCCGCACCACCTCGCTGGCGCGAGTCTTCAGCGGGCGCGGGACGCGAGGCGGCGGATGCGGGTCTTCAAGGCCCTGTCGATGGGCTTCGGCCAATGCCTTGGCGTAGCGTCGGCCGGTGCGCTTGGGCAGCATTCGAGCAGCATCCTGGGCGTCCAGCCGGTGCTGACGCGCCATGACGAACAGCGGCTCGTCGCGCACCGTCCAGGCCCGTGGCACGTCGCGGCGACGCGCCTCCCGCTCCCGCCAGCCGACGAGGCTGCGCAATACCGCCAGCTCGTGGCTGGAAAGCCGCCAGATGCCCTTCAGATTCCGATACCAAGTATCCGGCGCGTCCACGGGCGCGCCGAGAATCCACTGCATTTCTTCCTGGAACCACTCCAAGCGTCCACGGGCGGCCAGCGCCATGCGCTGCTTCTCCCAGATCGGCTTGAGATAGGCTGCATCCTCGCGGGCGTAGGCGATCTGCTCGGCGGACAGCGGCCGTTGCAGCCAGTCCGAACGAGTCTCGTGCTTGGCGAGCCGTAAGCCGAGATACCGTTCGACGAGCCTAGCGTAGCTGGTGGAAAAGTCCGGCGTCAGGAAGGCGTTTGCGATCTGGGTATCGACCACCTGCACCGGGCGCAGATCGAAATGCCGCGCCATCACTTCCAGGTCCTCGGAACAGGAGTGCATGACCTTGGTCCGTGTCGGATCGAGCAGCAGCGTCTTGAAGCTGGCGAACGTCGCCGACGCTTGGCCGTCCACCAGCACGACGACGCCGTCGCCGGCAAGCTGGTACAGCGCCGGTATGGGATGGAACGTGCGTACCCGGATGAACTCGGTATCCACGCCCACTACCGGACCCAAGGCGGCGATGCGGTTGGCCAAGGCATCATCGTCGGCAATGAGCGCCGCGTCTGCCATTTCACAACCCCATGCGCTGGGCGATTTCGCGCCGCCGAATCGCCGGGCGACTGCATGGCGTTCGCATTCAGTCCACAGCCCTTCGACCCCGCAAGGCATGGGCGATGGTGCCTCCGTCGATGTATTCCAGTTCGCCGCCCAAGGGTACGCCGTGGGCGATCCGCGTTACCGTCGCACCGTCGCCGCGCAGCGACTCCTTGATGAAGTGGGCGGTGGCTTCCCCTTCCACGGTGGGGTTGGTAGCCAGGATGACTTCGCTGGTGCCGCTGGCGCGGACGTGTTCGGGCAGCGCCGTCAGGCCCAGTTCGTCGGGACCGATGCCGTCGATGGGCGACAGCCGTCCATGCAGCACGTAGTAGCGTCCATTGAAGCCGTCGGCCTGCTCGATGGCGACGATGTCGGCCGGCGATTCCACGATGCACAGCAGGCCGCTGTCGCGCCGGGGATTGGCGCAGATGGCGCACACATCGGCTTCCGTCAGCGTCCGGCAGCAGCGGCAGCGCTGCACCTGATCGGCAGCCTCCGCCAACGCCAGGGCCAGGGCCCGAGCGCCTGGCCGGTTATGCTGCAACAGGTGCAGCGCAGTGCGGGTCGCAGTCTTCGGTCCGACGCCGGGCTGCACTTGCAACGACTCGATCAGACGGTCGATCAGGGGGCTGATCCGCATCAGATGGGCAGTTTCATTCCCGGCGGCAAGCCCAGACGTCGCGCCATGGCGCCCATGCTTTCCTTCTGCATCGCTTCGACGCGATGCACGGCGTCGTTGATGGCTGCGGCCACCAGATCTTCCAGCATGGCGCGATCGTCGCCGACCAGGGTTGGATCGATATCGACGCGCAAAGCCTCGAAACGTCCGTTCAGGGTCACCTTGACAAGGCCGGCGCCGCTCTCGCCGGTGACGCTGGCCGCCTCCAGAGTTTCCTGGGCTTCGCTAAGCTGCGCCTGCATGGCGTGCGCCTGTTTGAGCAGATCGCCGATCTTCACGCTTGCAGCCCCTCGTTGGCTGGCGGCGATTCCTGCAGCCACGCCGACTCCAGCCGGCCGTCGAACTTGGCGAGCAGCAGGCGGATGTTTGGGTCGGCCTTCAGCATTGCCTCCGCCTTGGCTTGCCGCTGTGCCCGCAAGCGCGACCGACGTTCCGCCGGCGTCTCTTGGGGCGGCTTGCCGAACTCGAAATCCACACGCACCTCGCGCCCCTCGATGCGGGACGCGAGGCCCGCGATCTCGTGCCGCTGCTTGTCGTTCAGCAACGAGCCATTGGCTTCGTCGAGCAGAATCGTCCAATGCTCGGCATCGTGTCCGATGCGGTTGGAATGGTCCAGGATCATGCCGGTGACACCTGCTGGCTGCATCAAAGCGACCACTTCGTGCCAAGCCATCGCTCGCGCCTTGGAGGGCTGGTCGTCCCCGGTGCCTTGGCGCTCGTCCGTCGTCATGGGAGCCACGGTTTCAGGGGCTGCCACGGTGCCGGCAATGGCATGGACTGCGGTGTCCTCTCCTTCGTCGGCAGCCGATGGCCCACCGTACTCCGGCGGCATCTCGGCAGCCGCCGTCGGAACTGCCATGGCGGCAACCACGTTCTCGTTTCCGACGGCGTCAGGCGTCGCCGGCTCGTCCTCGGCGGGTTCGAAGGAAGCCAGTCGAATCAGCGTCATGTCGAAACCGACCTTGGGATCCGGCGCGAACTCCAGGTCGCGCCCGCCCAACAGCGCAATCTGATAGTAGAGCTGCAGATCCTCGGTGGAGAACGCATCCTGGAAACGCTCGTAGGGCGCTGCCGCCGGGGTACCGAGTTCCGCCGCCATGGCGAGGTCGTGGAACGCCCGCTGCAGTTCGGCGAGCACGGCGCTCAGATCTACCGAGCGCCCGGCCAGATCGTCCGCGGCGGCCAGCAGCCGGGCGCTGTCGCGTTTCGACAAGGCTTCGAGCAGGGCACCGACTTCGTCCCGGCCGGCGATGCCGAGCATGGCGTTGACGTTGTCGACGTCGATGGCGCCGCCGCCGTGGGAGATCGCCTGATCGGTGATGGACAGGGCATCGCGCATGCTGCCGGCGGCGGCGCGAGCGATGGCCGCCAGCGCCGCCGGCTGGGCGGCGATGTCTTCTGCTTCGAGAACCTTGGCCAGCTGCTGCTCGATCACCTCCGGCAGCATGTTCTTCAAGTGGAACTGCAAGCAGCGCGACAGCACGGTGACGGGGATCTTCTTCGCTTCGGTGGTTGCGAGCAGGAACTTCACATGCTCGGGAGGTTCCTCCAGAGTCTTCAACAGCGCGTTGAAGCTGTGTCCCGTCAGCATATGCACCTCGTCGATCAGGTACACCTTGTAGCGCCCCTGTCCCGGCAGGAACTGGGCGTTGTTGAGCAGGTCGCGGGTGTCGTCGACGCCGGTGCGCGAGGCGGCATCCACTTCGATCAGATCCATGAAGCGTCCGGCGGCGATTTCCGCGCAGGCGTTGCACTCCCCGCACGGCGTCGAAGTGATGCCGGTCTCGCAGTTGAAGCAAGCCGCCAGGATGCGCGCCAAGGTCGTCTTGCCGACGCCGCGGGTGCCGGTAAGCAAGTAGGCGTGATGCAGGCGCTGGTTGTCCAGAGCATTGGCCAAGGCGCGCACCACGGGCTGCTGGCCCACTACATCGGCGAACGTGCGCGGGCGGTACTTCCGCGCCAACACCAGATAGCTCATGATGGCGGCGATGCTACCTTATTCGTCAGACGACTTTCTGATTATCGGCCATCGCGGCGCAGCCGGGCTGGCGCCTGAGAATACCCTCGCCGGCTTTGCCAAGGCGGTCGCCTTGGCAGTAGACGCCGTAGAACTCGATGTGCAGATGGCGGCAGGGGAAGTGGTCGTCATCCACGACCAGCGCGTGGACCGCACCACCGACGGTGCCGGACTGGTGGCCGAACTGTCGTTCGCGGCATTGCGACGACTGGACGCCGGCGACGGCCAAGTGGTGCCGACGCTGAACGAAGTGCTGGATGCGGTACCGGAGCAGGTCATGGTCAACATCGAGTTGAAGGGCGCCGGCACCGCAGCGCCAGTGGCGCAGATCGTCGAGAGCAGGGAGCGGCCCCTGCTGATATCGTCGTTCGACCACGCCGAACTGGTGCGCTTCCACCAACTCCTTCCCGATGTCCCCTGCGCCCCGCTGGCCGGGCGTTGGCGAGCAGGTCTCGAGGCCATCGCCGGCACCGTCGAAGCCTGGGCGGTGAATCTAGCCGATCGAGCAGCGACCCCCGATCGGGTTGCGGCAGTACGCAGCTGGGGCTGCCGCTGCCTAGTATACACCGTCAACGAGCCGGGGCGCGTCGGACAACTGCGATCGATGGGCGCGGGCGGCGTGTTCACGGACTACCCGAATCGCGTTCCTCCGCTCGCTCGCCGCTGCCGTTCTCCAACTGCCTGATCTCCTGCTCCAAGTTGTAGCGCTTGTCGGTGACGATGCGTTCCAGGGTCTCCACCCGGTCGCGCAGTTGGGCGACTTCGATCTCGAGGTGCTGGTCGCGCTTGTCGTCGCCGCGCGTCCTGTGCAGCCGTTGCGAATGGTTCGTCCAGATTTTCAGCAATGGGATGGACAGGCTAATGGCAACGATTAGAAAGACGGCGGTGGCCCAAGACATGCGGTTTCTCCTTACGAGTCGTTGAGTTTTCTTACCCTGCCGGCACCGAGTATCCGCTGCTGTACCTCGGGGTCGCCAGCGTACTGCACCATGCCGGCACCGGCAATGTGGACGGTGAGCAGTTCCGAGACGCGGACGTTGGCGTGGCCCGCCCCCTTGAGACTGATCTCCGAGGTCGCGCTTTGCAGCGCCGCGGCCTCGTAGGCTCCGGTGCCAGCAATGTCCACGATCTGTCGTTCCACTTCGCCGTCGATATGGAACCAGGATGCGCCCCGGGCCTCGATCAGCAGCTCGTCCGCGGCGAGATCCGCGAACCGATAGACGCCGGCACCGCGGTCTTCCACCACCAGCTCGTTCGTGCTTAGGCCAACGCTGGTGAGCTTGACGGCACCGGAACTGACGAACTCCGACAGCGTGGGCATGGTGAGGTCGATGGCGACATCCTCGGCGCTGATATCGTCGTCGATGGCCACGAACAAAGCGCCATCGGAGACTTCGACGGCGACCCGCTCGATGACGTCGTCGTCCGCGGATACGTTTATGCGGGCTTCTTCGCCGGGCGTCCCCTGGCTGATGCGGATAGTCGCGCCGCCGCTGACACAGATGCGCTCGAAAGGATCGGCCGGCTCGATCAGGCGGGAGGCGGCATGACCGTCCCCGCTGGCGTAGTGCATGGCCGCGCCCGTCCCTAGGCAGGCGGCGCAGCCGAGAAGTGCTACCGTGTGCGCTTTCATGTCAGGCTTTCCTGATCTTGCCCAGTTCGCGCTGCAACTCGTACTGGCCAGAGGTGACGTGGGACTCCAGCCGTCGCAGGCGCTGCTCGATGTCTTCGAGGTCGATGCGCACACGGCCTAGATGCTGACGCAGCGGCAGCGTCTCCTTGGGTGCGTCGTGGTTCTTGGCAACTGCCGGCGGGGAGCCGTCCCGCAGCGCTTTGGCGTCTTTCGAGAGCCGTTCTCTCGACGCGCTCCGCGCTTCCGAATCGCCGTCGGATTCGACTCTCTCCGCGGCCTCGTCGGCGGGTTCCTTGTCCAGAATGAAGGCGGCGATGAGATAGCCGGGCAGCACCACGCCTGGGAGAAAGATCAGACCGGTGGCGGCGATGCAGCGCACCACCCAGGTTTCGATGCCGTAGTAGTTGGCGATGCCGGCGCAGACGCCGAAGATTCGACTGCCCCCGGCGTAGCGATAGAGCTTGCGCGAACGGCGCTTGTCGGACCACAGCCAGGACGGCTCCCGATGTTCGGCTTGCCGATAGCCCCGCGCCCGGCGAAGCGCAGCCTGCCGCTTCAGCTGCTCCGCGGCGCGTTCGACGTAGACCGTGGCGCTGTCGCTGGCGGAAGCCACCAGATCGTTGACGGCGCTTTCCAAGCGCGCCGCGGCATCGACAACGCGGTTGTTTTCGGTGTCCGTCCTGCTTCTGCTCACGTTCTTCCCCGCTTGCCCTTCAAGCCACCTTGGTGCGCGCGGCGAATCTACTCGCCGACCGCGGCGCGGCGGCGCCATTCCGGCGTCTCGGCGTCGAGAATCGATTCCAACGTCTCGATCCGCCCGCGCATGTTGGCGGCGGACTCGGCCAAGCGCCGCAACTCCGCCTGCTCGTCTTCGGTCAGCGACGTCTGGGCGTGGCGCTTGGAGCGGTAGTGCATGACGACCCAGATCGGCGCCACCACCAGCAGGAACAGCACCGTGGGCACCAGGATGACTTCCTCCATCGTTCCGCTCCCCAATCAGTTGGCCGGGGAGTCTTGCCGCGCTCCGTCGCGAACCCGCGCCTTGAGCAGCCTCAGCTCCTCGTCCACGGCATCGCTGGTGTCGAGCTCCTCGATCTGGTCGCGCAAGGTGCGCTGGCCGAGATCGAAGGATTCCACTTGGCCTTCGAGATCGTCCATCTTGCGCTCGTATTGCTCGAAGCGCGTCATGGCGTCCTCGATGCTGTGGTCGCTTAGCTGTCGGCGCACGCCCAGCCGGGTCTGCGCCGCTTGGCCGCGCATGATGATGACGTTCTGGCGCGTCTTGGCATCCTTGATCTTCTGCTGCAAGGCGTGGATGTCGTCGTTGAGCTTGCCGAGGGTGCCTTCGAGCACGACCAGCTCGGCGCTTACGGTAGCTGCCATGTCGTCGGCCTTGGACTTCTCCACCAGCGCCGCCCGGGCAAGGTCGTCGCGGCCCTTGGAGATCGCCAGTTCGGCCTTGCGCTCCCATTCGTTCGCCTCGAACTGCAAGTGCTCGCCGCGCCGGTTGAGTTCCTTCTTGTCGGCGATGGCTCGCGCCGACGTGGTCCTGACTTCCACCAAGGTCTCTTCCATCTCCTGGATGATCAGCCGCACCATC
The DNA here is from genome assembly GCA_963422285.2 of Pseudomonadales bacterium. Lineage (GTDB taxonomy): Bacteria > Pseudomonadota > Gammaproteobacteria > Pseudomonadales > Azotimanducaceae > VXYL01. The sequence continues at coordinate 1,619,706 of OY729419.2, read as the reverse complement.
TTCTCCGGGTCCTCGGCCTTGTCGAGCAAGGCGTTGATGTTGGAGTTGACGATGTCGGTGATGCGGGAAAATACGCTCATCTAAACCACCTCCGAGTTGGGGTTTGCACTTGGCAGGATATCTTCAGGAACCGTGCCAATCTACGAAGAAGCTCCTAACTCATTGAAAGATCAAGTTTTAATACCAAACCGCCAACGCCACCCGCAATCCGTCGTGGCGGAATCGGCCAACTGTTGGCAGAATCCCCACCCGACTCTGGAAGTCCACGCCATGCCCAACCGCCTAGAACCGGATCGCCTGATCGGCGAATCGCCCGCCTTCCTGCTGGCGCTGGAAGGGGTATCCAAGGTGGCGCCGCTGGAAAAGCCTGTGCTGGTCGTGGGCGAGCGTGGCACCGGCAAGGAGCTGATCGCCGCTCGCCTGCACTATCTCTCCAACCGCTGGGAGGGCGAGTTTCTGAAGCTGAACTGCGCCGCCATTAGCGATACGCTGATCGAAAGCGAGCTGTTCGGCCACGAGGCCGGCTCCTTCACCGGCGCCTCGCGCACCCACCAAGGCCGTTTCGAGCGCGCCGACGGCGGCACCCTGTTCCTGGACGAGCTGGCCACCACCTCGGGCCTGATCCAGGAGAAGCTGCTGCGGGTGATCGAGTACGGCGAGTTCGAGCGCGTCGGCGGCAAGAAGACGCTGCACGTCAACGTGCGCATCGTGGCCGCCACCAACGAGGACCTGCCGCAGCTTGCCGCCGAAGGCCGCTTCCGCCTGGACCTGTTGGACCGCCTCGCCTTCGACGTCGTCACCCTGCCGCCGCTGCGCGAACGCGCAGAGGACATCCTGCTGCTAGCCGAGCACTTCGCCATCAACATGGCCACCGAACTCGAACGCGACTACTTCCCCGGCTTTACCGAAACTGCCCGCGCCGCCTTGCACGACTATCGCTGGCCCGGCAACCTGCGCGAACTGAAGAACGTCGTCGAACGGGCCGTGTACCGCACGGATGCCGACGAAGCCGTGGACGAGATCATTCTCGACCCCTTCGAGTCGCCGTTCCGCCCCGCCGACGCGCCGGAGTCGACCAACCTCGGCGGCCGGCTGGCATTGCCGCTGGATCTCAAGCAGACGGTCCAGGACTTGGAAATCGACCTCATCAACCAAGCCATGACCACCGCCAAGTTCAACCAGCGCAAGGCGGCGGAGTTGCTCGGCCTTACCTACCACCAGTTCCGCGGCTACCTGAAGAAATACGAGCTGCAACGCTCGCGCCTCGACGGCGAAGACCCGGCGCAGCAGGACGGAACAGCGAGCGTGGGCTGAACCGACGGCGGTCCGGTGCCGGCTTCGTCGCCGCCACCGCCGTCGGGATGTCGCCGTGGCCAGTGACGAAGGCGGTGGGCAGTCGGGCATTGCGCTCCAGGAACTGTCGTTGGAGTTCGAGGCCGCTCGTGCCGGCGGCACCGCGTTTTCAGGCCGAGAGTCGAAGGCGGCGAGCAAGGCCTGGGCGTCAGCGCAGGTTTCGCACGCCATGCCTGCGGCGTCGAGCAGCACGGCGATGGCGTCCGCGCACTAGCTCGTCGTCCACAACGAACACGGTCCGCGCGGCGTCAGGCGTCTTCCACCAATGGCAAAGCGAAGTGGAAGCTCGCGCCGGGTCGGCCGCCGCTCCGATCAGACAGGTGGCGATGCGGATCGAATGGTCGTGTCGGCAGTCGATCTCGGCCACGGCGTCGATGGCGTGGCCAATCAGGTTGAGGCCGACCTGCCGAGTCCGCACCAAGTCGCTGTGGACGATCGGCAGGCCGGCTTCCGGATGGAAGTTCAGGGCGATGCCCCGGCGCCACGCCGGGGGGGGGGGGGGGGGGGGTCGACGACACCTCGCGTCAGCCCGTTCGCGTCCGAACCGCCGCGAGCGTCCGGTTGACCTGGCGAGCGCGGGCTGCGGCCATCCTCTCGCCCATGATGCCGGGCCGCAGTGGAACGGCTCGACAGCGTCGGCGGCCGGGTCGCCTATCCGATCACGGACACGGCGATAGCGACGCATAGTACGCCGCCAGATCATCGATGTCCTCATCCGTCAGGTTGGCTACGAACGGCTGCATCGTGGGCTCCGTCCGCTCGCCGTCGCGGAACGCCTTGATCTGCTTGGCCAAGTAGACTTCCTGCTGGCCGGCGAGGCTGGGCCAAAGCGGATTGATGCTGATGCCGTTGGGTCCGTGGCAGGCGGCGCACAGGGCGGCCTTCTTGGCACCCGCATCGGCATCGCCGGCGGCGCGGATGGGCAAAGTCGCCAGCAGGCCGGCCAGAACCGCCAGCGCACCGGCACCCTTGAGACTGGCAAGCAGCAGCATCCGGTGCCGGGAGCGGCGGGGTTCGAGTTCGTCCATTGCGTCCATACCCGTGCGATCTGGGCACACGTTATGCGACCGCAGGCGACGTTGCAACCGTCTTGGCGGCGCTGGTTTCGCTCCTGTCGCTGAATCGGTCACCCAGCGTTTCGAGACCTGCTGCGACTGCCTGCGGAAGTGATGAAGCGGTATCTGACCGAGGGGCTAGGCCTCGCGGAGACGCCCAACAGCTCCAAGCCCATCTTCCGGCTAGCGCACGAGAACGACCTGCTCACGGTGCCGCTGGGCAGTGTTCCGATACCCCGATACACGAATCGACACATCCCATGACTGCGACGGCGAGAAGGCGCAAGCCTGCCTCGTGCTGGTGCCGGACTTCATCGACGACGCCATCGCTCTCTACGAGATCATGAGTGGCGCGACATGGGAATGGACCGGCCCATCGACATCGCCGAGGCAGACCGCAGCCTCCTGCCGTATGGATTCGGCGCGCAGTCGGAAGGACAGGCGATTGCAGTCAAGACGTCGCCAGACAATTTCTCGCTGCGGAAATACAACCTTTTGCAGGCGATGCTTGCGGTCAACGATCTCTTCTACTTGGCCTCGCCCGCCGTCACCCGTTTGTTTCACGAGGATGCGGCCGCTTGGCTCGATCTTTCCGATATCCGCTACACGCCAAGCGTCGTGTTCGCGGGCAAAAGCGGCTACGATCATCGCTTCGACTTTGTCATACCAAGATCGAAGGCTCAACCCGAACGTGCGCTGCGCGCGATCAATCGTCCGAATCGTGATACTGCGCAGGCGGTGGCGTTTGCCTGGATGGATACCAGGAATGTGCGTTCTCCCGAGGCGCGCGCCTACGCGATTCTAAACGACTCGGAACAAATAGTTCCCGGGCGCGTGCTGGACGCGATGCGAAATTATGAAGTGCGCCCAATCCCGTGGTCGAGCCGGCATGAGGTGTGCGAGGAACTCGCCGCATGACTCCCTTCCAGTTGACCGAGGCTGGTTCCCTGCGCGACATGCTCCCTGGCAGGCGAATCCAGGGCGGGCAGTTCACCAGCATCGCTTTGGCCGGGCGCTTGCCGGCCGCCGGCATCCAGGTCTCGATGGGCGGCAGTGGCCCTTGCATGGGCAACATTCCGCCATTCACCCGGCGCCGGCGGCTTTGAGGCCCGGCGCAGCGGCTCGCCAGTGGACATGGCGGACAAGCCGGTCCGCGCTTGGCCCTTGAATGCATGCGTTCAAGGGCCGTGTACATCGTAGCGGCGAAATCGATTCAAAGAGATTGCCCCCGGAGAAACTAGCGGCCTGGGCCGCAACAGGAATACACTTGGAGTCAGGTGCCAAGCCGCCCGATAGACCGGAGCCAACGCAATGAACTATCGCGATTTCTTCACCCTCAAGAGGCTCTGGACGATGTTCGCCGTCCTGCTCGTCGTGATGTTCGGCACCCTGCTTTTAGTCGGCGGCCGGTCGTTCCAAGAAGCGCCGCCCATGCCCGAGCAGGTGGTTATGGTGGACGGTGCCACGTCTTCGGTGATCTTCACAAGCCGCGACATCCACGACGGGCGCGATGTCTGGCGACGCATCGGCGGCATGGAACTGGGCTCTGTTTGGGGCCATGGCGCCTATCTGGCTCCGGACTGGACGGCCGATGTGCTGCACCGCGAAGCGTTGGCGATGCTCGAGGCCGACGGTGACCTCACCGCCGTCTCGATGCCGGAGCGGGCGGCGCGCATCGCGGCGCTGGCCGCACGCATTCGCGTCAACACCTACGATCCCGAGACTAGGCGAATCGTCATCACCCGCGAGCGCGCACTCGCCATTGAAACCCTGGTTGCGCACTACGCGGCGCTGTTCGGCGGTGCCGGCGACGGCCCTGCGGCGGCGGCCCTGCGCAAGGATTTCGCGATCCCCGAACACCCGCTCGGCGCCGAACCGGACGAGCAGGTCCGCAAGCTCGTGGCTTGGTGGTGGTGGACCTCGTGGGCGGCGGCCACGCTGCGTCCCGACGACAGCGTCACCTACACCAACAATTGGCCGCACGAGCCGCTGGTCGGCAACCAGCCGAGCGCCTCGACTTTCATTTGGACGTTCGTTTCGGTGGTTCTGTTGATCGCCGCCACCGGTGCGCTGTGCTGGTTTTTTCTGCGCGAACGCGACGAATGGCGGAAGGACACCGAGCCGTCGGAGGGTTATCCGAGCACCAATCCGATCGCCTCCGTCCAACCGACGGCTTCGATGCGGGGCGTGGTCAAATACATCTGGATCGTCGCCATTCTGCTGGGCGCGCAAATCTCTCTCGGCGCAGTGACCGCACATTTCGCGGTTGAGGGCCAGGATTTCTACGGCATGCCGCTGTCCGAAATCGCGCCCTACGCATTGACCCGGACATGGCATGTGCAGCTCGCCATACTCTGGATTGCGACGGCTTGGCTCGGTGCGGGGCTCTATCTGGCGCCGTTGATAGCCGGTTCGGAACCGCCCTTGCAACGATTGGGCGTGGATGTCCTGTGGGTGGCGTTGGTGGCCGCCGTCCTGGGTTCCCTCGCCGGGGAGTGGCTCACCCTGACCGGAAAGATGACAGATCCCACACTGGTCTACTGGTTCGGGCATCAGGGCTACGAGTTCCTCGACATGGGGCGCTTCTGGCAGTTTTTGCTCTTCGCCGGCCTGTTGCTCTGGCTGCTCTTGATGACGCGCTGCCTAGTGCCCGCCATCCGCAAAGCGGGACCCGACAAGCACCTTCTGATCCTGTTGCTGCTCTCTTCGTCCGGCGTCGCGCTCTTTTTCGGCGCCGGCTTCCTCTACTCCCGCGACACGCACCTGACCGTCGCCGAGTACTGGCGTTGGTGGGTGGTGCATCTCTGGGTCGAGGGCGTGTTCGAGGTATTCGCGACCGCGTGGGTGGCGTGGGCCTTCGTCCACATGAGGCTTCTACGGCCTTCGACCGCGGCGGTCTACGTCATGTTCTCGGCCATGATTTTTCTCGGCGGCGGCGTCCTTGGCACTTTCCACCATTTGTATTTCGCAGGCATGTCCGAAACGGTTCTGGCGCTCGGCGCGGTGTTCTCAGCGCTCGAGGTCGTGCCGCTCGCGCTCATCGCCTTCGAAGCTCATGACCACTGGCGCGCGGAGCGACAGGCGCCCTGGGTCCGGCGCTACCACATGCCGCTGATGTTTTTCCTGGCCGTCGCCTTCTGGAACCTGGTCGGCGCCGGGGTGCTCGGCTTCCTGATCAATCCACCGCTATCGCTCTATTACCTGCAGGGGTTGATGACCACGCCAGCGCACGGTCATGCCGCGCTGTTCGGGGTCTACGGCATGCTTGGCATCGGCTTCATGCTGCTATGCCGCCGCGACCTACCGCAGGCAGCCGGCGCGTGGTCCGACCGCATATTGAAATGGGTATTTTGGCTTTTCAACGGTGGGCTCGCGCTGATGGTGTTCGGCTCGCTTCTGCCCCAGGGTATTGTCCAGGCGCTGATTTCATTTGATCGCGGCTACTGGCACGCCCGCTCGCCTGAGGTTATGCATTCACCGTTGATGGAGACGCTGGTGTGGCTGCGTGTGCCGGGCGACATCGTGTTTGCGTTGGGTGCCCTGCTGCTGCTGATATTCCTGCTACGGGTCGAATTCGGCCCGCGCACTAGCCGGCATCCATAGCGCGTCTCCTGGTGTCCGACGCGGTGTCCAGCAAGCCTGTTGCAATGTGCGCCGGCCGACTTCCGGCAGTTCGCGCGAGATCAAGGTTCGATGGCTGGGTTGACCTGTCCTTGCACGGCCATGCCGCACGGCGGCAGGGACAGGTCCCGTGACCGTGCATGATCAAGCGGAGGTAGTGGATTCCCCCCGCCACTCCAGAAGCTCAGGATAAGGAGGCGCGTGTGGGCCTCATCGACACGCACGGGCAACCATCTTCCCGGCCGAGCCCGAGCTGCGACAGACCTTTACCGTCTACCGGCGCCGACAGCTCTAATTGCTCGATCACCTCCGCCACGAAATGCGCCAAGAGACGCTCCAGAAGCCATTCATCCACCGAGGGCGGAAGGAGAAACCCCAGCTCACGATCAACTTGGCGGGAATTGCTCATGGCGCCTGTCTCCGGGAGCCGTACGGAAACTCGTGACGGAAACCATCATCTCCGCCATCGGCTCAAGTCCGACAGGCTGCTAGAGTTCTTGGGCAACCTCAAAGGCCGCCAAGTTGCGGGTTTCCTTGCTGAACTCCACGGCCACCAAGCGGATCGGCCGGCCCAGGCGGCGGGGCTTGTCGGCGTAGCCCGGGCCTTGAGCTGGGCCATCGCCGCGCCCCGGGCGGCGTTCTCCACTACCTTGCACTCGAAGTGGCGGACATCTTCGCCGCGACCGGCCTGGACAAGCCCGACATCTCGGTCCTTTCCGAAGAATTCCTGGCCGAGGTGCGCGGCCTGCCCCAGCGCAACCTCGAGATCGAGCTGTTGCAGAAGCTGTTGAAGGGCGAGCTGGCCGCCCGCCGGCGCAAGAACATCGTCCAGGCGCGATCCTTCGCCGACATGCTGGAACAGACGCTCGCCCGCTACCGGAACCGCGCCCTCGAGTCCGTGCAGGTGATCGAGGAACTGATCAGCTTGCCCGCAAGCTGCGCAAGCCAACGCCCGCGGCGAGGCACTGGGGCTGTCCGAAGACGAGCTTGCGTTCTACGACGCGCTGGAGACCAACGACAGCGCCGTGCAGGCGCTCGGCGACGAGACCGTGCGCGGCAATGTCGCGATCGACTGGACCCTGCGCGAGAACATCCGCGCCAATCTCCGCCGGCTCGTCAAGCGCATCCTGCGCAAACACGGCTACCCGCCGGACCGGCGGGAGAAGGCGACGCGGACAGTGCTGGAGCAGGCCGAGGTATTGTCCGCGGGCTGGGCGGCGCGACTCCGGACCGGCACTAGCGATGGGCGCAAGTGTGAGAATACAGCCCACTGCCGTACGCTTCGGTGCCGGTGTCGATGCCGAGAAGGGCCGCATGAACGCTACCGGACGGGATGGAAAGCTCGATGGGAGCGCTGCCGGCGCAGATATGGTTCGCAGGACACGGCTACGACGAGAAGCGCGTAATCAAAAGAGAGCTATGTACAACAGTATCCTAGGAGCTATAACTAGTAGCTGTGCCTTGAAAATTACGCTATATATCGTGTCTTGGATTCTGAAGCATATAGTTCCGAATCAAAGAGTCTCGCGATCCCGACGGATGCCGATCATGTTGACCCTACCCCGTTCTCGGAGTATTTCGTCGCGCCTGAACATTACGAGGAATCAGAAATAGCGGAAGAGGCGCTCGATTGGAGTGGCATGCCAGGGTGCGAGCGGTTCCCGCCCAGCGGCAAGGCTGCTCGTGCCTCGTGTATCGGAAGGCCCGGCCGGACTAGGCTCGCCGCCCTGGTCGGGTGCCGCGGGGAGATGAACGGCCGGATTTCCTCAACCTTGTCCCTGCATCTGGACGCGATCAAGGGCGTTCGAGAACTTGAGTGGCAAACAGCGAGGTCTTCGCGCCGCAAGTTTCGGCCTCGCTACGCGGCCATTTGCGCCGGTCGAAGCCTCCCAACGAGTTGGTTCGCCGAAATTCGCGGTCTTTGGCCACCTTTTCGATGTCAGCCCGTTGTGCCGGCGCGACCCGGCATGGGACCATGGCCGCGTAGCTTGTCGCGCCGGCTCGCGGCGTTTCGTTCGCTAGCCTGCCAGACACGGGATGGTCGGACGAGCGCCGCGGAACCGATTCAGCCACGCCATCCAAAGGCCAACCTGCCGCCGCCTGCGGCATTCCCTGCTGGCGCTCCAATCGGTTCGGCCGGCGGCTGCGATCCGTGGGCACGGATTCTTGCCGGCCGCGGCCACGCTCGCCTTCGAAGAGACTCGAAACACGCTGCGGGACTGCCGCGCCCGGCGCTTCAGACGGTAGTGGAGAAGCTGGCTAGGGAAGCCCGGCTCCTGGCTCGAAACCGACGCCTTCGCAGCAGAAGATGCCGGTGACTCGAACCGCTTGGAGAGCGCCCGCCGCTCGCCGCTGCTTGGTGCCCGGCATCCCGGCTTCTCCTTTCGATTTCAAGCGGCAGGAGGGGCTGGAGGAACTGGCGGCGACGGTGGAACGACGAGCGACGCGGACATGCCGTGGCGTCGGCGCCTCCTGCTCGCCGACCATTCCCAGGCGGCACAGCTCCTCGCAAGCTTCAACTCGCTATCGCCCCACCGAGCGACGGCGGCCGCTTCCCCGTTCGCCCCGGGGACGCCACCTCGAACCTCGTCTCCTGCAGCCACTCCGTCCGTCTCGCCAAGCCTCCTCGACGGCTCGCTCAAAGCGGACAACTGGGCGTACTGCAAAAGCGCATGGATCATGAGTTGCCGACACCGAGTCCGAACAAGAGTTTGCCCTATCGCCCCGGGGTAGGGCACAATAACAGCCAATGCGGGAATAGCTCAGTGGTAGAGCACAACCTTGCCAAGGTTGGGGTCGCGGGTTCAAATCCCGTTTCCCGCTCCAACTCCTGGGCCGACCGGCGGTCGATTCCGGCGTTCGCCCATTCTCAAGCGACGCTGGCGGAGGGCGTCAGCCATGCCGGCCTAGCATGAGGCTGCGCAGGGCTCTTATGCCCACCGTGTCGCGCTTGGCGTTCGCCACCACAGCCCCAGGCTCCCCGAGCAACCGTGCCGCGTAGCGGGCGAGCATTCCCAGCAGCACGACGACCACCGGCTTGCATGTCGCCTCGTAGACGCTGGCGCGATCGCGGCCCGGTTCTTGGCGACCGCTTCGCTGGCGATGTCTGCTCACTCATCCTTCGCCTTTAGTTCCGCCCGCATTGCGGGCAATTGCGTGGACAGCCCCACGGCGTCCTCTATGGCAAGCTGGAACGCCACGCCGGCACCCGGCTCCTCCTCGAAGCGCCCAGCGTCCCGGATGCGCTCCAGAATGTCCCGCGCTCGTGCCTCCAGCACCAGGAACAGGATCATGTTGGTCGCTGCCTCGAGTTCGAGGCCGAGGAACGTCTTGCCGGGCATCAGTCCTTCGCCGCGCACGCTGGTGATGATGGTGGCGCCGGTGGCGCCGGCGGCGCGGGCGGCGGCGATCACAGCGTCGGTCTTGTCATCTCGCACTAGGGCGGCGATCAGTTTCATTCTCATGGCTCAACTCTCCTTAAGGCCGTCTGGCCCTTCGCCGGCGCTCCAGCCAGGACGCCGCCATGGCGTAGCCCAGCACGGACATGATGGGAAAGACGCTGGCGAACGCAATGAGGCCGAAGCCGTCGATCAACGGACTGCGGCCCGGGACGCTGGCAGCAAGGCCCAGCCCCAGCGCCGCTACCACGGGCACGGTGACGGTGGAGGTGGTGACGCCGCCACTGTCGTAGGCCAGCGGCACGATAGTACGGCTGGACCGGAAGGTCTGCACGATCACCACCAAATAGGCGGCGACGATGTACCAGGGCAGCGGCGTACCGGTGACGATGCGAAAGCAGCCCAGCGCCACGCCTAGCGCCACGCCGACGGCGACGGCGACGCGCAAGCCCCAAGCGTCGATGGTACCGCCCGATACTTCTTCGGCCTTCAGGGCCACGGCGATGAGCGACGGTTCCGCCACCGTGGTCGCAAAGCCGATCGCCGCGGCGAAGACGTATACCAGCAGGTAGTCGCTCCAGATCACGCCCTCGGCTAGGTTCGCGCTGCCTACGGTCTGCGCCGCGGTGAGCTGGCGAGCCATGGTCTCGCCGATGGGAAAGAGCGCTTGCTCGAGGCCGATCAGGAACAGCGTCAGCCCCAGCAGGACGCAAACGAAGCCGACGACGATGCGTCGCAGATGCGGCAGCTTGCGGCGCAGCACCGCCACCTGGAACAGCACCAGGATGGCGACGATGGGGGCCACGTCGAGAGCGGTGGACCACACCGTATCGGCAAAGGCGAGTAGAAACTCCACGCTCAGACCACCATCCCGTAGGCCAGCACGAAGATCATGGGCGTCAGGCTGGCGAAGGCGATCAGACCGAAGCCGTCGATCATCGGGTTGCGCCCCTTGATGGCCGTGGCGAGACCGACGCCGAGGGCGGTCACCAAGGGCACGGTGATGGTGCTGGTGGTGACGCCGCCGGAATCGTAGGCGACACCGATGATCTCGTTGGGGGCGAAGATGGTCATCGCGGTCACCAGTACGTAGCCGCCGATGATGAGGTGGTGGATCGGCCAGCCTTTGAGGATGCGCAGCACGCCCAGCACGATGGCGGCGCCCACGGAAACCGCCACCACCATGCGCAGATGGAAGGCGTAGGCGGTCCGCGCCGCATCGGAGTTGGCGATGGCGCCAGCCTCGGCGGCGACCTTCGCGGCCTCCCCGGCCACCGCGATCAGCGCCGGCTCCGCTACCGTGGTGCCTAGGCCCAAGCAGAACGCGAAGGCCAGCAGCGCGACGACGCTGCCCTTGTGTGCGAACCCCTTGGCGATGGCCTCGCCAAGGGGAAAGAGGCCGCTTTCCAGCCCTTGGACGAACAGCGTCAGGCCAGCGACCACGCATAGCAGCCCCACGACCACCTCGGCGAGATTTGGAAAGGGCTGCTGCAACACCGCGATCTGGAAGAACGCGATAACGGCGACAATGGGAGCGAGATCGCGCAGCGAATCGAAGATGCGCCGCCACAGCAGACGCAGAACCTTGGTCAAGACGTTCCCCTCGACTGCCCGGAAGATCGAATGGCGGAGAGGGAGGGATTCGAACCCTCGATGGGCTTTCGGCCCATACACGCTTTCCAGGCATGCTCCTTCGGCCGCTCGGACACCTCTCCGTACGCCAGCGGTCCTGGTGCGGACGCCGCAGGCGTAAAAACTGGAGGCGACCTTGCCAGCCGCACCCCGGCACCCGATACCGCTGCGACCGCTGCTCCCTTCCGGGCCTGACGGGGTTGACACCGGTTCGTCGCGAGGGGACCGACATGGCCGCCATCGACTTGCAGATGGTAGCCGGTTTGCGAGCGAAACAACAGGGCATGGCCTCCGTACCCGCAGTACACTATGCTAGCCGCCGCATGGCGAAGGGCGGAGAGTCCGCGCCGAACGAATGCGAACACACGGCGAACACGAAGGATGTGCCATGAACAAACGCTCCGCACCGCTTTTTTTCCTGCTCGCATTGGTCGGCTTGGCAGGTCCGTTGGCAAGCGCCGAGAACTCTTTGCGTGTCGGCGTGCAAGCCGGCATCGGGCAGTGGGAGGAGGATGTCAGGGCGCGGGCAGTAGCCGCCAGCGCGTCCTTGCAGACGGACGCCGCGGCAACCGTCGGCGTCGTCGGCCAGTACCTCATGCGGGCCGGCGCGGACGACAACCAGCAGGGCTACTTCATCGGCTTCGAGATCAGCGCGGCCAGCCAGAGAGTCTCGGAGAAGAAAACGATCGACGTCGCCGTGCTGGGCGCCTCCATCCCCGTCGCCGTCACCGGCGATCTCAACTGGAACGCCGATCTGCTCTGGCTCGCCGGCTACGACTTCGGCCGGTTCTCGGCGTTCCTTGCCGGCGGCGCCAGCTACCTCGGCGGCGATTTCTCCGCCACGGGCGGAGGGATCGCGGGAAGCGACAGCGCCACCCATCTCGGCTGGAAAGCGGGGCCGGGAATGGAAATCGAGCTGGGGAAGTCGTCCTCGCTGCTCGTGCGCGCCAACTACGGGGTGTACCAGAGCAAGACCTACAGCGCCGACGCGGCCGGCTTCAATGTGGGCATCGAGGTGGAACCGAAGGTCTTCGATGTGCGTGTCGCCTGGGTCTACAACTTCGATTCCAAGGATATCTTCGGCCAGCTGCGCTAGCGCCTATTGGCGAGGCAGCCGAACGGACGGCCCCGATCCCTGCACGGTGGATCGGAACGGATTGATGTCGATGCCGCCCCGACGCAGAAATCGTCCGTGGACGGTGATTTCCTCCGCTGCCGCGGCCTCGCGCACCTCCACGAATATCCGTTCTACCACATCCTCGTGGAAGCCGGCGGTCTGCCGGTACGAGACGAGGTAGGCCAGCATGGCGTCCCGACGGACGAGACCGCCGCGCCAAGCCACCGCCATGGAGCCCCAGTCCGGCTGGCCGGTGATGGGGCATACGGTGCGGAAGAGATGCGTATGCACGGCGTCGGCCCCTCGCTCGCCCGTCGTCGCCAGCAGCTCCGGGGCGTGCTGGTAGCGGGCGATCGGCGCCGACAGACCGTCCAGGCAGAAGCCTGTGAAATCGGCAACGAACGCGCCACCAGCATCCGCATCGAGGATCGTGGCGGACACCGCGGCGCCAGTCGTCCGCGACAGATCGCTCTGGATGGTACGGGCAACCTCGTCGCGCCGCTCGAAAACGGTGAGCGCGAACGAGCCCAGATACAGCTTCAGCGACTTGCTCTCGACCATGGCTGGCGACTGGCACGGTACACGCAGGCGCAGTACGCCGACGCGCGGCAGCCCGCCGGGCCTCAGCCACGACAGCTCGTAGCAGTTCCAAACGTCCTCGCCCTGAAACGGCACCGGTTCGCCGACGCCGATGTTCTTCCGCGCCGAGGCCCGGTCGATGGCGCGAAGCAGGGACGGATCGTAGCGCGCCGGGTAGTCCGTCGGCCTGCCCAGCGGCAGATCGCCGTTCACTTGCGCCGCCTCCGTTCGCCCGCCGTCATGTTCCACAGCGCCGAGGTCTTCGCCACGGCCACCATGACTGCCAGCAGCGCGCCCGACGCCGCCAGCAGCGCCGCCGGCGCGCCGACAGCGCCCACCAGGTAGCCGCAAGACAAAGCGCCCACCGGCCCCGCGCCCATGAACGAGAACGAGAAGAACGCCATCACCCGGCCACGCTGCCCGTCCGGCGCGGCCTGCTGCATGATGGTGCGCGACATGGTCATGGCGACGCCGCCGCAAGCGCCCCACAGATAGACGCAGACCAGCACCGCCCAGAAGCCGGGAGCCAAGCCGGCAGCGGCCAGAAACACGCAGCCCAAGGCATGGGCCGTCAGCAGCGCCCTGCCCTGGCGCCGGATGTCGCCGCCGAACAGCAGGACGACGATGGAGGTGACCAAGCCGAGAGCGTTGGCGATATTGACCAGGGCAAGGTCCGCCGAGGAGCCGTGGTAGACCTCGCGCACCAGCAGCGGCATGGTGACGATGTAGGAACCCATGAAGAACAGGCCCATGGCGAGGTTCTGCACCACCACCGGGCGCATGTCTTTGGAGCCCAGCACGGTGCGGCAGCCCTCGGCGATGGAGCCGGCCAGATCGCGCAGCGCCGGCCCGGCCAGTCCGGCCAGCTGAGACGCGGGCGGCGGCAGGCGGCGGTAGGCGGCAACGCCAACGGACAGCACCACCACCTGGAAGGCCATCACCGCCTCCGGCCCGATCCATCCGGCCAGACCGGCGACGCCGAAGCCGAGCATCTGCACCCCGAACTGGACCAAGCTCACCAGCACCACGGTGCGCTGGATCTGGCCTTCGGCGACTTGGTTCAGCAGTCCGTCCCGCGCCGGCGTCACGAACGCCGCGGCGCAGCCCATGGCCACGGCGTAGAGCAGCATGACGCGGAAGTCGAGCGCGTCGAAGGCCAGCGCCGCCAGCAGGCCGATGCCCGGCAGCACGGCGAAGCCCTGGGCGATCATCGCCAGACGCCGACCGCCGATGGCGTCGGCGACGCTGCCGCCGAGGAGCATCAGCAGCATCACCGGCGCCAGCATGGCCATCTGGGCGAGGCCGACCAGCTGCGGCGTCTCGTGCAGCACCATGGCCACGAGCCAGGCGAACAGGACGTTCTGCACTCCGTGGGCGGCGAACCAAGTGCCCGTGGCGAGGCAGTAGTGGTGGATGGGTCTCAACGGCGACTGCTCTGCTGGCTTTCTTTCTCGACTCTCGATGCAGGACGACGCCGACGAACGAGTCGGGTTCGCGTCCACCTGGAGTCCGCTCTTGTCGACCGAAGCGGCGACCTCGCCGTCCCCATCCGTCCGCGGGCCAAGCCATGCCGCGAGACGACGCGCGTCGTCCGCGGCCGACAAGCCTAGCGAGGCCAGCGAGGAAGGTCGCTACTCTACCAGGGTTCGCATCCGCCTGCCGAACCTGGAGCAGATCGCCGGACGCTGCCTGCTGGACGCGGACGGCAGAACGTCCCGCCCATCCATCCCATCTACGTAAGATCGGAGGTCGGCTGCCTTCTGTCGTTCTGTCGCTGCTGCCTGCGAACGCAGCGGCCGGCGACTGCGCCGACGGGGCGGCGGCACCGACGGACAGCGCAGCCACTTGGAAAGCCGTCACCGCGTCTGGCCGAATCCATCCGGCCAGACCAGCGACCTCGAAGCCGAACATCCGCACACCGAGCCGACCGACGCCACGACGGGCCGGATTCGACCTTGGCCGACAGGGCTCGGCAGTCCGTCCGGGCCAGTGTCACGAACTCTGCCCGGCCCTAGGCGATACCACAGAGCAGCACGATTCGCAGGTCGAGCGCATCATAGACCAAGGGCGACCAGCAGCCCGACGTCCGGCTGCACGGAGAAGCCCTGGTCGATCATCGCCAGCCGCCAAGCACCGCTGGCGGCGGGCCGTTCCGGACGACTCCGGGCACATCGAATCCGGCATCCACGAAATGGCAGCACAGCATCGCGGCGAGCCTGGACACCATCCGTCGCGCCGGCTTCGAGTTGGAGTTGTTCCACGACCTGCCCATGAGCGCCTGCCGAGCCTTCCCCGGCATGGAGCGAGGCGGTGATGGCTGGTGGCGGCAACGACCTCGTTATTCCGCGGCTGTTCTTGCTGCGGGCGAGGAGGAAAGACCGACAACCTATCGGACGCGAAGACGCATCCCGCCTTGGGAGAACTCGTGATGCCGTAGCGCCATGCACTCGGGAAACGAGCGACATGACGACTTCCATCCAACTCCCTCCCGAAGCCGAACGACGGCTGAACCTCCTGGCATCGCGCACCGGCCTCGCCAAGGCGCTCTGTCTGCGCGAGATGATCGAGCGCGGGCTGGAAGACATGGAGGACTACTACCTAGCCGCAGACGTTCTGGAGCGCGTCCGCGACGGCAAGGAGAAGGCGTGCTCCGCTGCCGAAGTAAGGCAGGCCCTTGCATTGGACGATTGAGTACACCGAAACTGCCAGAGACCAGCTTCGCAAGCTCGACAGACGAACGGCTCGACGCATCGTCGACTACATGAATGATCGCGTCGCGGGATCGCCCCATCCTCGGAACGGCGGCAAGACGTTGTCCGGTCCACTCAGAGGACTGTGGCGCTGTCGCGTTGGCGATTGTCGCGTGATCTGCAACATTCGGGACGATGCGCTACGCATCCTGGTGGTCAGGGTAGGCAAACGCGACAAAGCATACCGTTGACGATGTCCTGGCGCTCCTGCTCCGGCAACAACTCCAATCTTCGTGGGTTTGGGGCTGACGGCGGCCTCCTTTGAAATCGGAGGAGCCGCGCCGCTACCTACGGCATTCGATGCCGTCTCATGCCACGGCATCTTGTGGTTGCGTGACGCAGCATGATGATACGGATTCGAACTGCCCCCCTGTCGCAAACCCCGCGGTCAAGTACGTCTAGACCAACGTTGGGCGCGGTCTGTCGAACAGCGCCGAGACGTCCACGCCGAAGCCGGCGAGCAGAGACGACGTCGCCGTGTCGCCGCGTCCGAAGACGCCGTGCTCGACGTACGAGTCCGCGCACAGCTCGAGCACGGTGATCGTTTCGGTGCGGGGATCCACGATCCAGTATTCGGGGATGCCGGCTTCGGCGTAGTCGCTGCGCTTGTCGATGTAGTCGCGATCAGGGTTGTCGGGACTGACGACCTCGGCCACCAAGTCCGCGCCTAGCCAGTAGTCGTCCTGGTAGCGGGGGTCGGTCTGGTCGAGCAGCAGCAGCAGATCGGGCTCGCGGAATTTGCCGGCGCGGAGTCGCAGCCGAAGCGGGGCGAACAACACCAAGCCGCCCCTCGGCTCGAGATGGCGGAGCAGCAGTCCGTAGAGGACCGACAGGACCACCTGATGCGTGGAAGTGGGCATGGGCAGTTCCTCAATGCGACCGTCCGTCAACTCGACCACGCGGTTGATCCGCTCCGTGAGCCACAGGTAGTCCTCGTCGCGCCAGCAGCCCTGGGGCGGTGCCGCGGCGCGAAGAAGATCGTCCAGCGCAGCTTGAGAGTTCCCAGCGGTTTCGGTCATGGCTTTCCCGTTCGGCGGTGGCAACTGACCGCTGAACGCGCAGCGTACCATAGCGTCAGATCTCGACCCGCCGCCAGCACCCTGTCCAATGGAGGCTGAGCAGCCCTGGGATGTTGGCCGGCATCGGCAGCTTGCGCGCGATCGCCATCGATGCATAGGGACGCTGCCGAATTTGTGTTGAAGGCGCACAGGAAACCGCTCCGATGGCTTGGTTCAGGTCAAGGATCTCCGCAATATCCTCGATGCCTCGAAAGCCCGACAGCGATTTCCAGCTTCGATTCACGGCAATCGGCGCCGGCCGCCGAACCGGGTCCGTCTCGACCGCCGGTCGCGGCATGTTGCTGCCTGCCAGCCGACGCCCGCACGACTGCGCCGAAGGCCAGCACACCACGGCGAGCGAGGAAGAAACGCGGCCCGAAATAGCCGGCGAATGGCACATGGCTGGAGTGCAGGCCATGTGCATGGCTGTGGAAGACGAACGCGGCTAGCGCGAAGAACACCCAAGCGCTCGCCGAGCGGCGGGCTTGGAGCTCCGCCCACGCTGACGCCGTTGTCCGGCCTATCGACATCGCTAGACGAATGCTGCCGACCTTGCATTGCAGGCGCCTCATGGCCACGAGCCAAGCGGAACAGGACGTTTCGCATTCCGTGGACGGCGAACCAAGTGCCCGCAGCGAGGCGGCGGTGGCCGGGGGCTCAACGGCGGCGCTATCCGCCCAGCATGCGTTCCCGTCGGTTGGCGCGCATGAAGGCCAGCGCGAGGATGCCCAAGGCCACCAAGGGGACGCCGATGCGGTTCTGCACGGTCCAGGCGAGCAGTTCGGTGGGGTCCGTGGTCTCCACTGCCAGCGGGTTCCAGAACGGCGAGATGCGCACCTGGTTTTCGCCGAAGCCGGTGATCAGGCCGTTGAGGGCCAGCACCGCGGCGGTCGCCATGGCACCGGCCACTTCGCTGCGGAACAGCGTCGCCATGGCCATCGCCAGCACCATGTAGAAGACCGCCGGTTGCAGCGCCCCGTACAGCGCCGTCAGCGGGAACTGGGTGAAGAATATCCAGGTGGCGATGGCCAGCAGCGCTTCGGCGACCAGCAGCATCAGGCCGGCGCCGGCCAGCTTCGCCCACCAGACGCGCTCGCAGCCGCCGGGCACCGTATAGGCGATCTCCAAGCTGCGGCCGTCGATCTCCCCGGCGATGACGCGCAGGCCCAGGAATATGGCGAGCACGGTCGTCGGCAGACCGATCAGCGCGCCTTGCGCCGACGCCGGCTCGAAGCCGCCGCTGCTGAGGCCGACCAAGCTGGCCACGGCCAGCGCCAGCAGCCAGCCGAGCGGCAAGACGGGCAGCAGCCAGAAGCGGTGGCCAGCGACGGTGAGCGCCGCCAGCCGGAACAACTCCAGACGCGCCGCAAAATCTCGCCAGCCGCTCATGCCGCCGCGGCCTCGACGTCGCGCGGTCCGGCGATGAGCCACAGATAGCCGTCTTCGAGCCGCGCAGCCAACGTCATCGCGGCCGCGGTCGGCGCGGTTTCGGCGAGGACGCGCCGCACCGTGACACCGTCGGCCGTCGGCGCTTCCTCGGCCAGAATGGCGCCGGCGGGCAGGGCGAACTCGTCGTCGTAGGACGTGCGGATTTCCCACACCCTGCCCTGCGCAGCGTCCGCCAGCGCGGCCGGTTCGCCGTCGAACACCAGCCGTCCCCGAGCCAATACCAGCACTCGTTCGCAGGCAACGGCGACATCCTCGACGACATGGGTGGAAAACAGCACGATGCGTTCCTCGGCCAGCCGCGACAGCAGGTTGCGGAAGCGAATGCGCTCGCGGGGGTCCAGGCCCACGGTGGGTTCGTCGACGATGATGACCGAGGGCAGCCGCAGCAGCGTCCGCGCCACCGCGACGCGTTGGCGCATGCCGCCGGAGAGCGACTTGATCTTGTCGTCGGCCTTCTCTTCCAGACCTACTTCGCGCAGCAGATTCGCCACCCGTTCCCGGCGCAGTTCCGGAGGCAGCTCGTAAAGGGCGGCGAAGTAGGCCAGATACTCCCGCGGCGACAGCCCTCCGGGCAGCCCGGCGTCCTGGGGCAGGTAGCCCACCCAGCGGGCCAGCACCCGCTGCACCTTGCCCAGCGGCACGCCACCCAAGGCGATCGCCCCGCGCGTCGGCTCCAGAATGCCGGCAAGCTGGCGCAGCAGCGTGGTCTTGCCGGCGCCGTTGGGTCCGAGAATGCCCACCATGCCTCTCTCGGCGCGGAAGTTCACTGCCGTCAAAGCTTGCACGGGCTGCACAGGCAGATCGAAGCCCCCCAGGCGAAGAGCCCAGCGCCGCAGCATGGTACGGGGGTAGCGCAACGGCCCGGAGGTCACCCGCGCTGGCACAGTGCCGCGCTGCTGGCGCACCGCGCTTACGCGCACCAGCTGGCCGATGCCGAGCAGCACCGCCGCCAGAATCGGCCAGATCGCTCCGGCCCGGGGTGGCTCGCCGGCCAGGTTCGGGGCCAGCACCATCCACCAGACGAAGACGCCCACCGCCAGCCACGGCAGCAGGATGCGCAGGACGCCTTCCACGCCGCCCGGCTCGATGGCGCCGGCCGCGTCGGCACGGCCCCGAGCGCGGCGAATGTCGGCTAGCAGACGCGCCCCGAAGGCGGCCGCCACCAGCCACAGGATCAGCTTCCAGCCGCCGCCCTGGACGTACCACGACAGCAGCAGCGGCGCCGCCGTCAGAATCGTCGCCGGGCCGAAACGAACCACCGCGTCCTTGCGCTCGAAACGGCCTGCGCTGCGCACGACGCCGCCTTCGGCGAGAACCCTCTTGGCGAACTCCCGCGGCGCCCGAATGGCCCGGCGCAGCGGCCCCGGCAGTCCGTAGACCTTCCTCAGATTGCGCACGTCCAGCGCCGGCGGCCCGGAGCGGGTATCCGGCTCGACGAACTCCGGCCGCCGGAACAGCAGCACCGTCGCCGCCAGCAAGCCGCCGCCGATAAGCAGGCTGGTAACCACCTGCCACAACAGGGAAGCGACGACTTCGGTAAGCGTCAGCGAAAGCACGAGGGCGATGGTCGCGCCCAGCCAGCCCACCACCAGCCACGGCCCCACCCGCCCGAACAGCCGATCCAGGCGTTGCAGCAGGGTGAACCCCACCGGCACGACCAGCAGCGTCAGCACCGTCGAGGTGGCGATGCCGCCGATGACCACGGTGGCGAACGGTGGCCACAGCTCGTTCTCCCGGCCCGTCGTCAGCGCCAGCGGCCATAGCGCGGCGATGGTGGTGGCGCTGGTCATCAGCACCGGACGGGTGCGCTCGCGCACCGCCGCCAGCGCTGCCGCGCCGGCCGACCAGCCGCCGCGGATCTTCTGCTGCATGCGGTCCACGATGAGGATGGCCGGATTGAGCGCCAAGCCAATCAACGCGACGACGCCAGCGCCGGCCATGATTCCGGCGGGCGTGTTGGTCAGCACCATCAGCCAACTGCCGCCGAGCACCGCCAAGGGCACCGCTAGCAGCACCAGCACCGGCAGCGTCAGCGATTCGAACGCCAGGGCCAGCACCAGCAGCACCAGCAGCACCATCGGCAGCCCCACCTTGCGGATCATGGCGGTCTGTTCGTCGTCCTCCTTGACCTCCACGGCGTAGCCCGGCGGCCGCGGCACGGCGTGGACCACCGCGGCGATCTCGGCCTTGATGGCGTCGCGTCCAGGCCCCGAGTCCGGCGCGTCGCGATCCAGGCGAAAGTAGACGCTCATCTCCCGGCGACCGTTGCGATGCACGATGACGGGCGGCGGCGGCATCTGGCGGATGGAAGCCAGGGCGGCCACCGGCACGACGCCGGCATCGGTGTGAATGCGCAGCTTGCGCAGATCCCGGGCGCCAACAGGTTGCCGAGCGCCGACGCGCTCGATCACTACCGGCAACTCGCGCCCGGACGGCAGCACGAAGCTCTTGCCGACGGGGCGGCCTTCCCGCCCGGCTAGCTGAAGCACGGGCAGCACTTCGCCGGCGCTCAGTCCGAACGCCTCCATTCCCTGCCGGTTCGGCTCCACCCAGATCTCCTCGCGACCCGGCGCAGCCCACTGCCATGCGCGGGCGACGCTGGGCACGGCGTCGAGACGCGCTACCACATCCTCCGCCAAGCGTTCCAAGGCGATGCTTTCCGGCCCCGAAAGCACCACTTCCCGGGGGGCGCTGCCGAACGCGGCCTGCATGCCGCCGTCTCTGCCACTTGCGCCCCCTTTCCCGCGCTGCCGATCCTCGCCTGGGCGCAGCACTTCAAAGCCCTCGATCCGCTTGGCCGTCACCAGCGCTGCCTCCCGCACCCGGGATACGGTCAAATTCGCCGGCCGCTCCTCGGCGGCCACGAAGTTGACCACGATGGAGGCCCCTTCCTCGCCGATATCCGACAGCACGGTGTCCACCCCGTCGATAGCCATCACCGCCTGCTCCACCTGGGCGACAGCGGCGGTCAGGGCGTCCACGGAACCCCTGCCCCCGGCGTAGCGAGCGGCGAATTGCACCTCGTCCGCCTGCTCCGCATCCGGCGGGGCGGTATTCGACAGGGCGATGGGGACTGCGGTGACGAGGGTGGCCAGCACCACGAACAGGATGCTGGCCAGCCAACCCGCCGGCCGTCGCAACGCGCCGGCCACCAGACCGCCGAACAGAATGCGTGCCGGGTCGGGAGCAGTCGGGCCGCCAGCTTCCCGGCGCTGTTCTCGCCGCCGCTCCATGCCGCGAATCGCCGCTCTCGCTGCCAGCCGGTGGGCGAGCACCGGCACCAGCCCCACGGCGACCAGCAGCGAGGCGGCCAACGGCAGCAGGATGGACAGAGCAAGAATCTCCAACAGCACCTTGGTGGACGTGTCCAAATCCGCCAGCGTGAAGGGCAGGAACACGATGGCGGTGGTCAGGCTGGTGGCGGCGATGGCGCGCACCGTGCGACGCAGGCCCTTGCGTACCGCTTCGGCTGGCGGCACGCCCCGCTCCAAGCTGCGCACCACCGCCTCGTAGACGACGATGCTGTTGTCGATCAGCAGGCCCACCGACAGCGACAGGCCGACCAGAGAGATGAGGTTCAGGGTCTGGCCGAAGACGTAGAGCAGCGCCAGCGCGCCGAGTACGCTGACCGGCACGGCGATGCCCACCACCGCCACTGCCCGCCACTGGCGCAGGAACAGAAACAGCACCGCCAGAGCGATCAGATACCCGGACAGCCCTAGGCGGGCGAGATGGCCGATCTGCTCGTCTACGAGTTCGGCGGCATCGTCGCCAATTACGAGGTCCAGGCCCAGAGGCGCGATCTGCTCCCGCAGTTCCTTCACTCGCGTACGAAGCACCCGGCCTAGGCGAATCAGATTGGCGCCCTGCTCCTGAAACACGACGATGCCCACCGCCGGTTCGCCGTTGACGCGGAACGCCGTCTGCTTCGGCGCGAAGCCGAACTCCACGTCGGCGACATGGCCCAGACGCACCGGACTGTCGGTGCGGATGCGGGCTTGGCGCAGGGCATCGAGGCCGGGCAGACGGCCATCCATCAGCACGTCCGTGCGTCCGCCTTCGGACTCCAGGCTGCCGGCGTAGCGCATCTGCTCGACTTGCCTCGACACCGCCCAGATCACTTCTTCGGGGGCGACGCCGGTGGCGGCGATCCGCGCCGGATCGATGCGCACGGTCACCTGCCGCCGAGAACCGCCCGTAGCGACCGCCTCGCTGACGCCGGGCACCGCGGCGAAACGCGGCGCCAGCAGCTCGTCGGCGAGGTCGCGCAGGGTGTCCTGATCGGCCGCGCCCGTCATATGCACCATCATCACGAAGCTGCCCTGAGTGGCGGTGTAGGACTCGGTGGACATCACGCGCACGGAGGTCGTGCCGCGCGGCTGCTCGCGCTGAATGGCGGCGGCGATGCGTCGCAGCTCCAACTCGCGCACCTTGATGTCGCCGCCCGGCTCGAAGCGCACCCAATAGTTGCCGGACGAACCCCGCACCTGGCCACCGCTCTCCGCCACCAGGGGCATCGCCGACACGCGGCCATGCAGCGGCAGCAGGATTTCGCGCTCCACCACCTCCGGCTCGGCGCCCTGCCGCCAGAACGACACGTACAGCGAATCGCCCTGCACCACGGGGAACAGTTCCACCGGAATGCGCTGCAAGCCGACCAAGCCGAGCAGCACGATGCCGAGGAACACCATGCCCACGGCCACCGGCCGGCGCACGGGCAGATCGAGGATGCCGCCGGACGACTCCGCCGGGCCGTTCACGACTTCGCCTCCGTACCGGCGGAACTGTCGCCGCGGCGGTCGAGCAGCAGGTACAGGCAGGGCAGCACCAGCAACGAACCCAGCGTCGAGGCCGCGATGCCGCCGATGATGGTCAAGGCCATGGGAGCGCGCAGCTGGGCACCCTCGTCGCCACCGAACACCAGCGGCGTCAAGGCCAACGCGGTGGTCAGCGTGGTCATCAGAATGGGACGCAGGCGGATGCCGGCGGCGGCGGCCAGGGCATCCACCCGGCGGCGTCCTTCGGCCATGAGCTGGCGAGCGGTGGCGATCAGCAGCACGGCGTCGTTGACCGCGACGCCAGCCAGCACGATGAAGCCGAGCATGGCCATGACGCCGATGGGCTGGCCGCCGGGAACCAGTACCGCGGCGACGCCCACCAGGGCCAGCGGGATGGCGGCGAGCACGGTCGCCGGCTGCAACAGCGATTCGAACGTGCCAGCCAGCACCATCAGCACCAGCGCCAGCGCCAGCGCTCCAGCCAGCTGCAGCTCGCCGAAGGTGCGCGCTCGCTCTTCCTCCTGACCGCGCAGCCGAGTACGCAGCCCGGGCGGTAGCGGCGCGTCTGGCAGCGCGGCGGTCACCGCGGCGACGGCGGCGGCGTGGTTGACGCCGTCGGCCAGGTGGGCCGTCACTTGGGCGGTGCGGCGCTGGTCGCGGCGGAACACTTCGCGGGCGCCTTCCTCGTCGGCGAACCCGGCCACCTCGCCCACCGCTACTGGACGCCCGCCGGGCGTCAGAAACTCGATGTCGGCCAAGCCCTGGCGCTGCGGCTCGGGCAGGCGGATGCGCACCGGATGCTCCTCGTCTCCAGTGGAGAGGCGCGTGGCCTCGCGACCGTCCAGGCTCGCTTCGAGCACTCTGGAGACGGTATCGAGATCGATGCCGAGGGCGTCGGCCATGGCCCGATCCAGCGTCACGCGCAGCTCCGGCGGACCGCCTTCGAAGGAGGAGCGGACGTTCCACAGTTCCGGCAGCGTTTGCAAACGCTCCTGCACCGCGCCCGCGCCCCGGCGCAGATCGTCGATGGCGTTGCCGGCGATCTCCACCACGATGGGCGGGCCGCTGGCGCCGAGGGCATCGGTGAGCGCCGAGCGGCTGATTTCCCAGCTGACTTCGGTGCCGGGCAGCGCTTCCAACTCCGTTCCCAAGAGGTTGGCCACCTCCCTGCCGGTGGGGCCGGCGGGCGTCATGCGGGCGATGATGCGAGCGGTGTTCTCCTCGGCGAGCTCGCTGCGGATGGAGCGATCGTCTTCCGGCAGCCGGCCCACCTCGGACAGGGTCGCCGCCAAGCGTCCGCGGCCCGTGGGCTCGCTGGCTTCGTAGCCAGCGGCCTGGGCGATCAAGGACTCGATGCCTTCCACCGCCCGGGTGGTGGATTCCACCCGCTGCGCCGCCGGGCCGACGATGCGCACCGAGAACTGTCGCGGATCCGACGGCGCCAGCAGTTCGGTGCCCAGATCCGCCAGCAACAGGACGGCGCCGCTGCACAGCGCCAGCGCCGCCAGCACCACCGCCGCCGGGCGTCGCAGCAAGCGCGTCACCAAGGCTTCCAGCCACGCCCGAGCGCGGGAGGCGGCGGCTTCCGCGGCGATGCCGGCGCGCGGCGCATTGGGCAGGAACCAGCGCCCCAGGGCCGGGATCAGCAGCACCGCCACCAGCAGCGAGGCGAGCAGGGACGCCACCACGGTGAAGGCGATGCCGTCGATCAGCCGCGCCGCCAAGCCTTCCACGAACAGCACCGGCAGGAACACCACGCAAGTGGTGAGGGTGCTGGCCACGATGGCGCCGGCCACCTGCCCCGTGCCCTTGGCGGCGGCGGCGAGGGGGCTATCGCCCAACCCCAAGCGGCGGTACATGGATTCCACCACCACGATGGCGTTGTCCACCAGCATGCCGGCGCCCAGGGCGAGGCCGCCCAAGGTGACGATGTTGAGGCTGTAGTCCGCGAAATGCATCAGGAACAGGGCGGCGAAGATGGACACCGGCACCGACGCAGCGACGATCAGCGTGGCCCCGGCGGAGCGCAGGAACAGCGCCAGCACCAGCACCGCCAGCGCGATGCCGGCCCCGGCGGCGATCTTGAGGTCGTCCAGGGCGTCGGTGACCAAGCTGGCGTCGTCGGAGATTTCATGCACATCGACGCCGGGCAGATCCTCGCTCAGCCCGGCCAGCGCGTCCTGCACTTGCGCCGACACGCCGACGGTGTTGGCGCCGGCTTCCTTGTAGATGGACAGACCGACGCCCTCGACGCCGTTGACCAGCACCAGATGGTCGATCTCGGCATCCACCAGTTCGACGGTTCCCAAGTCCGCCACGCGCACGGCCTTGCGGCCCCCTTCCTGGTCGCTCAGGTAGCGCACCACCACGTCGGCCACGTCTGCCGGCGTACGGAAGCGGGACAGGCCGCGCACCTGGAAGATGCGATCGTTCTCTTCCAGGGTGCCGGCGTTCTGATCGACGTTCTCGGCCCGTACCCGGTTCTCCAGCATGGCCAGCGACACGCCGAAGGCTTGCAGCCGGTAGCGGTCCACCGAGATGCGCACTTCCTTCTCCCGACCGCCGGTGACGCGCACCTCGGCCACGCCGGGAAGCTGTTCCAACGCCGGCGCCACTTGGCGGCGAGCTAAACGGCGAAGTTCGGCCAAGTCCGGCCGTCCGGACGACGCGACGAGGCCCAGCGTGAGAATGGGCGCTTGGCGGGGATCGAAGCGCCGCACCAGAACCTCGTCCACATCGGGATCGCCCTCCACCGGCCCGACGGCTTTCTGCACATCCACCAGGGCGAGGTCGAGATCGGCGTCCCAGTCGAAAACCACCGTCGCCACCAGCCGCCCGGAGCGCGCCACCTGATCCACCGAACGGATGCCGCGCACGGTAAGCAGCATCTGCTCCACCCGTTCGCCGTAGAGCCGCTCCATCTCCGTGGGCGGGCGGCTGCCGGAGCGGATGGCCACCACCACCGTCGGGCTTTGCAGATCCGGCAGCAGATCCACCGGCAGTTCGCGCCAGGACAGCCAGCCCACCAGAGCGATCGCTAAGGCGACGACGCTGACGGCCACCGGCCGCCGCGCCGCCAAAGCGGCGAGGGACTCGAATACCGTCACCGCGCCATCGCTCCGACGCGACGGCTTCGCGGCCGCTCTACGATTCCGCTCGGCGAAATCGCCAAGAGCGGCAGACGCTCGATCCTCACGCTACGAACCAATCACACGCACGACGCGGCGGCTTCGCGGGCGCGAGGCAAGACCGCCAGAAGCCGGTTCCCCATGCTACGAGCCGATGACACGTACTCGACGCGACTGCTCCGCAGCCGCCCCGCCATTCCGCCAAGCGAAACCGCCAGAGGGAGAACGTGCCTGACTTTCACGCTACGAACCGATGACACGCACTCGCGTGCCGTCGGTGAGGGTTTCCAGACCGCGCACGACGATGCGGTCGCCCAAGGCCAAGCCATCGAGGATCTCCACTTGGCTGTCGTCGCCGAGGCCCAAGCGCACGTCGCGGCGGCTCACCCGCTGGCCATCGAGCAGGAACGCCACGCTGTTGCCGCCCCGGTCCGCCACGGCTTGGCGAGGCACCACGCGCACGTCCGGGCGCTGTTCCACCACCACGGTGACCTCGACGAACATGCCGGGGCGCAGCAGCATGGCCGCATTGTCCACCGCCACCTCGGCGCGGAAGGTGTGCTTGACCGGATCCATCACCGGCGACAAGCGGATCACCTCGCCGCCGATCGCCGCGTCGGTAAAAGCATAGTGGCGGATGCGCGTCTTCAGGCCTGGATGGACGCGGGCGAGTTCCGGGCCGATCAGGTCGATGTCGGCGATCAGCGTATCGAGGGGCGCGATCTGGGCCGCCTCGAAGCCGGCGCCCACCAGCTGGCCATCCGCCAGCGGCAGGTTGCTGGCGTCCCGCGCCAAGCGCAGGATTACGCCGTCGATGGGCGTGACCAGGGTGGCCTTGGCGGCGTTGAGAGTGCTGCGGTCGTATTCCAGACGGGCGTTCTCGTAGCGTTCTTCCGCCTGCTGGAGTTCCTCCTCCGTGGCGAGCTTGGCATCGAACAGCTCGCGCCGCCGATCCAGCTGCGCCTTGGCCACGTCCAGGGAACGCCGGGACGCCTCCAAGCGGGCATGCAGCCGGGCGTCCTCGCCGACGACCCGGACCACGGCCTGCCCCGCCGCCACCGCAGAGCCTTCCGCGAGCCGGCGACCGTACTCGTCGCGCCCGACCTGCAAGTGCCCCGGCGTCTCGATGGAGAGCCGGACGATCTCGCGAGTGCGCAGGGTGCCGGTGGCAACCACCAGATCCTCCACCGTGCCAGCCACCACCTCGGACGCCTCCACCGGAATGCGGAACTCCACATCGGCGTTGCCGGCTGGCGGCGAACACGCCGCAGCGGCAGCGAGAAGAACGAACGCCGCCCAAGCGCGACGATGGGGCGAGAAGGTCATAGGCTGGGCCTGGCTGCGCAAGCGCGCACAAAGGAGATGCGCATCCTACCAGGAATCAGGGCGGAGCCGGCTGCCGAAAGGCGCGCTCGGATTCCAGGATCGAGAGTGGAGCGAAGAGGCAGGAAGGCCCATCGCCAACTTCATGGCGTGCGACAGGCAGTGCGCCCCCTGGTCGAGCATGTCCCGTGTCCAGTCGATGGGTGGATCGAACTCATGGCGGCCCAGTCACTTGAATATGGCGCAAACTGGATTGATCAGCGATTCCTTAGCGCCGGTCCTCCCTATGAAGGCACTTGCAGGGCGTCCCCGAGAAGCGAGCGAATCCCGTCTTAGGCGGGGTTCGTTCAGAGCTGCACACAGCGATCACCACCTCGGCCTGAGCCCGAATTCCTTACCATTGTCGAGCTTCATCGGCTTGGTAGTTGATTGCCGGAGGGTGCTGGTGCCTCGCTAGTGCAGTTACAGTCGCCACCCGATGATGTAGATCGCATAGGCGATGGAGAACACCAGCACGATCTTGCTGGCTGTCATGCTGCTGCGGGCTTCCCAAAGAGCGCGACGGCGTTCCGGCGTTAGCGTTGCTACCCTTGCGCACTGCTTGCTGCGCGACAGCTTCCTGAATTCTTTCGGTGACATGGCGAGTTTCTCCCATGTCAATCCGGCCAGCATAGCGCCACGGCAGCGGCAGTAGCCTCGAAGGAAAAAGGAGATGGTGGCGGCTGTGGTCCGCGCAAACCCGGCTTACCACTCCACGCCACGGTGAATCACTTCTACCTTTTGGCCGCCTGGGCAATCCGCATCGGTCAAATGCATTTCCGGCTTCCTCTTGCGATCGTCGTTGGCATCTCCACCACTGTCGGATCCGCAGCCACCGGAGCTGCTGCCCCCTGCGTACCAGTCGTAGTCCAAGGCAGCATCTCCGGCTTCCTTCTGGTCCGTCGCGGTGTTCGGTCCGCCTGTGCCACCGCCAAGGCCGTTGTTGTCCTGGCCGTCCATGGGATTCCCGCACGGCCTCGTGACGGCGTGGTCGGTTGCCGGGTTCACGATGGTGCAGGCCGCCATCGCTTCGCCGCCGACGGTGGGCACGATGCCGGGCGCGTCCGGTAGACCGAACAGTCCGAAGGCCAGCGCGAGTGCCGGCATGGTTTTCAGTTTCTTCATGTCGATATCTCCTCCATTGGCCGGTTGGTTCATGGTTCATTCGGACAGGCCGCCGGCGGCAGCGGCTCGATCCCGCGGCGGGCAGTCCGCCGTTGAGGAAGACGCGCACCTCCCCCTTGTGGGAGTGCGCCCGATGTGTCTAGGGCGGGCCGGGCTCGAGGCGCTGTTGGCGACCGCTCCTTGCTTGCACTTCTTCCATCAATGGCGTCCAATCCTGCTGTCGTCCATGCATGTCGAAGCCCGTCTGGCCATGTACCCGAACGCTCCATGACTTTGGCCGCGACCTCTACGCTGGATATTCGCACCTCGCTGGCCGAACGGATCGCCGCCTTGCCGGAGGTGCGCCTCGCCTACCTGTTCGGAAGTCGCGCCCGGGCAGCGACTTCGACATCGCAGTGCTGGTCGATGATTCGTCGGCGATGGGCGCCAGCGGCGTCAACCGCGCCATTCGGCGCTTGGGCGGCGACGTTCCCGCCCAACTGCTCGACATCGTGCTACTGAACAACGTGCCGCCGTTGCTGCGCCACCGCGTACTGCGCGACGGCGTGCTGCTGCATATGCGAAGCAAGGAAGAACGGGTCCGCTTTGCGATCCGCGCGATTCGCGACTACCAGGACATCGAGCCTCGGCTGTCCGAACACACGCGGCATAGGGTGAGGCGACTGAAAGAGGGAAGCGGCATGGTGGATCGGGAGATATTCTCGAGACGGCTCGGCGCGTCGCACATCTACTTGGCGCGAGCGACGCGCCTAGGCGAGGTTGAAGAGGCGGAGTTCACCGCCACGCCGGACATCCACGATCTGGCCGAACGCTACCTGCAGCTGGTGGTCGAGGCGGCCATCGTCCTGACCAATAACTGGATTGCCGAGGAGGGGCTGCGTACGCCCGACACGAACCGCGACACGTTCGCAATGATCGAGGAAGCGGGCGAAATCGACGCGACGCTTGCAGAGCGACTGCGCGGGTGGGCTGGTTTGCGCAACGTACTCGTGCATCAATACGCGACGATCGATCATCGCCTCGCCTACCGGGCCATTTGCGACGACCTTGGCGATCTCGTCGCCTTCCGGCAGTGGATACTGGACAAAGTGCCGCTGGATCGAGCGAACGCTGGAGATTGCGCCTTAAGATGCGCCGAACCCTCAATCCTGCGCTTGGTTCCGCTGCGGGTCGGACTTCCTGGTTCGCAGGCAGCGCCTCGGTTCGCGTCCGCATCGTCATGCTGCATCACTCAGCCGCACTATGCAGGGAATATGCAGGGAATACGCAGGGCATCCGCAGCGGCGCGGCGCATCCCGTTTCAAACGGACCCACTGCCGGCTCGAAGGCCGCCGGCCGGACCAACGAGAACGCTGCGGGTCTCGACGATCTCGAACCCTGGGCAGTGTCCTCGGAGTCCTCGATCAGCCGGCGCAACGCCCGCCGCGCTACGGCGAACAGCGGGGGATCGGCCTGCATAGCGCCCGTTGTTCGAGTGCCTCGTGCCGGAGTCCGTCATGCCGACAGGGGCGGATGCAGCCCTTTCGCCTGTGCAGCCCATTCTCCGAAGACGCCCATTCTCCGATGACAAAGACGGCGTTCGGCTTGCGGGCCGGCGCGGGCTAGGTCGCCGTCCTCGCGCTTCGACAGGCGGCATCTGCGGTCTCGGCAGGCACAGGGCCGCCAAGGCGAAGACCGCTGCCGGCGACAGTCGCGGCTCCGGCGGGGGCGGGATCGTCCTGGTCGGCGGCGGCATCCCCGCTAGCGCGCATCCACCTGTCGCCAGCGCACCGCGTCGGCCACCACCACCGGCCCCGACGTCGCGTTGGAGACCACCAGGCTTACCTCGCCGGCAGGCAGCGGGAAGTCGCCGAGATCGTTCCAGCCGATCTCCGCCGCGGTGCCGTCGAACTCCACCGGCATCGTCTCGCCATTGGCGAGGACCTTCATGTCGTAGGTTCCCATCGCGATCGTGCCGCCGACGTTGACGCCAACGGCGATGCCGCCGCCGACGGTCTGCACTCTGCCTATGCGCGAGTTCAAGTTCGGCAGATGGTAGTCCAGCCGCCAGCGACCGGCCGCGGGCAGGGTGGCGGCGAAGACGGCTTCGGCGCGCCCGTCTCCCGGCAGCGCCCGGGCGAGGGTGTGGCGGTACTTGCCCCAGGCGTCCGGCAGCACCTGGCGGGACCAGGGACCGAAGGAGACGCCCAAGGGAAAAACGGGAAGCCCTTGATCCGTATCCGCGCTGCCGGCATTCCATGCCGCTGCGCCGCCGAGACGTAGGCCGTCTCGGGCGCTGTCCGTGCGTATGGAAAAGCCTGGGTCCAGATCGTCCACCACGATGCCCGCCGCGGCCTCGGGGCGCCAGTCGCTGGGCCGGGAACTGGTGAACGGTTCTTCGCTCGCCATCCGCTGCTGATCCACCTCCGGCACAGGGAGGTGCAGTTCGCGGCGGTTCAGGGACAGGTAGGGCGATACCCATACGTCGGTCGGTGGCTGGCTGGACACCAAACCGAGTTCCACCGACGAATGGCCCTCGACGCGAACCGGCGCCCCGAACTCGAACCTGCTGCTGTCATCGTCCCCGTGCGAGCGCAACCGCATCCGCACCAGCCCCGGCGTCGGCTCGTCGTTGCGAACGTGTACGCGAATCTGGTAGCGGGGCTGGCCCTGCTCGTTGTCCGCCAAGCGGAAGGCTTGCACGGGCGAGGTGAGGAAGCCCGGCAGCGAGGCGTCGTGCAGCCAGTCGCCCACCACCGGAGCGAGGTCGGCGCCGGTGGCCGCGGCCGCCGCGGCGAAGTCCGCGGCGGTGAAATTGCGCCCGGCATAGCGCCGGCGCAGCTCGGCCAGAAACGCCGCCGCGGCATCCCGACCCAGGCCGTCGATGATGGATTCCGCGATGGCGGGGCCCTTCAGCCACAGCACGTTCAGCGCCTGCTGCGGATCGTCGCCAGGCTGCAAATCGGCCAGCGCCGCGCCGAGGGCGCGATTCCAGATGGACGGCCGGCTGGTCGCCGCGGTGTACACGCTGCCGCTGATGGACTGCGCCTGTCCCGTCACCATGTTTATGACCGTCTCGCCAATCAGCGCCTGCATGCCCTCGCTGCTGCCAAGGGCATGGGCCGAGAAGAAGCCGCTACGGCGCCGCGTGACGAGCTGCACGGCAAGTTCGTGGCTGACGAAGTCCAGGGCGATGGCGCCTTCGCCTCGGGCGCCGGTTTGGAAGGCGAAGAGGTTGCGCACGGCTTCGTGCAGCGGGTTGCCGCCGCTGACGTCGTTCTGGAAGAAGCCATCGAGCGCATTGGCCTTGGCCGCTGCGATGCCGCCTTCAGTTTTCTCGAATCTCTCTGGTTGCCTGAAGCGGAAGTCGAACCGGGAGGTGGGGAAGCCGTACTCGCGCAGCAACATGACGCCGGGCATCGCCTGCACCGAACCCATCCGCCAGCCATCGCCGTAGCTGCGTAGCTGTCCCGGCACCTCGACCAAGCTCAATCCGCCGTAGGGATAGGCTAGCCCCAGCTTCTCGGCATCGGCGAACAGTTCTTTGATGCGTTCCCGAATGACATCCGCGGCATCGGCGAAGAACGCCACGTTGCGCAGGTGCTTGGGGTTCATGAGCAGTTCCAGCTCGATGTCGTCGATCGTCGTGGCGCGACGCTCGAAGCGGGATGCGATCAGAGCCACTTCCGGCACGGGCGCGGTGGGGCGGAAGCGGAAGTGCCTGTCCGATTCTTGTCGTCGTCCAGGGCCGGCCACCAGCCAGCCAGTGGGCGCCTGCACTTCCAGATCCACCGTGTAGTAGTCCCTGCCGTACCGCTCGGGATCGTCGCGTCCGGTGGCGGCACCCGGCACGGGCATCCAGAACACGCCGGGCATGAGCGCCACATAGCCCGACTCGAACAGGGAAGCCTCCGAGCCAAGCAGCGTCAAGCCACCGGCGTCGCTGGTCTGCCTAGGCAGATCGATGGCGCTGTCGAGATAGGCGAATGTGGGGTCGGGAATGCCAGCGGCGGCGAGCGTCAGCGTCGCCTCGCTGCCGACGGCAAGGGGCGCCGGCAAGTCCACGACGAGCAGGCCGAGTTCATGGCTGTAGCTTGCCGCTTGGCCATCGAGGCGCAGCGACTTCACCGTCATGCCCGGATTCAGGCTGAACACTAGCTGGTCGAGGGGTTCGGGTATCGCAAGCCGATATTTCAAATCCAGCTCCAGCGCATCGCCTGGAGCGATGGCCACCCGACCGCCTATCCGTTCGACATCGGCAGCGACGTCGTCCTGCCGGGCTTGGTGGGCGGCCAGCCAATCCGCCCGCTGCGACATGGCGGCCGTGGCCTGCCAGGCAAGGAAAAAGATGCCGGCGCAGCCGGCCGCGGCCAGCCCGACGCCGGCCGCCAACCTCCGTGCGCGCGAGCCTTGATCCGGGCGCGGATGCGTCGCGGCCGCGGCCAGCAGCAAGCCGGCGGCCAGCAGCAGGAGGCAGGCGCGCTGGAACAGCTCGCTGGCGGTGGCGAAGCGCGGCACCACGTCCGAGAGGACGTTGCTGAACCCGGACAAGCCGGACAGCGGCGGCATCAGGTACAGCGGGAGCTGGAACAACACCCAAAGCTGTGCGCCCAGCAGCGCCAGGGCGACGATGGCCACCAGCAGGCGGTTGCGCAGCGTGGTCGCCAGCAGGATCACCACGGTGCCCCACAGCACCAGCAGCGGTACCGCGTCGATGGTCAGGAAGGCCAGCATGGAGACCGGCTCCACCGGTTCGCCGAACGGCCAGTCGAACGCCAACGCAATGCTGCCGAGGGACTGAATCAGCAGCACCAGCAGCAGGACCGACAGCCAAGCGATGAACACCAGACCGGCCAGCCGGCCGCCCAGCAGCGCCAGATTCCCCACCGCCCGGGAGTCCAGCACTTCCGCCATGCGATCGCGCTGATCCCGAGCCCGGATGTCGAAGGCGAGGAAGACGATGGCCACCACGAATATCCACAGCATGAAGACGCCCACCGACGCCATCAGAAAGCGCGGTTGGATGGAGCCGATGGTGGCCGACATGCTCGATGTGACACCGTGGATGCCGGCGTAGTAGAGATAGGAAAGCAAGCCCGTCAGCATGCTCAGCACGATGAACAGCCACGTTCGCACCAGTCGTCGCGCCGAGCGCATCTCGGCCAAGGCGACGGCGAGGAATTCCTGTAGCTGTCTCATGCCTGCTCCTGCGCTACGGTCCCTGGGCGGGGCGAGGGAAGTCGCCCGCCATCAAGCCTGTCACGTTCTCCGCTCGCCAACGGATGGCGTCCGCCAGCACGAGGTCGCCAGCGGTGCCGTTGGACACCAGCAGGCGAACGCTGCCGGCGGGCAGATCGAACGCGCCGAGATCGTTCCAGCCGACTGCCGCTGCGGCGGCGTCGAACTCCACTGTTCGCACCCGCCGGCCCGCTCCCACTTCAAGCCGCAAATCGTAGTCGCCTTGGACAAAGGCAAAGCCGGATTCCCGTTCGGACGGAGGGGGAGGCGGCATATGATAGCCCAACCGCCAGCGCCCTGTCGCCGGCAGTTCGGCGGCGAACACGGCTCGCTCGAGGCCGTCGCCGGCCGCTGCCCTAGCCACGGTGTGGCGGTATCTGCCCCAGCTCAAGGGCAGTTCCTGGCGCGTCCACGTACCCTGGGCGGTGGTGGCGAAATCCGAGTATTCGGGCAGCCCCTGGTCCATATCCGCTGGCAGCAGAAACACCGTGCCCAGGCCGCGCAAGCCCAAGCCGCCCAAGCGCAGACCGTTTTCCGCGCTGTCGCGTTCGACGGAGAAGCCCGGATCCAGGTCGTCTACCACGATGGCGTCGTCTCGGCGCGGCCGCCAAGCGCTCGGCACGACGCCGGCCAGCGGTTCGCCGGCATGGCGCCCGGCCGCATCCACCGCCGGCAAAGCGAGACGCACATCGCGTCGGTTCAGCGACAAGTAGGGTTGCACCCACAGCTCGATCGGCGGCTGCGCAGTCACCAGGCCCACCTCCACGGCAGCGTGTCCATCGATGCGAATGGGGTCGCTGTTGCGCCTGTTGCCGCGGCGAACATCCCGCTTGTCGAGGGCGTAGCCCAGCCGCAGCAGACCTGGGGTGCCTTCGCCGTTGCGGATGTGCAGCCGCGTCTGATAGCGAGGTCGGCCGTGCGGGCCGTCCGTCAAGCGCACGAGGGTCGCCGGCGACGCCAGAAAGCCGGGCAGCGCCTCGTCGTGCAGCCAGTCGCCGACCAGGGCTGCCAGATTCACGCCGATGCGCTGTGCCGCAGCGTTGAAGTCGTGCCAGTCGAAGTGGCCGCCGACATGGTGCCGGCGCAGTTCCGCCAGCAGCGCTGCGGTCCGTTGCCGTCCCAGAGCGTCGAGAATGGAGCGAGCCACGGCGCGGCCCTTGAAGCTCAGCACGTTCAATGCC
This sequence comes from Pseudomonadales bacterium, assembly GCA_963422285.2. Lineage (GTDB taxonomy): Bacteria > Pseudomonadota > Gammaproteobacteria > Pseudomonadales > Azotimanducaceae > VXYL01. Next base: position 1,584,903 of record OY729419.2, on the reverse strand, counting down.
TGGGACGGATCCCGCTGCGGATCGAGCTTGGCCAACGAGGTGCCCAAGGCGCGGTCCCAGACGGAAGGACGGTTGGCCACCGCATCAAGCGCTGCCACGGAAGCACCGGGCGAGAGACCTTCGACAGCCGACGTCAGCAGCCAGCGATTCTTGTCGGAACCAAAGCCGGTAGAGAACACGTACGCCGAGAAGTACCCGCCTCTGTCCGTCAGGAGCAGATTCACGAGTTCGCCCACGACGAACTCCAGCGCCACTGCCGCCATTCCTTCGCCAACGGCGCCGGTCTGGAAAGGCAGGAAGTTGCGCGACACCCCCTGGAAGGGGTTGCCGCCAGTGAAATCCGACTCGAAGTAGTGTTCCAGGGCATCGACCTTGGCCGCGGCAGCGTCCTGATCGCGATCGGCGTACTGTTCAGGATCCTGGAAGTGGCGTTGCAACCGCGCACTGGGCAGGCTGCGCTCGTCGAGCAGCAGGATGCCGGGAAGGGATTGCACCGTGTCCATGCGCCAGCCGCCGCCGTAGGTTCGCAAGCCGGCGGGGGTCTCGACCATGCTCAAGCCGCCGTAGGGATAGCCGAGGCCGAGGCCAGCGGCATCCGCGAACCGCTCGTCGAGACGACGCGCCAGTTCGGGAACGGCATCGGCAAAGTAGGCGACGTTGTCGAGATGCCTGGCATGGACGAGCAGCTCCAACTCGACATCGGCCACCGTCATGGCGAGGCGCTCGAACCGCGAAGCGAGCAAGGCCACGGCCGGCACGGGCGCCTCGGGGTGGAAGCGATATCGCGTCGTGGCCGGGCGCATCCCATCTCGAGCGGCCACTTCCCGCCGCTGGCCAGGGCCGGCCACCAGCCACCCGGCTGGCACTTCTACTTCCAGATTCACCGCAAAGAAATCGCGCCTTCCAGGGCCGCCGATCTCCACCCTGCTCGGCAGCCAATGCGCTCCGGGCATGAGCGCCACATAGTCGTGCTGGAAGATGGACGCCTTGGTGCCGAGGATCAAGGGATTGACGTCGTCGGTAGCGCTATCCAGATAGCCGAAGCGCGAGTCCGGAATGCCGCTGGCCCGCAACGAGAGCCGTATCCGCTCGGCATCTTCCACGCTGGATCGAGCCGGCAGCGTCACGCTCAACAGACCGTCCTGGTGCCGAAACCGCACGTCGGCATCGCCGTCGATCTGCACTTCTTCGACTGTCATGCCGGGGTTGAAGCTGAAGACCAGCGACTCGGCATCGGCGCCTCGCAATAGCACATCGACATCGATCGCCAACCGCTCGCCGGGTACGATCCGCACCGTGCCGCGCAAGCGCTCGATGTCGCCCTGCATGCTGTCGCTTAAGGCTGCGGCTTGGTGTGCCGCCAGCCAGTGGCGGCGCAGCTCGACATCCGCCACGGCAGCAAGCACCGCCACTGCGATACCCCCGCAACCCGCGGCGAGCAGTGCTGCGGCTATGGCGAAACGGCGCGGACGCGCCCCGTCGTCCCGGCGCACATGAGCCGCTGCGGCGGCAACGAGGAGGCCGCCGGCAACGAGCAGCAAGGCGGCTCGATGGATGAGCGTCTGTGCTTCGGCAAATCGCGGCATCACATCCGAGGCGTAGAGAGATTGGCTGGCAACGACGGAAATCAGATGCGCTGGCGCCGAGCCGATGCTCCAGAACCAGGCCCCGATCGCCGCCAGGGCAATCAGAGCGACAGCGAGCCGATTGCGAAAGAGCACCGCCAGAAGCACCACGAACGAACCCCAGAGAACGAACAGCGGCAGTGCGCTCAGCAGCAGGAACGCCGCCAGGGATCGCCACTCCATGGGTTCCACCTGGGTTTCCGGGACAAGCTCGCCGACCAGCAGGCCCAACGTCTGCGCCAGGAGGGCGAAGAGCGCCAAAGGCAGCCAAGCCAAGGCGACTACGCTGACGAGCCGACCGCACAGCAATTCGAGATTCGAGATCGGACGTGCATCGAGCACGTCGGCGATGCGTTCGCGCTGGTCCCGACCACGGACATCGAAGGCGAGAAAGACGATGCCGACCAGCAGCATCAGGGTCAATGGCAGACTGATCTCGACGATCAGGAACCTGGGCACCGAAGACAGGGTGGGCAGAGGTGGGGGCGCATCCAGATTGACGTTGATCCATACGATGAGGGAGAAGCCCAGCACCAAAACGATGCCTAGCCAAGTGCGCGTCTGCCGACACGCCGTCCGCATTTCCGCGCTGGCGGCGGCTAGCAGCCAGGAGAACCGCACTGGTTTTCTCGACACGAGAAGAGATTGGCCAACAATCCAGGTTCCGGGGTGCAGCCGGCCATGCTTGCGTATCCGAAACGCCGGCCCCGCTAGGCGGCGCTTGCGTCCGCGGCGCTGGCAGCGCCAAGCGTTTCCTGTTCCTGACGTGCCGCTTCCGACCGCCCTCGAGCGGCCATGAAGGCGAGGTAGCCTTCTTCCAGCGTCGGCGATTCGACGGCCGTCGCTGCCGCCGGCAGGCCGTTGGCGGTAACGCCGCGCAGCGTCACGCCGTTGCTGGAAGCGGTGCGCGAGACGATCTCGAAGTCGGCCTCGACCCGTTCTGCCGCGGCGGCATCCGCGGTCAACTCGAACACCCGCCCGCCGGCTTGGCGGAGCAACTCCGGCGGCGATCCTTGGAAGACGATGCGGCCGTCATCGAGCAGCGCCATCTCCTGGCAGCCGCCGCCCAAGTCGGCGACGATGTGAGTGGAAAGCAGGACGGTGCGGTCGCGGCCCAGGCGGGCCATCACTTGGCGGAAGCGCATGCGCTCCTCGGGGTCCAAGCCGACGGTGGGTTCGTCCACGATCAGCACCTGCGGTTCATGCACCAGCGCCTGAGCGACGCCGAGACGCCGCACCATGCCGCCCGACAGCTTCTTCACCTTGCGGTCGGCGACGTCGGCGAGGCCCACCATCTCCAGCGTTTCGGCCACCCGGGCCCGGCGCTGGCGCTTGTCGGACATGCCCGACAGTCGCGCCAGGGTGTCCAACACCTCCTCGGTGCGATGATGGCGCCAGGCACCGAACTCCTGGGGCAGATAGCCGATCCGCTCGCGCACCTCCCGGCGCTGCACGGTGACGTCGCGGCCGCACACCGTCACCGTGCCGCGGCTCGGCACCAGCAACGTGCAGATGATGCGCATGAGAGTGCTCTTGCCGGCGCCGTTGGGTCCAAGCAGCCCGAATAGGCCGGTGCCAAGCGCGAGGTCGACACCGTCCAAGGCGGTGTGGCCGCCCTTGTAGGTATGGCCGAGCCCCTTGGCCTCGATGACGGGGCCGTCGCCGGTCGGCGTGGCGGCTGCGCGGATACTCATTGGCACGTCCTCTTGGTTGCGAAGAACTCCGTTATACCGACGCGGGAAGCATCCCGTGCGTTGGCATTGTCGCAAAAACGTTGCAAGCGGTTTGCCCAACTACAGACGCGACAGGCGTGGAAAGTGGCGTCCCCTAGGGGAGTCGAACCCCTGTTGCCGGGATGAAAACCCGAAGTCCTAGGCCACTAGACGAAGGGGACATAAGCGAAGGCCGCGCATTCTAGGGGCTTGTTCGGCGTACTGCAACACACTGTCCGCGCTGGGGGTGGCCTAGTTTGATGCCCTATTGGGCCCATGCATCCGCTAAATACGGATGAACGGGTCGCTATGGGACACTATATGCAGTATGCAATTATGTGCAGTGGCATGGGATATCTCATTTCAAACCGAGCCGCCGCCTACGGGCTCGGTGTCGATGCCGGACGAGGCCGAGACGGTCGTGCAATGGATGGCAGGAGAAGTTTGCGCCACCGGGCGATTCGGCAAAGCAACCATCGCGAAAGATTTTCTCGCCGCCACGGAATTAAGCAAGATGGCTCCGCGCCCACCGAAGTCGAGATCGCCTTCGACGATGCGCAACCGACGGGGTGCGGCGAGTGATCGCGGCTGGCGGCGACGCAACCACTGGCAGCAAGGATTGTGCCGGTGGCGGCCGTCAAGAGGCCGACAGCGTATTGGGCAGCCTCGGGCCGCGGCCGAACACGAACTCGCAGAGGACGGACTTGACGACGCCAGCAGCGGAGAGCTGGTCCGCGCCGGCAGACGATCGCCAAATTGCTCCTGCCGTACGGCAGGCCCGGCAACCCGCCAGCGCTAGCGGTCGCCTCCGGTCGGGAACGCGCCGTTGCCGCCTCGGCCCGCCGCGCCGCGCATGCGGTCGAGCAGTTCGGTGCCGGTCTCGCATTCGATGATCCAGGCACCGGCCTCCCGCGTCGCCTCCCTCCGGTGTCGCCAGCTCGGCCAGCAGCGCCGAGAACCGCTCGGCTGTGCCCACCCCGAACTTCGGCGCGGCTTGGCTGCGGAGCAGTGCCCGTTCCTCGGCCCGGCCTCGTTCGATACCCTCCGCTTGGCCTTCGGCCCGGCCCTGCTCGAGTCGTTCCGTCGTCCATTCCCGCACCCGACTCTCCATCGCCGCGTCCATCTCGTCTCCTTCCTCCAACTCCTCGAAGCTCGGCGACGACTCGCCCGCCGCCAGAACCGACCACACCTCCCGCGCCCAGGCGTGCAGTGTCCGCCGCCGCGTCTCGCCGCCCTCCGGCGTCGCCGCGCCATGCGCCGGTTCGCGGTGGGCTGGAACTCGATCAGCAGCAGAAGATAGGGCGCGCGCCGTCCTTCAGACGGCCGCGGCGGAAGCGGACCCGCCAGACCATGCCGCCGATCCGCTGCAGGAGGTCTTCGTCGACGTACTCCGACGAGGCCCGTTCAAGGGTGCCCAGGTCCAGCTCGTCGACCCAGTCGGCGGCGACGAGGCGGAGCAGGTCGGCGATGGTGTCGGGGAGGGCGTGGAGGAGCTTGTGGGCGGCGTCGTGTTCCATATGGCGGCACGGGAGGCGCGCGGGAACCGGATGTATGCAGGACGACGGCTCGAATCGATGTAGGACATTGCCGCCGCGACGGCGCGGTCCCGGTTTGGCGTGGTGCTCGGCAAGCAGGCGAGCCGGCCGCATTCACTCGTACCTGTCCAGCTGAAGCCATCGCATTGCAGCAGACTGGCATCGCCCAGGCCGACCGAATCCGAGCCGCCGGCGGGCTTCCCAGTATCGCTACCCGCCAAGTCGGGCAGGGTCTTGGCCGTCCATCTCGAGCAGCGCTGCGCCGATGCGCTGCTTGGCGAAGTGGAACGCCGTGCGCCCGCTGCGCACCCCGCGCGCCAGCGCCCACCGGAGCGCGGCCTTGCGGGCGTCTTCGTTCCAGGCTTGGCCGATGCCGTGGACAGCGGCTAGGCGCTCGAGCCAGTACCGTGCCGCTTGCAGATACTCGTCCTGCCGGAACGGGTAGAACGACAGCCACAGGCCGAAGCGGTCGGAGAGGGATATCTTCTCTTCCACGGCCTCGCTCTCGTGCAGTTCGCCGGCCCGGTGCGTGGCAGCGGCGTTGTCGGCCATATGCTCCGGCAGCAGGTGGCGGCGGTTGGATGTGGCATAGATGAGCACGTTCGCCGCCTGGGTGAACGCCGACCCTTCCAAGGCGCTCTTGAGCGCTTTGTAGGAGGCGTCGTCGGCCTCGAAGGAGAGGTCGTCGCAGACCAGCAGGAAGCGGTACGGATTCCCCTCCAGGCGCTGCGCGATGACGGCGATGTCGCATAGCGCCTGCTTGTCCACTTCCACCAGCCGCAGGCCGTTCTTCGCGTAGCGGTTCAGCAGGGCGTGGATCAGCGACGATTTGCCGGTGCCCCGAGCCCCCCAAAGTAGGGCGTTGTTCGCCGGGTGGCCGTGGACGAACTGCTCGGTGTTGACGATCAGCTGCCGCTTCTGATCGTCGATGCCCAGCAGATCGTCAAGCTCGATGGTGTCGAGCTGGCTCAGGGGCGTCAGCTCGCCGCCGAAGGGTCCGGTGCGCCAGCGCACCGCGCGATGCCGGCCCCAGTCCACGGCATCGCGTCCCGGCAGAATCGCCAGCAGGCGCCGGGCGAGTTCCCGCCCGAGCCCGGTCAGCTCGCCGGCGTTCCCGCTTGCACACGCCGCTTTCATGACCGCGCATTGTGCCAGTAAACTATCGCTTCGACCCAATGGGCTGCTGTTTGGATGCTGAAGCCGACGATGCCCCCCTCGCTTGGGCCGCCAGCCTGGGATCAGTGCTGTTGCTTGCTCGCCAGCGCCCCTTCGTCCCGGGAGTGCGATTGCGCGTCGGCGGAATCGGGGGCGACCGCGTAGCGGTCGCGTCGATGATGATTGTCGGCTTTCTCGGCTACCTGGCCGTAGTGGCGGCGATCGGTGCCTACGCGCTCAGGCGCACGAAGACGGCCGGCGACTACGCCATCGGCGGACGCTCCCTGTCCGCGCCGGTGGCAGGGCTCTCCGCGGGCGCGTCGGACATGAGCGGCTGGCTGCTGCTCGGCCTGCCGGGCGCGGTGTTCGTCTCGGGCATCGGCGAGGGTTGGATCGTGGTCGGTCTGGTGTGCGGCGCCTGGGCGAGCTGGCGACTGGTGGCGCCGCGACTGCGGGAATTCACCGAGCGACTGGACAGTGCCGTGACGCTGCCGCAGTTCTTCGCCCGCCGGGTGCAGGCGAAGACGCGGCTGCCGGATGTCGTGGCGACCCTGCTGGTGCTGTTCTTCTTCGCCGTCTACACCGCGGCCAGCTTCGTCGCCGGGGCCAAGCTCTTCGAGCAGACCTTGGGCCTGGACTACGAACTGGCGCTGGCGATCGGCGTCGCCATAGTGCTGGTCTACACGGCGCTGGGCGGTTTTCTGGCGGTCAGCTGGACGGATTTCTTCCAAGCGCTGTTGATGATGGCAGGGCTGATCGCGGTGGCCGCGCTGGCGTTCGCCCACGCCGACGAAGTGGTGAAGGCGGAGAGGCTGCCGGCAATGGGGGCGCTGGCCGTGATCAGCGCCCTTGCCTGGGGGCTGGGCTACTTCGGCCAACCCCACATCCTGGCCCGCTTCATGGCCATCGACAGCACCCGTTCGGTGCCTCGGGCGCGACGGGTCAACCTCGCCTGGATGGTGGTCTCCGCTACCGCGGCGGTGGCCGTCGGCGTTGCTGGCCACGACTATTTCGGGGCCGAAGGCTTGGCCGACCCGGAAACCGTGTTCATTGCCTTGGCTGGCGAGTTGCTGGCACCGTGGCTGGCTGGCATCGTCGTCGCCGGCATCCTGGCCGCGGTGATGAGCACCGTCGATTCGCAACTCCTAGTGGCGTCCACCGCTCTGGTGGAAGATGTTGTGCGGCCGTTGTGGGAGCGGCTCGGCGGGCAGGAGGGTTCCTCTTCCGATGTCCGGGCGAAGGACCTCGACAGCCGCCTGCTGCCGCTTAGCCGCATCACCGTGATGGCGATGGCGGTAGCTGCAGGACTGATCGCGCTGGATCCGGAAAGTCAGGTGCTGGGGCTGGTGGCCTACGCCTGGGCCGGTCTTGGCGCGAGCTTTGGGCCAGTGGTGCTGGCCTGCCTGTTCTGGCGACGCGCCACCGAGGCCGGCGTGGTAGCGGGCATGCTCACCGGTGCCGTGGTCACCGTGGTCTGGCGCCAGTTGACGGGTGGCCTCTTCGATCTCTACGAGATGGTACCGGCGTTCGTCGCGGCCAGCTTGGTGATCGTCGTGCTCGGCCGGCGCGACCGCGGCGGCGAAGCCGTCTTCGACCGCTTGGTCAAAGCGCGGTAGCCGCCTTCAGCGGACCAGTTCGCGGCAGCGACGGAACACGGCGTCCAGCATGGCCTTCATCAGCTGTCCAGCGTTTCCGTCCCGTCCGCTCGGATGGTAGCAGGCGAGGATGTTGAGGTTGGGCAGAGGCTCGCACTCGGCACCGTGGGCGAACGGCGGCAAGCGGATGCCGAGCGCCTCGCCCACGGCCTCCCAGGCGATCTTGCCCAGCGTCACCACGCAGCGGGCCTGGCGGCTGCGTGGCGTCCACAGCATTGCCAGGTCGTGCTTCAGGTAGGCATTGCATTCGCGGATCTCCGCTGCCATAGGGCGGTTGGACGGCGGTACGCAGCGAACTACATTGGCGATCCGGGCCCAGTTCGGACGCCGGTTTCCCTGGCCTTCGCAGGAGAACCCGGCGGCACCCAAGGAGGCGAACAACGCCTGCCCGGCCGCAGCGCCTACGAACGGCCGCCCGGTGCGGTTGGCACCATGGGGCTCGGGGGCGAGACCGACCACCAGCAGCCGCGATTCCCGCCGCCCCCAGGTGGCGACTGGCGCGCAGTGGTAGTCCGGATGTCGCTGCGCCAGCTCGCGCCGATAATGCACCAGCCGCGGGCAGGCGACGCAGCCGCGATCGAACGATTTCGCAGGCACGGCAGCGACCTGTCGAGAAGACGCGCCGCTCATCGGAACCGCACCGAACGAGGCTGGTGTCCGAGGCCAGCGGGTCCCTCCGCAGCCGGCCACGATACTCGAGTCACTGGTCAACCTCTTCCGCGTTCAAGGAACTAGCCGGCGGCGCTCAGAATCGGATTGATCATGCCGTGCTTCACCGCCAGCATGGCCAGTTCGACATCGCTGGCAACGTGCAGCTTCTCGAAGATGCGATATCGGTAGGCGTTCACCGTCTTCGGCGACAGATGCAGATTCGAGGAAATGTCGTTGACGCGCTGGCAGTTGACCACCATCAGCGCGATCTGCAACTCGCGGCTGGAAAGCCGATCGAACGGGGAGGTGGCCTCGTCGTCAAAGGACTGGAACGCCAGCCGCTGCGCGATGTCGCTGCTGACGAAGCGCTTGCCGGCGTAGGCCCGCTTGATCGCAGCGATTGCCTCCTCAGGCGAGGCCCGCTTGGTGACGAAGCCGCAAGCGCCGGCGCGCAGGGCCTGGGCCGGATACGGCGTATCCCAGGCGCCAGTCAGGATCACCACCTGGGTGCCGGTTTCCGATTTCAGAATGCGACGCGTAGCCTCCAGCCCGCCGATGCCCGGTAGGTTGATTTCCAGCGTGGCCACATGCGGATTGAGTTTGCGCGCCAGTTCCACGACCTCCTCGCCATCGTCCGCCTCCGCGACGATGTCGATGGCCTTGACGTCGCGCAGCAGGCGGATGACTCCCGCCGGAACAGGCTGTGATGGTCGGCAACGATCGTTCTTATCATGTTGTAGTTTTTGGTTGGGTCTCCCGGTGGGGCCGGAACAACATAGGAACAGGCCCCTGTCGGGACAAGATGGATTGGGTGGTTTCTGCCGCGAATTCACGTCAATTCCCTGAAGCAATGTCATTCTGACATCACCCGTCCAGCAGGGTTACGAGCAGCTTGTTGATGCGCTGCACATAGGCGCCGGGCTCGGCGACGGGGTTGCCTTCGGCCAGCGATGCTTGGTCGAAGAGAATCGATACCAGGTCCTTGAAGCGATCTTCGTCCGGCTCGCTGTCGAGTCGCACGATGAGCGGATGCGCGAGGTTCACCTCGAAGTGCGGCTTGCTGTCGGGCGCGGTTTGGCCGGTGGCTTCCAGGATGCGACGCATCTGCGAGCCCATGTCGCCTTCGCCGAGCACCAGGCAGGCGGGAGAGTCCGTCAGCCGTTTGGATTTGCGCACACTCTCCACCTTGTCGTCGAGCGCCTCTCGAATGCGCTTGAGCAGGGGCTCGGCCTGATCGTCCTTGACGCTCTTGTCGCCATCCTCGTCGCCGTCGAGGTCCAACTCGCCCCGGGCGATGTCCTGGAAGGTCTTGCCGCCGAACCCATCGACGAAGGATATCCACCACTCGTCGATGCGATCCGTCAGCAGCAGCACCTCGATGCCGCGTTCGCGGAACGCTTCCAAGTGGGGGTTCTGGCGGGCGGCAGCGTCGGAATCTGCGACGAGGTAGTAGATCTTGTCTCCCTGCTTGCTCTTTTCGTCCTTTGCTTCCAGCTCTTTGTTCTCTTCTTCGCCGCTCTCTTCTTGCGCGTCTTCCTGGCTGTCGCCCGCCCTGCGGCCGATGTAGTCCTTGAGGGAGGTGCGTTGGGCGGGGTCGGCCTCGAAGGTGGAGGCGAAGCGCAGCAGGCCGAGCAGGGCATCGCGGTTGGCGAAGTCCTCCCCGATGCCCTCCTTCAGCACTTGGCCGAACTCGTCCCAAACGGCACCGTAGGCTTCGGCGTCCAGCTTGCCGAGCATGCCGAGGACGCGCTTGACGAGCGCGTTCTTGATGGTGCGTACGCGATCGTCCTGCTGCAGTATCTCCCGGGAGATGTTCAGCGGCAGGTCGCTGGAATCCACCACGCCGCGCACGAAGCGCAGATAGAGTGGCAGGAACTGATCCGCTTGGTCCATGATGAACACGCGCTGCACATAGAGCTTCAGGCCCCGGGGCATCTCCCGGTTCCACAGGTCGAAGGGGGCCCGCTTGGGAACGTAGAGCAGGCTGGTGTACTCCAGCTTGCCTTCCACCTTGTTGTGGCTCCAAGCCACTGGGTCTTCGAAGTCGTGGGAGATGTGCTTGTAGAGCGCCTTGTACTCGTCTTCGCCGATGTCGTTGCGCGGGCGCGTCCATAGCGCCTTGGCGGAGTTGACGGTCTCCAGCTCGGGTTCGTCGCCGTCGGTCTCCTTGGCCATCACCACCGGCACGCCGATATGGTCCGAGTACTGGCGCACCACCGAGCGCAGCCGGAAGCCGTCGGCGAACTCGGTGGCATCGGCTTTCAGCGTCAGTGTCACCCGGGTGCCCCGGGGCAGGTCCGCGACGGGTTCGACGGTGAACTCGTCCTCGCCAGTGGAGGTCCAGCGCGTACCGGCGTCCTCGCCGGCGCGACGGGTCTGCACCTCCACCTCCTTGGCGACGATGAAAGAGCTGTAGAAGCCGACGCCGAACTGGCCGATCAAGGCGCTGTCCTTGCGCTGATCGCCGGTCAGGCGGTGGAAGAACTCCTCGGTACCGGATTTGGCGATGGTGCCGAGATGCTCCACCGTTTCCTCCCGGCTCATGCCGATGCCGTTGTCGACCACGGCCACGGTACCGGCGTCCTTGTCGAACTCCACCACGATGCGAAACTCCGGATCGTCGGCGATCAGCGATTCGTCGTTCAAGGCGGCGAAGCGCAGCCGATCGATGGCGTCCGAAGCGTTGGAAATAAGCTCGCGCAGGAATATCTCCCTGTTGGAGTACAGGGAATTGATCACGAGCTTGAGGAGCTTTCTGGCTTCCGTTTGGAAGCCGCGGGTTTCGGAAGCGGTTTCTTCTACCATGGCGCTCTATCCAAATATGCGCACGACTATACGAACCATTCGGATGATTTCAAGGCCGGATCGGGAACCTTGTCGGCCCGGTGAGTTCGTCGAGCCGAGGCTGGATCCAGTCAATCCAGCGGCACAGCATCGGGCGCGTCTCGCGAGGGTCGATGAGTTCGTGTACGGCAAAGGATTCCGCTCGAGGATACGGCGAGCGGGCATTGCGCAGCTGCTGCTCGAGCTCCCGACGCTTGGCGTCCGGGTCTTCGGCTGCGGCTATCTCGCGGTGGAACGCCACCGCGACGCCGCCTTCCAAGGGCAGGGCGCCGGATTCCACCGACGGCCATGCCAGCACGTAGTTGTTCGGCGCGTAGTGGGCGGCAGTGGCGACGCCGAAGCCTTTGTGGACCTGGATGGCCGCCCACGGCACCGTCGCCTGGGCGGCGGCGCAGACCGCTGCCATGCCGTAGCGGATGGTGCCGTTGCGCTCGGCTTCCGGGCCGATCATGAAGCCCGGCTGATCGACGAAGTTGACCACCGGCAGGTGGAAGGTGTCGCACATCTCCACGAAACGCCGGTACTTCTGCCCTGCCTCCGCAGTCATCGCCCCGGCGTAGAAGCGGTTGTCGTTGGCGAGGACGCCGACTGGCTGGCCATCAAGACGTGCAAAGGCGGCGATCTGGCTGGGGCCGTAGTCGCGGCCGAGCTCGAACAACGAGCCCTGGTCCACGATCATGGCGATGATTTCGCGCATGTCGAAGGGGGCGTTGGAATCTCGGGGCACGGCGGCAAGCAGTTCTTCCTCCATGCGCTCCGGGTCGTCGTCGGAATCGATGCGGGGCGTACGCTGGTGGACGTTGGTAGGAAGATAGCCTAGGAACCGCCGTACTTGGGCGAACAGGTCGTGCTCGTCCTCGGCGATGTTGTCGACGATGCCGCTCTTGGCGTGGATCGCGGCGCCGCCGAGCTCGTCCTTGCTCAAGCGCACGCCGAGCGCGCGTTCCACCAGCGCGGGGCCGCCGATCATGATCTGCGCCGTATGGCGCGTCATCACCGAGAAATGCGACGCCACCAGCCGTCCTGCCGGGAAGCCCGCCACCGCGCCGGCGGCCATGGACACCACCGGCACGGAGCCCATGGCATCGGCGATGATGCGAAACCGCGGCGTGGCGTATACCGGCTCGCCGACGGTGCCGCCGCGGCGTCCGCCACCGCCTTTGACGCTGCCGCCACCGCCCTCGAGGGAGCGCACCAGAGGCACCTTGTACTGCACCGCCAAGTGCTCGGCGTAGACGCTCTTGCGCAGGCCGGCGGCATTGGGCGAGCCACCCTTCAAGGTGAAGTCTTCGCCGCCGACCACCACCCGCCGGCCGTCGATGCGGCCGAAACCGACCACGTAGTTGGCGGGGACGAAACCGAGCAGGCGATCCTCGTCGTCGTAATCCGGGATGGCCGTGGCGAGACCCTGCTCTTGGAACGAACCCGGATCCAGCAGCGCGTCGATACGTTCGCGGATGGTGAGCCGCCCGCGGGCATGCTGCTTGGCGATGCCTTCCTTGCCGCCTTGCCGCTTGGCCAAGTGGCGACGGCGGCGGATCTCGTGGACTTCTTGTTCCCAGCTCATGGCGCGCTCAGGTGTCGAGAACAGCGACTACTTGGTCTTCCTGGACGGCATCCTCCACCGCCACTAGCACCTCGGCCACGGTGCCGGGCTCTGGTGCTTCCACCGGAATCTCCATCTTCATGGATTCGAGGACGAGCAGCACATCGCCTTCGTCAACGCGCGCACCCGCCTTCACCTCTACCTTCCAGACGTTGCCCGTCACCTCGCTTTCCACTTCCAGCCGCGCCATGAATCCTCCCTCGTGCTCTGGCCGCAAGTGCGCGTTTATAGCAGATTCCGACTGCTCGTTGCGCGGGCGTCAACCATGCACAATCGCGCCCGCGCACAGTCGGGCGATTTCCGCGGGATCGAAGACATTTCGGACTCCCTCGTCCGGTCCGGCAGCGGGCGCGCCGACAGCCCGGACGCAACACCGCTGGCGCCGTCAACCCGTCGCAAGCGTGAAGGCGAATTCGACTTTCGGCGGTCGCCCAGCCGTCTTGTTCATCGTGCGAGCTCTCCCATGGCCATCTCGGTCTGGTCCGGCAATCAGGGCCGAATTCGGACAGGATTTTGCCTCCTTGCCTTCCTTGGTGGACAATGCGTCCTTTGCGCAGACGGCTTTCCGCACTTTCCCATGAGCAAACGAAACGCGTTCTACGCCCAGTCCGGCGGCGTCACCGCGGTCATCAACGCTTCGGCCTGCGGCGTCATCGAGACCGTACGCGAACACCCCGACCGCATCGGCACAGTGTTCGCCGGCCGCAACGGCATCCTGGGCGCGCTGCGCGAGGAACTCATCGACACCGGCGGCGAGCCGGCCGAGGCCATCGCCGGACTGCGTTCAACGCCGGGTGGCGCATTCGGCTCCTGCCGCTACCAGCTCGCCGCCTTCGACGACGACCCGCGCGAATGCCAGCGGCTGATCGACGTCTTCCGCGCTCACGACATCGGCTACTTCTTCTACAACGGCGGCGGCGACTCTCAAGACACCGCCCACAAGGTCTCCTTGCTGGGCGAGCGCTTGGGCTACCCCCTCGCCTGCATCGGCATCCCCAAGACGGTGGACAACGATCTGCCGCTGACCGACACCTGCCCAGGCTTCGGCTCGGTGGCGAAGTACGTGGCGGTAGCGGTGCGCGAGGCGGCGCTGGACGTGGCCTCCATGTGCGAAACCTCCACCAAGGTCTTCATCCTGGAAGTGATGGGCCGCCACGCCGGCTGGATCGCCGCCGCGGGAGGGCTGGCGCAGCGCCATCGAGACGACGCGCCCCACCTCGTCCTGCTTCCGGAGGTGCCGTTCGACGACGCGGCATTCCTGGCCAGAACCCGGGCCACGGTGGAGCGGACGGGCTGCTGCGTGATCGTCGTCTCCGAGGGCGTCCGCTACGCTGACGGCCGCTTTCTGGCCGAAGCCGGCACCACGGATGCCTTCGGCCACGCCCAGCTTGGCGGCGTAGCGCCGGCGCTGGCACATCTCGTGCGCGACCGGCTGGGCTACAAGTTCCACTGGGCGGTGGCGGACTATCTGCAACGCTCGGCGCGCCACCTCGCCTCGGCGACGGATGTGGAACAGGCCTACGCCGTGGGCCGCCACGCCGTGCGACTGGCCTTGGCCGGGCGCAACGCCGTCATGGCCACCATCGTGCGCACATCGGACCAGCCCTACCGCTGGCGACTTGGCGAGGTGCCCCTCGAACAAGTGGCCAACGTGGAGCGCAAGATGCCCGCTTCGTTCATTGCCGACGACGGCTTCGGCATCACCGAAGCCGCTCGGCGCTATCTGGTGCCGCTGATCGCCGGCGAGGACCATCCGCCGTATCGGGATGGCCTGCCGGACTACGCGACCTTCGCCAACGAAACCGTGCCGAAGAAGCTGGCGCCGTTCGATCCTCGGTAATTCGGTACTGCGTTTGCGCCAGTCGGATTCGCAACCAAGCTTCGGCAGCAGGTCGGGTTGAACTCGAAGACCACCGTGTCGCTGGATGCAGAGGCTTCGCTCCGTTGGCAGCCCTGTGGGGGGGGGCATTTCGGACGCCGTCGCCCGCCTGTCAGGACAAGGGCTTCGTCGCCGTCTACGCCCGGAACCGCGAGACGGACACCTTCGGCCGGCCCGCGTTCGCGGCGTTTCTGTCCAAGGCTGTTGCGTCCCCGCCGGGCCGTTGCGCGCCGGCAACCCGAGCGGGCCTATTTCTCCAGCGCGGCAAGATCCCGCGGGTTGCAGATGTCTTGCTGCACGGCCCGTAGGCGAATCGTGTCCGGGCTCAGGCGTACCGGGTTGGCCAGCACGATGCTTTCCAGTCCTCCAGGGACGGCCGCGCTCGGCACCGCGAGCAGGGGCGTCCGCCCTCGCCGCTGGGTAGATTCAGGATACGGAAACCAGTGCCAATCGCTAGGGATATCCGCAACCGACCAACGCTCCACGGATGTATTGTCGCCCGCTTCGCAGACGCCCAGCCGATAGCTGGCCGGAACGAAACGGGGCGTCGGCAGATAGTTCGCCATTTCCAGCATCGCGACGCTGGCGGATTCCGCAAAATAAAGCCTAGGAATGCCGGGTTTGTTCCAACGCGCTCCACTCCGATAGCTGGCTTCCGATCCTCGAAAGTCCTCAAGATGGTCTGCGGGACAGATGCGGTACAGCCGTATCAAGGAAATTCGCCGTATTCGATCTTTTGGATGGCGGCCTGCACTAGGCGGCGCCCCTCGAAGGGGTCGCACAGATCGACCGGGCGCTGGCCGCCCAGAGCCGGCAGCGGCGCATCGAGCCATTCGCATCCGCGATCCAGGCTGCCGAATACCGAAGCGGCCCGGCGGAAAACATACCAAGCGTCGATAGGCTCTTCGGACTGCGAGCGGCCAAGCGCTTTGCGATGGTAGAGCCGGCTCAGATTGCCGGATGTGGTGCCAAGCAGGCGAACGAACAGCTCTCGATGCCCGACGAAGGCGACAGTCTGCTTCACAGCGGTACCGGGCAACCGTGCCCGCACCGTCTCGCTGCGATCGTCAAACATGTCTTCGATTGCCGACAATGGGATCGCCCTGCTGCATGAGACCGAGTAGCGACACAGCATCCTCTTTGGTCTGCCCGCGCGACAAGCATAGCCTCGAATCGATAGCGGTGGTGCGTCGGCCGAAGGTTCGGGAACCCGACAAAGAGCTATCCACAGCGCTCGCGCCAAGCGGCTGGCATGATTCGCCGGGACAAGCTTCGATCGCCAACCTCGGCCCCGGGCTCGGCAAGATCAGTCCAGTACGTTCTGCCCGCCGTCGTCGAGCTGTTCGGGTCGCCGCCAATAGCTGTACTGCGGCGTGAAGCTTTCGCCGTCCAGGCCGGCGAGGCCGAGCAGCGGCCATAGGGCGCAGTACAGGTCGCCGGGACCGAACACGCAGGCGTTCTTGCGCAGGATGGTATCGCCGTCGCGCTGGTAGATCACGGCACCCGCATCGATCACCTCGCCGGACACGTTCTGCTCGCGGATGTAGTCGCCGCCGCCGTGGGAGGCGAGTCGAAATCGCCAGCCGCGGGAGTTGGCGAAGGTGCGCTGGCGCTCGGGCGCGTCTTTCGACACCAGCACCACCGCCAGCGCCGATTCCAGATGCGGCAGCAGGCCGTTGAAGCCGTCCGCCCACAGTGTGCAGTAGCGGCAGCCCTGGCCCATGTTGTGGATGACCAGCAGCTGCTCTCGGTCGCCGAACAGGTCGAGCAGGGTGGTCTCGTCGGTCAGCGTGGCGAAGGTGTAGTTGGGAACCGGGGTGGCTGGGCTGGTCTTGCGCAGTGCGTTGAGTTCCGTCGTCAACTCGCCGATGCGCTGCTCCAGTTGGATGATCCTGTCCTGCGACATGGCGACTCCTATCCGTGGCCGTTGCCATACTCTACCATGTCGGGCGGAGGCGGCCCATGAACTATGCCGGGGACTAGCGGTCACGGGCTATCGTGGGCAGGGAAAAGGGAGTACGCCGTTGCCACCATCATCGCCAACGATTGCACTGATCGCGGCGCTGCTCGTCGGGCCGGCTCTAGCGGGCGTCGAGTTGGCATACGACAGCTTCGAGATCGACACCGGCGAAGCTGTTTCGGAGACCCTGCTGCATGGCAAGCTGACCGCGCCGGGCCAGCGCCACGAGCACGAAACCGACGATCTCGTCGTCTTCGGACAGAGCGAGGACAACCAGCGCAGCTTGGCCGTGTATTCGCTGGAGGATGGCGAGTGGCGGCTCGGCCACGCCGCAGAGGTGGACGCCAGCACGATTTTCGTCGACATGGCCGAACTCGGTGGCCAGGATCGCCTGTTGACGTTCCGTCGCGGTCGCATCGAATGGCTCGACCCGAAAACTTGGCAGACGCGACCCCTGGCCTCGGCATCGTCGTTCTACAACGTGCCGCCCTTGGACGTGCCTCATGTGGATATCGGACAAGACGTGAACGACGACGGGATCGACGACATCGCACTGCCGGATTTCGACGGCTACTGGATCTGGTCCCAGCGCCCGGACGGACGCCTGAGCGAGCCCGTGAAGCTGCCTACCGAACCCACCACCCATATGGCGTTCCGCTCCGCCACCTACAGATCGCGCGCGCTCTACCGGCTCGACTTCGACGGCGATGGCCGCCAGGACTTGGCGTTCTGGAACCGAGACCGGTTTGTGCTCTATCTGGGCACCGACGGCGGCTACGACACCACACCTGTGGCGTTCGATGCGCCAGCGGCGTTCAAGTCCGACGACATATCGGTTTCCTACGGCTTCGGGAGCGACGAGCCGAATGTCATGCTGCATGGCATCGACGACTACAACGGCGACGGCATCGGCGACTTGGCGACGATCACCATGGGTGCCAGGGGACTGTTCAGCCAGACCACCCGCTACGATTTCCATTTCGGCGTCCGGCACGACGGCACCACGACATTCAACGCCGAGCCCGATACCTCGATCGCGTTCGACGGCATCGCCGGGCCCATGATGGCGCCGGCGGATTTCGACGGCGACGGCAGGATCGACTTCGGGATCGCTGCCGCCGAGATCGGCATCGGCAAGATCATCGCGGCGCTGCTGACCGGATCGTTCAGTTTCGACGTCGAGTTCTACCTCATGGGCGACGCCGGCTATCCTCCGGAGCCGAACGCGACGAAACGAGTCAAAGTGCGCATCAGCTTGACCTCCGGGGAACTGCTGTCCGCCAACTGGCTGGCGCTCGCCGACGTGACCGGCGACGGCATCAAGGATATGCTCGTTGCCAATAAAAGCGGGCTGATCGACGTCTATGCCGGCACGGGCGAAGCCGATCTATTCGCCAGAGAACCCCTCGCGCTCAGAATCGACCTGCCGGACGACGCGATGATGCCGCCGGGTGGCATCCATGTCGCCGACCTCAACGACGACGGGCGGGAGGATTTGATCGTCGAACTCCTCTCACTTGGCCAAAAGTCGCCCAAGACCAACCGGCGGATCGTGGCGCTAAGCCGCTGACGCCAGGTCAGCCCAATGTCGCTAACAGCAGCAGCGCCACGATGTTGATGATCTTGATCATCGGATTCACGGCCGGCCCGGCGGTGTCCTTGTAGGGATCGCCGACGGTATCGCCGGTCACCGCCGCCATGTGCGCCTCGGAGCCCTTGCCGCCGTGGTTGCCGTCCTCGATGTACTTCTTGGCATTGTCCCAGGCGCCGCCGCCGGCGGTCATGGAGATGGCAACGAACAGACCGGTGACGATGGTGCCGAGCAGCATCGCGCCCACGGTGACCAGCGCCGCCTTCTGATCTTGCAGGACAAAGACCAGGAGGTAGACGACGATGGGGGCCAGCACCGGCAACAGGGAAGGCACGATCATCTCGCGGATGGCGCTCCTGGTGAGCAGGTCCACGGCGCGGCTGTAGTCGGGCCGGCCCTTGCCTTCCATGATGCCGGGGATTTCCCGGAACTGGCGGCGCACCTCTTCCACCACGGCGCCGCCAGCGCGCCCCACGGCCTGCATGCCCAGCGAGCCGAACAGGTACGGCAGCATGCCGCCGACGAGCAGGCCGATCACGACGTAGGGATCGGACAATTCGAAGGCGATCTCGACACCCGGCAGGAAATGTTCCAAATCGTTGACGTAGGCGGCGAACAGCACCAAGGCGGCAAGCCCCGCGGAGGCGATGGCGTAGCCCTTGGTGACGGCCTTGGTGGTGTTGCCCACCGCGTCTAGGGCGTCCGTGGTCTTGCGCACGTCCTCGTCGAGATCGGCCATCTCGGCGATGCCGCCGGCGTTGTCGGTGACCGGCCCGTAGGCGTCCAGCGCCACCACCATGCCGGCCAGCGCGAGCATGGTGGTGGCCGCAATGCTGATGCCGTAGATTTCGGCGAACCCGTAGGAGACGACGATGCCCACGGCGACGATGATGGCCGGGAGAGCCGTCGCCTCCATGGACACGGCAAGGCCTTGGATGACGTTGGTGGCATGGCCGGTTTCCGACGCCCTCGCCACGGAACGAACCGGACGGTAGGCGGTGGAAGTATAGTACTCCGTCACCCAGACGATCAGGCCCGTGACGGCAAGGCCGACGACGGCGCACCAGAAGTACTTCAGGCCCTCTGCCCCGAACAGGTACCAGATAATGGCGAAGATCAGTGCCGCGGAGATCGCGGCCGTGGCGATGAAGCCCTTGTAGAGCGCACCCATGATGTTGCTTCCGCTGCCGAGCCGGACGAAGAAGGTGCCGGCGATGGAGGCCAGGATGCAGGCCCCGCCGATCAGCAGCGGCAGATCTATGCCGGCTTGGAGGTTGTCGCCGCCAGCGAACGTGATGGTCGCCAGCAGCATGGTGGCCACCAGCGTCACCGCGTAGGTCTCGAACAGGTCCGCGGCCATGCCGGCGCAGTCTCCCACGTTGTCGCCCACGTTGTCGGCGATCACCGCGGCGTTGCGCGGATCGTCTTCCGGAATGCCGGCTTCGATCTTGCCCACCAGGTCCGCGCCCACATCGGCGCCCTTGGTGAAGATGCCGCCCCCCAAGCGGGCGAAAATGGAGATCAGCGAACCGCCGAAGGACAACGCCACCAGCGCCTCGATCACGGTGCGCTGATCGAGACCAGCCGCGCCGAGTACGCCGTAGTAGCCGGCCACGCCCAAGAGACCCAGCCCCACCACCAGCATGCCGGTGATGGCGCCGGAGCGGAAGGCGATGTCCAGCGCCGGCTTGAGGCCGGTCTTGGCCGCCTCGGTGGTGCGCACGTTGGCGCGCACGGAGACATGCATGCCAATGTAGCCGGCGGCACCCGACAGCAACGCGCCGAGCGCGAAGCCGATGGCCACCCAAAAGCCCAGCGCCACCCAGAGCGCTGCGGCCACCGCCAGGCCGACGATGCCGATGGTGCTGTACTGGCGGTTGAGATAGGCAGCGGCGCCTTCCTGGATGGCGTCGGCGATCTCGCGCATGCGCTCGCTGCCGGCAGAGGCGGCCAGCACCGACCGACCAGCGAGGATTCCGTAGAGCAGTGCCAGCAAGCCGCAGCCGAGCGTAATCGTCAAAATGTAGTTCATGGAGCTTTCGATCCGTTGTCGTTGGCTAGGATGGTTCAGCGAGGATGCAAGGCTGCCGCCGAGCCTGCCGCAATCCCCTTTCCGGCGGCATTGGAAGCGGCGGCACTCTACCCCAAGACGGCGGCGAGCGACAAGCCAATGTGCGGGCTGGTAGGGGCTCAGTTCGACTTTGGATCAGCCACGTCGCTATGGATGCCACTACATACGCCATCGATACCGTCTCGTACCCCAGCATACTGGAGTTGCGTGATGCAGCCTGACGACGCGGATTCAAACTGAGCCATTACCTGCGGGCTCGGGCAGAGTCATCCCAAAGTGGCCCTGCCTACGCCCGGCCCATCCTGGCGCACCGGCCGTCTCGTCGCTTGGCGGACCGGGCGGCAGCACTCGTCAAAACAATCATTATCCTTCCTGGAGAGCAAGGGGAGGGCACCAGTCGGAGACGCCGGGAATGCGACGGCCCCAGGTGTTCTGGTAAGGATTGTCCGCGCCAGTCAGGAAACGAACGATGAGGCGGTGGAGCAGGCTCATCTTCGGCAGCACGGCATGGAAGACTTTGGCGAGTACTCGGTTCATCAGTTCCAAACCGAAGTCGTCGGGGTGACGCAGACAAGACGGCGTTCCGGCATAAAGCTCGGAATGGCGCCGGACAACGGCACGGTGCCGTCTCCAGTGCAGCGACGTTCCTCCGTGTTCTCCCGCTCCCACCAGTTCCTCCGCCTTGAGGAATCGAGCCGGAACCACGGCTTGCCTGTGGCGCAGTCGACGTCGAAGCCAACGAGCGTCTCAGCGTCGACGCCGACGATGGCGAGCCAGTCCGTCTCCGCCATGTCTATGTCTTCCAGTCTCAGCTCGTCAAGGCGCGTCCTGTGCGCCTCGGCCCTCTCCAGCATGCCGTGGAACACTGTCTGCGCATCGTCGCCATCGGGAAGTTCCCTCTTGTCGATCCGTTTCCCGATAGAGTCGACGACGCTGGGCTGCCAAAGGGCCGGGCCGTAGATGCTCGTTCGATTGGAATCCGTGAGCGCATCGAAACGCACATCGAATGCGCCCCGGAAACTGGGGAGGAGATGGTAGAGGGCAGGCGTCGCGCGGGCGGCTTCCCGCTCCCGCGAACGGCCCTCGTCCATGCTGAGATTGGCCCCGCCAGTGACCACTTTGGAAACCGCCTCGCAAGAACCCTGGCATGGCGACTCCAGTGTGACGACCTGTCGAACCAAGTCGCTGCCGCAGGATGCCAAGTACCCGGCGACGACCAATCCTCCCATGGAATGACCGATCAGATTGACTTTCGGCTGCTTGGCATAGTCGTTTTCATGGTAATGGCGCAGCAACTTGGTGCGGTCGATGACCTCGGTTACGAAGTCGCCCAGCTGGGTTTCGATCTCGTTAAGCGGACGACGCCAATCGTAAGCGAAGGGATAGACGGGAACGGCTCGGTCGCCGGTAGCCGACAATTCGTGGCGCAACTCTTCGATCAAGTCTTCGTAAATGACCTCCAATGCGTTTGCCGCGCTAATGCGCGCCGGCTCGTTCGCCTCGAACCGAAGGTTCTGGGGGGGGGGGGGGGGGGGGGGGGGGTCGTTCGCTCGTGGTGTTTATGCACGACCGCCGTCCACACGTTGTCGGGGGGCAGTTCGTAATCGTCGCGCAGAGAAGAAGCAGTGATGCCCGGAACGACGATTGCGGGCGGAGGAAGCGGCAGCGTCACGCCTTGAACTCTTGCTGGTCGTTGCGGACAGCTACCGTAGGGCGTCCGGGAGGCGGAATCAACATGTTGTCGGGCTCGGCACATTCCGCACATCGCAGCCGGCGTCACCCTTTGTCCAGCAGGTCTCGCAAGTCGATCAGCGCGGCGTTGACCCGGGAGATGTAGGACGCCATCACCAGGGAGTGGTTGGCCAGGAAGCCGAAGCCGCTGCCGTTGAGGATCATGGGGCTGTCGATGGACTCCTGGGTGGCTTCCAGCTCGCGAATGATCTGGCGCAGGCTGACCCGGGCGTTCTTGTCGTCGAGCACCGCGCCGAAGTCGTGCTCGGCGGCCTTGAGCAGGTGGAGCAGCGCCCAAGTCTGGCCGCGCGCCTCGAAGAACACGTCGTCGATCCGAAACCAGCTCGTGCGCGTCTCGGCATCCGCCGGCACGTCGGTGGCCCTGGTGGCGGCAGGCTCGCCGGCCAGATCTAGGTTCAGCTGGCGCTTGCCGACGCTTTGGGAGAGGCGCTGGGAGATGTCGCCCAAGCGTGTTTCCACCTCCTCCAGCCAGTGCGCCAAGTTGTCGGCGCGGGCGTAGAACTGGGTCTCGCGGGCGCTGGCATCGGCGAGGCGGGCGGCGTAGGCGCGCACATGCCGGGCGCCCAAGCGGTATTCGTCCTCGGAAGATGGAAATATCCAGCTCGCGTTGTCGTAGAAGAAGTGGCCTTGGGCGATGGCGAGGTCCGGATCTTCGGCGGACTGGCTTTGGGAACGGCTGATGTCGTTGCGCAGAGCCCGGCTCATGTCGCGCAGATGGACGAGTACGCCGAACTCCCAGTTCGGCACATTGTCCAGGTAGACGCCGGGCGGCATGATGTCGTTGGAGAGATAGCCGCCGCGCTTGTCGAGCAGCGTTTCGGCAAGCACCACCACGGTGGTCGCCGTCGTGTAGCCGGTCACCGGCTCGACATTGCCGGCTCGCGCCTTGGCGACCGCCACCGGGTCGAACGGCTCCGGTTCGTCGTTCCACCACCAGCCGACGCCGAGCGTCGCCAGCAGGCAGGCACCCGCTATGCTCGCCGAGAGGATGCCGATCTTCTTGCCGCCAGCACCGCTACCCGTGGTCGTGAGGTACGGGCTGCGTTGCCAGAACTTCCCGTTCATCTTCATGGCTTCATGGCGCAAGAGGTCGAACGATAAAAGTCACGGCCTGCTTGCCACCGTCGGCGAACACGGCATGCAGCGTCAGTTCAGCAGGCACTTCGCCATCGAAGCCGAACAGCATCAGGTGCTTGCCGCCGGGTGCCAGCGAAACCGTGGCGGCGGATGGCACGGTCAGCCGCGCCAAGGGCCGCATGCGCATCATGCCGTCCCGCTCCGCGGTTTCATGCATCTCCACCGGAAAACTCGCCGTGAATGCGGTAATTACGGCCGGCTGCGAGCCGTTGTTGGCAATGTCGCAGTACCCGGCAGCGACGGTTTGGCCGGGTGCGGGAGCGCGAATCCAAGCATTGTCGAACACCACCCGGGCAGCCGCAGTGTCGGCCCAGGCGAACGGTACCAGAACCGCCAATCCGGCGGCCAGCGCACGCCGCAGCACCGTCAACCTTCGCCTTGTTCGGACGACAACAGCACGATCGTCACTTTCGGCGGGTTGCCAAGCTCGATCTCGCCGCGGATACGTCGGTCGCCCGGCGCATTGTTGAGCTGCTCGTAGATCCATCGCCCGTCCGCGTCGCTGCCGGCGCGAATGGCAACCCGGGCCTCGGCAGCGCGCGCGCGCAGGCCGAAGGCGGCTAGCTTCGCGGCGGTCTCCGGGTGCCGCCCGCGTACCGCTTCCCGGTCGAGGTCCAGCGTCAGGCGACGGGCATTGGCCAGCAGTTCCACCTGCCGACGCAGGGGTTGAATGCCCGGATGGGCGCGGTCGACGACAGTCGCCCGATCCAGCATGGTGCGGGCGTGCCGCCATCGCTCGCGGCCTATGGCGGCCTGGACCAGGACGAGGTAGCGCTCGACGATGCGCTCGAAGCCGGCGCGGACATCCGCGCGATCCGGCGCCAGCGCCAGCGCCTTGTTGTAATAAAGGTAGGCGCTGTCCGCTTCGGGAGTGAGCAGCCGATCCTCGGCGAGGGCCCGTTCGGCAGCGGCCAGCAGCGCCTGCAGCTCGCGTTCGTCGTAAGCCGGTGCTGGCGCCGCCGAAGGCTGCGGCGGCGTCTCGACCGGAGGCGCGGGTGCCATCGCGCAGCCGCCCGCGACGAGCACGGCGGTGCCGGCACAGCAGAACGCGGCGACAAGCAGGCTCAGGCGGTTGGACATAGGCAAAAAAGACGGCGCGCGCACTTCGGCACGGTAGTTGTCCCGACCCTGCGCACGATATAGTTTTGGACCATGTTGGACAACCCCATGCGCATATGCGAGCCCAAACCGCGTTCGTGCTTCTTTTCCCCCTATGTCTAGGCGCCGATTCGAATCCGTTGGGTGCAGGCGGCGATCCCCTCGCCCCGGCGCCGCAATTCCTGCCGGTGGACGAAGCCTTCGTGTTTTCGGCGCGGATCGAGCGGCGCCGCGCCACAAGCCCGGACGCCCCAGGCCCGGCGCAGCGTCGCCTCGTGGCGCGCTGGGACATGCCCGCCGGCTACTACCTCTACAGGCACCGCTTTGCGGTGGTGGCCGGTGAAGGGGGGGCGCTGGGGCCAGCCGTCATCCCGGATGGCAAGGAGATCGTCGACGACTACTTCGGCGAGTCCGAGGTCTACTACGGCAGCGTCGAGATCGCCGTGCCCGTGCTCGGCCAAGCCACCAAGGTCGTCGCCGAGTTCCATTACCAGGGCTGCGCCGACTACGGACTGTGCTATCCGCCCCAGGTGCGATCGGTGGCGCTCGACAGTGCCGATGGGGTTGTCCGCCCGGGCGCGGACGCGGCCGAGGGCATGCGACGAATCGTAGGCAAAGCGGAAGCGACGGCGTTCAACGACAAGTCGGGCGCACACCGATCGCAGATCGTCCAGCCGCAGCCGCAGCGCGAACTCGCCACCCTGGGCCGCACGGCTGACGGCATGCGATAATTCTGCGCTTTCCTGCGCGAGAACCCCTGTGGCCAAGCTGTTGGTCCTGCACGGCCCCAACCTCAATATGCTCGGCAGCCGAGAGCCGGAACGGTACGGTGCCGAGACCCTGGCCGACATCGACGCCAAGCTGCGCATCCAGGCGGCGGCTGCCGGGCACGCGCTGATCGCCATGCAGAGCAACGCCGAGCACGAGCTGGTGGCTGCCGTGCAGCGGGCGAAAGCCGATGGCGTGGACTTCATCGTCGTCAACCCCGCCGCCTTCACCCATACCAGCATCGCCTTGCGGGATGCCTTTCTCGCCGTGGCCATCCCGTTCATCGAGGTGCATCTGTCCAACGTCCATGCGCGCGAGGAGTTCCGCCGCCGCTCCTACTTTTCCGACATCGCCCAGGGCGTAATCGCCGGGCTGGGCGCGCACGGCTACGTCCTCGCCGTGGCCGCGGCTATCAAAGCGGTCGAAAACCCAGCAACCTGACGGAGCAGAAGACATGGACTTGCGCAAGATCAAGAAGCTGATCGAACTGGTGGAGGAGTCTGGAATTGCCGAGTTGGAGGTGGAGGCCGGCGACGAGCGGATTCGAATTTCCCTTACCGCGCCGATGGTCGCGGACGGCAATGCGCCAGCGGAAGACGCCGCCCCGGCGCAGCCGTCCGCACCCGGCACCGTGGTCGCCGCGCCGATGGCGGGCACCTTCTACCGCGCACCGGCGCCCGGGGCGTCGCCGTTCGTCGATGTAGGCGATACGGTGGCCGTAGGCGACGTGCTGTGCATCATCGAAAGCATGAAGATGATGAACTCCATCGAGAGCCAAAGCGCCGGCGAGGTCGTCGCGGTGCTGATCGACAACGGCCAGCCCGTCGAGTCCGGCGCGGGGCTGTTCCAAATCCGCTGACGCCCATGCCCTGGCTGCGCCTGCGCACCAAAGTGTCGGCGAAGGACGCCGAGAGCATCGGCGAATGCTTGCAAGCGGCCGGCGCCGTGGCGGTTTCGCTGCTGCCGGACGACGAGCAGGACGCCGCCGTGGTGGAGCCGGCACCGGGTCGGACGCCGCTTTGGAACACGTTGCGCTTGGACGGATTGTTCCCCCTGGATGCGGATTTGACCACGCTTCCCCGCCTGGACTTTGCCGTGGACTTCGTCGCGGATCGGAACTGGTCGGAGACTTGGCGCGACGGGCTTGCGCCGCTGCGCTTCGGACGCCTGCTGGTCGTGCCCGCGAGCTCGCAAGCGGCGAGTGCGTCCGACGATGTGCTGGTGCGGCTGGATCCGGGGTTGGCGTTCGGTACCGGCACCCACCCCACCACGGCGCTGTGCCTGGCTGGCTGGCCTGCCGGCCGTTGGCGAAGCGGCGCGTTCTCGATGTGGGTTCGGGCTCGGGAATTCTGGCTATCGCCGCCAGCCGGCTCGGTGCCGCCGCCGTGGCAGCTGTGGATCGCGATCCCCAGGCACGTCGCGCCAGCGCCGACAACGCCCGCGCCAACCGCATTCCGCTGACGCTTCGGGACAGCTTGGCCGAGGTGGAAGGCGATTTCGATATGGTGCTGGCCAACATCGTCGCGGACACCCTCTGCGAACTGGCCCCGGACCTGACCGAGCGCGTAGAGCCGGCTGCGGGCTTGCTGGCGCTTTCAGGCATACTGCCGGCCCAAGCGGAGCGAGTGATGTGCGCCTTCCCTAGATTCCATTTCCAAGCACCAGCCGTTCGGGACGGCTGGGTTCTGCTCTGGGGGCGACGGAACGATGGCTGAAACCGCGGCACAGCTGATCTGCGCCTGCCCGAAGTGCGCGACGCGGTTTCGCGTCACGGAGGAGGTGCTGGCCGTCGCCGACGGCCAGGTACGCTGTGGCGCCTGTTTGTCCGTGTTCAACGGCCAAGAGCATCAGCTTGCGCCGCTAGCTCCCGCAGCCCTCCAAGACGGACCGCGCCCTGCAATGGGCACCTCCCCGATCAGCCCCGCCGACGCGCCGCCGCCTGTCGCCGAGCCCCGGATCGCTGACCGGACGGCAATCATCAGCGCACCCCCCCATCCAGCACGGAAGCGACAGCCGTCGTCCCTGTCCCCGGCACTCCCGATCGGCTGTGCGGTGGCGGCAGCGATCCTGGCCGCCGGCGTCCTCGGGCTGCGCTTCGACGCCTGGGTGCAGCAACCGGCCGCGCGCGGCGTCTTCGAGACGGGTTGCGCGCTAGTCGGCTGCGAGTTGCCGCCGCTGCGCTCGCTGGCCGCGATCAAGGCGGACGACATCGCCATCAACGAGCGCTTCGGGCCGCCGGCGGCGCTGATTCTGGAAGTCGATCTGATCAACGAGGCACCATTCCGCCAGCGCTTTCCCGTAATCGCCGTCCGCCTCGCCGATGCTGACGGCAAACTGGCGACGGCGGAACAGCGGATCGAACCAGCGAACTACCTGGCCGAGAACCAGTCCCGCACCATGACGCCCGACCGGCCTGTGCATATCGCCTTGCGAATCCCGGATCCCGGCCCTGAAGCCGTGATCTGTTCGCTGTCGCTGCTATGATGGAGGGCATGAATGTGAAACGCGCCCTTGTGAGCGTTTCGGACAAGAGGAGCGTAGTGGACTTCGGCTGTGCGCTGGAGCGCCTCGGCGTCGACATCGTCTCCACCGGCGGCACCCGTCGCGTCCTGGCCGAAGCCGGCGTCGCCGTCACCGAGATCGCGACCGTCACCGGCTTCCCGGAGATCATGGACGGGCGCGTGAAGACGCTGCATCCGAACATCCACGGCGGCATCCTGGCCCGCCGCCAGCTCGATGCGGAGATCATGGCCGAGCACGATATCCGCGGCATCGATCTGGTGGCCGTCAACCTGTATCCGTTCGAGCAGACGGTGGCGCAGCCGGACTGCACCCTCGACCTCGCCGTGGAGAACATCGATATCGGCGGCCCGGCCATGCTGCGCTCGGCCGCCAAGAACCATCGCCACGTGGTGGTGGTGGCGGATCCCGACGACTACTCGCAAGTGGCCGAGCGGCTAGTGGACGGAAGCGCGGACTTCGACTTCCGGTTGCGCCTTGCGGCCAAGGCGTTCGCCCACACCGCCGCCTACGACGCCGCCATTGCCCGCTACCTGGGATCTTCGATGCGGCACGAGGTCCATGAGCAGTCAAGTTTCGTGGTCGGCTGACGCCGAGAGCATGGCTCTGCGCCGTCCACCGCGCTAGTTGGAGCAGCAGGACATGAAGGTGATGGTGGTGGGTTCCGGCGGCCGCGAACATGCGCTGGCCTGGGCCGTGGCGCGGTCGCCGGCCGTGGAGTCCGTCTTCGTCGCGCTGGGCAATCCCGGCACCGCGGCGGAAGGCGGCAAGATACGCAACGTCGCGCTTGGCAGCGATGACTTCGAGGCGCTGGCGGACTTCGCCGAGCGGGAAGCCCTGGATCTTGCCATCGTCGGCCCGGAAGCGCCCCTGGCCGCCGGCATCCGCGACTTCTTCGACGCCCGTGGCCTGCCCTGCTTCGGGCCGACCCAGGCCGCGGCGCGACTGGAGAGCTCCAAGGCCTTCGCCAAGGCCTTCATGGCTCGGCACGGCATCCCCACCGCCGCTTGCGCCGTCTTCGCCGACGCCGATGCGGCAGAAGACTATATTCGGCAGCGAGGTGCGCCCCTCGTGGTCAAGGCCGACGGTCTGGCAGCGGGCAAGGGCGTCGTCGTCGTACGCGAGGATGTCGAGGAGGCCGTGGCCGCCATGCGCGGGATGCTGTCCGGCGAACGCTTCGGCGACGCTGGTCGCCGAGTAGTGTTGGAAGAGTTCCTGGACGGCGAGGAAGCCAGCTTCATCTGCATCTGCGACGGGCAGCGCGTGGTGCCGCTGGCCTCGTCCCAGGACCACAAGCCCCGGGACGATGGCGATACCGGCCCCAACACCGGCGGCATGGGTGCCTATTCGCCGGCGCCCGTGGTGACGCCGGCGGTTCACGACCGCATCCTGGCCGAAGTGGTGCTGCCCACCGTGCGCGGCATGGCGGCGGAGGGCGCGCCGTACCAGGGCTTCCTCTACGCCGGGCTGATGGTGATGGCGGACGGTGCCGTGAAGGTAGTGGAGTTCAACTGCCGCTTCGGCGACCCGGAAGCCCAGCCGGTGCTGGCAAGGCTGCGCTCGGACTTGGCCGCGCTGTGCCTCGCCGCCTTGCGCGGCGGCCTGCAAGGTGCCGAGCTGGATTGGGACCCGCGCCCGGCGCTAGGCGTCGTGCTGGCCGCCGACGGCTATCCCTTGGCCTATCCCACCGGCGACGTGATCGCCGGCCTTGAAGACGACGTTCCGGACACCTTGGTCTTTCATGCCGGCACCGCGCTGGCTGATGGCCGCATCGTCACCAGCGGCGGCCGGGTGCTGTGCGTGGTCGGCCTCGGCGAAGACCTTGCCCTGGCGCGACAGCGAGCCTACGAACGTGTCGAAAAACTCCATTGGCCGGCGATGTACTACCGCGGAGATATCGGATTTCGCGCATTGCGAAGGGCCATCGGCTGACAGACCTGCCGAATTCCATCGAGCATCCTTACTCCTTCTTTCGATCACGCCGGCGGCGTTCGTTGCGCTGCCGGTCCCGAAGACATTAGGAGGAGCCCATGCTCGATGAATTGAAGAACCTGCAACCTTTTCATTCCCTGGCGCCGTCGGCGCTGGCCACCGTAGCCAGCCACGCCAATCGGCTGCGGCTGCCGGCAAAGCGCTGGCTGCTGCGCCGAGGCCAGTCGCTGGGTCGGGATTTGTTCCTGCTGCGCGGCATCGTCGCGGCGCATCGCAACAGCGGAGTGGAACGCATCGACGCTGGTGCCACGGAGGGCCGCTCGCTGAACGTCTGCGCTGCCGACGCCACGGAGATATCCACCATCACCGAGGCGGACGTGATCGCCATCGATCTCGCCTCCATCCGCTACCTGCTCGACAGCGACGCGGTGCCCGCTCCGGCGGTATCGAGCGTGGACGACTGGATGCATGCGCTGCTGCAAGGCCCGGTCATGCAGTGGTTCTCGCCAAGCGCCTGGGCGCGGGTGCTGCGCGTGGGCAAGACGAGAACCGTGCGTCGCGGCGAGCGCATCGTTGCCCGGGACGAGATCTGCGAGCACGTGTTCGTCGTCGCCGAGGGCATTGCGGCCAGCGCCGGAGAACGGTTCCTGCCGGGCGACTTCTTCGGCGAGCAGTCGGCGCTGATGCAGCATCCCGCCCTCCACGACGCGGCGATGGAGACCGACGGCACTCTGGTCTGCTTCCACCGCGCCGACATCTTCGCCCTAGCCGCCGAGTACGACCCGCCTCGCACCGATCCGCCGCCTCGCCGCTTCGATCTCGACGATGTGCCGATGCATCGGGAAGAGGAGGTGCTGGCCACCTTGGATCCGCTGCCGTCCATCGCCGTGCGCGGAAGCGACCCCGTGCGCCGCCTCGCCGTTGCCGCCAAGCTCATGCGGCGAGGGTTCACCGTGGTGTAGCCGGTCCCCGCCTCGGATGGCTGCCGGTGTCGTCGATCGTCCTGGAGTCTGCGCCAGCCCGAATCAGCAGCTCCACGGTGTCCTGATTGGGGACGGTGCGCCGTGCGGCTAGGCTTAAGGGAGTATCGCCGGCGTGCGCGTTCGGATCGGCACCCGCCGCCAGCAGCGCCTCGGAAATGGACCGGTTCCGGCTCCAATACGCGGCACGGTGCAGCGGAGTGGCGCCGGCGTGGTCTCGCGCCATCGGATCTCGGCACCGGCATCGAGCAAAGCGACGATAGCGGCGGGGTCGGGATACCACACTGCGGCGTTGTGCAACGGCGTCGCCCCGAACCGATCGCGAGCGTCGGGATCGGCGCCGGCATCGACCAGCGTAGCGACTGTAGCTGCGGATTGCCCGTAGACGGCGCGAGGCAAGGGCGTCACGCTGTAATCGTTGTGCGCCGTGGCATCGGCCCCGGCGGCAAGCAGCATGACGGCGACTTCGGGATCGGAGGCCATGACCGCATAGTGCAGCGGCGTTTTGCCTAGGAGGGTACGAGCCTGCAAGTTGGCTTCGGCATCGAGCAGAGCAGTTACCAACGCCGCCGAGGCACCGAGTCGTAGAGCTCGATGTGCAAGGGTGTATCGCCCCTCTCGTCCTGCGCGTTCGGATCCGCGCCGGCGTCTCCACGCTCACGAACTACTTCAAGTCGCTCCTGATGCTGTACGTCGAATACGTCGGCGTTCCGCATGGTTGGCGGTCTGGCTCGCCACATGACGCGGCTGCCGGACACTCGGTTCGCCGCCCGGCATTCGGGAGACGTGCTATCCAGGTTCGGATCCACCGCCCCGCCTCGGCGATTCCTCATGACCGGCTCGTTCTCGATACTCGTCGACGGCATCGACCTGAAACGACTGGACACGGTGTACTACCGACAGCGACTTGACGTCGTCATGCAGGACGACGATCTGTTTTCTGGTTCTCTGGTCGAGAACATCGCCTTGGATGCCGACAAGCCGGATATGGAACGCGTCGAGTGGGCGGCGCGCTTAGCGTGCATACACGAGGACATTCAACGAATGCCCATGCAGTACCTGACGCTGATCGGCCACATGGGGTCCACGCTGTCCGGCGGGCAACGGCAACGAGTCATGATCGCTCGCGCCATCTACCGCAGACCGCGACTGTTCCTGCTCGACGAAGGAACCGCCCGCCTGAACGACCAGCTTCAACAGCAAGTGTTGACCAATCTGACGAGTCTTGGCGCTACGATCATCGCCGTGACCCAAGATGTGCGAGTACTCGAACGCGCCAACCGGGTTGTCGCTCTCCCGTCGGCCGAGCGAAGCCGCTCCGGCTGAACGGCCGCCGCAATCTGCGGTAAGCTGTACGGAAGCTCGAAAGCAGCAGGCGCCGATGTCCTACCTCGACAACTTCCTGACGGCCCTCGATCGCGGCTTGCGCAGCATCGCTGGCGTGGTCGAGGCCAAGCGCCCGAATCCGGCGACGGAGCGCGAGGCGACCTTGAACGACGAGGAACGCCGCCGCGTCGCCAGCCTGATGCGCGTCAACCACTGCGGCGAGATATGCGCCCAGGCTCTCTACGAAGGCCAGGCGTTGACGGCTCGCAGCCCCGAAGTCCGGGAATCCCTCGCCGCCGCGGCCCGGGAGGAGGAAGATCACTTGGCTTGGTGCCGACAACGCTTGGGCGAACTCGACAGCCGCACCAGCATTCTGGACCCGGCCTTCTACGTCGCCTCCTACGCCTTAGGTGCCGCCACCGGATTGCTCGGCGACCGGGTGAGCTTGGGCTTCATCGCGGCCACCGAGGACGAAGTGCGCCGCCATCTCGAGCGCCATCTCGAGCGCCTGCCGCCCACAGACGACAGGAGCCGCGCCATCCTCGAAGCCATGCGCAGCGACGAAGCGCGCCACGGCGAGAACGCAGCTCGCGCCGGTGGCCACGTGTTCCCCGCAGCCGTCAAGGGAGCCATGGGGCTGGCGTCGAAGGTCATGACCGCAGCGACCTACCGATTCTGATCGATCCGACTGCCAAGCAGGCTGGCGCGATCGGGGAAGGACGCCGCTGCTCCTGCAAGTGCGGCGTCAAGGCGCTCTCCGGGCGGGCCCGTTGGCGTGATCGGGAAGGGCAGCCGCTACCCCTGCTCCGCCAGCTGCTTCTCCACCACGCGGGCGAAGAAGCTCGCGCCCAGGGGTAGCGCGTCGTCGTTGAAGTCGTAGCCTGGGTTGTGTACCGGGCGCGCGTTGTCGCCATCGCCGTTGCCGATCAGCAGGTAGCAGCCGGGCACTTCCTCCAGCATGAAGGAGAAGTCTTCCGATCCGGTGCCGGGCGCCAGGTCGCGCCGGACGCGCTCTTCTCCCGCCAGCTCGGTGCAGACGCCAGCCGCCGTCTCCGCCGCCTCTCGATCGTTCACCACCGGATTGAAGACGGTGCGGAAGTTCACCGCCGCCGTGGCGCCGAAACCGGCGGCTACGCCGTGCGCCAAATCGGTCAGGCGTTCCCGAATGGTCGTCATGACGGACTTCTTGAACGTCCGCACGGTGCCCGACAGCCGAGCCGTGGCGGGGATGACGTTGTAGGCGTCGCCGGCGTGGAACTGCGTCACCGACACCACGGCCGCTTCGGCCGGGCGCACGTTGCGGGCCACCACGCTTTGCAGCGCCGTCACCAGCTGCGCACCGGCCACCACGGGATCGACGCTGTGATCCGGGTGGGCGCCATGGGCGCCTCGCCCTTTGATGTCGATGTCGAAGAACGCGCCGGCGGCAGCGACTACGCCTTCCTTGACGCCGAAGCAGCCCACCGGCATGCCGGGCGCGTTGTGCATGGCGAAGATCGAATCGCACGGGAAGTCGCGGAACAGACCGTCCTCGATCATCGCCCGGGCACCGCCGATGCCCTCCTCGGCAGGCTGGAAGATGAAGTGGACTTGGCCGCGGAAGTTGCGCGTCTCCGCCAAGTACTTGGCGGCGCCGAGCAGCATGGTGGTGTGGCCGTCGTGGCCGCAAGCATGCATGCGCCCGTCGTGTCGGGAGCGGTGGGCGAAGTCGTTGTCCTCGACGATGGGCAGCGCGTCCATGTCCGCGCGCAGGCCGATCGCGCGGGTCTCGTTCCCCATCCGCAGCACGCCGACGACGCCGGTGCCGCCAACTCCCCGATGCACCTGCACTCCGAACTCTTCGAGCTTGGCGGCGACGAAATCCGAAGTGCGCTGTTCCTCGAAGCCGAGTTCCGGGTGGGCATGCAGGTCGCGCCGCCAGCGCGTCAGCTCGTGGCGGTGTGCTTCGATGGCGTCGACGAGGGGCATGGTTCAGTCTCCAGGGTGGTGCGGACATTGTGCATCAAGGCCGCTGGCGATTGGGCGCTGCAATTCTTTACTATGTACCCATGAGATCGAGAGGATGTTCGATGGGGGATCGACTGCTCGGCAAGCGCGTACTGGTCACCCAAGCCAGCGACTACATGGGACCCGCCACCGTCGAGGTGTTCCGGGAGGAAGGTGCGGAGGTAATCGCCGACGACGGCAAATGCAGCAGCGCCGAAGCCTGCCGCGCCCTCGTCGCCCAGTGCGGACGCATCGACGTGCTCGTCGCCAACCTCGCCTCGCCCAACTTCAGCGGCACCGAAGTTGCCGGCCTCGCCGACGACGACTGGCATACGCCGTTCGCCCTGCTGGTGGACCCGCTGCACTGGCTCGCCCAGGCGACGCTGCCGCAGATGATCGAGCGTCGCGACGGCAAGATCGTGGTCTACGGCAGCGCCACGGCCTTGCGCGGCCTGAAGACCGTAGCCGCCTACTCCGCCGCCCGGGCCGCGCAGGTGGGCTATGTGCAGGCGGTGGGCGTGGAGGTGGCCCCGCACAACGTGCAGGTGAACCTCATCGCCCAGAACTACGTCGAGAATCGGGAGTACTATCCGCCGGAACTGATGCGCAAGGAATCCTTCGTGGCGTCGCTGAAACGCCAAGTGCCGGCCGGGCGTCTCGGCACCGCTCGGGAGGATGCGATGTTCGCGCTGTTCCTGGCCAGCGGCGAGTGCGACTTCTTCGCCGGCCAGGCCTTCCCTTTCGCCGGCGGCTGGGTGCAGCGATGACGGCCCGCTGGCACATAGGACTGGCGGCGCTGGCACTGGGCGTTTCTGGCGCGGCAACGGCCGATCCGGCCGCGCACTACGCCGAGCGCTGCGCTGCCTGCCACGACAAGCCGGCGGACGCCAAGATCCCCGATACCGCGGCCATTCGCCGCATGAATGCCATGCGCGTGCGCCATGCGGTACTGCGCGGCAAGATGCGCCAATACACGCAAGGGCTGAGCCGCGGCCAAGTGGCCACGCTGGCGGGCCATCTGGCCGAGGATCAAGAGTCGCTCATGCCCGCCGACGCCTACTGCGACGGCATGGTGGCGGTGGCGGCGAAGATCGGCCGCTGGGGGTTCGACGACGGCAACGGCCGCTGGCAGCGCAACACTGCCATTGCCACCGCCAATGTCGGCGCCTTGCGTCTGAAATGGGCGTTCGGCGTGCCCAACGTATCGTCCATGCGCTCGCAGCCGGCGGTCAGCGCCGACACCATCTTCCTGGCCACCGTTGCCGGCCGTCTGTTCGCGCTGGATCGGGAGACCGGCTGCATCAAGTGGATCTACCGTGCCGAAGCGCCGCTGCGAACCGCCGTCACCCTCGGCCGCGCCGGCGATCGGCCGGCCCTGTTCGTGGGCGACCAAGGCGCTTCCATCCACGCTGTGGATGCCGTCGCCGGTCGTCTGCTCTGGAAGCAGCGCGTCGCGCTGTTCGACGCCTCCACCACCACCGGTGCGCCGATTCAGCACGGCGAGCGGCTATTCGTGCCGATCTCCGCCTTCGGCGTGGCGCTGGCCATGCAGCCGAACTACGAATGCTGCAAGTCCCACGGCGGCGTGCGAGCGCTGAACGCCGCTACCGGCGAGATTCTGTGGACCGCGCATATGACCGAAGACGCCAAGCCCACCTACAAGAACGAGCTCGGCGTACAGATGTGGGGGCCTTCCGGGGCCCCGGTGTGGACCACGCCGGCCATCGACGCCAAGCGCGGCGTACTCTACATCGGCACTGGCGAGAACACGTCGTCGCCGGCAACCGAGCTGTCCGACGCCATCGTTGCCCTCTCCTTGGCCACGGGAGCGATCCAATGGCACTTCCAGGCCACCGAGAACGACGCCTTCAACATGGCCTGCGGACGCCCTGGCCTGGGCGGGGCCAGTTGTCCGAAGGAGAAGGGCCCAGACTTCGACTTCGGCGCTTCCGTCATCATCGCCAGCAACGCCACGGGCAAGGATGTGCTGCTGGCCGGGCAGAAGTCCGGGGGCGTCTACGCCTTGGATCCCGACAACGACGGCGCCCTGCTGTGGCAGCGGCGCATCGGTCCCGGCAGCGCCCTCGGCGGCGTGCATTGGGGAATCGCTGCGGATGCAAGTCAAGTCTATGTGCCCATCGCCGACCCGCCGTTCATCCAGGGCGAG
Organism: Pseudomonadales bacterium; assembly: GCA_963422285.2. GTDB lineage: Bacteria > Pseudomonadota > Gammaproteobacteria > Pseudomonadales > Azotimanducaceae > VXYL01. The sequence goes on along the minus strand of OY729419.2, from coordinate 1,548,953 downwards.
CGCCGGCCGGGCGTCTGGGCGCTGAACATCGACGACGGCACCGACGTCTGGGGCTATCCGGCAGTGCGCGGCTGCACACCGTCGCGAGCATCTGCTTCGCCCTGGCCCGACTGCTCGTTCCGGTACGCGTTCTCGGCCGCCGTGAGCATCGCTGGCGACGCCGTGCTGGCCGGTGCCCTGGACGGCCGGCTGTTCGCCTTCGATCGTCGAGATGGCGCCATTCGCTGGCAGTTCGCCACCAACCGCGCTTTCGATACAGTCAACGGCATCGATGGCCACGGTGGTGCCATCGACAACCCCGGCGTCGTCGCCGTCGACGATCTGGTCATCGTCCAATCCGGCTACGACATGTTCGGCCAGATGCCGGGCAACGTGCTGCTGGTTTTCGAGCTGGCGAAAGAGGAACAGAACGAGGCAAACGCGAAGGGAGAGGCATGAGCGACGAAATCCGACCCTACCGCATCGAGGTTCCCGAAGCCGATCTGGACGACCTGCGAACCCGGCTCGCTAACACGCGCTTTCCCGACGCCGAGCCGGTGGACGACTGGAGCCAGGGCATTCCCCTCGCCTACGTCCGCGAGCTGTGTGCGTACTGGCGCGACGAATACGACTGGCGTGCCACCGAGACGCAGCTGAACGAACTGCCGCAGTTCAAGGCCGAGATCGACGGCGTTGGCATCCACTTCCTGCATGTGCGCTCGCCAGTGGCGGACGCCACGCCCCTGATCGTCACCCACGGCTGGCCGGGCTCGGTCGTCGAGTTCCTGAAAGTCATCGGCCCGCTGTCGGATCCCGCCCGCCACGGCGGCGGCGACGCGGACGCTTTCCACTTGGTTCTGCCCACCATCCCCGGCTACGGGTTCTCCGACAAGCCGACGCATACCGGCTGGGGCGTGGAGCGCGTAGCCCGAGCATGGAACACCTTGATGGCGCGGCTGGGCTACCATCGCTACTTCGCCCAGGGCGGAGACTGGGGCGCGGCCATCACCGCCGCCATCGGCGCCGGGGACCCTGCGCACTGCATGGGCGTACACACCAACATGCCGGTGGTGGCGCCGCCGCCCGAGCTGCAGGCCGAACCCACGAGCTTGGAACGCGACGCTCTGGCTGCGCGCAAGTTCTACCAGGACTGGGACTCCGGCTATTCCAAGCAGCAGAGTACGCGACCGCAGACCCTGGGCTACGGCTTGGTGGATTCGCCGGCGGGGCAGGCGGCCTGGATCGTCGAGAAGTTCTACCAGTGGATGGACTGCGACGGACCTCAAGGCCGCAGTCACCCTGAGAACGTCCTCAGCCGCGACGAGTTGCTGGACAACGTGATGTTCTACTGGCTTACCGCGTCGGCGGCGTCTTCCGCCCGCCTGTACTGGGAGAGCTTCGCTCGCGGCGCTATGGAGGACGTCACCGTACCCGCCGGCGTCAGCATCTTCCCCAAGGAGATATTCAAGGCATCAAGGCGCTGGGTGGAGACTCGCTTCAAGGACCTGCGCTACTACAACGTGCTGGAAAGCGGCGGCCACTTCGCCGCCTGCGAGCAGCCGGAGGCCTTCGTGGCCGAACTTCGCGCCTGCTTCGCCACCATGCGCTGACGCCGCCGCGCGCGCCGCTGCCATGAGCGCCGTTCTGCCGCCCTGGGCCAGTCGCTCGCCGGTGGCGCGCCTCGCCACCGTGGACGGCTCGCAGCCGCACCTCGTGCCGGTGGTGTTCGTGGAAGCCGCAGGCGCCATCTACATCCCCCTCAACGGCAAGCCCAAATCGGGCGCTCCGCTCAAGCGAGTACGAAACATCGAATCCAACCCGCTGGTGTCGCTGCTCATTGACGACTACTTCGAGGATTGGTCCAAGCTGCGCTGGACGCGCATTGACGGCGACGCGCGGATCGTCGCCACTCCGGCAAGCGCGGTGGCAGCGCTTCGGGCCAAATACCCGCAGTACGGCCGCATCGACGTCGGCACTACGGCGATCCGCGTTGTCGTTGCCCGCAAGCGCGTCTGGTCGGCCAGACCCGGCGCGGAGTCCGGCATTGCCAAGAACCGCAACGCCTCCAAACAGTCCGAAAGGCGCTGAACCTAGACACCCGGCTGCGCCCAGCGCAAACCCGGGCGGAGACGCCGTCGATCGGAGGAGCGCCGCCACGATGACCTGAACCGCTGGCGCGGCTAGCCGAAGCCGGTACGTATGCTTCAACGCCGACGGCTGGCTGACCGAGGAGACAGTCAGGCTCCCGCAGAGATGTGCAAAGGGTATCTCGCATGCACAGGCGTCTCCCTCGACTATAGCGTCGAGATTCAGGCCGCTGCCCGGTTTGTTCTCGCTTCAGCGCCAGCGCAGCGGACACGTCGGCCCAGGGGACGCACTTGAAGTTCTGATTCGTCTCCTCGCTATTGGCGGCGAGGTTGTAGCCATTCTGCACCACGAGCAAGCCTTCGGGAGTTGAGCCAGCGTTGATCTTCAGCCTACGCCTAACGCATCCGTTCGAGACCACGAAAGGAAACGGGGTGTGGCGGGGCACTCCGACGATAGGGGTAGCGTTGCGACGAGCGTAGGCGTTTTGCCATTGGCTCCGTAGAGCGGGGCTTCGCCTGTATCCCGTCAGGAAGGGACGACGCAAGAAACCCGCCTAATGGCCAACGATTTTCTCGGCCATTAGGCTGTGGACGTCTTCCGGCGGCAGCTCCAGCAGGTCGTAGAGCACTTGCTCGGTGTGCTCGCCGAGCAGCGGCGGGCGTCGCGTGGCCGGCCGATGGCCTTCCCGCAAGACCGGTACGGCGGTGTAGCGGCGCGTTCCCGAAGTGGGATGGCCGACGGCGGGAAAGAAGCTCTCGCGCCGGGAGCACGGGGCCTCGCTGGCGGCCATATCGTCGCCGGTAACCACTCGCGAGGCGGGAATCCCGGCATCGCGCAGACGGCCTTCCACTTCCGCTACCGAACGTTCCACGCTCCACCGGGCTAGATTGTCGTCCAGGGTTGCGGCATTGGCGAGCCTTCCCGCCAAGTCCCGAAGCGCTGGCTCGTCGGCCCATGCCTCGCCAATCATGTCCCGCAGGCGCAGCCACTGGTCGTCGTCTTCGACGGCTAGTGCCAGCCAGCGCTGCTTCTCCCCATCCGGCGCACAGGGATAGCAGCCATGGGGCGCCATGTCCGGGCTGCGGTTGCCCACAGGCTCCAGGTCGTCCTCGCTGAAGTGCTGCGCCAAGTAGCAGTCGCCGATCAGATAGGCCGCAGTTTCCACCTGGGTGGCGTCGATGAAGCAGCCGGCCGAGGGTCGCTGCAGCAACGCGCCGAGCAGGGCGACCAGGGACTGCTTGCCGGCGATGTGGTCGGGATGGTTGAGCGTGGTGCCGACCGGGAACGGGTCGTCCGGGTGCGACCATTGGCGGGTGACGCCGGAGAACGTCTGCAAGTTGGGGCCGTAGGTCTGGTAGCCGTCGTAGGGGCCGCAGCCCAAGCCTTGGCTGCCGAGGTAGATCACGTTGGGACGGATGGCGCGAGCCGATTCGTAGTCCAAGCCCCAGCGTCGGACGATCGGGCCGCGCATGTTCTCCATGACGATGTCGCAGCGGGCGGCCAACTGCCGCAACAGGCCCACGCCTTCGGCACGGGAGAGATCGATGGCGACGCTCTGGACGCCCAGATTCAACTGATTGAAGGTGGGGCTGTTGTTCACGTCCATGGTACCAGCGAGGCCGTTGCGGCGCAGAAAGTCCACATGCGCCAGCGACTCCACCTTGACGACCTCCGCGCCAAGCAGTGCCAGCAGGGAGGCGGCCTCCGGCACCACTGCGCCGACGCCCAGTTCCAGGATGCGCAGGCCGGCCAGCGGCTGATCGATGTCGAACCCGGGGTCTCGCTCCGTCGATGGCTCGGAGGCGGGTTTCGCCAGCACGGCGCGGGCTTGCTCGTCGTGCTCCCCTAATCCCGGTGCCGGCGCTACCGTCGCGTTCAGCTCGGCGGGTTCCAGGCGCACCGGCGCTCGCAGCATCTCCATTGCGCCGAACTCGGGATCCTCGACGGATGTGAATATCTGCCGGGCGCGGACATGGGGGTCGTCGCGGAAGCGCCGCAAGGAATATACGGGCGAGATGGTGAGTCCGCGCCGCTGGCCTTCCGCGAACAGTTCCTCGACAGTGCGCTGGCGAATCAGGTCGGCGCAAAAGAGCTTGAGCGCATCGGCGTTCTCGGCCCGAAACCGACCCTCGCTCCACGGCCCGGACACCAGTTCATCGGGGCGGCCGAGCAGGTCCACGAAGGCCCGCCACTGCTTCGGCGTAGCGGCCAGCACACGCACATATCCGTCCTTGGCTTGGTAGATGGGAAAGCCGTCCGGACCCAGCCGGGCGGTAAGCGTACCCTGCCCAGCGGCCTGCATGCCGTAGGCGTGCAGGGTTCGCGTCCAGGGGGTGATCGACGCCACCGCGGCTTCCTCGTAGGGCACCTCGTATCGCACTGCGCCGCCGCCCCGACGATAGGCGAGAAGGGCGACCATGCCCATCACCGCGGCATAGACGCCGGCGCCGTCCAGCGCCAGCCACGACGGCGCGTTGCAGGGCGGCTGATGCGGCCAGCCGCTGGACGCCAGCCCGCCGCTGGCGGCGAAGCCGACGATGGAAGATGTGCCGAGCCGCTGGCGATTGGTGATCGTCACTGCCGCCGGTGCCAGCGTCGCCACGCCCAGGGCGCGGAACGGCGACCCGTCGGCGTCGAACACCATGTCCGCCCGCTGGCACAGGCCGCGCAGCAGGGAGACATGCTCCGGATCGTTGGGATCGACCACCACGCTCTTCTTGTTGGCGTTGCGCACCAGGAACGCCACCGCACCGCGCGGCGATTCGCCGGCACCAGGAACCCGAGGCTGGCGACGGCGACTGGGGGTGCCGCCGGGCGGTTCCACCAGCCACACCTCGGCGCCGAGGCCAGCCCACACCAGGCCGGCGTATTCCGTCAGCGGATGCGCCATCTCCACCACGCGCAGCCCCGCCAGCAAGCCGGACGCCATCCCCTTCTCCTTCAACGCTCTGCGGTCAAGGTTAAGCTTGGCCGGGCGACCCGATCAAGGGCGGCCGGCATGACGATCACGGCCGACAGCTACGGTTCTCCGTGCGGGCGCGGCATGGGCAACAAGGCCGTTGCAGGGCGGCCCCAACAGCCCACGCCTCCCTATGCGTGAGCAGTCGGCGTTCCCAATGGAAGACCGCAGCACCCCGCACCCGGCCGCTGCGCCGATGATCGACTCCGTCAGCGTGGGCGTAGCGCCGAAGGGGCGAAGTCGATCAGCGCCAGTGCCGGCAGCCCCATGAAGCAGGACGCAGTAGCAGCCAGCAACCCAACTGTACCCAGCCGACGCCGGCGGCTAGCAGCAGTACCGCGCCGGCCAGCTCGACTAGGAGATTGCGTCTCGCTGCTTGGAACCGGGGAACCCGTCCCATATGCATCCGCGTCCAAGTCGTGTTGTACGATGGGCCGCTTGAAGCGGACGGCTAGCGGGAATGGAGCGCGATGGCGGAGATCATGGATCGGCGTCCGGTGTTCACCCTCGTCATGGGTTGCAATGGGGTGGGGAAGTCGGCGTGGAAGCGCGCGAACTACGACAGGCTGCCCAGGCACTACTACGACCAAGACAGTATTGCCGGCGGGATCGGCGACTGGAACGACGAGGACGCTCGGAGGCGAACCCGGGTGCTGGTGGATGCGGAGATCGAAAAGTGCTTCGGGGCGAGGATCGATTTCGGAACGGAGAGCACGTTCTCCGGCAGGCCGGGGCCGACGCTGATGGCCCGCGCCGTGCGCGAAGGCTACCGGATCGAGGGCTGCTACATAGGGACGGAGTCGTGGGAGATCAACGCGCGCCGGATCGATTATCGGGTGCTGTCCAACATGGGCCACTACATTGACCCGAAGCGGCTGCCAGAGCGGTACCGCTGGTCGCTGTCGAATCTGCGCAAGAGCCTTGACGATTTCGACTTGCTGGAGGTGGTCGACAACAGCGAGGAACAGGAGAACCGAATCCCGGAGCCGGCGGTCCAGTTCGTTGCGGAGAAAGGCGTGGTCGCGATGCAGCTCCCGGACGCGGATATGGCGAAATGGTGCAAGGAGCTTCTGCGGAAGCGGGAGTTTGACCGTCGCCGCGAGCAGATGCCCCTGGCGCCTGCCGTGCGCAAAGAGCACCGTAGGCGCGGTGTCGAACGCGACGGGTGTTAGCACGGTGTCGCCATAGCCGCCCGCCGCCGGGATCGAGCCGCCGTTCAGAGCCGAGTCCGCCGAAGTGGCCGCCTTGCTGCGGCGCAGCAGCCGGCTTCCGTCGTATGCATGGCCGGAGCCGGGCCGTGTGGACAAACCTGCTCACAGCGCATGATCGCGCCAGAGGTCGCGTTGCCGCCGTCCCGTCGCATTGAGCCGAAGCCGTCCTTGGCGATCGGGAATCCGACGATGCAAAAGGGCCGCTCATGGACTTGCGGGTGTACGAACTGCTGGGAGTGGAGCATGCGCTGCGAGCCGCTGGACGCCATCGAGCCTTGCGAAAGAAGGGCATAGCCATCCGAAAGACGGTGGATGTCGTCATCGCATCGTTCTGCGTAGATGCCGGAATGTCGCTGCTGTTCGCAGACCGCCGCTTGCAGCCGATGGTTCAGCACTTGAACCTTGCGCCTGCGTTGGCACCAGGCCTTGAATGAACGATCCTTGTTCATTTGGATGCCGCGGCGGCTGCGACTGGCGGCGTCCGCTCCTTGGTTCCACGCATCAAGGCGGCAGTCTGTTACGATTCGCGCTCATTTTCTCCACTGGGGGGTGCGAGCTTGACCGACTGCGGCATCAGGCATGACTGGGAAATCGACGAGATCCTGGTGCTTTTCGAGCAGCCGTTGAACGACCTCCTGTTCATGGCGCAGGGCATCCATCGTCGCTACCGCCCCGGCAACGAGGTGCAGATCAGCACCCTGCTCAGCATCAAGACCGGCGGCTGCCCCGAGGTCTGCAAATACTGCCCTCAGAGCGTCCACTACGATACCGGCCTGGAAATCCGCAGCCTGCTGCCGGTGGACGGCGTGGTGGTGGCAGCGAAAAAGGCCCGGGACGCCGGCGCGGCGTGGCGCAGTCCTACCAGTTCGCAGACGCGCAAGGGATGCGAACTCTGGTGGAATCCGTGAAGGGCCTCGGCATGGAGACTTGCGCGACCCTCGGCATGCTGACCGCCGAGCAGCCCCGGGAACTGGCCCCCGCCGGTCTCGACTACTACAACCACAACCTGGACACTTCGCCCGAGTACTACGGCGAGATCGTCACCTCGCGCCGCTACCAGGACCGTCTGGACACCTTGGCCAACGTGCGCGTCGCCGGCATCGATGACTGCTGCGGCGGCATCGTCGGCATGGGCGAAACCCGTCAAGATCGGGTCGGGCTGCTGCGGCAGCTGGCGAACCTGCCCGAACACCCCGAATCCGTCCCATCAACAATCTGGTGCGGGTGGAAGGTACGCCGCTGCACGGGACGGAACCGCTGGCGCCGCTGGAACTGGTGCGCTGCATCGCCGTGGCGTGCATCCTGATGCCTGCCTCGGTGATCCGCCTGTCCGCCGGATGCACCGAGCTCAGCCAGCAAGCCCAGGCGCTGTGCTTCCTGGCCGGCGTGGGCTCTATCCTCTGCGGCGAGAAGCTGCTCACTACGCCGAACCCCGGCTTTGACGCCGACATGGCGATGTTGGACCCGCTCGGTCTCGCTCGCGCCGATTGAGGGATGTTGTTCTTCGACGACATTCCGGACGACTACCACTCCGTGGTGGGTAGCTGGGCGCTGACCGCGGAGGCGGTCATCGACTTCGCCCGTATCTGGGATCCGCAGCCATTCCATACCGACCTCGCAGCCGCCACGCGATCCCCGTTCGGCGGCTTGGTCGCCTCGTCGGCACATCTGTTCGCCATCTGCACGCGGCTGTTCTACGATCACGAGGATCGCATCCAGGTGGTCGCCATGCTGGGCAAGGATAAACTTCGGCTGCCCAATCCGGCACAAGCCGGCGCGACCCTTACCTACCGGACGCGCTGCATCGGCAAGCGGGAGTCCGCAAGCCGCCCTGCCACCGGCATCGTCATGCTGGCCGACAGCGTCACCGACGACGACGGCAACCTGGTGCTCGGCCAGGAAGTCACCCTGATGGTGGCGAGGGGGGCTGGTTGAGGCCACTGCACGAAGCGCCGAACCCCGACACCCAGGCCGTGGTGCAGGAACTGCTGTCCGCCCACGGCGCCTACTCCCCGCTGGAGCTGCTGCTGGAGACCAGCAGGCTCGACTACGACGACTATCGTGCTTGGCGCCGGGGTGAGCGCACGACCCTGGACGGGGCGCTGGTGCATGGCGCGAACCACACCCGAACACTGGTGGAACGCGCCCACGCCTGGGCGCGGTCGCTGCACCTCGAAGCCGAGACCGTCGCCTTGTACGGCACCGACGACAACGCCGGGGCGGAGCTCACCGCATCCATGGACATCCAGCTCGACGAGCTGCTGCACACGCAGTTCCGTCCGGCGGCAGACCGGGTGCAGCTGGACATCTTCCTGGACACCTCCGAAAGCAGGGCGGCTGGCGAAGTCGTGGATGCGCTGTCGACCCGCAATGCCACGGCCGCCGAATCCCGGCTGCGGCGGTTGACGGATCTGAACCCTCATCATTGGGCGGTCAACGAAGCCGACATCCTGATCCAGGCGTTGAACGCTTCGCCTCCCATGACGTACGCCGAAGCGCTGGACCGTCTCGACATCCTGGAACGGAAGTGGCGCCCTGCCGCCTGTGCCGTGCTGCATGCCGGCAGCCGGGATTTCCTTACGCCGCTATGGCGCGCCATAGCCGAAGCGCTGGACGGAGCGCCGTTCGAGGCGGCTGATCCGAACCACCATGCCAGTTGGGCCTACCTGAACGGACTGGATTGGGGGAACGTCAGACGCACCGTGCGAAGCGTACCCGGCCATCTCGGCCAGCCCATTCTGCTGCATCGACTCGCCGAAGCCGAACTGCGGTTGCGCAATCGCAGGACGGCCATCGAGTTGTGGTTCGCGCTGTGCAGGGATGCGCCCGAGTATTTCGAGGAGGCCATCGCCTCGGCAGCCTTCCCGGACCGAGCACTGAAGAATGCCTGGCTGGCGGCCCAGGAAGAAGACCTGAAGCCCCCCATCACCCCAACTTGGTTTCCCGCCTGGGTGGCGCTGAAGGAGCCCGACATGGCCCGCGCCTTTGCGCCACGAGGTGGCGACAGCGACTCCGAGCGCGCCTTCGATCTGATGATCGCGCTGGCCGTTGGCGGCAGCGACCGGCAGGACATCGACAACCGGCGAGCCCTGCAGGCCATCCACCCCGGCCTGTTGCAGCGCTACCTGGACGCCGTGGATGCCTGACGACTTGTCGGGAGTGCAGAACGTTCCCTGGAAGGCGGTTCTCAGGTGGCGAAGATCGTCGGCATGCGGTTCTTAGAGCATTGTCAGTCGTGTTTTGCATCACTCCTGCGACAAGCTCGTACGCATCGTAGCGAGTGTCCCTGCCGTTGAACTCGTTGCTGCAGTAGTCGCAGCCAACATCGAGGCATATGACTAGGCAGCCTAAAGCCATTGCGTCGAGCGCAGAAGCCAGCCGCCCGGCCGGTTCAGGTCCGCCACGCGCCCTCGGCATACGCCTTGACGACGCTGGGCGCGTACCGATTCGGGCTTGGGAGCAATCCAATCCGGGTCAACGTTGCGGCTAGCGGAACAGCCTTGGGTCGAATGGATATGCGATCGACGATCTGATCGTTACGTCCGCGGCATCGGGATGAAGTGGATTCAGAAGATAGTTGTAGCTCATGGGCACGACAGCGCTCGGAACCTGGAGCAGCGCCGAGGGACCGGTTTTCAGCCAATCGGTACCGACTCGCCGGGTAAGCGCCCGGTTGTGCTGCCATTCGCCTTCCAACACGGAGCTATCGACCAAGTAGACTTCCATTCCGTCCTTGCATTCCACTTCCAGAAGCTGGTGGCTGTCTGGAATTTCCTCGACGGCCAGATCGAAGTTGACGAGCGTCTCCAGCAACGCGAGGGCGGGGGTCTCCGCCAAGTAGACGACCGGGACGCATCGATGATGCCACCGCCCCGCGCTGCGGATGCCGCCAACCCCTTGCAGGTCGCGGTGGTTGCTGATGCGCCAGAGAATCAAGAGATCAGGCGAAGTATCCCTCGTCCAGCTGGCCGAGAGCTTCTTCCACCAACTGCCTACCTCGGTCCGTATCAGCTCCATGGCGCTCATGCCGTCGAAGGCTCCGCGCGGCTTGCGCAGCCACGAGAGCGCCTTCAAGGGGTTGCCCAATACGGCCTCGGCCATGGCCTGGATTTTCATGGCGCGCAGCAGACGGTCAGTTTCGCCTACCGTCAGGTGTTCGTTTTTCCGACGGCGGTGGGTTAGCCTACGAGCAGGAACAATCCAGTTCAGCATTCGCCGAGCAAAGCCCCGGTCGACGAGCACGTCGAGTCGCTCCGGCGACACGCCTTTGCGAGCGATGCGGACCAAATCGAGCTCGTCTTCGATCGGGGTGCTCAGCATGTGGCCCACCTCTATGCATGCACTGGCGAAAGTGCTCTCTCCAGAATCGACCGAGAATGCGAACTCGCCAGCCTCGGCCATGGACTGCTTTCCTTCGGGCATGGGACTGTTCTCCAGAATGCGGCAGAATGCCGGCAATACCAGCGCATCCAGCGCATATTGCCGAGCGCAATGACCCGTCTGGGCTGCCGCAGACCGAGGAAATCTGTCCTCGACGATGCGCAAGCCGTGTCGCACGGCGACAACATTGTCCGGAGGTTGCTCCCAACTCTCATTTGAACAGCTCCACCTCGATGCCGACATAGGCTTGGCGCGGCAGGCCGGGGAAGTAGCGGTAGCTGCCGAAGGCGAAGTCGGCGCGGTCCGCGTAGGCCGCATCGAGCAGGTTGACGAGCCGGGCGAACAGCCGCACGCGCGGCGTCGCATCCCACGTGCCGCGCCAGTTCAGCAGGGTGTGGCCGCCGTAGCGGGCGGTATTGGAGGCGTTGACGAAGTGCGAACCGATGCGGACGCTCTCGAACTCGGAGCGCATCCGGCCCCCGTCCCAGCGCCAGTGGGCGCTGCCCAGCCAGCGCGGCGCGGTATCCACGACATTGCCGCTTTCGATGCGTTCTCCGCCACCGACGGCCCGGGTGAAGGCGTAGCGGTGGCGGGCGTAGGAGACGGCCAGATCGACGCTGTGACCGCCGCCAAGCCGCCAAGCGATGTCGGCTTCGATGCCGGCGGATTCGGTCTTGCCGTCGCTGACGTTGAAGCCGTTGGCGTCGCGGAAGATGAGGTGCGCGGTGGTCTCGGCGTAGAGCGCGAGGTCGATGTCGAGGCCGGCATGCGCGATACGCATGCCGGCCTCGAACGAGCGCAGCGTCTCGCTGTCCAAGTCGGCCACCGTCTGGCCGCGTTGCAGACGATAGAGCTCGGTGATTTGCGGCGGGCGGAAGCCCAATCCTGCCACCGCGTAGAACTGTCGATCGTCGGCTGGCGACCAGTCCACCCCGATGCGCCCGGCGAAGTTGGCGTAGGCGTCGTCGCGGTCCCCAGGGCGCGTGTACAGGCAGCCGCCGAAGCCGCAAACGCTGCCGTCGTCCCGGGTGTTGCCGTCAAGGTGCCGATTGTCGTAGTCGTAGCCGTTGCGTTCGACGCGAGCGCTGGCGACCAGTGCCCAATCTCTGCCCAGGGGAACGTTGGCGTCGTAGTAGGCCGCTAAGGTGAGGCCGTCGACGCGGAAGTCGTAGTGGAGGCCGGGCGGGCGCGTCTCGACCAGAAACGCGGAGCCTCGGGTGGCGGCCTGCTGGCGCTCGGACAGCTGCGCCGCGAAGGCTTCCAGCGTGGCACCGGCCGTCCACCGCCAGCGGCCGGCGCTGGCGACGCGAAGCGAAACCCCGGCACTGGTTTGGGCGTTCTTCTCCAGCGGCTGCCCAGGTAGAAAGTGCTGCAAGAAGGCCATGGACGAGCGGCGCAGATAGGGCGTCACGGTCACCTCGCGGGCATCGGCCCAGTCGCGGTGCCAGACGCTTGCCGCCCGCGCCGACCAAGCATCCCGGTACGCCTCCGGATTGGGATTGGTATGTCGCCGGGTCGAATCGTAGGCATCGAAACCGCGCACGAAGCCGCCCGTCTCCTGGTTCAGCAGCGACGCCGTTGCGGTGGTGGCCACCTGCCAGCCGGCCGGTGCATTGGCGAACCCCAGACTCAGCTTCTGCTGGCCGTGGCCGGTGTCGTCGCGGTAGCCGTCCGACGATGTGGACAGCGCATCCAGCCGCCACCGTTCACCGCCACCGTTCAGACGCGCTTGGGCGTATCCGTACGGACCGGCTTCGAGGCCGCCGCGCCAGGCCTCGGCGCGGGTGGCCGTGACGGCGTTGATGGCGCCGTGCAGGGCGTTGCCGCCGAACAGCGCGCTGGCCGGACCGCGCACCACTTCCACGGCCGCCGCCTGTTCGGTGTTGATCTCGAACAGATTGTTGACATTGCAGAATCCCGCCGGCCGGATGGGAATGCCGTTCTCCAGCAGCAGGAACTCGCCACAGGCGCCGGCCCCGGTAAGGACGCCGGAGCGGATCGCGGTCAGGTGCTCGTGGCCGGAACCCCGGGAAATCCATACGCCGGGTACGCGCACCAGCAACTCGTGGGGATGGTTGGCGCGCACTAGGTCGATGGTGTCGCCATCGACTGTGGAGACGCTGCCGACGTCGCCCTGTCGAGCAGCCACGGAAGCGTCGGCGCGGACGACGATCTCCTCCAGTTCCGGCTCGTCGGCGAACGCCGCGGCCGAGAACACCACAGCCAGTACGCGCAGGGCGCGGCTCATTCTTCCTCCTCTTCCCAGAAGGCGCGAATGGCGTCCAGCGGCGCGTTGTCGACGCGAACCTCGTCGTCGAACAGCAGGGTGGGCCGGCGGGACGTATCGTATGTCGGCCAAGGCGACTCTGGATCGGCGTTCGGATCGCCGTAGCGCGCGAACGCCAGATAGCTGGCCATGACGCGCTCGGACAGCCGCGCCACCCCATCGCCAGAGCCGCAGAAGCGCTGCATGGCCGGCAGCCGGCAGGTGCCCCAGACGAACGGGATGTCCAGGGAATGGCACGCTTGCAGACGCCCGCCTCGGGCCGGCGATTCCCGGTCGAAGCGGTACATCCACACCGCCGGCGTATGCGCCAGATGGCATTGCGCGGTGCGAATGGCCGGCAGCCGGAACATGCGGTCGGTGGAAATGGCGGCCCAGATGTTCATGGGTTCCGTGCGCAATCCCGCCGCCTTGCGATCATCCTCGTAGCAGGCGATGGCATCTTCGGCCCGGTCGCCGAACGGCTGCCGGGCGAGGTCGATCAAGCGCGTTCGATCCATGCCCGCCAAGCGTTCGTCGAAGAGGGTGAACAGCGTCGATTCGTCCCGGGTATGGCCGACCATGAGCGGCATGCCGCGCGTGAAGCGGCCTTCCCGCAGCACCTCGGCAGCATCTTCGGCGATGGCATCGCCATCGCGAGTCGGTGCCCAGCGAGCACCCGGAATTTTCGCTTGGAAGCCGTGGATCGCCGCTGCCGGCACCGAGCGAAGCCGGTGCAAGCCGCCGAACTCCCGGGCCAGGGCGGCGGCGGTTTCCCTAGCCGCGGCCGCCGGCACCTGCTGCGTCAGCGAGCCGCTCATGGGCACCGCCTTGTCGAAGCATCCTTGCGCCGCCGGCATGGCCATCAACTGGGCGATGTCGAAGCCGCCCGCGGACTGGCCGAACACCGTGACGTTGGCGGGGTCGCCGCCGAAGGCGCCGATCTCCGCACGCACCCAGCGCAGCGCGGCGATCTGGTCCAGCAGCGCCTCGTTGCCGGTGGCGCCGAGTTCCGGCGCATGCAGGAAGCCGAGTGCGCCAAGGCGGTAGTTCACCGTCACCACCACCACGTCGCCGATGCGAGCCAAGTGCTCGCCGTCGACCCGGGGCTGGGAACCTGCGCCCACGGTATTGCCGCCGCCGTGGATCCACACCATCACCGGGCGGCCCTTGCCGTTCTCGACGGCCGGCGTCCAAACGTTCAGGTAGAGGCAGTCTTCGCTGGTGCCGTGGGTGGCGATGCCGATCAGCTCGCCGATGTCGCCCGCAATGGCGGACTGGATGGCGCATGGCCCGAACGCCAACGCATCGCGCACTCCGGGCCAGGGCTCCGGCGGCACCGGCGCCCGCCAGCGCAGTTCCCCCAGCGGCGGCTTGGCGAACGGGATGCCCTTGAACACCTGCGCGCCATCGGCTTGGACACCTCGCAAACGCCCGTAGCCGGTCTCGACCGTGGTCACGTCAGCCATGCTCCGCTCGCTGCCATCTAAGCAGGGCATTGTAGCCACATGGATCGCCTCACGGCTATGCGGGCCGCGCAAGGTGCGCAACGAAGATCGTCGACCGCCCCGGCGCGACGCCTGCCGCCGCCCATCGCTATACTGCGACCACCAATCGACACCAGCCTTCGGCACTGTGGCCGCTTGAACGGGTCGGTCCGGGCGCCAGCGCGATTCGATAGAGACAGATGACAGCGTCGGACATCGCAGATCGCCTGGCAGGTGGCGAGAACCTCCATACCGAGTTCAAGGGCTGGCCGATTCGCCCAGACGACCTCGCCGCCACGCTGACCGCGTTCGCCAATACCGATGGCGGGGTGGTGTTCCTGGGCGTGGACGATGACGGAACCGCCACTGGCATAGACTGCGCCGAACTCGATCGCGCCATGCAACTGGTGGACAACGTGGCCTACAACAACTGCGCACCGCCAGTGACGACGCTCCAGGAGACTGTTGCTGGCCCACACGGCGTCGTCCTCTGCGTACATGTCCCCAAGGGCGATCAGCAGCCGTACCGAACCAACCGAGGCGTTCACTACGTCCGCACGGCATCGGGCCGCCGCCACGCCTCCCGAGAGGAACTGCTGCGCATATTCCGGTCCAGCGGGAGCTTGTCCTACGACGAAATGCCAGTGTCGCGAAGCACCCGGGCAGACTTGGACGACGACGCCTTCGAGGAGATGCTGAACGCCATTCGGGATCAGGGCTTGGACATCAACGGGATCGAGCGCGATCAACTGCTTCGCAACTGGGCCTTGATCGACGATGCCGATGGGCAGGTCCGCGCCACGCTCGCGGGCACGTTGCTGCTGGCCCGGAAACCGCAACGGTTCTTCCCCTACGCCTGCATTTCGGCGCTGCGCATTCTGGGGCTGGACATCTCCCAAGCGCCCATCGATCAGAAGCGCATCGAGGGGCGTCTGTTCGATATGCTCTCCGATGCGCTCCGGTTTCTGGACTTCCATCTGCTGCGCCGGCACGCCATCCGCGCCCTGGAACCGGAAGTGCGGCTGGAGTTCCCCGTGCCGGCGCTGCGGGAGATGCTGGTGAATGCCCTTGCCCACCGGGACTACACTATCGCCGGGCCGATTCGCCTGCTGATTTTCAACGACCGAGTCGAAGTGCATACCCCAGGCCGCTTGCCGAATTCTGTTCGCCTCGAACAGTTGCCGGCCGGCGTCCACGTCCTGCGCAACCCCACCATCTACAACCTGCTGCTGAAGCGAGGGCTGGTCACCGATGCTGGCAGCGGCATCCCGCGCACGATCCGGCTGCTGCGCGACGAGACCGGCTTCGAGCCCGCCTTCCGTCTCGAGGGCGAGGAGTTCGTGGTGACGATGACCCGTCGCGAGCCCCATCCGCAACCCGCCGCCGGTATCGGCTGACGGGTTGCTTCCCCAGTCGGTGAACAGCGAACTCGCGAGCTGCCTAAGCCATCGCTTCCGGGTCCGACACCTCGTTGTTCACGAGGGCGAACCGGATGAGCTGGGATGAAACGTCGAAATGCTTCGCCGCGTCTTCCATGAGGTCGTCGTCGAGCGGGCGGGTTCCCAAGTAGTCGCGCAGGTGGTCGATCGGACAGAGGAAAGCCTGGGCGAACGCGCGTTGAAACCTCTGCCGGTCGGTTGGCGCATCGGTGACGGGCAGAAGCCGTTCGTGGTGGCCAGTCACCAGATAGTCGCCGACAATCCGCGCCAGCGCGAAGCGCCGGCTCGCAGGATGGCGTTTGTTGAGCAGCGCGCTCAGGCCGCCGCTGCCAGAATCGGGACGGAAGCCGGCGGGCATCGGCATACTGCCGTCAAGCGCTTGGGGCTGAATCCAATGCGCAGGAAGACCGTACAGATTCGCCAACACATTCGTATCGAGGGGGCCGTCTGCGAGCGACCATCCCGCGTGCGGCCATGGCCACCGCAATGCCTTGGCGCCAGGGCACACTGCTTGATCTACAGGATTCCGACACCGCGGCTTGCCTGTCCCGCGAGACCTTGATGGACAAGGATGGGGAGCAATCGCGGCCTTCTTCCCAAAGCAGACTGTATTGTTCGAACGCCCGGCTCCTTGAAACCGTAGCGAGTGCCTCGATGCCCTCCACCCGACGATTTCCGCGGCGTCGAGCAATTCAGCCAGCATTTCGGGGTCCGCTTCCTCCGGGTCGTATCCCATCCTGGCTTCCATGGCCCGCTCGATGTTGACGAGGGGCTCGCCGATCTCGCTGCCAAGCTCGCGCCAAGCGGTGGTCAAGTCGCGAGTTCGTGCGCAATCCAGGGCAGCAACCCTGGCAACCGCGGCAGCTACGAAGTCGCGGATCGCCGCCTCGAAAATCGGCCCGGGAACGTAGACTTCCGCCACGTTGAGAAAGCGAATCGAGTTGGCGAAGATGGGCTTCGTCGGGCGGGCGCGGATGCGTACCCTATCGCCGCTGTTCGAGAACTCGATATCCGGCCACAGGTGGCCGTTGCCGGCTGCGCCGATCATGTGGCTCATTTCCCAGGACAGGAGGGCTGCTCCGGAGATCGACATCCGGTCCCGAGCCTCGGCGAGCGATGTCTCCCAGCGCAAGCGCCACCAGTTCGACACCAGCCAAGCGGCGAGATCGAACGCCGAAACCCGCATGCCTGTCCGCACGGATCTTGACGCACGGATCTTCCAGTTCGGTCAGCGACATCCCCAGCTTTGATGGTGATACTGGCGAAGGCATGCCGGATCGCCGGTCTCCTGCGACCGCCAATCGAAGTCGATCCTGAAATCGCTATCCATGTTCGTTCCAACGCCTCAGGACTTCTTTCCGATGCGGGCCCGTCTCCGGCATCGGATACCCATGATAGGTGCCTGTTCGAGCGTTCTCCAGTTGCGCCTCCAGCGGTTGCCCGTCAGCCGTCACCGACCAGACGTTCTGGGGAAATGTCCCGCGCAACTGCTGGCTTGTCAAACCACGCCGGACGCCTTCCCGCAGCAAGCGAAGCGCTTCGTCTTTATCGAATATCCCTACCTAATCGCACTTCGACTGGTCGGGACGGGGTCGAGCGGACGGAGTCGGTCCGAAATCGCCCGGGCCCTTCTTGCGCTCGGGATTGCCTCCGTAACCTACCTGCGTCGCCAAGGCTTCGAGTTGGCGCAAGGTTCGATCGATATCGATCTGGCGATCGGATTGAATCGGCGCCTGGGCATGAAGCCCTCCCTGTCCGGCTACGAGCGCCCGAAGTTTTCGTCGTACTTGCGCAGTTCGGCGCGGCCTACCACGAGGTGATGCACTTCGTCCGGGCCGTCGGCGATGCGCAGGGTGCGCTGGCCGGTGTACATGCCGGCCAACGGCGTCCACTGGGAGACGCCGGCGGCGCCGTGCATCTGGATGGCCTGGTCGATGATCTGGCAGGTACGTTCGGGGATCATGGCCTTCACCATGTGTACCCACACCCGCGCTTCGCGGTTGCCAAGCACGTCCATGGCCTTGGCCGCCTTCAGCACCATGAGACGCATGGCCTCGATCTCGATGCGCGCCCGGGACACCAGCTCCAGATTCTTGCCCAGCTGCACCAGCGGGCGGCCGAAGGCTTGCCGGGACATGCCGCGCCGCACCATGAGGTCCAGCGCCCGTTCGGCTTGGCCTACCGACCTCATGCAATGGTGGATGCGGCCGGGGCCGAGACGGCCTTGGGAGATCTCGAAGCCGCGGCCCTCGCCGAGCAGGATGTTGTCCTTGGGCACCCGGGCATCGTTGAAGCGCAGATGCATGTGGCCGTGGGGGGCGTCGTCGTGGCCGAATACCGTCATCGGCTCCATGATCTCCACGCCCAGGGTGTCCTTGGGCACCAGAATCTGGGACTGCTGGCGGTGGGGCGGCGCGTCCGGATTGGTCTGCACCATGGCGATCATGATCTTGCAGCGGGAATCGCCGGCGCCGGAGATGTAGAACTTCTCGCCGCTGAGCACCCATTCGTCGCCGTCGAGCCGCGCCTGGGTGGCGATCTGCTTGGCGTCCGAGGAGGCTAGGTTGGGCTCGGTCATGGCGTAGGCGGAGCGGATCTCGCCGGCAAGCAGCGGCTTGAGCCACTTCTCCTTCTGCTCCGGGGTGCCGTAGCGTTCGAGCACCTCCATATTGCCGGTGTCCGGAGCGCTGCAGTTCAGGCACTCCGAAGCGATGGGATTCTTGCCGAGTTCGGCGGCGATGTAGGCGTAGTCCAGGTTCTTCAAGCCCTCGCCGGTGTCGGCGTCCGGCAGGAAGAAGTTCCACAAGCCGTTGGCCTTGGCTTGGTTCTTGAGGCCGCCGAGGATGTCCTCCTGACGTGGCGACAGGCTCCAGCGGTCGCCGTGCTCGAACGCCGCCTCGAAGTATTCCGGCGTTTTCGGCTCGATTTCTTCGGCGATGAATTTCTTCACCGCCGCGTACAGCGGCTCTACTTCCTCGCTCATGACGAGGTTGTTGAGATCGGCTTCGAGATCGGCGAGCGCTGCTTCCGCCATCGGTTCCCCCTTAGGCTGGTCGGTTGGACGTAAGGCGCGGATTGTAGCATCCACCGCCAAGGCGTAGCATTCGCCGCCGTGTCCTCCTTGGACGCGCCGTGTCCTCCTTGGACGCGCCGTGTCCGCTCGCTGCCGGACGCCATGAGACGCCATGAAGAAGTACCCGCCGACACCGAAGGAACTGCGCGAATGGATGGACCGCAAGGGGCTGTCCAGCAAGGACGTGGCCAAGGCGCTGCGGCTCTCCGACGGCCGCGTGGTACGCTTCTGGACCTCCAAAAAGGATCCGCGCCCGATTCCGTACCCAAGCTGGTACACCCTGCGCCACAAATTCGGCAAATGACTCGGCAAGCGACGTGACCACGAGGCGAATCCGACGGCTGCCGAGGCCATTCTCGGTGAACGTCGTCCTGCCCGGCAGCAAGTCCATCGCCCTGCGGCACATCCTGATGTCCACTCTGGCACCAGAGTCGACGCGACTGGACGGCATACCCCGCTGCGAGGACGTGGACGCCATGTTCGACGCCGCCAGTCGCCTGGGCACTGCGGTGGAACGCGACGGCAAGACCGCTAGGCTGACGCCGCCTGCGACACCGTCTGCTGCCGATGTGGAACTGGATCTGGGCATGAGCGGCGTATCCCTGCGACTGCTCCTCGCCCATGCCGCGCTGCGCACCGCCACCACCCGCTTCACCGGCCATGCCCAGCTGCACCGGCGGCCCAATGCCGACCTGCTGGCCGCCTTGGAGCGCATCGGTTGCGAGGTGGCGGCCGCGCCGGGCGGCGTTCTGCCCATTGCCGTAACCGGCGCTGCTTCGCCAGCACCCGAAACCGCGCTGAGAACCAAGGTCACGAGCCAGTATCTGTCCGGTCTGCTGCTGGCCGCGCCAGCGCTCCCCAGCGGCCTGACCATTCGCCTGGAAGACGAGCGCACCAGCGCTTCCTACATCGGCATAACGCAGACGGAGATGGCGCGCCGCGGCGTTGCCTGCCATGCCGTGGACGAGCGTACGGTGTTCGTGCCCCCCGGAAAGTACGCCGGCGGCGACGTCGCCATCGAAGGCGACGCCTCCGCTGCGACCTACCATGCCGCCCTGGCCACTCTGCACGGCGGTACCGTCGCCTTGGCCAACCTCGGCAGCGCCACCCGCCAGGGCGACTACGCTTTCCTCGGCCTCTGCGAGAAGATCGGGGCCAACGTGGAACGACGCTTGCACCGCACCACCATTCAAGGGCCGCAGCGGCTAGCGCCCTTGGGTTGCGCGAACATGGCCGACATGCCCGACGCGGCGCCGACCTTGATGGCAATGGCGCCGTTTCTGCCGACCCCCACGCACTTGACGGGCTTGGCAACGCTGCGGGTGAAAGAGTGCGACCGCATCGCCTGCGGGGCCAAGGAGCTGCGCAAAGCCGGTATGCGCGTTGTGGAATACGACGACGCGATGACGATCCATCCCGCCCCGGCATTTCGCCCGGCGGTGTTCGACACCTACGAGGACCACCGCATGGCCATGGCGTTGTCCGTGCTGGCCAGCAAGGTCGGCAACTGCGTCATCCGCGGCGCAGAAAGCGTGGCGAAAACCTATGCGGACTACTGGGACGACTTCGACCGAATCTATTGAATGTCAGTGCGTACGCAAGCTTCTCGGATTGGAGGCTGCGTCTCAGGTTGAATCCGTATCGTCATGCTGCATCACGCAACCACGAGATGCAGAGGCATGGGACGCTATCGAATGCCGTATGCAGCGGCATCCGTAGCGACACGGCTTATCCTAAGCCTAACTGGCGCATTGCCGGATGGGAGCGCTTGCGGACAACAGGCGCATTCCCCAACGCGCTGTCTGGGTCCGGCGTTCGAGCCGATCAGCCCGCTCCCGCTCCACCTCGAACGCCGCCAAGTCGCGACTCTTGCGGCTGAACTCCACGGCCACCAAGTGGATCGGCGGGCCGGAGCTGGCCAAGCGGATCGGGACTACGCCATGACGCTCAACGACGCCCTCGGCCGGCTGCCCGACCATCCGGCGGTGGGCTTGCGTCGGGGCGCGACGCTGACGCGGGAAGAGTTTGCCAAGTACGTTCCGGGCCAAGTGGCGACCGAGCATGCCTTCACCAGCGCCAGCATGGGTCGGGGCTTCGGCGGCAACGCGGTGTTCACGATCCGCAGTCGGCACGGCAAGCGCATTGACGGAATCTCCCGCTATCCGTCCGAGCGCGAGATGCTGTTCAAGGCCGGAACGCGGTTCCGGGTGCTGAGCGTGGAGTCGGAAGGCGGAACGACGAAGATCGAGATGGAGGAGATGGACGATGCCTGACATCTGGGTGAACGGGGTGCTGCGCCGCGACATATCCTGGGACGAGGCGAAGCGCTTGGCGAAGGAAGGCGAACCCGAACTTCTGAGTGCCGCGGATGCGGAGCGACTAGGCCGCAAGATGGCGGACCAGGCGAAGACCAACCACGCCCTCGACAGGATTCTCGCCGAGGCCGGCGTCGACTCCGTCTTCGACCTGCCGGTCGAGGGCGACGACGAGGTCCTGCCCGCCGGCGACCTGTCGGACTTCGTTCCGAAGGAATACGACCACGAGCGGGCCGACGAGCTCTACGGCGGCGGGCAGGCCTGACCGTGCCCGGCGCCGCCATCCGCGTCGAGTTCGACGCCGCCGAGGTCCGCAGGGCGCTGGGCCGCCTGCTCGCCGCGGGCAGCGACCTGGCGCTGCTCATGCGCGACATCGGCGAGGCGCTCCTCGACGCCACCCGCGAGCGCTTCCGCGACGAGAAGGCCCCCGATGGCACGCCCTGGGCGCCGGTGTCGGAAACGACGAAGAAGCGCAAGACGCGCAACATCGACAGGATCCTCGCCGAGAGCGGCGTCCTGGGCGGCAATCTCGCCTACCGCGCCGGGAGCGGCGAGGTGGAGATCGGCTCGCCGGACAAGCGCGCCGGCACCCACCAGTTCGGCGCCGCCAAAGGCGCCTTCGGCACCACGAAGCGCGGCGCGCCCATCCCCTGGGGCGACATCCCAGCCCACCCGTTCCTCGGCCTCTCGGACGCCGACGAGGCCGACATCCGCAACATCGTTCTCCGCCATCTCGCCGACACCCTCGGCTGAAGCCGCCGGGATCGCGCCGCTGCCGCGCCGTTCCGCCGGATTCCGCATGATTCCGGCCGAGGTCGGAATATCCCGACTCTCGCGGCATAGCCAGCGACCGCCGACGCGAATTGCGCACCGTCTTTCGCAGCCCATTCGTGCGGATCTTTCGCATTCCTCTAGTAACGCACTACCGATCCTGGGCTGGGCATGGACAACATCGGTGGCAGAGCTTATGGTCCGCTCTGCTTCGTCGAGAGAGCATCCCGTCCGCGGGCAGGGCCGAGCCCATCTCGAACGGTTTGACGGTGCCGCGGCTTGGCAGCCAGCGGCGCACCCGACATCGCCGGATCTTCTTTCTTCGGGCACAGCGGACACTCGAAAGGCGAAAGGAGGTCTTATGTCCGCAGCGAACGTTCCCACCTCGACGCTCGATGTCGAGCAACTGAAGAAACGCGCCAAGGAGCTGAAGAAGCAGGTCGCCCAAGGCAGCGTCGCTGCCGCATGGCGGGTGCTGCGCCTCTTTCCCGATGCCGCGTCGTCCACCGAACAGCTAGGTCGCAACGGCATCAAGCTGGCCCAGGCCCAGCGCGTAATCGCCCGGGAAGCCGGGTTCGCCAGTTGGCCTCGCCTGCGGCGGGCGCTGGCTATCGCCACGCTGGATCCAGCCGCTGCCGAGAACGCCTTGGCGACCGCGGCCTTGGCGGGCGACGATGCCCGCGCAGACGCGATCCTCGCCGTTTGGCCGAACCTGCCGGCGAACTCGGCGCCATGCGCCTTGGCGCTGGCCGCCCGCGAGGCGGCAGCTGGCTTCACCGAGCAGACCGTCCAGGGCGAAATCGGGCCGAATCGCTGGCCGCCGCTGCTCTACCTGTGCAGTTCCCGCTACCGTGCCGGAAACCCGGCGATCGCCGCCGCCCGGGTCCGCCTCGGCGAAGAACTGCTCGCACTCGGTGCCGACGCCAACGCCGGCAGCCGGGAAGCCGAGACTATTCGCGGCTATCGCACCGCCCTGGGTGCGGCCATCGGGCGGGCGCACAACCCGCAGTTGGCAAAGCGGCTGCTGGCAGCGGGCGCGGACGTCGCCGACGGCCCAACGCTCTACGAGGGCAGTGCCATGTGGGAAGCCGTGCGGCTGCGCGACGAGGACAGCCTGCGGGCACTGCTGGCCGCCAAGCCGCCCCGCTGGCACGTCTGCCACGCCTTGCCCCATGCCTTGCAGTTCAATGACGTCGACTTGACTCGCTTGCTGCTGGAACACGACGGCGATCCCAACTGGACCATGGGCACTTGGGGATTCGACGGCAACTGCCTGCATGAAGCCGTGGTGCTGGACAACGCCCCGGTGATGTTGGAGGCGCTTCTCGACCACGGCGCTCAGGTGGACTTCCGGGACCGCGACGGCCGAACGCCGCTGGCGCTCGCCGTCTGCCTCAACCGGCATGCGCTGGCCGCGTTGCTGCGCGAGCGCGGTGCCAAGGACGACCTCGTGCGCGATGTGGATCGATGGGTCTCGGCCTGCTTCGCTGGCGACAGCCGGACAGCGCGGAAACTCGCGGCAGCGCATCCCGCACAAGACGAAGCGATGCTCCGAGGAAGCGTCGCTTCGTCGGACGACCGCAATGCCGCCCGCGCCAAGCTGGCAGCGCGCTTCGTGCCAGCGGACCACGTCTGGCTGTGCCGCGCGATTCGCTCCGACGTTGCCGCGGCGCTACCGCTGCTGCTCGCCGGCGGCCTGGACCCGAACGCCGTGGACGACGATGGAGAACGTTCGCTGCATCTGGCCGCCAAGTCCGGCGACTTGTTCGCGACCCGTTGTCTGCTCTCGGAGGGTGCCGATCCCAAGGCGTTGAACTTCGCCGGGGAAACGCCCCTCGACTGTGCGCTTCGGGGCAATTCCGCCAGCCGCGACGATCTTGTCGCGATGCTGACTGAATACCGTGTCGTCGCCGGGATTTCCTTTGACGATCCCCAGTTCGCGGCAGTGTTCGACCGCGCTGCCGACGCCGTGGTGGCGGGCGATATCGAGGGGCTTCGAGCACTCCTGCACGACCATCCGGATCTCGCCAGGGCCCGCTCGTCCCGTCCCCATCGCTGTACGCTGCTCAACTATCTCGGCGCCAACGGCTTTGAGGGTGAACGGCAGCAAACGCCGACCAACGCCGTTGAGGTGATCGAACTGCTGATCGCAGCCGGCAGCGATCCGAACGCCGTCTGTCGAACCTACCGCGGCGGCCCGGCTCAGAACACCGTCGGCCTGTTGACCAGCAGCGGTCATCCGAGAGAGGCCGGCCTGACTCTGGCAATGGTCAGCGCGCTGGCGCGGGGCGGCGCCCGTCTGGACGGCGTCTACGCGCTGTTGGCACGGTTGTTCGAGGCCGGATGGTCCAGCCAGTCGCCCGGTGCCCTGGCCGACCTGGATCCAGCCTCCGACTTGGCCGGACGCACGCTGGTTGAGGCAGCCATGCTCGGCGAAGTCCAACTGGCGCTGAATCTGCTGGCTGCCGACGTCGATATCAACGCCCGCCGGGAAGATGGCGCTACCGCGCTGCATCAGGCGGCGTTCAATGGCGATGCCGAACTGGTGGAGCGATTGCTGTCCCGGGGTGCCGACGCCAGCTTGCGGGACAACGTGTTCGATGGCGCCGCGGCTGGCTGGGCCTGCGCCGGCGGCCACGATGAACTGGGCAAGTGGTTGGCGGGCAAGGCCGAACGTCCGAAGCGGCCGTAAGGAAGCCTCGCCTTGCCATCCCTGCCATCGAATGACGCCAGCAGCGCGATCTCGACAGGCTTGCTGATCGCCCTGGGCGGACTGCCCGGCGTAGGCAAGTCCGCCGTGGCCTCAGCCTTGGCGAAGCGAATGGGCGCGGTCCACTTGCGCATCGACACCATCGAGCAGGCAGTGCGCAACGCCGGCGTCGCGCTGACTGGCGCCGAAGGCTATCGAGTGGCCCGAGCCGTGGCCGTGGACAATCTGCGCCTCGGCCACGCGGTTGTTGCCGACTCGGTCAATCCACTGCCCGTTACCCGCGACCTCTGGCGCACCGCGGCCTCGAGCAACGGTGCCGGGCTCGTGGAGATCGAGTTGATTTGCAGCGATCCCGTCGAGCATCAGCGACGGGTCGAGTCGCGCGCGGTTCCCATTCCGGGGCTCGTTCTGCCCACTTGGCAGCAGGTGCTGGATCGCAAGTACGAGCCGTGGTCGACCGCTACGACGGTGGACACCGCATGCCGGAGCGTCGAGGAAACCGTTGCGGTGGTGTTCGCCAAGCTGCCGCCTTGACCGCTGCACGACTTTGGATTGTCCGTAGCTCCATGACACCGACTCCTAATTTCCTACGTTCTGCACAAGGGCCGGCAGCACTTGGCAGTGGCCGCCGGAGGGCGACAGGCGGAGGCGGAACTCGTCGTCTTCGCTCTGCCGCCTTGAGAGATCGACAGGGTCAGTCGGTTCCGCTCGGTTCGTCGATTCGAGACAACGCGACCGCCTCGATGCCCTTGCCGAGGGGGAAGTCGTCGGCGCCGGCAGGCGCCACCAGCCTGCGCTTCGGCTGCAGGTCCTCGCAAGCGCCGTAGCAGCCCTTGGAGACGGACGGTGTCGTGCTGCGCTTGATTTCGATGGCCAGATCTAGCCGCCGCCAGGATCCACCACCAAGTCGATCTCGCACCGCCCGTCGTCCGGTAGTAGTCCCATGACGCATATCTCGGCAGCCCCCGATGATGTTTTCGATGACGAAGCCGCCCTAGCTGCCGCCAGCGACCGGATGGCCGAACAGCTCGTCGAGCGTGCGGATGCCGAGCAGCGCATGGCAGACGCCGCTATCGCGCAGGTAGGTCTTCGGCGCCTTGACGAGACGCCGGCCGAGATTGCTCGTCCAGGGCGTCAGTCGGCGGACCAGGAGCAGGTCGAGATAGCGGCCGACGGTGGCGCCGCTCGCATCCAAGCTCCGAGCCAGTGATGCCGCGTTGAAGGTCTGCCCTTGGTTGTGCGCGAGCATCGTCTGGAAGCGGCGCAGGGCGTCGCGGCGGCCCTAGGTGCCGAAGAAGCGGATGGCGACGAACAGCAGCGTGGCGTTGGCGACCTGCGAGGCGATCATGCGCAACATCAAGTCCGACTTGATCGCGGCGATCAGAATCGATGCGACCCGTTCGATCTCATGTCCGAGGGCGATCTGAATGGGATGCCGGCCATACAGCGGCGTCAATCGGCCACCGCATCGCGGGCGTCGATGTACGCTTTCTCGGAGATGCCGTGGTAGTCGCGCGCGTTGGCCAGAAAGGCGTAGTAGGAGTCGAGGATGCGCTGGGCCAACTCGTCGTCCTCGGCGGCTTCGCGCACCACTTCGGCGGACAGTTCCGCGAAGCGTTGCAGCACGTCGTCCGGCAGGGGGCGAACCTCCACGCCATGTTCCTCTACCAGCGTCTTGAGCGCACTTGCGTTGCGGGCGGCGAACTCGTCGAGCACGTCCTGATTGACAGCGCGACAGGCGGCTTCCAGCATGGCCTTGAGATCCGCTGGCAGCGTCGCGAAGGCGTCCGCATTGACGATGGCTTCCAGATTCGCGCCCGGCTCGTGCCAGCCGGGGTAGTAGTAGTACTTGGCGATGTCCTGCAGGCCGAAGGCGAGATCGTTGTAGGGCCCCACCCATTCCGCAGCGTCGATCACGCCGGTCTGCAAGGCGGTGAATATCTCGCTGCCCGGCATGGATACCGCCACGCCGCCGGCGCGCTGGAATACTTCCCCGCCCAGTCCCGGTATGCGCATCTTCAGGCCCTTGATATCGGCGATGGAGCGGATCTCCTTGTTGAACCAGCCGGCCATCTGTACGCCGGAGTTGCCGGCGGCCAGCGGCACCACGCCGAACGGTTCGTAGAGCTCGCGCCATAGTTCCAAGCCGTCGCCGTGGTGTAGCCAGGCATTCGTCTCCTGGGCGGTCATGCCGAACGGCACGGTGGCGAACACCGCCGCCATCGACATCTTGCCGCGCCAATAGTACGCGGCACCGTGGCCCATCTCGGCATTGCCTTGGGAGACGGCGTCGAACACCTGGAAGGCTGGTACCAGCTCGCCGTCGGCGTAGACCTTGATCTTGAACCGTCCGGCGGACATTGCCGCGACCATTTCGGCCAGCCGCTCCGGGGCGGTGCCGAGCGCGGGCAGGTTCTTCGGCCAAGTGGTGACGAGCTTCCACTGGACCGCTTGCGCCGGAGCAGTTGGCAATGGGCCATCTGCGACCTCGTTCTGCTCCGTGGAGCATCCGACAAGCACGGTGCCGAGCGCTACATGTCCGAGCCAGGCAAGAGATGTTTTCAATTCAAGTTCTCCTCGTCAAAAGCCGAGAGGCTGCTTGGCGCCGCCGTCTCCAGGTTGGCATAGGCCAGCATCAGCCACTTGGGGCCGACGCTGGCGAAGTGGACCTCCACGCGGGTGCGATCGCCGCTGCCCTCGGCTTGGGTGACGACGCCTTCGCCGAATTTGGCATGGCGGACGAACTGGCCGATGCGGATGCCGGCATCGCCGATGTCTTCGCCGTTGTCTCGAGCGAGCCCGTGGAATTGGTGCGACACGTCGCCGCCCATGCGCACCTCCTCCAAGCAGGCGGGCGGCACTTCCTGCAGGAAGCGGGACGGCCAGTTGCGCGTCGGAGTGCCGTGCAGCCGCCGCGCTTCCGCATAGGTGAAGTACAGCTGCTTCATGGCCCGGGTGATGCCCACGTAGGCGAGGCGGCGCTCTTCCTCCAGGCGGCCCGGCTCCTGTTCCGACATGCGGTGCGGGAACAGGCCCTCCTCCATGCCGGCCATGAACACCAGGGGGAACTCCAAGCCCTTGGCCGAGTGCATGGTCATCATCTGCACCGCCGGGCCGCCGCTCTGGTAGTCGCCGCTTTCCAGGGCGGCCTGGTCCAGGAACTCGTCCAGTTCGGAGGTCTGCGCGGCCTCATCGCCTTCGACGTCCACCGGGAACACCAGTTCGCGGCCGAACTGGCGGCAGGCGGTCACCAGTTCTTCCAAGTTCTCGCGCCGGGCGACGCCTTGCTCGCCGCGTTCGCGGCTGTGGTAGGTCATGAGGCCGCTGGTCTCGATGCAGTGTTCGGCGATTTCGTGCAGCGCGGCGTTCTGGACAGCCGCCGCCATGTCGTCGACCAGCTTGAGGAACGCGCCAACGGCGGTCGCGGCGCGGCCCTTCAGCAAACCGCCGGCGATGCCCTCTTTGGCCGCCTGCCACAGCGAAACGCCGCGTTCCCGAGCGATGGCGCGTAGCTGGTCCATGGTCTTGCCGCCGATGCCTCGGGGAGGCGTGTTGGCCACGCGCTCGAAGGCCACATCCGCATGGCGCTGGCTGACGAGGCGCATGTAGGCCAGGGCGTTGCGGATCTCCATGCGGTCGAAGAAGCGCAGGCCACCGTAGATGCGGTAGGGGATGTGGAGCCGCAGGAAGGCTTCCTCGATCACCCGGGACTGGGCGTTCGAACGGTACAGCACGGCCACCTCCTCGGCGCTGCCGCCATCGCGGATCCAGCCCTGGGCGCGGTCGGCGATGAAGCGCGCCTCGTCGAGATCGTTGTAGCCGGAGTACGCCTGGATCGGATCGCCGGCGCCGGCCTCGGTCCACAGCTTCTTGCCCAGCCGGTCGGCGTTGTTGCCGATGAGCGCGTTGGCAGCGCGCAGAATGGTGCCGGTGGAGCGGTAGTTCTGTTCCAGCCGCACCACGGCGACATCCGCGAAGTCCCGCTGGAAGCTGCGGATGTTCTCGATCTTGGCGCCGCGCCAGCCGTAGATGGACTGGTCGTCGTCGCCCACCGCCCACACCTTGCCGGTGCGTCCGGCCAGTACCCGCAGCCAAGCGTACTGGATGGCGTTGGTGTCCTGGAACTCGTCCACCAGGAGGTGCTGGAAGCGGCGCTGGTAGTGGTCTAGCAAATCGGGACGTTCGAGCCACAGTTCGTGGCTGCGCAGCAGCAGCTCGGCAAAGTCCACCAGTCCGCCCTGTCGGCATAGCTGTTCGTAGGCTTGGTATATCTTCGCGTGGGTGGCGACGAACAGGTCTTCGCCGGCGACGGACACGTCCTTGGCGCGCCGTCCCTCGTCCTTGTGCGAGTTGATGAACCACACCGCTTGGCGCACCGGCCACTTCTGCTCGTCCAGCTCCAGGTTGCGCAGGACGCGCTTGACCAGCCGCTGCTGATCGTCGGCGTCGAGAATCTGGAAGTTCTGCGGCAGTTCGGCGTCGCGCCAGTGCATGCGCAGCAGGCGATGGGCGATGCCGTGGAAGGTGCCCACCCACATGGCGTGGCCCGGCCCGGCCAGCAGGGCTTCGATGCGCCCGCGCATCTCGGCCGCGGCCTTGTTGGTGAAGGTCACCGCAAGGATGCTGCTCGGCCAAGCCCCCTCGGCCTCCACTAGGTAAGCCGTGCGATGGACGAGGACGCGGGTCTTGCCGCTGCCGGCGCCGGCCACCACCAGCAGGTTGCCGATGGGCGCGGCCACCGCCTCGCGCTGGCGGTCGTTCAGCCTGTCGAGGATGCGGGTGATGTCCAACGGATCTCGGAACTTGCTGGATAAGCCAACAGCTTAAAGGCTTGGACGGAGGTGGACAAGCTGGTATCCATCCAGGAAGCAGGCCATGTTCGTGCGCTCCGCATGCTCAAGCCGCGGCCGTAGCGGCAGCAGTCGCTCCGGAAGTCGTCGTACGATCCGTTCAGAACCGAGCAGCGCCAAGCCAGAACGGCGTTGGCATTGGCAGCGCTCCAGGGCGCTTGGGCTTTGAGGGAGGATGCCCGCGAGCCAGCCCCCAATTGTCGGCACAAGAGACGCACGATCCCTCTGGCGAAGGCCGGAACGCCCGCTGGATGAAATAGCGAACATGTCTTGGAGGCAGGCTGCTCTGTCGGCTTTCGCAAATGGTCGGGAACATTTTGCTTGTGTGCCTCTTGTACGGCCCGGCCGCTGTGCCGGGAACGCTGAAACAGAACCCTATGGCAAGGACCGGCAAACGAAGAAGCTCAAATCAGGCTGAAGCCCCGCGTCGACATACACCAGGTTCGCTCTGTTCTTCGGGCCGGGGGTACGACATTTCGTTGCACTGCGCTGCGTGTCTGGTGCCGACGGCAGCCACGACGGCTGGGTGGGCCGGAGTGCGTCGCCTCCACGAGCAGACGGAGCCGCCCGGCAGCATCGAAATATCGCACACTCTTCGGGCTGTTTGGCTTGGCGAACTCGCCCGGAGTCGCTGCCGTATCTGATCGGCGAGCAAAGTCCGACAGTCTGCCAGCCTGCTACGCCGGGTCGAATGATGGTTTCTGCGAGACGATGGACAGCATGAACGCGGTTGGCATAGGAATTGACGAATGGCAAGGGGCTAAGGGCGTAGTCGCGACGGCGGTGGGAGTCCCCGCCACCGTCTCAGTCATAGGCCTAGGGATTTCGCTGGCAGCGACCATCGGCAATGTGTGGGCGGACTGTCGATGGCTGTCGCCAAGAGAAGTCAGCTCGCCATGCTCATGCTCCTCATAGTCATGGCATCGGCGGAATGGCGGGAACCGAAAACGCCTGTGCCCCGAGCGTGTCATGCGCTCTCGAAGCAGGACGCAAAAGCAATACCCTACTCCACCGTAACCGATTTCGCCAAGTTGCGCGGCTGGTCCACGTCCGTGCCCTTGAGCACCGCGGTGTGGTAGGCCAGCAATTGCAGCGGCACGGTGTAGACGACGGGAGCGAGCAGATCGTGGGTCTTGGGCACTTCGATCACGGTCACGCCCTCGGCGGGATCGATGCCGGCGTCGGCGTCCGCGAATACGTACAGGCGTCCGCCCCGGGCGCGAACTTCCTGCAGGTTGGATTGCATCTTGCGGATCAGTTCGCCCCCCGGTGCGACGGCCACCACCGGCATGTCCTCGTCCACCAGCGCCAGCGGCCCATGTTTGAGCTCACCCGCCGGATAGCCCTCGGCGTGGATGTAGGAGATCTCCTTGAGCTTGAGGGCGCCCTCCAGAGCCACCGGGTAGTGTGTGCCGCGGCCCAGAAACAGCGCGTGGTGGCGATGCATGAACTCCACCGCCAAGCGGCGGATGCGATCCTCCAGCCCTAGGGCTTCCTCCACCACGTCTGGCAGTTCGCGCAGTGCCGCCACCAGTTCCCGTTCCTTGTCGGCATCAAGGCCGTGGCGGCGCCCCAGCAGGATGGCCAGCATCATCAGTGCCGCCAGCTGGGTGGTGAACGCCTTGGTGGAGGCGACGCAGATCTCCGGTCCGGCCTCGGTGATCACCGCCACGTCCGATGCCCGTACCTGGGTGCTGTTCGGGACATTGCCCACCGTCAGGGTATGGGCGAAGCCGGCGGCGCGGGCGACGTTGTGCGCCTCCAAGGTGTCGGCGGTTTCGCCGGACTGGGAGATGGTGAGAAACAGGGCATCGGGCTGCGTGATGAACTTGCGGTAGCGGAACTCCGAGGCGATTTCCACGCTGCACGGGATGCCAGCCAACTCCTCGATCCAGTAGCGGGCGATGCAGCCGGCGTAATAGGCCGTGCCGCAGGCGGCGATGGTAACCGCCCGGGTGTTGTCGAAGATGTCCCCGGCATCGAGGCCGAAGGCCGGCTCCAGCACCCGTT
This sequence comes from Pseudomonadales bacterium, assembly GCA_963422285.2. Lineage (GTDB taxonomy): Bacteria > Pseudomonadota > Gammaproteobacteria > Pseudomonadales > Azotimanducaceae > VXYL01. The sequence continues at coordinate 1,517,418 of OY729419.2, read as the reverse complement.
GCCGACCCAGCCGTCCCTCCAGGGTGTCGCGAATGGCACGGGGCTGCTCGTGGATCTCCTTTTCCATGTAGTGGTGGTAGTTGCCCTTGTCGGCGGCATCGACGCTGTGCTCGACATGTACCGTGGTGCGCACAACTTCCCGGTGGTCCATGTTCCAGATGGAGATGTTCTGCGGCGTGAGATCCACCAAGTCGCCCTGCTCGAGGTAGATGAAGCGGTCGGTGACCGGGCGCAGCGCCAGCGTATCCGAGGCGATGAAGTTCTCGCCGATGCCGATGCCCACCACCAGCGGGTTGCCAACTCGAGCGGCGACGAGGCGTTCTGGCTCGTCCCGGCAGATCACTCCCAGGGCATAAGCGCCGTCCAGCCGCTTGAGCGCCTTGCGGACGGCTTCCAGAAGATCCTCTTCCTCTGCGACGCAGCGGTCGATGAGATGGGCGACGACCTCGGAATCCGTTTTCGACTCGAATACGTAGCCTGCGTCCCGCAGCTCGTCGCGCAGTTCCTCGAAGTTCTCGATGATGCCGTTGTGTACGACGCCGATGCGTCCTCGGGACAGGTGCGGGTGGGCGTTCTCCACCGCCGGCGGGCCGTGGGTGGCCCAGCGGGTGTGGGCGATGCCGGTGGTACCGTGGATGGGCTGCATCTTGAGATCGTTCGCCAGTTCCTGAACGCGCCCGACCGTGCGCCACCGTTCGATTGCAGCGTTGCCGTTGCCGGTGACGGCGATGCCCGCGGAGTCGTAGCCGCGATATTCCAGACGCTGCAAGCCTTCCATGAGTATGGCGGGCACTTCTCGACCGGAGACGGCGCCAACGATTCCGCACATGGTCAGTCCTTCGGGGTGCGCTGCTGCTTAGCCGGCGGCGTCCAGCCCTGGATGTTGCGCTGCCGGCCGCGACCGATGGCGAGTTCCTCCTTGCCGACTGCTGCGGTGATGGTGGAGCCAGCGCCCACGTAGGCCTCGTCCTCGATGACGAGCGGCGCCACCAGGGTGCTGTTGGTGCCCACGAAGACGCCGTCGCCGATCTCGGTGCGGTGCTTGTCGGTGCCGTCGTAGTTGCAGGTGATGGTGCCGGCGCCGATGTTGCAGCCGTTGCCCACCGTGGCGTCGCCCAAGTAGGCGAGGTGATTGGCTTTCGTGCCGCTGCCGAGCTTGGCTTTCTTGGTCTCCACGAAGTTGCCGATATGTACCGATTCCGCCAGTTCGGTACCTGGCCGCAGGCGGGCGTAGGGACCGATGCGGCAGCCGGCGGCGATGGCGGCGCCGTCGATGCTGGTCATGGGTTCCACCGTTACCCCATCGCCCAAGGTGGCGTCGCGGATCACGCAGCCCGGCCCAATGCGCACTCCCTCGCCGAGCGCGACTTCCCCCTCGAACACCGTGTTCACGTCGATGATGCAGTCCTCGCCCGCCGTGAGACGGCCACGTATGTCGACCCGCTGCGGATCCATGAATGTGACGCCCTGGGCCATCAGCCGCGCTGCCTCTCGCCGTTGCCAGCAGCGTTCCAGATGTGCGAGCTGTGCTCGGTCGTTGACGCCGAGGGCCTCCTCTGCGGCGCGGGTGCGCACTGCTGTTATTTCGATGCCGCCGGCCACGGCCAGAGCGATCACGTCCGTCAGGTAGTACTCGCCCTGATCGTTGTCGGGGGTTACCGAGGCAAGCAGTTCCGCCAATCGCTGGCGCGGGGCGGCCATCGCGCCGGCGTTGATTTCGAAGATGGCCTGCTGGGCGTCCGATGCGTCGCGCTCCTCGACGATGCCCGTGATGCGGCCCTGGGCGTTGCGCAGGATGCGTCCAAAACCACTGGGATCCGGCAGTTCCGCAGTGACCAGAGCGATGCCGCGCTTGCCGTTTCGAGCACACTCGACGAGAGTTTCCTTGGCGATCATGGGCATGTCGCCGAGCAGCACCAATGCCGTGGCGTAGTCTGGAATCAGCGGCAGCGCTTGGGCCACCGCATGGCCGGTGCCGTGTCGGGGCTCTTGCACAATCCACGAAATATCGCGCCTAGCACCCAAGCAAGCCTTCACTTTCTCACCGTGCTCGCCAATCACGACATGGATGCGATGGGGTTCGAGGCTGGCTGCCGTGTCCAGAACGTGGGCCAGCAGAGGGCGACCTGCCAACGGGTGCAGCACCTTCGGCAGCCGGGAACGCATGCGCGTTCCGGTGCCTGCCGCCAGTACTACGACTTCCAATGCCATCGCTCATCCTCTCCGCTCAAGCAGCGGATTATCGCGCAAATGCCCACCGCGATGAGTTTCATTTCTCGGCAAGATGCGCCCCGCCTCCTAAACGCGAAGAATCCAGCGTTCGGCCATGCGCCGCCGAGACGCTGGCTTGCCCAATCGGTGCTGGTCGGTGGATTCCAGGGGTGGTGACTGGGACATGGACGCGAACTCGAGCTTGGATCTCCTGATAAAGGTCCACATGTTCCCCGCTATGCCAGCGACGGACTCCGATGCTGTAGGCCTGAGATGTGGCTTCTCCGTGGGCGAAGCGCGACTGGCAGCCGACCAAGATGTGCAGGATCGGATCGGGACCGTCGCCCCCGATGAGGCGCCTTGGCGCACACGTCCAGTGCTTGGCTCGAACCTGCAGAGTCGACCACTGGAGCGTTGTCTTGGCGGGCATGAGGTCGAGCGGCTTGGATGAGGGAAGGCTGGACAACTTCCCGAATCCCGCACGGCGGGCGCCATATCGTATTACCTCGTCAAGCGCAAGGCCCTTGAGGACTTCAAGCCACATCGTGCGCGCAAGATACTCCCGCCGGCTTGCTCGAACCGGCGGGTCGTAGGCCAGCGAGGTTCGGCCCAGGTTCATGCCAACGCGCTCTGTGCCCAAGGAAAGACGACGACATCCCATGGCAGAAGAAGGAGGATCGGGATGCCGACGGATATGTGCCCATTTCGTGCTTGCAGCAGGCCTTGCCCTCATCCCGCTTCGCCCGAACACGCATAATCGCGTTGATTCAGAGCACGGCGAGCTTCGTTTTGGTGCAGGATACGCAGCACCGACCGCGAGGCAAGCAACGTGGCGCTGGCAAGGCCTGACCCTGACATCCCCATTGCCAAGGCCGTGATCGCCGCGGCCGGCAGCGGTACCCGATTCCTGCCGGCCACCAAGGCCATTCCCAAGGAGATGATTCCGCTGATCGACCGGCCGATCATCCAGTATGTGGTCGAAGAGCTGGCCGCCAGCGGCATCCGCGACGTGGTGTTCGTCACCCGTTGGGACAAGAAGGTGCTGGAAGACCACTTCGACCGGCACCCGACCCTGGAAGAGGACCTGGCCGCCAGCGGCAAGCAGCGCTACCTGGAGGAAGCGCGTCGCCCGGGAGAACTGGTCAACGTCGCCTACATTCGCCAGTGCGGTCCCTACGGCAACGGTACGCCGGCCCTGAACGCCGCGCCGCTGATCGGCGACGCCCCTTTCGTCTACGCATTCGGCGACGACCTCGTAAGTTCGGATGTGCCCTTCACCCGACAGCTCATCGAGCAGTACTGCCGAACGCCGGGCGTGATCCTGGGTGTCCAGGAAGTGGATCATGCCGAGGTGCCCAGCTACGGCATGGTCGAAACCGACGGCGAAGGGCGCGTCACCCGGATCGTCGAGAAGCCCGACTTGGCGGACGTGACGTCCAATCTGGTGGGTTTCGGGCGTTACATCCTGCCGCCGGAATTGGTCCCGATCCTGGCGGCGACCCCCGCCGGCAAGGACGACGAGCTATGGCTGATGGATGCCGTCGAGACATACATGGAGCGTGGTGGACTCGTCTACGCCTGCCCCGTCCAGGGCGGGCGTTGGTTGACTACCGGCGATCCCGTACACTACCTGGAAGCGCTGTTCCATTACGGTCTGCGCCGGCGAGACTTGCGGGACGACTTGGCTCGGATCGCGCGACGGATCGTCGGAGAACTCTGAACGGCTAGCGGCGAGGTCGGCTGGACGGCGATGGGTTGATGGATTGCGCCCGAACGTAGAGCCACTGGTGACTTCATGCGACTTCTCTGTTCGACTCTCGCCGCGTCCGTTCTGGCAGCTGGCTGCGCCCCTGCTCCGTCCCAGGATGTGGACTGGCCGGTCTACCTCGGCGACTCCGGCCGTCGCCACTACTCCGAGCTGGAACAGATCAGCCGGGATAACGTGAGCCAGCTGGAACTGGCTTGGGTCTACCACTCCGGAGAGCCTCGCGGCACCATGTACACCAGCCCGCTGGTAATCGAGGGCGTACTCTACGGCCTGTCGCCGCAGCTGGTAGCGTTCGCCCTGAATGCCGCTACCGGCGAGGAAATCTGGCGCTCGGAGATCGAACTGCCCGGCGGCGCCCAGCGGGGCCTGATGTGGTGGCAGAGCGGTGAAGACAAGCGCCTGTTCTTCACCGCTGGGCGCGAGTTGATCGCGCTGAACGCGGCCGACGGCACGCTGGTCGGGCGTTTCGGCAACAACGGCCGGCTCGATCTCACGCCGCCCGACGACCGCGGCGGCCACTTTGCCGTCACCGTGCCAGGCGTAGTGTTCGAGAACAAGATCATGCTCGGCTTCTCCACCTCGGAGTGGGCGGACGCCTTCCCGGGTTCCATCCGCGCCTTCAGCGCCATCGACGGCGAGCTGATCTGGCAGTTCGACACCATCCCGACGCCGGGTGCGCCGGGCGCCGGAACCTGGGCGGAAGGTTCGCTGGAGCAGGCCGGCGGCGCCAATGTGTGGAGCGGCATGGCGCTGGACGAGGAACGCGGCCTCCTGTTCGCGCCCACCGGCTCGGCGACGCCGGATTTCATCGGCGCTTCCCGCTTGGGCGACAATCTCTACGCCAACTGCCTAGTGGCCCTCGACGCCCGCACCGGCGCGCTCGAGTGGCACTACCAGGTAGTCCGCCACGACCTGTGGGATCGCGACAACCCCTCGCCGCCGACCCTGGTGCAGCTAGAGCGCGACGGCAGCACCATCGACGCGGTGGCGCTGACCACCAAGTCCGGCCATCTCTACGTCTTCGACCGCGAAACCGGCGAGTCCATGTACCCCATCGTGGAGGTGGACACCCTGCCCAGCACCATGCCGAGGGAAGTTCCCGCACCCAGGCAGCCGGTCTCCACCGTCGCCTTCAGCCGCCAGCGGTTCGAGGTGACCAACCGCACCGAGGAAGCCAGACAGTACGTTGAGGAGATGATCCAAGACTACGATCTGCGACCCTGGGCACCGCCTCGGGTCGGCACCGTGGTTTTCCATCCCTGGTACGACGGCGGCGCGGAATGGGGCGGCTCGGCGTTCGATGCCGCCGACAATCGGCTGATTCTGAATGCCCAGGATGTCTCCGGCATCCTGCGTCTCAGCGAGATTCCGGTAGGGTTCAGCAAAGCCGCCAGCTACGCCAAGCACTGCGGCGCCTGTCACGGCCAGGACTTCGAGGGCACCGATGCCGGTCCGGCGCTGACCGGCGTACTCGAGCGCATGGGTTATCAGGCCATCGTCGAGATGGTCGAAGCAGGCCGCGGCCGGATGCCGGGCTTCGCGCATCTCGACGAAGTGGAGCGCAACGGCATCGTGCGACACATGCTGGCGCCCGAGCCGGTGATCGACGAGCCGACCACCGAGATCACCTACGCCCACGGCGGCTACGTCTATCTGCGCGACCACGAGGGCCTGCCGGCCAACACGCCGCCTTGGGGAACCCTCAACTCCATCGACCTCGCCACCGGCGACATCGTCTGGCAGGTACCCTTCGGCAACTATCCCTCTCATCCGCAGCTCGGCTTCGGCGCCGTCAACTACGGCGGCCCGGTGGTCACCGCATCCGGGCTGATCTTCATCGCCGCCACGCCGGATCGGAAGTTTCGCGCCTACGACACGCGCAACGGCGCAGTGCTGTGGGAGGCGGAACTGACGGCGGCGGGATTCTCGACGCCGGCGGTCTACAGCGTCGCCGGCAAGCAGTTCGTGGCGATTTCCGCCGGCGGCGGCAGAATGGGGCCGCCGTCGGGTTCCGACTACTTCGCGTTCAGCCTGCCCTGACCGCGTCCGGCGAGCGGCGCTATCGCAGCAGTTCGAGCCAATGCACCACCGGCACGTCGATGGCGTCGGCGAGGTGGGTCTGGCAGCCGATGTTGGCGGTGGCGACCACTTCCGGCGAATGGCGGCGCAGCTCGCGCGCCTTGCGATCCTTGAGTTCGGCGGCCAGGTCCGGTTGCAGCAGGCTGTAGGCGCCGGCGGAGCCGCAGCACAGATACGCGTCCGCCACGGGTGCGAGTTGGTAGCCTGCGGCCAGTAGGATGCCCTCCACGATGCCGGTCAGCCGCTGTCCGTGCTGCAAGGTGCAGGGCGGATGCCAGGCGACTCGCACGGCTTCCCGCCCGTCCACGGCGCGTTTTCGGAAGGCGAACCCGGCCAGCAGCTCCGCCGCGTCGCGCACCTTGGCCGCGAACGCTTCGGCGGCCGGCTCGCCGAGCAGGCGGCCGTAGTCCTTGAGGGTGACGCCGCAGCCGCTGGCGGTGGAGACGATCAGATCGGCGTCGTGGCGAGACAGCCGTTCCACGTTGCGGCGCATGGCTGCGCGAGCGCCTGCGGCATCGCCATAGTGCAGTTCGAGACCGCCGCAGCATTCCTCGGCCTCGGCCGCGAACGCCGCCATGCCGCGGTCTTCCAGAAGACGCGCCAAGTGAGCATTCACCTCGGGCGTGACGACGCGCTGGACGCATCCCTTCCACAGCAGTACGCGGTCCTTGGCGGGCAGCGGGTTGGCTTTCGGTGTCGGCGCCGCCCTTGGCGTCGGGCGCAATAAGCGACGGTAGCGGCGCGGCAGCAGGCGGCGCAGCGGACGGCCTAAGGCGAGCAGTGCCGCCAGCAAGCGCGGCCTCGGTGCCACGTTCAGCACCAAGCGGCGCAGCCAGTTTCGGTTCGGCCGCTGCTGCTCCAGAATCTCGCGTCCGATCTCCGCCAGTTCGCCGTACTGCACACCGGATGGACAGGTGGTTTCGCAGGCGCGACAGGTGAGGCAGCGGTCCAAGTGGGTGCGTATGGCGGCACTGGCCTGGCCGGATTCGAGCAGATCCTTGACGAGGTAGATGCGCCCGCGCGGGCCGTCCAGTTCGTCGCCGCGCACCTGATAGGTGGGGCAGGTGGCGTTGCAGAAGCCGCAGTGGACGCAGCTGCGCAGAATGTCGTTGGCGCGCCGGCCGCGGTCGGTGGCCAGGACGGCGGCGGGAATGGAAGTGCGCATCAGAACGCCAAGCCGGCCTGGAAGATGCCATCGGGATCGAATGCCTGTTTGATGCGCGCCGAGTACTTGGCCGTGGCGGCATCTTCCGGCGGCTGTCGCCGCACCGTGCCGTCGCCGTGGAACATCGCGGCCTGCGCGCCTTCGGGAATCTGCTCCGGTTCGCCGCGCAGCCATGCCTGGCAGCCGCCCCATTCGATCAAGGCGTCGTCGGGATGGAACCGACAGCCTCGGGGCAGGGCGAGCCGAGTCAGCGGCTGATTTGCCGGGCGCTCGGCGAAGAACGGGTGTTCATGGTCGCGCACCTGGCGCCAAAGATCGGGATCGGCGGCTTCGCCCAAGCCCATCCTGGCTCGGGCGCTGGCGACGCCGGCGGCGCTGCCGGACAGCCGCGCCTGCAATGCGCCATGGGCGTGGCAGGTGGCGGTAATCGGCAACGGCATCCGCGCCCAGCGCCGCATCCGCTCGCCGGCTTCGGCGGCGTCGCAGCGCAGCAGGAACGTTTCTTCCACTGTCGGTGCTGGTAGCAGGCGCACGCTAGCGCTGAGAATCAAGCCGAGTGTGCCGCCGGCGCCGGTCATCAGCCGCGAGACATCGTAGCCGGCGACATTCTTGATGACGCTGCCGCCGAAGCGCAGTTGCTCGCCGCGTCCGTTGACGATCTCTACTCCGAGCACGGCATCGCGCACACCGCCTCGCCAAGGCCGCGCCGGGCCCGACAAGCCGCTGGCGACAGCGCCGCCGAAGGTGCCCTTGCCGCCGAAGCGAGGCGGATCGAAAGGCAGCAGCTGGCCTTCGGCGGCAACCGCCTCCGCCAGTTCGGCTAGGGGCGTTCCGGCGCGGGCGGTGACCACCAGCTCTTGCGGGCGGTAGTCGACGATGCCAGTGTGCCCGCAGGTGGACAACAGGGTCGCTGACGCGGCTTTTTCGCCGCCGCGTTCGCCACCGAGCAGCGCCTTGCTGCCGTGGCCCAAGACGGCCATGCTGTCCTTGCGGTCTCGACAGTCCGCTACTGCCGACAGCAGCCGCCGCGAATCGTCGGGCACCTAGAAGCGCTCCAGATGCTCGTGCGGCAGCTGACTGCCGTGGACATGCATGCCGCCGAGTTCCGAGCAGCGCGTCAGCGTCGGGATGGCTTTGCCTGGATTCATCAGCCCAGCGGGGTCGAAGGCTGCCTTCAGACGATGGAACTGATCGAGCTCCGCGGCCTTGAACTGGGCACACATGGAGTCCAGCTTCTCCACCCCGACGCCGTGCTCGCCGGTGACCGTGCCGCCCGCTTCCACGCACAGGCCGAGGATTCGGGTGCCGAGCGCTTCGGCCTGTTCCAGCTGCCCCGGCTGGTTGGCGTCGTAGAGAATCAGCGGGTGCAGGTTGCCGTCGCCAGCGTGGAAGACGTTGGCAACGCGCAGGCCGTGCTCGGCGGCCAGCTCGGCGATGCCGCCGAGCACGCGGGACAGCTCAAAGCGCGGAATGGTGCCGTCCATGCAGTAGTAGTCCGGCGCCAGACGCCCCATCGCCGGAAACGCCGACTTGCGGCCTTGCCACAGGCGTTGCTGTTCCGCTTCGTCCACGGCGCTGCGGACCTCCGCGCCGTAGCAGGCCAGTACCGTCTGCACCTGCTCGCTATCCGCCGCCACCTCCTCGGCGGTGCCGTCGAGCTCGCACAGCAGGATGGCGGCGGCGTTGCGGGGGTAGCCGGCGGCGGCGAAGTCTTCGGCGGCGCGGATGGCCGGATTGTCCATCATCTCCAAGCCGGCCGGCACGATGCCGCTGGCGATGATGGCGCCCACTGCCTGGCCGGCGTCATCGAGCGCGTCGAACGCGGCCAACAGCACACGCTTGGCCACCGGCAGCGGCAGCAGCTTGACGGTGACTTCGGTGACGACGCCCAGCATGCCTTCGGAACCGATCATCGCCGCCAGCATATCCAAGCCCGAAGATTCCAGCCCCTTGCCGCCCAGCACCAGCTCGTCGCCCTCGAAGGTCTCCACCCGCACCCCGAGGACGTTGTGTACCGTCAAGCCGTACTTCAGGCAATGGACGCCGCCGGAGTTCTCGGCGACGTTGCCGCCGATGCTGCAGGCGATCTGGGACGACGGATCCGGCGCGTAGTACAGGCCGTGCTCCCGCACCGCCTCGCTGATGGCGAGGTTGGCTACGCCTGGTTCCACCGTGGCAGTGCAAGCATCCAGATCCACTTCCTTGATGCGGTTCATCTTGGTCAGCGTCAGCAACACGCCGTCCCGCAGCGGGCGGGCGCCGCCGGACAGGCCCGTGCCAGCGCCTCGGGTGACCACGGCAACGCCGTGCTGCCGGCAGATGCGCAGCACCGCCCGCACTTGGGTCACGCTCGAAGGCAGCGCCACAGCCCAGGGCCGTTCGCGGAGGGCCGTCAAGCCGTCGGTCTCGAAGGGCCGCACGGCATGGTCGTCGGTGACGAGGGACTGCGCCGACAGTTCGGCGCGGAGCAATTCGAGAACCCGCGGCGCATGCATGGCCGTCTACTGTAGCCGCTCGGTTGCCGAGGGTGGCAGTTTCTGCTCCTATCCGCTGCGGTCGCTGTAGTCTCTTCCGCCTGCTGCGCCGGCGGGAGACGACGCCTTGGCGTTGCGCTGAACGGCTGGCAGCACGGCCTCCAGGCCTGCCAGCCGGGTTCCCACGCTTCGCAGCCGATCGTCCAGCCCTCGCATGTCGCCTCGGAGTTCGCGAATGTCCGCTCGCAGTTCGCCGATGTCGGCCCGGACCTCGGACCGCAGTTCGCCGATGTCGGCTTGGACCTCCGAGCGCAGTGCGCCGATGTCGGCCCGAACCTCCGAGCACAGTGCGCCGATGTCCGTCTTCAGTTCTGTCCTCGCGGCTTGAAGGTCGGCCTTGGTTTCGATCCGCGATTGCGATACCTCCGTGCGCAGCTGCGCCATTTCGTCGCGGATGCCGCTGAATCCCGTCTGCACGAAGGCGGCGAACGCGGCGATGATCGCCACGAAAGCGAGGAGCTGGCCATTTAGCCAAGGAGGCAGCTTGATTTTGCTTTCGGATTTTTCGTCCATGAGCGGACTCCCGTCGATAAAAACGGCAACTCTGCCTCTTTCCGCAAGGGAATCGCATTGGACTATAGCACTTTAGTGCGTAGGAAGTTGACGCCGCTTGCTGCATGAGATCGACTATGGAAGCGGCAAATCGTCGCACCCGCGATCACACGGCGTCTGCCGTTCGTCCGCGGGTACGGAAATACAAGCTGGTGATGCGTACTATAATCGCTGTGGGGAGGCGGTCGAAGGTCGTGAACGGATATGACGAGGAACGAGGTTGGTGGGAGGCGTCTTCATCGCTGTTTCCATGGAATGCCGATCCTATCGAGTGTGGAATGACGGACGAGCGGCGATGAAGACCCTTTGGAGCCTGAGAAACGCCGTCGTCGTCAACGAGGGTCGATGCATCGAAGGGGATGTCGCTATCGCCGACGGCCGCATCGAACGCATCGGCGGCAGCCTTGCCGGCGTTCCCGGGGCTGTCGAGATCGACCTCGGTGGCGCTTGGCTGCTGCCAGGCATGATCGACGACCAGGTGCATTTCCGGGAACCGGGGTTCGAACACAAGGGCTGCATTGCCACCGAGTCCCGGGCGGCGGTAGCCGGCGGCATCGTCAGCTATATGGAAATGCCGAATTGCAACCCGCAGACCATTGGCATGGACGCCCTGCTCGGCAAGCATGCCCGCGCCGCCGCCTGTTCCGTCGCCAACTACGCCTTCTACCTCGGCGCCACCAACGACAACCTCGAAGCCATCAAGGGCGTCGATGTCGCCAAGGCGTGCGGCGTCAAGGTGTTCATGGGCGCCTCCACCGGCAACATGCTGGTGGACGACGAGCGCACCTTGGAGGGCATCTTCGCGTCCAGCCCGCTGCTCATCGCCACCCACTGCGAGGACACGCCCACCATCGTCGCCAACGAAGCCCGCGCCAAGGCCGAGTTCGGCGATGCCATCCCCTTCCATCGGCACCCGCACATCCGCTCTGCCGAGGCGTGCTACAAGTCGTCCAAGCTGGCGGTGTCGCTGGCGCAGCGCCACGGCAGCCGGTTGCATGTGCTGCACCTCACCACGGCTCGCGAGATGGAGCTGTTCGACGCCGGCCCGGTGACCGGCAAGCGCATCACCGCCGAAGCCTGCGTCCACCATCTGTTCTTCGACGACACCTGGTACGCCGCGCGAGGGGCCGACATCAAGTGCAACCCCGCCATCAAGACCCGTGCCGACCGGCTGGCGCTGAAGCGGGCCGTGGTCGAGGACCGCATCGACGTGATCGCCACCGACCACGCCCCCCACACCCGGGAGGAAAAGGCCAACCACTATCTATCGGCCCCCGCCGGGCTGCCGCTGGTTCAGCATGCGCTGCTCAGCCTGATCGAACACGTCAAAGCCGGGGACATGAGCATCGAGCAGGTGGCGCGGAAGACCGCCCACGCCCCGGCGCAGCTGTTCGCGGTGCGCGACCGAGGCTTCGTGCGCGAAGGCTGCTGGGCGGACCTCGTGGTCATCGACCCGAACGGCGTCACCGTGGTGGACGACGAGCCGGTCTACGCCAAGTGCGGCTGGACGCCCTTTCGCGGCACCACCTTCCGTTCGCGCATCACCCACACCTTCGTCAATGGCCATCTGGTCTTCGAGAACGGCCGCTTCCCCGCTGCGCCGCCGGGCCAAGCGTTGACGTTCTCCCGTTGACGATCCAGGATGGACGCGCAGATTCCGGTTCCCTAATCAGTGGAGCAAGTCGTGGGCGTGAGCAAGAGCCGCAGAACGATTCCAGCAACGGTTGCCGGTGCAGCGTGTCGTTCGCCTCAACTCGCAGTATCGCGGTAGTGGGCCAGTTTGAATCCTTGTCGTCGTGCAGCACTGCAATAGCCGCAACATGCAGGGGGATGGAACGCTATTGGACACCATATGCAGCAGTATCCGCGGCGGCGCGGCTAATCCAACTTCAAACTGACCCGCTACCACTATCGCGTCTCGGTGCGTGTTCATCAATGTACGCCATTACGATGTCCGTATCGCGCATCGGTACTTGCACGACGACGCCAGCGATGCCCAGCGCGGCCTGCTGAAAGCCGAGGTCGAGAGCGAGTATGCCTAGCGCCCGTTCGGCCGGTTCGATCCGCACTCTCACGGACGAATCCCCGGGGCCCTGCGGGGTTGGATCGTCCGCCATCGCTAGCGTAGCTCGGGCAGCACGTATCCCTCGGCTGCCAGATCGTTGCGCACCGCCTTCTTGTCCATCTTGCCGGTGGAGGTGAGCGGGATGCGCTTCACATGGAGGATGTCGTCCGGCAGCTGCCACTTGGCGTAGCGCGTGGCGCAGTGATCGAGGATGGTCTGCGCCAAGGCCTCGGCAACCACCAGAGCCACCGGGCGCTCGCCCCACTTCGGATGCGGCTGCGCCACCACGCAAGCCTGGGCCACGTCGTCCATTGCGACGATGTGGTTTTCCAGGTCCACCGACGAGATCCACTCGCCGCCGCTCTTTACCAGATCCTTGGAGCGGTCGGCGATGACGAGGTACTCCTCCGGATCGATCTTGCCGACATCGCCAGTAATGAGCCAGCCGTGGTGGAAGCGCTCCGGCTGCGGATTCTTGTAGTACTCCGAGCAGATCCACGGGCCACGCACCAGAATCTCGCCGCCGCTTTCGCCGTCGTGGGGCAGGCGGTTGAAGTTCTCGTCGAAGATGTCCAACTCCAGGCCCGGCAGCAGCTGACCAGCCTTGGCGACGTTGTCGAGCTGCGCCTGGACGGGCAGCGGCCGATGCTTGTGCTTCATGCGCCGGCGGGAAAGCGTCGCCAGCGGGCTGGTTTCCGTCATGCCCCAGCCTTGGATCATCTCGACGCCGAGGACGTCGTGGTACCAGCGGATCAGCGACGGCGGCGGCGCCGAGCCGCCGCAGGTCAGACGCGACAGCGCCGACAGGTCGTAGGCGTCCGGCGACGCTTCCACTACGGCCTTGACGCCCTGCCAGATGGTCGGTACGCCGGCGGACAGGGTTACGCGCTCCGACGCCATCAGCTCGACCAGGCGCTTCGGTTCCATGAAGCGATGCGGCAGCACCTGCTTGCAGCCCAGCATCAGCGCCGACCAAGGAAGGCCCCAGCCCATGGCGTGGAACATCGGCACGATGCCGAGCACGGTGTCGGTGGCGGACAGGCTCATGGCATCGGTCATGCACTGGGCCATGGTGTGCAGGTATTGGGAGCGATGTTCGTACTCGACGCCCTTGGGAACGCCAGTGGTGCCGCTGGTGTAGCACAGTCCGAGCGGCTAGGTCTCGTCCAGTTCCGGCCAAGGGTAGCGGTCGGGCTTGTTGGCAATGAAGTCCTCGTAGTCGACGGCTTCGGCGACTCCCGTCGCCCAGTTCTCGAAGCCGTTCTCCACGGCTACGACCACATGCTTCACGGACGGTATGCGGCCGGCCAGCGGTTCCAGCAGCGGCAGCGCGTCGGCGTCGGCCAGGATCAGCTTGTCCTCGGCATGGCCTACGATGTAGGCGAGGTCGGCTGGCGACAGGCGGATGTTCAAGGTGTGCAGCACGGCGCCCATGCCGGCGGTGGCGTGGTATGCCTCCAAGTGCCGGGCGCCGTTCCACATGAATGTGCCTACCCGGTCGCCAGGGCGGATGCCGGCATCGTGCAGGGCATGGGCGAGGCGGTGCGCCCGATCCTGGGTTTCCGCCAGCGACTGCCGGCGCGTACCGCCAGCGGTGGCGGTGACGACCTCCACCTCCGGTGCCACTCTCGCCCCTCGGTCGAGAATCCGCGACATCAGAAGCGGCGTGTGCTGCATCGCCATGCGGTTGCCCCTCTGCCCTTGGCCGGCAGCGCAGTCTATCGAAAAGGCTGCCGCGCCACAGCAGGCGTTTTCGCCAGCACATGTGGCGAAAACCGCCACGAAGCCAGCTCCAGCGTCCCTGCCGCGTCATGCATTGCCCCAGGGTCGCCTTTACAATCAATCATTTGGAAATTATTTTTTTCGGAACGGGAACTTTTGGCACGTTGTTTGAAACAAACACCGCACATGCACTGTGGGAAACACACGATGACCAGAATCTCGCGAATCAGCTCACCCCGAGCGACGCTTGCCGCATTCGCCCTGCTCGTCGTCTTCGTGCTTGGTCTCGGCACCTTCGTCGAGACCGGGCACGGGGTCGCCGCCATCGCAACGATCGCGACCGAAACCACACCGGAGAAGTGCGCCTCCGTCCTCGACCTGCTGCGCCTGTGCTGCGGCGGCTAGACGCCAACGAGCGGAGTGAACGAATAACGAATCAACGAATACGGAAGGAAGACGATGAGCAATGCCTTGGAACGGATCCGCACCAGCCTGGCACGGGATAGAAAGGATGGTTGGATCGGCGGCGTCTGCGCCGGCATCGCCCGCAATTTCCGCATCGACCCAGGCTTCGTCCGTGTCGGCATGGTGGTGGCCGCTGTGTTTTCGTGGAAGATCGTTCTCGCCGCCTATGTGATCGCCTGGATCCTGCTGCCCGAACGAAGCGATCAGGAGGTGTAGCTGATCGTACTGGCCTACCGAACGGAGTCCGGCACGCCGCCGCGAAGGAAGTTCACGATCCAGCCCGCTACCGCCCGCTCGTCAGTGGCTTGCGCCAGGGATCGCATTCCGGGATCGAAGGCGTCGCCTAGTGCCACCCGGCGCCGGCGCATCAGATGCTCGGCGTAGGGCTTGGAGAACTCGGGATGGCCCTGCAAGGCCAGCACATGGTCGCTCAGCGCGAACGCTGCGCGGGGGCAGAACGCGCTCGTCGCCAGCAGCCGAGCATCGGGCGGCAGCGCTTCTACTTGGTCTCGGTGGCTGGCCAGCAAGCGGAACTGGCGCCGTGGCGGGCGCATCCAAGCGGGTCTTGCCACGACGTTCCAGACATGGACGCCGACACCCCATCCCACGGCCGCGGGGCCGACGACGCCGCCCAAGGCGTGGGCGATCAGCTGGTGGCCGAAGCAGATGCCTACGGTTCTCGCTCGGGCGCGGTGGAGTTGCCGCGCGAAGTCGGCTAGATCGGCGATCCACGCCATGTCGTCGTAGACGCTGTGGCGGCTGCCGGTGACGATGTAGCCGTCGCAGTCCTCGATGCGGCGCGGATAGCGGCCGGCCCGAACGTTGAAGAACGCGAACGAAAGATCTCGGGCCGCGTCGCCCAGAGTATTGGCGAACATCGTCGGGTAGTCGCCAAACCGGTCCCGATGTTCGGCGTCCACGCAGTCGGCTTGGAGAACGCCCACGCGCATCAGACGATCTCGAAGTAGCGGGCGAGCTGCCAGTCGTTCACATGGCGTTCGTATTGCCGGGATTCCCATAGCCGCGACATGGCGTAGTGCTCCACGAAGACGTCTCCGAACATCTCCCGTGCCATGGACGAATCGGCGAATCGCGTCGCGGCCTCCCGCAAAGTGGGTGCGAAACGCCACTGGGCTGGCATGCTGTCCTCCGCATCGTAGGCGTTGCCGACTACCGCTGGTGGCGGTTCGATGCGCCTTTCGATGCCAGCCAGCGCTGCCGCCAGCGTCGCCGCGGACACTAGGTAGGGATTGCCGTCGGCACCGCCCACTCGACATTCGATATGCTGCCCGGCGCTGTCCCCGGGAACGAAGCGGAACGCCGCAGTGCGATTGTCCATGCCCCAGGTGGCCGCGGTCGGCGCCCAGGCGCCTTTGACCAAGCGCGCATAGCTGTTGACGGTGGGGGCCGGCATGGCTAGGAACTCCGGCATGTAGGACACCAAGCCGCCGAGCGCCCAGCGGGCGCGGTCCGGCATGTCTTCGCCGGCGAAAATGTTGACGCCACCGTCCAGCAACGAGAAGTGGTAGTGGCCGCTCTGCCCCGGATAGTCCATGGACCACTTGGCCATGAACGTCGCCAAGGTGTCGCGACGCCCGAAGAACGTCTTGGCGAAGGTCTTGAACAGCGTGGCGCGATCCGCCGCCTCCAGGCCCTCGGCGGCTTCCAGGGCCGCTTCCCAGACGCCTGGGCCGGTCTCGCAGTGCAGGCCTTCCAGGGGCATGCGGAAGTTGGCGCAGTAGCGCATGAAGTCCGTGAAGAAGTCGGCGTTGGTTCCGGCGCGCAGCACCGAATAGCCGAAGTTGCCCGGCGTCAGCGGACGCAAGTTCCGGTAGTGCTTTTCGCGGACGCTGGCCGGCGTCTCCTGGAACAGGAACAGCTCGTATTCGAGCCCGGCCCGCACCGTCAGCCCGGCAGCGGCAAATCGGGCCAGCACCCGACGCAGCAGAGTGCGCGGGCAGACGGCGTGGTCGCCATCGTCGGCCGCGGCGAACTCGCCGATGAAGTAGGGTGTGCCGTCCTCCGGCAGGGCGCGTTCGCTGGCGGCGAGGAGTCGATAGCGGGCGTCCGGGAAGCCGCTGTGCCAGCCCGTCATGGCATCGCCGCCTCCTGACGGCGCGTCGTCGTAGAGCTGGTCGTCCAAGTCCCAGCCGAACACGCAGTCGCAGAAGCCGCCGCCCTTGTCCAGCAGGCTTTTGAGCTTGGCGAGGCTCACGAACTTGCCGCGCAGTACGCCATCGATGTCGGCGAGGCCCAGCATCGCTTGCTGGACACCGCGTTGCTCGTATTCGGCGAACTTGACGTCGATCTCGTCGGCCATCGCCCTCTCCTCGAACTACTCTTCCAGCCTGTGGATAACTCTGTAGATAACTTTTGCAATCCTGTTTCATTTCAGCATTAAAGGCCTAGAAACGGGATATTTCAAAACGCTATTAGATAGAATATTCTCTATTTTTTCAAATAGTTACGACTGTTTTTTTCTTTGAGTTCGTAAATAAGTGCGGTACTGAGCCTGCCCTTGGGAATTGACTTGGCATGTGCATAACAATTCCGTCTGCTGTTAGTGTTTCCTTACCTCATGCTGCCTATGGTAGCTAGGGTCGAGTCAGCGGGTACCAGATCGATATGGTGCCATCAGACAGGTCAATGTGGGAGTCAGTGTAGTGGGAGTCAGTGTAGGAAGTTGAACATCTGTCGCCGGTACCGGGTGGCGACCTCGGAGTCCTTGCCCAGCAACGACATGATGCGGATCATGGTCAGGCGTCCGGCGTCATCGCGGAATTTGCGATCCCGTCGCAGGATCGCCATGGCTTGATCCAAGGCGTCGGCGTAGCGACGCTCCCGGGCCAGCAGTAGCGCGGTGCGGTAGCGGGCGTCGAGGTTGGCCTCGTCGTCGGCGACCTCGGCCAAGGCGTCGGTCAGGTCGCCCATGCCGGCAGCCTCTTCGAGCAGTTCCAGGCGCACCAAAGGGCGTTCCCGCTCGGCGGTGTCTTCAGGAATGGTGGCCAGCACAGTGCGTCCGCCTTCGAGATCGCCCTGAAGCAGCAGCACATCCGCCCATTCCACCTTGAAGGCGACATTGTTCGGTTCGGCGTGGACAGCCTGCTGCAGGACGGTCAGGGCTCCGTTGAAGTCCTCGGTCTGCAGGTGGTGCGCCAGTTCCGCCTTGAGCAGGTCGCTCGGCGACTGGGTCATCCGATCGATCAGCTGCCGCAGCGCGTTCTCGCCCTGGGGGCCATCGATCTGCTCGACCAACTGTCCATCCTGGACGACGCGGATGCTGGGGATGCCCTGCACCCGTAGCTGCTGC
This sequence comes from Pseudomonadales bacterium, assembly GCA_963422285.2. Taxonomy (GTDB): domain Bacteria; phylum Pseudomonadota; class Gammaproteobacteria; order Pseudomonadales; family Azotimanducaceae; genus VXYL01. The sequence goes on along the minus strand of OY729419.2, from coordinate 1,499,547 downwards.
GCCAATGTCTGATCCTTGGCGATGTCCGACAGCGCCAACGCGAACTTGCCTTGATACTGGCCGGCGAGCCGTTCCAGAGCCTCCTTCGTCTCCACCGCGGGGGCGACCTGATCGGTCCAGAACAGCAGCACCACAGGCTGCTTCTTGGAGCGTTCCACCACCTCGGCTTGGAACGAGGACAGTTCGACTTCGAAAATCGACGGGCCGGCGTCCATGAGCTTCACCTGGGTAGCTGCGGTGGGCGGATTCTATCGACTTTGGCGCCTTGAGGTCATATGCCTGCCGGCATCGGCCCCGATGCCGCCAAGCCAATCGCGCTTCGCGGGTCCTCGCCGAACGTCCCTCAGCGTTCGCGTACGCACTTGGCGTAGAGGTCGCCGAGTGCATTGCTTGGATCGTAACGAGCTTTCAGGTCTCGATACGCGGTGCCGCCGTAGATGCGGCGGAACTCGTCCTCGGGATAGAAGGACGACGAGTACAGCGACTTGATGCCGCCGTGCGCCGTCACGGCCACTTCAACCTTGCGGTTGAAGTGGCCGGGCGGATAGCCGATGGAAAAGCGCAGCGTATCCCAGAAACCGAAGTTGACGTAGCGCGGCGCCGGCGCGGAGAACAGCGGCGACGAGCCGCCGCCCATCTCGCGCACCGGGCATACCCAGATTGGGAAGATGCCGATCTCGTCCATGAATGTAGCGAGGAAATCCGCGGCCGTAGCCAGCGGCAGATCCACATCCTGAATGATCGACTCCCGGCGGTAGCCGCCGAGACGCTCCGCGGTCTCCAATAGCCGCCAACGACTGTTCCAGCGCATTACGCCTTGGTAGAAGCGGGAACCGAGGCGCTCCTGGCCAAGCAGGCGGCGTACCACGGGGTTCTGCGCGCCGAGGTTCTTCGAGCACCAGAACCAGTCGGTATCCCAACGCCATAGGTAGTCGCGGGCAGTCAGGTAGTCCGTCTCCCGCCGGCGCAGGGAACGATAGTAGATGTTGTGATAGGTGTAGTCGCTGGTGTAGGGCGCGTCGGCGACGAAGCGGGCCGAGGTGAGCACGAAGTCGTCGCGGGCGAACGCCACGCCATCGACAAAGTCGCTGCCGTTGTCGAAGGCCCGGTCGATGGCGTTGAAGAACGCGCCGATATCCGTGAACCGTCGATGGCGAATCTCGACGTAGGGCCGCACCGGCACCGTGCCGATGCGCAGCCGGGTGGCGTAGCCCAGGGTGCCGTAGCTGTTCGGCAGGCCGGCGAACAGATCGCGGTGGTCGTTGTCCGGCGTGCAGGTAACGATGCTGCCGTCGGCCAGCGCCACGTCCATCTCTCGCACCGTCTCGTGGACCAGGCCGTGGCGGAAGGAAGTGGCCTCGATGCCGATGCCGGCGACGGCGCCGCCGACGGTGATGGACTTGAGCTGCGGCACCACGCAAGGCATGACGCCCCAGGCCAGAGTGGCTTCCACCACGGCATCGTAGGGAATCATGCCCTCCACGTCTACCCAGCCGGCATTGGCATCCCGATCCAGCACATGCACCAGCTCGGCCGCCGGCAGTCCCTGCTGCTTCACCGTCCGGTCGCGGAGCAGGTTGGATAGCGGCTTGTCCAGCGCCCGCACGGTGCCGTCGCTGGCACAGGCCCGGGCCAATGCCTCGGCGAAGGCCCGGGCGCGACTCTCGTGGCCCGCGCTGCTCATCCGGCCGCCTGTTCTTCCAGCACGTCTAGCGGCGTGCCTGGCTGATGCAGGTGGGCGCGAGTCATCGGGAAGTTCTCGGTGTTCACGTTGCCCTTGCTGAAGACGATCTGGAACAGGTTCGTTCGGCTCTTCGCTGCCCGGAACAGCTCCGCGCAGCCGATCAGATAGGTGCGCCAGATGCGCCGGAAGCGGTCGTCGAAACGAACCGGGTCCATGGCCCGGATGGCGTCCCAGTTGGCATCGAACTTCTCCGTCCAGGCATCCAGGGTCAGCGCGTAGTGACGGCGCAGGTTCTCCACGTCGAGGATCTCCAAGCCTTCCGACTCCATGGCGTCCAGCGCCTTCGACAGGCTCGGAATCCAGCCGCCGGGGAAGATGTACTTGCGGATGAAGAAGTCGGTGTCGCGGTCGCCGACATGGCCGATGAAGTGGATGATGCCGAGGCCGCCCGGTTTCAGCGCATTGGCGTGGGCGCGGATCACTTCGCGCAGCTGATGGCGGCCGGCGTGTTCGAGTACGCCGATGGACACCACCTTGTCGTAGACGCCGAAGCCTTGGCGCACGTCGGCCTCGTGCATGGCGAGCTGATCCTGAAAGCCGAGCCGATCGATCTTCGCCTTCACCCAGTCCGCCTGCTCGGTAGTGGTGTTGACGCCGGTGACGTGGACGCCGTGCTGCTCGGCGGCGTAGAACATGAAGCCGCCGAAGCCGCAGCCCATGTCGATGACGCGCTCGCCGGGCGCGAGGCGCACCTTGCGGGCGACATGCTCCATCTTGGCGATCTGCGCTTGCAGCACAGCCTGCTGCGGATGCTGGTAGTAGGCGCAGGTGTACATGAGGTAGGGTTCGTCGAGCATCTTGGAGTAGAACTGTGCGCCCAAGCCGTAGTGGAAGCGGGCGTTCTCTTTCGGCGTGGCGCCGGTGCGGTTGTTGAAGCGCAAGCCGTGCCAGCGGTTGCGTATGGCCACCAGCAGTCCAGCGGAGCGGTCGAAGCCGGAATCGAGGCCAATGGCGATCAGCTTGTGCAGATCGCCTTCGACTTCGACGGTACCGTCGAAGTACGCCTCCAGGAAGCCGATGTGGCCGAACGCCACCGTGCGCCAAGCGGCGCCGGCGGTCTTGAAGCGTATCGTCACCGCCGGTTCGCCCTGTCCGCCGACGACTTCCGCGCCGCTCGGAAACACTGCCCGGAACGGTAGCGGCGTGGCGGTGCCGACGGCCGCCACCATGCGCCGCGCCAGGGCGCTCGCAAGCCCCTTGATCATCGCTGTCGAACTCCGCCGCTTCGTATTCCGCTGAACGAGCGAGTCTGGCTCATCTGCCGTAGTCGTCAAGTGAGCGTACGCTCACCGCTGTTGTTTGAGGAGGCTTGCCTTGGCGGCATGGTCTGACGTCCCGATGGCGCTGGGCAGGTTGTCGAATGCCGCCCGGATGCTATCCGACCATGTCCGTCGCGGACTCGGCAGGCGCGTATCGTACTCTTCGAGCAGATGACAGGCATCTTGAGAGAACGTGTCGGCGCGTTGGACGAGGCATTCCACTGGCGGCCCGACCGGTGCCCCGTTGCTGCGCATGGTGGAATCCACGGGCACGAGGATGCGCTTCAGCGCCTCGTCCAGGGAGGTTGCCGGGCGAGGATGCGGTCCGGAATCGGCATGCCGTACTTCGCTTCGCCTTCGCCGATTTGCAGGTAAGGGCGTGGCCGCGCACGAAGTTGCCTGCCGGGCAGATCGGTCCGATGTCGGGCGGGCCGCCGCGGATCTGGCCGCCGGCAAGAACTCCTTGTCCAATCTCGCCCCGCGATGCTTCGCCTGTTCCCGGATGCTGGTCCTGCCGACATGCTCGGCGGCGGCCGGCAAATCCTCGATGTTCATCAGGTTGGCTTTGGCGTTGCGGCGGATGGCGCGCCTGATGGCGGCGACCAAGCCTTGGGTGGTTGCCAGATCGCCGGCCGACAGCAGCGTGAAGGTACGCTCGCCGTTGCCCCCGAAGCGGTGCATCCTGCTGTGGGCGCTGATCTGGTCCGCGCCGGCATTGGTACCCGAATCGGAGACGAAGACGAGGCCGTGGTCAATGCGGTTGGCGAGGCAGTAGGTCATGGGCCAGCCGCTCGCTTCAGCGGTGCCGTCAAGGCCGTGTCCGGGCTCGGAACATTTCGGCCTGCCGGGCCGCGGCGCGAATCATGGCGAAGCGTTCGTTTGCGGAAGCGTCCGGCCCGGCCGGGCCGGTGGCGCGGACTCAGTCCCTGGTCGTGGCTATCGCAGTCGAGTGCGCCCGGCGCCTGCAAGATGTTCGGGATCAGGCGACGAGAATGCGCCGCCTTATCTGCTCTGCGCGATCCACCGGGGCCCGAACGATGTCCGGGATCAGGTCTTTGAAGAGGCGATCTGCACGGTTTTCCCATTGGCCCTGCCGCGCTTGCGGACAATCTGCTATGCTGTACCGGTCCCGCAACTGTATCGTGCCCTTATGAAGTACATGCACACGATGGTTCGCGTCGGCGATCTCGACGCCTCTCTGCGCTTCTACTGCGACCAGCTCGGCTTGGAGGAGCTGCGTCGCATCGACAACGAGACGGGGCGGTTTACGCTGGTCTTCCTGGCCGCGCCCGGCGACACCGAGGCGCAGGTGGAGCTCACCCATAACTGGGATCCGGAAGTCCTGGGCGACGGCCGCAACTTCGGTCACTTGGCGTACCGGGTGGACGACATCTACGGCCTTTGCGAGAGGCTGATGGTCGCTGGCGTCACCATCAACCGACCGCCCCGGGATGGCTATATGGCGTTCGTGCGCTCGCCAGACGACATCTCCGTCGAGCTGCTGCAAAACGGTCCGCCTCAGTCGCCCAGGGAGCCGTGGGCGTCGATGCCGAATACCGGCGAGTGGTGACGAGAGCGCTCGACGACGGTTGCGATTGCGCATGGCAGTGCCGCAGGAAGTCGTCCCTCGAAAGGACGAGGCGGCGCCGATTGGGCAAGCTTGGTGCCGGGAATCGGCACGAGGTCGTTGCCGAGGCTACGGGAGATAGAGCCTGATGCCGATGCCGGCCGCCTTGACGTCGCTCGATAGCGAAGCATCGGCCGTCAAGGCGAGGCTGTCGCTGAAGCTGTACGCCAAACCGCCGCCGAACGCCATCTCGTTCTCGCCGTCGGGCGATGTGAACGCAATGCCGCCGTTCAGTTCCAGCTTCGGCGTCGCCATGACGCGATAGCCGTCCGCCGTATAAGTATAGCTAGTGGAAGTGAACGCCACTTCTGCGCGAGCGTAGCCAGCGCAGGCGACCAGATCGACGCCGTCGTCGACCGTCGCGTTGCAGCCAATGCCCGCGGCCAGCGCGTTCGTGTCCAGGCCGGCGGTTTCCGAGAACCCGGCAGACGCCCGCAAATGCAGGGAATCGGCGCCTGCCATAGAGGCGTCGACGCCAAATGCGCCGCCACTGCCCAAGCCGTCGATATCCTGGTAGCCATAGCCGATGCCGGCATACGTGTACTTCGGCTCTGCGCCTGCCGGAGCGGCAGCGAGCGCGGCGGGGCAGACCGCCAAGCATGTGGCCATCCACTGGCTGGTGTTCATACCATGCCCTCCTTAGTCGGCGTGATCAGCATGGTTGCAATGGGAGGCCATTGTCCGGTGTCTCTGGGGAGGGGACTGTCAAGAGTTCCTGGCTACGCTCTCCTTTCAGCATGGCATGGGCCACCGGAGTACAAGACTGCAGGTGCGGAGGCAGCCCCGCACGATCCGCACGGCTTCGGGTATCGGGCGGTTCCGGGGCCGAATACATCGAGCCGTCTGGCCCGGCACAGGTGGCCGGTGAGCGGCTCTTGTGTTACTTTCCGTAGCAGTTTCCGACCTTCCTGGCTGTCTCCCATGCGCAAGACGCATCTCACCGCCCTCGTCATCGCGGCTCTCACCGGGCTTTGGCTGCTGTCGGGCTGGCTGACCGCGGACGAAGACGTTGCCGAACATCCGACGCTGGCTGCCGCCAATGTCCGAGCGGCCGCCATCCTGGGCGACCGTGCGCCGACGGCGGTTCGCGCCCGGGTGATCCGCGCCGAGGCGTTGCCGGAGCAGGTGAAGGTGCGCGGCTACACGCAGAACAAGCGCACGGTCGAAGTGCGCGCCGAGACCAGCGGTCGCGTCGTCGAGCGCCCGGTGGAGCGCGGCGATCGAGTGGCCGCCGGCGCGCTGCTGTGCCGTCTCGCCGTCGAGGACCGCGACGCCCGAGTGAACGAGGCGCAGGAGGCGACCTATCAAGCGCTGATCGAATACCGCGGCGCCGAGCGATTGAAGGATCGCGGCTTCCAATCGGAAACCGCCATCGCCCAGGCCCGCGCCCGCCTAGCCGCGGCCCAGGCGCGGCTGGAAGGCGCCAAGCTCGACGTGGAACGCACCCGCATCCGGGCGCCTTTCGCCGGCGTGGTGGAAGAAACCGGTCTGGAGATCGGCGACTACGTCCAGCCCGGCACGTCGTGCGCCAGCATCGTCGATCTGCACCCCATGCTGCTGGTCGGTCGAGTATCCGAACGCGACGTGGCCCGCGTCGCCGACGGCGCTTCGGCAATCGGCTTGCTGGCCCATGGCGACACGGTGGCCGGCAGCGTCACCTTCGTCGGCCAGCAGGCCGCGGCCGGTACCCGCACCTATCGAGTCGAAGTCACCGTGCCCAACCCGGACTACGCGCTGCGCAGCGGCATCACGACCGAGATCGACATCGAAGTCGGCGATATCGCCGCCCACAAGATCAGCCCCTCGGTGCTCGCCTTGGACGACGAAGGCCGCGTCGGCGTACGCGTCGTGGCGGAGGACCAAGTGCAATTTCGGCGGGTGGACATCATCGCCGACGACAGCGACGGCGTATGGATCACCGGCCTCGACCCGGTCACCACGCTGATCACCGTTGGCGCCCAGTTCGTCGTCGCCGGCGAGCGGGTGCGGGTGGAACTGGAAGGCGCCGGGCCGGCAAGTGGAGGCGCATCGTCGTGAACAACGTCCTCATCGACGCCGCGGTCAACCGCTCGCGGACGACGCTGCTGCTTATGCTGATGGTGGTGCTCGCCGGCATCGCGGCGCGTGTCCTCATTCCCATCGAGTCCAATCCCAATGTCGAGGTGCCGGTGTTCCTGGTGGTCGTCCCCCACGACGGCATCTCGCCGGAAGACGCCACCCGCCTGCTGGTGAAGCCGCTGGAAGTGCAGATGCGCACCGTCGACGGCGTCGACGAAGTGCGCGCTTTCGCCTACGAAGGCATGGCGCGGGTGCTGGTGGAATTCGACGCCGACTACGATCTGGACCAAGCCCTGAACGACGTCCGCGCCGCGGTGGACCGCGCCAAGCCGGAGTTTCCGTCCAGCGCCGAAGAGCCCTTCATCCTGGAGCAGACGGCAGCCGACTTTCCCATCGTGCAGATCAACCTGGTGGGCAGCAACGACGGCGCCGAGCCGGTGTCGGAACGTGTGCTCTACAACTTGGCCCAGGACCTGCGAGACGACCTGCGGGCGCTGCCCGACGTGCTCGACGCCGAGCTGCAAGGGCATCGGGAAGAGCTGCTGGAGGTGGTGATCGACCCGACTGCCTTGGAGGTCTACCAGATCGGCAGCGACCAGCTGCTGAACACCATGCTGCGCAACAACCGGCTGATCGCCGCCGGCTCCCTGGATACCGGTGCCGGGCGCATGGCGGTGAAGGTGCCCAGCGTCATCGAGCAGGCCCAGGACCTCTTCGATCTGCCCATCCGCGTCGATGCGGACTCCGTGGTCACGCTGTCCGACATCGCCCACATCCGGCGCACGTTCAAGGATCGGCAGAGCTACGCCCGAGTCAACGGCAACGACACCATCTCCATCAACGTCGTCAAGCGCGTCAACGCCAACGTGGTGGACACCGTGGACCAGGTCAAGCGGGTGGTGGAGACCCATCGTCCCAGCCTGCCGGCCCGGGTGTCCATGTTCTACACCCAGGACCAGGCCCCCTTCGCCCGCGACCAGGTGGTCGAACTGCAAGGCAACATCGTCACCGCCCTGGTGCTGGTGATGGTGCTGGTGGTGGCGGCCATCGGGCTGCGCAGCGGGCTGATCGTCGGCGCGGCCATTCCGGTATCGTTCCTGTTCGCGCTGGTCTTCGTGTGGGCGCTGGGCTATACGTTCAACTTCATGGTGATGTTCGGCATGCTGCTTGGTCTCGGCATGCTCATCGACGGCGCCATCGTGGTCACCGAGTACGCGGACCGCAAGATGGCCGAGGGGCAGCCTCCCCGGGACGCCTACACGGCCGCCGCCAAGCGCATGTTCTGGCCGGTCGCCGCATCGGTGGCCACCACCTTGGCGGCATTCCTGCCGCTGGTGTTCTGGCCCGGCGTGGCCGGCAAGTTCATGCGCTACCTGCCGGTGACGGTGTTCTTCGTGCTCACCGGCTCGCTGCTCTACGCGCTGCTGTTCGGCCCCACCATCGGCGCGCTGTTCGGCAAGCCCGGCAGCCGCGACGCCCGTGCGCAGCGGACGCTGGTGGAGCTGGAACACGGCGACCCGCTTCGTCTGTCCGGCTTCACCGGCCTGTACGCCCGCCTGCTGGCGTTCACCTGCCGCCACGCCGGCCTCGCCCTCCTGGCCATCGCCGCCATCCTGGCCGGAGCGTTCTACTCCTACGGCAAGTTCGGCCGCGGCATGACGTTCTTTTCCGACGCCGATCCCGCCTACGCCCGGGTGGCCGTGCGCGCCCGAGGCAATCTGTCGGCGGCGGAGATCTACGGCTTGGTGCGGGAAGTGGAAGCGCGCATCCTGGAAATTCCGGGCATCAAGAGCATCAACACCCAGACCATGCTGGGCAGCGGCGGCAGCTTCGGCATGCCCACCGCATCGGACTCGGTGGGCTTCATGTTCCTCGAAATGCACGAGGAGAACGAACGCGCGCTGAGCGGACGAGAGATCCTCGAACGCGCCCGGCAGACCACCGCGGACCTCGCCGGCATCGCCGTGGAAGTGCAGAAGATGGAAGACGGGCCGCCAGTGGGCAAGCCCATCCAGATCCAGTTCTCCGCCCACAACCAGGATCTGCTCGACCCCGTGGTCGCCCAAGTGCGCGACTACATCGACGCCGAGGTGGACGGGCTGCGCGACGTGGACGACACCCGCTCGCTGCCTGGCATCGAATGGGAGCTGACCGTGGACCGCGCCCAGGCGGCGCTCTACAACGCCGACGTATCTCTGGTCGGCGTCGCCGTGCAGCTGGTCACCAACGGCGTCAAGGTAGGCGAATACCGGCCCGACACCGCCGACGACGCCGTGGACATTCGCGTCCGCTATCCATCCGCCGCCCGTGGGCTGAGCGCCCTGGACGACCTCAAAATCGCCACCGACAAGGGCTTGACGCCGATCGCCAACTTCGTGCGCCGAGCGGCCTCGCCCAAGGTGGACGTCATCGAGCGCATTGACGGCCGCATGGTGCTGTTCATCCGCGCCGACGTGGCCCCTGGCGTACTGGCGGACGACAAAGTGCGGGAGATCCAAGCGTGGCTGGATCGAACGGAGCTGGACGCGCGGGTGGACATCGCCTTTCGCGGCGCCAACGAGGAGCAGGCGGACTCCATCGCCTTCATCATGGTGGCGATGGCCATGTCGCTGCTGCTGATGTTCGTGCTGCTGGTCACCCAGTTCAACAGCCTCTACCAAAGCCTGCTGATCCTCATCGCCGTGGTGATGTCCACCGCCGGCGTGCTGCTGGGCCTGCTCGTCACCAACAGCCCGTTCAGCGCTATCCTCACCGGCGTCGGCGTGGTCTCCCTGGCTGGCATCGTGGTGAACAACAACATCGTCCTCATCGACACCTACAACCACATTCGCCGCAGCCATCCCGAGCTGGACCACGTCGCGCTGATCGCCCGCACCGGCGCCCAGCGTCTCCGCCCCGTGCTGCTGACCACGGTGACCACGGTGTTCGGCCTGCTGCCGCTGGCGAGCAATCTATCCATCGACTTCGTCAATCGCGACATCGTCTACGGCGGCCAACTGGCCGGCTTCTGGGTGCCGCTGGCCCAAGCCATCGTCTCCGGGCTCACCTTTGCCACGTTGCTGACCCTGGTGGCCACCCCGGCGATGCTGGCGCTGCCACACCGCCCCTACGTCCACGCCATCGCCCACGCCCCGGCACGGCTGCGGGAAACGCTGAGGCGCAAGGTGGGCGGTTTCGCCAGCAGAGGCGGGGCGGCGTTGCCGGAATCCACCGGCGGCTGACACGCCATCGCCCACGCCCCCGGCACGACTGCGGGAAACGCTGAGGCGCAAGGTGGGCGGTTTCGCCAGCAGAGGTCACTGGCGGCTGAACGCGGCTTCTCGCCTGGCAATACCTTGCCGCTTGAAAAAAAACGCCCCGGCGATACGGGGGATAGGGGAGGGAGGGGATGCGATCGCCGGGGCGTTGCTGAACCCTATGTGGAGGCGGAGCCATCAATTGCAAGGCTCCACCGCGACTTTTTTCGCCACCATAACGCCTGAATCGGGGCTGTTCCATGTCGTTTGGCTGAAACTCGTGTAGGACATTCCTTCCTCGCTTCATTGGACAGGAACCCCATATCCGAAGTTCCATGCATCCATTCTGCCCGATCGACACGGTGACCCATCTGCTTTTCAATGCTACCCGATGCCCTGCTAGCGTGTTGGTGTGACAAGTAAGCTGGTCTTATTATCATGGTTACTCGATGTATCTCGGAGGAGACTTGGGACAGGAACGCGAAACTGTGGACGACATTGATCTTCCTGGCCTGGATGTCGAACCCCGTCGCCGCCCAGACCGTTGCGGTCGATCGGCTGGGCGAAGCGGGACCGGTGGTGTTGTTCCTTCCCGGCCTCAACTGCCACGGCGACCTGTGGCGGCCGTGGATGGAACCGCTGGCAGCCGACCATTGAGTCCTCGCGGCGACCCCGGCCGGCTCCGCCGGCGTTGAAGCCACAGGACTGGAAGGTGGCTTCTTCAAGGGCTTCGTCCCCGCCTTGTCGCGCCTGCTGGCGATGGAGCAGGCTCAGGGCGCCACGGTGGTCGGGCACTCGACGGGTGGCCTCGGCGCCCTGATGATGCTGGCGTACGACGAGCCCGCTCTCGTCGGCCGCCTGCCGCTCCTCGCCGAGATGCTCCTTCCTGGCGCGACACCGGAACAGGCGGCCGCGCAAGCGAGCAGGCTGGCCCAGCGGATGCGAAGCCTGCCCGACGAGGCGTATCGCGCTCGGCAGGACATGACGCTGACCACCTACACCAAGTCTCCGTCGTTTCTGTCTACGCTCCAAGCGTGGTCCAACGCCTCGGACCGGGCCACCGCGACCACTGCCTTCCAAGAGGCATTGGCGACTGACTTCCGTCCGGCGCTGCCCGACATCGCCCAGCCGGTGCTGGTGCTGGCCGCATAGGACGCCGCCATGCCCATCGCCAAGGCGTCGCTGGAATCGCTCTATCGCCGCCAGTACGCCGGCCTGCTGGGCGCCAGCGACCGGCGGCTGTTGCCGATATCGGCCATTCCAGGCCAGATCCCGATAGTCGATTGCAGATACGTGCGGCTGGCGAAGGCGAACACCAAGTCGTGCTCAGCGCCGGAGCATACCTCGCGCCCATGCCGGCCTGTCCTGACGGGCGGTGGGTGCCGATGCCATTGGTGTCGACCCGGAGCCGTTCGAGAACCGGATGGCAATGTCGAATCCACCCTTCCCAAGGGACTATATGCTTGTGTGCCCTCTACCCTGCATAGGGCATCGATGGATGCCGAAAACCACTGTATGTAGAGGCTTGGATATTCAAGCATATAGTTCCCCTTTCCAAAGTCGGCTATGGTGACGCTCTTTGCCGTGGAGCAACGACATGACCGTCTCGCTGGGTGTCCACATTGGCCAGCAGAACCTGGCCATGGCCGAGATGCGGGCCTTGTGGCGGCGTCTGGACGCCGCCGGCGTAGATTGGATCTCCGTTTGGGATCATTTCTACGAAGCGCCGTTCCAGGGCGGTACGCAGCCGCACTTCGAGGCGTTGGCGACGCTGGGAGCGCTGGCCGCGGAAACCGAACGAGTGCGCATCGGCTGCTTGGTGTTCTACGTCGGCTATCGCAATCCGGCGCTGCTGGCGAAGGCGGCGACCACCTTGGACCACGTGAGCGGCGGCCGGTTCGAGCTGGGCATCGGCGCCGGCTGGCATATCTCGGAAGCGCTGGCCTACGGCTATCCGTTCCCGGACATCGGCACCCGCATGGACATGCTGGACGAAGCCGCGCAGATCATCCGCAGCCTGCTCGACGACGAGCGCACGACATTTTCCGGCAGGCACTTCCAGGTGGACGACGCCACCTGTCGGCCGAAACCCGTGCAACGGCATCTGCCGCTGTGGATCGGGGGGCGTGGCGAGAAGCGCACTTTGGAGATCGTCGCCCGGCGCGCCGACGGCTGGAACGCGGCATACACCAGCGCCGTGGAGTTCGCGCGTCTGAACGGCGTGCTCGATCACTGGTGCGCAGTGGAAAACCGCGACCCCGGTGCCATTCGACGCGGTGCCAACATCGCGTTTCACTTGGCGATGGACGCTGCCGGGGTGTCAAGGGAACGCGCCAAACTGGACGCGGATTGGGGCGGACAGGCACAGCGCATCGCCGCCGGTGCCCTGCTCTGTACCCCGGATGCGGCCTTGGATCAGGTGATGGCGTATGTGGAAGGCGGTGCCGATGCCGTCAACATCGTCCTGCGCTCGCCTTGGAACGAGGACGCCCTGGCTGCGTATCTCGACGAGGTGATGCCCGCGCTGCGCCGCGAAACCCGCTGACGACGCGACCGCTTTGCGGTCGCCCCTGATTGCGCCAATGCGAAATCGCTTCCGCGCAGCGGAGCACCAGAGTGCAGCCAGTGTCGTTGGCGTGGGTGGAGTTCCAGGGGACGGGGAGATTCGGAAAGGGCAGGAATAGCGAGCAGGCACTCTCGTTCCTGGAAGCTGACGACGCGACCGCTTTGCGGTCGCCCGCGGGGCCGAGCACCGCTAGTACAGCTAGTGTGGTTGGCGTGGGTGGGATTCTAGGGGATGGGGCGGGAGGTTCGGAAGTGGCGGAGAGTGGCGAGGAGTGGTTTTCGTTCCTCGAACTGGCGACGACCGCGTTCGCACATCGCGCTGGCCTTCATTCGACAGCTGTATTCCGATAGCACGGGGATCATCGCGAAGCCGGCGAACAGCAGTCCCACCGCGTCAATGGCCCGGGGTTGCCAGTACCAGTCTGGCTGCAAGTGGGGCACTAGGGAGAAGAAGCTCCAGAAATAGTAGAACAACGTGCCGGCGGCGACAACCGCCAACAGCCGCACTGTCCAGGCATTGAGCCAGTGTTTGAACGCAATCGCGGCAATCGCGGCGCCGAGAATGAACATGGACGCCTCCGCTGGGTCGTCCAGCTTGAGTAGCGCCAGTGCCAACAGCACCACGGCGATGATTGCGTTCGCGTATTGCATTGTCGAGCGTCCCTCCAACTGCCTCCAACCGAGCCTGTAGCCGATAGTCTGCGAATCGACATCGTTATTCAACACTCTTGTCATCGATATCTGGCTGTTTGTTGCCTCCAGTGACGCCGAAGATACCGATTTGCCCGCTTTGATCCCAATTTCAGGCTGAATTCCCTATTTTTGGTTATAAGAACTGCCTTTTATATGAATAAAAAGTCTTAAAAACGATGCGACCCTTTCCGATTTCAGCGTCGTTTCGCGCCCCAAACAGCCTGCCGAGCGACCATCTGCCCGCTGGCGACCGCCTTCGGCGAACACGCTACCATACCAACGCCACATTCCCAGGAGGCGCCATGACCGTCCGAACCGAGAAGCACGGCGATCTGCTGGTCATCAGCATCGATCGGCCGGAAGTCCGCAATGCCGTCGATCACGAGACGGCCGCCGCCCTCGCTGAGGCGTTGCGCGCCTTCGATGCCGACCGGCGCCGAAGGGTGGCCGTACTGACCGGCGCCGGCGGCCACTTCTGCGCCGGGGCGGACCTCAAAGCCGTCGCCGCCGGCCACGGCAACCGGGTCGCCCTCGATGGCGACGGGCCGCTGGGTCCGACCCGCATGGCGCTGTCCAAGCCAGTGGTCGCGGCGGTGGAAGGCTACGCGGTGGCTGGCGGACTGGAACTGGCGCTGTGGTGCGATTTGCGCGTCGCCGCCCGCTCGGCCACCTTCGGCGTCTACTGCCGGCGCTGGGGTGTGCCCCTGGTGGATGGCGGCACCATCCGCCTGCCGCGGCTGATCGGCCAGAGCCACGCCATGGACATGATTCTCACCGGCCGCGGGGTAGGCGGCGAGGAGGCCTTGCGGATGGGCCTTGCCAACCGCTTGACCGACGCCGGCGAAGCCTTGCACGGCGCCGTGGAGCTGGCCGAATCCCTAGCCCGGTTCCCGCAGCGCTGCTTGCGCAGCGACCGCCGCTCGGTGCTCACCCAATGGGGCAAGCCGCTGCACGAAGCCTTGCAGCAGGAAACTCTGCTGGGGCGCGAAGTCATCATGTCCGGCGAGGCCATCCAGGGTGCCAGCCGCTTCAACGAGGGCGCCGGCCGCCACGGCGACTTCTCCAATATCTGAGTATCCATGCTGCTAGCGGAGATGCGGGCAGGATTCCTGCTTGATCGCGACAGCCGGGAGGACAGCGAGACGTACAATCGAGCCAAAGCCCCGTGGTGCGGCAACAGGAGACGCGGAAGATGGACAAGCGCAAACTGCCGCTGGGCATCGAGACGTTCCGGCGCATCCGCGAGGAAGGCTGCTGCCACGTCGACAAGACGCCTTTCATCTGGGAGCTGACGGAGCGGGGCGTACTACTTCCCCTCCCGTCCACGGCGCTTCGGCAAGAGTTTGCTCTTGGACACGATCAAGGAGCTGTTCGAGGGCAGCGAGGAGCTGTCGCCGCGGCTTCCCGCAGATAGCGTCGATGAGCGACAGGGCCATGCCGATCCCGCATCGCACCAACGCCGCACGGATTGGGGTAGTGGCTCGGTTTGAAATCAGATGATGCCGAACCATCGCGCCGCAACCCACGTACAGTAGGGTATCCTTTCATGCCGCTACGTATTGCGTATTAACTGTTCGACACGGCGGCAAAGATTCAAACTAGGCCGCTATCCGTATTGGGGTAGTGGCTCGGTTTGAATCCACGCCGTCAGGCTGCATCACGCAACCACAGTATGCTCGGGTACAAGACGGTATCGAATGGCATGTGTAGTGGCATCCCTAGCGGCGCGACTGATCCAAAGTCAAACCGGGCCACTGTCCGGATTTGGATTCGAGTGGAAGGCAAGTGCAAGAAAGCATATAAATTGCACCGTATCCGGCCAAGGAGACCGACATGGCATTCGGCGGAATCGATAACGCGAAGTTCGGCGTCACCCTGTTCCCCACGGACTATTCGATGCAGCCCGTGGCCATCGCCAAGGCGGTGGAGGAACGCGGCTTCGACAGCCTGTTCTTTCCCGAACACACCCACATCCCGGCCAGCCGCGCCACGCCGTTCCCCGGCGGCGGCGAACTGCCGAAGCAGTACTGGCACTCCCATGATCCCTTCGTAGCCCTCGGCGCTGCCGCCGCGGTCACCGAGCGCATCCTGCTCGGTACCGGCATCTGCCTGGTCATCGAGCGCGACCCCATTACTCTGGCCAAGGAGATCGCCTCCTTGGACATGATCTCGGCAGGCCGCGCCGTCATCGGCATCGGTGCCGGTTGGAACCGCGAGGAAATGGAGAACCACGGCGCCAACTACCAGCACCGCTGGGCTATCGTGCGCGAGAAGGTGCTTGCCATGCGCACTATCTGGAACCACGACGAAGCCGAGTTCCACGGCCAGCATGTGGACTTCGATCCCCTCTGGTCCTACCCCAAGCCGGTGCGGGCCGGCGGCCCGCCGATCTGGATCGGCGCCAACTCGAAGTGGGTATTCGACCGCATCGCCGACTACGCCGACGGCTGGATGCCTATCGGCGGCCTGGGCTCCGGCAACATGGAACGCCTGCAAGCGGCACTCGACGCGAAGGGTCGCAAGGTGGAGGATTTGGACTTGGCGCTGTTCGGCGCACCGCCCGACGCCGAACGGCTGGCTGGAAGGATCGACCAGGGCTTCGACCACGTGATCTTCAGCCTGCCCTCCGAGCAGGAGGATACCGTCCTGCCGCTGCTGGACCGCTACGCGGATGTGGTGGCCACGGTCAAGGGATGATCGAGTAAAGCGCCCTGTCGTCCATCGCTGCCGCGCAGAGCTGCCGCCTCAGACCGACAAGCCCGGCCCTACCTGCCAATCGCCTAGCCGGCACCAGTTCGGCGGAGACGCCGCCGGCGGTTTTCGGATGGAAAAGGCCGCTGAGATCGACTCGGACCCCTTGTGCCTCCTGAGCAGGGATCATCCATTCACCGGGCCGGCACCAGTTCGGTAAGGATGCCGCCAGCGGTCTTCGGATGGAAGAAAGCCGCGAGGCGGTATCGCCGCCCAGGCGTCGCCGAGGTCGATCTGCCCATGCCTCGCGCCCGCAACCGGGCCACATCGTCGCAAGCGTCGCCCCGATGGCGCAGTCCAGCACCGAAGCGCTGCCAGTACCGGCAGGTTCCGGCTTCGGGAACCACGGCGATCAGCACTTCGATCCGCGTCTCGCCGGCGCCCACCTGGAACATGTAGCAGTGGGTGCCCTCGGGTGCGAAGCAGGCCCCATCGGGCAGCGCCGTCTCCGCAGCAAGGGGAAGGCCCATCCTGCCACCGAGAGTCTTCTTTGCTTTGACATTCTTTCCGATCTTTTTTGTCCTTCTCGGCTCCGGTGAACCGATCACCCAATCAAAGGAAGTATGAGCATGGCTCTGCTGATGGAAACGCTAGTCCGTAGACCGTTTGGGATTCCAGCGTTCAGGACGCTTCTCCCCCGGGTGCCGAGCCCAGACAAGATATACAAACGCGACGAGATCATTGGCAGGCTGCAAAGCGAGTTTTCCGAGCAGGGCGGCCGGCAGACCACGACAGCGCAAGTAGCGGCCCCTCTGAAGAAAGTTCTGAAGAGCGACCAGTTTGAGCGGATGGAGCACGGGTTCTACCGATACCTCGGGCCGCCGAGGAGTGACGACGCATCTCGTCCACACATCGGCGAGAACGAGCCGACGCAACCGAAACAGGCCGTCCAGAACGGCCAGATGCCGTCGCTGGAAACAGGCTGCCAAGCCCCCAAGCGCCGGCAGAGCGGCCCAGAACGCAACGACCTGTGCAGTACGGGCCGTTCGCAGCCACATCGAATGGCAAGGTGATTGGGGCGATGTTGCGGCGTGGCAGTCGCGCTGCTGTCGTCGACCGTCTCGACGATCTCCCTACTCTCGCCCAAGAAAATCCGGATGAACTGCCCATGACGTTGGATTCGCTTCGGCAGATGGCGCTCTTTGTGCTGCGCGAGCCGGGATTGCCCGATCCCGAAATCGGCGGCGTCGACCGCTTGGCCCATGCGGAATGGCGGTTTCCTGCCTTTCGGCCCACCACGCAAGCACGGGCATCTTCGTCATGGCATTCCTCCCTTCCCGGAACATTCGATTTGCGGCTGTCTCCAGCCCATGCCAACAGGGCGTCGAGCGACTGACCGTAAACGGTACTCTCGCCGCAGAAGATGCATGGAAGGCCGAGGTACCTTCCATCTGCCGCTTGGATCGCCGATGACGGGCCGGCCGCTTCCCGACGAAGACCACGTGGCTCGGTACTGCAAGCCATCGTCCGTGGATACGCAAGGCCGGCCGATGGCGAGCGCATTCGCGCTGCGGGAAGGCGAAGATCACTTCTCGGCGAACTGGCTCGAGTACTTCGACGAACGCGACCAGGGAAAAGCGGTGGCTCGTGTTCGGCAAGCGCTGCGCAAGAAGGGCTACCGGCTGCGGCCGAATGGCCGATTGGCTGTCCTCGATGTCGGCTTCGTCAAGGCTGCCGTGCAGGACGGCGTTGGGCTTGCGCTGGATATCCGCCACTGCCCCCTCGACGACGATGACTCCCATGCGGGAATCTTCGGCTATGGGCCGGGCGACTTGGCGGTCGCCATAGAGATGCAGGCGCTTGCGGGTTTGGACGATGGGCATGGCGCGGCGACTTGACGACTGCCAAGTCGCCGCCCGCTGGCTGCCGCCTTCAGGGCGATGTTCGGGATGGCTTCAAGCCCCGACGCCAGACCTCACTGCAACCGGACGTCGTAGCCGGCCTCGCGCAGCGACTGCAACACCGCGTGGACCTGCACCTCGCCGCGCATCTGCAACACCAGCTCCACCAAGGTCGCCCGCACCGAGGAGGATCCGAACGCCCGCTGGTGGACGATATCGACGATGTTGCTGTCGAGCTCGCCGAGAATCCGGGTGAGCGCCGCCAGCGAACCGGGCACGTCCGGCAGCTCGACGGTGAAACGCACCAGGCGCTGGCTGCGCACCAAGCTGCGCTGCAGCACCGACGAAAGGATCATCATGTCGATGTTGCCGCCGCTGAGCACCAAGGCGGTCTTGCCCACGGCCACGGACGGCTCCGCGATCACCGCCGCCAGCGCCGCCGCGCCCGCGCCCTCGGCAACCGTCTTCTCGATCTCCAGCAGCAGGAAGATGGCCCGTTCGATCGTGTTCTCGGACACCGTCACCATGCGGCTCACGCAGTCGCGGATGAACGGCATGGTCTTGAGGCCGGGCGCTTCGACGGCAATGCCTTCGGCCACGGTGCCCGGTTGCGGCGGTGCCGGTTTGCGGCCATGAAAGAGATCGGCGGCGGCGGCGAACCGCTCCGCCTGGACGCCGACGATGGCGACTTCCGGCCGCAGCGCCTTGGCCGCGATACCGATTCCCGCGACCAGGCCGCCGCCGCCCACTGGCACGATCAGGGTGTCCAGATCCGGGATCTGCTCGAGCATCTCGAGGCCGAGGGTGCCTTGGCCGGCGATCACCATGTCGTCGTCGAATGGATGCGCCAGCACGAGGTCGCGCTCGGCAGCGAGCTGCCGGGTGTACTCCAAGGTCTCGGCGAAGCGGCTGCCGTGCAGCACCACCTCGGCGCCGAACACCCGCGTCTGCTCCACCTTGGTGTTCGGCGTGTGGCGCGGCATGACGATAGTGACCGGAACGCACAGCCGCGAGCCGTGGTAGGCCAGCGCCTGGGCATGGTTGCCGGCGGACATGGCGACGACGCCGCGGCGGCGTTCGGCTTCGTCAAGCAGCAGCAGTCGATTGAGGGCGCCGCGCTCCTTGAACGACGCCGTGAATTGCAGGTTCTCGAACTTGATGTGGAGGTCCGCGCCGAGCTGGGCGGACAAGGCGCTGGAGCGGACGAACGGCGTCCGCACGACGGCGCTGCCGAGGCGCGTTCGGGCGGCTTGGATGTCCTCCAGGGCGACGGTCATTTCGACGGTGGCGGGTCGGTTTGAATCCATGTCGTCGTACTGCTCCATTCAACTACAGTATGTAGTTTTTCGTAAGAATATATTTACTACATGTAGTGCAATGTGTGCGACGCAGCGCATTCAGCGCCAAACCGAGCCACTACAGCGGAGCGCAGCTTATCCGACTGCGAACCCACTCACCGACTATTTTTCAAAGCAGATCGCTACCGATGGCGCGGGGCAATGGCTCGGTATGCATCCGCATCGCCGTGCTGCATCGCGCAACCGAAAAATGCAGGACATGAGACGGCATCGAGCGCTCTATGCAGTGGCATCCGCAGTGGCTCGCTCGGCTCGTCCATCGTCGAACCGAGCCGCTGCCGGCCTCGACGAGCGCTTGCGGCGCCTATGGTAGTGTCCCGCCATGGGCTCGAATCCACCTTCCATGGTTGCGGCGGCCTGCCTGGGCAGGTCGCGTTGAGTGTCGAGCATAGCCGCCGCCGGAAGCATCTGCTGATCGTCTACCATACCCAGACCGGCCACACCCGAGCGCTGGCCGAAGCGGCCTGCCAGGGGGCTGCCGACGAACTGATCGAAGACGTCGAAGTGCGGCTTCGGCAGGCCCGGGCCGCCGGCCCCGAAGATCTGCTCTGGGCGCACGGCCTGCTGCTGGGTACGCCGGAGAACTTCGGCTACATGTCCGGCGGCATGAAGGACTTCCTGGACCGCACCTTCTACCCGTCGAGGGCCGCATCCAATCCCTGCCCTACGCCATCTTCATCAGCGCTGGCAACGACGGCAGCGGGGCGCTGCGAGCCATTCGCCGCATCGCCGGCGGCTATCCGCTCCGGGAAGTGCAGGAACCGATCATCGCCCGCGGCGAGGTGGACGCTTCGCATCTGGAAGCCTGCCGGGAACTGGGCATGACCCTGGCGGCGGGGCTGCAGGCCGGCATCTTCTGAGGCGGCCCCGCGAACCGAAGCCAACATGCCTTTTGGTTCTAACGGGCGCCGTGGTTATCGCTATTCGTTCCTTCGCAACAGCCACGGTTCCGCGTTAGCTTCACCCTGCACCATGGGATAAGGAGCCGGGCGATGAGCGCTTTCCAACACGTACTCGTGGGACTCGACGTGCAGCAACAGGCGGTCGGGGCAATTCTCGCCCGCGCCTGCCAGCTAGCCGAACACGAGGCCATCGAAGCCGTACACGTCTGCAAGCAGCACCACGACCACCCCCACGGCATCGAGACCTCCGAGGCTCTCGATGCCGCGGTGCGTCGCCAAGTCCATCGCTACCTGGAGCAGGTATGCGCATCGCACGGCATCAGCCGCCGTCGCGTCCTCGACGGCGACACCGCCGAGGTGCTGCACGCCTACGCCGAGGACAACGCGGACCTGGTGGTGGTCGGCAGCCACGGCTACCACGGCGCTCGGGCGCTGTTCGGCTCCACCTCCAATGCCGTGATTCACGGTACGCCCTGCCATGTGCTTGCCGTCCACATCGACGACGAGCCTAGCGACGAGCTCCCCGGCTACAAGAAGATACTCGTGGCGGTGGATCTGGGCGACGAGTCGTTCCAGGTGATGGAGGAAGCCAATCGCGTGGCGCTGCAAAGCGGGGCCGAGCTGGCGGTGTGCAATGTCGCCCACGCCTCCTACGATCCCCTGCTTGCAGACGCCACCGAACGCTTGGAGCACTTGGCCGACACCTACGGCATCGCCGAGGACAACGTGTTCGAGATCGCCGGGCACGTCGCCGCCCGGGTCCACGGCCTAGCGTCTGAGATCGGCACCGACCTGGTGGTAGTCGGCACCCACGGCAAGCATGGCCTGCAGCTGCTCACGGGATCTACCGCGAACGCCGTTCTGCACGGTGCGCTGTGCGATGTGCTGGCCGTGCGAGTGCGTAGCTAGACGACTGTTCCGCACTGCCAGCAGTCGCGTTCCCTTGAGGGCGATTCCGCGTTAGCGGAATCGGGGGCGGCCGCGAAGCGGTCGCGTTACTCGCCCCGCAGCGCCGCGGTGATGGGCAGCCGGGCGGCGCGCAGCGCGGGGAACAGGCCGCCGACGCAGCCCAGCACCAGCGCCCAGGTCAGCCCGCTGCGCATCAGTTCGGGCGTGACGGCGAAGTCGAAGGCCACTTGGGAAAAGGCGACTTGGTTCAGGGTGGAGACGGTGAAGCCGTTGAAGCCCAGATAGGCGACGGCAGCGCCGAGGACGCCGCCGAGCAGCGCCAGCGCCATGGATTCGATCATCACCGAAACCACCACAGGCAGGCCGCCGAAGCCGAGGGCGCGCAAGGTGGCGATTTCCACAGTGCGCGTCACCACCGCGGAATACATGGTGTTGAGCGCCGCGAACACGGCGCCGACGGCCATGATGACGGCCACCGCGTAGCCGAAGGCCTCGATGGTCGCGGTGAGACCGCCCGACTGGTTGGCGAAGTAGGCTTCTTCGGAGCGAAGAGTCAAGTCCAGGCGCGGATCTTCCTCGATGCGCCGGGCGAGTTCGTCGATGCGTTCCGGGGAATCCACGCGCACACGCATGGAGCTGGCCCCGCCGCCGCGGCGAAACGCGGACTGCGCCACCGGCAGGTCCACCCACAGTTCGGACTCGTAGGCCGAGCCGTCGGCCTCGAAAATGCCGACGATGGTCCAATCGGTTTGCCGCAGCTTCACCGTGGCGCCGACATCGATGCCGGCGAATTCCACATGCGCACCGCGGCCTGCGATCAATTCGCCCTTGCCGGGCTGGAAGTTGCGCCCGTCGACGATGTCGATCTCGTCGCGGACGACGAACGCATTCTGGGTGACGCCGCGCACGATCAGGTTGGCGTCGGTGCCGGAGGAGCGCTTCGGCACGTCGGCGACGGTATACAGTTCGTCGCTGGCCTGCATCACGCCTTCCATGCTGGCGACGATGGCGCGCTCCCGCGGAGTGATGCCGCTCGACAGTTCGCTGTCGGAGCCGCCGCGAAGCACGATGGCCCGATCCGGGGAACCGCCGCGAGCCAGGGTGCTTTGGAAGCCGGCTGCCATGGCGAGGATGGCCACCAGCACCCCCACCACGCCAGCGATGCCGACGACGATGACGGAGGAACTGCCAAGGCGCGTCGGCAGGTTGCGAATGTTCATCGAGGTGATCTCGAACACCTGTCCCCACATGGCGCTAGCTCCGGCGCAGGGCGTCAGCGATGGTCAGCCGGTTCGCCAACCGGGCCGGCGGCCAGCCCACCAGCAGGCCGAGCAGGACGGCAACCCCCACCCCGGCGCCCACAGCCGGCCAGTAGAGGACGAAGGCGCCGAATCCGGTGGACGCGATGACGGCGTCGATGGCAGGCGCCAGCAGCACCGTCAGGCCGATGCCCAGCAAGCCGCCGAGTACGCACAGCAGCACCGATTCGCCCAGCACCAGCATGGCCACCCAAGCATCGGAGAAGCCCAGCGTCTTCAGCACCGCGAGTTCGGGGACGCGTTCGCGCAGCGCCTGCGCCATGGTATTGGCGGTAAGCAGCAGAATGGTGAAGAACACCGCGCCGAGGATGCCGGTGGCCATCAGACCGACGTTGCCGAGCTGGGCGGCGAAGGCGCGGCCGAACTCGTCTTCGGTGGCGGTCTTCACCGGATTCAGCGAGTTCTCGAACAAGCCGTCGATGGCGCTCGCCACTTCCGCCGCCTGCTCCGGGTCCGCAATGCGAACGGTGAACCAGCCCACCGTGCCGGTGCTGTGGCTGCGCGCCTTGTCGAAGTAGTCGTAGTGGAACAGGAACAGGCTCGGTTCCATGTCCGAATCCATGGTGTAGGAACCCACGAGGTCGAACTGCCACAGCCGGTTGCCGTCGCGCATGGGATAGATGTCGGCTTCGATGGGAATGATGTCGCCGATCTTCCAGCCGTACCGCTCCATCAGGCTGACGGGCACCACCGCTCCGGTGCGGATGCTCTCGAATGCCTCCACATGCTCCGGATCGATAACGAACTCCGGGTTCATGTCGAACCACGCCCGGGGCTCCACCGGATACTTGGGAAAGAAGTTGCGCGGATCCTGATAGTTGCCGCCGAACCAGGTCTGGTGCGTCACCGCCTCGACGCCATCCACCGCCCGGATCGCGTCGGCATGGCGGATGGGCAGGAGGTCGATGATCGAGTACTTGGCGGTGACCACCAGACGGTTGCTGGCCGCATCGTATCCAGCCCCCTCGAACCACACTGCGATAGTGCGCAGCAGGGTGAACAGCAGAAACGCCACCAGCACCGAGAGCAGCGTCAGGTAGGTGCGCACCGGACGGCGATGCAGATTCGCCCACAGCAAGCCGAAGGCGCTCATGCCGCCTTCTCCAGCGCCAGACGGCCTTTGTCCAGGTGCAGGACGTGGGAGGCGTGCTCCGCCGCCTTCGGGTCGTGGGTGACCATGACGATGGTCTTGCCGTGGTCGCGGTTGAGGATTTCCAGCAAATCCAGAATCTCGCCGGCGGTGTCGCGGTCCAGATCGCCAGTCGGCTCGTCGCAGACCAGGATGGGCGCGTCGGCGACGATGGCGCGGGCGATGGCCACCCGCTGCTGCTGGCCGCCGGAGAGCTCGCCCGGTTTGTGCCGGGCGCGATCCGAAAGGCCGACGATGGCCAAGGCGGTCTCGGAGTTCTTGCGACGCTGCTTCGCCGACAGCTTGGTGAGCAGCAGTGGCAGTTCGACGTTGCGCCGGGCGTTCAGCACGGGCAGCAGGTTGTAGAACTGGAACACGAAGCCGATGTGCGCCGCCCGCCAGCGCGCCAGTTGGCGGCTGTTCATGCGGTTCAGATTCTGGCCGGCCACGACCGCCTCGCCGTTGGTGGCATGGTCGATGCCGCCGATTATGTTCAACAGCGTCGTCTTGCCGCTGCCGGACGGCCCCATGAGAGCGAGGAAGTCGCCTTCCTTGACGGCCAGGTTGATGCCCAGCAGCACGTCCACCGTCTCGCGGCCCTTGGTGAAGCTCTTCTCCACGTTCTGCAACTCAATGACATCCGCCATGGCTGTCTGATCTCCTGATTCCGCGTTGTTCCGCGTTGTTCCGCGTTGTTCCGCGTTGTTCCGCGTTGTTCCGCGTTTTCTCGCGCCCCTCAGCGCCCCTTTCAGTTCAGCACCGTGACCTGGACGCCGTCGCGCAGGTCCGCATGCGCCTGCCCGCCCAGTACGGCGACGATGCGTTCGCCGTTCTTCAAGCCTTCAGTCACCCGTATTCTCGACCCTTCCGTCCTGCCTGTCGCCACCTCGCGGCGTTTCACCACGTCGTCCTCGACCACCCAGACATAGCGCTTCTCGCCAGCGCCGCCCACCGAAGCTTTCGGCACCAGCACTGCCGGCTCCGCCGCGGTGGGCGTCCGCGACGGTCGGCGGTCGTCGAGGAAGGCCACCTTGACGCCCATGTCCGGCAGGATTCTCGCATCCCGCTGCAGGAAGCCGATGCGCACCCGCACCGTGGCCTTGTTGCGATCGGCGGCGGGGATGGTGGCGATCACCTCGGCGGGAATGTCGAAATCCGGGTAGGCGTTCAGCGTCACCGCCACTGGCTGCTGCGGGTAGACGCGATTGATGTACGCTTCGTTGACATCCACCTCCACTTCCAGGGAGTCCATGTCGACGATGGTGCAGATGCCCGTGCGGGTGAAGCCGCCGCCGGCGGATACCGGCGAGATCATCTCCCCCGGCTGCGCGGCCTTGGCGATCACTACGCCGCCGAAGGGCGCGCGGATCTTCATGTCGTCGAGCTGGCGGCGCTGCACGGCGAGGGAGCGTTCGGCCACCGCGATGTCGCGCTCCGAGCGCTCCAAGCGGGCCAGCAGCGCCTCCACCGCGAGGCGGCTGCGATCCAGCTCCGCTTGGCTGGCATGTTCTTTCTCGACGAGGTTCTCGGTGCGCTCGCGATCCAGCTCGGCTTGACGGATGCTGACGCGAATCTCGCTGAGCGCCGCCCGCGCCGCCTCGAGCTGGGATTCGGCAAGGGCCAAGCGGGCGCGGGGAATGCTGTCGTCGAGCACCGCGAGCAGCTGGCCTTCCTGCACCGTCATGCCCTCTTCGACGAACACTTCGATCACCTTGCCCGTGGTCTTGGAACTCACCGTGGCTTGGCGGCGCGCCACCACATAGCCGGTGGCATCGAGGACGCTGTCGCCAGCCGCGGTTCCGACGACGGGACGCACCACGACGGTCTCCACCTGAATCGCCGGCGGCACCAGAAGCGGCAAGCCGAACGCCCAGGCAACGAAGGCGACGCCGCCGAGCAGAGCCAAGGCCAGGAACCACTTCAGCGGCCGACGGTTGCCAGCCGGCGCGTCGCGATCGATCTTGAGTTCGCTCAGAAGAGCTTTCTTGTCCGTGGCGCCGTCCATGCCTCCCGCTCGCGAGAAGCGTCCCCTCGCACCGTACGGACAATAGCACTGCATCCATCATGTCGCAAGGCCGAGGACAGAACCTCCCGCTAACGGGGCTCACGGTGTCGGATGGTGCCCGGCAACCCCTGCGCATGAGAAGAGGACGCGCCCGACAGGCTGGGGTCCTTCGCATGGTCGCGCATGCTCCGTGTTGCGGCTGCTCGGTCGCCCCCTAAGCCCCTGCCGTCTCGCGCCCAGAAGCGACGAAGGATTCCGGAGGCGTCCGGGGCCGTCAGTTCGCCGTGGTGCCGGAAGGCGATGGCTCGGCGGGCGTCTCCCAATTGGCGAAGAGGAAGGTCGGGAACAGTACCCGCGCCCGCTCGGCCTTGCGACCCGCCTTGGCGAACAGCGCACAGACAACACCGCGAAAGCCGTGAACGATGTGCCGAAGACTTTCTCAGTCCAGATCCAGGAGCGGGCGGACACCTTGGGCGATTGTTTCGGCCTGGAAGCACGGAATCAAGTTGCCGACTTGATACGGGGCATCGAAGAGGCACGCGAAAGCTGCGTATCCAGCTGGAACCCGGTGCCGCCAACCTGGACGCTGGTTCCTGAACGACACGAGCGACGTCGTGCAGTGGCCGTTATGGAGCGCGGGCGACGGCTGCCTAGCGCTTCACGCGCCCGATGCCGGGGCGTCGAACACCGCGGCCACGTCTACGTCGAAGTCGTCGAGCAGTGCCGACGTTGCGGTTGCGCCGCGTCCGAATACGCCGTGCTCCGCGTAGGTGCCGCTTTGCAGCGCCAGCACGGCGATGGTCTCGAACCGGGGATCGACGATCCAGTATTCGGGAATGCCGGCTTTGGCGTAGTCGAGGCGCTTTTCCACCAGATCCCGCTGCGGGTTATCCCGGCTGACCACCTCGGCCACCAGATCCGCGCCCAGCCAGTAGCGGTCCTGGCAGCGGGCATCCCCGCGGTCGCGGAGCAGCAGCAGGTCGGGTTCGCGGAACTTGCCCTCGCGCAGGCGCATCCGCAGTGCGGCGACCATCACGATGCCGCCACGCGGTTGCAAGTAGTCGCGGAATAGATCGTAGAGGAACAGCAGGACGGCTTGATGCGCGAATGTGGGCATGGGCAGTTCCTGGATGCAGCCGTCGGTGAACTCGACCAGGCGGTTGCTCTGGTCCGTGAGCCACAGGTACGCATCATCGCTCCAATAGCCTTGGGACGGCAGCAGGTCGGCCAGCAGGGGGGCCAGCCCATCCGTGGAAGCAGGCGGGACTGTCGAGCATCCGATCATTTCGACCATGTACTCAGTCTTGAGAACTCCTGCCGAGATGTCAAGGGGGTGAACGGAGTCACTACATCTCGGAACTTTCGGTTCAGGCGGCCCTGTCCCGTTCGGCCATGAATCCGGCCGGGGTCGACATGCCCTGGCCTTGGTGGGCCGTATGCGATGGCAGTCGTCGAGATGGTCGTGGAGCATCTCGTTGGCATCCCGGACGTCCTGCTGGCCGGCCGGAACTCGGTGCCCGGGGTTAGGTGTTGCGTTCGACATGGCCGCTGAGGTCGGGGGCTGGGGCGGAAGGACGTTGAGCGGGATGGCCTCGGCCTAGCGGGCAGCCTCGAAGTCGGCCGCGGGCTTGTCACAAGCCTGGAGCAGGCTTCCGATGAAGCCCTTAGCAGCTTCTAGACGCGAATCATGGCGGGATCGCTGACCATCAAACGCATCATGGACTTCTCCATGGGCGAGAAGAACATCTTGAGGAAGTGGCATCGCAATCGCCTTCGGCATATCTTTTGGTCTTCTGCTTGAAAAATATTTTAAAACAGCAGGTTAGATGGAACCTGCCAGTGTCATGCTGGGCCACTGCATGTGGGCGTGAGCATGGGCAGTCTCTCGATGCGGTCGTCGGTGAACTCGACCAGGCGGTTGCTGTGGGCCGTGGGCTGCCGTGGGCCGTAGTACGCCTCATCGATCCAGGCGTCCTGGGCGGCAGCAGGTCGGCCAGGAGGGGCAGCGCGTCAGGCGAGGCAGTCTCGGATTCGGTCCGCTTGGCCATCGTCGCCCACCCGTCGCCGACTCAATCGCGGTTGTCGTGTCGATATCAGACGAAAAGTTTGCGAAAACTGCTTTTCCCATGCTCTCTACCCTCCGATCCCTTCAACAATTCCCAATCGGCGGGAATTGCTGGGCAGAAGACGGCCTCTGCGTCTCTGAGTCGCGGGCGAGGCGCGAATAGTTCGCTTTGCCGCTAGCCCGACGCTAAGGCGTAGCCCGGGTCGGCCAAGGCGTCGAACTCGCGCAGGAGGCGCTGGCTGTCGGCGGCGGCGAGAATATGCTCCTTGATGCCTTCGTACAGGCGTTGCGCGGCGAGGCGCGGCTGCTCGACGGTAGCCCAGCGCAACAGTCCGGTCCAGAAGCGGTCGATCAACTTGGCGCCGGGAATGGTGCCGCCAGCGACGGTCCTTATGGTCAATTGGCGCAGTTCGCCGAGATAGAGACGCAGCGATTCGACATGGATCTTCTCGTCGGTACGGATTCGTTCCACGACCTCCGCGGCTTGTTCGGCGGCGGCGCGACGGTCCGGAAACAACGTCGGCGTACGAAACGTCTCCTGGGCGCTGGCGAACCCGATCTCGGCGCGGAACTCGATCAGCAGCAGGTTCATGAGGAAGCTCAGCGCCATCTGGTAGGGCAGCTCGAGTTCCGGCATGCGCCGCTCGCCCTCCTCGGGCCGCGCAATCGTGCCCGGCGGTTCGAGGTCGGGATGGGCGTTCGGGCCGAAGGCGAGATCCCGGGCCACGAACCACATCGCGTCGTGGCCGCCGGGTGTTTCATGCGAGGGGTATTCTTCCGCGCTCCCCCGCTCGCCGCCCTCGTCGAGGCCGTGCGCCTTGAGCAGCCCTTTGCGCAAATGGCCGAGCGCCATGCCGCCGATGTCCTCGACGATAATGACCTGCAAATCCGGAAACGGCATGTCGGCGATCATGCGCCCGCGGCCTTCGATCTTGCCGGTGATGGTGAGGCTGTTCCAGAACGGCCGCGTGACGCCGTTCTCCATCAGCAGGCGCTGCTGATGCGGGTTGGGCACTCGCGGCCCGGTGAGCAGCGACGAATCCGCGGCCAGCAGGTCGCCGCCGCGTTCGCGCAGCGCCGCGCTCCAGTTCTCGATGGCGACGCGCCGCCCCTTCGAGCGCGGCGGCACATAGCGACCGTCGGCGTCGAAGCCGCCATGCAGCCGCTGCCCGGCGATCTCGTGGGGCGCGGCGTAGTCGTGCTCGGAGAGCAGTTCGGATTCGGAGAAGATCAACTGCCGCTCGGCCATGGGCAATCCTCGCGTTCGCAAGCCGTCGATTCTATACTGCCGCTAGCGCCATAGTCGATCCAGGCGATGCCGCCGTGGTCAATCGAAACAGCAAGCTCGTCAAGCGCTCGGCAACCTGGCTCGGTCGGCTGTTCATTGCCGCCCGTCGGTGCCATGGCTGGCGGAATCGCCGGCACCGCATCCACGCTGTCGATCCCGACCTCGAAGAAGACTCGACGGGAGCGTTCCAGTCGGGGACCGAGCGGAGGACGGCCAAGCGCGGATTCCTGACGGCGCTCGTCGCCAGCCTCGCGGCCGCCGCCGTCGCCGCCGACGATCTCGTGCTGCGGAACGGCCGCGTGCTGACCATGCTCGACGGCCCCGAGTACCGGCCCATAGCCGTCGTCGTGCGCGACGGCAAGTTCGTCGCCGGAGAGCCGGCAGCGGATGCCCGCACCATCGACCTCGCCGGCCGCTACGTCATCCCCGGGCTTGCGGAAATGCATGCCCATGTCCCCGCGCCTCGACTCGATGCGCCCCGCTACCGAGACGACGTGCTGTTCCTGTGGGTGGCCGGCGGCATCACTTGGGCGCGGGGCATGATGGGGCATTCCTCCCATCTGCCGTTGCGCGACGCTCTTGCCGCCCACGAAATCCTCGGCCCGGCGCTGACCATCTCCGGGCCGTCTTTCAGCGGCGGCAGTATCCACAGCGTCTTCCAAGCCGTGCGGCGCGTACGAGAGCAGAAGGCGGCCGGCTACGACTTCCTGAAGATCCATCCAGGGCTGTCCCAGCAGCAGTTCGCCGCGCTGGCTGGCACGGCCAAGGCGGAGGGCATCGCCTTCGCCGGCCATGTCTCCGCCGCGGTGGGCCTGCTCGACAGCCTGGAAGCCGGCCAGCAAACCATCGACCATCTCGACGGCTTCATCGAAACTCTGGTGGCACCGGCGCGGCTGGCGAACCGCTCTCCTTCCTGGTTCGGCGCGGACCTCGTCTCCCTTGTCGAAGAAGCCCGCATGGCGCCGCTGCTGGCGGCGCTGAAAGCGTCCGGCGCGGCGCTGGTGCCCACGGAGACGCTATTGGAGAACATCACCGGGCCCTTGGCGGAGCTGCAAGCGCGGGAAGAATACGCCTACCTGCCCAAGACCATGCGACAGGCCTATTCCCGCGCCGTTGCCGATTCCGAACGCGGCTTCGCACCCGAGTCCGCCGTCGCGTTTCTCGCCCTGCGCAAGCGTCTGATTGGTGCCGCGCACGAGGCCGGCATTCCTGTCCTCCTGGGCTCGGACTCGCCGCAGATATTCAACGTGCCGGGATTCTCCATCCACCGCGAACTGCAAGCGATGGTGGCCGCCGGCCTCACGCCCTTCGAGGCCATTGCCGCAGGCACCACGGCTCCGGCGCGGTTCTTCGGCCTCGCCGATGTTCGGGGCAGCATCGCGCCGGGACGCGCGGCCGACCTCATCGTGCTGCGCGACGATCCGCTGGCGGACATTGTCCACACCCGCGCCATCGCCGCGGTAATGGTGCGCGGCCGCTACCTGCCCCGTGCCGAGCTCGATGCCAAGCTGAACGACATCCGCCGCCGCTACCAGTAGCGTTGCGATGTGCGGGCCTGTCTGTTGAAGCCCGTTCCCTTGTTCCAGCCTTGGGAGGCTCCAGGGATCTCCAAGTCGCCAAATCGGTTTCAGGCACTGGCGTACGCTGTCTACCTAGGCAGGCGAGGCGCTGGCCCGTCATGGCAAGGCTTCTCGGACATGGCCGCATTCGGATGCGGCGCCTCTGACAGCGCCGGGCATGGATGCGCCTCAATGACGACGACCATGCCTCGCTCCTGGGCAGCCTCCCGAACGGCGACGGACTCCAGGTCGAAGACCGTCGACCACCCCGCGTGACGTCTGCCCTGGGTCGGGTAGCGGTTCGGTTTGAAACTCGGATGGACCGCACCATTACGCCACCACTACATCTACATATAGCTGCTAGTGAGACGTCCAAATCCCTACATCTTTTGGTTGGATGGTTCAGCGTGGCAGCACAGATTCAAACCGACGCGCTAACCCGCGTCGCTATTGCTTGCAAAGTTCCCGCGAACACGTTATTTTAGAACGCTGGCAGGGTTTGTGTACCCAGCCTGTGTGCTGTACGCAGGTTGGGCGCAGATCTCCAGACGAAGCGAACATGCGCGTGAAGTATGAGGTACGCGTTATGAAGTGCGTCGATAAAAATGCCACCGCTTTCTTCGGTCTTGTCGTGTTGGTGCTTGCTGGCGGTTGTTCAGCGCCCGATCCGTCTCTGCTGCCCGAAGAGACGCGCCCGAAGCCGCACTTGGCGGTTGTCGTGGCGCAGGCCGATCTGCCGATCCTGGGCGAGACGGAACTGACGGCCACGCTCACCGGCGTCGAGCCCCGGCAGGGCGCTCTGCTGTCCTTCACCGGCGACAACGTGGAGCCCGAGTCGCCGACCGGCCGCACCGACGCCGCCGGCAAAGTATCCTTGCGGCTGAAGGCTACCGTGCGGAGCTTGCCGGGGTCGGCGTCCGTCACGGTAGCATACGGCGAGGAAGCCACCGCTCAGGCCACCCTCGCCGTGGTCGAGGCGGACCTGCGGCTCGGCCATCTGGGCGCCGGCGGCGAGTTCGTCGAAGGGGAAATGCTCGTCTCCCCGCGCAGACTGGCGTCCAACGGCGTCGCCGAGTTCCGCCTAGCGGTGGCGGACGCGGACGGCGTTCTCGTGGAAGAGGCGCTGGCGGTGCGGTTCGACAGCCTTTGCGCCGCGGCGACTCCGCCCAAGGCGGCGCTGCCGGAGACCGTGACGACCAGCCGCGGGCAGGCGATCTTCGACTACTCGGCGCTGGGCTGCAGCGGGACGGACACGGTGACGGCGAGCCTCGCGCCGGTCAGTTCCGAGGTGGCGACGGGCGAGATCGAGTTCGTCGCCGCGACGACGCCAGCGCCACGACTCGGCGTGAAGGTAACGGCCGAAGGTGCGGACGAGGACGCGCCGGCTCTGGAGACGCTGCCCATTCTCGGCAAGGCGACCCTGCACGTGACGCTGACCGATGCCGGCGATTCCCCCAAGCCTTCGCAGAATGTCGTGCTGTTCCTGGTCGGCGACAACATCGAGCCCGAGTCGCCGTCGGTGGTCACCGATGCTGCCGGCAAGGCGACCGCAAGGCTGATTGCGACACCGGCCAGCGATCGGCATCGCCGTGCCGTCGTCGCGGTGTCGAACAGCAAAGACCTAGGGCAGGCTACCGTCGCGGCCGATGTCGAACTCGATCTGGAAGCGGCGCCGGTGAAGCTCGGCTATTTCGACGGCAAGGGCTTCCAGGAAGAGAAGATCGGCGTCGGATCGCCGAAGCTCGGTCGCCAGGGCGCCACCAAGCTCGATCTCATGGTGTTCGGTGCGGACGACGAACCGGTGCGGGATGAGGCGATCAGGATCCAACTCCGCAGTCTGTGCTCCCGCCGCCACCCGCCCCGGGCGATGCTGCTTCCCGATGACTTGACGACCCTGCGCGGCCACGCCATCGCCGACTACAAGGCCGAAGACTGCGACGAGCCGGAGGCCGACATCGTCACCGCCAGCTTGGAGCCGATCAGCCCGGCCGAAGCCACCGGCAAAATCGAGTTCACCGACCAATTCGTCGTTCCGACCATCGAGTTCGCTCGGCTGACCCACGACCATCTGTTCCTGTCGGGAACCGGCGATTCGTTCGGGAACGGCGGTGGCAGACCGGAAAAGAGCGAAGTCGTGTTCACGGTCAGCCACGTCGGCGCGATCGACGACGAGCCGCCCGCAGTCGAGTTCAGCCTTACCTCCGATCTGACCGGCTTGGCGCTGGTGGACGCGGACGGAAACGAGTGGCATCCCGACCACCGGGCAACACCCGATGAAGACGGCGTGGTTTCGATCTTCGTCCGTGCAGGCCCCTTGGCCGACAGCACCCGCGTACGTGCCGCCATCGAGGTGGACGGCATCCGGTACAGCGCCCTGTCCGACGAGATTCTGGTGTCGTCCTGGATACCCGACCAGAACTCGATGTCCCTGACCGCCCCGGTTTCGAATGTCGCAGGCGGCGAC
The DNA here is from genome assembly GCA_963422285.2 of Pseudomonadales bacterium. GTDB lineage: Bacteria > Pseudomonadota > Gammaproteobacteria > Pseudomonadales > Azotimanducaceae > VXYL01. The sequence goes on along the minus strand of OY729419.2, from coordinate 1,466,775 downwards.
ACGGACGGCTTGAAGGTACCGGTCACGGTGCGCTTGGCGGACCACTTCAACAACCCGGTGCTGGACGGCACCACGGTCAACTTCACCACCGAGTACGGTGCCATTGACGCATTCTGCCGCACCGGCGTGGCGCAAACCCAAGACTGCAAGCCGGCCGAGGGGGGTGGGATGGGCGTGCCAGGCCAGTGTTGCGTACTCTGGAGCAGCCAGGAACCGCGCCAGTCGTTGAACTACGCGCATCTGACGCCGACCGTGGAAAACACGGCATGTCCCAACACCGGCTGGAAAGGCCCGTGTCCGGAGCCCTTGCACCCGTTGTTCCTAGGCGGTCGCAGCACGATTCTGGCCACGGCGTCCGGCGGCGAGGAGAGTTTTGTCGACAGCGACGGCGACGGCCGTTATAGCGCCAGAGAAAAATGGGACGACTTGCCGGAAGCCTTCATCGATCACAACGAAGACGAGGTTTTCAACCCCGCTGTCAATCCCTGCAAGGGTGTCGCGGATGCGGACTGCGCCAGCGGCATGGAGGAGGAATTCCAGGATTTCGACGGCAACGCCGCCTACAGCAAGGGCGACAAGCGCTACAACGGCAGCCTGTGCCCCGCTGAACTGGACGGACGTGATTGCCAGCGCATGCCCGTCACAGTGCGGCAGGATCTGGTGCTCGTGATGAGTTCGAGCGATCAACGATTGCTGATCGCCAACCGCAACGGGGAATTTGAATTCAACGGTACCTTGGAGCATGGCTACTACCAGCTGCATATCGCCGATCTGTACAACAATCCTCCCCCCGGCGGCAGCCAACTGCAGATCGACGCGGGAGAGTGTCCGGTATCGCCGGCAAGCGTGACGCGCATAGGCGCCAGCGGCAAGCCCGGTGCCTGGACAGTGGATGTGCTCATGGAGGAAACGCAGGGCGATGAGCACTACGACACGATCGACTTCACGCTCACCCTGCCGGACGGAAGGGTTGTCCAATTCCCGCCTCGCGATTGCCAGTACAAAAAGGAAAAGGAGAAGGAAGAAGAGGAGGATGGCAGTGGATCTTGACAATCCGGATACAGGCGGGCCGGCCCCGACGTCCGGGATATCTTGGCACTGCCGGACGCTGCCGCGAGGCCGCGGCCTGTCGCGCCTGCTTTGGACTTCGCTGGCGACGGTCGCACTTTGCACACCGTTGGCGGCCTGTTCTGGAATCGCGCTGGTCGACCTGCTGCCGGCCGCCGATGCCAAAGAAGAAATCGGCGAGACGGGCGAGCCGCGCCCCGCGGAGGCAGCCTTGGTGCCAGAACCGCTGGCCGATGCCCAGCCGCAAGGTATCGAGTTCGACATCCGCCCGGGCCGCCTCAACCGCAACGTGGATCGGCTCGCCACCCGGGAGGGCTGGACCTTGGCCCGATGGGATGCGCCCGATTTCCGCATCCACGCCGGCTATCGGCTGTGGGGTGCCAACTTCGACGATCTGCTGGAAGCGCTGCTGAAGCCCTATCCCGTGAAGGCGGAACTGGTCGTCGGCAACCAGAACATCTTCGTTTCCCGGCGCGAACGCCGGCGCGTCCGCGTCGGCGGCAGGCCAAGCGTCGACATGCATCAAGTGACAGCATTGGCTCGGCAAGGGGCCGACCCTCAAGCGGCACCCGAAAGCGGCATCGAGATCAGGAGGGACTGAAAGTGAAACACCGCGCCGCCTTGGCGCCCAGAGCCGCATGCACGGCTTGGCCTTGGGTCAGCCGGATGGATCGATGGGGCTAGGCTAGATGGATTCCTCCCAATTCGCTCTTGGGCAGGCTATGGACGGCGTACTCGTGAGGTTCTCCGGGGTCGTCTTGGCCGTACTCGCAGCCGTCTTGAGCGGCTGTGCGCTACCGGGTGCGCTGGACAGCCGGACACGGGCCGAACGCCTTCACGAACGTGCCGACATGCAGATCGAAGAGGCGCGTGCCGGCGGTTGGATCTGGGCGGAGGAGCCCATCGTCCGACGAGTGCAGCGGCCGCCGCCGGATCTGACGCCACTGGCGCCAGCACCGACCTGGATGGGCAATCGAGTGGCGTTCTACGGCACCTTGGGGATGCCGTCGCTGCCGCTGCGGGAGATTCTGCGCGAGCATGTGCCCGCCGCCCAGGTGATCTCCTGGCGGGATGGCGCAGACCCCGATATCAGGGTGCCTCTGGACCGCTTCGAGGGCACTGTCGGCGGTCTTCTGGAGCAACTCGTCGCCTTGACCGGCTACGCCTACCGCATTGAAGAGCAGCGGTTGATCTGGCAAGCGCTGGTGACTGAGTTCGTGGAACTGGTGCTGCCGCCCGGCGATACGGAATTCGAGATCGGTTCCAATCCCCAGAATGCCGGCGGTGGCCAGAGCTACAGCCAGAGCGGTGGCGGCCAGGGGGTCTCTGGGGGGAATGTCATCAGCGGTGCCAGCTCGACGTCCGAGTTCGTCAAACGCACGGCTTCCTTTTCAGCCCTCGAAGACCTCATGGAGGTGGTCGAGGGCTTGGCCACGAACGAGGACGGACTCAGGGGCTCGGTACGGCTGCTGCGAGCCGGCGGCGGCCTCATCGTCCGCGACCGGCCGGCGGTGGTGGACGCCGTCAAGGACTTGGCCACCGTCTACAACGCCGCCGCCGGCCGCCAAGTGCTGATCGATGTCAAGGTGCTCGAAGTGCAGCGTACCGACGGCATGGGCGTCGGCATCGACTGGAATCTGGTGCATCTGACCCGTGATGTGCGCATCGAAGGTCTTTCGAGCTTCGCAGGCCAGGCTGGGCGGCTGGCCGGCTCGCCGCCGCCGATCCTCAAAGCGTCCCGATCCGAGGGCATCAACCAGCCCACCGGCGAGCTGCTGATCGAAGCGCTGCGCCGCCAAGCCAAGGTGACGCTGGTCACCGAACCCCGAGCTATCACGCTGGTCAACCAAGTGGCGCAGATCCGCATCAGTTCGCGCATCGTCTATCTGGCCTCCTCCTCCATCACCGAGGAAGCCGGCGTCGGCCGCGACCGAAGCCGGGTCACCCTCACGCCGGGCACGGTCGAATCCGGCTTCACGCTGTTCTTCCTGCCGACGGTGGTGGAGGATCAGATATTCCTGCAGGTCTCCACCAACATTTCCACCCTGGACAGCATCGCCTCATTCAGCACCGCCGGCACCTCCGTCCAGCAGCCGGCGGTATCCGGCAAGACGTTCACGCAGATTACCCGCTTGAAGGATGGCGACACCATGGTGATGTCCGGTTTCCGTCAGATCGGCGGCGAGCGGAGAGGTTCGGGAAACGTCGTCTCGATGAGTGAGCGGGCCACCAACCGCGCCGTCGAGACGTTCATTCTGGTGACGCCCATCATCGTCTGAGGCGACCCCCGACGATGACCAACGTCAACACGGATAGGGCAACGCATGAACCTGCGTGAGCGCGTACCCCACCTGGAAATACTGGCAGCGCTGGCACGGATGCGCATCGACGAGACGGGCAGCGGGGCCATCTTCCGCGAGGCCAAGCGCCAAGTGCGCATCTTCGGCAGCTACGCATGCTTTCGGCGCCACGAAGGCCGCATCCTGGCCTGTTACGGCAACCGGTCCGGCTATCCTCTGGGGGAGATGATCCTCGGCGTTGTAGCCCATCGGAACTTCATTTGGTGCGAGTGCCTGGAGAGCGTTAGTACGGCGGCCGATCCGACGGTGGTAGTGGTGCTGGTGCGGGAAGGCGAGGTGCTGCTGGATATGGACCTGCCGGCGTCCCGGCTCGAAGTCGAGTTGCGGCCCATTCTGGACGCCGACGATACCGGCTATCCACTCTTCGTTGACGCCGCCGCGGGTCGTCTCGTCGGCAGTGGCTATCTGGCCGGTCGAGTGGAGGAGATCCATCCGCTGAGCAACTCGCCGCTGGACGAGCTGGTGCATCGCCCGGAGTTGCAGTTGGCGCCGGTGGACCAGGCGCTGCGACGGATTAAGGTCGTGTCACCAGCGAAGAGGATTACCGTATTCGCTGTCGCCACCGCAGTGCTGGCGGCAGTCGCTTGGCTATTCTGGCCCGATAGCGGCAGCGCACGGATCATCGCTCAGGCAAAGGAGAGGGGCGACCCTTGGACGGACTATCGCAAGGCTCTTGGTTCGCCGCCCCCGGAGATCGTCATGCGCACGGCCTTGGATTTCTACCTGCGAGTCGAACGCGCACCGCCGCGCCTGCGCCTCGCTAGCATGACGGTTGAGGACGACAAGCTTTCCTTCAGCCAAAGTGCTCGAAGGGCGCCGCTGGCGGTAGTGCGCAACTGGGCCCGGGACAACGGCTTCAACGTTGTCGATGAGATGCGATCCCCCACCTTTGAGGTCGACTTGAGCCTGCCGGCACGATCGGCGCCGCTGCAGATCGTTCCCCTCGAAGGCGTCCAGGGCCGCCTGGAGGAGCGGGTGGAGATGATCTTCTGCGCCTGCCAACTGGAGTTCGGCACCGTACTCAAAGGCCGGCAGTGGCAGGAGCAGGATTTGCGAATCGCCTTCGCTGGACCGCCTGGTCTGCTGCTGGTGCTCGGCGAGGCGCTGGCCGACCTCCCGTTGCGCCTTGAACGGCTGAACATCAGCCACGAGGATATCGCCGAAGACGTGTCGGGAGCTGTCCAGTTGACGCTGTTCGGCAGTTAGGAGATCGAAGCACGAACATGAGTAAGAAAACGGTGATCGAGTGGTTCGTCCTGATAGCGCTTGTCATTGCCGTGGCGTATGTCGTGCCTGCCGTGTTCTGGCCCGAATCGCCACCGGGGGATGAGATGCCATTGAATACTGTGCCGTCATCTGAGCCGCCCGAGGCGAATGTGCCGCCCGTCGCCGTCGAAGTGATCGCCCCAGCACCATCCAGCATCTCGGCGCTGCCGGATCTGCCGAGCGACACCGAGGCGCTGGTCCGCCTTGCCCGCCGCACCACCGACGTTGTCCAGCTCGCCCGCATCCAGCAGATACTGCGCTACCGGGAGAGCATCAACAAGAAAATCGGCGGCGGCGATGAAGCCTTGGTCGAGGAGCGGCAATCGTACCCGCAGGCGAGGCAGGCACCGGGTGCCTCGCCCTGCGTGGTGCCGCCGCTGAGTCTTCTGCATCTGAATCTCGGCGAGGGGTCAGCGACGGCCATCGTCATGGCCATGGCCGATGCGGCCGACGCCCCGGGTCGGCACTTGCGGCTTACGGTCGGCAGCGAAGTCGGCCGCTATCGGGTGAAGCGCATCGATCAGCGGGGGCTGCTGCTGACCACGGCCTATTGCCCCGAACCCGTCGCCGTTACCAGCGGCTGGTAGCAGATATCCGTTTTTCTGTCCGCAGTGGGCTGCCATAGAGCGTGGCGCTGCTGACGAGAACGATAAAGGGTGGCACATGGCGGTTGCCAAGCCTGTAGTTGCCGACCAGGAGAGGAAAGTGACATGAACATCGAAAGACTGCTAAACATGGCGGTTGCCAAGCCTGTAGTTGCCGATCCCCCCGCGGATCCGGCCCGCGACAACCCAGCGGAGAGCGAGGAGGAGCGCCTAGTGCGCTTGGCACGCAGGCATGGCCTGCCGAAGCCAGCATTGAAGATATCCGACCTGCCCGAACACCCGGATGTGTTGGACGCGCCCGAGGCGAGAAGGCTGACGGAGTTCTTCGACCACCGGCTGGCCCTGCTCTCCGACGGTACCTTGCTGATGGCGGACAGCCTGCTGGATGAGCCGGGCCTGACTCAGTCCTGCCGGGCAGTGTTGAATAGCATGCCTGACGTACCCCGCATTCGCATGCTGCCTGCCCGCGTCAGCGTCATCCGCATGGTGCTCGATCTCTTGGATAGCGGGGGGGCGTCGGTCGTGGCGGTGGACAACGGCAACAGAGTTGTCACCAACCAGCAGCAGACGCTGCAAGACATCGTCGAAAGCGCCCTGGTCCAGGACGCCTCGGACATTCACATCTTCGTGCGTCGGCACCAGACCCGCATCTCCTTTCGCGTCTTCGGCAGCTTGGTGGATTACGACGTCTGGACCCGGAGTGCCGGCGAGGAGATCACCAACCTCATCTTCAACGATGCCTCCGACACGATAACTGGCAACCTGAACAAGAACATTCCCATGGACGCCTCCATGAACGTGTTGGTGCGGTACCAAGAACAGTACACCCAGGTGCGCTGCCGGATCGCCCTTATGCCGGAACTGAACGGCTACAATGTAACCATCCGGCTGTTGTCCTCCACCGAGCAGGTGGCACTAATCGAAAGCTTGGGCTTCTCCGAGGCGCACCTCAAGCTGCTCACCCGGGCGGCCCAGCTATCCCACGGCACCATCATCATCGCCGGACCGACCGGCAGCGGCAAAACCACCACGCTGGCCACCCTGCTGGCGCTGGTACCACAGACACTGAAGATCATTACTGTGGAAGACCCGCCGGAAAAGCTGGTGCCGGGCGCCTCGCAAACACCGGTCAACGACAACAACGAGAACCTCTCCTTCGCACATCTGAGCCGTGCCACCCTGCGCCACGACCCGGACGTCATCATGATCGGCGAGGTCCGCGACGACGCCACCGCCGATGTCGTCGTGCAGGCCGCCACCACGGGCCACTTGGTGCTGTCGACGCTGCACACCAATTCGGCCATCTCCATCGTCACCCGCCTCATCGATCTCAGGGTCATGTCGCAGCGCTTGGCGGATCCCGGTCTGCTCAAGCTACTCGTGTTCCAGCGACTCATTCCCGTCGCCTGCCCAGGCTGCCGCATGAACCTTGGTGCGCCCGAGGCGGCGGACGTGCATGGCGCGGATGTGGTCGACCGGCTGCGGGAATACTTCGGCGACGACCCGGGTGTGCGGTTGCGCAACCCCGCTGGCTGCCGGTCGTGTCGGGGAGGCGTAGTCGGGCGCACCGTGGCAGCGGAACTGATCTGGGTGGACAACGCCGACCGCGCCTACATCCAGAAGGCCGACATCCTGCATTGGCAGCAGCATCTCCAGAAGGGCGGCTGGCAGTCCATCGAGCACCACGCGGAGAACAAGGTCCGCACCGGCCAAGTTTGCCCGCTGGACGTCGAGTACGTGCTCAACCTCCTGTTCAGCGAGGAACCCTAAGGTCGTGTGTCGACGCGATGATTCGTTGCATGAATGCCAAGCCGTTGTCTTGATCCCCAGTGTCCTGCTGGCGAACCTTCGCCGGCTTCACTGTCGGCTGCCGCACGGGTGACGGCGACGCATCCTGGATGGGGTGGCTGAGCGGGATCGCAGAGGAGGACAGTCAAGGTGGCCGAACCGTATACGTTCACAGCGAACCGATTCACGCACTGGGCTGGCGATGTTCTGCGCCGGTACCGCACCCGCCTAGCGTTCAACCGCTCCCGCCAAATCGAATTTCTGTCAACCCTGATGGCCTTGAACAAAGACGGCATCTCAGTGCGGTACGCCATTTCCTTCATCGCTGAGACCAGCACCGGTATTCAGAAGACGCTGGCCTTGCATATCGAGGCGCAATTCCAGCGCGGTCGTTCCCTGGCCGACGGCCTAGTCGGCTACTACCCGGCCTACATTGTTGAAAGCATCCGCGCCGGCGAGGCCAGTGGTTCCTTAAGCAATGGACTGGAAATCGCCCACGATCATCTACTCAGTACCGGCGGCATAGGTGCCGAATTTGTCAAGGAGATGATGTATCCAGGCGCACTCATTGTCTTCATCTGCATTCTGCTCAGCTACATGCATGGCGGGCTGTTCGCGTCGCTTGCCGCCGGCAAGGACATGGCGCTGCTGCCAGCCCTCTTCGTCTTCTATCACACTCTGTCCGGTTGGCTGGCTACCTGGGGGCTACTGCTGCCAGTGTCGCTGATAGCAATGGTTGGCGTCGTCCGGCTGATGCTGGCCCGACTGGGCGGCTCCTTGCGTGACAATCTCGATAACCTGCCTGTTTTCCAGACCTACCGGATGCTGATGGCGGCGCGGCTGTTGACCAGCCTCGGTACGCTGATGCTGTCCGGCGTGGCGTTCCGCGACGCGGTTCGTATTCTGCGGCGCAGCGAGTCCAGGTACTTGGCCATGCATCTTGTGCGCGTCCTCGGTCGGTTGGCCCGGGGCATTGACATGGGGCCGGCCCTGGACACCGGCATACTGTTCCGCGTTGATATACTGCACCTGAAACTGATGTCCCGCTCGTCGCAGTTCGACCGCGCCCTGGTCACCTGTGGAAAACACCTAATGGCGAGGGTCAAAACCCGCCTGGGGGTCGTTGCCGCGGGAATCCGGATCATGGTCATGGTGATGGTCGCCCTGTGCGGTGCCGGCATCTATCTTGTCATCCTGGACATCAATACCATTGTAGGCTGACGCGATATGAACTGCGCACGGTGGGCTGTTGGCGTCGCTGATCGATGATGTCTGGCCACGACCGCGGTGCCTGCATCACCCTGGGCGGCATCGCCGTAGCCTATGCCTGGGGGCGATGCGATCGGCGAAGGCTGCACTAAATCGCGCCGGTTGCGACAGCCGCTGGGCCAACGAGCGAACCGCCCGTGGGGCTCCTTCGAGTCCAACACATGGGCGCACGACATGCACGGCAATGTCTGGTGGTCGGCGCTGGACTGCCGGCCCGGCGACTACCGGGAGGTGCCCGTGTACAGCTCGATGAGCATCCGCGCCATACCCGTATTTTGCCTGCCGCTTCAGGGGGCATGCACGGCGCGGTAGTAGGTTGCTGCGGTGCCGTATTTCTCCGGCCGGAGAATGGGTCTGAAAGTGGTTGATATCTGCCGCGAGATGGAGTATTGGTCTTCTATTGTCAGGTACCGTATTTTGGTTGATACTATTTATGTTGGTACTAAAGGCGTATCTGCTTAGAGAACTGAGGCAGTCTCATAGGAGTATGGAAATGAGAAGGAACAGTAGTCATTACGCCGCTCGTGCTTTCACCTTGGTGGAGGTGCTTATCGCCGTTTCGGTGGCTGCATTGGCAGCGAGCGGGGCATTTCTAGGTTACCAGGGCGCTGTAGACAATGTAAAGATCAACAAAATGATCCGGGAGATACAGATAATGCAGGCCGAGAGACTCCAGGTTGTTCCCCCTAGCAGCACTCAATCCAGCGAAAAGGCCGTAGCCTCTTGGGCCACCGGTATTCAGGATGCCGGTGTTGACTGTGGTCAGATTGCTACAAAGAATTCGTGCAAAACTCCATTTGGATCAACCTACGAACTCAACATAATAACTTCAAGTGATGCTCCTGCTGAATTCACTATCACGATTCCTCCTTTAAGAGGATCCGTTGTGGGTGCAATAATGTCTCTCACGCATGGATTACGGGGGCTAAATGCCGAAATAACCTCTATGGGAGCAGTTAAGATTACCATCGCGCCGCCATCCAGCGCGCCGCCATCCAGCAGCGGCGGTGGTCAGCTGAATGTGAATGATCAGATGGTCGGCATAGCCGGGTGAGTTTGGCGGCGCTTGATTAGCAGGGCATCCATGCTTAAGGAATATGAAGTTGCTCTTGGCCATGATCAGGGTTCCAATGGTAGCGGAGAGGCGAGTTTGGATCTGTCGGGGCTTCACCCTGGTTGAGGTCCTGCTCTGGCTGGCGGCGCTCGGCATTGTGGCGGGGGCGTCTCTCCGCTACGGCATCGGCGATGGTGCCGCGAACGAGGCACAGCGGCTGGCCGACGCACTCAACATCGCGGCCCGCCATGCACGTGCGTATTGCGCATACGCCGGGGACAGTCCGTGCCGGCTGCCGGCCGACGCTTGCCAAGCCCATAGTGTGCTGGACGGACTGCGGAAGAAGCAGCGGGATCTCATGGAGGAGATGGAGGAGACAGTAGGGTTGGCTGAGCGTGACAGGCTGCGGTACCGCACTGCGCTGAAAGATCCGCTGGCACGGGACCAGAAAACAGGCCAGGAGGTGGATCGGACGATGGCTAGCTTCTACGCCGACCGTTCGCTTCCCGAAGGTTGGTGTCGTGTGGCCCCTTCGGCGCTTTCGCTGTCGTCCGCGGACGGCCTGCCGGACTTGCTGACCCCTCTCGAGCGCACCGTCTGGGAATCGAGTCTCGGTGGTCTGAGAGCCCAGAGCAGCGGCTACTGCCGGGACGACGGCGTTTGCGTATGCGCACAGATATCGAACGAATCGCTGAGGGGGATGGTCGCGGCGCGCGTGGCCGGTCGGCAGCCGAATCCAGATGAGGTGAGGCAAAACAGTTTCACAAGAGGCGACCGGCTTGACCGGCCTTACCGGCTTCTCCAGGATGCGATCGGAGTGGTCGATGAGCCAGCTGATTGGCCTTCGGACTTGGTCTGCGCCGAACTGCCACCTAGCGTCGATCGGGAATTTAGCGGCGGTGGTTCCCCCAGTACCGACATAGTGGCGTTCCCGGAGAATCCGTTTGCGATGACGAGTCTGGGCAGCTTGGAGCAGGCCTGGGAAACCATCGAGTACTGCCACCCCGATTGTGACAGTCCTGTGACCCGTAAAGAGCGAATATTGTCGCCTCCCCCTGAGGGAACCACTCACTATGCGTGTACTTCTCCTTTACCCGACAAAAAGATAGAGGTGGATCTGCATATTCCGGATTCGGGTTCCGTCTTGGATGCCAAGGCGATTGACGTTCACTTCGGCCTATCTGGAGCCATCACCAGCGGCCAACAATTGGAAAGACGTTTCGTGACCCTTTGCTTCCTCTAGGCGGTTTCGTAAGGAAGGAAGATGATATGAAGACAGGTCGGTCTTCGGCAGGCGGAGGCTGGTCCGTGTTGGAACTGTTGCTGGCTCTTGCCGTGGTCGGCACGGTGGGCTCGCTCTTCGCCATGTCGCTGACGCGGGATGTCGGCCTGGAGGATTCGGCACCGCGGGTGGCGCAGTCGCTGCGCCGGGCGCGTGCCGACTGGGAACTGCGGGTCGGTCGTGGTGAACTGCCCTCCCTGCCCTCCGAAAGTCAGCAAGCCCAGTTCGCGGCGGGTGCGGCGGGCGCCGGCATTCCTGGCGAATTCGAGTTCAAGAGGGACAGTCCCAGCGCCGCCCTATGCTGGCAGGCCGGCGCTGCAGCTGCTCGGTACGGTCGCTTGGCTCGGGATGTGCGGCTGCTCGGGGCCGAGGCATTCGACGATAATCCTGACGATGATGTCGAGGCGGCCTGCGTTCGGTTGCCGAACGAGACGTCCTCGCCATCGTGGATGCCACCGCCGTCGAACGATGGATTCCGCGATGTCGGCGTCTTGGTAGGGTGGAAGAATCTCAAACTGCAGAGGTCGGCAGAGGTCGCCGGGAGTAGGTGCGATCCCTCAGAACGGGGCAGGCTGCGCATGGGCAAGAAGCCCTCCCCGTCCACGGAGGACTTGCTGCTGTACTGTGCCGACAGATTCTGGGCGCCGCTGGGGCAGACCAAGACCCCGACCGAGACAATCCGCATCTCCATCAACCGCAGGGGTTCGGGCGAAGAGGCTATAGAGGGTGTGCCGAAGGAAGCCTACGGCCCCGTCGTCCTGTCTTTCGAGCCGGTGTAAATCCAGACGATGGATGTGGCGGATTAGGGTGAAGGGGACGGCGATGCGGACGCGGTGGTCGGGGTTTTCTCTGCCGGAAGTTTTGATGGCGCTGGCGCTCGTCACCATGACCTTGGTAGGCACCTTCGAGATACGCATGGCGGACATGCAGGAGCGACGGGTAGCGGGCGAGGCGGCGGATTTTCGTGCCGTCGAGCGCTGTTTGGTGCGCCACCATGCCCGTCACGGTAGCTGGCCGGAGGCGACCAAAACCTTCTTGCTAAAGGTTGTGGAGGATTGTCTGGGCGAAGCCGCCAAGAAGGCGCTGAAGACCGACATCAACGCTGCGGTTCTTCGAGTTGAGGATCATCCTCATAGTAGTGTTTTGGGTTCTTCAATGGAAGTCTATCGATTGTGTCTGCCGCAGCCGGACGCCGGTGCCGCCAAACGTCTCGAGAGGCGACTGCCCTGGTCCCAGTACGAGCTCGATGGCACCGACCACCGCGTGTGCAGGGAACTGATGCCGACCATGCCGACGGATCTGTTGTCCGGCGGCAGGCTGGAACTGACAGGAACGGTAACGGCCAGCTACGTGCAGCTTCAGCGCAGCAGTACGCGCCTGCACGATACACCCTGCAAAGACAAAGACGCGCTGCGCGCCGACGTCGACGGCGGTCTGCTGCAATGCGGGCTGGACGGCGAGGAGTTGAAGTGGAAGTAGCAGAAGTCCAACCGGGATGGCCTGCCCGATATCTGGCCGGCGGTGCATACCTGCCGGGGTGCCCGATGGCGGTCTTGCCGGATGCCTGATCCGGGTATCGTTATGAATCCCGCGGAGTGCCGCTCGGGTGCTCCTCCTTCGACTCCGCCGTTTGCATCGACGCATCGTCGACCTCCCATGGCGTCTACGCCGAGTGGGAGGAGTTCTGTGTCGATAAGCTAGGCGGCGAGGTGAGCTTCAATATTCTCTACACATATTTTGAATTCCAGGCTCGAGCCGGCTGCCGCCCGCAGAATCTTGGTTCAAAGGGCGGGAGGGTCCGTTTCCCTGGGAAGGGCGAAACGGATGCCGTCCAACGAGTGGTGTTTTGCTTGGGAAGAGACCCCGATGCATCATCCTAACGTGGCAGCCTCCCGATCCGTCCATCCGGCCACCGGCGTGACGCTGGTGGAAACGTTGATCGTTCTGGCGGTCTCCGCCCTTGTCGCCGTCGGCGCGGTTCGGTTCCATGGCTTCTGGCTGGACCTGATCGCCGAGAGCGATGTCCGCGAGCGCGTGCCGCGGCTGCTCGACCTGGGAGAGGAATCGCTGTACTTGACGTACTTGGCTACGTCCCGGACCACGTCGGAATATCGGCGACTTGCTGCGGAAGACCCGCGCCCCGCCCTCTGTCCGCAGCAGAAGCACCAGCGCTTCGTCGTCGGACCAGGAATAGCTAGAAACCTCGTCGAAGAAGTCGTCGTCCCTGCTCGTCTCGCATCCGATCACAGGAATGCGCTGCTGGAGAGCCCGTTCGGAGAAGGCAACCGGGTGGGACCGAACTTCGTGTTGTCTTCGTATAAGCCTGCCGAGAGTAGCGATTGGGACTGTCGCCCTGGAGCAGAGAGCCGACTGCTCTTTCTCTGTCTAGCGGTGAAGCACGGCGAAAGGGAGCGTCTCGGGAAGGCTCTGGGTGCTCTCATCCCACCAGATCCAAGTACCGCCTGTCCGCTTCCAGGCACCGAAAATCCGCTGAGACGGGGCAGCGAGGGCGGCTGGCTGGTCTGGGTGCGTCACCTGCCGGCACATCCTCTGCCGCTGCTGGAATACCCTGGCTAACTGCCGAGGGAACGGCCAGCGACGGACGAGGGAGAAGTGGAGGAAGAGAAGTGGAGGGAGAAATGTATCCGGAAGGAGAGACGATGGCTAGATGGATGTGCCTTTTGCAGCACTGACGTGGATCTCGGTGGGCCGTTACCGTGCGCGGCCGATGCCCTCTCCCCCGGTAATCGGGATTTGACGATCGTCAAAGGGGTCGGATTCCCGCCGGTGGTCAATATGGCAGACTTCCCGAAGAGGCCGGATACGGTAAACTTGCTTTGATGGCTTGAGTTGGCCGAGCGCTCTGTCCATGACTCTCCGATGACGGAGCGGCCGCCCCGCTCGGATCGAGGCCTGATCTGGCTAGCGGCGGCTGCATGGCGCCGGGCCCGCACAGCCGTAAGACAGGCGACAGCTATCCTCCGGCGTTCGGGGATCTTGGCTTCCTTCGCAGTCCAAATGACGTCGTCGTGTCTGTCGCTGGCTGGCGACTTGCCGTCCTGCGTACACCGGCCGCACTTGCGAATGCGAGCGCGGCGACCAGAAGCAGGCATCCCAATCCGGTCGTGCCGATGATCCGCGCCTGCAACGCCAATCCTCCGCCTGGACCGGCGTGGGCACAGGTGCGCTCGCGCAACCTGTTTGGGTCGTTCTTGCCGCTGTGCGCCGCCGACTTCCCGCCCTGCCCCAAGCGCGAGTACACTGCGCCCTTCTCGCACCATCGAACCAGGAGCAATTCATGGCAATCGAAGAGGGCAAGGCCGCGCCGCTGTTCACGCTGAAGGACGCCGACGGCAACAAAGTGGCGCTGCAGGACCTCAAGGGCAAGAACGTGGTGGTCTACTTCTACCCCAAGGACGATACCCCCGGCTGCACCAAGGAAGCCTGCGGATTCCGCGACCACTGGCAGGACATCCAGAGCGCCGATGCGGTGGTGCTGGGCATCTCGCCGGATTCCGAGGAATCGCACCGCAAGTTCCGCGACAAGTACCAGCTGCCGTTCACCCTGCTGGCCGACCCGGATCGCAAGGTGATGACCCAGTACGGCGCCTACGGGGAGAAGACGATGTACGGCAAGAAGACCGTCGGCGTCATCCGCTCCACGGTGTGGATCGGCCCCGACGGCAAGGTGGCGAAGCACTGGCGACGGGTCACCAGAGCCGCCGACCATCCGCGCAAGGTGCTGGAAGCGCTCGGTGCGTAGCGAACGCCGCCTCCGGGCGGCAAGCGGTACGACTGGAGCAACACGGAATTCGAAGGGAACTATATACAGCAGTGCCCGAGGGACTATGGATCGTAGTTGCGCCTTGAAAACTACCCCATATATCGTAGCTTGGATACTCAAGCATATGGTTCCCGATCCGAACGTCGGGAAGGGGGCGTGACGCCGGCCGAACGCGCTCCGGGCAGCGCTCTTCATGCGAGGGGCGCCCTCTCTCGCTTGCGAGAGGCGCTCGCCCGCTCCCCCGCCGAGGGCTCCTTTCGTGCTGCCGCGGCAGCGCTTGCCGCCGCACCTATCGGTTTCGCCAGCGGCGCGATTCTCAGTGTCCGGCAGCTTGCGCCCCGGGAAGCCGGCGGCGATGCCGGCGCGATGGTGCTGGGCTACGGTTTGCTCGGTGCGCTGATCGCCGCCGTGCTGTTCGCCTTGGTCGCCTTTCGTCTGCCGCCGAAGCCGGCGCGCATCGCCACCCTCGTCGCCGGCGGCGCCTCCTTCGCCATCCTGCTCTATATGGTGGGCGACTTCGTGGCCGACCGCATGGCGCGGGCGCAAGCGTTCGACGCCGCCTATGCGGCCATGCCGGCGTTCGAGCTGGCGCTGGCATCGAACAACCCCGGGCGACGACCGTTCTCGAAACTCGCCTACGATGCCGAAACCCGCGAGTACACAGCCACCCGACCGGGCGGCTGGCTGTGCCGAGGCACGGCCAGCCGGCAACACAAGATGGCGCTGTTCGCCGGCCTGCGCGTCGCGGAGGCCAGCGACGACTGCGAGCGAAAGGCAACTTGGCGCATCGACGGCGACAGCGCCAAGGTGAACGTGTGCGGCGCTTTCGACTCGCTGTTCGCAGCCGCCGACGAGATGGTCGAAGCCACCCAGCGCCACGCCTCCTGCCGCCGCCCGGACGACTGATCGCGGCCGTCTCTCGCGGGTAGTGGTTCGGTTTGAAATTCGGATGGATCGCACCGGTACGCCGCCACTACACGCCGTCACTACACATAGTGGCTAGCGAGCTGTTCTCATCTCTGCATCTTGTATTTGGGAACTACATGCTTGACGATCCAAGCTACTACATACAGTAGTTTCCGGCGTCTGTTGATACCCTATATAGGGTATCGGGCATGCAAGGATATAGTTCCCTCGTACCTGGATGGTTCAGCGCGGCAACGCAGATTCAAACTGACGCACTATCCTCTCGCGGGAACGTTTGCAGTTTGACGAACTCGCTGCGACCATTGTTTGCTTGAACCAGAGGGCGCGAGGGGAGCGCCTCGCCAACAACGAGGATTCAGCACATGAAATTCGGCATCTTCTACGAACACCAGCTGCCGCGGGACTGGCAGCCGGACAGCGAGCACAAGCTGCTCAAGGATTCCCTGGCGCAGATCGAACTGGCGGACCAGCTCGGCTTCGACTACGCCTGGGAGGTGGAGCACCACTTCCTGGAGGAGTACTCGCATTCCTCCGCCCCGGAGGTGTTCCTGGCGGCGGCGAGCCAGCGCACCAGAAACATTCGCTTAGGCCACGGCATCGTGCAGATGACCACCAACCATCCGGCGCGGGTGGCGGAGAAGATCGCCACCTTGGATCTGGTCTCCGACGGGCGCGTGGAGCTTGGCTTGGGCGAAGGCGCGTCGGTCACCGAGCTGCACCCGTTCAACCTGCGCTTTCGCGACAAGCGCGATGTCTGGGAGGACGCGGTGCGCTGCACCTTGCCGATGTTCTGGAACCACGGCTGGCAGTACGACGGCGAGTTCTTCAAGTTCCCGTTGCGGGCGGTGGTGCCGAAGCCCCTGCAGAAGCCCCACCCGCCGCTATGGGTGGCCTGCTCGCAGCTCGACACCATCAAGTACGCCGCGCACCGAGGCATGGGTGCGCTGTGCTTCAAGTTCGTCAGCCTGGAAGCCGCGCACGCCTGGGTGAACGCCTACTACAACACGTTCCTGCGAGACCTTGAAAAGCTGGAGGACTACCAGACCAACCCCAACATCGCCGTGGTGTCCGGCTTCATGTGCGCGGAAACCGACGACGAAGCTTGGCAGAAGGCCGACGGCTGGACATTCTTCCAGTTCGCCTTGCAGCTCTACAACAAGGAAGGGCCGTTCGAACCGGGCACCATGAACTTCTGGCAGCGCTATCAGGAATGGAAGCAGACGCCGGCGGGCCAGAAACGCTCCGGCAGCGAGCTGATCGGCTCGCCGGACACCATCCGCGAACGCCTGCTGGAGCTCGAACGCGCCAACGTCGATCAGGTGATCCTGCTGAACCAGGCCGGCAAGAACACCCACGAAGACATCTGTTCCAGCTTGGCACTCTTCGCCCGGGAAGTGATGCCGGAGTTCCGCGCTCGCCACGGCCAGCAGGAGGCTTGGAAGGCTGCGGTGCTGGCCGGCGAAATCGAACTGAAAGACATCGACACCGAGCCGTTCAACTTCGCCGCCCGCGGCAAGCCGACGCTGAAATCCAGCAAGGCGGCGCGAAACATGATCTCCGGTGCCGCCGGGCGACCCGGCGCGCAGGCCGTGGCTTAGCGCAGTCCATGTCCAACGAACGGTCGCGCCTTGATCCGGCAGTCTTCGAGCTGCCGGCCGAGGCCATCCGTGCCGGCGACTACTCGGACAAGTACTTCGCGCGTACCCGGGAGGTGCTGCGCTTCGACCACCATCGCGCCCGCGGGTGCTGATGCAGGTGTTCTGCAAGACGGCCGGCTGGCTCGGCGGCATCGACGAAGCCATCGCCATCCTCAAGCTGGGCCGCGACGACTGGCCGGCGCTGGCCGTGCGCGCGCGCTACGACGGCGACGCCATCGCGCCATTCGAAACGGCGATGGCCATCGAAGGTCCCTACGATGTCTTCGCGCATCTGGAAACCCTTTATCTCGGCGTGCTGGCGCGGCGCACCCGCATCACCACCCATACTCGACGGGTAGTCGAGGCGGCAAGCCTCAAGGAGGTGCTGTTCTTTCCCGCCCGGCACGATCATTCCTGATCCCAGGCTACCCCGCATGGCCCAGCGCGGCTTCGGACACATCCTCAATGTCGCCTCCGTGGCGGGACGCGTCGCCCGCGCCAACGACATGAACTACGGGCCGAGCAAGGCTTACGTCATCGCCCTGTCCGAAGCCCTGCACCTGACGCTGAAACCGCACGGCGTACGCGTCTGTGCGCTTTGCCCGGGTTTCACGCACACTGATTTCCACGCCGTGGCGGGTATGCTGGAAATGAAGACCGCGTCGCCGGACTTCTTGTGGTACGACGTCGAGACGGTGGTTCGCGAAGGGCTCGACGCCATCGAGAAAGGCAGGTGCGTCCATTCCTCGGGTCGCCTCTACCGCTGGCTGGATCCGTTTCTGCAGTCGGTGTGGACCCGACCGCTGGCGCGGAGGCTGGCCAGCAGCCGCTGACCGTCCTTGAGATTCCCTATGCGAGGCGACTCAGCCACCGAACCATGCGATTTTGCCAAGAAACACCATGGCGGTCGCGTCCATGCCCAGCAGGGCGACGAAGGTCGTTGTCCGCCCTCGCTGATCGGCCTTGAAATCCTGAAGCCATCCTTGATTTCCTTGTGGACTGCCGAGAACCGTTGGTTGAACTCGCTGCGAGCTGGCGCAAAACCTTCGTTCACTGCCCTACGGATCCCTACGAAGCCTGCGTGCATTTTTTGCGAACTTCCACAAAACCATCGTTCATTTCCCTGCGAATTTCCGCGGAATCCTCTGTCATTTCGCTGCGTAAGTCGTTCACAGCGGAGTTCAGGCCGTCTCGCGTAGCCACGCTATCCATGCGCTATCCATGCGCGTCTTTATTTTTTTTCCGCCACGTCGATCTCGACATGCCGAAGACGATCCTCCACCTCGTCGAGCCGAGTTTCCACCCTGGCCAAGCGTTGCCCAAAGCTGCTGCCCTGACCATTATTGCGTCCATTTCCTTTCTGGCCAGACTCTGGCCCTTTCTCCGCAGTTCCGTTCACTCTTCGCGCTACTCCTTTCTCTCCCGCATCCTCCAAAGAACTCTGGCTTCATATCCACAGCATGACTTGGTTTGAAGATGATGCCGGCTGCGCTTGGCTGCTCCCGGGAGCCCGATCCGGGCAGCGATCTGCCGGGTGGTCCTAGCCGTCTCCGGGACGACCAAGGTTGCAGGTCCGGCCGTGCTTGGCGAACGGCGTTCGGAACTTCTTCGCTTGCTTCGTTCGAACAGATCGCATACGTTCGCGCGAGGCTCCTGCTTTGCTGCCTAGGCCTAGGCGACGCTACGCACCTTCCGACCGGTCGATGGCGTCTGGATTCCTGCGCCTGCGCGGCAGGCTTGCTACGGCACGTCGGATTGCGCGATGCAAAGAAAGTTCGGCAACCGCGAGCAGTCCGTGCGTACCGACCGCGATTCCAGGCAGCCGGCTCCTTGACGCCCGAAGAGGTCCGTAGACGAGCCGGATTTCCTGGCCGCGCGGGCCCCAAGCTTTCGGTATGCGATCCCTGCCTCGCCAGACGTTGCGCCCCCCTGGCTTTCGCGACCTTCGCGCGACAGGTTTTCGGCATGCGAAGTCTCCCTCGCTAGACGTTGCCGCCGCTGAGGATCACGCCGACCTTGCCTTTCGCCATGCCTGCAGTCTCGGCCATGGCCGCCAGCGTCACCGCCGAAGACGGCTCGATCACGATTTTCATAATCCGCGCCACACGCTCGGTCCAGTATTCGATGCCGCTTTCGGAAGCCAGGCAAACGCGGGGCGCCGCCCGTCTCAGAACGTCGAAGTTCAGCAGGCCGAGACCGGTGCGCAGGCCGTCGGCCACGGTCTTGGGCGGCAGCGGCGGCTGCAAGCTGCCGGATTCCAGCGAATCCTTGGCATCTCGCGCCAGTGCGGGTTCGGCGAGAACCACTTCGGCATCGCTTGCCGCCAATACCGTGCCTGCCGCCAGTCCGCCGCCGCCTACCGGCACCCAGATCTGATCGAGGTCGGGGCGATCTTGCAACAGCTCCAGCGCCGCGGTGCCGGCGCCGGCGATGATGCGGGGATCGTCGTAGGGCGGCACGAAGGTCGCACCAGATTCGGCGACCACGTCGCGCAGGATGGCCGTACGGGATTCAAGCGTCGGCTCGCAGTCCACCACCTCGGCGCCGTAGCGGATGATGGCCGAGCGCTTGGACGGACGTGCATCGCGGGGCGCCACCACGATGGCGCGCAATCCCGCCTCGGCCGCCGCCAGCGCCAGGGCGGCACCGTGGTTGCCGGACGAATGGGTGGCCACCGCGGTCACGTCGCCCGGCAGCGACCGCACGACGTTGGTGGCGCCGCGAATCTTGAACGCTCCGATCCGCTGCAGGTTCTCGCACTTGAAATGGCATTCGGCCCCCAGCATCGCGTCGAGCGTTTGGCTGGTCAGAACGGGGGTGCGATGCACCCGACCACGGATGCGGCGGGCCGCGGCGACCACGTCGGTGCGGGTGGGCATCAGTTCCGGCTCGACCGGTACGGAGCCGACGTGTTACTTTCCGTCAACGGCGCTTTCCTCTGGATGAGGCTTCGGCGCCAGCGCAATCGCCAGTGATCCCGAAGCGGTCGCGTCTTGCGGCTGCCGCGCCACTAACGTGTTCCCGCTCACCAATGACGCTTGCCTCCGGATCGGCGATTCGGCGCCGGCGCAATCGCGGGGCGGCCGCGAAGCGGAATCGCGTCCTGAGTCTGGCTCGGAGCGGAGTTGTTTTCGCTCGTCAACGGTGCTCGCCTCCGGATTGGCGATTCGGCGCCAGCGGAGATCGCGTCTTGTAGCTGTCGCGCAGCGCCACCGTCCGGTTGAACACCGGCTTGCCCGGCGCATGGTCCGCATCCTTGACGAAGTAGCCCTGGCGTTCGAATTGGAAGAACCGTTCGGCACTGTCCACCAAGGCCGGTTCCACCATTGCGCGGGCCACTTGCAGGGATTGCGGATTCAGCACCTCGAGGAAGTTGTCCGCGGTCGGATTCGATTCGGTGAACAACTTGGCGAACAGCCGCACCTCCGCCGCTGCCGCGGTGCCGGCGTCCACCCAGTGGATGACGCCCTTCGGCTTGAGACCGCTGGCATCGCTGCCGCTCTTCGATTCCGGCACATAGCGGCAGCGCAGTTCCACGATCGCCCCGGCGGCGTCCTTCACCACTTCCTCGCAGATCAGGATGTAGCCGTAGCGCAAGCGCACCATGCCGCCGGGCGTCAGCCGGCGGTATTTGCGGGGCGGATCCTCCCGGAAATCTTCCTGCTCGATGTAGAGGGTGCCGGAGAAGGTCAGTTCGCGGCTGCCGCGTTCGGGCTGCTGGGGATGCCAAGGCGCGACCAGCGTTTCTCCTTCGCCCGAGTAGTTGGTGAGCACCACGCGCAGCGGATCCAGCACCGCCATGGCCCGAGGGGCGGTTTCCAGATCCCGGCGCATGCAGAACTCGAGCAGTTCGAACTCCACGGCGCCATCGGACTTGGTGACGCCGATGCGGCGGCAGAACTCGCGGATGGCCTCGGGCCGAACGCCGCGCCGGCGCAAGCCGGCCAGGGTCGGCAGGCGGGGATCGTCCCAGCCCATGACGTGGCCGCCGGCCACCAAGGCCGAAACCAAGCGCTTGGACATCACTGCGTATTCCAGGCCGAGGCGCGAGAACTCGATCTGCGGCGGGTGGTAGTTGACGGAAATGTTGTCCAGCACCCAGTCGTAGAGTGGCCGGTGGTCCTCGAACTCCAACGTACACAGGGAGTGGGTGATGCCTTCCAGCGCGTCGCAGATGCAGTGGGTGAAGTCGTACATCGGGTAGATGCGCCATCGCTCGCCGGAGCGATGGTGGGCGGCGTGGCGGATGCGGTAGAGGACGGGATCGCGCAGGTTGATGTTGGGCGAGGCCATGTCGATCCTGGCGCGCAGTACGCGGGCGCCGTCGGCGAACTCGCCGGCCTTCATGCGGCGGAACAGGTCCAGGTTCTCCGCCCCGGAGCGGTCACGGTAGGGGCTCGGCGTGCCGGGCTCGGTGAGGGTGCCGCGCCGAGCGCGGATTTCCGTCGCCGGCAGATCGCATACGTATGCCTTGCCGCGTTCGATCAGCTGCTCGGCGAAGCGGTAGAGCTGGTCGAAATAGTCCGAGGCGAAGGTCGGCCCTTCCCACTCGAAGCCCAGCCACGCCACGTCGCGCAGGATGGCGTCCACGAACGCATCGCTCTCCTGCAATGGGTTGGTATCGTCGAAACGCAGATAGGTGCTACCGCCGAACTCCTGGGCGACGCCGAAGTTGAGGCAGATGGACTTGGCATGGCCGATGTGCAGGTAGCCGTTGGGCTCCGGCGGAAAGCGCGTGATCACGCCTTGGTGCAGGCCAGCATCGAGATCGCGCCGGATGCGCTGGCGGATGAAGTCGCGGAGATCTTTGGACATCTTGCCGGGGTGGTTCGTCGAATCGACCATTGTATCGGCAGGCAGGCGGGGGTAGAAGCTCCGTTCGAATCCGGTTCGTCATGCTGCACCGCGCAACCGCAAGACGCAGGGGACACGGAACGCTATTGGATACCTATGCAGCGACATCCGCGGGGGCACGACCGATCCAATTGCAACCGAACGCACTGCCTGGCGGCTGCTGGCCTGCGGATCAGGACACGACACGGGCGATGGGCGCACCGACCTGCACCGCGGCACCCGGCGCGATGCGATCCGCCAGCGCCACCGCATCCGGCGGGAACAGCGCGATTACCGTCGAGCCGACGCGGAAGGCGCCGATCTCGTCGCCGCGCCGAAAGCGCACACCCGTCGGAGTGCGGGCAACGCGCCGCCGATAGGGCGATTCCGGGCCGCCCGGCCAGACCACCTTGATGCTGGCGACGATCAGTGCGCCCACCAGCACCAAGGCGAACTCGCCGAAGGTCGCCTGCAAGCGCAGCACCAAGCGCTCGTTGCGGGCGAACAGCCCGGCCACATGCCGTTCGGTGACGGCGTTGACCGAGAACAGCTGGCCGGGGATCTCCAAGGTGGACAGCAAGCGCGCATCGCAGGGCGCATGGACGCGGTGGTAGTTGTGGGGCGCTAGGTAGATGGTTGCGAACGAGCCGCCGGCCAGCGCCGTGGCGAGATCGCGGTCGCCGACGAGAT
Source organism: Pseudomonadales bacterium (assembly GCA_963422285.2). Taxonomy (GTDB): domain Bacteria; phylum Pseudomonadota; class Gammaproteobacteria; order Pseudomonadales; family Azotimanducaceae; genus VXYL01. The sequence continues at coordinate 1,444,212 of OY729419.2, read as the reverse complement.
CGGCCACGGCGTATTCGTGCCCCTTGGCCTGCAGCAGCCGTCCGTCCCGGATGCCGCCCGCTTGGCTGATCGTGCCGTCCGCCGGACTGACGATCGCCTCCGACGTCGCGGGAAGAGGGCGGCTGCCGGGCAGCAGGGGACGGGTGAAGAACTCGTTGAAGGTTGCGAAGTCGGCAGCGCCGTCGCCCTCGAACTCGCTCATATCGATCCGATAGGCCGCCTTGAAGCCCGCGATCAGCAACCGCTTCAGATGCTGCTGCCGGGAATTGGCCAACATGCCGAGACAGCGGGAAAGCGCATGCTGAGGCAGGATGCGCTGCAACGCTGCGAATGGATGCGTCATCAAGGTTCGTCCCATGCTCTCGGCGCACCGGCAGCGAGCGTCAATGCTTTCGACAACAAGAAGTGTATCAGTCCGGCCTTCGGGAGCGCCAAACCTCAATAGTCCTCGCCCTCCTGTCCGTCGCAAAGCTGTCCGGCGCACCGGCAAAATCGGCATCGATGCCGAATCGTTCGCCCTGACGAACTTGACGAAACGGCCCTGTCGTCGCGTCGATGTGGTTCGCCGGGCGCGTTCGTGGGTACAGGCCGCCCGCCACGTTCCTTGGCGGGCTGTAGTCGGCGGGCAGTCGCAGCCGGGGAGCGGCGGGGGACGCTGAACGGGCGCGGGCTGCTCGGATGGGCTCTCGGGACGCCGTCGGCGTGGCTGCGGGTGGTGCGGTTCGCAGGATTACTGACCAATTGGTCTTACCAATTCAAAGAAATTGGCACAAAATAAAGGTTGACACCTAGCTATCAATTGGCTTACCGTCGCCTCTGCGATGTCCAATCGGAACCTTTGTAGGGGGATTAGAGTGAGAATTCAGAGTGCGATCGTCATGCTCGCATTGTCGGCAGTGGCGCTGTCCTTCGCGCCAGCGGCTGTTGCGCAAGACGAAACCTTGGAGGAAGTCGTCGTTACCGGCATTCGTGCCAGTTTGGAGGCTGCGACGGATCTGAAACGAAACGACTCCCGCATCGTTGATGCCGTTGTCGCGGAAGATATCGGCAAACTGCCAGATAACAACATTGCTGAAGCGCTTCAGCGCGTTACCGGCGTATCGATAAAAACTGATTTCGGCATAGGCGATAGCGTTTCGATTCGTGGTCTGCCTCAAAACCGTGTCGAAATCAATGGTCGCACGACCACGGGCGACGGCCGCGACGGCATCAGCCTGCAAGACTTTCCTTCGAGCTTCTTGCGAGCGGTTGAAGTCATCAAATCGCCAACCGCGGATATGATTGAAGGCGCGCTTGGTGGTACTGTGGGCATGACTACAGTTCGTCCCTTGGATTTGAGAGACTGGACAGTCGCCGGATCTCTTGACTACGAGTTTGCGGACAAGACCGAAGAGTGGACGCCGATATTGAATATCTCAGCCGGCAACGTCTGGGATACGGATAGTGGAAGCTCATTTGGCGTTATAGGTATGTTGTCGTACCAAGACCGCACAATACGCCAGGATGAATTTAAGAACCGCGTCAGGCTGTATGACGAAGACGTCAACGGCTTAACCGCCAACACTCCAAGCGGTCGGTTTGCAGTTAGAGAGCAAAACACGGTTGAGCAATACGTAGAAAACCGTGAACGCACCGCATTGAATCTATCCTTTCAGTGGACACCTGCATCGGAATCTGGAAATATTTACTTGGACCTAAGCCTGACTGACAGATCAGGATCCCAACGAGGTAATTCAACCCTTGACGTAGGCGGTGCCAGAACCTACAACGCGGGTACTACACAGGATGCCAACGGCCAGGTTAATAGCTTTTCTCTTGCCGGAGCCTTCGTAATTCCCAAAACTTGGAGCGAGTTCCGTGAAACGGAGTCTTTTTCACATGCATTGGGCGGTACCTGGGATGTCTCGGATGAAGTCACTATTTCCGGAGAAATTTCGACGGCATCTTCAAAAAGCTATCAGCCGGACTCTGAATTCAACTTGCGTCCTGTAAACAGAACGAATTGGGAAATATGGACGGCCCAATATACGCCTGGTATGAGCAGCTACGACTCTGATCGCTCTGCATTTGGTCTCCGTCATACCATCGATGCGGCATTCAACCAGTCGGGAGATGCTATTCCCAGCGTCGTGTATTCCGACCCGCAAGCACTTTTGAGTCCTGAGAATTTGGCTATTCGTCGTTTTGTCACCGAAGATGTGCGCACCAATAACGACGAGAAAGCTTTCCGGTTTGATGTCAATTTTTCGGAACCGCTAGGCCTGGAGTTTGTTTCGTCTATGAAGGCGGGCGTTCGATTTACGGAGAATAACTATGAGCTCAATGAAAGAGAATATCTTGCATCCAATCTCTACAGGCGTGTTTTCTATGATAGGGGCACTGCGCAAGAAAGACCATTCGCCTTCTGGATTGACGACTTCGAAGCAATGTTCCCGGGCAGTTTCGAGACTGTTCGCCATCCGAACTCTTTCAATCAACACGGGCTTTCCGGTCGGATGGACCTGCTGACATATCGCATTTACCGCGGCGACCTGCTGACTGATCTCGAAGGCACGTTCAGGCGAGTTCAAAGGATGCTTGAAGGGACTAACTATGCGACCACAGGTAGCCTGGATGACAACCTGGCGCTTCAGGAAGGCGCCTACCGAGACATCACGGAAGAAACTGGGGCACTCTATGTATCTGCGGAGTTGGATTTCGATGCGCTTCATGCAGTTGTTGGCGGTCGCTATGTTGAAACCGACATCGAATCAACGGTTATTGTGGATGGTGCGTATGTAACAGGCACTCACGACTACAGCGACTTTATGCCAAGCCTGAACGTCAGCTACGATGTTGCAGAGGACACCGTTCTGCGGTTCGCTGCTGCCAAAGTGATGCGCCGAGCCGACTATGGCGACTTAAGCCCGGCGTTCGAGACGAACAGCTCGATTTATTCTGCCGCCCAAGGAGCCCTCGATTTAGACCCGTTCCGTGCAACGCAGTACGACTTATCAATAGAGCGCTACTTTGGTCAGGGGAACCTAGTCTCGTTTGCGGTGTTCTATAAAGATGTCGAATCATTCTTGAGTTCCTCCAACACCTGTGTTGCCAGTCCACTAACCTCTGGTCAGAATGTGACCGAATGGGAAGCTATCTGCCTGCTAAACACCGCTAGCGTAGACAATCCTGATCTTGTCTTCTCTACCCTTGCGGATTTTGCGGGTGCGCCCGATCCAGATCAGGGCGGGTTTGATTTTACAGCCGCTCAGAGGGACGCTGGACTCACCGGTATTAACACCAATCGCCAAATCAATGGTGAAAACGGTACAGTTCAGGGCTTTGAAATCGGCTACCAGCAGCACTTTGACTTTTTGCCAAGCGTTTGGTCCGGTTTGGGCGTGAGCGTGAACTATACCTATGCGGACAGCGAGCAACCTAACGGAAATATGTTGTTGGATATCTCGGAAAACACGTTTAACGCCCAAGTATACTGGGAGAACGAAACTTTCCAGGTTCGGCTTGCGTACAATTTCCGTGACCGTTTCTTGGATACCGAAGAAGAAACTCGTGTACAGACAGTTGGCGGACTGGCACTGAATAGCTCAACTAATGATACGACTTCATCCTTATTTGACCCCACGGCAGGCAATAACTACCGTGACGATAGAGGTCAGCTTGATTTCTCAGCGAGCTGGGCCGTGAGGGACGGCGTTAATGCGGTAATCAACATCACCAACCTGACGGAAGAGCCGTCTACGTACCTCACTGAGCTAGGAAGCCCCTGGTACTACACTGAAGCAGATCGTCGTATCAGCTTAGGGCTTCGCGCCACGTTCTAATTCAGGGAAGTAGCGAGCGCCATCGCAGGCGTGGATTAAGGCAGCATTCTAGTATAGAGTGCTGCCTTTTTCGTTCGGCTTTTTCAGAACCCTGGTCAGGTTGGAGGAACCTCGGTTCTGGCGCTTCGCTTTAACAAACAGCCAATGGTGGATATGGTCAGGGAACAGAACACAAAGATCATCCGCCCCCATAGCGGGTTGGGAATCAGCGCCATTAGCAAAATGCCTGCGCCCATGCAGATCACCATGGTGCCCAACTTGTCTCTTTGCTGGCGGTCGTATTCGTCCTGGGCTCCATCAGCAATCACAGGTGTTTCCAAATCCTTGAAGAAGGATGCCCGCTGCGATTTATGACTATCCTTTTCTTCCCTGTAGAAAAGCGAGGTCGAACAGAAGAAGCCTGCCGTGATAAAGATGTGTGCCGCCAGCGTGAGCATCAAGTTCATGTCAACTTCCTCTCTGGGAGTCAATTCGTTCAGTCCAAGCCAGTTGGCAAATACCTGCGGCGTGAGCATGTCCTTCATAATCCAGGAAACGAACAGTCCCAGCAGAACCGTCACCCAGGGTGCCCATTGCGGTATTTTCCTGACAAAGAGACCCACGATAAGAGGAATCAGCAGCGGCACCTGAATCATGGCCGACACCGACATCATGAGATCAAAAAGGCTCAGTCCCTGAAGAGACTTGAAAAACAGCGCCATGAGAATCACCAGAATGCCGCTGACGAAGCTTAGCAGGCGGCTGACGTTGAGCAGGTGCTGGTCGTTGACGGATCTGATTCGTTTCGCCAGAAACGGCTGGTAAATGCTGCGAACAAAGATACCGGCATTTTTATTGAGTGCGGAATCCATGGAAGACATGGAGGCAGCGAACAGTCCCGCCAGAAGCAATCCGACTGTTCCTATGGGCATGGCATTGCGGGTGAACACTAGGTAAATCGCATCCCCGGCCTTGTTGCCCAGCTCAGGGTACGCAGCGGCCGCATCCGGGTACAAGATGGCCGAAGCCCAGGGTGGAACAAACCAAACCAAACTGCCCGCCCCCATCAAACCCATGGCGAGCAGCGCCGCTTTTCTGGCGTTCACGGAGTCCCTGGCATTCAGAAACCGGAAGGAGTCATTGAGATTCATGATGGTGATCAGCTGCTTTGCCAGGAAGAACATAAAGGTGCCAACAAGCAGCAGACCGTAGTTCATATCCGGGCCCATCATAAAGCCCGAGGGAAAATTGCTGACCAATTTCACCGGGCCACCTACTTTCACCAGCGCCACCAGTGCACAGGCCAGGGACACCACGGCAATAACCAGCGTCTGCACAAAATCCGACGCCACCACGCCCCAGGCACCGGAGATCACCGATACAAAGAGCACTGTGAACCCAGCGATGATAATGGTCAGGCTGATGTCGGCCTCGAAAACAGTACTCGCAAAAACCCCCAGCGCATTCAGCCAGATGCCGGCATTGATCAGGCTGAAGATAATAAGCGCCCAGGAGAAGAAGACCTCGTTCTGGTTCCCGAATCGACGTCGGATGGCCTCGGTCGGGGTATCGACTCGCATTTGGCGAAAACGGTGGGAAAAGTACGCCCAGCCACAAAAATAGGAGAAGGTGTTGGCCAGAAAGACCAGACATACGGCGAACCCGTCAGAGAATGCCTTGCCCGCAGCACCGGTGAATGTCCAGGCGGAAAATTGTGCCATGAACGCCGTAGAACCCACCATCCACCAAAGCATCCGTCCGCCACCGCGAAAGTAATCGCTGGTGGATTGCTTCGCCATGCGCTTGAATACGAAACCGATTCCTACAATGAGCAGGAAATAGCCAGCTATTACTAAATACTCATAGATCAAGAGCCGTACCTCGGTTCCTTGGGTTTCTATTGAAGACGACTAAACATCTGTACTTGAGCAATTACTTGAGATGGCTAACATCGACCCGGCTTGGGTTCAGACGAATGATGTCGATGAGCTGCTGGTATCGACTACCTTCTTTAAATGTTTGATAGGGCGCAACAGGCTCGCCCTGGATATCCTGAACCAACTCGCGAGCCAGGTAGCGCCAGTTTCTTTCCGTATCGCCTTCAACATCGGGCACATCGGCCGCAATCTCTCCAGGCAAGCCCAATTCATGCCACTCTTTGTCTGCCCCGTACAGATAGAGAGGCCCGCTGCCATAGTGGCCCTTGATGTAAATAGCGCCTTTGCTGCCATAAAAGACAATGTGGTCCTCGTGAAAGCGGGGGTTCAGCCCGCCATGCTTGAACAGCACGGAAACCGGCTTACTGGCGTATTCGCTCTCTAGCTGTGCCAATACGGTATAGGTCCACTCCACATTGGATTCACCCCACTGAAGGGATGGATCATCGAGATTGTCGGGAATATGTTCGCGCCGAGTTTTGAAATTATGCACACCCTCGACAATAGGCGCTTTCCCAAGGTCATCACGCGCCTCGGCCATGATCGAAAGAATCTTCTCGCCCACCACTGAAGTCACAATCGACAGCTTATGGGTGAAATTGTTGTTCAGCCTGCCCCCGCCCTCTTCTTTCCGATGCGACCAGCCAAAAGGAATGCCGCGCTCTAGATTGAAGTGCGAGATGCACTCGACTTCCAGCGGCTCGCCTATGGCCCCTTCAGCGACAAGTTTCTTCGCATGCATGACATGCGGCATATATCTGAAGCTGGCGGCAAATGCCGTTTTAACGCCTTTTTCCACTGCCTGTTCGTAGAGATCTTTTGCGGTCGCACCGCTTTCCGTCAGCGGCTTGTCGCAGAATACATGGCAGCCTTGTGCAATCGCCTGCTTGATGGGCTCTAGATGCGCGCCACCTGGTGTGCCAATGGAGACAATGTCCGGCTGACATTCCATGAGCGCCTGTTGCCAGTCGGTGCCGCTATAGGGAATGCCCATTTTTGCCGAGACTGCCTTCGCCACAGACTCTGTTCTACCGACCATGCCAACCACCTCGGCACCGGCATATCTGAACGCCTCTGCATGGCCTTGGCCTGCAAAGCCGGTTCCGCACACCAGTACTTTGAGCTTCTCGCTCGCGTCCATTCCAAAAACCTATAAACCAATGTCCGTAATTAAGCTACTACCAGTTCCACAGGGTCCCGTCTTCCAAGCGGCTTACCGGAAGGAAAGAGCGCTGGTAGGGATATGCCTTTGCAGTTTCTTCATTAAAGTCGATGCCAAGGCCTGGTTGTTCGCTGACGTAGGCCATGCCGTTTGCCACCTCAATGTTCTGCTGGAATATCTGCCGACTCTGCTCGTTGCCCAGACCGACAAACTCTTGAATGCCGAAATTGGGCGTCCAGATATTCAAATGCATATGCGCTGCAAAGCAGATAGGCGACAGATCGGGGGCACCATGAGGTGCCGTTTTGACGTTGTAAATACTGGCGAAGTCAGCAATTCGGCGCATGGCAGTTATGCCGCCGGCATGGGTTGCCGCCGTTCTGATGTAATCGATTAGCTGATTCTGAATCAGCTCCTTGCAATCCCAAATCGTGTTGTACGTTTCGCCGATCGCCAGTGGGGTGGTCGTATGCCGGCGAATTACCGCATAACTGTCCTGGTTTTCTGCGATGGAGGCATCTTCCAGAAACAGCAGGTTGTATTTCTCCAGCAGCTTGCCTAGCCTGGCTGATTCGATGGGCGTCAGCCGATTGTGAACATCGTGGAGCAGGTGCATTTCTTCGCCAAGGCGCGCTCGAGCTTCACAAAATAGATCCTCCACCATGCTGAAATACTTTTGCGTGGACCATTCCTCTTCAGGCGGAAGATGCCTATTCCCTTGCAGTTCGTAGTAGTCCTCTGCATCACCCAGCACACCATAGGTGGCCTTCAGGCCGGGAATAGCGGATTGCAGCCGAATCGCCTTGAAACCGGCGTTCGCCAGTTTCTCCATCTTTTCTAAAGTATCCTCGATGTCCACGCCATCGGCATGGGCATATAGGCTGACGCCCGTTCGGCTTTTGCCGCCAAGCAACTGGTACACAGGCATTTCGGCAGCTTTGCCTTTGATGTCCCAAAGAGCCATGTCGATCGCTGCAATGGCTGTCATGGTGACGGCTCCCCGGCGCCAGTAAATGCCCTTGTACAGGTATTGCCATATGTCCTCTATGTCATGAGGATTGCGGCCTATCAGACAGGGCGCCACATGCTCTTCAAGGTAGGCCACGACGGCCATTTCACGACCATTGAGGGTTGCGTCTCCTAGTCCGTAGATGCCGGCATCGGTGAGAACTTTCACCGTGACGAAATTCCTGCCCGGACAACAGACGAATACTTTGACTTCCTTGATTTTCAAGTTAGCTGCCCATCCTGGAGACGTAGACCATTTTACTCAATCTGTTTGGTTGGCTGGACCAGCATGGATAGTGCGAGGATATTTGCGGCCAACTCTAGCGCGCCACCGGCGTATCCGGGCGGTTGCCCCATTCGGACCAGGAGCCGTGGTAGGCGCGAATGCGCGGAAAGCCGAGCAGCCGCGCCGCCATGTAGGTCAGCCCGGAGCGATGGTGGGTCTGACAGTGCGTGATTACGTCCCGCCCCGGTTCGATGCCGTGGCCGGCCAGCACTTCGCCCAGATTCTCCACTAGGCGAAGATGGCGGCTTCGATCCATCAATTCGAGCCAATCCAGATGGATGGCGCCGGGAATGTGGCCGGCGCGTGCCGAGCCGCTCCTGATGCCGTGGTACTCCTCCGCCGAGCGGCAATCCCAAACCAGCAGTTCGGGCTTGTCGAGAGCGGCCAGGATGTCCTCGGTTTCGGCGATGGGGCCGCGGTCTAGGTCGACGTCCACTGCCGACGGCGCGACTGCCGGCGGCTCGGCGGCAAGGGGCAGTCCGGCACCATGCCAAGCGTGCAGACCGCCGTCCAGGTAGCGCCAGTTGGTGTTGCCGACCACATCCAGGATCCACGCGAAGCGTCCGGCCCAGCCGCCGCCTTCGTCGTCCAGCACCACCACCTGCCTGCCATGGTCGTAGCCGATGCGGCGCAGCACGGCGGTCAGCTGCGCCCGCTCCGGCAGCCGGCCAGTGGCCGGGGGAATGCCAGCCACGAGTTCCTGCGGTGCCACGTGGACGGCGCCGGGAAGGTGGCCGGCGTCGTATGCCCGCCGGCTGGCGACCTGCACCACCAGCAGGTCTTCGGGCAAGCGGTCGGCCAGTTCCGCAGGAGAGATCAGGGTTGGCGGCATAGTGATGCGGACAATACGGACGGCCGCATCTTACGCCATGCTGCGCTATGCTGGCCTGGAAGATTCGAGCCAAGGACATGGACGAAGACCCCAGCGCTGCCTCGAACCTGGTCTGGATGGATCTGGAGATGACCGGGCTGAACCCGGATGCCGACGTCATCCTGGAAATCGCCACCCTGATCACCGACGGCAACTTGGAGCTGATCGCCGAAGGCCCCGTGCTCGCCATCCACCAGGACGAAGCCGCCCTTGCCGGCATGGACGACTGGAACGTCGAGCACCACGGTGCCTCCGGCCTCGTGGAGCGGGTGCGGCGCTCCGAGGTGAGCCTGACGGAGGCGGAAGCCGTGACGCTGTCGTTCGTGCAGCGCTACTGCGAGCCGCAGAAGGCCCCCCTGTGCGGCAACACGGTGTGGCAGGACCGGCGCTTTTTGTACCGCCACATGCCGGTGCTGGAAGCCCACTTCCACTACCGCATCATCGACGTCTCCACGGTGAAGGAGCTGGCCCGGCGTTGGAAACCGAAGCTCGTGGCGGGCTTCGAGAAGCAGAGCGCCCACCGGGCGCTGGACGACATCCGCGAATCCGTCGCCGAACTTCGCCACTACCGCGCGGGATTCTTCATCCTCTGACCGCATCGACTGCGGCCGCTGGCCGTATGCTGTGTCGATGGGAAGGAGCTTTTCGTACTATTGCCGTGCCTTCTGATGGCAATTCGGTCTTTGCCTTGTGTCGGATTTCGGAACTCGGGCCACGAACGGGTGGAAGGAGACGAAGTCGGTGCTTTCCAAGGGGAGTTATATACAACACTGACCTAGACACTGTATATAGTAGCCATGACTTGGAAAAAACACCCTATATCGTATCTTGGATCTTCAAGTATATAGTTCCCTTTCCAAGATACGCAGGCATGTGGTGCCGAACCGACGACTGCCTTCCCCGCAGCCGAGAAGCAGATGCCAGTGCGCCTTGATCGAGGCGGGGCCCCTGCGCGAGGGATCCAAGCCGGCTATCGAGAGGTGCCCCCTTGATTCGCAAGCGCTTCGCCATCGGCCGTGCCCAGCGCCCAATCGAGACGCTCGCGCACCATCTCCGAGGCGTCGGGCCGCCTTGTCCCCAGCGCGACGAGGATGGCCGTTGTCGTTTGCGTCCCAACAGACCGGCCTTTCTTGTTGCGGTCAGTCTTGTTGCGTCTTCACATGCGCCGCTAGCGCCGTCTGCGCAGGCCCTGCGCCTGTCGCCGCGGCCATCGCTTGGCGCGCACGTTCGTTGTCCTGGATCTTGCTCATGATCGCCTGGCCCGCGCGCAGCCAGGTTGCGCGGTTCTCGATGACGAACTTGTTCGATTCGCGGTAGCCGTCGAGCATGCCGTTCAGCTCCGGTACGACATAGCGGGCCACCAGGTCCCAGCTCTTCATCGTATCGGCGCGGTTCGCCCAGTCGTGAACGAAGCCGATGACCGTGCCGAAGCCGCCGGCAACTTCGATCATCTGTTCGATGCGGGCCACGAGGTCGTCCGGGGTGCCGATCACGGCAACGCTGCCCTCGCCGAAGGCCATGGCATCCACGGCTTCGTCCGGGGTCTTGTAGATGGCGCCCTCGCCGGCCGCCAGTGTGCCCACGGTGTAGTCGTTGTTGTGGCGGAACAGGCCGTCTTTCGCTTCCGCCCGGGCCTTGTCGCGGGTTTCGGCGATGTGCCAGCTCATCACCACGCGCCACATGCTGCGGTCCACGGTGCGGCCGTGCTTGGCGGCGGACTCTTCGGCGAAGCTCCACTGCAACGGCAGCGCCTGCAAGCCCGCCTTCGTGGTCGAACCGATGGAGAGCACCCCGGCGCCGTGCTTGCCGGCCAGCGTCATGCCGGACGGGCTGACCATGGAAGCGACCGCGAATTCCATGTCGCGCTGCAGCGGCAGCAATTGCAGCTTCGCTTCGTTGAGCTCGAACCACTCGCATTGGTAGCTGAATCGCTCGCCGCCGGCGAACAGGCGTCGGATGACGCCCATGGCTTCGTCCTGCCGGTCCCGAAGCACCATGGGATCCACGCCCAAGGTGTGCGCGTCCGACGGCAGCGCGCCGGGGCCGGAACCGAAGATCAATCGGCCACCGCTTTGATGGTCGAGTTGCACAAGGCGCTGGGCGACCATGAACGGATGGTGGTACGGCAGCGAGACGACGCCGGTGCCGAGGCGAATGCGATGGGTGCGCTCGGCCGCGGCGGCCAGGAATATTTCCGGCGAGGCGATCACCTCCCAGCCGGTGGAGTGATGCTCGCCGCACCAGAACTCGTCGAAGCCCAGTCGATCCATGTGCGCAACGAGGTCCAGGTCGCTGCGCAGCTGCAGCGTCGGATGCTCGCCGATGGGGTGGTGGGGTGCCAGGAAGGCACCGAATTTGATATCGCCCATGATGCTCTCCTCGTGTCCCTACAACAGTTCCTCGGCCATGAACCGCAGCGTTTCCGGGTCGGCCGCGCCGACGTTCAGCATCGTCACCGGGCTCTCCTTCCAGGCCGTCAGCCGCTCGCGGATGCGTTCCTTCGGCCCCACCAGGGAGATCTCGTCGCACAGCTCGTCCGGCACCGCCGCGATGGCCTCGTCGCGGCGCCCGGCCAGGAACAGCTCCTGGACGTGGTCCGCCTCGGCACCGAAGCCCATGCGCCCGATGTGATCCTTGTGGACGTTGAAGTTCTTGGCGCCCATGCCGCCGACGTAGAAGCCGACGTTCTGCTTGATCTGGTTCAGCGCCCGCGGCACATCGTCGTCGACGATGACGGGGACGGAGGCGGCGATCTCGAAGTCCTGGTTGCGGATGCGCATGGCGTCCTCGTACATGTCCATCATGCGGTACGGCGACAGGAACATGGGAATCCAGCCGTCGCAGATCTCCGCGCCCAGGGCGACGTTCTTCGGCCCCTCGGCGCCGAGGTAGACCGGGATGCGCTCGCGCACGGGATGCAGGATCAGCTTCAACGGCTTGCCGAGGCCGGTGCCGCCCGGCAGCGGCAGCTGGTAGTGCTTGCCGTCGAACGACACCGGCCCTTGCCGAGCGACGATCCGGCGGAAGATGGACACCCACTCCCGGGTGCGCGCCAGCGGCTTCGGATACGGCTGGCCGTACCAGCCCTCCACCACCTGCGGCCCGGACACGCCGATGCCCAGGATCAGGCGGCCGTTCGACAGATGGTCCAGGGACACCGCGTGCATGGCGGCGCTGGCCGGCGTCCGCGCCGAGATCTGCATGATGGAGGTGCCGAGGTTGATGCGCACGGTGTTGGCGCCGATCCAGGTCAGCGGCGTGAAGCAGTCCGAGCCGTAGATCTCCGGCGCCCAGATGGTGTCGTAGCCCAAGGACTCCGCCTCCTTGGCCAACGCGACGATGCGCGCGCCGCCGGGCGGTCCGAACGGGCCGATGCCCAATCCCAACTTCATCGATGGCTTCCCCTCTCAAGAACGAAGCGGCAAGCTTAGCACTAGTCTGCGTGGCCGGGGATTCGACGATGCGTTGGATTCGAGCAGCAGCTCGCTTTGAGCGCAGGCGCTCGGAAAACGATGCCCGATCGCCTTTGCTGGGCGGTTCGCTGTCGAGGTGCTTGGGCGATTCCGCCCGTGTCGGTTCGGTAAAGACGCGCTTGGAGCAGGGGCGGGGGTCCGACCGCTCCCGTCCATGATTCCCCCTGCAGGGTGGGCGCATCTCGGACAGGCGCGACGCTCCATGCATGGGGATGGATGCAGCAGGTGGCGATGGCCTTGCAGCTTCCACGTGCGCACCTCGGACAGGGCGCAGCCGGTCGCGGTTCTTCTCGGCGTTGCGACTTGCAGCTTTCATGTGTGCATCTCGGACAGGCGCTCCGCTCCATGCGCGTGCGTCGGCCGAGCCTGCGACGACGATCCTCGCCTCGGGCCGGCGCGGGGCTCCGACCCGTTTGCCTTGGCCGTCTCCACCGCCCCCTCCTCCTGGCGAGTCGGTCGCCGATAGGCGCGCTCTCGTTTCACATCACAGGGGAGTTGCGCATGGGCTGCGAAGGCGCAGGGCGGCGACGATGGCCGGGTCAATCGCAACCCGTTCGACAAGGAAGGGCGAGCGCGCCGCGCTAGGCGAGTTTGTTCAATGCGCTGCCGACGAGGCCAAGGTCGCGGCTGCTTAGCTGCCCAAGCGAGAACCGCAAGCCGACCGGAAGCGAACTCGGTCGTCGCTGCCAACTCGAACGGCGTCGACCGCGGGTTTTGCGGATCCTGATGTAGGGTTCCCTTTCACAAGCGCTTCGCCAGCTGCCGCGCCAGCGCCCAGTCGATGTGTTCGCGCACCATCTCCGAGGCGTCGGGCCGCCGTACCCGCAGCGCGGCGATTACGGCCGCATCCCGCGGCGCGTTGCCGGCCGCCACGGCCAGATTGCGAACCCACTGCTGGTAGCTGACCCGGCGCATGGCCATGCCTTGGGTCTTGGCGAGGAATGTCGCTTCGTCCCAGCCGAGCAGTTCGGCGATGGCGGCTTGGTCGAGACCGTGGCGGGGCGCGAACTCGGCTTCCTCCGAGGGCTGCGCGTGGCGGTTCCAGGGGCAGACGATCTGGCAGTCGTCGCAGCCGAAGACGCGGTTGCCTACGGCTTCTCGCAGAGCCACGGGAATCGTTCCCTTGTGCTCGATGGTGAGGTACGAGATGCAGCGCCGGGCGTCCAGTCTTCCAGGCGCCACGATGGCGTCCGTGGGGCAGACCGCAATGCAGGCGCGGCAGTTGCCGCAGCCCGGCTGCGACTTGAGGGATGTCGTCGGCAGCGGCAGGTTGGTATAGATCTCGCCGAGGAAGAACCACGAGCCGGCGTCCTCGTTCAGCAGCAGCGTATTCTTGCCGATCCAGCCGAGGCCGGACTTTTCGCCCAAGGGCTTCTCCAGCACCGGCGCGGAGTCCGTGAAGGCGCGAAAGCGACCGCCGGCGCGTTGTTCGATCCTGTTGGCGAGCCGCGCCAGCCGCCGCCGCACGGTCTTGTGGTAGTCGCGGCCCAAGGCGTAGCGGGCGATGTAGGCGGAGCCATCGTTGGCGGGCAGCTCCGTCGCCGCTGGCGGGGTCACGCCAAGATAGTTCATGCGGGCGGAGATGACGCGCACGGTGCCGGGATGCAGCTCCGCTGGTGCCAAGCGCTTGTCTACGTTGCGTTCCAGATAGCCCATGCTGCCGTGGAAGCGCTCGGCCAGCCAGCGCCTGTAGGCGGGCGCGTAGTCGGCGAGGTCGGTGTTTGCTACGCCGATCTGCTGGAAGCCGAGCGCCCGGGCCCACTGCTCGATGTCGCCCATGAGCGCCTGAAGATCCATAGGAGCCGCCATCTCGACAGACATGCTCGACACCCTATAATCGCACTATGCGCGATTCGACACGGAGTGTTACGCGAGTCTACACGGGGTCCGAGACCCGGGATTTCGACCGGCGCGCCATCAAAGACTTCGGCATCCCCGGCATCCGCCTGATGCATCGGGCCGGGCGGGCCGCGGTGGACGCCCTGCGCGCACGTTGGCCCGACGCCGGCGGCATCACCGTGGTCTGCGGTTCCGGCAACAACGCTGGCGACGGCTACGTGATCGCCGGCCTCGCCCGGGACGCCGGCCTGGACGTGCAGGTGGTGCAGGTGGCCGACCCTTCCAGGCTGACTGGCGATGCCCTGCAAGCGCGTCGCTTTGCCGAGGATCGACTCGGCACGCCCATCGCCCACAGCGCAGGCGACTGGCGGCCCGAAGGCGAGGTGGTGGTGGACGCCCTGCTCGGCACCGGCGCTCGGGGCGAAGTGCGCGAGCCCTACCGCCGCGCAATCGAGCGGATCAACGCCGCCGGCAAGCCGGTACTCGCCGTCGACGTGCCAACCGGCGTGGACGCCGACAGCGGCGGCCTGCTCGCCAAGCAGCCGATCCGCGCCGACCTCACGATCACCTTCGTCGCCGCCAAGCTGGGCCTGGTGACCGGCGACGCCGTGGACTATGCCGGCGAGGTGCTGTTCGACGATCTCGACGTGCCGGTCGAAGTTTGCGACCAGCCCGGCATCGGCGTTTTGAACGGCAGCGCCTTGCCGTCCTTCGCCCGTCGCCCCAGCGCCCACAAGGGCGATTTCGGACGGCTGCTGATCGTCGGCGGCGAAGCGGACATGGGCGGCGCCGTGCTGCTGGCAGGCGAAGCCGCGCTGCGCACTGGCGCCGGCTTGGTGCGCGTCGCCACCCGAGGCGTCAACCGCTCGGCGATCCTCGCCCGGCGCCCGGAACTCATGGTGCGGGAAACGCGAACTCCGGCGGATATCGAAGACTTGGCAGCGCAAGCCGCGGCCATCGCTGTCGGGCCGGGTCTGAGCCGAGGCCAATGGGGTCGGGCGTTGCTGGCGTCGTGCATCGCCGCGGGAAAGCCTCTGGTGGTGGATGCCGACGGCTTGAACATCGTCGCCGACGCCGGCCTGTCCCTGCCGGCGGAAACCGTCGTCACCCCCCATCCCGGCGAAGCCGCCCGGCTGCTGGGCACGGATGCGGCTTGGGTCCAGTCCCACCGCCCGCAGGCGGCCCGCCAGCTGTCGCGCGGTGGCTTGGTTGCGGTGCTCAAGGGCGCGGGAACCCTGGTCGCTTGCGATGGCACGCTCCGCTCCGTCTGCGTAGCCGGCAATCCCGGCATGGCGACGGCCGGCAGCGGCGATGTTCTCACCGGCATCGTTGGCGCTCTGCTGGCGCGTGGCTTGGCACCTGGCGATGCGGCGGAGCTGGGCGTCTGGCTGCATGCCCGAGCTGGGGACGAAGCGCTGGAAACCCGTCCGGCGGCCCTGATCGCCGGCGATCTCATCGACGCCCTGAGGCTGACGCCGTGAACATCGACAGCTCCTCTGCAGCCGCTTTGCAGCAGAGGACGCTTGTCGACGAGGCTGCGACGTTGGCCTTCGGTGCCGAACTCGCTGGCCTCGGGCTGACCGCGGAACTGGTATTCCTGCACGGCGACCTCGGTGCCGGCAAGACTACGCTGGCGCGGGGCTGCCTGTGTGCGTTGGGTCACGAAGGAGCGGTCAAAAGCCCGACCTACACGCTGCTCGAAAGCTACGAGCTCGGCAACCGGCGGGTTTATCATTTCGACTTCTATCGAATCTTCGATCCCCGAGAGCTGGGGTATATGGGCATCGACGAATTGATGGCCGAACAGGCGGTGAAGCTGGTGGAGTGGCCGGACAATGCCGGCGACAAGCTGCCGCCTCCAGACATCGAGGTGCGACTGCGAGTCGCCGGGACGGGCAGGCATGTCGAACTCGTCGATCATCGCTAGGGTCGGGGCGCTGGCCGCCCTCGGCGCTGGCATGACGGCGGCCGCCAATCAGCTCAACGGCATCCGCGTACACGATGCGCCGGACTCCACCCGCATAGTGCTGGACACCAGCGCCGCCGCTTCCTACAGGCTGTTCACGATGAAGCGCCCGGAGCGGCTGGTGATCGACCTCTACGATACCGGCGTCGCCGCTTCCTTCGTACCTCCCGCGGTGGACAGCCGCATCGTCGAGGAGATTCGCACCGCGCCCCGAAAGCGCAGCAACTATCGAGTGGTGCTGGACCTGCAGCAGCGTGTCGCCTCCAAGGAATTCACCCTGCCGCCAGTACCGCCCTACGACCATCGGCTGGTGATCGACCTCTACCCGCACGAGCCCGGCGAGCAGCCCAAGCAGACCATCACCCGCGGCCCCGAGGGCCAGCGCGACGTGGTGGTGGTCCTCGACGCCGGACACGGTGGCGAGGATCC
Source organism: Pseudomonadales bacterium (assembly GCA_963422285.2). Taxonomy (GTDB): domain Bacteria; phylum Pseudomonadota; class Gammaproteobacteria; order Pseudomonadales; family Azotimanducaceae; genus VXYL01. The sequence goes on along the minus strand of OY729419.2, from coordinate 1,427,441 downwards.
TGGCGCCATCGGCGTCGGCGGCGTCCGCGAGAAGGAGGTGGTATTGTCCATCGCCCGCTCGATCAAGGCCCGCCTGGACGCGAAGCGGGGCGTGCGCGCCGTGCTGACGCGCACGGGCGACTACTATATAGCGCTGCGCAAGCGCACCGAGATCGCCCGCCGCCCCGACGTGCGCGCCGACCTGTTCGTCTCCATCCACGCCGACGCCTTTCGCAGCTCGAAGGTGCGCGGCGCCTCGGTGTACGCGCTATCCCAGCGGGGCGCCTCCAGCGAGATCGCCCGCTGGCTGGCGGCTTCCGAGAACCGCTCGGATCTCATCGGCGGCGTCGGTGGTTCGGTGCCCTTGAACAACCAGGAGGAGGCGGTGGCGAAAGTGCTGGTGGACTTGTCCATGGACCACAAGATGCGAGCTAGCATCGACCACGGCGAAGCGGTGCTGGGGGCGCTTTCCACGGTCACCAAGCTGCACAAGCGCCGCGTCGAACAGGCCGGATTCGCGGTCTTGAAATCGCCGGATGTGCCAGCGATCCTCATAGAGACCGGCTTCCTGTCCAACCCCGACGAAGCGCGGCGGCTGGCCGACGCCGGCCACCGGCGACGCATCGCCGTGGCCATCGCCGACGGCATCATCGCCAGCCTGCTGCGCAACCCGCCCCAGGACACCCTGCTCGCCTCCGCCGCGCAAGGCGGCATGTGGCGCTACGTCATCAAGCGCGGCGATACGCTGTCCGAGATCGCCCAGCGCGAGCGTGTTTCCATGCGCCAGCTGCGGGCGCTGAACCGCCTTGCCGACGATCGCATCCGCATCGACCAAGTGCTGCTGATTCCGTCTGGAGAGGGACTGGGGGAATGAGTGCGCGCATCCGGCCTTTGAGCGAGTTCGTCGCCAACCAGATCGCCGCTGGCGAGGTGGTGGAGCGACCGGCATCCATCGTCAAGGAGCTGGTCGAAAACAGCCTGGACGCCAGCGCTTCGACCATCCGCATTGATGTCGAACAGGCCGGCGTACGGCGCATTCGGGTGCGCGACGACGGTACCGGCATCCATCCCGACGATCTGTCCCTGGCAGTAGCCCGCCATGCCACCAGCAAGATCGCCGACGCCGGCGATCTCGCCGGCGTCGCCACCTTGGGCTTTCGCGGCGAGGCTCTGGCGAGTGCCGCATCCGTCGCTAGGCTGACCATCACCTCCCGTCATGCCGAGGCCGACAGCCCTTGGCGCTTGGAGGCGGCCGGCGGCGAGGAACGCGCCTGCCGGCCGGCGTCGCATCCGCCGGGCACCACGGTGGAGGTGGCCGACCTGTTCTACAACACCCCGGCGCGGCGCAAGTTTCTGAAGACCGAACGCACCGAACTGCTGCATGTGCAGGAAGCCGTGCGCCGCATCGCGCTGGCTCATCCGGCGGTGGGCTTCGAGCTGAACGCGGGCTCGCGTTCCCTCGATGGCCTCGCCCGAGACAGCAGCATGGAGGAGCGGGTGGGCGCCTTGTTCGGCAGCCAATTCATGGCCCAATCGGTAATGATCGACGAGTCCGGCGTCGACCTGCGGCTGTGGGGCTGGGTGGGCCTGCCGACCCACTCCGACGCCCGCGCCACGCGCCAGCAGTTCTACGTCAACCGCCGCCCGGTGCGCGATCGGCTGGCCGGCCACGCGGTTCGCCAAGCCTACCGCGACGTGCTGTTCCACGGTCGCCATCCGGTGTTCGCGTTGTTCTTGCAGTTGGCCCCCGAACTGGTGGACGTCAACGTGCATCCAACCAAGGACGAAGTGCGTTTTCGCCGCTCCCGGGACGTTCACGACTTCATTTTCGGCAAGCTGGCCAAGGTGCTGCGCGACCAGCGACCGGGCCAACGCCCGCCAGCGACGCGACGGCCCGCGAGCGGCGCAGCGACGAACGCCTCGCACTCCGCCAGCGCTAGCCGGCAGGCCCTGGCCTTCCACCATGCCGGCAGCGCGGACACCTCCAGTCTCGCGCAACTGTTTCATGACCAGACCCATGAGCGGGAACATCTGCCTAGTGCCCTGGAAGTGCGCGACGCACCTTTGGAGGGGGAGGCTGCCGACGTGCCACCGCTGGGCTACGCCATCGCCCAGCTGCACGGCATCTACGTCCTGGCCCAGAACGACGACGGCTTGGTAATCGTGGACATGCATGCCGCCCACGAGCGCATCACCTACGAACGCCTGAAGGAGCAGCTGCTCGACGGCCGCATGCAGAGTCAGCGGCTGCTGGTGCCGGTGGCGCTGGACGTGGCCGCCGCGGAAGCGGACATCATTGAAGCTCGCAACGCCGAGTTGGCGGCACTGGGCATAACGGTGGAACGCAACGGCCCGGCAAGCGTCGTGGTGCGGGCGCTGCCGACGCTGCTCGGCGACACTGCCAATGTCGAACACCTGGTGCGCGACCTTCTGGCGGACCTAGTGGAGTTCGGCACCACGGACATCGTCCGCGCCCGCCAGGAGCGACTGCTGGCCGCCACCGCCTGCCACGGCTCCGTACGCGCCAACCGCAAGCTTGCCCTCGACGAGATGAACGCCTTGCTACGCGACATGGAAACCACCGAGAATGCCGGCCAGTGCAACCACGGGCGACCAACTTTCGTGGTGCAGCCCCTGGCATCTCTGGACCAGCTGTTCCTGCGCGGCCGGTAGGGTCGGTAGCGACCTGCCGCCATGCCGCAGTTTCGCTCCGCCCCTGTCGGAAAGACGCCCTCGCCCGAGCCAGCCCATCAGGTGTTCAGTGGACTGCCGATACGCTGGCGCCAAGCGAGGACGGCAAGCGCCGCACCAAGGCGATCTGTCGGGTGCCGCCAGCAGATCGAAAACCGCCTGCGCCGCGTGTGCGGCTTCGCTTGCGATAAAGCGGGCATGGGTTCCGACCGCAGACACGGCCTGGACCTTCGAGTCGATAGATGATGCCAGTCCGGGCGGTCCCGACCAGGGCGGGCAACCGGATGCGGCCACCGTGAGCGTCGCCCGGCCGACGACGACGGCGCACTCGCGCCAAGCGTCGGCGGCGCTGGGGAACGAGTATTCGAAAAAGCGCGTCATCCCGCCTTCCTCGTCCACCTTGACGCGGGCTGCGCCGTCCCCGAAGGCGCCATCCTCACCCGCTCTTGTGCAGGGGCCGCGGCACCGGGAAGGCGAACCCGACGGCCAGCCGCTCGCGCCTGGCATCGCGCTGCATCTTTCCCTAGGGCGCGGGTGTGCCGGCCCGGGCCCCGACGGGATCGGACTGCCTGACAGCCCCGTCGTGGGCGATGTCCTCCAGCCGGTAGTGGTACAGCAGGCCGAGTTCCGCGCTCTGGTCGAGGTATTCGTAGTCGGTGGCATGGGGTACCGAGCCTTGGCCAGGAATCAGGTCGGCCGTGACAGCCTTGATAAGGACCGGCCGCGCTGACGCTGCGCAGCATACGGAAGCCGGTGTTGCTGTTTTCGGAGGCGTACGCCTTCGGCCACGCCCTGGGCGCGGCAGGAGACCAGTTCCACCGGTGTGTTGGCGTTGCCGATAGTCGCCGGTTGGGAGGACCCAGGTGCTGGGGCTTGGCGTGGCGTCGTTTGGGTTCCAGTACTGCATGCTGGGCAGTCTCCGGCTTGCTAATGAAAGCGTCGGCGTCGGGCCGAATGCCTGCTGCTACGTCGTCGTTGGATCGGCTCTGCTCTGCTTGCCACTCCCCCGCTGCACGAAGGAAATCACGCTACAACTTGGCCTTACTAGCGCCTAGAACGAACCGCTTGTCGGCTCTGCTCTCTTAGGCATCGTATCTCTCGCATGGGATCCCGCCCTCCAATTCGCAGTACTCCGAGCACACGCGAATCTTGTGCCCATTGCAAAACAAACCCCCAGAGTATCGGCAGGTACGTCGGCGGCACCGATCTCGACTTCGAATCGTCCGGCGACAAAGTCGATTTCGCTGACCCAGGCCGCAGCTTCGGTGAAGCTCTGGGCGAAGGCCGGCGCGGCAAAGCCGAGCAGAGCGAGGTTCGCGACGAGGACGGACAGCGCCACCCGCAGGCGGCCCGTCTTCATTGCCGCGTCTCCACCACTGGGAGGCATGTGCGTACTCCTCGGTAAAGGTTTTGAGACGCGGAGCTTGGCATGTCTTCGTCTTCCATTGAAATGGGACTTCGGAGTCTATCAAGACCGACAGCCTGCCGGCATGGAACGCGAGAGCGCGGGCTCTGCTAGCTCCGGGCCGTTTCCAGCAACTCGCAGGGGGAGACTCGCGAGTTGCCAGCCAGGGCGGACGATGTAGAGTTCCGATCGAGGACAAAGCGGAGTGTCCGGATGCGAAATCGGCGGCCGACGGCGGCGACGCTGATGGGCCGACCGCAGTTGGCAAGACCTGGATAGTGGAGATGGTTCTCGTCAGCGTCGATTCGGCCATGGTCTGCCGATGCATGGACATCGGTACCGCTAAGCCAGTGCCCGCCGCGCTGGTGCATCGTCCGTCGGTCCCGGTGTGCGGTGCGTCAATGTCCGTGGAGGTTTTCGCGCCAACCCAAAGCAGCATCTTCGACGGTGGATTCGGTGAAGGTGGTCACGTTTCCAGCCAGTACTCAACGGGCTTCAACAGGAAGGTCTCAAGGTTGATGCCGTCGCCTTCGACGCGCAGTTTTGCGCGTGGGTCGAAACGCTTCGGAAAAAAGCCGTCGTGCCAGCCAGGGTGTCAGTAGCGCTTCCACTTTTCACTTCAATGGCGGCTAGACTGTCGCCGGCGCGGACAACAAAGTCCACCTCGCGGTTGCGCTCACGCCAGTAATAGGCTTGGCACTCTCCCGCCGACGCGGCGTTGGCCAGATGTGCCCCAATCGCCGACTCCACCAAGCGTCCCCAAAAAGCGCGATCCTGGCGTGTCCGCCTGAGCGGTGATCAGGACGGTATTGAAGACCTGGAGTTTGGGGCTGGACGCACGCCGCCGCACCATTCTTCCAGCGTGTTTATGCAGACCGGCGACCAGACCCGCACCGGACAAGAGGTCGAGGTAATGGGCCAAGGCGGTCGTGTTGCCGGCATCTTGTAGCTGACCGAGCATCTTCGTGTAGGACAGAATCTGCCCGGAGTAGGCGCAGCTTGGTTCAAGCAGCCTGCGCAGCAGAGCCGGCTTGTCTACGCGGGAGAGGAGCAGCACGTCGCGGGAGATGACGGGTTCAATGAGCGAGTCGCGGACATAACGAGCCCAGCGGGCCGGCTGGCGGATAAGCGGTGTCGCGCCCGGATAGGCACCGTAGAAAAGGTACTGGTCCGGAGACCAGCCGAATGCCTGTTGCATTTCGGCAAAGCTCCAATGCGGGAGACGCACCATCTCGAAACGCCCGGCCAGACTCTCGCTCAGGCCGCGCTCGACCAGAAGTGGAGCCGAACCGAGCACAACGACCTTCAGCGGTCGGCCCCTGCGGGTGCCGGCATCCCACAGGTACTTGACCGTCTCCGACCAGCCCGCGACCTTCCGTACCTCGTCAAGAACCAGAACCGCCCCGCCCGCATTCGCCGCATCGGCAAGACTCCGCGCAGCGTCCCATTGCTGTTCGATCCACTGGATGCCGCGCAGAGTCGGCTCGTCCGCACTTGCATGGCGGGTCGGCAGACCGGACTGCCGACCCGCCTGCACCGTCAACGTCGTCTTGCCCACCTGCCGCGCACCGGCAACAACCTGTATAGAACGACGCGGCTCCAGAAGACGGCGAATCGGCTCTTGGGCCTGGGGACGAGAATAACTCGACAATTTACTCATAACAGTGAGTTATCTTACTTACTGCTATGAGGCTATGAGTAGTGCAAGGCTATTTCGACGGTGGATTCCGTAATGGTCCGGCACCAAAGTCAAGAGGCCGGGATGCCGAGTGTTGGAACCGGCATCGTCCAGTGGCCCTGAACGAAACCTTCGGATTGAATGCCGTATGGAGCAGCGGGCGCGATGTTGAGGATGAGGAGATGTCGATGCGAAGCAACCCTAAGCGCACCAACATTCTCGGCTTGCTCGGCGCGCACATGCCGAAGCTCGCCGCCAAACGCGCTGTGGAAACCCAGATGGTGGTGCCTTTCCATCAGATGGTACTACGCCAACTGCTCCGCCAGGTCTCGAATTGAGATCGGCGCCTGCTTTGCCGTCTTGATGGATGATCCGGCCCCGGCGCTGGCCGGCTTCGCGCAGATGTTCGGGTCGAAGCAGCGCAGATGGTGCGCCACCTAATCTTTGTTTTTTTGGAATAAGGCCGGTTGGTGTGGCGGCAACCTGTCGTCCTGCGGCGGAAGCTAGGGCTTGCGGCAGGGCCATGTGAGGACGCAGTTCTGTGGAATCATTCCAGGGAATAGTGCGGCCTTTTAAAACAATGGAGGATCGAAGAAGCTCTCGCAGGCGGACGACACCAGGCAACTTCTAGCGGCGACGGACCGCTACTTGGCGAATAGGCCCTATCCGCTCTGCGATGCCTTCAGCAATCCCGACCTCGCCACTAGCCAGGCGCTCAGCATGGCCAAGCAGGCGCATTCCCTGACGAAGGGCAGTGCGCCAGTGGCTTGGCGGCCACAGCCATGGCGGCTTAGGCTGCAAGCACCAGGATGAAGATTCTCGTCGTCGGCGACATGCATTTGGGGCGCACACCCTCCGCCTGCCGGAGGCACTCGTCCAACGCGCAAGGGAACTCGGCCCGGCCAGCGCTGGGCGACGGACTTTGGAGCAGCCATGCGCGAAGGCGCCACGGCTGTCCTGCTGGCCGGCGATCTGGTGGAGCGGGAGGACGATTTCTTCGAAGCCTGCCGGGAGTTGGGCGATGGCGTGTGCCGATTCATGGAAAAGAACACTCAGGTCATCGCCGTGGCCGGCAACCATGACGTCAAAGTGCTGCCCAGGTTGGCGGATCGAGTTCCGCAGTTTCGTCTGCTGGGGAGAAGCGGGAAGCGGGAGCACTGCGACATCGTGCGTGTGTGCGAGTCGGTCACCCTGTGGGGCTGGCCCTTTCCTCAAGCGAGGGTTGCCCAAAGCCCTCTTGCCAACATTAGAATTGCACGGCAGCCAGGCATCAACCTGGGGTTGCTGCGCTGCGACACGGGTCGCGCCGTGCAGGCGGCCTACGATCCTGGGAGGAGACACCCGTTGGCGCCGCAGAGGCGGCGGGTGACAGTGACGGAGCCCCTGCGGAGGACACTGGAAGCATCGTCGAAGAAGGGGCTCGAGACGGTGACGTCGGTTCCCATATCCAGAAATTCGAGACGTAGGGATCGCGGCCCGTGCGCAGGCTTGTTGAAGCACGAATCAGCGATGTTGGAAACGTATCAGTAGTTTTCCAGCACGCGACTGATTTTTCGCCTCCCGCGCTGGACATCAGGTCGTGGACACGAGTAGAGCAACGCAAAGCCAAATGCCGACGGTAGCGGCTCTGATGGGGCCGACTGCGGCCGGCAAGACCGAAGCGGCGCTGCGCATCGCCGATGCCGCGGCCGTGGACATCGTCAGCGTCGACTCGGCCATGGTCTACCGGCGCATGGACATCGGTACCGCCAAGCCGGACGCCCAAGTGCTGGCGCGTCATCCCCATGCCTTGGTGGACATCGTCGATCCTGCAGAGACCTACTCTGCCGCCCGTTTCGTAGCCGATGCCGACGCCGCCGTGCGGACGTCTCTCGCCGCCGGCCGAACACCGCTCCTGGTGGGCGGCACCATGCTCTACTTGCGGGCCTTCAAGAGGGGCATTCACGCCCTGCCGGGGGCGGATGCGAAGTTGCGTGCCGCCATTGCCGCTCGCGCCGCCGCCTGTGGCTGGCCGGCGCTGCACCGGGAACTCGCCCGCCACGATCCGGCTGCCGCCGCTCGCATCGACGTCCGCAACGGCCAGCGCATCCAGCGCGCCTTGGAGGTGCTGGAACTGACCGGCCGGCCCATTTCCGCGCACTGGTCCGCAGCACCCGCGCCAGCTGCCGAACGCTTGCGCTGCCAACTGGTCGAAGTCGCCGTCGTGCCGGACGACCGTGCCCTCCTGCGCGAACGCATCGCCCGTCGCCTTGCCGTCATGCTGCGCCAGGGGCTGGTGGAGGAAGTGCGATCTTTGCGGGACGATCCCGCCCTGTCCTTGGAGTTGCCGTCGATGCGGGCGGTGGGCTACCGACAGGTCTGGCGGCATCTCGACGGCGAGTACGGCTTGGCGGAGATGACCGAACGCATCGCCGCGGCGACGCGCCAAGTCGCGAAGCGGCAACTGACGTGGCTGCGGCGCTGGCATGGTCTTGCGACGGCGGCCGACGCTGGCGGCGCGGCGGCGCTGGCATTGCGCATCTTGAAAAAGGAAAAGGCTGAGTCGTGATAGAGTCGTGATACGTGATGGCAGGCTCATGCAAAGCGGACGGCCAACAGGTTGCCCCGAACGAACAGACGAACACAAACTAACAAAGGATGCTAAGATGTCGAAAGAGAGATCGCTTCAGGACCCTTTTCTCAACACCTTGCGCAGGGATAGAGTCCCCGTATCCCTGTATCTGGTCAACGGCATCAAGCTGCAAGGCGAGATCGAGTCGTTCGACCAGTTCGTCGTGCTGCTGCGCAACTCGGTCAGCCAGATGGTCTACAAGCATGCCATCTCCACCGTGGTGCCGGCGCGCAGCATACGCTTGCCGTCCGTGGACCAGCGATCCGGGAGTGACGAAGCGGAAGCCGACTAGTAGCGGTCTCCCATTGACGACGTCAGTACGCGACGGAACTTGCCGTTCCTGATAGCCTTGCAGGCTTGATAATCGTAGGCCTGACAGCTAGCTGCATGCCTGACAGAAGGACGCGATGCCATGTTGTTTGAACGCCCTGCGCCCGGCCATCGGGCGACCCTGGTCTCGGTGCGTTTCCCGCAACGAGTAGGCTCGGGCGGCTACGACGACGATGGCGACAACCACCGCGCCGAGTTCGAGGAGCTGGTCCGCTCGGCGGCACTGAACCCCGTCGCAACGGTAATCGCCCGTCGCGACAGGCCGCATTCACGCTGGTTCGTCGGCATCGGCAAACTCGCCGAGCTGCAAGCCACTATCGCCGCCACCGACGCCAGCGTCGTTCTCTTCAACCACGAGCTGGCACCGGCACAGCAGCGCAACCTGGAACAACGCTTGGCCTGTCGCGTCATGACGCGCACCGAGTTGATCCTGCATATCTTCGCCGACCGTGCTCGCACCCACGAGGGCCAATTGCAGGTGGAGCTGGCCCAGCTCGCCCATGCGCAGACGCGCCTCGTGCGCGGCTGGACCCATTTGGACCGCCAAACCGGCGTGGGTGGCGCTGGCGGACGCAACGCCGGCGGCCAGATCGGCGGCGCGGTGCAGCGCGGAGTCGGCGAAACCCAGCTCGAGCTCGATCAGCGCATGCTGGCCGGCCGCATTCGCCAAGTTCGCGCACGCCTTGCCGACGTCGAGCGCGGGCGCGCCCAGAGCCGCCGCCGCCGCGCCCGCGCCCGAGTGCCGACGGTGGCCTTGGCCGGTTACACCAATGCCGGCAAGACCACCTTGTTCAATGCCCTGACGGGCAGTGACGCGCCGGCGGAGAACCGTCTGTTCGCTACCCTGGATCCCACCATGCGGCGGCTGGCCGGCATTGATGCGGATGTAGTGGTGGCGGATACCGTAGGCTTCATCCGCGCTCTGCCGGTGACCTTGGTGGAGGCATTCAAGGCGACGCTCGCGGAAGTAGCCGAGGCCGACCTCGTGCTGCATGTCATGGACGTGTCCGCGCCCGAGGCCGACGAGTTGCACCGCGAAGTGCAGGCCGTGCTCGCGGAGATCGGCGCGGCGTCAGTGCCCACTATCGAGGTGCTGAACAAGATCGATCACGCCGACGACAACGTCTGCGCGAGGCCGGGGCAAGTCGCCGTCAGCGCCCTCACCGGCGCCGGCGTGGAGTGCCTGCGCGAGGCCATCCTGGCGCGCTTGGGACTGGACGCGGTGGCTGCCGACGTGCATGTGCCGGCCGACGGCGGCAAGGTGCGCTCGTGGCTCTACGAGCACGGCGACGTGGAACGGGAGACGGCGGACGACCGTGGCGTCATGACGCTGCGGGTGCGTTTGAACCGCGGCCAGCTGGCCGAGCTGACGGCCTATGACCGCGGTGCCTTAGTGGATAGAATCGACTGACTCCGATACGAGGACCAGACATGGCTTGGAACGATCCCGGGCGAGACAACGACGACCCTTGGAGCCGCGGCGGCGGCCAAGGGCCGCCGGATCTCGACGAAGCCTTCCGCAAATTCCAATCGAAACTCGCCGCCATGTTCGGCGGCGGCTCCGGCTCCAGCGGCAAGCGGTCGCTGTTCAACTGGAAGACGATTTCGCTCGCCGTCGCCGCCGTCGTCGTCGCCTACTTCCTCTTGGGCATCTACCAGCTCGACGAGCAGGAGCGCGGCGTGGTGTTCCGCTTCGGCGCCGTGGAGGACGACGTGAAGCTGCAAGGGCTGCGCTGGAACTGGCCTCTCATCGACGAGGTGCGCAAGATCAACATCACCCGGGTGGACTCCCTGGATCGCCAGTCGTCGATGCTGACCGAGGACGAAAACATCGTCGACGTCAGCCTCACGGTGCAGTACAAGGTAGACGACCCGAAGGACTTCGCGATCAAGGTCCGGGAGCCCTTGAAGAGCCTGGAGCACGCCACGGAAAGCGCCCTTCGGCATGTGGTGGGCAGCACCACCATGGACGCCATCATCACCGAAGGCCGGGCGCTGCTGGGCACCGAGGTGGAGGAGCGCATTCAGCGCTACCTGGATGTCTACCAGACCGGCATCAACGTGGTGACGGTGAACATCGACCGCAGCGCGCCGCCCAGTCAAGTGCAAGACGCCTTCGACGACGTGCAGAAGGCCAAGGAAGACGAAGTGCGCACTGTCAACGAGGCCAACGCCTATGCCGAGAGCGTCATCCCGCAAGCCCGCGGCGACGCCGAGAAGGCTGTCCAAGAGTCCGAGGCCTACCGCGAACAGGTGATCTCCCAGGCCAGGGGCGAAGCCGAACGCTTCGAGCAGCTGTTCGTTCAGTACCAGCTGGCCCCGGAAGTAACCCGCGACCGCCTGTACATCGACTCGGTGGAAGCCGTCCTCGCCAACAGCACCAAGGTGCTGGTGGATGTCGGCGACGACAACATCATGGTGCTGCCGCTGGACAAGCAAAGCAACTCGGCCAGCGTCGGTCTCGACGAGCAAGGCATCCGCACCTTGGCCGGCATCTTGGCGCGCGAGCTGGATCCGCGCCAGTCCACGAGCCGGCGCGACAGCCGATGAGGGACATCGGATCGATGATTGCGCTTGGCCAGCGCGCGAATAGGAGAAACCCATGATGAACTTCAAAACCCTGCTGACCGCCATCGTCGCGCTGATCGTGGTGTTCGTGGTATCGAATGTCGTCTTCGTCGTCCACGAAACCCAGCGCGCCATCCTGCTTCGGTTCGGCGCCGTCACGACCGCCGACATCGAGCCCGGTCTGCGCTTCAAGCTGCCCATTGCCGACGAGGTGAAGAAGTTCGACGGCCGGGTGCTCACCGTGGACGCGGAAGTGGAACGCTACTTCACCCTGGAGCAGAAGCCGTTAATGGTGGACTCGTTCGCCAAGTGGCGGATCGGCGACGTGGAGCGCTACTACACCAGCACGTCCGGCGACGAGCAACGCGCCCACGACCTGCTGCAGGAACGCGTGAACGAGGGGCTGCGCAACCAGATCAGTCGACGCGACATGCACGAGGTGATCTCCGGCGAGCGCGACCAGCTAATGAGCGAGTTGACCACCAGCCTGAACGAAGTGATGGCCCGGGAGATGGGCATCCAGGTGATCGACGTGCGCGTCAAGCGCATCGACCTGCCCCCGGATGTCGAGGACGCCGTCTACCAGCGCATGAACTCGGCGCGCGAAATCGAGGCGCGTCAGTATCGCGCTTCGGGCGACGAGAAGTCCATCGGCATCCGCGCCGACGCGGACCGCCAAGTGACCGTCATCAGCGCCGACGCCTACCGCCAGGCGGAGGAGATTCGCGGCGCCGGCGACGCCGAGGCCGCCAAGATATACGCCTCCGCCTTCAACAAGGACCCGGAGTTCTACGCCTTCTACCGGCGCGTCACCGCCTACCCCAAGGTGTTCAGCAGCAAGGACGACCAGATCGTGATGAACCCGGACAGCGAGTTCTTCAAGTACCTGAAGTCCGGACAGCGGTAGACGCGACCACCGTGGGGTCTGGCGATTTCGCCTAGCGAAATCGCGGGGCCCTCGGAGCAGGCAGCGGCTGCAAAAGAGCATGACGGAACCACCATGAGCGGTCGCAACGTCGTCGTCGTCGGCACCCAGTGGGGCGACGAGGGCAAGGGCAAGATCGTCGATCTGCTAACGGAACGCGCCGCCGCGGTGGTGCGCTTCCAAGGCGGCCACAACGCCGGCCACACCTTGGTCATCGACGGCGTGAAGACCGTCCTGCACCTGATCCCGTCGGGCATTCTGCGCCCCGGCGTACAGTGTCTGATCGGCAACGGCGTGGTGCTGGCGCCGCAGCCGCTGCTCGAGGAGATACGCGATCTCGAAGCCAAGGGCGTGCCGGTGCGCGACCGCCTGCGCATCTCCCCGGCGTGTCCGCTGATCCTCCCCTACCACGTCGCCACGGACCGCGCCCGCGAGAAGTCCCTGGGCGATCAGAAGATCGGCACCACCGGGCGCGGCATCGGCCCGGCCTACGAGGACAAGGCGGCGCGCCGCGGCGTGCGCTTGGGCGACCTGTTCTACTGGCAGCAGTTCGCCGCCAAGCTGGCCGAGGCGATGAACTACTACAACTTCCTGCTGGAGCACTACTACCAGACCAAGCCGGTGGACTTCCAGCAGACTCTCGACGAGATGCGCGAGGTGGCCGACGAGCTGCTGCCCATGATGGCCGACATCGGCCCGCTGCTGCACGAGCTGCGCGACGCCGGCGAGAACATCCTGTTCGAGGGCGCCCAGGGCTCTCTGCTGGACGTGGATCTCGGCACCTATCCGTTCGTCACGTCGTCGAACACCACCGCCGGCGGCGCCGCCTTCGGTAGCGGCTTCGGCCCGCGCTATCTGGACTACATCCTGGGCACCACCAAGGCCTACGCCACCCGCGTCGGCTCCGGGCCGTTCCCCACCGAGCTGTTCGACAATGTCGGCAAGCGCCTGGCGCAGCGCGGCGACGAATTCGGTGCCACCACCGGCCGCCGGCGTCGCTGCGGCTGGTTCGACGCCGTGGCCATCCGCCAAGTGGTGCAGATCAACAGCCTCTCCGGCCTGTGCCTGTCCAAGCTCGACGTGCTCGACGGCCTCGACCCCATCCGCATCTGCATCGGCTACCAGGACGACGCCGGCGCCCCGCTGCGCCCCCGCTTCGACAGCGACTACTACTCCGAGATCCGCCCGGTCTACGAAGACCTGCCCGGCTGGCGCGAATCCACCGCCGGCGCTCGCTCTCTCGACGACCTGCCCGGCGCCGCCCGGGCCTACATCGAGCGCATCGAACAGGCCGTCGACGCCCCCGTCGCCGTCATCTCCACCGGCCCGGACCGGGACGAGACCATCCTGCTGGAGGAGCTGTTCTGACCGCGACGGCCGTCTTGCGGCGATCGCGTGACCGAGACGCTGCCGGCGGCAGCCCCGAGACGACGCCTCTATATCATCTCCAATGCGCATACTGAAGAAAGTACGTCCCACTGCCGAGCAGCTGCCGATCCTCACGGATGCCGGATCGGGTTTCCGCCTGATCCGGGGTGCCGCCGGGAGCGGCAAGACCACCGTCGCGCTGCTGCGGCTCAAACAGTTATGCCGATCGCGCATGCAGCGAAACATCCGTTTAGGGATCGAGGAACCAGTCCGCGTTTTGGTGCTGACGTTCAACCGGACGCTGCGAGGCTATGTGTCGCAGCTTGCGAAAGAGCAGATCGAGATTGATGGGAAAATCCACCTGACAATCGAAACCTTCGGGAATTGGGCTCGAACGCTCATCGGCCAACCCCGCTTGCTGAATGACAACGGCAAGCCACGGATACGCGAACTGCTACGGCTGGCTGGCATTGCCGATGAAAAAAACATGGAGTACTTCACCCAGGAGATCGAGTACATCCTCGGGCGATTCCCACCGGGTGAACATCGGAAATACCTCCGAACTGCACGGGCTGGTCGCGGCAGAGCACCCGCGGTACCAAGAGATCTGCGCACGAACCTCCTGATGGATGTAGTCGACCCGTACGAATCCTGGAAGTCCAAGAACGACACTGTCGACTGGAACGACATTGCCCTTGCAGCCGCTGGTGCAACGAGCCGTAGCTACGATGTGGTGGTCGTGGATGAAACCCAGGACCTTTCAGCGAATCGGATCCGTACGATCCTCTCGCATCTGGACGAGGACCATGTGACCACCAACGCGATTGGCACCGATACCGACACGATCGCCACGATGGCGGGTGCCGTCCTCGGCGTAGTCGCCAAGGAGGAGCCGCCAGTGGAAGTGCTGGACGCGGCGCTGTTTCGTTCGGAGGGGGATCGGTTGGCCGCCATTGCCGAGGGCGACCGGCCGCCGAGCCATCAGTACCCGGATCTGCTGCACTGGCATGCGCCGAGAGCGCGCGCCGATGCGCTGATCCGCCTCGAAAACGATGGCTTGCAGGTGCGCGGTTTGGGACCTGCAGAGGGGGGGGGAGAACCCCTGGCGCCATCCAAGCACGGCTTTCGGTGGCAGTGGCTCGAACTCCGAATCGGACAGACCGTACTCATCAAACGTCGGGAAGTGCTGCTGCGCGAGGACGATGCCAGTAATGCACGTCCTGCAGGGCGGCCTGCGAACCACGGCTCCCCGGCCACAGAAGCTGCCAACGAAGCGCAGGTGGATATGCATCAGGCAGGCAAGGCACATCCGGCCGGCACGGCAATCTTCCCGCGCGCACCGAGGACTCCATCGGAACCGGTGAGGCCATTCGACCCGCGCCAAGTGCTGGACTATGTCGCGGCACACAAGGACGACGACCGAGCGGTAGGTCGGGCATTCCGCCGCATCGTCAACGAAGGGGCCGTGGCAGCGTTCCTGGATCTGGCAGATATCGTTCGGCAACCTGCCGCTGGGCGGATATCCGCTTCTGAAGCACCTACCCGCCCCCGAAGACTTGACGGTCATGGGATGCGCGAGATAGCCGACGAGCCAACCGGCAACCTGGACTCGGATTCCGAGAACACGGCGATGGAGCCGCTCGCGGACTGCTACGCCAGGGGCACGACGCTGTGCGTGGCAATCCCACAATCCCAAGATGCGCGGCGGTGGCGGACGGTTCGCTTCAGCTGTCTGCGTGATTGGCGTTGCCGCGAGTCGGCGCGGGGGCAGGCGAAGGCCAGGGGGCGGGGCGGACGGCACGGACTGGAGGCAACGCCGCGATTCCTTCGCGGTCGGCTCTTGCCAAGGGCGAGCGGATGTCCCGGCTGAATCCTTGCCCCGCCGCCCGCCAGGGCTTGACGCCGCCAAGGGCTGCAAGCATCATGCTCGACGTTCCAAAGGGCCGCCAAGGGCACATCCGGTGCGGCGACCTCGGCTTGGCGAGGCACGGCAAGCGCGATGATGGACCCGAAACTCCAGGAAATCCTGGTCTGCCCGGAATGCAAGGGGCCGCTCAAGTACGTTCGGGAGACCGAGGAGCTCTGGTGCATCGCGAGCGGTCTCGCCTATGCGGTGCGCGACGGCATCCCGGTCATGCTGAGCGACGAGGCGAGGGAACTCACCGACGCCGAGCGGTCATCCATGACGTGACCCCGGTAGGGGCCGCCTCCCCTTCGGCGAATCCACCCTTCGCGCCGCGTCTTGCCCCCATCCTGAACCCGCCTACAATGGACGATTCGCGCCTGCCGGGCGCCGTGGACGTAGAGGAAGGTAGATTGAACGCACCGAAACTGGTGTTGGCCAGCGACATGCCCGACGTGGCGAGCCGCGAGGTGCAGCACCTTGAGGGTACCCTGGACTGGGTCGGCATGGGCGATATCCGCCAACCCGTCGAGATTCGCGACGGCACCGCCACGCGCAGCGTGGATGCCCGTGCACAGGTGTACGTGAATCTTGCGGACGCTCAGGCCAAGGGCATCCACATGTCCCGTCTGTATCTCATCCTGGACGAACACGCCAGCACTCGCCCGCTGAGCTGCGCCGGGCTGAAGCTGCTGCTCGCTTCCCTGGTGGAATCGCATCGCGATCTTTCCAGGCATGCCTTCGTGGAGTTCGCCTTCGACTACTTCCTGCGCCGCCGCTCCCTGGTGACGGAGCATGCCGGCTGGAACAGCTATCCCGTGGCCATTCGCGGTTCCGTGGTGGATGGCGAGATGGGTATCGAGCTGGCGCTGGGAGTATGGTATTCCAGCACCTGCCCGGCTTCTGCGGCGCTTGCTCGGCAGCTCATCCAGCAGCGGTTCGAGCAGGACTTCGGCATCTCGGACAACGTTCGGGCGGCGGCGGTGAAAGCTTGGCTCGGCACCGAGAGCGCCATCGCCGGCACCCCCCACGGCCAGCGCAGCATCGCCAACGTGCGTGTGCGCTTGGACGACACCTTGACGTCGTTCCCCATCACCGCCTTGGTGAACGATGTGGAGGAAGCCCTGGCGACGCCGGTGCAGACCGCGGTGAAGCGGGAGGACGAGCAGGAGTTCGCGCGCCTGAACGCGGCCAACCTGATGTTCTGCGAAGATGCCGGCCGACGCCTGAAAGCGATGCTCGACGCCCAGACAAGCATCCTCGACTTCCATGTCCGCGTCGAGCATCACGAAAGTCTGCATGCCCACGACGCCGTCAGCGTCTTCGCCAAGGGCGTTGCGGGCGGCTATCCGCCGATTCCCTAGCGCCGCGAACGCCTCAGACCAACAAGGGCGGCCCCGTCCGGCTGCGAAGCCCGAGCTGTTCGTCCGATCAAGGAAACCAGCGCTCTGCAGCCCTGCCGCGGAGCGCCCTCGTTCGAATGCGCGGGCCGGCTATCCGCCGGACAAGGTCTGCGCCAACATGTAGCTGTTGCCATCCGGGTCGAAGAACGTGGCGAGCCTCACCATGCCCGGCAGTTCGATAGTGTCGCCGTCGAATTTCACGCCCTTGCCTTCGATCTCGGCGCGGGCGACATCGATGTCCGTAACGCCGAACACCGGCGTGGTGCCGCCGCGGCCATCCACCTCCTCGTTCTGGCCGAGGCCGATGCTGACGCCTGCGGTTGGCGTCGATACCTCCGCCCAGCCGGCTTCCGGCACCTTGAAGGTCTCCTCGAATCCGAGCACATCCTTGAACCAGGCGATGGAGGCATCGAGATCCTTGACCGAAGACGACAGGGTGATCGTTCCGTCATAGCTGAATGCGGGCATTGCCGACTCCTTGGCGTTGCTGTTGCGTCCGGCAGCCATGAAAATATAGTAGCTGTACTTTCACGTCAACACTGAAAGCGTCTGAATACGGACCCGCAGCTCGGTCATGTCGTCCGCCTGTTCCAGCATTGGTGGAACGTGCAGGTGCTCGCCGCCCTGCATAGCAGCGGCGGCGCCCGCTTTGCGGTGCTGGCAAACCAGCTCGGCGCCAGCCGCGACGGGTTGCGAGCGACCTTGGCCGAACTCGTCGGTCTCGGTCTGGTGATGCGCAATCCCGGCTACGGCCATCCGCTGCGACCAGAGTACGTACTTGCCGTGGCAGGCCGGCACTTGGCCCCGGCCTGCGCCCGCTACCAGCGCAGGATCGCTCGTTTCAGCGCAACAGCAGTGGGCTACCGCAAGTGGACGGTGCCGCTGCTGATGGTGGTCCACCGTGGCGGCAACCGCTTCACCGCCATCCAGACCGTATTGGACGGCATCACTCCCCGCGCTCTCGCCGCCGCCCTGCGCTCGCTGGACGCTGTCGGACTGGTGCTGCGCAGCATCGACAGCGGCTATCCGCCCCGAGCAGCGTACGCCCTGAGCGGTTCCGGTACCCGGGTAGCCGATGCCGCGTTCGACATCGCCAACCGTTTCGGCGCTCGAATCCGCTAGCGGCAGCAGGCGATGTCCTCGACTTCTCCGCCCGTGGCGCCGTCGCAGAGGGGAGGCCGATGTGGCGGCGTGTGCGCGACGGTCTGGCATGGGATCCATGGCCGGCCAAGGCACTTCGCCATCTCGCCATGAAGCCATCCCTCGTGATCCTGGCGACGAGCGACTTTCGCGTGAATCGGGCGCTGGATCCCATCCTGTGCCCGCAGCACGAGCACGACCTTGATGTGATCGTCGTCGACGGCAGCTCCGGGGACGGTACGCTGGATGTGCCGAGGCACTGCCGAGATCGCGGCGCGGCGCTGTTGCGCTGGCCCGACGAAGGCATCTGCAACGCCATCAGCAAGGGGTCGGCAAAGCCACCGGAGACGTGGCGGGCATTCCGAATGCCGATGATCGCTACGGTGCCGCATTCGTGTGCCGCGATGTCCTGCAGCGGTCGCCGATGCCACGATGGACGCCTGCCATGGCGATTCGGTCCACACCGACGAGACGGGCAAGGCCTCGCGCTACTGGCGAGCCGGGCACTGTCGCGCACTGGCATCTCGGCTGAGCACCGCCGCATTCAGCCTTCTTCGTACGCTCTCGCTTCCACCCCGAATGCGTTCCCCGTGGCGGCGGACTGCGAACTGATGCTGCGCCTGCTTCTCGAGCATGGGATCGGCGCGAAGTATGTCGGCCGGGTGCTGGCACACAGGGCGCTAGGCGGCAACGCCAACAGTTCGTCGCTCGAAGTCCTGCCGGCGAAACCGGAGCCGACCCGAGCGTGGTCGCCCAACGACCTTCGGGGCGGCTGGTTCGCGCCTGCGCTGCGGCTCGTCAGACAGCCGTACCGTCCAGCGAGTTGAGGCCCCAAGGCCGACGCGACGTTCGGGCACGTGGTACGGTTGCTCCGGCGGCGCATCGGCGCGGCGTGGGCGGGGAAGCGGCATGGCAAGCGAAACATCAGCACCTCGAGCCGTATTCGCGTTCGGCGAACGCACCGATGGCGATGCCGGCATGCGCAACCAGCTCGGCGGCAAGGGGGCCAATCTCGCCGAGATGGCCCGCATCGGACTGCCGGTGCCGCCCGGCTTCACCATCTCCACCGATGTCTGCGCTTGGCACTACGAACACGAGCGAAGATATCCCGCCGGGCTCGAGGACGCCGTCCGCTGCGAACTGGCCCGATTGGAGAAGCAGCAGGGCAAGCGCTTCGGCGCCACCGACGATCCGCTGTTGGTGTCGGTGCGTTCGGGCGCTCGGGAATCCATGCCCGGCATGATGGACACCATCCTCAACCTCGGCCTCAACGACGCCACCGTCGAAGGTCTTGCCAAGGCCACGGGCGATCGACGGTTCGCCTACGACTGCTACCGACGCTTCATCCACATGTACGGCGATGTCGTGCTGGGCGTTCGCGCCGAGTCGGAAGAAGCGGCCGATCCGTTCGAGGCGCGTCTCGACGAACTGAAACGCCAAGCCGGCGTCGCCGACGACCCCGATCTGGACGCAGATCATCTCGCGCAGTTGGTCGCCCGCTACAAGGGTCTTGTCGAAACCCGTACTGGCGCTGCTTTCCCACAGAATGCCGGCGATCAGCTCTGGGGGGCCATCGGCGCCGTGTTCGGCTCCTGGGGCAACGACCGCGCCGTGCTCTATCGCCAGCGCTACGGCATCCCGCGCTCCTGGGGCACGGCAGTCAACGTCCAGGCCATGGTGTTCGGCAACCGCGGGGCCGGCAGCGCCACCGGAGTCGCCTTCACCCGCGACCCCGCCACCGGCGAGAAGAAGCTGTACGGCGAATACCTGGTCAACGCCCAGGGCGAGGACGTGGTCGCTGGCGTACGGACGCCGAAGCCCATCGCCGAGCTGGCCGGCGACATGCCGGGCAGCTACCAGGAACTGCTAGCCGTGCGCACCAAGCTCGAACAGCACTTCCACGACATGCAGGACTTCGAGTTCACCATCGAGAACCAGAAGCTCTACCTGCTGCAAACGCGCAACGGCAAGCGCGCTGGCTTGGCCGCGGTGCGCATCGCCGTGGAGATGAACCAGGAGGGCCTGCTCGACCGCAAGGCGGCGTTGGGCAAGATCCCGGCGGACTCCATCGATTCGCTGCTCGCCCAGACGTTCGATTCTCGAACGCTCGCCGAGGCCGTCGAAATCGCCCGCGGCCTGCCGGCAGGCCCCGGTGCCGCCAGCGGCCGCATCGTCTTCACCTCCGAGGCTGCCGACTTGGAGACGAAGCGTGGCCGGCGGGTGATCCTGTGCCGCACCGAAACCAGCCCGGAAGATCTGAAGGGCATGCTCGCCGCCGAAGGCATCCTCACTTCCCGGGGCGGCGTGTCGTCCCATGCCGCCCTAGTGGCGCGGCAGCTCGGCAAGGTGTGCGTCTGCGGCGCGTCCGAGGTGGCGATGGACTACGGCAAGCGCACACTCGCAGTTGGCGGCGTCGTGCTGCAGGAAGGGGATGCCATCTCGCTCGACGGTTCGACCGGCGCGGTCTATTCCGGCGAACTCGCCACTTCGCCGTCCGAAGTACGGCGTGTGCTGGCCGGCGAACTCGCCAGCAGCGAGAGTCCCGGGTACGGCCTGTATCGAACCGTGATGGCCTGGTCCGACCGCTACCGACGCATCGCGGTGCGCGCCAACGCCGACACGCCGGCAATGGCCCGGGACGCTCTGGCCTTCGGTGCCGAGGGCATCGGCCTGTGTCGCACCGAGCACATGTTCTTCGAAGGCGTGCGCATCGACGCGATGAGACGCATGATCCTCGCCGAGAACGAGCGCGAACGCCGCGCCGCCCTGGCCGAACTGCTGCCGTTTCAACGCCAGGATTTCCAGAGCCTGTTCCAGGCCATGGCCGGCCGCCCGGTAACCATCCGCCTGCTGGACCCGCCGCTGCATGAATTCCTGCCCGCCGAACCCGAAGTGCGCCAAGCGCTGGCAGCGAAGCTGGGCATCCCGCCGCAAGCCGTCGAGGAACGCATCCGCGGCCTGACGGAAGTGAATCCCATGCTCGGTTGCCGGGGCTGCCGACTGGGCATCCTCTACCCGGAGATCACCGAGATGCAGAGTGTGGCGATCTTCGAGGCGGCGGTAGCCGCCTCGCAAGGAGAGCGGGGCGTGCCGGTGCGTCTGGAGATCATGGTGCCCCTGGTGGGCTTCCGCGATGAACTGGCGGACCAAGCCGCCATCGTGCGCCGGGTGGCGGCGGAAGTCATGGAGCTCAACGGCGTGACTATCGACTACCAAGTGGGCACCATGATCGAAGTGCCCCGTGCCGCCCTCACCGCCGACGAGGTGGCCGAAGAAGCCGAGTTCTTCAGCTTCGGCACCAACGATCTGACGCAGATGACCTTGGGCCTGTCCCGGGACGACATGAACTCCTTCTTCGATCGCTACATGCAGAAGGAGATCTACCACGCCAACCCGTTCGCCCGCATCGACGAGCACGGCGTCGGCCGCCTCATCCACGAGGCCGTCCGGCGCGGGCGCGGCACCCGCGCAGACCTCAAGGTCGGCATCTGCGGCGAACACGGCGGCGACCCCGCCTCCATCGCTTTCTGCCAGCAGGCTGGTCTGGACTACGTGAGCTGCTCGCCGCTCCGGGTGCCCGTGGCCCGGCTGGCCGCGGCCCAAGCGGCGCTGGCCGCGAGTTCCGCCTAAGGGAGCGGCTAGGCGCCGCACAGGGTCGCCGGCCTTCGCCGAACTGCATTCGGCGCGACGCCGGGGACGCATCATGGCGCCAGCGCGCAATGGCGTCCCCGGGCCGCCTTGCGATCGAAGGGGAAGTCTGCGTACACCCGTGCGCATGATTGCGATACGCGATCAGGCCGTCGGCGAATTTTGTGGCGCCCGCTCCGAAGTCGCGCGGAGCGGCCCAAGCGGCTTCGCCGTCTTCGACTACGAGCTCCACCGTTCGCAGGAGCTGGCGGATCGCCGATGCGACGACAGGCTTGTCGTAGCGGTAGGCGGCGCTTGGGATTTATACACTTGACTCCACTACGCACTGTATGTGGCGCACTTGTTGGTTGAATACGCCTACATCTAGTTTCTTGTGGAGTTAAGTATGTAACTCCCCGGCGCTTAGTACCCAGGCCAGCTCCGCTAGCACCGGAACGCTGACGCATGCCGGCGACTGCGACGTGCATCGACCTTCTACGAGGCGCGTGGCGGCAGCCGCTTGCTCGTGGTCGTCTTGAACGATGTGGCGCGCCAAGACATGGGTCTCGAGCCCGATCATCGTCCGTGCGCGGCCGCTCTCGCAATCGCCGCAGCCATCTCCTCAAGGCCCACCGGAACCGCGGGGGGGGGGGGGGGGGGGGGGGCGGCACCATTCCCTTCAGTTGCATGACGGATGCAACGACGGGCGTGACCCGCAGGACGCCGTGCTCTGCTAGTGCGAAGTCTATCTTGTCGCCGAGCTTGAGGTGCAGCTTGTCCCGAATAGGCTTGGGGTTCGCAACCTGCCGCTTGCATTGCTTTTTGCGTTTTTCCTTACTCAAAGGCAAGGTGGCGTAGTGCGGATCAGGGGCGGAAGCAAGAGGCTCCGGCGCTCGCATCGCGCATCAGGCTGCTGCCGTTTAATCCCGTCCGGCGCCTCGGACACCATCTCCGCGGCTAAGAGTGCCGATATTCGGCCAGCTTGCAGGAGCACTGAGGCTCCCTGGATATGCCGGAACAAGATCCGTGGGCTGCCTGATTTCGAGCCGTCGCAGCCAGCTGTCGCGTCATGGGAGCCTAGCCGCTCCACTAGATGCCCCTCGCGCGACGAATTGGCCCCATCTTGACGATGCCTGCGCGATGCGTCCGCCTTTCGTCCGTGGCCGATGGTCGGACGCCAAATCCCAGGACGGGGTTCTGCACCCGTCCAGCTCGGTGACGAGTCGCCCTGGCGACACTTGCCTGCCAATACGGAGCATATTCCCGATTAGTCTAACCAATCGGGAATAACGTCTGGATGGGTTACAACCGAACAATTCCGTTCGAGTTGCCGCCTGGTCAGTCCGCTTTCCTCTGGGAGCCCGCCAGACCGGCAAGTCCACCCTGCTGCGGCAGCGTTTTCCGGGTAGTGTTCGCTACGATCTGCTCGATGCGGAGACGCTGCTGCGCCTTACCGCGATGCCGTCGAATCTCGGTGCGGAACTGGCATCCCACCCGCCGGAGACGCTCGCCAAGCCAATCGTCGTGGACCAGATACAGAAGGTGCCGGCGCTACTCGACGAAGTGCATCGGCTGATCGAGTCGCGCGGCTTGTCGTTCGTACTGTGCGGATCAAGCGCCCGGAAGTTGAAACGCGCGGGTACCAATCTGCTCGGCGGCCGCGCTCGGCCGTTGCGCGCTGCCGCTGGCCCCGGAGGCGGGTACGCGACGCTGCGCCAATATGTCGCCAAGTCCGTGCAGCAGATTGCCGACGAAGCCGGCAAGCAGCCCATCGACGCGATGCTGTGTCTCGCTGTGGCGGGCAGCCTGAAGGTGGCGTTCCTCGGTCGCGATCCGCAGCCAGAACGCCACCTGCATGCCGGAGACGGTCGCCACGGAGAGATCGCCCTCGATTTCCCATCCAAGGAGCGGCCCCGCGTACAACACGCCATCCTGGTCGACGGTGTACCAGCCTTTGAGGACGGCGGCCGCACCCCAGGACGATTGCTGCGCTGCGGCGCGACCACGGCCGACAGTCGAGCTGGCGATGGCTCGATGACGAGCCATCGCCGCCTTCGTTCGAGCGCCAAGCCGATGTCCAGCTGTACGCTGCCTCGCGCAGTCACGAGAAGAGCTAGACTACGGACAAGCCCGGCTATGGGACGACTTGGACTTCGAGGAACCGCACATGCAATCCATCATCTCTTTCGCCACGGTACGCGCCGCCGCATTTGCCGTGCTGGCGGCGTTGTCCCTTGCCGCTCACGCCGACTTGGCGGCGGATTTGGCGGCACCAACCCGAGCCGAGGAAGACCGCGACCGGGACGCCGGCCGCAAACCCGCGGCGGTGCTCGCTTGGCTGGACATCGGCCCCGGCATGACCGTCATGGACTTGCTTGCATCCGGCGGCTGGTATACCGAGGTGCTGTCTCTTGCGGTCGGCCCCGAAGGCACCGTGTACACGCAAAACCCGCCCATGCTGCTGCAGTTCCGCGACGGCTTCTACGACAAGGCGCTGACTGTGCGCCTAGCCGGCGACCGCCTGCCCAACGTGGTGCGCCTGGATCGGGATCTGGACCAAACCGGCTTGGCGCCCGGCTCGCTGGATGCCGCCCTTACTGCGCTGAATTTCCACGACATCCACAACCGCCCGGGCGGTGCCGAGGCAGCTGCAGCGTTCCTCGCCGCGGTGAAGGCATTGCTGAAACCCGGCGGCGTACTCGGCCTGATCGACCACTACGGCGATCCCGACCTGGACAACGCCGCTCTGCACCGGCTTGATGTCCAGGCGGCCCTGCCCGTCATCGAAGGCGCTGGCTTCGAGGTGACATCGTCCGATCTGCTTAGGAGCTCGGACGACGACCGCACCACGATGGTGTTCGCCCCGTCGATTCGCGGCAAGACCGATCGGGTGCTCTACAAGCTCGCCAAGCCGGTGGCGGCTGAATAGACAGCTGCCGCCCTGGCGGTGCGCTATTCGTCCTCGACGGCGCTGTCCATGCAGGCGCAGTCCGCCTGGGCGCAGACGATGGCCCCGGGGCATGGCGCGGCTCGTAGGGCGGACAGCGCCACGCCGTATTGGCCCGCGAAGAACTTGCCGTCCTTGGTCTGCGACATCCGCTGCACGATTTCGTCAAGTCGATGCTCGAGCGCAGCGCGTTGATCGGCGTCCGCGGGGCCGAGCAGTTTCGCCACTGTGGTCCAGCCGTCGTAGTAGTCCTCCTGCTGTTCGTCGGCATCGCGCAGCAGGGCGCGTGCGCGTTTGAAAGTCGCTACCGCCCCGGAACGGTCGCCCGCCGCCAGTTGATGTGCTCCGGCCAGCCATAGGCTGTGGGCGCGTTTCTTCTCTTCGGAGTCCAATTGCTGCTGGATTTCGACGTTCAGCCATGCGGCGTCGAGGCCGGCGCGGACTTGGGCCGCGGTCAGCACCACCCCGGCGTCTTCGCCGCCCCAGCCTGGCCAAGCGTAGGACGCGAGGTTGTAGGCAATCGCTCCCTTTCGTTCCAGCAGTGTCCGTCGGGTGGCGGCATCCGGCGCGCCATTGATGGCCGCGTCGGCAGCGACCAGGGCATGCTGCGCAAGGGCGGCAACGCGCTCGATGTCTCGCGTCGTCCAATAGGTTCGCGCCAGTACGCCGTTCATCAACAGCAGACGGGTCGCCGGCTGTTGATCGGCCAAGCGCTCATCCAGCGCCGGGGTGCCTTGTTCGAGATAGGCGGTGGTCAGCGACTCGACGGCTTGGCGATACTCTTCCCTCTCCTTGGACTCGGCCGCAGCCCCCGCGCCAATAGCCAGCGCCAACAACAGATGCTTCATGCTTCCACTCCGATTGCCGTGCCGGGATTTTGCCATCCCAGTCCTGCTTCAGGCGACATTTGGCAGATGATCGAGCTCATCGGACGAGATCTTCCGTCGAATGGAGACCAGCAATCGGCGTATGAGGTTAGACTAGGGGCCTGCCTACCCGACCAAGCGAGGAACAGCCCATGTTCATCCCCGCAATCCAACCGCTCGCAGCAACGATCATCTTGGCGCTTGCCGCCGCCAGCGCACTGGCGAAGCCGGTCCGCATCGACGCCGGCCCCGTCGAAGGCGCGACCGTGGCGGACGGCAAGGTCCATGTCTTTCGCGGCATCCCCTACGCGGCACCGCCGGTAGGCCAACTGCGCTGGAAGCCGCCCGCACCGATGGCTTCGTGGGAGGACGTTCGGCCCGTTCGAGAGTTCAGCGGCGCCTGCCCGCAAGGCTCCGGGCTTGCCGACATGACTGGCGAGAGCCTGCCGACGCTCACCGAGGACTGCCTGTACCTCAACATCTGGTCCACGGCCCTGGGGACGGACGCCAAGCAGCCCGTGATGGTGTGGATCCACGGCGGCGGGCTGACGCTCGGCTGGGGCCACCAGCGCAGCTACGACGGAACAAACCTCGCTCAACGCGGCGTGGTGCTGGTGTCCATCAACTACCGGCTCGGGGCCCTGGGATTCCTGGCCCATCCTCTGCTGTCTGCGGAAGGCGGAGCGGGCAACTACGGGCTGCTCGATCAACTCGTGGCGCTGGAATGGGTGCAGCGCAACATCGCGGCGTTTGGCGGCGATCCGGACAACGTCACCATCTTCGGCGAGTCTGCCGGCGGCACCAGCGTCACGGCACTGCTGGCATCGCCCCGGGCCAAGGGGCTGGTGCATCGCGCCATCGCCCAGAGTCCGTGGATCACGGATAGCAATTTCGCCAAGCTGGACCAAGCCCTGCCCACGGTGCCGAGCGCCGAGGAACTCGGCCGGCGCTGGGTAGAGCGAAACTTCGGCAAGGTGGAGTCCGCTGATGCGCTGCGCGCCATCGGCATGGAGGAACTAAACGCCGCTCAGCAGCGGGGATACCAAGTCGCGGTGACTATCGACGGCGACGTCATGCCGGACCACCCGACCAATACCTTCGCCCGGGGCAGTCAGCTGGACGTGCCTGTCATCGCCGGCACCAACACCGACGAAGGCACCATCTTCTTCGGCATCTTTCCTTTCTCTACCCCCGAAGACTATCGCGGTGCGATGGGGATGGCCTACGGCGAACACGCCGAGACGATCCTGAAGCTCTACCCGGCCGCCGATGCCGCGTCGCTGCCGGCCGTGAAGAACCAGATCATTACCGATACATGGTTCGTGCAGGGTGCCCGCAACATGCTTGCCGGCATGGCGAAGGTGTCGTCGAACGCCTACCAGTACCACTTCAGCCGCCGGTCGCCCAGCAATCCCAGGATCGGCGCCCATCACGGCATGGAAATCGGCTATGCGTTCAACAATCTCGATCCCGAGGCGATTGCGCCCGAGGACAAGACCCTGGCCGAGGCGATGATTCGCTATTGGGTGCGGTTCGCGGACACTGGCGATCCCAATGTGGAGGGCCTGCCGGCGTGGCCGACCTATCAGCCGAAGACGGATATGCACCTGGAATTGGGCGATTCGATCCAGGTCGGGACCGACCTGCGCAAGGATGCCGTGGATACGCTCAACGCCATTTGGGCAGCACGCATGGCGGGCGCGGACGCGGAATAGCTCCGCTTCGGGTCGGCGATGTTCCGCTGGCCGCCTTTTGCTGCCGAATCGTGCTTGGCGCGCGCATCCGCCGTGTGCATGGCCCCGGCTTCGGCTGGTTCTCTGCGACAGGAGTTCGCTGCTGCAGTCGAATCTTTGCCGCCATGCCGAACAGTTGGGACACAGGATGCAGCGGCATGAAAAGATCATTGCATATTACAAGCAGCATCAGCGTGATGATACGGCACCATCTGTTTTCAAACTTGCATACTACCGAGCGAACGCCCTTGTTGATCAGACCTTCGCTATGGTGCGGATTCAGTCGGGCTCGACCATTTATCGAGAACTCGGTGACTATCGGAACACACATCAAAGGGGCAGCTCGGCCTCCTTATCGGCAAGGAGCGGACAGCCAGGATACTGGGGCCTCGAGCGAGGCTGCCAGTACCAAGGAAGCCGGCGACGGTATGGAGTTCGACCCGAGCAACCCGACCCCGGAGGGGTTCGAACCACCGTTGATGAGAAACACTCGCATGGCGGCCACTACCACGAGCATCCCAACAACCCGGATCATCTCCATAGCCATGGCGGCGATATGAACGAGTACTATGAGGATTAGGATCCGGAAGGCATAGACTCTCCCTGCATTGACGGCGACAGCAAAGACACGCATACGCCGGCAGAGCATCCACCTTGGGATCGGCAGGTGCCGAAGGAGATGAACCCGGCCACCATCCCGATTGGGACCGAACCGCATGACGCTATCGAAGTCGGGGAACCACCCCGCGCACGGGTTGGAGCGCCGCTGTTGCATCTTGCTGTCGATACTTGCAGCCCCCCTTGATCGCGCTAACGCTGGGCTGTAGTGCGACAGGGGTCCTTGATTCCTGGCCCAGTTTCACCCAAGGCAAGAAAGCGGCAGGCACTACGAGTCCGCGCTGGTCAAGCGCGAGCCTGCCGAAACCTCCAACGCCTGGATTGACGACAGCGCTTCTCTGTCCTCCAAAAGTCGATCGACTCTTGGTGCGCACCTATCAGGTGTGCTACCCGAAACTACCGACGCTAGCGCAATGACAGTTCCTGTTGGAGCGGGCGGCGGTCCCGATCCGGCAACGCTCTCCAAGATCGTCGAACACAAAAAGGCCGATTCGCCACCGACTCCGCATCGCACAGATGGCGATCAACGAGCGCTGCCGACGGCCAGCCCCCCCCCCATCCGAGTGGGAGACTGCATCCGCAAGGGACGCGCAATCCGCCTGCACAGTGGTCGTTCCCGCCTTGTCTGTCGCGAGATCCAGCGCTGCTGGAAGGGAGAATGTCAAAAGATCGTATTGAGCCGCTGGACAGGGCCTGATCCTTTGATTCTCGTCGCGGACCAGCCGTGACGCAACGGTACCGTTCGCTGCCGCATCCCGTCGTCGCCAGCGGGAAATCCCCGGCACCGAGTCCTCGATTCCCGGTCGCCAACACCTTGTGCGCCCGACAGCTTTCCCTGCCTGCCGACACGCTGGTTCGGGGCTTGGTCTCGAACGCTTCCAACCGCTGCCGGGCGGACTGACCATGCGCTGCCTGCGCCACCAGGGTGCTGGCTCGACGAGACGAAACCCACTGGAAGCGGAACGCCGTCCTCTGCTAGGGGTACCATGCGACGGGCCGCTGGCCCCAGAACATCTGTCCGACAGGGAACGATCCGCGCCCGCGATGGCCACCCGGGGGCCGTGAATCGCTTCCGGTTGCGCA
Organism: Pseudomonadales bacterium; assembly: GCA_963422285.2. GTDB lineage: Bacteria > Pseudomonadota > Gammaproteobacteria > Pseudomonadales > Azotimanducaceae > VXYL01. Next base: position 1,398,566 of record OY729419.2, on the reverse strand, counting down.
CTGTTGTTTCGGCTCCGCGCAGGGCTGAGTTCGGCGAGCGCTTGCGGGTGTTGGACGTCTGGGATTGTGCGTTACCATTCCAGAACTTACAGGAAAGAACGATATGAAACGACGAAATCTCGCCGCCTGGGCGCTATCGGCAGGTCTGGCCGTCGCCGCAACCGATGCGCTGGCCGCTGAAACCAAAACCGCCTTGTTCGGCGACCTGCACGTTCACACCCGCTACTCGTTCGATGCGTTCCTGTTCGGCACCCTCACCTCGCCGGACGATGCCTATCGCTTCGCCAAAGGGGAGGCCATCCCCCATCCTGGCGGTTTTGACATCCAGCTGGATCGCCCGCTGGACTTCTACGCCGTCACCGACCACGCCTTCTACCTGGGCCTGTTCTGGGCCTGGTCCAACCCGTCGCATCCGGATGCGGCCGATCCCGACGTCAAGGCCTGCGTCGAGGCCAGCACCCCCGCCGAGCGGGGCGCCGCGTTCCGCGACTGCTTCCCGACCCTGGCCGCCAAGGGCCGCGTCGAAGATTCCCGCACCGCTTGGGCCGACATCCAAGCCGCGGCCGAGCGCCACAATGCTCCCGGTGCCTTCACCACCTTCATCGGCTACGAGTACACCTCCACCCGCGACGGCAATCTGCATCGCAACGTCTTCTACCGGGGCAGCAAGGTGGCGCCGTTGCCGTTCAGCCGCCTGGACTCCCTGAACCCCGAAGACCTGTGGGCGTGGATGGACGAACACCGCGCCAACGGCATCGACGCTATCGCCATCCCTCACAATGCCAACGGCTCCAACGGCAACATGTTCGACTTGGTCAAATTCGCCGGCGCGCCACTGGACGCCGCCTACGCCGAACAGCGCATGCGCAACGAGCCGCTGGTGGAGATCACGCAAATCAAGGGCACGTCGGACACCCACCCGTTCCTTTCTCCAAACGACGAATGGGCGGATTTCGAGATATTCCCCTACCAGATCGCCAGTTGGAACAAGAGCCGGCCGCAAGGCAGCTACGTGCGCGAGGCTTGGCTGAACGGCCTGACGATGGAAGCCGACAACGGCTTCAATCCGTACCGGTTCGGCATCGTCGGCGCCAGCGACACCCACAACTCCGGCGAACGCTTCGACGAGGACAAGTTCGTCAGCAAGGTGGGTCTGCTCGACAGCGAACCGAATCGACGCGGATCCGTGCCGCTGGCCGACGGCGGCTTTCGAGAAGCCTACAATCGCTTCTTCGGCGCCTCCGGGCTGGCCGGAGTGTGGGCGTCGGAGAACACTCGCGCCGCCATCTTCGATGCCTTCCGTCGCAAGGAGACCTTCGCCACCTCCGGCCCGCGCATGAAGGTGCGCTTTCTGGCCGGTTATTTCGACGACGACTTGGTCGACGCGCCGGATCTCCTGCAACGCGCGGCGAAGGACGGCGTCGTCCAGGGCGGCGACTTGGCCTTGCGTCCCGAAGGCGCGCCCGCCTTCCTGGCCTGGGCCGCGGCGGATCCGCAGGGCACTCGGCTGCAACGCCTGCAAATCGTCAAAGGCTGGCTGGAAGACGGTCGCCCGCAGGAACAGGTCTTCGATGTGGCCTGTTCGGACGATCTGGAAGTGGACCCTGAAACCCACCGCTGCCCGGATAACGGCGCACAGGTGGACATCGCCGATTGCGGCATCACCGCGGATGTAGGCGCCGCCGAACTGCGGGCGCTGTGGCGCGACCCGGGCTTCAACCCTGGAGTACGCGCTTTCTACTACGTGCGGGTACTGGAGAATCCCACCTGCCGCTGGTCCACCTGGGATGCTGTGCGCGCCGGCACCACGCCGCGGCCGGACCTGCTGCCCACCATCCAGGAGCGCGCTTGGTCGTCGCCGATCTGGACGTCCGGCGACTAGGCGCGGGCGCATCCGCGAGCATCATGTGCATCGTCGCGACGCGGTCATCCCCGCCGACGCTGGCGATGGTCTTCGTCTCGTTTTCCGCCGTACGCCAGCCAGAAGTCAAGCCGTGCCGGCGGTTGATCTCCGTCTGCACCTCGCGGAGCTTGCTCTCCGTGAGCGGGTAGATCCACAAAAGCGGCATGCCGACGAACTTGAATAGCGCCGGAATCACCGAGTAGGTGCAGGCGAGCATCAGCAGCGAGAAGTCCGAGTTGGTGGTGTCGCGGGGGTCGGCGAGGGCGTTGAAGCCCCAGTACGATGCGAGCCCCAAGCCGATGGCGGTGCCCAGCGCGTAGGACCCCTTTCTCACCATGGACCAGATGGACATGTAGGCGCCGGCGCGCTGCTTTCCGGTCGCCGCGGTGTCGATGTCGATCACGTCCGCGCACATGGCGAAAGGCAGCGCCGACAGGGCGCCGATCGCGAAACTGCGGGTCGCTGGCCGCGGCACACCCGGCTGACGCGGGATCGGTGCGCCCGCGGATCGCCGAACGTAGGCGAATGGCGGACGATTTCGAACTTTCCGGCCTGTTTTCGCCGCTGGGATGGTGATCGAACCAGGAGATTCCAACCGCAATCTGGTTCGGCGGCTGCCAAGCGCTCTCGACTAGGCCTGCCCTGGCTTCCCCAGGGTTCCTGCGCCCGAATTCCTCAACCATATCCTGCAACGGTTGGCTGCCTTTCCCGCCGCTGTGGCGTGTTGCGCTCGCTCGAACTCGGCGCCTGCGATCTGACCGGCCAGATCGATGCCGGTGGACAGAGAAGCGCTGCCGCGAGTTCCGCTGCGGTCTTATCAAAGCAGTCGCGCGAGGTTTCCAATCCGAACCGCTCGCAGTTGTTGTCCTCGTCGAACCGCTGGTGCGGCTTATCGTATTCGTTCGCCGGCGGTTGATTCCGAACGAGCCGTCCAGCGCCCGGAGAGCGATATCGACTTCGCCGCTCGAAGCCCCGGCTGCTTCGCTGCTTGTGCAGGCTGTCCAGGTAGGCCATGTACTTTTTGTGAAGATGGTCTTGGCTATGCGGCATGACCCTTCCCCGCCATTCTCTCTAGCCCTCGGTCTCCCCAAACCTCGACATGGCCGACTTCTCCATCGTCGCGCCAGGACGCCTTCGGCACTTGCCGCTGGCAGGACAAATCCGACAGACTCCCCTGGTGACACAGGCAGGGCCTCTTCATGTCCAATCAATCCGCCGAGCCCATCGGCCGCATCGACCACATCGGTATCGCTGTCCGCAGCATCGACCGGGCACGCACCTTCTTCGAGGGCGTGCTGGGCGCCAAGCACCGCCGCACCGGCGAGCATGCCGACGGCGACTTTCGCATCGCGCTGTTCGACTTGCACGACTTCTGCATCGAGCTGCTCGAACCGATCGATCCGGACGGCTTCCTGGCTCGCTTCCTGGAGAAACGAGGCGAGGGGTTCCACCATCTGACCTTGCAGACGCCGGACCTCGAAAGGAAGGTCGCCGTTATGGAAGAGCAGGGCATCCGGGTGGTGGACAAGCACTTCGACGATCCCGAATCCATCGATGCGTTCATCTCGCCGAAGAGCGGCCACGGGCTGCTGATCCAACTCGGCGAGACCCTGGGGCCGCTGAACAATACTCCCTACTGGCAAGGCGACGCCGAATGACCCCGGCCTTGGCAGGGGTCCGCGCTTTAGGCGTTCAGCCGTGGCGCGGCCGGGCCATACGCCGGCTGTCTGCTGGCCCAACGGTGCCGACGCAACCAAGGAACCGCCGGGCGGCGATCCGAGCCGTCGGTTCGGGCCGTTCCCTGGCGACGAGCCGCACCCGGAACGTTCCGGGCTGTTCCTGCATCTGAACCGCAACAAGCGCTCCGTGGTGCTGGCCCCGGCCCGGGATGCCGATCTGATTCGCAGCCTTGCCGCCAATGCGGATGTGCTCATCGAGGACTTCCCGCCCAGCCGGCCGGCGGCTTGGAATTGGGGCTGGGAGACCCTATCGGCCATTCATCCCCGGCTGGTCATGACCTCCATCACACCCTTCGGCCAGACCGGCCCGTACCGCCACTACCGAGGCTCCGAACTCACCCTGCAAGCCATCGGCGGGCAGCTGGTCGCCAACGGCCATGCCGAGCGCGAACCGTTGAAGCTCGGCGGCCACTATATCCACTACCACGCCGGCATTGCCGCAGCGCTGGCGTCGCTGCTGGCGCTGTTTCGCGCCGAGATCTCCGGCATTGGCGATTGGATCGATCTCGCCGTCTACGAATGCCAAGCAGCCTGCCGGGATCGACGCGCGATTGAACTCGCCATCGCCGCCTGCACAGGCATGTGCGGTAGTCGTCTGGCGACCACCTGGCGCGGCTTCGGCGTCGGGGTGCGCTGCTGCGCCGCCGCTACGTCAACATCATGGGCGCTGGCGTAAAGCGTCTGCCGCGACTGCTGTCGATGATCGGCGAATCGGCAGACATCGATCCGCTGGACATCCCGCCCGAGCGGCGCGACGTGCTGGAAAGCGCTTGCCAGGCATGGCTCGCCAAGCAGCCGAAACACGAAGTCGCGACGCAAGCCCAGGCCCGCGGGCTGCTCGCTGGCGCATTCAACACCATCGCCGACGTGGTGCGCGATCCGCACTATCGGCAACGGGGCGCCTGGGACGCGACCGACCATCCCGCAACCGGGCCGCTCATCTACCCGGGCCGGCCGTTTCTGCTATCCGATGCCCCTCGGACGCCACCAGCGCCGGCACCGCTGCTCGACGAGCACGGCGAAATCCGTCGCGCGGCCAGAGCTTCGCCGCCCCCAAGATCTCGGCCCAGCAACGAACCGGACGACCTCCCGCTGCCCCTCGCCGGTCTGCGCGTTGCCGAGATCTCCGTGGTCCGGGCCGGTCCCCATGTCACCCAGCTGCTCGCCGAACGGGGCGCGGACGTGATCCGCATCGAACCCGCCAACCGGGTGCAGCCGTTCACCCGAGGCATGGAGCAAGTGCCGGCGCCGGAACAGGTACGACAGCTGGTCTCCCGCGGCGCACCCGTCGGCTACCCGGACAACGACCCCGGCCGCGACCCGTGGAACCGCAGCGCCGCTTTCAACTCCCGCGCCCGCAACAAGCGCTCCATGACCTGCGACATCATGACGCCGGAAGGCGCGAGGCGGTGCTGCGCCTAGTGGCCACTTGCGACGTGCTGGTGGAGAACAACGTGCCGGAAACCATCGACAAGGCCGGCCTCGACTGGCCAACGCTGGCTGCCGTCAATCCGCGCCTAGCGATGCTGCGCATGCCAGCTGTTCGCCCTGAACGGCCGGTGCTGCAGGTGGAAGCGATGGTGGGCTACACGCTGCTGCGCGGCTATCCCGACGCCGGCCCCGAGACCTTGAGCGAATCCCTGGCCAGCGATGGCATTTCCGGCGTACCGGGAGCGCTGGCGGTGCTGATGGCGCTGCGCCACCGCGAGCGCCAAGGGCCAACTCATCGAACTGCCGCTGGCGGAGGGCCTTCTGCCGGTGCTGGGCGAGTTCGTGCAGGACGCCGCCATGAATGGCCGCGACACGCCGAGCCAGGGCAACGCGCACCGCTGGCATGCGCCACACAACGTCTATCCCTGCCTGGGCGACGACGACTGGATCGCCATCGATGTCGGCAGCGATCGGGAGTTGGCGGCGCTGTGCGGCGTACTGGGGCTGGACGATCCGTTGACGGATGCACGATTCACCAGCGCCCAGCAACGCCGATTGCAGATCTCGGCCCTGGACGAAACGATTGCCGAAGCCACCGCTGGTCGCGACAAGGAAGAGCTGTTCCACGCCCTGCAAGCGGCTGGCGTCTGCGCAGCGCCTACGCACAACGCCGTGGAAGCGCTGAATGATCCTCAGCTCGACGCGCGCGGGTTCTTGGAGGAGCTTCCGACCGGCGACGACCGGCAGCTGCATCGGTATCCGGGATTGATGTTCCGCATGAAGCGCACACCCAACGCCCTGCGTTCGCCGCCGGCGCGCCTCGGCGAGCACAACCGCGAAATCTACCGCGGCCTGCTGGGCTACGACGAAGCGGATCTCGACGCGCTGGAACGGCGCGGGCTGGTAGCCACGGCGTTTCCGGCGTCCATCTGGCAACCGCCCCAGCATGACCAATAAAACACGTACCCAAGGACGGTATCGCAACAAACTGCAGGACGTTCTTCGGACGAGCGAGGCTGTAGCGCATCGCAACGCCCCGCACGGCTGCTGCCCGCGGCCGGTTCGCGTACGACGCTCCCGCCTCTCTCCGGGTAACCTGGCATCTCTGGCAATGCTTGGCTTAGACTGCAACGAATTGAAACGCGGGGGCCGCCGAAATGAAGGCCAAAGTCTATGCCGGCACCGTAGGCTGGGGCGTCTGGGGCAGCGACGATCTGGGCGAGACTTGGGGGTTCGCCTTTCACGGCCTTCCCGTGGAGTGCCGCATCTGGTCGCTGTCTCACCACCCGGACGAGCCCGGCGTGGTGTGGGCGGGTTCGGACCGCGGCATCCTGCGTCAAGGCCTGGACGGCAGAGCCGAGCGCGTACCATCGCCGGCGGACGAGATGCAGGTGTGGGCGTTCGCGCAGTCGCCCGAGGATGCCCGAGTGCTGCTGGCGGGCACCAATCCCGGCCATCTGTTTCGCTCCGATGACGGCGGCGCGACGTGGCGCGAACTGGCCATCGATCTGGCGGACGAATGCCCCATCGGCAAGCCGCGCATCACCCGCATCCGCTTCGACCCGTTCGACGACGACGCCTTCTGGGTAAGCGCCGAGATCGACGCCGTACACCGCACCACCGACGGCGGCGACACCTGGGAACGCTGCGAAGACGGCTTCAAATTCCCGGACATCCACGACATCGCCATCGTCGACGAAGACGGTGCCCGCAAGCTGCTGGCAGCGACCGCGGTGGGCCTCTACCGCTCCACGGACGACGGCAGAACGTGGCAGTGGAGCCGTCTGGACTCCCCTTGGCAGTACACCCGCGGCCTCAAGCCTCGCGCCGACTTGAACGGCACGGTGTTCCTGTGCAACGGCGACGGCCCTCCCGGCAGTTGCGGCCGCCTGCTGCGCAGCCGCGACTGGGGCGAAACCTGGGAGGACGCCATGCTGCCGGAACCTGCCAACTCCACGCCGTGGACCGTCGCCACCAACGAGGCCGATCCGAACCTGCTGTTCGCATGCACCAATCTCGGCCAGATGTTCCGCAGCAGCGACGGCGGCGAGGAGTGGATGAAGCTGCCCCGGGAGCTTGGGGAAATCCGCACCATGCTGTGGCATCCAACATAGCGACGCTCCTCGAGTCGAGCCGTTTCTGCCCTGGCTCCTCAAGCCGCGCAGGAAGTCGCTCCGGACAAACCGAGTTGGAGCATGATCTTCGAGCTGGACTTGAACACGCTTGAGTCGGTTTCGGAGTCGAGCAGCATCATGCACCGAAAGCATATCACGCCAATCAAAGCGCGATCATGAAGCCCCTGCCCCCCCCCCCCCTGGCATCTTCGTCACTTCAACACTCGTACCATAAGACTCGCCCACTTCGAGGAGTCGAACACCAATGCCGGTACTACGGACTTGGATCCATGGACATCGCTCATCCCCGATCGCAGCTCCTGCATCACATATGCGCCCTGATTCAGGGAGCCTTTTAGGTTCTTGGCAAACGTGTTCGCGTCAGCCTTGCTCCACCCCACGTCAACTAGATCAGCCGTTATCGTCTCGATCACCTTGTTCGCTTCGAGCGCCTTGGCAAAGCGCGTTTGAAAGCCTTTTCCCTTCATGGAATCCAACTGCTTCTCCTGAAAGATGGCGGAAGTCGCCGAGTCGACCGCTGCACATGCCGCCGCCAACGCCCCGTCCATATCCCCGTCCCTAAGCCTCGCGGCGGCCTTCACCAAGTCTGTCTTCGCCGCTGGCGGCAACTCTGCTAGTTCGTCAACATCTATCAACTCGATCGGTATCAGTCTTCCGTCCGCTAGTTGCCAGCCTAATCGGTCAAGGTATCCTTTCAACTTCTCGATCTCATTAGGTCTCTGCGACACGATCTCTTCCGCTAGCCGGTTGAGAACCTGCGCTTTCTCTCGGTGTTCCAGTTGACCCACCTGCTGATCGAATGCCGAAATCAGCTGCCCCTTCGTAGCCCCTCCAGATGCCTGCTGATTCAGCTGCGCCAATCGCGTTACATCCAAGCCAGCAAGCCCTGCAATATCCTTTATGTCATTGAACGAAAAGGCTTCTCTGAGCACCACCCGCAGTGCATTCCACGCCTTGTTGAACTCTTCTTCCATAGATGCATCCCCCAATCCTGTCGCAGCGGCTTCTCCGCTCAGCTCAGCCCGAACAGGCGCATGGCGTTGTCGCCCATTACGCGATTTCTGGACCCGGCATCGAGATCCGCCACCGACTCCCGGATCAACTGCGCCGCATCCAGCCGGGAGTCGATGTGGGGGTAGTCGCTGCCCCAGAGGATGTTGTCCTCGCCCACCAAGTCGAGCATCGCGCCGATGCCGCGCTCCTCGGGTTCGGCGACGAAATAGCAGTTGCGGCGGATGTACTCGCTTGGTTTGTTCCGCAACGGCGACATGGTCTGGAAGAAGTGGTACTTCTCGTCCAGTCGGTCCATGAGGTAGGCGGCGTAGCCGCAGCCAGCCTCGACGCTGACCACCTTCAGGCGCGGGAAGCGTTCGAATAGCTGGTCGATCACGAGGCTCGCTATGGCCGGGATCAGTTGGCCGACGGCACCGAGACCGAACCCGAACACGGGGCCGATGCCAGCTCTGTGCCAAGCCGAGAACGGCACCGCCGCGCCCTCGAAGCGGACGATGACGTGCAGGCAGCCGGGCACATCCGCATCTTGCAAGCGCGACCAGATGGGATCGAAGTCGGGATGGCTCGGGCTCTTGTCGGCGATCGTCTCCGGCGGCACGAACAGACCGCGGAAGCCGAGTCCCAGGCAGCGGTCCAGTTCCCGTGCCGCTTCCTCTCCATCGTGCCAGTTCACCACCGCAATGGGGACGACTCGGTCCGGGACGGTTTGGAAGAACTCCGCCTGCCAAGTGTTGTAGGCACGGCAGTAGGCGCTGGCGAGTTCAGCATCGTCCGTGGGGAAGGGCAGGATACCGATAGTGGGGAACAGCACGCCGCGATCCACGCCCCAGTCATCGAGCAGCGCTGCCCGCGCTTGCGGTTCGTAGCTGGCCAACGGGCAGCCATCGGCGTAGCGCAAGCCGCCAGCGAACAGCTTGACGCGGTCGATGTGCGCACCGCCTAGCCCCGCCAGCACCCGTTGCAGGACGACGCGCTCGCCGATCACGAGCCGCTCCACGCCGTCCTTCACCTCGATGCGGATGGCGCGGTCGCGGTACTTCGGCTCCAGGTAGCGCTGCCACAGGTCCGCCGGCTCCATGACGTGGGAGTCGCAGTCGATGACGCTCATGTGCCTCGTCCTTGGTTTCGTCTCGGTTCGCGTTGGCTACGATACACCCCTTCCGGCCAGCCGCACCATATCGAACGGGGACAAAGCCAAGATGCACAGGGCAGGGCATCGTGTCGCCTTCGCTCGCTGCGTAGGAAAATCTTCTACTCGCAAGCGGCATGTTGGCTTCCCACGGGAATGCGCGTATTGCCGACAGCATATTCACGGCGTTCCCACCATGCTGTCTCCATGCAGGGCATAGCCTACGTTCCGGCTGGCGGATTCCTTACCCACCGATCGCCGTTGGCTGACAGACTTCCTCTAGGTGCCCGGCTATCGCAGCGTCCATCAGCGTCGAACCGCCGCGGTTGGCCTGTAGCGGATCCGCGCCACGGCGCACGAGGCATTCCACCCCATCCAATCGGCCCGTGCCGATAGCTCCGCTCACGGGCGTATTGCCGTGGGCATCGACGAGATTCGGCTGGCTTTCGAGTAGCGATGCGACCATGTGCAGATCGCCTTGGCGCACGGCGTCCAGGAGGTTCTTGCGCTATTGCGTTCTATTCAACCTATTCAACCGACTGTTCAATTCACCATGGATTTCAGCCGCCGCGCTTGGGCGATGCGTTCCCGCAGCCGGGCGGCAGTAGCCGCATCCGGGGCATGTTCCGTCGCCTTTTCGAGTTCCCGCACCACCATTTCCGGCGCGTTCAGTCCCAGCCAGGCGTCGGCGCGTTCCACGTGCAGACCGTAGTCGTCGGGAACGATCAGCAGTTGGTAGTCGGAAACTTCCAGCGCTCGCGCGAAGTCGCCTCGGCTCTGGACGAGCAGGCGCACGTTGTTCAGCATGCGCAGCACGATGTCGCGAGGCGCAGCGATGGCGAAGGCGCCTTCCTCAGCGACGCGGTTCTCTTTCAGCCACGCCCGGCAGGTGTCGATGGAGGCGGGCGCCATGGCGTAGGGGTCCACCAGCAGATTGCCGATGGTGACTAGGAAATGGCGTGGGAAGTTGATGCCCGAGGCGGGAAGGCCGAGCTGGCGAGCGACGCCCATGAGCACCACGCCCAAGGAGATGGGGATGCCCCGACGGCTGCGCAGCACATGGTCGAGCAGGCTGTTCTCGATTTCGTAGTAGCGCTGGCCGGCGCCTTGGAAGCCGCGTTCGGAAAGCTCGGCCACCACATCCTCGGGGGGCACAACGCCGCCGGTATTCATGGTTGCCGCGATGCTGGCGATTTCGTCCCGCGCCCAATTCACCTCGGCGTCGGCATCGACGATGCGGGTGACGATCAGCGCTCCCTCCACAGGATCGTCGGCTTGCTCCAGGAAGCAAGCGAGGGATTCCCGCAAGGCGGGGTTCACCCGGCATCTCCCGCGGCATGCTCGCGGGTGGCCGAGAAGCGAATATCCGATGCGCGTTCCTCGGCGAGGGCCAGGTTGGTACGGGTGGGTGCCAGGTAGGCAAGGCAGCCGCCGCCGTCAAGGGCTAGATGAGCGACGTTCTTGCGTTGGAATTCGGCCAGCGCTCCTGCTTCTCCGGCTACCCAGCGCACGGCGGCGATGTCGGCTGGCTCGAAGACGCAGTCGGCGCGGTATTCGTCGTCCAAGCGAAACGCCACCAAGTCGAACTGCAGCGCCCCCACCGCGCCTATGACGATGTCGTTGTTTACGAGCGGGAAGAATACCTGCATCGCGCCTTCCTCGGAAAGCTGGCGCAGGCCCTTGTCGAGCTGCTTGGAGCGTAGCGGGTCGCGCGGGCGGACGCGACGGAACAGTTCCGGGGCGAAGTTGGGGATGCCGCGAAAGCGCAAGGTTTCGCCTTCGCTGAAAGCATCGGCGATGCGAATGGTGCCGTGGTTGGGCAAGCCGATGATGTCGCCGGCATAGGCATCGGGGGCTTGGCGGCGGTCGCCAGCCAGGAACGTCACGGCGCCGCTCACCTTGACGATGCGCCCCAAGCGCACATGGCGCAAGCGCATGCCCTGGCGGTAGCGACCGGAGCAGACGCGGAGGAAGGCGATGCGGTCCCGATGCCGAGGGTCCATGTTCGCCTGGATCTTGAACACGAAGCCGGAGAACGGCCCTTCCTGGGGTTCTACGGCACGGCTGGCGGTTTCGCGGCTGCCCGGCGGCGGCGCATGCTCCACCAAGTGGTCGAAACATTCGCGGACGCCGAAGTTGCCGAGCGCGCTGCCGAAGAACACCGGCGAGCGAGTACCGTCCAGGAACCTCTGGGCGTCGAACGGATGGCTGGCGCCGCGAACCAGCTCCGCTTCCTCCGCGAAGTCGTCGTAGTCCGCGCCTAGCCAAGCGCGGGCAGCGTCGCTGGCAAGGCCGTCGATGGCGGGATAGTCGTGAACGCGATCTCCGCGACCGGGTTCGAAACAGAAGATGTGGTCCGAGGCGAGATGGTAGAGACCGCGGAACAGCCGTCCCCGTCCGATGGGCCACGTTGCCGGCGCGCATTCGATTTGCAGGATGTCCTCGATCTCGTCGAGCAGTTCGATGGGGTCGCGGATGTCGCGGTCCAGCTTGTTGATGAAGGTGACGATGGGCGTATCGCGCAGCCGGCAGGCTTCCAGCAGTTTGATGGTGCGCGGTTCCACCCCCTTCGAACCATCGATCACCATGAGCACGGAATCGACCGCGGTGAGCGTACGGTAGGTGTCTTCGGAGAAGTCCTCGTGGCCCGGCGTATCGAGCAGGTTGACGACCCGGCCGCGGTAGTCGAACTGCATCACCGAGGTGGTAACGGAGATGCCGCGTTCCTTCTCCATGGCCATCCAGTCCGAGGCCGCGTGGCGCTTGGATTTGCGCGCCTTCACCGTGCCGGCCAGGGCGATGGCGTTGCCGAACAGCAGCAGCTTTTCGGTCACCGTGGTCTTGCCGGCATCCGGGTGGGAGATGATGGCGAAGGTGCGCCGCCGAGCCACGGCGGGAGCGATGTCGTCGCCGTCGCCGGCAATCGCCGGCGGCGCGGCGCGGGCAGATGCTTGGGCGTTCAAGAGCAATCGGGGCTTGCGGACGGCATGAAATTATATCGTCCTATGGCGCACTGCGCGGCAGCGGCGGGATGCCCAGTTCGCGTATCGTGTCGTCCAGCGTCGGCCGGCGCAGGCGAATACGGTCGTCGTTCAGCAGGTAGGTGCATACATAGCCGAGGCCGAGGATCAGAATGCCGATCAGGAAGCAGTAGATGACGGCGCGATCGGGGTACTGGTCCTTCAAGTGCCCCACGTAGAGCGGCCCGAAGACGCCAGCCGCAGCCCAGGCGGTGAGAATCGCACCGTAGATGATGGACATCCGCTTCGCGCCGAATACGTCCAGCACGAACGACGGCATGGTGGCGAAGCCGCCGCCGAAGCACAGCAGCACGTAGCAGACCAGCGCCGAGAATATCCAAGGGTCGCGCTCCGTCATCAGGATGCCGAACACCACCATCTGGCTGGCCAGCAGGATGCGAAACACTCGTACCCGACCGATGCGATCCGACAGCAGCCCCCACAGCAGGCGCCCTACGCCGTTGAACAGAGAGCTCACGGCGATCAGCGTGGCACCATAGCCGGCCAGCACTTCCGGTTCGATGGACGGATCGGAAAGTCCCCAGACATCCTGCAGCAGCGACGACTGGAAGCTGATCACCGCGATGCCGGCAGCGATGTTGAAGAAGAACACCAGCCACATGACGACGAACTCGGGAGACTGCAAATGCGCCCGCAGCGGGGCGTCGTCCAGGTCGTCCCCGCCGCCCGCAGCGCCGGCTGCGGCCAGGAACGTCGGCGGCGGGTTGCGCAGCAGCAGGCTGGAAGGAATCAGGATGCAGGCGAAGACGATGCCGAGCGCCAGGAACATCAGGGGCAGTTCGCCGCGGGTTTGCAGCATCAGGATCGGTGCCAGCAACTTGCTCAGCAGGAACGCGCCCACGCCGAAGCCCATCACCACCACGCCGGTAGCCAGCCCCTTGCGATCTGGAAACCACTTCGCCACGGTGGCCACGGGCGTCACGTAGCCGAGGCCGATCCCCGCGCCGCCAATGATGCCGTAGCCGAGATAGAACAGTGCCAGCAGGTCCAGATGCAAAGCGAGACTGGCGATCACATAGCCGCCGGAGAACATCGCGCTGCCGGCCAGCGCCAGCTTGCGCGGCCCCAGCTTGGGCAGCGCCGCACCGGCCCAGGCGGCGGAGGAGCCCAAGGCGAAGATAGTGATGCTGAACGCCCACGCCGTCTCCGTGAACGTCCAGCCGAGCTGCCGCACCAAGAGGGTCTGGAAGAAGCTCCAGGCGTAGACGGTGCCGAAACAGATCTGCAGTACCGTGCAGAGCCCCGCCGTCACTAGACGCGGCATCCCTGGCTGGGTTTCGGCCATCGTTCGCTACTCCGACAATCCGCGCACTCGGACTCCGTTGTCGGCAGGTGCGCGGGACGCCTCGCGGACTTGCGCGAAGTACAGAAACAGACGTGCCAACTGTCCCACCTCGTCGCCCCGATCGAGAATCTTCGCATCCGGTTCGTCTTCCCCGTTCCGGGCCAGCGCCACCGCGTAGGCAAGCAGATCCCCCAACGGTTTGGCGGCAAGGTTCACGAACCACAGGGCAGCGAACACGCCGATCACGAACACAGTGCAGATCAGGTACACCTGCTGGCCGATGGCGCGTTGTATTTTCAAGGCGATGAGGCCGGTGTCCATGCCGACGTGAACGGTGCCGCCGAGGCCGGTGAGGATCGGGCTGCCTACCTCCACGAAGTCGCCCATGCTAGGCAGGCTGCGCTCCACGGGATCGGTGGCCGACGGGTCGCTGGCGAGCACCTCCTCGGGGATGCCCGGCACGAAGGTATGGGCCAGAAACTCGCCGGTTTCATCGGTGATGTAGATGTACTTGATGCCCTGGATTTCCACGAACTGGTCGATCAGCGATTGCAGTGCCGCCAAGTCGCGGTTGAGCAGGATGTCGACGCTGGAATCGGCGATGGTCTTGGCGATGTTGCGGCTGTTGGCAACGTATTCCTCGGACAAGTGCGTATCGACGGTGTAGACGCACAGGATGGACGTGGACAGTCCGATGAAACCGAACAGGGAAAAGACGCCGAACAGCGTCTTCTGGAACAGCTTCTGCACCTTCATGACGAAAACTTCCTTTCCCAGTCGTGCAGGGGTACGAAGCGGCCCTGATCCACCACGGTGTAGTAGACCCGCTGCAGCCCCTGTCGTCGGCTCGGCGCGAAGGAAACCCGCTCGCCGAGGCCGAGGTCGAAATCCCGCACCGTGAACACGGCGCGCTCCAAGTCGCTGCGCGTGGGCGGTTCGGCCAGGCGGCGCAGCACCTCCACCATCAGCTTGGCGTCCAGAAACCCCTCCAAGCTGACGAAGCTGTGGGGAAACGTCGTGTAGGGCTCGCGCGTCAGTTCCGCTGGCGCCTGGGGGTCGTAGCGTCCCATGAACTCGCGGTACTCCCGAACCGCGGGAATGGAAGCATCCTCGTAGCTGGGCACTACTTGAGAATTGACCAGCAGCTCGGTGTAGGCGCGGCTGTTCTCGAGTTCCTCGACAAGCAGCTTCAACAGGTTTTCGCTGCCGACGAAGGACAGGTTGGCGATGGGTACGCGCAGGCCCAGGTTCACGGCGTCCCGGGCGAACGCCGCGCAAGCGGCGTAGGCGCCGATGCAGATCACCGCCTGCGGCTGGGACGCCTGCAGAATGTCCACTTGCCGGCGCATGGTGCCGGTGAACTTCTCGCCGCGCCGATAGGTGGCTTCGCCGACGATGCCCTCGCCGTGCCTGCGCAGTGCCGCCCGCACTCCCGCCCAGCCGCTGCGGCCGTAGGCGTCGGCCTGGTAGAACACGGCGATGCGGCGCCGACCCACGGCCACGAAGTTGTCCACTAGGCCGGCGGTTTCCTGGCGGTAGGACGCCCGCAGGTTGAAGGCGAAGTCGCCATAGGGCGGCTCGCGCTGGGGCTGGGCGCCGGTGAACGGAAAGAACAGGTACATGTCCCGGTCCTGGAACTTCTTCAGCATGGGCAGCACCCGGGTCACCGTCGGCGTGCCCACGTAGCCGAACAGCAGGAACACTTGCTCCTCGAGCATCAGCTTCATGGTGTTCTGCACCGAGGGATCGGGCTGGTAGCCGTCGTCGTAGGACTTGAGGACGATACGACGGCCGTCGATGCCGCCTTGTCCGTTGACGTGATCGAAGTACGCCCGCGCACCCCGGTACAGCTCGATGCCGAGGCCCCGGGACGGGCCGGAAAAGGCGGCCGACATGCCCAGCACGATCTCGGCATCCGTCACGCCGGAACCGACGAGCGTCTGCTGGGACGCACTGGCACCGAAGGCGCGAACTAGGCCAAGCGCCGCCAAACCGCCGCCGATGCCGGTTCCGATCAGCGACCGTCGAGTAGCCATGCCGCGCCCTCCGTTGCTTCAGGAATCACATCCTTGACTCCCCTTGAGCAATTCTGCGCCAAGTTTGGTGCGGATCGGCCTGTTTCAAGATCAGCGCAATCTCCGACGAAATCCTTGGACAGTCCTTGCGAAAGCCCTTGATCGCATTCGCCAACGGCTCGTGTCGAACGGCCACCATGCCGCATCCAGCGCCCGACAGCAAGCCGCAATCCGGTTCGGCGAGGGCCGGTGAATCGATGGGCCAAGGCCATCACCACGGCATCCTCGCGCCCGCGCTGGGCGCGGTAGTGGTTTCGGCGCCGGCCGATCTCGCGAAAGCCCAAGCCGTGGTAGAGAGTCATGGCGATGCGGTTCGACAGCCGCACTTCCAGGAACACCGCTTCGGCGCCTCGGGCCTTGGCGCGCTCTATCAGATGGCCGGTCAATGCCCGGCCGTGGCCTCTGCCCTGGTCGCCGGGTTCGATGCAGACGTTGAACAGCCGCGCTTCGCCGGCGGCGGACAGTACGCCGTGGCCGACGGTGCGCTCGCCGCGCTGGGCGAGCAGGCATTTGTGGTTCACGTCCAGGCAGTCCAGGAACGCCTCGCGGGGCCACGGAAACTCGTAGGCGTGCGCCTCGGCGGCAGCCACTGCATCGAAATCTCCCACGTGCATGACGCGAAAGCGAATCGGCTCGCTCGCGGCCGCTAGCCGAGTGCTCGGATCAGCCGCCACAGGGCTTTCTTGGACTCGACATTCGGCGTTTCCGGAACGACATAGACATGGCCGTCGACCACGCAGTTCTCATCGGGCGCGGCATGGCCAAGCAGCCGCGGCACACGAGTGCCGGCGATCAGGCCTTTCGTGCTGCCCGATGTCTGATGGCGAAAGAAGGCGCGGAAGGCACGCTCGCCACCGTCCGCGCTGGCCCCGGGCTGCGGCCAGTCGAATACCATATCCCGGCGCTGCACGTCCTGGAAGCGATTCATCGCTCGCGCCACGTCGAGCAGAAAGCGGCGGCGCGGCCAAGCGTCCTCGGCGATGGCGACAAACACGCCGCCGTAGCGGAAACAGCGGATTCGGAAGGCTTCCCGGGGAGCGGACGCTGCGACGGGTGTTGCCGGCGGCGACCGTGCCGCGGCAGCGGGCCGCTCGGAAGCTGCCGGCGGCGAAATTGCGTTTCGCGGCGGCGGCGCGGGCCGTGCCCTCGCATGGATCGGCTGCATCGGCCTGGGGGCCTGCTGGGTGCGGGAAGGCTGCGCCGCGGCTTCGGGTTTGCTCCGTGGCGGACGCCGTCGTATCCAGACGTCGATGCCCAACCGCTGAAAGTGCGCTTGGCGGGGCGAAATCATGAAGGGATTGTACCTCACGCGGCTGCCGAGCCAGTGTGCGAGGCGGCACATGCTCCGCCGACGGCTGCTCGTGGTTGGGCCTATTGCGCTTTCGATGCGATAGAATGCCGTTCGCAAGCCTCTGCCGGCGCACTCGTCAGGGGGCGGTGCTTCGGCAATGCTTGTCTGCCTCCCGTCCCTTCCTGAACCGGGGCGGCTTGCCTTTGCCCAGCGGAGAAGACCAGCACGATGAAGTATCTTACCGACGATGTGCGCATCACCGGCATGGCGGAAGTGCAGGCGCCCGCCGACCTGATTGCCAAGCTGCCCATCGATCCCACGCAGTCCACTCTGGTATTCAACCTGCGCCACCAAGCCAGCGACATTCTCGCCGGGCGCGACCGGCGGCTGCTCGCCATCGTCGGGCCGTGTTCGATCCACGATGCCGAGGCCGCGCGCGAGTATGCCGAACGGCTCAAGGAGCAGGCGGACGCGCTGGCGGATCGGCTGCTCGTCGTCATGCGGGTGTACTTCGAGAAGCCGCGCACTACGGTAGGCTGGAAGGGCCTCATCAACGATCCCAAGCTCGACGACTCTTTCGATATCAACTTGGGCCTGTACACCGCTCGCGCCCTGCTGCGCGACATCGTCGACTTGGGCCTCGGCACCGGCACCGAGTACTTGGATCCCATCACTCCGCAGTACGTCGGCGACTTGGTGTGCTGGGCCGCCATCGGGGCGCGCACCACGGAGAGCCAGATCCATCGTCAGCTTGCCTCCGGGCTGTCCTGTCCCACCGGCTTCAAGAACAGCACCGACGGCGATATCCAGGTGGCTGCCGACGCCGTCAAGTCCGCCTTGCATCCGCACATTTTCCTGTCCGTTACCAAGGCCGGCCACTCGGCCATCTTCTCCACCGCCGGCAACGACGACTGCCATATCATCCTGCGCGGCGGCGGTGGCAAGGCCAACTTCGACAATCCATCGGTGCACTACGCCAGCCGCATCCTGGAGCAAGGCGGGCTGAACGGTCGGCTGATGATCGACGCCAGCCACGCCAACAGCCAGAAAGACCACAACCGCCAGATTGCCATCTGCCACGACATCGCTGCCCAGCTTGCCGCTGGAGAAGACAAGATCATGGGCGTGATGATCGAGAGCAACCTGGTGCCCGGGCGGCAGAACCTAGGCGGCGACCTGGTCTACGGCCAGAGCATCACCGACGCCTGCATCGGCTGGGAGGACACCGTGGCCTGCCTCGACGAACTGGCGGCCGCGGTGGCGAAGCGCAACAAGCAGTAGCGGCGGGCAGGCGCAGTTCGCAGCGATGTTCTTCGCCAGTCGTTGGGAATCCTCGCAACGCCGACAACCCCGATCATCGTCTCCCTCGAGGACGGTGGGCCAGCGTGGATGGAACGGCGAGCGGGAGATCTGCCCCGACGATGGCGTTTCCAGAGCGGGGGCAAGGACGCCGATTCAGACCAGCGAACGAAATCGATCCAGGCGCGTGTGCGCCACGAGATGCCGAAGATTCCGCAACGTCGAGACCTTTCTCCGCACGGCAATCGGCCGCCGCCTCATGTCCTCGATACATTGTCCAAAGCCGCCACCGACCACGCAGACTCCGTTTGAACACCTCTCGTCGACTCGCTGGCGCGGATCTTGAGCCAAGTCGGCGGGACAGCGCAGCGGCGAGTGTCGCATGTCCCTCTGCGGCTTTGTTCTGTTTACGGCCGCACCGCCCTCCTCGCCCGTTGCGCCAGCATGGGCTGGGCGAGCTTGACGAACTTTCAGGCCAGCTACCGGGTATCGCGCAGGATCGAACAGGGCCACCATGTCACCCGAGGACGGCGCGGAACAGCGAGCAAAGGCACAGCAGGCGCTCCTCGATCATCGCCCGGTGCGCTTCCAGATCGGCGGCGTTCTGGATCTCGCGTTTGCAGGCTGCGGCGACGCTACCCATTCGCCGGCCGACCAGCCGAAGCGCAGGTTGGGACCGTGAAGGGTGGCCGGGGCCGTGCGATGCGTCGGCGGAAGCGCCCAACTCCCGCCTCGCCACCAAAGTTCTCTATTGAATCGTTAGGTAACCTCTTTTCGAAAAACATGACTAACCATTGAACCACTTCGCTAATCGGATATCTTGTCCTCTCCGACTGGGTCGTCAATAAAGAGATTACGCCGATCAAGAAGTCGTTTATTGATATCAAACACTGCGAGAGAAACATGCGTGTTGGAAGGAAGGTAAAGTACTGCGGATGCTTGATGATCCAGCTCCATGCGGTCATATGCAACAGCTTCAGGCTGGTTTTCGCTGCTCGCCTCAAGTATGCATGTTCGATCGATGCATGTCGGCATGTTAACCGTGATCGGTCGACGCCGGCCTGCCATATCCATCCAGGTTGGACGGCCGCCTTGATATCTTGTTCGAGGAGATATAACACTTTCGTCAACATGCGGATCTAGGGGCAACGGCGTGTTATTGCTGTCAAGAAGAATAACAGCCTTGTCCAGCAGTAACCCTCGTCGATCGAGTTCCAACCTCAGTGGATGTTCAAACTCGGGTGAACTTCGTTCGCTAAACGTGACTTGATCGATTGTAAGCGGATCTATGCCAGTACCTTTTTTCAACTGATATGCCATAGGTACCCACCCATCTCTTTTTCTTTCATGAACGTGGTCGTATCCACAGTGAATGAGAACCCTGGCATGTGGATAAGGATGAAGAACTCTTTGTATAATATTCCTTGCATGAAAAAAATCCCTTGCTTCTTGAAAGCTTATGTCCATATTTTTCTGTTCTTCTCGTTGATGATCCTCAATTTCGTATGCAACGATTTCGTAATTTAGGGAGATGGCAGCACGTATCACCTCGGCAAAGACAACATCGTTGATGTAGTAGCCCGTATTTGCTGTCGGAAAACCCCTTTCGTTTATTTTATCTCCACGCCATGCTGCCTCAATGGCAAGAAAACGAAATCCTATCCGAGATAGTGGTTCTAGAAGTTCGAGGGTAAGCAACCGGTCTGTCGATGCGTGGTGGCGCTCATTGACAATGACGACCTGATGGTCAGCCGCACGACTAGCGAGACGATCCACTGCGTGAACGCTACGAATTCGAGCTGGCAGGTCAACGTCGATACGACTGTAGGAGGCACTGCGATCGGCGAAAACCAACGCAGATTCATGATTGCCGACGAACGACTCGATCTGTGCTCGATACATTTTGTAATAGCCCGCAGACTGTGCGGTGTCGCACGTTTCCTCCAATATCCGAAAGGACTTGAGAGATCTCCAGATGTTTTTTTCGTAATCATCTGTCAAAAGCGCATGAAGGCTTCTGGGTGTACAGGTAGATGCTGTTGCACCATGCACGTCGGCCGATATAACAGATGCCACAAGAACCAAGATAGCGCACTTCATAACTTTGACGTTCACGACCATTATTCAGGTTGGTTGTCATCCGAACGGATTAGTTCATGGCGAAGTCGTCGGGCGAAAGCACGAGCAAATGCCATGGAAATTTGGCCGTCGACAATAGGATCCAACCATGACCATTGCCCGTCCTGATTGCACTCAAGGAACCAGTAATAGCCATGTTCGTCGACGATCAAGTCGAAGCTCCCGCCGAATAGTGCTATTTGGTTCGTAAAAGAACTGGTCTGCCTTTCTACAGTAGAGGGCAAAGCTATAGGGGCAAAATTCAGCACATGGAATTCGTTTCGCCAATCCAGGCTTGTTGACTCTCTATATTGAGAGTCAATGCGGAATGCGTATATATCTTTGTCTACCGAGACTATGCGAAATTCGTAGGATTTTTTTATATTCCGTTGCAAAAAATGTGGACAACGGAAAATTTCCTCTTCGCTCGCGCTCTGTAGAACCTCTCTCTTCACACTCATTGTCATTACATTGTATGGTAACGGTATTTCAGTCTGCCGTGGGATTACTTGCCCGAACGACAAGGATTTTAATACGATATTTTTTTATTTTTCAAGAAAGCTAAGTGCGCTTCTATTGACGTTAGTGATTCTTGTAGGAGGCACCCGGAACCCCCCAATCTTTGTCAGTCATTCCTAGAATAAATTTTCATAAATATATAATTATTTATAATATATATACGAATCAGATAGGCATAGTTCTTTCTTCGACAATCTGACCTCTCCTATGCGGATTTCCCTACGCCGTAGACCTGGCGGACTTTGAACTCCACTTTGGGCACCTGCGCTTCTCTCTTCGGTCGGCTTCGATTGGGAACGCTCAGCATAGCGCTGCTTTGATGATGCGGCGAACCTGATCCACCATCTCCTGTTCCAGCGCCAGGTCGTGGCCGCGCACCGACGGGGTATGCAAGTGGCCGAGGGGGAATCGAACGCCAAGGCGCTGCTGAAGCAGCAGGCTTCGGTAGGCGATTTCGTTGGAGAGGTAGCCGCCGCCGGAACCCTGCACCGCGGTGTCGTTGGTCAGATCCGCGAGCGATTCGGCAGCGAACGTTCCCCGTTCCAGGCTGCGCACCACGCGGTTGTCGCGCACCGGCCAACGTTCCTCCACCGCAGCCATCGGAGCCGCTGGCAGGGAGAACTCCAGGAACTCCGGCGGCGCGCTGGTGCTGCCGAGTCCTGGCGGCACTTGGGGTTCAGCCGCCGACGCGCCCGTGTAGACGTTGCGGTTGTCAGGCATTTCTACCGAGCGTCGCAGGCCCGGAAATCGCTCCAGATCGAAGCGGTCGCGGCCCATGCTGACGGTGACGGCCAGGGCGAGGCCGTTGCGGAAGCGCGGTGCCAGGAAGGCTTCCACGAGGCCGCCATCGAAGTCGGCGAACCGCACTGGCAGGATGGCGGCGCGCACATGGGCGCCGGCGATGGTGGTGCCGTTCAAGGCTAACGCGGCGAGGCCGGAGGGGTTGCTCTGGCGAATCTCGTCGTCGAGACGGAATGGATCGAAGCCTGTCACCAAGACCGCCGGCTTGTCTGACGGGAAGGTCGCGGAGAAGCCTCTGGACGCAGGCTCGACCGTGTCCAGGCGGCCGCCGCGCCGACGCCGCTCTCGACGCAGTTTCAGCCGTGCCCAGTACAGCGGGCGATCGTCGAGATGGCCGGCCTGCACATCGGTCACCGCTCGGCGCCACAGCCGCGCCGGCGCGTCGGGCTCGTCGAGCAGGTCGTCGTACCGAGTCGCTACCGCCGGCAACGCCGCTAGGGCGCGTTCCAGGCGAGCCTCCTCAGCGTCCATCGACCTTGCGCGGAACAAGACTGTTCCTTGCCGTCCGCGACGTTTCGCGCTGTGTCGGCGAGTGCGCACTAGCGGAATCCCGGGGCGGTCGCGTCTCGAACGTCGCCTCGAACATCGTCGGCCATAGCTTGCCGGTGAGGTAGAACCGCTTGGCAGCGGGGTCGTAGGCAATGCCGTTCAGCACGTCGGCACGGCGAGCGGCCTCGGCAGAGAGCAGCCCGGAGGCGTCGATTCGCTGCGTCGCCCGTCCGCTGACGGGATCGATGCGCACCAGGAAGTCGTGTTGAAAAACGTTCGCGTAGACCGCATCGCCCACGCATTCCAGTTCGTTCAGCAGAGCGAGAGGAACGCCATCGAGCGTCACCGCCACGGCGCCGATGGCGGCGAAGGATTCGCTGTCTCGGAACGTCAGCCGGTGCGAGCCGTCGCTCATGACGAATCGGCTGCCATCGTGGCACAGGCCCCAACCCTGGCCCGAGTAGGCGTGCGTGGCCAGCTTGCCGAAGTCGTCCAGGCGGAACACGAACGCTCGCTCGGCATGCCAGGTGAGCATGACTAGGCGATCCTCGAAGCGAGCCAGCCCTTCGCCGAAGTAGAACACCGGAAGCGATGCCCGGCGCTGCACTCGGCCTGTGGCCGGATCAAGCTGGCGCAGTTCGGAATGCCCGCGCCGGCCGGTACTCTCGTAGAGCTTGCCGTCCCACCACAGCAGACCCTGGGTGAACGCCTCGGCATCGTGGGGAATGGTGCGATGCACCCGCACCGCGAGCGATTCGACCGCGGCCACGGACCAAGCGCCGGCCAGCACCAGCAGCCAAGCCAGCAGTCGCAGGCGGGGTGCTGCGCGACGAGTGGATGCTGGTTCCATCATGGCCTGTCGAATGAGCACATGGCGCACACCATTATCAGCGTTCGAAGCCGCCTTTGGGAACGGCAGACCGAGGCCCTCCCCGGGGCTGCCTACGTCCACGGAGACGAACGGACCGCAGCGCAGGTGTCCCCTTCCCCCGCATGGACGAGGCCGGAGCACGTCCGGCCGTGCTGGTGCCGCCGTCCTGGGAAGGCGACCACAACGACACTTTCTCGCCGCGGCCGAGCGGCATCCCGACCGCTTCGCCGTCATGGGCCGACTGGCCATCGAGCATCTAGCCAGCGGGAGGCGCTGGAATCCTGGCGCGAGACGCTGCCCTGCCCACTGCTGGACAACCTGCCCACTGCTGGACAATGTGCGCCTGTTCACCGAGGCGTGTTCGTTCCTGTCCGCCGAAGACCTGGACTGGATCATGGGCCGCGGCGTCGCCGAGTGGCTGAGCTGGCAGGTCAGCGATTCTCAATCGAATCCGTGAGGTGGGATTCCCGTACGTGCTAGACGCACGGGAATCCACAGCCCACGGCACCTCGACGCTTGTGAGCAGGCAACGATCGCCCAGGCAGGGCGGCTCGCTCAAGGCCGACTTGGCAATGGCCCGGGCCACGGTGTCGGCAATGGCCATGGGGCCGGCCCGGGCATCGGGAACGGCTCTGGATAGTAGCGGGTGTCCCGCGTAGCCGCTGCGCAGGCTTCCGTCGCCGACGAGGAAACCGCCCAATCTGCCGAGACGAGTACACCGGTTGCCGGCGGCATGTGCTTCTTCATGGTCTAACCTCCTTGGTGGATGAATCGATAGGAAGCAACATACCGTCGCTGAAGGGCTAGTGCGCACAGCGGGCGGATTTCCTACGGAAAAAACAGACATCCGCCCGCCGCTGTCGAACCGGGCCAGGGTTCAAAGCCAGTGAAAGATAGGCGCGGGAGGCTTGCGCGGGTCGAAAACGATACGAGTTGAACCAGTGCCGTGCGGCAAGCGTGTGGAAGAGTCGGCACACCGCGCTGCCAAGCGTCGCGCCGGATGCGCCGTACTAGCGCGCTCGGATGCGGGCGAACTTCTGCAACGAGTGGCAGTCCAGAGGCACCAGACCGCGGTTGCCGCCGCCGCTCACGACCACCTCGGATACATAGAGATCGCCCTTGGAGTCTGCCCAGATGCCGTGCGGGGCGAAGAAGTTGCCCGGCATGACGGGGTCCTTGCCGCCGAAGCGGGTGATGACCTTGCCGTCCATATCCATCAGCGTCACCCGAGCATGGGGCATGTGGGGCAGGATCTCCACGTCCGGGCTGCGGCCGGCGATCTCGCCCAGCTCGGCCACGTAGAGAATGTCGTCGTCATCGATGTAGATGTCGTCCGGACGGGTGACGTGGCGCCATTCCTTGACGTAGTCGCCGTTCGCCTTGAAGACCTGGATGCGGGAGTTCTCCCGGTCGGCCACATAGACCGTGTCGTGCCGATCCACGGCAATGGCGTGGGGCAGGCGGAACTCGCCCGGCCCCCGGCCCGGCTCGCCCCAGGAGAACTGATGCTCGCCAGCAGCGGAGAACTTGTGAACCCGAGCGTTGCCGTAGCCGTCGGCCACATAGAGCTCGCCGGCGGTGGAGAGCGCCACGTTGGTCACGCGGTTGAACGGCCCGCCGCCAAATTGCACGGCGCTCTTGCCGGGCACGAAGCCGGTGTCCGCCGGCTTGTCCTTCTCGCCCAGGGTTTGCAGCAGTTCCCCATCCGGCGTGAATATGCGCACCGTGTGGTCGAAGTTGTCGGCGGCGTAGATGCGGTCGTTCGGACCGATGTAGAGGCCGTGGGCGTTGGTGAACACCCCCTCGCCCCAGGCGTTCAGAAAGTTGCCGTCGGCATCGAAGACGATCATCGGATGCTCTCCCCGGTTGAAGGCGTAGACGCGATCCTTGGAGTCGGTCGCCACCCCCGCCACCTCGACGAAGCTCCAACCTTCTGGTAGTTTCTGCCAGCCTTCAATGACCTCGAACTCGATCCGCGCCATGGTTGCGTCCTCCGCCTCGGAATGCTCGATCATACGCTCTGCGGCACCCGACCAGCCGCCAATGGCATACCAGGACTCGATGCCGCCGTGATTCTCATGCGTATCGAAACGGAACCGGCCCTTCGACTCGACGAAGCTGCGCGGGCGTTCGAGCGCGACGGATTCGTCGTGCTCGAACGTTGCCTCGACCCCGACCGGGTGGAGGCGGCGCGGCAGCTGTGCGAGCAGACCGCTCGCCGCAGGAACCGCTTGCGCTGTCCAGTGCCCTACGAGCTGCTCCATCGCTGGCCGCTCGGCGGCATCGTGCGCGGCACCGTCGCATGGCCCCTGCTGCAACGACTGCTTGGCTCGCAAGCGGCGACGGGAGAGTTCTGCTGGTTCCGCATCTGCCCGCCGGGAGGGCGATCCATCGAACGGGTGCATCGCGATCGCTTGCGTACCAAGGCTGTGCGCAAAGAAGCGCCGGTCGGCATTTCGGTAGACGTCATGCTGACGGACTTCACCGAGGACAACGGCGCCACGGAGATATGGCGCGGCAGTCCGACCGGCTGCGAAACCGAACCCGACGAGATAAGGGCGGCAGTGGCCGAGGCGCTGCGCGCACCGCCCCGGCGGATCACCGGCAGCGCCGGCGCTATTGTGCTGCGCGATCATCGGGCGCTGCACCGAGGCGGCGTGAACACCACGGCTTCGCCTCGCTGCATGTTCTCGTCGCCTGGATGGATGGCGGCGGACCTCCTCGCCTAGGCCCGTTCCAGGATTCGCCCCGCATGCGCGACTCCACGACAGGAGCGCACCAGCGCAGCCGTCATCCGCTTGTGGCTCCGCGATCCGCGCCGCAGAGGCGGTTCCACGGCAAGCGCAATTCGGGCGCGGCTTGATGGTACGCTTGGCGGAACTTCAGGGGAGACTGCATCATGACCGCAAACGGCAAGCCCCATTTCGGCGTCACCCTGCCGCAGATCAAGCGCCCCTGGGTGGCTGCTGCCGAAGCCGCCCAGGGCTTCGAGGCCTTGGGTTTCGATTCGCTGTGGGTTTGCGACCATCTCTACGGCCCGCAATCGCCGCAGCTGCCCATTCTGGAAGCTTGGTCCATGGTATCCGCGGTGGCCGCCATCACCGAGCGGGTGGAGATCGGTACCTTGGTGACTCCGGCCGGCATGCGCAACCCGGCCCAGCTCGGCAAGGTGATCGCCACCGCCGACAACATCGCCGGCGGACGTGTCATCGCCGGCTTGGGCGGCGGCTGGATGCCGCGCGAGTTCACGGACTTCGGCCTGCCGTTTCTGGACACTGGAGCGCGTCTGCGGCAGCTCGCGGAAACCGTCGATCTGCTCAAGCGGATGTGGGGCGACGAAGAGGAGATCACCTTCAAGGGCGACTACGTGCAGGCAGAGCGCGTAGTCTGCCAGCCGAAGCCGCCGCGCAAGGTGCCCATTCTCATTGGCGGCGCCGGCGAGAAGGTGACCTTGAAGCTGGCCGCCCAGGAAGCGGACATCTGGAACAACCTCGCTGGGCAGCAGGGTGCTTTGGGCCACAAGATCGACGTGCTGAAACGCCACTGCGATGCGGCGGGGCGGGATGCGGCGGAAATCACCGTCAGCCAGCAGTGTCTGGTGACCGTCGCCCCGGACGCCGAACGCGCCGGTCCCCTGGCGGATCGCGCCGAGAAGATCTTCGGCGGCCACATGGGCGACCCCAAAGGGCCGCTGGCCATTACCGGCTCGCCGGAGCGCTGCGCCGAGCAGATCCGGAAGCACCTGGACCTCGGCTGCACGGCGTTCGTGATCGAGTTCTTCGGCAAGGACACCCTGGAGCCAGCGCAGCTGTTCGCCGAGGAAGTGATGCCGAACTTCCAGTGAGAGAAACTGGCTTCTCGAGCCGGGAAGAGGCTGCCGAACGCGCCGACTCCGACACAAGCAAAGCCGCTGTCGTCTACTTCGAGACTCAGGTGCCGGTACGCGTCGATTCCGCTTAGCTCGGTGGCAGCGCTACGCCGACGGGGCACGACCCGGCCAGCGGCGCCGCGCTCGGCGAGCAGGCCATGCGCGGCAATATCGCCATCATCCAAGCTCCGAAAGCAGGCGACAGCGTACTGGTGGCGAAAAAAAAGCTGCCGGAGGATTCCGGCTAGCCCTTTAGGCGTTGCAGCCGTTCCGTGCGCGCAGCCAAGTTGAAGCGCAGCACCAGGGCTGCGGCCGCCACCAGCAGTGCGCCCATGACGAGGAAGTCCTCGACATAGCTCAATTCGTCGGCGACTAGGGAGAAGGCACCCGAGCCGAAGCTGCGGCTCAAGTTCGCCAGCGACATGCAAACCGCGAATTGGGTCGCCGCCACTCGCGGCCAGCACAGGGACATGAACAGCGCGATGATGGACACGAAAACGAGCTGGCCGAAGACATTGGCCACGAAGGCAAGCGAGCCAATGAAGAACAGGTCTTGCCAGAGCATCGGCGCGAGTCCTGCGATGAAGTGGCAGACGGCGCTGCCGATCAGCGAAAACAGCAGAAACCGCTGGGCGCCGGCTCGGTCGATGAACGGCCCCAAGAGCATGCCGATTGTCGCAGCGGCAAATCCGATGACGCCGTTGAACTGGGTGTACTGCGCCGTCGTCAGGCCCAACTCCTGGACCGCGAATACCGGGAACAGGGCAACCGCGATGCCGTCGCGAACGCGGTTGACGAACTCCACCAGGATCAGCAGCAAGCTCATCGGCAGCACCAGCGCGCGGAACAAGTCGCTGAAAATCGTCGCTGTCGACGACTGGACGTCGGCGCGTTCCGTCGCCTCTCCCCTGGTCCAGGGCATCAGCCGCTCGCCGGGTCGCTCCCGCACGAAGGCGACAAACAGGAAGATCGCCGCCACCACCACAGCGCAGGTCAGCGCGGCAGCAGCCAGCCCGAACAGCGACAGCAGCATCCCGGACAGAGGGCCGAAGGCCGAGAATCCCGCCGTTTGACCGAACCCCATGAAGGCGTTGGCCCGGCCTCGTTCCTCGGGCGGGAGGATGTCGATGGCCATGCCGTCCACGGCCACATCCTGAATAGCCGCGAAGGCATTGACGATGCAGCCGATGGCCATCAGCGGCACCAGCGAGCCGCCGTCGAGGTTGCCGACCAACGCCAAGGCCACGAACGACAAGGCGAGGCAGGCTTGAGCGAAGATCACCCAGGGCCGCCGAAAGCCCATAGCCAGGAACGTGAAGCGATCCATGAACGGGCCGGCGACGAGCTTGAAGGCCCAGGGCAACGAGACCACGGCGGAAAACAGGGCGACATCGCTCAGGCTGGCGCTCCGCTCCGCAAGCCAAGCGGGAACCGCCACCGTCAGCAAGCCGATGGGTACGCCTTGGGCGAAGTAGAGTGCGCTGAACGTGCCGAAGCGCAGCCACCGACGCTTCGTGAGAGCGAGCTGCATAGGCGCAGTCTACCCTGCGTCGTCGGAATACAGGGGCCGCAATGCCGCCGCCACCGCCAAGTGTCTGTCGATGGCATTCCGGGCGTCGGCGACGGCGCTCCAGCAGCAAGACAATACTGTTTGCGCACAGCCCCAACCAGCGATTCTGGCGCGATCGAAGCCGGTAACGGCGGCGAGAATCCCTACCCGGGACCTCAGGCAGTCCGACAAGTCGGCCGTGGCGACGGCGCCGAGGCCGTTGCGGAGCATGGCCGCGCACTCGTGCGCCGGGTCGCCCGCCACTCCCTTGGGGTCGATGGCGCGCCATCCGGCGTCGGCGGCAAGCACGTTGTCGTGGTGCAGGTCGCCATGCAGCAGGCGCGGCTCTGCGGTCGAAGCGGTCAGCTCGTCGGCGATGGCGCGCGCGGCGCGAACGGTCGCGGCGTCGATGCCCGGCGGCGGCCGCTGCTCGAAGCGGCGCAGATCGCCGAACCAGCCAGCCACCGTCGGCAATCCAGCGGCCGGCGCCGGCTGCTCGGTCAGCGCCGCGATCAACGACCCGATCACCTCGGTGGCGGCACCATCGTCCAGCACCGTTGCCGGCGTTGCCGGAACCAGCTCTTCCATGAGATAGGCGCCGAGTTCCGCGCCAGCGTCCAGCAGGCGCACGGCGCCGCGGCCCTGCTGCGCCCGCAGCCAGACGGTCTCCCCGGCCAGCGCTCCGCATCCCCAGAGAAACTTGACCACCACGCCGTCGCGACCCCGGCGCCCTCTCATCAGGTAGTTGAACGACAGGTTCGACAGCGGTGCCAAATCGCGCAGCTGCCACCGATCGGCTGCGGCAGCCACCAGCGTCGGCAGCTGCCGCAGCCATGCTTCGCCGCGGTCGCCGCCGTAGCCGGCGACATTGGCGATCAGGACTTCGGGCAACGGCGGCAGATTCATGCGGCGGGGCCATGGACAGGCAAGAGCATGATAGCGACGCTTTCCGCGGCGGCGCACTTCGCGCTACTCTAGGCGACAGCAAGGGCGCAGCCGCCGACGGGGAGGGCTTGGTGGGCGAAGGCAACCATTACGGCTTCACGCTGCCGGACGAACTGGTGCTGCTGCGCGACCAGGTGCGGCGCTTCATGCGCGAGGAGGTGAAGCCGGTGGAGGACAAGCTGCCCCACGACGCCATCGGCTGCGCTCCCGAAGACCGCCGACGGCTGCGCGACCAGGCGGCGGCGCTAGGGCTGACGCGACTCACCGTGCCGGAGGAATACGGCGGCAACCCGGCAAGCGCCTTGGCCCGGGTTGTCATTGCCGAGGAATCCGCCAAGTGCCGCCTGGGCGGCTACGCGCCGGCGCTGGGCGCGTTCGGCGGCGGCCCGCCGAACGTCATCTGGGGCGGCACGCCCGAACAGATCGCCAAATACGGCGTGCCTTGCGTGGAAGGCAGCATGCGCGCCTTCGTCGCCATCACCGAGCCCACCGGCGGTTCGGACCCGCGCAACAATATTCGCACCCGAGCGGTAAAGCAGGGCGACGCCTGGGTGCTGAACGGCCGCAAGATGTGGATCACGGGCGCCGAAGGCGCGGACTACGGCATCGTCTTCGCCCGCACTCGGGACGGCAGCGCCGAGCCCCGATCGGGAGAACGAGCGCCTCTCGCAAACGAGAGGGAGGAACCCCCGGCAAGCAGAGGGTCGCCGCCGGAGATCACCGCGTTCATCGTCGAGCCGAAGTTTCCCGGCATCTCCTTCAACGAAATCAAGGTGATCCGAGCGTTGTCGCCCTACGAGATCGTCCTCGAAGACTGCCGAGTGCCGGCGGCCAACGTGCTCGGCGACGTCGGTCGCGGCTTCGGCGTCGCCCAGAACTGGCTGGTGGATGCCCGCATCCCCTACGCCGCCGGCTGCATCGGCATCGCCCAGGAAGCACTGGACATGGCCTGCGGCTGGGTCAAGCAGCGGCCGGCGCGGCGCGGCATGTTGGCGGACAAGCAGGCCATTCAGTGGATGATCGCCGACTCCGAAGTGGAGCTGCGCGCCGCCAGGCTGCTGATCTACGACGCCGCCAGCAAAGTGGACGCCGGGCTGTCCGGCAAGGTGGACGCCTCGGTCTGCAAGCTGTACGGCACCGAGACCGCCGGGCGCGTGGTGGATCGAGCCATGCAGATGTTCGGCGGCATGGGCATGGCCCAGGAGATGCCGCTGGAACGCTGGTATCGAGAACTGCGCGTCAAGCGCATCGGCGAGGGGCCGTCCGAGGTGCATCGCATGGTCATCGCTCGGGATAAGCTGCGCAATACCGACGGCGGCATGTACTTCGGCTAGCGTTCGATTCGGACCACATCAACGAACACGGAGAACGATATGAAGGATTTTGGAGGCAAGCTGGCGGTGATCACCGGCGGCGGCTCCGGCATGGGTCGGGCGCTGGCCCGGCAACTGGTGGCCCAGGGCTGCGACGTGGCCGCTTGCGACGTGCTGGAGGACAACCTGGCGGAAACCAAGCGGCTGTGCGGGCAGGAAGCGTCCCAAGGGCGCGTCGTCAGCATTCATCGCTGCGACGTGGCCGACGAAGAGCAGGTGCAGGCGTTCCACGATGCCGTCAAGTCCGTCCACGACACCGACCATATCGACCTGCTGTTCAACAACGCCGGCATCGGCGGCGGCGCCAGCTTCGTGGACGGCGACCGCGACGAGTGGGAGCGCACCTTCGATATCTGCTGGTTCGGGGTCTACTACTGCGCCCGCGCTTTCATGCCGATGCTGCTTGCCAGCGCCGATGCGCACATGGTCAACACCAGCAGCGTCAACGGCTTCTGGGCCACCCTCGGCCCGCGCAGCGCCCACTCCGCCTACAGCGCCGCCAAGTTCGCCGTCAAGGGCTTCAGCGAGGCGCTGGTTACGGACTTCGCCAACCGCGCCCCCCATGTAAAGGTCTCGGTGGTGATGCCCGGCCACATCGGCACCTCCATCGCCATCAACTCCGGCCTCATTCTGCACGGCGGCGAGGACAGCGAAGAAGACATCGCTCAGGTACGCGCTCGCTTCCAGTCGCTAGGCATGGTAGACGACAGCGTCACCGACGAACAACTGCGAGAGATGGTCGCCATGATGGGCCAAGCCTTTCGGGACAACGCCCCTACCAGCGCGGAGCAGGCGGCGGCCATCATTCTGGACGGGGTGCGGGAGGAACGCTGGCGAATCCTGGTCGGCGACGATGCCCGCCGCCTCGACGAGATGGTGCGAGAGGCTCCGGAGGATGCCTACACGGAGGCGTTCATGGAACGTCTGCGCGAGCAGGCGGAGTGGAACCTCAGCTGACGGCCGCCGCCGACCGGCTGGCGTAGCCGACGGATGCTGACCGGATGTCCTCGACGCCGCCCATCGTGGCCATCGCCAAGGCTCTCTCCCGCCGAGTCGGCGGGCTCGCGTTCGCGCCGCCGGTCAGCCACGTCTACAACCCGCTGGACTACGCCTGGGCGCCGCACCGCGCCTATCTCGCCCGCTACGGTGCCGGTTCGCCCGAGGTCCTCATGCTGGGCATGAACCCTGGCCCGTTCGGCATGGCGCAGACGGGCGTTCCGTTCGGCGATGTCGAGATGGTTCGGGACTGGCTCGAGCTGCAAGGCAAGGTCGCGCGGCCGATGGGCGAGCATCCGAAGCGGCCTGTCGCCGGCTTCGACTGCCCACGCCGCGAGGTCAGCGGACGTCGATTCTGGGGCTGGGCGCGCGGCCGGTTTCGGGAGCCGGTGCGCTTCTTCGAACACTTCTTCGTATGGAACTACTGTCCGCTGTGCTTCTTGGAGGTATCGGGCAGGAACCGTACTCCCGACAAGCTCCCGGCCCGCGAACGCGCTCCGCTCTTCGATGCATGCGACGACGCCCTCGCCAGCGTGGTCCGCGTCCTCGACGTGCGGCATGTGCTTGGGATCGGAAAGTTCGCCGCCCAACGCGCTCGCGCTGCCTTGGACAAGGCGGTGGCGGTAAGCGCCGCACCCCATCCCAGCCCAGCCAGCCCCCTCGCCAATCGCGGCTGGGCCGAAGCCTTCGAGCACGCCTTGGACAGCGCCGGGCTGGCATTCCAGAGGTGATTCAGCCCGGGGCGAAATTGCGCCGATCCGTCGCCATCGGCACGACATCGCAGGTTTCCATGTACCAAGCGAGCATCCGCTCCTTGAGCCGCAGCACGTCGGCTTGGCAGGCAGGGTCGTGGATGCGGTTTCGTGTTTCTCCCGGGTCTTCGGCCAAATCGTAGAACTCGTCGGTCTCGAAGGCGCGGCGCACGTACTTGAACCGCTCGGTGCGGCACATGGCCGCCTTGCTGTGCGGCAGCGCAGCGGACTCCTGGACTTGCAGACTGATGCGCGGCGAGTACAGCCCAAGGGCGGAACCCGCCGACAGGCTCTTTCCGTGCGAGGGGTTCCCCCTCTCGCTTGCGAGAGGCACTCGCCCGCTTCCCCGCTGAGGGCTCCTTTCGTGCGAGGGGTTTCCCCTCGCGCTCCCCTGCTGAGGGCTCTCGCTGGCGTGCGCCTCGCCCCGCAGCCGGCCTCCTTCGCAGAACACCGCGTCGCGGTGGGGCCTGCTCGGATCGCCGAACAGGGTCGTCAGGCTGCGGCCGAAGTGCCAGTAGCCGCAGTCGATGCCGGCGAGATCGTAGACGGTGGCCGGAAAGTCCACCAGTTCCACCAGCTGGTCGCGCACACCCACAACGACGGGGATGCCGGCGGGAGGCTTGATCAGAAACGGAACCCGGCTGAGACAGTCCTGGAAGGTATTCTGGGTCTTTTCGACGAGGCCGTAGTCGCCCGTGAAGTCGCCGTGGTCGGAGAATACCAACACGGCGCTCTGGTCGTACAAGCCGCATTCGCGCAAGGCGGCCAGCAGCAAGCCGAACTGATGATCGACGCGAGTACACATGCCGTAGTAGGTGGCGCGCAATTCCCGCCACCGCGCCTCGCTCCAGGCGCTCAGACCCTGGCCGTCGCGGATGCCGGCGAGCAAGGCCGGCTTATCCTCCCAGGTGTCGTAGACGGGGCGGGGCGGCACGGCGTCCCGATTCGTCAGCGAATACCAGGGCTCCTCGACGCAGTACGGCGGATGCGGATAGCCCAGCGGCAGGAACAGGCACAGCGGCTGGCTGCCGGCGTAGTCGCGCAGAAAATCGATGGCACCGTGGACCATCGCCCAGTCGCCATCGAACCAGGGCTGTCCATCCGGCACGTCGAGACGGCCTTTGAAGAAGCTGAAGTAGTTGTCGCCGTCCGGTTCGCCGCGCCAGCAAAGGTCGCCGCCGTGAGTGCCGGGACGCGGGGTCGCGCCCCAGCGTTCGTAATCCTCTCGGCGTGGACGGAAATACATGTCGCAGTGGTCTTCATAGCCGAGCTGGCCGGGTACCAGATCGTTCTTGCCTCCCCACCAGACGAAGTAGCCGCGATCGCGCAGCACCTTCAGCAGGTTCGGCTCGCCCTGCGCCGGGTCGAGCATGTGGTGCATGGTGCGGTGGCCGCGCACATGGGGATACCAGCCGGTCATGAACGAGCAGCGGCTCGGGGTGCAGACGGTGGCCTGCGCGAAGGCGTGGCGAAAGGAAACCGCATCGGTAGCGGCCAGCCGGTCCAGATTCGGCGTCTGCACCGCTGGATGGCCGAGATGCCCCAGCGCATCGCCGCGCCACTGGTCCGGATTGAAGATGACGATGTGCGGTCTTTCGGCCATGGATCAAGGAGAACTGGCGCCCCGACCAGGATTCGAACCTGGGACCTGCCGCTTAGGAGGCGGCCGCGCTATCCAACTGTGCCACCGGGGCCTGCGGTCACGGTACGGGAAACAGAACGAACGATACCGAATTCGGCGGCGAAGCGATACCACAGCGCTGCCGGACGGCGAGAATCGCGGCCCGGCTTCGGTCGGCTGTCGGGCGATTCTCTCGAATTTTTGTAGGAAATCGCCGGCTCCGGGTCCCCTTGCCGCCGCGACCTGCCACGATGCCTGCCGTCAACATTGCGAACGATTCGAGGAATCCGCATGTCGGGAGGGCTTTCGATGCAAGTTGCCGGACGCGAGCCTGAAAGTCGCGGCGCCGCCTGCCTTGGGCCAGGAGGAGGCATGGCTGTGCTACCGTGGTCCCCCGGTCCGCGCTGCCCAGCGGCTGCCGAGCCAACAGCGACGCCAATAGCGACGAAGGAGGAACCAGCCAATGGCCGAACCCGTTTTCGCCTGCGCGTCGGACGCGCTCGCCACGTTGGACGAGCATAGCCTGCCCAGCTCGGACGGCAAGCCGATGGCCGAGAACACCCGCCATGCGCGCATCATCATCCACTCGGCCAACTTGGTGGGGGAACGCTTCGCGGATCGGGCCGATGTCCTGGTGGCCGCGGACCTGCTTCTCTACTACCCAGGCGATCCAGGCAAGCCCCATATTCCGGGCAGGGACGAAAAACCGCCGATCGAGTCCGTGGCGCCTGACCTGTTCGTAGTCTTCGGGGTCTCGAGCCGCGACCGGAAGTCCTATGTGCTCTGGCAGGAACACAAGGTGCCGGCCTTCGCCCTGGAGGTGGCGTCCGAGTCCAGCGGAGAGCGGGACCAGGCGAAGAAGAGCATCTACGAGTCGCTAGGGGTGACCGAGCACTTCGTTTTCGACCCCGATAGCGGCTTGCAGGGCTTCCGTTTGGAGGATGGCCGCTATCGGCCGATTCAGTGGACGGACATGGAGCTAGGGCGGGATGGACTGCACAGCCAAACGCTCGGCCTGTTTCTGTTTCCCCACGGGCCGGAGAACGAGTTGGAGTGGTACGACCCGGCGACTGGGGACATTCTTCGCAACTACAGGCAGGCCGAACGGGGGCGTCGGATGGCCGAGGAGGAGGTGGCACGAGTGAGGGCGCGCAACGTCGAACT
This sequence comes from Pseudomonadales bacterium, assembly GCA_963422285.2. Lineage (GTDB taxonomy): Bacteria > Pseudomonadota > Gammaproteobacteria > Pseudomonadales > Azotimanducaceae > VXYL01. The sequence continues at coordinate 1,363,158 of OY729419.2, read as the reverse complement.
GCTTGCGCTCGTGCGCAAGCTGCAAACCGACTCGGAATAGCCGTCGCGCCGGCCGCCCTGGGCGGGACGGCACTGTGTGCTCGTGGGCGGATCGGCGAACAAGCAGGGCCGCCGACTCTGTTCTTCGCCCACCGCTGCTTCGTCTCACAAGACGGATTTGCGCCAGCGCAATCCCAAGGGCGCTCGCGTCTTGCACGAGGCGGAACCTCGACTTCGCTCAGTCGCGCCGGTAGGTGCCGACGAGGCGATTCATGCCGATCACGTGAGGTTCGGTCTTCTCCAGCAGATCCCACATGCCGAGTCCGGCTTCGAGGTCGGGCTCCGCATCCAGCGCCAGCAGCCAGAAGAAGTAGTGGTGTACGCCATGCCCTTCCGGCGGCATGGGCCCGCCGTAGCCAAGCCGGCCGAAATCGCTTACCCCCTGGGTGTGCTCGTTGGTCGTTTCTTTCAGACTCGAAGCCGAACCGGGGATGTTGTAGAGCACCCAGTGGACGTAGCCGTAGCGTCCCGGCGTCACCAGCGGCGCATCCGGATCGTGGCAGATGACGGCGAACGACCGCGTACCCTCGGGCGCGTCGCTCCACGCCAGCGCTGGCGAGACGTCCTCGCCTTCTCCTGTATGCTTCGCCGGAATGGCTCCGCCAGCCCCGAATGCCGGGCTGGTTAGCTGCATGGATGATAGTGCGAATCCCACGGCTCGAATCCTCCGCTGCGTTTCAATCTGCGCAAGCCTAACCCCAAACGCAGCCAGGACAAAGCGCCCCGACGATCACGCGTCGCGATTCCCGCCTTCCTGCTCTCGGCTTGGGCAGGCGGCCAGCCACGCCGCAAGATGCCGAAGGCGTGTTGCCGATCTATGCGCCAATCGTCGTACGGACGCCGTTTCGTTCGAAAATCGAGCCGTCGACCAGCGCCGAGATGCGCCCGCGCATCGCCGAGACGCCAGTACGCTATGCCTTGGCTGGTCTATCGTCGTCGGGGCGGAATTCTCGGCTGCGTCTGCGCCAATGGATACCGCCCGGGCGGCCTGTCGGTGGTCGGTCGAGACGTCGGTGTACGTTCGCTGCGATCGGCATCGCCGCGGGATCGGGCGCTGCTTGTATGCCGCTCTGTTCGCGCTGCTTCCAACGCCAGGGGTTCCGCTCTCTGCCGGGATCACGCGCCCGGCGCCGGCGCCCGGGCCTGCACCAATGGCTGGGCTTCGAACCGGTAGGCATCTACCGAAGCGCAGGCTGCAAGCTCGACGCTTGGCACGACGTAGGGTGGTGGCAGCGATTCCTTGCAGACGGACTTTCGGCACCGAAGCCGCCGATTCCCTTTGCCGCGCTGGGCAACGACATCGCCGCCTTGGAGACCGCTTGGCAGGCGGGACTGTCCGCTGATCCGGGCATGAAAGCGGACGCCGCGGCTTGGCCGGCCGCACAGCGTCAGGAACCTTTGCTGTCCCTGCGTTCTTCGCGGCTGGCTTCGAGTTCGATGCGCAGGTCGATAATGCGCTGGTCCAGGCGGGCGAGCAGGTGGCGGTCCTCTTCGTCGATTAGGCGGCGGGCGTAGTCGAGGTGCTGAATAGCCATGCGGAATGCGCCGACCAAGGCGAAGTACTCGGCGCGAGCGCGATGCACGCCGATGGTGTCGCCGGCGAGGCCGGCGGTTTCCGCCAGCAGTTCCCAGGCGTCGATGTCCTCGCGATTGACGCGGACATGGCGCCACAGTTCGGCAGCGGCGGCGGCGTGGCGCTCGGCGGCGTTCAACGCCTTGGCGTGGAGAAACGTCAGCGGCTTGTTGTCCGGGTTGATGGCCAGCTCCCGGGAAAGCAAGGCCAGCGCTTCGTCGACGCGTTCGGCAGCGATCAGCATCTCGGCGAAGGACGCGGTCATCAGCAGGCTGGCCGAGTGTTCGCGATGCAAGATGCGGGCGATGTCCACCGCCTGTTCATGGCGGCCGTCCCGCGCCAGGGCCACGGCGAGGGCGTAGCGGTCGACATCGTCGCCACCGCTGCGGGCGCGCGCCTCGGCCACGGCCCGGCCCGGGGTCTCGGCATAGTGTGCCTGGGCCCGGGCGCGCATGAACTGGTAGTCCAGGGATGGCCCCGCCTCGCGGGCGGGGAACCGTGCGGCCTGGTTCTTGGCGTCGGAAATGCGCGTCTCCGTTAGCGGGTGGGTGCGCAGGAACTCCGGCTGCTTGTCGACGAAGCGGAACGCCCGCTGCATGCGCTCGAACATGCGCGCCATGCCGTCCGGGTCGAGACCGGCGTTGACCAGGGTGTTGAGGCCGATGCGGTCCGCTTCCTGTTCCCGGGAGCGGCTGAAGCGCAAGCCTTGGTCCATCATCAGCGCCTGGGTGCTGGTGACCGCCGCCAAGCCCGCCTCGCCGCCGCCGGCAGCGGCGATGGCCAAGGAAGCGAGCAGGCCAGCCAGCATCCACGGCGTCATGGTACGCTGCTGCTCGATGCCTCGGGCATAGTGCCGCTGACTGAGGTGGGCGAGTTCGTGGGCGATCACCGCCGAGTACTCGCTCTCGTCCCGGGCGTAGAGGAACAGGCCGAGGTTGATGCCGACAATGCCGCCGGGCACCGCGAAGGCGTTGATCCGGGGGCTGTCGATGAGCACAGTGTCGAGCGCTGCTTCGGTCAGGCCCGACTTCTCGGCGAGGCGGTAGACGTTGAATCGAGCGTAGTACTTCAGCAGCGGGTCGTTCACGGTGGGTGCGCCAGCGCGAATCTGCCTCAACACCGCCCGTGCCAGCTCGCGTTCGGCGGCCAGCGATACGATGGCGGAGGATCTGTCGCCGAGCGACGGCAGCTGTCGCTCGGCGGCGGTCGTTGGCGCCGGCGAATCGGCTAGTTCTCCCGCCTGGGCAACCGCCGCCAGGGCGAGGACCAGCGCCAGCCAGCAGCCGCTCGACGGTCGCGCCCGCGTCATGCCCTGGCGTCTTCCCATGGCGTTTATCATAATCCTTCGACCGTTGCCGCGGTTCATCGTTTCCCCCTCGTCTCCTCCATGAGGAAAGGCTGCCGAACGAACCGGGTTTCCTGATCGGATGGAACCGTGCCTGCTGGTCTGCAGGCGTCCGACCCCACTAGGTGTGCCATAATTCGGCAATGTCCGCCGAAGCAGACCAACGCCGACCCGTCCGCCTGGACGCGACCGGCCTGAACTGTCCGATGCCGCTGCTGAAGGCCAAAAAGGCGCTGAACGAGATGGCTGCCGGCGATCGCCTGCAAGTGGTCGCCACGGATCCCGGGTCCGTGCGCGACTTCAAGGCGTTCTCCGAGCAGAGCGGCCATGCGCTTCTCGATTCTCGCGAAGAGGCAGGCTGCTACTACTACTTGCTGCAGAAGAAGTGAAGTTCGTCGAGGTCATCAGCGGCTGGATCAATCGTTACTTCTCCAACGAGGAGGCGATCTTCCTGGTGGTCTCCATGGTCGCCATACTGCTGATCCTCATCATGCTCGGTACCGTGCTGGCACCGATTCTCACCGGTTTGGTGTTTGCGTTTCTGCTGCAAGGCGCCGTCGCTCGGCTGGTGGCTTGGCGGCTGCCCCGGCTGCTCGCCATCTGCCTAGTGGAGCTGCTGCTGCTAGGTGCCCTGATCGCTCTCTTGGTGGTCATCCTGCCGCTGGTCTGGAGCCAGCTCGCCGACTTGATGAACGCCTTGCCGAGCTTCCTCGATCGGCTGCGGGAACTGAGTACGGAACTGGCCGCGGGCTACCCGACGTTCTTTTCCGAAACCGCGGTGGACGACTGGATCGCTACTTTGAGCCCCCAGGTGACGGAACTCGGCGGCACCGTGCTGCAGGGGCTGGTGGCACAGCTGCCGAATCTCCTCGGCGTGCTCCTCTTCCTCATCCTGGCGCCCATCGCCATGTTCTTTTTCCTCAAGGACAAAGAACAGATGCTCAGTGCGTTGCAGGCGCTGCTGCCCCGGCATCGCGGTCTGCTGGACCGGATCGGCAGGGACATGGGCGTACAGATAGGCAAATACGTGCGCGGCAAGGTCGTCGAGATCCTCATCGTCGGCGTCGTCACCTACGCGACTTTCTCGGTTCTCAACCTCGGCTACGCGGCGCTGCTGGGCCTGCTGGTGGGACTTTCCGTGCTAATTCCTTATGTCGGTGCCGCGGTGGTCACCATTCCCGTCGCCACTGTGGGACTGCTGCAGTTCGGCTGGACCGTCGAGTTTCTCGCCGTAATGATCGCCTACATCGTCATTCAGGCCTTGGATGGCAACGTGCTGGTGCCGCTGCTGTTCTCCAAGGCCGTCAATCTGCATCCCATCGCCATCATCGCCGCGGTGCTGGTGTTCGGCGGCATCTGGGGAGTCTGGGGCGTGTTCTTCGCCATTCCTCTGGCAACGCTGGTGAAGGCCGTCTACAACGCTTGGCCGAAGCAGGAAGGGGGCGGCGATGACGTGTCCTTGGATGCCGGCTGACCGCTATCGCGGATCGCCAGCCTCTGCGAACGGGCGCGTCCCTTGTAGTCGCCGCCGGGTCTTGAGTACCATCCGTTCAGTATTTCTTCTTCCTTACTTGGACTTGGCGGAGGTGCCATGTCGCGGGCAACGGACGATTTGAGAGGCAGCCTGGTCGCGTTGGTGACGCCGATGACGACGTCTGGCGCGGTGGACTGGGCGGCGCTGGACGGCTTGGTGGACTGGCATCTGGAGTCCGGCACTCACGGCATCGTGCCGGTGGGTACCACCGGCGAATCGGCGACGCTGACCCATGCGGAGCACAAGCAGGTGGTGGCGGCGGTGGTGCGACGGGTGGACGGGCGAGTGCCGGTGGTCGCCGGCGCCGGCGCCAATGCCACCGCGGAAGCCATCGAGTTCACCAAGGCCGCCCAAGGCGATGGCGCGGACTACTGCCTATCGGTGACCCCTTACTACAACAAGCCGCCCCAGGAAGGGCTGTACCGGCACTTCTGCGCCATCGCCGAGGCGGCGGATCTGCCCATGGTGCTCTACAACGTGCCGCCGCGCACGGCCTGCGACATGCAAGCCGAAACCGTCGCTCGGCTGGCTAGGGTGGACGGCATCGTCGGCATCAAGGAAGCCTGCGGCGACGCCCATCGAATAGCCGAGATCAAGGCCCTGGTTGCCGACGACTTCGTACTGCTTTCCGGCGAGGACGCGCAGACCTTCGCCATGATTGGCTACGGTGCCCGCGGCACGATCTCGGTGACCGCCAACGTCCTGCCGGCGCTGATGGCCGAGTTCTGCCAAGCGCTCCTCGATGGCGACGACAAGGCGCAGGCGCTCGACGCCAAGCTGCAACCGATCCACGAAATCCTGTTCGCGGAAACCAGCCCTATCCCCACCAAGTGGGCGCTCGCCGCCATGGGTAGAATCAACCCCGACATTCGCCTGCCGCTGGTGGAACTGACGGCGCCTACGCAGGTCGAAGTGCGCAAGCGGCTTTCGGCCCTGGGGGCTCTGTGATGCGACCGACGAGCAGTCGCCGGGGGAGAGCAAAGCGCTGCTGACTGGCAAGAAGCAGGTTCGTTCCATGCAAAGACCATCGCCAACCGCCGCGCTAGGCATTGTTCTCGCGCTGGCTGGCTGCCGCTATGCGCAAGACGACAAGGGTCTGTTCGTGGACCCCCGGGACGATTATCTGGATGCCGAGCCCAGCGCTGCTCTGACGGTGCCGGAAGGGCTGAGCAGCGTCCGCATCGCCGATGCCTGGCCGATTCCGGAAATCGATACGCCGCCGGCCGCCAAGGTATTCCCGCGCCAAGCGCCGCGTCCAGCAGTGCTGGTGGGTCGCGACCTCGACGCGGTACGCATCCAGAAGCTCGGCGATCGGGTATGGATGGTGGTGGGCGACGCCCCGGAACAGGTGTGGCCGACGGTGAAGCAATTTCTCGCCGACAACGGCGTCGGCATCGGACGGGAAGACCCGCCCGCGGGCGTCATCGAGAGCGTCTGGATCGTGGTGACGGACCAGGACTACGACGATGTGGTTCGCACCGCCATTCAAGAAGGCCGCAAGAACCATCTCGACAGCGCCGGCGGCACCCTCGCGCCGGGCCGCGATCGGATGCGGTTCCGCGTCGAGCGCGGCATTCGCCGTGGCTCCACGGAAGTGCATATCAGCCATCGGCGCGCCGTCGGCGTCGGCGACGAGACCTCGCCGGCCATCGCCGAAGTGGAGGCCGAAGTGCTGACCAAGCTGGCGGAATATTCCGCTCAGGGCCTAACCACCGCATCGGTGTCCATGGTCGGACGCGACATCGCCCTTGAGGCCAAGGCGCAGCTGGTGAAGGACGAAACCGGCTACCCGAGCCTGCGCCTGAACGTGGACTTCGACCGCGCTTGGGCGACGGTGGGCCAAGCCCTGCAACGGGCGGAGATCGAAGTCGCCGAAACCGACCGCGACAGCGCCGTCTACCGGGCGGTGTTCCCCACCGCCGGTCGGCGAGGCTGGCTGAAGCGCCTCGTGCCCGGTGGCGAAGCAGGACGCGATACGCCGGTGACGATCCATGTGGAAAACGCCGGCGAAGGCATCGTCCTCCGGGTAGCGACGCCGGATGGCGAGCCGGTGACCGACAAGCTGGCCGAGGAAGTGCTAGTGACGCTGCGGGAATTCGCGGCGTGAGCGCGCGCCGCGTCGCGGCGCGTTGGCAGTTTGCTACGCAAACTGCGGGTGCTGCCGGACATCGGCGGACCGCCGAGCTGCATCGCGGCGCGTTGGCAGTTTGCTGCGCGAACTGCGGGTGCTGCCGGACATCGGCGGGCCGCCGAACTGCATCGCGGCGCGTTGGCAGTCTGCTGCGCAGATATCGAGGCGGGCGACTGGCGGGAGGCCACCATGGGACGCATCAGCGGTTTGCTGCGCATATCGCGGCATCCTCCATACCCCGTCTTGCGGCGTGGACGCGCCTTCTTGCCGCGATGTACCGCCGCTTGGCGGTTTCAACTGCGGCCGACCGAGGCCTGCTGATTTGCGCCTAGCGTCCTTGGGCAGCGGCAGCCGTGGCAACGGCACCCTGATCGTCACGGATTCGACGCGCCTGCTCATCGACTGCGGCTTCACGCTCAAGGAGTGCCGTTTCCGGCTGGCCCGTGCCGGCGTCGATCCCGCCGCCTTGGACGCGGTGCTCGTCACCCACGAGCACAACGATCATGCCAGCGGCGTAGTCTCGCTGGCGCGCCGCTGCCGCATTCCGATCTACGGCACTCTGGGCACGTTGCGCTCGCTGACCGGTCTGGCCGAAAAAGCTGCCGCCCTGGCGCGTCCTATCGATGCCAACATCCCGTTCGCCATTGGCGACGTGATGGTGCAGCCGGTGACCGTCCCCCACGACGCTCGGGAACCTGTGCAGTACGTCTTCGAGCACGACGACGTGTGCGTCGGTGTGCTCACCGACCTCGGCCACGTGACGCCCCATGTGGCACACGCCTATGCCGGCTGCCAAGGCCTGTTGGTGGAGAGCAACCACGACCTCGACATGCTGTGGCGTGGCAGCTACCCCGCGCCTCTGAAGCGACGCATCGCCGGCGACTTCGGCCATCTGTCCAACGAGCAGGCTGCGGACTTCGTCGGGCGCGTGCGCCACGATGGGCTGACCCACCTCGTGGTCGGCCACCTCAGCGAACAGAACAACGAACCCAGTCGCGTGGAGGCGACGTTCGCGGAACTGAAGCTGGGACTCGCCGCGTTCGCCGTCGCCACCCAGTCTGAAGGCACGGACTGGGTGGCCATCGGCTGACGCTACTCGAAGAACGGATGTCCGGCCACCGGCAGGCGCGGCACGTTGCCGGCGGGCTTGCGCACGGTTACTTCCTCGAACAGTAGGTCGGGCACGACATAGGACACCCTGCCATCCCCCATGCTGGAACCGTACTGCGCCGAGGCGTACAGGAACCAGAACGCGCCGGACGCCCACGGGGACGTATGGACGGTGGACGAGTCGGAAGCGGCCACGATCTCCTTGAACGTCGCCTCGCTGACGCCGGAGAGTTCCGCCTTGCGGATCAGCTCCTCGCGCCCGTCGGGGTAGACTCGGTAGGCTCGCACCAGACGCTCCACGGAGATCTGCCCGCTGCCGCCGGAGGAGAAGCCGGTATTGTGGAGTTTCGCCGTCGGACTGCCGAGGCGGCGCACGACGATGCCGAAATCGTTGCCGCGCTCGCGCACCAGCGCGGCGAACTCGTCGCGCAGTTCCTCGTCGCTCAGGCCCCGCTCGGTGGTGACCAGAAGATTGCTCGGCAGCACCCGGCCGTCGCGCCGATTGCCGGTGCTGGCCGTCATGCCCGCGACCGGGTTGCGGCTGGCGAGCAGCGTCTTCAGGATGCCGTTCTCCACTACTGCCGTGGGCGCGGCGAGCACGCCGTCGTCGTCCACCAGGTAGCCGCCCAGCAGCCGGCTGCCTTGGTATTCGGTCGCCGTCGGCTCATCGCGAACATCCAGGAATCTCGGCAGCACCCGGGCGCCGATCTTGTCCTCGAACGGGTTGCGCAGGGTGGCGATGTAGCTGTCCATGCGCGAGGTCTCGCCGATAGGCACCCGGGCAGCCAGCAGCCGCGGCGCCAGAACCTGGGCGAACAGTTCCGCCGCGGCCTGACCCTCGAACAGCACCGGACCGTTGTAGCGGTCGACGAACTCCGCTTCACGACGGGCGGCGAGGGTTGCGCCCATGCTCCGCACTTGCCGTGCCAGTTCTGCGCCACTCGGCAGATGCTCCCAACGGCGTGTGTAGAAAGTCTCGAAATCCTGCAACACCGTGCCGTCGGAGGCCTGGGTCTTGGCAAGCGCCAGGACGGCGGCCGACGGCTGCGCCTGGACGAACGCGCTGCCTTCGCTGTTGACGTAGTAGGTCTGCCGGACATCGGCCGCCGCCGTTACCCGGGAATCCTGGATGTCGGGCATGTCCTTGAAGACACGCGATAGATCCCGGGCCAGGGCGGCAACCGCGTCGGCGTCCGGGGCCGCGGCGACGCCCTTGGCGAAGACCGTCGCCGGCTCCTCGGCGGTGAAGTCGGGCACCTCTTCCCGGGTCCGGTTCTGCAACGCCGCCCGCTTCTTCGCCAGCACCTCCAAGGCATGCTTGTAGGCCGCATCGGTGGCGAGCCAAAGCTGGCGCCGCAGCTCCTGGTAGTCGTCGTCGAGGGGCAGCGGAATGGTGTGCAGGATAGAGTCTCCCGGGCGCGTCGGGAGGAAGTTGCCGTTGTCCAGATTCGGATCGCCAACCCGCACTTCCACCGCCAACGTGCGCTGTTTCCCTTGCCGGCTTCTGGTCAGTGCCCCGAATCGCGCCGTGGCCGTGACGCCTTGGGATTGGTCGATGCGATAGGCCAGGAAGTAGGGCCTCTCCATGCGCGCCATGTGCAGCTTTTCCACGGAGCGGGCGAGCTCGTCGCGCATCGCCTGCAGCACGATGCCGCCGAGCGCCTCGCCGGCCGATGTCGGCGTGGCGGTGCCCAGCAGGACGAAGAGCAGGGCGCGGGAAAGGACAGTGCTCATCCTGCTGCTCCTTCTGTCCCTGCTGCCCCTTCTTCTCTCTCTCCTGCTCCTTCTTCCCCGCCTTCTCCAAATGGCGGCGGCAGCAGCGGCGTGCGTTCCTGGGACTTCCGCTTCTTCTGCACTTCGATCTGCGAGATCAGCAGGCCAGGGGACGCCGCGGCCACCGGGACGCCGCCGGATTCAGCCCCGCAGGTGCCGTTGAACACCGCCACCTGATCGTCCGCGGCCACGACGCGGCTCAAGGTGGTCAACGGCGTCCCGATGAGATCGACGCCGCGCACCAGCTCTTCGCGGCCGTCCGGGTGGACGCGGTAGACCAGAATGGGCTGCACGTTGAAAGCGTTGGGCAGGAACCGTCCGGTGCTGGTGAAGCCGCCCTGGATGTCCTTGAACAGCAGGCCGAAGGGCTTGCCCTGGTCCCGGATCATGGCCATCAGCTGTGCTTTCAGCGCCGCGGTGCTGAGCGGCTCGGCCACTTCGACGATGAGGTTGGATTGCCGTGCCACGGGCCGGTAGCCGATCTGCTTGCGGCCGTGGCCGTTGGAGTTCGGGAAGCCTTCGATGGGGGTGCGCGACATGAGGAAGCTCTTCAGGATGCCGTTCTCCACCACGGCCACCCGCCGCGCCTGCACACCTTGGTTGTCGTACCGATAGGAGCCCGCCAAGTCCATGTTCGCCAGTCGCCGTTGGGTGGGGTCGAAGGCAATGGTGAACCCCTCGGGCAGGATGCGCTCGTCGATCTTCTTTTTGAAGGTCTGGCCTTCCTCCTCTCGCTTTTGGCGGTGCCCCTCGACGGGGTGGCCGAGGATTTCATGGAAGAAGACGCCGGAGGCGCGGCCCGAGAGAATGGCGGGGCCGGTATAGGGATCCACCACCGGTGCGGTTCGCAGGGCGTCGAGGTCCGCGATCATCGATTCCACGGCCGCAAGCACCGTCTCGTCGTCCGGCAGTCCTGTCGGCGAGAACGCGGCAAAGGATTCGTAGCGTGGCAGCGTCATGCCGTCGTCGGCCTTGGTGCGGGCACTGATGGCCAGTCGATAGCGCGTTTCCCCGGTTTGTATCTCGGCGCCTTCGCTGCTCACGAACCAGCGCGTCTCGACGGTGGCGGAGAGGGTGGCGGTGGCCCTGTAGATGTCGCCTTGGGCGGCGAACGGCGCGGTGTAGCGCCGCACCTTGGCCTCCCAGTCCGCCATGTTGGCGGCGACCTTGGCAGCTTCGCCGAGCTTCTTCTGCGGCTTCTCGCGCGAAAAGTCGGCGGAGCGATCCTCCGCATCCACCTTCACCTGCACGTCGGTCTTCACCTTGGTCAGCTGTTCCAAAGCCTGCTTGTAGCTGGCGTCGGTGCGGTTCCAGATCACGCTGCGGATGGCGTCCACGTCGTCTTCGATGGGGACTTGCGTAAAGGTTCGACGGGAGAGGTTGCGGTCGCCGCGGATCGGGCGGGTGTTGTCGAGGTCGTAGCCGCCTACCCGCAGATCGACATCCAGGTAGCGGCTGCGCCGGCGGCTGCTGTGCCGCAACGTGCCGAAGGAACCGGTGACGCTGACGGCGTTCTGCTCGGTGACCTCGTAGCTCAGGAAGTACGGCGGTACCGGCCGTTCGCCGAGCACTCCCATGGAGCGAGCGAGCTCGGTCTTCAGCGCTTCGAGCACCGCGGGCGGCTCGGCGGCATGCACGAAGGGCGCAATCGCCAGCGCCAACAGCGCCAGCGTTCGCGGTTCCGAGAATGTCATTTCGCGTCCTGGGAGGCTGAAGGAATGCCAAGCATACTAGAGCGACGCCTGCGCGGCCTTTGCCAAGTTGAGGCCAATGGCCTGATCCGTGGGGCACTCGTCCGCAGCCGCACGAGGACGACACCAGCAGGCGCGGTTGCGGCAGGATGGCGAGCAGGCTGTCGGCCTTTTCCCGCAGAGATTCCTCGCTCGGCGGCACCGAAGCCTTGACATCGGCGATGCCAGCGATGATCTCCATGGCCGTCGGCAGTTCCTTGAGGACCCGCGCTCGTCCCTCTGGCCGGGATACGAGCATTCGATGTGGACTCGGTCCGCCGCGCCGTCGAGTTTCCGAATCAACAGCACTAGGCTTTTCATAGTCTGCTGCGTCGTCGCCGCCCGCGGCGAGATGTCGCCGCGGCAGAGGTGGATGGTTCGCTTGACGCCCTCGGCGGCATGGCCACGAGGGCGTCTGTCTTCTATTCTATAGAGCAGTAGACTACCCTATATTGTTGTCAATAGGCATTAAGAACTGATTTATCAAAGCTAATGAAGACCCATCCGCCATCCGTGCAGCGTGTGCCTGCGAGCCTTGGGCCAGGACATCCGCATCGCTCGCAAAAAGCGACGTCTGCCGGTGGCGGACTTCGCCGAGCGCATGGGCGTATCTGAAGGAACTCTGGTCCGGCTGGAGAAAGGCGAGGCTGGCTTCTCGCTGGGCGTATTCGCCATGGTGCTGCTGTTTCTCGGCGAGCTGCATCGACTCGAGGAGATGCTGGATGTCTCCCAGGACGATACCGGGCTGATGCTGGACCTCGACAGCTTGCCGCAGCGCATCCGGCGACGGCAAGCGCCAGTTCTTGGACGGCAATCTGCGGACAAAGGGTCGTGACGAAAACTACGAGGCGCGTGCAGGTGGCATTCGGGGAGCCGCTGCATCTGGTAGGCGAATTGATATTCGAGGTGGACGGGCGGCGCGAGACCAGCATGTTCCGCTATGCGACGGAGTGGCTGGACAACCCGGAGCGATTCGCCGTCGCACCCGCCATGCCCCTTGGCGAGATGCCGTTCTATGGTGCCGCGTCGCGGGAAAACCGTCGCTCGGCGCTGCCGGGGCCGGTCGCCGACAGCGCGCCAGATGCGTGGGGACGAGGACTGATCCGCAACACGCACCAAGGTGGCGCTCGCCGGGGTGTGCCCACCGAACTCGATTACCTGCTTGCCGTGGACGATGCCACCCGCCAGGGCGCGCTCCGCTATCTCGACGAAGGCGGCCTGCCGACCGCGCGTTGCTACCCGCCGACGCCGCGCTTGAGCGAACTCGCCGAGCTGCGGCTCTTGGCGGCCGCCGCCGCCAAGAGCGACTCGAACTGGGATGCGTCGATGCGGCACCGTCTGCTCGGCAGCGCCAGACCGAAGGCAAACGTCCGCGACGAAGACGGCGCTCTCGCCATCGCCAAGTTCGCCAGCGACGACGATGCCATGCCGGTGGAACGGATGGAAGCGGCAACGCTGCTCCTTGCCTGTGCGACGGGCATCGACGCGGCCTCGGCACGGCTCGAACTCGGTGCCACCGACAAGCCGGTGGCGCTGATCAAGCGATTCGACCGGGCGAATCGCCTATCTTTCCGCCCAGTCGTTCCTTGGCGTCGAGACCGCCACTGGCGCCTTCTACACGGACATCACCGATGCGCTGCGGGCGCATGCCTTTGATGCCGGCGAACAAATGGCTGAACTGTACCGCCGCATCCTGTTTACCATCCTGGTCTCCAACAACGACGATCACTTGAAGAACCACGGCCTGCTCCATGCCGGCGAAGGGCTGTGGGTTCTCTTCCCGGCCTTCGACATCAACCCGCAGCCGCATCGCCACCGCCACCTGGAAACGGGCATAAGCGAGCTTGGCGGCAACGCCGCTTCCATCGAAGCAGTGCTGGAAGCGGCCCCTTCTTCAACTTGGAGCGCGCCGCCGCCATGCTGTCGCGCATGGTTGTCACCATCGACGAACAGTGGCGGGCACGCTGCCGAGCCGTGGGCATGACCGCCCGGCAGATCAGGCACTACGAGCCCGCCTTCGACCACGAGGAGAGCCGGCGCGCCCAGCGGCTAGTGCGGGATTTCTGATGCAAGCCGGCTCGTCGGATGCGGACGCCGACCCGAATCCCGGCGTGGCTGGCGCCTCGAACCGAGCCCCGATTCGTTCGACCGCATAGCTTGCGTCAAGGCGGCTGCGGGTAGCGCGTCGGTTCTGAATCCGAACCATCCAATCACAAGATGCAGAGATGTAGACGGTTCACTGACAACTGTATGCGGTGGCGACGTAATTGTGCGATCCATCCGAATTTCAAACCGAACCACTACCCGGCTGAGTCCCGCCTTCCGCTTGTCCCGTCGCGGGGCTATCATGGCGTCGCAATCGTCCCGCGTCACGATTCACAGGCAACGAACAAACGAGCAAGGGGAGGAACCAATGACCGACTACGCGGAGATTCTCTACGAGCTGGATGGCCCGGCTGCGGTGATCACGATGAACCGCCCGCGCACGCTGAACGCGCTGACGGATCTCACCCAGGCCGAGATCCGCCACGCCCTGGACGCTTCGGAGAAGAACCCGGACGTCATCGGCACCGTGTTGACCGGCGCCGGCCGGGGGTTCTGCTCTGGGGTGGACATGAACGCGCTGGGCAAGATGAGCGCAGCCGGCCGGCGGCTCGGCGGCGCCCACGAGCATTTGGCGGCGGAGCCGGGCAATCCGGACAGGGATCCCAACTACCAGTCTTCGCCGACCTACTTCCTAGGCCTGCGCAAGCCGCTGCTCGCAGCCGTCAACGGCGCCTGCGCCGGCCTCGGCTTCAGCTACGCCACCTTCTGCGACATGCGCTTCGTGGACCGGAGCGCCAGGTTCGTCACGTCCTTCTCGCCGCGCGGTCTGATCGCGGAGCACGGTACCAGCTGGATGCTGCCGCGCATCGTGGGGCCGTCCAACGCCCTGGACATCTTCTGGAGCTCGCGCCGGTTCGACGGCGAGGAAGCCTACCGCCTGGGGTTCGCCAACCGTCTATGCGAGCCCGGCGAGTGCGTCGCCGAGGCCGTCGCCTACTTGCAGGAGATCGCCGGCACCGCCGCGCCCATGTCCATCATGATGATGAAGAAGCAGGTCTACAGGCATCTGAACCGGCAACTCGGCGAGGCGATGGACGAATCCACCCGCTGGATGGACGAGAGCCTCGCCCGCCACGACTTCAAGGAAGGCGTGGCGTCGTTCGTGGACAAGCGACCGCCCAAGTTCCAGCGCCTCGACGTGGGCTGACAGCGATTCCCGTCCGCCACGGATGCCTTGCGCGGCAAGCTCTCGGGTCGTGCCAACGAGCGGCTTCGCGAAAGGAGCCGGGAGGTCCTGCGAAAGCCTGGACCAAGCGCTCGTGCGGCGTCTCGACCTCTCGAATGCGGTGCGCGAATCCGTCAGCCTGCTCCTGCGCCTCTATCGACATCGTCCTGGGAAGCGTCTGACGCCTCCTGCCGGTACCGCCCCGGCGATCCACAGGCAGTTCCTTCGTACAGCCCGATGTTGTCGAACTGCACGCTGCGGCGGTTTTGGGCAAGATCGAACGCGATGCGCCCGGCAGTGTCGGTTTCCTCGACGCTGAAGGTGTGGGAGAAGGTCTTCCACTGGGACGTAAGCGAGACCTGCCACCACGGATCGTTGGCGGAATTCCGAATGATGCGCTCCCAGTTCGGCGCCCCCTTGTCCAGATAGGCTCGGATGGGGCGGGCGCCGGCGACGGTGCGGGCGTCGTAGCACAGCGTGTATTCCTGGCCGCCCACCAGCCAGACGCGGTGACTGAGCTGGACGCGCCAATGGTCCGTGACGTGGGTGGAGCGGATGTCGAACTGCAGCAGGCCGTTGAAATGTCGCACGGATCCGAGCAGCTGCACCGTATTCCAGCTTGCATCCCAGTCGTCGAACGTGCCGCCGCTGGCGATCAGGTTGCCGTGGCGCGGCGGCACTGGCGCAAGGTCGTTGTAGATCAAGGCGTCGTTGCTGACCAGACCACCGGGATTCTGCACCTGCACCAAGTACATGCCGCCGGCGGCCGGCAGTTCGGCCAACTCGATGAGAACGATTTCGTCGTCGCAGACCGGCAGCGTACCGGACTCGCAACGCACGCTGCCCTCCACCTTGCGTCCGTCGACGAATACGCCTGCGCCCGGCTGCACGTGGCGGCCCTTCATGCGCAGCGTCCCGTCGCTGGCGAGGAACGGCGCCTCGACGTTGGGAGTCTGCTGGTGAATAGGGACGTCCTGCCACAGCGCCGGCTGGGGATGGTTCGCCTCCGCTCCCAAACGGCCGGTCAGCGTCAGGATCAACTCGCCCTCCGCCGCTTCGTCGACCAGCGCTTTCCGGCTGAACGAATCCACGCCGGCGCCGTCCCGGGCGACGAATCTGCCGTCCTGGTATTCCAGCGCCAGCGGCACGGCGACGCCGGCGGCGATCCGAATGCCGTCCGCCTGCAGCCGGATAGCGCCTTCCGAAGCCGCCAGCATCAGCGAATCCAGGATCTGTCGGGTTTGGAGCAGCCGGGCCGTCGCCGCGCTGAGCGTCGCCTGTCGGCCGAAGGCGCCCGGGAATCCGGTGCTGCCTTGCAGCACCATCTCCCAGATGCCGGGGTTGGCGCCAGCGAGAATCCACATGTCCCGTTCCGGAAAGCTGTCGTCCATGCGAACGATGTTCATCAGGTCGATGATGTTCAGGCGGGCCTGGGGCGTGACCATCCAGCGCTCGTAGGCGCCGCGCCAAGTCGGGGCGTCCATGCCGGTGCCGGGCGTGTTGGAACTGACCAGGAAGGGCATCTTGTGGCAGTTGCCGCAATCCTTCACGAAGTTGAACTGGAAGAACCCGTCCCTCGCTTGGGACGTCATCGCGTTGTGGAAAGGTCGGGTCTGGGACGGCGGGTAGGGGATGCCGAGCAGGAACTTCGCCATGGCGTCGCGCTGCTCGGCGTCGAGCAGTCCCGATTTGCCTTCGTCGTTGGTCGGGCAGTTGGTCTGGTCGCACATGGTCGTCGCCATCGAGCCATCGATCAGGAACCGGATGCAGCCCTCGGGATCTCCGATCGAACAATTCGGCTCGACAGGGGCGTTGATGGATGAAGTGTTGTTGCCGCCGTACGGATCGCCGGGGATGCCGTCCCAGTGGTAGGGCTGGGTATCGCGCAGACCGCGCACGGGCATGGTCAGGCGCGGCGGAATCTGCGTGCAGCCGTCCACGTCGCACTCGGGCGTGGCCAGCACCCAGATCAGCTGGTCGGTATGGCCGTCGGGGTGGCAGCTTTCGCAGGAAAAGGTGCCGGTGCTGGACGCATCGGCATCGTTGAACGCCATCCGGCCCAGCTTGACGTCGGGGTGGGTGGGGTCTTCCAGTTCGATGGTGCTGTCGACCTGGGGATTGGCCCGGTCGGAAAGAGCCACGACGGATACGGTATTCGACACGGCGTTCAGGACCCAACCGCGTATGGCCCCGCCCTGCTCGTTCGACTCCACCGCCACGCCTCGGGGCGCTGCGCCGACGTCCACGCGGCCGAGCACCGTACCGGTGCCGGCGTCCACCGTGAACAGCTTGTCGGAGCTGGCGGCAGTGACCACCAGCGTACGGTCGTCCGCGCTCGCTTGGATGCCGAACGGCGTAGCCAGCGCCATGCCGGGTGCCGGATGCGCTGGCGGCAGCGGTTCCAAGTCGAAGAAGACGGGGGGCTTGCAGTAGCCCCCGCAGTCGATCATCGTGATCTGGTTCAGGAAAGCGCGGTTCTCCATCTCCTCAAGGCCGTGCTTGCGCGTCCCGGCCTTGCCGTTGGCGTCGTTGCGGGCATCTGTTTGAGTGACGAACACCTTGCCCTGGCTGTCGATGGCCAGACCGTACAGCAGCGTTCCCACGCCCTCCACGATTTCGACTAGCCGGTCCGTTTCCGTGTCGAAGACGTAGAGGTCCCGATCCGGCAGCAGGGGGTTCTTGACGATGTCGGCGTCGTAGTTCGCCGACAGGACGTTGTTGTTGGAGAAGACGTGCTCGACGGCGTCGAACGTGCAAGTATCGTTGTCGATCTTCTCCCGGACGCAACCGGACAGCTGGGTCCGGTTGTTGGACTCGAACGGCACCACGTAGAGGCGGTTGCCGCGCACCGCGATGGCTCTGGGATCCTGGGCGGTGATGCGCAGATGGCCGGAAACCGTGCGGGTGGCCACGTCCACGATGGCGATTCGATTGGACGGCGAGAGGGCGACGTAAGCCTTGTCGTTGCTGGCGAATGCGATGCCGACGGGTTCGTCGAAGCGGGTGGACAGGGTGCCGGGATCGACGTCCTGAATGGTGGCGACGACTTGGCGATAGGCGAGGCTGCCGGCATCCGTGTCGATGACGCTGACCGTGTCCGAGACGTGATTGGCTACCCAAACCTCTTTGCCGTCCGGCCGCACCGCGACGCCGACCGGATCCACGCCGACATTGATCCGAGCGACGATCCGCGGATTCGCTACGGAGATGACATCCACGGTGCCTGCGGGCGTGTTGACGACATAGACGAATCCGCCGTTGACCGCGATCGGGTTCGCATGGGGGCTGAGGAAGGCGGGAGGGCCGTAGCCGGCGTCCGCGACACGCTCGGATCCGTTCCCATCGTCCTCTTCTTGCAGCAGCCCAAGGAACGTCTCCAGGTTCCGGAAGTCTGCGGAATCTTGTGCCAACTGCACGCCGCCGCCGTGGCCGAGCCGACCCTGGACCTTGGCCAGCATCCGCTCGGTGCGCGTCGCGTCCTGGCCCACGTAGACCACCAACGCTTGGTAGTTGCCCTGGGTGGCTTCGGCGCCGTCGCCATGCGCGAACCGCAGGGGCGTGCTCGCCGCCGGCCCGCCAGCCACATGGCAGTTGACGCATCTGGCCTGGACGATCTGCGCAGCGATGTTCTCCGTGAAGAACGCCAGCGGATCGACGTCCTCCCCGTCGTCGGCGGGCATGAACAGCCGGCCGCCGGCGTCCGCCTGGGCGCCCCAGCCGGCGAGCACGGCGGCAACCAGCAGCACCGGCCTGCGGGCTGTCCGATTGCCAGCGACCGACAGGTGACGCGACCATCTTCCCATAACGCCTCCAGTCAAGGAGCCACTCCCGATGAGCGCCTTGCATCGAACCACGGATCAAGGAGCCGTGCTGGCGCGAGCGCGTGGGGCGGCAAACGGGGAATGCCTCTCGGCTGCGCAGAGCGCTTGGAGTTGATGTCCGACATGGCCGCAATTCCCGCTCGTGCAAGACGACGAACGATTCGGGAAGCCCCGATAGCTAAGGAACCTAGCACACCTTCCCTGTGCGGGGAAGCACTTGTGCGGGCTCGACCACGGCGATTGAACGGTCGGCGCACCCTGGAGTTTGGGGGTCGAAGGCTTGGCGCTTGGCGAGGGATGGAATCTTCGGTTGCGGGAAAACGGGATTGGGGAGCCGCTCGATTCGGGTTGGAGGGGTCGTCTCGGGGCCTTGGGCCACGGTTGCGGGACGACGACACCACGGTAGCCGGGATCGGCCCCCTAGCTGGATTCAAGGTCGTCGGCGGCGGTCTGGAGAACTTCACGCAGGAGGCGGCCTGCGTCGGTGTCGGTGTCGGTGTCGGTGTCGGTGTCGGTTGGGATTTTTCCATCATGCCCGAACCCAACGCGCAAGCAAGCATACGGGCACAGAAAAATGCTTGGTTTCGCCTGTTTTGGGCGCATTTCCGGCGGCCTCCGACAAGTATCATTGAAACCGGCAGACACGATGCTTTAGGGCGAAACCGAGTGCAAATGATGACTCCGCCAGCGGTGTCCCCTCCCTTTGAGGATTCCTCTCAGGGGTACCCGGCGGGGTGTGAAGGCGACGCGCAAAGTGTCGCGGCAGGCGACAATTGTTGAGCGCGGCCTGCCGTTGGATCGGCGTTTTTCCGCGGCCGTTCCAAGCCCGCTTCCAAGCCAAAAAAACACGCCGAAGCGGGGCGGGAGGCGTGGCGGGAGTCAGACGAACAAGATTTTGACACTCCCTCCGCGCGAAGACCGCATGCTCGTCACGCCGTCGATTTCGTTCCGCGCCGCGGCCAAGAACTTGCCCCTGGCCTCCCCAGCCTAGCCCACGCCACCATCTGCCTCTCCGGCGATACTGCGAGCAGCATCGTTTCGGGGCCGTACGGCGAGTCGCAGCTTGGGTGGGCCTTTTTATGCAGGCGCAGGATGCCATCTCCGCCTCATCGACCCGCGGACCCACGCCAAGCCGAACGCCGTGGCCAGACTATGGTCCTCCCGCAGTCCGATCGCGGCGGCGGCCATGACCTGGACCAAGCGGACCGTCTTTGTCCTCTTTACGCGGCCTCCATGGCGGATTCATAGCCCAAGAATGCTCCAATCGCCGCCAAAGCCGCCACCGACAAGGCGATCAGCACCTCCACCGAATCCCTGGGGCATCGCCCCTCATCGCTCACAGCGTCGCTCCTCGGAGCGGAGGGGATCATCTTGCTCGCCT
Source organism: Pseudomonadales bacterium (assembly GCA_963422285.2). Classification (GTDB taxonomy): domain Bacteria; phylum Pseudomonadota; class Gammaproteobacteria; order Pseudomonadales; family Azotimanducaceae; genus VXYL01. Next base: position 1,343,450 of record OY729419.2, on the reverse strand, counting down.
GCTCGATGGCCGCCCAATCGTCGGCGCGGCGGCGGATGATGGCCGTGTCCAGGATGGCGGCCGCATGCTGTTGAGTTGCTTCAGTCACTGGTGCTCTCCTTCAGTTGATGCCCAAGGCCGGCAGCAGCTCGCGGGTGAGCGCGGCCCCGGCCATCCCCTCGCGTTCGGCCTCGCGCGCCATGAAGGCGGGAACGCCATATCTCAACGTGACGGCGATGCTGTGCGGGCGCAGGTCGCGCGTCCGCTTGGGTGCTGCCATCTCCATATCCCGGGTAGCCCCGTAGCACAGTCAGGCAGGGCGTGGCAAGGGATAATGGAGAACCGCGCAATTGCCGTGCAGGCGCTTGCGCGGCGCGGGTTCCGCCTCTGCAGCGCATTGGCGAAGGGCTTGGGTGGGGGCGGCGGCAGCGGCCTTTCAGCCGGACGACTCGGTTCTGCCCGCTCTGCCGCATTTCGAACCCGACGCACCGACGCCTCCGCCGGATGCAGCCGCATCCCCACCGAGGGCGTCTCCATGACGTCTTCCGTGTCGTTGGGCGACGCGGAAGCAGCGAATGCCCAGAGGCAGTCTCCTTCCCAGGCTTCCCGCCCTTGGAGCAGACTGCGGAATGCTCCTGGCTGAGCCCACACGTTGTCGGCTGGACGAACTTGCCCTGCTACGCGGTGCGGGCTCGCACTCAGTCCAGGAGAAAGATGACGAAGGAGAGGCAAACGCACCGATGCGCGGCGCGTTCATGCAACCGCCAAGGGCGGAAGGTACATCGATGCCAAGGAACTGATTGGCAGTCCGGCAGCACAGAAGCTGATTAGGAAAACGAAGTCCATCCCCGAAGCCTGGCCGAAAGCCAAGACATCCGCTTCCTCCACCTGAGGCCGGCTGCGGCGCTGTCCGCCAGCCGAGCGCGCATGCTCTTGTGAAACTCGGATTGCCGCTCATCCCTGCGCTTGGGGATGCTGGTTCCTCACTCGTGCCAATCCAACACGCTACAGGACGTTCCGGCAATCGAGCTATGCGCTGTTCTTCGCCGCTGCCGTCGCAGGGTTGCCTTCCTTGCCCTGGCGTGCCTAGTCGCCGCGGTCATGGAAGGCAGCCTGCTGCTATCGAGGCCTATTGGCAGTCCTACCCGCCGTTCGACTATTTCTCCGGCACGAACGAGGATGCAGCCGCTCGACAGCAAGTCCGATACGCACAGCTCCAACCAATCAGACTATCGCGTCACCGACGATGTCGACAGCAGGCTCGGACGGTGGCGATTTCAGACGAGCGCGCAGCAGTCCGCGGACGCGAATCAGTTGCGTACCGCTGCACAAGATCGGCGAGCTTCCTGCCACGCACCCCAGTCGAGGCGGATATCCCAGTGGTGCAGCGCCGACTGCGGCAGCGTGGGGGCGGTGTCGTTGTCGATTCGTCGGTAGCCGTTGGCGGGGGGCGTCGCCGTCGCGTCGCGTCCGTAGATGTAGTCCTGTTCGAGGACGATGGCGCGATAGGCCTTGTTCAGCATCAGCGCTCGTTCCACCGATGGCGCAATCAGGGTGTAGACGTCCGACCGCGCCACCTCGTCTCGCTTCACCGAACCGTCCGGCTTGAACCAGCGCGCCAACATCTCCGGGTTGCTGCGAAACTCGCCGCCGCCGACCCGCGCCAGATAGGTGGCGATCTCGCCCTCGGTTTCGCCCCGATTCGGCGCATCCGGCATGCCTTTGAGGTCGATGTAGCCCCAGCCGGCGGTGCCATCCACCTTGCGCGGAAAGCCGAAGGTCTTGTCGATGGTGGCGCCCACCGAGGTGTGGCAGCCCATGCAAAACAGATGCTCTTCGTAGGTCGCTACCCGCAGTTCGCCACCGCGATCTTCCACGAACCCCTGAATCGCCCAGCCGAATTTGTTGTCGAGGCCGCGGTCTCCCAAGTAGTGGTACTGGGGCAGGTGGCCAAGCTCCTTCTCGTATGCCTCCAACTGGTAGTTCCTGGCGTAGACCACCTTGCGGCCACCCATTTGCGCATGTACCGCACCTCCTTGATGCGCGTGGACGGCACGATTTCTCGGTCTTCGGAAATGCCCAGATAGCGCACGGTGTGCAGGAACTCGGTGCCTTCCGGGTACAGATAGGTGTCCAGGTAGGCCGCTTTCGCGGCACCGACGAAGGCGCCCAGGGCGGTGATTTCCCGCACCACGCCGTGGGTGCCGTCGCCGTTCAGATCCGCGCCCACCCGACGCTCGTCCACGGGCAGCGCGGTGATGGAGGCCAGCCCCTTGACATTCGCCTCGACGATGGCGAGGTTGGCGCGGTAGAGATCCTGCGAATGGTTGCCATCGGCATCCGTGCGGAAGGCGGACGGCAGGCGAATCATCACATCGTCGGTAGAGCCGTTGGTGGGCCATGAAGGTGCTGGGGAACGGTTTGTAGTTGAAGGCCACCCAATGGCTGCCGTCCCGGGCGAAGCCGTTTTCATCGAACGCGGCCGCGCCGCAAGCCATTCAAATCCGGTATCCAGCCCTTGAAGCCGGCTGCTTCGAGTCGTGCCGCCAAGGGGCTGTAGTTGTCCTGGTCGATCCAGTGCAGGATGTCGTCGTCGCTGATCGCCTTCGCCGTCGCGGAGCGGTCCTCGAACAGGTTGCGCCAATGATTGGTCATGCCCAGATCGCTGAAACTGTAGGCGAGTTGCAGGTCGTCGTCGTTCATGGTGTTTTCGCGGGCGGAAATCTGGCGTTGATGGCAGACGTAGCAAGGGTTGAACTTGCCCTCGGTGCGGGTGTAGCACTGTGGCGGAATAATGGCCTCGTGATTGTAGACGCTATGCACGGGATGCAGGTCGGGCAGCGGTCGCGGTCGAACGTCGTCGCTGCGCCGGAGGTAGGCCAGCACCCGCTCGTGAGGCGGCACGGGGCATTCTCGACCGCCTCCCCGACCGCCTCGACATTGACCGTGGCGGCGGCATCTGCCGCGGCATTTGCCGCACCTGCCTGCTGCGAGATGGCTACGCTGGCGATGAGCGGCACGATTGACACTGGCGATGGCTTCATTCCGAGAACTTCCTCGTCCAGTGGATAGAAGAACCATAATCCGAACGAAAACGATTAGCAATATCGTTTAATGGTTCCTGAGAAATGCAAGGCCAGCGGTCGACTTGGCGACCCCTGGAGCGCCGCAGCCGCTGACGCGGCACCGATGTCGGTGCCGATCACCAATTCACCAGCGATAGCTGGCGGTGGGCGCGGCCTGTTCCAGGTACCGGATGCCGTCCCGCCACTGAAGGCTCATGAAGTGGTCCAGAGGCTCCGCCACGCCGTCGTCTCGGTGAGCGGAGCTGGCGCGTGTCGAGGTCGGCGCGGCAGGAGACGGTGGCCCGCTGTTGGGGAACAGCGAATCGCGGCTTCGGGCGGCAGTTGACGGAAGCAGGCGTCCGAATGGCGTGGGTTTGGAGCGGATTCCCTCCGGGGTCCGGCGCCTGTCGGACACCGTCGCGATCGCCGATCTCCGCTGGCCGGAGTCGCCTCGTGGACTGCGCAAATGGACCTGGCGATCGCCGTGTCTCGCCGGGCCGACTTCATCTTCGCTCGGATCTATGTCGTGCTCGCCGTGCTGGCAGGCTGGCCCGCACTCCGGTTTCAGCGCGTCGAATCGGAAATCGCCTCGGACGAGAGCTCGCCGATGGGTTCGTGATCGTTGACGGTGATGCCCATCATCTTCTTCAGCCGCGGCGACAGCAGTTCGTAGACGTCGTCGGGCACATGCAGGTTGGCGCTGGACTGTTCGTGCAGGGCCCTGATGTAGTGCCGATTGTAGTGGCAGCGCATGGCGTAGCGGGTGCCTGAAGCGAGGCGCCGTCCCCCGCAGTGCAGAATGCGCGTATCGGTGAGGATGCATGTTCCCGGCGGTGCGCAGACAGCCACCAAGCCGGGTTCGCCGTCCACCAGCCGCAGCAGGTCGGCACCGTCGTGGAAGCAGGCTGCGCCGCTGGCGGTGCGATGCGACCCGGGCACGACGTAGGTGCCGCCGTTGGCCAAGTTGAACTCGGTAAGGCACCAGATGATGAGGGATCCGAACGGGAACGGCGGGTAGGGCAGCGGCATGCCGCCCTGGTCCACATGCAACTCCTGCAGGCCCCCTCCCATGTGGACGATGGAGCCGTGGGCGCAGCCGAGGCCGAAGCCTTCGCCCATCGCCTTGGCGAGCAGGCGGTCCACGAGAGGGCCTTGCTGGGCGGACGACTCCTTGAACTCCACCGCGTCGCGGAACACGGCCCCTTTGAGTACCAGGTTGCTCACCAGCTGGGCGCTATCGTTGGCGCTGGTCATGATCGCCACGTCCAGACGCCGCTCCGCGGCGGCTTGGTCCACCAGCCGGTCCCCCTGCGCCTGCACCTGCTGCGGCGACATCGCGTCCTCGACCAGACAGTAGCCCCAGCGAACGAAGTCGGCCTCGAGCCGTGCCTCGTCGCTGCTGGGCTTCGGCAAGTAGTCGAAATCGCTGCTATTGCGGATGCGTCCGGCTTTCATGCGCTCCTTGGACAAGCCGGACAGCTGCTTGAGCAGCCTGCCGGCGGACAGGGAACTGGTGGGTGAGCGGCCGTCGGCGTAGACGATGCCGCGACGCATCTCGGTTTCCCACGCGGTGGCGGCCGGCGGCGCGTTCCGATACGCCCGCAACTGCGCCAGTTCCGCTCGCAGCCGCGCATTCTCGTCGCGCAAGTACGCAAGGGCTTCGTCCTTGTCGGCCGCCACCGGTAGGCTGCCGGAGGTGGACGAACTCCTATCCTGCCGCGTCTTCCTGGATTCCAAGTCTCGCTTCGTCGCCCTCATGATTTCGCGGCCTTTGTCGTTCGCCTCGGTTCTCGCACATGCGCCATCGCGGGCTTGTCTACGGCCTCCCTGCGGGTGCTACGAGGCAACGATGTGCCACATGCCGTCCCATTCGCTCCAGTGGTCGCATAGCTTTTCGATGGAAGTCTCGAGCGGATCGTAGTCGTCCGGATAGTCCAGAAAGTCTCTATTGAGCGCTCGACCCGGATGGTCGGAAACGCCCCAGCCAACCCGCTTGTCGCCTTCGTAGGGATTGCCGGGGCGGAAGCGGCGAATCCTGAAAAAACACGTTCATGCGTGGATCGTCGCTCAGGTTCGGCGTCGCGGTGTGCGGCAGCGAATGCAGCGCGATCACCGCTTCGCTTTCCTCCATCAACACGGGCGTCAACTCGGACCACGGCCAGCCGTCTTGCTCGAACCGGGTCTCGGGGGAGGCTGCCTCCATGGCTTGGGGCATGATGCCGGCATAGGCTCCGTCTTCGCCGGCGGGAATCAGCCGCGGCCAGTCCGGCCCGCCGCCAAGGGGACCGCCTTTGTCCCGTTGAATCCGAAAGAATGCCTCCACCGCCTCGTGCATACCACGGCGCACGGAGAACTGCCCCTTTCCAGGCCGCAGCTGGTCGTTCAGACATACACCCACCAAGGCCGTGCAGCTGCCGATGGCCAAGGTGCGCTCGCGATCCTGCCACAGCGGGGTGCCGCCAGCGGGACCCCTGGACTTGGGATCGCCATTGCTGCCCCAGGCTTCAAGAGTCTCGCCCGAGGCGAGGATGTCACTGCGCTTGATCGGACAGAGCCCCGCCCCGCCGCCATCGACATGGACCCGGGGCGCGTACTGCGCAGCGGCTTTGCTACGCACCGCCGCATCAGCGAAGCGAGGCAGCGCAACCGCGACCTGGGCGTTGATCGGTGCCGTATGGGGGCCATGGCCTCGGTCGCAATCTCCCGCAGCGGCGATTCGTTGTAGAACCCGTCGATGGCCGGATCGTCGCCGTGGACGATGCGGGTCGGGTGCTGGTGGACGACCGCCTTGGCGCGCCTGGTCACGGTGCGCGCAACGGCGTTCTTCAGCACGACGAAGCGGTCGCGCTTGAGATCGCGTTTCTGGTCGTCCGAGAGCCGACCGGCATGCAGTTCAGGCATGGGGTTGGTGGATCAGTCCGCGTAGATTGCGAGCATAGCAGCCTGAGCACCGTCCGCGAACCCGCGGTCTTGCCCAATAGGACACGAGCCCGAGGAAAGGGCGTCATCCAACGAAAGACCAAGCTGCCGGCATTCGCCCCGGCTTGGCTTCGGCGGCTTGCGCGGGGTTCGCTGCTATGGCTGCAGCCCAACATGCCGGCGCGGCTGCGGTGCGCGGCATCCCCCCTGAAGGTTGGAACAGGAACAATGGGAAAGCTGGGCATTGAAGCACAGGACAAGGACCAGTCGCCATGGCCACGCCTTCGGAAGGGAGCTATATGCTTCAGAATCAAAGGCACGATATCACGATATATATTGTAATTTCCAAGGCACAACTATTAGTTACAGCTCCTAGGGTTGTTGTATGCAGCTCCCCTTCGGAAAAAACTCGCCGATGCCCTCGACGCCTTGGGTCTTCTGCCGGCGCACGGAGTCGTCGCCATCCGCCGCTCCAGGGACGTGCGACCGGCACGTCGTCCCTGCTGCTCGCCAAGGGCTGGTGCATCATCGCCCGGCCGGATGCGGCTAGCGAAAGCAGGGCTTGGTTGGCGGCCTTCTGGGGTTTGCGCCGGCTGCCTTCACGCCCGGTTCGTTCGCCAATGGAGTCTGTCGTCCGAGCAGTTCCTCGGTCTGTACGCCGGGAATGCCGCTATGCCGCGCCAGTTCTCCTGGTGGGCCGGCACGTGGGTGCAACGAGCCGAGCCGACAGCGCCGATCCGCGGGATATCCATCATGGGGCTGCGAGCCAGGGTGCCGCTCCCGGAGAGCATCGAAACCTGGCAGGGCCGTGCATCCTGACGCTGCCGACGGCGCCGATCGCTGCCCCTGCTGGCGGCAGAATCTCCGGGATGCGCGCATCGCCGCGGATGGTTCCGTTTGCGCTCTCCGTCACCAGATAGACGATCTACGCGGCGCGTTCCCGGCGGCCATTGCGCTGGGCGCCGTCAGCGACCACGACATGTAGAAGAAATGGATGAGCCGACGGCAGCAGTAGCGCAGGTTGGTGCCCTCGGACGCCTCGTCCGAACAGATCAAGAGGCGCGCAGGGCGCGTTTGGCGTTGCCGAAGTCGTCAACCACGCGCTGCTGATCGATGTCGGTCATGTTGCCGTGCAGGATGTCGGTCTGATCGTCGCGAAGCTTGAGGTGCGCTTGCAGATGGCTTTTCAGCCAGCCCAGGATTTTGATGCGTTCGGTGAAGATCGCCGGTCGATCTCGGCGCCTTTCGGCTGCCAACCGAACTGCTGGCCGCGCTGGATGGCTCGCAGCAATGCCTGATGCTTGCCGCGATTGGCGGTTTCGATACGAGGAGCATTTCCATTGCAGCGTTCCCAGCAGCGCCGCGGCGGTTTTTTACAGTGATCGCGAAAATCAAGGGGGGGGGCAGCGACGAACCTGTCTCGAAGTTCAGCCTGGTTCCCGGCGCAACACTCGGGCGTCGGCCTGAATCCTGCCGACGTTGTCCGGCCCCATGCGCAGCTGCTTCTGCAACGCCGAACGCCCTTCCAGCGCCGGGTCGGCGAACTCGCAGAGAACCTTTGGCCGCACCAGCTCCACCAGCTGCGGCGTAGCAAGAATCTCGTCGATGGCGGCGTCCAGCACGGGCGCGCACGGTCGTCTCGTCGATGCCGAGTTCGGCCAGCGCTTCGAGGATCAGCGGCTCGAACAGATCGATCAGTGCCGCCATTCGTGCTGGCGGCACGCTCGGCGCTGCTTCGACCCTGTCGTCGTAGCGAGCGTAGGACGCGAATCCATCACTATGCGTTCGCCGACCCGGCGAACGGCGAACCGCCCTGGCATGCCGATGAACGCGATCAGCGGTTCCGGCACGGCGCCGCTGCGGCCGTGGTCGAGCAGGGCGACGGCGCCGCGGACGAGATCTTTCTCGGCAAGCCATATCGGGAGAAGGCGGGCGAGGTCCTCGCCCGCCTGCTCCCGCACGAAGGCGTCGCTGTCCGCCAAGGGCGGCAGTTCGATCCGTTCCCTGATCGCCCGCGGTTCAGGCGCAGTCTCGGCAACGTCCGGCGCTTCGACTGGCGGCAGCACCGGTTCGACAGCAGCTGGCTCCTCGATCGCGAGGGGCGCTTCCGGCTCGGCGCGTTCGATCTCGATGGGCCGGACCGGGCATAGCTGCCAGTACGCCAGGGCGACGAACACCACGCTGCCAAGGACGATGCCCGCAACCGCAATCCAACGCGTCATGGTTTACAGTATGCCCATGGGAAGACTCGCCATCCAATCCATCCTGAACCACGAAGCGGCTATCGGCGCCGAGGTGCGCATATGCGGCTGGACCAAGTCCCGGCGCACGTCCAAGGGCGGTTTCTCGTTCATCGCCCTCAACGACGGCTCCTGCTTCGCCGATCTGCAGATCGTCGCGGACCAAGCCCTCGACAACTACGACGACATCGTGGAAATCGGCACCGGCTGCGCGTTGGAGGTGACTGGCACGGTAGCGCAGTCTCTCGGCAAGGGCCAGGATCGCGAACTGCGAGCCAGCGCGGTGCGCGTAGTGGGCGGCGTCGAGGAACCGGAGACCTACCCTATCGCCAAGAAGCGCCATACCTTCGAGTACCTGCGCAGCGTCGCCCACTTGCGCCCGCGCACCAACACCTTCGGCGCCATCGCCCGGGTGCGCAACGGCATCGCCCAGGCGGTGCATCGCTACTTCGACGAGCACGGCTTCGTATGGGTGAACACGCCGATCATCACCGCCAGCGACTGCGAAGGCGCGGGCGAACTGTTTCGAGTGAGCACCTTGGACGCCGTTGCAGACGGCTTCAAGGACGATTTCTTCGGGCGGCAGACATTCCTTACCGTATCCGGCCAGCTCAACGTGGAGGCGTACTGCCTAGCCCTGAGCAAGGTCTACACCTTCGGCCCCACGTTCCGCGCCGAACACTCCAACACCAGCCGCCATCTGGCCGAATTCTGGATGATCGAGCCCGAGATCGCCTTTGCGGACCTGGACGATCTGGCCGATCTGGCCGAAGACTTCCTCAGGGCCGTCTGCCGCGCCGTGCTGCAACGCCACCCGGACGATATGGCTTTCTTCCGCGACCGCATCGACGCGCAGGCAATCGAGCGCCTGGAAAACATCGTCGCCTCCTCCTTCGCCCGCATCGACTACGGCGACGCCGTGGCCATCCTGCAACGCAGCGGCGAGACGTTCGAGTTTCCCGTCGAATGGGGCCGGGAGCTGCAATCCGAACACGAGCGCTACCTCGCCGAGCGGCATGTGGGCGGCCCAGTCGTGGTGGTGAACTACCCCAAGGAGCTCAAGGCGTTCTACATGCGACTCAACGACGACGGCCGCACCGTGGCCGCCATGGACGTGCTGGTGCCCGGCGTCGGCGAGATCATCGGCGGCAGCCAGCGCGAGGAGCGCCCGGACGTGCTCGACGCCCGCATGGGCGACGCCGCCAGGCAGGAACTGTGGTGGTACCGACAGCTGCGCCGCTACGGTTCCGCGCCCCACGCCGGCTTCGGCCTCGGCCTGGAGCGTCTGGTGCTGTACGTCACCGGCATGGACAACATCCGCGACGTCATTCCTTTCCCGCGGACGCCGAACAACGCCTCGTTCTAAAGAACGCACCGTCCCCAGCCCAGCGACCTCCACCACTGGACGATAAGGCGACGAAGAAGACAGTATGGAACGCGAGCAGCCAAGGAACCCGTTTCGACCCGGACAAGGCGTGATGCCATCTTATTTTTCCGGGCGGAAGGAGGAAGTGGCCGCCGCCAGCGAGATGCTGCGAACACTGCAAGCCGGGCAAGCGCCGGCCAGCGACTGGATCGTCTACGGACCGCGGGGAAACGGCAAAACCTGTCTGCTGACCAAAATCGAACAGGAAGCTGGACGGATGAACATCCGAACGCTGGCCACCACGTCGGCGGAAATCGACGATGTCGAGTCTCTGATCCGCGAACTCCGGCGGTACAGACTCGGCTGGCAGATCGGCGGCGTGAAAATCAATGTATTCGGCGTCGGCGCGACGATCCAGCGCCAGCCCAGAGACGCAGACCGCCTGCTCCATGCGCTGGAGCGGGCAACCGAACAGCCGCTGGCGATCTTCATCGACGAAGTCCACCGCCTGAATCCGAAGGTGGGCGCTCGGCTGCTGTCGGCAGGGCAGGAAATCGGGCGACGAAACCGTCCGCTGCTGCTTACGTTGGCAGGAACCCCGGATATGCTGTCGCATCTGCGCAGCATGGAAGCGACGTTCGTGGAACGGAGCCTGATCCAGCCGCTGCATCTGCTGGGCAAGGAGGAAGCGAAGGAGGCGCTGCGAAGGCCGTTCGAAGAGCAGGGCTGGCGCATCGCGGAACACTTGCTGGAAGAAATCGCCGAGGACAGCCAGGGGTATCCCTACTTCGTACAGATATGGGGAGACGCCTTGTGGAAGTCTCTGCCCTGCGGCGAGGAGCGCCCGCTGACCGACGCCGAAGACATCGCTCAAGCGCGGGAACAGGTGAGAGAGCGAAAAGATGTCTTCTACCAGGGCAGGCAAGAAGAACTGGAGGCCAGGAACCTGAAACAGGCAGCGGTCGCCATCGCTCGCGCATACCAAAAGACAACGGCGCTGACCAGAGCGGAGGCTGATGGGGCCATTGCCGAAGCTCTGGGGCGGGAGCGGCCGGTCGGGGCAGGAGATAAGGCGCACGTCGACAACATACGCCAAGCGCTGCAGGACGAAGGCTACTTCTGGGCGCCGCGAGGCCAGCGCACCGAAAAAGGGCTCGGCGCCTATGTGCCCGGCATCCCCAGCCTGATGCACTGCCTGCTCGAGAACGAGAGCGCCGGCCATACACCGACGTAGCCCTGCGCAGGATGCAAGCGGGTACAATCCCGCCATGCAAGACGCAACCGCTGCGCCGCCGTCCCGCCATGCCGGCTAACGCCGAATCGCCGTCGCCGGGCGAAGCGCCTGTCGCGGACGAGGAGCCGGTTCGTGTCGGGCGCGCCAGCGGACGCAAGTACCGCACGGCGCAGGGGTTCAGCGCCATCAAGGACGGCATCAAGGTCGCTCATCTCGACACGCCCGACCGCCGGCCCAAGCCGCCTTGGCTGCGGGTGCGGATCGGCGGCGACGGCCGTTACGCGGCAGTGCGACGGGCGGTGCGCGAGCACGGCCTCGCCACGGTCTGCGAGGAGTCGCACTGCCCGAACATCGGCGAGTGCTGGAGCGCCGGCACGGCTACCCTCATGCTGATGGGCAGCGTGTGTACGCGGGCCTGTCGCTTCTGCGCCGTGGATACCGGCAATCCCCAGGGTTGGCTGGATGCCGACGAGCCGGCCAACGCCGCCGAGTCGGTGCATCGGATGAGGCTCGAGTACGTCGTACTGACCTCGGTGGACCGGGACGATCTGGCCGATGGCGGTGCCGCCCACTACGCGGCCTGCATCCGCGCCATCAAAAGGCGCTGCCCAGGAGTTACGGTCGAAGCGCTGACGCCGGACTTCCAGGGCGACCATGAGGCAGTGGCCACGGTAGCGACAGCGGGCATCGATGTCTTCGCGCAGAACCTGGAGACCGTGCGTCGCCTCACCCGCATGGTGCGGGATCCGCGCGCCGACTATCAGCAGACCCTTGATGTGCTGGCCCATGCCAAGGGCTGCGCCGACGTGCTCGCCAAGAGCAGCCTGATGTTGGGCCTCGGCGAAACCGAGGCGGAGATCCGCGAGGCAATGGCGGATCTGCGCGCCAGCGGCGTCGATCTGCTCACCCTCGGCCAATATCTGCAACCCACGCGCAACCATCTGCCGGTGGCGCGTTGGGTGCGGCCCGAACAGTTCGACGACTATCGGCAATGGGGACTGGACGCCGGCTTTCAAGAAGTGGCTGCCGGGCCGCTGGTGCGATCGAGCTACCGAGCGGATGAACTGGCGCGAGCGGCGCAGCAGCCATGACGATCCTCGACGACGGCCGCCAGGCGACGCCCATCCATGTGGTGGCGAAATCTTCCCTGGCAGCATGGCGGCAATCCCAGGACGCCCGCATCCGCGCTTGGCTGGACGCTGCCGGATTCCAGGCCAACGCCAACGAGACCGTGCGTCTCCCCGGCGCAGACGGCCTGCCGGTGCGCTTGGTGGCCGGCCTCGGCGAACGCGCTGGCATCGAAAGCCTGGGCGCACTGGCCTTGCAGCTGCCCGAAGGCGACTACCGACTGGCGAACGCCGCTGCCGCCGACCGCTACCGGCTGGCCTTGGGCTGGGGCCTGGGCGCATACCAGTTCAATGCCTACCGAATGCCGAAGCGCCACCCTGCCCGACTGCTTGTGGCGCCGGAGGATCGCGGTGTGCTCGACGAACTGGCGGCGGTGTCGCTATGCCGGGATCTGGTGAACACGCCGGCGGAGGACATGCTGCCCCAGCATCTCGAAGCCGCCGCCCGCAAGCTCGCCCTCGCCCACGATGCCACCATCGAAATCATCGCCGGCGATGCGCTGCTGCGCCAACGGTTCAACGCCATCCACGCCGTGGGCCGCGCCAGTTCTTCGGTGCCGCGGCTGATCGACTTGCGCTGGGGCGACAGCAGGAACCCGAAAGTGACGCTGGTAGGCAAGGGCGTGTGCTTCGACAGCGGCGGCCTGAACCTCAAGCCGGCGTCGAACATGCGGCTGATGAAGAAGGACATGGGCGGTGCCGCCCATGTCCTTGGCCTCGCCCAGCTCGTCATGGCGCGAACACTGCCTGTTTCGCTGCGGGTGCTGGTGCCGGCGGTGGAGAACGCCGTCTCCGCCAGCGCCTATCGTCCCGGCGACATTATCCGTTCCTACTCGGGCATCACTGTCGAGATCCACAATACCGATGCCGAAGGCCGCTTGGTGCTGGCCGACGCCCTGGCTTTGGCTGCGGAAGAGAAGCCGGCGCTCGTGATCGATTTCGCCACCCTCACCGGTGCCGCGCGCACGGCGCTGGGTCCCGACCTGCCCGCTCTGTTCGCCAACGACGACGAGCTGGCTGCCGGCATCGCCGCCGCTGCCGCCGAAGTCGAGGATCCGGTATGGCGCCTGCCGCTGTTCGCGCCGTACCGGCACCTGCTGGACAGCAAGGTGGCGGATCTGGTGAACGCGCCGTCGTCGTCCTATGCCGGCGCCGTCGCCGCGGCATTGTTCCTGGAACGCTTCGCCGGCAAGGTGCCCTGGGCGCACTTCGATATCTTCGCCTGGAATGCCAGCACCCGCCCGGCGCGCCCGGAGGGCGGCGAAGCCATGGGCATGCGCGCCGTCTACCGCTACCTGGCCGCCCGCTTCGGCGTATAATGCCGCCCGCCATGAACGGCCGCTCTTCGCCCATCGCCTGTTGTCGCGCCTGCTGAACGCACGGGGATGCGCCGTCCCCGATTTCGCCATCCGATTCCGAGGCAGGCATGGACATCCACCTTCACAACACGCTATCCGGCAAGAAAGAACCGTTCGAACCGCTGATTCCCGGCCAAGTCGGCGTCTATGTCTGCGGCCCCACGGTCTACAACCTGGCGCACATCGGCAACGCGGTACCGGCAGTGGCCTTCGACGTGCTGGTGCGGCTGCTGCGGCTGGCCTATCCCAACGTGCGCTACGTGCGCAACGTCACCGACATCGACGACAAGATCAACGCTGCCGCGCTCGCCTGCGGCCAGCCTATTCGGGAACTGGCGGATCGCTACGCCGCGGAATACGCTGCCGACATGGCCGGGCTCGGGGTCGCGGTACCGGATGTGGCGCCCCGGGCCACCGAGCACATCGCCGACATCGTCGCCATGATCGAGTCGCTGATCGACAGCGGCCACGCCTACGAAGCGGACCGTCACGTGCTGTTCCACGTGCCGTCGGACCCGGACTACGGCACACTGTCCAAACGCAGTCTCGACGACATGCTGGCCGGCGCTCGGGTGGAGGTGGCGCCCTACAAGAAGGACCCCAAGGATTTCGTGCTGTGGAAGCCGTCCACGCCCGATCTGCCCGGCTGGGACAGTCCCTGGGGCCGGGGCCGTCCTGGCTGGCACATCGAATGCTCGGCGATGATCCGCAAGCACCTAGGGCCGGCGATCGACATCCACGGCGGCGGCAGCGACCTCGCCTTCCCCCACCACGAGAACGAATGCGCCCAAAGCCGCTGCGTCAACGGCGGGCGGGCGAGCGTGCGCTATTGGCTGCACAACGGCATGCTGAGCCTGGGCGATGCGAAAATGTCGAAGAGCATCGGCAACATCGTCACCATCCGCGAACTGCGCCAACGCCACCATGGCGAAACCCTGCGCTACGCCCTTCTCTCGGGCCACTATCGGCAGCGCCTGCTGTGGAGCGAGAGCCTGCTCGCCCAGGCCAAGGCCAGCCTCGACACCCTCTACCAAGCCCTGCGCGACACCGACAACGGCGCCAACGGCACCTCTCTGGCCTATGCCCACGCCCCCGTCGACGCGTTCCCGCCTGCCGTGCTCGATGCCCTCTGCGACGATCTGAACACGCCCAAGGCGCTGGCGGCCATGCACGCCCTGGCGGCGGACGTGCAGCGCGCGAAGGACGCCGAAGAGACCGAGCAGCTGCGTTCGCAGCTGCTCGCCGGCGGAGCCCTGCTTGGCCTTCTCGCCCAAGACGCCGCCGCCTATTTCCAAGGCGATGCCGCGGTCGATGAGGCGACGGTACGTCGCCTCATCGACGAGCGCAACAAAGCTCGAGCGAGGCGCAACTACGCCCGCGCCGACGCTATCCGCGCCGAACTCGCCGCCCTAGGCATCGAGCTGGAAGACACCCGAGACGGTACGCGCTGGAAATCCGTCTGAGGCCCGGCTGCCTCAATCAGGCTTCTCTCGAGGATGCCGTCCGCGTCGCCGCGCATTTTCCTCGCGTCCTGGGATGAACCCCGCGGATGGCGGAACGCGCTCGACGCAGGCGGCCAAAACGGTGCGAGAGCACCGTTGCCGCGCCTCGAATGTCAGCTCGGGGTCGAGACCAGCAATCCCGCCTGCTTCGGCACCACTGTTCATGGAGAACTTGCAGGATTTCCATTGGATCGACCACGGCCCCTCGCTAGAGTGCGCTTGCTCCTGTCGAGGTCGAGGTTCGCGCCATGCCTGCACAACGATCGCGTCTGCCTTCTGCTGCCGTTGGCACGGCCTTCGTGGCCGCGATGGTCGGCGGCCTGCCTGCTGTCGCCGAGCAAGGCATCGAGGAAGTCGTCGTCAGCGCCAGCCGAATCGGTGCCGTGGATCAGCGCGTGGTGGTTCTCGACGAAGAGGATGTGGATGCTGCCAGCTTCTTCGGTCCCGAACCGCTGCGCTTCCTTCCGGGCTTGGCGCTGTCCGCGGCGGGCAGCCGCGGTTCGCTGACCCAGGCGCGGGTGCGAGGTGCCGAGGCCAATCACCTGCTAGTGCTGATCGACGGCGTTGCGGCGAACGATCCGGCTCTCGGTTCGGAGTTCAACTTCGGAGCGCTGGATCTTGCGGGAATTCGCCGCGTCGAGTTCCTGGCCGGACCCCAGAGCGCCGTTTGGGGCAGCGATGCGTTGGCCGGCGTACTGCATCTCGACACCACCCCGCGCCGCGACGGCCAGTGGCTGTCCCTGGGCTACGGCACCCAAGGCACGGTGGATGCGGATGCGTCGCTGGCGCGCGTCGGCGACAACGGCTACGGCGCCCTGTCCTTGGCCCATGTCGCCAGCGACGGCACCAACACATCGCTGACCGGCAGCGAGGACGACGGCTTCGCCAACGCCACGGCGCATCTGCGCACCGGTGTCGAGGCCGGTGCCTGGCAGCTGTCCTTCAGCACCCGGTGGACGGATGCCGAGGCGGACTTCGATCCCACGCCAGCGCCGAGTTACCTGCCTGCCGACGGCGACCGCGGCGGCGAAACCCGGACTGCGCTGCTGGCTGCGGATGCGCGGTTCACCGGCTACCGACGCTTCCAGCCGCGGCTGACCCTCGCCCGCGTATGGACACGAAACCGCAATCGCGCCGATGGCTGGTTCACCGACGGCAGCGTTGGGCACCGGCACACCGCCACCCTCTCCGGCAACTTCCTGTTCGATGCCCAACGGGCCAACCTCGTCCTGGAAGTGGAGACCGAGCGCTTCGCGCAGAGCGGCTCGGCGAGCCCGTTCGGCGATCCCAACCAGCGCCAGCGCACAACTACCCGCAGCATCGCCGGCGAGTACCAGAGGGAGCTGGCGCGGCTGGCGCTGTCGGCGTCGGTGCGCGGCGACTTCAACGACGAGTACGAGGATGCCGTTTGCTACCGGCTGGGCGCTACCGCCGGCGGCAATCCGCGCTGGTTCGCCAGCCTCGGCCGCGGCGTCAAGAACCCGACCTTCACCGAACGCTTCGGCTTCACCCCGGACACCTTCCTCGGCAACCCGAACCTCGAACCCGAGACATCCACGGGGTTCGAGGCCGGCCTCGAGCGCACTTGGCGCGGCAGGTGGGGCGAAGCGACGCTGTCGCTGGTCTACTTCAACACCACCTTGCACGACGAAATCGACGGCTTCGCGTTCGATGTCGAACAGGGCGGCTTTACCGCCCGCAACATCGACCGACGAAGCAAGCGGCGGGGCGCGGAAACCACCCTGGAGGCCCGCCTCGGAGGCATCCGCGTTCGCGGCGCCTACGCCTATGTGGACTCGAAAAGCGGCGCCGAACGCGAGTTGCGCCGGCCCAGACATCTGGCGAGCCTCATGGCTCGCGGCCAGCTCGCGCCCTGGCTGTCGGCCGGCATCGGCATGACGCACACCGGCATGTCCTTGGATCGGAACTTCTCGACCTTGCCGGCGTCCCCGATCGAACTCGACGGCTTCCGCCTGCTGCGGCTGCACGCCGACATCGCCCCGATGCGGCGCTGGCAACTGCGCTTGCTGGTGGAAAACGCTCTCGACGCCGACTATGCCACCGCATTCGGCTACCGCAGTCCGGGGCTTGCGGCGATGGCCAAGATCGTCGTGGAGCTATGACTCGAACGCCCCGATCGGTATGGAGCAGGCCATCGTGGAACAGACGGCAAAGGGGCCCAAGAACCAGCGAGCCAGCCGATTTTTCGGAACCGAAAAGCAGCGACGTCGAACTCCGAAGGTCCGACAGCTCTACGATTGGCGATTGGCTGCTGAGGCCTACACCAGTCCCCGGACGTGTTTTTCAGCCCCCCTGGTGCGATAGCCGGCTACCGCTGTCTGGCCAACGGTCAGGTGCCGGGGGCACGATAGGGGACGCTCTTCCCTACGGCTTCATCCACCGTTTCGGGCGCTATGAGCGTCGTAACGCGGACGTCGAGCGCTCCCGCCGCGCCGATGGCCAGGGACACCGCCGTTGCCGTTGCGTCGTCGGCAATATCCGCGATCAGGTAGAGATCGTTAGCGCCGAAGGCGTAGTAAAACGCCTCCACGCTGCCGCCCACCCCCTCAATGGTCTCCGTCAACGCCTGCCGCCGGCTGATGCCGCCTTCCTTCAGCAAGCCGGCAAGCCCCGGCTGCGTGTAGCTTGCCTGAAGCATGTACTTGCCCATGGTTCGATCTCCTCGATTCTGGAACATGCGCATGATCGGCCAATGACGGACTCGATGCAAACGCCAAAGCCGACGACGGCCGAGGGCGTCGTGGCCCTAGGCATCGGGTGAACTCAACCCAAGGTGCTCGATCTCGACATCGCCCCAGGCAGCGTTGAGGTATTCGGCCACCAGACGCCGGTGGCAATGATGGGGCTGGTCCTCACTGCACAGCAGGCAGCCGCCGTCCACGGCCTCCTGCGGTAGGGTTTCCTCGATGCGGCGCTGACGCATCAGGTCGATGAAGCGAGCCTCGTAGGCGGCCCAGTCGATGCGTCCCTTGCGGTAGGCGTCCAGCAGTTCCCGCGTGGGTGCGAGATCTGGTAGCTGGACGTAGTCCATGGCGCAGAGCTCGGCCAGGAAGTAGGCCAGATCGTCCCGTTTGGCGAACCCGGCGAGTTGGGAGGCGTTGTTCAGGCGCACGTCCACTACGCGCCGGGCGCCGGACTGCCGCAACAGCTCGAAGAAGCGGCGGGCCGGCTTCCTGGTGAAGCCGATGGTGGCGATCTTCACAGGCCGGCGCTGGATTCGGCGGCAAGGTCGCCGTCGACATAGGCGACCCGGGCCGCCTGCCGCGTCATGGCTTCGGCGATCAACTCGGTGCGGGTCCGCCCTCGACGGAACAGATCGTCGTCCGGGTGCAGGTTGAACCGAACGAGCAGGCGCTCCATGGCCTCGGCATGGGATTCCAGCTCGCCGGTGGCGAGGATGTGCGCAACGGCCATGCCCGCCGCCTCCAAGGCAGGTGCCACGAGCAGCGTCCGGTGGCACTCCAAGGGCTCTTTTTCCGCGCACATGAGCGCGATGCGATGCGTCGCCACGCCCCGCGCCACCCGTTCGATGCCGTCCTGAAACCGCGCCGTGCGGCGGACGCGATCGTAGCAGATGCGTCCGTTCCGGTAGCAGGCAGGATCGTCCGAACGGCCGCCGAGTTGCTGGCCAAGATAGACGTAGGCGATGCTGCGAGATTGAATCGCCGCGGCGAGGGCGCCGCGATTGAAGTGCGGATTGAAGCCGCTGCGGGGCACGGAACGGACATCGGCCAGGGCACTGACGCGGTGTTTCGCCAAAAGACCCAGGAAGACCTCCAGCGCATGGTTGGAGTGGCCGATGGTGAGGACGATTTCGTTCGCCATGTGGAATCGCCCTCGCTACCAGCGGTGGGGCTCGATCACCGCGGCGATAAGCTTGTAGCATGCATCTCCGAACGGTTCGCCGAGACTGATGGTGAGATAGCTTTCGCCCAGCGGGTAGGTGCCGTCGCGCTTGGCCAAGTACTTGCGCTCATAGCCCGGATCCGTCACCCGTAACGCGTACTCCGCACCAGCATGGACGAATCGTCCCTGCACGCGACGTTTGCGGTTGCCGAACGCCTCCCCGGGCGCGAATACCGCCAGTTCGAGCTTCGCCACTCGAATCAGCCGCAGGGAGTTGGACACCGAGTCCAGCGCCTCGTTGGGAATCTTGTCGTTCCGGCCGTGATAGGTGCTGTGCCCATCGAGCCACAACGGCTTCGCCGTATCCCCAAGGATGGCGAGGTCCAACGGCGAGTAGCGGCCTACCTTGCGCCAGTACCGTTCGTGATCCAGCAGCCAGTTTTCCGTTTGCCAGCCGCCGGGCTCCGGCCTCAGCATCGGAATGGCGACGATGTCCAGCACCTTGGGGTCGCTGCCGTCCTGGTACTGGCGCTCGTATTCGGACACCTCGCCCTTCTCCCGGCCGCTAACCGGGCGTATCCAAGGGCCGGCACGACAGCCATCGAGCCATTCCCGCCCGGCGATGCATCGCCCCGCCAGCTTGCGCGAGTTGGCGAGACAGACGATTCGCTTGACGACGATTGCGGCATCCTCCGCTGGACTACGGCTGTGCGGATCGCTCGGCAAGCTCGGCAACGAAGCGGCGGTGTTCGACGCTGCCGACGCCCTTGTCCAACTCCGCGAGCGCTTCCGCGAGCTGGTCTCCGAGTAGCGCATCGATGGCCATGCGCAGGCCGGGAAAGACGCGGCTGTGGACGATGCCGCGATCATCCGGCGACAGCGGGTGGTAGTCGTCATCAGCCAGCTCGAAGTAGTCGATGCGCTGATCGAAGACGCGCCAGACGACATATTCCTGGACGCCGTTGCGGCGGTAGGCGCGCAACTTGTCGTGCAGGTCCACCGATGCGCTGCCAGCGGCCACTTCAATCACCAGTTCCGGCGCTCCCTGCAGATAGCCATCGTCGGTTGGCTGCGACCTGCCACCGGCCTCCGGCGCGATGCGCAGTAGTACGTCGGGCTGGAGTTCGTTGTCGAGATCGAGACGTACCGTGGCGTTGTCCTCCCCACGGACGCCGGGCGTAAACGCGCAATAGTGGAGAACCACCGTTTGGATCATCGCGTGGGGGCCGGAATGCGCCAGACTCACAGGCAACGTCATATGCACAACTCCCTCGATCAACTCCGCCTTCTTGATCTCGGGACGCGCAGCATAGCGACGCTCGAACTCGCAACGGGGCAGGCGATCGCCGTTTTCCAGCGTCGACGTCCGGATGGCAAGCCACGGGGGAGGGGCGCGTTCCATCGCCGGAGACATGTCGAGATCAGCCATGCGCTTGCATTCGCAGCCAGCCGTTGGGTCCAGGCCATCATGCCACGGCCAAGGATACATGGCCATTGCATGCCGCGGACGGTGGCATCTCGGTTTGAATCCGTGTCGCCATGCTGCGCCACGCAACCACAAGATGCAGGAGTAGAGGGTGCTATCGGATACCCTATGCAGGGCAACTATGTACTTGAGAATCCAAGCTGCCAGATACGGTGGTCTTCGGCGTCCATTGATACTCTAATATAGGGTATAGGGTACACAAGCATATAGTTCCCCCTATATAGGGCCGTCGGTAGCGCTCCTGCTTATCCAACTTCAAACAGCTGCAGGCGCACTCGGGAACCCGCTATCGAGCAATCGCGATGGGCGACGGCGCTCACCGGCGCCTCGAAGACGGCTCGCTCGCTGAACTGCGGACGCTTCGCCCTCGTCGGTGCCTTGGCCGCCCGCACGAAATGCAGCGCTTCCTCGACTTGCCGGTCCGGCGGGCCGCCGATGTCCCGATCGTCCGTCTGGCAGGCCGCATCGGCCCACTCGCCGGCGTAGCTGACGGCCGTACGGGGCAGCCAGCGGCGCGGCTCTTCGGTACACAGGAGCACCCCAGCGAGGGTCAGGACGGGATTGCCCGGCATCGTCGGTTACGATGCAGAGCTTGCGCTGGCGCAGCATTTCGTCGTCTCCGTCGTCGTCGCGCAGAAACGGTCGCGTCAGCGCATAGTCCAGGTCGGCCGGCGTGGTGCGGGGCACGATGGCCTCATCGAAGCATACCATGCGGCTTTGGCTGCGCTCCTGAAACAGCCGAGCCAACGCCCCCGGGGTGGGAGCTGCCGATGCGGCGAAAGCACCCGCCAGGACTTTTGTGTGCAAACAGACTGCGCGGCACGTCGACGCGCACCACCGGCCGACCATCGCCATCCGCCAAGTCCTTCTTGAGGATGACGGCATCGAGGGCCGGCTTGATCGCGTCGTCGACTCCCAGAACGACGGACGGTGCCGCCAGTTCGTCCGCGAGCGCATCGCGTCTCGGACTGTGAACACGACCGTCGTCCAGCTGCACGTTCTCGAGTTCCAACACCGAGTCCTCGCCCAGGCGAATGCGACGGCGCAGGTCGGCGGCCGTCATCCCAGCTTCATCCGATCGACGCCCACCAGCCGGTCGTAGAGCAGGTACAGGCCCACCACGCAGGCGAGCAGAATGCCGCCGAGCGCCGCCGCCAAGCCCCAGTTCAGGGACTGCTGCATATGGTAGGCGATCATGTTGGAGATGAGCTGGCCGGTGCGGCCGCCCACCAGCGCCGGCGTGATGTAGTAGCCGATGGCCAGGATGAACACCAGCAGCGACCCCGCCCCCACTCCCGGCAGCGTCTGTGGCCAGTAGACGCGGCGAAACGCCTGCCGGAAGCTCGCGCCCAGGGATGCCGCGGCGTTCATGTGCTGCGCCGGGATGGAGCGCATCACGGAGTACAGCGGCAGCACCATGAACGGCAGCAGCACATGGGTCATCGCGACCAGGGTGCCGGTCATGTTGTAGATCATCGCCAGCCGCTGCTCGTCGCCGATCAGCCCCAGCATCACCAAGAGATCGTTGACGACGCCCTGGGATTGCAGCAGCACGATCCAGGAGGTGGTGCGTACCAGCAGCGAAGTCCAGAACGGCACCAGCACCAGCAGAAGCAGCAGGCTCGCCCGCTGCGGCGGCGCTTGGGCGATCAGATAGGCGATGGGATAGCCCAGCAACAGGCACAACGCGGTGATGCCGAGACTAACCGCCAGGGTACGACCTAAGAGCGGCAGGTAGATGCGCAGTTCCGACGGCTGGGCGACGATGCCGCCGTCCAGCCCCCGATCCAGGTCCAGAGCATGCAGATAGTGGCGCGGCGTGAACCGTTCGCCGGCACGGCGGATGGCGCGCCAAGTCGCTGCCTCGCCCCAGGCGGGATTGATGCCGATCATGGCGTCGCGCCAAGAATCGGGCTCCATGCCGCGCAGCTTGCGGGCGCTGCGGGTGAGGACGCTTCGCAGTCCGCCTTGGACGCGGTTGATGCGGGTGGCGATCTGGCCCAGGGTTCGCGCCTGACGGGCGCTCGCCAGTTCCCGGGCCGCGGTTTCGAACACCGCTTCTTCCGGGATCCCGAGGCCGGCCCACTCGCGCAGCAGAGCGAGAGTGTCCGGCAGCGCGTCCGCCACCAGTGGATCGTGGACGCTGCGCACAAGCATGGTGCCCAGCGGCGCGATGAAGGTGACGCCGATGAACGCCAGCAGCGGCAGCGTCAACGCCGCGGCGCGCAGGCGGGCGGCGCGTTCGCCCGGCAGGCGGTTCATGGGTCGCAGCATCCGCTCACCTCCTTGCGCACACGGTTGCGCCAGCTAGGCCGGCTCGCGTCCCTGGCGGCGCGGCGGATCATGCAGCCGGCAGACGGTCAACGCGCCAGCCATGCGCTGAAGCGTTCGTTCACGTCGTCGACGTGGTCGCTCCACCATTCCCAATTGTTGTGGACGACGCGGTGGAGGTTTTCCGGGCTGGTAGGCATGTGCGGCGCCATGTCCACTCCAGAGGCCAAGTGGGTGCTCACCAAGGCCGTCCCGGAGCGCCGGGCAGGGCTGTAGGAAATGTACTTGCCGAGGGCGGCCTGGATGTCCGGTCGGGCGGCAAAGGCAAGCAGTTGCCGGGCCGCATCCAGGTGCTTCGTCCCGGCGACGATGCCCAGGCCGCTAGAATCGAGCACTTGGCCGTCCCAGACCACCACGAAGGGCTGCTTCTCCAGCACCTGGGCATTGAAGATGCGGCCGTTGTAGGCGGTGCTCATGACCACCTCCTGGTCGGCGAGCATCTGCGGCGGCTGGGCGCCGGCTTCCCACCAGACGATCTGCTCCTTGATGGCGTCGAGCTTGCGAAGGGCGCGCTCCATGCCGGCCGGAGCGTCCAGGGTGTCGTACAGTTCGCCCACCGGTACGCCGTCGGCCAGCAAGGCGAACTCCAAGTTCCCCAGAGGCGTGCGGCGCATGCCCCGGCGGCCCGGAAACTTCGCCAAGTCGAAAAAATCCTCGATGGTCTCGGGCTTCGCCGCCGGGAAGCTCTCGCGGTTGTAGGCGTAGATGGTGGCGTAGAACAGCATGCTGGCGCCGCACTCGGTGGTCGTGTCCGGCGGATAGTCGTTCACCGCTGGCGTACCGTCCTGCGCCGGCGGGTAGTTGGTGATATCGACCAGTTCCAACAGGCCCTCGTCGCAGCCGCGCACCATATCCGGCAGTTCCAGGTCCACTACGTCCCAATGCACTCTGCCGGTCTCCACCTGGGCGCGGATCTGCGCCAAGCCGCCGTTGTAGTCCTCCAAGCGGATCTCGATGCCGGTCTCGGCAGTGAACGGCTCCAGCACCGCCAACTGGCTGGCGCGGGCATAGGAGCCGCCCCAGGAAACCACGGTCAGCGATTCCGCGGCGTTGGTCGCGAGGCTTGCCATGCCGAGCGTCGCGGCGACGGCCCATCTGTACTTCATAGGGTCTCTCCTCACAGTTCCTCACAGTTCCTCGTCCAGTTCCAGCGCTCGGCAGTCCGTCGGCGTCCAGCCGATGCGCACCCGATCGCCCGTCATCACCGCGCCGTGGCCGACGATATTGGGAATCTTCACGATGAAGTCCTCCGTGCCGCACACCGCGCAGCGTATGCGCAGATGGTCGCCGAGAAAGACGATATCCTCAACGCCGGCCTCGATCTCGTTGGTATACATGCCCGGCCGGGGCGCCAAGCCCACCCGCTCCGGGCGAATGGACAGAATCGCGGCATCGCCCGCCGAGAGCGGGGCCACCAGAAATGCCTCCACCCGTTCACCGCCCACATCCACTTGGCACATGTCGCCATCGACACCCGCTATTTGCCCGCGCAAGAGATTGTTGTCACCGATGAAGGTGGCGACGAACGGACGTTCCGGCTCCTCGTAGAGCACCTCCGGGGAGGCCACCTGCTCGATGCGTCCACGGTTGAACACGGCTACCCGGTCCGACATCGCCATAGCCTCCTGCTGATCGTGGGTAACATACACCACGGTGACGCCCAAGGTGCGCTGAATGCGGCGGATTTCGTACTGCATCTCCTCGCGCAGGCGGCGATCCAAGGCGCCTAGCGGTTCGTCCATAAGCACCAGGTTCGGCTCGAACACCAGCGCCCGGGCGATGGCCACCCGCTGCTGCTGGCCGCCGGACAGCTCCCCCGGGCGCCGATCCTCGAACCCTTCCAGACGCACCAGCCGCAAGGTGGTCCGCACCCGTTCCCGGATGGCGGCCTTGTCGAGACCACGCACCTCCAAGGGGAACGCCAAATTGCTTTCCACCGTCATGTGCGGAAACAAGGCGTAGTTCTGGAACACCATGCCGATATCGCGTTTGCGCGGCGGCACGTCGCCCACGCTGCGCCCGCCGATGCGGATGGCGCCGGCAGAGGGCACCTCGAAACCGGCGAGCATCATCAAGCAGGTGGTCTTGCCGGAGCCGGACGGGCCGAGCAGGGTGAGGAACTCGCCCTCGCGGACGGCCAGGTGCAAGTCCCGCACCACCGTCGTCGCGCCGTCGTAGCTCTTGCTGACGCCATCGAACTGGACGTGCTGGGCTGCAGTCGAACTCGCTGGGCTGGTGGACATGAGAATGGTCTTCTACTCGTAATGTTTCGAAAGGTGCCGGGCCGGAAGACGATGCGCCACTAGTTGCGTTTTCGGTACCACCGTCGATAGCCTGCCTACTGCGGGACGGCCTCGCCGCGCCGTCGCAGCCATTCCACAGCGGTCATGAACGCCAGCGCGAAGGCCACCAGCATGGTGGCCACCGCCAGGATCGCCGGACTGATCTGCTCGCGGATGCCGGCCCACATCTGCCGTGGGATGGTACGCTGATCGAGGCCGCCCATGAACAGCACCGTCACCACTTCGTCAAAGGAGGCGGCGAAGGCGAACAGCGCGCCGGAGACGACGCCGGGGGCGATCAACGGCAGCTGCACACGCCGGAAGCTGCGCCACGGCCCGGCGCCGAGACTCGCCGCGGCCCGGGCGAGGTTGGTGTCGAACCCGGCCAAGGTCGCTGTTACCGTGATGACCACGAACGGCGTACCGAGCGCCGCGTGGGCGAGGATCAGGCCCAGATGGGTCTGGGCTAGGCCCAGGCTGGAATAGAAGAAGAACATGCCCGCCGCGGAGATGATCACCGGCGTCACCATCGGCGAGATCAGCAGGCCCATGGCCAGCGGCCGCCCCGGCATGGACGGACTGGCGAGTCCCAGTGCCGCCAGCGTTCCCAGCGCTGTCGCCAGCACCGTGGCGCAAATGCCGATGATCAGGCTGTTGACCAGGGACCGCAGCCACTCTTCGTCGCCGAGCACCTGCCGGTACCAGCGCAGGGAGTAGGCGTCGGCATCCAGCCGCAGCATTCCCTCGGTGAACGTGAAGTAGGGTTCCGCATTGAAGCTGAGCGGCACGATCACCAGGATCGGCGCCACCAGGAACACGAAGACCGCCACGCAGAACGCAAGGTAGAGGCCACGTCCCGCACGTTGCTGCCAGCCCGCCTCCGCCGCCTGCATCCTCGTCATGCGGTCAGTCTGCCAAGGTCATTCGACGGGCTACCTGCAAGCAGTCCGCATCGTTGACCTGCACGGCCCGGCAGCGGAAGATGGACAACCGACTTGGCGGGGAGCGATTCATGAGTACACGGCATATAAAGCAATTCGTCGCCGAACTATGGGACGACAGCGTGGTGCCGACGCTCATGGAGTATATCCGCATTCCCAACAAGTCGCCAGCCTTCGAACCGGACTGGCAGGCTCTCGGCCACATGGACGCAGCGGCGGCGCATCTGCAACGCTGGGCGGCCGCTTGCGGGGTGCGCGGCCTTGCCCAGCGCATCGTCGCTCTGCCAGGTCGCCCGCCCGTGCTGCTGTGCGAAGTGGAGGGCAGTGCGCCGGGCAACGCGATGCTCTACGGCCACTACGACAAGCAGCCGGAGTTCGAGGGTTGGACGGACGGTCTCGGCCCCTGGACGCCCGCTCTCCGCAATGGCCGCTTGTACGGCCGCGGCAGCGCCGACGACGGCTACGCCGTGTTCGCGGCGCTGGCTGCCATCGCTGCCTTGCAGCACCGAAACCTGCCGCATCCACGCTGCGTAGCGCTCGTCGAAGGCTGCGAGGAGAGCGGCAGCTACGATCTGCCCGCCTATCTCGATGCCCTGGCCGGCGCCATCGGTACGCCGGATCTGGTGATCTGCCTGGATGCGGAGTGCGGCAACTACGAGCAACTCTGGCTCACCACCTCGCTGCGCGGCATGCTGTCTGGAACCCTGACGGTGCGAGTGCTGGTCGAAGGCGTCCATTCCGGTGCCGCCGGCGGCATCGTGCCGTCGAGCTTTCGGCTGCTGCGGCAACTGATCGAGCGCATCGAGAACGCCCGCACCGGCGAGTTGCACAGCATGCTGCAAGTGCCGATTGCCGACGATGTCCGCCGCCAAGCCGCCGAAGTGGCGGCCACCCTGGGTGCGCTCGGCACCAGCCGGTTCCCATGGGCGGGGAACACCGGCCCTGGCGCAGTCGCCGCCAAGGACCTGGTGCTGGCCAACACCTGGCAGCCAAGTTTGGCGGCAGTGGGCCTCGACGGCGCTCCGGCGGTGGCCAATGCCGGCAACACGCTGCGGCCGGCCACCGCCGCCAAGCTGGTGTTCCGACTGCCGCCGACGCTGGATGCCGATGCCGCGGCCGCTCGCGTCAAGGCTCTCTTCGAGCGCGACCCGCCCCACGGCGCCGACGTCGTCTTCGAGCTGGAACATCCACAGACCGGCTGGCATGCGCCGGCGCGGCAACCTTGGCTGACGGCGGCGCTGGCCGAGGCATCGGACGCCTATTTCGGCGCACCGCTGGCCACCATGGGCTGCGGCGGCACGATTCCGTTCATGAAGATGCTCGGCGACCGATACCCTGAAGTGCAGTTCGCGGCCACTGGCGTCCTCGGGCCGAACTCCAACGCCCACGGGCCGAACGAGTTCCTGGACATCGCCACCGGCAAGCGCGTGACGGCCTGCGTGGCGCACCTGCTGCAAGCGTTCGCAACGCGGCAAGCCGGAGGGCAGCCCCAGGAGCCGCAGGAATAGGCTCCGCTGCCTTCGATCTCGCAAGGAGGAGCCAGCCATTCCAGCCCCTCCCGTTTCGAGACTTCCGGCGCCGACGGTGCCGCCTTCGCGCCAAGGCTAGTGCAGCAGGCTGTCCCGCTCCCGGCTGGCGCGACCGAACTGGGTGGCCAGGAAGTCCATCTGATCGCCCAGGATGCGCCCGGAATTGATGAGCGCCAGATACTCGGCGACATTCGGCACGTAGGGCAGGGCCAGCAGCGCCATGCCGCACTCGTGGGGCATGGCGCTGCCCTTGCGATGGTTGCAGCGCTTGCAGGCGGCAACCACGTTCTCCCATTCATCGGTGCCGCCGCGAGATCTCGGCACTACATGATCCCGCGTCAGTCCGGCATCGGAGAAGACCCGGCCGCAGTACAGGCACAGGTTGCGGTCGCGTCCGAACAGCGCCGCGTTGGTAAGCGGCGGGGAGCCCAACCGCACGGTACGCCGGCCGGCGCATGCGACGATGCTGTGGATGTCCAGAGTGGTGCGGCTGCCGTCCAGGCGCGAATGGCCGCCGCGCAGACGAAGCACGGAGTCGCCCAGGGTCCACTCCACGAGATCCCGGGCGTACAGGCACACCGCTTCCTGCCAAGTAGCCCACTCCACTGGCTGGCCGGCGATGTTGAGCCGCAGGATGCGCGGTACGCGGTGGTAGCTGTCGAGAGTCGCCAGCATGTCGAGGCTATCGCCTGAAAATCGGCGCGATGATGGACTAAACCCGCCCTCGGAATCAATGTCGCTTTCGGGCGGAGGCACACGTCTGATCGGCGGAATGCCGTGCGCACCGCCGACGGCGCACTTCCAGGCGCACCAGCCGCCATCCGGCGATGGCATCCGCGGCGGTCGTGGAGGCGAGTTCACCGATGGCGAGCGAGCTAGGCGTCGGCTTCGTTCGGTGACGACGAAACGGCTCCCGAGGCGCCGAATGCTTTGCGTCTCGTGGTCTGCCGCCATCGATACGGCACACGGCCGGACGGATGTTTGCCGACCCCTAGGCGACGCATGATCCGCCATAGCGGCCACCGCCGCCGCCAAGGCTGTCGGATCGACCGTCCCGTCAAACGGGTTGCGGGCCTTCGATCCTATCGATGAAACGCTGCATGGTTCCCGACTCGTCCGGGGACAAGTGGCATGGCCATAC
This sequence comes from Pseudomonadales bacterium, assembly GCA_963422285.2. Classification (GTDB taxonomy): domain Bacteria; phylum Pseudomonadota; class Gammaproteobacteria; order Pseudomonadales; family Azotimanducaceae; genus VXYL01. The sequence goes on along the minus strand of OY729419.2, from coordinate 1,315,083 downwards.
CCGAAGCAGAGGTTATTTGCCCCAACTCCACGAGAGATCGCTATGACTAGTTGCCAAGCGTTTCTTCAATTTCTTGAAAAGCATCTCGATGACCGTTGCTTCTACCTTATCCTCGATGCTCTTACACGCTCCAACAACGCTCACAGCGGACTCTAGGCGCTCTGGCCTAGCCAGGAAATCGAGCTGGAATCTGGAGATTGTCCTTGAGCCCTCGGATGGTCGTTCACTCGGTTCCATTGGTCGCCGGCGCAGGGCTTGTTTTCGATGGCGGCAACATCGCTGTCGTCGATCCGCAGATAGACGTCCAGCCGTCGCTGGCCTTTAACCGCCTTCGATCCGGGACAGGCCCATCCTATCGGTCCGCGCGCAGTCGAGCGCCTTGAACCGGTGCGGCAGCCGCCGATCCATTTCACGCTCCAACACACGTGCGGCCTCCAGCCTTGGGGTCGGTCCAGCGCAGAAACTCTCCAACGCTGTTGGATCGGCCACGGGGCTGCTCGCGCCGAACCGCTGCGCCGTACACCGCACTTGCTCGATGGGCACCGACCGAAACCGCGCCGAGAAGCCGATCAGCGCCCTGCGTCGCCGTGTCCTCGGCAATCGGTTCCATGCTTTCGGCACCTGCGAAGAACAGGGTCAATTGCCTGAAATCCGACTTTTCCGACGTACATCCACACGTACATCCACAATGTGCGCACAGTGCGCGGTCGCCTTGACAGTTGGCGATGGACTCGGCACAGTGCTGCGCCATGTCGCGGCAGCTCCTGGTGCTGGTTTTCGTACTCACGGCATCCGCAGCATGCCGCGGTACTGCGCCGGACGGCATGCTCGGCAGTCGCGCCACCCAGCAAGACGACTGGTTCTGCGAGCCGACAGCCGACGACGGTTGGGAATGCGTCCAGGACGCCGACCGCGTCGCCAAGGCGCAGCCGCGGCGACTGCCGAAGAAGACTCCGGCGGCAGCGCCGACCGCGCCAGCACCTTCGCCGAAGCTCGTCGCCTCCGTCCCCGCCCTGCCGCTGTACCAGGAGCTCGCCTACCAGCCTGCCGTGCCGGTAGCGCTGACCGAGCTGCCGGCGGACTTCTACGCCATTCAACTGCTGGCGCTGTCGTCTCGACAGGAGCTGGAACAATTCGTGATGGACAACGGCCTGCATGGCATGGCTGCGGCACGGATCGAGAGCAAGGGCCAGTTGCGCCACGTCCTGCTGGCGGGAATCTACCAGGATCAGGCCACTGCCGAACGCGCCGCAGCCAGTCTGCCGGAGAACCTGCGCGTCATGCAGCCGTGGGTGCGTGCGCTGGACTCTCTTCAAGTAGCGATGCGACGGGCCGACGAACTCCTCGGCGCAGATATCTAGCTGTTCTCCGGCAGCCTGTCGGACTCTGCCGGCCGTGGCCAAGGCGGCGGAGTGCGCCCTGCCGACCGGCTCGAGGTCTTTTGCGCGTGGCCCGGTACCACCCGCACGCGATGCCGGCCTTGCCGGTGCGCTGTCATGCCGACGGCGCCTTCTGGTCCCGGCGAATCGAGCGAGCGCCCTGTCGCGGCATGGACGCGAGCCGCATCGCGGCCAGCCGTCGTCCGTACCGCGACAAGCTGCGCGGTCATGGTCCAGGTCGTGTCGTGCCGCTTCGTATCCGCATGAATGTCAACGCGTACTAGGCGGTTGCTCGGTGTTGCCGTTCTTGCCAATCCGGTACCGCACCGCCGCCAGTACCGCCAAGCCGCCGGCACTGCCGAGACCGAACGGTAGCGCCAGGATGTCCGCTCTGCCGCTGACGACGATCGGCGCCGCCAAGACGATGCCGATCAGCGCCTCGCCAGTGATGATCCCGGCGGCGAACAGCAGCCCCATGCGACTAGGTTGCGCGTTCCTGGCCTTGGCGAGGCAGGCCACGATGCCGCCGAGGGCAGTCGGCACGGCAAGCACCGGCGCGCGTCTCTGCCTCTGTGCTTGAGCACCTTGTCGACGACGATGATGGGCGCACCGATTCCGGCGCCAACGAAAACCATAGCCCAGGGCAGTCCGCCGCCGAACACGCCCCGCGCCCCCGACGCCATCAGCGCCGCCTGGGGTGCCGCCAGCGGATTCGGAAGCGCTTCGCTGGCAACGCCGATGCCGCAGGCATCAAGCAGCAGGTTCAAGATCGGTGCCATCAGCAGCACCGCGCAAACCACGTCGACGCCCTGCATCGTCTGCTGCCGCCAAGGCGTCGCGCCGACGAGGGTGGCCGGCCTTAAGGTCCTGCAAGTTGTCGCCGGAAATCGCCGCCGCGCAGCAGATCGCCGCGCCGATCAGGATGGCGGCCACCGGCCCTGCTTGCGCATCGCGGCCCAAGAGCCAAACCAGCAGCACCGCGGAAAACAGCATGGTGGCGATGGTGATGCCGGAGGCCGGATTGTTCGAGGCGCCGACTAGGCCCGACATGTACGCCGTCACCGCGGAGAACAGGAAGCCGGTGGCCACCACGGTGACGGTCATCGCCAGGGCCACGCCCAGAGAGTCGACGATGACCAGATACAGCACGAAGATCGGGATGACGAACAGCGCGATGCCAGCCAGCACGAACGGCATCGGCATGTCCTGCTCGATGTGGTCGGGCGGCTTCGCGGCGCTGCGCCGATATTGGGCCAGGCGGCTTCTGACCCCAGACAGGATGGAGCCACGCATGGACACCAGCGCCCAGATGCCCCCTACCAGCATGGTGCCAACGCCGAGATGGCGGATCTTCGAGCTCCAGATGGCGTAGCCGAGATCGATTGCGCCGCCGTCGGCTTGGACGCCAGGGGTAAAGCCGCTGTCGAAAAAGAACGTGCTGTAGATCGGGAGCGCCACGTACCAGGAGATGACCTCGCCAGCGAACACCAGCACCGCATGTTGAGGCCGACGATGTAGCCCACGGCAAGCAGCGCCTGCGACTCGAACCAGCTCCATGGGGTGTGTTCCGCGTCAACGAGGCGGGTGCCGCCACCTACTCCATTCCTATCGCGGTCGCAGCCGGCACCGCTCGCCTACAACGCCCACGGCCACCTCCACCAGCTGCGCGTAGTCGAAAAACCGGGCAACTCTTGGCCGATGCTTCGCAGTGGTCATGGAAGTTCACCTTCCCGTCGTAGGCGCACACGATCTCTGTGCATAGCTCAACCAACGCATCGAACTGCTTGCCGGTGAAGTTCTGCACCGCGCAGCCGTGCAGGCAGATCGCCAGGGTTCCGCGATTGTGACCCGCTTGAACGGCGGGAATTTTCTCGGCGCACCGGCCTTCCTCGACCGTGCCGTCCTTGCGGATGAAGAGATGGCGGCCGGCATCGTCCCAGCGCCTAGCCCGATGCCACTGCCGTATCACCTCGATATCGTCGCGTTCGGGCCGATCGCTGGCGCTGCAATGAAGGAAGACTCGGTCCACCGGACGTTGCGGGGCTGCGAATATGCTTGCGCTCCTTGGGTTCGTCCGCTTGGGTCCCGAGTACCGCAGCACCGCTTATCCACTTCCGCATCGCCACGCGCCGTTTGCGTTCGGCATCGGTCTCTTCCATGCTACTGCAATATTGGATTGGCGTTGCACGATGGTCGTCATGCCGCCGCGCCGGATTCTCTTCGCCCTGCCGCTTTCCGCCTTGCCGCTCTTCTCGGCGGTGGCCTTCGCCGATAGCGCCCCGTGCGCGGATCCGGACTACAAGCACGGCATCTCCTACGTCCTGCCGCTACGCTACGACGCGGATTTCCAGCATTTCGACTACGCCAATCCCGAAGCGCCCAAGGGCGGCGCCATGCGCCTGCCGCAGATGGGCACCTTCGACAACTACAACGCCATCATCGAGATCGGACGCGTCGCCGCCGGCTACGGCGCCATGGACAGCCTCGTCTACGACCGCCTGCTTGAAGACAGCATCGACGAACCGGCCAGCGCTTACGTGCGCTTGGCGGATGGCGTGGCGGTGGAGCAGGACTACCGCTGGACGGCATTCCGGCTGCGCGAGGACGCCCGTTGGCATGACGGCCGGCCGATCACCCGGGAAGACGTGTTGTTCACCTTCGACGCCATCCGCGAACATGGCAGCGTGGCGTTGCGCACGGCGCTTGCGGACCTCGACCGCATCTCCGTCTTCGGCGACCGGGAGCTCTGCTTCGTCACCCGCGCCGGCGCGGAACCGAATCCCATCCTGCCGTTCGTCTACGGCCGCATCGCCATCCTGCCGAAGCACTATTGGCAGACCCGCGATATTGCCAAGACCACCGCCGAGCCGCCCTTCGGCAGCGGCCCGTACCGCCTGCGCCGGGCCGATTTCGGACGCACTCTGGTCTACGAGCGCGTTGCCGGCTACTGGGGCCGGGAGCTTGCTGTCAACAAGGGCCGCTACAACTTCGACACGCTGAAGTTCGACTACTTCCGCGACGAGAACATCCAACTCGAGGCGCACAAGGCGGACGTGGTGGACGTGCGCGAGGAATCGATCTCCAAGAACTGGGCCACGCAGTACGACTTTCCCGCGGCGCGGCAGGGGCTGTTCAAGGCCGAACTGCGTGAAGTGGCCCGCATCTGGGGCCTGTGGTGGCCGGTATTCTGGAACCTGGACCGGCCTCGGTTCCGGGATATACGCGTACGAGAAGCGCTGTGGCTGCTGCGCGACTTCGACTACATCAACCGGGTGTACTTCTACGGCTTCTACAATCACGGCGTGAGCTTCTTCCAGAATTCGGACATGGCGCACAGCGGGCTGCCGTCGGCGAAGGAGCTGGAACTCTTGGAGCCGTGGCGCGGTCAAGTGCCGGCACGGGTTTTCACCGAACCTTTCCGGCACCCGGTCAACGACGGCTACGGCACCAATCGGGAGAACACCAGACGGGCGCTGGAATTGTTCGACGACGCCGGCTGGCACATCCGAGACGGCGTGATGACGCACAAGGAAACCAGCGAGCCGTTCACCATCGACTTCATCTTCGTCTCGCCCTTCGGAATCCGCTCGAACATGCCGTTCATGGCGCAGCTGAACCGCATCGGCATCGCCACCACCGCCCGCGCCCCGGAAGTGTCCAACTGGCTGTACCGCAGCCGCACCGGCGCCTTCGACGGCAACGGCGTCAACTACGATCCGAGCCCCATGCCGGGTCTGCAGCTGCGCAACCGCTTCGGCAGCGCGGGCGCGGACGCGGACTACGGCCAGAACTGGCCGGGCACCAAGAACCCGGCCATCGACAGTCTGATCGAAGCCGTCAACCGTGCCCGTACCGCGGACGATCTGTACGCCGCCACTCGGGCCCTGGACCGAGTGCTGCTGTGGAATTTCTACTTCATCCCCGGCCCGTCGGCACCCGGCCTGCGGCTGGCGTTCTGGGACCGCTTCGGCGAAGTGGGCAGCGAGGGCTTGCGCCACGTGCCTTACGTGGACGCCTGGTGGTGGGACGCGGAGAAGGCGGCGCGGGTGGAGGCGGGGATCGCCTCGCTGGCAGAGTGAGGCAAGACGCCAAGGCGGCAAGACGGCGACGCACTTCCCAGCTGTGGCTGCCGGGCCGCCTTGCATCGAGGTTCGAGGATGTTTCGGACACCATCCGCAAAGCGGGACGGCCAGTCCTGGAACCACTTCGCCGCCGGTTCGGCTCGATGGACGATGCTCCCTGCCGGCCGCAGCCGCGGGCATCCGCCACGCACGGCGGCCGTGGCGAACCGCCCTACGGCTCCGGTTCTCCGCGTAGCCGGCGAACGAGCGCCAGAAGCTCCTGGCGCTCGCGCTCGACAGCTTCGGCACGGGCTTCGGCCGCCTCGGCACGACTCTCCGCCGCCGCCCGCGTCGCCGCCTGCTCGCCGTACGTCGGCATATCCGTGCCTGTCTCCGGATCGTGCCAGCGCAGCGACAGAACCCCGGCCGCGCGATCGTCGGTCGGCGCGACGCGCGCTCCCGACACATAGGCCACCAGTCCCAGCACTTCGCTGGGCACTGCCCGTGCGCCGTTCGGCAGCACCGTCTCCGGCAGCCGCCCACCGCCCCGCGCCAACGCAAACCCCTGGATTGGCGGCACCACCGGCAGGTCTCCGGTCGGGTCGAACACGAAGTACTCGCGCACCCCCATCGCAGCGTACACTTCCCGCTTCCTGCCCATATCCCGCTGCCATGTGCTCTGGGAGAGCACCCCCAACACGAAGTCCGGCGCTCCCAGCTTCTCCGCATCGTACTCCCGCCGAGTGGGATCGTGCGCCACGCCGAACGATACGAACACGTCCGGGTGCAGACGCTCCCATCGCAATCCGCCATGGCTATCCGGTACCTGAAAGTCCACCGGCAGATCGTCGCCCACTTCCGCTTCCGGCCCGCGAATGCGGTGCGCCAGGGCCTGCACCGAGTACAGCGTCGCCTCGGCATGGGACGCGATCACCGGGACCCGCTCGGCGCGGTGGAACGGATCCACGCCCACCTCGAAGGACGCGAAGTAGGCGTCGAGATCGTCGAGATCGCCGGAGACCTTGGGCCGCGACACTGCGGCACCGTTCGGTTCGCTGCGGGCAGCTCCGGCCATGGCGCATCCTCCTGGTCGGGCGCGGCACACGCCCGGGCGGTCGACACTAGACCTTGACGATAGCACGAACGGGACCGCCATGCCGGGGATGGCGCGGGCCCGGCGGGCTTGCGTCTGCGGATCGGTGTTCGCACCAAGGCACGATAGATGGCCTCAGGCACCTTGTATGTAGGACATCCGCCATTGCTGGCGTACTGCAACGATCGCGGTCGGAACCAGTCTCGACCGGCGCACCGACTGAACGGCCCGAGGCGGTTCCAGCAGCCGCGGAGACCGGACGGCCGACGGCGGCAACTCCGATCCGGCTTCCTGGGCCACTGCCACGGGGAGGACGCTCCGTGGCCTCGACAGGTTGGGCACAGCGCCCGCTTGGGCTGCCCGAATGTCCGATGCGCACAAGCCCATGCACTTTGCGGAATCGCCCGGGATGTGGGCTATGATGGACGGTCTAGCGGGGGGATATAGCCGCCATGCAAACGAAAGACGCTACCAAGGGTGCGAACGAAGAGCCTGCGCAACCGGCGCTGACGCTCGAACAGAAGCGCGACTTCTACCGCGACGGATTCATCGTGCTCAAGGGCGTGGTGCCGCCCGAACTCACTTGGCAAGCGAAGCGGCGCATCAACGTCTTCGCCGGCCGGGGCGTGCCTCTGTTCAAGCACTACGACGAACTGGCGTCGTCCCGCGAGTTCCCGGACCTGCTCAACAAATCCCCCTTAGGCGAGATTCTGCACAGCACCATGGGTCCGTACGACGCCCCCGAACGCGCCATGCCCATGGTGCTCTACCCCCGGGATCCGTCACTGGAAGTGGGTAGCTACGGAGTAGCCGAGAAGGACATCCCCAACTTCGCCTTCGTGCCCCACCTGGACGGCCAGTGGGCCGGCCGCCTGCCGCGCAATCAGAACGAAGTGGACGACTGGCACTCGCCCCGCACCGAGCACTTCGGCAGCGGCGACGCCCGCGAGAGGGGCGGCAACAACACGCCCTTGTTCCAGGACCCGGCCTGCCGGCTGGCCATCGGCAGCTTCACCGCCTTCGTCGGCGTCTGCCTGAGCGATCAAACCCAATTCGGACGCGGCAACCTCGCCGTGCTCCGGGGCGCCCACCACGCCGTGGAGGAGTTCTTCCGAATGCAGCGCGACCAAGGCGGCGTGATCGGCCCGGAAGGCCCAGGCTGGCCCCGCCTGAAACCCGTGGGCGATGGCGGCGTAGCCATGAACCACCTGCCCGACGCCATCCGCGACCTTTACCAGGAAGGCGCGGACTACACTCCGGACGGCACCCTATGGCCGCAGCCCACTCCCATACTGCTCGACGAGGGCGACGCGGTCATCACCCTGCATGCCATCCCGCACTGCGGTACCCGCAATGAGCTCGGTGCCGAACCGCGCATGAACGTCTACTTCCGACTGCGCCGCCATCGCCTCGGCGGTGCCCGCGTAGTCGGCGACAGCGACCACCCCGACCGCGGCTGGAACGGCGAGTTCCTGGACTATCCGGATGGCTACGATCCCTGGCAGGTGGCCATCGACAAGCTCTGCGACCATTGGAGCGAGTGGGACGGCATGACGGACATGGCGGCCCAGGCCAAAGCCGGCGGCGTGTAAAGAACAGCGGCAAGCGAGCCTCGCTGCCCAGTGCTTGACCCGTACCACGTGGGCTGGCAGTGTCTGGCGGATGCTGGCGACCAGAACGGCGCGAGGAGGCTTCGAGGTTCGACATGGTTGCGCCCGGCGGCACGGTGAACGATGCACGGTACTACTGGACCGTGCCGAGAAAGCCGGCGCTGGAAAACGGCGATCGCCTCAATCGCTGCGAATTCGAGCGCCGCTACGCACTGGGTCCCGAGGTCAAGAAAGCGCAGTTGACCGAAGGAGTGGTCTACATGCCGTTGCCCGTCAGCCTGGCCTATGCCGAACCGCACGCCGCCATCCACACCGTGCTTCTCGTCTACGCCGCGTCGACGCCCGGGGTCCGCGGGGCGGACAACGCCACCGTCCGCCTCGACCTCGACAACGAACCTCAGCCCGACGTGCTGCTGCGCATCGAGCCCGAAGCCGGCGGCCAATCGCGGGTGAGCGACGACGGCCACCTCGAAGGTGCGCCGGAGCTGGTGGCCGAAGTCGCGGCCACCAGCGCGTCCATCGACCTGCACGACAAACTGCATGCCTACTGGCGCAACGCCGTGCGCGAATACATCGTCTGGCGCGTCCACGAGCAGCGTATCGATTGGTTCGCGTTGACCGATGGCGAGTACTTCCCGCTGTCCGCGGACGACGATGGCATCGTCCACAGCAGGGTTTTCCCCGGCCTGCGCCTCGCCACGGATGCCCTGCTGCAAGGGAACCTGTCCGCAGCGTTGACGGAACTGCACAAAGGGTCGGCTCTCCCGAGCATCGCGAATTCGAAGACCAGCTTGCCGAAGAGACGCAATAGCGCACCACGATAGAAACAATCCGAAGTTCGGTTTTCCAAACGCGGTGCAACATCTCCTCCGTACCCGCGAGATCAACATGGCTGCCTAGGCGGAAAACTCGCGGCATCTTGGCCGCGCACAAGGCGTTGCTGCAACGGGTGCCGAATCTGGACACGTTCGGACAGGAGAGCGCTTTTGGGGGCGGCTGGCGAAGACCTCCCTCGGCAATGCGCTGCGCCTGCTGCGGCCGCTGATCATCCTGGATGAAGGACACAAGGCCTACAGCCCGAACGCCAGAAAGACGCTGGAGGGGTTCAATCGCTGCATGATCGTCGAGTTGACGGCGACGCCGCCCAAGGGCGCCAACGTGCTCATCGACATTCGGGGCAGCGAGCTGAACGCCGAGGAGATGATCAAGCTCGATCTGCACATTCACAACCGTGCCAGCGCAAGTTGGCGGGACACCCTGCTCGCCTCCATCGAGCATCGCAAGCGGCTGGAGCAAGAGGCGCAAAGGCACGAGGCAGCGACGGGCTTGCACATCCGCCCCATCTGCCTGATCCAGGTGGAGCGCACCGGCAGGGACCAGCGGCGGCCGGGCGTGGTGCATGCCGAGGACGTTCGGGAATACCTGCTGCGCCACCCCGACATCCGCGCCGAGCACATCGCCGTCAAGACCAGCCAGCGGGACGAGTTGAAGGATTTGGATGAAACCAGCGGCCTGCTCTCTCGGGAATGTCAGATTCGGTTCATCATCACCAGGCAGGCGTTGCAGGAAGGTTGGGACTGCTCCTTCGCCTACGTCCTGGCGATCCTGACCAATCCCGGATCGAAGAGCGCGCTGACCCAGCTTGTGGGCCGTATTCTCCGGCAGCCTTACGCCAAGAAGACCCATGTGGCTTGGCTGGACGAAAGCTACGTCTTCTGTTTTCAGCGGCGCGGCGCAGAACTGCTGCGGGAGGTGGGCAAGGGGTTCGGCCGGGAGGGATCGCAGGGCCTTGGTGGCAGGATCGTCGCCGATGGCGAAGGGCTGGTGCAGCCGAGCGAGAAGCTGACGACCGGACAGCGCGAACGCTACCGAAACACCACCGCGACTTCGTGCTGCCGGCCTTCATGATTTGGGACGGCGGCGAGTGGCGGCTGGTGCATTACGAAACGGATATCCTTTCCCGAATGCCATGGGATGAAGTGGACGCAAGCGCCTTTTTCGATCTGCCCTTGGGCGAAAACGGCCAGTGGGATTTCGACCTGCGCGCTGGACTGGACGCGGTACCGCTCCTGGCCCATTCCGAAGAGGCTAGTCGGGGAGCGGTTTCGCAAGGCGTCATCGACTACTATTTCGCGTCCAGCCACCTGCTCGACGTCATGCCCAATCCATGGCGCGGAAGCGAGGCCGCCCGGCGGGTGTTCGGCGCGTTGCTGCAAAAGCACCCCCACGAACAGGTGGCCTCGAACTACACGTTTGTTCTTGAAGCGCTGCGTCGGCATCTGGAAGAGGAACGCGACCGCCTATCGCGCCGGGTATTTTCGGAACTGCTGGAAGCGGGAACGATGCGCTTCCTCGTGGCGACGGACGACTTGCAGTTCAATCGCCTGCCCAAGGAGATCGAAACGGCGAAGACAAAGCAGGCCAACCGCGAGGATGGTGGCCAATACCAGCGCAATCTGTTCGGCCGCATCGCCGAGGATGAACTCAATGGACTGGAAAACAAGGTGGCCACCTACCTGGATCAGCAAGCACGCCTGTTCTTCTGGTATCGGAACCGGTCTCGCCAAGACTACTATGTGCAGGGCTGGAACCCCCCAACGCATCTACGCGGACTTCATCCTCACGCTGCGGTCAGACGAGCCGGACACCGACGACGAATTCCATCAAGTGTTCGTGGTGGAGACCAAGGGCCTCCACCTCAAGCATTCCTCGGATACCGCCTACAAGCGCTCGGTGTTCGACACCTGCTCCCGACATGCCCGCAAGGCGGACTGGGCGGAACTCGTACCCGCCATGCGCAACAAGGCGATGCGCTTCGAGGTCGTCGACGAGGGCGAGTAGAAGCAACGGCTGAACGCGATGCTGACGGCGCAGACGATAGCGCAAGGGCACCGCCGCCGACTGGCCTGCCCGAGTCCCTTGGTGCGCAAGCCGGCAGCGCCGACGTGTCCACCGTGTCTTGGGCACCGCCTCGCTCCGCCCACCTGGTCGGCAAGCCGATGGAGCCGACGTGTCCGCCTCAACGGGAAGCCGCTTGCCGCAGCCGGTCCGGCGTCAGCGGCAAATCCCGGACGCGTATGCCAGTGGCGGCGAAGACGGCGTTGGCGAGCGCGGCGGCGGCAGGCCCCACAGCGGCTTCGCCGGCGCCCAGCGGATCGAGAGCGGGGTAGTCCACGAGCATCGTTTCAATGCGCGGGGCTTCGCTGAAGCGCAGGATCGGATAGCTGGCCCAATCGCTGCTGGTCACGCCGTCGGCGTCGAACGCCACCGCCTCCTTGAGACTCCAGGACAATGCCTGCACGAAAGCGCCTTCGAGCTGATTGACGAGTCCGTCCCGATCCACCACGCGACCGGCATCGGCGGCGATCCAGGCCCGTTGTACGCGGATGCTGGCGTCGTCGTCCACCGCCACCTCGACGATTACGGCGGCACAGCACTGCCGGTTTTTGTAGCGGGCGATCGCCATGCCCCGCGGGCCCTGCAAGCCGCCAGCCAGTTCCACAGCCGCATCCAGCACCCGGCGGGCACGTTCGTCGTGATCGAGATGCCAGCGCCGAAGCGTTGCTGGATCCACGTCGGCGGCCGCGGCGAGTTCGTCCATGAACGACTCGATGGCGAATACGTTGCAATAGGCGCCCAGGCCGCGCAGCGACGAGGTCCGCAGCGGCGAGTTCGCCACGAACCGCTTGACCACCTCCTGCACTGGAAACCGGTACAGCGGCAGCGCGTTGCGGTGGATGCCGGATTCCGGCGCCAGCCTGGGCGCGGCTGGACTGGGGGCTAACGGTTCCTCGAGCAGCCAAGCGGGCAGGACGTCCACGCCCGGGCTGCGCGGCGACGGCCGCCCGGCATGGGTGAAGCTCCACACCTCGTGACGCCAATGGGAAATGCGGCCGTTGCCATCGAGATTGGCGCCGAGCTCGACCCGCATGGCAGGCCCGTAGGGCTCGAACTTGTGCTCGTCCTGGCGGCACCATTGCAGCAGGATCGTCTTGCCGGGCAGGGCGCGGGCCACCAGCGCAGCGTCCGCAGCGGCATCGTCGGCACCGTTGTGGCCGTAGCAGCCGGCACCTTGCCGATGCGCGACGACAATGCGAGTGGGTTCCATGCCCAGCAGCCGGGCGAGAACGCCGCGCAGCGGTTCGATGCCTTGACTGGCGCACCACACCGTCAGAGCGCCCTCGGCGTAGCGCGCGCTGGCCGCCGAAGGGGCCAAGGAGGCATGCATGAGGAAGGGTCGCGAATAGCTGCGCCGGTAGGCGGTGGCGAATGCGCGAACCGGCCGCGCGACGGGGAGATCGCCATCGAGAGCAAACGCGCCGGCTTCGTGGCGGCGCAGCTGGTCGCCCAGGGTGCCATCGAGGCCGACGGCACCGATTCGCCGCCATGTCGCCCGTGCCTTCACGCGTTCGGCCAAGCACACCGCTTGGTACTCGTCGGGATGCGCCACGGCGACGAAGCTGCCGTCCACCACGAGTTCTGCCGGTGCCGCTACCGCGGCGTCGAGATGCACAAGGCGATGCCGCAACGACGGTGGACGCACCACTCGAGCATGGAGATCGCAGTTCGAATCGTGGACGAAAACCGCATCGCCCCGGGCTTTGGCCTCAAGATCCCGCCGCGGCCATCGGCCACGGCCGATCCAATGGTAGCGGGCCGGATCCTTCTCTCGGGTCCACTCGGCGATCTCGAAGTCGAACGCTCCTGCTTGCAGTTGCCAATAGTCCGTCGGCGCATTGATGCCGGGCGCGGAGATTTCGCCGTCCACGACCACCAAGCGGCTTGCCGGCACGCCCAGTTCGGCAGCAGCCCGATCCAGCAGCAAGCGGCGCGCCCAAGCCGCCGCCTGGCGCAGCGCAGCGCCGCTGGTTTCCAGGGACATGGAGCCGGCGGTGACGCCCTCGTTGGGCGAACGATCCGTTCGCGCCGGCAGCACATCGATGCGTCCCGGATCGACGTCGAGTTCTTCAGCGACGATCAGCCCGAGCGCGGCCAGGACGCCTTGGCCGATCTCCACCTTGCCCGTATGCGCCACGATGCGCTTGCCTTCGACGAACGCGATCCAGCGCGCAAGCCGTGGCAGCGCGCGCAGCGCCGCCGGCAGTTTTGCGCCAGGCTTTCCAGCGTGCGCGGCAGCCGGGGATGGAAGCCGCGGCGCCAGATCCGGCGGGTCGGCGCGGTCGGCAGTTCCGGCCGCGATGCTTTCCAGAGCGCGCAGCACCCGGGGATGCGAGCCGCAACGGCAGAGCTGGGAATCCAGCGCAGCTTGCAGTTCCGACCGTGACGGATGCGGATTGCGGCGGAACAGAGCTTCGGCGGCCACGACGATGCCGGTCAAGCAATAGCCGCACTGGCTGGCGTTGAACCGGACCAGCGCTTGGCGCACCGCGGTATCGAGGCCGGCGGCGGTTTCCACCGAGCAGCCAGCGGCCGACGCCGCCGGAGCGGTACAGGCATAGACCGGTTCGCCGTCCACCAGCACCCGGCAGGTGCCGCACTGCTGTGCTCCGCACCCGAACTTGGCGCTTTTGTCGCCCTGCGCCCGCAATACATAGAGCAGCGGCGTATCGGCATTCACATCCGCATCGACGCGAGCGCCGTTGAGTTGGAAGGAAATCATCCGCGTATTCGCCGCCCGGGCTGGTGGTGGTCCCGTTCCCAACCCGGCCCGGCGCTGAAAGCCGTGGCCGCGGCCCCGATCCTAGGCCGACGCATAGCAAAGTCGGGTGGGAACGGCTTGCGCACCTCCCTTGCTCCTACCGGCACCGAAGCTCGCAGCAAAGCCGAGCTACTCTTCGGCTGTCGATTCATAGGCGCCGTTGGATGCCCGTAGCCGCGTCGGGGCAGCATCCGAGATCGGCGTCGTTTTCGTCGCTGCAAGCGCTACTCGCTGCCCAAGCCCAGCACTGCCCGATTGGCCGCCTCGTCCGTGCCGGCGGACGCGAAGTCGTCGAACGCCTTGTCCGTGACCCGGATGATGTGATCGCGGATAAACTCGGCACCTTCTCTGGCGCCGTCCTCCTGGTGCTTCAGACAGCATTCCCATTCCAGCACCGCCCAGCCGTCGAAGTCGTAGCCGGCGAACTTCGAGAAGATGGAGCGGAAGTCGATCTGCCCGTCGCCAAGGCTGCGAAAGCGGCCGGGGCGCTCCAGCCAGTCCTGATAGCCGCCGTAGACGCCGGCGCGGCCGGTGGGATTGAACTCCGCATCCTTGACATGAAACATCTTGATGCGCGGGTGGTAGATGTCGATGAAGGCGAGATAGTCCAGCTGCTGCAAGATGAAGTGGCTGGGGTCGTAGAGGATGTTGGCGCGGGGATGGTCGTCCACTGCGGCCAGGAAGCGCTCGAAGGTGATGCCGTCGTGCAGGTCTTCGCCGGGGTGGATCTCGTAGCAGCAGTCCACGCCGCAGTCCTCGAACACGTCCAGGATGGGCCGCCAGCGCTGCGCGAGTTCGGCGAAGCCGGTATCCACCAGCCCCGCAGGACGCTGGGGCCAAGGATACATCATCGGCCACAGCAAGGCGCCGGAGAACGTGACATGGGCGGCAAGACCCAGATTCCGGCTGGCCTGGGCGGCGAGCTTCACTTGCCGGATGGCCCATTCGGTGCGCGCCGCCGGCTTGCCGTGCAGTTCGGCGGGAGCGAAGCCGTCGAACAGCCGATCGTAGGCCGGATGCACGGCCACCAGCTGGCCTTCGAGGTGGGTGGAGAGCTCGGTGATCTCGACGCCGCAGTCGCGCACCCGGCCGGCGAGTTCATCGCAGTAGTCCTTGCTCTGCGCGGCCTTGGCGACATTGATGAACGCCGGATTGCCGATGGGCACCTGTATGCCGACGAAGCCCAGCTTCGCCGCCCATTCCGCCATGGCTTCGATGTTGTCGAACGGATCTTCGTCGGCCATGAACTGGGCCAGGAAGATCGCCGGGCCTTTGAGCGTCTTCATCGCGTTCTCCTGTTGGTCAGTCGTGAAACGCAAGCCATGCCGCGCCGGCCTCGGCGCTGGCGACCACGGTTTCGATGAACGCCATGCCGCGTACGCCGTCGGCGATGGAGGGGAAGTCCAGATTCTCGGATGTCGGCTTGCGTCCTGCGCTCTTCGCTTCCAGGGTATGGGCGAAATTGCGATACAGCAGCGCGAACGCTTCCAGAAATCCCTCGGGATGGCCAGCCGGCAGACGGGTGGCGTCGGCAGCGGCCTCGCCAACCCCGGGGCCGCCGGTGCGACGCACTTCGTACGGCCGGTCGGGCCAGCGCACCAGCAGCGAGTTCGGCTCCATCTGCGACCATTCCAAGCCGCCGGCTTCGCCGTAGACGCGCAGTTTCAAACCGTTCTCCTCGCCCACGGCGACTTGGCTGGCGAACAGTACGCCCTTGGCGCCGCCCTCGAAGCGCAGCAGCACGTTGCCGTCGTCCTCCAGCCGGCGCCCGGGCACGAAGGTGGCGAGGTCGGCGCACAGGGATTCGATGCGCAGTCCGGTAACGTACTCCACCAGGTTCTCGCCGTGGGTGCCGATGTCGCCCATGCAGCCGGCGGCACCGGAGCGGGCGGGATCCGTGCGCCACTCGGCTTGCTTGTTGCCCTCCGCCTCCTGACGATCCGCCAGCCAGCCTTGGAGGTATTCCACCACCACCCGGCGCACCTTGCCGAAGGCGCCCGAGCGCACCAGCTGGCGGGCTTCCTTCACCATGGGATAGCCGGTGTAGTTGTGGGTGAGGCCGAACACTAGGTCCTTTTTCGCCACCAGCGCGGCGAGCTCCTTCGCTTGGGCGAGGTTGAAGGTGGCGGGCTTGTCGGACATGACGTGGAAGCCGGCCTCCAGCGCCGCCTTGGCGATGGCGAAGTGGGTATGGTTGGGGGTGGCGATCACTACGAAGTTCATGCGATCGGCAGCAGCGCGCTCCGCCTCGCGCTGCATCATCTCCGCGTAGCTGCCGTAGCTGCGCTGCGCCTCGATGCCGTAGAGATTCACGCCAGCCTTGCGGCTCTTGGCCGGGTCGCTGGAAAACACGCCGCAGGCAAGGCGAATGCGGCCGTCGAGTTCCGCCGCCATGCGATGCACGGCACCGATGAATGCCCCCTCGCCGCCGCCCACCAAGCCCATCTGCAACTTCGCCACAGGATGCCTCCGCCCTAGTCTGCCTGCCGCTGTCGATTGAACGTAGAGGCAGGCGGCGGTGTCAAGGGCCCCGTTCGCTGGACGTCGAATCGGGCATCGACGACACGGCTTGAGGTCGAAGCCGTCCTGCGGGCCCTACCATGAACACTCCGATGAAATGCGCTGCCGCCCAGGTGGACATCGACGGCAACGGAAAAACCGCTTGGGGCGTGTGGCCTAGGGAGGCCGTGGACACGAGATCGAATACACAGATATTGGATCGCCCGCCCGAGAACACTTCCAGAAGCGAGAGTTCCGCCGGCCGGTCTCCGTTGTCCAGCGACAGTGGACCCGCGACCAACCGGTGCCGTCCGCGCCTGCGGAAGGTGTCGGACCGGTAGAGGGCTTGTACGCCGCCCATACGGAACCCTCGGCTTCGGCCCGCGGGCAGCAGGCGTCCATCCGCTCGTGGATGTACGGTATTCCGTTGCTCAGCGTCCGCCTGGGGCCGGCATCCGCCATGACGCATCCCCTGCGCTTGGGCGCAAACGCGGGGAGCGATCCCGCGCTTGCGTTCGAATGCAGGCGGGGACTCGCGCTTCCGGGAGGGCACTACCAGCCGGCCGCGGCATCCCGCGAAATGCGAGAGATCGGCCACGGACCATGTGAGAGATATGCTGCATACATCCCGCCGCGAAAGGAATACGGTTCCCCGCCAGCACCTTTCCAGGCGAGGGAGGAACGCCGACCGTGACACCACTCGGCACCGAGCGCCGCGAACGTCGCCTCGACCATCGGGTCGCGCCGAACGCAAGCCATGACACGCAGCCCCGACACCCCTACAATGCCGACATGTTCGCCCCGCAGACATTGCCCACCACCGCAAGCCCCCTGTGCCGACCTGCGGACCCGGCCGTCGCCAACGGCGCGACGCTCCACTTCCCCGGCTGCGTGGCCATCCGCCTTACTGCCGAGCAGTACGACGCCGGCAAGCGCCACATCGAGTTCTGGGACGCTCGCGCCGAGATGGCCTGGGTGGTGCCCGTGACTACCGCGGTCCATGAATATCCAGGGTGCAGCTTGGCGATGCTGGCGTCCCGCATCGCCGGCGAGCGCGGCCGCGCCGTCGGCTGCTACGGCACGCTGACCCTGGAGCGTCGCGACGATACGGGCGAGCGGCAGTACGCGATGGAGCCGGACCAGTGCGTGTACCTGCACCCGGAGCGGGCGAGAATGCTGGAGCGCAAGTCCGTGGTGGTGGGCGAAGACGAGTTCCCGGACGTGGTTCTTGAGACGGACCACACCACGGACGTGCGGGGCGGCAAGCTGGCGCTGTACCAAGCGTGGGGCGTACCGGAACTGTGGGTGGAGGTTCCCGACCGGCGGCAGCGCTTCCCGTCGGGGATGCGTCCGGGGCTGACGATCCACCTGCTGGTGGGAAGCTTCTACCGGACGGCCGCGGCCAGCCGCGCGTTTCCGGGCTGGACGGCAGAGGATATCCACCAAGCACTGAACGAGACGGCGCTGTCGGAGCAGACGGCGGCAGTGCTGCGGCGGGTAGGTCGGGTACTGGGCGAACGGGAGGGCACGGGGCCGGACGACGATCCTCTGCTGCGCGAGCACCGGGCGGAAGGCCGGGCGGAAGGCCAGCGGACGCTGCTGCGGCAGCTGGCGGCGCGCCGCTTCGGCCCGGAGACGGCCGCCGCCTTGGCAGGCTGGCTGTCCGGCATCGACGATGCGGCGCTGCTGGCCGAGGCTGGCGACTGGATCATGGACTGCGCCACGGGTGCCGAACTGCGTCGTCGGATCGCCCGTACGCGCCCCTAGCGGGTACGACCACGACTGAAACTCGCGACCTGTCGCCGGATCGCCCGTGTGCGCCCTGCTGGGACAGTCGCGGAATCCATGCGCCAGCTGCCGAGCGCCGTTAGACGAGCCGGCCTTCCCAGAGCCAGCGCGCGAACCGCGCGGACGGCAGGATGTCGATGCCGTCTTCCGTGCGCCGGGAACGTGGTTCCAGGCATGCCGCCACGCGGCGGCGGCATGCCGGGATGATCCTGCGCCAAGCTGCGCAACCCTTGAGGTGCCGGGGCGCGATGCGCGCACTGGCCTTGGCCTCGACGGCGAGCTCCAGGCCGTCCGCACCGCCGAGCACGAAGTCCACCTCTGTGCCGTCGGCGAGCCGCCAGTAGGCCAGCCGGCCATCGTGGTCCCTATAGTCCACAAAGGCCAACAGCTCATCGAACACTCAATTCTCGAAGGCCCTGCCGTAGAGTTCCGAACCGGAGGACAGGTGCCCTCGGCGAGCCAGTCTGTTGACGACGCCGACATCCGAGAAGTAGAACTTCGGTGCGCCGACCAGCTGCCGCTTGGGCCGCTGGCGATACGCCGGCAGCCAGCGCCCGAGCAGCGTGTCCTCCAGAATCTCGAAATAGCTCTTCGCCGTATGGCTGGATATGCCGCAGTCGCTGGCGATGTTGGAAAAATTGATCCGCTCGCCGTCGCTGAGCGCCGCGGCGTCGAGGAACCGGGAAAACGTCGGCAGGTTGCGCACAGGCCCTCCGCCGCCACTTCCTCCTTGAGGTGGCCGGCTAGGCATCGAGCAGCCGATTGGCTCGTGCGGCGGCCACCATGCGCGGCAAGTAGCCGTAATTGAGCAGCCGGTCCAGGTCGAAGCCGCATCCGCGCCGGCGATCTCGCTCGGGCGTAGTCAGGCCATGCAGCCGGTAGCGCTGGGCGCGACCGCCAAGCAGGTTGGCGGCGCCGCGCCGCACCTTCCGGGTGCTCGAACCGCGCAGCGCGAAACGCAAGCCCCGGTTTTCGATCAGCCAATGCGCCTCGTCGAGCAGGGCCGGTACCCGCTGCACCTCGTCAATGACGATCTGGCTGCCGGCCGGCACGTCTTCGGCCTCGATCTCCTGGCGCAGGAACTCCGGGTTCGCCATGTGGCGGCGGAACTCCTCGGTCTTTAGCAGATCGATCCAGCGGCAGTCGGAATAGCGCTGCCGCAGCAGTGTGCTCATGCCGGTCTGGCGCGGCCCCACAGCAAGAAGGTCTCTGTGCCGGATGGCGGCAGCTACGCGTTCCTTTTGAACATGAACTTCAAAACATCGTGATAATTTGAAGTTGCAATTCAAACTTGCAGACTCGGCGCAGCCTCCGGAGAGGGCAGTGTCTGCGTTTGGCTTTGGATGAGCCGTGCCACTGCCTGCGGTATTCGATACCGATCCATACCCTGCATCTTGTGGCTGCGCGATGCAGCATGACGACACGGATTCAAACTGAGCCATTGCCCCGCAACGACGGCGATGGCGACCAAGGGCGGATCAAGCTACGATGGGCCTACCGTCAGGATGCTGTCCATGCGCAAGATCGTCGTCGCGCTCGCCGCCGCCGTCCTCGCCCTCGCCCTCGTCGTCTGGTTCGCAGGCCAAGCGCTGGTGGGCCTGCGGATCGTACGCGTCGCCGACGATCTGCACATGATCCAAAGCCCCCTCGGCGGCAACGTGGCGGTGCTGAAAACCGGCGCGGGGGCCGTGATCGTGGACACCATGACGTTCGCCAGCCAGGGCGCGGCGATCCTCGAGGCTGCGCAAGCGCTGACCGGCGAACCCGTGGCGGTGATCGTCAACAGCCACTACCACTTCGACCACACCCACGGCAATCCCGCATTTCCCGTCGATACGCGGGTGGTCGCCACCGAGCGGACGCTGGTTCATCTGCGCGAGCGCGACGCCTCGTACTGGACGGGCGACCACGCGCCGCTGCTGCCCAACGAGACTTTCGAGCACGAGCACGAAATCGCCCTTGGCAGCAAGACCATCCGCCTGCTGCATCCCGGACGCGGCCATACCGATGGCGATCTGGTGGCGCTGTTCGTCGAAGACGGCGTGCTGCACGCTGGCGATCTCTACTTCAACCGGCGCTACCCCAACATCGACTTGGAGGCGGGCGGCAGCGTACAGCTTTGGGGCGAGACCCTCGATCGCGTTGCCGAACTGCCTTTCGAGCAGGTCATCCCCGGCCACGGCGAACTTTCCGACCGCGCCGGCCTGCGGCAGTTCCGGACGTTCATCGAAGAGCTCGCGGCGGTGGCCACGAAAGCGGCGGAAAACGGCTGGACGCTGGCGGAAACCCAAGCCAACGGGGACATCGTCGCGGATGCCGGATACGAGCCCATTTCGATCCCGCTGGTGATGACGCTGGATCGAGAGTTCGTCGTCCGCCGCGCCTGGGAGGAGGCGACCGGAGCGGTGCCGCGCTCGTGAACGGCCGCGCCTACGCCAATACGACGGGTCAGGTGAGCTGGGCGCTGTTCGAATGGGCGCGCAACCCCTACTACATTCTCATCGTCATCTACATCTTCGGGCCGTACTTCTCCGCCGAGGTGATCGGCGATCCGGTGCGTGGCCAGGAGATATGGGGCTACATCAACGGCTTCGCCGGCGTGGTGACGGCTTGCCTCGCCCCCTTGCTGGGCGCCATCGCGGACAAGGTGGGACGCCGCAAGCCGTGGATCGCCGCGTTCATCGCCATGATGGTGCCGGCCATCGTGCTGCTGTGGTTCGCCGTGCCTGGAGATGCCGGAGCGGGCATCGTCATGCTGGCCGTGGCGCTGGCCGTCGCCGGCACCGGCTTCGCATTCACCGAAGTGTTCCACAACGCCATGCTGCCGTCGGTAGTGCCCTATCATCGCCTAGGCACGGTATCCGGCTGGGGGCTGGCGCTCGGCAACGGCGGCGCGTTGATCATCCTGGGGGCGATGCTGTACGCCTTCGCGCTGCCGGCGTCGGGTTTGCTGACTTGGGACTGGCTGCCGGACGAAGTGATGTTCGGCTTGGACACCGACATGTTCGAGCACGACCGCATCGCCGCGCCCATCGCCGCCGTTTGGCTGGTGTTGTTCGCGCTGCCCCTGTTCTTCTTCACGCCGGATCAAAGCGGCACGGGGTCCACGGTGAAGCAGGCGATCCGGGCCGGCATCGCCGATGTGGTGCGGACGATTCGACAGGTCTTGAAGTATCGGAACATCGCGCTGTACCTGCTGGCGCGGATGTTCTTCAACGACGGCAAGGTGGCGATCATGACGTTCTACATGATCTACGCCACCGGCATCTTCGGCTGGGGCGGTGCCGAGCGGCTGCTGGTGGGCGTCTTCCTGACGGTGTTCGCCATCGCCGCCGGCTTCATCGGCGGTTGGCTGGACGATCTGGTCGGCTCCAAGAAGGCCATCGTCTTCACCATCGCCGGCAACTTCGTTGCCCTCTTGGCGGCGGTCTCCATCACGCCGACCACCCTCTTCTTCATCGAGTTCGATGGGCTCGATCAGCCGCTGTGGGACTTCGCGTTCTTCCGAACCTTGCCGGAGATCGCCTATCTGGGCGTTTCAGTGCTGTTCGCGCTGTTCATCACCTCGGCCTATGCCAACAGCCGCACCCTGCTCGCCCGCATCGCGCCGGAAGGGGAGATGACCAAATTCTTCGGCCTGTACGCGCTGTCGGGACAGGTGACGGTGTTCGTGGCGCCGATCCTGGTGGCGTTCTTCACCGGCCTGTTCGACAGCCAGCGCGTCGGCTTCAGTTCGGTTCTCATCCTGCTCGGCGTGGGCGTGACGCTGATGCTGTTGGTGAAGGAAGAGCGGGCGACATCGGCGTAGGCTCTGCTAGGGAAGGTCTGAACAGGTGCGCGACGGCGTTGCAGCGAAGGGGAGGAGGCCGGACAGGGCAGGGAGGCGGCTGGCACCGGTTCGTCTCGACGCTCGAGGTGGATTTCGGACCCGAATCGCATGATCTTGCGTGATTCGGGCGCACTGCTCCCGCCTCGGCCCCGGTCGCCGATCGGCAGGCTGGCAGACCTCGGCAGCGGGGCGATCCGTCCGCGCCGCCCGCTTCTTCGCATCGCATCCCAAGTCCGCTAACGTCGTCCGGGCCGACATCACGCCTGCTCGCACCAAACTCGTTCCATGACAACCATGATGCATCGCGATCGCTTGTTCGGAGCATTCCTAGGACCAGACGGTTCGCAACCTTCCGCATCTCGCCGCTACCTTGCCGTCAGCCCGCGGCGTGCTTGCGCAGGAAGGCGAGGATCTCCCGGTACGAGCGGATTCGATTTTCGTCGTCGTAGAAGCCCGTGCGCCTCCCGGGTTTCGACCAGGGACACCACCGGCACGCCATGCTCTTCCAGCGCCGTCCGCATGGCTTCGGCATGTTCCGGCGGGCACGAAGGTCGCGGCCGCCGTGGGAGAGAGCATCACCGGGGCTCGGATGCGGTGCGCGTTGTGTGCCGGCGACTGGGCGCGATGTTCGCTCTCGTCCTCGCCCACCCGGTGCGCCAGGTTGCGCCAGCCGCTGTTCGTTCGCCCGATGTCTCCTTTGCGCCGCAGCATGCCGAGATCGTAGATGCCGACATGGCCGATGACGCAGCGCGCTCGGACCGGTAGGGTGAAAACCGCTTGCCGTCATCGACGCTTCAGGCGTAGTAGTTGCCGGTGAGCGCGGGAGCTTCGTAGCCGAAAATCTGGCGGTGGGTGGCGATCATCGCTCGCTCGTCTTTCACCCGCCAATAGTCGTGTACTTCCTCGCCGTTGCCGCTGACATCGAAGCCGCCTTCGTATTCCAGGGTCTCGCTGTTCCGCATCTCGACCAAGGCGCCGATAATCGCCGCAAGGTGGCGACCGTCGGGAGAAATGGAGATGCCGGTCGCCCGTGCCGATTCGAAGAAGCGTTAGAGGGGCACTTGCTCCGCCAGCGGCGCAGCGGTTGCGCCGGCAAGGACCAGACACAGGAGGCGGCGGTGCGGCGCACGGCAATCGTCGCTGGCGTCTCGGCGAAGATGCCAATGATGCCATAACGACGCGCCGCGATCGGCAAGCGCCGGCGCCGGAACCGGGCTACCATTGGCACTATTCATCGGCGGAGGGCAATATGGCGAAAGTCGGCTTGGGAATCATCGGCGCTGGCAGCATCGCCCACGCCACCGGCATGGAGCTCGCCGCCTGCGACGACGTGCGGATGGTCGCTATCGCCGACCCGAACGCGGCTCGCGCCAACGCCTTCGCCCAGCGCTTCGCCGTGCCGTCCGTGCTGGCCAGCGCCGACGAGGCGATTGCTCGAAGCGATGTGGACGCCGTCTACATCGCCGTGCCCAATCGCTTCCACGCCGAATGCGCCCGAACGGCACTGGCCGCCGGCAAGCACGCCTTGCTGGAAAAGCCCTTCTCCATGAACTATGCCGAAGCGCGGTCGGTGGCCGACGCCGCGGCAGCTTCAGGCCGGATATTCATGGTGGGCATGAACCAGCGCTTCGGTGCCGCGGTGCAGGCCGCCAAGGGCATGGTCGAGCGAGGCGACCTCGGCAGCGTATTCCACGCCAAGGCGTTCTGGCGGCGACGAAGCGGCATTCCCCGCATCGGCAGCTGGTTCACCCATCAGGAAACCGCCGGTGGCGGCGGTCTGCTGGACATCGGCGTCCACATGCTCGATGCGGCGCTGTACCTGATGGACAACTTCGAACCGGCAAGCGTCTCCGGCGCGACATACACCAACTTCGGCCATCGGGGCCTGGGCAATGGCAACTGGGGGCAGTCGGAGATCATCGACCAGCGCTTCGACGTGGACGACTTCGCCACGGGTCTGGTGAAGTTCGGCAACGGCGCCACGGTAGCCATCGAGGCTGCCTGGGCGCTGCATCAGCGCACGGACAACGACATGAGCGTGGTGTTGTACGGCACCGACGCCACCCTGGACACCTACGGCCGCGAGCTGTACCGCGACGGCCAGGACGGCTACCAGGTAATTCAGAACCCGGCCGCGCCGCAGCCCGCCCACCCGGTGGACAGCCGGGTACGCAACTTCGTCAACGCCATTCTCGGCCGCGAGACGCCGCTGGTGACGGTGAAGCAGTCCCTCGCCGTGCAGCGCATCCTCGACGGCCTGTACCAATCCGCGCAAACGGGAGACGAAATCAAGCTATGAAGCCCATCTCGGTGCAACTCTATTCGCTGCGCGAGGAATCCCAGCAGGACTTCGACGCCGTGCTCGAACGCCTCGCCGCCATCGGCTACAAGGGAGTGGAGCCGTTCAACCTGTTCGACAAGAGCCCGGCGGCATTCAAGGCCCAGGTGGAGGGTCTGGGCATGGCGGTTTCTTCCAGCCACCATCCCTGGGCCAATCGCGTCGATGTTGCGGAAGTGGTGGACACCGTGGCAGCCCTCGGCCTGACGCGCGCCGCCGGCGGCTTCGGCCCCGAAGACTTCGCCGACCTCGATGCCGTAAAGCGCACCGCGGACACGGTGAATGCGCTGATCGATGCCCTGGAGCCCCACGGCATCGAGCTCTTCCTGCACAACCACTGGTGGGAGTTCGCCGAGATCGACGGCAAGCTCGGCTACCGGCATATCGCCGAGCGCTGCCCCCGGGTGCTGTTCGAGGTGGACACCTACTGGGCCGCCAACTTCGGCACCGTGGACGCAGCCGCGGAAGTGGCACGGGTGAAGCATCGCGCACCGCTGCTGCACATCAAGGACGGCCCCCTCGAGCAAGGCAGGGCCCACGTCGCGGTAGGCGAAGGCAGCATGGATATCGCTGGCGTGATCGAGGCGGCGGATGCGGACGTGCTGGAATGGGTGATCGTCGAGCTCGACGCCTGCGACACCGACATGATGTCGGCGGTGGAGCGGAGCTACCGCTACCTCGTCGGCAACGGCTTGGCGGCCGGCAATGGCTGAACGGATCTTCAACTTCGCCGTCGGGCGCACGAATCCGGACACCTTTCCCGTCGAGCGCCTGCAACGCGCCGCCCGGGATGCCATCGCCAACGAGTACGCTGAACTTACCAACTATCCCGGCAAGCTCGGCCACCGTGGGCTGCGCCTCGCCATGGCGCGACGGGAATCGGAGCGGGAAGGCGTCGCTGTGGACGCCGACGCGCTAGCGCTGACCAACGGTTCCATGCAGGCCGTCACCTTGGTCGCCGAAGCGCTGACAAAGCCCGGCGATGCGGTGATCTGCGAGGAGGTCACCTACTCCGGCACCATCGGCGCCTACCGCGCACTGGGCATCGACATGGTGGGCATTCCCGTGGACGAGCACGGCATGCGCATCGAACTGCTGGAGGCGAAACTCGACGAACTTGGCGACGAGCGCAAGCCCAAGTTCATCTACGCGCTCGCCACCTACCAGAACCCCACCGGTGCCGTCATGCCGGTGGAACGCCGCCGGGCGCTGATCGAGGTCGCCGCTCGGCGCGATATTCCGGTGATCGAGGACAACTGCTACGGCGACGTCCACTACGATGGCGACAAGCCGCCAGCGCTGTACGCCCTGTCGGACTGGGAAAACGTCATCTACCTGTGTTCGCTTTCGAAGATCCTCGCGCCTGGGCTGCGGCTGGGCTATCTCTACGCCCCGCCGAAGATGCTGAACGCCATCCTCGCCCGCCGCCACGACGCCGGCGGCAACTACCTCGCCGCGGCGGTGGTGGCGGAGCTCTACAAGGAAGGGGTCTGGTCGCTCACCGAGGAGTTGAACGAGGCGCTCAAGGTGAAGAAGAACCTAGTGGTGGACGGGCTTCGGGAAGCGGCGGCGGACGTCTGCGTGTCGTCCAACCCCGCCGGCGGTCTGTTCGTCTGGGTGCGGTTCCCGGACGATGTGGACCAGGAGAAGCTGGCTCGCGTCGCCGCCGAACACGATTTCTTCTACGCGCCGGGGTCGAACTTCCACATCCGCGGCGAGCCCGTCCCCTATCTGCGTCTCGCCTTCGGGCATGTTGCCGACGACGACATCCGCGACGGCATGCCGGTGCTGGCGCGCTGCCTCCGCGAAGCCCGCACCAGCAACGAAGCGCCGAGGTTCCAGGGCCTGTTCGATTGAGGGGGAAATCGGCGAGGCGGAACGCTCTGGCATCATCGACCGACCCCGGATGCGACGTTCGCGCATAGGACGGCTGCCATGCGTTGCGCTTCCGCATCCGGCATCTCCGCGCAGAGCGGCAGGAAGATCGTCTCGTACAGCCGTCGCGCCGGCGCGGGTTCGAGTGCAGGACGGTCATCGGGCGCAGGCACAGCGGCATCGAAGTCGTGGCGACGCAGCACGGCCAGGGCGTTCTCCGAATCGCCACTCGCTTAGCCGGATGTTGCTTCGCTGCTACTCCGCCAACGAGTCCGCCGACGACGCCGTGGCGTTGCGCCAGAACCCCACTGCGCCGCGCTTGAGGTTGTCGAAGTGGACGTAGAGCAGGGGCGTCAGCAGCAGCGTCACCAAGGTGGCGAAGGAGAGTCCGCCGATGATCGCGCGGGCCATGGGCATGTAGCTCTCGCCGGAACCGCCGACGCGCACATCGCCCACCGCCAGCGGAGTCAGGCCAGCCACGGTGGTGGCGGCGGTCATGAGGATGGGGCGCAGGCGGTCGCGCCCGCCCTGGACGATGGCTTCCTCCCGCGACGCGCCGGCGCGTCGCAGCTGGAAGATGCGGTTGAGCAGCACGATGCCGTTGTTCACGACGATGCCCGCCAGCAGCACCATCCCGGTCATGGCCATCATGGTCAGCGGCGTGTCCGTGGCCCAGAGGAACAGCATCACGCCTACCGCGGAATAGACGATGGCGAACAGCACCGCGCTGGGGAACAGCACGGACTCGAACAGTGCCGCCATCAGCATGTACACCAGCAGGACGGCCACGCCGATTAGCAACAGCATGTCGCGGAACTGCTCGCTCTCGGAATCAAAATCGCGTCCCATCTCCCAGCGGTACCCCGGCGGCAGTTGGAGATTGCGCATCACTGCCTCCACTTGGGCCCGGGCGACCAAGGGCGGCGTATCCTTCAGCGAGAACTCCACGGTCACCGACGTTTCTCGGTTCTCGCGCCGAATGCTGCCCAGCGCCGGACGGAACTCCAGATCCGCCACGGCCTCGAGGGCCACCGTACCGCCATCCGGCAGGAATATCGGCAGCCGGCGCAGATCCGCCAAGCGAAGGTCGTCCTTGTCTTCGATCTCCAAGTGGATGGCGTCCTCCCAGCCGCCCTGGTCCAGGCCGCGGCGCAGCTGGACGCCACCCAGCGCTACCGAGACGCTACGGCCGAGATTCATAGCGGTCACGCCTAGCTGGCCTGCCTGCTCGGCCTTGAGCACCACCGCCAGTTCCTGGCGGCCGGACTCCGCCTGGGTGTGGACATTGCCGAGGATGGGCATGCGTTCGAGCACGGCGATCACGCTGTCCGAAATCTCCATGAGCCGGGCCGTGGAGTCGCCGATCAGACGCACCCCCAGGCCGCCGTCGCCGTCCCGGTAGCCGCGCCGACGTTTCTTGGAACGGAAGTAGAAGTTGACATTGGGCACGTCGGGCATCATCTCCAGAATCTTCTCCTGCACCACCGATGCGGCGTACCGGCTGTCCTCGCGCATGATCATGAAGACGTCGCCGCGGTCGTAGTCGAACGTGGTGGAGACGTCGCCGATGCCCAGTTCGTCGCGGCTGGCCAGAATCGACGCCTCCACATCGTCGACGATGGCCTCCATGCGCGCCAAGGTCAGCGTACCGCGCACCCAAAACCGCAGCTGCAAAGACCGGCTGTCTTCCTCCGGCATCATGTTCACGTCTAGCTGCAGATAGCCGTACCACCCGGCACCACCGATCAAGGCTGCCACCAGCAGCGCTTTGACGCGATGCCCCAGGGTAAACAGGATGGCTCGTTCGTAGACGTCGGCCAAGCGCTCGAAGTTTCGATAGCGGGGCTCGCGCTTCATCGCCGGCGTTCGCGCCAGGAGGGCGGGAATCAGCGTCGTCGCGATCAAGAGCGAGGCGAGGATGGAGGTACACAGGGGCAGTGCCACGTTGGCCATGGTGGTCGAGATCTCCATGACGTCCATGAACACCATAGGCACGAACACGACGATGGTGGTCAGCGTACCGGCGGTGATGGCCATGCCTACTTCCGTCACGCCGAGATCGGCGGCTTGGTATGGACTCAAGCCGTGCTGCCGGCGTTTGAGCGCGATGGATTCCGAAACCACCACGGCGTTGTCCACCAGCAGCCCGACGGCCAGCATCAGGCCCACCAGAGACAACACGTTCAGCGTCAGACCAGCGAAGTACATCACCCCCAAGGTAGCGACCAGCGCCAGCGGCACGGTGGCAGAGATCAGCAGCGCCGGTGCCAGCCGGCGGATGAAGGCGAACAGCACCGCGGTAGACAACAGCCCGCCGATGACGCCGTTCTGCAGCAGGTTTTCCAAGGCTTCCAGCACCGCTTCGGCCTGATCGCTTACCGTGAGGAAGGAGGCGTCGGCCAGCTCCGGATCCTCGGCGGCTTCGGCCATGGCCTGCTGCACCGCTCCCGCCACGGCGACCAGGTTGGCCTCCGGCTTCCTGTAGATGGAAACGCCCAGCGCGTCCTCGCCGTTCAGTCGTCTCTGGTCGGCCTCGTCCCGGGGCACATAGGCCACCTCGGCCACGTCGACCAGCTTCAGACCGTTGCCCAGCGGCAGATCGAGAATGTCGTCGAGATTCCGGAAACGACCCAGCGGACGCACTTGGGTTTCCAGTCGGGCTTGCTCGAAGCTGCCGGCGGAGATGTAGAAGTTCTCCTCAGCCAAGCGTTGCTGGATGTCCAAGAGGTCGCGGCCATGGGCTTCCAGGCGGCCCGGGTCCAGGGCGATGCGCACATACTGCTGCTCGGTGCCGAACAGGTGTACCGAGTTCACCCCGGGCACCCGCTCCAGCACCATCCGCACCCGAGCGTCCAGCAGTCGCCAAGCGTCCTGCTCGTCCAGGTGCGGTGCCGCGATCACGAAGGAGAGTATGGGCTCGCTGCCCTCGTCGCGGTGGCGAAGCTGAACGTGGCGGATGTCGCTGGGCAGGCGGTGGCGGATGCTCTCGATCAGTTCCTTGGCTTCGATGCCCTTGGTGGCGGCGTTCTCGCCGTCGTTCAGCGCAATGGACAACCAGACGAAGCCGGTGCGGGTGTGGGAGTACATGCGGTCGATGCCGCCGATGGTGGAGAGAATCTCCTCTACCGGCCGGGTGACGTTGCGCTCGATCTCTTGGGGAGAGGTGGAGCCGTAGGGGATGCCCATGCCAACGTAGGGCCTTTCCTGGTCCGGGTACTGCTCCACGGACATGCGCATGCCGGCGAAGGCACCGACAATGGCCAAGCCGATGAACGCCATGCCTACCGTGACGGGGCGACGAATGGCTGCGCGGGAGACAATCATGGCTGCACCGGTGTTCTCAAGCGGCGCTCGTCCGCCGCCATCTAGGCCAATATTACCAATCGACGTTGAACTTGCGGCGACCTATAGCACAGGAAGCGTGTTGTCGAGCGGGAGCACCAGGGGCGTCCACCCGCACCCAGCGCACTCGCGTCTCACGCACCGCCCGCGGGAGAGAAACGATGGCGAGGCAAGACTACCGCCCACGGCATTACGGCGGGCGTATTTCCTACAGCAAAAACAGCGTTGGCTGACAGACAGCCGCTTTCCCCATAACCACAATCGCCCCATGAACGGACCCCACCAGCAAGCTCCTGTTCACGCACCGGACGATGATCCGCGATCTTCTCGCAGGTCCGCTCCTGGCTGCCGAACTCGTGCGGGACCTCGACCTGCGCTTCCTGCGCAAGGAGCACACCGCCTTTGTCGGCGACCAGCGCCGGCGGCGGTTCGCGGACATGGTCTGGTCCGCCGGCTACCGCAAGAGCGCCGGGCGTCCGCCCTGGGAGCGCCTGTTTCTTATTCTGGAGTTCCAGTCCGGCCCCGACTGAGCCATGCCGTTGCGAACCATGGTCTACGGCGGCCTGCTCATGCAGGACCTGCTCCGACAGCGCTACTGCGTGGGGCCAAGCGGCGAGCTGCCGGTGGTGGTGCCGGTCGTGGTCTACGATGGCGATGCACCTTGGAGCGGCCCGGTGCGACTCTCGGAGATGGTTGTGCGGCAATTCTTCGCGGGGCGCTGCATCATTCTCGACCCGAAGCGGATTGCGTGGAAGCATCTGGCGGACGATGGCGCACTGTCGCTGCGGATCGCATCGAGCAATGCGATACGCTTGGCGAGCCGGTGGCATAGGAGGCGCAGCTGTCGAGGCTGCTAAGACGCCCGGCGGATGCGTCGCTGCGGCGACTGTTCGCAGAGCGGATACGGGAGGCGCAGCTACCTGGGCTGGGCGCGGGTCGGACGGAAAGAGGACTGTTGGAGGAAGAGGACATGCTCGCGGCAAAGGTCGAGAGATGGCGAGAGGAGTTGCCGCGCGCAGAGGCGTCAGGAAGGTCACAGGGAAGGCCATCGGGATCTGCTGCAGGAGCTCGTGCGGTTCGGCACCGAGGCTGGCCCGGCGGCAGCGCTGATCGGCGACATCGACAGCATCGAGCCCTGCGTGAAGCGGGCCGGTGGATCATCGAATGCCGCAGCGCGGACGAGCTGCGCGAACGCATTGAGACGGCGCAGCAGCCGCAACAACGCTCCTAGCCTCGACCGGCGGACGATTCGCGCGGCATGGTTCGCGGCGTGGATGCGGAAGGCGCGGCTGCCTGGGCTGGGCGCGGATTTGTTGGCACGGAGCTATCGGAAGAAGGCTGTTGGAGGACGAGAGCCTGCTGGCAAGGAAGGCGGAGATGGAGATATCGAGCGAGGAGTTGTGCGAGGGTTGTGCGAGGAAGGACGCCGACAGGGGCGTCGTGAAGGGAGGCAGGTCCGGGAAGAAGGTTTCCCGAACAGCGGACACAGCCCTGCGCCTCGACCCGCGCCGACAGGCGGCGAATGCGGTCCCTCCTCCCTTGGCGAAGTCCGTGGAGGAAACCGTCAAGTCCACGTTGTGTCTATAGTCCATGAGCTGTTCGGCACGATTCTCACAGACAGCGGGACGAACGTCGGTCAGTGTCGGCAAGCATTGATGACCCGACGGACATTCGACTCTGCTCGGAGCCAATTTGCTCGACGGATGGCGGAGCCTGCTGGACGGAGTCGCTTAGTGCGCCATCAGTCCCCCAGGTCAAGTCCTTGGATCGTCTTACGGAAGATCGCGTCCTCGCGACGCCTGAGTTGCAACGAATGCGAGCGACGAGGAATAGGGCCGGGCCGATAGCGGACACCGCATCGCCAGCGGTGCGGTCGCGGATCATGGGCGCTGTCCAGAGTCGCGACAAGGAACTCGAGATGACGCTTCGGCGCGCCCTCATCCCCGCTCCGCAAGCCCATCGGGTGCTTCAAGCAGGGGATTGCTCTTCGCGCTTGTCTGCGAACACGTCGCCGTGGATCGTCTTGCGGTCCGCCAGATCGTACACCACCGGAATCACCACCAATGTCAGCAGCGTCGCCGCCAGCAGGCCGCCAATGACGGTGACGGCCATGGGCGTACGCAGCTCCGCGGCCTCGCCGAGACCGATAGCCATGGGCAGCAGGCCGAGCACCGTGGTGGCGGTGGTCATCGCGATAGGTCGAAAGCGCTGGCGAGCGCCGGCCGCCACCGCGGCGCGGCGATCCATGCCGTCGCGGCGCAGGCGGTTGACGCGATCCACCAGCACGATGGCGTTGTTCACCACGATCCCCACCAACAGGATCGCGCCGATGAAGACCACGACGGAAACGCTGATCCCGGTGGCGAAGATCGCCAGCACTGCGCCTATGGCGGCCAGCGGCACGGTAAGCAGGATGACGAACGGATGCAGCAGCGATTCGAACAGCGATGCCATGACTAGGTACACCAGCACCAAGGCCAGCAGCAGCGCCAGACGCAGGGACGCGAACGACGCCGCCATCTCCTCCGCTTGGCCGCTGACGCGGCTGGCGACGTTCGACGGATGCGGGATGTCTGTCAACAGCCTGGAAACTTCCTCGCCGCCCAACGCCAAGTCGCCGTGCTCGACATGGGCCCTCACTACGGCTACCCGATTCTGCCCGATGCGCTGAATGTCCGCCGGCCCGATGGCCATCGTCACTGCCGCTAGGGCGCCAAGCCTCACTTGGCGTCCGCCGGCATCCACCAGCAGGTTTTCCACGTCGGCCCGGGAGTCGCGCTCGGCCTCGTCGAGACGGACGCGGATGTCCACGCGCTTGTCGCGCCAAGTGAACTTGGTGGGCACGTCGCCACGAATCTTGCGCACCACGCGGCTGGCCACGTCGGGCACGAACAGGCCCGCAGCGGCGGTGCGTTCCTGATCGAACTCGATCTGCAGTTCCGGGTAGCCGGGGCGGATGCTGGATTCCACATCGCTGAACGATTCGGATGCGGACATGGCGCTTGCCAGCTGCCTTGCCACGTCCTCGATGTCGTTCAAATCGTTGCCGGACACCTCCACTTCCAGCGGCGTGGCGAAGGTGAACAGCTGCGGCCGATCTACCTTGAATTGGGCGGACGGGACGTTGGCGAGCAGTCGCCGAGTCAAGGACATGGCCAACGCTTCGTCCTGGGCATCCGTGCCCTCCAGCAGCACTACGCTGAGTTCGCCCACCTGCTCGCCACCACTAGTGGCCGTGGCGTCCAGCTTGCCGCCGGTTCCCGCCACCGAATAGGTGCGTGCGACGATAGCAAATGCCAGCAGCTCCTCCTGCACGGCTGTCAAGGCGTCGTCCGTGACTTCCAGCCGCGTACCCGGTTCGAGTTCCAGGTCCACCCGGAACTGGCCTTGAGACAGCGGCGGAATCAGCTCCACGGGCAGCGTCGGAACCAAGGCGGCGGTGCCAGCGAGACCGGCGAAGGCGATCAGCAACGTCAGGCCGCGAAATCGAAGCGCCACGTCCAACAGGGCGCAGTAGGCGGCGAAGGTACGTCCGTAGCCGCGGTCGAACGCCCACTCGACGGGCCGGACCAGAAGCCCCAGGCCCCGAGCGGCCCAG
Source organism: Pseudomonadales bacterium (assembly GCA_963422285.2). Classification (GTDB taxonomy): domain Bacteria; phylum Pseudomonadota; class Gammaproteobacteria; order Pseudomonadales; family Azotimanducaceae; genus VXYL01. The sequence goes on along the minus strand of OY729419.2, from coordinate 1,282,012 downwards.
CCCAGCGACGACCACGCTCCGGCCACCAAGTGGCGAAACGGCGCCCCTGCCAAGCGCCGCCAACGCGGTAGCTCGGCGCCGGAATTCGTCGCGCCCACGCCGCTGCGCACTTCGATCGCTGCCAGCATCGGGATCAACGTGAACGCCAGCACCAGAGAAGCCGCCAAGGCGAACGCTACCGTAAGCGCTTGATCGCGGAACAGCTGCCCGGCAATGCCGTCCACGAAGGCCAAGGGCAGAAACACCGCGATGGTGGTGAGCGTCGATGCCAGCACCGCGCCGCTCACTTCGGCGGCGCCTTTGCGAGCCGCATGGGCGATGGGCCGACCTTCGATGCCGGCATCCCGACGACCATCGGCGCTTCGATGCCGGCCGGCATCGCGATGTCGGGCGATGTTCTCCAGCACCACGATGGCGTTGTCCATCAGCATGCCCACCGCCAGGGCGATGCCGCCTAGACTCATGACGTTCAGGGTGATGTCGAAGACGTCCATCATCACGAAGGTGGCAAGCACGGAGGCCGGGATGGTGGCGGTGACGATCAGCGTGCTGCGCACATCCTTTAGGAACAGATACAGTACGATCACCGCGAAGAAAGCGCCGACGATGGCGGCGCCGCGCACCTCGTCGATGGCCGCGGAGATGAACCCCGCCTGATCGTAGATCTTCACCAGTTCGAAGTCCGGCGGCATATCACGGGCGATTTCCGCCATGCGTTCGTCGACATCCGCAGCCACGGCTACGGTGTTGGCGTCCCCCTCCTTGTAGAGCGCGATCTCGATGGCCTCGAAGCCGTCTACGCGCATGATGCTGTCGCGCTCCTTGTGGCTCTCGAAGACGTCCGCTACGTCCTTCAGCCGCAAAATCCGAGCCTGCTGCTGATAGACGATGGTGTCGCGGATGTCGGACACGGTGGCGAACTCGTTCATGGTGCGAACCAGGAACTCCTGCCCTCGATCGCTGAGCCGTCCGCCAGAAAGATTGACGTTGGCCGCTTGCAGCCGTTGGCCTAGTACCTCCACGCTCATGCCGAGCTGCGCAAGGCGCTGCTGGTCCACATGAACGGCGATCTCGTCCTCGTAACCGCCGCTCACCAGCACCGCGGCGACGCCGAGCACTGGGTCGAGACGCTTCTTCACCACGTCCTCGGCGTAGCGCCGCAGTTGCTGAAGGGCAGCCCCGTCGTCTCCGCCGTCATGGCTCCTCAACACGATCGCCGCCCGGACGATGGGATCCAAATTGGGATTGAGGCGCAGGATCGAGGGTCGCTCGATGTCCAGCGGCAGCTGCGCCAAGTCCAGCTTCTCCCGCACCTCCACCGCGGCGGTGTTCATGTCCGTGCCCCAGGCAAACTCCAGCACCACGTCGGAACGTTCGGCCGCGGAGATGGAGTGCATCCGACGCAGGCCATTGATGACGCCGACGCGCTCCTCCAAGCGACGAGTCACCTGCTCCTCCACCTCGGCGGGCGCTGCGCCCTCGAAGTCCGTGCGGACGGTCAGGGTCGGATAGGAAAGCTCGGGCAGCAGGTTCAGGCCCAGACGATCCAGGGACAGGCCGCCGAACAAAGCCACCGCCAGGGTCGCCATGGCGACCGTCACCGGGCGGGCGATGGCGGTGGCGATGACGCTCAGGGCGGCACCCCGCCGGGGCCAAGCGACGAGGTCAAGGAGAGAAGCCCGCTACCACGCGCACCGGCGTGCCGTGGCGCAAGCCGTCCTGGCCGGTCATCACCACCTGGTCTCCCTCGACGGCGCCGTCGAGGATTTCGATCCTGCCGTCCGATGCGTAGCCGGTGGTCACCGAACGCCGCTGGGCGATGCCGTCCGCCACCACGAAGACGCTGCTCTTGTCGCGCAAGGTGACCACCGCCTCCAGGGGGACGAGCAGGGCGTCGGGACGCTGGTCGACGCGCACCTGGACGCGGCCGAACATGCCGGGCCTCAGGCGGCCGTCTTCGTTGGCCAAGGCGACGGTGACGCGGAACGTGCCGGAGGAGGGATCGACTTCCGGCGCGACCCGCGAGACCTCGCCCTCGAAGCGCGCGCCCGGCAGCGCGTCCACCAGCACCCGCGCGTACTGGCCCGAACGGATGCGTCCGATTTCCCGTTCCGGCACGTTGACGATGGCCTCGACAGGACTTAGGCGTTTCATCTCGAACGCCGGCTCGCTGCTGTCCAGAGTGTGGCCGACCTTGATGTGCCGACGGGTGATGACGCCGTCAATGGTGGCGCGGATGGCGGCCTCCCGCAGCTCGTATTCCCGCAGCGCCAGATTGGCTTGCTCGGCCTCGTAGTCGAATCGCGCCGTGTCGTAGTCGCTCGGCGGGATCATCTTCGCCTCGTGAAGCTGCTCGGCGCGTTGGTAAGCGGCCTCGAGGTTCTCCAGCTGGGTGCGGGAGCGGGCGACTTCCAGTTCCAGACGCTCCGTTTCCAGCTGTGCCAGGCGCTGTCCTTCCCGCACCATGTCGCCTTCCTCGACGAAGATCGCCTCGACCACGCCGTGCGTACGGGCCACCACCACGGCTTCCTGGGCGGCGGTGAGGTTGGTAGCGCCGCGATGATAGGCTTCCATGAGGCCACGGACGACTTCGGCGACAGCCACGGGCACCGCCGGCGCCTGAGTTTCCAATCGGGCGTCGGCCAGGGCACGGAAGCGGGCTACGCGCTGCTCCTTGGACTGCGCACCACCGTCCCCTTTGGCGGCGACATTCTGCTTGTCTTTCCGCTTATCCGCCTCTGGCTGCTGGGCGTTTTTCTCCACGCCCGCACCCGCTCCCGATCGCTGGCCTTGGAGGCTGCGGTCGGCGGTCGCCAGGGCGGCATCTTGCGCCGGCGCGGCATCGTCGCCGGCGCAGCCGGCGAGAGCCAAAGCGGCAACGGCGATCAGCGCCCGGGTCTTCATGCCATCCAGATGCGCATGCTGCGTACAACGCGCCAAAAGGATCGAGCCTAGCACAGCGTGGTTGTCGGATTCAGAACGCGACCGCGCCTTTGGCGACGCATCCGCCGTCTTTCAGCATGCATTCCTCAGCCGGCCTCGGCATTGCTCGCGCACCGACGGCGCAGGACTACTGCTCGTCGTTGCAGCGCTCCGGCGGCGATGCGGTGCCGCCTGCGGTCCAGGGCATGATCGGCACCGTGGAGATGGCGTTCTTCGGGGAACCGTCGACCAGCTTCTCGCTGTAGACGAGGTAGACCAGCGTATTGCGGGTTTCGTCGCAGAAGCGCACCACCTTCAAGCGCTTGAACAAGGCCGAGCGGCGTTCGCTGAATACGGGCTCGCCCGCATCGAGCTTGCCTTTGATGCGGATGGGACCAACCTGCCGGCAGGCGATGGAAGCGTCCGAGGTGTCTTCCGCCAAGCCCACGATGCCGCGCAGTCCGCCGGTGACGGCGCGGCTGATGTGGCAGGCGACGCCCTCGACCTTGTCGTCGTCGAAGGCTTCCACGGCCACCTTGTGATCCGGACCGAGAAGTTTGAACTCGGTATCGACGCTGCCGATGGCCTCGGCGGCGGCGGGAACGGCGATCAGCAGGCAGGCCTGGATCAAAGCCACGGTCTTCATGGTGCGGCTCGATTGCGACGATGACGCTTAGCTTGCCTCATTTGCCGCGAACGTACAAACTCCCGCTTCGACGATGCGCCGAACGATAGCGTACCGGATCAGGAGGGAATGAAATGGCAAGCGACGGGGCAAGACTGCGCAGCGACCTGGGACATCCGGTGATCGATGCCGACGGGCACTGGCTGGAGTACGGCCCGGCGATGTCCAAAGCGATGCGCAAGATCGGCGGCGACGCCGCGGTGCGCGCCATGCGCATCAATGGCGACCGGGTACGGCGGTCGCTGCATATGACGCCGACCGAGCGACGGCGGGAGAACATCGCCCAGGAAGCGTTCTGGGGCGCACCCACCAAGAATACCCGGGATCGAGCCACGGCGATGATGCCGCGGCTGCTCTACGAGCGGCTGGACGAGTTCGGCATCGATTTCGCCATCCTGTTCCCCACCATGGGCCTCGGCCTGCCCCGGGTCAACGACGCCGAAGCCCGGGTCGCGGCCTGCCGGGCATTCAACATCTACCAAGCCGAACTGTTCGAGCCGCTCAAGGATCGCATGACACCGGCGGCGGTGATTCCCATGCACCACCCGGAGGAAGCCGTCGCTGAACTGGAACACGCCGTGGGCGAACTCGGCCTCAAGGCGGTGATGCTGAACAGCATGATCGATCGGCCCGTTGCCAAGGTGGCCGAGGAGCGGCCCAACGCTGCGGACCTCGCGGTGTGGTACGACATGATCGGCCTCGACAGCGCCTACGACTACGATTCCGTGTGGCGCAAATGCCAGCAGCTTTCGGTATCGCCCACCTTCCACCGCGGCTCGCGCGGACGCGCCTTTCGCATGTCGCCTTCGAACTTCTGCTACAACCACATCGGCCATTTCGCCGCCGCCTCCGAGGCGGTGTGCAAGGCCATCTTCCTGGGCGGCGTCACGCGGCGCTTCCCGGCGCTCAACTTCGCCTTCCTGGAAGGCGGCGTCGGCTTCGCCTGCCTGCTGTACGCGGACCTCGTCGGCCACTGGCGGATTCGCAATCGCCAAGCGCTGGAGGAAGTGAACCCCGCCAATCTGGACCCCGCCCTGCTGCTGTCCCTGGCCGAGCAATACGCCGCGCCGGAGGTGGTGGAGGCGATTCGCGCCGGCAGCGGCATCAGCACCAGCAACAACGAGCGCACCACCGGCGGCATCGACGATCTCGACGACTACGCGGCCTGCGGCATCTCGGCGGTGGAGGATTTCCAATCGCTGTTCGTCGAACCGTTCTACTTCGGCTGCGAGGCCGACGACTCGAACAACGCCTGGGCGTTCAACCGAGACTGCAATCCCCTCGGTGCCGAGATCAAGACGCTGTTCGGCTCCGACATCGGCCACTTCGACGTGCAGGACATGTCCGAAGTGGTCGCCGAAGCCTACGAACTGGTGGAAGACGAGAAGATCGACAACGCTGGTTTCCGCCGCTTCGTATTCGAGAACCCGGTGCATTTCTGGAGCAGGACCAACCCCGCGTTCTTCGACGGCACGCGAATTGCCGACGCCGCCCGGTCGGTGCTGAACGGCTAGTAGACGATGAACTCCAGCAGGTTGCCGTCCGGGTCGCGGATGTAGGTGCTGATACCGGTTTCGCCACGCCCGCCCTGCCGGGGCACGGGACCTTCCACGATGGGGATGGCGAGCGCCTCGAGTTTGTCTGCAAGGGCTTCGATGCCGAGGTTCCAAACGAAGCAGAAGTCGCCGCAGCCCGGCCGGGCCGCGGGGCCGCGCAGGGTGAAGCGCTCGCTGCGCCATGCCTTGGGGCCATGGAAGTTGATCTTGCTGTCGCCGAAGTGCGCCGAGTAGAACAGCGACGGCTGCACTGTGCGCATCGTGAAGCCAAGGGCGCCGTAGAAGCGCAGCATGGCGTCCACGTTCTCGATGGGAATGGCGACATGGTCGAGAGCCTTCAGCGGGGAGCGCGAGGCGGAACCCTCGCTTGTCGATGCGGCGATGGACATGGCGACACTCGAGCTGGCGCGCCCGCAGGGACTCGAACCCCGAACCCCCAGGTTCGAAGCCTGGTGCTCTATCCAGTTGAGCTACGGGCGCAGTCGCTGCATTGTAGCAAGCTCGGCACGGCGTGGAGACAACCGCTTGACTGATCTTCCCCTGCAAGGCGTCACGGTCCTCGACCTTGGACAAATCTACAACGGACCGTACTGCGGCTATCTGCTGGCGATGTCGGGCGCCCGCGTCGTCAAGGTGGAGCCGCCCGGCGGCGAGAGCCTGCGCGGGCGTGCGGACGCACCGCTGGCAAGCTATCCGTTCATGATGCTCAACGGCAACAAGGAGTCGGTGACGCTGAATCTGAAATCCGAGCGCGGTCGGGAACTGCTGCGCGGCCTCGCCGCCAAGGCCGACGTGCTGCTGGAGAACTTCTCGCCGGGCACGATGGAGAAACACGGCGTCGGCAGCGACGCGCTGCGCACGCTCAATCCACGGCTGATCTACGCCGCCGCCACCGGCTTCGGGCGCACTGGCTCGCATCGGGACTACCTGGCCATGGACGTCACCGTGCAGGCCATGACCGGCGTGGTCGCCATCACCGGCAACGAAGGCGAGCCGCCGCTGAAGGCCGGCCCGGCGCTGTGCGACATCCTGGGCGGCGTTCACCTCTATGCCGCAATCACCACCGCCTTGGTGCGCCGGGAACGAACCGGCGAAGGCGCGGTGCTCGACGTGGCGATGCAGGACTCGGTGTTCCCGACCCTCACCACGGCCCTCGGCGCCTACTACCAGCGCGGCGGCAATCCCCCGCGCACCGGCAACCATCACCAAGGCATGGCCGTCGCCCCTTACAACATCTACGCCGCCGCCGACGGCTTCGTGGCCATCATCTGCATCCGCGAGCGGCACTGGCACTCGCTGCTCGGAGCGATGAACAAGCCCGAGCTGGCGGACGATCCGCGCTTCGCCGACCGCAAGGCGCGGGCGAAGAACATGGCGGAGACGGATGCCGTGGTGGAGGCGTGGACCTCGACGCTGCCCAAGGCGAAGGTGTTTCGCATCTGCCAGCAGCACGACGTGATCTGCGCCCCGGTGCAGTCCCTCGACGATGTGCTGCACGATCCGCACCTGCTCGAGCGCGGTGCCTTGGCGAAGCTCGGCCACGAGAGCTTCGGCGAGGTGGTGCTGCCGAGTACGCCGCTGCGCTTCGAGGACGTGTCGCCGCCAGCCGTGCAGCTGCCCCGCGCCGCCGGTGCCGACAACGCCGCGGTCTACGGCGAACTGCTGGGCTTGACGACGGCGGAGGTGGCGTCGCTGGCGAAGCAAGGCGCGGTCTGACTCGAAGTGGATGTTCACGTTCCGAAAAGAGCGAGGGGATCCGCATCGCTGCTCGGCGGCGGTAGTGCGTTAGAGAAGCTCTGAAAAAACCTTGTCGGAGATCTGGAATCGTAGGTAAATCATTGATTTTTGCAAGTCCGAAACGCTTCAAATAGGGCGCAAGGGAGGCTTTTCAGAGGCTCCTCAGTTTGAATCGCATTCGCCGCGCCACGGCGAATGCCCCTGCATAGGGTACCCAGCAGCGTTCCATCCCTACTGCATCCTGCAACTATACGGCGCAGAGCGACGACACGGATTCAAACAGGCCCGCTACCCGGCGGCCCATCGCCCGGCTGCTGATTCGCCGGCACGGGACCGCCAGCATCGCGTCCGGCCATGTCGCTGATCAGCATGCCGCTGCGAACCATCGTCCGACTTGACCAGTCCGCCGCTGCTGGCAATCCTGCTATCGCAACCCCTGGCCGCGACGGCATTCATCCTCCGGCCGATGGACGCGATTGCCAAGCGGCGGTGCCGCGCCGGCTTCGCCCTGGACACCGCCCGACGGCTATCGCCAACATGGTCCTGGCGGCCAAGGCCAATGGTCCGGCGGCGGTTGCGCGCAACCGGTTCTCCATCGCGCCGCACCAGCCCGACAACTTCGTTCCCGCAAGCCGCAACCGCTCGTCCGACTGCGCACCCTGCGGACGGTACAGACCGGGATCGCATGCCTCGACCATGGACGGTGGCCGATGGCATCATGAGGCTTCGTCGAGGCGGTGATAAACTCAAGCCGTGAAACGTCGTCGGCTGCCCTTGGGCGTCCAGACCTTCCGGGAGATCCGCGAGGAGCACTGCTGCTACCTGGACAAGACCGCCTACGCGCTGCGGTTGGCGGAGGCGGGCAAGCACTACTTCCTGTCGCGGCCGAGGCGCTACGGCAAGAGTCTGTTCCTGGATATCTGAAGGAGCTGTTCGCCGTCCGCGAAGTGCTGTTCCGGGGGGGCGATCCACGACTGCTGGGACTGGTCCGTCAGCGATCCCGTGCTGCGAGCTTGGGTGGCGGCGACTTCCGGGAGTCGGGCTTGCCTGCAGCGGGAGACGTCCCTGTGTCCCGGCTACGATACGGCCGGGGGTCGTTTCCGGCACCTGATGGTGGAGCTGCACCGACGCCCGGGACGACGGGTCGTGGCGCTGGTGGACGAGTACGACAAGCCCATCCTGGATGCTCTCGCCGAGCCCGAGGCGGCCTTGGCCAATCGCGACTACCTGCGCGGTCTATACGGCATGGTCAAGGACTGCGACGCCCACATCCGGTTCTCCTTCCTGACGGGAGTGGGCAGATTCTCCAAGGCGAACCTGAACAACCTCACGGACCTGACCCTGGATCCGGACTACTCGGCGATCTGCGGCTACGCCGAGGCGGACCTGGACGCGGTGTTCGCGCCGGAGCTGCCCGGATTGGATCGGACCGAGATCCGACGCTGGTACAATGGCTGCCGCTGGCTGGGCGGCGAGAAGGCCTACAACCCCTACTGCGTGCTGCTGCTGTTCCGGCACCGTCGCTTCGCCCCCTACTGGTTCGAGACCGGCACCCGGCATTCCTCGTCCGGACGCTGGCAGAGCGGGGCGTCGCCTCGGTGGACCTGGACGGGATGCCGGCCACGGAGACGCTGCTGTCCACCTTCGACATGGGCCGCATCGCCCCGGAGGCGCTGCTGTTCCAGACCGGCTACCTGACCATCGCCGGCGAGGAGCGGCATGGGCGGTGGCTCTACCGGCTGGGATACCCGAACTTGGAGGTGCGCCAGAGCCTGAACGAGCGGCTGCTCGACGAGATGACGGCGAATCCGGTCCTGCGGCAGACCCAAGGTGGGCAGCTGCACGACTTGCTGCTGGCCTTGAACGGCTGTTCCGGGGAGTGTTCGCCAGCATTCCGCACCAGTGGGATCTGAAGCGCCGGCTGTCGGGCCAAGAGGCGCACTACGCCAGCGTGGTGTGCTCGCACCTGATGGCGCTGGGGTTGGACGCAGCGGCGGAGGACAGTTCGAGCGACGGGCGGACTTGGCGCTGCGCTTCAACGGGCAGGTCTGCCTGTTCGGGCTCAAGGTGGTGGACTCGGTGCCGGTAGGGACGGCGCTGGCACAGCCGAAGGACAAAGGCTACGCGGACAAGTACCGGCATCTTGGCCACCCGATCCACTTGATCGGCATGGAGTTCAGCCGTAAGACGCGCAACTTGGCGGCGTTCGAGGTGGAGTCGCTAGAGACGCGATGGGGGCGGGCAGCGCCGGGGTGCATGCGCGGCTTGACCAGTCGAGCACCGGCAGCGTTGCGAAAGGCGTTCGACGCACCAGCTGCGACCGAGTCGCGATCGTCGCTGGCGGACGCCGAGCACTCCGATTTCCCCATCCTGATCCAGGCCGGAGGACGGGCCGTTGTCCACGAGAAGGCATCCCGTCGTTTCCGCTCGGACGTGGAGGCGCTGGGCCTCTTCGAGTGCATCGCACCCCGAGGCAGCGAAGCCGAGGCGGAATTCCTCGCTGCGGCGGAGGAGCTTTTCGGCCAAGTGCTGCTGGATCGGGAAGGAAGGACGAACGGACGCCCGTGACCTGTCAGGCGCAAGCGCGGCTTCATTCCAGGCTGAAGGTGGCCGCCACGAACGAGTGCGGAGGCAGCGTCGCCGACGTCTTGTCGCCCCCGCGCCAGCCGTCGAAGGGCGCGGCGCATACCAAATCGGGATCGCCAAAGGTGTTTTCGGCCTTGAGGTCGGCACACAGAATTTCGGCATCGATCACCCGGGCGATACTGCGGTCGGCGAAATCCAGCGCGAGATGCATCCGTTCGTCCAGGCTGCGGTTGATGGCGAAGACATGCAGACGGTCGCCGTCCTGCACCGCGGCGTAGTCTAGCAAGGCCACCTCGCCGTAGCGTTCGCTGACGTAGCTCGGCCCGTCCGCCGCGCCGCGTAGGGCAATGCCCTTTCCTGTGCCAGGGGTTGACCCTCCAGTGCTCCTCGGCTGCGGGCGCATTCGCTTCGAGATCATCCTGAAGGCATGGAAAATCGTCTGCTTGAGGAGCTCGTCGCCGCGGGTCCGCAGCGGCGCGATGACGTTCACCAGTTGCGCCAAGTTGGCGATCTTGACGCAGTCGGCGTGGCGGATGAAGCTCATCAGGAACATCGCCACCACCAAGGCGTCCTCGAAGTTGTAGCGCTCTTCGATCAGCGACGGCGCGAAGGCGCCCTGGCCGTCGGTATGGGCGCCGCCCCGGGCGCGGTACCAGACGTTCCATTCGTCGAAGCAGAGGTAGGCTCGTCGGCGCAGGCGCAGCCGCTGCTGCACGTAGCGGGCGCAGGCGTCCACCGATTCGATCTGCCGGTCGATGCTGTTGGACAGCGCCAGGTAGTCGGCCGGGCTTTCGTCGGGATTGCCCACGTAGCGGTGCAGGCTGACGTAGTCCGCCAGCGTACCGATGTGCTCCAGCACCGTCCTGTCCCATTCCAGGAACGTCGGCATGGCTGGTCCGGAGGAGCCGCAGGCGACGGTTTCGATGCCGCGGTCGCAATCCTTCATCATCTTCGCCGCCTGCTGGGCCCGGATGGCGTAGTGCTCGGCTGGTGCATGTCCGAGCTGCCAAGGGCCGTCCATCTCGTTGCCTAGGCACCACAGCGGCACCGCGTACGGCGCTTCGCTGCCGTTGCGGGCGCGCTCATCGGCGTTGGCGGTTCCCGTTGGCGAGTTGCAGTAGTCCACCCAGTCCCGCGCCTCCTCCGGGCTGCCGGTGCCCAGGTTCACGGCCAGCATAGGCTGCCAGTCGAGCTTGCGGCACAGCCGGATGAACTCGTCGGTGCCGAAGGCGTTGGGCTCGATGGACTGCCAAGCGAGTTCGCGCACAGTGGGCCGTTGGCCCTTGGCGCCGATGCCGTCGCGCCAGTGGTAGCTGGAGGCGAAGTTGCCGCCGGGATAGCGCACCACGGTCATCCGCAACTCTCGCAGGGCATCGATGACGTCGGTTCGCATGCCGTCGGCATCCGCATGGCGGGAGTCCGGCTGGTAGACGCCGTCGTAGATGGAACGCCCCATGTGCTCCAGGAAGCCGCCGAAGATCAGCGGACTCACCTCGCCCACCGCATGTCTCGAATGCAGAAACAGCGTGGTGCGCGCCACCGAGCCTCCTAAACAGTGCTACTCTGTTCGAGTGAATGTAGCAGGGAGCGGCGGCCCGTAGTAGTGATAGCGAACTCAAGCTCGGCCAACTCCGATTCGGCGGATTTCGATGCTGTCGAAGACGCCATCGCGGCCATCGCCGCCGGCGAGCTGGTGGTGGTGGTGGACGACGACGACCGCGAAAACGAAGGCGACCTCATCATGGCGGCGGCCAAGGCCACCACCGAGAAAGTCGCCTTCATGATCCGCCACACCAGCGGCATCCTGTGTACGCCTATCAGCGACGAACAGGCCAAGCGCCTGCACTTGGATCCCATGGTGGCGCGCAACGACGCACCGATGTCCACTGCGTTCACGGTCAGCATCGACTACAAAGACGGGCTGACCACCGGAATTTCCGCGGAGGAGCGCGCCAACACCGTGCTGGCGCTGGCCAGCAACAACACTATTGCTGCCGATTTCGTGCGCCCCGGCCACATCTTTCCCCTGGTGGCCCGTCGAGGCGGCGTGCTGGTGCGCTCCGGCCACACCGAGGCGTCCCTGGATCTGGCCGCGGCGGCCGGCTGTCCGCCCGCCGGCCTGCTGGCGGAAATCGTCAACGACGACGGTACGGTCAAACGGCTGCCGCAGCTGCGGCGCTTCGCTGTCGAGCACGGTCTCAAGATCATCTCCATCGCCGACCTCATCGCCTACCGGCAGCGGCGCGAGCAGCTCGTGGTGCGCAGTGGCGAATTCGAGGTGGACACCATCATCGGGCGTGCGCGCGCCTACGCCTACAGAACCCAGTTCGAGGATGTCGAACACTTGGCTTTGGCATTCGGCAAGCAGCCGTCCAGGGATGGTGCGGGCGAGGACGGCGTCGTGGTGCGCATCCATCGGGAGCGGCTGGTGGAGGATATGTTCGGTTCCCAGACCCGACACCAGTCGAGCCTGCTGCAGGCATCGCTGACCCGCCTGGACGAGCTTGGCGGCGGCATCCTCATCTATCTGCGCAGCGGTTTCGCCGGGGTGCCGCTGGACAATCTCGCCGGCGCACAGGCTGATGGCGATGACAGCCGCGCCGGCCGGCGCAACCGGGACTGGCTGGAGATCGGCGTCGGCGCTCAGATCCTGCGGGACCTCGGCGTCGCCAGGCTGCGCATCCTGGCCGGCCGGGAGATGGACTACGTGGGGCTGGAAGGATTCGGGCTGACCCTGGTGGCTACGGAACTGCTGTGACTCGCATCGGCATCACCTTGGGCGACCCGGCCGGCATCGGGCCGGAAGTGGCGGTAAAGGCGCTGCATGCGAAACGCTGTCCGCCGGCGCAGTTCGTGATCTACGGACCGGCCTGGGTGCTGGAACTGGGGGCCGAGCAGGCCGGGTTGCCAGTGCCGGCCTGCGAAATGGTGGACGTGGACGTGCCCCGGCAGGACGATTTCCAGGTGGGCACGGTATCCGCCGCTTGCGGCGAGGCCGGCGTGCGCAGCGTGGAACGCTGCGCACGGGATGCGCTGGCCGGCGAAGTGGCGGCCATGATGACCTGCCCGCTGCACAAGGAAGCCATCCACGCCGCCGGCTACGTGGACGACATCGGCCACCAGGAGATTCTCGCCCGCCTCACCAGCGCCAACTCCACGGCGACCATGTTGATGACGCCGGGCCTGCGCGTAGTGCATCTCTCCACCCACAAGTCCCTCATCGAGGCGGGCCGCTTCGTCACCCGCAGCAAGGTTCTGGACAAGCTGCATCTGTGTCACGACACCCTGACCGCCTGGGGCCTGCCCCGTGCGCGAATCGGCGTGGCGGCGCTGAATCCCCACGGCGGCGAGGGCGGGCTGCTAGGCCGTGAGGAGTTGGAGGAGATCGCCCCGGCGGTGGATGCGGCGCGACAGCTGGGCATTGATGCCACCGGGCCGCTGCCGGCGGATTCGGTATTCAACCGCGCCATCGGCGGCGAGTTCGACGTGGTGCTGGCGATGTACCACGACCAAGGCCACATCGCCATCAAGGTTCACAATTTCCACGAGAGCGTCACTGCCACGCTGGGCATTCCGCTCGTCCGCACCTCCGTGGATCACGGCACGGCTTTCGACATCGCCGGCAAGGGCATCGCCGACGCTACCGGTGCCGTGGCCGCCCTTCATGCGGCCGTATCCCTGGCCGAAGGAACCCTCGGCCGTCAAGCGAGCGCGGTCCTGCCGGCGCGCTGACCCTCTTCTTGGCCGGGGTGACGGCATTCTCGTTCACATGTGTTGGCTCTCAGGGGTAGGGCGGACTCCGCAGCCGAGCAACGCCGGCTAGTCGCGCCGACGGATCGCCCAGGGTTCGATTCCCTCGCGGGTTTCCGCCACCGCGAGGTCCACCACCGACCGCAACGCTTCGTCGTCGCGGTCTCCCTCCAAGCGACGCAACCGGAAGTGGTCGATTTGGCGGTCGGCGCCCGTGCCCTCGCGGATGATGGCCTGTATGCGACGCATTTCATGCTCGCAGCCGAGGGCGCGAGCATCGGTATCCAAATCGCCCACCAGCCGGGCCAAGTAGTCGTCGATGACACGGCCGCCGGCATCGACGTCGCCCAAGAAGGCCAGAACGCCGTGGCGAGACGCCAGCCCGCGGTTCTTGGCGATGAGTTCGGCAGGCGGCTCCGGCGGCAGGGCGCCGTCGGCGTCGAGGTGCGCCAGCTTGCGCACCAGGGCCGCGTACAGGGCGACGACGGACAACGCATCCTCCAACGGGGGCAGATGTCGCAAATGCGCAACTCCACGGTGGGGTAGTGGAACGATGGCCGGGATATCCCGCCACAGCTCGCTGCCATCCTCAACGAAGTCCAAGAACTTGTAGTCTTCCCCGAGCAGGTCGAAGTCGGCCCTGGAGTGCGGTGCCGGCGGCAAATTGGTACGCGGCAACGCACTCATGAGATTCAGGCGATAGGACTTGAAGCCGGTCTCGCGGCCGGCTTTGAACGGCGACGATGGGGACAGCGCATGCAGCACCGGCAAATAGCGGCGTAGGGCGGTCATTACCCGAACGCGCGAGTCGGCGTTGCCGAAGCCGGCGTGGACGTGCATGCCGCCCGCCAGAAATCTGCGTACGCTTTCTTGATAGGTGGCGGCGAAGTTCCGGTAGCGCTCGCGTGGCGTGGTCGCCTGAGCGCGCCAATCCGCGCATGGGTGGGTGGATGCCGCCATCACTACCGCGCCATGGGTTCGGCGCCATCCGCCACCAACGTCCGGGTTTCCCTGAGATCTGTGCGCAACTCCGCGATGGAAGTGCGCACCCGGGCGTTGGTCTCGATTTGCGAGCGGAGAAATTCCCGCACCACCTTGTGCGTCCCGGCAGCGTGTTCGCAAGTCTCGAAAATGGCGATGTCCGGGTCCGCAATCAGGTCCCGCGACACTGGATCCACAAGCAAGAACTCCTCCTCGACACCCAACGTGATGGAGATGTCCGCATCGGCAACGCTCACGACCCTTGTCCGCGTTTCACCACGATGAGGCCATCGTAGACCTCGCGTCGTCCGCTATCGGGCGGCAGGCCCCGGGTGAAATCGCTCTGGGCGCTGGCCGGGAATGCTTGCAGTCGCAGTCCATGCCCTGCACACTGGCGGTGAGCTTTTCTGGGGAGAGTCGAATCATGAAAGCAGCCGTTTTCCGCGCCGTGAACACGCCCATGGACGTCGAGGAGGTGGACATCGACAAGCCCGGCCCGCGCGAGGTGCTGGTGCGAACCGCGGCGGCCGGCGTCTGCCACTCGGACATGCACTTCTTCAACGGCACCTATCCGGGGCAAGTGCCCTGCGTTCTCGGCCACGAGTCCGCGGGAGTGGTGGAACAAGTGGGCGATGCGGTGGCCTACGTTCAGCCTGGCGATCACGTCATTACCTGCCTGTCGGTGTTTTGCGGTCACTGCGAGTACTGCCTGACCGGCCACATGTCGCTGTGCCAGGAACCCGAGGTGCGGCGCGGGCAAGACGACGCGTCGCGCCTGTCCAAGGCCGGCGACAGCTTGACTCAGTTCGCCAATCTCGGTTCCTTCGCCGAGCAGATGCTGGTGCATGAACATTCCGTAGTGAAGATCCGCGACGACATGCCGCTCGATCGCGCCGCGCTCGTCGGCTGCGGCGTCACCACCGGCGTCGGCGCCGTCATCCACACCGCCGCGGTGGAACCCGGCGCCACGGTGGCGGTGATCGGCTGCGGCGGCGTCGGGCTGTCGTGCATCAACGGAGCGGCCATCGCCGGCGCCTCGCAGATCGTCGCCGTGGACATGGTGGCGTCGAAGCTGGAGCTGGCGCGCAAGTTCGGCGCCACCGACGCGGTGGATGCCAGCGCCGGCGACGCCGTGGAGCAGGTGCGGGGACTCACTGGCGGCGGCGTGCATTACTCCTTCGAGGCCATCGGCCTCAAGGCCACCGCCGAGCAGGCCTTCCGCATGATTCGCCGGGGCGGCACGGCCACAGTGATCGGCATGATCCCGCCAGGGCAGATGGTGGAGCTGCACGGCCCGGACTTCCTCTCCGAGAAGAAGATCCAGGGTTCGATGATGGGCTCCAACCGCTTCCGCGTGGACATGCCGCGCTTTGTGGACTTCTACCTGCAGGGCAAGCTCCACCTCGACGACATGATCTCCAGCCGCATCGCCTTGGCCGACGTCACCGACGCGCTGCGAGCGCTCGACAAGGGCGAAGTGGCGCGCAGCGTCATCGTCTTCGATTCCTGAGCGCGCCATGCGCTGGATGTCCTTCGAGAAAGACGGCAAGGCGTCCTTCGGCCCGGTGATCGATGGCGGCGTGGCCGACGCCGGCGCAAGCACCGGGTACGAGACGCTGAAGGAAGCCATCGCCGCCTCGGCCCTGGACGAGATCGCCGCGGATCTCGGCAGCGCCGACTACGGCCCGAACGAAGTCCGCTACCTGCCGCCCATCACCAATCCCGGATCCTGTGCGTAGGGCTGAACTACCGCGCCCATCAGGAGGAAACCGGCCGTGGCGGCGAGAGGATCATCCCACCATCTTCGTCCGCTTCGCCGCGGCGCAGATCGGCCACTTGGCCGACATGGTGCGGCCGCGGGAATCCAATACTCTGGACTACGAGGGCGAGATCGCGCTGATCGTCGGCAAGCCGGGGCGCCGCATCGCCCAGGCGGGCTGGCTGGATCACGTTGCCGGCTTCGGCTGCTGCAACGACGGCAGCGTGCGCGAATACCAGCGCCACGCCAGCCAGTTCACGCCGGGCAAGAACGTCACCGCTACCGGGGGCTTCGGACCGTGGCTGGCGACGCCGGACGACATCGACGCCATCGAGATCGTCACCCGTCTGAACGGCCAAGCGATGCAGAACGCCAACGCCGCGCAAATGGTCTTCGGATTCGCCGACCTCGTCGCCTACTGCTCGACATTCACGACCCTCGTGCCCGGCGACGTCATCGTTGCCGGCACGCCGGGCGGCGTCGGTGTCGCCCGCAACCCGCCTGTGTTCATGGACCAAGGCGACGTGGTGGAAGTCCATATCGACCCCATCGGCACGTTGCGCAATCCGGTGGTCGTCGGCTGAGGCGAACGGCGTATCCCGAAAACTCGTTGACTTCTCAATCCTTTCTCAAGGATCGGCTGCCAGACTGGCATCTTCACCGACCCGGGGTGGTGGATGAATCGAGTTTTCTGGACGGCGAGGCGGGGCTTGTTGGGCTGAGACGCCGGACTCGCTAGCACATGGACTTCTTTCGGATCGAAGGCGCTCACCGGCTCGCCGGCACCATCGCGCCCATGGGCAACAAGAACTCGGCGCTGCCGCTGCTGGCCGCGTCGGTGCTGACGGACGATCCCCTGGTCATCGGCAACGTCCCCGACATCGGCGACGTGCGCACCAAGCTCACTCTGCTCGACAGTCTCGGCGTGGATGTCGGCTTTGCCGGTAACATCTGCTGCCTGAACGCCGCCGCCATGCGCGACGAAGAGCCGGATCCGAGGCTGAGCAGTCGCATCCGCACCTCGGTGCTGCTAGCGGCACCCATGCTGGCCCGCTTCGGCCATGTCGAGGTGGCTCGCCCCGGCGGCGACCGGATCGGCCGCCGCCGGCTGGACACCCACCTGCTGGCCTTGCAAGCTCTCGGTGCCGAGATTGCTGTCAACCCGGACCGCTACGTGCTGCGCGCCAAGGAGCTGACAGGCTGCGACCTGTTCCTGGACGAGATGAGCGTCACCGGCACCGAACAGGCGATCCTCGCCGCAGTGCTGGCCGATGGCGTCACCCGCATCGCCAACGCCGCCATGGAACCCCATGTGCAGGACGTCTGCCGCTGCCTGAACGCCATGGGCGCCAACATCAGCGGCATCGGTACCCATGACCTGACCATCGAGGGCGTCCAGTCGCTGCACGGCACCCGCTTCGAAATCGGCCCGGACCACATCGAGGTGGGGTCCCTGATCGGCTTGGCGGCGGCCACCGGTTCCGGCATCCGCATCCGAGGCGGACGTCCCTTCGATCACCGCATGACGCGCATCATGTATGGACGCCTGGGCATCGCTTGGCAGGACGACGGCGACGACATCGTGGTGCCGGCGGAGCAGGATCTCGCCGTCATGACGGATTTCGACGGCACCGTGCCGAAGATCGACGACATGCCCTGGCCGGGATTCCCCCCGGACCTCATCAGCATCGCTCTGGTGGTGGCCACCCAAAGCAGCGGCACCGTGCTGGTCCACCAGAAGATGTTCGACGGCCGCTTGGTGTTCGTGGACCGCCTCATCGCCATGGGCGCGGGCATCGTGCTTTGCGACCCTCATCGAGCCCTGGTGATGGGGCCGACGCCGCTGCGCGGCGAACGGCTAGTATCGCCGGACATCCGCGCTGGCATGGCGCTGGTGATCGCCGCGCTGTGCGCCGAGGGCGAAAGCACCATCCACAACATCGACCAGATCGACCGCGGCCACGAGCGCCTTGAGGTCCGCTTGGGACAGCTTGGGGCGCACATAGAGCGTCTGAGCGAGTAGTATTGGTCGCCGTAGCGAGGTAATGGAGCGCCCATGCAGCTTCTGTTCGAAAGCGTCTACCGCATCCTGCCCACCAAGGTCACGCCTTCAAAGTACGCAAGCCTGTTCGTCCAGCGTCCGGACGGCAACTTGCTGTTCTCCTGCTTCGGCGGCCATAGCAGCATTGACGGCAGCTTCGACGACATCGACGCGCTCGGCGGCATCGCTCTGCACCTGCTGGGCGACATGCACTTCGCCGCGAAGTACAACGACGACGTGGACGAGCGTTTCGGCGTGGCGACGATGTGCAGCGAGGTGGAAGGCCCGGACGTGCGGCGCAAGGTGAAGAACGTGGTGACGTTCCCGTTCGAGCGGCACGAACTGGCAGCGGGCGTCGAGGCGATTCCCACTCCCGGCCACCGCCCCGGAGCGGTCTCCTATCTGGTTGCCGTAGGCCGACGTCGCTGCCTGTTCGCCGGCGACACCATCTACCACGACGGTGACCGCTGGCGCTGCTTCGCCAGCAAGAAAAACCGCAAGACCATGACGGAGACCTTGACGCTGCTGGCCGAGGTGGAGTTCGACGTGCTGCTGGCGAATACCGGCGTCGCCAACCCGGTGTGCTACGTGGAAGTGGACGCGGATTCCAGGAGAGAGTTCATGGAAATGCTCAAGGCCGGACTGTAGCGAGGCGGAAGGAGATGTTCTACGGCTGGACATCCATATGCCTGAAAGCCACGGACATGGCCGCATCCGCGCGCTTCTACCGCGCACTGGGCATGGAGGTCGTCGAGGAGTTCGAAGCCGCCAACGGGGACGGGCGGATCGTGCTGCGCAACGGCCCGTTTCGGCTCGCGCTGATGAACTTCCTCAAGGAAAACTGCATCCACGTCCGCTGCGCCGACGTCCAAGAGGTCCATGCCGCGGCGCGAGCGGCGCTGCCGGCGGTGTCCGGCGAGCCCCGGAGCTACCGCGCCGCCGACGTGAGCGCGACTGCGGACGGCGTCTCCTGGATGACCCGGGACCCGGACGGCAACGCCGTGTTCTTCGACACCAACGACACGGAGACCGGCGACGCCGGCCAAGCGCGGCTGACCGCGCAGATCCTGCGCGACGCCGAACGGCTGCTCGAAGCCGCCGGCGCGGATGCGGCCTGTCGTCGCGCCTTGCGCGAAGTGATCGACCGCTACGCCTGAGCCCGGTCGCGACGCTACTCGTCGAGCAAACGGAAGCGCACTCCGCAGACGTTTCGCCCCACCGGATCGGGAAGGGTCTCCCGCGTCGCTTTCCGACCCCGCCCGTTCCAGCCATCCGCACCGGTTCGCCGTCGTGGGAGGGTCAATCGGTTCGGCCGGCAGGGCCGCCTTGTCCGAAGCGTCCGACCAATCGAGTTCCCGCTCACGCTGCCTCGATATCGGTCTGAGCGAAATCCTCGCCCTTGAACAGCAGCGGCTCGCCCGTCGTCTTGGCGAGCGCATAGGCGAAGCAGTCGCCGAAGTTCAGTGCCGCCGGGTGATTGCCCTTGCCGAAGCGGCGCCATGCGCGGCGAGCGGCTTCCAAATGTTCGACCGTGACGGGCGCCAATTCGACCTCCGCGCGTTCCAACAGCGTGTCGAGCTCGTGCGCCGCGATGTCGCCGCCTCGGCGTTCTGCGACGATAGCCGCTTTCAGCACGTTGGCGACCGACATGCGACAGGGCGAAGCAGCCGCGATCGCGCCGGCATGGCGTCTCGCGTCCGGCTCGCTGAACAGGATCGCCAGTACCGCCGAGCTATCGACAATCACTTGGGCAGGCCCCGGTCGTCATAGAGCTGGTTGCCATGCTCCACGGCCGATGGTCCCGGCCTCAGCGACTCGGCGCAGCGCCGCCCGATGGCAAGCAGCTCCTCGATGCGGGCCTCCACATCATGGCGGCGCTTCTCGCGCACAAGGCGCTCGCGCAGCGCGATGGTGATGGCACCGGTCATGGTCTCGCCGGTCAGCCGCGCCAAGTCGCGAGCGAGTAGACAGGTTTCATCATTCTTGATATTGAGACCCATTGCCGAGGTGGAAGAAGAAAAGGATTTTCTACCCTACGCCAGGCCGCAGCTACGCGCAACGCCAATCACGAGCACGGCTCAGACAGCCCGGAAGAAGCCCCCCCCTGGCCGAGAGTTGGCGTGGGTTTGGCGGAAAGAATGCGTGGCAACTGGCTATTGTGCTGGAACAGTCCCCTGGCGATGTCGGGACTTGCACCCGAGAGTGGGTCGAAAGCCACGACGCATCGTACGAACGGGTGGTCGCCAGGGCCATCCTCCTGGCAGGGTTCCCTGCCTGACAAAGTCGTGTTCGCCGAGAACAGAGGATGGCTGCGGCCGCAGACAGCACGACCCGTTCTCTGTGCTAACGGCTTGCGAGCTTCGCGTGATCCAAGGCCGTGACCTCGCCGTCGCCAGCATCCTCGGCGATCGCGAACGTCAGGAGAACGAGTGGAGCCGGCACACCGGGCCGCCGCCCTTAGGCGGCGGCTCCTGACCGCAGTGGCGGATGGCATGGCCAACACGCTGCCCATGCGCATGCCGCACGATGCCGAACGACGGCTCGAAGTCGCCCCGGTGCGCCGTCGCCTTGCACGGGGTAATCGACCGCTACGCCTGAGCCCGGTCGCTGCGCTATTCGTCGAGCAAGCGGAAGCGCACTCCGCAGACGTTCACTTCGTCGTCCGCAACATAGGCACCGCGCTCCCTGGCGCGGACGAGGATGCGTTCGCGGTCGGCCACCTTCAGGTCCAGGCCGCCGAGCCCGTAGCCGCGTCCATCGGCGGCTTCGACGAAGCGCACGTCCACATTGTCGAACGCCATGCTCAGCACGGCCCCATCGCGGCGCACGGGCAGATCGGCGACCTTGCCCCACAGTTCGGCGAGGCCGGCGGGGTCCGGCCCTTGCAGCTCGACGGCGGCGTAATCGGCGGTGACCGACCGATCCACCTTGTCCTGCCATTGCAGACCGCCGGCGGGCTCCCAGTTGCCGCCTACGTCGTTGCTCTCGTCCCAGTCGATCTCGAAGAACGCCGCCTTCATGTCGCCGGGGTGGATCTGGCAGATGTTCCAGCCGCCGCGGTCCGCCTCCCAGGCGATGCGAACGCCGTTGTCCAAAGCGCGTTGGCGCACGGCCTGCTGTGTCTCCTTGGCGTCCGCTTGGCAGATCACCATATAGCCGCCATCGCCGCCGCGGCGATCCAGATAGCGGCCAGCGGCGGTGTTGTCCTCCACCGGCGCCACCACCTCGAGAAAGTTGCGACCGATGGGCAGCAGGGTGTTGACGAGTCCCCACTTGCCGACGCCGGGGTCGATGTGGCAGCGGTGGATGCCGAGGATATGCTCCAAGTCGTCGATGGTGGAATCGAGTTCGCGGGCGACGAGACAGATCTGCCGCAAATGTATGGTCATATGCATCTCTCCGGGCGCCAAATGCGAAAGCGGTGGCATTATGATGGGCGCAACGAGGCGACATTGCTAGATATTGTTCGCGTCCCCCGCCCTTGAGATTGACGGACTAGGCCGCTGGCCTGCTGCGCAGGCACGGCAGCGGCGCCGAACCGTCCAGAGATTGTCGTGTGTCGTCGCCGCGCTGCTGGCGACGACACACGCCGTTGGCGACTACCGGCTGGAAGCCGGCGTCGGTGCCTTGCGCCACGACGGCCACCTGCAAACCCCCGCCGGCGGCCAGCCCGGCACATCGAGCATGGAACGGCCCACCTTCGCCGAACTCGAACTCGAACGAGGCTCGGCGCACTGGTTCGCCGCCAGCGTGGATATTCGGCGCTACCGGCTCCGCATCCGCTACACAGCCATCGGGGACGAGGCGGATGCTGTGCTGGCGACGCCGCTGACCAGCCAGGGGCAGGCGTTCCTCGCCGGCGA
This sequence comes from Pseudomonadales bacterium, assembly GCA_963422285.2. Taxonomy (GTDB): domain Bacteria; phylum Pseudomonadota; class Gammaproteobacteria; order Pseudomonadales; family Azotimanducaceae; genus VXYL01. Next base: position 1,260,132 of record OY729419.2, on the reverse strand, counting down.
GTCCGTGTTGTCGCGGCTTTCCCTGCACCGCCTGACGGTAGCGCTGATGCGGACATTCGAGTTCGACGGCGGCGTGTTCGCCGAAGTGGGCGGAGAGATTGGCTGGACGGGGTTCGATCTGCGCGTCGAAGGCGAACGCCACGATGCCGGCACGTCGCGCAGCCAAGTCGATCGCGCCTATCGGGTCCACGCTATCGGGCTTCGCGCCGCGACGGGCAAGCGCTTGGGGGAGCGCTTGCGCGTGGCCGCGACGCTGGGCCTGGGGCCGGCGTTCGACGGTGCCGGCAGCAGCTATTTCCTGGAACCCCGAGTCAGCTTCCTGCTCGGCAAACGGACCGCGCTGGGCCTCGGCGCTCGGTTCGAACTGTTCCGCTACGACGACGCCCACAAGCAGACGCTGCCGAACCGGCTGGACGTCGGTCGCCGAGTACTGCCGGCGTTCTCCATGAGCGTACGGTTCTAGGCGCTGCCCGTCGTCAGGCCGCGAGCGCCTCCTTGCAGCCCGTGGCCGTCAGCACCGCGTCCAGCTCCCCGTCGTCGGCCACGTCGGCGTACTTGGCCTTGAGCACCGCCAAGCTGCGAGCGTGGTACTTCTGCGGTTTCTGGGTCCAGCGGCGCCCTTTCAGGACGACGTCGAACTCGTCGTCGCCAGCAGCGATGGCCTGGGCGTTGGCCGCACTCCACGGCAGGAACAGGCCGGCCACCTGATCCCGCAGCAGAGGAGCGAGAGTGGGCTCGAGCTGTGGCCAATCTTCAAAGCCGCCGAGATGCTTCGGATTCAGCATGCGCTCTACCCAGGCGACAACGTTCGGCGCGGCCCGGACCATCGCGCCGGCGGTGGGATCGCGCCCGGCTTCGTACACTTGCCCCCACAGGCCGAAATCGGCGAAGGCTGGACGAGCGCCGAACAGATAGGGGCGCGAGGCCAAGTGGGCGTCGAGCAGCGCCAAGGCATCCTGGAAGCTCTGCTCGATCTGCGGCGCGGTGATTTCGTTCGAACCCACGAACCACACTCGCGGCACCATGCGCTCGCGGATGGCTCGGGCGGCTTCTTCCACCCTCTCCGCTTGGCCTCCGGACGCATTGGCGGCGAAGCGCCGGGACACCGCCACTTGGTCGATCTCCCGCGCCCAGCGCATGTGGAACATCCACTTGTTGCCCCATTCGTCGCCGAACTCTTCGAGCAGCGCGGAAACGAAGCCGGAGACGGTGCCGTCGGGATGGATGCCGGGCTGCGGGAACTGCGATTCCAGCGCTTCGATGATCGGCGTGGAATCCTGGAGGCCAACCGACACCGCCTCAGCGTCGTCGTCGTCCGGCGTCACCACCAAGGGAACGAGGGGCAGCCGGGCATGCTTGGCGAACAGCTCCCCCGCTTGCGAGCGCTCGCGCCAGTGGTGGGGAATGTCCTTGTAGCGGAAGTACGAGCGCACCTTGACGGAGTACGGCGATTCCTCGGAGCCTATGACGATGTAGCTTGCGGCCATGACGTTCGCTCTACCCGCTGCGGCTGCCCTTGAAATCGAAGTTGCCGAAGGAGGTTTTGAAGCTGCCGCTGATGTCGTCGCCGTCCACCTTGGCGACGACATTCAAGGTCATCGGCATGGGGTTGGTGAGATCCACCTTCCAGGACGCCTCGTTGCCGCTTACGCTGCCGTCCCGGATGGCGATGCTGCCTTGCGCGCCCGCCATGGTGCCGGTCAGCGCCTCGCCCTCCGTGTTCAGCGTCAGGGTGCCCTTCTGCTGGCCCATGGGAGTATTGGCCACTGTCTCCCAGACTCCGTCCAAATCGCTCACTATGCTGCTCCATTGGTTCTACATAACGACCGAGTATGACAGAGTGCGAGTTCGGCTGTATAGCATCTCGAAACCCTTGGCAAACGCGGCATGCCCAGACGGAAAGCGGATAACACCTTCGTACGCTGGCTGCTGATCGCCGGCGTCGTCGCGTTCGTGGCCGTTGCCGACTGGATGGCCGACGGCATCGGCCCACGGCTCGTGCTCGGTTCCGCCACCTTGCAGCTCAGTTCGGAACCAGCCGGCGCGCGGGTGCTGCTCGACGGCGAGGCAATCGGCGAAACGCCGCTGCGCTACCGCGATGTGCGGCCGGGGTCGGCGGCGGTCCGCTTCGAGCATCGCTTCCACGACGCCGTGGTACGCCGGATCACGGTGGCCCGCGACGATGTGCGAAGGATCCACATCGACTTTCCGCCATCGGCCGGGACCTTGGAGATCGTCAGCAATCCCCGCGGCGCGCAGTTGCGCATCGTCGGCAAGCCGCTCGATGCCATCGCCCCGATCGTGCTCAGCGACTACCCCGCTGGCGCCTACGACATCACTGCGACCCTAGCTGGGCGCCAGCCCGAAACGCAATCCGTGGAGGTGCTGCCGCGGCAAGCGACGACAGTGTCTTTCGAGCTCGAACGCTTGCGCGTCGGCGAGGTGTTCGTCGACCTCGCGCCCCGCGACGCCCAGCTCGAAATCGTCGGCGTGGACGAGCGCTACCGGCCCAGCATGACCTTGCCCTTAGGCGCCTACGAGTTTCGCGCCCGCCGCCACGGCTATGGCAGCCAGTCGTTCTCGCTCGACGTCCGGCGTGGACGCAATCGACACGCCGTTCGTCTCGAGCGGCTCTACGGAACCCTCGACCTGACCGTGCAGCCAGCGGCCGCCATCGTCGAGGTCTCCTACCAACAGGCCGGCGAGTGGTCCACTTCGCGCTACCAATCCGCCCCTCTGCGCATTCCTGCCGGACCGGTGGAGATTCGCGCTCGTGCCGTGGGCTACCGCAACTACCAGCAGCGGCTGACGCTGACGGCGAAGATCCTGCACTACGCCATCGAGCTGGTGCCCTTCGACATCCAGCCGGGCCGCCGGTTCCGCGATGCGCTGGCCTCGGGCGGGCAAGGCCCGCTGCTCGCGATCATCCCTGCCGGCGTCTTCCGCATGGGCTCCGAGGACGACTCGGCGGACGAACGGCCGGTGCGTACCGTAACGGTATCGCAGCCCTTCGCCATGGGCGTATTCGAGGTCACCCAAGCGGAGTTCGACCGCCAGCCAGCCGCCGATGCGCTGGCGATGAAGAAGCCCATCCCCACCCCGTCGCTGCCGGTTCCCGCGGATATGCCGGCGCAGCATCCCGTCACCGACGTCCCTTGGCGCGAGGCCCAGGGCTACGTGGACTGGCTGAGCCGGGAGACCGGCTACCGCTACCGTCTGCCCTCCGAGGCGGAGTGGGAATACGCAGCACGGGCGGGCTCCGCCAGCCGCTACTATTTCGGCGATGATCCCAGCGCTCTTTGCGCCTACGAGAACATCGCGGATGCGACCTTGGCCACGCGCTACCGCAAGTACAGCACCGCCGCCTGCTCGGACGACACCCTGGGCCTCGCCCCGGTGGGACAGTTCAAGGCCAACGCCTTCGGCCTGCACGACATGCTCGGCAACGCCGAGGAATGGGTGGCGGACTGCTGGCACAACAACTACCGAGGCGCGCCCGCCACCGCCCAAGCCCGCGTCGGCAACTGCGCTTCCCGCGTGGTTCGCGGCGGCACCTGGGATTCGGCGCCGGACGCGGTCACGGTGAGCTACCGCTCCTTGAGCAGCGGTGCGAACGACTCGCGGGGATTTCGCGTGGTGCGGGAGCTGTAGCTGCGCGGGCCGATTCCCTGCGCGACTCGCCCGGCCAGCGCAGCGCGAGATCTGCGATTTCCTACAGAAAATTCAGCCATTGGCGGATTCCTGCCCGCCGTCGCACCTCGGATAATGGCTGTCGAATTGCCAGCCGAGAGCCGCCATGCAACGAAATCGAACCTTCGCCGGTGGTCCATTCGGAGCTGGATTTGAGCGCGCCAGCGCCACTATGCTACCGTCGCTGCCGTTCTTGCACAGCGCATGCCGTACTGGAGGAACCGTCAATGAGCGATGCCGCCCTCTCCCGCACCGCGCCTGCGGTCGTTGACTACCCCACCAGGGACGGCAGGCCGGTGGCCGAAACCGAGCGCCACTACGACGATCTAACCTACGTCGCCCACGCCCTGCGCTGGTTTTTCGTCGCTCGGGCGGATGCCTATGTGGGCTCCAACCTGCTGGTCAACTACGATCCCGACGACCGTCGCCGGCACCTCTCGCCCGATGTGTTCGTGGCCTTCGGAGTGCCGAAGAGCCCGCCCCGGGATTCCTATCGACTGTGGGAGGAGAAGACGCCGGCGTTGGTGCTGGAGATCACCTCGGCGAGTACGCGAACCGAGGATCTGGTCAAGAAACGGCGGCTCTACGCCCAGTGGGGCGTACGCGAGTACTTTCTCTACGATCCGCGACGCGACTATCTCCAACCACCGTTGCAGGGCCTGCGCCTGCGCGACGGCCGCTATCGGCCAATTCCGGCGACGCGGCTGTCGAACGGCATGTTCGGCATATGCAGCGAGACACTCGGCCTGTGCTTCCGGCTCGATGGCCGCAAGCTGCGGGTATGTGATCCGGCCGCCGGCAAGGACTTCCCCACCCCGGCCGAAGAAGCCGCCCTCCGAGTCCAGGAAGTCGCTCGTCGACAGGCCGCCGAAGACCGATACGCCGAGGAAGTCGCCCGTCGTCAAGCCGCCGAAGCGGAAAACGCCGAGTTGCGGGCGCTGGTGGGGAAGTTGCAGGAGCAGCAACGGTCGCAGGAGAGGCCGGAGTAGGCTTCGCCGGTGCCCGTTGCTGCGGCGAGGCTTCCTCAGGAGGTCGCTGCTGGCTGCCTCAACTCGGGGATTGCCACCTTGACGGCGTCTTCCAGCCGGTCCACCAAGGTCACCCTCATCTCCTTGCGCACTGGCACCGGCAACTTGACGAGCTCCGCTTCGTTGTCCCGGGGTAGGATGACGTGGCGGATGCCGGTGCGATGGGCGGCCAGCACTTTCTCGCGGATGCCGCCTACTGGCAGCACCAGCCCCGACAGCGTGAGTTCGCCGGTCATGGCGATGTCGTCGCGCACACGCTTGTTGCTGTACAGCGACGCCAGGGCGGTAGCCATGGTGATTCCCGCCGACGGCCCGTCCTTGGGGACTGCGCCAGCGGGCACATGGACATGGATGCCGTTCTCTTCGATGGTAGCGCGGTTGATGTTCAACTGCTCGGCCACGGACCAGATGTAGGAGCGCGCCGCCTGGATGGATTCCTGCATGACTTGGCCGAGATGGCCGGTGGTGATGGTCTTGTCGTCCTTGTGGGTGAGGGTCGCCTCGACATAGAGCACGTCGCCACCGGCCTCGGTGTAGGCCAAGCCGGGGGCGACCCCGGGCGCCATGTTCTCGCGCTGGCGGTCGGTCTTGAACTTGTCCGGCCCGAGCAGAGCCGGCAGGACGTCGACGGTGATGGACGACAGCTCTTCTTGGGACTGCACGATCTGCCGGGCGCGCTTGCTTGCCACTCGGCCGATCATTCGGTCCAGCTCGCGCACCCCGGCCTCGCGGGTGTGGCGGCGGATGGTCCAGGACAGCGCATCATCGCTGAAGTTTAGCTGTTCTCCTTCGAGGCCAGCGTTCTCCCGTTGCCGGGGAATCAGGTAGCGGCGGGCGATTTCGCGCTTCTCCAGCTCGCTGTAGCCGGTGAGATCCAGCACCTCCATGCGATCGAGCAGTGGCCTTGGTATGCCGTCGAGATGGTTGCCCGTGGTGATGAAGAATACCTTCGACAGGTCGAACGGCAGGTTCAGGTAGTTGTCGCGGAACTCCTTGTTCTGGGCCGGATCGAGGATCTCCATCAGCGCTGCCGCCGGATCCCCGCGGAAGTCGCGACCGAGCTTGTCCACTTCGTCGAGCATCAGCACCGGGTTGCGCACCCCCGCCCGGCGAACGGCTTGCAGGATGCGGCCGGGCATGGCGCCGATGTAGGTTCGACGGTGCCCGCGCAGCTCGGATTCGTCATGCAGGCCGCCCAAGCTCATGCGCTCGAACTTGCGCCCCATGGCGCGGGCGATGGATTGGCCGAGAGAAGTCTTGCCGACGCCGGGCGGGCCGACGAAGCAGAGGATGGACGCCTTCGCATCGGGGTTGAGCTGCAGCACCGCTAGCGACTCCAAGATGCGCTCCTTGACGTCTTCGAGGCCGTAGTGGTCCTCGTCGAGCACGGTCTGCGCATGATCGAGATCCAGGGTGTCTTCGGTAATGACATTCCAGGGCAGCTCGGCGATCAGTTCGAGATAGCCGCGCGCCACCTGGTAGTCGGCGGCGTTAGCGGACATCCTCGACAGCCGCTTCAGTTCGCGATCCACCTCCTTGCGCACGTCTTCGGGCAGGTTGGCGTTGCGCAGTTGCTTGCGCAGCTCGGTGATGTCCTCGTCGTCGCCGTCCTCGCCAAGGGCTTCCTCGATGACGCGCTTCTGATGCCGCAGCAGATGCTCGCGCTGGTTCTGCTCCACTTCCTCTCGGGCTTGAGATTGCAGATCGCGCTGCATCTCGACGACGGCGATCTCCTGGCGCAACAGGCGATGGACGGCTTCCAGGAACGGCTGCACCTCGTCGATCTCGATCACCTTCTGCTTCTCCGTCTGCTCGACGTTGCGCAGCAACTCGGCGAGGCGGTACATCTGGGTGATGGGGTCCTCGATGCCGCCTACCATCTGGTGGAACAGCTGGTCGGGATTCTGGGACATCATGTGGGCGATCTGGCGGGCGATGTCGAGGTTCTCGCGCATCAGCGCGGTGGCCTTGGCACGCTCCTCGCCCTCCGCCGGCACCGTCGGCGTCGGCAGATCCTCCACTTCCACTTCCACGAGGGTCTCGGCGGCACTGGTGGCCAAGTCGTGCAGACGCACCCGGCGCAGGCCGCGCACGATCACCTGGGCTCCGCCTTCGCGCTGCTCCACTCGGGACACCGTCGATACGGTGCCGATGTCGTGCAGACCGTTGCGGTCCGGATGCTCGTCGCCGGGATCCTTCTGCAACACCGTGAGAAGCTCGCGGTCGTGATCCGTCGCCGCCTTAACCGCTGCCAAGGATGCCGACCGGCCGACGATCAGCGCCTGGATCAGCTGCGGGAAGACGGCGACGTTCTTCAGTGGCAACAGGGGAAGCTTGTGCTTCGTCAAGGTGCGAACTCCTTGCGCACGGGGTTGTTCAAGCCGAGTCTACGGCAATGCGCGGAACGAAAAGCGTCTCGCAGACATATCCTTGAACACCCGCGAACTCGACATTTCGCGCTTCGCTAGGGGCTATGTGCGACCAGGGAAGCAGAATTCAAGCCCCGATCCGCCATCCCAAGCAACCGGCAGCGCATCCCGCGTCCAATGCGAGATGGCCCTCGCCACCTGCCGTGGCGATCCTTGAACCCGCTTGCTGCCGAGGCGGATGCCTCAGACTAACGAGCCCGGTCTTCTAAGCGGACACGAAGGGATCCGCACTTGGGCAGATTCGTTGCCCAAGCCGCGGATCAGCAGTGCTTTAGCGACGGTAGCTAGCGACGGTAGCCGCCGCCCTTGCGGTCGCGATCCCAACCACCCCGGTCCCGATCGGTACGCGGACGCGCCTCGCTCACTCGCAAGGTGCGGCCGCCCATCTGCGACGAGTTCAGCGCACTGACCGCTTGATTCGCCTCCGCTTCGTTAGGCATATCGACAAAGCCGAACCCTTTGGAGCGACCGGTCTCGCGGTCCATAATTACGTTGGCTTCCGCCACATTTCCATGCTGTGAGAATAGCTGTTCGAGTTCTTCCGAGCTGGCGGTGTAGGGCATGTTGCCGACATATATCTTCAAATCGTTCTCCTGGCACCGGTCGGACTTCCTGCCGAAGTCCCGCCCACCGGCGCGATCTGAGGCTACGATACGCCTTTGCGCCAGCCAATGCCAACATTTTCTCGCCGCCCGCTGCCGACGATGCCGGTTTGTCGCACAATAACGCCGCCTGCGGTGTAGGTAGACAGCGCGGCAAACGGAGGGCGCGGGAGGTGGGAGAAACGACAGCCGCAGAGATATGGCCGCGGCTTGCGACCATGGCCGGGATGCAGGAGCGGCACAACGCCCAAGTGCATCCGCAATGGGCATGGCAGGGCTACGAGTACTACCGGGCGGTGTGGGTGGAATGCGCCGAACTGCTGGACCATTACGGCTGGAAGTGGTGGAAGAAGCAGGAGACCGACCTGGACCAAGTCAAGCTCGAGGTAGTGGACATCTGGCACTTCGGCCTATCGCAGCTGCTGCGCCAAGGCGCCGTCGACGAAGCCTTGGCGAGCCGCTTGGCGGCGGCACTCGCCGAGACCGAGGCCGCGGATTTCCGCCTCGCCGTCGAGGAACTGGCGCGATCGAGTCTGGCAACGCGAGGATTCGACCTCGACGCCTTCGCTGGGGCGATGCGGGCGCTGCCGCTGGGCTTCGAGGAGCTCTACGAAATCTACGTCAGCAAGAACGTGCTCAACTCCTTTCGCCAGACCCACGGCTATCGGAGCGGAGAGTACCGCAAGGTTTGGGACGGACGCGAGGACAACGAACATCTCGTCGAACTGGTACGCGAACTGGACGCCGGCGCGGAAACATTTCCCGCGGATCTGACCGCGGCGCTGGCCGCCCGCTACGCGGCGAGCAGTTCCGCGTAAGACGGCCCCGGTGGCCGCGTCAAAGCAGACGAAGCACACCCGGTCCAGACCAGTTCGCTCCGGCGCACGGTGTCCACGGCAATCCGCGCCGCGCTCGCCAAGAGATAGCTGTAGACGCCAGTGGAGATAGCCGCAAAGGCGATGCTGCGCACACCGTGTTGCGCCGCCACTTCCCGGCTGCGCCGATAGCAGGAGGCAAGCAGTTCGGCTTCGCCGTGGCTGCCGTCCCGCCACACCGGGCCGACGGTGTGAATCACATGCCGCACGGGCCGGCGGTAGCCGCCCGTGATCTTCGCATCGCCGGTTTCGCAGCCGCCGAGGCGACGACACTCGGCAAGCGGCGCCGGCCCGGCTGCGCGGTGGATGGATGCGGACGTATTCGTCTTTCCTTCCCGCGCCGACACCTTCGGCCTAGTCGTGCTGGAGGCGATGGCCTGCGGCACTCCGGTGGCGGCACTGCCCGTGGCCCCCCGGGACATTGTCCAGGAGGGCGTCGACGGCACCCTGGACGAGAATCTGAGTCGGGCCGTCGGACGAGCGCGGAAGGTGTCTCGGGCTTCCTGCCGCACGTTCGCGCTGGCTAACGACTGGCAGGTGGTGGCGCAGCAGCTCGATGTCTTGTGGGCGACAGCGAATGGCACCCGGACGCGCAAGCAGGTACGCTGGCACGGATGGTCGACCAGGTAGCGCAAGGGAATGTTCCGCCGCCGGCCTCGAAGCCGATAATCCTGGGCATCGTCGCCGCGGTCTGGGGCGCGGGCGGCGTGTTCGCGCTGCTGCTGTTCGCCGGAGCGCGTTTGTCGGCGGTAGTCGCCGCAGGGTTGGACTTCCCCTGGCAGACGATCCATATCGTCGCCGCCGCAGCGAACGCCGTCTTCATGGCTTGGTCCGAAGGCCACCGAGGCTTCGGCCAGCGCTTCTCGCCGCGTTCCGCGGCGCGTCTCCAGTGGCTGCTGTACCATCCGTCCCCGACACGCGCGCTATTCGCGCCGCTGTTCGTCATGGGCTACTTCCACGCCACGCGGCGACTCCGGGTCGTCGTCTACTCGCTGACGGTCGGCATCCTGGCCGCCATCGCCATCGTCCACGCCCTGCCCCAGCCCTGGCGGGCAGCCCTGGACATCGGCGTGGTGATCGGTCTTGCCTGGGGCGCGGCGAGCTTCGCCTGGTCGCTGCGGCAGACCCTTGCCGGGCGCGGCGAGGAGGTCTCGCCAGAGTTGCCTGCCGGCGGTGAAAACGAATCTTCCCGCCGCACTTGCTGAGGCTGTCGCGGCGTCGCAGCATAGGCGGCTTCTCGCGATACGGTCATCGCAAAGGTGGCGCCGGCGTCGCCGGCATCCCCCACGGGGTTTGCCAGACCCGGCCAAGTTCTGCCAGGTCGTCGAGCGGACCCGAAGCCATCGGCCAGATATGGCGGCATCCGACTTCAAGGCATCGAAGATGAGAGACTTGCGTCATGAGCGACTGCGAACGCTACTTCAACACCACTGCCCCGGGGCCACTACCACATCCCGCCCCTAGAGCGGCTGGACCTGGACGGGTGCTGACGCTCATCCGACAGAAGAAGTATTTCGTTCTGCACCCGCCACGGCAGACGGGTAAGACCTCGGCCTTGCTGGCGCTGCTGCATGTCGGCGGAGCGTATCGCTGTGTCTACATCGACGTCGAGGCCGGCTAGGCGGTACGCGAGGATGCGGGGCTCGCCATGCAGGCGACCTTCGGCGAGATGGATGTTCGAGCGCAATCTCGGTGCCGGGTGATCCGTTCATAGCAGGCGCGTGGCGTGAAATCCTGGAGGCTGCCGGGCCGTGCGCTGCGCATGCTGTCGAGTCGCTGGGCAGCAGTGGACAAGAGGCCACTGCTGCTGATCGACGAGATCGATACGCTGGTCGGCGACGCCCTGCTGTCCGTGCTGCGGCAGCTGCGCAGCGGCTACGACCAGCGCCTGCGAGGATTTCCCCAGAGCGTGATCTTGTGCGGGGTGCGGTGCGCGCTGTGCGCGACTACCGCATCCGATCGGGCGCGGAGTACGCCGTCGTCCTCGGCGGCAGCGCGTTCAACGTCAAGGCCAAGTCCCTGGCCTGGGCGACTTCAGCCGTGCCGGGGCAGAGACCCCGCCTCCCAGCGCGCCGGGGATATCGGACAGGCGTTCACCGAACAAGCCCGCGACGCCATCTGGAAGCTGACTCGGGGCCAGCCATGGCGGGTCAACGCCCTCGCCTACGAAGTCTGCTTCGAGAGCAAGGCCGGCCGGGCCGCAGCCGCCCCAGCGTCATGGAAGCGGTTCACGCTGTCCGGGAGGTGCTTCATCGCACGCCGGGAGACGCACTCCCACCTCGCGGACACGCTCCGGGAGGCGTGCGTATGGTTCGTCATCGAGCCGCTGCCTGCTGGCGCAGACGATGCCGATTCGGCGCCTGCCGACGATCTGCAGTACCTGCGAGACCTCGGCCTCGTGGGTGGCGACGGCCGGTGGGGATCACGAACCCGATCTATCGAGAGGTGATCCCGCGGAACCCGACCTACACCACGCAGATGATGACATTCCGCGGCCAGGATCCGACGTGGTACGTCGATGCCGGGGGGCGTTGCGGGAGGACGAGCTGCAGGCGGCGTTTCAAACGTTCTTCGCGAGCACTCGGCGCACTGGGTGGAGCGGTGCGGCTACAAGGAGGCAGGGCCGCAGCTGCCGCGGCAGGCGTTCCTGCAGCGGATCGTAGCGGTGGCCGAATCGAACGCGAGTACTGTCCGGGCCGCCTGGGCATCGATCTCCTGGTGGTGTGGCTGCGGAAGGATAGGACGACGGAGAAGACGGTGATCGAATGCAAGATGCGGCGCGGTGGTCTGGAGGCGACGGTGCGCCAGAGCGTTGCGCAGACGCGGGCGTACATGGACGTGCGTACAGCGCCGGCCGGCCACTTGGCGGCGTTCGTGGGACGAGAAGGTGTTTCGTCGCGAGTATCCTGTCGGCGGAGTGCGGATCGCCGTACGGGGGATGTAGGGCGGCATGGGATTCGGGCCGCCGAAAGTGGCACCGCCGACTATCCGTGTTGCCCCGGAAGTCCCTCGGCTGCTACGGACCCGTCCGTCTGCAAAGACCCTTGCCGGACAGGATCACGTCAATCGGCGCCACAGCACCGCACCTCCGCACACGGCTGCCGGGATGACCAGCAACGCAGCAAACGGCACTGCGAGCAGAAGTGCCGCAGGGATGCCGAAGCCGAAGGCCGCGGCGCGGTCGCGGCGCAGCGTAGAGATCGTTGCGCGGAAGTCGAGTCCGCGGTTCTCCGCCGCGAAGTCGACGAATTGCACTGCCAGCATCCAGGACCCGAAGACGAACCACAGCACCGGCGCGCCGAGGTTGACGATCGGCACCAAACTCAGCAGGAAAACAACCAGCAGCCGCGGCAGATGATAGCCGAGCTTGCGGCCCTCTCTGGCCAACGCGCCGACGAGGGCGCGCAGCGCGCTTTCATCGTTCTCCGGCCCGGTACCGAATTCGTCCTGTTCGGCCTGCGCCGACAGCGGGCCGAGAAACGGGCTCGCCAGGACCACTGCCAGAAAGCCGAACAGCCAGCCGGCGAACAGAATGCCCAGAACATGGAACAGCGGCGCGAGAACATAGACCAGCCAATCCAGCCAGCCGGGCGCGAAGCCCATAATCCAGGCGACCGCATCCTCCACCAGCATGTAGCCAGCTACCAGCAGCAGGAACACGAGCGCGGCGCCAACCGCCATCGGTGCCCACACGAAGCGGCGCAACGACTTGGCGCGGGAGAGCTTGGCGCCGCGCCGGAAGCAGTCCACTCCGGTGCCGAGGCTCATCGACCTCCGCGGCCAGCAGCGGTCGCATCAGACACCGCCGCGACCAGGGTCTCGACCATGCGGTCCATTTCTGCTGCGCCGATGGTGAACGGCGGTCCGAGGACCACGATGTCGCGTACGGTACCGGTGCCGCCGGGATAGAAGAACACGTCCCGTTCCAGTGCCCGAGCGATCACGCCGCTGGTGACCTGCGCGTCCGCTGGATAGGGGGCGAGGGTCTTGCGGTCGGCGACGATCTCGATTGCAAGCAGCAGACCACGGCCACGGACTTCGGCAACATGGGGGTGATCCGCGAAGGCTGCCGTCAACCGCTCCTTGAGCTCGGCGCCGGTTTCTTCGGCGCGAGCGACGAGGTCCTCGGCGGCGAGTATTTGCAGAACCTTGTCCGCCGCAGCGCAGGCGGCGGGATGGGCGGCGAAGGTATGGAACATCACGTTCATGCCGGCGCTTTCGATGGCAGCGCCCACATCTTCGGTAGCGAACACGCCCGCGATGGGCGCGTAGCCACCGCCCATCCCCTTGCCGGCGACCATCACATCCGGTTCGACTGGCCAGTGCTGGAAACCGAACTTGGCACCCGTGCGTCCGAAGCCGGTCATCACCTCGTCGGCGAGGAACAGGATGTCGCGCCGATCGCAAAGCATCCGCACCTCCTGCCAATAGCCGTCCGGCGGCACCAAGGCGCCGCCGCTGGCGCCGACGATGGGCTCGGCCAGAAACGCCGCCACGGTATCGGCCCCTTCGCGACGAACGGCGTTCTCCAAAGCGTTCAGGTAGTAGTCCGACACGTCCGCGACAGGGCAACGCAGGGGGTAGGGCGCCGGTACCTGCGGGTAGGCCGGCAGGGCGTGAGCGAGGCCCAACTTGCGCGCTTCGTGCCCGCCCACCGCCGTTGTTGCCAAGGTGGTGCCGTGATAGGACGGCGTCCGTCCAATGATCTTGGTCTTGTTCGGCTTGCCTCGCGCAGCCTGGTATTGGATGGCGATCTTCATGGCCGTCTCCACGCCTTCGGAACCACCTGAGGCGAGATGCAGACGCGACAGGCTAGGCGGCAGCCAGTCGCGCACCAGACGGTTCAGCAGACGCTCGCGCTCCGGCGTCAGCCAGGGCGGCACGACATAGGAACAGGCAAGCGCGGCGGCGCGCATGGCGTCCGCGACTTCCGCCCGGCCGTGGCCGACATTGACGGCAACCGCACCGCCAGCCGCGTCGAGAATCTCGCGCCCGTCGTCGGTGTGGAGATATGCGCCCCGAGCACCAGCGATACTCATGCGACGCATGCCAGCAAAGGCGAAAGGCCAGTTTACAGTCATGGCTGGCGGTTGCGTCGTTGAGACTGTTCGCCTTTGCTGTGGACAGGCTCCATCGACTTCCTGTTGACGGGTTGCGCCGCAAACGGGTATGAAACCACAAAACGCGAGGGAGTTCGGCATCATGACAGCGACGGAAACGGCAGTGGAAGGCATCGACATCGACCGGGTGACCGCCTGGGTTTTGGAACGCATAGACGGCCTGGAACCGCCGCTGACGTTCGCGCTGATCGCTGGCGGCCATTCCAACCTCACCTACAAGTTCACGGATCGCGCCGGCGCCGCCTACGTGCTGCGTCGCCCGCCCCTCGGCCACATTCTGGAGAGCGCCCACGACATGGGCCGCGAACATCGCATCGTCTCCGCCCTGGCGGATACGGAGGTGCCGGTACCAGCCACCTTCGGCCTGTGCGAGGACAACGCCGTCAACGGCGCGCCGTTCTATCTGATGAAGTTCGTTGAAGGCGTCGTGCCCCACGATGCCGAAGCCGCAGCGTCGATCCCCGAAGCTGAACGCCGCAGCGCCGGCGAACACATCATCGAGGTGCTGGCCACCCTGCATAGGATCGACCCGGACGACGTGGGCCTCGGCGCCCTGGCGCGCAAGGAAGCGTACTTGGCGCGGCAACTCAAGCGCTGGACCCGGCAGTGGGAAGCCACCAAGACCCACGACATCCCGGAAATGGAGGAAAGCGCCCGGCTGCTGCACGAGGACATGCCCGGACAGATCGGCTCGGCCATCGTCCACGGCGACTACCGCATCGGCAACATGATCGTTCGGAACGGACGCATGGCGGCGCTGCTGGACTGGGAGCTTTGCACCTTGGGCGATCCGCTGGCCGACCTCGGCTATCTGCTCAACAACTGGACGCAGCCGGGCGAACCGGGGGCCGACGCCAACCCCACCGGCGTTGGCGGCTTCCCGGATCGGGACCAACTCTGCGAGAGCTACCAGCGACGCACAGGCCGGGATATAGGCCGCATCGACTACTATCGGGCCTTCTCCCACTGGCGCCTGGGTGCTATCACCCAGGGCGTCTACAAGCGCTACCTAGTAGGCGCCATGGGGAAAAATCGGGATTTCGACCTGGAGAAGTACAAGCTCGGCATCCACCAACGCGCCGAGTCGGCGCTGCGCTTCCTGACTGGCTGAAGGAAGAGCGAGGGCGTCGGCAGGCGATAAACGGCGTACCAGCGGCTTGCGTCCCTCATCCAAAGGGCCGAAGGGGAGGAAAGGACACGTTGCATACTCAGGGAGATCGCCTGCATGGGGTTTAACCGAAGGCTGACGTCACGCTGAAACTCGGACTGTCCAGGCCCGTGCATGGATTGCTTCCGCCACATCGACAATTTTTCGCATCGATTCGCTACCGTCAGCAGGCCGTGCTTCTCCGCGAGCGTGGGCAGGGACCGTTCGAGCCGGACCGAGCTTCGTCCAGGTCGTCCTGGATCGCGTCGTGGTCCTGGTCGCCATCGCAGCGGCGGGAGTGGGCCGAGTAGTCGTTCAGCTCGCCCAGCAGGGCGACCAGATGGCGCGGACATTCGGAGGCGGCCCGGGACGCCATCAAACCGATGTGCGGCAGCTCCTCGTGGCTGTAGAGGCGCTTGCCGTCGGCGTCGAAGCTGAAACCGGCGCAGGAAGGCGGCGCTCGGCGCCGGCGCTGCGGCGAGGCACGGCTTGTCGGCACCAGGGCCCGAGGACACCAGCGCTTCCAGCCATTCCTTGGCGGTGCGCCGCACTCGGGGGAGGGGGGATGATCGCTGTGCGCTTGGCAACGACACCGATCCTGTACGGATATGCCCGCACAGTCCGTCCTTGGCGGTTGAATGGGCTATGCGGCATCAGGACGCTAGTTCAACAAGGCGAGTCGCTGAATAATCCGGAACAACCATGGCCGCGCTCGCGTCACGAGGTTCGGCCAGACGAGCAGGACGACACACCGCGACTCAAGGCCGACCGAGCATCGCCCTGCGACGCCACGACACCGATTGTTCGGCACCGCATCTCGGCCTTCGCCTCGCACTTGGGCCTCCGGCGCTGTTGGCGAAAGGACTGCGGGAGCTTGTTGCGGTTGCGTCCCTCCGGGGCCTCTTCGCTTTCTGCTCCGTACCAGCCATCCGAGTCTCGTGCCGAAATACACAAGCGAAACATACGCATGTTGCGGTGGACATCATATGCACTATGTCCATCCAAGCAGGGCTTGGCGCCGTCGGCGCTGAAATGGCTCCGGCTCGGCTTGCCGTCAGCGCGACAAGCCGGATAGTCTGTGCGCCATGAAATTCGCCGTACTGCAGTTCTTCAGCTGGCCCGGTCGTCGCGTACCGCTGCACACCGTCTACCGTCGCGCTCTGGATCGGGTGCGGATCATGGATGGCGCCGGCTACGACGCGGTCTGGCTGGCCGAGCACCACTTCTCCACCTACAGCGTCTGTCCGTCGGTACACATCATGGGCATGCACATCGCCGATATCACCGGCAAGCTGCGCATCGGCACCGGCGTCAGTCTGGCGGCGTTCTACCATCCGCTGCGCCTCGCCGAGGAAGTGGCGCTCTTGGACCATCTCTCCGGCGGGCGCGTCAATTGGGGAGCGGGGCGCGGCTTCGACCGCACCGAGATGGAGGTCTTCGGCGTGGGCCGGGACGAATCTCATGCCCGCTTCCGCGAGAACGTGGACATCGTGCTGCAAGCCTGGGGCAGCGACCGACTCAGCTACGAGGGTCGATTCCATTCCTTCCGCGACGTCGAGGTGCTGCCGAAGCCTTTGCAGAATCCCCTGCCCACCTGGATCGCCTCCACCTCCCCGGACGCCATCGACTGGTCGGCAAGCCGCGGCCACGCCATTCTGATGGACCCCCATTCCACCCACGGCGACATTAGTCTCAAATACGCCCGTTACCGCGCTGCCCTGGAAGCGCCCGGCTTCCCGAACCCGGGCGATACGCCCATGGCGCGATTGCTGGCCATCGCGCCCACCGACGACGCGGCGGCAGCCATCGCTCGTCAAGGCGCCCGCTGGACCTTGGAATCCTACGCCGCGCCGGGGCCGGGAGCGGCGTCCAAGGAGGAACGCATCGAGCGCTACGTGAACGAGGTCATCATCCACGGCTCGCCAGCCAAGGTGGTGGACCAGTTGCAGCAGCTAGAGGAGGAAATCCCTCTGCGCTACCTGCTGGCCTCCATCCTGAGCCACGAGACCTTCCTGCTGCTGACGGACGAAGTGATTCCACGGATGTAGGTGGACGTAGGCGAGTGTAGGCTGCATGGCATTCCTATTCGATCCGGACGACTCTCCGACCCCGGCCTGCCATGCGCCTACCATCGTCGCCTCGGGCGATCGGCTGGTGGCCGCTTGGTTTGCTGGCAGCCATGAAAAGCACCCGGACGTCGGCATCTGGACCGCTACGTTCGAGGGCGAGCGATGGAGCCCGCCGCGGCAGGTGGCCGACGGCAAAGCGGTCGCGAGACAGCCGCCCCGCGATAGCGCCGACGCGCGATCATCCGCCCCCGAGGGCGGCGAAGCCTGCTGGAATCCGGTGCTGGTCCAGGTTCGTGGCGCAATGGGACAGCAGACGGATGAGCTGCTGCTGTTCTACAAGGTCGGCCCATCGCCCGGTTCATGGCGTGGCGAAGTGCTGAAGTCCACCGACGCCGGGGAGACGTGGCGACCCGGGCCGAAACTGCCGGCCGGCTTTATCGGCCCGATCAAGAACAAGCCGCTGACCCTTGCCAATGGCGACTTGCTGTGTCCGTCGAGCCGCGAATCAGGCCACTGGCGATGCCACTTCGAGAGGCTGTCGCGCATATGGGTGGTCGGCAGCGACGTGGTGGACACGCTGGCAGCGGAGCATCCGGTTCCCGACCCGCACGGCTTCGGTGCCATCCAGCCCGCCGTTTTCCGAGGCGCGACAGGCTTCGAGGCTCTGGTTCGCACCCGCCGAGGAATCATCGCCAGCACTCGCAGCGCCGACGGCGCGAACTGGACGCCGCTGGCAGCTACGCCCTTGCCGAACCCGAACTCCGGGATCGACGCCGCGAATCTGCCGGATGGCCGCATCGCCTTGGCCTACAACCCGACCACCGTGTCCAGCGGTCGCTGGGGCGGGCCGCGGACGCCGCTGGCCGTTGCCGTTCGGGGCGACGACCGGAACTGGCGCATGTCGAGGGTGCTCGAAGACGTTCCTGGCGAGTTCTCCTATCCAGCGATCATCTGCTCGGACCAACTGCACATCCTCTACACCTACCAGCGACGGACGATCCGGCACGTCCGAATCGATCCCGCGACACTGTAGGGAACCCGACCGCTGGATGTTCAGCTGGAACCGGCGTCGAGCATGCGAAAGTGGTCCAAGTACGCCCGGTAGCGGTCGCGGATGTCGCGCACATAGCCGGCCACTTCCGTACCGCGCACATAGCCGTAGGTGGCTAGGCGGGCGTATTCCGGCTCGGCGAGTTTCAGCATCGCCTGCTCCACGTTGTCGAACCACAGCGAACCGTCGAGGCCGAGTCGCCGGGCTAGGCGGCGGCCGTCGCGCACATGGCCGGGGCCGGCGTTGTAGGCAGCGAGCGCGAACCACAGCTGCTCGCCCACGGGCAGATTCGGGAAGCGTTGCCGGGTCCAGGCCAGGTAGCGAATGCCGGCCAGGATTCCGATTTCTGGATCCTTCAGCTTGGCAGGATCCACGCCCACCTCGCGGGCCGTGCGCGGCATCACTTGCAGCAGCCCGACGGCGCCGGCAAAGCTCACCCGGTACGGGTCGAAACCGCTTTCCTGATACATCTGGGCGACCACCAAGCGCCAGTCGATGTCCGCCGCCGCGGCCAGCGGCCGGACGATGTGGTCGTAGGGCGACAGCGCTTCGCCGGTGATCCGATGTTCGCGCTGCTGCGCCATGCGGCGCTGGTTGACGAAGTACTTGTTGCGCAGCACATTGAACTCGTAGCTGCGGTAGCCCTCGCCGACGAAACCGTCGAGACGCCGATGCAGTTCGGCGTTTTCCTTGCGCACGGCCCAAGCCAGCCCGCGCTCGGGCTCCAGCGCAAGGCCCAGAGACAGCTCCGGGCTGAAGGTGGCCGCAAGCTCCGCATAGTGGCTGTCGGCCAAGGTGGCGTCGAGTTCGCCCGCGGCGACGGCATCGAGGATAGTCTCCGTCTGCTGCTCCACGAAGTCCACGTCGAAGGCGACCCCGGCGTCGAGCGCGGCCAGCGTTCTGGCGTAGCTGGTAGTGGAATTCACGGCAAGCCGCCGACCGGCGAGGTCGGCCAAGGCCGCGATGGGTTCGCCGGCGGTGACGAAGGTTTCGCGCACGCGCAGATACGGGCGCGTGAACCGCAGGCCCTGTTCTCCGCGTTCCGGCGTCGGCGTCAATCCTGCCGCGATCACATCGCCGCGGCCGGCCGCCAGCCAGTCGAACAGCTCGCCGTGGCTGGGCGCCACCAGCGCTTCCAGCTGCAGATCGTGGGCGGCGGCGAAGGCGCCGATCAGTTCGTACTCGAAGCCCAGAAGTTCGCCGCGCCACAGGTAGTAGGTGGTCGGCGCATTGAGAGTGAGCATGCGCAAGCGTCCCGAGGCGACGATGGCCGGCCAATCCCGACGCTCCTCGGCGGCTTGGCCATGCACCAGGTGGCGTTGCAGCAGATAGGCGTCCAGAACCTCCTTCAGCGCCGGATTGCCGTGTCGCAGCGCCCAGGCGTGATCCAGCATCTCGGGCAGTTCGCGCAGCTTGGCCACCCGCTCGCCGGTGCGCACGACCACCCGGGCCGCGGCCTCGTCCATGATGGTGGCGTCGATCACGCCGTCCTCGATCATGGTCTGAAAATCCAGTGGATCGGCGGCGGCTGGCACTGGCGCCCGCCGCGCATGCGGAAAGTGGCGCCCTAGCGTTTCCTCGTAGGCGGTATGCGCGGCCACCCCGAAGACACCGTCTTCGGTGGTCCCCACTACCCACTCCCGGGAGCGCGTTAGCGTCAGCGAAAACGCCGCCCGCTCCCGACGCGCCTCGGTGACCGTAATGTTCGACACGGCGATGTCGGCGCGACCTTCTTCGACTGCGCGGAACAGTCCGTCCATGTCCGCGGCAAGGATCCATTCCACTGCGAGCCCATGGCGTTTGGCGAAACGCTCGGCGAGATGCCGGTATTGTTCGGCGGACAGCCCTTGCGACGGCAGCGTGTCGAAACCATCCCAGGACCGACGCGCTAGACGGATCGTGCCGCGTTCCTTGATGATCGGCCAGTCGCCGAGGGAAATCGCCTCTGCCGGCGTCTCGTTCTCCGTTGCCGCGGTGTCGTCGACTGCCGCCGGTTCGCAGGCGGAAAGCGCGAGCAATCCCACCGTTGCCATGGCGACAGCGGTACAACGAACGCCGAGACTCATGGGCCGTACAACTCCCCGTCCGGCAGTTCTTCCGGCTCGCGTTCCCAGGGCATCGGGTCGCCCTCGTGCCAGGCTTCCAGCTCGGAACGCACCGACCAGCCATTGCTGCCGTCGCGTTCCAGCAGCAGAAAGAAGGCGCGTTCCTGTACGCCGAAGACTTCCACGCAGGCCAGCGCTTCGTTGCCAGCGATGCCGATTCTCGACAACCCCAACACGGGTTCCCGCTGGCGGGCGCTGAGCATCCGTGGCGAGGTGCCGCTGCGGTCCACGCGCAGCCGTGCGGGCAGATCGAAAGGTTCCGCGTACTCGTCGTTGGCTGCCAGCAGGGCGGCGAACAGAGCAGCGGAAACCACGGCATCGGTTTCCCCCTCGGTGCGGCAGTCGCTCGGCCAGCTGACCACCAGAACGCCGTCCATGGGCAGGAAGAAATCCTCCACCAGAGCATCGATCACATCCTGCTCTCGCACTGGCTGTTCCGGCCCACAGCCGAGCAGCAGCACGACGGCGGCAATGCCGAAACGCCAGTTCACGACTCAAGCCGTCTCTCGAGCCCGCACCGTTCGGTTTTCGATCAAGGCGTCCACTTCGGCTGCGGAGTAGCCGAGTTCGCGCAGCAGGGCCACGGTGGCGGCGCCCATGGCACCCGTGCCCCGGTACTCGTCGCCTTTGGAAAACCGCGCCATGGGACCATTGCGGTAGTAGTCGCCCCAGTCCGGGTGTTGCGCCGGCACCCGCAGTTCCTCGATCTCGCAGTGGGCATCCTCGAGGAAGAAGTCCGGCGGCGCCATGCCGTCGGCGCGTACGCAGCCGATCCCCCGGGACGCCAAGCGGGCCTCGAAGCTGTCGGCGTCGCCAGCAGCGAAGACCTCCTGCAGCACGGCCTCCAGGTCGGCATCGTCGCGGCCCGCGGAAAGCGACAGCTCGCGGCGGAACGCGGCCCAGTCGTGGTCGCCCACGATCATCAGGAACACCCAGCCGTCGCGGCATCGGTACAGCCGTTGCAGGGGGGCGGTGCCGAATCCGCCCGGGTCCACCGGCGGCCGTTCGGGCTTGCCCTCGTAGGCCAGGAAATCGTCCCAGTTGGCGTAGGCGTTGGCGCCGAACATGTCGATGAAGATCTTCTGTCCGCGGCCGTGGGCACGACGCGCGGCGAGGCCCAGCAGCGCCGTGGTGGCCACCACCAGGGAGGTGTTCGGATCCGGGTTTACCTCGTTGGCGCGCAGCAGCTTGCGGGCGGTTTCGCGCAAGTCGTCGGAGCCCAGCTCTTCGTCTTCCGGCGGCAGACCTCCGAGTTGCCACACCACGCCGCCCAAGGCCGCTCCGGGAATCGGATGGGTGGACGGACGTTTCGCGCCCGGGCCGTTCGGCCCGTAGCCGTTGGCCGATACGTAGACCAGCCCCGGGTTCAGCGCCGACAGCTGCTCATAGCCGATGCCGAGTTTTTCCGGTACGCCCATGCGGTAGTTGTGGATCCAGATGTCGGCCTTGGCTGCCAAGGACTGGGCGATCTGCTGGCCTTCGTCGGACTTCAGATCCAGACAGATGCTCTCCTTGCCGGCGTTGCACTTGGAGGCGCCGAAGCCGTGGAACATGGCACGGAAGGGATCGCCGGCCAGTGGTTCGAGCTTGATGACGCGAGCGCCGAGATCGGCTAGCACCGAGGCGCCGAGAGGGGCGGCGATGATGGTTGCGCTCTCGACCACGGTGATGCCGGCAAGGGGCTTGTTCGGTCTCCTGCCCCGTGCCGGCAGGTGCTGCACGGGACGCGCTTCGATGTCGGCGAACGTGGTCTCCATCGCCGGGGGGCCGACTTCGCCCGGCGTTTCCGTCAGCTTGGCGACCAGGCCGAGCTGCCTCATGCCGTGGCGTTCCACCACATGGCCGTTGGCCACCACGTCGGGATCGGCAAGAGCCTCCTGGGTGGTCTGGTACGGGTGCGAGACGACGCCGCCATCGGAGACGAAAATATCCGTCCACTCGGCCAGAGTCTTGGACTGCATGTGCTCGAACAAGCGATCGCGGAACGTCTCCAGGACATCCCGCGGCCAGCGCATCGGATCGCCTTGGTAGTTGGCGTCCCGCAGTTCGGCGTCGAGGCCCGAGGCGCGGAAGAAGTTGTCCAGCAGATGCGGCAGCAGATTGCCGAGCTGCAGCCACTTGCCGTCCTTGGTGCGCACCGGATGGTAGTTCAGCGTAGGCATGGACCGGGTGCGGTCCCGGGCGGCCTCGGGGCGTTCGAGGATGCCTTTGTCCCAGAGCTGGGACATGGCCATGATGCCCATTTCGTAGGGCATCATGCCGCGCAGCAGCGAGGTGTCGAAGGCGAAGCCGCAGCCGCTGGCCTCGCGTCCGATCAATGCCGCCAGCAGCGCCGCGGCAGCGCTCTGCGCAGTGGCGTGAACGCCCACTTGCAGCGCCGCGTAGTTCGGTCCGTCGCGGTCGGCGACGCCGGCGAAGGCGAGCATCCGCCCGGACTTCGCCGCCACCACTGGTTCGTAGCCCGGATAGCCAGCATAGGGGCCGTCCTCGCCGAACCCGGAGATGACGCCCAGCACCAGATCCTCGCGCCCGAGAGATTCGGCATCGAGGCCCAGTCGCTGCCGCGTCTGCCGATCCAGGGTGGTCAGCACGGCGTCGGCGGAGCTTTGGACCAAGCCGCGCACGGCCGCCACATCGCCGTCGTCGCGCAGATCCGCCGGCACGATCCGCTTGCCTCGGGTCCACAGCGGCCAGGAGCCCATGCCGGCGAAGGGGTCGCCGCCTCTCGGCACGATCTTGATCACGTCGGCGCCGAAATCCGCCAGGATCATGGCCGCCAAGCCGGATGCCGGGCCGATGCCCAGCTCGACGATGCGGAAGCGGGAGAGAGGAGCCATAGGCGTACCGTTGCGTCGCTGTGATCGATTGCGCGAACTGTGCGCGAGGGATGCCTTGGGGTCAATACCGCAGAAGCCATGCGTTCTTCGGCTGGCTCGGTTGCCGACGCACAGTGTCGGGTGCCGCCCGTGGCCGCCGCGAACCGGCTTGAAGAAGCGCTGCCTACATTCCCCACACCTTGATCCGCGCATCCACGGCGGCCCTTTCGCGGCAAAACGCCTTTTTCTCCCAAGAGACGTCGGCCCGGCGATCGAAGATCACCAGATGGCCCTCGCCCGCGGCGCAGCGATCCATGTAGGCGCGGGTCTGCTCGAGGCCTTGGTCGATGGTGGCTTCCAGGCTGTGGCGGCGTACCTTGCACTCGATCGCCATCTTGCGCGTCCGATGCGCAGCGCCGGGTACTGGCCGGATGACGAGCAGGTCCGTGCGCCTGCGGCCCAGGCCGTATTCGTGCTCGATTCTGCCGCCGCTGTTGACGATGCGCTGCAGGAACGCCTGCAACAACAGCTGGGGGCCGGTCTCCTTGTACTGGAAACGCTCCGCCCGGTGTTGCGAGTGCTCCCGGAAGAACGACTGGAAGGCGGCCAGCAGCTTGGCCGCTTGCAGGACGCCGCCTGTATCGACGTACCACGCAGGATACAGTTGGACTTCCATGGCTTGGGTGGTGTAGGCGAGAACGCGGGGGATCACCTCCCGGTAGATGGGATTGGCGACGGCGACCGGGTCGGTCTGCCGCACAAGGCCGAGGTCGCGAACATATTGCAGATCGTCGGCGGGAATCGTCTCGGCTGTCGGAGCCCCGCTCAGCAGCGGCTCGAAAACGCGGCGAACGCGCTCCTCCTGCAGCTTGTCGGCAAGCTGATCCAAGTGGGTATCGTGGCGCAGGATGAGCCGCTCGCGGGCATCCCGAACGGCATCCGTAGTGATCGGCCGGCTTCGGTCTCGCCCCGCCTTGTTCCCAAAGCAGGTCTCGTAGGCCAGCGCGTTGACCGGCCAGGGCTGGCCTCGGCTGAGTTCCCAGATTCCATTCAGAGCTTCCTCGGCGAACGCCGGCCCGCTCTGCGCGGTGTGCTGGGCAAGCAGCGCCCGCATTTCATCGGGCGAGAAGTCGCCCAAGCGCAGGGACTCCGCCTTGATGTTGAAGGCGCTGCCCCGGCGACGACCATTTTCTCGGCGCCGGAATAGATGCGGTAGTCGCGTACGCCGCAGAGAATTACGCTCTGGGGATACCGGCGGGGACGCAAGGGGTAGCCGGTCCGAAGCTGTCGCAGCATGGACAACAGCGAATCGCCCACCAAGGCGTCGATCTCGTCGATCAGCAGCACCAGCGGACGGAAGTCGGCTTCGGCCCAGCGGCTCAGCGCGAGGTGCCGTTTCGCATGTGGTTGAGGGTCTCACCTTCCACGTAACCAAGGCCCACGGGCAGCATGGGTTGCGTACGATTGAGAGCCTGTATCTGTGATTTTTCGTCCAAACACGACACCACGGCGTGGTCGGGCGGATTGAGATGGAGCCCCACGATGTTGCGGACCTTCTCGATGGAAAAAAGGATCGTTGGAAAGCTTGAAGTTTCGTTGACGATGAGGCTGTCCGCCGACGATATCGAACCAGCGCTGAACCGTGCTCTTAGAGATGGCGGTCTCCTTGGCCGTGGACCGTACGCTCCATTGGATCCCGTCAGGCGGTGTGGGCGCTGGCTGGCCGGCCATCCGTGCTGGCATGTCCACTTCACCCCTACCGGCACCTCCTCGCTCGACCAGGTCTTCGCGCTCTTGACCGAGAAACAACTCCGGTGCGGTGTCCTTCGTTCGACGCAGAAAATCGAGCAGGCCATTCGCCACTACATCAACGCCGCCCCGCGACCCTTCAGCTGGACCAAGTCAGCCGGCGACATCCTCGCTACCATCAAACGCTTCTGCCTACCTACCCTCGATACCGCCGAGCGGCAGAAGGAAATCATCACAACTTCAGAATCGGGACACTAGAAGTGTTTCGGTGTCGCATCTTTAGATATTCCGTGACAACGAAAAGAGGGATCGAAGGTTTCTCCCGCACACGGTTCATCAAATACCAACACATCGCACGTGCTATGGGCTTCTCTATCTTCTCAGGAATATCGTATCCGTACGCAATGTCGTCGATCGGGTGCCAGACTCGCTGGAATTCCGGGATAAGATACTCGAAGATAGCCCAACGAATTTCGTTCAGGAATTCTGCTATCCAACTAGCGCTATACATGAAAGAGTTGTCGAAAAGCCAGTCGAAAAAATTGGAATCGCGAGGTAAGACTGTTCGTCCGTGATTCCATGGCCCGCTTCCTCAATGAGCTTTTGTAGATATCGCATTTTTATGGACAAGCGCGGTAAGATGTGCCTCGCAATATCCCCGCACATCTGAAGATACTTGTACCTCTCGACGCGCAGATTGCAGACCAAGTCGATCTCCGTTAGGTTGATGCCGTCGGCTTCGAAGGATTCTTCGAGCCAATTTTCGAAGGCTTTAGTCTGATTGCGCAGGGGCCGAACTTTCTGACCAAGACACGGCCGGCAGCAGACCTGACTGAGGTGGAAGATGAAAGTCCGATCGGTCGGACGGGAGTTGATCGGGGACTTGCACAGGCCGCAGGGCACAGGATCTTCGCCAGACGCACGGATTTCTGATAGGAAATCCCGCTGCAGGATCACGAAAAGCAATGCATGCTCTTGTGTACAGGACGAAAAAGTGGTTGGACCATCTTCTTGGAAACCGGCAAATATGGCTCTTTTGACCATGGTGTCGATTACCTGTCAAGCTGTGTTGCGAATTATAGATTCCTGTTCAGTGATATTCATGGAATATTACCTTTGATTTGTGCCAAGGAGCAGTTTGCCAAGATCGAGTATTCGGCCTCCGGTTGGGGTGTAGTCCTCGATGATATCGGAGGGCCGGGCATGGTTGACCAGCCGCTTGGTCATCGAGCGCGTCAGCATCAGTTCGCGCTCGGCGACGGTGATGAAGACGTTGCGCAGTCCGTGCAACCAGAACCGGGTCCCGGCTGCGCGAGTGGTGTCGGCGTGGTAGCGGCGAAGGCCCATGAGATGGCCCGTCGCGCTGAGCGAGGACGGAAACAGCCAGCCCTCGCCATCTTCCGGCGCACCGCCGCCCTCGCCGTGGCGGTGCTCAAATACCGCGGCCAGTTGCCGGGTGATCGGAAGCTCCAGCGGCTCGCCGGTCTTGATCTCCTCGACACGCAGGACGCGCCGGTCGAGATTCACCCGCTCCCATCGCAGCGAGACGATCTCTCCGAGGCGCCTGCCGGCGTAGACTGCGATGAAGAAGATGTCTCTGTGCGCCGGCGGAAGCCCCACCGCCTCCATGCCGGCGCGCCAGCACCTCGGACGGCGTGGAGATGCGCCAGCGCCGCTTGGCATTGAACGCCCGCCGCCGGCGACCCAGAGCTCGACCGGGTTGCGCAGCCCTCGTGACCGATGCAGGAACGACGGTAGATCGCGCGCAGCATGGGGATTGTCTGGTTAGCAGTGCCCAACCATCAATACACATGCACATGTGCAAACTCGAAGCGGCCGAGCCGAAGACCCGCACCTGACTAGTCAGCCAGACGCCCTGCGCGGCTTGATCAAGGCCACCGCACGTGCCTGCCCCGCCGGAGTGGAGCAAGAGCCGGACACGAGCTTCGAGACGCGAGCAAACCGGGCGGCATCAAGGCGCTCCTCAAGCGCGAGGAGCCGCCCTGCGATGCCTAACACGTCTCGGCGAGCGTCAAAACCGGCAATGAGATCAGCTTCACCCGCTGCTTCCACATGGGTGTGGCTGATGGGAGGATATTGCGGAGACCGAGGCGGACATTCTGGCCGTGGAGCGAGAGGTGCAAGGGCCGCTCGTCGAATCCTCGGTGCAAGCGAATTCATGCAGCCGCTTGGTGAGCGCTGCCCAGCGGTATGCGGCAGCTTGCTCCGTTATTGAGACTTCAGCCCCGATAAATCCCGGCTATGCAACAGCGCTCAACAGAGAGGCGCATCATGCAACGCGGCATGATCGTCGTATACGAGGCTCCAATTGCCGGCGACGGACGGGTTCGTGCGGGCACCGCTGGCGCACGAGGCCGAATCGGGCAACCACCGCGAACCTCGCGCCATGAACAACCAAGGCCGTCCCGCGCTTCTCAACGACCTGCGCAAGTCTGTGGCGCAGGCAGGCTGCCGTTTGGCTCGACCTCTGGGGCATCGCCCCGTCACGTCACCGTGAACTCGATCCTCCCCAGATCGCCGTAGTCCGCCACATAGTGTCCCGGCAGCGCCGGGTGGATGCCGCCGCAGGCGCCGGTGATGAGCAGCATGTCGTCGGCAACTGCCAGCCCGCGCTGGCGTGCTTCGTTCAACATCCAGGCCAGCGCGGCCTGGGGGCCGCCGAGCGCGTCCGAGGCCGGCGCCGAGCACACCGTTTCGCCGTCTCGGGCGAGGGTGATCCGGACGTCGCCGTAGGAATCGCGCAGCGGCTGCTGGGCGCCGACGATGTAGCGGTCGGCGGCGATGTTGCAGGCGGCGAGATTGGCGCCGGTGCGGTCCTCGGCGTCGGCAAAGGCCATTCTCGGCACTTCGATGACCGGGCCGGCGGTCTTGGGGGCGCCGTCGCCGTCCACCACGATGCCGATTTCGCATTCCAGGCTGACGCCGGGGGCGCTGGCGAACACCGCGCCCGAGGCCAGCCGGCCGGCTGCGTAGAGGCTGCCGATCAGCGGGTGGGCGAGGCCGAACTGCTGTTGTCCCGCCGCCGCGGTCATGCCGGCCTTGAGGCCGGCGACGGCGCCATCCGAGACGGCCGCCACCACTGCTTTCTGGAGTTCGTAGGCGGCGTCCAGGTCCATCCCGGCGGGCATCTTCGGCAGCGGCTCGCCGGCGCGGATGGCGGCTGCCATGTCTGTTGCCAAATCGCTCATGTCCACTCTCGCTAGTTGCCGAAGTCCCAGGTCTCGCCGGCGTGGTAGCGCCGCAGGACGTTCTTGGCGATGAGAATCCTGTGTACCTCGTCCGGGCCGTCGGCGATGCGCAGGGTGCGGGCGCCTTCGTACATGCCGGCGAACGGGTAGTCGCCGGATACGCCGGCGGCGCCGTACACCTGGATGGCCCGATCCACCACGCGGTGGTAGGCGTTGGGGACGAACACCTTGATGGAGGAGATGTCGGTGCGGGCGTCGGCGCCTTCTTCCATCTTCTGGGCGCAGTCCACCACCATCAGCCTGGAGGCCTGGATGTCCATGTAGGAGTCGGCGATGAAGCCCTGCATGAACTGCTTCTCCTCCAGCTTCTCGCCGCCGTGGACGGCGCGGTTCATGATGCGATCCACCATCAGATCGAAGCAGCGCCACATGGCGCCGACGGAGTTCATGCAATGGTAGATGCGGCCGGCGCCGAGGCGATCCTGGGCGGCTTGATGGCCGGTGCCGGTGCCGCCGAGCTGGTTGGTCTTGGGTACGCGCACATCGTCGTAGACGATCTCGCAGTGGCTGGACGCCTTGCCCCACACCGGCACGCCGCGCACGATGTGTACGCCGGGGGTGTTCTTGGGCACGATGATCTGCGTCATCTTCTCGTTGCCGCCGCCGGGGTCGTCCGGATCCGCGGTGCGGCACATGACGATGTAGAAGTCCGCGGCGTGGCCGTTGGACGTGAACCACTTGTGGCCGTTGATGACCCATTCGTCGCCATCGAGCACGGCGCGGGTCTGGATGGAGCGCGGGTCCGAGCCGGCGTTGTGCGGTTCGGTCATGGAGAAGCCGGATTGCGTCCGTCCCTCGGTCAAGGGGACGAGCCACTTCTGATGCTGTTCGGGCGTCCCGTACTTGAGGAGAATCTTCTGGTTGCCGGAGTTCGGCGCCACCACGCCGAACAGCGATGCCGCGCCGGGGCTGTAGGCCAGCACCTCGTTCATGTAGGCGTGCTGCATGAAGGACAGGCCCATGCCGCCGAACTCCGGCGGCAGATGCGGCGCCCACAGACTGGCATTCTTCACCTTGTTCTGCACCCCGACGCGCAGTTCGCGCGCCTCTTCCAGCTGCTCGCGGTTCGGCCGTCCGCCGTCGGTGCGGTGCGCCCACAGCTTGTTCTCGACGGGCAGGATGTCGTTGTTGACGATCTCCGCGGTGGCGAGCCGGACTTCGTTGACCTCGTCGTCCAGCGTCGGCACGGGTTTGACGTTCATGGGCATGGCGTTCCCTCCTGTTGCGTATCCTCGATGTGCGAGGGCTAAGCCTAATCGAACTCGGCGGTCTCGGCCAAGGCCTCGTCTCGTTCGGCCAGCTCTACGCAGGGCGGGTGCGGCGACGCCTCCCGCCCCGCGCCGAGATTCGGCACGGGCGCTCGTCGCCAGCGCGCAGCACAAACCGGCCAGAAACATGAACGCTCCCTGAGTGAGGAGATGATGATAGGTCAAGCCGAACAGGATCATGACCACTGTCCAGCCGACGGCGACATCCCGCGCCAGGGCGCTTGGCGCGCGCCAGCGCAACCGGAGCAAGAGAGCGCCAACGGAACCATGCCTGCCTCGCCGAACAGCGCCAAGTACAGATTGTGGACGACCTCCGGTTCGCTCCGCGCATTGGTCAGGTTGCCACCGATGCTCTTGAACATCCCTAGACCGGCGCCGACGAGAGGCGATTCCAGAATCTCCTGCAAGGACGCTTGCCGCACGGACAAGCGACGATCCGTCTGCATGGAGGTCATGACGCTGAAGTCGTTGCCGGCGATGCGCAGCCTGAGATCGGAGCGCACCAGCGCCGCGGGAAGAGGGTCGGCGAGCCGGTTGTTCTCAAGCGCCAGCGGAGGCTCGACCAGGAAAACACAGGCTTCGCAACGAAGCGGAGCGCCCGTTCGGTCGGCTGAAGGTGTGCCGTCGGATGTTCACCGGCTGCGACAAGCTGGACGGCACGTTCGTTTCGTTCGTCTATTTCGCGTTCGGCTTCGTCGCCCTGCGATAGGGCAAGCGCACCCTGGCACGCTGATGTTCGAGCAGACGCTGGCGGAAAAGCTGACGCAGGTGGACGGCGTGCGGACGCGGCATTGCGCACCGGCGACGGGCGAAGGCGGACACCGCGGGCGCGCCAATGCCGGCGGGGTTGCCACGGCGGCGCTGCTCGCCGTCCAGGCGCGGATGGTCGAACAGCAGCGAACAGCGGATAGTGGCCTGGTTTGAAACTCTCGTCGCCATGCCGAACCATGAATAATCCACTAGACATGGGTGGTCGCGTTGCTCGGGGCACTCCATGCAGCAGCAAGCAAGGTCTTGTTTCAAACCGAGCCACCAGCTATTTTTCAAAGCAGATCGCAGTCGAACAGCAGCCGCCAGAGACCCCACGGCGATGCCGGCATACAATGTCGGCGTTCTTCCCCGTGCAGGCATCGGCGGGAAACTGGGCGACTAAGGGCGACTAAGGAGGGTGCAATGGAAAACAACATTGGCTGGTGGCTGACCAAACGAGCGTTCTTGACGCCCGCCCGCGAAGCCTATGTGGATGGCGACAGCGGCGAGCGGCTGACCTTCGCCGAGCTGAACGATCGCTGCAACCGGATCGCCAATGCGTTCCTGGCCGCCGGGGTCGAGAAGGGCGAACGGGTGGCGCTGCTGTTGATGAACAGCGCGGAGTTCGTCGAGGCGTACTTCGCGCTCGGCAAGATCGGTGCCGTGGCGGTGCCCCTGAACTGGCGGCTGGTCGCCGACGAACTGGAATTCATCCTCAAGGACAGCGGCGCCGCGCGGTTGATCTTCGACGACGACTTCGTCGATACCGTGGCCGAGCTGCACGCCCGCGGCGACAAGACGGAGGTGCGGCAGTGGCTGCAAGCGACCCAAGGCGAGACGGCCTACTTCGCCGACGCCTACGGGGTATTCCGCGACGCCGCGAGCGCGGCCGAACCGGCCATCCGCGCCCGCGGCCACGACATGCTCTACATCATGTACACCTCCGGCACCACGGGGCTGCCGAAGGGCGTCGCGCATACCCACGACACTTGCGTCTGGGGCTGCATCACCATCGCCGCCAGCACCTACTACCGCGACGACGACCGCTTTCTGTCGCCGCTGCCGATGTTCCATGTCGGAGCCCTGACGCCGCTGACGGTGTGCGTATACCGTGGCGTCACCAGCATCGTGATGCGCAGCTTCGACCCGACGCGCGCCTGGGAACTGGTGGACAAGGAGCGAATCACCATCGGCCTGGCCGTGCCGGCCATGCTCAACTTCATGCTGCAAGTGCCGAATCTCGACCGCTTCGACTTCTCCCGCTGGCGCTGGTGCCTGTCCGGCGCGGCGCCAGTGTCGGAGTCGCTGATCGAGGCCTACGCCAAGATCGGCGTCGAGGTGCATCAAGTGTACGGGCTTACGGAGTCCTGCGGCCCGGCGGCGCTGATCGACGCCGACAACGCCCTCAAGCGCATCGGCTCCACCGGCAAGGCGTTCTTCCATACCGACGTGCGCATCGTGAATCCCGACGGCAGCGATTGTCCCCCCGATGTGCCGGGCGAGGTGCTGGTGGCCGGCCCGCACATCATGCGCGAGTACTGGAACCAGCCGGAGGCGACGGCGGCAACCATCGTCGACGGCTGGCTGCATACCGGCGACGTGGCGCGCATGGACGCGGACGGCTTCATCTACATCGAGGATCGCATCAAGGACATGGTGATCTCCGGCGGGGAGAACGTCTATCCCGCGGAAATCGAGAAGGTGCTGCAAACCCACCCCGGCATCAGCGAGGCGGGGGTGATCGGCCAGCCCAGCGAGAAGTGGGGCGAGTCGCCATTCGCCGTAGTGGTGAAAATCGACCCATCGCTGACCGAGGCGGAGGTGCTGGAGTTCTGCCGCGGCAGGCTCGCTGGCTACAAGCAGCCCAAGGGCATAGCGTTCGTGAACGCCGTGCCGCGCAACCCGTCCGGCAAGATATTGAAGCGTCTGCTGCGCGAGCGGTTTCCGGGGCCGGCGCCGATCTGACGCCATGGAACCGCAGGCTTCGCCAAGCCGCTGCCAGCCGAGCCTGCCAGGGTTCGTTGACGAGCTCGCAGCAAGGCTATAGAAGCGCATCTGGATGGCGATCGGCAGCGGCTGAAGTGGCTGATCGACTTTCGTATTCGCCCGCATAGGGATGGCGACCGTGTTCCAAACGCCCCGAAACGACAAGATGGACATGCCTAACGACGACTTCGACCGACGCTTGCTGCCGAGGCGGGGCTGACGCCATGGGGCTGCCGGAGCTGCAGCGGCGGCTGGGCCGGTTCTGTCGGGCCAAGTACGAACGCAGCGTGCGCGTCTTCGACGTGCATGCCATGCCCGGCCATGCCGGCTTTTCTTATGGCTTCAGTATCGATGCAGGGGATCATGTCGAGTCCTGGTTCATTCGCCTGCCGCCGCCGAACGTCAATTGGCGCGGCACGGCCGACGTGCTGCGGCAAGTGGAAGCGCTGAACGCGCTCGACGGCACGGATGTGCCGCACTGCTCGGTGCAGTGGTCCGGCGGGGATGTGGAATGGTTCGGCTGCCCCTACTTCGTGGTGCCCAAGCTCGACGGCGACGTGCTGCGGCTCGGCCCTGGGGAGTGGGCGGCGGCGTTGACCGACGAAGATCGGCTCGACATGGGCCGCCAGGCGATGCGGGCGTTGGCGGACATCCACAAGGTCGATCCCGCCAAGACGCCTTATCTGGGAGAGCCGGTTCCCTTCCCGGAGGATGTGGAACGCTGGGACCGCTTCTACCAGCGCGCCGCCGACCCCGAATGTCTGGCGCGGGTGCCGGACTGCCGGCGACGGCTGCTCGAAACCCTGCCGACGGATGCGCCCGTGGGCATCTTCCACGGCGACTTCCAAACCTCCAATCTCTTCTTCGCCAACAGCGGCGAGGAAAACGGCAAGCTGCTTGCCGTCATCGATTGGGAACTGACCGGCATCGGCGCGACGCTCAACGATGTCGGCTGGATCTGCACGTTCAGCGATCGCGAGGCGTGGGGGAAGGGAACCGCCGAACGCCCAATGTTCCTGGATCCGGATACCCTGATGTCGCTGTACGTCGAGGCGTATGGCAAAGGGCTGCCGGACCTCAACTGGTTCCGCGCCTTGGCGGCCTACAAGTTCGCCATCATCACCGGTTTCAATCTGAGCCTGCACCGGCGCGGCAAGCGCGTGGATCCGTCCTGGGAAGTGACTAGGCATTCAATGACGCCGCTGATCGACCGGGCGCTGGAAGTGCTTGGATGAGTGCGCCGAAACCCGAAACGCGGAAGGCGTTTGTGGAACGCGGCGGATCAGATTGCCCAACGCCACCCGCAACATCGGGCGCGTGCGCGCAAGCGGTTGCGGCGGGCGTAAAGACGAAGCTTCGAATTTGCTGATGGGCTGCGTTGCACAGGCCTGTCCGCAATAGAACCGGACTCGGCTGCATCGATCCTAGGGGCGATCCGTGAGGAAGCCGATTCCGGTTCAGACGAAGCGATCGAGCGCCACCAGCGTCCACGTCACGACCACGACGACGAGGCTGACGAACACCGCCGCCGAGCCCATGTCCTTGGCCTGTCCAGCCAGCTCGTGATGCTCGTGGCCGATGCGGTCCACCACCGCTTCGACGGCCGAGTTCAGCAGTTCTGCCACCAGCACCAGCCCGGCGGCAGCGATCAGCAGCGCCGCCTGGGTCCAGGTCTCGGCCAGCAGGAAGGCACAGGGCGCCAGGATCGCGACGATGGCGCATTCCTGCCGAAACGCCGACTCGTGGCGCCACGCCATGCGGAACCCCCGCATGGAGAACCCGGCCGCCTTGAAGATCCGCACCACGCCCGTGTAGCCAGGCTTAGCCATTGCCGTCGTCCGGACAAGAGCCGCGTTCGATCTGTACGCTGGAGTGGTCGATGCCGAAGGTCTCCAGCAGCATGGTCTTGATGGGGTCTGCCGTGGATTGCTGGTCCTTGGTCTCGGACGCCATGGCGTACAGCGTCAGCAGCGGCTCGTTCCGGGTCGGCGCCTGGAAGCGGCGGCAGCTGCCGCAGGTAGGCCGGTCGTCGCCAGCGCGACAGGACAGACGCAGCGCCTGCCAGGCAAGCCCGGCGTCCGCGGCGAGGAGGTTGCCGATCCAGGTGCCGACGAGTTCGACCTGCATGAACCCCGCGATCAGATGGAACGCGCACTCAAGCAGGCGTTCGTGGGGGCGGCGGCGCTGGCGGGCGTGGATGTGGACGGCAGGCCTCCACCGGCGATGGACAGAGAGCCTCGAGTATAGCCGCGTTCGCTGCGCCGCAGTCCCGCCGCGGGTAGGATGGACGCGACGCCAAAAGGAGAACGTCCTATGAAAACCGCCGCCTGGAACGGATCGGGTTCTCTCGATGTGCTGGACGAGCCGCTGCCGGCACCGCCCGAGGGCTGGGCGCGGCTGGCAGTGGCAGCCTGCGGCATCTGCGGCTCGGACCTGCACGGCTTCCGCCACGGCAGGGGCGGGCGCGCCGGCGACCGGCCGGGACACGAAGTGGCGGGCTATCTCGAAGCGTTGAATGCCGATGTCGATCTGGCCGAAGGCGCTTTGTACGCCCTGGAACCCATTGACGCCTGCGGCAGCTGTCGGCACTGCGACACCGGCCACTACAACCGCTGCCGCAACCGCCGCCTGATCGGCGCCGGCGCGCCGGGCGGTCTGGCGGAGAAGGTGCTGGTGCCCGCGCATCGATTGCATCCGCTGCCAGCAGGCTGCGACGGCCACTTGGCCGCGCTGTCGGAACCCTTGGCGGTCTGCGTTCGCGGGGCGCGGCTGGGCAATATCGGTTTTTCCGGGCGCGTCGCCATCATCGGCGCCGGCAGCATCGGCCTGCTGTCGATTGCCGCGGCGCTGGCGGCGGGCGCCGGCGAGGTGCTGATCACGGCACGACATCCCCGGCAGCAGGAACTGGCCCGGCACCTCGGCGCCCATCAAGTGTTTCCGAATACCGAAGCGCTGGTGGACGCGGTAGGCAACGGCTATGCGGAGACGGTGATCGAAACCGTGGGCGGCAAGGCCGATACCCTGATCGACGCTGCCACTCTGGCCGCCCCCGGCGGCACCATCGTCAAGCTAGGCATCTTTTCGGGCACGACGCCGATTCCGAGCCTCGTGTTCTTCGACAAGGAGCTGACGCTCATCGCCTCGAACTGCTATGCCTTCGACGGCGCGCAGAGCGACTTCGCCTGCACCACGGCGTTGCTGGCCGATCTCGGAGGCGAACTGGAACCCTTGGTGACGCATCGGTTCGCCTTGCAGGATGTGAACAAGGCTTTCGAGACCGCCCTCGACAAGTCCACCGGCTCCATCAAGGTGCAGATCGCGCCGTCGGCATGAGCGCCGAGGATGGCCGGCTCTTCTTCGAGGGGGGATCCGCGCCAAGTCCGCCGACGCTGGTCGTCACCCTGCTGGTCTACGACGGCACCGCCGGCCGGATCGTCGAGACCGAAGCGCATCTGGCCGGCGGCGATCCCGCTGCGCACGCCTGCAAGGACCGCCCTAAACGCACCGAGGCGCTGTTCGGCACGCCTATGTCTATCAAACCCGCCTGCGCCATTGTCTGAACGTCGCGGTACAGGAAACCGGTATGCCGGGTTGCGTACTGATCTGCGCCGTGGCGCCCGTCGCAAGCATCGAGATCATGCGCCGGCGGCGACGCGGCCAGCCCGCTGCGCAGTTGACGAACGGGCCGGCGAAGCTCTGCCAGGCAATGGCCATCGACAGGGGCCGCTACGGCGTGGACCTAGGCGCCGGCGGGCCCTTGCGAGTCGTGATCGCCGGACGCTGCCGCGGCGCGGTGGCGACCAGTGCACGGGTGGGTATCTCCCAGGCGCGGGACTGGCCGCTGCGCCACATGCTCGTTGGCGAACCGAACGCACGGCGCTAGGAAAGGTCTGGTCAAGTCGGGTCGCAACAAGACAACTTCTTTCAAGACCGGTAGGTTGCAACTAGGCTGCACAAGATGTTGAGGGTTCAATCAGACCTTCCTAGCGATACGCGGAACCGCAGCGGCACAACTCGGGCGCTATTCGGCCTCGCCGACCGTCTGCACCGGACCACTTCACCGCGGCGTGGTCGAACTGGGCGAGGTTAAGGGCGTCGTTGACGTCGATATCCGCCGTGGCGTGGTCCGCCGCCGCCACGTCGGCGACCTCGCATTCCCAGTTCGGTGGCGTCAGGGTGCTGTGGCCGCGAACTTGAACGTCGGCGGCGTCGGCGTGGCCGGCTAGCTGGACCTAGCCATGGTCGCTATCGCTTCGAGATCCAGAATGCTCACATCTCCGGCATAGATGTCCGCATGGGCGGAGACGCCGAGGTTCGCGCCATCGGTGTCCAGGGTCCCGATCCGTACGCTGGCTTGGTCCCGGACGCTCAGAGACAGGCTGCGGGCATCGATGCTGGAGAACTCGGCATCGGCGTGGTCGGCGCTCGATATCGTGAAACTCGTCACGGTGATCGGCGCTACCTTCATTTCGCCGTGGCCGCGATGGCGAACTTCGGTCAGGTCGGGTATTTCCAGATAGAGGGAGACGTTGCATATCTCCCGGCCGCCTACCCGCCAGCCATCCGGCAAGTCGCGCTCGGTGGCGGTCAGCATGCCGCCGTTTCGTCGATCCGCAGCCAGGAAATCGCGCCTCCTCGGCAACTTCGACGCGCAGCCGGATGCGATCTCCCTGCACCACGTAGAGGGTGCCGCGCGCCCGATAGTCGATGCCTGCGATCTCCCCTTGGATGTCGTGCTCCTGCTCGGCCCATTCTCCTAGCCAGTCGAAACCGGCGTCCACGTCGGCAATGGCGATGCAGCCGCTGACGAGCAGGCCGCGGCGACGACGGCGGGCGCGCCGAACAACTTCATGGGATTGCCTCTCGAGTGGCAGCCAAGGATTTATCGCCGCAAGCGCGGGAAAAGTTCTATCATGCCAGTTCCGAATGAAGGTTCTGACAGGAGGTGCCCATGTTCGGCCCCAAGGAACTCATGGTCGTCCTGATCGTGCTGGCCATCGTGCTGCTGGTGTTCGGCCCCAAGCGCATCAAGAGTCTCGGTGCCGAACTCGGCAACGCCATCAAGGGGTTCCGCCAAGCAGTGCGCGACAAGGACGCCGAAGCCGAGGCGGCCGCGGCCGATTCGGCACCGCAGTCCGTGGCCCACGAACGAACGGCGCAGCAAGCCGCCAAGGGGGACGTCGACCAAAAGCAGCATGTTTGACATCGGCTTCCCGGAATTCTTCCTCGCGGCCGTGGTCGCGTTGCTGGTTCTCGGCCCCGAGCGCCTGCCGGGCGCCTTGCGCACCCTGGGCCTGTGGATCGGCCGGCTGCGGCGCAGCTACTACCATGTGAAGACCGAGGTGGAGCGGGAGATCGGCATGGACGAAGTGCGCCGCCAGCTGCACAACGAGCAGGTGATGGCCGACGTCAAGCGCGTGGAGCGGGAAGTCCGCACCCTGGGAGACGAGATCGACGGCATCGAACGACCAACGGCGGCCGGAACCGATTCGCCTGCGCTCGACGCCGGCGACGCGGAGCCTCGCAAGCATGGCGGCGAAGCTACCTGACGACGGCGGGTGCGAACCCGATGCCTCGAGCCGAGAACAGCTCCACGATGCCCAGGTGGATTCCGACGAGCGGCCGTTCCTGTCCCATCTGCTGGAGTTGCGGCAGCGCTTGCTGCGCGGCCTGCTGGTGGTCTTCGTCGGGTTCTTTCCGGTCTACTACTTCAGCGGCGAAATCTTCGCCTTCGTCTCCGGCCCCATGCGCGCCCAGCTGCCCGGCAGCATGATCGCCACCCAGGTGGCGTCGCCGTTTCTGACGCCACTCAAGCTCGCCATCTACACCACGGTCTTCCTGGCCATTCCGTTCCTGCTGCACCAGGCCTGGGGATTCGTCTCCCCGGGCCTGTACCTGCGCGAGAAGCGCTTCGCCGTTCCCCTGCTGGTGTCCAGCACGGCGCTGTTCTATCTCGGCATGGCATTCGCCTTCTTCGCGGTCTTCCCCCTGATGTTCCAGTTCTTCGCTGGCGTCGCGCCCACCGGCGTCGAGATGATGACGGACATCAACCACTATCTCGACTTCGTCCTCAAGATGTTCTTCGCCTTCGGCGTCGTCTTCGAGATCCCGGTGGCCACCGTGCTGCTGGCAGCCACCGGCCTGACCAGCGCCGCGAGCATGGCCCGCAAGCGGCCCTACGTGATCGTCGGCTGCTTCGTGGCGGGCATGCTGCTGACGCCGCCGGACGTGATCAGCCAGATCCTATTGGCAGTGCCGGCGTGGCTGCTGTTCGAGGTAGGCATCCTGCTCGCAAGGCTGGTGGAGAAACCGGACTAGCGGCACGGCACCCCGCCGAGCCGGGGGGCTGCCTCCAGCAGGATGGTCACCGGCCCGTCGTTGACCAGCGCCACCTGCATATCCGCGCCGAATTCGCCGGCGGTGACATTCGGACAACCGCGGCGCAGCGTCGCCACGTAGCACTCGTAGAGAGGGCAGGCGTCAGCCGGCGACGCGGCAGGGCCGAAGTTGGGCCGGTTGCCGCGACGGGTGTCCGCGGCCAGCGTGAACTGCGACACCGCCAGCACGCCGCCGCCCACGTCCAGCACCGAGCGGTTCAACGGCTTGCGCTCGTCGGCGAAGATGCGCGCCGCCAGCGTACGTTCAGCCAGCCGCCGCGCCACGGCCTCGTCGTCGTCTCGAAACACGCCGAGGAATACCAGCAGGCCGCGGTCGATGGCGGCGATCTCGCGCCCGGCCACCGACACCGCGGCTTGGCTGACGCGCTGCAGCAAGGCTCGCATCGAATCATCCGTTTCCGGTCGGCGGCGTAAGGGCGTAAAATACCGCTCATGGCGATACAGGGCAAAAAACCTAGACGCGCCGCCGCGCTGATCTCCGGCGGGCTGGACTCCATGCTGGCCGCCAAGGTGGTGCTGGACCAGGGCGTCGAGGTGGAGGGCGTCAATTTCTTCACCGGCTTCTGCGTGGAAGGCCACACCCATGCCATCCGCCACAAGGATCGCGCCAAGCGCAAGCGCAACAACGCCCTGTGGGTGGCCGAGCAGCTCGGCATCAAGCTGCACATCGTCGATGTCATCGACGAGTACAAGGACGTGGTGCTGAATCCCAGGCACGGCTACGGCGCCAACCTGAACCCCTGCCTGGACTGCAAGATATTCATGGTCAACAAGACCCTGGCGGCGAACCTGATCGACCAGCAGGGCTTCGACTTCGTCATCACCGGCGAAGTGATCGGCCAGCGCCCCAAATCCCAGCGCGCCGACACCATGCCGCTGATCGCCAAGGAATCCGGCGCCGGGGATCGACTGCTGCGCCCGCTATGCGCCCGCAACCTGCCGCCCACCCTGCCCGAACGCGAGGGCTGGGTGGATCGTCGCAAGCTGTACGGCTTCCACGGCCGCGACCGCAAACCGCAAATGGCCCTTGCGGCGGCGTTCGGCTTCGCCGACTACGCCCAGCCGGCCGGCGGCTGCTGCTTCCTCACCGACGAGCAGTACTCGAACAAGCTGGCGGATCTGTGGAGCACCCGAGGCCGGCGCGACTACGACTTCGACGACATCATGCTGCTCAAGGTGGGCCGTCACATTCGCCCGGCACCGCACTACAAGCTGATTATCGGCCGCGAGGCCGGCGAGAACAATTTCCTTGCCGGCTACCGCAAGCGGTTCGTGCATCTCGCCACGACGAGCCACACTGGTCCGCTAGCTCTGGTGGATGGCGCCCCGAACAGCGACGACTTGGCATTCGCCGCCCGTATCGTCGCCCGCTACTCCCAAGGACGCGATGCCGAGGAGGTAGAAGTAAGCGTTCACCAGCCGGCCGGCACCTGCCAGCGGCTGCAGGTGGCACCGCTGTCGCCGCCGGAGCTCGACCCCGCCTGGCATATCGGCGCATGAGCGCCGGGGCGGGATCTGCGGAGGACGCAAAGGACGCCGTCGCGGCCTTGGACGCGCGCGGCATGCTCTGCCCGCTGCCGGTCATCCGCACCCAGGACCGGATCAAGACGCTCGCGCCCGGCGACATGCTGGAGGTTGTCGCCACGGACCCCGGTACCCTGCACGACATCCCTGCCTGGTGCCGAGTACACGGCCACCGGGTTCTCGAATCCGACCGGCACGGCGAGAACTTCCGCTTCCGCATCGAGGTACGCAGCAGTCCCCACGCCCGACAGCGACGGTAGCGCCATGCAACCAGCCCCGCACAGACCCCGTCGAGCCGCCCGAGCGCGGCCCCGGCCGATTCCAGCTATATGGGCAGGGCGATGTTCGGAGCAGCTCCAGTCGACGCCTAGGGAAGTTCCGATTGAGCCCATCGCATCCTTGCCAGAGAGCCTTGACTTGTTGATCTGCAAGAAGTCGTTTTCTTCGGCTGGACTTGATCGACCCATCCCGGCGCAAGCCCGCTGGCCAAGGCTGTCGCGATCCCCCTGCGCACTATCCCCGGGGCGACCACTGCCCCACCGGGATGGCGGGCAGGCGGGAAGCGTTGGCGGCCTTCAGCTCGTCCAGGTAGCGTTGCCAGTAGTCGGTCTGGTGGTCGGCGAGGTCGCGCAGGAACGTCCAGGAGTAGATGCCGGTGTCGTGGCCGTCGTCGAAGACGATGCGGATGGCATAGTTGCCCACGGCCTCGATGGCACGGATGCCGATGTGCTTTTTGCCGGTTTGCAGAACACGCTCGGCGTCGCTGTGGCCGCGCACTTCGGCCGACGGCGAGTAGACGCGCAGCAATTCCGCCGGGAGAGTCGCGGACTCGCCGCCAGCATAGGCCAGTTCCAGGGTCTTCGATCCCTTGTGGTAGATGATGCGGGCGGGGTTCACAGGATGTAGCGCGACAGGTCCTGGTTGCCGGCGATGTCCGCCAGATGCTCGTCCACGTAGGTAGCGTCGATCACCGTGGCCTGGCCGTCGCCGGCCTCGAAGGAGATGTCGTCGAGCAGGCGCTCCATCACCGTATGCAGACGCCGGGCGCCGATGTTCTCGGTGTTCTCGTTCACCGTGCAGGAGATCTCGGCGATACGGGTGAGCGCCTCGTCCTCGAAGGAGATGTCGATGCTCTCCGTGGCGAGCAGGGCCTTGTACTGGTCGGTCAGGGAGGCGTCGGGCTCGGAGAGGATGCGGCGGAAGTCCGACGGCGTCAGTGCCGACAGCTCGACGCGGATGGGCAGCCGACCTTGCAGCTCGGGGATGAGATCCGAGGGTTTGGCGAAGTGGAACGCGCCAGAGGCGATGAACAGGATGTGGTCCGTGCGTACCATGCCGTACTTGGTGTTCACCGTGCAGCCCTCGATGAGCGGCAGCAGGTCCCGCTGCACACCCTCCCGGGACACGTCGGCGCCCAGGCTCTCGCTGCGCTTGGCTACCTTGTCCAACTCGTCGAGAAAGACGATGCCGGTCTGCTCCACGGCGTCGACGGCCTGGGCCTTGAGCTCGTCCTCGTTGATGAGCTTGAACGCCTCTTCCTCGCGCAGGCGACGAAGAGCGTCGCGGATTTTCAGGCGCACGGTGCGGGAGCGGGCGTTGGCTAGGTTGGAGAACATGTTCTGCAGCTGGCCGGTGAGTTCCTCCATCCCCGGCGGCGCCACCACCTCGAAGCCGACGGGGGCGACGTCGAGCTCGATGTCCACCTCCCGATCGTCGAGCTCGCCTTCGCGCAGCTTCTTGCGGAATACCTGGCGG
The DNA here is from genome assembly GCA_963422285.2 of Pseudomonadales bacterium. Taxonomy (GTDB): domain Bacteria; phylum Pseudomonadota; class Gammaproteobacteria; order Pseudomonadales; family Azotimanducaceae; genus VXYL01. The sequence goes on along the minus strand of OY729419.2, from coordinate 1,218,501 downwards.
GTGCTGGAGTTGTCGTGGCTGCCGTGTTCCGGCCCCGTCCGCACCTCCGGCAGCAGCGCGTCGAGGATGCGATCCTCGGCGGCGTCCTCGGCGTGGTGCTGGACACGGTCCAGAGCCTGCACGCGCAGCATCTTGACGGAGACGTCGGTGAGATCGCGGACGATGGACTCTACATCCCGCCCGACATAGCCCACTTCGGTGAACTTGGTGGCCTCCACTTTGATGAACGGCGCGTTGGCCAGTCGCGCAAGCCGGCGGGCGATCTCGGTCTTGCCAACGCCGGTAGGCCCGATCATGAGGATGTTCTTCGGGGTGACCTCCTCGCGCAGGCCATCCTCAAGCTGCATGCGCCGCCAACGATTGCGCAACGCGATGGCCACGGCGCGCTTGGCGTCGTCCTGGCCGATGATGTGCTTGTCGAGCTCGTGGACGATCTCGCGCGGAGTCATCTGGGTCATAACGTCTCGATGGTGGTTTGATGGTTGGTGTAGATGCAGATGTCGGCGGCAATCGCCAGGCTCTTGGCGACGACATCCCGCGCCGACAGCTCGGTCTCGTTCAGCAGCGCACGGGCCGCGGCCTGGGCGTAGGGGCCGCCGGAGCCGATGGCGATGAGACCGCCTTCCGGTTCCACCACATCGCCGTTGCCGGTGACGATGAGCGAGCTGTCGCGATCGGCCACGGCCAGCAGGGCTTCGAGGCGGCGCAGCACACGGTCCGAACGCCAGTCCTTGGCCAGTTCCACCGCAGCGCGGGTGAGATTGCCCTGGTACTTCTCCAAGGCGCCCTCGAAACGCTCGAACAGCGTGAACGCATCCGCAGTGCCGCCAGCGAAGCCGGCCAGGATCTGATCCTGGTACAGCCGCCGCACTTTGCGGGCGTTGCTCTTCATGATCGTGTTGCCAAGGGATACTTGGCCGTCGCCACCGAGCACGACCTCGGCGCCGCGGCGCACGGAGACAATGGTTGTGCCTTTGAACTGTTCCAAATCGGATCTCGCGGAGTGTCCTGGAATAGCGAACTTCTGTCGTCGCTGATTCTATCACCGCCAAAGGAAATGGAACCCCGCGGTTGCTCGCGGCTCCAATCAAACGGCAATCAGCCTATGACATCGCCGCCCGCAACAGCTAAAGTCGCATGCTAGGACGAACAGTATCGCAGCCTCAGGGACGAGTTCACATGGTGCGGATCCCCATCGCCATCTACGGGGCGCTGATGGCGGCCCAAACCAGCGCCGACATCCTTCATTTCGCCAATGGCGACCGCCTGACCGGCAAGCTGGTGGAAGCGCCGCCGGGCTTCGTCGCCATCGACGTGGCGCAAATCGGGGTCGTCACCGCGCCGGATGCTCTGGTGGCGAGGGTGGAGCCGGCCGTTCCGGCTACGGTATCCGAACCCGAACCAGAGACTGCCACGCCGCCAATCGCCAGCCCGGACTGGGAGACGCGCGCCGATCTCGGGCTAGTGATCGCCCGCGGCAACACCCGAACCGAGCATACGAACTTGACCGTCACCTCGAAGCGCTCCGGAGAGCGCTTCGACAACGTCTTCGGCGCTGCCGTTCGCAAGTCCGCGGCGCAGGCGGATGCGGCCAGTCCCCGAGTGACTATCAAGGACCAGTTCGATCTGGACTACGACCTGCGCTGGAAGTACCGCGACGCCTGGTATGGCGTGGCCAACTTCGAGTACTTCCGCGATTCCCTCAAGGACATCGACCGGCGCTACACCGCCGGCGCCGGCTTCGGACATGTCTTCTGGGAATCGGAACGCGGCTCGCTCAGCGCCGACGCTGGCATAAGCCAAGTATTCGAGCAGTTGGACCGCGGCGAAGACGGCCGCAGGGAGTCCGATCACAACCCCGCGCTGCGCTGGAGCCTGATGTTCAAGCGCTGGCTGGTGCCAGATCGGCTGGAAGTATTCCACAACAACCAGCTGCTGCACATCCTGTCCTCGGCGCGCAACTCGGTGTGGGACTCGGACACCGGCATTCGCTTCCACGTCAACAGCCACTGGCAGGCCGGATTGCGGCTGGATCTGCAGCACGATACAGAACCCGCGGCAGGCAGGGACCGAACGGATGCCAGCTATACCGTCGCGATCGGCGTCAAGCTGTAGGCGCTGGCCGCGGCGCGCGACTCGCAGGCGAGCCGCTCAGGCCGGATCGGGCAGAGCCCGCTCGACCACCAGGGCCGGAATGTCCTTGGCGCGAAGCTTGGTCAGCGTCCGCTCCATGTCGATCTTGCGCGCGAAGGGCCCCACCAGCACCCGGTGCCAGGCGCCGCCGCCACTGCGCGGCACGGCATCCACGGCGACGTCCATGCCTTCCAGGATGAGCTGCGCGCGCATGGCGTCGGCGTCGTCGCGGTTGAGAAACGACGCCGCCTGCAAGAGGTATTCTCGCGGCTCGCGATCCGCGACGGGGAGCGGTTGGTACGCCTCGGCGTCGACAGTCATCTGCTGGCGCGGCAGGCGCGTGATGAACTCGTATTCGAGGGCAGGCGATGGCGATTGGATTGCCTGCCCTGCTGCGGGCTGCTCGGCGATGGCGGATTGCGGCGACGACGCATCCGGGTCGTACATCAGGGCCAACAGCGTTGTGCCGACTGCCCCGCATGCCAACCCGCCGATGAAAGCAGCCAGTGGCGACGCCCCCTGCCTGACCTTGGCAGGCGAACTGCTTCGCCTCTTCCCTTGCGCCTCCCTGGGCGCCTTCCTGGACGCATAGTCCCTTGGCACGAACATCCCGGTTCGCCGGCACCAGCGCCATGATACCTGCCTGCGTCCGCGCGTCAAAACGTATCCAGAGGATCCACATCGATGGACCAGCGTACCCCGGGCACCCGATGCTCGGCTCGTTCCAGCTCCGCCAAAGCGCGATGCAGATCCGGGCGCCGCCGGGCGATCACGAGCAACTGGCAACGATAGCGGTCGGTGCGCCGGGCGATGGGCGCCGGCGCCGGCCCCAGCACTTCCACGCCATCGCCCACGAGCACCGCCGTGGCGGCGATGAGCAACTCGACCGCGGCGGTCTCGACTCGGCTCTCGGCGCGCACGATCGCCAACGCCGCGAACGGCGGCATGCTGGCGGCGGCGCGCAGGCGACGTTCGTTGGCGGCGAAGCCGCCATAGCCGGCGTCGAGCAGTGCGGCGAGATTGGGATTGGCCGGGTCGAAGGTCTGGATCCACACCTCTCCGGGCCGATCCGCCCGCCCGGCGCGTCCAGCCACTTGCACGATGAGCTGTGCGGTGCGTTCCGGGGCACGGAAGTCCGCGGCCAGGAAGCCGTTGTCCGCGTCCAGCACGGCGACCAGGGTGACCCCCGGAAGATGATGCCCCTTGGCGAGCAGCTGGGTACCTACCAGGATCGCTGGAGAACCTTGCTGGATCGCGGCCAGATCCGCCTCCAGTCGTCGCATGCTGCGCGTGGTGTCGCGGTCGATGCGGTATCGCGGCACCTGGGGATGGCGTTCGGCCAAGGCTTCCTCGACCCGCTGGGTGCCGGTGCCCAGCGGGATCAACTCCTCGCTGTCGCAGGATGGGCAGCGCCTCGGCGCCGGCCGCCGTCGGTCGCACTGATGGCAGCGCAGCTGGCGCGGCGTCTGGTGGAACGTGAGCCGCACGTCGCAGTGGTCGCACTGCGCCTGCCATGCGCACCTCGAGCATAGCAGTACAGGCGCGTAGCCCCGCCGATTGACGAACGCCAGCACTTGGCTGCCGGCACCGAGATGGCGGTCGATGGCGCCATGCAGCGCCGAACTGAAGCCGCGGTCGAGACGCTGGCCGCGCACGTCGACGAGGCGATAGACGGGCATGGACGCACCACCCGCCCGAGCCGTCAGGCGGGCGTGGCCGTAGCGTCCCCGGAGGACATTCTCCAACGATTCGAGGGATGGCGTGGCACTGCCGAGCAGCACCGGAACAGACAGCATCCGGCCACGCTTCACCGCCACGTCCCGGGCGGAATAGCGCAGTCCTTCGGTCTGCTTGAACGAGCCGTCGTGCTCCTCGTCGACGACGATCACGCCCAAGTCCGCGAACGGCGTCAGCACAGCGGAACGGGTGCCGATCAGCACTTTGTGGACGCCGCCCGCGCATTTCAGCCAAGTGTCGAACCGTTGCGCGTCCAACATCCCCGAGTGCAGCGTCGCCGCCGCCCCGAAGCGGCCCCGGAAACGCGCCAAGGTTTGCGGCGTCAGGGCGATCTCCGGCACCAGCACCAACGCTTGGCGGCCGCGGCGCAGCACCTCGGCGATGACCCGCAGGTACACCTCCGTCTTGCCGCTGCCGGTGACGCCGTCCAGCAGGTGGACCGCTGGTGTGCCCAGAGTAGCGGTAACGGCTTGGATGGCGGCGGTCTGTTCCGGCGTCGGCTCGACCGCGGCGTCGTGGACGCGGTAGCGAGGCGCCAGCACGATCTGTCGGGCGAGCTCCTTGTCGCGCAACGCCAGCAGATGGCGTCGGTCGATGCCCAAGGCGGAGAGTTCGTCGTCCCGGACGACGCCGAGCAGGCGCAACCGATCGAAGGCTTGGCGCTGCCGGGGCGCTCGTCTCAGGGCATCGTCCGCACCCGCATCGTCCACCGCCTGCCACGCCATCTCGTCGAGTTTTGTCGCCGGCAGGCCACGACGCGCCCGCGCCGGCAGCAGGGTGGCGTACACCGTGCCGATGGGGTGGTGGTAGTAGCGCGCCAGCCATTCGGCCAAGTCGACGAGATCGGCGGGAAACAGCGGCTCGTCGTCGAGCACCGCCTCGATGGTCTTCAGCGCATGGAGCGATGCCTCCCGGCGGCCGGTGACGAGGCCCACCACGCTGGCACCTCCCAAGGGCACGCGTACACGAACACCCGGTGGTGGCACCGGCTGGCGCTGGGGCACCGCGTAGTCGAACGTTCGGCGCACTGGCCGCGGCACCGCAACCTGAACAACGGCATTGGTGCCGTACATGCTGCACATGAAAGGATAGGTTGACGGACATCAGTCCCAAGGGAGTCTGTCCGCTTTGGGGCGCTGGCGCAAACCGTCGCGCCAGCGGATGCTGGATAGAAAGTCCGAACAGGTGCTTTCCCTCGTCGGAAAATGAGCGTATGATGCGCCGCCTTTCTCTCGGCTCAAGGAGGATTTCCCGATGAAGCTCTCCAATCCTATCGCCGTGCGTCTGCGGGTTCTGGGCTAGCTCCTTGCCGACAGCCCGGCCCGCTTGACGCGGGTTCGAGCTCCCCACTCGATCGTCGAACTCGAACCGCCAAACCGGCGCGTTCGCCCCTCCGCTTTCCTGCGGAAGCGTCGGCGGGCGCGTCATCCGTCCATCGTTGAACTTGATGCGAGCACCATGAAGCAGGCAACGAACAAGCGCAATCTCTGGCTCATCACCCAGGGACAGCGCCTGCGCTACGCCTTCGCCATTGCGGCGACGGCGGCGTCCAACGCGTTCTTCCTGATCGCGCCCCTGGTGGGCATGTACGCCCTCGATGTCGTCACCGAACAGGACTTCGACAAGGGGGCGGCAGTGCTGGTGGGCGTCGCCGGCGCCTTCGACAACGTCGATCCCTTCGTCGCCTATCTGCTGGCGTCGGCGGTGGCCGGCGTGCTCCTGGCCGCTCTGGGCGCGGTATTCATGTATCTGCGCGGACGCTGGGCCGCCATCGCCTCGGAAGCCATCGCGCGGCGCATGCGCGAGGCGCTGTTTCGTCGCCTGCACCATTTGCCAGCGCGGTTCTTTGACGAATCGGATACCGGCGACCTGGTGCAACGTTGCAGCTCCGATGTGGAGACCGTACGCGTCTTTCTGTCGTCCCAGGTGATCGAGATCGGCCGCTCGGTGCTGCTGGTTGCCACCCTGATGCCGATTCTGTTCTGGTACGACGTCCGGCTGGCGGCGTTCGGCCTCTGCCTGATGCCGTTCATTTTCGTCGGCGCCGTGGTCTTCTTCTCCCGGGTCAAAGCACGATTCAAGGTGGCCGACGAGTCCGAGGGTGCGCTTACCGCGGTGCTGCAAGAGAACCTCACCGGCATCCGCGTGGTGCGGGCGTTCGCGCGACAGGACTACGAGATCGAGCGTTTCGCCAAGCGCAACCGGGCGTTCCGGGACAACCTGTTTCGCCTGAACCAGCTCGAGGCCCTGTATTGGGGGCTCAGCGACTTCGCCTGCCTCGCCCAGAGCGGCATCGTGCTGATCGCCGGCGCTGTGTTCCTGGCCCAGGGCTCCATCAGCGTCGGCGAGCTGTTCGCCTTCGTCACCCTGGTCACCATGGCCATCTGGCCGGTGCGCCGGCTTGGCCATGTGCTGACGGACACCGGCAAGGCCATCGTTTCGCTCGGCCGCATCAACCACATCCTGGAAGCGGAGGAAGAAAGCCGCGAGCCGGCGCCGGCCCTCGGCCGCGCCACTGGCGCGGTCGTCTTCGACCACGTCTGCGCCGACTACCAAGCCGGTCGCCCGGTGGTGATGGACTTCTCGGCGCATATCCCCGCCGGACAGACTGTGGGTGTGGTCGGTGCGCCGGGGGCGGGCAAGTCGACGCTCATCCGGCTGCTGATGCGCCTCTATCCCATCCGTTCCGGACGCATCGTGGTGGACGGCGTGGACATCGGCGATGTGGACCGGCGCTGGCTGCGCAGCCAGATCGGCGTGGTGATGCAGGATCCGTTCCTGTATTCGCGCAGCATCGCTGCCAATCTGCGCGTGGCCCGGCCCGACGCCGCCGACGAGCACTTGGTGGAGGTAGCGCGAGAAGCCGCCATCCACGACGCCATCGCGGCCTTCCCCGACGGCTACGGCGCCGAGGTGGGCGAACGCGGCATCGCGCTTTCCGGCGGCCAGCGACAGCGGCTGGCGCTGGCTCGGGCACTGCTCAAGGATCCGCCGATCCTGGTGCTGGACGATTCGCTGTCGGCGGTGGATACCGGCACCGAGCGGCGCATCCTGAACGCCCTGGCGAATCGTCGCGGTCGGCACACCACCATCGTCATCGCCCATCGGCTGTCTTCGATCCGGGATGCCGACCGCATCCTGGTTCTGGAACACGGCCGCCTGGTCCAGGACGGCACCCACGAATCGCTGACCGCAGTGCCTGGCCCCTATCGGCGATTGTGCGACATCCAAGGTGCGCTGGACGACAGCATCAGTCGCGACCTGCGAGCCAGCGGCTCCGGCGGATAAGGAGGATTCGCATGGAAAACTACGACGAAGCCGACGGCTTCAACGATGCCGCCGCGGCCGACGGCGTGCGCTTGCAGCTGTGGAAGCGGCTGTTCGGCTACGCCTTGCCCTACAAGAAGGAGTTGTGGCTGCTGGCCGGCGCCGGTTTCGTCACGGCGCTGATGGAGGCCGCCTACCCGCTGCTCGCCGGCAAGGTGGTGGACGATGTGGAGCGCCACGGCACCGATGCCTCGTTCGCGCTCTGGGGTGCCGCCTACCTCGGCTGCAACATCGCCCTCGCCCTTGCCAGCGCGATGTTCATCTGGATGGCGGGAAAGATCGACGTCTACGTCAGTCACGATATCCGCCGGGAAGCCTTCGCCAATCTGCAACGGCTTTCGTTCTCGTTCTACGACCGCCGCCCGGTAGGCTGGCTGATGGCGCGGCTGACCGCCGACTGCCGCAAGATCACCGATATTCTCGCCTGGGCGTTTCTGGACTTCGTCTGGGGCTTGACCATGATGATCGGCGTCGCCGCCGCCATGCTGGTGATGCATTGGCAGTTGGCGCTGGTGACGCTGCTGATCGTGCCCGTGGTGGGCTGGGTCTCGGCCAAGTTCCGCAAGAGCATCCTCGGCAGCGCCCGCCTGGTGCGCAGCACCAATTCGCGCATCACCGGTTCCTACAACGAGTCCATCATGGGCGTGCTGACGAGCAAGGCGTTCGTCCGCGAAGAGGCGAACGGACGCGACTTCCAGGGGCTTGCCGACACCATGTATCGCGCCTCGGTGCGCAACATGCTGCTGGCCGCCGTCTTCCTGCCCTTGATCCTGACGCTGTCGGCGCTGGCGTTCAACATCGCCTTGTCGATGGGCGGCTCGTATGTGCATCTCGGCCTCATCACTACCGGCACCTGGATCGCTTTCATGCTGTACGCGCGCACCTTTCTCAGTCCGGTGGAGACCATCGGACACTGGTTCGCCGAAATACAGATGGCCCAGGCGTCCGCCGAGCGGGTGCTGTCGCTGATCGATGCCGATGCCGAGATCAAGGATTCGGAGGGCGTCCGTCGCGCCATCGCCGCCCAACGCGGGGCCCCGCCGCGAGCCAACATCGCTGCCGACGGCGGCGCGGCGCGCATCGGCGCCATCGAGCTGGTGGGCGTCGACTTCGCCTACGATCCGGACAAGCCGGTGCTGAAGGACATCCACCTCAAGGTGGAGATGGGCGAGACCATCGCCATCGTCGGCCCCACCGGTGGCGGCAAGAGCACCTTGGTGAACGTCATCTGCCGGTTCTACGAGCCCACCGCCGGCCAAGTGCTGATCGGCGGCGTGGACTACCGCGGCCGCGGCCTGCACTGGCTGCAGTCGAACCTTGGCATGGTGTTGCAGAATGCCCATATGTTCAGCGGTTCCATCCGGGACAACATCCGCTACGGCCGGCTGACGGCCAGCGATCAGGAGGTGGAGCAGTGCGCGCGTCTCGCCGGCGCCCACGATTTCATCGAGGACATGGAGGACGGCTACGCCACCGAGGTGGGCGAAGGCGGCGCCCGGCTCTCCGCCGGCCAGAAGCAGCTGGTGTCGTTCGCCCGCGCCATTCTGGCCGAGCCGCAGATCCTGGTGATGGACGAGGCCACCTCGTCGGTGGACACCGAGACGGAGCTGAAAATCCAGCAAGGGCTGAAGCATGTGCTCCAAGGACGCATCAGCTTCGTGATCGCCCATCGTCTGTCGACCATCCGCAACGCCAACCGCATCGTGGTGGTCGCCGACGGGCGTATCGTCGAGACCGGCACCCATCGCCAGCTGATGGCCGTCGGCGGACATTACGCGGCGCTGTACCGGCAGCAGAGCCTCAACGAGACGACGCGGCGGTGGGGGACGGCGCAGTCGCAGGGGGTCGCATGAAGTCGTTGGCGGCGATTCCTGGTGCAGTGGCAATTCAAAAGCTGAATCGGCGCAAATTCGACTTCGAGGCGGCCGCTGCGACTTGCTGCGCCAGAGCGTACGCTTTTAGGGATCGCGCACGAAGGTCAGCATGAAGGTCACCGGCACCGCTTGGCTGATGCTGGGCAGGCCGGCGATCTCCCGCAGCCGCTCGATGCTCTCGACGTAGCCTGCCGCGGCGGCGTGGACGACGAACGGCGCCCGGCAGACCACCAGCACCTTGTGCTCGCTCAAGCGGTCGACGACGACGTCGATGGCTTGGGGCAAACGCTTGTCGTTGATCTCGATGGTGGCGTCGAGCACCGCGTTCGCGGCGCTCCCCGGTTCCAGTGCCGAGAATGTCGCCATGTTCACTCGGGCGGTTACCGTAGCGGTGGGAAAGACCGCGGCATTGAACAGCAACTCGCGCATGCGTTGGTCGCGAATGGGAATCAGCGTATCCACGCTGGCCAGGGCGACGGTGACCTCCACGGCACCGTCTTCCGCCACCGTGCCAGCGAGCTGGCCGAAGGAATGCACTTCGCCGACGTTGCCGGCCTTGATGGTAACGAACGACAGCCGGGAGCCTTCGTTGTCCAGGGCCCATCCCGCCGCCGCCGGCAGAGCGGCCAGCAGCAGCAAACCCGCGCACAACCTGTGAATGGTCATCCCCCGCCCCCTCTTGCGCAAGGCTGTTCATTCAGCAATCGCTTGATGGTATCCCGAACCGGCGTAGCCGGGACACTGCCCGAGGCGGCGCGATGAGCGACCACTGCGGCGGCAAAGTCGAGCAGTGCCTCTTCGTCGACTAGAGTTTCCGCGTCCACTACCGGCAGCGTCGGGTGGGCAGCGACCACTGCGGCGGCGTAGATGCCGCGCCCGATGCGCCGATAGCCGCCCTGTCCGAACACCTTGACGCCTTTGAGCCCGCAGCTCGGCGAGTGGTCGGCGAAGATGTAGCCGTCCACCCGATCCAGAGTCGATGCGACAGAGCGGACGTAGCCGACCAGACGGGCGGTGTAGTCGAGGCCGGGATCGGCTACGGCCACGGCGCGCGGGTTCGGCATCTCGCCGATGAGTTGAATCGGCTCGCGGGGGACGCCCATGCCAATGCCGACTTCGGGACAGATGCCGACCAGGGTGAACAGCCTCTCCAGCGTACGGCGCGGCCAGGTCTCGCCATTGTGATCGCCGTCCCAGCGCACCCGGCGGCCGCGCAGACAGTCGCTGACGGCGACCGTCGCCAGCGGCGGTCGCCCTGGCTCTTCCGGTACCGACCGATTACGCGGTGCCGTGGCCACGGGCGATGAAGTCCCAAAGGTTGTCCGCACCGTTGGCCGCGATGCGCTGGCCCAGTTCGGCTTGCCACTGGCGCTCGCGCCCGTACTCGTCCCGCCAAGCCCACACTCGACGCGTGAAGTGATGCAGACCGTGCTCGTGGGTGAAGCCCATGGCACCGTGAACCTGGTGGGCGATCTCCGCGGCAATGCCGGCGGCTTCGCCGCAGCGCGCCTTGGCGACGGCGATTTCGTCGGTCTGTCGCGGCCCCGGCAAAGCGCTTTCCACCGCCGCCACGGCACCGTCGCAAGCGCAGACCGCGGCAGCGACCTCGCCGGCCAAAACCGCCAGAGAATTCTGCACGGCTTGGAATTTGGCGATAGGACGACCGAACTGCCGCCGTTCGGTGGCGTAGGCGACAGCGTAAGCTAGGATGCGCTCCAAGGCGCCGGCGGTGAGTGCCGCCCGGGACAGCGCCAGCCGTTCGTGGAGGCGGTCGGGGGCTGCGATGCGGACCGGGTTCTGAACGACGACTCGATCCCGAGCCTCGCCTGCCAGGTTCGCGCCGGGCTCGACGGCGAATTCCCGGGCAAGCTCGCCATCAATGGTGAGGACGCGATCGGCGGCGCGGGCCCAGGGCGCCACGTTGTCGGCCGCGGCAATGGTGGTGATGGCTCCCGCTTCGCCATCGCCCGTGACCGCATTGGCCAGCAGGATTTCCGCCAACGGCAGCGGCACGGCATGACGACCAGCCACCTTCAGCAAGCCGAACAGGTCGCCGTAGTCGGTGCCGGTGTCCGGGCTCCCCACCAAGTGCAGGCCGGCGTCCCGCACCGTTTCCCACAACGCCGCCGGGAACTCGCCTATTGTTCCGGGCAGCGTCGTCTCGGCGCGCTCCAGCATCGCCTTGTCGATGCGGTCCGAGAAGATTCGTTCGGCGGTGTCTTCGATCAGCGCGTCCATCAGCGCAACCCCAAACCACGGGCGACGACGCCGCGCAGGATTTCCCGAGTGCCGCCGCGCAGGGTAAACGATGGCGAGTGCAGCAGCGTCTGGCGCAAGCAGCGCTCCAACGGATGATCCGGCGGCAGCTGCGCCGGCCAATGGCCGCCCGGGGGCGATTGCAACCGCACCAGTTCCGGCAGCAGCTTCTCGAAGTCGTTGCCCAGGGACTTGACCAGCGCCGACTCCACCGCCGGATCGGTGCCGGCCTGCAACATCCCGGCCACGGAAATGGACATTTTTCGAAGTGTCATCAGGTGGCTCGCGAGCCGGCCGATCAGCGCCGCGTCGGCGCGCTGGGGATAGGCCCCCGCAGCGCGCACGAACTCCACGAACACGCGGAACGCCGACAGGAACCGTTCCGGACCGCTGCGTTCGTAGCCGAGTTCGCTGGTCACCTGGACCCAGCCGTTGCCGGGTTCGCCTACCAGATCCGCCTCGGCGACGAAGCAGTCCTCGAATACAACCTCGTTGAAGTCGTCGAAGCCGGCGATGTTGCGGATGGGACGCACGGCGACGCCCTCGCCGTGCAAGTCGATGACGAGCTGGGACAGGCCGGCATGGCGGCTGTCCGTTGGCGGTTGTGTACGCACCAAGGCGATGAGGTAGTGGTTGCGGTGGGCGTCCGTGGTCCAGATCTTGGTACCGTTGACCAGCCAGCCGCCCGCCACCTTCTCTGCCCGCGTCCGCACCGAGGCTAGATCCGAGCCGGTATCCGGCTCGCTCATGCCGATGGAGAAGTAGCTCTCGCCTCGGGCGATGCCCGGCAGGTAGCGCCGCCTTTGCTGCTCGCTGCCGAAGCGCAGCAGCAGCGGCCCGCTTTGGCGATCGGCGATCCAGTGCGCACTCACGGGGGCGCCCGCAGCGAGCAGTTCCTCGGTGACCACGTAGCGCTCGAAGAAGGTGCGTTCGCCGCCGCCGTAGCGCTGCGGCCAAGTCATGCCGATCCAGCCCTGGCTGCCCAGCTTGCGCGAAAACTCCGGGCTGTGGCCCTCGTTGAAATCGGCGTTCGGCCAATAGCCAGCAGGCATCTCGGTCGCAACGAACCGACGCACCTCGCTACGCAGCGCTTCCGCCGCGGCCGGCAGTTCGCCCAACTCGAACCTCAGCCCTGGGAACATGGGATCTCCGCCCCTGTTCGAAGCAGCCTAGCCTACCACCCGGTGGCGTCGCTCCGAGAGAGGTCCACGATGCCCACCCCACTGCAGATCAGGATCAACATGCCAGAACCCGCACATTGCCGCTCCTTCCATAGTCGAGAATGTTGCGATCCCGTGTTACCAACGCATACCCGAACTGTCGGGCTGTGGCGAGCAGAATTCGGTCCACGGGATCCCGTGGCGGAGCGCCCGGCAGGCTGGCGGAAGCGATGAGCACCGAGGGAGACAGCTCGGCCAGCGCTACCCCCGGCAGCTGGCATAGACCGGAAAACCAGACTTCCGGCGCGATCTGGGTGGCGATTTTTCCCTTGGCCGCCAGGGTCGCGAACTCCCAGGCCGTCATCGGCGAAAGCAGCAGTCCGCTTCCCCGATCCAGCGCTCTTGGCAGCTCGCTCAAGGCGGGTTCGCGCAAGCGGTCCTGATTTGCTATCCAGATCGCAGCGCAGGTGTCGAGCAGCAGGTCGGCCCGCGCGGATTCATCTCTCCGCATCCCATTCCTCGCCTGCGGGCGCCGTCAAGTCCGTATCGGAAGCGACGGCCACCATGCCTTTGAACGCGCCGTATATGTGTGCGAACCGGCCAAGTGCCGGGCGCACCTTGCCGACCGGGGGGGCAGACTGTCGCTTCTTGCGAAAGACGAGCTGGCAGCCCAGCATGTCGACGTTGGCTGTCTCGTAGCCGGCGCTTAGCCAAGAGCGAGGGTGGGAATGGGCGATGTCGCTGTTCGACCACCAAGGGCGGTGCTTGAATGCCGATGGCGGCAATTTTGCGCCGATGACTTTCTCGATGCTTTTGAAGGTCATTGGCAGAACATCCTTGTCGCATGCGTTCAGATGGTCGTGCAGGGGTTCATACTTAGTCATATCCGCTGCTCGGTAATAAGGGTGAATGTAACCATACATCATGCATGTGCTGAATCAAGACCGTCATCCGATGGCACCGCAATGGCAACCCCGCCTGCACTGTCCGCGAGGCGCTATCATCCGCTGCTCCAAGACTTGCTGGGCTTCTCCCGTGGCGCATCGTTCCGAGGCAGACTTGGCGCGGCTCCTGCAGCCGATCTTGACGGCGGTGGAGCGGCAGTCCGGCGTCGCTGGGCGCTTCGTGGACAAGAACGCCTACCGCATCTACCTCGCCACGCTGTGGGTCAATCTGGTGATGGATCCAGCCGCCTGCGGCCTTGACGAGGACGATCTCGAAAGCGCCCACGATGTCATCAACCTGGGCGCTGGCCGGGTACTCGGCGATGTGGAGGCCATCACCGCGTCGTTCCGCTTCTTGAACACTCCGGAGGGCGAGCGCGCCATGCAGCAGGCCAAGCTGACGCGCAGCCACCGCGACCTGCTGGCGTACTTCTGCTCGATGATACTGGACCCGGACGGCCATCGGCGCTGGATGGCCGAGGCACGGCAGCGCTACCCGCGGTCGCGGTAGGGCGGGCCGTTCAGAGGAACCAAGTGGACAGCCAGGGGAAGTACGTAATCACCAGCAGGGCGATCAGCAGCACACACATGAACGGCAGGCAGGCCGCGTAGAGATCCAGCACCGGGCGCTCGAAGCGGTAGCTGGCGATGAACAGATTCATGCCGATGGGCGGCGTGAAGTAGCCGATCTGCAAGTTGGCGAGGAAGATGACGCCCAGATGGATGGGATGGATGCCGTAGCCTACCGCCACCGGCAGCAGCAGCGGCACCATGATGACGAGGGCGGAGAACACGTCCAGGATGGCGCCGAGCAGCAGCAGCAGGATGTTGAGCAGGATCAGGAACGTGTACGGGTTCGAGACGTGCTCCTGCATGAATGCGAACAGCTGCTGCGGCACCTCGGCATCCACCAGGAAAGTGGTGAACGCCAGCGCCACGCCGAGGATCAGCAGGATGCTGCCCACCATCACCATGGACTGTCGCACCACGCCGGTCAGGGCGCGCAGCTTGACCTCCCGGTACAGGCAGACCTCGGCGATGAAGACGTACAGCGCGGTCATCGCCGCCGCCTCGGAGATGGCGAAATAGCCCGAGTAGATGCCGCCTAGCACCACGAACGGCAGCGGCAGTTCCCACCGCGCCGCCTTCAACGCCGTCCACAGCTCGCCGGCGTTGAAGGCCGAGCGCGGCACGTTGCCGTGCCGCCAGACGGTCCACAGCGACAGCAGCATCACCATCAGCAAGGTGGGACCGATGCCGGCCAGGAATAGCTGCGCGATGGTGAACGGCTCGCCCACTTCCATCTGCTGGGCGACGATGCCGTAGAGAATCAGCGGCACGGACGGCACGATCAGCAGGCCGAGGCTGCCGGACGTGGTCACTAGGCCGAGACCGTAGCGCTCGCTGTAGCCGCTCGACAGCAGCATCGGCAGCAGCAGGCCGCCGAGGGCGACGATGGTGACGCCGGAGGCGCCGGTCAGGGCAGTGAACAGGGCGCAGACTACGATGCCGACGATGGCGAGGCCGGCCGGCATCCAGCCCACGAGTGCCCGGGTCAGCGCCATCAGGCGCTGCGACGTGCCCGCCTCCGCCATCAGATAGCCGGCGAAGGTGAAGAACGGAAGGGCCACCAGCAGTGGCTTCTGGGTGAGGCCGTAGAGGTCGATGCCGACCGCGGCGAGATCGACGCCGATGGCCAGGAAACCGAGCATGGCGGCAGCGAGCATCACGGCGAACAGCGGTGCGCCGAGCAGCGCCATCAGCGCCACCAGGGCGATCCCCGCCCAGATCATTGGCCTGCCTCCGGCGGCCAGACGGCCCGAACCAGGTAGCGCAGCGCCATGACGCCGGCCGCCAGCGGGATGATGCTCTCGCAGATCCAGGCTGGCACGGCGCCGAACGCGACCACGCCGTCCACGAAGTCCCAGCGGATGAACTTGATGGAGTACCAGCCGAGCGCACCGCACAGTACCGCCGTGAACAGCGCCGTCAGCCGATCGGCGATGGCGCGGAATCGCGGTGATGCGAAACGCGCCATCAAGTCGATCTTGATGTGGCCGTCCTCGCCCGCGGCGGCGGTGGCGCCCACCATGGTCATCCACAGCACGGCGATCTGCGCCAACCCTCCGCCCCATGCCAAGCCCGTGCCGAAGAAGTTGCGGGCGACGATCTGAAAGACGGCGACGCCGACCATCGCCGCCAGCAGCGCCACCAGCAAGCCGGTTTCGAACAGCTTGAGACCTCGATGGATGCGCTTGAGCATGGTTACTGCGGTGCTGTGCCGATGGTCCGTTCGACGCCGCGGGAGCGGATTTCGGCAAGCACTTCGATCAGCTTCGTGTACATCGGCTTGCTGATCATGCCCACCTCCACCCAGCGCTCGGGTGCCTTATCCACGTAGCCGCGCCAGTCGTCGAGCTCCGCCGGCGTCAGGCGGATGAACTCCAAGCCCTGGTTCGCCAGCGTCCGCCGCGCGGCATCGTGGTCGGCCCGGTTGCGCCGATCGGCGACCGCGGTGGCTTCGCCCATGATCCGCAGCATCGCCTCCCGGTCCGCCGCGTCGATGCCGTGCAGGTTGGATTCGGAAACCACGAACAGTCCGTAGATGTACATGAGCGGCAGATCGAGCACGTACTTCAGCCGGGTATGCCACAGCAAGGGCACGGTGGCCACGGGCGGTGCCGCCACGGTGTCGATCAAGCCCGTCTGCAAGCCGATCCGCACCTCGCCGATGGTGAGCGGAGTCGGCGCGATGCGGAACGCTTCGAGCAGCCGCGCCGCCGGCGCGTCGCCTTGGGGCAGCCAGACTTTCAGCTTGCGCGCGTCGGCGACCGTGCGCGCCGGCTTGGTGCTCATGGGATAGGCCATGCCCACCTCGGCGATGCCGAAGGCGACGAAGCCCTTCTCGGCGAGCCCGGCGACCAGCAGCGGGTCCAGGGCCTTGCGCACCGCGTCCACTTCGTCGAGGCTGCGAAACGCCATGGGCAGGTTGTAGATCTGCACGTCGGGGTAGATGTCGCCGAATACCGTGGTAGTGACGATGCCGCCGTGTAGCTGGCGGATGCGGATCTTGCGCAGCACCTGGGCATCGTCGCCCATAACGCCGCCAGGATAGAGCTTGAACTTGACCCGCCCCTCGGTGGCGGCATCCACATCGGCAGCTGCCGCGCGCAGCACCTTCATCCACGCCGAGCCGTCCGGCGAGACGGTGGCGATCTTCAGCGTCTTCGCCGCAAGGGGCTGGACGAACGCGGCCAGCGCCAGCGCGAGCAGCGCGGCGAGGGCGGAACGGGGGCTAGAAGTAGTCATCGGCGGAATCCAGCAAGTCGCGCGCCTGCTCCTGGGCAATGGCGTTGGTCAGCGTCAGGCCCTCGGCCTTGATGTCCGCGGCCAGCACTTCCGTCAGCAGCCGGTCGTGCAGCTCGCGGTCGAACACCAAGCGGGCGTAGTGCTCCGCGAACAGCACCTTGGCCAGCAGGTGGCGGCCGCCGGAGAGCCCGATGGCGCGTTCGAAGTGGGTACGGCCCAACTCCGGCCGGCCGCCGACGGCCGACGGCAGCAGAGTCTCGAATACGCCCATGTAGAGATGCGGGCCGCCATGGTCGTAGCCTTCGTCGAGCTCGATGATGCGGGCCATCAGCGGGCGCACCCGGCCGAGATCGGCGATGGCGTTCCAGTTGTCCGCATGGGCCTGGATCCAGCCCGCCCAGGCGGTCGTCAGCGCATAGGCCGCCGGCACGTCGCGGGGCCGCATGGTCGCCACGTCCTGCTCCAGGTCGTCAAACGCCGCGGTGCGCACCTCGCAGGCCCAGTCGATGTCCATGCAGGCGGCCCGCTCGGCCAGGGCAAGCGCCTTGTTCGTGAACGCCTTGCGGCGTTCTTCCTCCCCCACGAAGGCGGTGGCATAGGCGCTGTTCAGGGTGGCCGCGGCGCGCAGCAGATCGGCGCTGCCGCCTTGCCGCAGCAGGGCGTCGAGCATGATGAGAAAGGCCGGCGCACCGTCGCGGACAACCGCCGGATCGTCGCTGTCGAGAATCGCGTTCGACAGATCCGCGGCGAGGCCACTGGTCGCGTTGCTGATCAGGGTGGCGCATCCCGACAAGCCCAGGAAGATGGCGAGTACCACGGCCGCTCGTGCAGGATACTTGGCAGTCATGGCGCGAGTATAGCCAATGGCAGATTGGAAACCGTGTGCATAAAGTGGAAAAGCGGACGAGATTCGCTGCCGCCGATGCTGCGGCGCTGGGCGAGCGCCCAATCGAAGTCGCCGTTTTTCTCGACGCGGGATAAGGCCGCCGAACGCGTCAGCCGTCGGCGCCGGGGATGGCTGCCCCTGTTGGTTCGAGGCGCCGCTGCTGTTCGTCCTCGGCCAGTGCCCGCACTGCATCGAGGAGTTCGTCGAACGCCGGGCGCTCCCGGTAGTCCGGCAGCGCCCGTTTCAGGCGAATGAAGCCGTCTGTGTCGATGAAGAAGATGCCGGGATGGGCGATGCCGTAGGCGGGATGCCCTTGGGCGTACTGCTCGTTGCGGATGCCCAGGGCGCTGGCTTGCTTCCCGCCCTTGTCGGACAGCAGCGGATAGACGACATTCTGCGCCTCGCTGAAGTCGGCGAGGATCGAGACGTCGTCGTAGACGATGGCAGCCACCTCGACGCCCAGCGCTTGGAACCTGGCGCGCCACTCGGTCAACTGAACCAGTTGACGTTTGCAGAACGGTCACCAGTCGGCGCTGCGGTTGAAGAACAGCAGCAGGCCGCGCTCGCCGCCGAGATCGCCGAGCTGGCGCAAGGCACCGTGCTGATCCGGAGCAGCGATCACCGGCATCTTCGAGCCCACCAGCGGCCCCCAGGCACCCTCGTACTCGGATGCGCCAGCAGTCGCCATCGACAGGCCAAGCGCCGCCAGTGCGGTAGCTGCCAATGTGACGCGCTTCATGCTCTCCTCCTCCGCAAAGCGGCGCCATCGTCGAATGCTGCCGAACGCTTGTCAAGCGCAGCCGGTGGCAGGCAGTGGCTCGGTTTGAAACAAGACATCTCTTGCTGCTGCCAAATGTGGAGTTCCATAGGAACACGACCGCCCATATCCAGGGAACTATATGCTTGAAGGTCCAAGCTGCGACATATGGTGTGGTTCCCAAGTCGTACTACTATGCATAGTATCTAGGGTACCGTTGTATGTTGCATATAGCTCCCAAAGCGGACGGGACAATGCCGGCGGTGCCGTCACGCCCTCCGTCAGTAGAGCTGACAGCCCGCCCAGCGGACGAGGCCGGCTGAGGCCTGATCCCCTACGGGGCCGAGCGTATGGAGTTCCGGGCCAATACGTTGGCGGCTTTCCCTGTTCAGTTCTTCCCTAGGCAGCCGCTCTTGGGTAGAGACGCATCTTTGAAGTGAAGGGCTTCTCCCCATATGCCCCTTGACGCGGGCGATCTCGACCAGAAGCTACAGGTGCGACAGCCGTCGAGCAGCCGTGCCAACCCGTCGCGAGGGGGGATCCCAGCACCTTGCAGCATGATGCTGCCAGCTGCGGCTGGCTGGGCTACGACGGGCCTGAATTACCCTCGGGAATGTAGATCATGTGCCACTTCCGGGGACGATGCGCTTCGGCAGCCGCGTCTGCCGGTCGTACATCGCTCCGCGCAGGGACGCCGGCAGCCCGACCGTACCGGAGAGGTCCGCTCCACGCAGGTCGGCCCCTTCGAAAACCGACTTGTCGATGCGCGTCGTCTCGAAGTGAGCGTCCTTCAGGTCCGCACCGCTCGGATTCGAGAAGAACATCTTCGCGGAGTGCGCGCCGCGAGGTTCACCGGCCCCAAGTCCGTTTCTCGCAGTACGGCGTTCCGCAGGTCGGCCCCGGCAAGATGCGTCCGTCTGATCACGACACCCTGGAGATTGGCCCCGCGCAGGTCGGCTCCGAGCAGGTCCGCGCCCTCCAGATTCGCTCCCCGCAGATCCGCATTCGCCAGATACACATACTTCAGGTCGGCTTCCCGGAAGTCGCTCTCCCGCAGGTCAGGACGGACCCGGTCGTCGTACCGCCAACGTTCCACATGGTCCGAGACCGACCAGAACCATTCGGCGTTCCCGGCTTCGGTCTCCTGGGCTTGCGGGAATGCATCCGCCGCGGCTCCGATAGGGAGTTCGAGGTGGCTTCCACCCTGGCCGGTCTTCTCCCCGATTCGCCGACGGCACGGTTCGCGCTGCGACGGGTTCGGGGGCGAATTCGTCCAGGCAGGCCCACAATGCCCGGTTCGGACGGTACAATCGCCGCTCACGGGAGGGTGCAAGCATGAACTCCAGACTCTGCGACGAGCTCGGCATCGAGTTCCCGCTGTTCGCGTTCAGCCACTGTCGCGACGTGGTGGCCGAAGTGTCCAGCGCCGGCGGCTTCGGGGTGCTGGGCGCCGCCGGCCATTCGCCGGCCACCCTCGACATCGAGCTTGGCTGGATCGATGACCATGTGGACGGCAAGCCCTACGGCGTGGATCTGCTGGTGCCGACCAGCATGGACAGCAAGGAGCGAGGACTTGCCGCGGCCGAGCTGGAAGCGCGCATTCCCGCCGAGCACAAGCGCTATATCGCCGAGCTGCTGGCTAGGCACGACATCGATGCCGCCGACTTGTGGCGGAACACCGCCCAGGACGGCGTCGGCGACAACATGCGCGAGGCGGGAGCGACGAAGATTCTCGACGCCGCGTTCGCGCATCCGGTGAAGATGGTGGTCAATGCCTTGGGGGTGCCGCCGCCGTTCATGTTCGAGCGCGCCCGACCCCACGGCATCCGGGTCGGCGCCTTGGCCGGGGCTCGGGAACATGCCGTCAAGCATGCGGAGGCGGGCGTCGACGTCATCATCGTCGCCGGCACCGAGGCCGGCGGCCACTGCGGCGAGGTGTCCACCTTGGTGCTGCTGCCGGAGGTGCTCGAAGCTCTCAAGCCCTACGACGGCTGTTTTCACGTGTTGGCGGCTGGCGGCATCGTCACCGGCCGGCAGATGGCGGCCTGCATGGCCATGGGCGCCGCCGGCGCGTGGACCGGCTCGGTGTGGCTGACCACCGCCGAAGCCGAGACCGTGCCCGTGGTGAAAGAGAAGATGCTGGCCGCGAACTCCCGCCAGACGGTGCGTTCGCGCAGCCGTACCGGCAAGTACACGCGCCAGCTCAAGTCCGCCTGGACGGATGCCTGGAGCGCCGCGGAAGCCCCCGATCCGCTGCCCATGCCCTTGCAGGGCGTTCTCGCCGGCGCCGCCTTCCGCAAGATCAACCAGCTCGCCCAAGCCGACCATGCCGGTGCCAGGCAGCTTGCCAACTACTACGTCGGCCAAGGCGTGGGCTTGATGAACGAGGCGCTGTCGGTGCGCACGGTGGTCTACGAGTTCATGGAGGACTTCGCCGATGCCGTGGAACGCCTGACGGCGACGGTGGACGAGTAGGCTGGCGGCTCGAGGATGTTCAGACCCGTCAAAATCGTCCACACCTCGGACGTGCATTTGGACAGCCGTGGCGACGAGGCCGCCGCGGACGGCTTTCGCAGCCGTGCCGAACGCGCCTTCGCCGGCGTCGTCGACACGGCGTTGGCCGAGGCTGCGGATGTGCTGCTCATTGCCGGCGACCTGTTCGACAACAATCGGGTGGACGACTCCAACATCGAGTTCGTCTACCGCCAGTTCGAGCGATTGAGCGCCCAGGTGGTGATGCTGCCCGGCAACCACGATGTCCACGACGAGCGCTCGGTGTGGAACCGCTTCGACTTCGACGCTGCCGGCAAGCACGTGCATGGCCTGATGGCCCTCACCGGCGACTGCGTCACCTTGGAGCACCTCGGCGTACGGGTGTGGGGTCGGGCGATGTTCGAGCATGCGCCGGAAAACTATCCGCTGCACGACGTGCCGGCGCGCCACGATCGATATTGGAACGTCGGAATGGCTCACGGCCAAGTGGTGGAGAGACGCATCAGCCAGGGTTCGTCGCCCATCACGCGGGGCGAAATCCGCGACTCCGGGTTCGACTATCTGGCCTTGGGACACATCCACGTCTGGGGCGATCACAGCGTCGGAGACACGGTGGCATACTATTGCGGCTCGCCGGTGGCGCACTACGCCGGGGCCAACGGCGGCAAGGTGGCGCTGGTGACGCTGTGCCCGAAACAGGGCGTATCCGTGGCGAGCCAGCAGGTGAGCGCCTGGGACGCGGCAGAGGAAACGCAAAAACAGGGGTATCGAGGCAATGGATTTCCGTGGTGAGGCAAGAGACTGGCTGGCGGCGAACTGTCCGGACAGCCTGCGCCGAGGCTTGGGCGGCTACACCGCTGGCGGCCGCAAGGCGGCATACGCCAATCCCGACACCAAGCTGTGGCTGGATCGCATGGCGGAGCGCGGCTGGACCGCGCCCTCCTGGCCCAAGGAGTACGGTGGCGGCGGTCTGAGCGTGGAACAGAACATGATCCTCGACGAGGAGATGCGAAGCATCAATGCGCCAGCGCCGCTGGCCGGCCACGGCTTGACCATGATCGGCCCGGCGATTCTGGAGTTCGGCACCGAGGCCCAGTGCCGGGAACACCTGCCGCCTATCGCCCATGGCGAGATTCGCTGGTGCCAGGGCTACAGCGAACCGGGCGCTGGCTCCGATCTGGCCAGCCTGCAAATGCGCGCCGTACTCGACGGCGACGACTACGTGGTGAACGGTTCCAAGATCTGGACCTCGGGTGCCGACGGCGCGGACTGGATCTTCTGCCTCGTGCGCACGGACCCCGACGCTTCCAAGCACGAGGGCATCTCCTTCCTGGTGCTGGACATGGACGCCCCCGGCGTCACCGTGACGCCCATCGATCTCATCAGCGGCTCGTCGGAGTTCTGCCAGACCTTCTTCGACGACGTGCGGGTGCCGAAGCGCCACCTCATCGGCAAGCGCGGCGAGGGCTGGACGGTGGGCAAGCGTCTGCTGCAATACGAACGCAGCTCCATCGGCGGGCGCGGCGGCACCCGGCAGAAGGTCAAGACCATCGACGAGTGGGCGAAGGAATACGCCGGCGAGCACGACGGACGCATCGCCAACGCGGCCGTCCGCGAACGGGTGATCCAACAGCGCATCGGCGACCAGGCGTACCAGCTCACTATCCGCCGCTCCTTCCAGGAAGCCGCCAGCGCTTCTCATGCGAGGGGCACCCCCGCCGAGGGCTCCGCTCCCAGCTTCCTGTCGTCCATGTTCAAGCTCTACGGCACCGAGCAGAACATGCGCCGCAACGACCTCCTGATGGCCATTCTCGGCGTCCAGGGGCTTGGCTGGGCGGGCGATGGCTTTACGGCCGCGGAACGAGGCGCCACCCGCGGCTGGCTGCGCTCCAAGGCCAACTCCATCGAAGGCGGCAGTTCCGAGATACAGCGCAACATCATTGCCAAACGAGTGTTGGGGCTGCCGGACTGATCCGGCCCGCAGGCAGTCGCCAATCGCAATGGACCAGTCGCAGCACATCCCGAACGCAGCCCCGGACGCTCCACGAAAACGCCGGCCCCGCTGGGTGGGCTTGCTGCAAATTTTCGTGGTCGCCGCGCTCGTGCTGCTGGCGCTGCTGTACGCCCGCTCGCCGGGTCGGGATGGCGGCGGGCCGCCGCCTTGGGCCGGCGACAGCGGCGAAGCGCCGCCGTCCTTGGTGCGCGTCTTCCAGCCGACCGCGTCTCGCACCACGCTCAGGATCGCCGCCACCGGCTCCGTCGGCGTACGCAACCACATCGACCTGACGCCGCAGGTGGGGGGGCGAGTGGTCTCCATCTCGCCGACGTTGCGCGTCGGCGGCAAGTTCGCCGTTGGCGAAGAATTGCTCGTCATCGACCGCCGCGACTTCGAACTCGCCCTCGACCAGGCCCGGGCCGACATCTCCTCGGCGCAGTCGAGCCTGATGCTGCAGCAGGCCGAGAGCGACGCCGCCCAGGCCAACTACGCGCTGCTGCATCCTGGCGAGACGGTGCCGTCGCTGGTGGCTCGGGGACCGCAGATCGCCCAGGCGCGGGCGCAGCTGGCCGCGGCCCAGGCGCGGGCGGAGATCGCCGCTCTGGATCTCAAACGGACGGTGTTCTCGCTGCCGTTCGACGGCCGGATAACGCAGTCCACGGCCGAGATCGGCCAAGTGCTGTCGCGGGGCCAGCCCTTCGGCCAAGCATTCGCCTTGGACGCCGTGGAAGTGGTGGTGCCCATCCCGCCCGACGATCTCAAGCGTCTGGAAGGCGCGGCAGGGCGCAAGGCGACGGTGCGCGACCAGTACCGTCGTCTCGACGCCGTGGTGGAGCGCGTGTCTGCGGAACTCGACCCGCGCACCCGCTTCGCCACACTGTATCTCACTTTCACGGACGATAGTTTGCAGCCGGGCACGTTCGTCGATGTCGAGATCGAAGGCCCGCAGCTAGCGGATACCTTCCTGCTGCCGGAAGCGGCGGAACAAGTCAACGGCAGTGTTTGGGTAGTGAATGGAGATGTCCTGCAGGCTGTCACGCCCACCACTCTTGGCCGCACCGCCCAGGGCTGGATAGTGGCCGCCTTCGACGCCGCCGACGGCGTGGCGCTGGGCGCCGTGCCCGGTGCGCGGCCGGGGCTGGTCGTGCAGACGGCAGCTGGCGGATGAGCGAAGCCCTCGCCCCTCGCCGCTCCCTGCCGCCGTCTCTGGAACGGGGGCTGGTACCTTATTTCGCCAACAATCCAGTGGCTGCCAACCTCATCATGACGCTGATGCTGCTCGGCGGGTTGATCGCCGGCGTACAGCTGACCGCGCAGATCTTTCCCACCGTGGATCCCGGCGTAGTGACCGTCTCCGTGCCCTATCCCGGTGCCACGCCCACCGAGGTGGAGGAGGGCATCACCCGGCGCGTCGAGGAAGCCGTGTTCGGCATCGACGGCGTGGACCGGGTGCTGTCCACGGCGTCGGAGAACCTCGGCACGGTGACCGTGGAGCTCAAGGACTTCGTGGACGCCTTACTGGTGCGCGACGACGTGGAGGCCGCAGTGGGTCGTTTGGCGGACTTCCCGCCCGAGGAGGCCGAGCAGCCGGACATCGTCCATACCAATACCGTCAGCGATGTTCTGACCCTGGTAGTGTCGGCGGAGCTCTCCGAGGCGCAACTGCGACGGGGCGCGGAGATGCTGGAAGAGGAACTGCTGGCCCTGCCGACGGTTTCCCTGGTCTCCCTGCTCGGAGCCCGGGACTACGAAATCTCCATCGAGGTGAGCCAAGAAGCGCTGCGCCGCTACGACCTCAGCATCGGCCAAGTGGCCAACGCGGTACGCGCCTCGTCGCTCAACCTCGCTGCCGGCGAGCTGCGCACGGATGCCGGCGACCTGCTGCTGCGCACCAACACCAAGCGCGAACGCGGCGAGGAGTTCGAGGACATCGTGCTGCGGGCTAGGCCGGACGGCACCATTCTGCGCTTGGGCGACGTGGCGGAAGTGCGCGACGGCTTCGCCGATGTGGATCTCGTCAACGAATACAACGGCCGCCAGAGCATCTTCGTGCGGGTGCAGAAGTCGGAAGCCGAGGATGTGCTGAACATCGCCGAGGACATCAAGCGGATGCTGGCCGAATACCGTCCGCCGCCGGGTATCGATGTGGAGATCTGGAACGATCAGACCGAGGTGCTCGAAGATCGCCTGAACCTGCTGATCCGCAATGGCGTACTGGGCTTCGCGCTGGTGTTCCTGTTCCTGGTGGTCATGCTGGACCTGCGCCTCGCCATGTGGGTGGCCATGGGCGTGCCCATCTCCTTCCTGGGCGCCTTTCTGTTCTTCGATTTCTTCGACGTGAACATCAACATGGTGTCCCTGTTCGCGCTGATCATCGTGCTTGGCATCGTCGTCGACGACGCCGTGGTGGTGGGCGAAAACATTGTCGCCGAGCAGGAAAGCGGCGGCGTCGGCGCCGCGAATGCCGGGGCGGCCATTGCCGGCGCCCTCGGAGTGCGCAGTCCGGTGGTGGTCGGCGTATTCACCACCATGGCCGCGTTCGCACCGCTGCTGTTCGTCACCGGCACCTTCGGGCAGATTCTGGGCGCCGTGCCGGTGGTGGTCATCACGGTGCTGTTGATGTCGCTGATCGAAGTGTTCTTCATCCTGCCTGCGCATCTCTCGCACGGCGGTAGCTGGAGCCGCTGGCCGCTGGATGGCTTTCAAGCCAAGGTAAGCCGGAGCGTCAAGGGCTTTCGCGACGACGTGCTGGCGCCAGCCATCTCCACAGCCGTGCGGCGACGCTATTGGACGGTGCTAGGGGGGATCGCGCTGCTGGCGTCTGCGGCAGCCTTGGTAGCTACCGGCGAAGTGCGCTTCGTGTTCTTCCCGTCGTTGGAATCGGATCGCATGCGCGCCGACATCGACTTTCCCGTCGGGACGCCGTTCGAGGTCACTCGCGCCGCGTCGGAAAAACTCGTCGCCGCGGCCTACGCCACCAACGAGGAAGTGGGCGGCACCTCGTTCCGCTCCGTCAGCGTCACCATCGGCGGGCGCACCCGCACCGGCGGCGGCCCGGGCGGCGGCAGCGGTCTGACCACCGCCAGCAACGTCGCCTCGGTGCAGATCCAGCTCAATGCCGAGCCGTTGCGCACCCTTTCGGCGCAGGAACTGGAACGGAAATGGCGGCGCAACGCCGGCGACATTGCCGGCACCGAGCGCCTGTCCTACACCTCGGAGTTCTTCGCCGGCGGTCCCGATGTCGAATACGAGCTCGCACACCCGGACGAAGACATGCTCGCCGCCGCGGTGGAGGAGCTGAAGCAGAGCTATGCCGGCATCCCGGCGCTGTACGAGATCCAGGATTCCATCAGCCTCGGCAAGCGACAGTACGACATCGCCCTGACCCCGACGGGCGAAGCCGCCGGCCTCACTCCCGCGGATGTGGCCCGACAGCTGCGACGCAACTTCTTCGGCGACGAGGTGCAGCGCATCCAGCGCGGACGGCAGGAACTCAAGGTGATGGTGCGCTACCCGGACGAGCAACGGCGAAGCGCCCGGGACTTCTTCAACGTGCGTATTCGCCTAGCCGACGGCACCGAGGCACCGCTGTCGGCGGTGGCGCGGGTTACCGAATCGCGCAGCTTTTCGTCCATCGACCGCGTCAACGGTCTGCGCATCGTCACCGTGTCCGGGCAGGTGGACACCGCCCTGGCAACGCCCAACGAGGTGAACGCGCAAGTGCAGACCGAGCTGCTGCCTGCGCTCGAAGAACGCTATCCCGGCTTGCAAATCAACCAGTCCGGCTTCGGGCGCGAGCAGGCCGAGGACCTCGCCTCCTTGGGCACTCTCTCGATAGTGGCGCTGCTGGTCATCTTCATCCTGATCGCCTCCCAGCTGCGCAGCTACTCGCAGCCGTTCATCATCCTGACCGCAGTGCCTCTCGGCGCTGCCGGCGCCATCATCGGCCACTTCCTGCTCGGCTACGATCTTTCCTTCATTTCCATATTCGGCATGGTGGCGCTCTCCGGCGTGGTAGTGAACGACTCCCTGGTGATGATCGATCGCTACAACAAGATCCGCGCCGAATCCGGGCTCAACGTCACCGAAGCCGTCGTCGCCGCTGCCCGCCACCGCTTCCGCGCCATCTTCCTGACCACGGCCACCACCGCCTTGGGGCTGACTCCCATGCTGTTCGAGACCAGCACCCAGGCGCAGTTCCTCATCCCCATGGCCGTGAGCTTGGCGACGGGCATCGTCTTCGCCAGCGTGGTGATTCTGTTTCTGGTGCCGGCGCTGGTTGTGATCCGCGAGGACATGCGGCGCAGCTGAGGCGCTCGTATCGAGTATCCCTCGAAACGCGCTTCTTGCGGTGCCCCCGATGAGGACAGCCGGCGTACTGCAAAAGCGGATAGAGCATGTGCCACTGGCGATCTCGGCAGGTTGAGCGTGTGCGCGTCGCGCGCCCGCGAGTATCATACGGCCCATGATGATTCTGCGTCCCATCGCCCTCTTCTGCCTGATCGCCACCATGGTGGCTGGCATCGCCTTGGGCATCGCCGCATTCTGGTTCACCAGCGGCTTTAAGCCCGAGGTGGCCCGGGACGAAAGCCTGCTGCTTTCGGTGGTGCGCCAAGTCAACGGCCACTACGTGCAGGAGGTGTCTCGCTCGCAACTGGTGGACAACGCCATCCGGGGCGTCATCGCCGGCCTCGACGACCACTCGGTGTTCCTCGATGCCCGCGACTTGATGGAACTGGAGGAGGAAACCACTGGCCGCTTCGGCGGCATCGGCGTCGACCTCAGCTTGGTGGACGGCTACATCATGGTGACGAGTCCGCTGGCCGACGAACCGGCGGCGCGTGCCGGGGTCGAGGCCGGCGATCGCATCATCGAGGTGGATCATGCGCCTGTCAAAGGGCGCAGCCTGCACGATGTGGTGGTCGCCTTGCGTGGCGATCCTGGCACCGACGTACACCTGCGAGTGCGCCGGCCGGCCGCTAGCGAACCCCTGGATTTCGACCTCACCCGAGACACCATTGAAGATCCTGGCGTGAGCAGCCGGCTGCTGGAACCGGGCTACGGCTATGTCGGCGTCTCCCAGTTCAACGAGTCGACGGCCGACGAGGTCGAGCGCGCTGTGGCCGATCTCGTCAGCGACGGCGTCCTCGACGGCTTGGTGCTGGATCTGCGCAACAACCCAGGCGGCCTGCTGGACGCCTCGGTGGCGGTGGCCGACGCGTTCCTCGCCGACGGCTTGATCGTCTACATCGAAGGCCGGAACGAGGACAGCGGACGACGCTACAAGGCCGACGGCGAAGACATCGCTGCCGGGGTGCCTATGGCGGTGCTGGTCAACGGCGGCTCGGCTTCCGCCTCGGAAATCGTCGCCGGCGCCTTGCAGGATCGGGATCGCGCCACCGTGGTAGGCACCAAGAGCTTCGGCAAGGGTTCCGTGCAGTCGGTGATGTATTTCCAGGAACGGCGCGCCATCAAGCTCACTACCGCCCACTATCTCACCCCGGATGGGCACTCCATCCAGTCCAGCGGCGTGATACCCGATATCGCCGTCGACATCGCCGAAGGAGAAAGCTGGGAGGAGTACAACGAACGCCTGCTGGCCGCCGCGCTTGCGTACTTGAAACAGGAAGCCGCGGCGTCTTGATCCGCCGTTTGCTATCCCTGGTCGCGCCTGGCACCGCGCTTGCGGGTGCGACGGCGGGGGATGTTCAACCGCTGGCGGCGTTCCCACAAGCTCTTGCGGCTGATGCCCAGCTTGCTGGCGAGCTCGGTTTCCGTGTGCTGGTCCTGGTTCTCCAGCACGAAGTGCACGAAGAAATCCTCCAAGCTGCCGGAGGTTGCTCGCTCCCCGCCGGATGGCGGGGCCAAGTCGGATGATGGAGCCGCATCAGACGGCGCAGCCGGAGCGGCGTCCAGGGTGAGCAAGTCGGCCGCGACGATGGTACTGCGGCACAGCATCGCGGCGCGTTCCACGGCGTTGCTCAGTTCGCGCACGTTGCCCGGCCACGGGTAGCGTCGCATGGCGTCCAGGGCGGCGGCGGAGAACGACAAGCCGCGCTTGTCGAGGCAGGTGGCAGTGCGCTCCAGAACGGTGCGCGCGATGGCGGCCAAGTCCTCGATGCGATCGCGCAACGGCGGGATGCGCAAAGTCGTACTCAGGCGCTGAAGCAGGTCCTTGTGGAAGTACCCGTGGCCGGCCAGCGTTTCGAGATCATGGCGCGTGCTGGCGAGTAGCCGCACGTCCAGTCGCCGCGCCTCGGCGCCGCTGCGACGCACGATGCCGTCGTCCTGGAGGAAGCGCAGCAGGCGGGCCTGGGCGGCCGGGGGCAGGCGGTCGATCTCGTCGAGAAACAGGGTGCCGCCGTCCGCCACCTCGAGCAGCCCTTGATGGGGCACTCCGGCATCCCAGAGCGACGGTGCGCCGGGTTCGCGTCCGAACAATTCCTGTGCCAGCAAGGCGTCGGGAACTGCCGTACAGTGGAGGACGATCATCTGCGCATAGCGGCGGCGGCTTGCCGCGTGCAGGGCGCGGGCGACGACTTCCTTGCCAGTGCCGGACTCGCCGTGAATCAGCACGGGCGAATCCGTCGGCGCCGTCTTGGCGATACGGTCGAAGAGTTCCCGCATGGGCGGGCTTTCGCCGAGCAGGGGAGAGAACTCGGCAATACGGTCGATGGCCGGACAGGCACGGGCCCGTTCCACCGCCGCAACCAGCACCGTCGACTCGAACGGCCGCGGCAGGTAGTCGGCGGCACCGAGACGCATGCAGTCCACGGCATGGGCAATGCTCGGCGAGTCGGCCACCAGCACTACGGGCGCCGGGGCGGCGAGGGCAATCAGGTCGCCCGTTTCGGCGAGCAGCGCGGCGTTGACGACCGCGGCTTCGATCGGTTCGATAGCGCCCTGGGGGATATCGTCGAAGGCTAGCGCTTCGACGACGTCGAAGCCGCTGCGGACCAGCCCGTCGCGAAGACAGCGACGGCTCGATTCGTCGCGTTCGACTACCAAAATGCGAGTCATGGAGCCATGTTACCCTCAACCGCGGTGCCTCGCGTTGCCATTCCACGCGAACCTCGACGGCATGGCCGCCAACGACAGCCTGTTGTCTACCTTCTACGTGGGCGATATGGACTTGGAGACGCTACAGTTCCAGGCCGGCTGCTTGACGATTTGGAAATATACGCCCGGCAGCGTCGGGCCTGTGTTCCATCTGGGCCATACGAACCGCGCGACGCGCATGTGCCTGAACCAGTGCCGCCTACAACCTAATGCTGGTCAAGCGCACTCGCCGTGGATCCCATCCATTCGGAAGCTTGCAGATGCGCTGCCGCCCCGGCGCTTTCCTTGGGGAGCTATATACACTTTCCTTGGGGAGCTATATACAACAGCACCCTAAGAACTATATATAGTAGTTATGCCTTGAAAAAACTATACATTGTGTCTTGGATCTTCAAGTATGTAGTTCCCTTTCCTTGACATCCGCCTTAAGCGGGAGGGGCTGGCACCCCTAGACCAGCCATCCTCCCGAACAGGGAAGACGGGAGGGTAGATGGTCCTATCCAGATCGTGCGGGTGAAGCTTCCTGCCGGATGGAAGTCCGGGCGGAACTGGACGAATCGTGTCGGATCAGCAGGCGAGAATCTCGGCAAGCGCATCAACGCGACCGGGAAACGCTGTCCGGTCATTCTTGTCCATGGTGGCGACGTACGCCGCGCGATCGAGGCCGAGCTGCTCGAAAGTGTCGATCACTAGCCGCTTCGAACCCGTCGTCCCTGCATTCGTTCGGAACGCCTCCGTCCGTTGCCTGCCGTAGCGCAGTTCAAGTCCGGCATGGGCCATGCCTGCCGCCGCGCAGAGCGCCACGATGCCGTTCTCCGAGCGGCGTCCGGGCTGTTGGGAGGGCCTCTTGAACCCGCGCCGTTCGCAGCGTCCGATACGCCCAGTCGCCGTCCAGCCGGATGGTTGCGTTTTCTTGGTCTCCCGTAGAAGACGTCGTCCTGTCTGCTTCTTTTGCCATCTTGCCAACTCCTCGAGAAGGTCGGATAGTTGCTTGAAAGGCGGTTCCGCTCCGGTTTGCTCTTGAAAAGGCAGCTCATGCCATGCTTTGGCGTTCAGCTTCAAGTAACACTGGATGACCTTGCGGCCCTTGATGACCGACAAGCGATAGCCAGCAACGCCAGAGATGTCCTTGATGTCGAGAACACCACGCCGCCAGTGGTACGCGATCAGGTCGAAATAGTGCAACAACATGTCTGGCCGGCGTTCCTCCAAGGATCGCTGAAAGAACATCGGGTGGTAGCGTCTCGCTCCCTCTTGCCGGTCTTTGTTGAGCGGGCATAGGACTTGCCAGACCTGCTCTCGAACTTCGGGATGGAATCTGTCCTTCGAACCGAACTCGCTAGCGAGTTCGGCCACCTCTTCCCAGTCGGCATCCCGGTAGCGATAGACCCGTTCGTGGAATGCGCGGCGCATGTCTTCGTTGCCGAGGAACTCTCCGATGTGCGTCCGAACAAACGCTGCCGCCTGGACGCGACGGTTGCGCGCCAGTTCGATGATGGTTACCAGAAAGAGAGGGGTCGCGGCAATCGAGAACAACATCTCCTTCGGAGGTACATCCAGCCCCACGCTACGAGCAAGGCAGCCAAGAATGCGATCACGGCCCCGATGGGGCTGGACCGTTTCCTAATGAGAGTTGGCATTCTTCTCATCGCTTCTCCTCGCGGCTCGACTTCGGCGGAGTCGTCACCACAGCACCTATACGGCCATTGCCTGTGCAGCTAATCGCCGTCGAAACCATCATCCGCCAGCGTCGCTGCGAAGTTAAGCCTCCGGCAACGGCCTGGGCCGCCGTCGACTCGTCATGCATCAGCCGCCAGCAGCGGCACCTCTACGCCGTTGCGTCATGCCAGCGCGACGAAGCCCGGCAGCACCGGCGTTTGGGGCAGCCGACGAATGTCCCAATGCCGGATCGCCCAGTCCAGCATCGCGTCCACCGATGCCGTGGGCGGCGCCAAAGCCAGCAGCGTCAGCACTGTAGAGACGTTGTGGCGGGCGGCGCGATCGTCTATGGCGGTGGCGTCGTTGTGCTTGGACAGCTTCTCCCCCGATGCCTCGGCGATCACCGGCACATGGGCGTAGGCGGGCGGCGCGAAGCCGAGACAGGCCATGAGGTGGAGCTGGCGCGGCGTGTTGTCTAGCAGATCGGCACCGCGGACGATATGGGTGACGCCCATGGTCTCGTCGTCCACCACCACCGCAAGCGGGTAGGAGGCGAAGCCGTCCCGCCGCCAGACCACGAAGTCGCCCACCGAGTCGGCGAGACGTTGCGAATAGCGCCCCTGCACTCGATCGTCGAAAGCAAGCACTGGAGCAGCGTCTTCGCCGACTTGGATACGCACTGCATTGCCGCCCCGGGGCAGCCCCAGGTGCCGGCAGGTGCCGGGATAGCGGGTACTGCCGCGCAACTCCCGGCGGCTGCAACGGCAGGCGAAGCAGCGCTGGCCCAAGTCCGCCAGGGCAGCGCGGTAGTGGTCGACATGATCGCTCTGGCGAACGATCGCGCCATCCCAGGCAAGGCCGTGGACTTCAAGGGTGTGCAGGATGGCAGTTTCGGCCGCGGCAGCGACGCGGGGCGCATCCAGATCGTCGATGCGCAGCCGCCAACGTCCGCCGTGGGCGCGGGCGTCCAGCCAGGATGCCGTTGCCGTCAGCAGCGAACCCAAGTGCAGAGGGCCGGACGGGGTCGGGGCGAACCGCCCCGTGTGCGTCGACGTCAATCGCCCGGCGCAATTCGTCGTCGCATCAGTCCGGCTCAGCCCCGCAGCTGCCGTTCGCGGAGCTCTTCGAGCGCTTTGCAGTCCACGCACTGGGTCGCCGTAGGCCGCGCTTCGAGGCGGCGCAGGCCGATTTCCACGCCGCAGGTATCGCAATAGCCGTAGTCGTCCTGATCTATCCGATCCAGAGTCTCGTTGATTTTGCGGATGAGACGGCGTTCGCGATCCCGGGTGCGCAGCTCGATGCCCAGTTCCTCTTCCTGGGTGGCGCGGTCCAGCGGGTCCGGGAAGTTGGAGGCTTCGTCTTGAAGGTGGACGACGGTGCGGTCCACCTGCTCCATGAGCTCCTGCCGCCAGTCGTTGAGCAGGCCCCGGAAGTACGCGGTCTGCGCCGGATTCATGTACGGCTCGCCCTCCTTCAGGACGTAGGGCGCACGGCTGCCGAACGGCGAGTCCAAACTTGCCGCGGTAGGTTTCCGGGCGCTTCCGGCTGCCGGTTTCGGGATTTTCGCTGTGCTCGTCGCCTGCTTGATGGTGGACTTTGCCGACATGGGGTTTCGTGCGTATCCTCTCGGGTTGGAGGGCCGGTTTGCAAGGCCGCGTAACCTACCAAAACCGCTCAGGAATAACCAGACCGGAATCCTTGCCGAAATCGGCAATCGCGCCTATGCAAAAAGACGCCGTCGCGGCCCCGTTCGCGCCCTCATCGCCACCGCCCGCTCGGCCCCCCTACCGGGCCGGTCGGCTAGCCCGGCGAGCAGCCGGCATAGCGCCGTTTCGCGTGGTGCAGATCCTCGAGCGCGCTCGCGAGCTGGAACAGGCGGGCCGCGACATCGTGCATTTGGAGGTGGGCGAACCGGATTTCCCGTCGGCGCCGACCATCGTCGAAGCAGGTGTCGCGGCGCTGCGAGCCGGCCGCACCGGCTACACCCAAGCGCTCGGCCTGCCGGCCTTGCGCGCCGCCATCGCCGCCACCTATGGCGACCTCGATCCGCGCCGGGTCGCCGTTACCACGGGTGCCAGCGCCGCGCTCAACCTGCTTGCCGCCGTGCTGGTGAATCCCAGCGACGAGGTGCTGACGACCGATCCGGGCTATCCGTGCAACGGCGTGTTCGTGGCTGCTGCCGGCGGCGTAGCTCGTCGTCTACCTGTGGACGAGGATACGCGCTTCCAGATGACCCCCGAGCTAGCGGCTTCGGCGTGGACGGCGAACACTGCCGGGCTGCTCCTCGCCAGCCCGTCCAATCCCACCGGCAGCATGCTGGATCACACCGAACTGCGCGCCATCGGCGAGTTCGCCGCCGGCAGGGGCTTCGTCATCGTGGACGAGATCTATCAAGGTCTGGTCTACCGCGACAGGGCCGATGCGCCAGGCACGGCGCTGGTCGTGGACGACGACTTCTTCCTCGTCAACAGCTTCTCGAAGTACTACGGCATGACCGGCTGGCGGCTCGGCTGGCTGGTCGCTCCGGCGTGGGCGATGGACGCTGTCGAACGCGCTGCGCAGAACCTCTATATCGCGCCGCCCAGCGCTGCCCAGTACGCTGCCTTGGCGGCGCTGGAACCGGCAGCGATGGCGGTTCACGAACAGCGCCGCGGCATCTTCGCCCGCCGCTGCGACCGACTGCTGGCGGGATTGAGCGTGCTCGGCCTGCCCGTTGCCCACCGCCCCGAGGGCGCGTTCTACATCTACGTGGACATTTCGGAGACGGGCCTTGATGCCGAGACCTTCTGCGCCCGCCTGCTCGAAGAGTTTGGCGTCGCGGCGACGCCGGGCACCGACTTCGGAAGCCACCGGGCGAACCATCATGTGCGCTTCGCGTTCACCGTCGACGAAGCCCGGATCGCCTTGGGCCTCGACCGCCTCCATAGCGCCTTGCGTCGGTTTCGGGCTTGAGGTTCGCGCCGCCGCTGCGCCGCGGCATCCTGATTCGGCGCTACAAGCGTTTTCTTGCCGACATCGAAACCACGGCTGGCAAGCCGCTGACCATCCACTGCCCCAACACCGGGGGCATGCTCGGTTGCGCCGATCCGGGCAGCATGATCTGGTATTCGACATCCGACAATCCGCGCCGCAAGTACCGCCATACCTTGGAGATCGTCCGCAACGCCGATGGCGACCTGATCGGCGTCAACACGGCCCGGGCCAACGCTCTGGTCGCAGAGGCGCTGTCCGCGGGGCTGGTGCTCGGCATGCCTGCGGGTACGTCTGTTCGCCGCGAAGTGGCGATTCCCGAAGACGGCGGTCGCTTCGACCTGCTAGCGGGAGATGTGTTCATGGAAGTGAAATCCGTGACCTTGCTGCTCGACGGTGCTGGCTCCGGTGCCTTCCCGGATGCAGTCAGCATCCGAGCCACCCGCCATGTCGAAGCCCTGGCGCGGCTGGCACGGGCCGGAACGCGCACCGCGCTGGTGTTCTGCGTACAGCACACCGGCATCGAAACGGTGCGTCCCGCCGACGACATCGATCCGGCCTACGGCCAAGCTCTGCGCCGGGCGGTAGGCGATGGCGTACAGGTGGCGGCGCTGCGCTGCCGCATCACGCCGCAGGAAATCGTCCCTGCGGGCCTGCTGCCGGTCATGGTCGGAAGCGACGCTTGAGCGTCGCGTAATCGGCGGCGCTGCCGAGCCGGGCACCGCGTCGGGAAACCAGGGCGGCGGCGGCGAAGTTGGCGAATCGTGCGGCCGGGCCGGGTTCGGCGCCGTCGGCGCGGGCGTAGAGGAAGGCGCCGGCGTAGATGTCGCCGGCACCGGTGGTGTCTACCGCCCTGGCAGGATGGCCGGGGGCGAGTTGGCTGCTGCCATTCGCCACCACGAGGCTACCGCGCGCGCCCAGGGTGACGTTGACGAACGGAGCGATGTCGGACAGTTCGGCAACAGCGATGTCCAGGCGATCGGAGCCGGCCCAGGTCAAGGCTTCTTCTTCGTTGCAGAAGATCTGTCTGACGCCGTTGCCAAGCATCTCCACCAGAGCGTCGCGGCAACCCTGTACCATGGACGGGTCGGACAGCGACAGGCTGGCATGCACGTTCTCGGCCTCGGCGATCTCCCGCGCCTGAACCGCGGCAGCACGACCGGAATCCGCCGCTGCCAGGTAGCCCTCCATGTAAAGGTAGGTGGAAGCTGCCAGCGCCCGTTCGTCCAAGTCTTCCGGGGCCAGCGTCGCGGAGACGCCCAGGAAGGTGGTCATGGTGCGCTCGGCATCGGCAGTGACCAGGGTGAGGCAGCGGCCGGACTGGCCTTCGGCGCGATGGTTGCCGGCGACGCCGATGCCAGCGCTGCGCAGATCGTCCAGAAAGTGGCGGCCGGCGTCGTCGTCGCTCACCCGGCAGGAATAAAAAGCGCGCCCGCCGAATCCCTGCACGGCGAACACCGTATTGGCCGCCGAGCCGCCGGCGCAGCGCTGATGCCGCCGCTCGTCGAGGCTGGCCGCCAAGGCATCGATCCGTTCTTCGTCCACCAGCGTCATATGGCCCTTGGCGAGCCTGCTATCGTGCAGGAAGCCGTCGTCGACGTCGTACTCCATATCCACCAAGGCGTTGCCAAGTCCGTAGACGTCGTAGCTCATGGTGCGATCTCGCGAAACGTCTGGTCGATGGCGGCAAGGGTCTCCTCCACCTCTGCCGAGCCGTGGGCGCCGGAGACGAAGGCCGTCTCGAAGGCCGAGGGCGCGAAATAGACGTTGCGCTCCAGCATGGCGTGGAAGAAGCGCTTGTAGCGCTTCAGGTCCGCCGCGGCCACATCGTCGAAATTCGATACCGGCCCGGCGGTGAAGAACAGGCTGAACATGCCGCAGACTTGGTTGACGACGAGCGGAATGCCGTGCTGCTCGGCCAGTGCGCGGATGCCATCTGCCAGTTGCCGAGTGGTGGTCGCCAGCGATTCGTAGAACGGGCCGTCCAGGGAGTTCAGCATGGCGAGACCAGCGCTCATGGCCAGCGGATTGCCGGACAGCGTACCGGCCTGGTAGACATCGCCGACCGGGGCGATGCGATCCATGATCGCAGCCGAACCGCCGAAGGCGCCCACCGGCAGGCCGCCGCCGATCACCTTGCCGAGGGTGGTCAGATCCGGCGTCACCCCATAGAGTGCCTGGGCCCCGCCGGCGGCGACGCGGAAGCCGGTGATCACCTCGTCGAAGATCAGCAGGCTGCCGGCTTCCGACGCGATCTGCCGCAGCGTCTCCAGGAAACCGGGTCGAGGCGGTACGCAGCCCATGTTGCCTGCCACCGGCTCTACCAGAATAGCGGCGATGCTGTCGCCGTGGCGTCCGAACGCCTCGCGCACCGCATTCGCGTCGTTGAACGGCAGCGTCAGCGTGTGCTTGGCGGTATCCGCCGGTACGCCGGGAGATTCCGGCAGCCCCAAGGTCAGCAGGCCCGATCCTGCCTGGGCTAGCAGCGCATCGCTGTGGCCGTGGTAGCAGCCGCGGAACTTGACGATGACATCCCGGTTCGTGACCGCGCGCGCCAGCCGGATGGCGGTCATGGTCGCCTCCGTACCGGAGTTGACCATGCGCACCTTGTCGATGCCGGGAATGTGCTCGACGACGGCTTCCGCCATCTGGATTTCAATCTCTGTGGGCGCACCGAAGCCGAGGCCCGCCAACGCTCGTTCGCGCACCGCCTCCACTACCGGCGCGAAGGCTTGGCCTTGCAGCATCGGCCCCCAGGAACCGACATAGTCCAGGTAGCGGTTGCCGTCCACGTCGGTCAGCCAAGCGCCGTCGCCGCCAGCGAAGAATACTGGTGTGCCGCCGACGCCGCGGAAGGCGCGCACGGGCGAATTGACGCCGCCAGGGATGCTGCGCTCGGCGCGGGCGATCAGTCTTGTGGATGTTTGTCGCTTCATGGAACTCCTTTTGCGTATCGTTCGATGTCTTCCCGGGTCAGTACGCCGACGATGTCGGCGGGCGAACCCGCCTGCCAGACGCACAGCGCCTCGACGCCGGTGCGGTCCAACTCCGCCAGCGCTTCCAGCAGCGTGGCGCGACTGTCAATGGTACCGGCATCCTTGCGCAAGCCCGGAATCTCCATGAGATCGATGGTGGAGTGTGGAACGCCGCTGCCTTCATCGATGCCATCCAGATAAGTCGCCAAGTCGGTGCTGTTCAGCACGGACCTTCTGCTGGTCGGCGGGGGCGATTGCGCGCCAGCGGAATCGCGGGGCGACTGAGAAGCAGTCGCGTCGATGACGATCCAGTCGTTGTCAAGGTGGACGGCCGCCTGCTGGACAGCGACAATCCTCGGCAGTCGGACCATGTTCCGCGTCATCAGGCCGGCCACGCCAGATCGCAGCAGGTGCTGCGAGGATGGATCCGGCGGGTACTGCATCCCCAGCGCCGACAACGAGGTGAGGAACACGGAACGCTGCTTGAACAGCTGGCTCACCGTCAACGTCGCCACCACGATGATGAGCATGGCCGGCAGGATGACGCTGGGATTGGCGGTGAGTTCCAGCACCGCCACCAGTGCAGCCAGAGGCGCTTGCAGCACTGCCGCCATCATCGCCGCCATGCCGAGCATGACGTAGAGGGCGGGTTCGGAGACCGCGGCCGGCACCAGGACATTGCCGATCGTGCCGAGCAGACCGCCTAGCAGTGCGCCCATCACCAGCGTCGGGCCGATCACGCCCACCGGCAGGCCGACGCCGACGCATGCAGCGGAAGCCAAGGTCTTGGCGATCAGCACGAGCAGCAGTGCGCTCCAGGCGAGTTGGCCCAGCAGGGCCGCGTTGACGGTGTCGTAGCCGATGCCGAGCACCTCCGGCGCGATCCATGCGGCAAGGCCGGTAATGGTGCCAGCCAAGGTCGTTCGCGCCCAGAACGGCCAAGCCTGGAACTCGGCGAACCGTTTCACCAAGCCGATGAAGCCGCCGCCGACTGCGCCGACGACCAGTCCGGCAAGCAGGATGTAGGGCATTTCGAGCAGCGAGCGCAGGTCGGTTTCGGGTACCGTGAAGGCGATGGCGTTGCCGTACACTGCGCGGCACACGACGGTTGCCGTCACCGCGGCGAGAATGACCGGGATGAAGCTGGCGATGGTGTACTCCATCATCACCACCTCCATGGCGAAGATGACGCCAGCCATGGGCGTGTTGAACGACGCCGCAATGGCTGCCGAGCAGCCGCAGGCGACCAGGGCGCGGATGCTGTTGTTCGGCAGCCGGAACGCTTCGCCGAGCAGGCTCGACGCGGCGGCGCCGAGATGTACGGCCGGACCTTCGCGCCCACCGGACAATCCCGCGGTCAACCCCGCCACGCCGCCGGCGAACTGGTAGAGGGCGGCTCGCCAGGGCATGCGGCCCTGGTGCAGGGACAGCCGCTCCATGACGTGGACGACGCCTAGGCGGCGCGACTCCGGCGGCAGTCGATTGAACAGGAGGCCGAGGACAAGGGCGCCGGCCAGCGGCAGCAGCAGCGCTTCGAGCGGCAGTTCCTCAAAGTGTTCCGAGCTCTGGCCGCGGATCAGCTGCGCCGCGGCCTCGATGGCGCCGCGGAACAGCACGATGACGATGCCGGTGAGCAGCCCGGCAGCGACGGCCAGGATCGACAGCTGCGGCACCGCCTCGACGCCGGCAAGCCGGCGCCGAAAGAAATCCAGGGAGAAATGCCTAGCGCCGGGGAAGGATGGCAGATGCGGGCTCCTTGGCCTGCGAGCGGACTTCATACGGATCGCTACTATATACTGTTGCCGTTGCACCGCGCAGGGCGAACGAACGGCCAGGGAGTGCTGAAAGCTCCCGCCTCTAGGCGCTATACTCTTCTCTATGGACGCGAACATCGAATTCTCTGCCCGTGCCGCCGGCAAGGTGCGCGAGCTGATCGAGGACGAGGGCAACCCGGGGCTGAAGCTGCGGGTGTTCATCGCCGGCGGTGGCTGCAGCGGCTTCTCCTACGGCTTCACCTTCGACGACGACGTCGCCGAGGACGACTCCGTCATCGAGCGCGACGGAGTCATCGCGGTAGTGGACCCTATGAGCTACCAATACCTAGTCGGCGCCGAGATCGATTACAAGGAAGAACTCTCCGGATCCCAGTTCGTGGTCTCCAACCCCAACGCGTCGTCGACGTGCGGCTGCGGCAACTCGTTCGCCCTCTAATCGCTCTCGTCGTGCCTGGGATCAACCTCCCTCGCGTAGATGGCTCCTAGCACCCGTGGCCCGCGGGCGCCGGTGACCGCGGGCGCATTGCCCGGCTGCCGCAGCAAGGCGCGGTGCGCGAACCACGCGAAGGCGGCGGCCTCCAGGGCGTCGCCGTCGATGCCGAGATCGTCCGTCGTCAGCAAGCGGTGATGGGCTAGACGAGCCGCCAGCCGCCTCATCAGGTAACTGTTGCGACGGCCGCCACCGCAAATGATGGCGTCGCCGGGAGATGGCCCCCAGCGTTCGATGGCAGCGTCGATGCTCCAAGCCGTGAACTCGGCCAAAGTCGCCTGCACATGCCAGGGTGCCAGATCGAGGCCCCGGCAGGCAGCGCGTATGTAGTCCAGGTGATAGGTCTCTTTGCCTGTGCTCTTGGGAGGCGGTCGGGCAATGAAGGGATCGGCTCGCAGCGCCATCAGCAGGGCGGGCGACACCTGCCCGCCCGCTGCCCAAGCGCCGTCCCGGTCGAAAGGCATGCCGTTGCAGTGCTGCATCCAGGCGTCGAGCAGGGCGTTGCCGGGGCCGGTGTCGAAGCCGAGGATGGCTTTCGATCCGGCCGGCAGCATCGTCGCGTTGGCGATGCCGCCGATGTTGACGACGACCCGGTGACGATCCTGGTGTCGGAACAAGGCCTCGTGGAACAGCGGCGTCAGAGGTGCGCCTTCGCCACCGGCGGCCAAGTCGCGGCGGCGGAAGTCGGCCACCGTATCGATGCCGGCGATCTCCGCGATGCGGTTCGGATCGCCGATTTGCACGGTGAACGGCGCCTCGGCTTGGGGCTGGTGGCGGATAGTCTGGCCGTGGCAGCCGATGGCGCGGATTTCGGCAAGGGGAACCTGCCAGCGCTTCAGGCAGGCGAGCACGGTTTCGCCGATGAACTCGCCCAGCTCGGCATCGGCCGTGCCGGCGCGGGCAATCTCGTCGTCGCCAGGGATGGCGAGTCCCTTGAGGGAAATGGCTAGGGATGCCGGCAGCGGCACGGTCTCGGCGGCGAGGATGGCTGGTGTGCCGGCACCCGCTTCCACCAAGGCAAGATCGAGGCCATCGACGCTGGTTCCGGTCATGACGCCAACGTACTTCATGGCTGGCGCCGCCGACGCCTCGGATCGGCAGACACGACTCCATCCGGCCCGCAACCCGGGTTCGTCGGCAACCTCTTCCCCTTCATCAAGGAAACCAGGGATGGTTGGCGAGCGGAACCTATGGCGTCGTGTTCTGGTGGGCGAGTTGGCGCAGCGTCCCGTCGGTCTTGTGCCGTTCGAGCTTCTGGAGCAGCGGTACCGTGGCGGCCTCGAACGCCGGCCTCTCGGCGATCTGCACCGGTTCCGCCGCGGGCAGCTGCGCTATTCTGCTCGGATCTCGATGTACGCCGTCCACTAGAAACTCGTAGTGCAGGTGCGGCCCCGTGGCCCAGCCGGTGGCGCCGACATTGCCGATGGTCTGGCCTTGGCTGACCCGCGTCCCCTTACGCAGGTTGCGCGCGAAACTCGACAGGTGCAGGTACTTGGTCTGGTAGCGCTGGCCATGCTGGATAACGATGTAGTTGCCGTTGGCGGCGTTTTTCGATGCTTCGATCACGGTGCCTTGCCCGGCCGCCTTGACCCTCGTTCCCCGTGGCGCCGCGTAGTCGATGCCCCGATGCGGCATCGCGCTCTTCCACAGCGGGTGGATGCGCTTGAGGTTGAAGTTGGAACTGACCCGGGAGTAGTCCAACGGGGCCCGCAGGAAGGCCTTGCGCATGCTCTTGCCGTCCGGCGAGTAGTGGCTGCCGGTGCCGGATCCATCCTGATAGAACACGGCCCTGTAGCTGTCGCCTTGGTTGATGAACTCGGCTGCGCGGATGGTGCCGTAGGCGTAGAACTGGCCGTCGAGGTAGAGCTCGTCGTAGAGCACGTGGAATTCGTCGCCCGCGCGGACGTCGAGGATGAAGTCGATGTCCCACTGGAATATCTCTGCCAAATTCTTGGCGAAGCCGTCGTCGAGGCCTTGGCGTTGGCAGGCCGCGAACAGCGAGTGCTCGATGACGGCATGCTTGTAGGCGGTCACTTTGTGCGGCTTAGTCATCACGGTAGAACCCTGGAAACGATCGCCGAGGCGTTGGAAGGTCACCGTCTCCAGCCGTCCGGGGCGATAGTCGAGATGCACTAGGTTGCCGTCGGCATCGCGCCTGAACTCGAACTCGTGACCGGGGAAGATGTCTCGCAGGCGTTTGCCGAGAGGCCCGCTGTCCAGCACCAGTTGCAGGTCCCGGGCGGCGAGACCGTGTCGCTTGAAGATGA
Source organism: Pseudomonadales bacterium (assembly GCA_963422285.2). Classification (GTDB taxonomy): domain Bacteria; phylum Pseudomonadota; class Gammaproteobacteria; order Pseudomonadales; family Azotimanducaceae; genus VXYL01. The sequence goes on along the minus strand of OY729419.2, from coordinate 1,176,434 downwards.
GGGCGAGATTGTCGCCCTGCCGAACCGGAGCGCTGATGGTGCGAATTTCGGGCAGGGCGGGTGGTGGCGAAGGCGGCGGCAGGTTGCCGGCAGGGGTTTCGGGCTTGGGTTCGGCTGGCGGCGTGGCCGCCGCGTTGGCCTGCTGATCCAGAGTACGGCCGGCGATCCAGACGCCAAGCAAGAGCATCACCAAACCAGCTACCAGCCCAACATGGGTATTCGGCAATGACACCACGACCTAATTCCGATGGCTCGTACCCGGCTATACGCTGGCAGGCGTCCGGGCGGCACCTCGTGCGCAACAAAGCTGTCGAGCATAAACAAATCGGGGTTGATGGGAAACCCCTTTGCGGCTATGGTTGCAGACACTGCGAATCCTGCTGCTCCCATCCCCGATGTCCTCGTTGCTCAGCGCTATCGAACAGCGCCGCTTGGTGGCCCAGGTGTCCGATCGGCATGGGCTCGACGAGCACTTCGCCAGCGGCTCGCGGGTGGTCTACGTCGGCTTCGACCCCACGGCCCCGAGCCTGCAGGTAGGCAACTTGGCGCCGCTGCTGATGTTGCGGCGGATACAGCTGCACGGCCATCGACCCATCGCCCTGGTAGGCGGCGCTACCGGCTTGATCGGCGACCCGTCCGGGCGAATGGATGAACGTTCCTTGAACGACGCCGACACCGTCGCCTCGTGGGTGGCGTCCATTGGCAGTCAAGTCGCCCGCTTTCTGGACCTGGAAGGCAACAATGCCGGCCTAGTAGTGGACAACGGAGACTGGACTCGCGACCTCAACGTCGTCGCCTTCCTGCGTGATGTCGGCAAGCACTTCTCGGTCAACGCCATGATGCAGCGCGACTCCGTGCGTTCTCGGCTGGCTCGGGACGGCACCGGCATCTCGTACACGGAGTTCAGCTACATGCTGCTGCAGGCATACGACTTCCTGGAGCTGGCCCGTCGCTACCACTGCACCGTGCAGGTAGGCGGCAGCGACCAATGGGGGAACATCGTCAGCGGCATCGACCTCGTCCGGCGGGTGCTGCAGCGGCAGACCTACGGCCTGACCATGCCCTTGGCCACTAGGCAGGACGGCACCAAGTTCGGCAAGAGCGCCGCGGGAGCGGTGTGGCTGGATGCCGAATACACCTCGCCCTACGCTTTCCACCAGTTCTGGCTGAATGTCGCCGACGCTGACGTGGTGCCGATGCTGCGCTGCTTCACCTTGCTCGACGAGGGCCGCCTGGCCGCGGCCGCGGCCGCGGTCCGCGACCGGCCTGGGCGTCGAGAAGGCCAGCATCTCCTGGCTAGCGAGGTTACTCGCTTGGTGCATGGCGCCGATGCGCTCGATTCCGCAGAGCGCATTGCCGCAGCGCTGTTCGACGGCGAAGTGCGCACCCTGAGCCGGGACCAGTTGGCGCAGCTGGAGCGGGACGGCATGGCGGCCACGACGGTAGCACCGGGTACCGGGCTGTTGGCGGCCATGACGGCCGCCGGCCTAGCCGCATCGAATGCCGCAGCCCGGCGGCTGGTGCAGGGCAAGGGGGTGCGAGTCAACGGCGAGACGGTGGACGACCCTACCCTGCGACTGGACGCAGCCAGCGCCCTGCATGGCCGCTACCACATCGTTCGGCGCGGCAGAAAGAACTGGCACATGATGGTACTAGGTGGCTGATAGCGCCTGTGCCGCGGATGCTCCGGCGCGGCTGTTGGCGGCCGCGAGATGTTGTTCGCGCTTCGCCATGCGAGCGCCGACTGCCATAAAAAAAACGGTAAAAAGACGTTGACAGGGGGAATGGCAGCCATATGATAGGCATCCTTGGCTTGGAGCTAGACCTCCTGGCCCGCTCCTTAACAATGAGAAGACAAGCCATTCGTGTGGGCGCTCGATGTCGAGCTTCGAGCAAAACCTTTTGGCCGAGTAACCGTTGGACCTAATTCGTCCAAGGTGGCACGGCCTTTGCTTGTAAACTGAAGAGTTTGATCATGGCTCAGATTGAACGTTGGCGGCAGGCCTCATACATGCAAGTCGAACGAGAAAGGCCCTTCGGGGCCGAGTAGAGTGGCGGACGGGTGAGTAACGCGTAGGAATCTGCCCGGCAGTGGGGGATAACTCGGGGAAACTCGAGCTAATACCGCATGCGATCCCCGGCAACGGGGATGAAAGCGGGGGCTCGCACCGTTGCGACTTCGGTCGTGGCGGGAGACCTCGCGCTGGCGGAGGAGCCTGCGTTGGATTAGCTTGTTGGTGGGGTAACGGCCTACCAAGGCGACGATCCATAGCTGGTCTGAGAGGACGACCAGCCACACTGGGACTGAGACACGGCCCAGACGTCTACGGACGGCAGCAGTAGGGAATCTTGCACAATGGGCGAAAGCCTGATGCAGCCATGCCGCGTGTGTGAAGAAGGTCCTAGGATTGTAAAGCACTTTCAGTGGCGAAGAAAAAGCCGGCGCTAATATCGCCGGTCCTTGACGTTAGTCACAGAAGAAGCACCGGCCAACTCCGTGCCAGCAGCCGCGGTGATACGGAGGGTGCGAACGTTAATCGGAATTACTGGGCGTAAAGCGCGTGTAGGCGGTTTGTTAAGTGGGATGTGAAAGCCCCGGGCTCAACCTGGGAACTGCATTTCAAACTGGCAGACTAGAGTTCAGTAGAGGGAGGTGGAATTTACTGTGTAGCGGTGAAATGCGTAGATATAGTAAGGAACACCAGTGGCGAAGGCGGCCTCCTGGACTGAAACTGACGCTCAAGTGCGAAAGCGTGGGGAGCAAACAGGATTAGATACCCTGGTAGTCCACGCCGTAAACGATGAGAACTAGCCGTTTGGCCCCTTGAGGGCTTAGTGGCGAAGCTAACGCGATAAGTTCTCCGCCTGGGGAGTACGGCCGCAAGGTTAAAACTCAAATGAATTGACGGGGGCCCGCACAAGCGGTGGAGCATGTTGTTTAATTCGAGGCAACGCGAAGAACCTTACCACCACTTGACATTCACGGAACTTTCCAGAGATGGATTGGTGCCTTAGGGAACCGTGTGACAGGTGCTGCATGGCTGTCGTCAGCTCGTGTCGTGAGATGTTGGGTTAAGTCCCGTAACGAGCGCAACCCCTATCCTTATTTGCCAGCGGGTCATGCCGGGAACTCTAGGGAGACTGCCGGTGACAAACCGGAGGAAGGCGGGGACGAGGTCAAGTCGTCATGGCCCTTATCGTGGTGGGCTACAAACGTGCTACAATGGGCGGTACAAAGGGCTGCTACCCCGCGAGGGTGAGCGAATCCCAAAAAACTGCTCGCAGTCCGGATAGGAGTCTGCAACTCGACTCCTTGAAGTCGGAATCGCTAGTAATCGCGAATCAGAATGTCGCGGTGAATACGTTCCCGGGCCTTGTACACACCGCCCGTCAAGTCATGGGAGTGGGCTGCACCAGAAGTAGCTAGTCTAACCTTCGGGAGGACGGTTACCACGGTGTGGTTCATGACTGGGACTAAGTCGTAACAAGGTAGCCGTAGGGGAACCTGCGGCTGGATCACCTCCTTAAACCCAAGGATCGAAACCAGGGGACTAGCGTCCGCTGGCTAGCTCGATCCAAGCTCGATGCTTGGCTCGGGTGCCCACACGAATGGTTTGTCGTTCCTTTGTCCGCGTCCGATCTGCGCAAGGGTCTGTAGCTCAGCTGGTTAGAGCACACCCCTGATAAGGGTGAGGTCGGTGGTTCAACTCCACCCAGACCCACCATTCGGTGGCTTTGGGCTATCGAGCTTATCCGACTGTTCCAACCGTTGGGGCCGTAGCTCAGCTGGGAGAGCACCTGTCTTGCACACAGGAGGTCAGGAGTTCGATCCTCCTCGGCTCCACCAGACCGAAATCCCGTGTACGGACCAAGGGGCCAGTTCTTTGACAATTCGTTCTCGATGAAGCCAAGCGTCTCTCCACGCCTCGACAGGCTAAGCCTCAGGAGGCACGGGAGGGATGCTTAACCCAAAGAAGTAATGCAATTGTGCGTCTGTGCAACAGGTCGCAAGACTGTTGCACGTGGTCGGGACATGCGATTTGCCCGATCACAGGTAAATACCGGCGATTCATTCACCAACCATCACCCCCGTCCCTCGCTTGGCGAGAGACGTTCGCGTCAGCGAAGGGGTCGCAGCTTACCGTGCGGCCTGGGTTATATGGTCAAGTGAATAAGCGCATTCGGTGGATGCCTTGGTAGCTGAAGGCGATGAAGGACGTGGCAGCCTGCGATAAGCCTCGGGGAGTCGGCAACAGACTTTGATCCGGGGATTTCCGAATGGGGAAACCCAACCAAGTTCATTGGTTATCGCGTATTGAATCCATAGGTACGCGAGGCGAACCCGGGGAACTGAAATATCTAAGTACCCGGAGGAAAAGAAATCAACCGAGATTCCCCAAGTAGCGATGAGCGAAAGGGGAACAGCCCTTAAGCTGTCTGGCAAAGTGGCGGCATTCGTGCCGTCGCGCGTTAGCGGAAGCACCTGGAAAGGTGCGCCATAGTGGGTGACAGCCCCGTACGCGAAAACGGCCAGACAGTGAAATCGAGTAGGGCGGGGCACGTGAAACCCTGTCTGAACAGTCCTTCGGGACAAGGGGGGACCATCCTCCAAGGCTAAATACTCTCAGCTAACCGATAGTGAACCAGTACCGTGAGGGAAAGGCGAAAAGTACCCCCGCGAGGGGAGTGAAACAGTACCTGAAACCGGATGCGTACAAGCAGTGGGAGCCAAACTCTACCCGCAAGTGTGCCGTTCGCGGCGCGTTGGGCGGTTGGATAAGGGTGACTGCGTACCTTTTGTATAATGGGTCAGCGACTTACTTTTACTGGCGAGGTTAACCGTTTAGGGGAGCCGTAGGGAAACCGAGTCTGAATAGGGCGAACATGCACATTCATGTGCATTGCAGTCGGTAGGAGTAGACCCGAAACCGGGCGAGCTAGCCATGGGCAGGGTGAAGGTCAGGTAACACTGACTGGAGGCCCGCACCCACCTATGTTGAAAAATGGGGGGATGACCTGTGGCTCGGAGTGAAAGGCTAATCAAGCTCGGAGATAGCTGGTTCTCCTCGAAAACTATTTAGGTAGTGCCTCTCGTATCGCCATCGGGGGTAGAGCACTGTTTGGGCTAGGGGGTCACCTCGACTTACCAACCCCATGCAAACTCCGAATACCGATGAGTGCAGCGAGGGAGACAGACGGCGGGTGCTAACGTCCGTCGTCGAAAGGGAAACAACCCAGACCGCCAGCTAAGGTCCCTAAATCATGGTTAAGTGGGAAACGATGTGGGAAGGCTCAGACAGCCAGGAGGTTGGCTTAGAAGCAGCCATCCTTTAAAGAAAGCGTAATAGCTCACTGGTCGAGTCGGCCTGCGCGGAAGATGTAACGGGGCTCAAACCATGTACCGAAGCTGCGGGGTCATGCGGAACCATTTGGTTTGTGCATGACCGGTAGAGGAGCGTTCTGTAGGCCATTGAAGGTGAACCGCGAGGTTTGCTGGAGGTATCAGAAGCGAGAATGCTGACATGAGTAACGATAAAGGGGGTGAAAATCCCCCTCGCCGAAAGACCAAGGGTTCCTGCGCAACGCTCATCGGCGCAGGGTAAGTCGGCTCCTAAGGCGAGGCCGAAAGGCGTAGCTGATGGGAAGCTGGTTAATATTCCAGCACCGTTTCTTGCTGCGATGGGGTGACGGAGAAGGCTAAGCTGGCCTGGCGTTGGTTGTCCAGGTGAAAGCAAGTAGGCTGAGATCCCAGGAAAATCCAGGATCTCTCAAGGCCGAGATGTGACGACGAACGGGTCCTATGTGGCCCGGAAGCAGTTGATGCCATGCTTCCAGGAAAAACCTCTAAGCTTCAGGCAAGAATGTGACCGTACCCCAAACCGACACAGGTGGTCGGGTAGAGAATACCAAGGCGCTTGAGAGAACTCGGGTGAAGGAACTAGGCAAAATGGCACCGTAACTTCGGGAGAAGGTGCGCCGCTGATGGTGACGGGACTTGCTCCCCGAGCTGTTGGCGGTCGAAGATACCAGGTGGCTGCGACTGTTTACTAAAAACACAGCACTCTGCAAACTCGCAAGAGGACGTATAGGGTGTGACGCCTGCCCGGTGCCGGAAGGTTAATTGATCAGGTTAGTGCGTGGACTTCGTTCGCGTTCGAAGCTTGTGATCGAAGCCCCGGTAAACGGCGGCCGTAAATATAACGGTCCTAAGGTTAAGTAACGCTAGCCTTAGTAAAACTGAACTGTATGCGGGAAACTCCTCAACAGCTTGTCGGTACTCGTTCGATCTTATAGTCGTTCAGTAACAATCCGATTGACATGGGGACAATCCGCAGGGAAGATCTGGTCTGTACCAGAAACCCTCAGAGACTAATACGTTCAGGAGCTCCAGTGAATCTTCATGCTGAATGGATAACAGGCTTCGTGGACGGTGAAGGGTGTTTTCACGTTGGCATTAATACCGACGCGGGGATGTCGGCAGGTATCCAGATCCTGCCGGAATTTGCCGTCGTACAGCACAAGCGCGATGTGCAGGTGCTGCATGCGCTTAAGGGCTACTTCGTATGCGGCGTGGTTCGTATTGATCACGGCGACCGTATGGCCTATCGAGTGCGCAATGCGGATCATTTGCGTAACATCATCGTTCCATTCTTCATGAAGCACTCTTTGAAAACGAAGAAGAATGTCGACTTCAACAAGTTTCGACAGGTTCTTCTAAAGATGGAGAAGGGGGTTCATTTGACGACTGAAGGAGTCGAGGATATTCGACGAATTGCGAGTCAGATGAATCGAGGAGGCTCAAGATAGAGTCCGGCTCTTCTGGAAACAGGAGAGAGTGACCGAGCGAAATTCCTTGTCGGGTAAGTTCCGACCTGCACGAATGGCGTAACGATGGCCACACTGTCTCCACCCGAGACTCAGTGAAATTGAAATCGCGGTGAAGATGCCGTGTTCCCGCGGCTAGACGGTAAGACCCCATGAACCTTTACTACAGCTTCACACTGGACTTTGACTTAGTTTGTGTAGGATAGGTGGGAGACTAGGAAGCGAGGGCGTCAGCTCTCGTGGAGTCGTCCTTGAAATACCACTCTTGCTATGTTGGGGTTCTAACTTAGGCCCATGATCTGGGTTGAGGACAGTGTGTGGTGGGTAGTTTGACTGGGGCGGTCTCCTCCTAAAGAGTAACGGAGGAGTACGAAGGTACACTCAGCATGGTCGGAAATCATGCAGTGCGTATAAAGGCGGAAGTGTGCTTGACTGCGAGACCGACGGGTCGAGCAGGGTCGAAAGACGGTCTTAGTGATCTTGTGGTTCTGAATGGAAGGGCCATGACTCAACGGATAAAAGGTACTCTGGGGATAACAGGCTGATACCGCCCAAGAGTTCACATCGCCGGCGGTGTTTGGCACCTCGATGTCGGCTCATCACATCCTGGGGCCGGAGCCGGTCCCAAGGGTATGGCTGTTCGCCATTTAAAGTGGTACGCGAGCTGGGTTTAGAACGTCGTGAGACAGTTCGGTCCCTATCTGCCGTGGGCGTTTGAGATTTGAGAGGAGCTGCTCTCAGTACGAGAGGACCGGAGTGGACGAACCTCTGGTGTTCCGGTTGTCACGCCAGTGGCATTGCCGGGTAGCTACGTTCGGAAGGGATAACCGCTGAAAGCATCTAAGCGGGAAGCCCCCCTCGAGATTAGATCTCACAAATCTTCAAGATTTCTTAAGGGTCCTCGTAGACTACGAGGTTGATAGGCGGGATGTGTAAGCGTTGCGAGGCGTTGAGCTAACCCGTACTAATTGCCCGTGAGGCTTGACCATATAACCGAGTCCGTGCGACGAGGGAATGGGTCGATCCGGTATATACAGACACGCAATGCATTTATTGGGCGGCTTCGTCGAGGCGGATTGTTCAATCGAGTTCACCGGTTTGCCTGACGATCATAGCGAGTCGGAACCACCTGATCCCATCCCGAACTCAGCAGTGAAACGTCTCAGCGCCGATGGTAGTGTGGGGTCTCCCCATGCGAGAGTAGGTCGTTGTCAGGCTTGATTTTTCAAGGCCCGGGGCGCTTGCGCCGCCGGGTCTTTTCGCGTCTGGCGTTGCCGCAGATCAGACCGCGGCCGGGCAATCAGCGGGTTTCAAGCATCCGCAAAGAGACGCTTGCACGTGGCGCGAGATGCTCGGAACGCGAAGACGTACCCTGCACTCGCGCTCTGACGCGCAACGAGATCATATGCGTTCATCCTTCGGCCACATGCTCTTGCCGCAGCGGCTCGACTGGCCCTTCAATGTCCAATAGCCCCGCTGGTCGAGTGCGACCGGCATTGGTTCGCCGGCGGTTATCCGGTTCGATGCGCCGTGGTCGGATTCATCAACGACTTGAGGCTCGACCACGCACGATGGCGACGATCCGCCGACGGGGCGCGGCGGCTTGGAGATCGCTCGTCTCTGTTGGCAGGCCATGCCCCTGATGGCACCATATTCGACGGTGACCGCGTGGACATCCTCTCCTACGAATCAAACATACTTTCGGCCGGCGTCGTAGATGATCGCCGCAACGCGCAATCCGGCCGTGGCTGGATGCCGATGGGCAGTCTGTAAATGATCCGCCGCCAGACACGCGACATCGCGGCTGGCGAGAGCCGGAATCCGGGAATAGGTCCTTGCAGTGTTGATGAACGCCAACACCCTGACCTACTCCGCCAGCCGTGGGACATTCGAGTACGGCACGCTCATCTGGGTGCGAGTTTTTCGTTTCAGTACGGCTTCTAGATTCCCTCTGGGAGTGTTGTCTGATATCGATGGTGGTGTGGGGGGAAGCAGACCATTATCGCGCTCGAACGAAGTCCGGGAGGGTGCGCACTTTCGGGCTTTCGCTTATCTTAGGCACCTATGGACTTGCGGCAGGGAAGGAGGGCAACGTGACCGTCTATTCAACAAGTCGATCCGATGCCATGATGCGGCGAGCGCGGGAAGTGATTCCCGGCGGTATCTTCGGGCACTACGGCGCCTCCTACTACGAGGGCGCTCCGGCGTTCTGCGCTCGGGCGGACGGGGCCTGCATTTGGGATGTGGACGGCAATCGCTACATCGACTACATGTGCGCCTTCGGCCCCAATATCCTCGGTTGCCATCACCCTCGCGTGGACGAGGCGGTGCGGGATCAGAGCCGCCAAGCCGATACCGCAAGTCTTGCGTCGCCGGTCATGGTCGATTTGGCCGAACAGCTGGTCGAAACGGTTGCCATTGCCGATTGGGCGCTGTTCGGCAAGAACGGCGCCGACGCCACCGGCTTGTCCGTGATGATTGCGAGGGCGGCGACGGGGAGGGAGAAGATCGTCCGCGTGGAAGGCGGCTACCACGGCACCGCCGCTTGGATGAAAGATGGCGCACCCGGCACGATTTCAGACGACGGCGCCCATGTACACAGCGTGTCGTGGAACGACGTTGCGGCGCTCAAGCGGCTGGTCGAGGCGAATCCCGGTGGCATCGCCTGCTTCATCGCCTCGCCCTACCACCACCCCACCCTCCACGACAACGAGATGCCCGCCGACGGCTACTGGCGGCAAGTGGAAGCAATCTGCCGGCAGGGCGGCATCGTGCTGATTCTCGACGACGTGCGCACCGGATTTCGGATCGACCTGGCCGGTTCCAATGTCGCCTATGGCTTCGAGCCGGACCTGATCTGCTTCGGCAAAGCGCTCGGCAACGGCTACCCCATATCCGCCCTGGCAGGCACCGATGCGCTTCGGCAGACCGCGCAGGATGTGTTCTATACCGGTACGCAGTTCTACAGCGGCGCACCTATGGCAGCGGCGTTGGCCACCATCAATCTCCTGCATGAGACGGACGCCGTCTCTCGAATGGCGGCGTTGGGGAAAAGTTTGAGCGAAGGCCTGATCGATGTCGCTGCCAGCCACGACCGCAAACTGGTCGTCAGCGGCGTACCGTCCATGCCTTACTTTCGCTTGGCTGGCGTGGACTTCGAAACCCATGCCCGCTGGATTCGCGAATGCGTGCGACGCGGGGCGTACCTGCTGAGCTACCACAATCACTTCCTCTCGATGGCGCACACCCAGGCCGATCTCGCGCGCACTTGGCAGATTGCGGACGCAGCGTTCAAGGCGCTGGCAGATCGGCCGCTCGGCGTTGAAGAAACGGTGGTCGAGAGCTAGAGGAGCGAGGGGGGAACGCGCATGGCAGCGCCGAAGAAAGCTCCCGTCATCGATTCGCAGGTACACTGCTACCAGCGGGACACGCCAAAGCGGCCTTGGGCGGGCACGTTGCCTGGGCCGGCGGAGGTGACTGGCGACGACATGGTGGCGACGATGGATAGCCTCGGCATCGACGGTGCCCTGCTCGTCTCCCCGTGGGCCATGTACCGCTTCGACGGCAGCTACGCGCTCGAAGTCCACGCCAAGCATCCAAGACGATTCGGACTGATCAAGCCCTTCGATCCAAACGATCCTGGCGTGGCGGACGATATGGCCGATTGGACAGCGCGTCCCGGCGTAGTGGGCGGTCGCCTCATGATGGGCGCGCCCGCGTCAAGCGTCGTGGATGGCACCGGGGTGGACCGCATCCTCGCCGCCGCCACGCGCCTTTCCTTGCCCATCAACGTGCTGTGCTGGGGCAACCTCGGGGCATTCGCCAAGCTCGCCGAGGGGCATCCGAATGTCCAGCTCGTGGTGGATCACGTGGGCCTGAAGCAGCCCTTCGCGCCACCGCCGCCAGCGAACCCGTTCGCCGATTTGGAGAATGTGCTGGCGCTGGCCCGCTTCGACAATGTGGCCGTCAAGATTTCCGGCGCCTGCACCTTGTCCCGGCAACCGTTTCCCTACCCCGACATTTGGGATCCGCTGGCACGCATTTTCGAGCGATTCGGCATCGAGCGCTGCCTATGGGGCACGGACTGGACGCGGGCGGTGGCGGTGCTCACCCCCGACCAAGCCGTGGAAGCCTTCCGCGCAACGGATCGACTCACCGAGACGGAACGCGACGCGCTGATGGGCGGCAGCCTGACGCGCATCTACCGCTGGGTGCCGTCAACCCGCCCGGCGAAATCCGGCGGGACGCTGTCGGCGTCGTCCTGATCCAGGCAGCCGACGGTGAACGGATAGGATGCCGACGATCGTCCCTCTAGCTGCGGAACGGCACCCTGGCGGGATATGCACCTCCGCTGGGTAGCGAGAACGGAGCGCAGAAAAAATCTAGAACGTCGTCCCCGGTTCCCGCAGAAAAGCCGTCTCCTCTTCCGTGCTGTTCCGGCCGAGGATCGCATTGCGGTGCGGGTACCGCCCGAAACGATCGATGATGTTCTTGTGCTGTACTTCCCAGTCGCACCCTTCCTCCAAGCCCTCTTCTCTGAACAGCCTCGATGCCGTGCGGTGTATCTCGGCGGATTCGCTGTGCATGAAGGGCATGTACAGGAACGTGCGCCGGAGCGGAGCCAGTTCGCTGGCCAAGCCTTGGGCGATGGCTTCCTGGGCCAGCACCAGCGCCATGCCGTCGGCGGCGAAGGCGGCCGGCTTGTGCCGATGGATGTTGCGCGAGAACTGGTCGAGCACGATGATCTCCGCCAATCTTCCCTCGATGGTCGTTCGCCAAATGCTCAGCTCGCCAGCCACCGCCGCCCGATGGAGTGCGCCGAACCGAGTCGCAATGCGCGAATCCAGCGCCGCGTCCACGGCATACCATTGCGCCGGCGTCAATTCCTCGAACCAGAAGTCCAGTATCTCCCGAAAGCCGAGCGCGTCGGCCACGCTAGGGGACGCCCGATGCCTGCTCCGCCGGCTCTGGTGCCCGAGGAACCTTTAGGGCTTCCAAATTCGCCACGAGCTGCTCGCCGGCCCGGGCCGGATTCACGGCCTTGTCGATTTTCTGAATGATACCTTGCGGATCGATGTAGAAGGTCCAGCGTTGCGCATATCCCCGAGGCGAGAGCACGCCGTAGGCTTGCGAGACGGTCTTGTCCGCATCCGCCAGGATGGGAAACGTCGCCTCATTCATTTCGGCGAAGCGGGTGTTGTCCTCGATGTTGTCCGTGCTGGCCATGAAGTAGGCCACGTCGAAGCGTCTGATTTCCTGGTCGCTGTCACGCAGCGCCTTGCATTCCATGGTTCAGCCGCCGGTGAATGCCTTGGGGAAGAACGCGAGGACCACGGCCTGCTTGCCGCGGAACTGGGACAGGGCGTAGGTGGCGCCGTCGGAGCCTTGCAACTCGAAGTCCGGCGCCGGATCCCCTTCCTGGGGCGCCGCCACGACAGGGCCGCACAGCAAGGCGAGGATCGCGGTGGGAAGAAATGCTCGCATCGGTCGGTCTCTTGCTTGGAGAAGGACTCGATTCTTGCAGAAGCAGCACCGGAAGGAAAGCCCTGTCCGTCCGCTTTCGCTGGCAGTTCTCGGCGCACCGTCCAGGAGCCGAACGAGTAACAGGCGAAGGTTGCGGTCTCGATAGCTCCGTCGTCCCCGTCGGCGCGAGGGACTCTTGTCGATGGCCCGAAGTCCGGCCTCTGGGAAGTACGGGAACTATCGATAATCGTCCGCCTGGATGCAGAAAGCGGCCGCGGAGGTATGGGATACGGCCGACGCGAGCCGAACCCGCACCGTGCCGCCAGCGATGGCTGCCGAGAATGATGCCCGATGCGCCGTCGTCGTGGCTATGGCGGGGCAGCAGGTAGTTGGATTTGGCGGCATAGGCGCCGGCGCAAACATCGGCATCTCGAACTGCGCCCCGTGGCAGTGGATGCCGGTACGCGCCTCGCCGGCACTTCAGCCAGCCGTCGCAAAGCTCAGGATGCAGTTCGCGCCCGGCAGGCAACGGACGAGGCTCAGGGCCGCAGGGCGTACTTTGTGGAGAGGAAGTCGCTCCATCGGATGCCTGCACCGGACTGGAAGGAGCGCATTGCTGTGCTCGATCTATCGATTTGCGTGGAGTTGTCGTTGAGCTAGAATTGGGCTGTAATCGATTGATTTGTATGGAAAATTCAGAAAAAATGAAAAAGTTCTTGACTCGGCATAGGATGCGCCCTTAGAACCACAGCCGTGCGAAATCCAGAGTGGGCGCGGAGAAAACCGTGGAAGAGAAGCAATTCTCAAACCCGTATGATGTTGTGCCGGCTCAGATAGATCAAGAACTGCACCTTGAAATCGTCGCCATTGACTCGGAAGTTGCTTTTGCCGGCTTCTCATGTTTCGGGTCGGCAGGTACGATGGGGGGCCGCAGGCACGGCCACAGGTTGCCTGGGCACCGCTGGCACCGCAGGGACATTCGGTTGCAGTGGTTTGTAATGACGATGTCCGGATGAGGGTCTTTACCCTAGTCGCATTCTCTTGATCGAGAACTGAGAATAGACGCAGAGGAGATGAAAAAGACTTCGGCTATTGCCATTCGCCATGTTTCGAAGAAGTACAAGGACGTGGTGGCGCTTGACGATGTTACCTTTGATGTCGCCTCGGGCGAAGTCGTGGCGCTGCTGGGCCCCAACGGTGCGGGCAAGACAACGCTCCTCGAGATCGTCGAGGGGATTCGACCGGCAACCGGCGGCTATGCGGCGATCTGCAAAGAAGATGTCCGCAACCTGTCGTCGGAGACAGGAGCGAAAGTCGGAGTGCAGCTGCAGAATGTCAGGTCCTATCAAGCGGTTGCCGTACGCGAATTCCTAGATTTGATGGTGATCGCCTACGGCGGGCGGACTGCAACGGACTCGCTGCTGAGGCTGGTCGGGTTGACGCGGAAGTCGAAGGCCATGCTGTCTAGTCTTTCCGCAGGTCAGTATCAACGCGTCTCCTTTGCCGCAGCGCTCGCCGGCGATCCTGATGTCCTGATCCTGGACGAGCCAACGTCCAATCTGGATCCGCAATCACGGCGTTTGGTGTGGAACGAAATCCGAAAGCGCTCGGCGGCCGGCACCGCCGTGCTGTTCGCCACCCATCAGTTGGACGAAGCCGAAGAGTTCTGCGACCGGGTTGCGATTATCGATCGCGGGCGCATTGTCGCGCTGGGCTCGCCGTCCGAGCTGATCCGCACTCATTGTCCAGGCTACGATTTAGCGCTGCGAATGCCTGCCGCCTACGTCTCCACATGCCGGCACGTTCTTGGCGAAGATGCTTCCATCGGGGACGATGACGTGCATGCAACCGTAACCTGGAGAGCCAACCGGCTGGAAGACGCCATCGGAACGGTAGCCGACCTGTCGCGCCGCAACGCGCCCCTGCTCGACATCCAGCTCAAGCAGCATTCTCTGGAAGACGTGTTCATCCACCTTACCGGCGAATCGCTGAGAGAGTAGAGGAATGCGGATGGGGAATCCAAGGCTGTACGTTGCGCTGGCACTGCAATCCTGGCGCATTTTCATCAGCATCTCCTTCGCTCTGCTGGCGCCTCTTCTCCTGGCCGCCCTCTACCTCATGCCGCCTGGCGACGAGGCTCCGGCTTGGTCGCTCGACGTCGCGCTGGTGGAGGATGACGGACCCATGCCGCCGGAACTGCTTGCCAATCTCAATGAGCTGGCATCCTTGAACATCGTCCGGGCTGGGCGGCGGCAGGCGCAGGAACAACTGCAACAGGGAGAAGTCGGCGCTACGGTGGAGTATTCCCATATCCCGGAATCCGGTTCGGCGGGCATTCTCGTCACGTCCTTGCCGCAGTGGACGGATCTGCTGTCCGATGCGATGACAGCCGCGATATCCATGGTCAATGCGCCGCTCGACGAAGTGGGCTATGAGGTGCGAATCGATAAGATGCAAGCGGATCGCGACAGGTCGGCTGCCTTGGCGTGGTTCGCGCCGGGCGTGGTGGTTTTCGCACTGGCCAATCTAGGCTTCCTGACAGCGGGATCGAACGTGACTCTCAAGCGTCAGGATGGCTCGATGTTGCTGTATGCCATCACGCCCATTTCCGCGAGAGCGTACTTCGTCGCCGACATATCCGTTATGGCAGCCATCGGATTGGCGCAAGGCGCTCTGCTGTTTTCGTTGTTCCTGCTGTTTTCGGACTTCACGATCAAGGGCTCGCTGTTCGCCGTCGTCTTCATCGTGCTGCTGACGGCACTGGCCTTCGCCGGTATGGGCATGCTGGTGGCTGGTGCGCTCCCCCGTGCGCAGATCGGGTTCGCCGTTACGCCGTTTCTCAATGTCTTCGTCATCATGCTGGGCAACGTGCTGTGGCCAGCCATCGAGATCGAATGGCTGCGCCCTCTGGTGCTGGCATTGCCTTCGACCTATGCGGCAGACGCGCTCCGACAGATCATCGGCGGTACGGCTGGTCTATTCCCGCTGTGGCTGGACGCGACAGTACTGCTGGGCGTGATCGTGCTCACCGTGTCTGCATCGAGCAAGCTGTTTCGCTTTGATGCCGGTGGCAGATAATGCGCCAAGCGGTGCAGATGGACATCCGGGTCGGTCGGTCAGACGCCATGCTGGATGTGCTCATTGCGGAACTCGTTCCAGAACTGGTGGCTGATCTTCGTCCTGCCGCATGGCGCTTCGACCGCGACTTCATGCGCCCTCATGGTCGTGTTCGAATGAGCTTTTTCGCTCCGTTTGGCGCAAGCCCCGGCAGAGAACGGATCGAGCGCCAAGGTGTCGCTGCGGTACGGCGGTTGGCATCCGTCCCCGACGTCGCTGAAAGCCAACTGGTTTCCCTACCGCTTCCCGATCCTGGGCCGGAGAGCGATGGCGGTACCGTCGTGGACGTCCGGGATGTCGAGATTGACGAGACGGAACCGATCCTGTTGGACGAATGGTCGAGCAAATGCGTATTGCACACTCTGCCGATGATTCTAGATGGCGAGCTGAACCGCAAGACGCTTGCTCCGGCGCATGTCGCGACCCTTGCCGAATCGTACAGTGGCGCGAACCGTTCAGTCGATGGGCGGCAGTGGCTGGCCACGCTGGTTCAAGATGCGTTGACGAACATCAATGCCATTTCGTTGCTGCCTGAATTCGAGGCCAAGTCCGCGGCGCTGGTTGCATCCGGCGCGTTCGTGTTCAGGAAGCGCTTCGAGGCAGCTAGCGCCGAAGGCAAGCACCTTGCCAGTTTGCGAGATGGATTGCCGAGAAGGCGCATCCAGAGCATCCAGAATAGCTGCTCGGATCGCCGTGCAGTGGGAAGCTTCATCTTGAGGCATATCGTCCGGCTCGGCTTCAACCTCGTCGAGGCCTGCTACATCCTGACGCTGGCGATGGCTGAGATTGCCGATGCCGACTAACCACTTCTTCGAGCGTGTTGAGATCAAGGACGAGTGGCTCGACGAGTTTCCTTTTCTTGGCTTGGCCCTAGGCCCCGCATCTCTTGTTGGCCCAGTGGCCAAAGTTTGGCCGAAGACCTTGCGAGTGCCGGAATTCCACATCTGCACGGCTTCTCTAGGCAATTTGACGGCAGCCTACCCGCATGTGACATCGGCCGACGGCGGAGACATGGAACGTGTGTCGCTGAACATCAGCGGCTGCGACAGAGACTTGAAAATGGCCTGCGTCAAGGCAGTGGCGGAAGCTGCCGAACGCTATTCCAGCGTGGTGTTCCACAATGCGGAGGTACTAACGGCCACCGCCGACGAGCTCGGCACGGAGGCCGTGGACTGGCACCGGCTGCCGAAAGGATCGAGCTACGAATACCAGCGTCCAGATGCGATTTGCCGGCGCTTCGGCCCGAATGACCGCATTGGATGGATACCCGGCATCTCTCTTCTGTCCGGCGAGCGGAAGTACGTTCCGCTGGCATTGGTATTTCTCGATCGGAGCGACGAAAGTAGCCGGCACTGGCTGCCCATCAGCACTGGCATGGCAGCCCATACGGACATCAAGGCCGCCATGGTCAGCGCCATATGCGAAGTAATAGAGCGCGACGCAATCGCATTGACTTGGCTGCTGCGGTTGCCACTTCCGAGATTGGCGGTCGAGGACGCCGCCACGCTCGCCGTCAGCGAATCCTTGGACACGGTATCGAGAAGCGGCGTTCGACATTTGCTGTTCGATGCCACCACCGACATCGGAGTGCCGACGGTCTATGCCGTTCAGTTGCGAGACAACAACCCGTTATTGGCGAACCTTGTTTCCTGCGCAACCAGCTTCGACGAATGCGAAGCGATCGACAAGACGGCTCGGGAATGTGCTGCCGTGGCCTTGAGTTTCGAACAGGAACGATACGTTCCGGACGATCCGGATTTGTTCACTAGGCTGGAGGACGGGGCCGCCTACATGAGCCATCCGGCCCGCAGACAGGCATTTTCGTTCCTTATGCGATCAACGGAAACCGTTTCGGCGCCCAGATATCCGTGCCCGCCCGAAAGCAACTGCGAACGGTTGGCGCGACTGCAGGACATATTCCGCAACCTCGATATGGAAGTCGTAGTCGTCGATATGACGCCTGATGATGTCAGAGCTGCGGGGCTGGTCGTCGTCCGTGCGCTGATACCGGATCTCATGCCGATGAGTTGCGTCACCCGATTCCGCTATCTCGGCCATCGTCGCCTGCATGATTACGCCGCCCGGTTCGGGATGGATGCGTCGTGCCCGGAAAACATCAATCCCTTTCCACAGCCGTTCGCCTAGACGCCATGCTGATTATTCACGAAGACAGCTTTGGCGTTGCGGTCTCCAAACGAATTGTTGCTGAATCGCCATCGTCATGGCGGGTACTGGCGCTATCTCAAGACAGCGTCGAGTCGGTACTCGAAGACAGCCCTTTCAGCGTCGTGATCGCCGGCTTTCTAGGCTCTTCGGCATTGAAAAAGATGGACGATATCGTTGCCAAGGCGCAGACATGGTGGGTGCCGGTTCGGCTTCAAGAACGCTTTTTGTTGATAGGTCCTGTTATCGGCCCTGGAACGGCCTGCCTTGCCTGCTTCGACAAGAGAACGCTCGTCAATCCGCCTGATTCCAGAACATCCGCAACCGAACGGGTGGTTCGCCAGTATCGGAGCAGGCCGAACTCGTCTTCCGCCGTCGCTGGCGGATATACGCCGGCGATGGCGTCGATGGCGGCATCCGTGATTGTGGAGATCGCACCGGATCCAGCCGCTAGCGGCAGCCGGTTTTGGCAAATCGACGGCCTGTATCCGATGGTAGGCACAGGCGAAGCGACTTGCATTCATGGTTGTCCGAGGTGCCGCGGGCCTGGCGAGCCGAAAAATGCCCGATTTACGCGCACGGTTGCCGCGGTGATACGAAAATAATGGCAGAATCCGAAGACATGGCCGATTTTATCGGGCATGCCGTCCTGCGTGACGAGGAGCTAAGACATCGCTTTCCTGCCCGGCCGCGCATGAATCTCGGCGTCGAAGCGATACCCGTCGGCCGCGATGGCATTTTGTTTCTGGGCGCGGAAAGCGACGTCTTGATGCGCGGTGTTGGATTCAGACAGCTGTTCGGCGAGATGTTGCCGCTGTTGGATGGCGAACGCGAGGCCTCGGTCGTGGTCCGAGCGCTTGGCCACTGGCCCGAACATCGCGTACACGCGCTGCTCGGCAATCTGTTCTTCAACGGACTGTTGGAAGAGGGCCCGGATCACGACGAAATCTCATCGCCTACCTTGCGCTTCATCGGACGATTCTGCGACTCTACACGCATTCACTCGAATCGATACGAGGCATACGCGCACCTATGCAATACCGTCTTTGCGGTATTCGGCCCGGAGCAAGCTGCCGAGGCTATCGCGGCCGATCTGCGGCAGGCGGGATCCCAGGCAGCGCCATGCCGAACGGCCGATGATGTTCCAGCCGACACCAAGTTCTGCATAGGCCTGCATGTGCAAGCCAACGACTTGGCGCTGGCCGCATTCTTCGATACAGCCCACCGCAAGGGTGTTGATGCGCTGTACGCGGGCTTTGGCGAGGGCGCATGGCAGCTAGGTCCGCTGTTCGTTCCGAACCGATCGCTGGGCTATTCTGCACTGAAGGAACAGTCGCTTACCCTGGCATCCTCATCGAAAGCGCAAGGGCTTCCCTTGGCAGTGATTGCACAGCATGCGTTATGTCTGGCAGCCGGAGTCTTGCCGACCAGCCTGATCGATCGCATGATCCGGTTCACCTGCCGGCGAAAAAACGTATATCGATCCAATTATTTCATGGCTAGAGTTTCAAAACCCGAAGGCGATCCGCACGGCGTATGGAGGTACTTGACTGGCATTTCCCAACCACCCAAGCGCTTCGCTTCTCCAAAGCAATACCAGCAGCACTACCAGCCGCGCAACATAAAGCTGTCGTCGCAGCCGCAGGCCCCCATGGCCGGCGCAAAGACCATGCCCTTGCCGACATCGCAGCCCGATGCGGGCATTGGCGAGCGGCTCGATGCTGTCGCCTTGGGGCGCATCCTGAAGACGGCGTTCGGCAATCGTGCCGAAGGCCCCCTGGCTGGAAGACGGTTGGCGCCGACGGGCGGCAATCTGTGTTCTCCAGAAGCGTTTCTGGTTGTTCGCCAAGTGGCCGGCATTCCGTCCGGCGTATACCGCTACAACGCCGCCGATCATGCGCTCGAAAAGTTGGCCAGCGCCATCGACATGCCGATGCGGCTGTTCGAGCCGCCGGCTGCGGGCCGCTCTCAAGTCTACCTGGCTACCCTGGGCAACCTTGCCAAGGTGCGGATCAAGTACGGTCTGTATGCGTTCAGCATCGTCGGCTACGACGGTGGCATTGCCGCGCAGTATGTGCGCGCCATTCTCCGCCTGGCCGGCGTTGCCGTTCGCGAGCTGCCGTTCGTAGACGGAGGGCCGCTGATATCCTGCCTTGGACTGCCGCAACTCGACACCAGCTACGTTTTCCTGGAAGCTCTGGCGCTGGGGGCGGTCTCGTTGTCCGCGAGCGACTCGTCCCCGGAACAGATCCAGGTAAAAATCAATGACACAGGCCGTCTCTCATCGAGATCGCCCCGCCGTCGCCAGCAAAGGAATGCCGCGCTCGAGTCTGCCCCCGGCTTGTCGTCGCGGCGGCCTGCGAACCCCTCCGCCGTGGAGGAATTTTTCAGCTTGGTCGCGAGCAGGCGGTCGGTCAGGACTTTCGCTCGTCGCGCTGTCTCCCAATCGGCCTTGACGGCGCTGTGCGACTCCGGTTTGTCGCATTTCTCGCATCGTCTGGACACGATGGGCTTGTGCGCGGATCGAAGGCTGTATGTCGTCGTCGGCGATGGCGTTGAAGATATGACGTCGGGAGTCTACCAAGTGCGGCCATCGCCCGGTGGCAGCGTGTTGTTCGAGCTTGACAGCCGATTGCAGGGGCAGCTCGATGTTGCACGGATGGTGAATCAGCGCAACGTCGGACAGGCACCCGTTATTATCGTTCCGGTCGTCGCCATCGATGACGTGCTTGACGAGTTCGGCATACGCGGTTTTCTTCTTTCGCTTGTCGTCGCCGGCGCCGTGGTTGGCCAGCTCTGGCTTGACGCTTTGCGCCATGGTCTGGCTGGGCTGGCGTATGGAGGCCTTGTGGAATCGGAGTTTCGAGCACTGGCGCCTTCGCTTGGCCGCGAGCATCTGGCGATGTTGACCCTCGCGATAGGCAATCCGCACCAAGCGCAGAGTTCAGGAGGATAGGCGCGCGGACGGGATGCGGCGCTTGCGAAGCACACTCAGGAAAGCCGAATCTTGAGATCGTCGCGTTTGAAATTGCTGGTTGTCGCGCATGGCTTTCGCCGATGAGACGCCTTCGATGAACTGCATTGTAGCGTTGGCGGAAGGCGTCCGTTGGTCGCCGCCCTACCGCGGCCATGTGGTTCTCTTGTCTCGGCAAGGCGCAATCAGCCGCATCGATGAACGTGCGGCCACCCTGCTGCCGATGCTGTCGCGCGGCACGACGGTGGGAGAACTGGCGGCTGCAGCGAGAGAGTCATCGCCTGCTTCCATCGGCGACATGGAGGCGAATGTTCGGAATTTCCTTGCGGCGCTTGAGCGGCGCTTGATAGGCAGCGTTTCCTCGACAGCAGCCCTTCGGATGCGGGACGCTGGCCGAGCCAGACAGTGCGCTACTGGCGAACCGTCGGCAACTGCATCGAACGGTCTCTTCGCTGGACACGCTTGGACAACAGGCGGGCCGGCTTCGGCTTCGTCGCCTTGTCCGCCGCGTTGGCAGCATGCGCCGTAGCCGTCGCGCCATGGCAAGGCGAGCTCGCCTTGCTGGATGTCGCGACGAGATTCCGAATAGAAGCTCTCCTGCTCGTCGCGTTGTGCTGGCTGCCGATTCACGAGTTGGCCCATGTCGCTGCCGCCGTCGGCCAAGGCATAGCCGTTCGCGGCTTCGTGATCCGTCTGCCGAGCCGCGGCTTTGTGGGATTTCGGATCGCCGTCGATGTCAGTGAGGTACTGCTATGTCCGTCGGCATCAAGACGCTTCTGGGTCTACTTCTCTGGCCCGGTTGCCGATGTGCTGCTGTTCGCCAGTGCGACGCTGATGTTCCTGTACAGCAACCACGACTACATGCGCGACCTGTCGGCCAGCCTCGTTTGGCTGGGCATGTTCATCGTGCTCGCCAACACCAGCCCGTCGCGTCGAAGCGATCTCGCCAAGGCCATGGCGAATCTGGTCGGCGATCCGCTGATGCTTGATCTGGACAAGCCGGGCAGCCGGCTGGCAGTCCTTCGTCGATGGCATGCCGCGGCATTCTTCAGCCTCGTGCTGCTTGCGGCGGCTTGTCAAGCGGTTGCTTGACGGCCAAGTGCGCGGCGGCGGATGCGCCATCGCGCGGCGCGTCATTCGCTTGCCCAGTCGTCGTCCCCTTCATCCGACGGGGCCGCCCACGGGTTGTACGTGCCTATCGTGCCCAAGGTTCCCAAGGTGCCAGTGGCGCATCCTATGGAACCGCAGGTGCCCAATGTACCCACGCCGCCTCGCGCCGCATAAGGAAACTCGGCAGCCGCTGTGACTTGCAGCCACGGTGCTCTTTGTTCTCCGGGCTGTTCTCCGGGCTGTTCTGCGGGCGTTGCGGCTTGCAGCACGATATCGTAAGGGTGCGCGAGATCCACGGTCTCTCGTCCTGGCGACGGACCGGCATCTTCCCTGTCCGCAGCTGCGCATGTCAAGCGCTTGTTCCGAGCCGGCAAGGCGCCCCATTGGAATCTTGCAGTGAACGCTGACTGGGCTGGCCAACCGGAGCCGGGCCGGTGACCAGCTTCAGCAGGCAGACGCAACTGTCGAGGCCATCGCTGCCGAGCTGAACGCCCGGGCGAGCAGGCGGCTCGTCATGCCATGGCTTCGCGGCGACGTTTCCAGCGGCGGCTCGGCAAGCCTCAGATCTTGGCCGCCACGCCGCCGTCCACGTTGATGATTTCGCCGCTGATGAAACGCGACTCCTCACAGCAGAGGAACAGCACTAGATTGGCGACATCCTCGGGATAGCCCGGCCCCTGCACGATCTGCGCGAAGTCGAACATCTTCTCGAACACATGGTGTTCGTTGGTGCCCCGGGTCGCGCCCGGCGTGAGAATCTGTCCCGGTCGTACGCAATTGACGCGAATGTTGTGGCGACCGCCAGTGCCGGCCATGTAGCGCGTCAGCGCATCGACGCCGGCCTTGGCCGCGTAGTACGAGCAGGACGTGGTGCCGAACTCGTCCTGCATCCGCGAGCTGAAGCCGCGCTGCGCGGCCAGCGACGACATGTTCACCACCGCGCCGCCGCCAGCGGCCACGAGATGCGGCCAGACGGCTCGGCTGACGTAGAACGTGCCGGTGAGATTGGTGTTGATTATCCGATGCCATTCTTCGTTGGGTTCGTCGGGGAACCGGCTGCCGCCGCCTCCCCCGGCATTGTTGAACAGCATGTGGATGCCGCCGTAGACCGCGGCCGCTTCGGCAACCGCGTCCTTCACCGAATCGTCATCGCCCACGTCGCAGGCGATGAATGCCGCTTCGCCGCCAGCATCGCGAATTGCCGAAGCCACGGCCTGCCCCTGTTCGATCCGCCGCGCCATGAGGACGACCTTGGCCCCCTCCTTGGCGAACAGATGTCCCGTGGCCTCGCCGATGCCGCTGTTGCCGCCAGTGACGACGGCCACCTTGCCTTCGAGCCTATTCGGCATGTCGATTCTCCTCCTTCGATGTGGATTCGTCCGCCGGTTTCATGGGTGGTGCCCGGTACATATCCGGGAACTGGATTTTCGTTCCCTTGGACTTCTTGGCGATGATCTCGGCGAACTCGGCATCGTAGATGCCGTAGTCCACTGCGCGGCGCAGCTTCACTTGGCCCGCGGCCGGTTCGGCATCGAACAGGCTCAAATAGCCGGTGCTTGGCGCTTTCACGTCCCCCTTGTCCGGCCGCGGCGGCGATTTGCCGAACGGAAACGCGCCGTAGACGTCCATCAACCGACCAAAGCGCACCGGGTTGCGATCCAAGGCTTCCTGGGTGACGGTTTGCCGGAACGGCTCCTGGGTCTGCATATGCGAACGGCAGTAGGTGCCCAGCATCATCAACCGCAAGCCGTCCGTCTTGCGCGGGTAGGAACCGTGCCAAGTGTGGTCGCCCCAGATGATCATCGAGCCCATGGGCGCTTCCACGGGATGGCTGCGGTCGTTCCAGTAGTCGGCCTCCTCCGTCGCTGGCCAGCGTCGCCAGCGGTGGCTGCCGGGCACGAAGCCCAGGGCGCCGTCGTCGCGGCTGTAGTCGGACAGCAGGTAGTTGAAGTTGGCGGTATAGGGCTCCGGCGGAAATGTCGGCATCTCGAACTGCGCCCAGTCGCAGTGGATGCCGGTGCGCGCCTCGCCGGTACCCTTCAGCCAGCCGTCGCACAGGCTCAGGATGCAGTTCGTGCCCAGCAGGTATTGGATCAGGCCGAGGGCGGCGGGGTGGACGACCATCTTCTCGAACAGCGGATCGTCCCAAAGCATGAAGCGCATGAGCTCCTGGCCATCTCGGAATACATCCGCAAGCCCCGCTTCGTGGCACTGCTTGCGCTCGCCGGCAACGCGAAGGAGGGCGTCGCGCATCGCTTCGTGCTGCTCCGGCGGCCCCACCTTCTCCGGCGGCAGCACGGTGAAGCCGAACGCTTCGAGTTCGGCGACATGCTCCAACAGGTCGAGCTGCTTGAGTTCCCGATACAGGGGCGAGAGGGTCTTCGCGGAAGGCCAGTCTGCAATGTTCATGGGACAGGAGAGTACACGGTTCCCGGCTTGCGGTTTGCGTTTGTTCCCTGTGGCCGCCGCAAAGCGGAAAGTTTCCGTTGCCGGGGCAGAGGAGAGAAGTGCGGCACCGCCACAAGAGGCGATGCGCATCGAGGATGCGGATCGGTCGTGCCAAGCCGCAGCATTGGCGGGAAAGCCGATACGACGCTGCGAGGTCTTGGTCCGCAGGCGTCGTACCGGGCTGCTTCTAGATCGCAATGTCGCGGATGTTGTAGTCCCGAATCACTCGTTCGAAGGTCTCGGGGCCCCAACGGTACCGGTCCGCACGGGCTGCCAGCGGTTGGTAGACGAACGGCGTCTCGTCGGGGTAGTGCTGACGCCTTGCATCGATGGCGACCTGGATGACGCTGGCGCGACGGTCGATGAAGTCGTCGTCGTAGACCACGTGGGGAGGCTGCATCAGACAACCGCGCTGGCCGGCTACGGCGGCGCGGCGATGGAAGCCCCAGGACATGGAGATTCTGAAATCCGGCGAGGTGTTGGCGAAGGAGGCATGCAGGGTCTGCCGATTGACGATGGTGACATCGCCGGGCTCGCAGTACAGCGGGATGGCGTCCGGCAGCCGGTCCGAACCGCCGTTGGCGGCCACCAT
This sequence comes from Pseudomonadales bacterium, assembly GCA_963422285.2. Taxonomy (GTDB): domain Bacteria; phylum Pseudomonadota; class Gammaproteobacteria; order Pseudomonadales; family Azotimanducaceae; genus VXYL01. The sequence continues at coordinate 1,151,742 of OY729419.2, read as the reverse complement.
CGCTTTGATGTCCACCCGGCCGATTTTGTGAGTGCCGGGAACCACCCACAGGCAGCTGCGAGCCGTGGTGCGGTTGAGCTGCGCCTGGAAGTTGACGCCGTGGATGCCCTTGTCCCACGCCGGGTTCTCCCAATGGGTGACGCCATCCTGATGCCAAGCGACCGAACTGCCCAGCCCCGGCTGCTTGACGAAGATGGCATCGTTGTACGGGACGAAATCGGAGCCGTTGACGGCCTCGGCAACGGCCAGCAACTCGGGATGCCCGTACAGGCGCAGACCGGACTCCATCAGCTGACACATGCCGGCGACGATCAGCACCACCTGCTCCGGAGTACGCTCCGACGGCACCGGTTCCGTCATCTTGCTTGGGTGGCGTCCGCTGGATGCATCGGTGCCGCCCCAGGGATCTGCCAACGGGCGCGCGAAGGCGAACGGATTGCGTTTCATGTCGAGGCCGACGGCCGAATTGCCGGCAGCGTCCAGGGTCTCGCCCGGCGCCGTCGGCGCGCGCGCCAGCACCTCCTCGACCTCTTGACGCAGCTCGTCGAGCTCGGATTCTCCCAGCACGCCCTCGAAGACGTAGAAGCCGTGTTCCCAGTACGCCGCCACGATGTCTGGATGAATCTTGCCGCTGGCGTCGACGCGCACCGGGCCGCGATTGTCGAACCGCAGCGCCCGTTGCATCCCCTCGCGGGCGTATTGCGCCATCCGCCGCGTGTGCTCGGTTGCCGATAGCGTGTCTGTCATAGCGTTCTCGCTCCGCCCGCCTGTTGTTGCCGAACTCGCTGCTCGCCCTGCCGCTCGGCTGCCGCGTTCGTTCACAGTGCCGCTAGCCGGGACCGTGGCATGCCCTGCTTGGTATTGGATGGCCGGAGGCTTGCGTCCACCGTATCAGAAATTCGCCGGACCCGTTGCTGCCATTTGCTTTAGGCTAGCCAACCTGTTCACCTGTTTTTTGGAGACCCTCGCTCGTGCGCAGGCGCGACATTACGCGATTCCTCATCGCGTTGACGGTCCTGCTGGCGGCATGCGCCTGGGCGCAAGCGGCCGTGAAGACTAGCGACGACCCGAACCTGCCCATGCGAACCAATCCTGGCGAGCGCCTGCTCGACTTCGACTTTCCGGCATTCCGGGTGGGCATCGCCGAATACCCGGACGGCCCCACGGGCGTTACGGTGCTGCACTTTCCGAACGGCGCAGCCATGGCTCTAGACGTGCGCGGCGGCTCGCCGGGCGTGGTCGGCGACTACGGCTTCGTCCATGCCATCACCTTGGCCGGCGGCTCCCTGCTCGGCCTCGAAGCCGTCAGCGGCGTTGCCGCCGGACTGCTGGCGCGAGGCGACGGCAACGTGCGCTGGGACACCATCCCCCTGGTGAGCGGCGGCATCGTCTACGACTTCGGCGGACGCGACAACGGCATCTATCCGGACAAGCGTCTCGGCCGAGCTGCCTTCGACAGCGCCATGCCCGGACGGTTTCCGCTGGGCGCTCGCGGCGCCGGCATCTTCGTCACCGTCGGCAACGGCTTCGCCTTCGACCGCGGCGAACCCGCGGGACAAGGGGCGGCGTTTCGGGAAATCGGCGGCGTCAAGTTCTTCGCCTGCACCGTGCTCAACGCCATCGGCGCGATCTTCGACCGCAACGGCAAGATCGTGCTCGGCCATCGAGACCCCGCCACCGGCGAGCGCTCCAGCTTCGCCGACGACTTGGCGCGGCACATCGGCAAGAAACCGGCCCAGGGCAACACCACGCTCACCGTGCTGGTCACCAATCAGACCGTGCAAGGCCACGACCTGGTCCAACTCGGCCGCCAAGTACACAGTTCCATGGCGCGGGCGATCCAGCCGTTCCACACCCGCGACGACGGCGATGCGTTCTGGGCCGTCTCCACCCGCGAAGTGCATCGGCCGGAGTGGTCCGTCACGGCGCTCGGCGTTGCCGCCTCGGAAGTGGTCTGGGACGCGGTGCTGGCAGCGCATCCTTGAGTGCTATTTGCCATCCGTTTGCCACGGGACTCATACACTTGGCTCCGCGACACGCTGTTATATGGCAAGGTGGCGCGTTTATTGGTTGAGCATGCCTGCATCCAGTTTCCAATGGAGTTAAGAATGCAAAATCGTTTGCTATAGTGGATGCCATGAAGATCACCGACATCACTCGCACACCCCTTGCCATCGGCAAGGGCCTGCTGCGCCTGCAAACGGACGCTGGCGTCGAAGGCTGGGCGGAAATCCCCGGCCGCAACAACGCCGTCTTCGACGCCTATCTCGAAAGCGCCATCCGGCCGGCGCTCGTCGGCGAAGACCCGCGCCTGATCGACCGGCATTGGGAAACCCTCGCCCTCGGCCGGGAGGAACGCTTCTTCAAGCTGCCGGGCTGGGTGGTGGGCGTGGTGGACGTGGCGCTGTGGGACCTGCTCGGCAAGGATGCCGGCCTGCCCGTGCATGTCCTGATGGGCGGCGCTCGGCGCACCACCATCCCGCTGTACTGGAGTACCGGCTCCGGCTGGCGCATGCAGCCGGAGGAAATGCTGGCGCTGGTCCAGGACGGCTGGCAGCGCGGCTTCCGTGCCTTCAAGATCCGCATGGATTGGCGTGGCTGGCGCCAGGACGCGGATCCGGAGAAGGACTTCCAGCTGTTCAAGCTGGCGCGGGAATTCCTCGCCGGCGGCGAATACCTGGGTTTCGACGCCAACAACGGCTATTCCGTATCCACGGCGATCCAGCAGGGCCGCCGCTTCGAGGAACTCGGCATCGACCACTTCGAGGAACCCATCCCCCACTACGACCTGCCAGGTCTCAAGCAGGTGAGCGACGCCCTGGACGTGGCGGTGTCCGCCGGCGAGCAGGATGCCTTTCGCTGGTGGTTCCACCACTTGGTGCTGCTCGGCGACCCGGACATCCTGCAGCCGGACATCCTCAACGCCGGCGGTCCCAGCGAGGTCAAGCGCATCTACGAATACGCGACCACGCTGGACAAGCCCGTGATGCCCCACAGCCCCCAGGCCGGCATCAACTCCATGGCGTCGCTGCACGTCTACGCCACCGTGCAGAACGCCACCCGTCCGCACGAGTTCTCCATCGAGTTCTCGGGTCCCCTCGACGATGTGGCGGAGCTCTACGGCGAAGATGTGCTGCCGAAGGACGGCATCATGGAACTCGGCGACAAGCCCGGCTTCGGCATTGAACTGAACGAAGCCGCGGTGGCGCGGCTGACCGCCCGGTGACCGCCATGAACCTGCCGCTGCGAAAAGCCCCCATCGTCGATTACGGCGAAGACGAACCCGCCATGGCTCGCTACCGTGAGCAGGGCACGGAGCGAGCGTTGGCGCTGGGCAACCGCGGGCCGATTTGCTGCGACGCCGACGGCCACCTGGAGCCGGCGATCTGGGACGCCTACTACCGCCACGGCTTCTACGTCTTCGAGAACGTGCTGCGGCCCGACGAGCTGGCCGATCTCGAAGCCGATGTGGCGGACCTGCTGGAGCGGGCGCCGGTGGACAAGGATGCGTCCGTCGATCGCCGCGGCCGCCCCGCACTGGGCGCCGACTGCCAAGGCAGAACCGTCGGCTGGGTCAAGCCGCTGTCGGATCCCATCGGCGGCACCGATGCCTCCTACGGACGTCATCCGGCGAAGATGATCGAGCCGACGCCGCCGGCGGACGCGCCCGAATACGTCGTCCAGATCGTGCTCGGCTCGTTGCAGTTTTCCGCAGCCTGCCTGCGTCTGTACGGCCATCCGCAACTGCTGCGGGTGGCGGCCGCCGTCAACGGCCCGGACTTCACGCCCTTCAACGAAGCCGTGTGGATCAAGCAGCCGGGCCTCGGCGGCAGCGTGGCCTGGCATCAGGACGGCTGGACGCACTGGAACAATCCCGCCCTCGACGAGCGCAGCCACGGCTTCAACTTCATGGCCCAGCTCTACGGCTGCAACGCCGCTAACGGCCTGTGGGTGGTGCCGGGTTCCCATCGCGCAGGCAAGGCCGACATCAAGGCCATGGTGGCAGCTGCAGGGTCGGATCGACTGCCCGCCGCCGTGCCGCTGATCTGCGGCCCCGGCGATGTCGCCATCACCAACCGCCAAGCCATCCACGGTTCCTTCGCCAACACCAGCCCGGACGTGCGGGTGACGCTGAATTTCGGCTTCCACCGCCGCAAGTTCGTCCACAACGTCAGAAGCGGCGGCGTCCACAATCCGGTGAGCGTCTACACCAACGCCTACATTCGCCGCCGCTCGCGCCTGATCGCCTACGCCATCGACGCCCGTCGCCAGCGCTTCCCCGACGAGAAGCAATACGTCTACCAGCCCTTCGTCGGCGAGGAAGATCGCTACCGCTGGACGCCGGCAGCGAAGGCGGACATCAAGGACTACAATCTGCAAGACATCGGCATCTGACCATCCGCGAACGACCCGGCCCAATGCAGAACCAAGGCGCGGACGACGGCAGGCAAAATCGGCTCGGCGCGGGCGGTGGGCAGCGGCTCGGTTCGACTTTGGATTAAGCAGTGCCGCTGCGGATGCCACTGCATACGGCATTCGATGCCTTCTCATGCCCCTGCATCTTGCGGTTGCATGATGCAGAACGACGACACGGATTCAAACTGAGCCATTACCCGAGCGTATCGGCATTTGACGGCAACAACCCTATATGCATGATAAATGGTCCTTCCCCGCTGGGCCATTGCCATGGCGAACTCCGAGCATGTCCACATCGCCTTGGTAGGCTGCGGCAATATCGCCCGCGCGCATTGGCGCGGCATTCGCCATCACGCCCCTCGTCTGAAGGTGACCGCGGTGGTGGATGCCGATCGCCAGTGTGCCCAGGCGATGGCGGAACGCACCGGCGCGGCGGCGTTTCCGTCCCTCGCCGAAGCCCTGGCCGAGGGCGATTTCGATGCCGTGGATTTGATGCTGCCCCACGATCTGCATGAGCAGGCGGCGGTGGATTCGTTTCGCGCCGGCAAGCACGTCGTGCTGGAAAAGCCCATGGCGCCCGATCTCGAAAGCTGTGCCCGCATCCTCGCCGCCGCCGAGCGGGCCGGCACCGTGTTCATGATCGCCGAACAGGCCCAGTACTGGCCGGATATTCTCAAGGCGCGGGAGCTGATCGACGCCGGTACCATTGGCGATGTCGTCACCGCTCGTGCCTGCTTCTACGACCCTCTGCGCCTGGATCCGGACCAGCCCAAGCCCTGGCGCTTCGAACTGGCCCGGGCTGGCGGCGGCATCTGCATCGACGGCGGCGCCCACTGGATACGTCCCTTGCGCATGATGCTCGGCGAGATCGACGAGGTGGTGGCCGTCGCCGGCAGCCATATCGCCGGCATGGAAGGAGAATCCTGGGCGCACGCCCTTCTGCGCTTCGCCAGCGGCGTCGCCGCCTCCTTCGACGCCCTGCTGAGCACAAGTCCGGCGGCCCCCAGCGAGGACTTCCGCATCACCGGCGCCAAGGGCGAACTGGTCGTCGAGCATGGCCGCGACGGGCGACTGCTGCTGTTCGACACCGCGCATCCCGGCGGCACGACGATCATGAACACGTTTCCCGGCAAGGCGGACAGCTACGGCGTCGAGCTGCACGACTTCAGCTTGGCCGTGCTGGACGGCAAGCCTTTGGCGGCCGCGCCGGCTTTCTCGCTGGGCGAACTGCGCACCGCGCTGGCGATGTACCGCTCGATGGCGAGCCGGCGCTGGGAGAAAGTCTGGGACTGAAGCGCGTTCGGGAACCGCGACATGGCCCTCGGGGATCGAAACAACGGCGTTGGCTGACACGACAAGGCGCCATCGTCCTACGGAAAATTCAGAGATTGCTGCTAGAGAACGAGGTTCGAGTTCCGCCAAAATGTCCCTAGTACGACAAGACGACGAGCCGAACATGGCAGCTACGATGAATCCTGACGCCGGGGAACCCCGACAGGAATACGATGCGACAGTGAAGACCCTGGCCGGCCGGATATCGGCTTTGGAGCAGGCATTCGCGCTCTCCCGCGAAGACGTCTCGCAAGAGCGAGGCTGCCGCAAAAGCCGAAACGGACTTCGTTCGCCGGGACGAGTTCCGGCAGTTCAAGTGGATCGGCGCCTTTGCGCTGACGGCGGTCATGGCCGGCTTCGGCGTCCTCTACCAGCAAGTCGCCGACCTGCGCGTCGGCATGGAACGCATCCATACCGACCTGCTCAGGGAAATCGGCACCTTGCGCAAGGACATGGAAGGCGAGCACGACTCCCTGCGCGCGGAGATGAAGCGGGAGCACGACGCCTTGCGCGCGGAAATGAAGCAGGAGCATGACGCCATACGCCAGGAGATCGGCGATGTCCGCAGGGAGGTGGGCGATCTCCGGGAGGAGGTCGGGCATGTGCGCGAGCGGGTGGTGCGCATCGAGACGCTGCTGAGCGAGACACCGGAGAGACGATGACCTGCGCCGTGGCGAACGTCTTCTCCTAGCGGTGCATCAACCAGTATTCTTGACATCCAAAGCGACCCCAAGGAGACCACCCACATGGCGGACTACAACACCCTGATCCTGGAACGGCTAGGTACCGACGATCGGCTGGCGCGCATCACGCTCAACCGCCCGGAAAAGATGAACGCCCTCACCGGCGAGCTGTTCAGCGAGCTCAACGAGTGCCTGCACGATCTCGAAGCCGACCAAGGCTGCCGGGCGATCATTCTGCGCGGCGCCGGCCGCTGCTTCAGCGCCGGCTACGATCTGACGCCCGGCCGCGAGCGCCGCCCCGGCGAACGCAGCTACCAGACCCAGGATGCCCAGCGCCGCACCTTGACGATGAACGTGCGCACCTCCATGCAGCAGATCACCGACGTGCAGATGTACCTGTGGAACATGGCCAAAATCACCATCGCCCAGCTGCACGGCTATGCCTTGGCCGGCGGCTGCGAACTAGCCATGATGACGGACCTCGTGGTGGCCGCCGACGATACTCGGATCGGCCATCCCGGCCTGCGCGGCCTGGGCACGGCGCGAAACGGCAACATCTGGCCGCTGGTGATGAGCATGCGCAAGGCCAAGGAGTACTACTACACCGGCGACAGCATGACCGGCGCCGAGGCCGCCGAGGTGGAAATGATCAACTACGCTTGGCCGAAAGAAGAACTCGACGCCAACACCATCGCCTTCGCCGAACGAATCGCCAACGGCTCGGCGGACCACCTCGCCGTGCTCAAGCTCACCATGAACCGCTTCTACGAGAACATGGGCATCTATTCGTCGGTGCGCAGCGCCACCGAGCAGGACGCCCTCGCGCAGATGACCGAGTGGACCTACAGCTTCGGTCAGTCGATCCGCGAGGGTGGCTTGAAGCATGCCTTCCAAACCCGGGACGCGCCCTACCGCGGCAACGAGGGGTTCCGCGGCAAGGAAGATTGATCCGCTTCGTGGCTACGAGCCGAATCGGTAGCGCAGCTTCACCAAGAAGATATCGACAATGGGCTCGTCGAGAGCGTCCGCGAACAGGTCGCCGAAACCGTCGTCCTGCCGCTCCGGCAGGTTGGCGCCGCGCGTGTAGACGACGAACAGATCGGACAGCGGGCCGATCTCCCAGCGGTAGCGGAACTGGGCGACGAGCCGGGAGATGGCGAAGTTCTCGCTCTCTTCGGGCGCAGCGCGGGCGACCAGGTTGCCGCCGCCCTCCGGGATTTCCATGAAACGCAGCTCCCGCGCCTTGATGCCGGCCCACTGGGTGGTCAGGCGCAGTTGCTGGCGGGCGCTGAGAAACAGGTCCACGGCCAAGCGGGGTTGCAGATCGAAGGCGCGGTAGGTGGTGAACTCGCGGTCGCCCCGGTAGACCAGCCAGCCGTCGCGGTCCTTGTAGCGCACGTCGAAGTTCACCGAGAAGCGGTGGAACGGCGTGTAGGTGAAGCCAGTGTCGAACAGCAGGGTGGCGCCGCCCATTTCCTCGCCGTCGATGCCGAGCGCGACGGAAACGGAAAGGGGCTTGGCCGAGTCGGTGCCGTACTGGGCTTGGGCGAACAGGCGGTTGGAAATCCGGAAGGCGCCTTCGCCACGGCTGTTCAGGTCGTCCCAACGTTTCGGGAAGTAGTTGATCATCAGCCGCAGCTGGGAGTTGTCGGCAAAGGTGAAGCCGGTGCCCGCGAATACGCCGGCGCGGGTGAGCAGGCCGGCGATGTTCTGTTCGTAGCTTGCGAAGACGGACGCGCGAATGTTGCGCAAGCGCTTCGGCAGGCCGCGGGTGAAGTACTGGAAGATACCGCATGTGGCGCCGATGGAGTCGGTGCGGCGTATGAAGCCGAAATCCCCCACGTTCAGCTCTTCGTCCAAGTACTCGAAGGAACAGCGGTTGAACATGCCGATCCGCGGCGTATAGCTGACATCCGTGTAGACGCCGTAGCCCTGTGCATCGTCCATGTCGCTGGCGATGAACTGGGTGTCCCATTCGACTTTGCCGCTGGCGCCCAGCCAATGGGTGTCGATGCCATGGACCAATGCGGTGTCGTAGCCCTTGTCTACCATCGTGCCCATGTAGCCGATGCCTCGGCGCCCGCCCCCGGTACTGTTCTCGAACAGTAGGCGCACCGCGCCGAAGTGGCGTCCGTCGGCGCGAAACACGGCGTCGGCACCGTCGCTTTCGCGGGTGCCGCGCAGTGCCACTTCGTCTTCGAAGGCGGCGAGTACGCCGTAGCGGAGGCCGCCGGACTGGCCCACCATCTTGCCTGCGCCCAGCAGCTCCGTCGGCTTGCTCTGTTCGACGCCGGAGATGTCGATGTCGTCCGGAATCTCCACATGGCGGGGCGCGCCGCCGATGCGCCGGGTGTTGAGCAGCGTGGTGGGCTCGCGGAAGAAGGTCCGCGGCGAGCGCCGGGCACCCTGTCCCTGGGGGCCGCTGGACGACGACTGGGGGTTGGCGCGCGGCGAGGTGACGAAGACTTCGCTGCCTTCCAGGAAGAACAGCCTCTTTTCCGGGAAGAATGTCTCGAAGGCGGTGAGATTGACTACCACGTCGTCGGATTCCACGGCGCCGAAATCCGGGTTCAGTGCTGCCGTCAGCTGGAAGTTGGTGGACGGCCGCCACACCACATCGACTCCCGTCTTGGCGCTGTTGTCGTCCCGGATGGCATCGGCCGCCACCGTGGCGTAGGGGAATACCGCCCACTGTTTCGGCGGCGTCAAGTCGTCGAAGGCCATGGGCTTCAGCGCCGACATGAAGCGTGGCGCGGTGAACGGCAGCACGGGCCAGCTGTAGCGTTCGTCCATGTGCGCCACCTTGCGGTCCACCCAGAATCCCAGGGTGCGCTTCGGCCCGCTCTGGGGCATGGCCATCATGGCCCAAGGCAGGAACATCTCCGCGCTCCAGCCGGTATCCGTCGTCGCCGACGCGCCCTGCCAAGGGCCGTCCCATTCGCGGGTGATGGTGCGTTCCGCAGCCACCTTGCCGTCGGCCAAGGAGCCGCCCAGGCTTACCGTGAACCAGTAGCCGTACAGGCCTTTGCCGGAGGTGTCCAGGGTAATGCCGTAGCTGTCGCGATTGATGTACTGATCCCGGGACGAAAGCCGCGCCACCCGCGTATCCGGCGGCTGCTTCATCACCGCGGAGACATACAGACCCTTGGCGGTGTAGATGAATCGGGACGCGGTAGCGTAGGTGGGCTCGGCGAGGGTTTCCGGCTCCATCACCCGCATGTTGTCGTGGGCCGGCACCGTCTGCCACACGGATTCGTCCACGCGGCCGTCGATGACGATGCCAGGGTCGTCCATGCGGGGCACGGCGAGGACGCCGCCTGAGTCGTTTTCCACAGATTCGGCGGCTGCGGCCAAGGCGAGAATCAACGGGGACAGAATGCCGACGCGAAGGCGTCTGTTCGATGGCGTCAAAATCAGGGTTCATCAAGGGGCGCGATCTGGCATGGTAGCACTTTCGCCAACTGGCATTCACCCCGAGGAGAAGACGAGATGAGCAGCGAGATGAGAAAGTGGCAATGCGCGACCTGCGGATTCATATACCACGAGGCGGAGGGGCTGCCCGACGAAGGCATCGCCGCCGGTACCCGCTGGGAGGACATCCCGGAGGACTGGGTGTGCCCCGAGTGCGCCACCCCGAAGTCCGACTTCGACATGGTGGAAATCTAATTCGGTTCACGGCTTGAGGGCGGCATGAACGAACTGGACGGCAAGGTGGCCATCGTCACCGGCTCGTCGCGAGGTATCGGCGAAGCCATCGCCCGGCGTTTCGCCATCGCCGGGGCCAAGGCGGTGGTAACGGCGCGCACCGTGGAGGTGCGCGACGAGCGGCTGCCGGGTACGATACACAGCGTCGCCGAGGCCATCCGAGCGGCGGGAGGCGAAGCCACGGCAGTGGCCGCCAACCTGCAGAAGAAGCCCGAACGCGAACACCTGGTGGCGGCAGCGCTCGACGCCTACGGCCATGTGGACATTCTGGTGAACAACGCCGCGATCCTGATGCCGGGGGCCACCGTGAACTTCCCGGAGCGGTACTACGACCGCATGTTCGAGATCCTCGTCAAGGCGCCCTACCACCTCTGCCAGCTGCTCCTGCCGGGGATGATCGAGCGCGGCAGCGGAGCGGTGCTGAATATCTCCTCCCGCGCCGCGATGCATCCGTTGCCCGGCCAGCGTTCCTACGATGGTGCCGTCTACGGCATGATGAAAGCCGCCATCGAGCGCTTCACCACCGGTCTGGCGGCGGAGATGTACCACAGCGGTATTTCGGTGAACGCGCTGTCGCCGGATACCTTCGTGGCCACGCCGGGGCAGATGTTCGGGCGCAAGTACAGCCAGGAGATGCTCGATGCCGCGGAACCCGTGGCAGCCATGGCCGAAGCGGCGCTGGCGCTGGTGAGCGGCGATCCACGCGAAACCACCGGTGGCATCCGCTACACCTTGGAAGCGCTGCAGGCGTTCCAGCGAACGCCCATCGACATCGGTATGGAAGCGCCGCGGCCCAACTGATGCTCGCCGAACCGGCCGGCGTTGCCAACGAGTACCGCCCATGAGCGACGATCCCTACACCATCCAGCCGGACCGCGTACAAGAGCCGCCCACCACGCTGGCCGGCCGGCTGAAGAGCCTCGGCCCCGGCATCGTGGTTTCCGGTTCCATCGTCGGCTCGGGCGAGATTCTGCTCACCGCCGGTCTCGGCGCCGCGGCCGGGTTCATGCTGCTGTGGTGGGTGCTGTTCTCGTGCTGGATCAAGTCGCTGATCCAGGCCGAGTTCGCCCGCTACGTGGTGACCACGGGCGATACCTACCTGCGAACCCTGAACCGCATGCCGGGCAGGATTCCCGTGCCAAGCAGGAACGGCAGTCGGAAGGAGCCCATTTCCTGGCCCATCTGGCTGGGGCTGATCGGCTTCTTTCCGGGCCTGCTGACATCCGGCGGCATCATCGGCGGCGCCGGGCAGGCGCTCGGCCTCTTGCTCGATCCGCTCTTCCCCGGTCTTGGCGGCGGCTGGGCGACGATCATCGCCGCCGCAATCGTCATGCTGCTGCTTTGGACCGGCCGCTACGGGCGGATCGAGAAGATCCTGGTGGTCATGGTGATGAGCTTCAGCTTCGCCACCATCGTCTGCGCCTTGCTGATGCAGACCACCGAATACCGGGCAACGCTCGACGACGTCGTCGCCGGCCTGCAATTCGACTTCCCCTTGGAATACCTAGTGCTGGCCATCGGCATGTACGGCGCCACCGGCGTCGCATCCAGCGAGATCGCCGCCTATACCTACTGGTGCGTGGAGAAGGGCTACCCCAGCTTCGTCGGCGGAGACCGCAGCGACCCTGGCTGGGTGCGGCGCGCCAAGGGCTGGATCCGCGTCGTGCAGATGGATGTGTGGGTGACGCTGGCGATTCTCACCTGCGCCACGCTTGCGTTCTACTTTCTAGGCGCCGGCGTGCTGCACCGCCTCGATCTGCGGCCCGAGAGCACGGAAACCGTCGAGGTGCTGGCCAACATGTACACCTCCACCCTCGGCCCATGGTCGTTCTGGCTGTTCTCCATCGGCGCGTTCTTCATTCTTTTTTCCACCACGCTGTCCGGCCTCGGCGCCGGTTCGCGCTCGTTTCCGGATCTCCTGGTCACCTTCGGGTTCATTCCCCGCCAGAACCTGGGGCTGCGCAAGAAGTGGATCACGGGCTACATCATCGTCATGCCGCTCGTCAGCGCCGGCATCTACTTCGCCTACCAGAACCCGATCCCGCTGGTTCTTTTCGGTGCCACCTTCGGCGCCTTCATGCTGCCCGTGCAGAGCTTCGTCACCCTGTACATGCAGCGCAAACGCATGGATCCTCGCGTACGCCCGAAGGACTGGGTAGCGTGGTGCATCGGGGGCATCTTCGTCGCGCAGACGGTGCTCTGCGCCCTCTACATCTACTTCCGAATACTGAATTAGGCAGCTCGCCGACACGAGTTCGGCAGCATCCCTTCCGAACAAGGTGCCGGACATTCTGCAACCCGGGCTTGTGCGGGTGCAGCAAGGCCGTCGAGTTCGGCGGGTTCTTTGTGCCCGCCCGCGACCGGAAAGCGGAAGCCGCACCCGCCAAGGTCAGGTACGACAACATCGCCAACATGCTCGTCCGCCACAGCTTTGGCCCCGACGCGAGCGTAGGGCCAAAACCCTGAAGACGGACGCTCGATGAGCGTCGCGCTTGCGGTTCCTTCCGTGTGCATGTACAGGTCGCCAAAGTCCTGAGGACGGCTGATCGATGAGCGAGGAAAATCAGGCCTACCCCGTCCTCTGGCTCGCGCCAGCCGCCCTGCTGGTGGTCGCAATCTTGCCGTGGCCCTACGGCTACTACACTTTGCTGCGAATCTGCGTCTGCGGCGCGAGCGCGTTCCTCGCCTACCGGCAGTGGAGTCGGCGCAGGAGGTTGGACGGCTGGGCCGGGGACCTTGCGATTGTCGCGGTTCTCTACAACCCTCTGATTCCCGTCCATTTGACGAAAGGGATGTGGGCCGTGCTGAACTTGGCTGCGGCGGCTGCGCTGGTCGGCCATTCTGGTGGACGCGGCGGTGATGCGCAAGGGATTGGTTTGGACTCTTGCGGTCGCCCTCAATGTGGCCGCCACAGTCTTCGTCACCTTTCTAACGGTTGAAAACTGGAGACATCTTGCCGACGAGGAACTTCTGATGACTGGTTCTATCTCGGTCTATATCGCATTCAACTGGTACTTCACGTTCCGTGCAAAGAACACTGGCGAGTGGATCGAGGAAACGCTGATTGGCCTTCGGATTCGCGCCAGGAAGGAACGGTTCAGGCGGGAGATCGAACGGCAGCGGGGCGCCGACAGTTAAGAGTGCGCGGGCGCTATCGTACAGTTCCCTTCATTTGCGGTGCGCCTGTCGCTGTGGAAACCCGGACGGCGACAAGCTGCATTGGATGATGACCCGCACGATGCCGACTCTCGCGGCGAAAAGCTTCGGATGTCGGCAGACGAACTCGCCATCTGCGACGCACCGGAGACGGCCAGCAGATTCGCCGCTCCGGCAACCAGACGGGATGTTCGGATGCGGCTAGCGCAGCATCGTCACCGGATGGGGTTGGCGCGGCGTGTCCGGCATGAGTTCACGCATCTCCGGAGCCAGCGCGGCCAGTGTCCGACGGCGGTTGGCCGGATTCGGGTGCGTACTGAGGAATTGCGGCAGTCCGGCGCCGCCGTGCTCTTCCATCTTGCGCCACAATGAGACCGCGGCAGCCGGATCGTAGCCGGCCCGAGCAGCGAGTTCGATGCCGATCCGATCCGCCTCGGATTCGGCTACGCGGCTGTTGGGAAGCGCAATCGCCAGTTGCGCAGCTAGGGCGGCACCTTGGAGAGCATTCTCGTCGTCCGCGTCGACGGCGGCCGCTACGGCAACAAGCCCCACTTGGGCAGCTAGGGCGACCGACATCCTCTCAGCCGTATGGTTCGCAATGGCGTGGGCGACTTCGTGACCCATAATGTGCGCGAACTCGTCGTCGGTGAGCTGCAGCGTCTCGAACAGGCCGTTGTAAACCCCCATCCTGCCTCCGGCCATGCACCAAGCGTTGACCGTTTCGGGGTCGTCGATGAGGGCGACGCTCCAATCCCATCGCGCCGTGCGGGGATACCGCGCAACGGCCTCGGCGACCACCCGGCCGGCCACCCCTTGGACGCGATCCGCCAGCAAGGGATCATCCAGGAGTTTGTTGTCCTCATCGAGTTGCCGCACCGTGGCCAAGTAGGCTGTCGCGGAATGCGCGATGGCCGCCTGCGGCGAAATCAGCAGCAGTTGGCTGCGCCCGGTGGGGCTGGTCGTGCAGGCGCAGAGCGAAAGGACGATCAGCAGCAGGGCAGGACGCGCTGGCCGCAAGCGTTGCAGCGTTGTCATGTTGACTCCTGAAGCGTTGGCTGCCTCTCGAACCGGAACACCATCGTGCGCTTTGTACCAGAAGTCGCCGCCGGTGCCCATTGTCTGTCCGGGAAATCTGCAGCAGATGCCGGCCGGGCCATTCTTTAAGAAATGAAAAGCTGATATGCTTTCTTAAGGCTGGAGCTAGCGAAACATCTCTTTCTTAGGCTGCTGGAGGTTGGGACGATGTTCGCCAAGCGTGGGAACCCACGCCTCGGACGCAAGGTCTTGGTCTCCACCGTGGGAGTACCGGTCGAGGCGTTCGTGCCGCCGCCCTTGCCGCCTGTTCCGCCAGTCCGGATCGAGGCGTTCTACGATCTCCTCGAAGTGGCCAACCGGGCAATCGGACGCCTTGAAGGCGTCGGTTCGGTGCTCCCGGGCGACAGGCTGTTCCTGTACACATATGTCCGAAAGGAGGCCTTGCTGTCGTCCCAAATCGAAGGCACCCAGTCATCCCTGTCGGACCTGCTGCGCCACGAGAGCGCCGATATCCCCGGTGCGCCCATCGACACCGATGTTCAGGAGGTCTCGAACTATGTAGACGCCATGCATCACGGCTTGGAGCGTCTGCGTGGGGGTCTGCCGGTCTCGGTTCGCCTCATCCGCGAAGTGCATCAGAAACTCATGCGGCAAGGTCGCGGCGGAATGGCCGAACCCGGCGAGTTCCGGCGTTCCCAGAACTGGATCGGCGGCACCCGGCCCGGCAATGCGTACTTCGTGCCGCCGCCGCCAGAGCAAGTGGCGGAATTGATGTCGGACTTGGAGAAGTTCATCCACGCGCCGACGTCCGCCATGCCTTTCTTGGTCAAGGTGGGATTGGTCCACGTGCAATTCGAGACCATCCACCCGTTCCTGGACGGCAACGGTCGCTTGGGGCGGTTGCTGATAACCCTGCTGTTGTGCGCCCGCGACATTCTGAGCGAGCCTTTGCTGTACCTGAGCCTCTATTTCAAGGCCCGTCGCGACGAGTACTACGCACGGCTGCAAGCGGTGCGCACGCAGGGCGACTGGGAGGCATGGCTGCATTTCTTTCTAGCGGGCGTCGTCGAAACTTCCCGGCAGGCGGCGGATACTGCCGTCGAGCTTTTGCACCTCTTCGACGAGGATCGCCAACGCATCGAAGCCTTGGGCCGTCCGGCCGCTTCCGCCTTGCGCGTCCACCAACTGCTTCAGGAGACGCCTCTCGTCTCGATTCCGAGATCTGCCCGACGGCTCGGCATCTCTCCCCCTACCGTGGCGAAGTCCGTCGCCCACTTGGAGCGACTCGGCATCGTCCAGGAGGTTACCGGACGGCTGCGGGGACGAATCTTTGCGTATCGGGCCCACCTGTCGATCCTGGAGCGCGGCGCGGAACCGCTGCCGTCGGGCTGAGCAAGGAGAAGCGCGGCGTCCGGCCGCTTGGCGCGCACTCCGGGCGCGTCTGCGCTTCGCCGTGTTGCGGTATCCATGCCGCCAATTCGGTGATGGCCGTCTGCTCCAGCAAGTAGCCTCGCTGCTCTCGTTGCGCACCGCGCTGAATCGCCTGGAGCGCGGCGGTCGGCGTTCATCAGGCGTTCCTATACCTCCTGCAAGGTCGCCAGCCGGCTGACGACCGCTTCCAACCCGTGGGCCGACCGCCTCGGGTAGCGGCTCAGTTCGACTTTGGATAAATCGCGCCACTGCGGATGCCGCTGCATGTGGCATTCGATGCCGTCTCATGCCTTTGCATCTGTGGTTGCGCGATGCAGCATGACGACGCGGATTCGAACCGAGCCGCTGCCCGGCCCCGAAATCCGCAGTCGAAGCAGGCCCGCCGCGCGAACGAGCCCGGCGGGCCTGCTCGTCAGCGGTTGAATTGCGCCTCGCGCTTTTCCAAGAACGCCGCCACTGCTTCGGCGTGATCCGGCAGCCGGCGGGCGATCTGGTCGCGCAGGCCTTCGCGTTCCATCACTGCTTCTAGGTCGCCGTCCATGGGGTTCTTGCGCAGCAGCTCCTTGATCATCATCACCGCCCGGGTGGGGTTGTTGGCGATCTCCTCGGCCTTGGCAAGCGCTGTCGCCATCAGTTCGTCGGGTTCCGTCACCGCGGTCACCAAGCCCATCCGCTGGGCTTCGTCGGCGGGCACCATGCGTCCGGTGAGGCACATCTCGGTGGCGTTGCCGAGGCCGATGAGATGGGCGAGCAGGTGGGTGGAGCCGAGTTCCGGCATCAGCCCCATCTTGATGAAGCGGATGCTCAGGTTGGCGTTGGTGGAGGCGATGCGCACGTCGCAAGGCAGGATCATGGTTAGGCCAACGCCTACCGCGTAGCCGTTGACGGCTGCCACCGTGGGCTTGGATTGGCGAATGAAGTGGGTCATGTTGCCGCCGCCCCGGCCCAGGGCCTCGCCCTGGCCTTGACGGTTGGTCTCCACGCGCTGGGCGAAGTTGCCGATATCCGCGCCGGCGCAGAACGCCCGTCCCTCGCCGGTCAGGACGATGGCGCCGATGCCGTCGTCGTCGTTCCAGGCCGCCATCTGGCCCATGATTTCGGCGGACATGGCATCCGTCCAAGCGTTCAGCTTATGCGGGCGGTTGAGGCGGATGACGCCGACCCGACCTTGGGTTTCGGTGAGGATTTCTTCGTAGGCCATTGGCTGCTCCCTTGGACAATTTGCCTATTTGAACACGTTTGCGCGAGGAGCGGGCTGCGAACACGACCTGCCGCGTCTACATCCGCGACAGCAATAGCCGGCACTCCGCTGCCGGTACCGCAAGTGTCGGACAAAAAGCATCGAGCGAGGTCCGCCAGAGGAATATACGCTGCCGCTCCACGGTCAGAACGTGCTGAAGTTGGGGCGGGACAGCCAGCGCCTGTCGGCGCTTCTGCAAGAAATGCGGACGGTGGGGCCTGGATCATCGAATGCGAAACCGGCGACGAACAGCTCGACCGGGTACGCGCCCCCGCCGCAGACTAGATATCGAAGGTCTTCTTGTACGCCGGCCGTTGGGTGATCGAATCCCAATACCGCTTCACATTCGGTGTGAATACTTCCTCGATATCCAGCGAGTCCGCCAGCACGACGCAGTAGACGATGCAGATGTCGGCGATGGTAAAGCGGCCGGAGCACAGGTATTCGCGGTCTTCGAGGGCTCGCTCGACGCTCCTCATGCGGTGCAGGAACCACTTGCGGTAGTCGCTGGCCACCTGGGGATTGCGGGTTTGCTCTGGTTCCAGGCGGGTGTAGCGCAACACGAGGGTCTGGGGGAAGGTCAGAGTGGCGTCGCTGCGGTGCAGCCAATTGAGGTAGTAGCCGTAGTCGGCCTCGTCCTTGCCGACGGCGAGGTCGGTCGGACCGTACCTGTCCACCAGATACTGGCAGATGCCGGCGGACTCCGTCATCGTGAGATCGCCGTCCACCAAGGCGGGTACGGTGCCCAGCGGGTTCACCGAGAGATACTCCTTGCGCAGGTAGCGTGGCGGGAACGGCATGGTGACGAGCTCGTAGTCGAGGCCCATCTCCTCCAACGTCCACAGCGGACGCATGGAGCGGGCGCGGGTGCAGTGGTAGAGCTTGATGGTCATGTTGTTACCTCTTCAAGAGGGCAAGCCTTTGAACCCATCGCTACGTACTGCCACCGTGTGCAGTTCCTGGCACCGGCCCATCGATCGCCGACTCCGGCGTCCCAGGTGACGGGCCGCCCGATCGCGCCACCCCGTAGCTGGCCATTTGGCTTATCTGTCTCTGGATTTCCGCAGAGCCAGTATCAGGGCGACTATCCAGCCTGCGATCGTCCAGCCAAGCAACAGGTTGACGAAAAAAGCAGGCGCCAGTGGGCACTCTGCGAACCAGAGCGACGTTCGTCGGCAGCAGGTGGCCGAGGGTACCCGACGCCAGCAGAATCGCGACCGGAGTTCTCACCTCATCCGCCCTTTGCCTGCTCGTCTCTAGCGTTCGCCCGGACCGCGCCGTCAGGCCTGAGCGCCGATCAGCGCACTGCCCTCCTGCCAGGGCGAGATCTGCCCCTCGTACACCGCGGCCCCCTTGCGGAAGTGCGCCGCCTCCTCCAGCGTTTCCACGAACGGCATGTTCAGCGGATACAGGTCCTCCTGCTGGCGAGGGCGCGGGCCGCCCTTGGAAACGTGGCCCCACAGCGGATGGCCCACCACTTCCTCGGCGATGGCCGCGGCTTCGATGAGCTTGTCGAGGTCGTAGCCAGTCTCGATGCCCATCTCATGGCAAAGATGCACGAAGTCCTCGGTCGGCACGTGGCCGGCGGCGCGGCCATTGCCGCAGTACGGGCAGCCGCCCATGCCGCCGATGGAGGTGTCGAACTCGGCAGCGCCTAGTAGCAGCGCTTCGTAGA
Source organism: Pseudomonadales bacterium (assembly GCA_963422285.2). GTDB lineage: Bacteria > Pseudomonadota > Gammaproteobacteria > Pseudomonadales > Azotimanducaceae > VXYL01. The sequence continues at coordinate 1,133,069 of OY729419.2, read as the reverse complement.
AGCTGGCCATGGTGGCGCCGCGGGTGTTGTGCAGATGCATGTGGAAGGTTTCGACTTCCGGCCAGCGGTCGCGAATCGCGGCGATGGTTTCGCGCACCTCGTGCGGCATGTTCCAGCCCATCGCGTCCAGGAAGGAGACCTTCTTCACGACGATGCCCGCCTCGTGCCACTTGTCGATCATCAGCGCCAGCATATCCATGCGCTGGGCCAAGCTGAACGGCCCCTCGAAGTTGGAGCCGAAGGGGTTGCCCAGCGCCACCGACGCGCTTTCGGCACCAGCGGCTTTGGCCCCGGCGATGGAGGCTTCCATGCCGGCGATCTGCTGAGCCTGGGTGCGGTTGTAGTTGCGGCGGGCGAAGGAGTCGCACAGTTCGACATGGGTGCCGAAACGCCGTCCGCGCACGTCGATCTTTGGATAGTAGGCGTCGGCGCGGTCGAAGCCTTTCTTGTTGAACACCGCGGCGGTGTACTTGACGCCGGGCTTGGGCACGAATTGCTGGGCGATCTCGTCGATGCAGGCCATGGACGGCGTCCACTTCGGATGCGCGAAGGAGCCGATGGAGATGATCTTGGCGCCGGTCTCGCCAAGGACGTCGAGCAATCGCAGCTTCTCGGAGACGGGGATGTCCGGGCTCTCGATCTGCAAGCCCTCGCGCATGGTATCGTCGGCGATGGTGACGCTCTTGGGCAGCATGCTGGTCATGATGTGGTGTCCTCGGCGTTGATGTGGTCTTTTTAGCAAGTCGATTGCTTGGCGTCTACAGCGAGGTTCGGTTCGTTGTCCGCAGTTACTGGAGGCGCTGCGCCGGGACCAGGCCGGGAACGCCGAGGAGGGAGAAGAAGCTGCGGGGACGCATCGCGCTAGCGGCGGCACGTGTGGCAATGCCTGCCGATCTCGGATCCGCGATCATCCGTTCGAGGTCGAGACGTACCACGCTGGCGGCGGCGCCCGTGGCGATGCAGGTGCAAACCGAACGGCACGGATACGCCGTCACGACCTCTTGATGATCCCAGCGGCGATGTTGCCCGGCACCTCGGCGTAGCGGGAGAACTCCATGGTGAACGTGGCCCGTCCCTGGGTGGCGGAACGCACATCCGTGGAGTAGCCGAACATCTCCGCCAAGGGTACCGAGGCGCGGATGATCTTGCCTGCCGGGTTCTCGTCCATGCCGTCGATCAGGCCGCGACGGCGGTTGAGATCGCCCACCACTTCGCCCATGTAGTCCTCGGGCGTCACCACCTCCACTGCCATGACGGGCTCCAGCAGTACCGGATCCGCACGCAGGGCGCCTTCGCGCATGGCCATGGCGCCGGCGATCTTGAAGGCCATTTCGCTGGAGTCCACTTCGTGGAACGAGCCGTCGTGCAGAGTGGCGCGGACGTTGATCAGGGGGTAGCCGGCGATAACGCCGTTGTCCATCTGCTCCGCCAGGCCCTTGGCGACCGCGGGTATGTACTCCCGGGGCACTACGCCGCCGACGATGGCGTCCACGAACTCGAAGTTCGGCGCGTCCTCCTCGTCGCAGGTAGGCTCCAGCTTCACCCAAACGTGGCCGTACTGACCGCGCCCGCCAGTCTGCCGGATGTACTTGGCTTCCTGGTCCACAGGCGAGCGGATGGTCTCCCGGTAGGACACCTGGGGCTTGCCGATGTTGGCCTCGACATGGAACTCCCGGCGCATGCGCTCCACCAGGATGTCGAGGTGCAACTCGCCCATGCCGGAGATGATGGTCTGCCCGGATTCCTCGTCCGTGGCCACCGCGAAGGACGGGTCTTCCTGGGCCAGCTTGCCCAGCGCCGCGGACATCTTCTCCTGGTCCGCCACGGACTTCGGCTCCACCGCGACGGAGATCACCGGGTCCGGGAAGTCCATGCGCTCCAAGGTGACGACGTGGCCGCCGTCGCACAGGGTGTCGCCGGTGGTGGTGGCCTTCAGGCCGATGGCGGCGGCGATGTCGCCGGCGCGCACTTCCTTGATCTCGTTGCGGCTGTTGGAATGCATCTGCACCATGCGGCCGATGCGCTCGCGCCGCTGCTGGACGGGGTTGAACACCTGGTCGCCGGAGTGCAACACGCCGGAATAGACCCGGAAGAACGTCAGGGTACCGACAAAGGGGTCCGTAGCGACTTTGAAGGCCAGCGCCGAGAACGGCTCGTCGTCGCTGGACTTTCGCACCGCTCGGGTTTCGTCATCCTGCAAGACGCCTTCGATCGCCTTCACTTCCGTGGGTGCGGGCAGGTAGTCGATCACCGCGTCGAGCATGGCCTGAACGCCCTTGTTCTTGAACGCCGAGCCGCACAGGGCCGGCACGATCTCGTTGGCCAGCGTACGCATGCGGATGCCTTGGCGGATTTCGTCCTCGGTGAGCTTTTCGTCCTCGATATACTTCTCCATCAGCTCTTCGCTGGCCTCGGCGGCAGCCTCGACCAACTGCTCGCGCCAGTGCTCGGCCTCGACCGCGAGGTGGTCGGGAATTTCCTCCAAGTCGTACGTCAGTCCCTTATCATTCTCGTTCCAGTAGATGGCCTTCATGCGCACGAGGTCGACAACCCCGCGGAAATCCGCCTCGGCGCCGACGGCCAGCTGCATGGGCACGGGGGTGCTGCCGAGGCGTTCCCGGATCTGCTCCACCACGCGCGGGAAGTCCGCACCGTCGCGGTCCATCTTGTTGACGAAGACGATGCGCGGCACCTCGTAGCGGTTGGCTTGGCGCCAGACCGTCTCCGACTGCGGCTCGACGCCGGAAGTGCCGCAGAACACCACCACGGCACCGTCGAGGACACGCAGCGAGCGCTCCACCTCGATGGTGAAGTCCACATGGCCGGGGGTGTCGATGATGTTGATGCGGTGCTGGTCGTACTGCTGGTTCATGCCGCGCCAGAAGCATGTCGTCGCAGCCGAGGTGATGGTGATGCCGCGTTCCTGCTCCTGCTCCATCCAGTCCATCACGGCGGCGCCGTCGTGAACCTCGCCGATCTTGTGGGAAAGCCCCGTGTAGTACAGCACGCGCTCGGTGGTGGTCGTCTTGCCCGCGTCGACATGGGCGACGATGCCGATGTTGCGGTAGCGGCCGATGGGGGTGCTGCGAGCCATCTGCGGTATTCCTCGAAAAGAGCGCCCTTGGGGGACGCCGGCTAGCCAATGGGGTGTGATCTTTGTGCGAACGACGTCGGGGGCGCTCAGAACCGGTAGTGCGAGAACGCCCGGTTGGCTTCCGCCATGCGGTGCGCTTCCTCGCGTCTGCGCACCGCCGCGCCGCGGCCTTCGGCGGCATCGACGAGCTCGCCGGCCAGGCGCGCCGCCATGGACTTCTCGCTGCGCGCCCGGGCGCTGTCCACCAACCAGCGCATGGCCAGCGCCTGGCGGCGGCTCGGACGCACCTCCACCGGAACTTGGTAGGTGGCGCCGCCAACCCGTCGGGACTTCACTTCAAGCACCGGCGCCACCGACTCCAGGGCCTTCTCGAAGATATCGATGGGATCCCGGCGGTCGCGGTTCTCGATATGCGTCAGGGCCCCGTAGACGATGCGCTCGGCCACCGGCTTCTTGCCGCTCACCATGACGTGGTTGATGAACTTGGCGACGGTCTGGTTGCCGTACTTGGGGTCCGGAAGTATCTCGCGCTTGGCGACGACTCGGCGTCTCGGCATGGTTCAAGTCTCCATTACGGTACGTTCGGCTTATGCCGAGCGCCCTGCTTCAGGGCGTTCCGCCCAATGCTGGGCGGCCTTACTAGGATGCTCACTAGGATGTTCGGATGGTGGCCGCGCTACTTGGGCCTCCGCTACTTGGGCCTCTTGGTACCATACTTGGAACGGCGCTGGCGACGGTCGGCAACGCCGGTGGTGTCGAGGGTTCCACGGATGGTGTGGTAGCGAACGCCGGGCAGGTCCTTGACGCGCCCGCCGCGAATCAGCACTACCGAGTGCTCCTGGAGATTGTGGCCCTCGCCGCCAATGTAGGAGTTCACTTCGTAGCCGTTGGTAAGCCGCACCCGGCACACCTTGCGCAGCGCCGAGTTCGGCTTCTTCGGCGTGGTGGTGTACACCCGTACGCACGTGCCTCGCTTCTGCGGACTGCCTTGCAGCGCCGGCACCATGTTCTTCTCGATCCGGCGCTTGCGCGGCTTTCGCACGAGCTGGCTGATCGTCGCCATGAATGTCTCCAGTGATCGGTCCGTGGCCGCCCTCGCAGGCGAGGCGAAGCATCATAGGGGGCGGGCAGCGAGGTTGCAAGCGGAAATTGAGTGCGCGGCAAGCGGGCGAACCGTCGACGCCCGAGGCTTGATTGGGAGCTATATGCAACAGCGCCCTAGGAGCTGCGACTAGTATGTAACTAGCAGTTGTGCCCTGAAAATTGCACTATATATCGTGTCATATCGTGTCTTGGATTCTGAAGCATAAGTATACTGAAGCATAAGTATATAGTTCCCCCTGATTACCTCTGCCGGCGGCCTCGGCTTTCGGAGTCCAAGACCGTGCGGTTGGTTCGCAAGGGCGCATCTAGCTAGCGGCACTACCGCCCTACCACCTTGACCCGCAAGCCGTCCAGTTCATCGGCGAGTTGCAGTTGGCACGACAGACGGCTGGTCTCGGAGACTTCGCCGTCGAACTCCAGCATGTCCCGCTCGATGTTGCTTGGCGGGCCGACCTTCGCCATCCAGGCAGGATCGACGTGGACATGGCAGGTGGCGCAGGCGCAGCCGCCGCCGCATTCGGCATCGATGCCGTCGATGCCCTCGGCGCGCGCCAGTTCCATGACGATGTCGCCGGCATCGCCGTGAACGGCCACCACGTCGCCATCCAGGGTTTCAAAGTAGACCGTGGGCATGTCGCACCTAGCGAGATGGGCAGCATACTATACGGGATAGCGGCGGTACCGGAAACGGCGGCATGCTCGGCGCTGGTCTAGTTGCCCGTCGATAGGAAATCGCGGGATTGACCGGCATGCGGTGGCGGCATGCCCCACGCCGCCGGCTGGTACCGGTACCGTCCCGCCAGCGGCTCGCGGAACAGGAGGATCGACGCGGCGCCTTCGACCTGGTCGTCTGGCGCTCATCCCCCAACGGCAGCAGCTGAAGAACCGCCCGCTGCAGTTCGTGCGCCAAGCGTGTGCGCTACAATGGCCCGATGATTGGCGATCCGAAAGTGCTGCCGGCATTCCTATTGGCCTGTTGCACTTTCGCCAACGCGGTTTCCTCGACGAATCGCGAGGTTTCGGGCAGTCCCGATGCGGTCGCCGAGATGTCGGCCCAGCTCGCAGTCGGCGAATTCAACGACGTGGCCACCAAGGCGGAACGCTTGGCAGCGGAGCTGGAGTCGCACTCGGGTCGTTATGACCCCGAATTGGTGAAACCGCTGACTCTGCTCGGCGACGCTCGCATGGGCATGGACGATCCCAACGGCGCCTTGGAGGCCTACGATCGCGCCAAGCACATCCTGCGCATCAGCGAGGGCGTCCAGGCGCTGGGACAGCTGCACCTGCTCTATCGCGAAGCGGATGCGCTCGTCTCCTTGGGCGATCGGGAGGCCGCCAACGGCCGCCACGAGTTCGCCTACCGCTTGCAGCTTAGAACCTACGGCGAGGACGACCCTCGCCTCGTGCCGGGCATGTACCGGCTCATCCACTGGTACCGTCACAACTACAAGTTCCGCGCCTCCCAGGTGCTTTACGAGCGGATCATCGACATCGCCAGGGACCGCTATCCTGCTGGCGATCCCCGCACCATCGAGGTGCTGCAAGATTATGTCGGCACCTATCGGGAAAGGCGTTTCGGCCGTCGCCAACCGGGCCGTGGCGGCTTTTCCGCATGGCCGCCGGGCCATCCCAAGGACCCGCCTTGGCACCAGACGTCCTCGTTTCGCAAGGGCCGGCAGGCGCTGCGCGAAGTGCTCGAACTCACCGAGGCCACGCCGGGCGTTTCGGACGCGACCATCGCCGCAGCCTTGCTGGAGCTGGCGGACTGGCATCTGCTGTACTACGAATACGGCATCGCGATGGGCTTCTACCGGCGGGTGTGGGCGCTGCTGGAATCGGACGCCAGGGCGCTGGCCGAGGCCTTCGAGCGGCCGACGCCGCTGTACCTGCCGCTGCCCGTCGATCCGGCGCGGCGATCCGCCCGCCGGGGCACCCCCCTGGACGGCGTCGTCACCCTGGCCTTGACGGTGACCCACCGCGGCGACGTGGTGGGGCGCAAGACGCTGCGCGCCGAACCGCAGCACAACCTGATGGAGTTCAAGGTGCGCAAGGCGGCCAAGCGCGCTCGCTACCGGCCCGCCTTCCAGAGCGCCAATCCGGTGCCGAGGCGGGGGCTGGAGCTGGAGTACAAGTACCAGTACTTCCCCGGCGACATCGGGCCGTACTAGGACGCGGTGTCTGGGCTCGGCGGCATTTCGGACCTCCCCGCACGACCCGAAAGTCAAGCCGCCGGAGGCGATCATCGGGCTGGTTCGGAGCTAGGCGCGGCGAGTTCGGGTAGTCTGGTTTTCCGGCTGCGATCGATCTGGTCTGCTGGCCGCTGCGCTTGGATCGGCGGTTGGGCCCGTGGAGATTCTGCAGCGATACAAAGCCGAGCCTTTGCGGGCCGACACCGACGTCTGGGGTATCGTCTACGTCCTTTTCAATGGCTCGTCAGCTTGCGGCGTCTTTTCATGCTCTTGCTGGAAGCCGATCCGACGGCCATCCCTGCTGCGCTCGACAAACCTCAGTGGTCGCTGGCTGGTTTGGAAAGCTGCCGATAAAGAGGTTCCTTGCGATGCAAAGCGTTCTGGAGGAAGAGGCAGCCCGGATGCAAGAACGCATAGACGAGATTGACGCTGGAGCGCCGCCCACAGCGCATGGAAGTCGTACGTGGAAGTGCTCCTCGATACTGTCCGGCCAGTGTAAGCGGACGAGCAGCGGGGTCCGGGCCCGAGGCGCAAGACGCTGCGCCCCGAACCGCACGACCTGATGGAGTTCAGGGTGCGCAAGGCGGCCAAGCGCGCCCGTTGCCGGCCCGCCTTCAAGAGCGCCAACCCGGTGCCGAGGCGGGGCTGGAGCTGGAATACAAGCACAGTGCTTCCCCGGCGATATCGGGCCGTACTAGGATGCGGTTTCAATTGCCGGCCATCGCTGGTAACGTCGTTCGTTCAACGTCGCCGAAAAGCAGTCCGAGAACAAGGGGGAACTACATGGCCGACTACGAGAACTTGGTCATCGACCGAGTGGGCACCGACGAGCGCGTGGGCCGCATCGGTCTCAACCGCCCGGAGAAACTGAACGCGCTGTCCCAGGAGCTCCTGTACGAGCTGAACGATGCGCTGCATGCCATGGAGGCGGACGATTCTATTCGCGCCATCGTCGTGCGCGGCGAAGGCCGAGCGTTCAGCGCCGGCTACGACCTGACGCCCTCCGGCGGCAAGGGGGCGGATGCGGTGGTGCGCCGGCACCGCTCGGTGGACGCCAAGGGCCGTCGCCTGCTCATGGGCATCCGCACCGGCATGCAGCAGATCACCGACATCCACCTGTACTTCTGGAACATGGCCAAGATCACCATCGCCCAGGTCCACGGCTACGCCGTGGCCGGCGGCTGCGAGCTGGCCATGATGGCGGACCTCGTGGTGGCCGCCGACGATGCCCAGCTAGGCCATCCCGGCCTGCGTGGTCTCGGCACTTCGCGTACCGGCGTCATCTGGCCGCTGGTGATCGGCATGCGCAAGGCCAAGGAGCTCTACTACACCGGCGAGAACGTCACCGGTGCCGAGGCCGAGGCGATCGGCATGATCAACTACGCTTGGCCGAAGGACGAACTCGACGATCGCACCGTCGCTTTCGCCGACCGCATCGCGGTGATGTCCGCGGACCACTTGGCCATTCTCAAGCTCAACATGAACCGCTTCTACGAGAACATGGGCATCTACTCCTCGGTGCGCAGCAGCACGGATCTGGACGCCGCGGGCCAGTTCACCGGCTTTTCCTACGACTGGCAGGAGAAGATGCGCGAACTCGGCATGCGGGACGCGGTGCGCTGGCGCGACGGCCAGTTCCGGGACAACGACTGGTACAAGCGCAAGGGGCCGCGGGCGCAAGACGACTGACTGTAGCTCTCGATTCTTCCCGTCGCGCCAGTGTTCCGGGCCTTTGGGGGAAAACCATGTACGAGACGCGAGGGCATTCCATGCGGCCCATCGTCGTTGCGGATGCGGAACCTGGGGACGTCTTAGACATCCTCGATGACGGCGATGGGCGATATGTGCTTGTTCGCCGGCAACAGCGCGGCGCAGGACAGCAGACGCGAGATAGGCCTTCAAGCCGTCGCTCGTTTTCCGCTGCCCATGGTGCTGTAGTGGGAACAGCTGCGGCAGCAGCGGATACGTCCCGAATCGAAAACTGCTTCCCATCCGTGCGGCTGGTATCTCCATGAACGACGCGAGCTCGGGCCGGCCGCAAGGCTGGCGCGCGCTCATTCAGGAACTCGAAGCTCGTCCCTGGTGGATGACGCTGATGTGGGGCTTCTGCCTCTACATGACCTTCATCTACCTGCCGTTCGACTTGTTTTGGAAGCCGGTGGCCGAAGACGAGGAAGTGTGGTTCGGCTTCGTGCTGCGCGGCTGGCACGCCAAGCTCACCGAGCCGCTGCACTGGCTGATCTACGGCGCCGGTTCCTACGGCTTCTGGAAGATGTCGCGCTGGATGTGGCCGTGGGCGGCGCTGTACGCAGCGCAGATCGCCGTCGCCATGCTGGTGTGGAGCATCATCGACCCGCGCGGCGGCGGCTGGCCGCTCGGGCTGTTCGCCGCCGGACTCCTCTCCCTGCCGGCTATCGCCCTATGGCGTGCCAAGGATCGTTTCCGCTCGCCTCCCCCATCGCAACCCGCAAAGGAACATCATCGATGACAATCCAAGCGAAGATCGAAACCTCGAAGGGCCCGATTCATCTCGCGTTGTTCTCCCGCCGCGCCCCGGTCACCGTCGCCAATTTCGTCAATCTCGCTAGGAGCGGCTACTATGAAGGCCTGACGTTCCATCGCGTCATCGCCAAGTTCATGATTCAGGGCGGCTGCCCCCAGGGGACAGGCAGCGGCGGCCCGGGCTACCGCTTCGAGGACGAGTTCGACGCCACTCTGCGTCACGACCGGCCCGGCCGCCTGTCCATGGCCAATGCGGGACCCGGCACCAACGGCTCGCAATTCTTCATCACCCATGTGCCGACCCCGTGGCTGGACGACGCGCACTCGATCTTCGGAGAAGTGGCGGACGACGCGGACCTAGCCGTCGTCAATGCGATCCGCCAAGGCGACCGTATTGCGGAAATCGAAGTGACCGGAGAAATCGACGCCTTGCTGGCCGCTCAAGCGGATCGCGTTCGCGAGTGGAACGCGAAGCTCGAATGACATGCCCTAGTGCCGCGTCCGGTCGTCTCTCTCGATGCCCGCCTGCTGCGAGTATCCTTGATGAACGCCAAGGCCGCGCACCGTGTTGACGCGCATTCGGGGTATGGCCATGGCCATACTTTCTTCACCCCGCTTGGGCCGGTTTAAAACGAGGGTGCTTTTCTATAGGGGGATCGAATATCGGACAGTTGCCCCGGAGCGCAGATCGCCAGCACCCCAACGGACGTGGTTCGATGGGGTGCCGATTCGTTTCGAGGCTGCTTGCGGCATCGCTGGAGGCGCTTGCCGGCGTCGATGCCAACGCTTGTACGAACCTCGACGTTGACGCCGCTGCCGTCCAAAGGGTCCAATGCCCGAATACGAACGGTCGCAGGCCATGACGAACGTGGAATCCGATTCCACTTCCCGGGCGGGACGGCGGAAGCTGCCGCTCGGCATCCAGACTTTCCGCAAGATCCGCGAGGAAGGCTGCTACGACGTGGACAAGACGGACTACGCCCGGCGACTGGTCGAGGGGGTACCCACTACTTTCTCTCCCGCCCGCGGCGGTTTGGCAAGAGCCTGTTCGTCGACACCCTGAAGGAACTGTTCGAAGGCCGCGAGGAGCTGTTCCGGGGTCTGGCCGTCCATGATCGCTGGGACTGGTCCGCGTGTCGTCCGGTGGTGCGTCTGGACTTCAGCCGTGGCGACCTCAAGGATCCCGACCGGCTGCGGGAGGAGGCGCTGGCGCAGCTCGACGCGCTGGAGCGCCGACTGCAGGTGGCGCCGCGCTACGACAGCGCCCCGGCGCGCTTCAGCCACCTGCTCGAGACGCTGCACGAGCAGAGCGGCCGGCGCGTTGTTCGTGCTGGTGGACGAGTACGACAAGCCGATCCTGAATGCGCTGGAGCAGCCGGAAGCCGCCCGCGCCAACCGTAACTTCCTGCGCGGCCTGTACGGCACCATCAAGTTCAGCGACGCGCACGTGAAGTTCACGTTCATTGCCGGGGTGAGCAAGTTCTCGAAAGTGAGTCTCTTCTAGGATATCAACAACCTCACCGACATCACCCTGGACCCGCGCTGCTCGGCCATCTGCGGCTACACGGAAGAAGACTTGGACGCGGTGTTCGCCCGGAACTGCCGTACCTTCCCCGGGACAGGATCCGCGACTGGTACGACGGCTACGGCTGGCGCGGCAGGGAGAAGGTCTACAACCCCTACGACATCCTGCTGCTGTTCGACAGCCGCGAGTTCCGCGCACACTGGTTCGAGACCGGTACGCCGTCGTTCCTGATCGGCAAGCTGCTCGAGCGCGGCATCGATACCCCGTCCCTGGACGGCCTGGTCGGCACCGACGAGCTGCTGTCCGCCTTCGACGTGGACGACACGGCCACCGAGGCGCCGCTGTTCCAGACCGGCTACCTGACCATTGCCGGCGAAGAGGGCCTGGACGGGCTGACCCTGTACCGGCTGGGCTATCCGAACCGGGAGGTGCGCCAGAGCCTGAATAGAAGACTGCTGCGCGCCTTGGTGCCGCCCTCTCCTCGGCAGGGGGGACATCCGGCTGCATCGGCTGCTGCGGGCCAACGATTTGGCGGGTCTGGAGGAACTGCTGCGAGCGCTGTTCAAGAGCATCCCGTACGAATGGCATGCGAACAACCCCATCGCCGGCTACGAGGGGTACTACGCCAGCGTGTTCTACTCGTACTTTGCGGGGCTGGGACTGGACATCGCGGTGGAGGACAGCAGCAGCCGGGGCCGTCTGGACACGGCGGTGCGCTTCAACGGCAACGTGTACCTGTTCGAGTTCAAGGTGATCGAGCAGGCCGGGGAAGGGGCGGCGATGGCGCAGCTGCGCCAGCGCGGCTACGCGGACAAATACCGGCACTTGGACTGGCCGATCCACCTGATCGCGGTGGAGTTCAGCCGCGCGAGTCGCAACCTCGCCGCCTTCGAGATGGCGTTGGCATGAGACCGACGAGACTCCGGGCTACTCGTTCGCGGATACCGCGACGGACGGACCAAGGAAATCTCAGACGCGATTGCCCTGCAAGCGGGTCGCGTTCGTAGAGTGGAACGCGGGGCTAGATTGCGGCATGCTTGGCGTTTCGCCACCCTCTTCGCAACAACGCAAGGTCAACTTCATGTTCGGATCGCAGTTCTACAACCAGCAGACGTCCTGGGAGGAAATCAAGAGCGTACTCGCCGTCATGGAAGCGGGGCGCTGGACCAGCGTCTACACCTACGACCATTTCGTGCCGCCCTGGACGCGCACCGTGGACGTGGCGGAGAGCGACCTGCTGCCCACCCTGGAGGGCTGGTCGCTGCTGGCCGGCATGGCCGCGGTCACCAGCCGCCTGGAACTCGGCGTCCTGGTTTCCGGCAACACCTACCGCAATCCCGCGCTGACGGCGAAGATGGCGGCCACCATCGACGAGATTTCCGGCGGGCGCTGCATTCTCGGCATCGGTGCCGGCTGGAACATCCGCGAGCATGATGCCTACGGCTGGCAGTACCCGTCCATGGGCGAGCGCCAGGACCGCTTGGAGGAAGCCTGCGAGCTCATCCATGCGCTCTTCACCGCCGAGCGGTTCGTGGACTTCAACGGCAAGCACTACCAGCTCAAGCAGGCGCCGTTCGCGCCCAAGGGCGTGAAGCGGAAGATTCCCGTCATGGTGGGCGGCACCGGCCCGAAGCGTACCCTGCGCACCTTGGCGAAGTACGGCGACATCATGAACGCCATCTGCGGTCCGGAGGACCTAAAGCGGCATTGGAGCATCGTCGAGCAGCACTGCGAGGCGGTAGGAAGGCCCCCGTCGGAGATCAAGCGCTCCGTGCATGTGCCCATGCGCATCGTCCGCGACGAGAAAGACGCCGAACGCATTCGCCGCGGCAACGATTGGACCATGATCGGCCCGCCGCAGTACGTGATCGACCGCTGCGGAGCGTTCATCGACGCCGGGGTGGACGAGTTCTGCTTGCAGTCGATCCGGCAGAAGCCGGAGATCTACCAGGAACTGAACGAGGATATCTTCAGCGCTTTCGACTGAGCGCTAGCTTTCCATCGTCTTATCGCAGGAGACTGCAGCCGTGTCGTCCGCGCAGATGATGCTTGGCCGATTCGGGGCCGATCTGGAGAGTCGCAACCCGGGCGAGGCGGAGTTCCATCGGGCGGTGATAGAGGTCGCCGCGAACATCCTGCCTTTCCTGGAAGACCATCCCCGCTACCGCGAGATGCGGATTCTGGAACGCATGGCGGAGCCGGATCGCGTGGTCTCCTTCCGCGTCTGCTGGCAGGACGATGCCGGCAGAGTCCGCATCAATCGCGGCTATCGCGTACAGATGAACAACGCCATCGGTCCGTACAAGGGCGGCCTGCGGTTCCATCCATCGGTCAATTCTTCGGTGCTCAAGTTTTTGGCATTCGAGCAGATCTTCAAGAACGGCCTCACCGGTCTGCCGCTAGGCGCTGGCAAGGGCGGGGCGGATTTCGACCCCAAGGGAAAATCCGAAAACGAAATCATGCGCTTCTGTCAAGCTTTCATGACCGAGCTGTATCGCCATATCGGCGCGGACGTCGATGTGCCCGCCGGCGACATCGGCGTCGGCGGGCGCGAAATTGGCTATCTGTTCGGTCAGCACAAGCGCATCACGGGGGGCGTCGAGGGGGTGCTCACCGGCAAAGCCCCGGCGTTCGGCGGTTCCTCGGTTCGACCGCTCGCCACCGGCTACGGCGCGGTCTATTTCCTGCAGGACATGATGCGCTCGGCAGGCAAGGACATCGAACACCGGACAGTGGCGGTATCCGGCGCCGGCAACGTCGCCGTCTACGCTGCCGAGAAGCTGCTGCAGCTCGGCGCCAAGCCCGTGACGCTGTCCGACTCGGACGGCTTCGTCCACGATCCCCAGGGCTTCACCCACGAGAAGCTCGATTGGGTGAAGGAACTGAAGTTCGTCCGTCGCGGCCGCATCCGGGCCTACTGCGACGTCTTCGCCAGCGCCGCTTTCCATCCGCGCCAGCGGCCGTGGAGCGTCCCCTGCGACATCGCCATGCCTTGCGCCACCGAGAACGAACTCGATGCGAGCGACGCCGAAACGCTGATTGGCAACCGCGTCCAGGCAGTGGTGGAGGGTGCCAACATGCCGACCACCAGCGACGCCGCTCACGCCTTGCAGGAGGCCGGCGTGCTCTTCGGCCCCGGCAAGGCGGCAAATGCCGGCGGCGTCGCGGTTTCCGGACTGGAAATGAGCCAAAACGCCATGCGCATCGCTTCGGATGGCGAGCAGATGCAGCAGCGGTTGCGCCGAATCATGCAGGACATCCACGACCGCTGCGCGCGCTGCGGCAAGGACTACGGGCGCAGCGGCAGAATCGACTATGTCGCTGGCGCCAACATCGCCGGGTTCGTCAAAGTCGCCGATGCCATGCTGGCCTTGGGGGTGACCTGATCGTCACGGCAGGTTGGCCCGGACTGGCTCCTTCTCCCTGGAGTCGGTGAGCATCCTGGGCGCCGTCGTCAAGGGCAGAAACTCCAAGCGCAAGCCAACCGGATCGGCCGCTTCGTGGCGAACGTCATCCGGGCGATGCTCGAAATCGGCCGGCGGCGCACGCCACCCGCGATAGCGATTTCGCATCCATGCTCGTATCATCCGGCTCCTTCGGTTGAAGCGGCTGCGACGCGCATGGCTCAGTCGTCTCCATTCGCCCCCGGAATGGCGCGCCCGCCGACGATGGCCGGGCGCACGAGAGAGATGGGCGAGCTGCGGCGACTTCGGGATCGTGTGGCAGCAGGCAGAGGCGGTGCCCTGCATGTCGTCACGGCCCCGCGCGGCTACGGAAAAACGACGCTGCTTCGAGAATTCGCGGAGCTGTCGCAACGCCAGCACCGAGATGTCTGCGACGTGATCTGGACAACGCCGCGAAGGATCGAAACGCCTGTGGCACTAGGTTCCGTAGTCGCCCGAGAGGGACTCCCGCCCGGAACGGACGAATGGACGGCCGAACAGAAGATGTTCGAGGCGTGTCGCCAGCGGCCGGCCGTTCTCGTCGTGGACGAAGCCCACACGCTGGCGCCCCAAGGCGCGGAAATGCTGCTGAACGCCGGCCAGGAGTTGTCCGACACGGTACCGTTCGGACTGGTGCTGGCAGGGCGGTCTCAAATCTGGCGAACGCTCGACGATGCGCAAGTCTCGTTCGCCATGCGCGGAAGGCGAATACCCCTCGAACGGCTCGTCGCGTCCGAATCCGCCACCGCCATCGTCGAGCCGATGGCCCAGGACGGAATCGAAGTCGCCCCGGACGCGCTGGACGAGATTATCGAAGATGCCCAGGGATACCCGTTCTTCCTGCAATGCTGGGGCGACGAGATCTGGATGCAGGTCCAAGAATCCAGCGCTCGCGTCGTGGATGCCGAAGCTGTGGAATCCGCCGCGCCCGACATCGCGTCCATGCGCCGGGATCTCTACGCCGAGTGCTTCGAGAAGCTGCGAACTTGGCAGTGCGTCGCCGTTGCGGATGCAGTGGCGAGTGCCTTCGGCGACCGGGAAGAACTGACGGCGGAGGAGCTCGACGTTCATGTGCTGCATGCGCTCGACGGCTTGGTTCCCGTCCGCGGAATGGAAGCACCCAATCTTCCCGAAGCGCTGTGGGCGCTCGAAGAGGCCGATCTCGTCTGGCGTCCCGCCGCCGATCGCTGGCGACGGGGAATCCCGAGCCTGATCGCCTACGTTCTCGCCCGCATTGCACAACCGGCACCAAGTGTCGATTGACGCAGATGAAGCCGCGTACGTCCTGAAGTCTCCTCCATCCTCCTGTCGTGCTCGGTCGGCGGCGGACATCCGAGTTTGCTATCAACGGTGCCAAGGGGCTATGCGCACTTGCGGCACACTTGCGTCCGAGCCGTGCAGCACGAGGCAGTCCAGCGAAGCGCGGTGGCGCTGAATCATCGGAGACTCGCCATATCCCCATCCCGTCGGCAGGTTCGGCGGGGTGCCGAAGGTTGCGCTTGGGGGCGATCGCTTTGTTCCTTGCGGGAAGTATTCCGCTCTCGACCGCTCCGCGCTTTTTCGGCATCTGGTCGGGCTGATTTCCTGGCGACCCGCTTGGCTCGGGTTCCTCCTACGCCGCCATCTGCCGCTCTCCCCGAATCACCTCCACCTGATCCTTCGGCACATAGAAATACGAGCCTGGGCGGAAGTCGTAGCCCAAATCGCCGAGCAGCCGGCGTTGCCGGGGCGTGGCGCACTGGGCCACGGCCGGGATGGCGTCGAAGTCGTAGCAGCGCATCCATAGCTGGCAGTAGTTGTAGAGCAGCACTTTGCGCGGCTTGCCGGATTCGTTACGCGACGGGCCATGCCAGAGCGCATGGGGGAACAGGTAGACGTCGCCGGCCTTGCCGAGCAGCTGCGCCGCGCCCGGCGAATACGGCGTTACCGCGCTCAAGCCCCGGGGCGTGTTCTCGCTGCCGCCGGACCAGCCCAGGTTGGGGTACGGCGCTCGCTCGCCTTTGTACGGAATCTGCCGCAGATGGCTGCCGGGAAACACCGTCAGGTTGCTGCTGTTCTCCTCCGTTACATCCGTGAGCAGAAACATCGCCTTCAGGGCCAGCGGCGGGCTGGAATCCTGCAAGCGCATTACGCGCAAGGATTCGCCGCCGTCGGTATGCGTGTAGCCGGGGAACTTCGGGTCCGCCGGCCGCACGATGGCCTGGGTCATGCTGAGCAGGATGTACGGCCCCATGATGTCCACGATGTAGTCGAATACCGGCGAAGCGTCGATCAAGTCGAGGAACGCCTGGTGGTAGGCGAGCAGATCGCGCCGATCCATGAAGCCGGCGGGGTCGAGATCCCGGGCGTGATCGAGCCAGGCGTAGTGGCCGATAGGCAGGTCCTTGCCTTGGCGCGGATCCGGCTCCCAGCCGGGAACGGCGCGGATGCGATCCATCTCCTCGGAGAAGAACCGCACTTGATCGGCGGCCAGGACGCCTTCGAGATGCAGATAGCCGTCGGTTTGCCACCGGCGGCGCTGTTCGGTAGTCAGCGTATGCATGGCGTTGCTTCCCTTTAGATTCCGTAAAGCGCTTTGACGTTCTGCCGCGTGATCTTGGCCCGATCCGCATCGGGCACACGCTCGAAGATCTCATCGAGCACTGCCATGGAACAGGGCCAGGTGGAGTCCACGTGGGGGTAGTCCGAACCCCACATCAGGTTGTCGATGCCGATGATCTCGCGGGTGAGCACGGCCGGGCGGTCGTCCTCGATGGTGGCGTAGAACTGCCGTCGCCACACATCGTGGGGCCGCTCGCCGGTGAAATCCCGACTCTTGAAGCGATGTTCGCGCAACAGGCCCTGGTCCACCCGGTCCAGCCAGTGGGCGATCCAGCCGGCGTTGAACTCGCCAACCACGAACTTCAGCTTCGGATGCCGCGTCGCCACGCCCCGGCACATCAGATCCACTAGGGTGCGCTGGATGGTGCCCGGGGTGGCCGCGTAGTCGGCGGTCTCGTCCCGGGGCAGAGGATTCTTCTGGCGGTACTGCGCCGGCACGTAGGCGTTGGTGCCGACATGCATGGACAGCGGAAAGCTGGCCTCCTCGGCCAGCGCCCAGACCGACTCGTAGCGCTCGTCCTTGTAGGGCGCGTCCGGCGGTGCCGCGCAGGGAATGCAGCCGCCTTTGAAGCCCTTCTTGATTACTCGTTCCAGCTCCGCCACCGCGGCTTGCGGATCCTGGACGGGAATGGCGGCAAGGCCGAACAGCCGCCCATTGGAGGCGTTGGCGTAGTCGTGTAGCCAATCGTTGTAGTTCTGCTGGCAGGCCACTAGCAACTCGGTATTCTCGATGCTGAACAGGCCGAAGAAGCCCGGGTAGAGAAACTCCGCGTCGATGCCGTCTTCGTCCTGGTCCTCGTGCCGCCATGCCCCGTCCCGAATGCCGGGGCGCAGACCGTCGTAGCCCTTGGCGAGGATGCGCTTGGCCTCGTCGTCCCGCATGTCGTCCACTTCCGGCTTGTGGCCCCGGCGACGTTGCAAGATCAGACCGTCGCGCTTGCGCATGCCAGCGAAGCCCATGCGCCGACGCACGCCGCGCGGCCCCTTGGACGGAATGATGATGGCATCCTCCACCGTGCCGGCACCGACGATCCTCGGCGCGTCGTCGCCGAAGCGTTCCGGCAGGCCGATGAACACGTCCTCGGATTCGACGACGTGGGAATCCGCGGAAATCGCTCTCATGGCACTCTCCCCCAGGTGCAAATCGATGGACCGACTTTCGCGCAAACCAGGAGCGGGCGCAAGTGCGGGGGTGTTCCGTCAAGGAAAGGGTGCGAGATAATGGACGGCGCGTGGCGAACTTGGCTGGCGCACCAGGACAGACGAGGCGACGATGGACGACTACCTGCTAGACGACGACCAGATGACGCGCTACCTGCGCGACGGCTTCGTGGTGCTGTCCCCAGACGAGCTGGGCGCGGACTTCCACGCCGCGATGTTCGACGCCGCCTGCCAAGTCCACGACGAGGCCCGCGCCGTCGGCGGCGACTCCGTCCACTTGCAGATCATCGGCGACAACCTGCGGGCGCGCGTTCCCCTCCTGGAGCGGTTCCTGGCATCGCGCACGGTGCAGGGCGCACTTGCCAGCGTACTCGGTGAAGACTTCGTCTTGCATCCCCATCATTTCGTTCATGAAGCGACGACCCGCGATCAGAGCTTCCACCAGGACGGCAACCTGCCCTGGAACGACCGCGCCCACTACCGCACCCACCGGCCCAATTGGGCGATGCTGTTCTACTATCCGCAAGAGGTCACCGAGGACAGCGGCCCCACGGAAGTGCTTCCGGGTACCCAGTACTGGACTACGAACTTCGAAAAGGACGACGGCGCTTGGCACCGCGGCGACGCCGTGGACAAGCATATCCGCCCCGACGAGCTGGCCACGGACGATCTCGACGCCCGCGATCGTCGCCTCCAAGCCGTGCTGGACCTGCTCGGCATCGACAACGTGCGCCGGCACAAAATTCATCTGCCAGCGGGCAGCGCCGTGCTGGCCCACTACGACCTGATGCACCGCGGCAGCCGGGCAAGCCCGGCGTTCGACGGCCGCCGCTTCATGTACAAGTTCTACTACTTCCGCACCCGGGACCCGCTCCGTCCGTCTTGGCGAAACCTCGTTGCCGAGCCCTTGCCAGCGCCGGCGCCCAGCCCGCTTGATCGCATCGTCGAGGCCATTTGGCATTGGCTGCGGGGTGATGCCGACTGGCAGCCGGCTGTCGTTCGCGCCGACCAGGTGGAGCGTATCGAACAAGCGTCCGCGGAGGACGAGCGCGTACATCTGGCCTACGAAATCGGCGCCCTGGCGTACAACGACGCGGTGATGCGCCGGGAACTCGGCCGGCTGCTCAACCGCGGCGAGGAAGCCGTACGGCGCGTCATGGCCTATGCCGCCGGCATTGCCGGGGCCGTGTGCGAGCCGATTCTGCTCGATGCGATGGCGAGTGCAGATGCGCGGGTACGGCGCGTCGGAACATACGGCGCGGGGGAAGCGCGGCTGGCCACCAAGGCTGCCACCTACGCGCTGTTCGACCGCTTGGAGAACGACGCCGACGACCTGGTCCGCTCCAACGCCGCCTACGCCTTGGGCAACATCGCCCGCGTCCCCGACACACCGGTTTCCGCTCGGCGACTGCTGGCGCGGCTGAATCCGACGGTGGAACCCGACAATACCGGCAACGGCGGCATGTCCCGCTCCACCGTGCGCGCCAACGTCCTTTACGCCTTGAGCAACTTGGCGCTAGACGGGACCGATCTGGAAACCCTCGCCCGCTACGGCCTGGCGGATCACGATCGCTACGTCAATGGCCTCACCGTCGCCTTGCTGGAACGCTACGCCCGCATCCGAGGCGAGCCTTGGATGCGGGCGCTGGTGGCAGACTTGGCGCGTGCCCGGTTCAGCCCCCGCCCGCCGCGCCCGTTGCCGACTGCGGCATGTTGACGAGTCTTCGCAATCCCCGCGTCAAGGACGTCGTCCGGCTCCGCAATCGACGCCATCGCAACCGCCAGCGCCGGTTCGTCATCGAAGGCCATCGGCAACTCGCCCACGCTGCAGAAGCCGACTTTCCAGTACAGACCATCTTCTATTGCGAGGAGCTGTTTGCCGGCAGGGGCGAGGGCGACTTGGTTTGGCATTTCGCAGCCGCTGGCGCCGAGCGCGAACCCGCCACCCGGTCTGTATTCGAGAAGATGGCCTACCAGCGCCATCCCGAAGGGGTGCTCGGCGTTGCCGAGATGCCGTCGCCGACGCTCGACGAGCTGTCGGATTCCGAGGCCGACCGGCACCACGAGCCTGCCCTATGGCTCGTCGCTGCCGCCATCGAGAAGCCCGGCAACCTCGGCGCTCTGCTGCGCTGCGCGGACGCGGCCGGCGCCAGCGGCGTTCTGGTTGCCGATCCAGCCACCGATCCGTTCAATCCGAACGTGGTGCGCGCCAGCGCGGGGACGCTGTTCAGCGTGCCGCTGGCGGTGGCGACGGCGGCTGCGGTGCGCGAGTGGCTGGACGAACGGGGAATCCGCGTGATCGCAGCCAGTCCGGCTGCTGAAATGGACTATGCGGCCGCGGACTTCCGTGCCGCCGCCGCCGTTGTCGTCGGCAGCGAACACCGCGGCCTCGACGCACAGTGGCGGACCGGACGCTGCCAGGCCGTTCGCATTCCCATGGCCGGTCGCGCCGACTCCCTGAACGCTGCCATGGCAGCGACGGTGCTGCTGTTCGAGGCGCGACGGCAGCGATCGGCCGCCGAGCCAGCCTGATCCTCTGCCGCCTCGCCGAGGCAGGGCGGCGAACCGAAGTCTTCAACTCTTTCTTCCCCGTCTTGGGATTCCACGGACTGACGATGGCAACCGCCACTCGACAGCGTCGACATGGCAGCCGCGATGCCGTCCACCTCGGCTCTCGCGGCTTGCAGACGCGCCCGTGCGCAAGGCGATGCCCCGTCCCGATCGACGACGATCTGCCGCGCCTGATGTCGTGCGGCTGCCGTTCGCAGGCGGCGAAAGCAAAGAGGCCAACCAGGAAAAGAACGCCGAGCGAGTCGCAACCGCTTGGCCGAACGTTCTGCTCTGCAGCAGGCAGCCGCGTTCCCTGTCCGACCGTCCTGCGTACCGATAGCCGTCGAACTGCGGCAGCGATGGCTGCTTCAGCCCGAACGCCGCCCACTCCGGCATCGGGCAGCCGGCCAGACTCGACCCCGACCGCGGCCGCCGGGTCGTCGACGCGGTCGATGCGCTCGCGCACCTCGCGCAGCAGCCCCGGGCGCACAGCGTCTTCCTCGGAAGCCGCCTGGACATCGTCGCTCTGCCGTCGCCGACGCAATCGCGGCGATCATGCCGACAGCGGCTGAAAAGTTTGCGGCAGCTATTGTTTTCGACGCGCCCAAGTCTTCGGTTCTTCCAGCAATTCCCGGTTGGCGGGAATTGCCGTTGCGGGCATGGGGCAGCGCCGGCGAGTTTTTGCCCGGAGTAACGGGGCAGGTGCCAACTGGCGAGCCGAGCGGACATTGGCACCTCGTACCTTTCGTGCAAATGCGTGGTAGCGGCAAACTCGATTCGGGGGCGACTTCTTCGGCGCTCAAGGACTGCGGAACAGCGCTTCGCAGCCGGTGCCGGCCAGCATGCGGTCTGCGGCGGCGCGATCGGCGACGTCGAGACGAGCGTATTCCTGTCGCACCCATTGCAGGCACTTGGCCTGATAGGGGAATGGGCGCTGCAGCCACGGTCGCCCGTCGATTTCGGTCTCCACCTGCGCCGCGCCGGCCTCGACGGCCCGGGCGTTGGCAAGCAGAGCCGGCACATAGGTTCTGCCGGCTTCCGCCAGCAGCGCCGTCAATGTCGCCGATACGGCGTCGCGGCCGATCCAATCGTCGTCCGTCGGCTCGAGGCCGGAGAGATCGTCCACGATCTGCACCCAGGCGAGCACTCGCGGCGCGATGGCGGCGGCGAGCTGCGACGGCGTGGGGTCGAACGCGGCAAGCTGCGTGAGCTGCCCGTAGAGGCCGAAGTCCGCCGATGCCGGACGCGAGCCGAATACGAAGGGGCCATTGCCGATGTGCGCACCGAGACAGCGCAGAAAGCGCTTGTAGCTGTCCTCGATGACCGGCGCGGTGGTGTCGTTGCTGCCGACCACATGCAGACGCCCGATCTGCCGGTCTCGCACGAAGCGCGACCTCGGCTCGATGTCGGCATCGCTGGCCGTGAGATCGCGCCAGCGGGGCAGGATTTCGCCCGCCAGGTCGATATCCGCCCGATAACGCCAGCGGTAGTGGAACATCGGCTTGGTGAGCCACTCGTCCGCATAGTCCTCAAGCAGATAGTTGACGAACGCCAGCACCGGATCGCTCGGAATGACGGAGCGCCCGAAGGCTTCCGCTTCGAGCCTGCGGATGATCGGCGTGGAATCCACCACGGCTTCCACGCCGCCATCCGGCGTATCGAAATAGAACGTGGGTAGGAGATCCACCTTGGACGCAGGCAGATGCGCCTCCTTGGACCACAGTCCCACCAGAAAGCGGTAGGGAAGGCGGCGAAAGCGCAGCACGGCCAGCATCTTTCGGGTGTAGGGCGAGCCGGGCGCTCCGCGCAGGGCGATGGGTTTGTCTGAGGACATGGCAGATTCGCGGCGTGGGCGAGTTGCCAGTATAGCCGCTCCGACGGCTGGAGCCTCTACCAAGGCGAGCCGACCATCCGCCGGCATCGTGACGAGCTTGGCGTCGCGTTCGCCGCGGGCGGGTGCCGCCGAGCGCGCCTCGCCATCGCCGGGTTCGGGGGAGACGTCCGTCCCCGTGGCGGATTTTCTGGCGGCGGCCAGAGGAATTTCCGGAAGCTGGCATCGTGGATCGCCGCTGACGCTGCCAACGAACCGAAGATGCCGAATCCCAGGCCCCGCGCAACGGCCCCTCGTGGATTTGACTCGAAACAGGGGCGATCTCCCCCGCGAAACGACAGCGATCTCCTACGCCACGAAGAGAGATTTCCACTTCCATCCGTCGATCCGCGCCCGATACCGTGCCGCCATGGATATGGACACCGCGTGGAAACACCTGTTCGCCCTGCCGGCCATGGTGGAGCATCTGCTTCGCGCCGTCGCGCCGTCGCTCGCCGAGCGCCTCGACTTCGCCACCCTGAGGCGGATCTCCGCCAACTGGACCACGTCCGGCGCCCAGCGCTACGGCGACGCCGCTTGGCGCGTGGACTATGCCGACGAGTCGGAGCGATCGCTGGTGCTGCTGCTGGAGTTCCAATCCAGCGTGGACCGCAACATGCCGACGCGGGTGCGTCGCTACCAGAGCATGGCCGAAAACGATCTGAGACGGGAGCGGCAGCTCGACGCCGACGGCAAGCTGCGCATCCTGTCCGTCGTCGTCTACTCCGGACGCGAAACTTGGCCCGCGCTCGGCGTGGCGGAGAACATCGGCGTCTCGGATGATGGCGAGCTGCTGTTGCCGGCGGGATCCGCGCACCTGCTCCTTGACGCCCGGCGGCCGCGGCGCGAGCATTCCTGTTGTCGCAACCCGACTATGGCGGTGCTGGGTCTCGAGGGCGCGGGTTCGCTCGGAGAGCTGGCCGAGCGGCTGCGATCGCTGGCGGCGTGGCTGCCGGAGGCGCTCGACGAGGAGACCGTCCGGGAACTGCGCCAGGCGATCCGGGCATGGCTGTCGCCAACGCTGCGGCGGCTGTTCCCGGATGCGGACGAGGGCGCGGTTGCGAAGATGGAGCGAGAATTGCTGGCAGAGGAGAGCGAGGAGATGACGACGCTGCTGCAGAGAGTGGAAGAATGGGAGGCCGAATTCCGGCAGGAAGGCGTGGAGGAAGGGCTGCGACGAGGCGTCGAACAGGGCTTGGCAGCCGAGCGAGCGCTGCTGCGCCAGCAGGCGACCCGCAAGTTCGGGGCCGCCACGGGCGAGGAGTTCGGCCGCCGCTTGGCGACGGTGTCGGATGCGGAACATCTGGCCAAGGCGGGCGGCTGGATCATCGACTGCGCCACCGGCGGGGAACTGCTCGACCGCTTCGACCTGCCGTAATCCAGCGACCCGAGCATCGACACTCGGTGCGCCAGAGAAAATCCATCCCGCCGTTGCGCGAATGACCGGCGGGGCCGGGAAGCGACAGCCCGCGTTATCCGAACATGCCGATGGCGTTCCCGGCCGAGGCAGGTTTTGCCGAGGCTCGTGGCAGCACAGCCCATGCCGTTCCCGCGGCGATCCTCTGCGAAGCTCGCCGCGGCTTGGGTGAATCGCCAGCTAGTGCTCGAGCGGACTGCCGAAGTCCCGCCGAAGCCGTTCAAATGGCCGGCAGCCGCATGAACTGGTCGCCGGAGAAAATCGCCCAGGTGGAGCTGCACTGTACGGACCTCGACGAGGCGCGACGGTTCTATTGCGGAACCCTGGGCTTGGAGTTCGTCGGCATCATTGGCGAGAGCTTGTTCATCCGCTGCGGCGAAACCAACCTGATCGTCCAGCGCGTACCGCGGCCGAAACCTGGCAGCATCGTCTACTTCAGCGCCGACGGCCGCATCGAGGAAGCCACCCGCAGCCTGAAGGAACGGGGCGTGGCGTTCACCGAAGAGCCAAGGCGCATCGCCGCCGGCTTCGACGATCCCGTCAGCGGCGACGCCATCGACGTGTGGCTTGGCTTTTTCAAGGACCCGTGGGGCAATCCGCTGGCGCTGCTGGCGAACATGCCGGCCGCCGGCTGACCGGCGAGGACGCAGAGCGTGTCGAATAGTCCAGCTACCGCCAGCGCCTCCATCCAGACCAGATTCCGCTCAAGCGCTTCCCCACTGCACCGCGTTGTCCAGAATGCGCCCGAACTCCGGCGTTTCCCAGGCGCCCCGAAACTTCGTCGGCGTGGCGCCGTCGGCGGCGATGCTTTGGTCCACGAAGGGCTGGCTGTTGGTGGCCGGGGAGTGGCAGTGCCCCAGTGCCACATACGCCACCGCGCCGTCGCCTACCCGGCGCTCCAGGCCCAGCACCCGGGTCTTGCCGTTGGCACCTGCCGAGGTGTCCTCGTCGTAGACGAAGCCGAAGCCTTCCGGCGAGGGATCGGCCGGCAGCTCGGTGGCCAGCAGCACGGTGCTCTCGCCCCGGGGTTCGAGCAGATAGAGCTCGTCGGCCACCGAGAAGGAGGCCGGCAGGCCGGCGAGCAGCGGATGCGCCGGTGCCTTCACCTCCACGTCGAACCGCCGCACCGGCGGATGGTTCAGGAAGAACGCGCCGAGCAGGTCGTGGTGGGCCAGCTTCACCATCTTGCGCCGCCGGCCGCCGTCGATGCGCTTGGCGCGTCCGCCGCTGGTGCCGTGCAGGGCGAACCACTTGCCGCCCCGGCTCAGCCAGTCCTCGATTGTCCGGCACTGCTCGTCGTCCGGATAGGGGCCGGCGACGTAGCTCACCAGCAAGTCGACGCCGGCCAGCGTGGTCGCCACGTCGGCGAAGCTGTTGCCGACGGTGGTGCCGCAGCCGCCGTCGTAGAATTTGCGCAGCAGTTCGATGCGCGCGTAGTCCATGTCGTGGCCGGCGGTGGATCCCAGCGGATAGCCGCCGACGATGAGGTGCGCTCGCTTGGCCATGAGGTCGATCCCGTCCCGAAGAAGAGGACGATTCTACTTCCTTCCCGACTTCGGCGTATCATCTCCGCGTCCGTCATCAGGGGAGCGTGCGATGCGAGCGATGAAAGTCATGACCGGCGTCGGCGGCTGGCCGGGGGCGATCCCGCAGCAGGCGCGGGCAGCGGAAGCGGCCGGGTTCGACGGCATCACTTGCGGCGAGCTGGCCCACGATTCCATGCTCACGATGACCGTGGCGGCTACCGCCACCGAACGCATCGGCTTGCAGACGTCGGTGACCATCGCGTTTCCGCGCAGCCCCATGGTGCTGGCCATGGAAGCCTGGGATATCCAGCATCTCTCCGGCGGTCGCTTCTGCATCGGCCTCGGCAGCCAAGTGAAGGGCCACAACGAGCGTCGCTTCGGCGGCACCTGGACGCCGCCGGCCCCGCGGATGCGCGAGTTCATCGGCATGATGCATGCGGTCTGGGACTCCTGGCAGGACGGCAAGCCGGCGGAGTTCCTCGGCAAGCACTACACCTATACGCTGATGACGCCGAACTTCAATCCCGGCCCCATCCCCTTCGACCGGCCCAAGGTGGGACTCGCCATGGTCGGCCCCGGCATGGCGCGAGTGGCGGGGGAAGCGGCGGACGTGGTGATGCCCCACGGCGGCATCATGTCGGACAAGTACATGCGCGAGGCGCTGCTGCCGGCGATTCGCGTCGGTCTGCAACGTTCGGGACGCACCTGGGCGGATCTCGAAATCGCCGAGAGCGGCTACTTGATTCTCGGCGACAGCGACAGCGAGATCGAACAGAAGGTGCTGGCCATGCGCCGGGCGCTGTCGTTCTACGGCTCCACGCGCACCTACCACAAGGTGCTGGCGCTGCACGGCTTGGAGGAGCTGGGGCTGAAGCTGCACGCGCTGTCTCTGCAAGGCAAGTGGGACGAAATGCGCGACACGGTGACCGCGGACGACATCCTCGCTCTGGCGCAGACCTGCACCTACGACGGACTGCCGGACTTCCTGCGCGAGCACCGGGAATACGCCACCCGCACCGGCCTCGGCCTGCCTCGCGACACGCCGGAGCAGGAGGAGCGGTTCCGGGACGTCCTGCGGCGGGTGCAGGTCGTGGCCAATCCTGGGGTGCCGCGGGGGCTTGAACTGTAAGCCTTGGACGCTCCCGGAGAGACGTCAGCTATCCAGAGGCAGGTAGATGCGGGTTTCCACCTCTTCCGGCGCTACTTCGGCGGGGTCGTTGGCGTACACGTCCCAGCCGCCGAACCGCTGCGTCACGCCCAGTCCCCGTGCGCGCTCCCAGACCTTCGCCCACACCGCGCCCACGGCGGCGTAGTCGCCGTGGTGAACGGCCGTCAGCGCTCGTCCGCCGGGAAGCAGGTGGGGTTCGATGTCGCCGTCGGGTTCGAGCGCCGCCGGCACAGGCAGCCCGGCGGCCAGGCTGACGATAGCGCCGTCCATGTCGAAATAGCGCATGAACGGCATGCCGGCAGGCTGCTGGCCGGCCTCGATCACATACCCGAACACCCGCGGCAGGATGCCGCCGAGCGTCGCGCCGAGCTGTTCGACCTCGACCTTTCTGCGAACCACCATGGCCGGCTGTTCGGCGAGTTCGACGATTTCGATGTCCGTGGCTTCCATGCGGCTTCTCCTTGCTGGTCCCTGTGGCCAACTGGCTGGCGGAAGAGCTACCATACGACTCCATGTCCTACGACCGCAACAATGTCTTCGCGTCTTCGCGAAGATTCTCCGCGGCGAGATGGACGCCCATGTGGTTCTCGACGAGGAACACTGCTGGGCCTTTCCGTATCGACCAGACGCCGGCCCCCCGCAATTGGAATCCGGATCCCAGCTTGGTCAATCCTCTTCGTCGAATACGCCTTCGAAAACCGCGTCGATCTTGCTGCGAAGAGCTTTCGTCTCGTCGTTCACCACATCGATTCCATAGGGCATCTCGACGCCGGCATTCCGGGCGAGCACCAGCGTCACCGTCGCGTTGAATGCAACTGCGTCGACGAGGCGACTCAAAAGCCTCTTGAGCTCCACGAGTTGTCCCGCTTCAAGCGTCAGTTGCCGCATTGCGTGACGCTCGCGTTGTTCAGCGCTGCAGCGACGATCGGCGGTGCCGAATACAGCGGCGGCACCTGCAGAAACACGAGCGCGAAGTGCCAGTAGTAGCCGTTGATGCACCTCCTGGAATCGACCTGCGTTCCGCGCCCTGGAGGGAAATTCTGCTGCCATTCGGGACGCCACCCCTTCTGCTTGTACCGTGCGATGCCCATAACCCCGCGACCATCCAGTAGTAGCGCCATCCGCAGCGTCCACCACATTGCCTCGGGTGCAGGTGGAATGCCTTGACCCGACGGCGCGAACTCACAACTTCCCGACGCTTTCGCCTTCACAGTACCCGAATCTCTGCTCTTGTGCGGATTGTGCGCCTGAATGCTGCAACTCACCCACCCCACGACGATCTCATCATCGGTAGTGGAGATCGCTCGTGCCGCATCCTCCGAGATTCCGGCCATTGAAGCGTACGCTGCGGCAGCAACCGTAAACGGGCATGTCGCCCACGGGCACCAGCGCGGCAAACGCATCGCCCTCTTGCCCGATCAAATCCAGGAAGTAGGCGTCCAGCGTTTCCGCGTCCAACGAGGTGGGGTTGAATGGGGGCGGAATAGGAACCTGGCCACCCAACACTCCCCTGTGCATACCTTCGGAGACTCCGTTCGACGACGCCTGCGCCGTGCCTGCAATCAAGACAGGCACGGCGTCCGCTGGTGCCAGCGCGGCGAATGCCTCACCCTCCCGCTCAATCAGGTGTAGGAAGTAGGCGTCCAACGTCTCCTCGTCCAGCGAGGTGGGGTTGAACGGAGGCGGAATAGGAACTTGGCCGCCTTCCAATCTCTCATCGCCAGCTTCGTAGACATCGTCAATCGGCTGCTGTGCCCACGAGAGCATGGCCGACAACACGACCCACAGCATCAGCGGGAGTCTCATGTTCTGGTTGGCTCTATCAACTGTCGATCGATGTAAACAATACGCGGTTCTGGTCGATTTGCAAGCCCACAGGCCCACTCGGGATATCGAAGAAACCCACGAGCACACCCAAGCTTTCGCAATTTGGCAGGTAACGAAACAAGTACCAAGTTCCGGACAACCAGCCAGAAACTACGCCGAATCAAGGGGTTGATGCCAGCTTGTTGCGGACATAGGGTCCGAGCGCCGCCGACACAGGCAGCCCGGCGGCCAGGTTGACGGTGCCGCCGTCCATATCGAAATAGCGCGCGAACGGCATGCCGGCGGGCTGCTGGCCGGCTTGGATCACATACCCGGAGACGCGAGGCAGGATGTCGCCGAGCTGTTCGACCTCGACCTTCCTGCGAACCACCATGGCCGGCTGTTCGGCGAGTTCGACGATTTCGATGTCCGTGGCTTCCATGCGGCTTCTCCTTGCTGGTCCCTGTGGCCAACTGGCTGGCGGAAGAGCTACCATACGGCCCCATGTCCTACGACCGCAACAACGTCTTC
Source organism: Pseudomonadales bacterium (assembly GCA_963422285.2). Classification (GTDB taxonomy): domain Bacteria; phylum Pseudomonadota; class Gammaproteobacteria; order Pseudomonadales; family Azotimanducaceae; genus VXYL01. The sequence continues at coordinate 1,104,582 of OY729419.2, read as the reverse complement.
GCGAAGATCCTTCGGGGCGAGATGGATGCCCATGCGGTTCTCGACGAGGAACACTGCTTCGCCTTCATGGACATCATGCCGCAGAGTCCCGGCCATACCTTGATCGTCCCCCGCGAATCCGCACAGAGCATCTTCGATCTCAGCGCCGAGGGCTTGGGCCACTTGGCGGCTGCCACCCAGCGGGTGGCGCGGGCGGTGCGGGCAGCGTTCAAGCCGCCGGGCCTGATGATCATGCAGCTGAACGGCACCGCAGCGGGGCAGACGGTATTCCACGTCCATGTCCACGTCGTTCCGCGCTACGCCGGCGAGAGGCCGGCCCTGCACGCCCGCGCCAGGGCGGATGTCGCGCAACTGGCGCACCATGCGGCGCGCATCCGCGCCGAACTCGATCCCCCCACCGGCCGAGACGGCTGAACAGCCAGCCGTTGCCGCCTGTGTGCTCATGGGCGTTCGCGGCCCGCATCTCGCCGGCGCATGCGGCGTGGGCTTTCGACATCCGAACGATCCGATAAAGCCGTGCAGCGAACCATCGTCGATTTCCATCTCGATGCCAGCGGCGATTGGGTTGCGGATCTGGATTGCGGCCACGGCCAACATGCACGCCATCGGCCGCCGTTCGTCAACCGGCCTTGGGTGGTCGGCGAAGCGGGTCGCGAATCCATGCTTGGCGCTGTCCTCGAATGCGTTCGCTGCGATCGCATGGAGTGGCCGCAAGGGCTCCGTGCCTTCCGCCGCACGCCGGAGTGGGACGGAACCACCCTCCCGGACGGTCTCAAGCGGGACCATGCCACCAAGCGCGGAGTGTGGGGACGCATCCATGTGGTCTCCGGCACCCTCGTCTACCGCGTCGGCGAACCAGTTGATCGCTGTTTTCGGATTACCTCGGCATCGAGCGCGATCATCGTCCCGGAGGTGCGGCATTGCGTAGCGGCCGAAGAGGCCGTCAGGTTCTTCGTCGAGTTCTGGAAGCGGTAGCGCGCCGCCGTAATCCTCCCCGGTCGCCTTGGCGGTTGGCGGCAGGAGTCTGCGCCGGCCCCAGTGCGCCAGGCGGCGCGAAGCAAGCGGTCAGATGTTCGGTGGCCGTCCTCGGCGCCCGGCGTCCGGCGGGCTCATCAGGCCGACATGGTTGCCGTCGGGATCCGCGACGATGGCGTAGCGCGAGCCCCAGAAGGTGTAGTACGGCGGCTGGCAACCGTCGCTGCCGAACGCGACAAGCCGCTGGTAGGTGGCATCCACTTGGGCCGCGCTATCCAGGCGAAAGCCCAGTACTATTCGGCTCCCGTCGGACGCGGTTTCTCGCCAGCCGGCGTTGTAGGTTGCCGCCAGCGCTTGGCTGTCCAGCGCCAGCTCGAAGCCGTCCGGCATGCGCATCACCACATGGTGGGCGCCTGTGTCGGTGCGCCAGATGTCGGCATCGGGAATGTCCAGGCCGACGGCGCGATAGAAGGCGATGGACTTCTCCATATCGCCGACGACGAGATTCAACTGATCCAGGACAGGGGCGTTCAAGGGGTTCTCCGTGGTTCGAGTCGCTAGCAGACTATCGAACTTTGGCGGTGGTCAGGAGTCGAATCTCGGCTGTCCGAGACAGCGCGGCCGTTATGCCAGCAGCCGGCGGGCGTTGTCCTTGGCGACCAGCGCCACATCGCCTTCGCGTTCGAGGAAGGGGCGCACGTCCAGGACGATTCCGTCCCAGTCCAACTCGTCCAAGCGGCGGCGCACCGCTTGCCGCCAGTTGTGCGCTGTCATCTGGTCGCCCGTCCAATTGCCCTGCCGGAGCGCGGCGTTCAGCAGCGCCAGGTTGGGCGCCGGCCAGTCCGGGTCGCTCAAGTACCAGATCAGATCGTAGAAGTCGCGTCCCTTGGCATAGCGGCGCTGCAATACGGCATGCAGCTTGCCCGCCAGCAGCGTGGCACGGTCGTGATGATGCAGTCGCAGCACTTCGTGGCGGCGCACCAGGCTCAGGTCCATGACCGCGCCGGGCGGCGGATGGGTGTCCACTTCAATTTTGACGGCAAGCGTTTCGGCGACATGCGGCGACAGGCCGATCTCGTGCAACAGGCCCGGAAAACGCACGAAGGCGCTGTGTACCACTCGGTGTTGCCGCAAACGCAACTCGACGCGATAGCCTTCGGCGGCCAGTTCCGAGCGAATCGCTTTCAGGTATCCGGGCAGGTTGTATCGTTCTCGATTCGCCTCCAGGGTGAAATCCAAGTCCTCCGAGTAGCGGGGCAGCGAGAACAGGAAGCGCAGACAGGTGCCGCCTTGAAACGCCAGCGACAGCATGGCCCCGGCGCGCTGCATCGCGCCCAGCACGCGGGCCTGCATGTACTCGCGGGCGAGGTTTCGCGCCGGCAGGAAAGGGCGCTGCCGAACCAGCGCCTTGAGATGGTCCTTCACAGCGTATCGTAGTCTGGGGCTTCCCTCGCCAATTGGCGAATGCGGGCCGCGGCGCGGACCAGTTTCGGCGATGCGCTTTGCGCGGCGAACGCGGCCAAGGCGTCGGCATCGAGCGCTTCGTAGTCGAGCCGCAGTTCGCGCAGATAGTTCTCGCCGCCGCCCGGATGCAGATGAACGATGTCGAGCAGCGCTTTCTCGGCGGTCGCCACAAATGCCTGTTGATCGTCTCCCAAGTCCAGCCGGCGGTAGCCGAACAGCAACTCGGCCTTCATGTGGCGAAAAGAAAAGCGGCCGCAGCCAAGCTCTCGGACGCGAGGCCGCCCGCCGGTTACGCTGGTCACTTCGGCGACGTACTCCGGGATCGCATGGGCGAACGCCAACGCGGAAGCGCCGCTCACGTACGAACCGGGCGCGAGCCGATTCGCCACGAGAAAGGGATGAGGTGCGCGTTGTCGCCACGGCGGCGCCAGCGCGTAGAGACCGCGCCGAAGTTGCTGAATCCGGCCACTGCGCGTCCACCGCGCGAGCTGGCGGCGGATGCCGTCGGCGTCGCAAGGTCCGGCAAGCAGCAAACCCGTATCGAACACAGGCTCTTGGCCAACAATGGCTACCAGTTCTTGAAATTTCATGGTAATAATGTGCTTGATTTGTCTATTTGTTGCAATGATGCATCGATAGTGTGGGGTGTACTTGCTATCTGTGTGTCCAATCCGCGTGGGCGCGTGGGTGTATGGAAATGGGGCAATGGCCACTAATGCCGATTGCCAATTGCGGGTGAGAGAACCGCCTATGCCGCTCGCCGCCTCGCCGTTCTCGCGCTGAACCCTGCGCATCGCGTCGTGGCCCGGATGACGGTCCGCCACCCAGCGGCGGACTCCAAGTTCGCGCCCCGTCGCTTGCTCGATCCACCGCGATCCGAACATCGCGTTGGCGCAGCGCCAGCATCGTCCGCGGTGCCGCGCCAAGCCCGCTCGTTCACCTTGAACGAACTCGAAGGAATCCGCGCCACCGCCTCCGGCATGAAATGCGCCAGCTCGTCTTCCGGTACCCAATCGCGCCGCTCCGAGGAAGAAATGGGGTTGGGAGAGACCGCGCCCGACGAACTTCGGCGTCTCGAACGACTGGGCCGCTTGCTCAAGGCCCATGGTAGGAAGTCGAGGCCTTGCGTCCGACAGGCTGCTAGGACGAGTCTCGCACCGTGTAGGGCATGCGCCTAATCGGGATGGCGTAGAGTTCCAGTTGCCCACGGCCCTCGGCGATGCTGGCCTGCAGCGAACGCCACTGTTCGGGACAGTCGGCCTTCAGATAGCGAAAGAACGCGGCGTGGCGGGCCAGTCGCTGGGCGTTGCCAAATACCGACGGATTGGCCGCCAGCGTCGTGGCCGCATCGTCGAACCGCCGCTCCATTCGGCCTCCCCCGCTCACCGCCATCCAGTATGGGTCGCCATCGATGGCCAGCCCGCCGTCGGCGGGGCGGAACACGAAGTCCACATCGAAGTCGGTGAACATCAAGTGGCTGCTGCGCATCCAGCGCACCAGCTTGCGGGCGGCTTTCTCATTGGCCGCCTCCACCGCTCGGATCGTCGTATAGCCGGGAACGACAGTCTCGACCATGAGATGGGCATGGGCCGGTGCCATCAGCGAGCGGAAGGTGTCGAGCAGGAACAGATTGAATCCGGCGAGGTTGCCCACGAACGCTTCGTGGTATTCCGCGTGGACGCCCATGTAGGTGAACAGGGCGTCGGAGCCGCTGCGCACGAACGCCGCCAGCGGCGCCAGTTCCTAGTCGTAGAGCGTCGCCGCCACCGGGCCGTCGGCGAAGGCGGCCGCCAGCCGCTGTCCGCTGGCGGCGGCGAGGTCGATGACGACGCCGGGGCAGGCGTATTCCGGCGCCTCGGGCCGCGCTTGCTCGACGAAGATGACGCCGCCCACCACGGTCATGGTTTCGATGTTCAGCAAGTCCGGGGTACCGGCGGCGTCGCGCCGTGCCGTATGCTCGAAGGTGAGACCGCGCCGATTTCGGCCTGCCGGCGTAATGCCCATTTTCTGGAACGCTCGTTTCTCGAAGACGATTTCGGCCTCGCCGCCATGACCTCCACGGGCGGTCAGCATGGTCAGCAGGACGATGGCTGCGCCGGCAATCAGCACAGGCCGCGAGCGCATCCTAGAACGGCCTCCGATTGTCCGTATGCGGACACCAGCGGGCGGTGCGCAGAAACGGCAGCAGCGCATCCAGGGCATCGACGGTGCCGATGCGCTCCAGCGCCTCGGCGGCATAGCCGCTGACGTAGCGGTTGCTGTCGTACAGCGCGTCCTCGAGGCGCGCCACCGCGCTGGCCACGAGCTTGCGCGAGCCGCGCACCGCGACGCGCACCAGAGACAAAGCAGCGTCGAAACGCACCTCGGAGGCCGAATCGCCCAAGGCGGCCAGCAGCGCATCCCGGCTCTCGGCGGCGGGCGCGAGCAGACCGATGGCCTCGGCCGCGGCGATGCGCACATGCACGTCTTCGTCCGTCAGCGCGGCCGCCAGCGGCTGGCGGCCGCCGTCGGCGCCGATTTCGCCCAAGGCGAAGGCGGCATGCTTGCGGCCCCGCGGCGTACCGTGGCGGAGCACGTCGATCAGTCCCGGCAGGGCTGGGCGGCCGGCCTGTACCAGCCCGTGGGCCGCGTTGCGCACTGCGGCGTCTTCGCGCCAAGCCTGCCCGTCGTCGGAATAGCGCCGCTTGTTCTCGTGCGGCGCGGGGTTGCTGTCGAGGGCCTCCAGCAATGCTCGGCAATCGCCGCCCCCGCTGCCCAGCCGGTAGGCGGCGTTGATGTCGGCGGCTTCGTCTTCGTCGGCGAGACCGCTGGACGGAATCTCGGCTTTGGCCGGTGTCGCCGGCTTGCCGGCAAGCCAATCCCAGGTCGCTTGCCAGACGGGCGACAGGTTCAGCGCTGGCGCGCGCCGGGGCTTGCGCCAGTTGCCGCGCCCGGCATCGCTTGGGGGCAACAAGGTGCTTGGTGGTACCAAGCGGGTGAACTCGAACTTGAACATGTACCGGTCGAGGTCGGTACGGTTCTTCATCTTGCGGTGCCAGAGGTCGTAGTGGATGAGCGCGAACGAACCGGCAGGACCAGCGATGGGCACCTCTTCGCAAAGGCCTTCCGGACGCTGGTTCAGATGCTGGCTGCCGGCCATCACCGCGGTCGGCCCCCTATCCAAGCCGGTGTGCTGGGGGAAGTACATCACCATCACCCACCAGGGGCGATGGTTGCGCACGCGGCGGGTATAGCCCCAGTAGCTGTCCTTGTGGGGCAGCTGCTCGTCGCTTCCCGGCGGGTTCTTGTGCAGAGCGCGATGAGGATGCATGGCGTAGGCCTCGCCGAGTACGCTGGCCAACGCGCCTGCCACCACCGGATCCTGGAAGAACTCGACGAGCTCGGGCACCAGCGGCAGCAGATTGTTGCCGAAGTGCCCGTTGCCGTGGGCCGCTTCGTCGAACCGTTCGAAGACCAGGCGATGGTAGCTTTCCGGCAGAGAGGAGCGAAGGGCCAGGAAGCCCCGGGCGATGAACTCGCGCAGCTGTTCGTCGCGCAGCGGGATATTGGGGCGTCCGGCATTGTGCCGACGCGCTTGCAGTGGGTACGTCCGCATGATGCCGATTGTCGCCTACCCTGGCTCGTTCGTCACCTGCTCGGGCGCAAGGGCGTTTCGGACTCCGCCGTCCGGCCCGAAGCCGCTCTCGTCCAGCATCGTGCGAGCTCGCTTGGCAATCCGCACGCTGCCCCCGCATTCTTCATTCTCCACTTGCCAATGCGTTGAGAGGCAGCAGATGTACAGCGTAGATACCCTCCCCATCGGGTGCTAAGCTCGGCCCTCGTCCCAACGCCGGATCCTCGCAAGTCCAGTGCCTTGTCGGCGACTCCCGCCTAGTCCACATTGCCGGAAAGCAGGGTCTCGATGAAGATGGGGCCTTTCAGTGCGCGGAGATCCCTGTCCGGTTTGATGTCTTTCTCCACACATTTCCGAATCGCATTCGTTGCGCCTTCCTTCACGGCGCACACTTGCGCCTCCTCAAGCATCTTGCAAACTTTATCCATCCCTTCACGATCGATATTCGTACCGTACCGAAGTGCCGTGTAGCACGCTTTGTTGTACCGTGCGTCGTACGAAGAGCCGATCTCCAGCGCCGACTCCACTTCCTGAAGCGCACAATCCAGCATCTTGTTTTCCTTGTCAGGTTCCAACTTGGCTAGGCGCTTCAACGCTTAGCCGCGCAGCAAGTGCAACTTTGCCTTATCCGAGTCGCGCATCCGTCCGGTCGGCATTTCCTTCAGACGTTCCCATGCGAGGTTCGTCACCTCATCTCTCAAAAGCGCATGCCCTTCTCGGATCATCTTCTTGACATCGACCTCTTCTTGAACGGACCGGACCTTCGCTTCCATATCGCCAACCTCGTGCTGCATCGTGTCAACCTTGCCTGCAACGTCCTTAAGTCCTTCGAACAACCTGGAAGCGGTTCTTTGAATCAACCCGACATCTAGATAACCCCCAACCGTCGCAGCGCCGAACATTTTCAGCACACCGACCACGAATTCTTCGAACACTTGCCCCTTGCTATTGCTGGCGTCAGAGCTGATGCCAGTGAAGGCGTCGTAAACTTGGTCGTAGTTGTAGTCAATTGTAGTCAATCGGACCGCTCGCAAAGATAATGCCCGTGGTCGCGCCCGCGTCTCCCGCGGCGTCACGACGGCCGCCTCCGAGATGCCCGCCCAGCAATCCACCACCGACTATCAGGAGCATCACCCAAAGCAGGTTTACTCACATGTCGACCGTGATGCCCCTGCCCGCCCCGTCTCCTTGGCCGGGTTCCGGGGCGCATGCCCCTCCAACAACATCGCCTGCCCCAATGGCAGCATCCATCTGGCTCAACAAGGCCACGCACAAAACGGCAAATACCGTGTAGCCCGCGGCCAGCTTCCTGTCCACTATCACAGCCACCCTCGACGAAAAGGTCGAACGCATCCTGCCAGTTCCATTCAGCATCGCCTCCAAGAAGAGTTCTTGGCAACCACGGCGCCATCCTGCATCCCAACTAGCCAAACGCCTGGATCAGCGCTCGGATGTAGCCGAAGGCATAGGCTTCCTCGACCCATCCGCCGCCCGGCACATGATCCGGCACGACGACGCCGTCGAAGCCCACCTCGGCCAGCGCACGCATGATCGCCACCAGATCCACGTAGCCATTGTCCGGGAAGGTCTCGTGGAAGCGAGGCAGCAGGGCCGAGGTGTTGTGGAAGTGGACTTGATGGATGTGGCCGCTGGCGCCGAATTCGCGGATGGCTGCGGCGATGTCCTCGCTCTGCCCCTCCGGCCCCGCCATCTCCGACCAAGTGCCGACGCAGAACAGGATGCCGGCGTGGAGATCGCCGCCGGCGAGCTCGACGGCATGCCGGAACGCGTCGGTGCTGCGGAAGATGCGGGCTACGCCTTGGTGGTTTACCGGCGGCTCGCGCGACGGCCAGCGCGCGCTTCAGAAAGTAGGCGTAGCTGGCCCACATCGCTTCGTCGTCGCTGGCGGCATAGGCGTTGGGCAGCGCTTGCGCGTTCTCGTTGCGAAACAGCCGGGTGCTGGTGCCGCGGGTGACGGCAGTGCCGGTCCGGTAGCCGCCGCCGGTATGCCAAGCGTAGGGGTGTAGGCGATGCCGAGCCGGCCGAGATCGGTGACGAAGTCGTTGAATCGGTCGATGACGGCATCCCGCTCCGGCAGGCCCAGGGTGAACGCTGGCGCGGAGTAGAGGTCTTCGAGCATGATCTCGCGCAACTCGCAACCGGCGGATGCTGCACAACGCGTCGAACGTGGCATCCTGGCTATTAAGCCGTACTTCCATGCTCTCCACGCCCATGCGGTGCAGGTGTCGAAACGCTTCTCGTCAAGGTCCTACGGGCGCTGATGGCTGATGCCGAGCTTCATCGGGCGACGACCTTCTTCGGCGACGACGCGCCCGGCGGCGTGTCGCCGGATTTCGGCATGGGATCCCACCGCGCCGCCATCAGGTAGCGCAGCGCGGCTGCGGTGGCCGCCTTGGAGGGCAACCGTTGCAGCGCTTCGATGGACCAGCCGCGAACATGGTGATGCCAGTGGTACAGATTGTCCGCAAGCAGAGGCACGAGGCGGTCGGCATTCACCAGATCCGAGCCTAGGCGGGCGACGGACAAGGCGGCATTGCGGCGTACCAGGGCATCGTCGTCGAGCAGTGCCTGCGCCAGCGGAGCGGCCTCGCAGGGCCGACCTTGGGCGACAGTGCCCATGGCCTCCACCGCGTAGCGCCGCACGTCGACATCTTCGTGGCGAGTGAGCGCTCGCACTTCGTTCAACGCGGCAGCCGCTGGCGGGCCGATGTCGCCGAGCACGTCCAGCACTCGCACAGCCAGTTCGGCATCGGCGCTTGCCAGCGTTGCGCCAAGCCGCGACACCGCGCCAGCGCCAGCGGCGACGAGACCGTAGGCGGCGATGGTGCGCAACTCGACGGAACCGTTCAGGAAGACCTCGAACAACGCCTTGAGATCGCCAGCGGCGCCCAGAGAATAGGCCGCGCCCAAGGCCGCCCGATCGTCCTCGCTGCCTAGTCTGCCCGGGGAGAACCGCCCACCGCCCGACTTCGAGACGGCACCCCGATGCCAGTCCCACAGCGAGCGCCAGACCGGTGCCAGGGCGTCGTCGTCCTGCGGCCACGGCAAGCCGCGATGGTTCCACGACGGCGATACCGGGTCCCGGTCTCGGGTGAACAGGAACTTCACCATATGCCGGGTCTCGTCCGTGGTATTGCCGCTATAGCGCCCATGCACCATGTCGAAATGCACGATGGTGACGGTGCCGGCCTTGCCCACGAGAGGAATCTTCGCCGCCTCCCAGGGTTCGGCCAGCGCCTGCACGGTGGCGAGCAGCTGCGGATTCTCGGTGCGGAACCGTGCTCGGCGCTGGCGCCATAGCGCTCGCCCTCGCTCGCTGCCGAAGATGCTCTCGCCCTCGTCGAGGGTGGCCTCGATCTCCTTGCGGGCGCGGTCGTCGAACTCGCGCAGACGCCGGCTCGCTGCTTCCAGCGCCCGCCGGGGGACGTATTGGCTGCGCGGCACGATGCCGGTGGGGCCCTTCGCAAGCGGCGTATCCTGAGGGTAGTAGAACAGCATGGCGAAGCGTGTGCGATGCATCCGGCGCAGGCCGTCCACCGCGTAGTGGGAGTGGTTGTCGCCATCCTTGTGCAGGGGCTGCGCTGCGTTGGGAAAGTTGAAGTGATCGTGGCGGTGGAAGTGCAGGTAGCAGCCGGGGCCGAGGATCGATTCGAGAGCGCCCTGCACCACCGGCTCGTCGAGCAGCCGGGACAACTCCGGTACGCAGGGCAGCAGATTGTTGTGGCCGCGCGGGCCACCCTCGTCGAGCGGTTCGAGGGCGGCATGCATGCGGGCGTGGAACTCTCGCGGCAGTTCCGATTGCAGCGCGACATGACCTTCGCGGATGAAGCTCTGCATGGCCTCGTCGTCGAGAAGGCGCGGGGCAGACCGCCGACCTTGCGTGAGAGCGTGTTCAGTCATTGGCATTGGGATGACATCGGGGATGAGCAGTTTGCCGCATCTTCCTGAGTCCGCACAGGCAGTTTCGCGCCGGTTCTACGCGACCTTCTTGATATTCGGCTCGACATTGGCTTGACAGGTAGTGCCTCGGTTCGAATCCGTATCGGCATGCTGCATCACGCAGCCACACTATGCAGGGGACATGGGACGGTATCGAATGCCCTCAGTGACATCCGCAGCGACGCGGCCAATCCAATTTCAAACCGACGCACCCCCGCGGGTTGATCCGCTCGGCTCTAGATGGTACCGCGCAAGATCGCTCCTGTGCTGCATCGACGCTTGGCGGCCTTTCCCGCGGTGGCGCTGGTCGGTCCGCGCCAGTGCGGCAAGACCACCTTGGCGCGGGCCCTTGGCGGGCGCTGCTTCGATCTGGAACAACAGCCGGATCAATTGCGCCTCGACCTGCAATGGGATGCGCTGGCGCAAGGCGATGAGCTGATCGTGCTGGACGAAGCGCAGGTGTGGCCGGCAGTGTTCGCCTGCCTGCGCGGCGCCATCGACGCGGATCGGCAGCGCCATGGCAGGTTCCTGCTGCTTGGGTCCGTCTCGCCGGCGCTGATGCGTCCAGTGTCCGATTCGCTGGCCGGAAGGCTCGCGCTGATCGAACGGGCGCCGCTGTCGATGTCGGAACTCGAGACCGACGCCGAGCGCGACCGCTGCTGGCTGTGCGGCGGCTACCCGGACGGCGGCGTGCTGGACGGCGACGGCGATCTGGCAGCGCAATTACTTGTCTCTGCTGGCGCAACGCGACCTGCCGGTCTGGGGGCTGCCGGCGCCGACGCGAACCATCGATCGGCTGCTGCACATGCTCGCCGCTGTGCAGGGCCAGAAGTGGAACGCTTCGCAGATCGGCAAGAGCCTGGCGCTTTCCTATCACACCGTGAACGGCTATCTGGACTACTTGGAAGGGGCGTTTCTGGTGCGGCGGCTGCCTGCCTATCATGCGAACATCCGCAAGCGCCTGGTCAAGCGTCCCAAGGTGTTCTGGCGCGACATGGGGCTGCTGCATGCCCTGCTGACTGTCGAAGACGAAGAGGCGCTGCTGCGCCAAGCATGGGTGGGAGCCAGTCGGGAAGGCTTCGTGATCGATCAGACGCTGGCCGCGTTGCGGCATGCCGATCGGGCCTTGACAGGCATACCCCATGCGCACGGCCGACCGGCGGGAAATCGATCTGCTGATCGAAGCGGGAGCGCAGCGATGGGCGCTGGAAGCCAAGCTGACTACTCGGCCGCGCCCGGAGCATGTCGCTCGGCTGAGCGAGAACGCGGACCTGGTGGGGGCGGAACGCCGTTTCCTCGTGTATCGGCGGTGCGACTTCGTGGAAAACGGCACCTTGGTCGTGTGCGATCTCGACGGGCTCGTCGGGTACGTGCGCAAAGGCCATGACGATTGCCGTTTAGCACGAAGTTGCAGGTGCGCGACAGGGGCTCGTCGAGCACATTGCGCAAGGCTATGACGATGGCGGAGCACAGGGTCGAATCGCCTCCGTTGGCATGCGGCTCCTTCATGGAGCTCGGCGCACTCGACTTGCTGCCCGACTAGGCCGCGCATCGCTTCCGAAGCGCCGATCGCACACCTGCCGGCTGGTCTGGCTTCTGCCCATGCGAGCGCTGGGCCGGCGAATCCCCAACGGCAGGGAATGCCGCTGCCGCTTTCGCGGCTTGGCCTAGTCGCGTGCGCCCAGTCGAGCCGGCCCATCGCGGCTCGGAATCACTCGTTGGAGATGGCGATCTCCTTGTCGGTGATGAACTCCAACAGCGCTGGCTGGCCGTCCTTGGTGGCCGCGATGCCGCGCTTGATGGCGGCGCGGATATCGTTGGGATCCGTGATGCGCTCGCCGTAGCCGCCGAACGCCTTGGCCATGTCCGCGTAGTGGCCGGAGATGTCCGTGGAGCCGTACTTCTCCTGGGCCACCTGCATGATGGGAATCTCGATGGCCATGGAGAAGTTGTTCATCAGGATGGACAGGATCGGGATGCGCTCCCGGACCGCGGTCTCGAAGTCCATGCCGGTAAAGCCGATGGCGGCGTCGCCCCAGACGTTGATGCAGGTCTTTTCCGGCGCGGCGATCTTCGCGCCCATGGCGAGGCCGAGGCCGTAGCCGAGCTGGGTGGTCTTGCCCCAGCCGATGTAGGACAGCGGCGTGGTGGAAGTCCAGAACGGCGATAGCTGATCGCGCGGGCTGCCGGCATCGTGGGTGATGATGGTGTCGTCGATGTCCACCGCTTGGTTCAGCTCGCAGAGCACCCGGTAGGGATTGATGGGCGCTTCGTTGCTGGTGCGCTTGGTCTGCCACGCGGCCAGCCAGTCGGCCTTGAGCTGGGCGATGCGCTTGTGCATCGTTCCCTTGCGACTTTCGGCGTGGGCGCGGTCGCGATCCGCCATGGTCTCGGACAGCGCCGCCAAGGTCAGCTTGGCGTCGCCGATCAGCGCGTACTGGGCCTCCACGTCCTTGTTCAGATCCATGGCGTCCAGCGTCGCGTGGATGATGGTCTTGCCGCGCGGCATGGGGACGCCGAAGCCGGTCAGCGCAAAGCTGCAACCGACGCCCAGGATCACGTCCGCCTCGGCGAGAAAGGTCTTCACGGTGCGCGGATTGGCGCGCCCGCCGGAACCGAGAGACAGCGGATGGGTCTCGTCGAACGCGCTCTTGCCTTCCAGGCTGGTGGTCACCGGCATCTGCCACTCTTCGGCGAATGCCTTGAGCTCGTCCCAAGCTTGGGCGTAGTGGACGCCTTGGCCGGCGTAGATCACGGGCCGCTCGGCGTTGGCGAGCACTTCGGCAGCGCGCTCCACGTCGTCGGGATCAGGGCCGACGCGGGTGGCGTAGCTCGGCGTGTGCTGCCAGCCCTCGGGCGCATCCTCGCGGAACACATCCACCGGCACTTCCACCAGCACCGGGCCGGGACGGCCGTTGCGCAGTTGGAAGAACGCCCGCCGCATCACTTCCGGAATGGCGCGGCCCATGGTCAGCGGCTCCGCCCACTTGGTGACGTGGCGCATGTTCAGCGTCGAGTTGAAGTTCGGGTAGTAGTGCATGAGCCGGCGCGGATAGCCGGCCGGCAGCACCAGGATCGGCACCGACTCCGAGAAAGCCTGGGCGACGCCGCCGAAGGCGTTCTCCGAACCCGGCCCGTGCTGCATGGTGAAGACGCCGATCTTCCTGCCGGACGACAGCCGCGAGTAGGCATCCGCCATATGCAGACCGATGCGCTCCTGGCGCACCACGATGGTGCGGATGTCGGCCACCGCGGCAGCCTCGATGATCGGATTGACGGGGTAGGTGAAGATCGTGTCGATCCCCTCCACCTTCAGCGCATGCGCGATGGCGTCGGCTGCTTTCATGAGTGCTCCCTGGCAGGCCCGCGAAGACGGACACTGTGCGCGAAATCGACGGCGGGCGCAAATCGCCGCCTCGCCCAAGGCCGCTGCCAGCCCGAAAGCAAAGGCGAAAGCAAAGGCAGGTCCTATAGATACGCGTTTTCCGGGCAGTTGCTGCGTCGCGCGATCGACATGCATATGCTCAACCGCGACACTCTGTTCCTTTCATGGCGGCAGGTTGGCATCCGTGGATTCGTCAGGACGTACCGGCACAGGGCTGCCAGGCGCAGCTCCGGCATCGTTCGCCGTCGCAGCGCAGGGGCCGCGGCCCAAGACATCCTCTCGTGCTGCGGGAGCGACCTTCATCCGCAAGGTATCGAAAGGACCATTCAAGAAGACAATGAGCGGAGCATCAGATTGGCGAAAAAATCCGCATGGCATACGAGGGAATCCGCGACGCGGCAATACATCAACGGCAAATGGAGGGACTTGAGCGTCTACTCTACGCTGCTTGGCGAAGCGTGCCGAGATTCTCCCAAGTTCCATGCACAGGGCCACACCGCCAAGTCCGTTATTCGCGTTGGGCCAGCAGAGGGAAACTATGGGGAACTATCCCTTAGAGTATCCTGGTGTCGATCCGCGGCTGCGGCGTTCCAAATCGAGGCTTCCGGCCAGCGAAAAGCGTCTGTCGGCGGATCGTGTCGATCCGCCGGTCGGATGCCATGATCGCAGTATCCTCTTTTGTGTGGTTTCCAAAGGGAACTATATACTTGAATATCCAAGCTACGATATATGGTGTAGTTTCCAAGGTATAACTACTATTTATAGTGCCTAAGGTACTGTTGTATACAGCTCCCTTTCCAAAATATGCAGCGCGAGTCCCGTTTCGCCTGCAACCAAACGATAGGCCATCGAACACGCCTATCCGTCGCTGCGGATGTTCCGCCAACAAGATGGTTGATCGCAGGCCGACCCATCGCGTTCTCCAGCTAGGCAGCGTTTTCCCATGCCGGTCTTGCCGGACGAACAAGTCGGCACCTATGGAAAGAACCCCGTCAGCGCATCTTCCAGTCCGGAGCGCGCTTGCCGGCGAACGCCGCCGCGCCCTCCACGGCATCTTCGGAACTCCACACCGATTCGATCAGCGACGCGCCCATGCGTCGGGCGTAGTCCAGCGGCATCTCCAGCCCCAGGCGGGCGAGCTTGCGCGTTGCCCGCACTGCCAGCGGGGCGTTGCGAGCGATGGTCTGCGCCATCGCCACGGCGCTGTCCAGCAATTCCGCCTGCCCCGTAACCCGCGTCACCAGCCCCATGCGCAGGGCTTCCTGGGCATCCACCGGCTCGCCGGAGAGCAGCAGCCACATGGCGTTGGACAGGCCCACCAGGCGCGGCAGGTTGAAGGAGCCGCCCGGCGGACATAGGCCGACCTTGACCTCGGCCAGCGCCATGCGCGCGTTTTCGGAACAGATGCGGATGTCGCAGGCCAGGGCCATTTCCAGCCCGCCGCCGTAGGCCGCGCCGTTGATGGCGGCCAGGGTCACCTTGCCGTGATCGGACGCGATGCGCTCGAAGCGGCTGATCGGGCTGGCGGGCTTGGGTGTCGCGCTAGCGGCAGTGCGCTGGTCCTGTTCGACAGCCTCTTTCAGATCCCGACCGGCGCAGAAGGCGCGGTCTCCAGCGCCGGTATAGATGCCGACCCAGACATCGTCGTCGTCGGCGAATTCCGCTTCAGCATCGCGGAGTTCAGCGGACAGCGCCGTACCCAGGGCGTTCATGCGCTGCGGGCGGTTGAGCGTGATTATCGCGATGTGACCGCGTTTTTCGTAGTTGACGTAAGCCATGGCTCCCTCGAATGTGTCTTGTGAACGGACCGGTTCGGCGGACCAGCACGGAGGTCCCAGGGCCGCCATTCTAACCCTGATTTCCGACTTTGCCCGCTTATGCAGGGGGGTACGCGGAATCACCGCGTTCGAGCATCCATGCCGCAAGCGGGCGAATTCCAGCCTTGCGCATCTCCGCGCCCGCCTGTCGAGTGCGCCCCGTTTTCGACACCGTTCCCCGGAGTCCCCGCGCCCGTTCTCGTGCGTTCTCAGTCGAGTGCGGATCGGCTGATCAATCTGTCCCAGGCCTGCGTTCGTTCGTCGTCCTCGCCCATCATGTCCACAATCCATCGGCGGACATAGGCGGCATCGAGATCCGCGCCCTGCACGGCAATCAGCTTCTCGACATCCAGGACATCTTTGGCGCGAAAGAACATCAGCTTGAAGATGGCGATGGCCTCCGCCGACAGATAGGCGGCCTCGCCGACGTGACTGTTCACCCGCACGGTGGTGCGCATGGCCTCCCAGGAGAACGGAATGCTTGGCGTGAACAGGTCTACTCGCAGATCGGAATGCCAGCCAACGATCGCGTCTCCCTCCCGATCCGCTTGCCGCGCCGCGGCACGATCGAATGCCACGCCTGCGGATTCGAGAACATCGAGGGCATCGTCCAGGGCATCGTGGGCGATGAACAGGTTGATGTCGACGTCGTAGGTACCCCTCGGATCGCCCCAGAGACCGAATGCAAGGGCGCCGCCAATGGCGTAGGGGATGTTCGCGCCATCGAGCGCGGCGGCCAGCCGCATCGCCAGACCGAAGGCGCCCAAATCCGGCATCAGCTTGCCGACAACCGCTTCCAAGCCGCGACTGTCGATGGCGGCACCGGATCCCGCATGGCCAGCAGCCGGTCTCGGTGGCGGTTCAGCCTCAGCAACTCGATGTCGGATTTGCATACCCTCGCCAAAACGGCCAGCCGCTGCTCTGGCGACAGCGAACGCGCGAACGAAGTTTCCGCAGCCACGCTGTGGCGGGACTTGTCCAGCGCTGGCGGCAACGGAATCGTGCTCATGGGGGGATCTTAGGGCCGGGGCGTCTTCGGCACCAGCCAATGATCTTCGAATTTCCAACGGTTGTTGCCAAAGTTCATGGCCGGCGGACAGCGGTTAGGTCTGAATCCGTGCCGTCACGCTGCGCTATGCACCGACAATCTGCGGGGAGCATAGGAGTCTACGGGCCACCGTAGTGCGGCATCTGTAGCGAACATCTCATCGAATTTCAAGCTGAGAGGCTACCTCCCGGCGCAGTGCGGAACGCACATGCCCCACAATCCTGCCGCCGCAATCCTGCTCCTGCCTCAAGGACCGCTGGCTTTGCGAGCGCGGCCACCGGCGAAGGCATCGCGCCGCGTGCGGAAACGCCCCGACACCGATCCAGAGCTTCACCGCAGCCCTCGAAACAGCCGGCCTGCCAACGCGCCGGTGTGCTCGTTGTTCTCAAGGAACACGGCGCCGTTGACCACGGTGTTGCGGATGCCCTTGGCCACTTGCTTGAGACGCTTGCCGCCGGCTGGAAGATCGTGAACCACTTCCGGCATCTCCGGGCCGACGGTGTCCGGGTCGAATACCACCAGATCCGCGTTCATGCCTTCGCGCACGAGACCGCGATCGTGCATGCCCCAGGCCGTGGCGGTGTCGTAGGTGATCTTGCGCACGGCGTCTTCCAAGGTCAGCGCCTGCTTGTCGCGCACCCAGTGGCCAAGCAGGTGGGTCTGCAAGGAGCTGTCCATGATCTGCGAGACGTGGGCGCCGGAATCGGAGAACGTCACCACCGAGCGCGGATGGCGGATCAGTTCCAGCACATCTTCCTGGTTCTCGTTCGCCGCCGGCTGGCGGAAGAACTGCTCGAAGTTGGTCTGCAAGCCGAGTTCGATCATCAGTTCCACCGGGTCCATGCCGCGCTCCAGGGCGAGGTCGCGCAGCAGACGATCGTCGCCGGCCATGGAATCCATGACGTAGAAGTGGTCGTAGTCCGGCGGCCGCGCCTCGACGCCGACGATCTTGCCGCCTGGTGCCTCGCCATGGGCCGCCTCGACCAGCCGGGCGCGCGCAGCGGGATCGCGCAGCTTCGCCTGCTGTTCCCGCAATGGCAGAGCGCGGATGTCCCGCCACACGGGCCAGCGGTCGAACGGCAGCTGGGTCTTGAAGGAAAGCAGCATATTCAGCGGCCGGGAATGCACCTGCACGAACATGCGCCCGCCCGCGGCGGCGGTTTCGTCGAGCAGATCCGCGAAGCCGCGCCAGTAGTCCGGGGCGAAGCGCGAGCTGAACATGCCCCAGGTCTGCGGCACGCCGGACTGCACGGCGAGGTCGCGCAGCCGCTCGTGGTATTCGCGCAGGCGTTCGGGGTCGCGTCCGGTGCGTTCGTGGGCGATCTCGAAGACGCCGCGGCCGGTCTCGCCGACAGCGCCGACGATGGCGCGCACTTCGTCCCAGGGCGCGGCCCGGCTGGCCACCGGCCGGTCGTCGGCGGTGACATGGTTGACCGTGCGCGAGGTGGAAAAACCGATGGCGCCGGCCTGCACGGCGTCCTTCGCCAGTCTGCACATGGTGTCGAGTTCCACCGGCGTGGCCGCGTCGGTGAACGCCCGTTCGCCCATGACGTAGGTGCGCAGGGCCGAATGGCCGATGTAGCCGGCGTAGTTGATGCCCTTGGGCAGCGCGTCGATGGCGTCCAGGAATTCGGGGAACGTCTCCCAGCACCAGTGGATGCCGGCCAGCATGGCTTGGCGGGAGATGTCCTCGGCGCGTTCGAGGTTGCGGAACACCAGATCGGCGTCCTGTTCCCGACAAGGCGCGATGGTGAATCCGCAGTTGCCCATCACCACGCTGGTGACGCCGTGGTAGCAGGAACACGAACCCAGCCGGTCCCAGAAGATCTGCGCGTCCATGTGGGTGTGGCCGTCCACGAAGCCGGGGGCGACGACATGCCCATCGGCATCTATGGTTTGCGCGGCGCGTTCCCGGATGCGGCCGAGGGCGGCGATTCTGCCGTCCCGGATGCCGACATCCGCAGCGAAACGCGCAGCGCCGGAACCGTCCACCACGGTGCCGTTCTTGATGACGAGGTCGTAACCCATGCTGGCTTCCTGATCGGCCTTCTGGCTGGTTCTCGGTACGAGAGTTTGTGACACTTGCTGTAGGCGGGGCAAGTCCTACAAACTGCCACGCGCTCGCGCGGCTCGCCGCAAGCGGACGGGGAAGGGGGGACGAACGATGAGCGAACGACGATTGGCCGGCAAGGTGGCCTGGGTGACGGGATCCTCCCGCGGCATCGGTCGCGTAGTGGCCGACCACTTGGCAAGCCTCGGCGCGAAGGTGGCCGTTCACGGCACCGGCCCGCATTCCACCCGGGCATTCGACGAGGCGGAATCCCTGGACGCGGTGGCCGACGAAATCGCCGCCGCCCACGATGCCGAGGTGCTCGCCGTGCATGGCGACCTGACCTCGGAAGATACCGTCAACAGCCTGGCCGAGCAGATCCGCGCCCGCTTCGGACGCATCGACATTCTCGTCAACAATGCCGGCGGCGACATCGGCGCCCAAGGCGCCATGGGCGAGAAGGCCGGCAAGCCGGTGGTGAACGACGCCGTGGCAGTATCGGTAGAGGATGTGCGCACCGTGCTCGACCGCAACCTGATGACCTGCATCCTGGCGTGCCGGGCGGTGGCGCCGGAGATGATGCGGCGCAACAGCGGCTGGATCGTCGCCATCGGCAGCATCGCCGGCCTCGGCGGCCATCCCTCGGAAGCGATCTACGGCGCGGCCAAGGCGGCCGTGCATGAATACACCCGCTGCCTGGCCGCCCAGCTGCGGCCTCACGGCGTCTACGCCAACATCGTCGCGCCGGGCGAGATCGTCACCGCCCGCTTCGTCGCCAGCCGCCCCACCCGGGACGAACGCAAGGTGCGCGACGGCGCCCTCACCCGCTACGGCTGGCCGGAGGAAATCGCCCGGGCCGTGGAGTTCCTGGTCACCGACGACTCCTCCTACATCACCGGCCAAGTGCTGCGCATCGACGGCGGCGCCCAGCTGTTCCCGGCCTGAAGCGCAGGGGCAGTGCCTAGGCGCACTATTCTCGCGCCGCTATACAGCTCCCAAAAAGAATGCGCGGCGCGAAGGCTGCGAAGCCGAGCGGGACAATAGGCAAAGAGCGAACAACCAGAGCACGAGGACAACCGAGAAAGCCCGCTCCGACCCCGGAGCGGAAAGTCAAGCGCGACGAGCTGCGAAGCCGGCGCGCGTGCTGCTTCATCTGCCGACAGCGCTGGCAAGTTGCGATAGGATGAGTCCTGGCCCATTGGGAAGCAACGGCAGCGGGTTCCGGGAATAAGGAGAAGTGAAACTCAAGCAGGCGGTGCTGCAGGTGATGAATCGGGACGCGCTCAAGGACGCGGTTGCACGACTGGACATCGCCGGGGCGGACCGGCGCAGCGCCGAGGACATGCGGAACTGTCTGTCGCGCACCCGCCGGGCAACGCCGGCCGATCTGCTCGGACGGCTGAAAGAGCCGACAGTGAAGGCCGTGTGCGAGCTGATGGGCATTGACGGCACTGGGCGCAAGCAAGCGCTGGTGAGCAGACTCCTCTCCGAGACCGGCGAGACCTCCCCCGCCAAGCGGCCCGCGGCGCCGCCGAGCGGCGCATCCGCGAAACGCCCCCGCCCTGCCGCGGCCAAGCTCGGCGGCAGCGGTGCCACGACCGGCTACGAAGCCGAACTGTGGCGCATGGCCGATGCCCTGCGCGGCTCGATGGACGCCGCCGAGTACAAGCACGTCGTCCTCGGCCTGATCTTCCTGAAATACATCTCGGACGCTTTCGAGGAGCGTCATGCGGCCGTGCTTGCCAAGTGGGGCGCGGAGGCCGCCGAAGACCGCGACGAGTACACGGCCGAGAACATCTTCTGGGTGCCGTCCGAAACCCGCTGGGGCCATCTCAAGGCCCAGGCCCGCCAGCCGGCTATCGGCCAAGTCGTCGACGGTGCGATGGCGGCAATCGAGCGCGACAACCCAGCGCTCAAGGACGTGCTGCCCAAGGACTACGCCCGTCCAGCGCTGGACAAGCAGCGGCTTGGCCAGCTCATCGACATGGTCGGCAATATCCAGGTGGGCAACGCCGAGGCGCGCTCGAAGGACGTGCTCGGCCGCGTCTACGAATATTTCCTGTCCCAGTTCGCCAGCGCCGAGGGCAAGAAGGGCGGCGAGTTCTACACCCCGCGCTGCGTCGTCAAGCTCCTGGTCGAGATGCTTCAGCCATACCGGGGCCGGGTCTACGACCCCTGCTGCGGCTCGGCCGGCATGTTCGTGCAATCCATCGAATTCATTCGTGCCCATGCGACCCGGCAACGGCAACGGGGGGAGAGCCTTCAGCGGGGGAGCGCGAGGGGGAACCCCCTGCACGAAAGAGCCTTCAGCGGGGGGGCGCGAGGGGGAACCCCTCGTACGAAAGGAACGCACGGCGACATCAGCATCTACGGCCAGGAATCGAACTACACCACTTGGCGGCTGGCCAAGATGAACCTCGCCATTCGCGGCATCGACGAGCAGATCGCCCAGGGCGACAGTTTCCACGACGACCGCCACCCGGACCTGAAGGCGGACTTCATCCTTGCCAAACCGCCGTTCAACGTCTCCGACTGGGGCGGCGAACGCCTAGCCGACGACCAGCGCTGGCGCTACGGGGCGCCGCCGAAGGGCAACGCCAACTTCGCCTGGGTGCAGCATATGGTGCATCATCTCGCCCCGGCTGGCCTCGCCGGCTTCGTACTCGCCAACGGCTCGATGTCGTCGGCGCAATCGGGGGAGGGCGAAATCAGGAAGAACCTGATCGAAGCCGACTTGGTAGATTGTATGGTAGCGTTGCCGGGGCAGCTCTTCTACTCGACGCAGATTCCGGCCTGCCTGTGGTTCCTGACTCGAGACCGCGGCAACGGAAAGCTCCGCGAGCGGCGTGGCGAAGTGTTGTTCATCGACGCCCGCAAGCTCGGCCGCATGGTGGACCGCACCCACCGCGAGTTGACCGACGAGGACATCGCCCGCATCGCCGATACCTACCACGCCTGGCGGGATGGCTCGCAAGACACTCCCTCTCCCTTGAAGGGAGAAGGCCGGGACGAGGGCGCTGATACTCCCTCTCCCCTGGAGGGAGAGGGCCGGGGTGAGGGGGAAAAGACCTACGCCGACGTCCCCGGCTTCTGCAAAAGCGCCTCCCTGGAAGAAATACGCAAACACGGCCACGTGCTCACCCCCGGCCGCCACGTCGGCGCGGAACCACAGTCGGACGACGGCGAACCGTTCGAGGACAAGATGCAGCGACTCGTCGCCCAGCTGCGCGAGCAGCAGGCCGAGGCCACCCAGCTCGACGCCGCCATCGGAGCCAATCTGAAAAGACTGGGATTCGGGGGGGATTGATGGCGCCCGTCCGCTACCACGAAGGGAAGTTTCCGCCCAACGAGCGGATCGATTGGCCGAGACTGATTCCATTGCTCGGTCCGGCAGCGGCGGCAGTCGCCCGCTACGACGGGATGCTGGCGGCCATTCCCAACCCCGGTGTTCTGCTGGCGCCGCTATCCACCCAGGAAGCCGTGCTTTCCTCGCGCATCGAAGGCACTCAGGCCACCATGGGGGAGGTGCTGGAGTTCGAGGCAGGACGGGAACCCGACTCGCCCGCGCGCCGCGAAGACATCCAGGAGGTGCTGAACTACCGCAGCGCCATGCGGCGGGCGGAAAAGCTGTTGGAAGACCTGCCGTTGTCTCAGCGCGTTATCCGCGAGGTCCACACGGTTCTGCTCGCAGGAGTGCGCGGCGAAGGCAAGTCTCCTGGTGAGTATCGACGGATTCCCAACTGGATCGGACCGCCTGGCTGCACCATCGATGACGCCACATTCGTGCCCATCGGGGCGGACAAGCTCCCGAGCGCGATGAGCGCATGGGAACGCTGCATCCACGAGGACGCCCCGGACCGGCTGGTGCAACTGGCCGTCCTGCACGCCGAGTTCGAGGCGCTACACCCGTTCTTGGACGGCAACGGCCGCCTGGGACGCATGTTCGTGCCCCTGTTCCTGTGGCAAACCGGCCTCATCCGGGCACCGATGTTCTACATCAGCGCCTATTTCGAGGCCCGGCGCGACACCTATTATGAGAGCTTGCTCGCCGTTTCCCAAGACGACGATTGGACCGGCTGGTGCCTGTTCTTTCTCGAAGCCGTCCGGGCGCAGGCCGAGGAGAATCTGACAAAGACCCGCGACATTCTTGGCCTGTACGAAAGCATGAAAGACCAAGTCGTGAGCATGACCCGCTCCCAGTACGCCATCCGTGCCCTGGATTGGATCTTTGCGCGGCCGATCTTCAAGAGCAGCGACTTTGTGGCTGCGGCGGGCATCCCGAGGCCCACGGCGCGTCGGCTGCTGGATGTGTTGCACAAGGGCGGGATCTTGCGCGTGGTCCTACCCGCAAGTGGGCGGCGGGCGGCGGTGTTCGTGTATCCGGCTCTTCTGAATGTTGCGGAAGGGAAGAAGGTTTTTTGATGCTCATCAGCGAGCCAGTACCCATTTTGTCTCTCGTTTTTGCAGAAAAAGTGAGCCGCAATCTGTTTTGGTGCTCACAGGCGCGCAACAAACTGGTGGGCGATGTGCCGACTCCCCATCGTTTTGCCGGCGTGGCGCCGCGCAGGGATGACGGCGAGCCGTTCGAGGACAAGATGACGCGCCTCGTCGCGCAGCTGCGCGAGCAGCAGGCCGAGGCCGCACGGCTGGACAAGGCCATCAAGGCAAATCTCCAGGCGCTGGGATTCCAGAACAGCCAACAATGAGCAATTCCGACGAAATCCGCTGGATGCAGCGACTGGAGAATTTCGGCAATGTGTTGTCTCGACTGACTGAGGCGTGCGAACACGACCGCTACAACGATCTCGAACGCGCCGGCTTGATCAAAACGTTCGAGCTCTGTTTCGAGTTGTCATGGAACGTGCTGAAGGACCTGCTCTTCTACGAAGGATACGAAGTGAAAGTCCCTCGCGCGGCTACCCGCATGAGCTTTGAGGTCGACTACATCGACGAACAGGATTGCGAAACCCTGCTCGACGTCCTCGACAAGCGCAATGTTCTCAGCCGTGCCTACCGGCAAAGCGCCGCGCTCGAAGCGGAAGCGTTGATTAAGGATCGCTATCACCCCGTTCTGTTGCGGCTCCATGCGACGCTGCGCACGAAGGCGGAGCAATGATCGACGGACTCAAGGACAGGCATCGCGCAGCGATCATCGCCGCCATCGCCGCTAACCCCCGGGTGGAGCGTGCGGTGCTGTTCGGGTCCAGGGCCACGGGCACCTATACGGCGGACTCGGACGTGGACATCGCGCTGTTCGGAGACGGCCTCACGCTCACCGATCAGGCCCGCCTCGGTGCCATCATCGACGACATCCCGATGGCTCAGTCGGTCGATCTGATCCTGTATCGCTTCATAGATAACTCGGCCCTTCTCGACCATATCCGGGCGCATGGCGTGGTGTGGCACCGCCGGCGCGGCAGCGAGAAAACGGACCGGCTGCATCTGCTGCCAAAGTACCGTCGGGCGCTGGAGGCACTACTGCGCGAGCATCTGCCCGATGTCGAGGTCTGGGCCTATGGCAGCCGAGTGAACGGGCGCAGCCACGATGGCAGCGACCTCGACTTGGTATTACGCAGCCCCGGTCTCGTTAAAATTGACCTCTCGCAACTCGCCGAATTCAACCAAGCCGTACAGGAGTCCACCGTCCCCTTTCTCGTAGAAGCGCGGGATTGGGCGCGGCTGCCGGAGAGCTTTCAGCGTGAGATCGAGCGGGAACATGTGGTGTTGGTGGGGAAGGATCAAGGTGCGGCAGACGACTGGCAATCGATGCCACTTGGCGACTGTATTACGATAAACGCTTCCACCTATACGCCGAGCGAGGCTTGGCCTTTCATCAACTATCTCGATACTGGCAACATCACGGAGAACCGGGTTGCCGAAATACAGCATCTGATTCCCGGAAAAGATAAGATACCTAGCCGCGCGCGTCGGAAGGTGCAGCCCGGTGACATCGTATACTCGACGGTTCGCCCAAATCAGAAGCATTTCGGCCTGTTGAAGAATGTCCCGGAGAATTTTCTGGCTTCAACAGGTTTTACCGTCATCAGAGGAAAGAACGGCTTAGTAGACACGGATTTCGTCTACTGGTTTTTGGCGCAAGACCATGTTGTCAATCGTCTGCATACCATTGCCGAGCACAGCACGTCGGCATATCCGTCAATTAGACCGGCAGACATCGAACAATTAAGTGTAAATTTACCACCCCTTCCCGAACAACGCGCCATCGCCCACATCCTCGGCACCCTGGACGACAAGATCGAACTGAACCGACGTATGAACGAGACGCTGGAGGCGATGGCCCGCGCCCTGTTCAAATCCTGGTTCGTCGATTTCGACCCCGTCCGCGCCAAGGCCGCCCTGCGCCGACACCGGGAGACGGCTCACGCGAACCCCCTCCCCCTGAGGGAGGGGGCAGGGGGAGGGGATGCCTCCGCCCCGTCAATCGGCCGCGCCGTGCGCGAGGGAGTCCCCCCACCCCAGCCCTCCCCCTCAAGGGGGGAAGGAGAGAAGGCGGCCCAAGCCCTCCGATGGGAGGATATCCGGCGCGGCTACAGCCCTCGGACCATCGAGCGCGCCAAAACCCTCCGCCAAAACCAGACCGACGCCGAAGGCCTGCTCTGGCACTACCTCCGGGGCAAACAACTCGATGGCTACAAATTCCGCCGCCAACAGCCCATCGGCCCCTATATCACGGATTTCGCCTGCCTGTCCGAAAAGCTGCTGATTGAACTTGACGGCAGCCAACACGCGGAATGGAAGACACGCGATGAAGAACGGGATGCCTTTCTGCGTCAGGCAGGCTACCGCATTCTCCGTTTTTGGAATAACGAAGTCTTCAAGAACTGCTTGGGGGTGCTAGAGCGCATTTATGCCGCCCTGCATCCTCACCCGTCCTTCGCGGAGGAATCACAGTCACCACAATCCCCTCCCCTTGAGGAGCAGCTGCCCCCGCAATCCCCTCCCTTTGAAGGGGAGCCGCCGCCACGATTCCCTCCCCCCTTGAGGGGGAGGGTCAGGGTGGGGGGAGACCCCTCCCCGAAAGACCCACGTCTTTCGACCCTCTCTCAAAGGGAGGGCGATTGGACCGTCAAACGCGCCCGCGCCTACCTAGACAATATGGACCCGGAGATTGCGGCCCTGTTCCCCGACCGCTTCGTTGATTCGGAGTTGGGAGAGATACCGGAGGGGTGGGAAGTTGGTGTTCTCGACGATGCTGTCCAACTTATTGGCGGAGGAACCCCGCGCACCACGATTCCCAATTATTGGGATGGCGACATCCCTTGGTATACCGCAAAGGACGCCCCCTTCTTGAGCGAAGTTTTCGTCTTGACTACCGAAAGGACAATTACTCAATCGGGGATTGAGAATAGTTCGACGAATGTTCTTCCCGCGGGAACAACCATCATCACCGCCAGAGGCACCGTAGGCCAACTGGCTTATCTTGGAATACCAATGGCGATGAATCAAACCTGTTATGGGATCCAAGGTGCTGGCGGTTACCCTGCTTATTTCACATACTGGTCCATCAGAGCCATTGTAGATCAATTACATAGGCGAACCCACGGTACGATCTTCGACACAATTACACGACAGACCTTCCGGCTTGTTGAAACAGCGTTAGTGCCGGTTGACTTAGCGCAGTCGTTCGAAATAATAATCATGCCCGTTATGTCACGTATTCTTGAGAATCTAAACGAATCCCGCACCCTCGCCGCCCTGCGCGATACGTTGCTGCCGAAACTGGTGCCAGGGGAGCTACGCATTTCGAATGTAAACATAGATTTCACGAGGAAAGAAGGATGATTCGCCATATTCGCTTGCTCCGGAACATTGGCCAATTTGACTCGATGGACGCTGCCGCGACGATCGACCTCAAACGGCTCGTGCTCATCTATGCCGAGAACGGACGAGGAAAGACGACGCTAGCCGCCGCTCTGCGATCGCTGGCAACCGGGGACCCCACACCTATCACAGAGCGCCGCAGGCTCGCTGTGGCACATCCCCCGCATGTTGTCCTGGATTGCGAAGGTGACCCACCTACTGCGATCTTCAAAGACGGAAACTGGAACTGTGGACCACAACGGCTAGCATTGTTCGACGACGTCTTTGTCGACGGCAATATCCATTCGGGGTTGGTTGTTGATACGGATCACCGGAAGAATCTCCACGAACTTGTCCTTGGCGCACAGGGTGTTGATCTCAGCCGGAAGATCCAGAATTTGGTTGCCCGCATCGAGGCCCATAACAGTGCCTTGCGGGAGAAGAAAGCCGCGGTCCCCGAGGAGATTCGATATGGCTTCCCCGTAGACGACTTCTGTGCGTTGCCCAAGCTTCAGGGGCTGGATGAAAAAATCGAGGCGACAGAACGGGTTCTGGCCGCGGCTCGGGAGCAGGATGCCGTCCGGACCTCTCATGTCTTTGAAGCCCTTGTACTTCCGGCGTTTGACGCCGACGCCATGGATCGTATCCTTAAGCAAGCCCTGTCTGATCTGGACGCGACCACAGAGGCTCAAGTCCGTGACCACATCGCCAAGTTGCAGGTGGGTGGAGAGCAGTGGCTCGCTGATGGCATGCGGCACCTCTCGCAGCAGGACACCGATGAAACTTGCCCCTTCTGTGCCCAGGCACTTACAGGATTAACGCTCATCGCTCACTATCGGGCGTATTTCAGCGCCGCGTATCGCGACCTGAAGAAAGCGGTCGCGGAATTGCTCGATTCCGTTCGACGTACGCACTCGGGGGATGTGCAAACCAAGTTCGAGCGGGCTGTCCGCGTGGCTGGCGAACTTCGAGCCTTTTGGTCGCGGTTTTGCGATGTTCCAGAAGTCCATGTTGATACGGCTGATGTCGTGTGCAAGTGGAACGCGGCACAAGAGGCTGCCATGGCAGCGCTGAAGACCAAGCAGGCGGCGCCACTGGAACGGTACACACTCGAACAGAACGCCCGACACGCTATCGCGGAATACGATGCACTCAGACGGAAAATCTCAAGCTTCAGTGATGCCCTCATCGCGGCAAACGATGCCATCCGCACTGTGCAGAAGCAGGCGGCAGGCGCGAACCTGGAAATGATCAAACAAGAACTCGCTCGGCTCCGGGGCACCAAGAATCGACACACACCGGAGACCGCTGCACTCTGCACCGCTTACTTGGAGGAAAAGAAAGTCAAGGCACGGACTGAGAAAGAACGGGCGCAGGCCAGAAGAACCTTGGACGAATACAGAGACAACGCCTTTCCTGAATCGCAGAGAGCAATCAACGACTATCTTCGAAGGTTCAACGCGAGCTTTAAGCTTGATAGCGTTACGTCTACCTCTACGAGGGGTGGCCCGACATGCAATTACAACATAGTCATCAACACAACGCCTATCGCGGTCGGTGGCGGCACACCTGAGCAGAGAGAGCCGTCCTTCCGCAATACCTTGAGTTCCGGCGACCGCAATACTCTGGCCCTTGCATTCTTTTTCTCCTCGTTGAAGCAGGATCCCGATCTTGCCACTGCGGTTGTCGTCATCGACGACCCAGTATCAAGCCTTGACGACCATCGCTCGCAAGCAACTGTCCAGGAGATACGAGAGCTTTCCGAGCGGGTCGGACAGGTGATCGTGCTTTCGCATGACAAACGCTTCCTATGCCGAATATGGAGCCACGCTGACAAGGCTAGAGGGACGGCACTGGAGATCGTGCGGGATGGCAACGGCTCCACCATCTGCCCTTGGGACGTGGGCCAAGACTCTGTCACGGAGCATGATCGGCGACACTTGCGATTACGCGAGTTTGTTGACCAAGGAACGGGCGACCCACAAAAAATAGCAAGAGATATCCGACCGCATTTGGAAGCGTTTCTCCGTGTCGCTCACCCACAACACTTTCCGCCTGGCACAGCTCTGGGGCGTTTAATTGGGCAATGTCGCCAGAAACTCGGAAAGCCGGAAGAAATTCTAGACTGTGCCGCAACACGGGAGCTACGCGAACTAACAGAGTACGCAAATCGGTTCCACCATGATGCCGACCCGGCGTGGGAAACTGAGGTGGGCAATGACCATGAACTTGCCGGCTTCGTTCGACGGGCGCTGGACTTTGCGAGACGGTGATGGCACTTCCCACTTTCACTAAATCTGAAGTCGATGATGCTGCACTCGACTGGTTCCGGACGCTCGGCTACGGCGTGACTGAGGGGCCTGACATTTCGACCGGGCCGCATGCTTTTCGGGAGAGTCATGCGGATACGATCTTTCCCTCGGTGGTGCGAGGCACCTCGCCCGGCTCAATCCCAATCTTCCGGCCGGCGCACACGATGACGCCTATCGAAGGTTCATTCATCCCGAAGACTTCTTCGCCACCGAAGTCCGCAACCGCGCCTTTCACCGGCTGCTCGTGGATGACGTGATGGTGGACCGGAATATGTGTTTCGCTCCGAAACCCATTGGATTTAACCCATGCCCCAGCTAGAGCGCCTGACCGTCCGCGGCTTCAAGTCCATCCGCGCGCTCGAAGATTTCGAGCTGCGGCGCTTGTGAATGTGCTGATCGGCGCCAACGGGGCCGGCAAGAGCAACTTCATCGGTCTGTTCCGCATGCTGGCCGAGTTGACCGAACAGCGCCTGCAACGATTCGTCGCGGAGCAGGACGGCCCGGACGCGCTGCTGTTCGGCGGACGCAGGCAAACGGCCAGTCTGGATGCGGAATTCGTCTTCGGGAGAAACGGCTACGGCTTCTCCCTCGTGCCGGCAGGCGACGGCCTGATCTTCGATCGGGAGGAGACGGTTTTTTTCGGTGATGTACGTCCACAGGTAGAACATGCGCTGGGGAGCGGCCATCGGGAAGCGCTTCTGCCGGACAAGATCGACGACGATTCCTTCGCGCCGTATGTCCTGCCGGCCGTTCAAGGCTGGCGCCTCTACCACTTTCACGACACCAGCGCATCGGCGCCCGCGCGGCAGGCATCGGCAGTGCGGGACAACCTTCGCTTGAAGCCGGACGCAGGCAACCTGGCACCGTTCCTGCGTCGTCTGCGGGAACGGCATGCGGCGCACTACCAACGCATTGTTCGCACTGTGCGCTTGGTCGCGCCTTTCTTTGGAGACGTTGTCTACCGCAAGGAACCGGGGGAGCGTATCGCACTCGAGTGGTCGGAAGCGAGCGACCCGGATACCGTGCGCGGCCCGCGCCAGCTCTCCGACGGCACCCTGCGCTTCATCTGCCTGACGACGCTGCTTCTGCAACCGGCCCATCTGCAGCCGGATACCATCCTCATCGACGAACCCGAGCTCGGGCTGCACCCCTACGCGCTAACCGTGCTGGGTGCCTTGTTACGGCAGGCCAGCGAAACGAAGCAGCTCATCGTCGCCACGCAATCGGTGGAGCTGGTCCACGAGTGGGCACCGGAGGATGTGGTGGTGGTCGATCGCGAAAACGGCACGTCCGTGTTCGAACGGCTGGATTCGGAACGCTTGGGCGAGTGGCTGAAGGACTACGCGCTGGGCGATCTGTGGAAGATGAATATTCTCGGCGGGAGGCCAAGGCGCGATGGTTGAGGTAATCGTCGTCTGCGAAGGCCGGACCGAGGAGACCTTTGTGCGTGAGGTGCTAGGCGCAGAGCTTGCGCACCGGAGTGTATTTCTCCAGCCACGATTGATGACGACCTCCCCGGGGCATCGCGGCGGTGCGCTCAGCCGCGATAGGGTCGTGCGCTATCTGTGTACTACGTTGCGAGAACGCCGGGATGTCTATGTCACCACGCTGTTCGATCTGTACGGCTTGCCTGGCGGTTTTCCTGGACAAGGCAGCTCCGACGGAAAGGCCGACCCTATCGAACGCGCGGTATCCATCGAGCAGGACTTGCATGAAATCGTGGTGCGGAGCGCCGAATGCCGACCGGACCGATTTCTACCCCACGTTCAACCCCACGAGTTCGCATCCCTTCTTTTTTCCGACGTCGCACGATTCGCGGAAGTAGAACCGGACTGGCAGTCCTTCTTGGGCGTATTGCGGAATATCCAACAAACGGCCCAAAGCCCGGAACACATCAACGACGGTCAGGATACGCACCCTTCGGCTCGTTTAAGGCAAGTGTTGGGCGCTTCATACCAGAAAATATTGCACGGCACCGCCGTATCGTCCCAAATCGGCCTCAAGCACATTCGCGCCGAGTGCCGTCATTTCGGGCGATGGCTGGCCCGGTTGGAAGAACTTCCTCCGCTGCGCAAGGACAACTAGAGCCATGCCATCAATTTCAGAATCCGTTGTGGAGGAAGCGGCCCTGAACTGGTTCCGCGCCTTGGGCTACACGTTGCTTGCGGGCACGGACACGATGCCGGGGCGGGCGTCCCTCCGAGAAGACTATGCGGATGTTGTGCTTGCGCCGGTTCTACGCGACGCTCTCGCCCGGCTCAACCCGGATGTGCCGCCGGATGCTCTTGACGACGCCTTCCGCAAGCTGACGCACCCCGAAGGATCAACCCTGGAAACCCGCAATCGCGCCTTGCACCGGATGCTCGTGGATGGCGTGACGGTAGAGTACCGAAATGACGAAGGCGCGATTCGCGGCGTCCAGGTGCGTGTCATCGATTTCGACGATTCGGACAGAAACGACTGGCTGGCGGTCAACCAGTTCACCGTGGCCGAGAATCTGCCCACCGCGACGGATGGGGCGCAGGCAGGCAAGCACAGGCGTCGCCCCGACATCGTGCTGTTCGTCAACGGCTTGCCGCTGGCCGTCATCGAACTCAAGAACCCGGCGGACGAGGACGCCACCATCTGGACTGCCTGGCAGCAGTTACGCACCTACCAGACCGAGCTGCCATCCCTGTTCGCCTGCAATGCGGCGCTGGTCGTCTCGGACGGTTTGCAGGCCCGCATCGGCACGCTGAGCGCCGGGCGGGAGTGGTTCAAGCCCTGGCGCACGATCGAGGGCGAGGAACTGGCGCCGACCTTCTACACGGAACTGCAGGTGCTGATCGAGGGCGTATTCGACAAACGCCGCTTTCTGTCGCTGCTGCGCGATTTCATCGTCTTCGAGGACGACGGCAGCGGCCATCTCGCCAAGAAGATGGCCGGCTACCACCAGTTCCACGCCGTCGAAACCGCGGTGGCCGAAACCCTGCGCGCCGCACAGTTGCAGCGCCAGGCTGCGGGCGTCGCTCGGGAACGCGGACGCTACGAGTCGGGCCACAGCCCCAGCGGAGAACCCGGCGACCGGCGCATCGGCGTGGTATGGCACACCCAAGGCTCCGGCAAGAGCCTGACCATGGCCTTCTACGCCGGGCGCATCATCCGCGAGCCGGCGATGGCCAACCCCACTATCGTCGTACTCACCGACCGCAACGATCTGGACGACCAGCTCTTCGCCACCTTCTCGCGCTGCGCCGACCTGCTGCGGCAACCACCGGCGCAGGCCACAAGCCGGGCGGACCTGCGCCGGAAACTCGCCGTCCAATCCGGCGGCGTGGTGTTCACCACCATCCAGAAGTTCTTTCCCGACGCACCCGCGGCCGGGGAGCGCGAGGGGGCCGCTGCGCACAGGAAACAGCCGGGCGACCGGCATCTGCTCTTGTCGAACCGGCGCAACATCGTCGTCATTGCCGACGAGGCGCACCGCAGCCAGTACGACTTCATCGACGGCTTCGCCCGCCACATGCGCGACGCCTTGCCCAACGCCTCGTTCGTCGGCTTCACGGGCACGCCGATCGAACTTCGGGACGCCAACACCCGCGCTGTGTTCGGCGACTATATCAGCATCTACGACATCCAGCGCGCGGTCGAGGACGGCGCCACGGTGCCGATCTACTACGAGAGCCGGCTCGCCAAGCTCGCGTTGGACGAGTGCGAGAAGCCCAACATCGACCCCGGCTTCGAGGAGGCGACCGAGGGCGAGGAAGTCGAGCGCAAGGAGAAGCTCAAGACCCGGTGGGCGCAGCTCGAAGCGGTTGTCGGCGCTGAGAAGCGCATCGCCCTTGTTGCGCAGGATATCGTCGAGCATTTCGAGCGCCGCCTGGAGGCCCTGGACGGCAAGGCCATGGTCGTCTGCATGAGCCGGCGCATCTGCATCGACCTGTACCGTGCGCTGATCCGCCTGCGGCCGGATTGGGCGCATAAGGACGACGGCAAGGGACAAATCAAGGTGGTGATGACCGGCGCGGCCTCCGATCCGCCCGACTGGCAATCGCACATCCGCAACAAGCCCCGGCGCGAGGCGCTGGCCAAACGCTTCCGCAACCCCGACGATCCGCTGCGCATCGTGCTGGTGCGCGATATGTGGCTGACCGGCATCGATGCGCCGAGCCTGCACACCCTGTACGTGGACAAGCCGATGCGCGGCCACGCCCTGATGCAGGCCATCGCCCGGGTCAACCGCGTGTTTCGGGACAAGCCCGGCGGCCTCATGGTCGATTACCTCGGCCTTGCCCACGAACTCAAGCGGGCGCTCGCGACCTACACCGAAAGCGGCGGCACCGGCCGCACGGCGCTCGATCAGACTGAAGCGGTGGCGGTGATGCAGGAGAAATACGAGGTCTGCTGCGGCCTGTTCCACGGTTTCGACCGCTCCGGCTGGATTGACGGTACGCCCGCCGAGCGGCTCGCTTTGTTGCCGGCCGCGCAGGAGCACATTCTGGCCCAGGAAAACGGCAAGGAGCGCTGCGTGCAGACCGTGCGCGAACTCTCCCAAGCCTTCGCTCTCGCGGTGCCGCACATGGACGCGCTGCGCATCCGCGACGAGGTGGCTTTTTTCCAGGCTGTGCGCTCGGCGCTCGTCAAGCGCGCGGACGCCGAAACCCGTCCGGAAGAGGAGCTGGAGCAGGCCGTTCGCCAGCTCGTCTCCCGCGCAGTCGCCTCCGACGGCGTGGTGGACATCTTCGCCACCGCCGGCCTGGACAAACCCGACATCTCCATCCTATCCGACGAGTTCCTCGCCGAGGTGCGCGGCATGCCGCAGCGCAACCTCGCGGTCGAGTTGTTGCAGAAACTCTTGAAGAGCGAGCTTGTCGCTCGTCGGCGCAAGAACATCGTCCAGGCGCGCTCCTTCGCCGAGATGCTGGAACAGACGCTCAAGCGCTATAGGAACCGCGCCGTCGAGGCCGCACAGGTGATCGAGGAGTTGATCGGCCTCGCCCGCGAGCTGCGCGCAGCCAACGCCCGCGGCGAAGCGCTCGGACTCACCGAAGACGAACTCGCCTTCTACGACGCGCTCGGCGTCAACGACAGCGCGGTGCAGGTGCTCGGCGATGCGATCCTGCGCGCCATCGCCCGCGAGTTGGTCGAGACCGTGCGCACCAACGCCACCATCGACTGGACGCTGCGCGAGAACGTCCGCGCCAATCTCCGTCGGCTGATCAAGCGGTGCCTGCGCAAGCACGGCTACCCGCCCGATAAACAGGCGAAGGCGACGCGCACGGTGCTGGAACAGGCGGAGGCATTGTCCGACGAGTGGGTCGCATGATGCCAAGCCGCGACCGCGTCCGAAAGAAAGGGAACTACATGCTTGAAGGTCCAAACTACTGCATACGGTAGTTCTTGGCGCCTGTCGATACCCTAAATACAGGGCGATGGATACGTAAGTATATTGCTTCCAAAAGAAATCGCCGATGGTTCCGCGCTCTGGCGCCGCGCCACTGCGAATGCCGCTACACAGGGTGCCCAATAGCGTTCCATCCCTCTGCATCCTCCGACGACGTTCACGCCGGCAAGCTCGCTAGGCCCAACGATGTATCGAGCGGCTTGGTGATCGGTAGAGATCTGCAAGTAGAGGCGTGTCCGGCAAGTGTGGCTAGAATCCGTAGCGCCCTGCCTCCAGTTGAGCGGATACGCCGCAATACCGCACCGAAATCCTGTGTCCAACAGCGTCAGAAGTTTCCGGACCGGAATCGAGTCATCCCAAAATGCTCTCGTCCAGGAAACGCGCAATCCGTTCTCTATTCATGGACAAGCTGGAGAACTGATTCTCGCAAATGTCGCTGAAACGGGCCAGCACCTTGCGGTTGATCGACTCCTGATCCTCGAATATGGCGAGAGAGCGGAACGGAACCTGCCACTTCTCGAACTGCAACAACGTGATCGTTGCGTCGCGTGTTCTGCCATCGCCGGCCAGGGCGTGTACGAACAGCGGCCGCGGCGCCCCGTTGACTCGACAATCCACCGGGTACTTTCCGTTGGGATCTTGCTCGGGATCGCTCCAGTCGAATTGCCTGCGATGTTCCGGAACGGATTCGCTCAACAGCGCTCGGAAGTCGCCCATGAACGTGGATCGAACCTGTTCCTGGGATAGGTACGATACGTCGGATATTCTGAGCAGGGCCTGGACAAAGGAATACAGCGCGTCGCCGTAGCGTTCGTCCGGCACATCGAGAACCAGCTCCCCATCTCGATCTTCGATCTGGAAAATGGACAGCGTGTTGGAAATGATCTTCTGGCGCGTTCCTCGATGAAGAGATGTCTCATCGATGTCGTAGGTAAGGCGCATGTAGGTATGCGCCTCATCGGAGAGTACCCACCGCCCCACTTCCTTTTTCAGGACAATCGCCAAGTGATCCCCATCTTCAAACAGAAAGGGGGTGATTACGCGAAAGCGATCGATGCCCTCATCCGTCAGCCGGATCTTCGACGAAACCTTCTCGTGGAAGTCTTTCCCGATAGCGTCAATGGACATCGCCTATATCCTCTCGAAAAGGCTGCGCTGCCGTGCAGTCGGAACGTCGATCCCACGTCTTCGAGTAGACAGCAAAGAGCGCCATGGAAGTCGCCGTATCGATCGGATCGCTGGGCGTAGGCGTCTTCCCGCATTCCGAACTCCTGATAGCGTTGCGTAGCGGTATGGATGTGGAAGTCGTAGAAGGTTTCGTCCTCTATGCGGTTTGTGTGTTGATGGCCCTTCCCATTGTAGCGTCGGAGGCGAAATATCTGGTTCGACCGCGGCACTCGGACGCCTAGGATGACCGAGAAGTCAAGCGGATTGATCTTGCTCCTTCTGAGGATCAGCCGGAACTCGCTTCCAGCGTCACCGGCCAGATCCATGTGCCGTTCGTCGTGGCTGCGCTTGGGTTGCAGGCGAATCCCGTTGCGCCAACCGCCCGGCATCGGCTTGCGCTCCTGTATCAGGGATTGGATCTCTTGATCCGAGTACCTTGCCGCCATCGTCACTCCAACACGATCCGCTCCTTGCTAGACTCCTCGCTCTTGACGAGCGGGTTCAGGTACTCGTCGAAGCGGTCCTTCGTCTGCTCTGGCGGGGCGGTTCGTAGCTGGTTCGCCGTCACGATAGCCTTCCGGGGCTGGAGAGTACTTTCTTCAGCGTCTGAATCAAGTCCTAGTCGGGCTCTTCAGGCAATCGCCCTTGCTGGATGAACCCCCTCGCCCGTTGCCGGGTCGGCTGGGTTCGCCGTCGCTCGGCGAGGTGCAGCATTCGGCGCGGGAGCGCCAAGCTCGCATGAACCACTGGTACGCCCAGGAGTTCCCCCGCCGTCCGCGGCACCGCACCGAGAATACCGCGGCAGGCGCGGTCGGGTTAGGATGCGCACACCATCGCGCCGGAGACATCGAGTGCTCAAGACCATCGCCGTCATCGTGGGGGACGATGCCGCGCCGGAGGCCATGCGTCCCGTGGTGCGCCTGCTCGATTCGCTGAACATCGGCCTGGAGTGGGTCTACCCGGAGGTGGGCGAAACCGCGGAGGCGAACACGGGGTCGGCCTTTCCCGCCGCCGCCAAGGCGATGATCGACCAGGCCGATACTACGTTCTTCGGCTCCACCAGCGGCAAATCCGGCGCTGCGCTGCACTACCTGCGATGGGGCAAGGAGACCTACGCCAACGTGCGTCCGTGCCGATATCTGCCCGGCTGCGCCAGTCCTCTGGCCCACCCGGAGGGCATCGACTTCGTCATCGTCCGCGAGAATCTGGAAGACCTCTACGTCGGCGTCGAAGGCGCATTGCAGGACCTAGCACCCCTGAACCTCGCCGGCCGCACCATCCGCAAACCGGTTCACGAAATTGGCGACGGTCGCTACGCCGTCAAGGCCATCACTCGGGAGGGCACGGCGCGGGTAGTGCGCTTCGCCTGCGAACTGGCTAGGAAGCGCGACAGTAAGCGCAAACTTACCTGCGCCACCAAGCACAACATGCTGCGCGCCACCGACGGCCTGTTTCTGGAAGTGGCGCGGGAGACGGCCGCGGACTACCCGGATGTGGCGTTCGAATCGTTCATCGTCGACGACTTCGCCTGCCGCATGATCCGCGAGCCGCAGCAGCTGGACGTGGTGGTGATGCCCAACCAGTACGGCGACATCCTCTCGGATGCCGCTGGCGGTCTTGTCGGCAGCCTGGGCTTGGCGGCCAGCGGCTGCTACGGAGACGACTACGCCTATTTCGAGCCGGCCCACGGCACGGCACCGGACATCACTGGCAGGAACATCATCAATCCCACTGCCACGATCTTCTCGGCCACCATGATGCTGGAGCACCTCGGCTTCGAGCAGGAGGCGCGGCGCATTGAGGCCGCGGTAGCCCGAGTCTACGCCGAGGGCACCGTGCTGACGCCGGATCAGGGCGGCGACGCCACCACGACAGCGTTCTGCGATGCCGTCTCGCATGCGCTCTGACGTGAGCGACGAGCCGTACTGGCAGCTCCACGATGGCGACGGCCCCTACCTACTGCTGATCCACGGCTTTCTCTCCAGTCGTGCCCAGTGGCAGCCGAATGTCGAGGCCTTGGCCGCGGTCTGCCGCCCGGTGGTGGTGGAACTCTACGGGCACGGTCGCTCGCCGGTGCCGAAGGATTCCGCCCGCTACGAGGTCGACGGCTACGTTGCCGTCATCGAACGCATTCGCCAACAGCTAGGCGCGAATGCCTGGTTCGTCTGCGGCTACTCCCTGGGCGCGACAATCAGCATTCGCTATGCCCTGACGCACCCCGAGCGTGTGCGCGGTCATGTGTTCACCAACTCCAGCTCGGCGTTCGCCGACGCCAAGCTGACGGCTGCTTGGCGGGCGAGCGCCCGGCAATCCGCCCAGCGCATCCGCGGCGGCGGCAAAGAGGGCCTGGATCGAATCGCCGTGCATCCGCGTCGCGCCAAGCGGCTGCCGGCGCCGCTTCACCAGGCGCTGCTGCGGGACGCGGCGCTCATCGATCCCGAAGCCGTGGCCAGAGCCATGGAACGCACTCTGCCCACCGCCTCGGTGCGCGACGAACTCCAGCGCAACGAGAAGCCGGCGCTG
This sequence comes from Pseudomonadales bacterium, assembly GCA_963422285.2. Taxonomy (GTDB): domain Bacteria; phylum Pseudomonadota; class Gammaproteobacteria; order Pseudomonadales; family Azotimanducaceae; genus VXYL01. The sequence goes on along the minus strand of OY729419.2, from coordinate 1,067,064 downwards.
CTGGTCTGCGGGCGCTTCGAGCGACGCTTCGCCGCGCATCGCGCCTACGCCGCCGCGACGATGCCGCAGTTGGCCATCGTCGACGTGGACACCGGCCACGCCGTCAACATGGAGGCGGCGGACGCCTTCAATGCCGCGGTTTCGGCCTTCGTCGCGGAGCATCGATGACGCACATCATCGATACCCTGATAGAGGAGCGCGCGACCAAATGGATGCGCTATCCCGAGCTGTGGGAACGGGTGCAGCGCTGGCTGCGTCCACTGTTGCTGTACGACGCCGCTCGGACGATGGCGGACACCATCGCGCCGCTGTCCGCCCAGGCGGCGCTGGACTATCTGGCGCGGACGCTGGACATGGATGTCGCCGTCACCGGGCTGCACCAAGTGCCCCGACAGGGATTGGCCGTGGTCACGCCCAATCATCCGGCGGGCATCGCCGACGGCATCGCCGTCTACGATGCGATCAAGCGCGTCCGCGACGACCTCGCCATCTTCGCCAATCGCGACGCGGTGCGCATTTGCCCCGGCCTCGCCGACATCATCGTGCCGGTGGAATGGCGCGACGCGGAACGCACCCGCGCCAAGACCCGGGAGACCCTGCGCGCCGCCCGCCGCGCCTTCGAGCGGGAACGTCTGATCGTGGTGTTTCCCTCCGGTCGCTTGGCCCGCCCCACCCCCGTCGGCCTGTGGGAGCGGCCTTGGCAGCCCACCCCCTTCGCGCTGGCCCAGAAGCATGGCGCTCCAGTGCTGCCGATGCATGTCCATGGCCACAACTCGGCCCTCTACTATCTGTTCTGGCTCTGCAACCAGGAATTGAAAGACATGACGCTGTTCCGCGAGGTGGTGAACAAGCGCGGCGGCAGCTACCAAATCGACATCGGCGCACCGTTTGCGCCGACGGGCGACCCGGCAGCGCTGGCAGCGGACCTGCGCAAATTCGTGGTGCGGGACATGCCCCGCGGGGCGAGGCGGTTCTCCCCGACGACCTGAAGGCCTCCTACAGCGGCCTTCGTCCACCGCCGCCCTGGCGGCCCGACGGTGTTCTCCCCAACGGTCTGGACGGCCCTATAGCGACGCCACGAAATCGGCAAGCCTTTTGTCCAAGCCGCGTTCTCTCCAACGACCTGGAACGGTCCCATAACCACAGATGCTTTGCTCTGGTGCGAGATGGGCGCTTTGGGCCGCATTCTTGTCGACGCAGTCTTCCTGGCTTCCCGGATTGTGCGAGGGCCGAAAAACAAACCGTCCTTGCCTTCCCGTCTCTCCCTTCAAGCCGAGACAGGTCGGCTGAAGAGTCGGGGCGACTACAGAAAAGGAAACACCTCTTCCGTCTCCTTCTTGCCGCAACTCGCCACCACCTCAAAGGGTGCCGCCCCTCGCTGCACGTTGACGGTGCGGATGCCGTCGTCGGTCTCGAATGTCACCTCGTCGCCATCGATGGACTTGAGCTGCCGAGCACCCGCTAGCCGCATTTCGCCCACCTGGGCCGCGGGCGGGTAGGCCGAACGGCCGCGCAGGTGGCGCGGCGACAGGCCGCCGCCTTCGACCGCGGCTGTGAATTCGTCCACCTCGTCCGGGAAGACCCGACCGTAGAGTGCGCCCTGGGGCAGCGCGAGCACGTTGGGCGCGAAGCGGTGGCCACCCAAGTGCGTCGTCTGCCAAGCGCGCGGTCCCACGACGTCGCGCAGCCGGGCATACACCGGCAGGCCGTAGCGGGCGCAGCAGAGATCGCGCTGGCCATTGGTACAGACGAAATACTGCTGCTGCTCCACTTCCGCCAGCTCCGCCGTGTCGAGATCCAGCTCGGCGATTTCCCTGTAGCCGTCGCCATCGAAGCGAAGCAGAGCGCCGTCCCGAGCGACCAGCAGCGTCGTCTCGGCCACGTCGAGTTCGGGGCGGCGAATGAATTGCACCCGAGCCTTGCGCCCGGAAGCGGCCACCGCAGCCACGGTGCGATCAAGCCAAGCCCGGGTTGCGGCGGCGAGGTCGTTGTCCTCCACCGCCTTGGCCCGCCATGTCGGCTTGTACTCCAGCAGCAGCCAGACGTCCACTTGGCCGGCCGTGCCCAGCATCGGCTCACCGGAGGCTAGGCACAGATCGGAGCAGTACGCGCGCGGTTCGCTCATGGATTTCCCTGGATCGGTTGCTGGCGACAGTGTAGCAGCCGGTAGCGGCACGGTTTGAATCCGTGTCGTCATGCCGCATCGCGCAGCCACATGATTCGGGGGGGTGTGAGACGGCATCGAATGCCGTGTGCAGCGGCATCCACAGTGACGCGGCGTATTCAAAGTCGAACTGAGCCACTGCCTAGCAGCCCTGCCCGCTGCATCGTGCCCTGTCTGGCGGTTAGACTGTGCGTTCGTTCCGGCAATCGCAATCCAAGGGAGGAGACAATCATGGTCGACGACAACCACGTCCTGGTCGAGCGCCGCGGCAACAAGGACGGCATCCTGTGGCTGACGCTCAATCGCCCCAACAAACTCAATGCGCTGACATTCCCGCTGCTGCGCCAGCTGCGGGAAATCTTCGTCGACGCGCGCTTCGATCGCTCCGTGCGCTGCGTGGTGATTACCGGCGCCGGGCGCGGCTTCTGCGCCGGCATGGACATGGGCGGCGCCGCCAACCCGGAGCGCGAGCCGCCGCCCCCGGGAGGCGGCCCCGACCCCGAGGGCTACCGCCTGAACTTCCGCCACGAGACCGAAACCTACATCGCCTTCCGCCGCCTGGAAGTGCCCGTGATCGCCATGATCAACGGCCCCTGCGTGGGCGCTGGCTTCGACCTTGCCAGCCACTGCGACTTGGCGGTGGGCTCCACCGCCGCCCGCTACCAGGTGGCCTACGTCAAGCGCGGCGTCTACGCCGATCTCGGCGGCTTCTGGTCCCTGCCGAAGATCCTCGGCTGGCGCAAGGCCATGGAGCTGATGATGACCGGACGCTTCATGAGCGCCGAGGAAGCCCACGAATCTGGCCTCACCAACTATCTGGTAGAGCCCGACGAGCTGGAAGCGAGGACCATGGCATTGGCCCTTGAAGTGGAGGCCGGCCCGCCCATCGCGCAGAAGCTCGGCAAGATGCTGGCGCTGCGCACCGCCCACTTGGACTTCGACAGCGCTATGCAATGGTCCGAGTCCGCCATTCCCGTGGTCGGCCTGTCGCAGGATTCCATCGAAGGCATGCGGGCGTTCGCGGATCGTCGTGAGACCGACTTCCAGGGACGCTGAGCGACGGTCGACATTGGGGAGGCTCCGATTCGCGGAGCGCGTTCTCCCCGATGGCCGCGGGCGGCGGATTTCTGCTGTGCATGGGCCAGCGGACTGTCCGAGGCTCAGCGGAAAATCGGAGACCGGAAACGGCGGGGAGACGTCGTGCGTCCAGGTGGAGACCGCTACTGAGCGTTATCGTCAAGGGGTCGCCATGTTCATGATGATCGCAACGGGGAGTCCGTCGGGGTCTGCAACGGACCGTTCGGCGAGTCGAACGCCAGCTTCATTAGTCGGGCAAGGGGGCCGCCACTTTGCGGGCTGCTTGGCGAACAGGCTCGCACCGGACACGCCGAGATGGGCATGCAGTTCCCCCTCGAAACCGAACATCGGCGCGCAGGCGCCGTCGATGTCGAACGGCACGTCCACGACGAAGTATCTCGACCGTGGATCGAACTGTGCGCTTTCGTCCTGAAGATGCGCGTCGAAGTGTTCCGCGTTCCAGAACGCAAAGTCGTTGCGGCCGTCGCCGTTGCAGTCGAAGAGATGCATGCGACTTAGGTACGAAGGGATGGTGAGCGCGGTCAATCCCGCTTCTCGGCAGGTGTGCCTGCTGCCCAGGCCAGCCGCGTCGAGGAACGGCTCGGGCGGCCCCATTTCCACAAAGCCGCCGGGGCGCCATCGGCCGCTTGCGTGGCAATCTGGAAACCGTCCGCGTCGAGATCGGCGTCTTGCATGCGAACACCGGCTCGCCTGGGCCGATCGGGCGGAATCGGGAGCAACCGCAGCCCGTCCCTAAACTAGCCGCAGGGTGGGTGGGACTAGTCGCTTCTACCGTGTCCGTGTCCGGAAGGAGGCTGCAATGGAGCGTCGAACGACGAACGAGCCGGATGCGGCTACAGCCGAACTTCCAGATTGTTCTCTCAGCCGATGGCTCGCAAGATTCGGAAATTTCGCATATCGCCAGAGCGCCAATACATCGCTGCTCTCGTGCTCGTCGAGTGCCTCGAACTCGCTCTGCACGTGCTTGCACGTCAAATCGGAAGGGCTGGGCCGTGGCGCAGACTCGGGCACCTGAGACGTGGAAGTCGCGCATGTCCGCACAGCGCTCGACTCCGTACCCGTTGGCGGATCGCAGTTCGCTTCCAAACGTTCGTCAAGCCCGACTCTCAGGTACAAAGTCGACAGCCAGTGGACAGGGTACCTTGTCCGCCCAGCTCCACTCTTCGGCAGTGCGGAACCGATGTCGAGCAACGACAGACGCTTGCGCAAGGGTGGCCCTCCGGCAACGGATCGTCCGTTCATACGATCGCCAAGTCGGCGCGGTATAGTCGCGTCGTCCATGTAGGGAGCGGCAGGAACGAGTGCGCGGGCGCACAGCGCCGGCGTCATCGGACCGGGCTGACGGTATGGATTGTCGATATGAAGCTGGCACGGTTGACCGTTGATTTGGATGCGCTGTGCGCCAACTACCGGCTGATTGCCGCGGTGGCGCGGCACGGTCCCGGCGCTGTGGTCAAGGCCGACGGCTACGGGCTAGGTGCCATACCGGTGGCCCGAGCACTCGTCAAGGAGGGTTGCGAAGACTTCTTCGTCGCCACCACGGAGGAAGGCGTGGACTTGCGGCAAGCGATTCGGAACGTTCGCATCTATGTGTTCTCCGGTCCGGTGGACGACCACAGCGCGGCGGCCATGGCCGAACACGACCTGACCCCGGTGCTCAACGACGCCGAGCAGATCGTCCGCTGGCGTCGGTATCGGAACGCCCCCGCGGCGGTGCATGTGGACACCGGCATGAACCGGCTGGGCTTCGCCGCGGATTCGCTGGAACCCGCACTGTTCGCGGGCCTGGACATCCGTCTGCTGCTCTCCCACTTGGCCAACGCGGACGAACCGGTGGAACCGATGAACGTCCGCCAAGTGGAACGCTTCAATGCGGTTCGGACATTGTTTCCTGGCGTCCGAGCCAGTCTCGGCAATTCCTCTGGTGCGCTGGGCGGCGCCGTTTCCGATCTGGCCCGTCCCGGCATCGGCCTGTATGGCGGCAACCCGTTCGGCGCTGCGCCGAACCCCATGCAGCCGGTGGCGAGCCTGAAAGCGAAGGTGATCGCCTTGCGGAACGTGGCCGCCGGGCAGCCCGTAGGCTACGGCGGCACCTACATCACGGACGGCGAGACGCGAGTGGCGGTGCTGGGGATCGGCTATGCCGATGGCTTGCCCCGGCGCGTGGTGGGTGCCGAGGCGGCCTACCAAGGTACGCGCCTGCCGATCGTCGGCAGAGTATCCATGGACCTGGTGCAGATCGACGCCACCCCGGTAGCGGATGCCATCGCCCTGGGGGACTGGGTGGAAGTCTTCGGACACGTCATCGCCATCGACGAAGTCGCGGCCTGGGCGGGAACCATCAGCTATGAGGTGCTCACCGGCATCGGTCGCCGAGTGCATAGATGCTACATCGGCGATTGAACGGTATCATCCGAGCTTTCAAGCACACCCATCGGAGGGAGAAAATGGCAGCGATCAACCGCAACGGCGTACTGAGCGGACAGGTGGCGGTAGTGACCGGCGCCAGCCGCGGCATCGGCGAGGCTGTCGCTAGACGCTACGCGATGGAGGGGGCCAAAGTGGTGGTGTCGGCGCGCTCCGTGGACCCCGAGGACCACTTCCTGCCCGGTTCCATCAACGAGACCGTGCAGACGATCACCGCTGCCGGCGGCGAGGCCATCGCGGTGAAGGCCGATCTTTCCCAAGAGGAGGATCGCCACAACCTCGTCAGCGCTGCCGAGGCCGCCTACGGTGCCGTGGACATCCTGGTCAACAATGCCGCGGTCACCTGGTTCACGCCGGTTGCGGAGTTCAGCGAAAAGCGTTTTCGCATCATGATGGACGTGCAGGTTTGGGCGCCCTTCGAACTCGCCCAGCTATGCCTGCCGTCCATGCTGGAACGCGGCAGTGGCTGGATTCTGAACATCTCCTCCCACGCCGCCATACATCCCCAGGCCAAGGCGCCGGGTGGCCACGGGGGCACGGTCTACGGCATGTGCAAGGCGGCACTGGAACGCTTCACCACTGGCCTCGCCCAGGAGGTCTACGGTGCCGGGGTGGGCGTAAACGTGATCTCGCCAGGCTTGGTGGCGACGCCGGGAGTGGTGCATCACAAGCTCATCAACGAATCCAACAAGGACCGCGTGACGCCGGTGGAGCACATGGCCGAAGCGTGCCTGCGGCTGTGCCACGGCGATCCTGCCGAGATCACCGGCCGCATCGACTACGCGGACCAGGTGATCGAGGAGTTCAATCTGCAACCCGCGGATCTGATCGCGGCCTGAGCGCGACATCGTCAACGACGCCGAACGCGCCGCTTCACAAGGGCTCGCGAACTATCGGTTCGACCGCGCCGGCGACACGCTGCCGTTTTCGGTCCCGCCGGCACGGGACAATCGCTGGAGCGCGTGATCGACGCGACAGTGCCGCCAGCGGACATCCGGCCGCGGGCGGAACGGCGATTCGCCAACGCCCGCCGCCTCGTCCGTGCGAATACCGCCCACTTGATGCTGGCGAGTCGGGCGAGATGAAAAAGCTTGCGCTGGGCGGATTGGCGGGTGATGCCGGTGACGGGGTGGCCTTTGCCGTGCTCGTGGCGGCAGTGGGCGGGATTGCCACTCTGTAGTGGTGGAAAAACGTGGCGTTCCGGGAACAGGCGTGTCCGTGGCAGTACCCGGACGGCGGCGAAGAATCCGCTACCCGGCCTGATCGGGCCCAGTGCGATAGAGGACAGCGGTTGCGGCGGCGGCAAGCAGAAGACGGGCCGCCTTTGCGGCGGCTGCGCGATTTCGCCGGGGAAACACCCCCGGCGCAATGGAGCGCCGGCAGCGACAGCCTTGTTCGACAACCGTTCGCAGTGCGGGGATGCGGTTGGCTTGGAGGGCCGGCTGGACGGGCCGAAGCCTTGGCTGTCAGCGCTACGTCTATGCATGGTCGAGGGGCAGCACGGTGGTGTACTTGATGCGCTCTATGGCGAAGCTCGAACTGACGTCGGTGAGATCCACTGCCCGTATGAGGCGCTTGTAGAAGCCGTCGTAGGCGTCGATGTCCGGCACCACCACTCGCATCAGGTAGTCGACCTCGCCGCTCATCCGGTACAGCTCGATCACCTCTGGAAACGCCGTCACCGCCTTGGCGAACGATTCGAACCAGTGCTCGTTGTGCTGATCGGTGCGGATGGCGACGAATGCGCCGCCAGCAGGGGGTTGTGCTCAATCCCACTGCCGCTGCGATGTCGGCAGTGGACAGCGTGGCGTCGTGTTGAATAAGGTCGAGAATCTTCAGGTCGATGCGGTCCAGCTTCATGCTTTTCGCCTCATCGCTTTGGATTAGAATAAAGTTCTACACTTGAGGGTTAAGAAAGATCAAGTTGGAATAGATTTGCCGAAATCATGAGATATTCTTGATAGCCGGAAAAGTCGCCGGATGCTACCGATGAACCCGTTGGCCGCTCATCTCGACGAAGCCGGCGAAACCTATCCGGAGCACTTCGCCCGGGCTGCAGGCTTTGCATTCGCGATGCTCGTCGGCGTAGCTGCCTGCCTAGTGCATGCGTTGCTGCCGTTCCTGTTCGTTCGCTAGCTGTACGACCGCATGGTGCTGAACCGCAGCAAGCCGCGCGCGGGCGAGTCCGCCGAAGAACGCGGCCCCGGATGAATCCGTGCGCTGCCTTCCCGTTACGGGAAAGCAAGTTCACAGTTTCGATGCGGACTCCGGTGGCTGGAGAAGGAGTGTTGTTGCCGTAGATATCGAACCGACGCCCGGTCTGTTCTTGGCGCTGTTCACGGTGCCGCTCGCATTCGCCGAAGACGTCGTCGCATTGCCGGCGGAGCAGGCGGGGCCGAGCGGCTTCTGTTTGTCGCCTACGGGGACATCGTCGGGCCGTGGCGCAATATCGGTGCTTGCGGGATGGCCCGCTCAGCGACGCGGCCGACGCCTGTTGCGGCGGTTGCCTCGGCAGACTGAACGTTCGCGGCGCGGGCGTCCTTGCCTGTGGTTGCCGCGCGTACCGATGCTGCGTGTCGCCTAGTCCGTCAGCGTGATGCGCGCCGCCTTTGCCTCGTCGTACCACCAAGCATCCGGGAAGCTGGTGCGGAACTCGGCATCGAACGGCGGGCGGCCGAACTTGTCCCAATAGATCACGCGCGGCCCTTCCACGGCGATCAACGGGATCATCAGGAAATTCCACAAGAGAACGCGATCAAGCGCCCTCTGCGCGGTGAGGAGTTGGTCTCCAGATCGCGCATTCAACACGCGCATGATCAGCTCGTCGGCGGCTTCGCTCTGGATGCCGGACAGGTTTCTCGTCTGCGGCAGGTTGGCATTGCTCGAATGCCAGTAGGAGACGATCTCGACTCCCGGCGGTTGCGCGACGGCAAGCTGGCCAAAGGCGATGTCGAAGTTGAAATCCTTCATGATGTTGATGAATTGCGAAGGTTCGACGCGACGGATCTGCGTGTCGAAGCCAAGCGCTCGAAGCTGGTCTACATACTGCAAGATCATGCGCAACTCGGCGGCGGTCTGAACGACGAAGGTTAGCCGGAACGGCTCGCCGGCGGCGTTGACCAAGGTGCCAGCGCTTGCGTTCCAACCCGCCTCCTTGAGCAACCCCAAGGCGCGACCCAGCATGGCCCGGTTGCGGCCGACCGCTTGCGAACGCGGCAGTTCGAAGGCGTGCGTGAATACGCGGGGCGGCAACTGATCGCGAAACGGCGCCAGCAGCGAGATTTCGGCGTCGGTGGGACGGCCGACGGCGGCGAAACCCGACGGCGCAAAGTAGCTTTCCGGACGCATGTAGAAATCGTGGTTGATGACACGGTCGTACCAATCGTAGTGGAACGCCAGCGTTAAGGCCTCGCGCACCCGCACGTCCTGCAAGTGCTCGCGACGGCTGTTGAGCACCAAGCCACGCAGCAATCCTACATAGTATTGGAAGTTGTGGTGGCGCTTCACCATCCAGCCCTTGGCGAGTGCCGGCACGTCGAAGCCGCTGTGCCAGAAGCGCGGATCGGTCTCGCGCCAGTAGTCGATGAGCCCTTTGCGGAACGCTTCCCGCGCCACGGTCGGATCGCGGTAGTAGTCGTAGCGGACGTAGTCGAAGTTGTGGCGGCCTCGATGCAGGCCGAGATGCTTGCCCCAGTAGTCGGGAACGCGCTCGTAGAGCAGCGACCGGGACTGCGTGAATCGCGCGATCCGGTACGGGCCGCTGCCGAGCGGCGGGGTGAGCGTGGTTTCCGAAATGTCCCGTTCGCGCCAATAATGTTCCGGCAGGATCGCGATCTTGCCGAGACTCGTGACGACGGCGGCGTTGACGCCGTTGATGCCGAGCAGGTGGAACGTGAGCTCGCGGTCGCTGTGTACTTCGACGGATTCGACCATGCCAAAGGCCGAGCGCAGGTTGAAGCCGGAGTTCTGCCGAATGTGATCGAACGTGAACCGCACGTCCCGCGCCGTGATCGGCATGCCATCGTGCCAGCGGGCCTCGGGACGGAGGCGAACGCGCACCCGGCTGAAGTCGTCGGCCACCATCACCTCTTCGGCGAGATTGCCGTAGAACGTGCCGATCTCGTCGTCGGACGCGGTGAACAGCCCGTCGTAGAAGAACGGGTTGGATCCCAGGTCGTAGCTGATCCCCGGCGGGTCGTCTCCCTTGTACAGGTAGGGCGTGAAGGAGTTCCAGCTCACATGGGTCGCCAGCACGATCATGCCGCCCTTGGGCGCATCGGGGTTGACGTAGTCGAAGTGTTCGAAATCAGACGGGTACTTGAACTTGCCGAAGAACGATACGCCGTGCTGATACGACGGCTCGGCCGAGGCCAGCGCGCCGACAAACGCCGTCGCCGCGATGACGAGCCTCGGCGCGACCGTCGGCCAAGGGCGCCGCCGCCTAGGCGGATGCCAGGGCGGCGCCCTTCTTGCGCCGCCGTTTGGCGAGCGCCGAGTTCGGATCCCCATACCGGCGCGTCCGGTGGTAGCGCAGGCCAGTCGGATCGCACCAGACCATCTAGTCATCGCAGCCTATCAGGCGAGCGAACTCCCGCGGGTTCCGGTGGATCCTGGCTGGCGTCAGATTGGGCCGGAAGCCCTCTTGCGGCTTCATCCGCTTGTTGCGCATGCATGTGGTCGGGTTCGTCGTAGGCCATCGGTCTTGTTCGAGAACGTGCTGTGGAGCCCGCCGGGGCTTCCACGGCAATCGCCATGTCCTTGCCTCGCCCGGACGCGGTAGTCGGCACTGCCTGGGACTACCGGGAACCACCGCGATCACGTCGTTGTCGAGCGCATGATGCCGAATTGCAGGCATCGCCGCACGGCGGCACGACCCTGGAGTCGTCGGTCTCGATATCCACGACATGGTCGTCGAGTCGGAGTTCCCTGATCCGCTTGTAGATAGGGTTGACAGGTTCCGCGGCCTTGAACTCGCCGAATCGCATGCTTGCAGGAAGCTCCGCTGGTAGTTGCGCTCACGTCCGCTACAGGTCGTCGAGGTCCACGGCCTTGCCGGTTCGGGACGACTCGAACATGCCGAAGATGACCTTCATCGTCTCGATATTGTCCCGACCGCTGCTGATGGCTTCCCGACCGCTCGTCGCGCAGTCCGCAAAGTGCAGGATCTCGTTGACGAAGTAGTTCGGGCTCGGCAGTTCGTCGTCGCGTGTATGAAGCGGCTCGAACGGTGGATTGACGATCTTCTCGAGATCGCCGGGCCTGTTGCGCGGATCGAGATGCTCCTCCTTCTCGGCGAACAGGATGGTGCCGAAGTGCCTCACCGGCGTGTCGGCATCGCCGCCAAGTTGGGGCGGCGTCGACTGGATGGTTCCTGCGCTGCCGATCACCGTGTACGAGGGCGCGTTGCGGGCTACGTACGTGGTCCAACAGGCCAACACGTCGCCGATGGCGCCGTTCTCGAACTCCAGGGCCGCGGCGACCAAGTCTTCCGCACCGCCTACCATCTGCGGCTGTACGCTTCGCATGAAGGCCGACACCCGTTTGACGTTGCCGACGTAGTAGCGCAAGAGGTCGAGGTGGTGGACGCTGTTGAGCAGGAGCACGCCGCCGCCCGCGGCGGCATCGTTCATCCAGGACTTCTGCGGTCCCTGCATGATCACGTGGGTTCGTGCTGCCTGGACGATCCCGATCCTGCCCTCGTCGATATGGCGCTTCACCGCACGGGCTTCGGGCGAATAGCGCAGGTGCTGCGCGACCATCAGAGTCACGCCGGCGTTGTCCGCAGCCTCGATCATGCCCCGGCAACCGTCCAGGTCGAGCGCCATGGCCTTCTCGGTCAGCACATGCTTGCCCGCCTGCGCGGCCGCGATGGCAAGCGGCGCATGCGAGGCGTGGCCAGTGCAGATGTCCACGGCGTCGATGTCGGCGTTCGCCAGCATCTCGTCGAGATCGGTATAGACTGTTTTGACGCCGGCCTTCCGTGCATACGCCTCGGCGAGCGTCGGCACGATGTCGCAGACCGCCGTGAGGCGCACCCGATCGGGGTGCCTCAGATAGGCGTCCATGTGCCGATTCGATATGCCGCCGGTACCGACTAGGCCGACTTTCAGTGGCTTCGACATGCTTGTATGCCTATGCGTTGCGCATCTAGTCGCGGCGTTCGACTTTGCACATCACGCCCTCGCCGCCGCCAAGGCCGAACGATCTTTGCCAAACACCCGCAGTCACGCAGTCCTCCGGAATCAGGCCTGCACAGCGATCTTCCGGTCGCATGTAGGTCCGAACCATGCCCGGCTCCCATTCAGCGAAGTGCATCTTCTGGCGGCCGGTTCCGTCGACGCGACCCTGCCGGATCAGGCGCATCCTGCCACCGTCGATGTGGAACGAGACGGTGTTGCCGGACTCGGTGCCACGCATCTTCAAGAGCCTGACCGTTTCGTTGTCGATATCGCCCGGGGTGAAATCCATCGACAGCCGCACATTGCCCTCGTAGATGGCTTCCGAACGATTGTGCTCGACCGTCATCTCGTCGCAGACGTACTTGGGCCAGCCCCAGCAGTTGCCTTCCAGAGCGGTGTGGAAATTCGGAACCGGCACGCTGATGACCAGCCAGGATTCCACGCCGTCCGGACACAGCGCCTTGACCATCACCCGGCCTTCCAGGAACGGCACAGCGCCTTGGTTCATGTCCCAATACGACACCATCACCTCGGGTTTGCGCGGCATGGCTAGCGGGGGGTACATGTACGACTCGTACAGATCGAGATCGGCCGGTTCGATTACGGTGGTGTGGCCGAACGCCCCCGCCCCGTTTTTGTCCATCTCCTCGACCTGCTCCGGCGCAATCACCGGCCTTGGATCAAGGTCCAAATCCATGTTGATGATCTCGTCCCGGGTCGGGTCGGCGATCCATCGGGCGACGTTCTCGAGCAGTATTCTGGCCATGATCATCCGGTCTTCATTGTTCTTGACGTCAGCCGCCTTGATCTGCTCGCCGGACGTGTGCTTCTCCTTCGGGAACGTAACTATTGTGCTCATACTCGTACTCCTCCTTAAAGTGCTTCGAAAATGTAAGAGCAACCCTACAGGTTGTAGTTGAACTCAAGTCCGATGGTTCGCGCACGTCCGAACTGATACCCAACCTGGTTTCTCTCGTGAATAATTACCTCGTCAAAGAGGTTGCGGACGTAGAAGCTGAACTGAGAGGCGTCCCGATTCAACGTCAGCTTCACATCCACCGTCTCGTGACCGGGTGTCACGCGTTCGTTGTTGGCTCCGCGCCATTGCGAGGAAATCCAGTAAGCATCTGCTCGGGCGGTGGCATTGAACCCGGCGATCTCGAAATCATAGGCCAGCGACCCGTAGCCGGTGGTTCTGGGCGAGGAGGGCAGGCGGTTGCCCGGCACGACGTCGACGGACCTCGCTTCGGCGACGCGTGCGGTATTGCCCGCGGCTGCCGTGCCGATCTCCGCTTTCCACATCCAATTCGCCCCCAAGGTCCAGCTCAGCGAGTCGGACAGTGCGCCGCGAAGCTCTAGCTCCATGCCTTGAGATTCCGCGCTGCCGACATTGTCGGAGAAATTCAGCGGAAACGGGACCAGGCCCTGGATATCCGGTGTCGTTGCCGAGGTGTTGATCATGACGCTTTCCCAATCGATGAAATACAGCGCCGAGGTGAAGCTCAGCCAGCCATCCGCCACCGTCGCCTTGACCCCGACCTCGTAGTTGAACGCCTCGTCGCCTTCGGTCACCTGTTGATCGAAAAGCTGTTGATAGAGTTCTTCGGCACGAGCATCCGATGTGCGCAGCGGCTCCAGCTCGGCGATGATCTGGACGAGCCGCGTGTTCACGACGCCGGGGCGGAAGCCGTGCGACCAAGTGCCGTAGACCATCCAATCGTCCGCCGGTCGCCATGTAATCGTGACCTTAGGCGAGGTGCGTTTGTTCTGTTCGGTAAAGTTATCCTGCACTTCGTTTTCGGGGTTGACGCCGGCCACAAGGACATCGTGGTCAATGCCAATATCGACAGTGCGAGCACCCGCCAGGATCTCCCACTGATCATTGATACGGTAGCTAACTTCACCGAAAAACGATTCCTCCGTGTTGACTACATGGGTGCGGTTGCCTCGGAAGATGTTGTTGTTCAGCCAGTTAGCGACCGAGCCCTGGACATCAACCGGCGTGTCGGGATGGAACAGCCACAAAAGGGCGCAGTGCTCTACGAGGTCGTGATAGGGCGCTTGGGACGGGCAGGGTTGATGGGATCCTCCAGCATTTTCGCTGTCCTTGTAGTACGCGCCTACCGCCCACTGGAAGCGGCTGTCCGTGTTGGATACCAGGCGCGCCTCGAAGGCGTCGCGCCTGGTGGTATTGTGCCTGAGGCCCCAAGCCCCCTGCGACGAATACCGGTTGTCGACAAGATCGCGCGGGCCGCCACCGTTGCAATATCCATCTGGCAGCGCATTGAAGCAGTTGGCGCGTTCCACGAGGCTCTTCAAAAACGCGACATGGGGGGGCGCTTCCTCGTCGTAGTGCCAATCGGACTCGAAGTAGGAATAGGATGCGGTCAGTTCGGCGAATGGCAGCTCCCATTCGGCGGTGAGGTTGTACACGTCCGAATTGGTGTATCCACCGCCCGGATGGTTCGGGTGGGTCAGGTGGGTCTGGTACGGATCCCGGTCAAACTGCGCATTGTGGTCCCCGCTGCAGTCTATCCCTGGGAACGGGTAGTATGGCACTTCGTTTATTCCGATGTCCTCGCGGACCTCTTCGTAGCAGTGAAAGGCCGCTCCCGGCCCACCTACATCCAACCTGGTGATGTCGATCATCCCCGTTAGCGTGAGGTTGTCGGCGGGTTGCACCATCCCCTTGAGGCGGGCCCCTGTTTCCTCCGTCCAGTCGACGTCTCTCTCGTTGCGCAGGCCAAGGGCGTCGATGAGTCCCTTCTTGTCGCGCGAGTAGAGCACTAGCCGCGCTGCAATCTGCTCGCCAAGCGGGATATTGAGCATCGCGTCGGCGCGGTGCCCAATTCCGCTGGAGTGGGCCATCGTCTCCATCGAGACTCTGGCCGAGTAGTCGAAGCCGCTCGGGTCGGGCTGCTTGGTGATGTAGCGCACCACCCCGCCCATCGCGCCTTCGCCGTATAGCGTTCCTTGGGGCCCTTTCAGCACCTCGACTCGTTCCATATCGAATAGCGAACCGAGGAGGTGCCCGTATTCCCCTCGCGAGGAGCCGATGGGCACCATGTCCTTATAAGAGCCAACAGGCGACGGACCGCCCGCGATCGGCGAGATGCCGCGTATCGTGATTTGGTTGTAGGTGGAGGCAGCCGTCATGAAGTTCAAACCGGGAATCGCTTTGAAGAGCTGTTTGATGTCCTCGATGCCCTTGTTGGCGATGTCCATGTCGGTCACTGCCGAGATCGCGATCGGCGTGTCCATCAACCGCGTGTCCCGGTAGGTGGCGGTTACCACCATTTCTTCGATGGTCCCGTCTTGATCCCCTGTCGTCTTCTCCTCGGCGACCACCGGTGCGGCCACCGCCAAGCCGGCCACCACCGCGGCGATGCGCCTAAGCAGAGACGAATTCCGGCTGCTAGCCGGTGATGTTTGCTGCAACGGCTGGATCGCATCCTTGGTCATCGTGCTTTCTCCCGTTGGCGTCGATTGCGACTCTATCATGACAGTGCGTTCGTTGATGAAAGTGTGGCTTAAGCCGGTGTCCGCGAGGAGCTGATCGAGGGTTTCTTGTGGGGAACCACTCGTGGTGGACCCCTTGGTATCGATGCCGACCGTCAAGTGGGACGGATACACCACCTGCAGGCCCGTCTGTTCGGCGAACTCGGTCAGTGCTTTGGTGAGCGGCTGCGGTGCAATGGCCGCTTCGGCCGCTTCTGTTTCGTTTCCGGCCCATGTGGGGCCGCATGCCAGCAAGGTGCCGAACGCGGCCATGATCCCCACGGCGGTTCGCATGGAATGCCCGGCTCGGCTTGCTTGTGCGCATTGAGGCAACCCCCCTACAGGCAATGACTGATTAGCCCGCCGATCGGGACTGACTTTTTTTCGCGACTTGCGCAACAGGTTCCACGTGATCGTTGTCGGAATGGGTGTTGCGCCGCACATCGACGATGCTGCCTACCGGGTGATCACCCGCTCCATAGCGAGCTCGCGCACGCGAACCCTCTCGGTGCGCTCGAGGTACTGCAGCAGAGAGTCGGGGTCGTGGGGCCGGAACACCCCATTGAGCCTTAGCGTCGCCAGCGTTGGATCGTCGACGCGAAGCTGCTTGGTGTTGTAGCGGTTGAATTCCGCCACCACGTCTACCAGCGTCGTATCCTCGAAGATTAGGCGTCGATCGGTCCAGGCAGCTGCCTTTTTCGGATCGGTCGGCTCTTTTAGGATGGTGGTTCCGCCTAGATCGATCCGCGCCTGCTGCCCTTCGGTCAACTCGATGTCCGAGGAGTCTGTCGCAACCAGGCCCTTCGACCCCGAGCGAGGTTCGCCCTCCCCGGCAGCTGCCTCGCTCGGTTCTGCGAGGTTGACATGCTTGACCATCACTCGGCCTTCCAACACCGTGACCGTGGCCGTTTTGTCATTCTGCCGATGTACATTGAACTTCGTGCCGGGGACGTGGATTTCGGTGGTGCCGGCAACAACGACAAAGGGCCGATTCTCGTGTCGTGCGATCTCGAACAGCGCCTCGCCTTTCAGTAGTTCGACGCGCCGTTTGGCAGCGCCTAGCTGTACGCGAATCGCCGTTCGGGTGTTGAGATCCACGACGGAACCGTCGGCGAGCGCAAGCGAGCGCTGCTCGCCGACGGTGGTGGTCACGATGCCGTCTCCCTCGGCCTCCAGCGCCGATGCCCACCACAGCGCCGCAGTGCCGACCAGGAGGGCGGCGACCAGGGCGGCGGCCGCGAACAGCAACGGTCGCGTTCGCCCCTGGGCGGACGGAACAAACGCCGTGTCCGCGTCCATCGCTGGTGTAGGCGCCTTCGGCAGGGCGACAACCGTTTGCAGGCGCGCCGCGTTGCCCGTTTCCTCTAGCAACGCATCCACGTCGATGCCTTCCAGCGTTTCCACGCGCCCCATCTCCTCCCAAAGGCTCGCGATTTCGAGGTACTCCGCGATGTTGGCCGGGCACTCGCGGAGCCAGTCTACGAAGCGCTCGCGATCCGCGCTCGGCAGTTCGCCGTGGCGGTGTGTCGTCCACCACTGCGTGGCCTCGATCGTGCTCTGTCTTGTCCGCCTAATCATCTTCTTCTATCGCCAATTCTCGTCGGCACCGCTGCATGGCAGCGGCAAGATGCTTCTTCACCATGTGCGGCGTCGTGTCCAAGCGCACGGCGACCTCCGCGTACGTCAGCCCGTCTCGGCGCTGCAGAATGAAGGCGGCCCGCTGCAAGGGCGGCAGCGCCGACAACGCGCGTTCGAGGCGCACCAGCCGTTCCCGCGCGATGACGCGGGACTCGGGCGAGGTGGACCGGTCGGACAACTTGCCGGTTGCCTCATCATCTTCCAGGCTGGCGGTCGACCGTTTCAGCCGCTGCTCGTAGGCCAAATTAGCCGCGATTCGGAACAGATACGCCTCCGGCCGCTCGATGAGCTCGTCGCGATTGCGTCGCAACAGGCGCATGAAAGCCTCTTGGGCCAGATCCGCTGCGTCCGCCGGGTCCAGCAGTCGATAACGCAAAAACCGGATGAGGTCTCCATAGCGCCGGTCCGCAATGTCATCAATGCTCGCGAGACGCTTTTCCATGCCATGCCTTGACGTATCCCCGACTCCTCTAGCATGCAGGACTGTTTAGGCCGCTGATCGGGACCAGCTTTTTTCGTCTTTCGGCCTTTGGCACTCGATCAGATCGCGCGCTGGAGGTCCCTAGCGGCCCGCCGAAGTGCGATGCGGTTGCGAAAGTTCGTCTCAACGGTGCGCAATGGCGTTGCGACAGATGCGAGGCGCTGCTTGGCGGCGGCACCGGAAACCGAGACGCACTGCTGCACGATGAGCGCCCAGCTGCCGCCGCCCCGGCTCGGGTGCGCGGCGCAGCCGAACTTCGGCGATGGAGAACTCGCCACCACGCCGGGTCTAGATGTGGCCATGAACATGGACGCGCAGCGCAGTAGCAAGGGCAACGGACGCGCGTCAATCCTGCCGTCGCGGTGCCGAGCCCACCCGCCGTCCACGGCCACGACTTCGCCCGTCACGTAGCGCGAAGCATCGCTCGCGAAGAACACAACGCCACGTCCGCGATATCGTCCCCGCAGCCCAGCGTTCGAGCGCGATCCCGTCTTCCAGACGTTGGACCAAGCCGGGCATGTTGCGGCGATCAGGCTCCCAGATCGCCGTAGCGATAAGCCCCGGGCATATGGCATTGACGCGAATGCCATTCGACCCCAATCGCCGGCCAACGCTCGGGTCATGGCGTCGACGGCCCCCATGGTGCCGGCATAGGCCGCTCGGCCAAGGGGCCGCGGAGACTGGCGATGGCAGAGATGTCCATGATCGAGCCGCCGCCCCGCTCGATCATGGACGGGCCGAGCCCAAGGGGAGCATCAGCAGCGAGCGGACGTTGATGGAAAAGACGAGCTCGAAATCCTCCTCGGTCAATTCGTCGGGTTTGCGCCGCATCGGTATCCCGGCGTTGTTGACCAGGATATCGACGCTACCCACTGCTGCGAGAATCCGTTCGGCCAGATACCTTCCAGCCCTTGGCGGCGACAGGTCGGCTTCCAGGACAATCGGATCGTTGGAGAGATCGGCGGCCACGCGGTCGAGGTCGGAGACCGTGCGTCCGCTCAACACGACTCGCGCGCCAGCGGCATCCCATGCGCGCGCTGGCTTCGCCGATGCCCCGGCTGGCACCCGAGACGAAGGCGATTTTCCCATTCAGATCGTTCATGTCACTGCCCTGCGGGAACGAGCTCGCCGAGGGCGTATTGGCCTCGTGCGATCCACTGCCCGCTGTTCTCGTATCCGCCGTATCCCTGCCATGTCTTGAATCCGATCAAGGCGAGCAGCTCCGGCGAGGCCGTTTCCAGAACTTTGGGCAGCGTACCTAGTAGAAAGTTCTCCTGCTGGCGAAACTGAGGGGCGCAGAAGTTGGTCGTCAGGCCAATCCGTTTTCGTTCGGTGGTATTGGCCCCGGTGGAGTGCCAAGTGCGTCCTTCGAAGATCACCGCCGTGCCTGCCGGCCCTGCAGCGGGAACCCAGTTGGCGTTGGAGTCCAGGTCGTGATCGGGCTGTCTGCCGCTGAGGTGGCTGCCGGGCTCTACCAGGGTGGCGCCGTTCTCGGCCGTGTAGTCGTCCAGCATCCACGTAGTCGTCCAGCATCCACATGGCGTTGCAGACAACCGCGGGCGATATCGTCTTGGGATGCATCAGAGCCTCGCCGCCCGCATGGTGGCCGCGATGCCCCGCCCGGGTCACGGAGCCTGGTTTCACCAGCGTCTGTTTCCGTTCGTTGGTCGGGGGCGGCATCCAGAATTGATCGGTATGGAATGCCTGCGTACTACCCGGGTGCGCTATATGAGCGTGATAGGAAGACAGCAGGTACTCCTTTCCGAGCACATGTTCGAGCAACGCATGCAGAGCCGGATGAAACAGTATGTCCCGGAAGACTTTCCCCTTGTTGATCAGGAACTTGACGAGCTGCTTCTTGTCCGGGAACAGATTGTTGACGCCCTGTTGCATCTCCGCCTCGAGCTGTTCCAGTACTCGTGTCCGCAACGCGTCCGCCTGCTCGTGGCTCAGCGCATCTTTAAGCAGGCAATAGCCGTATTCGTTCAGGTGCTGTTTCGCCAGCTCGAGATCGGTGGTTGCTTCGGGAAGTTGGCGGGTCATTGGGATTTCCTATGCGGCCGAGGTCGGGAATCACGGCAGTCCTTCGATGATGTTCCCGAAGCGGCATCCAAGGAGGCCGTTGATCGAAGGGCCCGCCCTGGTGGGAGATGCCCGTCGATCGTTCGAGCTTCTCTCCGAAGCAGTCGGAATGGCGATGGCGCAACGGCTAGGCTACCAAGGCACGATCATGGCGTTCAACCCGTTGCGTTGCGAGACGACAGATGCTGCCGCCAACTCGGGCAGCCGTTCGGCGCAGCACACCGGCGGCGCTTTGCCTTCCGCGCCGGCTGAAGCAGCCGGCGACAGGCCAGCTGCATCCGTTCGATCGGGAAACCAGCATCATCAGGTGCGCGAACACCTTCGACAAATGCGTCTCGCCGTAGCCGAAGTCATGCTCGAAGCGGCAGCCCTGGTTCTTCAGGGGGTCGAGGTCTCGTTTTCGATCCTGCCAGCCAGCAGGCCGCCCGCACACCCTCCGGCGCACATCGGCTCCATCGCGTTCCAGCGCTCCACGGCGTGTCCGCGACCCACGACAAGCGTCGCCTCCTCCCGTTCGAAAGCGTCTCCAGAAAAGATCACCTCCCAGTCTAAGTTCGCGTCGTTCAAGGGGACGCCGTCCAGCCAGTAGAGCCGTGGCGGCCGCCGCCGTCCCTGGACTCGATCCTGCTCGTCGGGATGCCACCCGTCGCCGGACGGCCGCCAGCCTAGCGAGCCTCGCGCTGGTCCCGCACGAGTCGGGGCGCAGCTTCATCGGCGGCCGGGCGCGGTTGCGAGATGCGGTTGTTCGGGGCGCGACATTGCTGGTGCTGCCCTGGTGCTCCCGCCGGTCCTTCCGTCTCTGGAACCTGCCCAGGCTTACCACCTCGTCGGTCCAAAGGGCAGGCTCACCTCCCTGTCGACCCAAAGGGCGCGCTCCGCGTCGAACGGTGCATTCACGACTTCCACCGGATCGCCGAAGATCGCGCTAGAGCGGGTTTCCGCATCGTAGGCGACCCAGTCGGCAAGCGCTTCGGTGCGTGGATCGCCGGTTTCGGCAAAGCTGAACAATGCGTCCTGCAAGCGCACTGAGAGCGTATTCGCAGCTTCACCTCGGCCAAAGAACGCGGCGCTTGCTTCGCTGAACGCATGGGTGCCGAACACGAAGCCGATGATGATTGCGTGCGGCGAGCCAAGCATGCCGCCGTCCCACGGCGATTCTCCAGCGAATATGTAGTGATATGCCCTCTCGCCACGAGCGGCCAAGGCTTCGGCGAGGTCGATTGCCGGCAGCCGCATCTTGCGGTCGGTCTCGATGGCGGCAAAGATCGAAACCGGGTCGGTCGCGGCATCGCGACGGCCTCGGATGTGGCGGTACCCTGCGATGACGCCCCGTGCATCGTCGACGTTCTTCGATATCTCGGCGAGCAACCCGTCTTCGTCGAGATGCGCCGTTAGTGGATTCATCCTAGCGAAACCCCGCCACTCGTCCCGCTGCGTGCCGACCAGAACCGGAACGCCATCTGCCGCGCCTCGCTTGATTGCATCGAGCGGCAGCTCCGGGAGCTGCGTGCCGTCGATACACGGCTGAAAAGTCATGCCGCCGCCTCGTGCCTTGTAGTTCTTGGCGGCATCTACGAGCGCCTCCGGGTCGATCGCGATGAGCTTGTCGATATCGTCCTTCGCCGACAGGCCAAGGATGCCCAGCAAACCCTCGGCAATTTCGACCGAGCGTACGAGGGTATTCGCGGTGCTCGCTGCGCCGCTCATGGGAACGGCGCGGTGGAAAAGTCCTTGCGCCGGACCGAGAGCCAGTAGCGCACCGATGCTCATGCCGCCGGCCGACTCGCCGAAGAGGGTGACGTTGCCTGGGTCTCCGCCGAACGCCGCTATGTTGTCGCGTACCCACTCGAGCGCCTGGACCTGGTCGAGCAAACCCTCGTTCCCAGACGCGGGAATGCGCCCGCCCGTCAACTCGTTCAAATGCAGAAAGCCCAGTGCGCCGAGGCGATAGTTGATGGTTGCCACCACGATGTCGCCGCGACTCGCCAGCAACGCGCCGTCGTAAATGGGCGTACCTCCCGTACCGCCAGAGAAGCCGCCGCCATGAATCCACACCAGCACCGGGCGCTTGGCATCGTCGATGCCGGGCGTCCAGACGTTTAGCTGCAGGCAGTCTTCGTCACGATAGGCGGCGTTGCGGGCGTTGAACACGAAGGACATCATGCCAGCGTCTTCGACCGCTGGCTGCCACGCCTGCTTTCCCCAGTCCGTTGCGGCGCGCACACCCGGCCAAGGCACCGGCGGTTCGGGGGGTTGCCAACGCCGTTCGCCCACAGGAGGCGCGGCGAACGGGATGCCCTTGAAAATATGGACGCCGCCGCCCGTCGTGCCTTCTATCTTGCCGTATCGCGTTTCGACGATGGCCATGTCGTCCCCTATCACTCGTCCGTGAACACGGAGCCTAATAGTGACCCAAGCGAGCACAAGACGGTAGAGCGACCGTGCCGCCCCGACTGCCGCTAGCGCCACCAGTGTCGGTGCCCGAACGCTCCCGCAAGATAGCTGCCGCCGTCTCCATGCGCTCGCCGCCTTCCGACTGGCGTGCAGCAGTCCTCCCTGCTCCTGTAGCAAACGCCATAGCGCCTGAAGCAATCCAGCGAGGATCAGAAACCGACCCATGTGGGCCGACATGCATTGTGGAGCACAGAGACGAACCTTTCACGGCCGAGGCCAGGAAGTTGTCCGTCGCCACGATGCTCCCGTTCGACGTCGGCCAAGTCGCGGGCTCGTTCAAGAACATGGCATGGGGCGCGCTGCTGCTTCTCTGCTACCAGCAGATCGTCGGCGTCGAAGCCGCGCTGGTCGGGCTCGCGATTGCCATCTCGGTGATCGTGGATGCAGCGACCGACCCGTTGATCGGCGCTTGGTCGGATCGCATCAACACGCGCTGGGGCCGGTGCCATCCGATGCTGCTCGTGTCCGTGTTGCCGCTGGCCGTCAGCTTCGTTTTCTTGTTCGAGGGCGTATCGAGCCTTGGCGGATTCCTTTGGCTGACGACGTTTGGCGTGTTGGTGCGCATGAGCTACGCCTGCTACGACCTCCCGCACATGTCTCTCGGCGCGGAAATGGCAAAGGACTACTGCCAGCGGTCGACGCTGTTCGCGCATTGCGCCTTCCTCAGCGCCATCTCGGGATCTGTCGCCACCGGGCTTGTCAATGGACGCCACTTTCCACGGTGGAAGGCGTTTACGATCCAGGCTATCTGAATCCGGCTGGCTATCGGGCGATAAGCGTAACGTTTGCGATCGTCATGATGGTCGCCACTTTTGCGTGCTTGGCGGGTACGCGCAAGGAAATCCCGCGTTTGCGCAAGACGCAGGAGCGTCCGAAGATGGGTCTGTGGTCCCTGCTTGCCGAGATTTGGGAAGTTCTGAAGAACCAATCCTTTCGGGCGGTGCTTTTTTCGGCTTGTTGCTTGCTTCGCTGGTGCCCGGCGTGGAGTTGGCGGTCTACCCTTTCATGGACATCCATTTCTGGGGTTTCAGAACGGAGCAACTGCTCTACTTGGCCTATGTCGGACTTTTCGCGTTCCCTCTTTCGTGTGCTTTGACGCCCGTGGCCACGCGCCTGCTCGACAAGCGGCTGACGGTCATGATCGCGCTTGCAGTCTCGATCATTGCGATGAACGTGCCTATTTGCCTGCGACAGCTCGAAGCATCCTGGTTCCCGGATAATGAATCATCTTGGATTCTGACGTTTTTTTCTCACCTACGCCATCATCGCCGCGTTGGCGATCCCTCTCCGCACGGCTAGCGCGAATTCCATGCCGGCACACGTCATCGCCGAACGCGAGCTCGAAACCGGCATCGGGCGCGAAGGCGTCGTGTACGCGGTGCGCGCCTTTTCGATGAAGGCGACATCCGAATTCGGTAGGCATTTCGGCGGCGTTTTGTTGAGTGCGGCCGATTTCCCGGTAAACGCGGCGCACGGCGAACTCTCCGCGGAGATGACGTGGAATCTAGGGTTTGTCATGGCCCCCGCGACATCGATCTGCTCGCTGGCGGCGATCCTGTTTTATCTGCGCTACCGTATCGACAAGCGTCGCCACAGCGAGATCATGCCGGGATCGAGCGGCGCGGATGGGGGCAGGTCCAGCGCTGCGCCCATCCGCGCTAGCCTCGGCGTCGGGCTCCACGCGCCCACGGCCCGCGCCGACGCCTCGCCCCTCGCCACCGCGGAAGCAACGGCTGCGCTGCCGGTACGGAACGCCATTCGTGCCGCTCTGAAGAGATGCGATGGGGACAGCGCAAGCGTCCTGGCCGGGACACGACTTCCCGCTCCTGGGGCCATGGGCCGCTTGGAAGGTCGACTACGATGGTCCGGCATCGAGCGGCTGCAAGGCGGCCAGCACATGGGGTATGCTGGCCCTTTGTTTGCGCCTTGGAAACCGCATGACCGGACTCGCAACCCAGCCCGCCACAGCCGTGCCGCCAGAGTTCCTGCCCGAGAACGTGGCGGCGTTGTCCGATGAAGCGTCGCAGATGAAGGATGCCCAGTGGTTCCGATCCGGCGAACCATTCCGTTCCATGCACAAGAACAACCCGTGGCTAAGACCCCCTGCGGGCGGCAACGGAGTGCCGGCGAGACCGGACGGCTCGCTCGCCGAGCGCTTTCGCTGTCCGCTGTTCGAGGCTGGCCGCAGTGCCGAAGGCGGTGGCTTGGGCGGCACGCCCTACTACGACACCACTGTCCCTCGCAAGCACAACTACTGGCGACAATTCGACGATCTGCCCCGTGAAACCAAGGACATCGACAAGGCCAGGCGGGACTTGCAGAAATACGGCTTCTGCCTGATCGAGGACGCCATGAGCGACCGCCAGCGTTGCTACATGCGGGAGCGGCTGGAAAATCAGGCGCAAGCGGAGCGCGAGTGCGGTCTTGCCGATATGACGCCGCACTTCCATATCATGTGGACGCTGGTGAACAAGGGCGACTGCTTCGCCAAGTGCATCGAGTTCGATCCGCAGTGGGTTCAGGGCGGCCCGATGATCGAGCAGCTCAACAACGAACTGCTCGGCCCGGGCAACTACGCCTATTCCTTCGCATCCAACATCGCACGGCCCGGAAGCTACCCGCAGAACCTGCACCAGGACTCGGGCGCCATTCATCCGATTCAGACGCCTCACGCCCCCATCCTGGTGAATACGGTATACATCATGCAGGACGTGAACGAAGTCAATGGCGGCACCCTGGTGATCCCCACCAGCCATCGACTGGTCTCCCAGGTTCCTGCCGGCGGCGAAGTCGGCCCGTTGCCGCCGGCGGTCAACGTGGAAGCGAAAGGCGGCACCGTGATGCTGATGGATGGCCGGCTGCTGCACGGCACGGGCGTCAACCACACCGACGAGTGGCGCTACATCATGACCAACTCCAACGTCAAACCCTGGCTGCGCCAGCAGGAGAACTGGCAGCTGTCCATCGACCCCGAAGTGCTGGAGAACGCCTCCGAGAAGCTGCTGGCGCGCATGGGCTACTACACCTCCGGCCTCCTCGAGATCGGCACCTATTCCGGCCCCAAGACCACCGTAGGCATGCGGCTGGCGATGGAGAAAGGCGAGTACAGACGCATCCGCGCTCTGCAATCGCCCGTGCTTTCGGATGTCAAGGAAGGGCTGACGATCTACCAAATGAAGAAGAAAATCGACGCGGCGAGAGCGGCCAAGCAGCGACGTCTTGGTCGAAATGGCAGCTCGGCCTTGGCGGATGCATAGACGGACGCCAAGCGCGACCGACCGGAACGGACCAGGGCGGGGGTCGAGAGTACCGTAAATTGCCTTGCCGGCGGGCGACAGCCGCAAGATTTCAAACGGCTTTCTGATTGGCCATTCCAATAGGCCGGGTGGAAGAGGGACAACGCCTGCGGAGATCGGCACCTTCACGGACATCTCCACCATCCCGTTCAGCGCCATCGAGCGGGTGGAGCCGACGACCGACGGCGGCAGCGCCAGCTACGGCTCGGACGCAGTGGGCCGCGTGGCGAACTTCATCCTGAAGCGCGACTGCCGCGTGCCGCGGTGCCGAGTCCTCGTTGCGCTGCGGGTGCAGCAGATCGGGAGGCGATAGTCTGATCTTCGAGTAGCTGGCCGGGGCGTCCTGGAACAGTGGCAACGACCGCCTCGTTCCACTGCCACGAAGAAGATTCGGCGTATTCCGATGCTGCCAGCCTCGATGCGGACGGCGACTTCCCCAGGCGGCAGGGCGTTTCCGAACACCTTCGCGCAACCGCCCTTTTTGCTCCGATTCGCCTCTTCCCCGCGTCGAGCTGAGGCGGTGGTGGCCATGAGCAGGCTCTTGGACGAACGCCGCATTGGCGAGCAGGAGGAGACGCGGTGAGTCGGACGTCGCTGGCTGACGGGCCAAGTCGCGAAGAAGCTCTCTGGGTTCGCACCGAGGTGGGCGAGCAAGGCGGCTTAGGCATCGTCGGGGAACTATATGCTTCGGAATTCAAGACAAGATACATAGTGTGGTTTTCAAGGCGCAACTACTAGTTGTAGCAGGGTACTGTTGCATATAGCTCCCCATCGTTACGGTGCCCGCTGGGTGTGCGCGAGCGATTCCGCCGCGGCGACCCTGTACCCGCGCATTTCAGGCCGTCAGCGTCTGCCGCGTTTCGGCAGCTTCGAGAATGTCTTCCCAATCCCAAAGCTGGGGAATGCTATCGACGTCGGCCCACAGCGCAGCCTGATCCGCGTAGTGGGGGCTTCCCGGATGTCCCGAGGCGCCAAGCGGCACGATCCAGCGCGACTTGCGCCAATCGAAGGGATCGTGAATATAGCGGTTCACCGACATCACCGTTGCAGCGAATCGCTCCGTCATGGAATAGGCGCCGGCCAGCGGGGTGTCGCCGTCGCCGTGGGTCGCAATCGACGGCGGGTCGAGCAGCGGCGCGTATTCTGGAAACAGCCGAGACAGCGGATGCCGGGGGCGGGCGCGGTGAATCGCGCCCCAGGCCCATTTCTCCATGTCTCCGCCCAATCGGACGCGAACTTCGGCAACGGCCCGGGTCAACGCGGATTCGATCAGTCTCGGCCAGGTCTGGCCGGGCGCGAGGCAGGAATCGTCATCGTCCGCCATGGCTGCGACGGCGCTTGCGTAGAGCGCTCCGGCATGGGTCGCGGCGCCTCGAACGAGGCCGCCCGCTGGCCCCATCGCCTCGTCCGCCATCGTGCCCAGCGCCGCCTGGACGACCGCCACGAACAGATAGCTGCGCGCAACACCGTAGATCGCCGCGCCCGCGGATGCCCGGTCCATCCTGCAATCCCACGCCAGCAGGATGTCGCGGGCCTTGCGGGCGTCGGGATTGGAGAACCTCGCCGTCGCCAAGCGCTCGACGAGGATGCGCCCCGGAATCGATTCCCGATCGGCGTGGATGGCCGCCATGTCCTCCGGCTTCGCCGTGCCCGGGGGAATCTCGCCCAGCCGTGCGGCAATCCGGCGGGCGCGCCAATCGGCGGCGAAGAAGGTGTTGATGTAGTGGGGATAGTCCGCGGTGGTCGGCGCATTGTTGCAGGTCACCACGAAGCCGGCTTGCGGGTTGCGCGCACTCGGCAATTCCTCGAACGGAATCTGCCCTTGCCACTCGTGCTCGCCGGTCCAACCCGGCACCGGCACCCAGGCGTTGGCCATGGAGCGCAGCGGTATTCGGCCCCGGTACCGATATCCGAACTCGCCGTGGATGTCGGCATAGACGAAGTTGTTGACGGGTTCCGTCCACTCCCGCAGCGCCTCTTCCGCCTCGTCCGCGCACTTCGCAACCAGGAGTTCGTACAGGCAGTTGGCCCAGGCGGTGCCGCTGTTGGTGCCGGGATGGCTGAAGGCGATGCCGTGCCCGGCGCAGGGGGCGCCGGCGATGATAGGGCCGTGGCGAGTGCGAACGACAGTGAGCGTTTGCGTCTCGCCGTCCCGCACGGCGAGTTCCTCGCCGGCCACCTCGGCCGGCAGCCATGCATCCCGATGGGCGTATTCGAGCCGACCGCCTTGGGTGCGGAAGCGTTCGATGTAGAGATCCTGGTAGTCGCCGAAGCCGTGCGTCATGCCCCAGGCTACATGCTCGGTGTGGCTGAAGTGGGGCATCCCCGGCACCCCTGGCAGGGCGTACCCGCTGCAGCGGAATGCGGGACAGCTGACGTGTACCTGGTAGTAGACGTTGGGCGTGTCCAGGGGACGATGGGAGTCGCCAGCGACCAGGGGCAGACCGGATGTCGTGCGCACTCCGGAAACCACCCAGGCATTGCTGCCGCCATCGGCTTCTTCGAGCCAGTCGAGTGCCGCCGCTGCGGTCGCCAGATCATCCAGGCAGGCCGGTTCCAGTCCCCCGTAGGTCTCGCCCGGCGGCACGGCCACGAGGCCGTCGTGCGGATAGCCGCGGAACAGGGGCGCAGCGCGCTCGCCGCCTAGCGCCAGGGCAAGCCGGGCACGCCACAGTTTCACCGCAAAGGTTCCCATCAGCATGTTGCGCACCTTGTAGACGGCGAGGCAGTGCCATGGCGCCCAGGCCTCCGGGCTCGCCGCCACTAGCTGGTACTCGACCGGCAGCGAGTCGGTAGTTGCGATGAATGCGTTGACGCCGGCCGCGTAGGCATCCAGCATCGCCTTGGCGGCGTCGCTCGACACCGCAAGATCCGCCCGTGCGGCGCGTTCGATGCCAAACGCGCGCATCAGCCGGTCTTCTTCGAGGCTGGATTCTCCTACCAACTCCGAGGCGCGGCCGAGCGCCCGGTGGCGGTCGTAGTCCATGTGCCAGAGCCTGTCCTGAGCCGTGACGAAGCCTTGAGCGAAGAAGGCGTCGTGCTCCGTTGCCGTTCGGATATGCGGAATGCCCCAGCTGTCGCGAACCACTTCCACGGGTTGTTGCAGACCCGGTGCGCGGATCGTCGATGTCAGGTCGGGCATCGTGGCGGCCAGATTCTCCCGCGTGATGGACATGCCGAGGCTCCTTTCAAATCAAGGAACTGTATAGCAAAAGATACGCGGACAACCACGGGATGCGGTTTGGCACCAGGTCGCAGGCCAACTGTGCGAACGGCTTGCGGCCGGCGCTTGAGCCGCAAATGACCGAGTGTGCGCTCACTTGGAAAAGCCGCAGACCCTGTTCGTCATCTCGACGAGCGACCGGTTCCAAAGACGACCTGCCTTCCCCCGAAGTGCGCGAACAAGCAGCGCATCCGCCGACTGTTCAAACGGCCGAGGCGCACCGGCGCGCGGTCGTCTCCCCAAGCGGCGCTCGTTGTGCGCGTGCAGTTGGGGTGCGCTTGACGGGACACCTATGGACCTGAGTGAGAACTAGCGGCATGATTCTGCCGATTCCCGCGCTCCCTGCCGCGCTGCGCGTCGTTGGGGCCATCTATCTGGTGGTCGAGGTTGGCAACGCGCGCGCCAAGACCGGCATTGGGCTGCTGCGCGGCGGCCGTTCGCCGTCCCGGCAACTTCACCGAGCAGGTGCCCTTGATCCTCGTTCTCATGGCCATCGTCGAGGCAAACGGCGGCAACGACATCCTGCTGTCTGTGCTGGGCATCGTGCTGTGTCCCGCATCGTCCATCCCATCGGGCTGCAACCCGATCCCATGCGCCATCCCCTGCGTTTGGCCGACGCTGGCGGCAGGTTGCTGGTGGCTGCAGCGCTTGGCGGCGCGGCCTTGCGGCAGGGGGCCGGGCCATCGCAGGATAGCGATCGGAGAGCGCCGCAGCGCTTGGTCGGGTAGAAAGTTCAGGCTAGGGCTTCGTCAGCGCTAGGCGCATCATCGCTCAGGGATCAGTTCGGGATAGTCGTTGCGCGGATTCCCGACCTCCCGGGGTGCTGGCAGCCAGCGATACGGGCCCGTATGAGGGGAGCACAACAGCGCCTGCGGCATCGGCTCGTCCACGTCGTCGTCGAGCCATGCCGTATGGCGATCCGGCGGAACGACCACCGGCTGGCGGGCATGGATTGCCGCGAGCGCTTGGCACGCCGGGCAGGTGAGGATCGCGAATGTCTCCAAGCGCTCGCCGGCCTTCTCCCATCGTTCCCAGATCCCCGCCAACGAGCATGGCTGCCCGTCTATCGGAGCAATCCACCAAGGTCGCTTGCCGAAATCCTTGTCTGCCGACCACTCGAACCATCCGTTGGCGGGAACGAGGCATCTCCGGCGGCGATACGCCGAGCGGAACGCCGGTCGGCTGTCCACGGTCTCGGCACGTGCGTTGATGAGCCGAGCTGCCGTGCCCGTGCTGTCCGCCCACGGCGGCACCAGTCCCCAGCGCAGCAGCGCGATCTCGCGCTTGCGACCGACGACGCGGCATGTTGCGAAGGTCTGCGTCGGTGCGCCGTTGTAGCGCGGCTCCAGGGGTGCCGTCGGCTCTGCACGGTACAGCTCGCGCATCTTCTGCGGGTTGAGGAACTGCCCGAACCGGCCGCACATCGCGTTGCTTCTCCTTGCTGCTCGGTGCGCAGTCTAGCGCAGCTCGGCATCGTCCCGCAGGCCGCCGAGGCGAAGGTCGGCATCCTGGGCAGCCACGCCAATGCATGTCGGGCAGCGGCACGGACGGCCTCGCGTCGCGATCGCGGACAGGGAGCGAACCTGGAATCGCAACGACAGCAAATGCCGCCAGCAGGGTGGCCGAGCGCCAAGCTACGTCTTGACCTTGACCCGGTAGCTCGTCAAGTCCAGGTTGCTGCGATACGGCGAATGTCGCTGCTCCACGTAGGCGATGTCTTCCGCCACGTGGCGGCGTTCACCGTCGAGGTACTGGTCTACCGCGCTGCGCAGGCGTGGATCGCGAATCCAATGCGCCGAATAGGTGGGTCGGGGCATGTAGCCTCGGGCGATCTTGTGCGCCCCCTGAGCGCCAGCTTCCACCCGCTCGAGGCCGCGGTGGATGGCGAAGTCGATGGCTTGGTAGTAGCACGTCTCGAAGTGCAGGAAGCGATGGTCCTCGATGCAGCCCCAGTTGCGGCCGAACAGCGTTCTGCTGCCGATGAAGTTGATGGCGCCGGCAATGTAGCGCCCGGCGCGGCGGCACATCACCAGCAGCACCTGCTCGCCCATGGTCTCGCCGATGCGGCTGAAGAACTCGCGGTTGAGGTAGGGCGTACCCCATTTGCGGCTGCCGGTATCAACGTAGAAGCGGTAGAAGGCGTCCCACTGGGACTCGCTGATGTCGCCGCTAAGCCACTCGATGTCGATGCCATTGGTCACCGCTTCCCGCCGTTCCCGGCGGATGTTCTTGCGCTTCTTCGACGACAGCCGGGCGACGAAGTCGTCGAAGGCGCGGTAGTCGTCGTTGTGCCAGTGGAACTGGGTATCCATGCGCTGAAGGAAGCCGAGGCCGGTGACGCGGCGCCATTGGTCTTCGGGCAGAAACGTGAAGTGCAGCGAGCTCACCTTGATTTGTCGCGCCACCTGCACGGCGACGTCGAGCAGCTGGTTCTCCACCTCGCTTGCCGCATCGCCCTCGGCTGCCAGCAGCCGGCGCCCGGTGGCGGGCGTGAACGGCACGCTCGCTTGCAGCTTGGGGTAGTAGTGCCCGCCGGCCCGGTAGAACGCCTCCGCCCAGCCGGCATCGAATACGTACTCGCCCTGAGAGTGGGATTTCAGGTACATGGGAACCACGCCGACAGCGTCGTCGATGCCGCCGCTCTCGGAGAGGACGATATGGAACGGTTGCCAGCCGGTTTTCGCCGATACGCTCCCGCTATCCTCCAAGGCGCGCAGGAAGCGATGGTCCAGAAACGGGTTGTACTCGACGCCGGCCGGGTTCGCGCAGCGGTTCCACGCCGCCGCGTCGATGGCATCGATGTCGTGCAGGATTCTGGCGGTTCGTTCCAAGGGCTGGGTCACCGTGGCTGGCGAGGGGCAGACGAAGGATGCTCAATCAACAGGATAGAAATGATCTTCGCCGTACTTGGATATGTAATAGAACACAGAACGCACTGCTATGTCTTGCATGATCGTTGTCATATGGTCAATTGACCATGGCTTCTCCTGAAAGTAGAAGCTGCCACGGTTGAATTTTCCGCCCTCTTCATTGTGTAGGTAGGTGGTATTCAATCTGCCGAACATCGCCATTGTCGATACTCGGTCCAATATTGACGAGCCTGGCTCGAAGTCGCATCCATAGCCGAAACATACGAAAGGAAAAATGCTTTCCCGCATGAGTGCGGCGCGAAGGCCAATCAGATTCTTGCCGAGCCGCTCAATTGCATTGCCTCTAGCTTGTCGTTTAAGACCTTCTCGCATCCGCAGATCATTTGTGCCTTGGTTCTTAACCTCTGCGATCAGGATGGGATACGTTAGCTTGCCGGTAGACGGCCCTTCAATATAGAGAAATCCTCCATCGGGGCGAATAGAGCTGCTTTCAGAGTGATAGTGGAACTCTATGTCGGGATAGGTATGCCTGAATTCGGCTACCATATCTTTTAGGTACCATTGCTTCTTGTGGCCGATAGATATTTCTCTTCCGAATTTCTTTCGGACATTTTTTTCCACCTTGAAAAGCGCCTTGATAACAGCAGATTCCTGTTTCTTGGAAGTAGCATTTATCACTGTTCCGGTGCGCTGTCTTCGTAGCTGGTCTCTTTTCGCCATGGAGGGCTATCTCCGTTCGACTAGGAAAAGATGCTCAGTTACATGGATCGACCGTTTATTGAAGTTTCGGCTGCCTCGGAAGGCGTTGTACGGTATTTCTATGATCTCGACTGAGCCTAGCTCCCCGAGCATTTCATTCATCGCTTGCGTTGGGATAAAACCCTCGTTGTTGAATGAAACAAGAAGGAATGGTGCATCGACAGATTCCAGAAGCTGCTTCAGCAAGGGTAGAGACTTGGCGCGTACATTGTAGCCGGAGCGCTGCCAATCCATCGGTATGCCGGACACCCGGCTGATCTGCTGCGGCCGTTCGTAGCGCGTGATCAGATTGAGCATGAAGTAGTTTGATCCGTAGGGATGCTGATTGTAAGGAGGATCCAGATAGGCGAGGTCAAGGCCCTTGAGCCGGTTCACCGCGACATTGGCATCTTCCTGCAAAACATGATATTCGCATTCGAACATGCTCAGTACCGGTATTTCGAGCTTGATTTCGCCTAGAATACGCTTCAAGGCATCGCCGCCACTTCCACCGAATTGACCGATCTTGGTATCGCGGTTCTTGTAGAAGCCCTTGAAGACACCTGCCGTGTTGGCATGAACGGACGCTTGGCTGAGCAGCGGACCAAGCAGCATGTTGCCGATATCAGTGGGTAGCTGGCTGATGAAGCGACGGTAGTCGTCCAAACGTCGGGCGTTGCGCTTCGTGTAGAAGACACGATCATTCTTGGTGATGCAATTTTCGTTTCGTGGCGAATATAGTTCTTGAATGAATCCTGGAGAAAGCGTCTCGACCTCTACGCAGTGGTTCAGGTCGGCCACGGCCTCCGCAACCACTGCGAGATCGACGGCGCTCCTGTTGCGCAGATGGCAGCGGGCTGTTGCGGCTGCATATTCCTCCAAGTCGTTGCTGACGAGCAGCGTCGCGTGCGCTTTGAAGAATCGAGAGACGGCACCGGATCCGCTAAAGGCGTCAAATACGCGCAAGCGAGGCTTGCCGAGTCGCCGCTTTACCCGCTCCACGGCACCGCTGATGGGTCCGAGCAGGGCGCGCTTGTTGCCGATGCAGGTGATTAGTTGGCGGGACAGGTAGGCTGGATTCTCGGCACTGCAATCGTTCGCCCACAATTCCGTCTGCAGGCTCTGTTCGCCAGGGATAGCCGATTGGTTCCGTCCGATCACAGGATACTCTCTTGGTTCTTGCTTTCTTGGTACTGTCCCCATAATAGCTGGACTCTATTCGAGATATCTTCTCGCAACTTCGGCTTCACCTTGGCGGCGCTGAGCACGGATTCCATGCAGTCGCGCTGAGCGATGGCCTCGCCCATGGTGGCAGTCCTGACGATTCGGTGTACGGTGTGGGTCGTCTTCGTCCAGGCAGTGGTCTTCGCAGAACATGGGGCGGCGCACTATCCCAGCCAGCAATAAAGCCTGCGCCGCCCACTGTCGTGACAGTACCCTCCTTGGGTTCGGAGCCATCTGATTGCATCCCCTGCATTGCCTGCATCCCTCGATTAGATCGAGGTAAGCATAGTCCGACAATAGGCAGTGATACAATCGCCTGTCCGGCAGAGTCCTCCAGCGCCTCCGCAGGAGGCCATCATCCGTGCCTGGATCGGAAGCCAAGTCTGGTGAGACCATCGGCGCATGGGGAGGCACACTACGCTTGGCATCGCGCCGAGGCAGGGGCAGCAGACGGTTCAACGATATACCGGATCACAGCGTTTATGCAGGTACTGCCTGCGGCACACGAGGTCAACCGGCATCGGCTGGTCGGAATATCCGGTCGCGCATGAGAAGTCTGGCCGCGTCCAGCAGCAGGGGCAGGGCGCGAGCCGCTTCTACGCCGGTTTGCATTGCGATGCGCTGGGCGATGGCGGCGACGGTGGCGTCGCCAGAGCCGCGCTGAACCTGATGCACCAGGTGCGCCACCAACGGGCTGACGGGGAGATCGACGCGACCCTGGCCGCGCACGACGTAGCCCCATTCGAATCGTCCGGTGCCGAGTACCGCGGTGCGGACGAGTTCCATGCCCGCTGCCAGCCGGGGTCGGAGTCCGCCGACATCCTTCGCGACCTCGGCTGGCGCCGCGGCGGCGAGGGCAGTGGCGAAGTCTTCGGGCAGTTCGCCGTGGCTGAGCACGGAGCGTTCGTAGCCGGCGGCTGCTTGTCCGGACACCGCTCGCACGAAGGCTTCCCGTGGCGAGCGGTGCGCGGCGCCGGTGATGCGTCGGGTTTCCCAGAAGTAGGAGTCCACGCTGCGGTTGCCGGCGTAGAACAGTCGCGCCAATTCGTGGAAGTGCTGGTACTGAGTGCGGTACAGGCGTTCGAAGGCCGTCGCCGCTGCCTCGGCGATCTCTGGTTCGGCGAGGGCCGAGACGACATAGGCGGCGCCGATGTGAGCGGCGGAAATCGCCAAGTGGACGCCGGTGGAGAACAGCGGATCCACGAAGCAGGCGGCGTCCCCGACCAGGATATGGCCGGGGCCGGTCATCGACGAGGCGGTGTACGACCAGTCCCGCACCGCCGTCGGCGGAGAATCCGGCTGGCGGCTGCCCACCAGGGCGGCGGTGCGTGGCGCGGCGGCGATCTGGTCGAGCAGAAACCTGTGCAGGCCAGCGCCGCGGATGGCCTTCGCGCCCCCATCCCGGTCCACCACGGCGCCGATGCTGGAGATGTCGCCGGCCAAGGGAATTTTCCACACCCAGCCGTAGGCGTAGGACTCGATGAAGATGTTGCCGTGGTCGGGCGGCGGCAGATGCGGACAGTCGCGGAAGTAGCCGTACACGGCCAGGTTGCGGAAGAACGCATCCCACTGCTTCAAGCCGCGCTGGCGAGCGATCAGGGATGCCTGGCCAGTGGCGTCCACGATCAGGGCGGCGTTGATGCGGCTGCCGTCGTCAAGCATCACGCCCGTCGCTCGGCCACCCTCGAACAGGACTTCTCTTACGCCGACGCCTTCCTGCACGTCGGTGCCAGCGTCGCGGCTGTGATGCAGGAGAATCTCGTCGAAACGTGGTCGCCAGACCTGGTAGGCATAGGGGAAGCGTCGGTTGGTTTCGCGAAAGTACCAGCTCCAAGGTTCGGCGCTGCGTCCCCAGGACATGGTGGCGCCCCACTTCCTGGTGAATCCCTCGGCTTCGATGGCCGGCAGTACGCCGATGTCGTCGAGCAGCGCCAAGGTGGCCGGCAGCAGCGATTCGCCGACATGGGCGCGGGGAAAGCGCTGCCGCTCGAAGAGCCGGACGGCGAACCCGGCCCGGGCGAGCAGCGTCGCCACGGTGCTGCCGGCGGGGCCGCCGCCGACGACTGCGATGTCCGCGCTCATAGGGCGAGCCTCTTGGTTTTCCGGCTCATCGGCTCTCTCGGCACCCCATATCCATGCTCATGGGGCAGCCTATCAAGCAAAGAGCTTCGTACGGGTGGTCTTTCGCGCCTTGCCGCATGTAGGTAGGACTCGGTGGCCGAGACGGGAGTGTTTCGTGCTTGCAGGGTGTTGTTTTTCGTATAGGGTGAACGGATGAGCGATCTCATTGCTACCGAATCCGCCGGGACGCGAGCGAAGTTCGCGCATCCGCACCGCACTGCGGACGGCAAGCATCGGGCCCGGGTCGCCCTCGATCGGCTGCGTACGCTCTGGCTGAACACCGGGACGCCGTGCAATCTCGCCTGCGAGAACTGCTACATCGAGTCCAGCCCTCGCAACGACCGGCTGGTCTACCTGAGCCGCGAGGAAGCGCGGGCCTATCTGGACGAAGCAGCCGCCCTCGGCCTCGGCACCGAGGAGATCGGCTTCACCGGCGGCGAGCCGTTCATGAATCCGGACATCCTGGCCATGCTCGGCGACAGCTTGGCTGCCGGCTACCGGGTTCTGGTGCTCACCAATGCCATGCGGCCGATGATGAAGTGCGCCGACGGACTGCTGGACCTGCGCTCCCGGTACGGCGAACGTCTGGCGTTGCGGGTGTCCGTGGATCACTTTCGCCCGGAATTGCACGAACAGGAGCGGGGCCGCCGGTCCTGGTATCCCACTATGTGCGGTCTGCGCTGGCTGAGCGCCAACGGCTTCGTCGTGCGTGTCGCCGGCCGGCGCCGCTGGGGCGACAGCGAGGCGGCGCTGCGCGCCGGTTTCCGCGCTCTGTTCGAGGCCGAGGGGGTGGATGTGGACGCGGACTCTCCGCGCTGCTTGGTGCTGTTCCCGGAGATGGACGAGAACGCCGAAACGCCGGAGATCACCGCCGACTGCTGGCGGATTCTCCGCGTGCGCCCGCAGGACATGATGTGCGCGTCTTCGCGCATGGTGGTCAAGCGCAAGGGCGCGCCGGCGCCGGAGGTGGTCAGCTGTACGCTGCTGCCTTTCGATACAGCGTTCAGCTTCGGTACGCGGCTCGCCGAAGCCTTGGGCGAGGTGGCATTGAGCCATCCCCACTGCTCTCGGTTCTGCGTACTCGGGGGCGGTCGGTGTTCGGAATAGGATTCACGTACCGGCCACAGCAGATCAAGCGGTCGCGCCCAGCGAAGCCAGGCGCTTCAGCCAGCCCTGGAAGCTCGGACACTGTTCGCGAATTCCAGCCAAGCCGATCTCCCGGGCCACCAGCGCGCCGTGCAGAGGTTTCCGCTAGTTCGGCATCGCGTTGGCGATGCGCTTGCTCGGCGCCGTGGTCGAATTGTCGTTAATGTCCTCAGGCGTCGAAAACGCAGCACGAACATTGCCGAGTTGGACGATGCAATGGCTCGGTGCCGATACCGATCGGAATGCGGCTACGTCAGAGAACAACAGATTCTCGAACTCGTGTTTCTGGACGTAGGGAACCACTTTTCGGGAATCCCAGTCACCGCCGATCTTGGACCGAATCGCATCGCGCAGGCGCTCCTCCAGCTCTTCGACCGTATCTTTGCCCTTGTTTCGGAATCCATAGCCAAGCGCTCCTCCATCGCTTCGACCGTATCTTTGCCACTATTTCGGAATCCATAGAAGTCGGCCAGCGAACGGAATGGATTCGACTTGGCGTAGGATTGCTTCTGCACGCTACCCTGGAGTCACCGTGGCGAGATATCGCTTTGCTACGATGACCTGTCTTTCCAACGCAGCGTCTGGATCATATCGCCAATCAGCGCGATCGCCGACGGATGCAGGCCCAGCTCCGGTTCGTCGAGAAGAATCACGTCGGGAATTCGTGGAAGGTTCAACAAGTCGCATTCCCCTGCTATTGGACGGATGGATTGGCAGAGCGCATCCTGGCCTAATCCGCAACGGCGGCTTCGCTCGGCTCGTCAGCTTCCTCGTTGTCGCTCGCCGCCGCCTCGAACGGCCCCTGCAAGCCGAGTTCCTATGGGCGTTGCCGAGTTCTGCCAATCCTGTTGGACGTTGTACTCGATATTGCAAAGGCGGATGACGTCCGAACCCATCAGCCGCAGGCTGCGCATCTGGTCGTCGTGGCTCATGGCGCCGTCGCCGTCCCAGAAGAAGATCGTGCCCGGGCGGATGGTTTCCAGCACATGGCGGATCTTCGGCAGCAGCGAACGGAATGGATTCGACTTGGCGTGCTTCGGCTTGCTACCCCGATTTGCCGGGAACTCCCCGTCGAATTCGTCCAAGGCATTCCCCTGCTATTGGACGGATGGATTGGCAGAGCGCATCCTGGCCTAATCCGCAACGGCGTTCGGCTCGTCAGCTTCCTCGTTGCCGCTCGCCGCCGCCTCGAACGGCCCCTGCAAGCCGAGTTCCTCGCCCATCTCGCGTACTGCGGGGATGACGTCCGAACCCATCAGCCGCAGGCTGCGCATCTGGTCGTCGTGGCTCATGGCGCCGTCGCCGTCCCAGAAGAAGATCGTGCCCGGGCGGATGGTTTCCAGCACATGGCGGATCTTCGGCAGCACGCTGTCCGGCGTGCCGGAGATGATGGAGAGCTTCTCGGTCTGGTCCTGGTAGACGTCCTTGGGCTGCGCCGGCGCCGCTTTCTTTGTCTGATCCTGCTTCTGCTCCTGCAAGTGCTGGGCGGCGCGGCCTCGGGAGGCTGCGGCGGCAAAGCTCCTCATGGTGGGCAGCAGGTTGTTGCGCTGGGTGAGGCCGGGCAGGTTCTGGATGAACGGGCGGACGATGCCCTGGTTGCCTTCCAGGAACGGATTGCTGGGACCTTGGACGAACTTGCGGCCGGCTTCCTCGGCGAGTTCCTCGGTCTCGTCCACATGCACCTTGAAGAGGTAGCCTCGGTGTTGGCTGCCGGCCTCGAAGCCCGTCTCCGCCGCCACTTGATCGTAGTACTGGAAGGATTCCACCGTCGGCTGCAGCTCGGTGGCCAGCATCAGATACGGGTAGCGGTGGCGGGCCGCCCAGGCGACGGTGTTGCGGCTCATCACTCCGGGAATCCAGATCGGCGGGTGCGGCGCTTGGTAGGGACGCGCCCAGGGATTGACGTAGCGGTACTGGTAGTGCTCGCCCTCCCAGCGGAAGGGCCCCGGCTTCGTCCAGGCCTCGACGATGAAGTCGTGCGCTTCCTGGAAGCGCTCCCAGTTGTAGGGCGGCACGGCGTTGTGGGCGACGCTTTCCCGCCCGGTGCCTCGCACCCAGCCGGTGACCAGACGGCCGCGGGAGATCATGTCGATCTCCGCCAGTTCCTCGGCCAGGAACAGCGGATCGTCCCAGATGGGCAGGATATTGCCTAGCAGCACGATCTTGGCGCGACGGGTGATGCGCGCCAGGATCGCCGCCTCCAGATTCATCACGCCGCCCATGCAGAACGGCGTCGAGTGGTGCTCGTTGAGCATCAGGCCGTCGAAGCCCATCTCCTCGGCGAACACCTTTTCGTCCAGGTAGCGGTTGTAGAGATCGGCGCCCAGCTTCGGATCGTAGCTGTCGTTGGACATGGCGAGGTCCATCAGGTTGCGGCCGGTGGCGCCGAAGTAGCCGGATTTCGGGTCCTGGTAAGGGCGTTCCGTGAAGTGTCCGATGAACATGGCTGCCTCTCCTTAGGGGAACTCTGCAATCAGCGCTGCCAGCCGATCCGGCTGCTCCAGCTCCACGACATGGCCAGTGTCTTCCACCACGGCGATGCGGGCATCGGGGATGCCCGCTTGGTACTGCTGCGCGCACTCGAAGGGAACCACTTTATCGCTATCGCCCCAAACCAGCAGGGTCGGTACGCGCATGTCGCCAAGCAGCGGCGCCAAGCGCCGGTTGAACATGTAAGGTTTCCAGGAGACCCGGGCGGTCATCTCCCGAGACAGGTCCCACAGGTCGCGCACTTCGTCGGGCGGCTCTTCGCCGATGTAGGCGGTGTAGGTTTCCGCGTCCCGGAAGCTCTCCTCGATGTACTTGCGGTGCGACAGCATCATCTGATCCATGATCTCGCCCTGCCGCGGTTGCAGGCCGGCGGCGCCCACCAGCACCAGCGCGGCAAGGCGGGAGGGATTCATGGTGGCGAGTTCCGCCGCCACGTAGCCGCCGAAGCCGAGGCCCACCAGCTTTATGCCGTCGAGGTCGAGACCGTCCAGCAGCCGGGTCAGGATGATGGCGATGTCGCGGGGCTCCCGCGCCCAGACCGGGCGCTCGGAACCGCCCCAGCCCGGCATGTCGGGAACGAAGACGCGATGGTCTTCGGCCAGCCGGCCGTGGAAGGGCAGCCAGCCCGGGCTGCCCCAGCTATGGTGCAGGATCACCACCGGCGGCCCGGTACCATGTTCCAGCAGTTTGATCTTTCCGGTCGCCAGCGCGAGTCCGCGCTCGGCGTAGGACGCTGTTTCGGTCACGACTCCCTCCCTCCCGACAAGCCTGAATGTAGCGAACGCAGTAGAATGCCGCAACCGTCGCGTTCCCGGAGTTCCCATGACCGTCATCAGGCAGGACGACTTGGTCCAGAGCGTCGCCGACGCGCTGCAGTACATCTCCTACTATCATCCGCCGGACTTCATCCGCGCCATGGCCGACGCCTACCAGCGGGAGGAGTCTCCAGCCGCCAAGGCGGCGCTGGCCCAGGTGCTGGCCAATTCGCGGCTGTGCGCCCTGGGCAAGCGGCCCATCTGCCAGGATACCGGCATCGTCATCGTCTTCCTGGAAGTGGGCATGGAGATATCCTGGCAGGGCGAGATGAGCGTCGAGGACATGGTGAACGAGGGCGTACGCCGCGCCTATACGCTCCCCGACAACGTACTGCGCGGCTCGGTGCTGGCGGATCCGGACGGCGCAAGGGTCAATACCGGCGACAACACGCCGGCAGTGATCCACGTCCGCATCGTACCCGGCGCCCGGCTGCACGTCGAGGTGGCGGCCAAGGGCGGCGGCAGCGAGGCCAAGGCCATGTTCGCCATGCTGAACCCCTCGGATTCGGTGGTGGACTGGGTGCTCGACGCGGTGCCGAAGATGGGTGCCGGCTGGTGCCCGCCCGGCATCCTCGGCGTCGGCATCGGCGGCTCGCCGGAGAAGGCCATGCTGCTGGCCAAGGAAGCCATGATGCAGCCCATCGACATCCACGAATTGAGGGAGCGCGGTGCCGCCAGCCGAACCGAGGCGCTGCGGCTCGAACTCCACGACAAGGTGAACGCCCTCGGCATCGGCGCCCAGGGGCTGGGCGGACTGACCACGGTGTTGGACGTCAAGGTGCAGGAATACCCCACCCACGCCGCCAACAAGCCGGTGGCGGTGATTCCCAACTGCACCGCCACCCGCCATGTGCGGTTCGCACTCGACGGGTCGGGGCCGGCGACGTTCGAGCCGCCCGACTTGGGCGACTGGCCGGACATCGCCTTCGATCCCGGCGACGAGGCGCGGCGCGTGGATCTCAATGCCATCACCCGAGCCGAGGTGGAAACCTGGCGGGCTGGAGAGACGCTGCTGCTGTCGGGCCGGATGCTCACGGGCCGGGATGCGGCCCACAAGCGCCTTGCGAACCTCGTCGAGCGGGGCGAGCCGTTGCCGGTGGACTTCGCCGATCGCTTCATCTACTACGTCGGCCCCGTGGATGCCGTGCGCGACGAAGTGATCGGCCCCGCTGGTCCCACCACGGCCACGCGCATGGACAAGTTTGCCCGCATCCTGCTCGAACGCACCGGCCTGCTGGGTATGATCGGCAAGGCCGAACGCGGCCCGGCAGCCATCGCCGCCATCCGCGACCATCGGGCCGTATCGCTGATCGCGGTGGGCGGCGCCGCCTATCTCATCGCCAAGGCGATCCGCAAATCGACGCTGCTGGCCTTCGAGGATCTTGGCATGGAAGCCATCTACGAGTTCGAGGTGCAGGACATGCCGGTGACCGTGGCCGTGGACTCCCGGGGCGAATCGGTACACGCCACGGGCCCCAAGACCTGGGCGGCGAAGATCGAGAACCGCATTGCCGTGGCCGAGCCACGTTGAGATCGGGCGGGATTCATTTGAACCCCATAGACCACGGCTGCGTCGCCGCAAGTACGACGGCCACCCGCGTCCCGACGATGTGTTGCTGCTGGTCGATGTCTCCGGTTCGACCTTGCGCAAGGACGTATCGATCAAGCCGCCGCTGTACGTGGAAAAGAGCATTGCGGAAGTTTGGATCGTCGCTTGGAGACATGCCCGGGGCCGCGGGGCGACGACTACCAGCATCGAGACTGCCGCGAACTCGCCGACAGCTTCGCGTTTGCGCCCACGGCATTCCCTAGCCCGTCTTTAGTACGCGGGGCATGAATTTGCTGTTTCGAGGCGGCTTGGCTATCGAGTCAACGAGGATCGATGGTCTCGAAGCCGTAGCTTCGCGCCAGTTCGTCCACCAGCCTGGGCGCCACGTTCACCACCGAGCAGGGCGGGTCGGTCAGGGTCGCCATGCACGTCACGCCGGTGCCTTGCAGACCGCAGGGCACGATGCGGGCGTAGGGAGCGAGGTCCATGGCCACGTTCAAGGCGAGGCCGTGGTAGCTGCAGCGGCGACGCACACGCAGGCCGAGGGCGGCGATCTTGTCGTTGCCGACGTAGACGCCCGGCGCATCCGGGCGGGCATGGGCGGCGATGCCGTAGCCGGCAAGCAGGGCGATGACGGATTGCTCGATGCCGGCTACCAGGCCCCGCACGGTGAGCCCGAGCCGGCGCAGGTCGAACAGCAGGTAGGCGACGATCTGACCGGGGCCGTGGTAGGTCACTTGGCCGCCGCGGTCGCTCTGCAACACCGGGATGTCCCCGCTGGCCAGCACGTACTCCGCCTTGCCCGCCTGGCCCTGGGTGAAGACGGCCTGGTGCTCCGTCAGCCACAGTTCGTCCGTGGTGGCGACCGTGCGGGCATCGGTGAAGACGCGCATGGCCCTGAGCACATCCTGGTAGCGGGTGTCGGGCCCGAGGTTGCGGACTACCAGTTCGGCCATGCTCGACGAATCCGGGGCGGCATCAGTTCTCTGCCGGTACCGGAGACGCTTCGTCGATGCCCCCGAGCAGGTCGCGGAAGAACAGGTAGATGCCGTCGCCGATTCTGGCGAAGACACCGGCTTCGGGCACCGCGGCCTGGGCCACCAGCGGTGTTTCGGCCAGCGCTTCCCCATCCAGGGAGACGCGCACCATGCCGAGTTCGTCTCCAGCGGCGATGGGGGCTTCGATATCTCGAGGCCGATCGAGCACGATGTTCAAGTCGTCGTAGCGGCCGCGCGGCAGAGTGATGCGCATGGCCTCGGCGATAGAGACGGCAACGGTCTCCGCCGTGCCGTACCAGACGTCCGCGCTGGTCAGCACTTCGCCGGCATCGTATATCTTGCGGCTCTCGAAGTAGCGGAAGCCGTAGGCTAGGAGCTTCTGCGTGTCCTGGAATCGCGCCCGGTCGGTGTCGGCGCCCATGGTGGCGGTGATCAGCCGCAAGCCGTCGCGCAAGGCGGATGCCACCAGACAATAGCCGGCGGCGTCCGTGAGCCCCGTCTTGACGCCATCGGCGGATTTGTCGTATCGCAGCAGCCGGTTGCGGTTGAACTGTTCGATGCCGCCGTATGTGAACGACTTCTCCGAGTACATGCGGTAGTGCTCCGGGAAGCGGCGAATGAGCGCCGCCGCAAGCACCGCCATATCCCGGGCCGACGAGTAGTGGCCGTCGTCGGGCAGGCCGGTGGCGTTGACGAAGCGCGAGGCCGTCATCCCGAGCTCATGGGCGTGGGCGTTCATCATCTCGGCGAAGGCGTCCTCGTCGCCCGCGATGTACTCGGCCACTGCCACGCTGGCGTCGTTTCCGGACTGGATGACGATGCCGCGCAGCAGATTTTCGATCTTCACCGTGGTGCCTTCGCGCACAAACATCTTGGAGCCGCCGGTGCGCCAGGCCTTGACGCTGATGGGCACTTCGTCAGCCAGGGCGATGCGGTCCGCTTCCAGTTCGGCGGCAGCGATGAAGCTGGTCATGATCTTGGTCAGGCTGGCCGGCGGCAGCGGTTCGTCGCTGTTGCGCTCCGCCAGCACTCGCCCGCTGCCGGCGTCCATCAGAATGAAGCTCTTCGACGAGATCGGCGGCGCATCGGGGATGATGCTGGGCGCGGCGGCGACAGCGGCCGCGACACAGACCGACAGCAAGGCGGCGGTGAGGCAGTACGGACGCATGGGAGATCACTCCTCTACGATGGAGGTTGCCAGTTCGTGGAAGGTCAGCAGCGCCTCCAGCCGCTGAGCATCCCGGCGCTGGGACAGCGGACCGATGCG
This sequence comes from Pseudomonadales bacterium, assembly GCA_963422285.2. GTDB lineage: Bacteria > Pseudomonadota > Gammaproteobacteria > Pseudomonadales > Azotimanducaceae > VXYL01. The sequence continues at coordinate 1,023,306 of OY729419.2, read as the reverse complement.
CACCGCGAACGCGCCATTGACGGCCACCACGAAGGCGGGATGGAGGGCCGTGGCCGGCAGCTTTTCGCGGGCGGCGTAGGCGTCCTGCTGGTGCGCGAACGGGCCGGCCTGGACAAAGAAGCGCGAGCGTCGCCGGAGTTTGGCGGCTGGCCGTTTTTCCTCGGGGGCCGGCAGCGCGGATTCGACCCGTACCCGGGCCGTGCCGATGCGGTCGAAGCCGAGCTTCACCGCAGCCGCGTAGGAGAGGTCGATGATGCGTTGCGGATGGAACGGGCCGCGGTCGTTGACGCGGACGATGATGCTTTTGCCGTTGTCGAGATTGGTAACCCGCACGTAGGTGGGGATGGGCAGCGTCCGATGCGCAGCGGTGAGCTGGTACATGTCGTAGATCTCGCCGCTCGAAGTGGCGAGGCGATGGAACTTCGTGCCGTACCAGGAGGCGATTCCGTCCCGGACGTAGCCGGCAGCGGAGTCCAGCACTTGGTAGCGCTTGCCATGCACCACGTAGGGGTCGTTGCCGCGCTTGCTCTTCGGATCGGCGCGGACTTCCGGGTCCGGCAGCAGCGCCAATCCCGGCGGCGGCTGCGCCGGCGCCGAGTCGGACAGCACTGGCGCGGAGCTGGCGCAGCCGCCGAGCGCTGCACCTAACGCCAGAGCGGCCGCCTTTGGCGGTGCCATCAGCTGCTCTCCGCCTGCTCGAAGCGAGCTCGAATGGCTGCGCTGAGCTGCAGCACCGCCAGCGCGTACATGCTGCTTCGGTTGTAGCGGGTGACGACGTAGAAGTCGTGCAGTCCCAGCCAGTACTCCACGCCGTCCTCGGCTTCCATGCGGAACAGCGCGGCCCTCTTCTCTGCGCCCAGCTCGTCGAGGCCGAGGATGCCGCGTTGGCGCAGTTCGCCGACGGTGTGCTTGAGATCGAGCCCGGCATTGGCAAGTTCGGCCGCCTTCTGGTCGCGCAGCGTAACCTTCACCGCCGCCTGCCCTTCTCCCCGCCAGCCGTGCCGGACGAAGTAGTTGGCGACGCTGCCGATGGCGTCGGTCTCGTTGTTCCAGATGTCCCGCTGGCCGTCGCTGTCGAAGTCCACAGCGAAGCTGCGGTAGCTCGACGAGATGAACTGGCCATAGCCCATGGCGCCGGCGTAGGAGCCCATGGGCTCGAACGGGTCCTTGTCTTCTTCGCGCGCCAGCAGTAGGAATTCGGTCAGCTCGCGTTTGAAGAATTTCGATCGGGGCGGGTAGTCGAAGGCCAAAGTGGCCAGCGCGTCGATCACCCGGTAGCTGCCGCGATGACGGCCATAGAGCGTCTCCACGCCAAGGACGGCGACGACGATCTCGCCCGCGACGCCGTATTCGTCCTGGGCGGCGTCGAGGGCGGCTCGATTGCGACGCCAGAACTCCACGCCGCCATTGATGCGCTTCTCCGTGACGAAGAGCTTGCGGTAGTCCCGCCATGCCAGCACTTTCTCTGCCGGCGTCGAGATGCGCTCGATGACCTTGTCGTTCTTCTTCGCCCCGGCGAATACGCCAATCAGCCATTCGCGGCCGAAGCCGTAGTCGGCGACCAGGTCGTCGATATAGTCCTGCACCTCTGGCCGGGCACCGTAATCGCCCCAGGCCGATATGCACAGGAGAACGAGAACCAGCAGTGCCGCCGCAGTCGTCTTCATCGAATTCCCTTTCAAGCTGCCGAGGCCAGTCGAGCGCATGGTGTCCCTACCAAGTGCTGCGGTGCGTATAGATCGACATAACGATACCAAAACCGGCGAGCAGCGTAATCGCCGATGTGCCGCCATAGCTTATCAGCGGCAGGGGTACGCCGACTACCGGCAGCAGGCCGGACACCATGGCGATGTTGACAAAGACGTAGCAGAAGAAAATCAGCGTCAGGCCGCCTACCGCCAGTCGCCCGAAAGCGTCCGGCACCCGAACGGCCATGAACAGCGCTCGGGCGACGACTAGAAGATACAGCGCCAGCAGCAGCGTCACGAACACCAGGCCCAGTTCTTCGCCGATCACGGCGATGATGAAGTCCGTGTGGCTTTCCGGCAGGAAGTCCAGCTGGCTCTGGGTGCCGTTGTGCAGACCTTTGCCGAGAAAACCGCCGGAGCCGATCGCGGTTTTGGACTGGATGATGTTCCAACTCGCCCCTTGCGGATCCAGTTCCGGGTTCAGCAAAGTCAGTACGCGTTGCTTCTGGTAGTCGTGCAGGAACGGCCACAGGATCGGTACCGCCAGCGCAGCGAGCGCGCCAGCCGCGGCCACGAGCCGCCAGCGGATGCCGGCCAGCAGCACGACTGCGAGGCCGCCGGCGGCCACCAGCAGCGCCGTGCCCAGATCCGGCTGCATGGCGATCAGGCCGGCCGGCAGCGCCACCAGCGCCAGCGCCGTCAGCAGATGCAGGAAGCGGGGCGGCAGGGGGCCTCCATGGAGCATCCTGGCGATCATCAGCGGCACCGCCAGCTTCATCATTTCCGACGGCTGGAAGCGCGGCAGCCCGGGCAGGTCGAGCCAGCGCTGGGCGCCCTTGGCGGTGGCCCCTGCCACCAGCACCACTACCAGCAGCAGTACGCCTGTGGCATACATCACGGGCGTCCAGCGCAGATAGATACGCGGCTCGAGCTGGGCGGCGGCCACCATCGCGACAGCAGCCAGGGCGATGCGCATGGCCTGGCTGGCGAGAATCGTCGAGTTCTCCCCGGCGGCGCTATCCAGCACCACCAGGCCGAACGCGACGATGGTGCCGAGGCCGAGCAGCAGCCATGGATCCAGATGCACGTTGTAGAGTGCGCGCCGGGGCAGGGTGGTGCCCCAGGGCAGGATGCGGATGTAGTCGCGCGCCATATCAGGGGGCCGCGTACGCGCCGACGGAGCGGAAATTCCCCGCTGCGGCCCATTCTTCGTTGCCGGCCAGCCGCGGCAGCAGGTAGGCGTCGATCACCTCGCGGACTACCGGTGCCGCCACGGAACTGCCGCCGCCACCGTTTTCCACCAGCACGGACACGGCGATGCGCGGTGCATCCGCGGGTGCGAAGGCGATGAACCAGGCATGCTTGCGCTGCCTTTCGTCCAGCTCCTCCTCGTCGTATTCCTGGCCCTGGGGAATCTTCACCACTTGGGCGGTGCCGGACTTGCCGGCCATGGGGTAGGCGATTTCGCGTCCGATGTAGAACCAGGCGGTGCCGTTTTGCTGAAAGCCGAGATCGCCGCGATGCACCACGTCTTGCATGGCGTCCACCAGTCGCTCCCAGTCCTCCGCGGTCGGCCCTTCGACGCGGCGCGGCGGCTCCGGCACGAATTCCGCCAAGGGGCCGTCGCTGGACTTGAGCATCCGCGGCGGCAGCAGCAAGCCGCGGTTGGCGATGACCGTGGCCACCGTGGCCAGCTGCAGCGGCGTGGCCAGCAGATCGCCTTGACCGATGGATAGGTTGACGGTGTCGCCAGGATACCAGGACTCGCCCTTGTAGCCGGCCTTCCATTCGCTGTCCGGCAGCAGGCCAGGGTCGGCGTCCGCCACGTCGATGGCGGTGACGCGCCCGTAGCCGAACTGGGCGGCGAAGTCCGGCAGCGCGTCGGTGGCCATCCGCGAACCCAGTTCGTAGAAATAGACGTTGGAGGAGCGGTAGATGGCGCGATGCAGGTCGCACGCGCCTTGGCCGCCGGCATTGCCTGGTCGCCAACTCCAGTCCCGGTAGGCGCGGCTCTGGTTGGGCAGCCGGAATTCGCCCCGGTCCAGCACCGTGCGCTGCCAGTCCGTGAGTCCCAGCGACAGTCCCGCCAAGCCGACGATGGGCTTGAAGGTGGAGCCTGGCGCGTAGCGCCCTCGCGTCGCGCGGTCCAGCAAGGGCGTGTCGCGGGAATTCGCCAGCGCTGCGTACTGATCGGGATCGATGCCAGCAACGAACAGATTCGGGTCGTAGCCGGGCTTGCTCACCAGGGCGAGGATGCCGCCGGTGGCCGGGTCGATGGCCACCACGGCGCCGCGACGGTCGCCGAGGGCCTCGCTGGCGGCAATCTGCAGGTTGGCGTCGAGGTGCAGCGTGATGTTCTGGCCGGCATCGGGCTGCTGGCTGGACAGTTCGCCGAGCTCGCGGCCTCGGGCATCGACTTCAACGCGCTGCCAGCCCGGCTTGCCGTGCAGCGACTGCTCGTAGAACGCTTCGACGCCCCGCTTGCCGATAAAGCGGGTAGCTTGGTACCGGCCGGTGTCCAGGTTCTGGACGTCTTGCTCGGAAATGCGGCGCACCGAGCCCACGGCGTACGCCATCGCTTCTCGGTAGGGGTAGTGGCGAACGGTCTTCGGCTTGACGAAAATGCCGTGCAGACGGTGGCGGTTGACCTCGATGATGGCGCGCTCCTGCTCGCTGATGGGAAGCTTCAGCGGAATCTCCTGCAGCGGCCTTCGCTTGCTGGCCACCCGGGCGCGGAAGGCGTCGATCTCGTCCGCGGAGAGATCCACCAGTGCCGCGACCTCGGCCACAGTCGCATCCAAGTCGCCGGCATACTCGACGGTCACCTCGACGGAGAACACCGCCTGGTTGTCGGCCAGCAGCCTGCCGTTGCGGTCGTAGATCAAGCCTCGGGGCGGCGCTAGCGTCTTGGTGTGAATGCGGTTTTCATCGGAGCGCGTACTGAACTCGTCGTGCTTGACCACCATGAGCCAGACCATGCGACCGATCAGCAGGCAGAATAGAGCGGCAAGGATCAGAAAGACCACGAACGTCCGCGCCGCGAAGGCGGCCTGCTCGTGTTCGACGTGCTCGACCAGATGATCGCGCCGCTTGGCGAAGCGAACTGGCCTCTTGGAATCGCTGCTCCGGTGCGCCATCGACTAACCGCTTTGGTGGCAGGGGTGGCCGACGAGGATGGTCCAGGCGCGACATATCTGTTCGGCCACCCGGGTGCGGACGAGTTGACGAGGGAGGGTCATGGCCGACAGCGAGCACATGCTCCGCCCGGCGGCGAGCGAGTGCGCCAGAGCCTTCCGTGCCGCCGACCAGCAGGGCGACAGCGCAATGCGCCATTCGGCTAGCAAGGCGGCCATGCCCGCGCTGGAGATTGGCTTGCCGTAGCGGTCGAAGATCACCGCGATCTCCTTGCCGCGCACCGCGGCGAGCAGCCGTTCCTCATCGCTCTGTCCTCGTCGCGGCAACACCACCGCCAGTTCCAGCATGCTATCGGGCGGCAGCCTGGCCGCGTACTGCCCGACCCCTTCGTCGATCCAAAGGGCACCTTGCCTGCCGCGAGCAGCCGAAGATGCAAAGGTCAGCCCGAGATCTTGACCGAGGCGCTGCCGAGCGTGGGTGCGTCGAGGGTCTCCCACAGTCGCTCCAAATCATAGAACTCGCGCGTCTCGGTACGCATGACGTGGACGACCACGTCGGCCAAGTCGACCAGCACCCAGTCGTTGCCGTCGCGTCCTTCGCAGCTCAGGACATCGGCGCCACTGGCCTTCGCCGTCTCCAGCACGTTGTCGACGATGGCCTTGACGTGGCGGCTCGACGTGCCGCTGACGATCACCATGTAGTCCGTCACGTCGGTGAGCGTCGAAACGTCCAGCGCCACCGGGTCGACGGCCTTGCGGTCTTCCACGGCGGTCATCACCAAGTCCTTCAGTACGGTTTCAATGGCATCTCCTCCTTTGCGCGGCAGCCCTCGACCATCGTTGGCCTGGCCGCTGCGGCGATGTGCTCCGTAGAGGCCATGCTCATTAATATAGGCCCACACCCGTTCCGGCAGCAACGGGCAGGCATCGCCCTCTTCGGCGATCTGGCGGCGCACCTCGGTAGCGGAGATGTCGAGCATGGCGGAGCAAGGGAAGTGAATGCCGCCGCCTGGGCGCGTGGTCAGTTCGGCGGCATCCTGGAATCGCTCGAAACCCGGCGGCAACGGGTGTTTTTCTTGGCCGCTGTCGGGACGGGCGAACACCAGCAGGTGGCACAGCGACGACAGCTCGTCCACGCGATGCCAAGCGCCGATGGCCTCCAGCGCGTCGCTGCCGACGAGCCAGATCAGCGGCCCGGCATCGGCGAGTTCGATGAGCGTATCGATCGTGTAGGACGGGCCGGGACGCAGGATCTCCAAGTTCGACGGCTCCAACCCGGGATCGCCGTCTGCCGCAAGGCACAGCATTCGCCAGCGATGTTCGATATTTGCCATCGGCGCTGCGCGATGACCGGGCCGGGCCGCCAGCAGCAGCGTCACGGTGGGCGCGTCCAGCACTTGGCGCCCGATTCGGGCAACGTGCAAGTGGCCCAGATGAACAGGATCGAACGTGCCGCCCAGAATGGCCTTCACCGGGGCGCTCCGTCGAACGCCTGCCGTGGTCGTGGCGGCACGTCACCCCCGGAGCTTGGCGATCAGGCGGCGAATCTCCACCAGCCGTTCCCGGGGCAGGCTCATTTGCAGCAGACTCTGCTTGGTTTCCGCGGCCAGCGGCAGCAGTTCGGCGAGACAGCAGCTCACGGAACGCGCATCGTCGTAGTCGATGTCCAGGCCCAGCTGGCGGATCATGGGATGCTTGGCCAGCACCCGCAGGGTGTCCACCAGCGGCTGGAACTCCTCCGCTACGGCACCGGGACGCTCCTCCGGCAGGAACGCCACCTCCGCCATCATCAGATGATCCGGCTCTTCCCAGGAACGATGGATGAGGAACTTCTCGCCACCGGCGCAGGTGATGCCCAGCTGACCGTTGGCGAGCTGGTTGAAGTCCACGATGCGAGCGTAGGTGCCGACGTCGAACGGTGTCGGCGGGCCGTTGCCCGTGCCGGGGCGGCGCGCCTCCAAGCCCTCGCGAATGAGCACCACGCCGAAGCCGGTATCGGTCTTCATGCAGCGGCCCACCAGGTCCAGATAGCGTGGCTCGAAGATCTGCAACGGCAGCCGGCCGCCGGTGAAAAGCACGTTGCCGAGAGGGAACAACGGGATTTCCTGGCGCTCTCTCATGGACGAACCATAGCATCATCGCCGCCGCTTGCGGAGGTTCGAGCCGCGGATGACGCCCCGCGCCCATCGTCGGTAGAATCGGGTTGTGGAAACCCCGCCCCTCGGCCTTGCGCAGATCGTCGTCCTGGCGCTCGTCCAAGGCGTTACCGAATTCCTGCCCGTCTCCAGCTCCGCGCACCTCATCCTGCCGGCGGCGCTTACCGACTGGCCGGATCAGGGGCTGGCGTTCGACGTGGCCGTGCATCTCGGCACGCTGGTCGCGGTCATCGCCTACTTTCGCCGCGACTTGGCGGGGTTCGCTCGCAGCGGCGCGGCGCTGGTCATGCGGCGGGAATGGGATGGCAATCTCGACCTGCTGTTCAGGATCTGCGTGGCCACTGTGCCCATTGTCGCGGCCGGCTTGCTGTTCAAGGCCGAGATCGAAGCGCACTTGCGATCGACCACCGTGATCGGGACGGCCACCGTGATCTTCGGCATCGTGCTGTGGTGGGCGGACCGCCGCCGCGGGCGCCGTGGCGACGACGCGCCGCTAAGCTACGCCCAGGCACTTGTCATCGGCGTGGCCCAGGCTGTGGCGCTGGTGCCCGGCACGTCGCGCTCCGGGATCACCATCGCCGCCGCCCTGGCGCTGGGCCTGGCAAGGACGAGCGCGGCGCGGTTCTCGTTCCTGCTCGCCATCCCGACCATCGCCGGGGCCTCCATGCTGGCCGGCATCGACGCTGTCGACGGTGCGCCGTCATGGGCCGATTTGGGACTGGGCTTCGCCATCGCCGCCGCCAGCGCGTTCCTCTGCATCTCGACATTCCTCGCCTTTGTGGACCGCACCGGCATGGCGCCCTACGCGATCTACCGGGTGCTGCTGGGGCTGGCGCTGCTGGCGTTCTTCTAGCCGGGCGCGGAGTTGGATGGCGGCTTTGATAAGCCGCGCCGCTGCGGATGCCGCTGCAGGCGGCATTCGATGCCGTCTCGTACCGCCTCTGGTGGCTGCGCGACGCAGCGTGACGGCACGGATGCAAACCGAGCCAGTACTCGGACACAGTGTCCCGTAGCCACACCGCCATCCGCATTCAGTGGATTCATGGTTCAGCACGGCAACAGAGTTCCAAACTAGGCCACTGCCCAGTCGGCTGCTCCGGGCGTCCTGTCGATCATCCTGGTAGGATCGCCGCATCGCGCCCAGGAGGCCCGGAGGCCATGCTAGCCGTCATCTCTCCTGCCAAGTCACTCGACTTCGAGACCCGCCCGCCCGCGCGCAAGTCGAGTGCGCCGGCGTTCCTCGACGAGGCCGCGACGCTTGTCGAGAAGCTCGCCAAGCTCTCGCCCGAGGATGTCTCCGGCCTCATGGGCATCAGTCCCCAGCTTGGCGAGCTGAACCACGGCCGCTATCAAACGTGGCGCAGAGACGCCCGCAAGGGCAAGCAGGCCGCGCTGGCGTTCACCGGCGACGTCTACATGGGCCTGCAAGCCTGGGATTTCAGCGCTCGGGAACTGACCTCGCTGCAGCGTCGGGTGCGCATCCTCTCCGGCCTCTACGGCCTGCTCAAGCCGCTGGACAAGATCCACCCCTACCGGCTGGAGATGGGCACGGCGTTGGCCAACGAGCGCGGCCCGGATCTCTACTCGTTCTGGGGAGACCGCATCACCGACGCGCTCAACGAAGCTCTCGCCGGCCATCGCAACAAGACGCTGGTGAACTTGGCCTCCAAGGAGTATTGGCAGGCCGTTCGCGCCGACGACGTCGACGGCAAGGTGCTGCGCATCCGCTTCCTGGACCGGCATGCCGACGGCTACCAGGTGCTCGGCTTCTTTGCCAAGAAGGCGCGCGGTCTGATGGCTGCCTACATCGCCAAGAACCGGGTCGAGACGGTGAAGGCGCTCAAGGCCTTCGACTGCCAAGGCTACCGCTACTCGAAACCCCGCTCCAGCGCCAGCGAGCTCACCTTTGTGCGCGATGCGCGTCCTTGACGGGCGGTATGTCTTCGATCCGGATCAGGTCGCCTAGCTGCGCCTTGCGCAGCTTGATCGAGTTGCGCTTGCTGGCAAGGACATTCAGTATTTCAACGCCGAAGGCGAAGGCCATGGCGAAGTAGATGTAGCCCTTGGGCACTCGGATGTCGAGACCCTCGGCGACCAGGATGAAGCCGATCAGCACCAGGAACGCCAGCGCCAGCATCTTGATGGTGGGGTTGTGCTCGATGAAGGCGCTCACCGGCCCCGCCGCCGCCATCATCGCCAGCACCGCGACGACGATGGCGGCGATTATCACCGGCACGTGATCGACCAGCCCCACCGCAGCGATCACCGAGTCCAGCGAGAACACCACGTCGAGCAGCGCGATCTGCAGCAGTACGCCGGCGAAGCTGGTGGCGATGTGGCCTCGAGCTGCCAGCTCGTCCACCTCCAGGGAGTTGTGGATCTCGCGCGTTGCCTTGGCGATCAGGAATGCACCGCCGATCAGCAGGATGAGATCGCGCCCGGAAATTCCCTGGTCGAAGACGACGAACAGATCGTCGGTCAGGCTCATCACCCAGGACAGCGACAGCAGCAGGCCAATGCGCATCAGCATGGCGAGGCTCAGGCCTACGAACCGCGCCCGGGGTTGCTGCTCCGCCGGCAGCCGGCTGGTGAGGATGCTGATGAAGATGATGTTGTCGATGCCGAGCACGATCTCCAGCGTCGCGAGGGTCGCGAACGCAATCCAGATCTCCGGGCTGGCGAGCATTTCCCACATGGTGCGCCTCCTCTTGCTGGACCCTGAAGGGCGGTACTTTACGCGCCTTCGGGCCTTGGAGACATCGGCGCTGGCGGCGGGATCGGGTATCATCGGCGCCTATTCCAAACGACGTGGTGAAAACATGGCCGTTCAACCTAACGAAGACATTGAAGCCGCGGTGTTCCGCCGCTTGCTGCAGCACCTCGACGAGCACAAGGAAGTGCAGAACATCGAGCTGATGAACCTCGCCGGCTTCTGCCGCAACTGCCTGTCCAAGTGGTACGTCGCCGCCGCCGAGGAACGCGGCATGGCGGTGGACTACGAAGCGGCTCGGGAGCGCGTCTACGGCATGCCCTACGGCGAATGGAAGAAGCGCCACCAGGCACCGGCCAGTGCCGGGCAGCTGGCCGCGTTCAATGAGAGCAAGACCGATGCGTGATCGGCTGAAGAAACTCTGGCGGGAGTGGCGCGGCCTGATCCTGTTCGTGGCGGTCATGCTGGTGTTCCGCTCGGCGGTGGCGGATTGGAACCAGGTGCCTTCCGGCAGCATGAAACCCGGCATCCTCGACGGCGACCGCATCGTTGTGGACAAGCTCGCCTGGGACCTGCGAGTGCCGTTCACCGATGTACGCATTGCCCGCTGGTCCGATCCGGCCCGGGGCGATGTGGTCACCTTCCAGAATCCGATGGACAAACGGCTGTTCGTCAAGCGCGTGGTCGCCGTGCCCGGCGATCGGGTCGAGTGGCGGCGCAAGCAGCTGTTCGTCAACGGCGAAGCCGCCACCTACACGCCGCTACCGCGCCAGGATGTCCAGAGTCTGCCCATAGAAGGCGCTGGACGCTACCATTTCTATCGCGAAGAGCTGCTCGGCGGCAGCCGGGTGGTGATGTTGCACAGCGCCCTAGGTCGCGACGATCCGGGCGTCGTCCTGGGCCGGCTGAGGGCCAAACGCTGCCAACAGTACGAGTCCGCCGCGTTCGTCGCCGGCCCTGCGCTGGCGGCGGCAATCTGCCGTTGCGACGCCTACGGCGTCTGCTCCACCTTCCCTCCCTTCACCGTGCCCGCCGGCAAGTACTGGATGATGGGCGACTACCGCGACAACTCCAGCGATTCCCGCGTCATTGGCTTCATCGACCGCCAGCACATCTACGGGCGCGCGCATGCCATTGCGTTCTCGGTGGATCGCAGCAACTTCTACCGGCCCCGCTTCGACCGCTTCTTCAAGGATCTTCCCTAGGCGTCGCAGATTGTCCCTTGAGGCGGCGACGCGCCAAGCGCAGCAGGACGGCAGCTGCCACGGCCAGCACGATGCAGGCAGCCACCAGCAGCAGGCTCCAGATCAGGTGGCCGAGCAGGCGGGAACTCTCCACTTCGTAGGCGCGTCCCAACCACCAGATACCGGCCGCCGCGGCCAACGTACCGAGCAAGACGGTACGGCCAAGGTTCGACGGCACCGAACTGCCTTCTTGCCGGGCCCCGCGCGGCGGGTCTTTGCCGCGGTCGAGCGCTAGACGCGCTCTACCGCCAGCAGTTCGACCTCGAAGATCAACGTCTCGTCGGGGCCGATCATGCCATTGGTGCCGCTTTTCCCATAGGCTAGATCGGAGGGGATGAAGAGCTTCCACTTGTCCCCGACACGCATGAGCTGGAGAGCCTCGGTCCAGCCCTTGATCACGCGGTTGACGGGAATTACGAGGGGCTGGTCGCGCTGCACCGAACTGTCGAATACCCGCCCGTCGAGCAGCGTGCCGTGATAGTGGGCCGTGACGATGTCCGCAGGGCCGGGGCTTGCCCCGGTACCGGAGGCGAGCACTTCGTACTGCAATCCCGAGGCGGTGGTGACGACGCCCTCCCGCTTGCCGTTCTCGGCTAGGAACGCCAAGGGCGCAGGCGGCGGGGCGGGTTCCTCGGCGACAGCGGCTGGCAGCGTTTTCGCGTTGCTCACGTCGTCATCCGGTTTCTCCGGCGCACAGCCGCACAACAGCGCCAGCGTGGCGCCAGACAGGACCATTCGCGTTCGGGCGTTCATGCCTTCTCCCAAGCCAAGTAGATGAGGGCTGTATTCTACGCCCCTTCCGGATGCGATTCGCGGTTTCCCGGCAACGAACGCAAGGGCAGTGGCTCGGTTTGAATCCGCGTTGCCACGCTGAACCATCCAAACACGAGATGTATAGGCATGAGCAGCTCACCAACCACCCTATGTAGTGTCGGCGCAATGGCGCCAGCCTTCTGAATTTCAAACCGAGCCTCTGCCGGCGCAAGGGATATCTGGTTGTCGAACCCCGTATGGGGTACATTCCGCATTCGCCGTGGCAAACCGAGCGCCTGACCATATGAGACACAGCACACTCGCACTTCTCGCTACGATAGTCACAGGCATGGCCATGGCCTCGCCGCCGGCCACGCTGGCCAGCGACTACGACCAACTCGAACCCTTGGCCGCCCATCGGCAAGTCGCCGTCGCCATCGTCGACCGGCTGCGCCACCATCATCTTTTGAGGGATCGGCCGCTCGACGACGCAGCATCCGGCCGCATCTTCGACAACTACATCGAGTTTCTGGATCCGAAGCGCGTCCTCTTCCTCGCCGACGACATCGCCGAGGTGGAGAAGTACCGCACCCAACTGGACGACGCTCTGGAGCAGGGCGACCTCGCCCCCGCCTTCGAGATATACAATGTCTATCGCCGCCGGGAGCTGGATCGGATCGCCTACGAGCTGGCGCTTTTGCAGCGCGGCATCGAACAGTTCGACTTCGCCTTGGAGGAAGCCATCGAACTCGATCGCAACGATGCGCCGCCACCGGCTGCCAAGGCGGATGCGGAGAATCTGTGGCGCTTGGGGCTGAAGAGTCGGGTGCTTGCCGGCAAGCTCGCCGACGAGCCCTTCGACGCCCTCGCCGAGACCTTGACCAAGCGCATCAAGAACCGCCTGCGTTCAATTCGCCAGACGCGCAGCGAGGATGTGTTCCAGGCCTACATCAATGCCTTTACGCGCACCTACGACAGGCACACCCAGTACTTCTCGCCGCAGGACTCCGAGGACTTCAAGATCTACATGTCGCTGTCCCTTGAAGGCATCGGCGCTGTGCTGGGGATCGAGGACGAGTACACCGTGGTCCAGCGCTTGGTCAAGGGCGGCCCGGCGGACTTGGGGGGCAAACTGAAGCCTTCGGACCGCATCGTCGCCGTCAGCCAAAGCGCCAACGAGCCGTTCGTGGACATCGTCGGCTGGCGTACCAGCGAAGTGGTGCAGCTGATTCGCGGTCCCAAGGGTTCGCCAGTGCTGCTCGAGGTCATGCCCGTCGGGGTGGAAAGCGGCGAAACCCGAGTCGTGGAAATCGTGCGCAACGTCGTCGAGTTGGAAGAGCAGTCGGCCAGAAAGTCGCTGCTCACATTGAACCGAGGCGGCCGCGAACACCGCATCGGGGTGGTGGTCGTGCCGACGTTCTATCTGGATTTCGAGGCCATGCAAGCGGGCAAACCCGATCATCGGAGCACCTCCCGCGATGTCGCTCGACTGATCGGCGAACTGAAGGCGGAAGGCATGGACGCCCTGATCATGGATCTGCGCAACAACGGCGGCGGCTCGCTGCAAGAAGCGGTGGACCTGACCGGACTGTTCATCGAAACGGGCCCCGTGGTGCAGGTGACCAGCCCGGGCCGGCCGCCCTTCATCTACAGCGACAGGGACGAGTCGATGGTGTGGGACGGGCCGCTGGCGGTGATGGTCAACCGCCTGTCCGCTTCCGCATCGGAGATCTTCGCCAGCGCCATCCAGGACTATGGCTTGGGCGTGGTGGTCGGCGGCAGGACCTTCGGCAAGGGCACCGTGCAAACCCTGGTGCCGCTGCCCCGGGCTGCCGAGTTGAAGCTCACCGAGCGCCAGTTCAATCGCGTCACCGGCGAGCGTACGGAGTCGAACGGCGTCTCGCCCGACATCGCCTATCCGACACCGGAAGGCCGTCTCGCCAACCACGATCTGCCGTCTGCGAGGGGCTACGACGCCCTGGCCAGCGCGGCCCCGCCAGCGAAGTTCGCGGCCAGGGACGAAATCGTCCCTGTGCTCGCCAACCTGCGCCGCCGGCACGAGGAACGAACCAGCGCCGATCCCGACTTCGACTACTTGCGCGCCCGGGAGCAGTACATCGAACGCCTGCAGCAGCGAACGTCCCTATCGCTCCGGGAAGAAACCCGTCGCGACGAGAAGCAGGCGGACGACGCTTGGCTGCTCGATATCGAGAACGCTCGGCTGCTCGCCAAGGGAGACGAACCATCGGCGACCTTGGACGAGCTGTACGAACGCCGCCAAGCCGAGGCGGATGACGAACCGAACCCGGAAGACGATGCGCTGGTGCGCGAAACCGCCAGCATCCTGATCGACTTCATAGGCTTGTCGCGCCCGTTGGCGATGACGGACGCCAGCCCTCGACAGGCGGTGCAGTAGGATTTCTGCTGGCAGCGCTGGCACAGCGGGGTTGCTCGCGGCGCTGTGCGACTCGGCGGATTCGTCTGCCGAGTCGGGCGGTCACTCCAGCATGAACGCCAACGACCGGCGGGCGATGGTGCGGGCGAGCGCGGCCTCGAATTCGGCCAGGGGCATGGTGTTCTGCCGCTTGACGCCGTAGCGGCGCAGCGTCACGGTGCGATCGGCCGCTTCCCGCTCGCCGACGATCAGCAGGTTCGGAATCTTGCGCATCGTTCCCGCGCGGATCTTCTTCGACACCGTGTCGCTCTCCGAGCCGAGTTCGGCGCGGACGAAGCTGGTGCGCAGACGGGCCACGATTTCCCGGGCGTAGGCGCCGAACTGCTCGGAGACGGTGACCACCTGCACCTGCACCGGCGCCAGCCAAGTGGGGAAGGCGCCGCCGAAGTGCTCGATCAGGAACGCCACGAAGCGCTCGTGGGTGGAGAACGGCGCTCGGTGGATGCAGTAGGGCGTGTGCTCGTCGCCGTCGGCGCCGATGTAGGCGAGGCCGAGGCGCGGCGGCACCGCGAAGTCTAGCTGCACCGTGCTGACCGTCTCGTCGCGTCCCGTCACGGTATGGAACTGCACGTCGATCTTGGGGCCGTAGAAGGCTGCCTCGCCAGGCGCGTCCTGGTAGTCCACGCCCATCTCGTCGAGCAGTTCGGCGATGATTCGCTCGCTGCGCTGCCAGTCGTCCGGGGCGTCGACGTACTTTTCGCGCCGCTTGGGATGCTCCGGGTCCCAGCGCGACAGGCGAATGGCGTAATCCGTCAGGCCCAGGATCCGGTACGCCTCGTCGTACTGGGAGATCACCTCGCGGAACACCTCCTTGATCTGCCCTTCGGTGCAGTAGATGTGGGCGTCGTTCATGCACATGCCGCGCACCCGGGCAAGGCCCGAGACGGCCCCGGAAGCTTCCCAGCGGTAGACTTGGCCGTATTCCGCCAACCGCAGCGGCAGCTCCCGGTAGCTGCGCCGGCGGCAGGCGTATATCTTGTGATGATGCGGGCAGTTCATGGGCCGAAGCATGTAGGACTCGCGCACGGCCTCGCCGCTCGGCGTCCGTTCCACCACTGCCAGGGGCGGATACATGCTGTCCTGGTAGTGTACCAGGTGGCCGGTGCGGGAATAGAGCTCGGCCTTGGCGATGTGGGGCGTGGCGACGCGCTGGTAGCCGGCCTGGAATTCCAGCTCGCCGGCCAGCTGTTCGAGCTGGTCGCGGATCGCGGTGCCGTTCGGCAGCCACAGCGGCAGGCCGCGGCCGATATCGTCGTCGAAGGCGAACAGATCCAGTTCGCGCCCGAGCTTCTTGTGGTCGCGCTCCTGAGCCAGCTCGAAAGCGCGCACGGCGGCGTCCAGGGTGGCCTTGTCGGCGAACGCCCAAGCGTAGATGCGCGTCATCGTCACGTTGTCGGAGTCGCCCCGCCAGTAGGCGCCGGCGACACTGCGGAGCTTGAAGGCGTCCCGGGGAATGTCGCGGGTAGTGTCCACATGGGGGCCTTCGCACATGTCGAGGAACGGCCCGTTGCGGTAGAAGACGAGGCTGTCGAGGCCGTTCTTCGCCACCAGCTCGGCGGCGTACTCGCGCTTGTACGGCTCCTGCATCTCGTCGAGGCGGGCGAAGGCTTCGGCCACCGGCAGCTCTTCGCGGTAGAAGCGCTGGCCCGTCTTGAGGATGCGGCGCATGCGCTGGGCGAGCTCGAGGAAGTCCGCCTCGGTAATCGGCTCGGCGAGGATGAAGTCGTAGTAGAAGCCGTCGGCGATGGGTGGGCCGAAGCCGAGAGTGGAGCCCTCGCGCATCTCCAGCACGGCTTGGGCCATGACGTGGGCCAGGCTGTGCCGGATTCGGTAGATCCGCTCTTCCGAGCCGGGTTCTGCTGCGTTCATGTGGTTTCTCCGCTTCTCCTGGTCGTGCTCACGAAAAACCCCGGTTGGCCGTCGCCTTCCGGGGTTTCGAGAAGCGCGGCCTCCTGCTGGGCCGCTTCAAGTTCGTCAGACGAGTCGAGCGGCCCCGCGCTGCGTGGTCGTGGCGGCCGTCGTCGCTTGCCTGAGCATCTTCATGGGCGCAGGAGTATAAGGGGCGCTTTTTCGATTGCAAGCTGGATCTGCCGGTGGCCATGCAAGCCCCAAGAACGGCGAGAGGTGGCTGAGTCGGCCGTTTCGGGTGGAATGCCTGCGCGACAACGCATGGATGTCTTACACGCCGGATGGCGGATCGCGTATTCAGATTCGTCGTTCCATCGTTGAAACGGGCGCCCTTTGCCCACGGAGGCCTTTCACTGTGCTACGGTTCAAGCATGAGACATTATTCCCAAGCCCGCTCCGCCTTGGCGATGCCGCTGCTGCGGCCCCTGCACCGGTACGCGCCGGTGCCGCCCGTCGCCGTTGACGACCACGGCTATCCCTACGAGGACGCAGCGCCGTTCATGGAAGGCAGCGGTCACACGGACGCGCTGCGCTACGCCGGTTCGGTCTGCGACGACCGGTACGCCGGCCGCGCCTGCACGGCGGTGGCTATGGCCCTTCACTACCGGAAAGGCGACTGCGGGGCGTTCATCGTGCCGGATTTGTTCGTGTCGCTCGGTGCGCCGGATCGTGGCCGTCTGTCCTACAAGCTCTGGGAGGAGCCGACGCCGGACTTCGTGCTGGAGGTGCTGTCCGCCAAGACCTGGACGATGGACATGGGGCCGAAGAAGGACACCTGCGAGGCGCTGGGCATCGGCGAGTACTGGCTGTTCGATCCCTTCGTCAAGCGCCTGGACGCGCCGGTGGCGGGGTACCGATTGCAGGACGGCGCCTACCGGCCCGTGCCGACCAACGCCGCCGGGCGCTTCGTCAGCGAAGCCTTGGGTCTTGAACTGTGGGGTGGAGACCAGCGGCTGCGGCTCTACGATCTGAAGACCGGCGAATACCGGCGAATATCTGGTGGCTCGCCGAGAGGCAGTGAAGGCATGCGAGGCAGAGAAAGCGGCCCGGCAGGCCGCCGAGACGCGCCTCGGCGATCTGGAAGCGGAATTGCGGCGGATGCGAGGGGAAGACGCGGTACCGTGAGCCGCTGATCCGATTCCGCGTCCCTGAAGATCGCAAATCCCAAGCGCAGTTGTCCGGCACCGACTCGTAGGAGGGACCCTTGATCCGCATTTGCATCGTTGCCGCCCTGGCCTTGGCTTTGAGCGGCTGCGCCGAAAGCAACCCGCAAGCCGAGCAGGCCGCCTTCGATGCCACCAAACCCTGGCTGGCGCTGATGGACGCCGGCGACTTCGACGTGTGCTGGGAGACTGCCGCCCCCTCTTTCCGCGAGCTGATAAACCAGGAGGACTGGGTCGCTTTGGCGCATGAGTACCGTGATCCGCTCGGTGCCTTCAAGTCCCGGAACCTGAGCACCACCAGCTACTTCACCGACATGTGGGGAGCGCCGGCGGGGGAGTACGCTGTCGTCGTCTACGACTCCCGCTGGGAGGCAGGCGCCATCTACGAGAGCCTCACCATGCAACGCCAGCCCGACGGCGCTTGGCTGCTGGTCGGCTACGCGGTGCAGCAGCAGTAGAATCGATGACGTCCTTCTCCAACTCGGTGGCTGTCGCCGGCGTCGGCGAAACCGACTACTCCCGAGACAGCGGCCGCAGCGAACTGGTCCTGGCCTTGCAGGCGATCCTGGCCGCGCTGGGCGATGCCGGCATCGAGCTGCGCGAGGTGGACGGCCTGATGAAGTGGTGGGTGGACACCAGCGCCGAGGCCGACGTGGCCGCCAATCTCGGCATTCCCGATCTCGCCTGGTGGGGGGAGATCAACCAGGCCGGCAATGTCGGCGCGGCCCTGGTCGCCCATGCCGCGGCGTCGATTCATGCCGGTCTCGCCAACGTCGTCGTCATTTATCGCGGCGTCAACGGTCGTTCCGGGCGACGCTACGGGCGCGGCGACGTCACGGGCCAGCGCGGGCGTGGCGACGGCGCCTTCACGGAACCCTACGGCCTGCTGACGCCGCAGCACGGCCTGGCCTTGGCCGCTCGTCGGCGAATGTACGAGACGGGCATCACCAGCCGGCAGTTCGGGATGCAGGCCGTGGCCCAGCGCCGCCACGCCAACCGCAATCCTCGGGCGACGTTCCACGAACGCCCGCTGACGCTGGCGGAGCATCAGGCTTCGCGCCTGATCGTCGATCCCTTCCACCTGTTCGACTGCTGCCTGGAAACCGATGGCGGCGGCGCCTTGGTGCTGACCTCCGTGGACTTCGCCCGGGAACGCAGCGGTAGCCGCCCGGTGCCGATGATCCGCGCTGCGGCCCAGGCCGGCCCCGGCATCGGCTCGCCGGCGGGCCGCATCGCCAAGCGCTTGTTCGACAGCGCCGGCATCCATCGTGGCGACATTGACGTGGTGCAGATCTACGACCACTTCGGCCCGTTCGTGCTGTTCGCCTTGGAGGATTACGGCTTCGTCGGCGATGCCGGGCGTTTCGTGGAAGAGGGCGGCACTGCCTGGGGTGCCGGGCGGTTGCCGGTGAACACCTCCGGCGGCCATCTTTCGGAAGCCTACCTGCAAGGCATGAACCACCTGATCGAGGCGACGCGGCAGATTCGCGGCGAATCCACCGCCCAGGTGGCGGACGCGACGTTCTCCTTCTGCGACACCGGCATCGGCACCGGCGCGGTGATCCTGGAGCGAGGCGAGCCATGAACGGTTGGCGATTCGAGCGGCCGCCGGGGCTGCCTGCGCCGCAACCCACGGCGGTGGCGCAGCCTTTCTTCGACGCGCTCAAGGAAGGGCGTCTCGCCATCCAGCGCTGTCGATCCTGCGGCGTTCTCGCGCACCCGCCCTGCGCCCTATGCCAGGAATGCCACGGTGCCGACTTCGATTGGCAACAGGTAAGCGGCAAGGGCGTGGTCTACTCCTATGTCGTCACCCACCAAGCCGTGCATCCGGCCCTGGTCGGCTACACGCCCTTGGCTACGGTAGAGATCGAACTGGCCGATGGCCCCCATGTGATCTCGAACTTGGTGGACGTGCCGCCGGCCGAGGTGGCGATCGATCTAGCGGTGGAGGTCGCGTTCGAAGATGTGGGGGAGGGGGCGGTGCTGCCACTGTTCCGACGGGCCAAGGAGGAGGCAAGGTCGTGAAGCCGTGCCGGGACAATCGCCACCAAGCCCCTGCTGCTCTGCGAACGCCTATTCCGTCGGCGTCCATCTGCACAGGTCTGCCGCGACTGTGGAGAACACCGGCCGCGGGACCGCCAGCGCTAACCGATGCGCGACACGTCACGACCTCGCTTGCAGGCGTCGCAGCATCTGTTCCACCGCCAGCAGCGACGGCAGCACAGCATGGCCGAGAGCGCGCAGTTCGTCGTCCGGCGGCACGAGGTCGGGTATCTGGAACACCGTGCAGCCGGACGACGGCAGTGAAACCGTAGCCTTGGCAGAGTAGTCTGTCCGGACTCTGCATCTCGGCCGAGAGTTCAAACCGTCTCGAACTGCAATGCGGAGAGGTTCAGGGCGCTGGAGCGTTTCGACAGATGGAGCAGTTCCACTCCCACCACTTCGTTCGAATCGTTGTAGTCGAGCATCACTCCTGGGGAGACCTCTTCGGACTCGACTATCGGGGAGTCGTCTAGGCGCAGGTACAGAGCGTCGGCTTCCTTATCCACGTTCAGTTTCACAGTTCACCTCTCATGCTTCGGTCAAAAAACGCACTCACCACCCGCCATGGGTCGGCGTGCGTATTCACTGCCACACGCAGCGCCCGGTCGCTATTCTCAGGGATGGAACGGAAAAAGCGTTCCACCTCGGAGTCGTTCGGATCCGGTATGCGCAACGCCGGTCCAATCACCGTCTGTTCGACCCACTCCATAGGTATCGCCCGTTCCGCCATCATGTGAATCGCGTGCCTAGTGTATTCCAGCGTCAGTGGTCCCATGACGGCCGTTCGTCATTGAGGTAGGACGCCACCTCCTCTGCGGTCTTGAAGAGACGTTGCCCCGGCGTTTCGTCGAGAATAGCAACGACGGATCGCGGCAATAACGCCAGGGAGCGAGTTACGACCACATCAACTGACTCCCGCTCGAAGTTCTCGATCCACGCTTTCGATCTTGCCCCAGGCAGTGCCAGTCGTTTTGAGATGCAACACGGTTTGCGTTTGTCGTATCTCCGTGTCCACCTTCGGCGCCTGCCGATTCTTCGAGGTCCAGTTCCGCAGGCTGACCTCGCTCTGCGCAAACTCGTCATTCGTTGGCTTAGTTTACCTCTCCTACCCCATCCGGTACTCCCAGCTACTCGTCGGTGAAGCCGTAGTACTGGGCAAGGATGGCTGTAGCGCTGTCCTATGCAGCTTGGCTGGCGTGGGCGGTGATGCTGGCCGCGGCGGACCAAGGAGGGAACGATGCTGGCCGCGGCGGACCAAGGAGGGAACAAGGCCGTGCCGGGACAATCGCCACCAAGCCCCTGCTGCTCTGCGAACGCCTATTCCGTCGGCGTCCATCTGCACAGGTCTGCCGCGACTGTGGAGAACACCGGCCGCGGGACCGCCAGCGCTAACCGATGCGCGACACGTCACGACCTCGCTTGCAGGCGCGTCGCAGCATCTGTTCCACCGCCAGCAGCGACGGCAGCACAGCATGGCCGAGAGCGCGCAGTTCTTCGTCCGGCGGCACGAGGTCGGGTATCTGGAACACCGTGCAGCCGGCGGCCAGGGCCGAGCGTACGCCGTTGGCGGAGTCCTCCAGCGCCCAGGCGCAGGCCGGTTCGATGTCGAGTTCGGCGGCCGCGGTGCGGTAGATTTCCGGGTCGGGCTTGCCGTTTGCGATCCGGTCGCCCGTGACCTTGACGGCGAAGAAGCCGTCAAGGCCTGCCGCAGCAAGCAGTTCGGTCACGCCCGGCTCCCGGGAGGAAGTGGCCAGGGCGCAGGGCAGGCCCGCCTCTCGCACCGTGCACAGGAGCTCCCGCGCGCCTTCCTTGACCGGGGGCAGCTGGTTGTTGGCATTCTTGCGGCGCTCGACGAAGTAGTCGCCCCAAGCGGCATAGACGTCGTTGAAGGGGAAGTCGGGGCCGTGGCCTTCGATGAGCAGTTGCCGCGACTCCTTCAGCCGGGTGCCGATGCATCGGTAGTAGGCAGCTACGTTGGGGCGTACGCCGACGACTCGACAGGCATGCATAAAGCCTTCAAAGGCGGGCCGCTCGGTGTCGAGCAGCAGGCCGTCCATGTCGAAGACGAGGGCCTGCGGCCGAGCCGTGTCGTCCGCCATGTCAGCGCTTCGGACTGCACCGCCAAGCCGATTGCTTGCCGATGGAAGACGGTGGCGCGCTGCATGTCCGCAACATCGTCGACGCCAGTGATTTTCTTGCCTTCATGCGGCCCGCACCAGGTTGTTCAGCACGAACTGGAGGATGCCGCCGCTCTTGAAGTAGGCGATCTCGTTGTCCGTATCCAGGCGCGAACGCACCGTGGTGGCGGTGGTCGAGCCGTCGGTGCGGTGGATTCTCAGCACTAGATCCTGACGCGGCGTCGCTGCGGCCACGCCGTCCGGCAAGGCGATGTCCACTGTCTCGTCGCCGGTCAGCGCCAGCGTCGAGCGCGATTCTCCGGGGGCGAACTCCAAGGGCAGCACGCCCATGCCGATCAGGTTGGAACGGTGGATGCGCTCGAAACTCTCGGCGATCACCGCCTTCACGCCGAGCAGGCGCGTACCCTTGGCCGCCCAATCCCGGCTGGAGCCGGTGCCGTATTCCTTGCCCGCGAACACCACCAGAGGCGTACCCTCGCCCTGATAGCGCATGGCGGCGTCGTAGATGGCGACTTCGTCGCCGGTGGGGATGTGCCGGGTGTAGCCGCCTTCGCGTTCCGGCGTCATCTCGTTCTTGATGCGGATGTTGGCGAAGGTGCCGCGCATCATCACCTCGTGATTGCCGCGCCGGGAGCCGTAGGAGTTGAAGTCCCGCACATCCACGCCTTGCTGCTGCAAGTACTCGCCGGCTGGACTGGCTGGCTGAATGGCGCCGGCGGGGGAGATGTGGTCCGTGGTGACGGAATCGCCCAGCAAGGCCAGGATGCGAGCGCCAGCCACCGAGACGGATTGGTCGAGATCGCCGCCCACGGAGAAGAACGGCGGCTCCTTGATGTAGGAGGAGTTCTCCCAAGCGTAGGAGGCCCCGGCATCCACCTCGATGGCCTGCCAAGCCTCCGGGCCGGTGAAGACGTCCGCGTACTGGCGGTCGAACATCGCCGCGGAAACCTGCCCGACGGCATCCCGCACTTCGGCGTTGGTAGGCCAGAGGTCGCGCAGAAACAGGTCGTTGCCGTCGCCATCCTGGGCCAGGGGTTCTCGGGTGAGATCAATGCGCGTGGTGCCAGCCAGGGCGTAGGCGACTACCAGCGGCGGCGACGCCAGCCAGTTGGCGCGCACCTCCTGATGCACCCGGCCCTCGAAGTTGCGGTTGCCGGAGAGCACCGAGGACACTACCAGATCGCCGGCCTTGACGGCTTCCGAAACGGCTGCCGGCAGCGGCCCGGAATTGCCGATGCAGGTGGTGCAGCCGTAGCCCACCAAGTTGAAGCCGATGCGGTCCAGGTACTGCTGCAAGCCGGTGGCTTGCAGATATTCGGTAACCACCTTGGAACCCGGCGCCAGGGACGTCTTCACCCAGGGCTTGACGCGCAAGCCCCGTTCGGTGGCCTTCTTCGCCATCAGTCCGGCACCCAGCATCACCGCCGGGTTCGAGGTGTTGGTGCAGGAGGTGATGGCGGCGATCACCACGTCGCCGTGGCCGAGGCTGTAGTCGGTGCCGGCCACCGGTACGCGCTTCTCGTCGCCAGTGTGCCCGGCGAGTTGCAGCGTCTCGTCGAAGGCACGGCCCAACTCCGCGATGTCCACCCGATCCTGCGGGCGTTTCGGCCCGGCCAGCGACGGGCGCACGGAAGCCAGGTCCAGATGCAGCGTCGAAGAATAGACGGCTTCCATGCCAGCATCGCCAGCATCGTGCCACAGGCCCTGGGCTTTCGCGTACGCCTCGACTAGGGCGATGGTCTGCGCGGATCGCCCGGACAGCGCAAGGTAGCGGATGGTCTCCGCATCCACCGGGAAGAAGCCGCAGGTGGCGCCGTACTCCGGCGCCATGTTGGCGATGGTGGCGCGATCGGCCAGCGGCAGATGATCGAGGCCGGTACCGTGGAACTCGACGAACTTGCCCACGACGCCGTGCCGGCGCAGCATCTCCACCACCCGCAGCACCAGGTCCGTGGCGGTGACGCCTTCCGGCAGTTCGCCCGTCAGCTTGAATCCCGCCACTTCTGGAATGAGCATGGAGATAGGCTGGCCGAGCATGGCCGCTTCCGCCTCGATGCCGCCGACGCCCCAGCCGAGCACGCCCAGACCGTTGACCATGGTGGTGTGGCTGTCGGTGCCGACCAGAGTGTCCGGATAAGCCACGGTGCGGCCGTTCTCGGCCTTGGTCCACACCGTTCGCGCCAGGTATTCCAGGTTCACCTGGTGGCAGATGCCGGTTCCAGGCGGTACCACGCGGAAGTTGTCGAAGGCGCTCTGGCCCCAGCGCAGGAACCGGTAGCGCTCGCGGTTGCGCTGCATTTCGATGGCGACGTTGTCGGCGAAGGCGCGGTCATCGCCGAAGCGATCCACCATCACCGAATGGTCGATGACCAGATCCACGGGCGAGAGCGGATTGACGATGCCGGGATCCTTGCCGGCTGCCATCACCGCGCGGCGCATGGCGGCCAGATCCGCAACGCCGGGTACGCCGGTGAAGTCCTGCATGAGCACCCGCGCCGGCCGGTAGGCGATCTCTCTGGCCGCGGGCGGATCGTCGGCCCAGTTCGCCAGCGCCTCGATGTCCTCGCTGCGGACGGTGCTGCCGTCTTCGAATCGAAGCAGGTTCTCCAGCAGAACTTTCAGCGACATGGGCAGTCGCGCCACGTCGCCAGCACCAGCTTCGGCGACGCGAGGCAGACTGAAGTAGTCGTACTCCTCGGTACCGACATGCAATGTCCGTTTCGATTCAAAGCTGTCGTGGCTCATGCGGAATCCATCTGGTCAATCGAGGGCGGCGCGTTCTACACGCTGCCCTTGCTGGTTGGCCGCCGGAGGCCAGCCGTTCGAGACGCACCAAGCCAAGCGGCGAAGTTGGCAACGCCGGCGTCGGCTAGGTCGCGGGCTTGGGCGCAGGCTGTTCGAATAGCCGCGGCAGGTAGCGTCGCGCTCGGTCCATCAGTTCGTCCTCCCGAGTGCGGCGCACCGGCTGGCACTGGATGCGATGCTTCAGCCAGCGCCAGAGCCGCTGTACGCCAGGATCGTTAGCCGACAGCCGATTCCGATCCGCCAAGCGCTGACGCTGATTGATCCAAGCGGCGAGCTCGGCAGGGGTTGCCATGTCCAGCACCTTGCGCCGGCGGCGATAGTTCTGCCGCGCCGCGCCGCGATGCGCGTGGCCGTGCTTCTTCATCTGGCCGAGTATCCGCCGGGATGCGCGGGTATCCTGCATCAGGGCATCGAGCTCTCCCCGCAGCGCCCGCAGCAGTTCATGCCATTCCGGGCCATGCTGGGCCTTCGCGGTCAAGGTGCCGATGGCGTGTGCCGCCCGATCGCGTTCGCGCATGCCGCCCTTGTGCGCCTTGCGGAAGATTTCCCGCCAAACCGCGAGGTCGCGAACATGGCCGTTTCGGCACGGGCAGAGTTCGCGCAGCGCTTCGCATCGCGCACGGTGGCTGCCGTCGTTGAGAGCGGCAAGCAGACGATCTGCGTCATTGGCTTTGCTCATGGCAGCAGACTACATGAAAACTGGCCTCGCGTGAAGCGTGTGCGGGATTCAGGCGATTCCCGCGTGCTCTTGGTCCGAGCCGTTTCGGCGCATTTGAAACCACTGCGGCTGCCGATCCGGCAGGGCCATGCTGGAAGCCTGTCGGACCTGGAGACTCGGTTTCCTATGATGGATCCTGCGGCGGCGCATCGCCCGGACGAGGTCGCCGGGGCAGCGGCTAGAGCAGAAGAAGCGGTCAGCGGATGTCCGCACGAAGGACGCGTGGAAGCCAAGATTCGACTCCGAAAGCGTCCAGGTTCGACAGTCTGCCAAGCCGGTTGCATCCCGCCGGCGATTGGCCGTACCATGTCATATTATGTCACTGCCTAGGAAGCGCCGAAGATGTCCTGGCCGCGCATCGAGCTACCGGCAGCGGATCGGCGCAAGTCCGCAAACGCCGGCAAAGCCAGCATGGCGACTGCGACGGGGCCGATCTGCCTAGGCCGCCACCTTATCATCGAGTGCTTCGGCGCTCAGGCCGACTACGACGCGGCTGCGCTGGAGGCGCTGATGCGGCGAGCGGCGGCCGCTGGCGGTGCGCGAGTGCTGTCCTGCCATATGCATGGCTTCGGGCCCGGGGCGGGGGTGACGGGCGTGGCCTTGCTCGCGGAGTCGCACATCACGGTGCATACTTGGCCAGAGCGAGGCTATGCGGCTTTCGATATGTTCCTGTGCGGTGCCTGCGAACCGTCCCGGGCTGCTGCGGTGATCGCCGACGCGGCACCCGGCGCCCGCACGATTGTTCATGCGGTGGATCGTCCAATGCCAGCTGAACGCGAGGCGCTGTTCAGCGGGCCATCGAGCGCGGGAGGTCTGAAATGAACGACGCTGCCGAACACACGACGAGACGTTGGTTCGCAGCGGCTCGTGCCGCGCTGCTAGGCGTTCTGATGCTGGCAGGATGCGATGGCGCCGGACGGATGCGCGTCCAGGTGGAAGACGCCATCAAGCGCGTCGACGCCGCCATCTCCCGCCTCGGCGACGATCTCGACGAGAACCAGCTGCGCAATGCCCAGCTCATCCGCCTGTACGCCACCCAGGTGGCCGACGCCAAGCCGGAGCTGCGCCAACTGGTGGACGTGCTGAAACGCGAGGCCACCCGCGACGGCACCCTCTATCGCGGGCTCGGGACACGGCTCGACGATGTTCGCGCCTCGTTGCCGCCATCAGATGCAGACGCCGCCGCGTACGGATCCGTCGCTCAGGAACTGACGAGTCTGGCAGCTGCCGCCGACCCCACCGAGTTCAACCGCGCTCTGAGCGATCCCCTCAACGTGCTCGCCGACCTGTCCGACGGCGAGCTGCCGCGGGTGGACGCCGTCTCGGCGGACGCCTCCCGGCGCGCCAACAACGCCGCCGATCTCGGTGCCGGCAGCCAGCTGGTCGGCAATCCGCACTATGGACAATGGCGCTCGGACTCGGGTGGCAATTCGTTTTGGGTGTGGTACGGCCAGTTCGCGTTGATCCGCGATCTGATCGGTGGCCCGCGCATTGGCTATAGTGCCTGGGCCGGCGGGCGCGACTACAGCTACTACCACGACTACGGCCGCCGCAGCTACACATCGCCATCGGCGCGGCAGCGACAAGCGCAGGTGGAGTCCACTGCGCGCCGCAAGTTCTCATCCCAGGGCAGGACGTTCCAAAGCCCATACGCCAAGCAGCGTCAAGGCGCATCGAGGTCCGTGACCCGGCAGAAGTTCGCCGCCAGCGGCAGCAGGCCGCGTACCAGCAGCGCAAGCCGCCCGCGTTCCAGCTCGGCGTCGATGCGCGGCTTCGGCAGCGGCGGCTCGCGCGGACCGTCGCGCGGCAAGTAGAGCTGACAATCCGCCGCTTGAGGAGGCAACCATGTTCGATTCGCTGAGCATCTGGATTTGGGGCATCGTCGCGCTGGATCTCGCCGTGGCCGTGGCCGCGATCTGCGCCCTGCGCTACGGCTCCGGGTTGCTGTTCGGGGTGGATTCCCGGGACGAACTGGCGGAGAAGGACAACTTCGCCTTCGGCGTGGCGCTGGCGGGCGGCGCATTGGCGGTGGCGCTGATCCTGGCCGCGGCCGGCGCTGGCGACCCGGCAGCGACTTTCCTGGCGGAGTTGGGCGCGGTGGCCGCCTATGCTGTCGTCGGCCTCGTGCTGCTCAAGGCGGGCATGCTCGTTAACGACTGGATCATCTTCCACAAGTTCTCCATCAAGGCGGCCATCAACGCCCAGAACATCGCCGCCGGCATCGTGCAGGCTGCGAACTTGGTGGCGTTGGGCGTACTGATCAACGGCGCCATCAACTGGTCCGAGGGCGACCTTGTCCAGGGCCTCGTGTCCGTCGTGGTGCTGTTCTTCCTGGCTCAGTTGGTGGTGCTGGGCGTGACCCGCGTACGTGCCGGGATATACGCCAAGCGTCACGCTGGCGAAGCGTGGCAGAGCGCCATCGAAGGCGGCAACGCCGCCCTCGGCGTCCGCTACGCGGGACACTTGGTGGGCACGGCGCTGGCGTCCTCCTCGGCCGGCGGCATGGCCGGCTACGTGGTGGGCATCGATGCCGCCGCGGTACTCGCCTACGCCGCTTGGCTGGCGTGGGCGGTGGTGCTGGCCGCGGTGCTGCTCTTGC
Source organism: Pseudomonadales bacterium (assembly GCA_963422285.2). Taxonomy (GTDB): domain Bacteria; phylum Pseudomonadota; class Gammaproteobacteria; order Pseudomonadales; family Azotimanducaceae; genus VXYL01. Next base: position 995,792 of record OY729419.2, on the reverse strand, counting down.
TGTCGATGCTGGCGCAGCGCGTGGTGCTGGCCGGAGTCGATGTCGTCGAGGAAGTGGACAAGCAGCGCAATGTCGGCGTCGCCGCCATCGAGGCTGCGGTCTTCGTCGGCATAGGCCTCGTCATCCGTACCGTCGCGGGATAGCGGCAGAAGCTGTTTCGCACCAGTCGCCTCGTGCGGTATCGGCTGCGTGAATCCAGGCATCGCCTCCGCTGGTCGGGTGCATCTCGACAACGCCCGCCGTCGCTTCCACGACGCGGCGCTGATCGGCGCCATGGGCTTGGTCGCGGCCTGCGGCTTGGTCTACGAGTACCTGATGGCCCACTACGCCGGGCGCATTCTCGGCGCTGTCGAACCCACCATCTACGCCATGATCGGGCTGATGATCGTGGCCATGGGCCTCGGGGCGTTCGCGGCCAAGTGGGTGGCGTCCATCTATCGGGGGTTCGCTTGGCTGGAACTGGGCATCGCCGTGCTGGGCGGCACGTCGGTGCTGATGCTGTCCGCTGCCGTGGCGTTCGCGTATTCGCTGCCGGAGTGGCTGCGCACGGTCTACAACGTCGATTCGTTCATCGATCTCGACGGCGGGCTGGCGGCGACGCTGGTGGCGTTCTCGCGGCTGCTGCCGTTCATCGCCGGCTTCCTCATCGGCTTCCTGATCGGCATGGAGATTCCGCTGATCGCTCGGGTGCGCGAGCATGTGCATGCGCGCCGGCTGGAACACAACTTGGGCACCATGTACGGTGCCGACTACATCGGCGCCGGCATCGGCGCGGCGGTGTGGGTGCTGATCTGCCTGAAGCTGCCGATCCTGTACGCGGCGGTGGGCGCGGCGACCGTGAACATCTTGGTGGGGGCAGGCTTTCTGCTTCTGTATCGAGCCCAGCTGCGGCCGGTGCGCTGGCTGTGGGTCGGCCATGGCGCGTTGGCGACTCTGCTGGCGGCGCTTGCCGTGTTCGGTACCCAATGGACGATCCGGCTGGGCGATACGCTGTTCAAGGATCGGGTGGTCTACCGCCTGCAGACGCCGTATCAGAATCTCGTTCTCACCAAGCGCCACCTCGCCGCCGGCAAGCCGGACGTGGTGAGCCTCTACATCAACGGCCGGCTGCAGTTCGCTTCCAACGACGAGCGCGTCTACCACGCCTACCTTGCCGCGCCGGCAATGCTGGCAGCGTACCGGCGCGAACGGATACTGGTGCTCGGCGGTGGCGACGGCCTCGCATTGCGCGATCTGCTGCGCTGGAACCCTGCCTCGGTGACGCTGGTCGACATCGACGCGCAACTGCTGCGTCTGTTCCGGGGCGAGGATCCGGATGCGCCGGCTTGGCTGAGCCGGACGCTGGCGGAACTCAACCAAGGCGCCTTGCGCGACCCGCGCGTACAGGTCGTCGAAGGCGATGCGTTCATTGAGGTGGAACGACTGGCGGCGGCGGGAGAGCGCTTCGACGTGGTGGTGGCGGATCTGCCGGATCCTAGCCATCCCGATCTGAATCGGCTCTACAGCGACTACTTCTACGCCCGCGTTCGGCAGCTGCTGTCGCCGGACGGCGCGTTCGCCACCCAGAGCACATCGCCGTTCCACGCCAAGGCGGCGTTCCTGTCCATCGGCAAGACTCTCGCCGGCGTCGGCTTCCAAGTCGAGCAGTACCATGCCAACGTGCCGAGCTTCGGCGAGTGGGGGTGGAGCATCGGCACCGTCGCCGGCAAGCCGGCCTCGGCGCGGATCGCTGCCGCGAAGGCCGCGCCCACCCCCGACGGCTGGCTCGACCGGGCGCTGATCGAGGCCGCCTTCGCCTTCCCCAACGGCTTCTTCGACGAGGTGGAAGGGATTCGCGTCAACCGCCTGGGCAGCCACGCCGTCTACGACTACCATCAGCAGGCATGGCAGCAATACCAGGGCGTGTTCTTCGCGGCCGACAAGGATGGATCGTGAACCGCCCACGCGGTCAACGGCAGGATCGCAAGCCAACCCCGCATACGGCATGAGGGAGCCGCATGTTCTCGATGCTTTCCGGCATGCTTGATTCACGGCAAGGCATCCTCGCATGCTTCCTTTAGGCAATTCAGGTGCCCGGTTGCCTCTCGCTCCAATGCTTGTGATCCGGACATTCGGATTATCCTCGTTACGCTGATTTCCGGCGAACTCGGAGGGTTGGCCCAAGCGCTTCGGTCCGACTTCCGGTACCCGATGGTTCTGCCGCGAATGCTGACGGTGGGGCGTGACCGTCCTCCTTCCTCCGAAGATTCCATCAAGAGAAGCGCTAGTGGCTAGCATGGGATGCTGGCGTACTAGGCCATGTATTCGTCGGTGCCTTGGCCGCTTTCGTGGCAGTCGGACTTCTGGCCTCGACGGGGACTCTCGCGCTCGATGGCTTCTATGGCGGCGCCAATGACAAGGGCACAAGCGGCTTCTTGCGTTCCTGAAGCCGGTGCCGATCTCGGCTTCATCAGGCTTCGCTGGCTTGGCGCTGCTCAACCGAGCTGGCGCGGAAATAGAGACAGCTGGGCCAAGAGAGGCAAGAGGATGTTTTCGGATGAACAGGAAAAGAAAGAGAGAATCCGCGCGGACAGGATCGGCCGTGGGATCGATGCCATGCCTGAACCACCGGCTAGGAGCCGGGAGGACGCGATCGAACGCTTCCAAGCAGTTCTGGACGACACGGCTACTCCGGAAGACGACCGGTGCAGAACATTGGGCTTGATCTCCTGGGCGGGGAAACGGCCGGACGGGTGAACGAAGCGTTGAACCACCTTGACGAACGGGTTCGCCTGAGACCGAAAGACGACAATCCTGCCGTGTTCGCCAATCGAGCCTGACAGGTGGCTGGTATGCGGCAAGCCAGCTGTAGACGAAGCTCTCGCTGATTTCAGCCATGCGGAAAAGCCTGCTCCAGGGTTCGTTCTTGATAGAGTTGACGCCGACGCCGACTTGGATGCATTCGCGAGCATCCCGCATTCGACCAGTGGAAGCGGGAGCAGAAATCGAACATGCCATGAAGAGGGTAGTGATGATCGACTGGCCTATCGGAGCCTGACAAGCCGCCCGGGAAGGCTCCGCCAGCGCCATTGTCCGGGGCCTAATCAGGAGGCCCCGGCAGCTATGCCCTGCGCCGTCCTGTCATCCCATGACTGGGGCTAGACCTCAAGCCAATGCCTTCGCCGCTTCGGCGATGACATGGCAACCATCCTTGTGCCTATCTTCAACACGCAGACTGTGGGAATTGCCACCCTGGAAGTAGTCCTTGTGCTTCCGAGCATCTTCTTCCCGTCGGGGTAGCCGCAGTGGCGTCTTGCCGCCCTGCTGTGGCGACATGCGCATCGCTGGGCAGAAGCCGAAAAAAAGTATTGACGCCGCGACATAATATGTCATAACGTTCGCTTCATGGACGCTCGGCGAGCCCGGGCGGGGACAATCCGCCAACAGCATGAGGGAGTTTCCGCATGACCTTGGACGATCTGGCCTTCCGACTCAACGACTACGCTGGCGAGGAAGGCACCACGTTCGATGCGCTCGTCACCGAGCAAGGCATCCTGGAAGTCGTCTGCTCCAACAACGACGAGTTCCCCATCTCCGTCACCATGACGGAGACGCAGATCCTATCGGTGACCCCCCTGTTCGCTCTCTCCGAGGTCCAGCCGGACCAGCGCGACGAGCTCAACGCCACGTTCCTGCGCTTGAGTCCGGCGGTGCCGCTGTCCGCCATCGGCTTGCAGGGGGACACCTACATCCTGTTCGGCGCCATGGCGCTGTCCACTCGGTTCGAGGTTGTGGCCCACGAACTGGAGGTGCAGGCGGAGAACACCATCGACGTGCTCGAAGCGGTCGAGCACATGCTGGCTTGAGCAACACGAAGACGGAGGTAGACACCATGGGTGTGCTTAGAGACATGTTGACGGCACTGCGAGGAGGTGCCAGCGAGGTTGGCGAAGTCATCGTCGACGCCAACGCCATCCGCATTCTGGAACAGGAGATCCGCGACGCGGAGACGGCTATCGGCAACGCCAAGCAGAGCCTGACGCGGATGAAGAGCGCCGAGATCAAGCTCAAGCGCGAGATCGCCACGCTCGATCAGGATGCGGGGGACTACGAGCGCAAGGCGGTGGCCGCGCTGAACACCGGCGAGGAAGCATTGGCGGCAGAGGTCGCCGAGCGCATCGCCGAACTGGAAGAGGAACGCGCCGAGAAGGCTGGCGAACAGGCCGCCTTGGACGCCGAGGTCCACAAGATCCACAGCATGATCAAGGCCCGGGAGCGCACCATCCAGAAGAACAAGCGCGAACTCGACAAGGTGCGCACGGTGCAGGAATTGCAGCGCGCTACGGAAAGCGTGTCGAAGAACTTCGCCGCCACCGGCTCCAGCGGGCATCGGGTGTCGAAGGCCCTCGAGCGGGTGAAGGCCAAGCAGCAGGGCTGGCAGGATCGCATGGAAGCCGGCGAGTGGCTGGAGGGCCAGGAGGCCGGCGACGACATCGACGCCAAGTTGCGCGCCAAGGGCATCGGCACCTCCGGCGCCAGCGCCGCCGAAGACGTGCTGGCGCGGCTGAAGGCGCGAAAGTCGAGTTGACCATGCTGAGGAAACTCTTCCGCGCCCGTGTTGGCGGGCGATCGCCAGACTCCCAGCGGCGACTGGACAGCTTGGTGGATCTGCAAGCTGGCGACTTGGTGACCTTCAAGCACCGCCTAGCGCTGCCGCCGAGCGTACAGGGGCAGACCTTCGAGGTCTCTGCCATCGCCACCTACCAGTTCGAGGATGGCCTGCATCCCCAGCTGACGCTTGCCGGCGCGGAGGCCGGCCGCATCTATCTCGGCTTCCGTGCCAACGACCCCGCCGAGATGAGTCTGAGCCGGAATGCGCCCCGCGCCGATGTGCTGCGCCTGTTCGACGAGGATGCGTTCAGCGCCCTGTGGGACGACGATTTCGCCGACCTCGAGGTGGCCGCCAAGCTTCCCGAATACGAAGGCTGGCTGGCTGGCCGCTACGCCCAAATAAAGAAGTGGGCGGAAGGCTACTACTACGACCGCGACTGTCGAGGCGAGGAGCTGTCCAGCTACGCGGACGACGGCAGCGAGGAGTTCCGCTACCACGAATGCGAGGACGCCAGCGGGCACTTCGGCCTCACGGTGGAGGTGTGGGGCGACGGCGACACCGAAGTCTCGCTGGATATCGACTGTTCGCCGGATGTGATCGAAGCGATGTGGCCCGGAGAGCAATGAGATCACGCGCGCCGAACGGGGATGGCGTGCGGGCGAAGCGCCAGGAGCCATTTCAAGCCGAGCGCCGGGCGCTGCACAAGATCCAGGTGCATTTCGAGTTTCAGCAGTCGCTGATGCGCAAGGTCCGCATGGCCGCTGCGGCCGAGAATCTGAGTTATTCGGACTATGTGCGCAAGCTGGTGGGGCTGCCCTACGCGAAAATCCAGCGTCCCCGCATCAGCCTGTCCTTCGGCGAAGACGACCTTGCGCGGCTGGCTGAACGCTACGACAAGCCGGTCGCCGAAACCGGTCTGCTCAAGCATTGCGTGATGGACGAGATCCGCAGGCGCTTGGGTGGAGATCGGAACGCTGTCCAGGGCCGCTAACCGGTCTCGGCAGGAACGCCGATGGATGCATTCTGGTTCTATCCTTAGTCGGTTAAGTTCGTTCTACTGAAGTTCGAACTGCGGCATTCTCGCGGGTTGTTTTCCGCATCCGTCGGTCATCGACCCATGTACCAGTACAACGCCTTCGACCAGCGCTTCGTCGAGGATCGCGTCGAGCAATTTCGGGACCAGACCCGGCGCTACCTCGCCGGCGAGCTTGCCGACGAACAGTTCCAGCAGCTTCGCCTGCGCAACGGCCTCTACATCCAGCGGCTCGCGCCCATGCTGCGCATCGCCGTGCCCTACGGCCTGCTCACCGCCGCCCAGCTGCGCGCCCTCGCCGAGATCACGCGCAAATACGACAAGGGCTACGGCCACCTGTCCACCCGCCAGAACGTGCAGATCAACTGGCCGAAACTCGAAGTGGTGCCGGACATTCTGGCGGATCTCGCCAAGGTGCAGATGCACTGCATCCAGACCAGCGGCAGCTGCATCCGCAACATCACCACGGACCAGTTCGCCGGCGTAGCAGCGGACGAAGTGGTGGATGCCCGTCCCTACTGCGAGATCATGCGCCAGTGGTCCACCTACCATCCCGAGTTCGACTGGCTGCCGCGCAAGTTCAAGATCGCCGTCAACGCCGCCACCGCCGACCGCGCCGCCACCCGCGTACACGACATCGGCATCGAAGTGCGCCTCGGCGACGACGGCAAGTCGCGCTTCGACTTCTACGTCGGTGGCGGCTTGGGCCGTACGCCGGTGATCGGCAGCCTGATCCGAGAGGGCTTGCCGGAACAGCACCTGCTGACCTATCTCGAAGCCATCTTGCGCGTCTACAACCGCTACGGGCGGCGGGACAACAAGTACAAAGCGCGCATCAAGATACTCGTCCGCGCCATGACGCCCGAGAAGTTCCGCCAACGGGTGGACGCGGAGTGGCAACACCTGCGCGACGGATCGAGTACGCTGCCGGCAGAGGAAATCGATCGCATCCGCGCCTGCTTCCAGCCGCCGCCTTACGCCGACCTGGCCGACGAGACCGCTCGGCTGGCCCAGCAGCGCTTGGCGGATGCCGTCTTCGACATCTGGATGCGCAACAATGTCGCCGCCCACAAGCGACCCGGCTACGCCATCGTCACGCTGTCCACCAAGGCTACCGGCGTACCGCCCGGCGACGTCACCGACGAGCAGATGGAAGCGGTGGCGGACTGGTCCGAACGCTTCGGATTCGGCGACATCCGCATCTCCCACGAGCAGAACTTCGTGCTGCCGGATGTTCCCCAGCGCGATCTGAAGACCCTCTTCGAGCTGGCCTGCACACAGCTGCTAGGGCAAGCCAACATCGGCCTGCTGACGGACATGATCTGCTGCCCCGGCGGCGACTTCTGCTCCTTGGCGAACGCCAAGTCCATTCCTGTCGCCGAGGCCATTCAGCGCCGCTTCGACGACTACGACTACCTGCATGATCTGGGGCCGCTGGACATCAATATCTCCGGCTGCATGAACGCCTGCGGCCATCACCATGTGGGGCACATCGGCATCCTGGGGGTGGACAAACGGGGCGAGGAGTTCTACCAGATATCCATCGGCGGCAACCAGGCGGCGGATGCGTCCCTCGGCAAGATCCTCGGGCCGTCTTTCGAACGTGCCGAGGTGCCGGATGTCATCGAGAACATCCTCGCGGTCTACCTGGACCGCCGTTTCGAGGGCGAGGCGTTTCTGCACACGGTGCGGCGCATCGGCGTCGATCCCTTCAAGGAGCAGGTGTATGCCAGTGCTGGTTAGGGACGGACAGATCGTCGCGGACCCGTGGATGCGGGTGGAGGACGGCGAGGCGACCCGCGGCCGAATCGCGCCGCTGGCGGCTTGGCGGCGCGCGCCCGAAGGGGGCGGGGTCTGGGTGGAGGGCGCCGCGGAGGTAGACGAGGTGGGCGAGGAAGTCCGCATCGCGCCAGTGGTGGCCGTTCGCTTCCCCGCCTTTGCCGACGGCCGCGGGCTGAGCTTCGGCGCCCTGCTGCGGTCGCGCTACGGCTACCGCGGCGAACTGCGCGCCTTCGGCGAGATCGTTCCGGATCTTACCGAATACATGCTTCGCTGCGGCTTCGACGCCTTCGAGTTGCCGGACCGTCGGCAGGCCGAAGTCGCCATCGTCTGCATGACGCGGATGACCGACCACTACCAAGCGTCCGTACGCGAGCCGCTACCGTTCTTTCGGCGCAGGGCCGCTGGCGCGTAGCGTCCATCCCGCAACCGGGATCGAAAACCGAAAAGCGGCAACGCTTAATTGCTAGTACCCTATCGCCTGCCAGTATGCGCTGGACAGCGCCTCGGCATATCCCTCGGTACCTTGCGAAGGGATCATGGAAGTCGGCATCATCGAGTCGTTTTTCGTCATCTTCACCGGCGCGGCGGTGCTGGCGGCGGTGGCACTGTACACTCGCCAGCCGCTGATCGTGGCCTATATCGTCATCGGCTGCGCCTTCGGCCCGCATGTGCTCGGCTGGGTGGACGATGCCCGGCTGCTGTCCGAGATCGGCGAGATAGGCATCATCTTCCTGCTGTTTCTGGTGGGCCTGGACCTGCCGCCCCGCAAGCTCAAGGACATGCTGGGGGAATCCGTGGCAACGGCGCTGGCCAGTTCGACGCTGTTCGGGATCATCGGCTTCAGCGTGATGGCGCTGTTCGGCTTTACGCTGATGGAAGCGGCTATCGCCGGCATTGGCTGCATGTTCTCCAGCACCATCCTAGGCATCAAGCTGCTGCCGACCACGGTGCTGCACCACCGCCATATCGGCGAGATCGTCATCAGCCTGCTGCTGATCCAGGACCTGATCGCCGTGGTGGCGCTGCTGGTGCTCGCTGGCTTCGATGCCGAGAGCGGCAGCGTCATGACGACCACGCTCACCGTGGCCGTCGCCCTGCCAGTGGTGGTCGCCGCAGCATTCGCTGGCGTACGGTTCGTGGTCGTGCCCCTGCTGGCGCGCTTCGACGTATTCCGCGAGTTCACCTTTCTGCTGGCCGTCGGCTGGTGCCTGGGCATCGCCAGCCTGTCGCATGCGCTGTACTTGTCCTGGGAGATCGGTGCTTTCGTGGCCGGCGTGTCTCTGGCGAACTCGCCCATCGCCCAGTACATCACCGAGAACCTGCGTCCGCTGCGCGACTTCTTCCTGGTGCTGTTCTTCTTCTCGGTGGGCGCCGAGATCAACCCCGTTCTGCTAGTGGAGATGTGGCTGCCGACGCTGTTGCTGGCAGCTGTCCTGGTGGCCGTCAAGCCACTGGTGTTCCAGGCGCTGCTGCGCTGGCAGAAGGAGTCGAAGGAGGTGTCTTGGGAGGTGGGCTGCCGGCTCGGCCAAGCCAGCGAGTTCTCGCTGCTGCTGGTGTTCGTCGCCGGTACCGCATTGGTGTCGCCTCAGGCCAGTCACGTGGTCCTGGGCGCTACCGTGCTGACCCTGCTGGCGTCCACCTACCTGGTGATCTTCCGCTACCCGAGCCCCATCGCGGTAGCGGCGGAACTGCGGCGCGACTGAACGCGACCGCGAATGCGGGTCGTCCGCAGCACTCTGCACCGTCCTTCCGCTAGTCGTTCAGGTCCACCAGACCGCGGCCCACCATGTCGCCGGCCAGGATGCGGTCGATGGCGTCCGAAAGCGTATCCAGCGTCAGCGGCACCACCAAATCTTCCAGGCCATCGAGCTGCCACGGGCCAGCCAGCTTGCGCCAGATTTCCGCCTTGTAGATCAACGGCAGCTCCACGGAGTCGATGCCGAGCAGGTTGACATGGCGCAGAATGAACGGCAGCACGGTGGCCGGAATCGCCGGCGAGGCCACTAGTCCGCAAGCGGCAGCGGAAGCGCCGTAGCGCAGGGATTTGATGGCGTTGAAGAGGATCGGCCCGCCTATGGTGTCCACCACGCCGTCCCAGGTCTCCCGCAGCAATGGCCGCTCGGCACCCGCTAGGGCGTCCTCGCGGCTGAGTATCTGTGCAGCGCCCAGGCTGCGTAGAAAATCGTGCTGGGTCGCCTTGCCCGTCACCGCATGCACTTCATAGCCTAGATGGGCGAGCAGCTTGACGGCCACCGAGCCGACGCCGCCGGTGGAGCCAGTGACCAGCACCGGACCGCCGTCCGGCTTCATGCCGAAGCCTTCCAGCTTGTGGACGCACAGCGCGGCGGTGAAGCCGGCGGTGCCAAGGATCATGCTGGAACGCGCATCCAACCCATCCGGCATGGGAACGGCCCAAGCCGAGGGAACGCGGATCTTCTGGCCGAAACCGCCGGCGGTGTTCATGCCCAAGTCGAAACCGATGACGATGACCTCGTCTCCAGGAGCGAACTCGGCCACCGAGGATTCCGCCACGGTGCCGGCCGCGTCGATGCCCGGCGTGTGCGGAAAGTTGCGGGTAACGCCGGGATTGCCGGTGGCCGATAGCGCATCCTTGTAGTTGAGCGACGAGTACGCCACGTCGATCAGCAGTTCGCCAGCCGGCAGGTCGGCCGTTTGTCGCTCGACGATGGTGCGTGGAAACTGTCGTTTGCCGTTCTCGTGCTCGGTCCTGTCGACGCGGAATGCTCGCAACGAAGTCATCGGAATCCTCCCATAGTTCTATCCATCAATCGGTCCGCCACCCCAGCCAGGGTCTCGAAAAAACGCCCCATAAACTTGTCGATGGGTCGTTTCTGCGCTACCCAGGACACCTCGATGACGTCGGCATCGTCGCAGGCCGCAGCCAAGTACTCGTCGCTGGTGATCAACTCGTCCACCAAGGCGCGATCCAGGGCGCGCTGGCCGTACCACGCCTCGCCAGTGGACACGGCTTCCATATCCAAGGCGGGCCGCCAATTGCCGACGAACTCCTGGAACAGGGCGTGGATGTCGTCGAGTTCCTCGCGGAACTTGGCGCGACCCTGCTCGGTGTTCTCGCCGAGCACGTCCAGCGTACGCTTGTGGCGGCCGGCAGTGAGCACCTCCACGTCCACGTCGTTCTTTTTCAGCAGACGGTGGATATTGGGGATCTGCGCGACGACGCCGATGGAGCCGACCACGGCGAAGGGAGCAGCCAGGATGCGGTCCGCCACCGCGGCCATCATATAGCCGCCGCTGGCGGCGACCCTATCCACCGACACCGTCAGCTTGACGCCGTGGTCGCGGACTCGCGCGAGTTGGGATGCGCCGAGCCCGTACCCATGCACCGTACCGCCCGTGCTTTCGAGTCGCACCATCACTTCGTCGTTGTTCGACGCCGCACCCAGCACTGCGGTGATCTCCCGGCGCAGCGCCTCCACGGCGTTGGCCGCCACGTCGCCGTTGAAGCTCACTACGAACACCCGCCGGCCGGCATTCTCCTTGCTTTCCTTCAAGTGCCGCTTGCGCGCCTTGGCTTCGCGCCGGCGCCGCTTCTTCAACGCCCCCTGCGGCAGGGTGGCCTCGTCGATGGCGCAGCGCATGTCTTTCAGCAGGCCATTCAGCTGCACGACTTGAATATGGCCCTCTGGCCGGTGCCGCATGGCCCGATGCGCCCCCGCCGCGGCGATTGCCGAAATGACGATGAGCACGGCGATCACCACCGTGGCCGTCTTGGCGAGAAAGCCGAGGTAGTCGAACAGGAACTCCATGTAGGCTTGAGGCCGGAGGCTTGCGAAGCGGTGGATTCTAACGGTTAATGCGGCCTTCCGCAGCGCGGCATTGCGGTTGATGGTGGCTCAGTTCGGCATTGGATAAGCTGCGCGGCTGGATACGGTGGTTGATAGATCGATACGCCACTACATATGTATATGCAGAGTGCAGTATGACGATATGGTGGAGTCATACCGAGCCACTACCTTGCAGTTGGCAGTCGGGAGCGACGGTGGCTTGATGGGCCGACTGCCGATAGCCGATGAAGAGCATCTTCCGTCCATAGGACTCTGCCTGCAAGCCGCAGGCTCAACGGGCGGCGAGGAGTTGTTCGTGCACCTCATAGTCTTCCTTCGGATACCCCAAGTCCGTTTCAATTCTTATCAGGCGGGTTTCAATGGATACCTGTCTTTCATATGCTTTGAGCTGTTCAGCGCGAAGCAAGTCATCTACTCTACGTATACCAGCTTGATGCGTTCGGGAGTATTCGCGCGCATCGCCGCGCAGATCGAACCAAATCGTAACCATCAATGTAGCCAATGCGAGGTAGCCAACGCGAGGCCCATGCCGAGAATGCCGATCAACTCAGGGCTCAGTCGGCTGACAATACGCGTCGATTCTTCACTCATTCCAACCTCCTTGACCAAGACAAGTTGCCGACAGGCATTCGCGTCGTCGGAACGGCTGCGGCTTAGCCTTCTACGCCTTTCAGCTACCCAGCTGCCTCTTTACGCCAGCAAGCGCTTCCTTGCTGTTCGTATCGACGCCTTCCAAGGCTTGCCTGACTTCTCTGAAGCGGCTAGCTCGCTTGACCAATTCCCCAGGCTGGCCGTCTCGGCCCGAATCTCCATTGGCGCCGTTGCCCACCCATCCACCGAAACCTTCGCAGTTGCCATCCTGTCCGTCGTACCCGTCCGCGCCGTTCATGCCGTTGGCGCCATTCCCTCCCGACGCATCCACGGGTGCCTTCGACGTGTGCGGCGGCGAGCAAGATCGATCCGCCACCGGCACCTCGTCCGCCGTGGGATCGGGCACCTGCACCGGATGCACCCAGGCCGCCGCCCGTTACGCGGGTCGCGAATATCACGACCTCGGGACTACTGATGCTGCCCGACTCCCCAAAGCGCAGGCGACTGGCGACCACACGGACAGAATCGTCCGCCACAAGCGGCTCATTGACGATAATGACGTCTCCGACCAGTGGCCGGCTGATATCGAAGTTACTAGACGACAGGGTGATCGGTGTTTCAGACTGCTAGGCAAGCAGGATTTCGACATCGGGTGTTCGAGGCAGGAATTGGTAGATGGCGATCAACGCGGCAACAAAGCCAACGGCGCTGACCACGACGGCTGCAATGCGCTTCATCCTCGTTCATGGCAGCGGCAACCTTTCGCCAACGATTACCTAGGCCGCGATGGTAGCACCTCGACTGCTCGTGTTAACGTCGACGACCCACCTTCGTCCGGTCCGCCGTTCTCCGCAACCCGAAGCCGCATGGCAGTCTTTGCGGTAGCGTTGCGTCCATAGCCGTACGCAGGCTCGGCGACCCTATTGCACTTGGCCATGTCCAATCCGATTGACGGCATCGACACGGATTTCGAGGCGAATCTGGCATGTCGCTTCCGGTCGGCGGCTGCGGCGGATGAGGACATCGTGTTTTCCCTAGCCGTGGAGGGCGATGCCGGTTGCAAAACGCTGACCGTCTTCGCGGTGCGCGACGGCGAACTGCGCTTCGACCCGGCGTTGCGCCCCGACGCTACGTTCTTCTTCGACAGCGTCGATACGGCGCTCGCCATTCTTGAAGGCCGTCAAGATCCGATGGCGGCGTTCATGGCCGGCCGCTTCCGCTCCGACGGCAATCTGCCGTTGGCGTTTCTCCTGCTGGGCCTGTTCCGCGCCGACTACGGCGTCGAAGCGCCGCCTTGATGCTGCCCCATCTCCTCCACGAAGGCGTCGATCAGCCAGCGCGAGATGGCGGTGCCGCCGGGGACGTTGGGCAGTTCCCGGTAGTGGAACCAACGCGCTTCCGCGATCTCGCCATCCCGGTAGGCGATGGCGCCGCCGGCGTAGTGGGCGTGGAAGCCGAGCATCAGCGAGTTGGGAAACGGCCAGGACTGGCTGCCGAGATAGCGCAGATTGTCCACCTTGATGCCCACTTCCTCGGCCACCTCCCGATGCACGGTCTGCTCGATGGACTCGCCCGGTTCGACGAAGCCGGCCAGGGTGGAGAACATGCTCGTCGGCCATGCGGCGTTGCGCGCCAGCAGCATCTTCTCGCCTTTGCGCACCAGCACGATGATGCTCGGCGATAGACGCGGATAGGTGGTCAGGCCGCAAGCGTGGCAGTGTTTGGCGCGGTCCGTGGCATGTTCGTCGTTGAGGTTGCCGCACCGGCCGCAGTACTGATGGTCCCGGTGCCACTCGACGATCTGCTTGGCTCGTCCGGCGAGGTAGAAGAAGTCCGGCTCTACCCGACCGAGCCAAGTGCGCAGGCCGGTGGCGGCGAAACCTTCCGGCACTGCGCCCTCGGCGTGGACGGCGAAGCAGGCCCGGTTCTGCCAGCGCCCCAGGTAGTGCTTGTAGGTGACTTGCGCGTCCACCCAGCGGAATTCGTCCGCGGTCACGGGACGAGGGATGCCCTGCTCGCTGATGGACAGCATGGCATCGTCCAAGCAGACGAAATAGTAGGCGTCGCCGTCGGCGCCGGCTGGCGGCTTGGTTTCGGAGACGAATTTGGAGGGAGCGCGATGAAGCTGAAACGACATGGAACGATGCGCACGCGGCCAGTTGCTATACTGGTCTCATTGTAACCAACTCGAACAACGAAACGGCTGCCGCGGCCGAGGAGCCTCCACCTTCGACAGCAGGCATTCGGTGCGCCGTCCTCCGGCGCGTATCGCAACGAAGATTCAGGAGAATTCATGACGGCATCGAGCGGCATCCGCCACCAAGCCTGGGGGAGCGCGTATTGGGCGAACTTTCTCGGCGAAGCGCCCCCGTGGTACAAGCAGACGGTGATTGCCTTTCTGGTGGTCAATCCGCTGCTGTTCTGGTTTTTCGGCGGTTTCGTCGCCGGCTGGGTGCTGGTGCTGGAGTTCATCTTCACTCTGGCCATGGCGCTGCGCTGCTACCCGCTGCAACCGGGCGGCCTGTTGGCCATCGAAGCGCTGCTGATCGGCATGACTACCCCTGGACACGTCTTCCACGAGGTGGAAGAGAACCTGGAGGTGGTGCTGCTGCTGGTGTTCATGGTGGCCGGCATCTACTTCATGAAGGAGCTGCTGCTGTTCACCTTCACCAAGATCCTGGTGCGCATTCGCAACAAGATGCTGCTGTCGTTCCTGTTCTGCCTCGTCGCCGCCGTCCTGTCCGCGTTCCTGGATGCACTGACAGTGACCGCGGTGGTGATCAGCGTCGTTGTCGGCTTCTACGGCGTCTACCACCGGGTGGCGTCCGGCGGCGGCCCGTTGGACGACGAGGTGCCGGAACCGCGGCGGGAGGATATGGACCAGTTCCGGGCGTTCCTGCGCAGCCTCGTCATGCATGCCGCGGTGGGCACGGCTCTCGGCGGCGTCACCACCATCGTCGGCGAGCCGCAGAATGTGCTGATCGCCGGCAAGATGGAGTGGGAGTTCATCGAGTTCTTCCTGCGCATGATGCCGGTGACGCTGCCGGTACTGGCGGTGGGGCTCGTCACCTGCATAGCGCTCGAACAGATAAAGCTCTTCGGCTATGGGCCGACGATTCCGCGGCCGGTGCTCGCCGTGCTTGTCGACTACGACGCCGAGCAATCTTCCAAGCGCACCCGCAAGGAGGTCGCGCGCCTCGTGGTGCAGGCCGTCACCGCGATGCTGCTCGGCTTGGCGCTGGCCTTCCATGTCGCCGAGATCGGCTTGATCGGGCTCGCCGTCATCGTCCTGCAAACCGCCTTCAACGGCATCGTCGAGGAGCACCGGCTCGGCCACGCCTTCGAGGAGGCGCTGCCGTTCACCGCCCTGCTGTGCGTGTTCTTCGGCATCGTCGCCGTGATCTCGGATCAGCAGCTGTTCCAACCGGTGATCGAGTACGTGCTGCAGCTGCCAGCCAGCCAGCAGCCCGGCGTGTTCTATATCGCCAACGGAGTGCTGTCGATGATCAGCGACAACGTCTTTGTCGCCACCGTCTACATCGGCGAGGTGGAAAAGGCCTTCAACGGCGGCGTTATCGACCGCAACCAATTCGACCTGCTGGCGATCGCCATCAACACCGGCACCAACATTCCCAGCGTGGCGACGCCGAACGGCCAAGCCGCCTTCCTGTTCCTGCTCACTTCGTCCTTGGCGCCGCTGATCCGGCTGTCCTACGGGCGCATGGTGCTGATGGCGCTGCCGTATACCGTCACCATGGGCGTCGCCGGCTGGCTCTGCATCACCTGGGTGCTGTAGCAGGCCGTTGGACGCCGCGTCGCCAAACGGCGCCATTTTCGGCGGCGGCGTCCAGGGAGTCCAAGTACGCCTCGTGGGCGACTAGCTCGGTCTCCGTCGCCCGCACTACGGGCAGGGGCGGGCGCTGTGCCGGCAGGCGCAGCATCTCGCGTTCGCCAGCGGTTTCCAGTTGCGCATCGTCGGCTGCGCCGAACAGGGACAGCTGCCCGCCGGTCATGGCCAGGTACACGTCGGCCAGGATTTCCGCGTCCAGCAGGGCGCCGTGCAGCTGCCGTGCCGAGTCGTCCACTTGGTAGCGCCGGCACAGGGCGTCCAGGCTGTTCTTCTGGCCCGGATGCTTGCGGCGCGCCAACGCCAGCGAATCCGTCACCGTGCAGAAGTCGGCCATGCGCTTGGCATCCGGGCGGTTGAGCTGGGACAACTCGTAGTCGATGAAGGAGATGTCGAAGGGCGCGTTGTGAATGATCACCTCGGCATCCTTGATGAAGTGCAGGAACCGGTCGGCCACCTCGGCGAATTTGGGCTTGTCGGCGAGAAAGGCGGCATCCAGCCCGTGTACCTCGAAGGCGGCATCGTCGATGTCGCGCTGTGGGTTCATATAGATCTGCAGATGCCGCCCGGTGAGCTTGCGATCGACGATCTCGATGACGCCGATCTCGATGACGCGATGCCCCTCCTCGGGTTCGAGGCCGGTGGTTTCGGTATCTAGTACGACTTGTCTCACGGTCTGTTCCTGTTTCCGCAAGGAGCGCCTGCTGCCCTTGCAACCTCACGCGCCGGCTCCTCCAGCGGGCGCGGGCGCGCTAGCATCTCGTCGATGGCGACATTGGCGGCGCGATCCACGCGTTCGTTCTCGGCGTGGCCGCTGTGGCCCTTCACCCAGCGCCAGCGTACTTCATGCATCGCGTTCAAATGGTCAAGGCGCTGCCAAAGATCCTGGTTCAACACCGGCTTCTTGTCGGCGCGTTTCCAACCGCGCTGCTTCCAGCCTTCGATCCAACGAGTGATGCCCTGGCGGACGTATTGGGAATCCGTGGTCAGGATCACGCTGCTGGGGCGTTTCAGCGCTGCCAGCCCTGCGATGGCGGCGGTCAGCTCCATGCGGTTGTTGGTGGTCTCGGCCTCGGCCCCGCGGATGCTCTTTTCGGCATCGCCGTAGCGCAGCAGCGCTGCCCAGCCGCCCGCGCCGGGATTGCCTCGGCAGGCGCCGTCGGTGAATATCTCCACCGGGCGCTTCATTGCGCCGCCGCCTGACGGGTAGCGGGGTTCGGCAGGGGCGGCGCATCGAGCTTGCGGCGTTCCCTCGCCAAATGTCGTTGCTGCAGGATGAAGCCGTGGCCGACTTTGGTGGCGGCGATCAGATAGACGCCGCCGACAGGCGCCTGCGACCGGTTCAACCACCGGCTCGCCACCCGCCAACGCGGGCCGTCCAGAGCCACCGGCAGCGCCGAGCGATAGTTGAGGTAGATCGACTTGTCTTCGCGCTCCATGTCCAGCAGAGCCAGCCAGTCGTTCAGACGCGCGACGCTGACGGGCTTGATGCCGCGGAATGGCTGCCACGGCTTGGCCAGCAGCCAGAGACTGAGCGGATTGCAGCCGAATACCAGCAGGCGGCCGCCGGGCCGCAGCACCCGCGCCGCCTCGCGCAATGCGCCGTGGGGAGTGGGGACGGTTTCCAGAACATGGTGCAGCACGATGCCGTCCATGCATGCTGGGGGAAACGGCAGTTCGGCGGGATTGGCAGCGACGACATGCGCATCCGCCAGCGCCTTCGTCCGGCAGCCGGACGCGGGGCCGAGCGGCGTCGCGTAGATTCGCATTCGCACCATGCATCGCGCCGTGGTGTCGAGCAGCGCCGGCGACCAGCCGATCCAGAGCATGGCGTCGCCGTGGAATCGGCGCACGGCTTCGCCGGCCGGCCGGCGTTCGGCAGCCAGCAGCCGCTCGCCGCCAGGAGACCGCAGCCACGCCGCAAGACCTGCCTCCGCACAGCGTGGCAGCCTATTTCCCACGATGCCTACGCTCGGCCCGATGTCGGGCTTCAGGCAGTCTCGGTAAGCGGCTCGGCCGGTTGCGTGTCGACACGCTGCGCATGTCCCTCGTGCGTGTTTCCCGTCGAAACGTCACGCCAGCAAAGGCCGTCCTTGGCATTCATCACCTGTCTGTCGTAATCGAGACGATGGTTCAACTGAAGCCACTGTCCCGTCGTCGGGGCGACCTTCGCTTCGCTGTCGAACGGCTCCCCGGTCCATACCCGCATGCCGCAATCCGGATTCGAACCGGTACGGGCGACCGTCCGTTGCGGCTCGACGAAGATGGGGGCAGGCTGTATTGGATCCCCCCCACATAGGGCAGATCTCTGCCGGCCAAGGATATCCTGACTTGGTAGCGATAGCCCAACGGAGACTCGAACGGTGAATAGTCCACCGTATCCATTCCGTCCTTCTTCCTGGCTGCACTGTCAACGATGCGCAGTTGGTCTATCTGTTTCATTCCACCACTCCTTTGGCGCAGGTGTCGATTCTATGCTATGAAGACGGAGGGTGGGAACCTGTCGTGTCCTGCGTCGAGGCGGCGGTTGGATGCCCGCCGGAGTCTTTTCTTGTCGCCAAGCTCGCCCGGCTCGTCTTCAAGTCTACCGGAGTCAACAGTTGCCTGCGTCCCAACCGCGGTCTCGCTGCGCTTCGACTCTCCGAAGCAGCAGCCAACGAGTGCGCTGACCAGAATCCCAAGCGACCCAGTACGTCTCGAAGCACCGCGCCTAACTCTTTGTCTTCGGCAACGGTCCACACAAGCCCGAACACGACCGCTATCCCCAGGATCAAAACGACGCGCAGCGCCAGCAAGTTGCGGAAGTCGTCAACGACCTTGATTGTCAACTCCGACAGGAATCTACTTTCGAGGTCTCGGAATCGTCCCTAGCCAAGTATCCGGAAGAGCCACTGGACGCCTGCCAGGACGATCGCCACGAGGCCCATGCCATGCCAGAGATTGATCGGATTTTCTCTTGTCCGCGCCAGTATCGGTTCGTTGCCTGCACGCCAGCGATTCACAGCCCGTCGTCGGCCTGGAAGGCAAGGGCGTCGATGGAGGCTTCGGCGTGCAGGGCGGCCATCAGGGCCGCGAAGTCCCGCTCGGCATCGAGCTGGCCCAGGGAGCTGGCCAGGGCAGAGCGGTCGGTTTCGGCCAGCGTTCCGTAGTCGCCCAAGGCGACGTTGGACAGCACCACCAAGGCGCGGGATCCATCCGCCAGGGTGGCGATCTCGGTCTCCCGCTCGCCATCGGCTGGCGCGGCCATCTCGAATGCTAGCCGCAGGATGGCCCTGGGGACATTTGCATCGTTGCTTTCGGTGCCGTCGCTGCGCTGCCATTGGATGTCGGTACGGTCGGCCAGTTCGGCCGGCGTATCGCCGTCGGTCAGCGCCGCCAAGGCGTTGAAGACGGCTTCGTCGGCCAGTTGCCGAGCGCGATCGTTGGCAAGACGGGTGCGAATCTCCTCGCGCACTTCGTGCAGCGGCCGTTTCGTGGCCGGATGGCGGGTGCGCAGACGCGCCACCACGGCTTCGATATCCGTCGCTACGGCGCGGCTGTTGAACCCTTCCAGCACCTCGTCGCTGAACAGCGACTTGCGCACGGCTCGGTCGGCGAGGATGCCGTCGCGGCTCGAGCGGGTTGCGCCGTCGAGGTGCTCGACGGTCAGAGAGAATTCGCTGGTCAGGGCGTCCAGGGAATCGCCCAGCTCGAACGCGATTTCGTCCATCTCGCCCAGGGTCCGCTCGAACCGCCGCTGCGCTTCGTCGCGCCGCAGATCGGCTTCGATCTCGTCGCGGCGCTGGTCCAGGGTGGGAATGTCGGCTTCGTCGATCTCGATGAGCTTGACTAGGTGAACGCCGAACTCGGTCTCCACCGGCTGCGACACCGCGCCGGGTTCGAGCGCCCACAGCGCCTCCTCGAAGGCGGGTGGGAAGACGCCTTGGCCGGATGCGCCCAGGTCGCCACCCTCGCTGGCGGAGCCTGGATCTTCGGACAATTCCCGCGCCTTTTCCTCGAAGCTGGCCCCGCCCTCGAGCTCGGCGCGTATCCCGGCGAGGATTTCCTTGGCATCCTCGGCGCTGCGTTCGTCGTCGACTTCGAGCAGAATGTGCGCGGCGCGGCGACGTGGTTCCGACAGGACGGCAATCTCGTCCTGATAGGCAAGGGCTATCGCTTCCTCGTCCACTTCGACCTCCGCCTCCAAGGAGGAGCGCGGCATGCGCACGAAGTCGAAGTCAAAGCGTTCCTCGGTCATGTAGTCGTCGAGGTTGGCACCGTAGTATTCCTCGATCTCATCGTCCTTGATGGCGACGCCCGCGGCCAGGGACTCCACATCGAACAGCAGCCAGGCGATGTCGCGGCGCTGGGTGTTCAGCCGTGCGGCGCGACGCAGCTCCCGGTCGGTGACGAATGCAGTGCTGCGAACGCCGTCCTCGAGCTGACTCTCGATCAGGATGTCGGTCAGCTTGGCTTGGTAGGCGGCGGGCGTGTAGCCGCTGTTGGCGAGCTGGGTACGATATGTCTGCTCATCGGCGAAGGTTTCGCGGATTCGATCCTGGACCGTTTCTTCGGCCACCGACAATCGCAGGTCGCCGGCGGCTTGGCGGAGCAGGGTCTGGTCGATCATCGAGGCAAGCACCGCCTCGCGAGTGATGAGTTGTTCGAGAAGCTCGTCGGGGACCTCTTCCCCCAAGCGGCTGCGCCGGTAGCTCCGCTGGCGGGCCGTTTCCAGCTCCAAGGCGTGCTGGGTGATGTCCTCGCCGTTGACGGTAGCGGCGACAGGATCGGAAACGGAGAACAGATCGAAGGCGCCGAAGCCGAACACGGCGAGCACGAAGACGATCAGACCCACCAGTATCTTGGCGGTGATCCCCTGTGCGCCGGCGCGCATTTTCTGAAGCACCATGATCGAGCCCGCCTTTGCCGTGCCTCTATCTTCCACCCTGGCCGTTCTTGGCCCTGCCAGCGGCCAGGGTGTACTTTTCTACGTCTCTTCTACGTCGCCTTCATTGCCTAGGCGGCACTTGCCGACATGCGCTTGCTCGCCGCGTCAGTTGAGCGCATCGCGCAACGCCTTGGCGGGTTTGAAGGCCGGCACCTTGGCGGCCGCGATTTGCATGGTCTCGCCGGTATGCGGGTTGCGACCGCTGCGCACCGAGCGCTCGCGTACTTGGAAAGTGCCGAAGCCGACCAGCCTTACCGGCTCCCCGTCCTGGAGCGATCCGGAGATGGTGCCTAGCGTCGCGTCCAAGGCGCGTCCTGCCGCTGCTTCCGAGATGTCCGCCTGATCGGCGATGGCGGCGATGAGTTCCGCCTTGTTCATGCAAGTGCCCCTTGATGGTTTCGTGGTTGTTGGCCGTGTGGGCTCCTCCCCACCGACGGCCGCCGGGCATGTCGCGCCGACGACATAGGACGAAACTCGGATTCTATTACGACCGATCCCGTATTCGTCAATCGGCATCTGCTTCTTCGACTCCCTCAATGCGGACCGAGGGGAAGTTCTTCGTCGGGCTTGGGTACGCTTTCCATTGTCGGCACGTCGAGCTGCGCCTCGTCCGCGTCGGCGGTCGGCTGTGGCCTACGTTCCAGCGCGATTTCGATGACTTCGTCCATCCACGCCACGGGTGCGATGTCGAGCGCCGACTTGACGTTGTCCGGCACTTCCTTCAGATCGCGCTCGTTCTCCTTCGGGATGACAACGCGCCGGATGCCGCCGCGATGGGCGGCGAGCAGCTTTTCCTTCAGGCCGCCAATGGGCAGCACCTGACCGCGCAAGGTGATCTCGCCGGTCATGGCCACATCGGCCGCCACCGGGATGCCGGTCAGCACGCTCACCAGCACCGTACACATGCCGATGCCGGCGCTGGGGCCGTCCTTGGGCGTCGCTCCTTCTGGAACGTGGATGTGCAGATCGTAGCGTTTGTGGAAATCGCTGGCAATGCCCAGCGTTGGGGCGCGGCTGCGCACGAAGGTCATGGCCGCCTGGATCGACTCCTGCATGACGTCGCCTAGCGAGCCGGTGCGGATCTGGCGGCCGGTGCCGGCCACCGCCAACGCTTCGATGTTCAGCAGTTCGCCGCCGGCCTGGGTCCAGGCCAAGCCGGCTACGGCGCCTACCTGGTTTTCCCGCTCGGCGCGGCCGTATTTGAACTTGCGTACGCCGTTGTAGGCTTCGATATCCGCCACCCCGACCTCCTTCGGCAATCGCTGGACGCCTGCGCCGACAGCCCCGTCGGCCGGCGGCTGTGCGCCAGCGGAATCGCGGGGCGAGCGCTCCGCGGTCGCATCGAGTGCTTGCTCGGTCACCACCTTGCGGCACAGCTTGGCGATCTCGCGCTCCAAGCCGCGTACGCCGGCTTCCCGGGTGTAGTAGCGGATGAGATGGGTAAGCGCTTGGTCGGATATGCGGACATCCTGTTCCGCCAAGCCGCTCAGGCGCTTCTGTTTGGGAATTAGGAAGCGCGTGGCGATGCTGCGCTTTTCGTCCTCCGTGTAGCCGGCGAGGCGGATCACCTCCATGCGATCGAGCAGCGCCGGCGGGATGTTCATGGAGTTGGAGGTGCAGACGAAGAACACGTCCGAGAGATCGTAGTCCACTTCGAGGTAGTGGTCGTTGAAGGCATGGTTCTGCTCCGGGTCGAGCACTTCGAGCAGCGCCGAAGCCGGATCGCCGCGCACGTCCATGCCCATCTTGTCGATCTCGTCGAAGAGGAACAGCGGGTTGCGCACCCCGGCCTTGGCCATCTTCTGCAGCACCTTGCCGGGCATGGATCCGATGTAGGTGCGGCGATGGCCGCGTATCTCCGCCTCGTCGCGGACGCCGCCAAGCGCCATGCGCACGAACTTGCGGTTGGTGGCGCGAGCAATGGACTCGCCCAGCGAGGTCTTGCCGACGCCGGGTGCGCCCACCAGACACAGCACCGGCCCCTTCACCTTGCCTACCCGACTCTGCACGGCGAGATATTCCAGCACCCGCTGCTTGACTTCCTCCAAGCCGTGGTGGTCCTCGTCGAGAATGCGCTGCGCCGTCTTCAAGTCGCGACGCACACGGCGCTTCTTCTTCCAGGGAATGGACAGCATCCAGTCCAGGTAGCTGCGCACCACGGTGGCCTCCGCGGCCATGGGCGCCATGAGCTTGAGCTTGGCCAGCTCCCCTGCGGACTTCTTCTTGGCTTCCTTGGACAGCCCGGCGTCTTCGATGCGGGCATGCAGGTCGTCGAATTCGCTGGGCGCGTCCGAGGGGTTGCCAAGCTCCTTATGGATGGCCTTGATCTGCTCGTTCAGGTAGTACTCGCGCTGGCTCTTCTCCATCTGCTTCTTGACTCGCCCGCGAATGCGCTTGTCTAGCTGCCGAGCGTCGATCTCGGCTTCCAGGTAGGCCAGGATGCACCGCGTACGCTGCTCCAAATCGAAGGTTTCCAAGACGATTTGCCGAGCGTCAAGGGCCAGCTGCGCCTGGGCGGCGATGCTGTCCGCCAGACGGGCCGGATCGTCGATGCCGGATACCGCGGCCACCACGTCTTCGGATATCTGCTTGGTGGCCTTGGCGAACCGCTCGAACTGGTTCAGCAGGGAGCGCGATACCGCCGCCGCCAAGGGCGGCGGCAGCTGAGGTTCCTCGAACGGCACGACGTCGGCCGTTATGTAGTCGCCGGCGGCGTCGATGCGTTCGATCTTCGCTCGCTGCTGTCCTTCGATCAGCACCTTGACCTTGCCGTCCGGCAAGGTCAGGAACTGCAACACCGTCGCCACCGTGCCGACGCCAAAGATGTCGTCCGGGCCCGGTTCCGCTGCCTCCGAGTCGCGCCTGGCGACCAGCAGAATGTGCTTGTCGCCAGCAGTAGCGGCCTGCAAGGCGCGGATGGAGCGCTTGGTGCCGATGAACAGGGGATGGATGCCGTGCGGATAGACGACCATCTTGCGCAGCGGCAGAACGCCGAGATCCGTCAGCACGGCTCGTTTCGCCCGGTCGAACGGCCGCGGGCGGGGTCGATCACCCCGGTGCCGCACCGGCCAGCTTGGTGCCCACGTCCTCGACGTGCTCGTACATCAGCATCGGCTCGCTGTCGCCGTTGATCACGCTCTCGTCTACCACCATCTTGGTCACCGAATCCGATGACGGCAGGTGGTACATGGTGTCGAGCAGCACCGCCTCCAGGATCGAGCGCAGCCCCCGGGCGCCGGTCTTTCGTTCCATGGCCTTCTTGGCCACGGCGTACAGGGCATCTTCCCGGAAGTCCACCTCGACGCCTTCCATCTCGAACAGCTTGGCGTACTGGCGGGTGAGGGAGTTCTTGGGCTCGGTGAGGATGCGCATCAGGGCCGCGGTGTCGAGTTCCTCCAATGTCGCCACCACCGGCAGACGACCGACGAACTCGGGGATGAGGCCGTACTTGATGAGGTCCTCCGGTTCCACTTGGCGCAGGGTCTCGCCGATGCTGTCCGGATCCTTCCGGCCGGCAGCCGGATGCGCTAGAAAGCCCATGCCGCTCTTGTCGGAGCGGTCCACGATGACCTTGTCGAGGCCGGAGAACGCGCCGCCGCAGATGAACAGGATGTTGGACGTGTCCACCTGCAGAAACTCCTGCTGGGGATGCTTGCGGCCACCCTGGGGGGGCACCGAGGCGATGGTGCCCTCGATGAGCTTCAGCAGTGCCTGCTGCACCCCTTCGCCAGACACGTCGCGGGTGATCGAGGGGTTGTCGGACTTGCGCGAAATCTTGTCGATCTCGTCGATGTAGACGATGCCCACCTGGGCGCGTTCCACATCGTAGTCGCACTTCTGAAGCAGTTTCTGGATGATGTTCTCGACATCCTCGCCGACATAGCCGGCTTCCGTCAGCGTGGTCGCGTCGGCAATGGTGAACGGTACGTCGAGCAGGCGGGCGAGGGTCTCCGCGAGCAGGGTCTTGCCGCAGCCGGTAGGGCCGATCAGCAGGATGTTCGACTTCGACAGCTCGACGTCGTCTTTCTTGCCCTTGTAGTGCAGCCGCTTGTAGTGGTTGTAGACGGCTACCGACAGCACCTTCTTGGCATGCTCCTGGTGGATGACGTACTCGTCGAGAATACGCTTGATCTCCTTTGGCACCGGCAGCTTGTCGCTGTCTTTGCCCTCCGATCCCGAGGGCGCGTCTTCGCGGATGATGTCGTTGCACAGTTCCACGCACTCATCGCAGATATGTACGCCGGAACCCGCTATGAGCTTACGCACTTCGTTCTGGTTCTTGTGGCAGAACGAACACTGGAGGAAGCCTCCGGCATCGCCGCCCTTGCTCTGGTCGCTGGCCATGAAGTCCCTTACGCTCCCGCTACGCTGACTGTGAACGATGATGGTTCAAGGAGCATTTTGCAACCCCGACTCCGCCACTTTGTGTACGATGTTCCAGCCCCGGGCCGCTGCTGCCGAGACGACTAGCCGGTTGCCGGCCTCGCGTCCGCTTTCGACGCTGGGGCGACAGGGTGCTTGACCATGTCCACCAAGCCGTATTCCAAGGCCTCCTCGGGGCTCATCCAGTAGTCGCGGTCGGTATCCTCGGCAATCCGCTGCGCGGTCTGACCGGTGTGTGCGGCCAGGATCTCGTTTAGCCGTTGGCGCATGGCTAGAATCTCGCGGGCTTGGATCTCGATGTCGGCGGCAACGCCCTGGGAACCGCCGGAGGGCTGGTGCAGCATGACCCGAGAGTTGGGCAGCGCCATGCGCTTGCCGGAGGCGCCGGCGGCGAGCAGGAAGGCGCCCATGCTGGCGGCTTGGCCGATGCATACGGTAGCGACATCGCAGTGTACGAACTGCATAGTGTCGTAGATGGACAGGCCCGAGGTTACCGCGCCGCCGGGAGAGTTGATGTACAGGTGGATGTCCTTGTCGGCGTTCTCCGACGCCAAGTAGAGCAGCTGCGCGATCACCAGGTTGGCTACGTTGTCCTCCACCGGCCCCACCAGAAAGACGATGCGATCGTGGAGCAGCCGCGAATAGATGTCGTAGGCGCGCTCGCCACGGGCGCTCTGCTCGACCACCATCGGCACTAGGCCGAGCGCCCGGGTAGCGGGGAGGCGGATGGAATCATGGCTGGGGGGGTAGGGTGCGTCGTTCACTGGGTGCTCCTTCGATTGCCGGGACCGTCGTTCAGGCCTTCCTGCTTCCGAACAGGCGGCGCAGGTTGCCTACGATGCCTGCCTTCTGCGTACTGGGCGCCTCCTTGTCCGCGCTCGCAGCATGCTCGTCCGCGTCGACCGGCGCCGCCTGCGTCCCG
The DNA here is from genome assembly GCA_963422285.2 of Pseudomonadales bacterium. Lineage (GTDB taxonomy): Bacteria > Pseudomonadota > Gammaproteobacteria > Pseudomonadales > Azotimanducaceae > VXYL01. The sequence goes on along the minus strand of OY729419.2, from coordinate 969,889 downwards.
AGTTCGACCGGCGCCTTTGTCGATTCCGCTGTCGACTCCAGCTGCTCCGCTACGACTTCACCCGTCGCTTGATCTGCTGCTGCGCTCGGCAGGGCAGCGTCCTCGGACGATGCTTCTTCGGCAGGTTCGGGTTCGGGGAAGGGAGTGCCGGAGACCGCGTCCTGATAGGATGCCTGCTCGGTGGCGACCTGGGCCAGCGATAGCACATGCTCCACCACCTGATCTTCCAGCACCGCGGCTTCGATCCGGTTCAACTGGTCTTCGTCCCCGTACAGGTGGGTCCTGACGCCATCAGCATCCTCGTAGGCGCTGGCGATCTCGTCGATGCGAGCGCGGATTTGTTCGTCGTCCGGGCGCATAGACTCCTGGGCCGCGATCTTGCCCACCACCAGCTGCGTCCGCACACGCTCCTCGGCGATACCCTTGCATGCTTCGACTATGGCGGGAGGCAGGTTTTGCATGATCCGAGCAAAACGCTCCCTCTCGATTTCGGCCTGGGCATCGACCATGACTTTGGGCAGATAGAAATCGTGCGCCGCTGCTAGCGCCGACATCACCTCCTGCCTGGTGGTGCGCCGGTTAGCCACGTCGAGCTCCACCTGCATGCGCTCGCGCACGGCGACGCGGAACTTGCCCATGCGGTCACCGTCGCTGTCGACCCCGAACCAGTCGAAGAACTCGTCGTCGAGGGTTGGCAACGACGGCTCCTCGATGGCGCGCACGGTCACTTGACAGATTGCTTGGCGACTTGCCGATGCGTCGTCGAGGTTCTCGATTCCGGGTTCGGGCGTGTCGGGGAGCTGCGCGGGGTCGGCTTCCGCCGCATCTTCGATCGACTCGGCAACGACGATTTCCTTTTCTGCTTCTGCGGCTGCTTCGGCATCTGCTTCAGTATCCTCTGTGGCAGCGCCTTGCGCGACACCAGCGCCATCTACCTTGTTGGAAACCGGCTCCTCGGCGGCATGGGCGCTGTCGTCGCCAGCTTTCCGGTGGCCGGTTTCTCGATAGTTCATCGGAAACGCCCGCGTCTCGTCGGTGGACATGCCGGAGACCGCAGCGACGAGTTCCGCATGGCTGCTGGCTTCGCCAACGATGACCGCTTCGCCCTCGCCTTCCTCGACCACTCGGCCATCCACCCGAACAGCATAGTCGACGATCGCGCGGTCCCGTTCCGCCGCCGGCCGCTGTACCGGGTTCCACTGCGTTCTCCGCTCGCGCAACGACTCCACGGTGCGATCGATGTCGGCCTCTTCGATCTCCACTGAAGGCCGTCGCACCCGCAGCGTAGCGAGGTCCGCCAAGTCGAACTCGGGCAGCACCTCAAAGGTGGCCGTGAATTCCAGGTCGCTCCCGGCTTCCAGGTTGAGTATCTCGATGGCTGCTTGGCCGGCGGGGGCCAAGTCTTCTCGACGCACGGCCTCGGCAAAGCTGGTTTGCACGAGCTCCGACGCCACCTCTTGGCGCAGCGCCTTGCCGAACCGCCGCCGCACCTCTCGCAGTGGCACCTTGCTGGGCCGGAACCCGGCCAGCTTGACCTCTTTCGCCGTGCTTCGCAGCCGCCCCTCGATCTTCTCCTCGAAGAGTTCCGACGGCACGGCGATGGTGACCTTGCGTTCGAGGCTGCCCGTCGTCTCTACCGATACCCGCATGTGTCCGCTGTTGTCTGGTTGGGGTGGATGATGGGACTCGAACCCACGACAACCGGATCCACAATCCGGGGCTCTACCAACTGAGCTACACCCACCATTAGCGGCTGCGGGCTTCCCCGCAACGGATGCATTCTACACCCACGAGGGGACTGCTCCGGCATAAAGTTCCTCGCTGCCCATGTTGATGCGCTTGGCACGCCCGGAAGGACTCGAACCTTCAACCGCCGGCTTAGAAGGCCGATGCTCTATCCCGTTGAGCTACGGGCGCTGCAAAGCGGGAATCCTGGTCGGGGTAGAGAGATTCGAACTCCCGACACCCTGCTCCCAAAGCAGGTGCGCTACCAGACTGCGCCATACCCCGGCGAGCCCTTCAAGGCTAGACGCTTATCATAGCGGCGGCGGTCCGCCTCAGTCAAATCCGATGTTCGCGTACAATGGCGCCGCTTGTTCAGGAAGCGTCCATGTCCGCCAGAATCCTTGACGGCAACGCCATCGCTCGATCCATCCGCCACGGCATCGCCGCCAAGGTGGGCGAGCGCAGCGCCCGCGGCTTGCGGCCTCCCGGCTTGGCCGTGCTGCTGGTAGGCGACGATCCGGGATCGGCGATCTACGTGCGGCTCAAGCGCAGGGACTGCGAGCAGGTGGGATTCAAGGCGGATGTCCACCAGCTGCCGGCCGATACCTCCGAAGCCCGCGTCATCGCCCTGGTGGATGAACTCAACGCTGATCCGGCCTTCGACGGCATCCTGGTGCAACTGCCGCTGCCCGCACATATCGACGCCCTGCGGGTCACCGGGCGCGTCAACCCGGAAAAGGACGTGGACGGCATCCATCCCCACAACATGGGCCGGCTGGTGCTGCGCGAACCGACCATCCGCCCCTGCACCTCGAAGGCGGTGATGTCTCTGCTCGCCCGTACCGGCGTCTCGCTGCGCGGCCTGCATGCCGCGGTGGTGGGCGCGTCGAACCATGTCGGGCGGCCCATGGGGCTGGAGTTGCTGCTGGCTGGCTGCACGGTCACCACGGTGCATCGCTTCTCGAGGCGCCCGCAACAGCATGCGGCGCAGGCGGATATCGTAGTCTCGGCGACGGGGCAAGCGGGCCTGGTCGGCGCGGACTGGGTGAAGCCAGGCGCCATCGTCATCGATGTCGGCATCGTCGCCCAGGCCGACGGCAGACTGCGCGGCGACGTGCGCTTCGACGAGGTGGCCGAATGCGCCGGCTGGATTACGCCGGTACCCGGCGGCGTCGGCCCCATGACGCGGGTATCGATCTTGGAGAACACCCTGGCGGCGGCACAGCGGTCGGCTTCGTGAGCGCTCTGTTCATCTCCGATCTGCATCTCGACGAGTCGCGCCCGCAGGTGCTTGCCGGGCTCGGGCGGCTGATCGAGACCGACGCCGCGAACGCCGATGCGCTCTACATCCTCGGCGACTTGGTGGAGGTCTGGGTCGGCGACGACGACGACGGCCCCACGGCGAACGCCGTGCGGGTGGCGCTGGCCGCGGCGGCGCAACGCTGCGCCGTGCATGTCATGCACGGCAACCGGGACTTCCTGCTCGGCGAACGCTTCGCCGCCGACACCGGCGTCGCGCTGCTGGACGATCCCACGCTGATCGACGTCGACGGCCAGCCGGTGCTGATCGCCCACGGCGACGCCTACTGCACCGGCGATGCCGAATACCAGAGCGCCCGCGCCCTGTTTCGCTCCCCGGTCTGGCAGGCCGGCGTCCTGGCCGCTTCCCTGGCCGAACGCCGCGCCTTGGCGGCCGCGCTGCGGGCCAAGAGCATCTCCGCCAACGAAACCAAGGCCGACAACATCATGGACGTGACGCCCGCCGCCGTCGCCGCCGCCTTGGACGAGGCCGGCGCCGACCTGCTGGTGCATGGCCACACCCACCGGCCCGGCATCCACGATCTCGGCGGCAGTCGCCGCCGCATCGTGCTCGGCGACTGGAACCGCTGCGGCTGGAAGCTCCTGCTGAACCGCGGCGATACCGCGCTGAGCTGCTTTGCGCTCTGAGATTCGTCGGCCGAAGCCTCTGCGCAGATCGACTCGATGACTCGCCACCGTCCCGTTCAGCAGCCGGGAAGAGGGGGGTAGCAGTTGTGGACGACAGCGCACAGGGCATGATCTCTGGCAAGCGTTTCCTGGGATGCCAACTCGCAAGCGGCCTTGTTCGCATCGCACTTCTTCATCATCGCGTCGCAGATATTCTTATTCGCGGCGCAGACCATCTTCTCCCTCGCCGCCGGCGCTATGCATCGCTTGAACTCCTCCTCGTCCGCGCTGTTGTTCATGCAACGCAGGCGATCCTTGATGGCCGCGCGCACGCAGGCGTTGTGTTCCTGCAAGCAAGCGCGGTGCTCGTCCATGCAGTCGCCATGCTCCCGGTCGCATGTCGCGAGCCGGGAAGTGTGATTATCGAAGGCTTCGACTCGACCTAAGGACAGTCTCTGTCGGCAGAGATAGGCGTTGCCGTCGTTTGGACTGTCTGCCGATGGCGTCGGGATCGCGATTCTGCCGCACCCAGTATTCGTGTCGTCCTGGGCCTCTCGGATGGCCTGGTCGATCTCGCGGTCCGTCGTGGCGATGCGCATGCTCGGTTCGTGCGTGGTCGTGGGCTTGTCGGCTGCTTGCGCCCAGGGCGGCGCAAGCAGCGCAAACACCGCAAGGGGCATCATGGCGAGCCACTTGCGCTTCGCTCTGGATGCTGTGGACGCGGCACCGCGCCCAGCATCCGTCATGACGAGCCGTCTCATCTTCACCTCCCATTGTCGGTTGCCGTCGTCGGCCCGGCCTAGGCTAGCACCACCATGCATCGGCGCGTCGCCGTTCGGGCACCGACAAGGACGGTAGCGGAAAATCGCCTGCCCACAAAGCTTCAATTTTTTCACCCACTTGGCCAGGAGTCGACACGGGGAGCGTTCTGGCCAATGGAGGGGCGGATGTCCAGCGCGACGGATCGCGACCGGCGCTTACGCCAATGTCTTGAAGCTCATCTCGTAGTGGGCGCAGGAGCGGGCGTGGAACTCCCGATCCACGAATCGCACCGCCTCGCGCGTATCCAGTTCGTCCTCGTGCGCCGCCAAACCGAGCGCTGCCAGCGGCAACGGCAGCGCCTGCATGGTCTGGAAGGCGAGAACTTCCAGCGGCAGCGTCGCCGCGCCCGCAATCCGCGCCTCCTGGGCGGCAGCCAGCAGCCTGTCGTCGTCGACTACCGCGAGCACGGCCCGTACGCTTTGCCCGAGCAGCGTATGCAGGCGCGCCCAAACTCTCTCGCGCTGGCTGTCGTGGTAGCGGTTCCAGCCCACGATCTCATGGGCGAAGCGCTTGCAGCCGCGGCACACCAGGTCGCCGTAGGTGGTGGAGCAGATGCCGATGCAGGGGGTGCGCCGAATGTCCACCGGTCGCCGTCTGGGTGCCAGGATGCTTCCGTCCTGGGTTGGCCGGCCCGCGTCGCCGGCACCGCTGGATGTCGGTTCCGCAGCACGGAACCGCGGCGCTGCCACCTGAGCGGTCGCGTCGGTGCCACTCGTTGGCGATTCCGCTCGGCGGAATCGCGGGGCGACCGCGTCAGCGGTCGCGTCAGGCATGGTTGTGCAGCTCGATCACCGCCGGCTCGTCCGACGGTTCGGTTTCGCGCTGCTTGCTCTGGTCGCTGCGAGCTTGGGACAGTTGCGCCAAGTAGTCCTCGTCGATGTCGCCGGTCACGTAGTCGCCGTCGAACACCGAGCATTCGAAGCGTTCCAGCTTGTCGTTGCCCTCCGCAGCGGCGGCTACCAGATCCTCGATGGTCTGGTAGACCAGCCAGTCGACGCCGATCCGCTCGGCGATCTGCTGCTCGGTGCGGTTGTGGGCGAGGAACTCTTCGGCCGCCGGCATGTCGATGCCGTAGACGTTGGGGTAGTGTACGGGCGGTGCCGCCACGGCCATGAACACCCTGCGGGCGCCGGCCTTGCGGGCTTGGCGGACGATCTGGCCTGTGGTGGTGCCGCGCACGATGGAGTCCTCCACCAGCAGCACGTTCTTGCCTTGGAACTCGAGATCGATGGCGTTCAGCTTCTGCTGCACGGATTTGGCGCGCTGGTTCTGTCCCGGCATGATGAAGGTGCGACCGATGTAGCGGTTCTTGACGAAGCCCTCGCGGAACTTGACGTCCAGGGCGTAGGCCAGCGGGATGGCCGAGGCGCGGCTGGACTCGGGGATGGGAATCACCACGTCGATGTCGTGCTTGCGCTTCGGGTAGCGGGCGAGGATGCGTTGGGCGAGTTTCTCTCCCATGCGCAGGCGCGCCTTGTAGACCGAGATGTCGTCCATGATCGAGTCTTCGCGGGCGAGGTAGACGTACTCGAAGATGCATGGTGCATGCACCGTCGGCGGCGCGCAGCGCTGAACGACGCAGCGGCCGTCCGCGTTGATGAAGACGGCCTCGCCCGGCGCCACGTCGCTGACGAACTCGAAGCCCAGGATGTCGAGGGCGCAGCTTTCCGAGGCCACCATTGCCTCCTGTCCCGCCGCGGTTTCCCTGACGCCGTATGCCAGCGGTCGAATGCCATGCGGATCCCGGAACGCTACGATGCCGCGGCCGTTGATCATGGCCACCGCGGCGTAGGCCCCCCGGCAGCGCTGGTGGACGCCGGCCACCGCGTCGAAGACATTCTCTGCGTCGGGATGCAGGGAGCCTACCTTGTGCAGTTCGTGGGCGAAGACGTTGAGCAGGATCTCGGAGTCCGAATCGGTGTTGACGTGGCGCAGACCGTCGTGGAACAGATTCTCCTCTAGCTGACCGGCGTTGGTGAGGTTGCCGTTGTGGGCCAGGCTGATGCCGTAGGGAGCGTTGACGTACATGGGCTGGGCCTCGGCGGCGCTGGAGGTGCCAGCGGTGGGGTAGCGCACATGGCCGATGCCCATGTTGCCGCGCAGGCGGCGCATGTGCCGCTCCTCGAAGATTTCCCGCACCAAGCCATTGCCCTTGCGCAGCTGCAAGCGGCCGTCGGCTTGCGAAGCAGCACGCCCCGCGGGTGCCTCGCCAGCTTGCCGTCTGGAGATGCCGCGCCCCCGCTGGAGGTTCTTTTCATGCGAGGGGTTTCCCCTCGCGCTCCCCGGCTGAAGGCTCTTTTCATGCGAGGGGATTCCCCTCGCGCTCCCCCGCCGAAGGCTCTCCCAGGTCACCATGCCGGCAGAGTCCTGGCCGCGATGCTGCAAGGCCAGCAGCGCATCGTAGAGCTTCTGGTTCACCGCCCCCTGGCTGACGATGCCGACAACGCCGCACATCAGAGACGCGATTCCATTGCGCTTGCCGCGTTCGCTTCGGGATCTCGCCGAGGCGAAATCCCTTGTGCGCCGGGAATCGCTGCCAAGCGGCGAGGAACTGCTTTGCTCCCGATAGAAACCTCCCCTACCGACACGGGAAGCGATTCGTCGGGGCGGGCATCGAGGATGGAATCGAACACCGCCAGGATGTCGTCCTCGAACTCCAGCAGCGGCAGCACCAAGCGGGAATCGTCCCACCACTGGCGATTCTCGGCGAACGGACGCAGCGCGATCAGCGCCACGGCGACGACGATGACGCCGCGTCCAGCGCCGAACAGCATGCCGAGCAGGCGATCGGTACCGGTGAGCCCCGTGGTCTCGATCAGACCGTGCAGAGCGCGCTGCACGATGGCGCCGACCACCAGCACGGCGATGAACACGGCGGCGAAGCCGATGGCGGTTTGCAGCTTGGGTTCGAGCTCCAACGCCATCAGTTCCCCCACCCGCGAGCCGAACGCTAGGCCCAGCAGGAACGCCGCCGCCCAAATCGCCAGCGATACCACTTCCTTGACGAAGCCGCGCATGACGCCGAATACCGTGGAAACCACCACAACCAGACCGATCACGAGGTCGGCGATGGCGAAGTCGCCCACTGGCATCAGTAGCTGAACCTCACCACCACGGCGTCGAGATCGTAGCGGCCGTCCAGTTCCGCTTCCAGCCGTGCCGCGTCGTCGCGGTTGATCAGCGGCCCGACCGCAACCCGGGTGGCCGCCTCGCCATCGCGCTTGACGTTGGACAGGAATGCCGCGTAGCCGTCACCGAGCAGACGGTCGCGCAACGCCGTGGCGTTCTCGGGCTGAGCGAAGCTGGCCACCTGCACGGCCCATTTGCGATCGGCGGCGGCATCGTCCTGCTCGGCGAGCAGCACCGGTTCGCCCAAGCGGGTGCCGGTGTCCCTGGCGTAACCGTCTTCGCCGATGGCGGCTCGCAGTTCGCGGCGGGCCTGCAGGGCGGCGGTCATGTCCGGCGGCGGCGTTAGCTCCCGTTCCACTTCAAAGTCGGCCGGCGGCAGGGCGTCCAGATGCAAGGGTTCGACCCCCTCGCCGTCGAACACCATGGGCAGCAGCACCGCGGCGACAGCCGCGAGGAATATGGTCCCGGTCAGGCGGTAGCGTGTTCGATCCGTCAGCATGCTCTCTTCCGAGACGGTTCGCCCCCCTGGCGCAGCTTTACCCAGCTTCGTTCTCCGGCTCTAGCTTGTTTCCTTGCTTGCCAGAGGCGCTCGCGTTCCCCGGCCAACGGCGCTGGCATGGTGCAGATGCAAACTAAGGCGCATCCGTTCGACCAGATCAAAGGAGCCGAACGCGAGAATAACATCTTCCCCTCGGCAATTGCGTGGGCCGGAATCTCGACCGAGGAGGTGCGCTGTCGCGGCCTCCAGATCGCCAGCGAAAGCCGCCAAGTCGCCGACGGTTTCGCGCATGGACGCGGCGCTCCTGCCGCGCACCGTCTCCGTGTCTGCGTAGACGATCTCGTCTACCAGAGGCTTGAACGGCGCGACGATGGCGGCGATGTCCTTGTCCGCAAGACAGCCGACGATGGCGGCAATGCGGCGGCCCGGAAACCGCTGGCGTACTTGGCTGGCGAAGAAGCGGGCACCTTCGGCATTGTGCGCCACGTCCAGCACCCAGGTTCGACCGTGGCGTTCGACGATCTCGAAACGCCCGGGATTGCGAGCGGTTCGCGCCGCTTGCTGGACCATCTTCCGATCCGGCGGACAACCGGCGAGCCGCACCGCTTGCAGGGCGGTGGCCGCGTTGACCGGGGCGATGGCGCCGGCGTCGTATTCGAACTCGATGCGGCCCTGCTCGTCCTTGATCCATAACGCGCCCGACCCATGGCCGAAGTCGCGTCCCGCGCGATAGACCGGCGCCGCCAACGCGTCGCCCCGGGCCAGCACCGATGCCGGCGGGTTCAGCTCGCCTACCACCAGCGGCGTACCGGGACGCAGGATGCCGGCTTTCTCGGTGCCGATGGCCTCTCGCGTCGTACCCAGGTGTTCCTGATGATCGAGGCCGATGCTGGTGATGACCGCGACATCGGCATCTGTCGCGTTCACTGCATCGAGGCGGCCGCCAAGACCCACCTCCAGCACGGCGCAGTCCACGTCTGCGCGCCGAATCGCCACCTGCGCCGCCAGGATCGCGTACTCGAAGTACGACAGGGCGACATCGCCACGGCATGTCTCGACGGCCTCGAAGGCGGCGACGATGGCCTCGTCGCTGGCTTCCTCGCCGTTGACGCGGATGCGCTCGTTGAAGGCGTGTACATGGGGCGAGGTGGTGGTGCCCACGGAACGTCCCGCTGCCAGCAGCAGATGCTCCGCGAACGTCGTAGTCGATCCTTTGCCGTTGGTGCCGGCGACGACGATCGTAGTAGGCGCTGGCGGGACGATGTTCAGACCTGTGCCGGCCAGCCGCTGCGCCACTGTGCGCACCCCGTCCAGTCCGCGCAGTACCCCGCGTGGATGCTCGACGCCGATCCGCTCAAGCCATGCCGTCAGGTCGTGCCGCATTCTCACAGGGTGTTCAGCGCATTGCGGATTTCCCGCACCTGGGCTTCCAGACGTCGGGGGATGGCCTCTGCCGCCGTGCTCGCCATGGTGTCCACCAGTGCGCTTCCCACCACCACGCCATCGGCGTGGGGCGCGATGCGTACCGCGGAGGCGCCGTCCTTGATGCCGAAGCCCACCAGCACCGGCTGCCCGCCTAGCTGCGGACGCAACGCGGCGAGCCGTTCGCCGACAGCGTCGGCATCCAGGCGCTGGGCGCCGGTGACGCCCTTGTAGCTGACGTAGTAGACGAAACCGGAAGCGCAGCCGGCGATGTAGGCCGCACGGGGGGGCGTGGTAGTCGGGGCCAGCAGCAGGATCAGGTCCATGCCGTGGGCATCCAGCTCGATCTTGAATTCCGCGGCCTCCTCGGGCGGCATGTTGACGACGATGATGCCGTCGACGCCAGCCGCGGCCGCCCGTGTGCAGAATGCGCCGTAGCCCATCTTCAGAAACAGGTTCAGATACCCCATCAGCACCACGGGGGTATCCCGGTCTTCCACGCGGAAGTCGGCTGTCATGGCCAGCACGTCTGCCAGGGTGGTGCCATTTGCCAAGGCGCGCTCGGATGCCGCTTGGATGGATGGCCCGTCCGCCTCCGGGTCCGAAAACGGCACCCCCAATTCGATGATGTCGGCACCGCCCCGGACCAGGGCCCGCATGGCGGGAACGGTAGCCTCTGGAAACGGATCGCCAGCGGTAATGAACGCGCTCAGCGCCTTGTGCCGGGGCTTCAGCGTTGCGAGTCGAGTCGCTATGCGGCTCATGCTACACCTTGATGTCGTCGATGGCCGCGACGGTATGGATGTCCTTGTCGCCGCGGCCGGAGAGATTGACGATGATCACGTCCTCGGCCGGCCGTCGCGCCGCCTCGGCCACTGCCCAGGCGATGGCGTGGCTGGACTCCAATGCCGGCATGATGCCCTCGGTACGGTTCAGCAGGCGGAACGCCGCCAGCGCCTCGGCGTCCGTGACGCTGACGTACTTGGCGCGCCCGCTGTCTTTCCAGTAGGCGTGTTCCGGGCCGACGCCGGGATAGTCGAGGCCGGCGGAAATGGAATGGGCTTCGCCGATTTGGCCGCCGTCGTCGTCCAGGATGTAGGTGCGGCTGCCATGCAGTACGCCGGGGTTGCCGGCGTTCAGCGGCGCGGCGTGATGGCCGCTTGCCAAGCCCTCTCCCGCTGCCTCCACGCCTACCATGTCCACGCCATCGTCGTCCACGAACGGGAAGAACAGCCCCATGGCGTTGGAGCCGCCGCCGACGCAGGCCACCAGCACATCTGGCAGACGCCCTTCGGCTTGCCGGCACTGCGCCTTGGCCTCGACGCCGATGATGGCTTGGAAATCGCGCACTAGCATGGGGTACGGATGCGGCCCGGCGACGCTGCCGATGATGTAGTGGGTGGTGTCCACATGGGTTACCCAGTCGCGCATGGCCTCGTTCATGGCGTCCTTCAGCGTCCGCGAGCCGGAGGTGACAGGCACCACCTCGGCACCGAGCAGCTTCATGCGGTAGACGTTGATGCTCTGCCGGGCGATGTCCTCGGCACCCATGTAGACCCGACAGTCGAGCCCCAGCCGGGCGGCCACCGTGGCGGTGGCGACGCCATGCTGTCCCGCTCCGGTTTCAGCGATGACGCGCGTCTTGCCCATGCGCGTGGCCAGCATCGCTTGGCCGACGGTGTTGTTGATCTTGTGTGCACCGGTGTGGTTGAGATCCTCGCGCTTGAGGTATATGCGAGCGCCGCCGGCATGGGCGGTGAGCCGGTCGGCGCGATAGAGGGGCGTCGGGCGGCCGACGTAGCCGGCCAGTTCGGCGGCGAGCGCGGCCTGGAAAGCCGCATCGTCGGCCACGGCCTGGTAGAGCCGCGTCAGTTCGTCGAGGGCATGCATCAAGGTCTCGGCGACGAACCGCCCCCCGTAGTCGCCGAAGCGACCCGCTGGCGTCGGCGCTTGATAGGGCTGTCGATTCGCCTCAGGCATTCGCCGCCTCGGCTAGAAAACGGGCCACGCGCTGCGGGTCCTTGCGGCCCTTGACGACACCTTCCACACCGCTCGCCACATCCACGGCATAGGGGCGGACGACCGCGATGGCAGCGGCGACGTTGTCCGGTTCGAGGCCGCCGGAGAGAATCAGCGGGCGTTTCGAGCGCGGCCATCGAGACCAGTCGAAGGCCTGTCCGGTGCCGCCTCGGCGCTGTGGGTCGAAGGCGTCGAGCAGCAGCGCCTGGGCATCGGGGTAGGCCGCCGCGAAGGGGTCGAAGTCGAAATGGCCGCCTACGCCGGCAGTCTTGACGTAGGGAATGCCAAACCGCCGGCAGAATGCCGCCGGCTCGTCGCCGTGAAATTGCAGACTGTCCAGATGCATCGTATCCAGCACAGTTTCGACGAGAGACGGTTGCGGATTCACGAATACGCCCACCACGGTCACGAATGGCGGCAGCGATGCGGCGATCTTCGCCGCCACCGAGGGTGCAACGGCCCGCGGACTAGGCGGATAGAAGTTGAGGCCGACGGCATCGGCACCGACTTCCGCCGCCAGCAGCGCATCAGAGGCTGTGGTCACGCCGCAGATTTTGACGCGCGTCCGTGTTGCTGCCACGAACCTTGTCCGAAACGGAAAACGCGCATTCTACGGCAAGCCAGCCACCCGGCGCGGTACGAAATCGGATCGGGATGCGCGACGAGCCGTTGGCGGCGGTCTTCTCCGCCGACGGATGGCGAGCGTTGACGCCAACGGCCCGGCGAGGTTGAATGTTCCGCATGGAAGCCGCCAACCCCATCTACGACGTCGTCTTCAAGCACCTGATGCAGAGCGACCGGGTCGCCCGGCTGCTCGTGGGGAAGATCGCGGGCCTCGACGTGGAGTCGCTCGAACTCCGGCCGCAGGAGAGGGCGATCTCTCGCGACGGCGCCGGCGACGATCGCCTGCCGCTGGCGGTCGTCCGCATGGACTTCGCCGCTCGGGTGCGAACCGTGGACGGGCGCCTGCGTCAGGTGCTGATCGAGGTGCAGAAGGCGAAGGCGCCGACGGCGGTCGGGCGCTTCCGGCGCCACCTCGGCGAGCAGCTCGCGGACGGCGACAACCTGCTCGGCGGGGCCGATGGCCGTGCCGATCGTGGCCGTCTACTTCCTGGGCTACGACCTCGGCCTGTCGGACGAGCCGGTCATCGACGTCTGCCCGGAGGCGAGGGAGCGGCGCACCGGCCGCCGTCTCGACGCCGGCCACCCGTTCGTGTCGAGCCTCCGCCACCGCTCCCGCGTCATCCAGATTCCGCGCTTGGCGAAGCGCCGCCGGGACGAGCTGGAGCGCTTTCTGTCGATCTTCGACCAGGCGCAGGCGTCGGCGGGCGACAGCCACGTGCTGCGGATCGAGGAGGAGGACTATCCGCGGGAGTGGGACTTCGTGCTGCGGCGGCTGCGGGCGGCGATGGCGGAGCAGGACGTGCGGCGCAGCATGGAGGGGGAGGACGAGCTGCTGCGGGACTCCGTCGTGCTGGCGCAGTTGGCGGAGGAGGAGAGGCGGCGGGCGGAGGCTGCGGATCAGCGGGCGGACGAACAGAGGCAGCGGGTGGAACGGATGCTGGCACGGTCCGTTCGCCAGCTCCACCGCTTGGGCCAGGATGCCGCCGAGATCGCCGCCGCGTTGTCCGTCGACCTTGACGAGGTGCGACGCATCCTGTCGACATGACGCAGGCGGCTTTTCGCCATAACCGCACAGGCTCCTGCCCCGACCGCGTTTGTCAACGCATCAGGCCAGCAACGGCGGCGGGCGCACAGACAGCTGCCAGTCCGGGTAGCCGACACCGACCAGATACAGACCCTGGGCCGGTGCCGTGGGCGGGGCCTGGGTCCGGTCTCGGGTTTCGAGCAGCTTCCGCAGCGTAGCGCCGACGAGGTTTCCGCTGCCTACCTCGCGCAGTGCGCTGGCGACGTTGCGCACCATGTGCAGCAGGAAGGCATTGGCGGTGATATCGATGGCGACATAACCGTTGCACCGCTCAACGCGGATAGCGTCCACCCGGCGCCAGGGGGACTTCGACTGGCAGGCCGCGGCACGAAACGCCGAGAAGTCGTGCTCGCCGACGAGGTCTTGCGCCGCTTGGTTCATGGCCTCTTCATTCAGCGGCGCTGGAGACCAGGTCGCCAACCGGCGGTGGATGATTGGCGGCGTCGGAGCGTCGCTGAATACATAGATGTAGCGACGCCACAAAGCATCGAAACGGGCGTGGAAGGGCTGGTCGAGCGCCTTGGCCCAAACGACGCCGACCGTTTCGGGCGTCAGGCTGGAGATGCCGCGCCGCCAGCCATCTGGCGACCGGGTGGCCGCGGTGGCAAAGCTGACCACCTGTTGGGTGGCATGCACCCCCGCGTCGGTACGCCCCGCGACGGCCATGTGCACTGGCTCGTCGGCGACCTCGGAAGCGGCTGTCTCCAGCGCATCCTGTACGCTGGCGGCATGGCGCTGCCGCTGGAAGCCGTGGAAGGCGCTGCCATCGTACTCGACGCCCAGCGCCACCGTGAACTGCGGTTTGCTACCCGCCACCCGCGGGACTCAAAGCAGTTCTTCCACTTTCTCGGACGGGCGTGCGATTATGGCGTGGTCGCCGCGCACTGCCACTGGGCGTTGCATTAGTTTCGGATGCTCCACGAGCAAGGCGGCCACGGCATCCGCGGCGATGTAGTCGTTCGCGTCGAGGCCGAGATTCTTGAAGTTGCCGTCCTTGCGGACCAGATCCGCTGGCGGATCGTCGATCATGCCGAGAATGCATTTCAGATCCGTCTCGCTCAAGGGGGTTTTCAGATACTCGACGATGTCGAACTCGACCTCCCGCTCGCGCAGGATGGCCAACGCGCCACGCGACTTGCTGCATGCCGGGTTGTGGTAGAGAACGATGCGATCCATATGCGCTCCTTGTCACTCACTATCAATCAATCGCTCAATTGACTCCGTTGGCGGCCGGCTTTTGGCTTGGTTCGCTTTCGTCGCAAGTATATCCACGGCCCGGCGTGGCGGCGATGCTGCGGTGCTTGCGATTGCCCGGATTCAAGGCTCGACCAGTCAAGCAGCGGCAGTAGTTCTCCACTTGGGCATCGGTCATCACACGGGCGAAGTCCAGCAGCGACTGTTCGTTGGCCGTAGTGGCCACGGTCGTCAGGGCGCAGGCCTTGGCGTACGACAGATCGCCGCTCTCGAAGGCCATTTCGATGCATGGCAGATTGAGCAGCGAGTATGCCACGCGCAGCATCTCGCGGGCGGCATCCCGTTCGATACCGCAGTTGGCGTTCAGCCATTCGGCGCAGTTCGCCACGATTCTGCCGCCCTTGCTTGGTTCGGCGTAGCCTTGATGCAAGTCGAACTCGCGCAGCCGGATCAGGAAGCGGCACATCTGCTGCGCGACCGAGCGGCTGCTTTCGACGAGGGCGTCGGCGAGGGGATCGGTGGGGTCGAGGGTGGTAGTAGGGTTCATTCTGGGGCTCCTTACTGCTTTGGATTGCCTGCTCTGGGTTGTCTGCCGAGTACTGCCGAATGACGTCCCCGCCATCGACTGCACTGTGATTGTATACAGCACCTAAGGGTCGTCAACAGTTGATTCACAAGAATTTCGATGTTGTTGCCGCCTGCCTGTCGTTCCCATGGTCGGTGACAACGGTTCCGTGGTGAGCCATTCTCCACAGCAGAAGCCTGCGCCGACGGTGCGCGAGGGCAGTAGGGACGACGAGGAGGGGCACGGTGTCCGAAGACGAGAACACCCTGGCGGACAGGGCAGTGGACCCGTTCGCCGACGAAGCGCTGCCGGAAGTCGCGCCGGTGCGCACTGGCGAAGACCTGGACTGGTCGACCATCGAGCGCTATTTGCGTGAGCGTCTGCCGCCCGCAGCGGGAGACATCCATGGCGGGTTCAGTGTGTGCCAGTTCCCCAACGGCTCGGCGAATCTCACCTACCTGATCCGCTTTGGCGACACCGAACTGGTGCTGCGCCGACCGCCGTTCGGGACGCTGGCGCCCGGTGCCCACGACATGAAGCGCGAGTATCGGGTGCTGTCGCGTCTGTGGCGAGTCTTCGATGCGGCGCCCCGGGCCTATCTGTTCTGCGCCGACCGCCAAGTGGGTGGCGCGGACTTCTTCGTCATGGAGCGGCGCCGCGGCGTGGTGATCCGTGGCGTCGTCCCTGCCGTCATGCGCCACCATTCCGATGTCGGCCACCGGGTCAGCATGGCCCTGGTGGAGCGCATCGCCGAGTTCCATACCCTGGACCCGAAGGCTGCGGATCTGGACGATCTCGGCCGCCCGGATGGATTCGCAGCCCGCCAGTTGCGCGGCTGGCAGCAGCGCTGGAAGCTGGTGGCGGACGCTCGCTACGATGTCCAGATGACCGCCATCCACGCCCGCCTGCAAGCCTTGCGTCCGCAACCCCAGCGCGTCTCCCTGGTCCACAACGACCTCAAGCTGGACAACTGCATGTTCGATCCCCGGGATCCGGACCGAGTGACGGCGTTCTTCGACTGGGACATGACCACCCTCGGCGATCCCTTGATCGACCTCGGTACGCTGCTGAACTACTGGCCGGATGCCAGCGACGCCGAGGACGCCAAGCGCTTCAGCCACGACGGCATGGATCGCATAGGGCTGGCGCCGCGGGCGGAAATCGTGCGACGCTACGGCGCTCGCAGCGGGCTGGATGTGTCCGCCATCGCTTGGTACGAAGCGTTCGCGCTGTGGAAGACGGCTACCGTGATCCAGCAGCTGCATCATCGCTGGCAGGTGGGCGATTCGTCGGATCCGCGCATGGAGACTGTGGCTGCAGGCATCCCCAAGCTGATCGCCAACGCCGAGCGGCTGCTGGGCGATGCCTTAGGCCCCCAGCCACCTCGCGCCGAATCTTGAACGTCGCTGTCATCGGCGCCGGTGCCGCCGGCCTCGCCACCGCCCACGAGCTGCTGGCCGCCGGACATCGCGTCGCCGTCTTCGAACAGTCTCGGCAGGTTGGCGGCCTGTGGGCGTACACGGACGCCACCGAGGACGATCCCCTGGGATTGCGCCCGAGCCGGCGCATCCACAGTTCGCTCTACGCATCCATGCACACCAACCTGCCCCGGGACCTGATGGCCTTTGACGGCTGCCCGTTCGGGGACGCCGACGGCGCACCGCCGACATCCTGCCGCCCGGCGCGGATGCGCTATCCCCATCACGCTCGGGTGTTCGACTACCTGCAACGGTTCGCCGTGGACGCCGGCGTCGCCCGGCATGTCCGCTTCGGGCATCGCGTGAAGCGTGTCGATCTCCGACGGCGCTGGCGCGTGGACGGCGAGTCCTTCGACGCCGTGGCGGTATGCAACGGCCACTTCTCGGAACCTCGCGTTCCGGCGCTCCCGGGCCTGGAGCAGTTCCCTGGCATGGTGCTGCACAGCCACAACTATCGTCGTCCGGACTCCTTCGCCGGGCTGCGGGTGGTGGTGCTGGGCTCTTCGGTATCCGGTGGCGACCTGTCCCGGGAAATCGCCGAAGTGGCGGCAGAAGTCCACTTCTCCGGCCGGCTGTTCCGCGATGCGCCGTTGCCGGCCTGCCAGACAGGCCTACTCAAGCGCTGTCCGCCAGTGGCCGGTTTCGAGGCAGCGAGCGTGGTGCTGGAGAACGGCGAACGCATCGAAGCCGTGGATGCGTTCCTGTTCTGCACCGGCTACCGCTACCGGTTTCCGTTTCTGGATGCGTCCCTGATTGGCGTGGGCGACAACTGGGTGCGGGGGCTGTATCGGCAGCTCGTTGCCGTCGATCAGCCCACCCTGGCCTTCGTCGGCCTGCCCTTTCGGATCGTCCCGTTTCCGCTGTTCCAACGCCAGGCGCGCTGGTTCGCCCGCTTGCTCAACCGCGATTTCCCTTTGCCCAGCCACGCCGAGCGACGGCGGGCGCACCGCAGAGAGATCGAACGGCTGCGCGGCAAGGGCGTGGCGGAGCGGCACTATCATTTTCTGGGCGATGGGCAGATCGACTATCTGAACGACCTCGCCCGGCAGTGCGGCGACGCGCCCGTGCCGGACTGGTTTATCCAGCTATGGCGCGAGCACAACGCAAACGCCCGGCTTCATCCCACCGACCACCGGGAACGGCCGCTGCGCAACCGTACGCCGCTGGCGGCCGCGGAGTCCGCCGTCGCCGACTGACCTCGTCTATTCCAGGAGCGCGCCATGGAGCCCACGCTGCCGACCATCTCCCTGCTGCGCCTAGCCGTCGCGTTCATTCCCGTGGCCGCAGTGCTGGCGATTCTGCTGCACTGGTCGCTGGGCGCCTGGAACGCCCTGTACGCCACGGCGCGAATGCTCATCCAGCTGTTGATCGTCGGCTACGTGCTCACCTTCGTCTTCGCCGCCGACCAGCCGTACCTCGTGCTCGCCGTGCTGGTGGTGATGATGGCCGCCGCGGCCTGGATCGCGCTGCGGCCGCTGGGCGCGAGAACGCCGCGCCGCCTCGGCCTCGCGCTGGCGGCGATCAGCGCCAGCGGCATCCTGGCGCTGGCCCTGACGACGCAAGGGGTGCTGGCGCTCGATCCGTGGTACGAACCGCGGTTCCTGGTGCCGTTGGCCGGCATGACGTTCTCCACGGCCATGAACGCGGTGAGCCTGGCCGCGGAACGCCGGCACGCCGAGCTGGCCGCGGGCACGGCCCCGGCGGCGGCCCGGCGCAGGGCGCTGGAGACGGCGCTGATTCCGCAGCTCAACTCCCTGTTCGCGGTGGGCCTGGTGAACCTGCCCGGCATGATGACCGGACAGATCCTCTCCGGCGCTGCGCCGCTGATCGCCGTTCGCTACCAGATCATGGTGATGGCCGTGCTGTTCGGCGTCGCCGGAATGTCGGCGGCCCTCTATCTGTGGCTGTCGGAACGGTTCGATCCGGGGAGGCAACGGCGGACCGGATTCCAGCTATCCGGGAATTCCACCCTTCGCAAGCGGCGACCAAGCAAGAAGGCGCTGGCGGGCTTGGCTGGAACCAAGACAGACGGGGAGGGACCAAGATCCCGTTGGCGCGTTCGTCGGAAGGTCGAGGCTGTGCGGAGGACTCGATTCCGAGCCGTTTCAGGATGTTCGTACGAACATGCCGCCGGCGACACGGCACCCAGGCAGCCGCGTGGGTGAGCCGCGTACGTTCAAGACCCGCCTGCTCGAACGCCCTAAGCCACTGGGCCGCTCTCCAACCTATGATTGCCCAGGGCGCGTCCGTGTCGGATAGCAGCACGTCGAAGACTAGGCGTCGACGCAGTGTGCGCATGCCTTGCTTGCGCCGGGTGCCGTGCCGGCGCAGGAATCCGCGAGTTCGAGCCCACGAGTTCCGAATAATCCAACGCTGTTTCCATCGCCGAGTTCGTTCGCACGCCGATTCCGGCAATTGCGTCGATCTTGACAACTACGCAATCGAAGGTTAATCTGCGGTATGTCGGCACTGTGGACAGGAGGCCGTGGCGAGCGTCACGCTCCGCAACCTCGACGACGAGGTGGAGACTTCGCTGCGAGATCGCGCCTCCGGCAACGGCCGCTCCATGGATTCACGGAAGAGGAGGCGAGAACCATCCTGCGCGGTGCCGTCTCCGGCAAAGGCAGCCCGAGAACCTGGCCAGCTTCATCCGTGAATGCTTCGCGTCCTGCGGCGGAGCGGACCTCCACTTGCCGCCGTGCGACCCGACCAGTCTCGGTTGAGACGTGTAATGGCTGTTCTCGACACTGCCGTCGTGTTCGAAGTCATGCGGCCTGGGGCGGCTTCGCGAAGGCCTGCCGACCTGCGAGACGGGATCATGAGTGACAGCAGCCGCAACGCGGACACGCCGCCGCCGGGCGCCGTATTTCATCGGTGTGCGCTGCAAGTCAATCCGCACCACTACGGCAGCACCTTCCGCGGCCAGGAACCCACAGGCGACGCCCGTTCCCACGCCGAGGCCATTGTCGCCAAGGCGGTTGCAATCGGCATTTCCGTGCTTGCCATCACGGATCACAACAGTGTGGGCGGAGTGCCCGCATTTCGGAAAGCGGCCGGAGATTGCTCCGTGACGGTTTTTCCGGGCTTCGAGATATCTTCCAGCGAAGGCGTTCACGTGCTGTGCGTCTATCCGCCGAGTACGGCCCAGGACATGCTGGAGCGATTTCTCGGCGAGTTCGGAATCCGCAGTACCGAACCTTCTGCGGACTTGTCCGACAAGCCCTTTGCCGCGGTGCTCGCAACGGTTCGGAAACAGCGCGGCATCGCCATCGCCGCTCATGCAACCAACGAGAAAGGGCTGTTGAACGTTCTGTCCGGACAGGTCCGGATCAAGGTATGGCGGAGCGAAGATCTCCTCGCCATCCAGATTCCCGGTCCCGTCGCTGATCTGCCCGAGGCCGTGCGTCCGATCGTCGAGAACAGAAACCCGCACTACCGGCGATCCCACCCTGTGGACGAGGGTCTGGCCGTCGCTGTGGTCAATGCCAAGGACGTCGTGCAACCGGATGATTTGGATCATCCGTCGGCCACCTGCCGGATCAAGATGTCCGAGGCCACCATCGAGGGCCTGCGGCAGGCGTTCCTCGATCCGGGTTCCAGGATTCGGCTCAACAGCGATCCCGATCCGGAGGAACGCGCCGAGTTCCTCTCGTTGGCCTGGGAGGGCGGATTTCTGGACCGTGTGACCATTCGCTTCAACCCCAACCTGAACGTGCTGATCGGCGGGCGGGGCGCCGGCAAGTCCACCGTCATCGAAAGCCTGCGCTGCGTGTTGGGCCTGGACCCCATCGGCGAGGAGGCAACGCAATCCCACCAGGGGATCGTGCGCCTGGTGCTCCGCAGCGGCACCAAGGTTTCGCTGCTGGCGCGCTGCATCCGCCCGGCACCGCGCCGATACCGGATCGAGCGCATCATCCCCAACCCGCCGGTAGTGCGCGGCGAAAACGGCCAGGTGTCGAACCTGCTCCCCGAAGACATCCTTCCAGGCGTCGAAATCTACGGCCAGCACGAGATATCCGAACTCACCAGAAGCCCAGAGAAACTCACCCGTCTGCTCGACCGCTTTGTCGAACGCGACGAATCGCTGCCCCGCCGCAAGGCCGATCTGCGTCGAGAGCTCAAGAAAACGAGGCAGGGACTCCTGGATGTCCAGGCGGAGATCCGACAGATCGATGAACGCTTGGCCGCTTTGCCGGGACTGGAGGAGACGCTGCAGCGGTTCCGTGAAGCCGGTCTCGAAGACCGCCTGCGCGAGCAAAGTTTGCTTGTTCGGGAGGAACGTGTGCTCGACTCGATCCCCGATCGCATGGGAACGTTTCGCGAATGCCTCGATCTGCTGTGCCAGGAAGTTCCCATCGATCGGCATTTTCTGTCGCTACGGGCGCTCGACGACCTACCGGGCAAGGAAATCCTCGCCGGCGCGAACGACATCCTGGAACGGCTAAGCGCCGACCTCGAACAGATTGTCAACCAACTCGACGCTGCGCTGAAACGGGCCGACGACGGCATCAAGGGTATCCGCTCCCGCTGGAACGAACGCAAGAAGGAAGTCCAGGCCGATTACGAGAAAATCCTGCGCGATTTACAGAAGTCCGCAGTGGACGGGGAGGAATTCATTCGCCTGCGGCACGAGATCGAAAGCTTACGTCCGCTGCGGGAGCGCCGGCCGCTGCTGCTGGCGTTGGAAAAGGAGTACGCAACGCAACGCCGGGCATTACTTGCCGAATGGGAAGATCTCAAAGCCGAGGAGTTCCGGCGGCTGGATCGGGCCGCCAGGAAAGTTGGCAGGAAACTGCACGACCGCGTCCAGGTCGAAGTGGCCGCCGCCGGTGATCGGGAGCCGCTGTTCCGCTTGCTCCGCGAGAATATTGGCGGCCGCCTCTCTGAGGCGATCGACGCCCTCGCTGGCATAGATGACTTTTCGCTGCCGCGGTTCGTCGAAAGCTGCCGCACGAACGCCGATACCGTGCAAAAGACCTATGCCGTTCCGCCGGCCCAGGCGCAGCGACTTGCCAAGGCGTCCGCCGAGACACTGATGCGCATCGAGGAGCTGGAACTGCCGACCACGACCGCCATCCGGCTCAATACGGCGACATCCGGCGCACCGCCCTCGTGGCAGGCGCTCGACGCGCTTTCCACCGGGCAGAAGGCCACCGCCGTGCTGCTGCTTCTGCTGATCGAGTCCGACGCGCCTCTGATCGTCGATCAGCCGGAGGACGACCTCGACAACCGCTTCATCACCGAAGGCGTCGTCCCCCGCATGCGCGAGGAGAAGCGCCGGCGGCAGTTCATCTTCTCGACCCACAACGCCAACATCCCGGTGCTCGGCGACGCCGAGATGATCATCGGTCTTGCGGCGAAAGGCGAAGCGGACGAGGGAAAAGCACAGGCCGCGCCGGAACATATGGGTTCCATCGACGCACAAACGGTACGGGAACTTGTCGAGGATATTCTGGAAGGCGGCAAGAACGCCTTCGAGAAGAGGCGGTTGAAGTACGGTTTCTGAAAACGCTTATGAACAAGACTGAACTGATCGAGCTGATCCGAAACGGCGAGAACTCCACCGTGGAGTTCAAGCGCGACCTTGTGCAGAACTACGATCTCGCCAAGGAACTCGTGGCCTTTCTCAATCTGAACGGCGGTGCCGTTCTGCTCGGCGTCGAGGACGACGGGCGGGTCTCGGGAACGTCCCGCGAACGCCCTGAAGAGTGGGTTGCCGATATCTGCCGGGTCAAGATCGAGCCGCCGATAGTCCCGTTCCTTGCGTGGGCGAGGGACATCGAGCCGGGACGGGACGTTCTCGCCGTTCGGGTCACCTTGGGACCGGACAAACCCTACGCGCGCGTCCACAACGGCCGCAAGACCTACTACATCCGTGTCGGCAACACCTCCAGGGAAGCGAGCCGCGAAGAGCTGGCAAGAATGTACCAGGCGTCGGGGCGCGTGCATTACGGCTTGAAGCCTGCGCCGGGTGCCAGCCTTGATGCATTCGAATCCCGCCGCCTGCACGATTACCTGACTCGCGTTCGTGAGGGTGCAGCCCCTGCACAGAGCGATCGCGACGGCTGGGAAACGTTGCTGCGCAATGTCGAACTGATGACGGAGTCCTCGGGGCAGCGTGTCGCGACGATCGACGGTCTGCTTCTGTTCGGGAAAACGCCGAATCGATACGTGCCGCAATCGGGCATTCGCGCCATCTGCTATCCGGACAGCGAGCCCGGTTACGCGACTCGCGCCGATGAGAACCTCAAAGGCCCCCTGGTTCCGCTTGGCGCGCTCGACGGTGCGCTGGTCGAGCCCGGGCTGGTCGATCGGGCATGGGATTTCGTGCGGCGCAACACGACGCCTTCCGCCCGCCTGGAGGGCGCCCGCCGAATCGACCGTTGGGAGTACCCGGAAAGCGTCGTTCGCGAAGCCGTCGTGAACGCCCTCGTTCACCGCGACTACAGCATCGTCGGCACGGACATCATGCTGGCCATCTTCTCCGACCGGCTCGAAGTGGTCAGTCCTGGCTGTTTGCCCAACACCGTCACCCTCGACGGGATGAAGGAAGGCATGCGCTACGCCCGCAATCAGACGCTGGTCAACATCATGCGCGACTATGGCTACGTCGATGCCCGCGGCATGGGCGTGCGCAACAAGATCATTCCCGGCATGCGGGCCCACAACGGCACCGAACCCGACCTGATTGCACAAGAGCACCGCTTTACCGTGCGGTTGTGGAAGGATAGACGTTGATGGCGCCGGCCGCGGACTTGCGGCGCATGAGGAGAGTGGCGCCAATCCGTTTTCGCCGACGTGTCCGGCTCATTGACGCGGCTCGGCGCTCCCAAGCCGGCTCCTTGTACACCGTCACGACATCCGCCTGCTGGCTGGATGAGGCGACCTATCGTGGAGCTTGCGCAAGAGGGAATCGAATACCGGGTGACTGCATCCGAACCGCGATCGGAACCCGATATCGACGACTGGTTCATTGCTCTACGGAGGCGTTATTCGTCAAGATCCAGAGATTGAATTTCGATGCGGACAGGCGCGAACACCAACGAAGACAAGCACTTCTGTCGACCGAGGACAGTGTGCGCGAGTCCACCCAGAGCTGGCCCGAGGCATTGCCGGGGATGAAATGCGCTACTGCTCGATCCAGCTCGCGTCGCGTTTCTCCCGGAACGCCGCGCCGCGCACGAGCGATCCCTTCGCTAGGCTGCTGGCCGCGGCTCGCTGCATACACTATCCGCCACGTCCCGCCACGTCGGTACGGGTGCTGCGGAGGGAAACTGAAGAATCCTGGTGGCGTCCCCATGTACGCGAGACCGAGTCGGGACGACGACGAACCCTCGACATGGCGACGCCTACGGAATAGGCTGCCGCGCGGCAGACGGCGACACAGGCGAAAACGGCGATGAACTACAAGCTGCCCCTCGTCTTGACGCCCCAGCCCGAGGGGGGATATACGGTTACTTCGCCGTTGCTGCCCGAGCTGGTGACCGAAGGCGACTCCATCGACGAAGCGCTGGCAAATGTCGGGGACGCCTTTCTGGCCGTGATCGAGTTGTACGAGGATCAGGGGCGCTTGCTGCCGTCCAGCGTCGAGCTGCTCTCTTCCCAAGATCCGCTCTGGCTCGATACTGTCGTGTCGGCGCCGTGACCTATCGCGAAGTCGCTCGAAAGCTGACAGTCCTCGGTTGCCAGGAACGGGAGCGCAGAGGGAGCGGATCTCATCGAAAGTGGCTCAACCCGCACTCCCGGTGTGGAACCGTCATACCCGACTGGGGCGGTCGCGACTTGAAGCTGGGGACGGTGCGGCGCTGTTCGGCAGCTAGGGATCGACTGGCAGGAGTTCCAACGCGCCTGACAGACGCATCAACGCCGCGTCGCAAGCCATCCTGTCGCCGGAGAACTACTAGCGGGCCGGCCGCTTATCCGAATAGTACTCGCTGCTGCCTCTGGTGCGCTTGGGCTCTGGAATCGACATCTGGATCGCGCACCGATCCCACATCGGGATCGTCATCGCCGGAGCGGCTGCGAATGCCGAGGCAAGGGCGTTCTTGGAGGCGGTGGACATCTGGGTTTCGGACCGCGAACCTGTGCATATGGACCCCATCGGCTGAGCCAACCAGTTCGAGCGTACCGTGGTTGCCAACGAGGACTTCTGCGTTCTCGACGATGCGGGGCCAACGGAAATAGGCGATCCCTACCATCGGCGCTGCCGGGCTTGGAGTACGCCGCCCGGCCGGCAGATTACCGATCAGCAGCTGGGCGCGAAGCGGAGGACTTGGGGAGGGGCTGCCATAGCGGCCGGTCTACACTGGACGACATTAGGTGTGTCAACGCGAATCGTTGGAGAGCCTCTTCCAGACGAACGGCCACGGCCCTACCAGCCCAACAAGGAGCGTTCCCACCAAGCCCAGGGCCCACCATCTTGCATCTTCAATCTCACGTTTGATATCTTCTAAACCGCTCTGTATAGCAGCGATGTTTCCCTTTAACTCAGCAATATTTGATTCGAGGCCATTAATCATCAGCTTTATTTCCTTGCTTTTCTCATCAAGCTGTGCCTCTTCGTTAGTCCATTTTTCTTTCAAACTTGCCTCCACAGAGACGATATTTTCACTTAGTCGTGTCTCTACTCTAGCTATCTTACTATCTATACTCTTGATGCTGTCATTGACGCTTTCCATGCTCACTAGAATGCTTGCGAGTTTTTCATGTGAATGGGGCTTGATCCCACTGGGTTCGGGCTCCAGCGTCCCGATTCGTTCGTCCAGGCGTTTCTCCATCTCCTGAATTTCTCCGCTGAGAAACCCTTTGGCGTCCTTGATGCTGCTGCGCATGTCTTGCTCTAGCTGCCGAATGGCCGCATTCATCTCTTGGCCGTCGCATTCAGGGCGCTGGGTAGGCTTAGGTAACGGTTTTTGATGTGTGCATGTGCATCCTGCGGAGACAGCCAGCGCAAGGGTGATAATCACGTTTATGAGAATCCGATTGTTTCGGAGTTGACTTGGCATGAGTGATCCCTCCCCAATCCATTCCGCCTCGAAAAGGTACGGCACGGTTCTCGATCCGAAGCTGCGGACGTACTCTACCCCTAGGGGAGCAGATAATAGTCATTGAGGCAGCGGCTGTTGGTGAGCATTCTCACGCTGCCCCGTATCGATTCGTGGCGTAGGCGGCTGGCGCAAGGCCGCGCTGCGCTACTATTCGATCCAGTTCGCGTCGCGTTTCTCTCGGAACGCCGCCATGCCTTCGGCGGCTTCCTCGCTGCGGAACATGCGTCCGCTCCATGCGGCGGTTTCGCGGAAGGCTTCCTCGAGATCGGGATATCGAGGTACGCGGCGGACGAGCTTTTTGCATTCGACAACGGCGTTCGGGCCGCCGCGGTTGATCATGTCGAGTTCTTCGTTGACTGCGGCTTCGAGTTCGGTACGAGGCACGGCGCGGTGGGCGAAGCCCATTGCCACCGCCTCAGCGCCGGTGAAGCGGGCGCCGGTGACGAACAGGCGCATGGCGTGATGGGTGCCAAGCTTGGGGATGCAGACCACGGAGATCACCGCCGGAATGACGCCGATGCGCACTTCGCTGAAGCTGAACTGCACCTCGGCGGCGGTGACGACGATGTCCGCCGCGCCCACCAGACCCAGGCCGCCGGCGAAGGCGGCGCCGTTGACCGCAGCGATGACGGGTTTCGGGCTTTCCAGGATGGTGGTGAGCACCTGCGGATAGGGCACGGCGCGACGGCCTTCAATGGAGGCGCCGGGCGGGCTCTTCAGATCCGCGCCGGCGCAGAAGGCGGGGTCCGTGCCGGTGACGACGATGGCGCGGACTGCGGGATCGTCGTTGGCGGCCAGCAGGTGGTCGTAGAGTTCGCTCACCAGCACCGCCGACAGCGCGTTGCGGTTCCGCGGTCGATTCAGGGTGATCCAGGCGGCGCCGTTCTTGATTTCGTAGATGGTGGCTTCCAGTTGGGACATGATTCCTCCGTTTTCTACTCGCCCTCGGCGTTTTCCGCGTCTTCCTCTTCTTCGCCGGCCTCCGCCAGCAGCACCAGCAGGGCGCCGTTGTCCACCTGCTCTCCTTCGACCACGTGCAGTTCCTTCACCGCGCCGTCGAAGGGGGCGGTGATGCGATGCTGCATTTTCATCGCTTCCAGCACCAAGAGCAGCTGGCCTTCGCGCACGGCGTCGCCTTCGCGCACATGGGTGGCGAGCACGTTGCCGGGCATGGGCGCGGTCAGGCCGCCCTTGATTTCCAGCAGGCCGGGGACGGGCAGACGCGGCAGTTCTTCGAGCTCCACATCGAAGTCCGTGCCGTGGATCAGCCAGCGGTCGTCCTTCGGCACCACGGCAAGCTGCACACGGCGGCCGTCGATTTCCACATCCACGCATCTGCTGGATGCGCCGACGCCTGCGCCGGCAGCGAATACCGCCACGGCGCGTTCGGGATCTTCGCCGATGGTCATGTGGAAGGTGCCGTCGCGACGGCATCGATAGCGGACGGCGATCTCGTCGTCGCCATGCTTGAAGGTCGTCCGTTCCGGCGGCATCACGGAGTTGCGCCAGCCGCTCGGAAAGCCGCGCTGCACCTTCGCCGACGCCCGGCGCAGGGCCTGGGCTGCAATGGCTGCCGCGATCGCCGCGTCCGCCAGGGTCTCGCCGGAGAGCAGCCGCGTACGCGGCGGGTTGATGCGCTCGATGAAGTCCGTGGTGGTGTCGCCGGCCAGAAAGGCCGGTTCGCGCAGCGTGGCCGCCAGGAAGTCGCGGTTGTGTCGCAGCCCTTGCAGCGACGTCTGTTCCAGCGCCCGCGCCAGCCGTGCCGCGGCCTCGCGTCGGGTGGGCGCATGCACGACGACCTTGGCGATCATGGGGTCGAACGCCACGCTCACCTCGCTGCCGGACTCCACCCCGGAATCGAATCGGGCGAGGCTCGCGGCAGGTCGCCACACCTCCACGGTGCCGGGCGAAGGCAGGAAGTCGTTGGCCGGGTTTTCCGCGTAGATGCGAGCTTCGATGGCATGGCCGTCGATGGCGATGTCGTCCTGGCCGTAGCCGAGCGTCTCGCCCTCGGCGATGCGCAGCTGTTCGCGCACCAGGTCCAGGCCGGTGATTTCCTCGGTGACCGGATGCTCCACCTGCAAGCGGGTGTTCACTTCCAGGAACCAGAACTCGCGGCCGTCCAGCAGGAACTCCACGGTGCCGGCGGAGGAGTAGCCGATCCGGTGCGCCGCGGACACTGCGGCTTCGCCCATGCGCGCGCGCAGTTCGGGGCCCACGGCCGGCGACGGCGCTTCCTCGATGATCTTCTGGTGGCGACGCTGAATGGAGCATTCGCGTTCGAACAAATGGACGATGTTGCCGTGCTTGTCGCCGAGCATCTGGATTTCCACATGCCGGGCCGCAGTGAGCCAGCGTTCCAGGAACAAGGTGTCGTCGCCAAACGCGGCACCGGCCTCTTGACGTGCGCCGGCGATGGCGGCTGCCAGATCCTTCGGCATTTCCACCACTCTCATGCCGCGTCCGCCGCCGCCGGCAGATGCCTTCACCAGCACCGGGTAGCCGATTTGCTCGGCCGCGGCCTGGAAGTCCGCGCCGGGCTCCAACTCGATGGCCGGCAGCGTCGGCACGTTGGCTTCCTGGATGACGCGCTTGGCCGACAGCTTGTCGCCCATCTGGGCAATGGCCTCTGGGGACGGCCCCACCCAGCGGATGCCAGCATCGGTCACCGCTTGCGCGAACGCCGCGTTCTCCGACAGGAAGCCGTAGCCCGGATGCACGGCATCGGCGCCGGTGCGGCGGCAGGCATCAAGCATCTTGCCGATGTCGAGATAGGTTTCCGCCGAGGTCTGGCCGTTCAAGGCGATGGCAGTGTCCGCTTCGCTCACGAACGGCGCGCCGGCATCGCCGTCGGCATACACCGCGGCAGTCGATATGCCCATATCGTGGGCGGTGCGGATGATGCGCCGAGCGATCTCGCCGCGGTTGGCGATCAGCAGGCGGCGGATGGGCGCGATGGTATCAGAGGACATTCGACAACCTATTGTTTCCTTGATCTAGCATCTAGCTGCGGGCGACCTGCCGAAAGCTGGCCGTGTTACATGCGCCATGTGCCGAACTCCTTGGTGCCTTGGACGACGTTGTTGTGGCAGGCCGACAGCGAGATGCCGATGAAATCGCGAGTGTCGCGGGGATCGATCATGCCGTCGTCGGCCACCCGGGAAGTGGCGAACAGGCCCTTGGACTGCTCTTCGAGCTGGATTTCCATGCGCTCCACGCGCTTGCCGTTGGCTTCTTCGTCGAACTCGAAGCCGCGCCGCTCGGCGGCGGCGCGCTGCACGATGGTCATCACCCCGGCCTGCTGCTTCGGCCCCATGACGGCGATCTTGGCGGTGGGCCAGGTGTAGGCGAAGCGGGTGCCGTAGGCGCGCCCGCTCATGCCGTAGTTGCCGGCGCCGTAGGAAGCGCCGACTATCACCGTGATGTGCGGTACGGTGGAGTTGGAAACGGCGTTGATCATTTTCGAGCCGTTCTTGGTGATGCCGCGCTTCTCGAAGTCCGTGCCGACGATGTAGCCGGTGATGTTGTGCAGGAACAACAGCGGCACGTCCACCTGGTTGCAGAGCTGAATGAACTGCGACGCCTTCTCCGATGATTCGGACATCAGTACGCCGTTGTTGCCGAGGATGCCGATGGGGTAGCCGTGGATGGACGTCCAGCCGCACACCAGCGTCGGGCCGTACAGCGGCTTGAACTCCTCGAAGCGCGAGCCGTCCACCACCCGGGCGATCACCTCGCGCATGTCGAAGGGCACGGCGAGATCCTCGCCGACGATGCCGAGCAGTTCCTCCTGGTCGTAGACGGGTTCGTTCGCCGGCAGCGTCGGGCCCGGGCCGAGCTTGCGCCAGTTCAGATGCGCCACCACTTCCCGACACAGGCGGATGCCGTCGAGTTCGTGCTCCGCCAAGTAGTCGCCGAGGCCCGAGGTGGTGGTGTGCATGAAGGCGCCGCTCAGTTCTTCGCCGTCCGCATCTTCGCCAGTGGCCATCTTCACCAGCGGCGGGCCTCCTAGGGACACCCGGGAGCGGCCGCGGATGAAGATGTTGTAGTCGCTCATGCCGGGCTGGTAGGCGCCGCCGGCGGTGGAGACGCCGAACACCACGGAAATGGTGGGGATGCGCATCTTGGAGAGCTCGGTGATCTCGTAGAACAGCCGCCCGGATTCGGCGAAGTGGCCCGTGGCGCCGCGCATTCCTTCCAGCACCTGTCGGACGAAGGCGTCCCGGTCCTCGATGCCGGCATCGCGCCCGCCGCCCCCGCGTCCGCCGCCGCCCCCGCCGCGCAGATCCGCGCCGGCGGACTCGACGAACTGGACGTAGGGCATGCGGTTCTCCCGGGCGATCTCCAAGCCCCGCATCAGCTTCTTGGAGTTGAAGTGGTTCATGGCACCGGCCTGGACCGAGGGATCGTGGCCGAGAATCACGCACTCCACGCCTTCGATGACGCCGATGCCGACGGTGAACCCGGAGCCTAGGTTGTAATGCGAGTTCCACGCCGCCAGCGGGCTGATCTCCAGGAACGGCGAATCCGGGTCCAGCACCCGGGCGATGCGCTCGCGGATGGGCAGCTTGTCCCGGGACTTGAGGCGAGTCATGGCCTCCTCGCCGCCGCCCTGAGCGGCTTGCTCGTAGAGCTCGTCCAAGTAGGCCAGCTTGGCGAGCATCTCCGAGCGGTTTTTCTGGAACTGCTCGGAACGGGGGTCGAGCTTCGACAGTATCACGGACATGGTGTCTCTTTCTCAATGGCATCGGCGCGGATGGGCCTTTTTAGCAAGTACTCCGCCCGGCGTCCATACCATGCTCGCGTCGCGGTACGCTACGGATGGGCTCGGCGGCCCAGTCCGATGCCGTCAACAGCTCGGGTGCGCAGGTGCCGTGGTACGCGGCATGGCTAGCGATGCCGCCGGTGGCGCTGCGCGGCTCACGGCGGACAGTCGGGCTCGCGCAACGAGCGCAGCAGCGACGCCACCATCAACACTGTTACGGCCAAGAGCGGCAGGGATGCCACCAAGGTTGCCGACTTGGCGGCGTCCAAGGTGTTGATCGCTACCAGCGCCACGGGAAGCAGCGCCAAGGCGAAGGCCCAAAACACGCGATGAGGGCGCGACGGCTCCGCGCCCGGCGTGAGTCCTCGCGTGGCGGCCGCGGAAATGGAATAGGAGGCGGAGTCGTAGGTGGTGGCCACGAATATCAACCCCAATGCCAGGAACAACGCCAACGGCAGCGGCTGGCCGGCCACGTTGGCCACCGCCCCGGCGATGGCGGTGGCGGGCTTGCCGTCGCGCACCAAGTCCAAAAAGCCGATGCCCTCGTGCATGTCCATCCACATCACGCTGTTGCCCCATGCCACGTAAAACACCGCGCAGCCCAGAGTGCCGAAGCCGATCATGCCGAGGATCACCGCCCGCAGCGTACGGCCACGGGAAATCCGGGTGACGAACAGGCCCATGAACGGACCATAGGCGATCCACCACGCCCAGTAGAAAACCGTCCAATCCTCGATGAAGCCGCTGTTGCGCACGGCATCCGTCCAAGTGCTCATGCGTACGAACTCCTGCACCATCAAGCCGATGGACGACGTGCCCAGCTCCAAAGCGAAGATGGCCGGTCCCGTGACCAGCACCCAGACGAGGAACACGCCGGCCAGCGCCAAGTTGACGGTGGAAAGCCGCCGGATGCCCCGTTCGAGACCCAGGTACACGCTGGTCGCGAACAGCGCCACGCACACGCCGGCGATGGCGACGGTAAGCCAAAAAGACTCGTCGATGCCGAACAGGCGGGCCGCCACTGCAGCCAGCATGGGCGTGGCGAGCCCCAACGACGTGCCGGTGCCGCCGATTAGCGCGATAATGAACAGCAGATCTACGGCACGTCCCCAAGGTCGATGTGCGAAATCCCGCCCGAACAGCCCCACCAACGCCCCGGACAGGCGCAGGTAGGGCAGGCGGTAGCGATAGTACGGCCACGCGATGGCGACAGTGGGCAGGCAATACAGGCACCAGGCGGAGATGCCCCAATGGAAGATGCCGTAGGCGGCCGCCCACTCCCGGGCCGACTCGGTGCCCGGCGCGACCCCGAAGGGCGGCTGGTCCAGATAGTAGGCCCACTCCACGGTGGACCAGTAGACGAGGCCGGAGCCGATGCCGGCGCAGAACAGCATGGCCATCCAGCTCAAGGTGCCGTACTCCGGCTTGGCGTCGTCGCCCAGCGTTCGCCGGCCATGACGGCTGCATGCCAGCCAAGCCAAAAACACCGTGGCGAAGATGGTGGCCCAGAGATAGAAGACGCCGAAGGCGCCGACGATCCATCCGTAGACTTGGTCGATCCGCGTCGCCGCCGCCTCGGGAAAGACGATCATCGGCACCGCCGCTGCCACCACGCAGCTTGCGCTGATGGCGAACACCGGCCGGTCCAATTTCGCCCGCGGCTGTCCCGGCGCCGCCGCGGAGGCGTTTTTCTCGGCCGCGGGCTGACGGTGCCGCCCGGTTTCGTTCGTCACATCCCCTCCGTGCATCAAGCGCCACGAGGGTAGTCTGCCCAGGCACTTGCGGCAAGGGCGATCTCCTAGGGCGCGTTTGCACTATGTGTATTACAAAGGGACGGTTGAAAAACCATAAGGGAACAGGCGTTGAACTCGTGAAACCGCAATTCGAGAAGATCGCCCGCATTCTGTCCAGCATCGTCGTTCTGGACAGCCGGCAGGTGCTCGACGGCATTCCATGTGTGCCGGAGAACGGCTGCAAGTGGCGGGCCCTGCCGGAGCGCTTTAGAACGTGGGCACAGTGTGCCGGTGGTTTGGCCGATGGACGAAGAAAGGCGTGGTGGAAGCCGTCTTCAGGGCTCGACGGACGGACAGGGAGAGACGGCGGCGCTGGACGGCACCTCGGCGAGGTGCATCCGAACGATGCCAGGGCGCTGCGGGATGCGTCGTCGCTGTCCAGGTCCACCCTGGAATTCTCCGTTGATCGGGTGCGGCGTTACCGGGACTATGCGCCCGCTGGCTTCCCGCGCTCGATATCCGCATGCAAAGATATTCCAACGCTGAGCCTGCTGCGGCTTCTGGCCGTAACGCACGCGTCTTGCTTGACACATCATAGCCACACTACTACTCTCCGCAACTCCCAGGATGGATACCGAAAGCATGTCGTTCAGCGTTTATATCGCCAAGCCGCCTGCGGGCGGGGGCTACGGCCCGCTCATCCACAAGGTAGGCAAGACCACGGAAGGGGATGTCCAGTCTCGTGTTGCGGCATTGAATGATACGGGCTCGAACTACCCGACCGACAATGGCGAGAACTGGGAGTTGGTCGATCACTTTACGTTTGCGAACCAACCCCAGATGGATGCCTTTGAGGGTGCGATGGCGGCAAACTTGGGGGCCGGCCTGGATCCGCGCGGTACCGGCGCGACGGAGCTGTTTGAAAGCGCTGCCATCGATGATGACATTCGCGAGGCGGCACTGGCGGCAGTCAAAACGCTGTTCGAGAACGACCTCGTCGATGTCGGAGCAATCGCCGGCCTCGCGGCGAAGAACGGCATGGCTGTTCCGCAACTCCCCTCTTCGACTGACGATCTCCCGGAGGAAGTTGTTGAGGAGGCTGTCGGCTGGTTCCTGAATTTGCTGGCCGCAGGCGTTCCTGTGGTGGGCATCGGCCTTGCGGTGTGGCGAGGCAAACGTATCTACCGTTGGATCAGAGGGGAGTGGGAGCAGGCGTTGAAACGTGCCCGATTGAAGGCTCCTCCCCGACCTCCAGAACCCATGGAGGTCACGGAGGCTCGCAGGGATTTGGAACGGGCACGAAAGGCGACTGAATTTCGCCAGCAATCGAAGTAGGAGATCGGTTCATGGGGTTTCTCCGGGGAGTTCTCGACAGCGCAGTGGAGGTGGGCAAGGGCCTGCTGGGGATTGCCGCTGATGCTATCGGGTCCGCGAAACGCGCACTCGCGGACTTGGTAGCGACGATGGTTGTCGATCCTCTCGCACGTCGGAACAACGAACAACAGCGTAGGCATTACGAAGGCCGCCAGGCCGAGATTGATGCGGAGATCCTCGATATCCACAAACAAGTAAAACGCGATGGCAGGATGTCGCCGGAAGCCCGCGAACGGTATGACGAGTTAATACGGGAGAGCGATGGGATAGCCCGGAAGCTTGGAGCCAGGGAAACCGTGGCATCTACGCCGGATGAATACGACGTCGTATTCATCGATCCGGATCACATACACATAGTGGAGTGGCACATAGGCCAAGCTACGGAGAAGCGTTGTCCGAAGTGCGGACAGTCCATGATCCTGCAACTGCCAAGAGCCCAGATCCTGAATGCGCACCCGAGTTACTTCTGGGGATGCACTGGATTCTACTTCGATTTATCGGACCGAAGACATTGCCGGAATACCGAAAACGTCACCAAGGCCGACTTCGGCACATTGCTTCCCCGGGACAACGAAGCACTCGCGATGAGCCGCGTTGAGATGTGTCGAAAGGCTTTCGACAATAGGTATGGCCGAAGGATAGGCCAAGACTTGGTCGCACTGCGGGGTCATTCATTTCCAGCGTACCGGTGTCCTGTCCACAGCGTTGGCATGGTTCTCAAGCGAAAGAGGGAACCGATGGGGAAGCTGGATGTGTGGTACCTCAAATGCCCGAGTCCCCTTCCGCACAACAACGGGTACGGGTGCCCCCAGATGGCGAAGCTGAAAACCGTTGCTCAAGTTCTTGCAGTACGGCAATTCGGTACGGGTGAGATATTTTGAGA
Source organism: Pseudomonadales bacterium (assembly GCA_963422285.2). GTDB lineage: Bacteria > Pseudomonadota > Gammaproteobacteria > Pseudomonadales > Azotimanducaceae > VXYL01. The sequence continues at coordinate 935,600 of OY729419.2, read as the reverse complement.
CTCGTCGCGCCTTGGGAAAACATGGGCGATGAGTTCGTCGAGGCGATCCACGCCGTGTCTGCGGGCATGGACGGCAGCGCCGACTCCAGCCCGCCGAGGAAAGCAGCCGGCGTACTGGGGCTGGTGGCTGCCACCGAGCCCAGCGCCAAGCGTTTGCGTTGCTTGGGCCAACAGTTGCGGTGGCCGGTGGACGGGAAATCGGCACGGAATTGCCAGGAGTTCCGACCGAGTTCCGCTCTCGTCGTTCGCATCCGCGACGTCGGCGTCCGGATCCGAACGTCCCCTTCGTCCGGCAGGACGATCGCGGAATCCCGCTCCCCGTTCATCGGCCTGCTGGCGGGATGGAAGGCGGCGCGTCCGCGCTGCCGCCGACTTCGTGTGGCCGGATCATAGGAACGGCCGCAGCCGGCGCACCTCGATGCGAGGCCGAGGCGCGGTGGTTCAGGCGGTCAGTGGGTTTCGACGGCGATGGAGCGGGACAGCGCCTTGGCGTTCTTGCCGACGGTGATGGTCACCACCCCGTCCTTGGCAGTGGCGCGGATGGCGTCCGCATCGGCATCCTCCGGCAGCCGGAAGCTGCGCGCGAACCTGCCGTAGCCCCGCTCTCTGTGGTGAACGCGATCCGTTTCGTCGTCCTTGGCGTAGCGCCGCTCGCCGATGACGTGCAGCATGCCGGCGTTCAGCTCGATGTTCACGTCCTTGGCCTCCACGGCCGGCAACTCCACCTCGACGCGGTAGGCGTCCTTGGTTTCCCGGATGTCCGCCAACGGCCTCCAGGCGCTGTCGTTCTCCGGCAGCCCTCCGGGCCTGCCCGAATAGAGGTGGCGGTCGAAGAACTGATCGATTTCCTGGAAGGGGTTCCAACGTACGATAGCCATGTTCATCTCCATTTCCTGTTGGGACCGACGAATTGGTCGATGCCTTCCAAATAAGGTCGAGTTCTCGTATTCAAAGGCCTTGCAATTCGCCACGGACGCCCCAGGCCGCGAAAAAAATCTAATGAATGCGCTGGATTCCGCCTGCCGCGAGCGGACGCGCCGCCTGGAAACGGCGTCGCAACGAACGGCGAGAAGTTCGGGAACTGCCAGCGCAACCGGCCAAATGTCCTTGGCCTCGGGTGCGTTGTTCGAAAGCCATTGGGGGAGCCTGTCCGCCGCAGCGCCGGATTGCGCCAGGCTCGAACGGGCGGACGGACAGGCGAAGGGATGGAAGCCGTCGGACTTCCCTTTTCGTGGCTGGTTTCGCTGGCGTCTGCGCAAGTATTGGCACGAGATGGACGGCAGCGCAGCCGAGTTGCTGGCGTCGAGGGCGCAGTTCCAAACCGCGTTTTGCGCTGCGCCCGAAGAGCGGTGACGAAAATACGAAATCAGAATCCCGCCGCGGCGCCGGCATTGCGCGGATCGGCGACGCCGAGCAGCTCGTCGCCGATTCGCATCACCGAGTTGGCATCGCCGATGCCGAAGCCGATTTCCACCAGGTTGGCGTGGCCTTTGCGCTCCAGCGCCGCTCGCGTCTCCGGCGACAGCGCCTCGGCCTCGAAGACCACGCGGTCCGGCCGCCACTGATGATGCAGCCGAGGCGCGGCCACCGCCGTCGCCAGATCCATATCGTGGTCGATGACGTTGACCATCACTTGCAGCACCGTGGTGATGATGGTGCTGCCGCCCGGCGAGCCGGTGACCAGAACGGGTTCTCCTTCGCGCAGCAAGATGGTCGGCGTCATCGAACTCAGCATCCGCTTGCGCGGCGCGATGGCATTGGCTTCGCGGCCGATCAAGCCGAAGGAGTTGGCCGTGTCGGCCTTGCTGGAAAAGTCGTCCATCTCGTTGTTGAGCAGAAAGCCGGCGCCGGGGACGACGATCTTCGCGCCGTAGCCCAAGTTCAGGGTGGTGGTGTAGGCGACGGCGTTGCCGGCCTCGTCGAGGACGGAAGCATGGGTGGTCTCCGGGCTTTCCTCCGGCCACTGGCCGGCGCCGATGTGTTCGGATTTGGACGCGGCGTCCGCCTTGAAGTCGGCGAACCGCTGCCGGGCGTAGCCGCGATCCGTCAGCATCGCCGCCGGCACGTCGTAGAAGTCCGGATCGCCCAAGTGCTGGGCCCGATCGGCATAGGCGCGTCGTTCCGCCTCGACCATCAGATGGATCGCCGCGGGACTGCCGAAGCCCATGCCGCCGACGTCGAACGGTTCCAACATGTTCAGCATCTGCACCAGCAGTATGCCGCCGGAGGACGGCGGCGGCATGGACACGATCTGATAGCCCCGATACCCGCCGCGCACGGGCTGCCGCCAAGTCGAACGGTAGGCCTTGAGATCGTCGCGATCGATCAAGCCGCCCCCGCGCACCATCTCCGCGACGATCAGATCCGCGGTGCGCCCGGCGTAGAATCCGTCGCGTCCCTGCTCGGCGATGCGTTCCAGCGTGTCGGCAAGGTGCGGCTGGCGAAACACGTCTCCGGCCGCGAAGGCGCTGCCGTCCGGCTGGGCGAATTTGGCGACACTGGCGGGGTAGGGCGCGAATTGTTCCCGATGGCGTTGGAACTGGGCTGCGATGTCCGCCGGCAGGGCGAAGCCTTCCCGCGCCAGTCGCAACGCCGGCGCGATGGCCTCGCGGCGCGACAGCGTGCCGTATCGCGCCAGCACATCGAGCAGGCCGGCCACCGTGCCGGGTACGCCGACGGCAAGATGGGATGCCGTGGACAGGCCCGGCATCACGTCGCCATCGTCGTCCAGGTACATGTCCCGGCGCGCCATGCTGGGTGCCATCTCGCGATGGTCGTTGGCGGCCACGTCGCCGTTCGCCAAGCGGATCACCATGAATCCGCCGCCGCCGAGATTTCCCGCCGAGGGATGGGTCACCGCCAGCGCGAAACCCACTGCCACCGCGGCGTCCACGGCGTTGCCGCCACCGCGCAGCACATCGACTCCCACCGCGGACGCCGCCGGCGAGCGCGTCGCCACCATGCCGCGCTTGCCGCGGACGGCATCCGCCGCTGCCGCCGCAGCTGCCATGCCGACGACGAATCCAAGAATCGCTTGCCGAATATTCATTGCGGGACACGCCCCACCGCTTGCCAACGACATTCGCTACACTACAGGCAATCGTCGCCTCGCCACAAATCCTGTTTCCCTTGACCCGATCGCCCAACCCCGTCCAACTGCGCCGCCTCGCCCTCAGCCATCAAGGACTGGCCGGCCGCCGCAAAATCGGCACTGGCCTGGCTGGCGCGCAGAAAGCCCTCGAACAGCTCGGCTACGTCCAGATCGACACCATTTCGGTGGTGGCTCGAGCGCATCACCATACTTTCTTCACGCGCGTGTCGAAGTACCACGAGGCGATTCTCAATCGGCTGGTGAGCCGACGCCGGGCGTTCGAGTACTGGTGCCACGCGGCGTCCTATCTGCCTATGCGCGACTACCGCTTCGCGCTGCCCATGATGCGCGCCGCCGCTCGCGGCGAGATGCGCTGGATGCGCAGCCGCGACAGGAAGCTGATGGCTTGGGTGAAGGACCGCATCCGCGCCGAAGGGCCGCTTTTCGCCCGGGATTTCGAGCGCCCGCGGCGGGGGAGCGCGAGGGGGGACCCCTCGCAAGCAGAGAACCCGCGGCGGGGGAGCGCGAGGGGGGACCCCTCGCAAATAGATCGCAGCGCGAGAGGAAGCTCCGCGCAAGCGGAGAACCCGCGGCACGAGGGCTGGTGGGATTGGAAGCCGGCCAAGCGAGCGTTGGAGCAGCTGTTCATGGAAGGCGAACTCATGAGCGTCGAGCGCCAAGGATTCCAGAAGCGCTACGAGCTGGCCGAGCGCTTCCTGCCGGCGGATGTCGACACCACGGAGCCGAGCCTGCGCGAACACGCCGATCACGTCATCGACACCATGCTGACCGCGCACGGCTTCGCCACGGATAGGACCGTCGCCTACTTCCGCCGCGACGCCCGAGTGCGCTCGGCTGCCCGGCAGCGGCTCGCGGAGCGCGTCCGCGAGGGCGATCTGGTGCGCCGGCGAACTGCGGCGGGCGAACCGATCTACGCCCGCCCGGACGCCTTCGACCGCACGCTCAGGCAGTTGCCGGACATGGTGCGCATCCTGTCGCCCTTCGACAATGTGGTCATTCAGCGCCAACGCTGTCTGGCGGTGTTCGGCTTCGACTACACCATCGAGTGCTACCTGCCGGCAGAGAAGCGCCGGTTCGGCTACTTCGCCTTGCCGATCCTGTTTCGCGAGTGCTTCGCGGGTCGCATGGACTGCAAGGCGCATCGCCCGGAAGGTCGCTTCGAGATCAAGACGCTGTTCCTCGAAGACGACGTCCCGGATGCGTTCCTGCCGGCATTCGCGTCCGCGGTTGGCGAGTACGCCGCCTTCACGGGCTGCCCGGCGGTGGAGGTGGGCACGGTGTCGCCGCCAGCGCTCGGCGATCCGATCCGGCGCTCGTTCAAGCAGGCCCGTTCAGGTTCCGTTCACCTAGCCCTGCATAAAGTGCAAGATACCGAAGACCGCAAAACGAGCCCGCCGCCATGAACCGCGCCATCGTCGCTAGCAGTACTGCCCTCGTCCTGTCGCCGCTGGTCGCCTGCGCCAGCCACGAAAGCATCAGCTACGGAAGCACCGAAACAAGCGAACAATACCGAGTCAGCGTCGAGATACCTCTCGACGAGATGCGCTTCGAGGAAAGCGGGCTGCTGAAGGTGAACGAGCTGCTCGATGCGCGCACCGAGTTCGCTGCCGAGGATTTCCAGCTCGATGAAGTGGTGCTGATCGCCCGCGCCGAGGACGAAGCCGAAGGCCATGCCGAACTGCTGGTTCTGGAGTGGCGCTCCGGGGAGTTCGAGATCCCGGCCGGCGATGCAAACGAATGGTACGAAGTGCGCATACCCGCGCCGGAGGAGGATCCGGGCGGCGCATGGCTGCTCGACATCGCCGGCGACGTCACCATCGACCTGCTGGTCGCGGTATTGGAGCCCCGCCTGAAAGTGGTCGAACAGCGGCGCACCTACCGCACTCGCACGGTCTATCGTACCCGCGGCGGCGACTACACGTACACGCCGACGGTCGGTACGCGCGTCTCCCACGCGTTCTGGATCTACGATCCGGTGCGCTACTACGTGTACCACCACCACGATGGCATCTGGCCGTACCGCTACTTCGTCGGCACTTGGGACTACCGCCGCCACCCGCTCGGCTACCGCCCCCATCGCCACTACCACTCCCATCGCTACGACCGTCGCCATCGGTACCGCCCTGGGCGGGATGCCGTCCAGGCCGCCGCCCCGGCGCGCTTGAAAAGACTCGAGCGCATCCACCCGCGCCTGCGAACCTTCTACCGCCAAGACCGGGAGCCTCGGGCGGCTGCCCGATCCGAAGCGAGCGACGACGTCCGGCAAAGGTACGAGGAAGCGAAGCGCACCCATCCCCGCCTGAGGGCGTTCCACAGAAACAAGAACGGGCGCGGCGAAGGCGCCGCCAGCACCCGCCGGACTTCGCCCAGCGCCGCGGTTCCAGCCACCTCGGAGCAAGTGCGCCCCGGGCTGCGGACATTCCAGCGGCAAGCGCAGGCCGGGAGTGCCGCGGCGACCAGCCGAGAAAACGGCGCGGCGGTCCGCGCTGCTCCGCGTCCCGCCTCCGCCGACTCGAGGCGGGCAGCACAAGCGCGCACGGATCCAGCGCCCGTTCCCGGAACTGTCAGAAAGGCACCTTCCGTCAACGCCCGCGCCAGGGTCTTCAACCGGCAAGCCGAGCGTCGGCCCGTGCCTGCCCGAACTGCGCCCCGGCAAGCGCCGACGGCGCGGAGCACGCCGTCGCGCGTTCGCGCTCCGAGCGGGGGCAACGTCCGAACGCGTGTCTTCGAGCGCCCGCCGAGCGCTCCGACGCGGGCGGCGCCCCGGCAAGCACCGCCGGTGCGCAACCAAGCGCCTCGGCTGCGCCAACCTGGCCGCGCCAATGCGCCCGCGCCGCCCCGTGGACAGGCTCGGCGGCAGGAGTCGAGGCCCGCGAACCCGCGCCTGCGCGCCTTCGAGCGTCAGTCGCGTCCGCCGAGCGCCTTGACGCGGGCGGCGCCCCGGCCCGCGCCGCCGGTGCGGAGCATGCCGTCGCAAGTTCGCGAACCGAGCGGAGCCAACAGCCGAACGCGCACCTTCGAGCGTCAGTCGCGCTCGCCGAGCGCCCCGCCGGTGCGCAGCCAAGCGCCTCGACGGCGCGAATCCAGCCGCGCCAGTGCGCCCGCGCAGCCCCGGCGGCAGGATGCGCCATCGCGGCAGGAGTCGAGACCCGCGAACCCGCGCCTGCGCGTCTTCGAGCGCCAGTAGCGTTAGCGAGCGCTGGTGCCAGTTCCGCTCCAACGGGTCGAACTGCTCCGCGCTATGTCGCCCCGAACCGGGCCTGGTTGATCGCCGTCAGCAGTTCCATGGCATGCAGCGACTCCGCCTCGTCGTACTGGGGGCAGGTGCGCAAGCCGGCAGCTAGGCAGCGATGCACGGCCTCGGCTTGGTAGAGGAAGCCGTGCTGGTTCGGAAAGGCCGCCGGCAGCCCTACGGCACTTGGCAGCGGATACTCGAAACGCTGCACCGGGGCCGGCGCGTTGCGAGTTCGGTAGCGCGAGGGCACCCTGCCTTCGGGCGGGATGCGGATGGTGATGCCGGTGGGACAGTGGCCGGGCTGTTCCAGGGTAATGCGGCCCCTGCTGCCGATGATCTCCGTCACTTCCGCCAGTTCGCAGTTGAACGGCGGAAAGGTGAGCACCGCGCACTTGCCGTCGCCGTACTCGACGATGGCGGCACCAGCACGGCGGCCAGCCGCCGTCACCGCGGTGGGCGCGGCTTTCGCTCCGAACGCCAGCGGCGCGGCCTGAATGGTGTAGATGGGATCGAAGAAATCCGATTGCACCAGCTTCGGCTCGCCGATGACGCCAGCCTCCATGGCGGCGCGGGCGTGTTCCACGGCGGGAAAGAAGCGCGTCCACATGGCGTCCTGGAGCATGACGTTGTTCTCCGCCGCGGCCGCGTACATGGCGCCGGCGTCGGCAGCGTTCTCCGCCAGTGGCTTCTCGCACAGCACATGCTTGCCGGCCTCGATGGCGAGCAGGCCGTGCTCCTTGTGGAGCCGGGTGATGGTGCCGATGTAGACGATGTCCACGTCCGCGGCCGCCGCCATCTCGGGGTAGCTGCCGTACGCCGCCGGAATGTTGTGCCGGCCGGCGAACTGCCGGGCGCGATCGGCCGAGCGGGCTGCTACCGCGGTCACCGTGGCCCCCTTGCACTGGCGCAGACAGCCCACCCACTGCGCGGAAATCGAACCCGTGCCGAGAATGCCCCAGCGCAGCGGGAAGGCGACATCCGCCGCTTCGGCGACGCCCAAGCGGACATCCATCGGCGTGGCAGGGGACAGATCGTCGGAATTCGCAGCCATGTGATTGACGCTCGCTCAGTACGGGAAGACGCGATACTAGCAGCAGATCCGCAGCCGCTAGGCGGCTGCTTCCTCAGCAACGGCCCGCTGGATAGCGTTCGAGTCGGGGCGAAGAAGAACCCGCTCCGTTCCGGCGCCAAAGAGAGGGTGCCTACGCGGTTGACCGTACGCCTAGGGATGGGAGTGGGCGCGGCTTGCGTCGTCGCGATCTCAGCGCCTGCCGCGGACATCCGGCGAGCGGATCTTGTGGGAATGCGGTTGAAATGGTCGTTCACCACTTCGAGGCTGGCTCGGACGCGCAGGAAGTCGTCTGTGCATCGGCCCATGGCGCAGCATCATGCGCCGCGGCGCTGCCGCATCGAGCATGTTGGTGGTGCCGGCGGCCACCTCCGGCAGCGGCGGTTCGAAGACGAAGTGGTTGCGATCGCAAACGAGCTCGACGCCGACTTCCCGCACAGCAGCCGGCACCCAAGATCATGACGGCGTCGTTCGGCGTTTCGCCGGCTGTCGCGTCCGTCATCGCCCTGTTCCAAGCGCACTCCGCCGCCGCGCCGGTGAACCATACCGTTCGATGCTTGCCTGCCTGGACTCGATCGGAAGCACTAGCGCAGAGCTAGGCGATGTCGCTACAATCGCCGCAATGTCGACCACTTCGCACCATTCTTGTTGACGCAGACCGCCGAACACGGCATCGACCGGGAGCATATGTCCGAGAACGCGGTCGCCGTGGTGGAGATGCTGCGGGACGCAGGATTCGCCGCCTATCTGGTAGGCGGATGCATACGCGACCTGCTGCTCGGCAGGACGCCCAAGGACTTCGATGTCGCCACCGACGCCACCCCGGAAGATGTGCGCGAGGTGTTTCCTCGGGTGCGCTTGGTGGGACGTCGGTTCCGCATCGCCCATGTGCGGATGCGGCGGGAGATCATTGAAGTCTCGACCTTCCGCCGTACTATCGTCGACGGCGGCGACACCCGAGAGCATCGGCCGCATCTGTCCGAGCATGGCGTCATCCTGCACGACAACGTCTACGGCACCATCGACGAGGACGCCTTCCGGCGCGATTTCACCGTCAACGCCCTGTACTACGATCCCGTAGAGCATCGGGTGCTCGACTACTGCGACGGCATGGCCGACATCGCCAGCCGGACGCTGCGCCTCATCGGCGATCCCAGGCGGCGCTTGCGGGAAGATCCGGTGCGCATCCTGCGCGCCATCCGCTTTGCCGCCAAGCTGGATCTCAAGATGCATCCCGACACCGAGAACGCCATCGCGCCGATGTGCGAGATGCTCGCCGCGATCCCCCCAGCGCGGCTGTTCGACGAGTTCCTCAAGCTGTTTCTCGCCGGCCACGGCGTACGGGCGTTCGACCTGCTGCAGCAGTACGATCTCACCGAGATTCTGTTTCCCTTGCCGTCCCACGGCGAAGACATCGTTCGCTTGGCGCTCGCCAGCACCGATGCGCGAGTAAAGCAGACCAAGCCGGTGACGCCCGGTTTTCTGCTGGCCGCCTTCCTGTGGCACGAGTACCTGGACCGTTCGCCCCCCCTTGCGGCGCTCAACGGCGATGGCAGCCGGGACGAACAGGACGCCGCGGCCAGCGCCGTGCTCGCCGCGCAGCAGTCCACCATCGCCATTCCGCGCCGCCACGGCTACTTCGTGCGCGAGGTCTGGGGTCTGCAACCGCGCTTGGAGCGGCTCACCGCGGGCAATGTCGCCAAGGTGCTGGAACATCGCCGTTTCCGCGCCGCCTACGACTTCCTCATGCTGCGTGTCGAAGCCGAAGATGTGCCGGCGGAACTCGGCGACTGGTGGACCGATGCACAAGTTCAAGAGCCGGAGGAGCTAATGCAAAAGCTGCCTCTGGAGCGGTCGCGGCGTCGTCGGCGCAGACGCCGGTACCGCAGAAACGGGGCCAACGGCACGACCGAGAGTGCTCGTGCAGTGGCGAACGGCGGCGCCCGACCTCCCCAAGGGGACGCAGTGCCATGACGGCCGCCACCCAGTCCGTCCGCTGGGACGAGGCCCCTCGCTACATCGCCGTCGAGGGTCCCATCGGGGTCGGCAAGACCACTCTCGCGCGCCGCTTGGCGAACACTTTCCGGCATCCGCTGATGCTGGAGCCGGGTGCCGAGAACCCGTTTCTGGATCGCTTCTATCACAATGGCCGGCGCTACGCGCTGCCCACGCAGCTCTTTTTTCTCCTGCACCGCGCCGATCAGGTGGCCCGGCTGGCGCGGGACGATCTGGTCGGTCCGATGCTGGTGACCGACTTCCTGATCGAGAAGGATCGGCTGTTCGCCGAGGCCACCCTGGACGAGAACGAACTCCGGCTCTACGAGCAGATCGTCCACAGCCTGGACATCCAGCCGCCCAGTCCGGACCTGGTGATCTACCTGCAAGCGCCGGTGTCCGTGCTGCTCGACCGCATCGGTCGGCGCGGCGTCCGCTACGAGCAGCGCATCGACTCGGAATATCTCTCTACCCTGAGCACCGCCTACGCCGAGTTCTTTCACTACTATGACGCGCCACTCTTGATCGTCAACGCCGCGGAGATCGATTTCGCGCACAACGAGGCCCACTACGGGGCGCTCGTCAGCCGCATCCAGTCCATGGACGGTGCGCGCCAGTACTTCAACCCGAACCCGACGCTGCTATGAGGATGGCGCAGCCATGAATACGAGAGCGGCGCAACCATGAGCGCTCAAGCCCGCAACAACCCCGTCTCCCTGAACACGCTGCGGCAGAAGAAGCGCCGTGGCGAACGGTTCGCCGCGCTTACCGCCTACGACGCGCTGTTCGCGGAACTGATCTCCAGCAACGGCGTGGATGTGCTGTTGGTGGGCGACTCCCTGGGCATGGTGCTGCACGGCCACGACAGCACCCTGCCGGTGACCCTGGACGACATGGTCTACCACATGAACTGCGTCCGCCGCGGCAATCGAAGCGCGCTCATCATGGCCGACCTGCCGTTCATGAGCTACGCCTCGGAAAGCCAGTCCCTGGAGAGCGCCGCGGCCCTGATGCGCGCCGGCGCCCATGTGGTCAAGCTGGAAGGCGGCGCCTGGCTGGCCGAGTCCACCCGGCTGCTCACCGAACGCGGCATCCCCGTGTGCGCGCACATGGGGCTCACGCCGCAGTCCATTAACCGTATCGGCGGCTATCGGGTGCAGGGTCGGGATCCCAGCCAAGCGCAGACCATGGTCGACGAAGCGCTGATCCTGCAGGATTCCGGCGCCTCCATCATCCTGCTCGAGTGCGTGCCCGTGGACTTGGGCAGGGAGATCGCCGAGCGGCTCGAGGCATCCGTCATCGGCATCGGCGCCGGGCCCCATACCGATGGCCAGATCATGGTGATGCACGACATGCTGGGGCTGACGCCGTCGAGCATCCGGGTGCCGAAGTTCGTGAAGAACTTCCTGCCGGAGAGCGACAGCGGCATCCCCGGCGCATTCCGCGCCTACGCCGTCGCCGTGCGGGAGGGGACGTTCCCTGGGCCGGAGCACTCGTTCACATAGGGGTGCCGTGAAGCTGGTGCATCGGATCGAGTCGGCGCGAGACTGGCTTGACGAAGCCAAGGGCCGACACCTCGACGTCGGCCTTGTGCCCACCATGGGCAACCTGCACGACGGGCACATGACACTCGTGCGCGCCTGCCGGCGGGAGCGTGGTGCGTGCGTGGTGTCGATTTTCGTCAATCCCACCCAGTTCGGCCCCAACGAGGACTTCGCCAGCTATCCCCGCACCTTGGAAGCGGACCTGCGACAGCTCGACGAAGCAGGCGTGGACTTGGTCTTCAACCCCTCCGTGGAGGAGATGTATCCCGATGGCCAGGAGGATCATGTCACGGTGTCCGTGCCGGCCCTCGCCAGCACCCTCTGCGGTACCAGCCGCCCCGGTCATTTCGACGGCGTGGCCACCGTTGTCGCCAAGCTGTTCAACATCATTGGGCCGGACAAGGCGTTCTTCGGCCAGAAGGACTGGCAGCAGCTGGTGGTAATCCGCGCCATGGTCAGGCAATTGAACATGCCGGTGGAGATTGTCGGCGTGGCCACCGTTCGGGAGGCGAGCGGCTTGGCGCTGTCCAGTCGCAACAGCTACCTATCCAGCCAGGACCGGCAGCGAGCGGCGCTCATCAGCCGGACGCTGACCGCGATGAAGAAGGCCATCGAGGCGGGAGCACGGGACTACGCGGCTCTTGCGGCAGATGCGCAAGCGACCCTCGCGGCCGCCGGCTTCGACATCGACTACGTCGCCGTGCGGGACGCGGCCAAGCTGGCGGCACCCGCGCCGGAGAGCGCTGAATTGCGAATCCTGGCCGCGGTCCGACTCGGCGGCACCCGGCTGATCGACAATGTTCCCGTGTCCATCAGGTAGATGCGGTTTGCGGGCCGCGGCCCAACTTCTCATGGCAGGCGACATCGAGCAAGGCCTCGCCCGTCTGCGCCGCCGCATGATCGCGCACGGACTGGCGACCAGAATCCTAGCCCCCCACGGGATCGAACCCATTTGGGTTGGCGGCGGCGCGCTAGAGTTCTACACCGCTGGAGGCTACGCCACCAAGGATATGGATCTAGCGCTTCCTGCCGCAGCCGAGGTGGACGCGGCGTTCGCTGCCCTGGGGTTCGAAAAAGAGGGGCGCTACTGGTATTGTGCCGACCTCGACTTGCTCTTTGAAGCACCGGCGCCGGCGGGCCTGCCCGGTGAAGGCGCGCCACTGACCGAAGTCGACATTGACGGGCTGCGGGTAAAGATCGTCGGCCTCGAAGAACTGCTGATGGATCGTCCGCGCGCCTGGGTGCATTGGCGCAGCGAAGAACATCGGCGCTGGACTCGCCGCTTGGCGCATCTGTACGCCGAACGCCCGCTCGCAGGCGAATCTCGCAGGTGAATGGCGAATATATGGCGAATATAGTGCCGGAAGAAGCCGCTGCGCTGCATGACATCGAAGAGGAGGTGCATGGACGATGATCGACTGCGACGAGTTCCAAGCTCGCGTGCATCAGCTCAAGCGCGAACGCTGGGCCAAGATACTCGCTGCCGAGCCGCCGGGGCGAGCGTCCGGACCAAGGCCGCGAGATCAGCACCAGGAACGCCTGCTGCTGCGCCTGGACCAAGCGCGTCTCGAACGCGAGCAGCCGGCCCTGCTGCGCCGCCGGCACCACCAGAAGTAGCGCCAAGCGTTCATGCCAACTTGGTCTTCCAACACTCTGGAACAGCACCGCTCCTGGCTCCGCCTTGGAAAGCTGGCAGAGCGATGGATTGGCAGGCAAGTGCCGGCGAGCGCAGATCGATTCGGGCGCTATTCCGCCCGCCTGGGCCCCTTGCTGGTGGACTATTCGAAGCAGCGCATCGACGACGAGGTTCGTTCGGCGCTAATCGATCTAGCCGTGGAGGGCGGGCTTGAATCCGCCATCGGCGACTTCTTCGCTGGGGCGCAGGTCAACGCTAGCGAGGGCCGGGCAGCGCTGCATACCGCCTTGCGGTCGCCAAGGAGAGCTGGAGGAAACGAGACGAATCCGGTATGGGCAGTGGAGATGGCGGCAGCGCAACGGCAGCGCTTTCTGCAATTCGCGGCGCAGGTGCGCAATGGCGAGTGGCGGGGATGCACAGGCAAGCCGATCAGCGCGGTGGTTCACATCGGTATCGGCGGCTCCCACCTCGGTCCGGCGCTGCTGCTGGACGCCCTGCAGTCCGACAACGCCCCGGAGGTCCGCTTCCTAGCCAACATCGACGGCAACGCTGCGCAGCAGGCCCTCGCCGGGCTGGAACCGGAAGCGACCTTGGTCATCGTCGCTTCCAAGAGCTTCTCCACATTGGAAACGCGGCTCAACGCCGAAACCGTCCGCAGCTGGTTTCTCGAACGCACCTGCGCTTTGCCGGCCATCCGGCGACACTTCGTCGCCGTCACCGACAACATCGAGGCTGCCCGCGACTTCGGCCTGGCGCCGGAGAATTGCTTCGCTATTTGGGACTGGGTGGGCGGCCGCTACTCGCTGTGGTCGTCCGTGGGGCTGCCCATCGCTATCGTTCTCGATAGCGATGGCTTCAACGAACTGCTGGCTGGCGCCCACTTGGTCGATCAGCACTTCCGGCAAGCGCCCTTGGCCCGCAATCTACCCGCCATGCTGGCGCTCCTGCAAATCTGGAACACGAACTTCCACGGCGCGACCACCCACGCGGTATTGCCCTACGACCACCGTTTGCGATTGCTGCCCGACTATCTGCAACAGCTCGAAATGGAGAGCAACGGCAAGTCCGTGCGCTTGGACGGGACGCCCGTGGCGACCCACACCGCGCCGGTGATCTGGGGCGGAGAGGAAACCAACGGCCAGCACGCCTTCCATCAGCTGCTGCACCAGGGCACTCGCGCCTTCAGCGCCGATCTCGTCGCCGCCGCGCGCCCGGCTCACGATCTCGCCAACCATCACCACTGGCTGCTGGCCAACTGTCTGGCGCAGAGCAAGGCGCTGATGGAGGGCCGCTCCCTCGACGATCTGCCCGAGGAGCCAGCCTCGAAACACCGGCACATCGCCGGCGGCCATCCGACGACGACCATCCTGCTCGACGAACTGACGCCGCACTCGCTGGGTGTCCTGCTGGCACTCTACGAGCACAAGGTGTTTTGCGCGAGTGTCATTTGGCAAATAAACTCCTTCGATCAGTGGGGCGTGGAGCTGGGCAAGGAGCTCGCCAAGCCGATCCGCGACGAACTCGCCGGCGGCGCCAGTCCCCGCCAGGACTTCTCCACCAAAGGGCTTCTCGCAACAATAAAGAACAGGACCTAGATATGGCGAACATCTACCCCGTGTCGGAACACTTCCGCAGCCAAGGTCACATCGACCCCGAGCGCTACCGGGAACTGTACGAGCAGTCCATCCGGAACCCGGACTCGTTCTGGAGCGCCCGTGCCCGGGAGTTCGTGGACTGGTACTCGCCCTGGTCCGAGGCGTTCTCCCATGATTTCCCAAACGGCCGCGTACGCTGGTTCGAGGGTGCGACGCTGAATGCCTGCTACAACTGCATCGACCGCCACCTGCCCGAGCGTGCCGAGCAGCCGGCGATCGTCTGGGAGGGCGACGATCCGACCGCCGACCGCACCATCACCTATCGGGAACTCGCGGCCGCGGTGGGTCGGCTCGCCAACGCCTTGGCGAGCCGCGGCGTCGGCAAGGGGGACCGGGTATGCATCTACATGCCCATGATCCCGGAAGCCGCCTACGCCATGCTGGCCTGCGCCCGCATCGGCGCGATTCACTCGGTGGTCTTCGGCGGCTTCTCGCCGCAGTCCTTGCAGGATCGCATCCTGGATTCCGACTGCCGCACTCTGGTCACCGCGGACGAAGGGGTGCGCGGAGGACGCACCGTGCCGCTGAAGGAGAACGCCGAGAAGGCCCTGGCCGACTGCCCGAACGTGCATACGGTGCTGACCGTGCGGCGCACCGGCGCGGACGTGCCTTGGCGCGCCGGGCGGGATGTCTGGTACCACGAACTGGTGGACGCCCAGCCCGCCGAGTTCGCTCCCGCGGCGATGGACGCCGAGGATCCGCTGTTCATCCTCTACACCTCCGGCTCCACCGGCAAGCCCAAGGGCGTGCAGCACGGCACCGGCGGCTACCTGCTGCACGTCGCCATGACCCACAAGTACGTCTTCGACTACCACGACGGCGACATCTACTGGTGCACCGCGGACGTGGGCTGGATCACCGGCCACTCCTACATCGTCTACGGACCGCTGGCGAACGGCGCTACGACGCTGATGTTCGAGGGCGTGCCCACCTACCCGGATGCCTCCCGCTGCTGGCAGATCGTGGACAAGCACGGCGTCAACATCTTCTACACCGCACCCACCGCCATCCGCCAGCTCATGGCCCAGGGCAACGACTTCGTCACGCGCACTTCGCGTGCCAGTCTGAAGCTGCTCGGCACCGTCGGCGAGCCCATCAACCCGGAGGCCTGGGAGTGGTACCACGGCGTCGTCGGCGAGCGGCGCTGCCCGGTGGTGGATACTTGGTGGCAGACCGAGACCGGCGGCATCATGATCTCGCCCCTGCCCGGCGCCACGGACCTCAAGCCCGGCTCCGCCACACGTCCGTTCTTCGGCATCCAACCGGCGCTGGTGGACAAAAACGGCCAACTGATCGAGGAAACCGAAGCCGCTGGCAATCTAGTGGTCACCGCCCCCTGGCCGGGCCAGATCCGCACCGTCTACGGCGACCATCAGCGCGTGGTGGACACCTACTACGCTACCTACCCGGGCTTCTACTTCACCGGCGACGGCGCTCGTCGGGACGCCGACGGCTACTACTGGATCACCGGCCGGGTGGACGACGTGATGAACATCTCCGGCCACCGCCTGGGTACCGCGGAAGTGGAAAGCGCACTGGTGCTGCACGAAGCCGTGGCGGAAGCCGCGGTGGTGGGCTTCCCCCACGACATCAAGGGCGAGGGCATCTACGCCTTCGTCACGCCCATGGCCGGCGTCAACGAGAACCCGGACCGACTGGTGGCCGAGTTGATCGAACAAGTGCGCACGGAAATCGGCCCCATCGCCAAGCCCGATGTGGTGCAGCTGGCGCCAGGGCTGCCGAAGACGCGCTCCGGCAAGATCATGCGCCGCATCCTGCGCAAGATCGCCGCTGGAGAAGTCGAGAATCTAGGCGACACTTCGACGCTGGCCGACCCGGCGGTGGTGGACGATCTGGTGGCGAACCGGGAGCGCTAGGCCGACGGCAACGGCAGCCGGCGAAGGCCGCGGCGGCAGCGGGCGAACAATGCGATAGAGCTGGCCTGCTGTCTCTGGACGGCTGCATGGCGGTCGGAAGAGGCGGCCGCCGTGGGGTGTGCGTTGCGACCATCGCACGGACGATCTTGGATAGGCACCGACATCCCGATTCGGATCGGCAGACGCCGGCGTCTCGTACGGCCTGGATGCAGCCAACCTCACCTTGCGTTACAGTGGGCCCATGACGCGAAAGAACCCATTGCGCCCGCCTCTCGTCTCCGGGAAACACCGAGCCCGCCCCGTGGCGGTCGGCAGTACCGGCGACCGCCACGGGGACGCCAGCGGCAGCGGTGCCTCCGCGATTGCGGCTGACGGCTTCGACGCCTTCCCGAAGGCCAATAGGAAGGCGCTGCTGGAGCGGGTGCTGGCGATGCCGCCGCCCGGGCCGGACTCGTTCCCGGGCTGCCGGATGGTGCGCATGACGGAGGATGAGTTCTTGAAGTACGAACGGCGCATCGAGTATTGGGATGCCGACCGCGAGGTTCTCTGGGAGCTCCGCGACACCCCCACCATCCAACATGAAGGGCCGTCCCAGAGGCTGACGCAGCTGGTGGCCTACATTGCCGCGGTGCGTGGAGCACCGATCCTCTGCTACGGCGCCGTGGGGTTGCTGGTGCGCGACCTGGACGGCAGGACGCGCCGCGCCATGCAGGGAGACCAATGCATATATCTGCGCCGGCCGCGGTTGCCCGAACCAAGGGTGGTGGCGGGTGCTGGCGACATGCCGGACGTGGTTATGGAAGTGGACCACACCACGGATGTGCGGCGCTACAAACTGGCGCAGTACGAGGCGTGGGGCTTCCCGGAGGTGTGGGTGGAGGTGCCGGACCAAGAGACGAAAAGCCGTCCGAGAAGCCTGCGCCCGGGACTCGCGATCCATCTTCTGGACGAAGGCGGCGTCTACCGGCCGTCGCTGTCGAGCATTGCGTTTCCGGGCTGGACGGCGGGAGATATCCACAAAGCGCTGAACGAGGAAGCCGTCTCGGTGCATACCTACGCCGTGCTGCAACGGATTGGTCGGGCGCTGGGCGACCGCGCTGGCACGGGGCCGGAGGACAATCCGATGCTGCGCTCGCAGCGTGCGGAAGGCCGTGCGGAAGGCCGGGTGGAAGGCAGGGAAGAGGATCGGGCAGGCATGCTGCAGGCGATGCTGTCCGCGCGTGGGATTGCCGTCTCCGTCAGGTTCGGCTCGTTCGCTCCCGCCTTGGCGGCGCTGCCGCGGGACGTGGTGGCGGGCGCGGCCTTGGACTGCACGTCCGAGGCGGATATGCTGGCCCGGCTCGGCATCCGAGGATAGCGACCAAGCACCTGCCGAGATCAAGAGCCATGGCTTGCAGGCTCCCTGTGGTCCTGATTGAAAGCGTCGAATAGACATCGTCTCTCCGAGGAGGGTTTGGCGAGTGTTGGCCGCGGATTCAGATTTCGGGTGCCTCCCGCACGTGTCGATTTCCTGGCTCGGATATCCGGCGTCGACTTCGACGATGCTTGGAACCATCGGGTCGAAGCGCCCGTCGGAGGCATGGCGGTGCCTGTGCTGGGACTGAAGGAACCAATCGACAACAAGGAAGCAGCAGGCAGAGACATTGGCGACCGGGGCCACGATCCAGAACATGCTGCGACGCTGACGGACGAGTGGTCGGTGCCGCGACAGCACTCGGCAGCAGGATCGCGTTGTTCTTGAGCGTTGTCGACGTCGCCCATCAACAGCAGGGATCCAACGTGGAAACGCAGTATTCAGAGCATCTTTCTACGACGTTTCGGGGCGGTCGCCGACATGAGATCGAGAGCAGTCTTACACGGCCTGCGGGCGATGTCTCCAACGCCCCGGCACCGTCGGTGCGAGAGTACGCGGGTCATGCTATCGTCATCCGAACAGCGCCGGCAGGCGCGGCGCGCACGGGAAGCCGTCCATGAGCCGCACCAGTCCCATGGTCCGCCCAGAGCTGGGCGGATTGCTTCGTCCCGACCGCGACGCCTGCGCCGCCGCGGTCGGAGCCTGTCGAGTACCCGTCTGAGAGCGTCCGGGTACCGCAGAACGACCAGCACGACCGCTGCGGCCCCACTAGGCGGCACCCTTCGCGTCCGCTACCGGCACCGACGGGATGTCTATGTCGCCCACGACAAGTTGTTCATCTACCCTCAGGAAAGGCCAGCCCAAGGTGGATATTCTGGTGGCCTTTGGCGTGGAGGACCGCCTGCGCGGCATCTGCAAGATGTCGGAGGAACCCAAGGCGCCGGGCTTCGTGCTGGAGACCCTGCCGCCGAGCACCTTCCGCAACGATTTCGGGCGCAAGCGCCGGCAGCATCGGCAGCTAGGAGTGCGCGAGTACTGGATCCACGATTCGTCCGGCGATCTGCCGGTGCCTCGGCTCGCCGGCTGGCGGCTGCCGGCGAACGAGGCGATCCGGCCCGACGAGGACGGCAGGATGCCGAGCGCGGTGCTGGGACTGGCGCTGTGTCTTCGGTACCGACCACGGCGCTTCTACGATCCAGAGGTGCGCCGCTGTCTGCCGTCCCAAGAGGAGGAAGCGGCGCAACGGCGGAGAGAAGCGGCGGAAGGAGGCAGCGCAGCGGCCCACGCAGAGGCTCGCAATGCCGAACTCGAAGCCTAGCTGCAGGCGGGGCGCGTACCATCGAGAAGGGATCAAACACTTGACCCCACTGTCTGCTTCTATGGCGCAATTGCTGGTTGAACATGCCTGCATCCAGTTTCTGGTGGAGTTGAGCATGTAAATGCCATCGACAAGGGGCCGAGCCGCTGTCCGGGAGTGTGGTGCCGCCGCCCTGGCCGCGCGGCAGGCGGCAGTGCATGCCAATGGCCAAGCCCGAAGCAGCGCCGAGCGCCGACGGCCGCCAAACCCAATCGGCCGGCAACTGGAGTAGACTCGCCGCACGGAATGCTCCTGAACGCGAGCAGTTGGGGCTGGGCAAGCAGGCTGGATGCCGAGACGAAGGTTCTATCAAGCGAATGCGGGATTACTTTCTTCGCCGGCTGATGCTGATACCGCCCACGCTGCTGGGCGTGACCATCGTCGTGTTCGCCATCACCCGGCTGGTGCCCGGCGGCCCGCTCGAACGGGCCATCATGGAAGCCCAGCAGGTGGATGCGCGAAGCGGCCTGAGCACCCGAGCACCGGGGCAGGACATGGCGCTGTCCCAGGAGCAGCTGAATCGCCTGAAGGAGTACTACGGATTCGACAAGCCGCTGCTGGTCAGCTACGTCGATTGGGTGGCGAAAGTGGGCCAGGGGGACCTCGGCTCCTCCTACCGCTACAACGAACCGGTGTGGGACGTCATCGTCGAACGCTTTCCGGTGTCCTCGTACTACGGCATCGTCACGCTGATCGTCACCTACGCGGTATGCATTCCCCTCGGTGTGCTGAAGGCCATCAAGCATCGCACCGCGGTGGACAACATGACGTCCGTGTTCATCTTCGTCGGCTACGCGATCCCCGGCTACGCTCTCGGCTCGCTGCTGCTGCTGTATTTCTCCGTGCGTCTGGAGTGGTTTCCGATGGGCGGCTTCGTCAGCCTGTCGTTCGAGGAAAAGGATCTCGGCGGCAAGGTGGCGGACCTCGTCAACCATTCGGTGCTGCCGCTCATCTGCTACTTGGTGGGCAGCTTCGCCCTGGTGACGCTGCTGCTGAAGAACCACCTCATGGACAACTTGGCCGCGGACTACATCCGCACGGCCATCGCCAAGGGGGTGTCGTTTCGCGCCGCGGTGATCCGCCACGCCATGCGCAACTCGCTGATTCCCATTGCTACCACGTTTGGGCAGAACGTCACCCTGCTGGTGTCCGGCTCCTTTCTGATCGAGACGATTTTCGACATCGACGGTTTCGGCCTGCTGGGCCTGAACGCCATTCTCGATCGGGACTATCCGGTGGTCATGGGCGTCGTGCTGCTCGCCAGCGTCCTGCTGCTGGTGGGCAACATCATTTCGGACTTCCTGGTGGCCCTGGTGGATCCGCGCATCCGCTTCGGCTAGCTTCACCTTGACGCGGAAAAGGATTACGGATGAGTCGCAGGCGGTATCCGCAGAGATTGCGCACCCTCGAACCGAGGTGCCGGCTCGCCAGTCGATGTTCGCGTTGAATCCCCAAACGCTGCGCAAGCTGCGCCGCTTCCGCGATATCCGGCGCGGCTACTGGAGCTTCCTGGTGCTGGCGGCGCTGCTGATCGTCAGTCTGTTGGGCGAACTGCTGGTACACAACCGGGCGCTGATCGTCTACTACCAAGGCACCTGGCACTTCCCAACCTACACCGCGTTCCATCCTGGCACGGATTTCGGCCTGGACTATGGCTACGAGACCAACTATCGGGAACTGCAGGAGCGCTTCGAGGCCGAGGGCGAAGGCAACTGGGTGCTCATGCCGCCCGTGCCCTATTCCCCGTTCGAGAGCCACGCCGTTGGCAGCGTGTACAAGCCGGAGCCGCCCTCGTTGGCCGCCGAACACTACCTCGGTACGGACACCACCAGCCGCGACATCCTGGCTCGCCTATTCTACGGCACGCGCATCGCGCTGCTCTTTTCGCTGGGATTCATGGCGTCGGTGTATCTCATCGGCATTGCCGTCGGCTGCGCCATGGGCTACTTCGGCGGGCTGTTCGACCTGCTGTTTCAGCGCTTCATCGAGATCTGGTCGAATGTGCCGTTTCTCTACATGGTGATCATCGTCTTTTCGGTGATTCCTTCCTCCTTTTCAGTGGGTGCCCGAATCGGCATCCTGCTCACCGTGATGGTGCTGTTCTCGTGGACGTCGATGACCTACTACATGCGCACGGAAACCTACAAGGAGAAAGCGCGGGACTACACCGCGGCGGCGCGTCTTATCGGCGCCTCCCACGTTCGCATCGTCTTTCGCCACATCCTGCCCAACGTGGTTTCCACGCTGGTCACCTTCATGCCGTTCACCGTGGTCGCCGCGATTACCGCCATCACTTCGCTGGACTTCCTCGGCTTCGGCCTGCCGCCGCCGACGCCGAGCCTCGGCGAATTGCTCAAGCAGGGCACGGCGACGCTGCGCACCGCGCCTTGGATCGTCACCTCCGCCTTCGTCACCTTGGTGCTGCTGCTGACCCTGGTCACCTTCGTCGGCGAAGCCGTGCGCGAATCGTTCGATCCGCGCAAGTTCACCATCTACCAGTAGCGAAATCCCCGAAACGAGAGAGAGGCCCGACATGCGCATATTGACGATTCCCCTGGCCGCGGCGCTGCTCGCCGGCTGCGGCGAGTTCGACGTGGACGTAGGCCAAGAGCCGGCGCCCGAGCCCGGCCCGGACATCAGCGCCGAGGTGCAGGCGTACTATGCCGACCATCCCGATTTCTTTCACTTCAAGACCATCGACGATTTGCCCGCGGACCTGATCTGGCAGGATGGTTCCCACCTGCCCGACATCGGCTCTCCGGAAGCCGTCAAGGGCGGTGTGCAGTACGGCTCGATCCAGGACTTTCCGCGCACGTTGCGCACCGTTGGGCCGGATTCCAACGGTTCCTTTCGGCCCTGGCTTCTGGACAACGTGGCGATGTCGCTGGCCCATCGGCACCCGGACGAGTTCGAACTCTACCCGGGCCTCGCCAAGGAGTGGGCGGTGTCCCGGGAGACCAAAACCGTCTACGTCCGACTCGACCCGGCGGTGCGCTGGTCCGACGACGTGCCGGTGACCGCGGACGATTTCCTGTTCATGTTCTTCTTCTTCCAGTCGCCGTACATCCAGGCGCCCTGGTACAACAACTGGTACGGTACGCAGTACACCAACATCACCAAGTACGACGACTACACATTCTCGGTTGCCGTGGCGGCGGCCAAGCCGGACATGGATGTGCGCGTTCTCGGCCTCGGCCCGAGGCCGAGGCACTTCTACCGCGAACTCGGCGACGACTTCGTGGAGCGCTACCAGTGGCGGTTCGCCCCCACCACCGGGGCCTACGTGGTGCGCGACGAGGACATCCGCAAAGGACATTCCATCGCGCTCACCCGCAACAAGGACTGGTGGGCGAAGTCGAAGAAATTCTGGCGCAACCGCTTCAACGCGGACCGCATCCTGCTCACCGTGATCCGCGATACGTCGAAGGCGTTCGAGGCCTTCAAGCGCGGCGACATCGATCAGTTCGGCCTCAATCTGGCCGAGTACTGGTACGAGAAGCTGCCCGACGACGACCCGGACGTGCAGGCCGGCCACATCCACAAGACCACCTTCTTCAACCAGCGGCCCCGCCCTACCTACGGCCTGTGGATCAACACCTCCCGACCGTTGCTGGACAATCGCGATATCCGGGTAGGCATCAACCATGCTACCAATTGGCAGCTGGTGATCGAGAAGTTCTTCCGCGACGACTTCGCGCGCATGAGAACGTCTTCGGACGGCTACGGCGAGTTCTCGCATCCGACCCTGCGCGCCAGGGATTTCGACATCGACGCCGCGCTCGCCGCCTTCGCCAAGGCGGGCTTCGCAAGCCGCGGGCCGGACGGCATTCTCACGGGCGCGAACGGCCGTCGTCTCGCCTTTACCCTCTCCACCGGCTACGAAGTTCTCAAGGATGTGCTCACCATCCTCAGGGAGGAAGCGGCCAAGGCCGGTCTCGAGTTCCGCATCGAGGTGCTAGACGGCACCGCCGGCTGGAAGAAGGTGCAGGAGAAGCAGCACGACATCCACTTCTCGGCCTTCGGCGTGGGGCTGGAGATGTATCCGCGTTTCTGGGAAACCTACCACTCGGCGAACGCCTACGACCAAGCGTTCCTGGCCGACGGCAGCGTCAATCCCGAACGCAAGCCGAAGACCCAGACCAACAACCTAGAAGCTCTTGCGATTCTCGAAATGGACCGCCTGATCGACCGCTACCGAGCCAGCGACGACGCCGACGAAATGCCTCGCCTCGCCCACCGGATGGCGGAGCTGCACCATGAGTACGCATCGTTCGTGCCGGGCTACGTGCAAGACTTCTACCGCATCGGCTACTGGCGCTGGGTGCGTTTTCCGGCCGATTTCAACCACAAGCATTCGAGCAGCCCCGGCCAGTTGTTCGTGCATTGGATCGATTCGGAGCGCAAGCAGGAGACTCTGGCGGCTGGGCGCAGCGACGAGACTTGGCCGCCGTCGATCCAGGTGTACGACCAGTTCCGCTCCGAGGTCGTGCCGGGATCATGACCGATGCGCTGCTGACCGTGGACGGCCTCGTCACGGAATTCGAAACCGACGAAGGGCGCCTGCGTGCGGTGGACGATCTCAGCTTCGACGTGATGCCCGGCGAGACGCTGGGCATCGTCGGCGAATCGGGTTGCGGCAAGAGCGTGACGGCGCTGTCCATCATGCGCCTGCTGCCGCAGCCCATGGGCCGCATCGAGCGTGGTGCCATCTGGTTCGACGGACAGGATCTCGCCCAGCTGCCCTTGGCGGCCATGCGCCGCATCCGTGGGGCGCGCATCGGCATGGTGTTCCAGGAGCCGATGGCAGCGCTGAACCCGGTGCATACCGTCGGCCGCCAGCTCGCCGAAGTGCTGCTGCTGCACAACGACATGCGCCCCGAAGAGGCGTTGCGGCAGAGCGTGGCGATGCTGGACCGGGTGGGCATTCCGGCGCCGGACGTGCGCATGGGCGAATATCCGCATCAACTGTCCGGCGGCATGAGGCAGCGCGTAGTCATCGCCATCGCGCTGGCGTGCAAGCCGGACCTGGTGATCGCCGACGAACCCACCACGGCTCTGGATGTGACCATCCAGGCGCAGATTCTGGAACTCATGCGGGAACTGCAGGACGACTTCGGCATGTCGATGATTCTCATAACCCACGACCTCGGCGTCATCGCGGAAACGTCGAACCGCGTGGTGGTGATGTACGCCGGGCGGCTGGCGGAGAAGGGCACGGTGTTCGATGTCTTCGACGCGCCGGCGCATCCGTACACCGAAGGCCTGCTGGCCTCGATTCCGACGCTGAACACGGTCTCGAAATCCGCGCTGCCAGTGATCGAGGGCATGGTGCCGGGCCTCGCCGATCTGCCGCCGGGGTGCCCGTTTGAGAACCGTTGCGGGTATCGCCGCGATCGTTGCGTCGCGGCGGTGCCGGGGCCGGAAGTCATCGCCGGGGCGCACAGCGTGAGCTGCTGCCGTTGGCGGGAAATCGGCGCCGAGCCGGGGCCGGCGTCGATGGGTGGCGACGCGGCGCTCCCGGCAGCGGACCCGGCGGGCGGGGCCGCTGCGGAGCCGATCCTGGACGTGGCGGACCTGGCGATGCATTTTCCGGTTCGGCAAGGCGTACTGCGTCGGGCACGCCGTTTCAACCGCGCGGTGCACGGGGTGAGCCTGCGCATCGGGGTCGGGGAAACCCTGGGGCTGGTTGGCGAGTCGGGCTGCGGCAAGTCCACCCTGGGCCGTTCCATCGTGCGCCTCCATACGCCCACCGCTGGCACCATCACGTTCCGGGGGGAGGACATCACGCGCTTGACGGGAGGCGCGTTGAAGCCCTTTCGACGTCACATTCAGATGATCTTCCAGGATCCGGTGGAGTCCATGAACGCTCGCCACACCGTGCGCGACATCCTCGCCGAGCCCCTGGTGGTGCAGCGGATCGGCGACGGCGCGGCCCGGGAACGGCGCGTTCGCGAGCTGCTGGCCATCGTCGGCCTGCCGGCGCGTTCCGCAACGCGCTACCCGTTCGAATTCTCCGGCGGCCAGCGCCAGCGCATCGGCATTGCCCGGGCGCTGGCGCTGAATCCCAGCCTGGTGGTCTGCGACGAGCCGGTGTCGGCGCTCGACGTGTCCATCCAGAGCCAGATTCTCAACCTGCTGTGCGATTTGCAGCGGCAGTTCAGGCTTTCCTATCTGTTCATCTCCCACGATCTGGCCGTGGTCAAGCACATCGCCGACCGCATCGCCATCATGTATCTCGGCAAGATCGTGGAAACCGGCACTGGCGAAGAAATCTACCGCGCTCCCCAGCACCCCTACACGCAGTCGCTGATCGGCGCCGTGCCGATCCCGGACCCGCACCGGCATGTTCACCGCACCGTGCTTGCCGGCGATGTGCCGTCGCCGATCGATCCGCCTAGCGGCTGCGCGTTCCATCCCCGCTGCCCGCGTGCCGCCAGCCGTTGCCGACGCGAGCTCCCGGTTCTGAAGCCGGTTTCCGGCGCCTCCCGCCGCGTCGCCTGCCATCTGGTGGAATGAGATTCGCAGCCAGGAACGGCGTCAAGGATCCAGTGGCGGCATGGGCACGAGCCGCCGGTTGAAAATTCGCCCTGGGCTTGCGTCTCGTTGGGAACTCTCGACCTGGACTCGGGGCGTTGGCGTCGGTATGGTGCGCGCTCTTTCATTGCTGCCAGGAGCCCTCATGGCTTTTCCACGTCCCGACGGCCATCATGTCGTTACCCCGGGCGCTTCCGTGCGCAACGCCGGGGATGTCCTTTCCTTTGTCGAGCAGGCGTTCGGCGGCAAGGTGGTCGAGCGCTACGACGGCCCTAACGATTCGGTGGCCCACGCCGAAGTCATGATCGGCGATTCGGTGGTGATGCTCGGCGAGCCCATGCCGGGCGACGAGCCGATGCCGGCGTCGCTGTCGTTCTATGTCTACGACGCGGATGCGGTGGATGCGAGCTACCAGCGCGCCTTGGATGCCGGCGCGAAGTCCCTGGCGGCGCCGACCAATCAGTTCTACGGCTATCGCGCGGCCACCGTCGTCGACGCCGGCGGCAATCGCTGGACCATCTGCACCGTGATCGAGCAGCTGACTCCGGCAGAGATCAACCAGCGCATGGCGGCGATGGCGAGCGAATCCTGAGCACTGGCCATAGTGCCGGCCGTGGTTGAGCCATGTGACGATCCGCCCTCAGGCGACTGGCTGGTCGCTTGAGGGCGGGAATAGGATATGCGTTTATTCGGCGATCAAACGGACTACGGCGGCTTCGTCGAGCCTGCCGGCAGAGCATTGAAAGCAGGAATCGCGGACTCCTCTGAGCCAAGGCCGGACTTCTTACACCCGGTCGCGTATGTATAAGCCAAGGAACACAAAGAGGGTGCCGCTAAAGAGCACGGTACTGATGGTCTGGAGCTTGTTTTCCGATACCCACCAGTACTCTTTTGGCCCAAGGTAGTGCCATGCCAATACGACGAGTGCCGAGACGATTAGGCCAAAGGCCACGACGAGAAGCACCCTGACGCCTAATCCGAATACATTTCGCAGCTTCTCCTTGCGTGCATGCTCATTGCCCTTTGCATCTAATTCCTGTTGTTCCAGGGCGGACATCTCTGTTTTCGCTCGAGGATCACTGTCCGGCGTTTGCTCGGGACGTATCGGCGGCAGATTGGGCATCTTTTGACGCTAGGCGTTAACGCGATCCTTGTAGTGTTGCTGTATTAGTTCGTTTGGGATGATGGCTCCTTCGCCACGACCATTCTTGTAGACCTTGGCCCAAGGCGTGTCTGGTTGATGTGTTATGGACGACAGCATCCACCCGGTGTACTCGCGGTACGCTTGAACGACAGCCTCAACGAGTTCGTTCTGGCCGGCGTCCAAATTGGTAGTACGGTCCAAGGGTTCTGCGGTGATCGGGTTACCGCCAAAGGACTTGTATCGGTGATATGTGCTCGGTACCACTGGGCCGTACTGCCACGCCTCCGCTGGTTCGTTTATCAGATTGCATCCCTTGATGCCGAGCATCCAGCCATGGCACAGGTAAACCAGCTTGATGACATGCATGGGTGTCGTTTCAACCTCTCGGCGAATCCAGAGTATCTGCTCTGCTACCATTGCCGGGGGCTGGGCTATCATGGTATGGTTCTCCTAAACAGCTAGCCTCGTAGCATATCCAATCAGGCGAGTCCGAACATCTCGATAGGTCGCCACCATGGCTGGACATGGTGGCACTAGAGCCGCGCGACGAGCCTCAGGAAAGATCAGCGAATCCGCTAACCTCAGCAGCAGTCGACTCGATAGCTCAACACCAACCGCACCGTATGCGTGGGCGTCTGCCGTGCAGGGGCCAGGACTGTTCGGCCCTGGCCCCTGTCGCCGTAGAGGCTACGCCGTCGCAGCGTTGCGCAGTACGCGCCCGCCGTACTCGCCGGTGAGCTCGTCGTCGCGCAGCACCACGGTGCCGTTGCACACCGTCGCCTTGTAGCCGGCGGCGCGCTGGATGAAGCGCGGCGCGCCGAACGGAAAGTCGTGGACGATCTCCGGCATGCGCTCTTCGAGCCGGGCGATGTCGAACACGTTGATGTCGGCGCGCTTGCCTACCGCCAACGTGCCGCGGTCGGCGAGCCCCAGCACTCCCGCCGGCACCGCGCTGATGCGGCGCACGGCTTCCGGCAGCGAGTAGACGCCGCTGTCTCGGTGCCAGTGCGACAGGATGAAAGTGGACCAGCCGGAGTCGATCATCTGGCTGACGTGGGCGCCGGCATCGCCGAGGCCGGGCATCGCCCAGTCCGTGGTGATGAGCTTGGCCAGCGCGTCCAGGTCCACGTTGAAGCCGCGCATGTGGAACAGCGCCTTGCCGTCGGTTTCATCGGTCAGGCGCAGCCATGTCTGTACCGGATGCTCGCCGGCCGCTTCCGCCAGCGCGACTAGGTTCTGCGACAGCTCCTGGGTGTAGCAGGGCCGGGCCCCGTCGCCCATGTAGAACCAGCGCTTCATGCCGTTGCGCACGGCTTCGCCTTGGGCTTTCGCTTCGTCCACCAGACGCTGGCGGGTTTCGGCGTCGCGGATGGCCCCAAGCCGTCCGTCGAGGTCCAGCTTGCGCAGCTCGTTCCATGCCGGAGTGCGAAAGAAGTTGTCCGTGGACAGACCGCCGACACCGCCGCCGCTGCGCGGCACCGTCACCGAAGTGACGTTCAGGCCTTCGCCGCGCATGGCCGTCACCCGTTCGTTCAGGCGCTCGGTGCCGATCTCCACCGCCGAGCTGAACAGCGCTCCGCGCGCCATCCGCGCTTCGTCGGCGATCAGGTCCATCTCGGCGTCGAAATCGCGGAAGTCCGAAACCGTCTGCATGATGCCGCCTTGGGCACCTACTTCCTTGGCCACGGCGCGCAGCTCGGCGCGATCGGCGAAGGTGCCGGGGATGGAACGGCCGTCGGGCAGGCGGTGGGGCGGAAAGCGGTTGGTGGAAAAGCCCACCGCGCCTTCCTTCACCGACTGCCCGGCCAGCGCGGCGATCTGGCGGATCTCGTCCTCGGTGGCAGGCTCTTCCACAGCGCGTTCGCCCATCACGTAGAAGCGCGTCGCGCAGTGGCCCACGAGGCCGCAGATGTTGATGGACGGGCCGAGGGCTTCGAGGGCGTCCAGGTAGCCGCCGTAGGACTCCCAGTTCCACGGCAGACCGTGCAGGATGGCCTGCTTGGGAATGTCCTCGACGGTTTCCATCATGCCGGCGAGGAACTCGCGGTCGGCCGGCTTGCAGGGCGCGAAGGTGACGCCGCAGTTGCCGAACAGCGCCGTGGTGACGCCATGCCAGCTGACCGAGGTGACGTCTCGATCCCAGCCGATCTGCGCGTCGAGATGGGTGTGCAGATCGACGAAGCCGGGCGAAACGTGTAGGCCGTCGGCTTCGATCTCCTGCTTGCCGGAACCGGCCACCTTGCCGATCTCCGCAATAGTATCGCCGTCGACGGCGACATCTGCTTGAAAGGGCGCGGTACCGGTGCCGTCCACGACGGTACCGCCCCTGATGACGAGGTCATGACTCATGGTATTTCCGCTTGTGAAGATGGCCCGATCATAGTCCACGCCGACCGGAAAAAGCGAATCGGTTTCCACTCGTCCCGATGCGGAAAGCCGCCCAGGCTCGCTTGCGCATCGGCCAACGCTCCCGTTTGACCGCGCCAGGGGTGGTAGCCGATACTTGCCGAGACAACGTCGCGGTTCACGGATTCGACATGACCATCATCCCCATTGAAGGCAAGGGTTTCGGCGCGGTCGTCACGGACGTCCGCTTAGGCTGCTTGAGCGATGGCGAGTTCGCGGCCGTCAAGGCCGGCTTGCTCGAATACGGTTTCCTGCTGTTTCCCGGTCAGTTCCTCACCGACGATGAGAACATCGCCTTCGGAAAGCGGTTCGGGGAGCTGGAGTTCGGCGCCAATCCGATGTCCAACCGGCGCAGACTCGACAACGGCACCTACGGCGAGGTCTTCGACCTGGAAACCCAGGTCATGCGCACCAATGTCGGCAACGAGGCTTGGCACACCGATTCCACCTACAAGCCCATCAGCAGCAAGTGCGCCATGCTGTCCGCGGTCACCGTTCCCGAGCAAGGCGGCGGCACCGAACTGGCCGATATGCGGGCCGGCTACGCCGCGCTGGATCAGACCGCCAAGGATCGCATCGCCGATCTCAGCGCCTACCACTCCACTCAGTACTCCCAAGCCAACGACGTCGGCGACTTTCCGCCGCAGAATCCGCAAGGCATCTACCACGGCGAGGCGTATTTGCGTCCGTTGGTGAAGGCGCATCCGGAAACCGGCGTCAAGAACCTGTTCGTCGGCAGGCATGCCTTCGGCATTCCCGGCCTGTGCCGGGAAGAAAGCCGAGCGCTGCTGAAGTCGCTTGTGGACTTCGTGGTCGCCGACGACAGCCGCGTCTACAGTCATCGCTGGCGCGAAGGCGACACCCTGCTGTGGGACAACCGTGCCCTGCTGCATCGGGCGCTGCCCTACGACTACGCCAAGCCGCGTGTGCTCATCGGCACGCGGGTCGCTGGCGACCAAGCGACAGAGCTTGCCTACTACCCCTCGGACCCCGCCGCCCAAGCCGGGCGGGACGCGCTCGGAGCGGAGCTGGCGCGGCTGCGCGAAGAGGCCAAGGACCGAATGTTCGGCGCGACGACTGCCAGCCGAGCCGCGTAGCCGAACCCAGCTCGTGGAATCTACGCACCTCGCCCCACGGAGAATCGCTGTGCAACTCGAAGCGACCGTGTCGGACATCGCTCGCAAGCTTCGGGAGGGAAACTTTCCAAAAAGGCAATCCATCTACCACATCTACCAAGGGATCGTCCTTCGCATCCTCAGCGACCTGAGTTGGGAAGTCCACGACACGAACATGGTCTCGCCAGAGTACAGGACCGGCGAGGGCAGAATAGGCTGCGCGCTTTGCCACCCGCCGACGGCAGTTAAGATTCTCATTGAGGTGAAGCAGCCAGGAGGGAGAAGACGGGTGCGGCAGACACTTGAATACGCCTTCCATGCGCGTATCCAGCTTGTGGTCTCGACCGATGGACGCACATGGAGTTTCCGTCTGCCGACAGCACCGACAGCAGAGTACGACTATGACGAGCAGGGCATATTCAGGCTTGATCTGACGGAGTCTCCGGCAAGCGAGTCGGCCGCCGTGCTGCAGCGCTACCTCGAGCAAGGCAGAGTGGCTTCCGGCGAGGTGTTGAGGACGGTTCGTGAAGAGCACGAGAGCTTTGTCGCCAGACGGACGATTCCTCGTGCGTGGCGAGAGCTCGTCGAAAGTCGCGACGAGCTGCTGTTCGATCTGATCGCCGAAACCGTGGAATCGAAGGTGGGGTTTCAGCCTGCCGTCGAAGACATCGCTGGTTTTCTAGCGGATTCGAGCGGTACCGGCCTAGTCGCCGACAGCTCCCATCCCCCACTAAAGAGTCCACCGCAGAACTCTGCCTCGCAACGCCGTGATGTACTCGTTGTGAAGGGACGAAAGTTCTCCTACAAGAGCGCGAAGGAGGCAATGGTCATCGTGTTGCGCGAGCTCGCGCAAGCGGATACGGATTTCCTGCAGCGCTGCTCGAGTCATCCCGCGTTCCTTGGAAGCAAGCGGCGCTATCTTGCTCGGCGTACCGAGGACATCTTCCCGGACCGGCCTGGCTTGCGGAAGCTCCATGAGCGACTTCCGGGCGGCTGGCTTGTATCGACGAACGAGAACAATTCGTTAAAGATGAAACTTATCAAAGCCGCCGCACAGGTGGCGGGATTGAGGTTCGGGCATGACGTGATTGTCGAGTTCTAGCCGTCGCGCCTTGCCACAACCGTCAGCCGCCGCGCAGCTTGCCGGCCACCTCGCGTAGCGCGTCCACGAACGCCAAAGGCTGGTCTAGGAAGACGTGGTGGCGCGCGTCGGCCACCTCCACTACCGGCACGTCGCCGGGCAGCAGTTCCAGCATGTAGTCGCGGCTGCGAGGGGTGAAGGATTCGCTCTTCTCGCCGTAGATGATGCCCACCGGCAGGGTCAGCCCGCGGTAGTCCTCCGGCTGGCGTTCGCCGCCCTTGAGGGTGAGCGGCAGTTCCTCGTCGAACTTCCAGCTCCAAGCGCCGCCGTCGAGTCGCATCAGCGAATGGCGAGCGATGTAGGCGAGGATGTAGTCGTTGTCGCAGGGCTGCGGCGGGAACAGGCGGAAGCGGGCTTCGGCGGTCTCTCGGTCCGGATACGCCTTGGCGCGGCCGCCGCCCATCAGCGGATGCTCCGGCACCGGTTCGTCCGGGTGGCGGATGCCGGAATCCACCAGCACCAGGGCGCCGAAGCGATCCGGGAAGAGGTTGGCGGCCTTGGCGGCCATCATGCCGCCGAAGCTGTGGCCCACCACCACCACGTCGCCGCCTAAGCCGGCGTCGTCGCAGACGCCGACGATCTCCTGGGCATAGGTTTCGGCGTCGTAGGCGTAGCGATAGTCGGAATCGCCCATGCCGGTGAGGTCCATGGCGGCGATGCGGTATCCGTCCGTGAGCTGGGGGGCGATGAAGTCCCACCACCGGCAGTGCGCGTTCATGCCGTGGACAAGCAGCATGGAAGGCTTTGACGCCTCGCCCCAAAGCCGGTAGAAGACGTCGCATTCGTCCACTTCGACAGTGCGCTGTTCCGGCGTGGTTTCCACCGCGGTCCAGAACCAGTCTGGAACCGTCGGGCCGCCACTTCTGTCCCATCTCGCCATGGGCCAGCTCCCATCCAAGGTCTTGTGGGCAACCTTACCACCGTCCGCCCGGCACCTGCGCGGCCGCGTTCGAATCGCATTTGCGTCTTCGATCCAGTGCCCTTCGCAGCGATTTCCACCGCGGACCGGAACCAGTCTGGAACCGTCGGGCCGCTACTCCTGTCTACCTTGCCATGGACCATCTCCAATCCAAGGTCGCGAGGGCAACCTTGCCGCCTGACGCCTGCGCTTCGGCAAGCGGCTCCAATCGCGTTTGCGTCAAGCGCCTGCGAGTCGCACAATGCCATTCCCAGGATCGGCTGGCGCCGCCCGAGAAGGATGCCGTGGACGAACCCCAAATCGCGTCCCCTCGCTCGGTAGGCACAGTCGTTGAGTTCGGGCCATCCCATCTGGCCTTGGAGGAAGGGGCCAGCGGCCGGATGCGGTGGCGGTGTCGGGCTATGTTGTAAGAGCGTGGGACCATGTTGCGCAAGCTGTTCAAACGCAAGCCGCGTCTCGACGCGACCGATCCGCATGATCGAATCTCGGCCCTCGCCGAGCTCGACGATGGTGAGCAGGAGACGTTTGCCCGACTCTTTCTCACGGATGCCGAACGCGAAGTCCGCTTGGCGGCTCTCGAACGCCTGACGCGCATCGAACCCCTGGTGCAGGGGCTGGCCGACGACGCCGTTGCCGAGCCGGCCGTGGCGCGTCTGCTTGCCCTGATGGACGACGGCACGCCCGCAGCCGCGCGCCAGCATCCCGCCGTGCTGCGGGCGCAGCTGGCGAATGCCGAAACGCCCGATGCGGCGTTGGCGATCGCCACGCAAATCGCCGACTTGTCCGAGCGCGCCACGGCGCTAGGCGGTATTTCCCGCACCAATGTCCGGCTGGCTGTGGCGGAAGCCATCTGGCATCCGGCCCTGCTTGCGGAACTGGAGAAATCTGCCCGCAGCCGCGACAAGTCGCTGCACCGGATCGCCCGAGAGCGTCTGACGCAGTTGAAGACCGCGTCGGCCCGTCGCCAGCAGCAGGATGCGCAAACGGAGAAGCTCGTCGCTGATGCCGTGGCGCTGGGCGACGAGGATCCGCACCACGATGCCCGGCGCGATGCCATCGAGCACGCTTGGACCCAGCACTTGGCCGCGGTTGAGGCCACCGACGCGCAGCTTGCGCGCTTCGGCGTCGTCAGCCGCGACCTTTCGGCCCTGCGCCACCGCTTCCCGGCCCGGCGCGAATCGCCAAAAGAGCTGGCAGTAGATGCCAGCATCGATTTCGAGCCTCTGCTCGCACAGGCCGAGACGCTGCTCGAATCGGCATCCGCCACCATCGCTGCCGGGTTGAGCGACAACGCAGTCGCCGAGTTCGAGCAGGGCATCCGCGCTCTGAACGGCCAATGGAGCGTCGCTGCGGACACCAAGCCGCCCCGCGAAGAGATCAGCGTCCGGTTCCACCAGCTGATCGCGACGTTGACGGCGCAGGCCCGGGATATGGAACGCGCATGTTCTCTGGCAGCCAAGGCCAACGATCTACTGCGCCGCGAGGTTCCCGGCCTCGACCAGCCGCGTTTCGAGTCCATAGGCGTGTCACAGCGGGAAATTCGCCGCCAAAGCGATGCCGCCGACGGCCTGCTGCAACGCTACGCTTGGCCCGAAAAGCTGCCGAAGCCAGCCGTGCTTGCCGCGCTCGAAGAGCGTCGGCATGTTCTCGCAGAGGCCGCCGAACGGTGCGAAGCCCGAACCGAGGCGCAGGCGGAAGAGGTGGTCGCCGGTCTCGCGGAACTGCGTCAAAGCCTGGATCGCGGTGCCGTGCAGGAAGCCGTGGGGCAGGACCGACGCCTGCACGAACTGGTCAGGCGGCTGCCGCGCCCGAGAGCGGAGCGGTTCAATGCCGAACTCGACGAGGCAGGCGCCCGCATCCGCGAATTGCGCGACTGGCGCACTTACGCCGAAGCGCCCAAGCGTGAGGCGCTGTGCCGGCAGATGGCCGAGCTTGCCGATCGTCCGCTCGAAATCGACGAGCAGGCCGAAGCCGTCAAGTCCCTGCGCCTGCAGTGGAACGACCTTGGCGCCGTGGACTCGCACCGGGATCGGGAACTCAAGAAGCGTTTCGATCGCGCCGCCGAGCGGGCCTTCGAGCCCTGCCGCATCCATTTCAAGGAGCAGGCCGAGCAGCGGGCGTTCAACTTCAAGCAGCGCCAGGCCATCGTCGAGGCTCTCGACGGCTACCTTGCGAACAACGACTGGCAGCAGGCTGATTGGCGCGGGGTGGAGAAGGTGCTGCGCCAAGCGCGTGTCGAGTGGCGCAGCTACCACCCGGTGGATCGCAAGGCAGGCCGCGAACTCGCCGCTCGGTTCCACGACCTGACGAGCCGCATCCACGCCCTGCTGAAGGAGGAGTGGGAGCGCAACATCGGCCTGAAGAGGGCGATTATCGAGGAAGCGGCGCAGGTACGGGATTCCCCCGACACGGCCACCGACAAGGCCGAAGCCATGAAGAACCTGCAGCGACGCTGGCAGCGGGTCGGTGCTGTGCCGCACGGCGCCGACCAGCGCCTGTGGAAGCTGTTCCGGGCGAATTGCGACGTGGTTTTCGAGGCCAGGAACGCAGTGCGCCATCGCCATGTCCAGCGCAGCCGCGCCATAGAGGAGGCTGGCGTGTTGCTCGCGGAGCTCGAACGGCGCATGGACCTCGACCCGGCCTTGGACCGAAACATCGTTGCCGACTACGAACAGCGGCTGCACGACCTCGGCGCTCTGCCGAAAAACGTGCAGCAGCGCGTGGAAAGCATCCTGCAGGAGGCGGATCGAGCCGTAGTGGCGCGGCGCGGCGCGGCGTCGGCGGATTGAACCGTGCGGACGATTCTGCTGGTGCGGGCAGCATCCTGGCCGTCCCGGTTCCGGTGTCGCCGAACAACCGGCAGCCTCGGACGATCATCGCCATGTTCCCTCATGTGGCGGACGGTGCCTCGGCGGAGACGGTTGCCGTAGATTCTTGCGTCCCGTGGTGGGCGGCGCATTCGTCGGGGACGATGCCGTAGTGATCGGCTATTCGCCATTATCGACGGCACCGCCATTCAATCGTCCGCGGCCTGAGCATCGGGAGCGCCTAGCCAGTGTCTGTCGGCAAATCTAGACGCAGTGCGGCGCCGCCGAGATCGCTGTCGCCGATTTGCAGGCGGCCGTCGTAGACTTCCGCCAGTTCCAGCACCACGGCGAGGCCGATGCCTTGGCCGGCAGTGGCGGTGTCGGCCCGGGCGCCGCGCCGCAGCACTAGCTGGCGCTTGTCCGGCACGATGCCGTCGCCATCGTCCTCAATGGCGATCTGCACACTGCCAGGACCGGGGCAGGTCGCGGTGATGCGGACTCTTGTGCGGGTGTACTTGAAGCCGTTTTCGATCAGATTGCCAAGCATCTCCATGAGATCGCGCTCGTCCACGCGCACCGTCAAGTGGGACTTGCCGCCAGCCGGACGTTCGGCCAGCTCCACCTTGATGGGCTTTTCGGCGTAGGCTCTTGCCAGAGCGCGGGCGATGCGGGCGGCGACGGGCAGTACGGCGATGCTGTCCGTCGGCATCGCCGTGCGCACGGCGGCGGCGCGGGACAGCTGATGGGCCACGGTGGTCTCCATGCGCTGCACCTGTTCGTCGAACACGCCGGCCTGCTGGCCGTTCAGTTCCCGCATGGCGTTCTTGAGTACGGCCAGCGGCGTCTTCAGGCTGTGCGCGAGGTCGTCCATGGCGCGACGGTAGCGTTCCCGGTTGGCCTTCTCGTAGGCGATGAAGCGGTTCAGGTTGCGTGCCAGCCCGAACAGTTCCCGAGGGTAGTCCTGACCGATGTCGGTACGGGCGCCGGCTTCGAGGTCGCGGATGCGGTCCGCCATCCGGCGCAGCGGCGTCAGCCCCCAGCGCAGCGCTGCGAACTGGATGGCGACGAAGATGGCGGCGGCGCTGGCGAGGCCGATGGCGATGTTGCGCCGGAAGGCGGCGATCTGGCGGCGGTAGGGATGCGAATCCGCCAGCACCCAGAAGGTCATTTCGATGCCGCCGACAGCCTCCCAGATCACCGTGTAGGCCAGCACGAAGCGTTCTGCCGCGCTATTCACGTCGGCCGACTCGGCGATGCCGAAGAACGATTCGCCGGGGGCGGGACGCCGGGGCAGCGGCAGGCGTCCCGCAATGTCGCCGCTGGCCACCATCGAGGGCGAACGCCAGATGGCGGCACCGCCGGCTGCGTCCACATAGGCGTAGAGGCCGGAATCCGGCTGGCTGAGGCGGGGCTCGCCCAGCTCGGTGTCGAAAACAAGGCCGCCATCGCGTTCCTTCGCCGCGCCGAGCAAGCCGTAGGCGACAGTGCGCAGTTGCTCTTCCGCCCCAGCGAGCATGGCGCCGTGGAAGGAGCGGTCCAGCACCCAGCCGACGGTGCCCAGGCAGGCTCCCAGCACCACCGCGGCAATCAGCAGCAGGCGTGCTTGCAGGCCCATGCGGAGCACAGGGATTCGGCGCATGCGGGTGCGCTGCCGTCTACCCGGTGCTTTCCTGGGAGGGGGCCAGGACGAAGCGGTACCCTTGGCCACGGATGGTGCGGATGGGTTTCAGACGTCCGTCCGGGTCCAGCTTGCGGCGCAGCCGACCGATGAACACTTCGATGACGTTGCTGTCGCGGTCGAAGTCCTGCTCGTAGAGGCGATCCGTCAACTCCGCCTTGGAGACCACTCGGGACGGATTCATCGCCAGATATTCCAGCATCCGGTACTCGAACGCCGTCAGCTCCACCGGCGCGCCTTCCACGCGCACCTCCTTGCGCAACGTGTCCAAGCGCAGCGGCCCCTGCTCGATCACCGCGGAAGCGTAGCCAGCAGCGCGGCGGATCAGCACCTTCAGCCGTGCCAGCAGTTCCTCCATGTGGAACGGCTTGGTGAGGTAGTCGTCGGCGCCAGCTTCCAGTCCCGTCACCTTGTCCCGCCAGTCGCCTCGTGCGGTGAGGATCAGCACCGGCACGGTGTTCTCCTCTCGGCGCAGGATCTCGATCAGGCCGATGCCGTCGAGCTTCGGCAGGCCGAGATCCAGCACGGCGGCGTCGTAGCCGTACTCCCGAGCATAGTACAGGCCCTCTTCGCCATCGGAAGCCACGTCCACCACGAAATCCGCCTCGCGCAGGAACTTGTCGATCTGGGCGGCCAGCAGCGTTTCGTCTTCGACGATCAGCAGACGCATGGGGACTACCCGCCGGGCTTGCGAATGCGTCCGCGACGATCGACGAAGACCGTCTTCACCCGGCCATCGACATCGACGCGCACTCGGTAGCCGCGTTCGTCGTCCCCGCCCGATGCCCGCTCGCCCTTGCCTGCGCTTGGCTTGCCGGGGGCCTTGGCCTCGGTGGCCGACACCACCCGTCCGCCGTAGGCTTGGCGAACGATGGCGGTGGCGTCTTGCAGGGAGATGGCGGCTGGCCGCTGCTGGGTGGTCGGGGCTGGCTTTTCCACAAAGGACAACACCCCCGGCGGAAGCGCATCTTGGCGCTTGGTCGCCGAAGCCTTGTCGACGCGGGGCAGGGGGGGCTCGCGCTCGGCTTCGCCGGCCGGCACCACGGCGGCGCACAAGGAGAGCAGCACGGCAAGCGGCCACTTGAACATGGCAATCACCGAAGGCCAGTGCATGGATTCTACCCCGCACCAGAGATCAAAACAGCTCGCCGTGCCAGAGTTGGCGGCAGAACTCCGCAACCGGCATGATTTCGATGCCATTTTCGCTACGCCGGCATTCCTGGTCCCAGCGCACTATCAATCGGCGCGGCAATGGCATTTCCTGGTGCAGCGTACGCAGAGACTTCAGGTTCCCCGGTGCGACCCGGCCCGAGCCCTTGACCTTGATGGCAAGGCGGTCGTCCACTAGGAAGTCCACCTCGATTCCGCTTCGAGTCTGCCAAAACGACAGCTTGGCATCGAGCCGCTGGTAGTTGATGGCAGCCGTCAGTTCCAGGAAAGCCAACTGCTCTAACGCCTTGCCGAACTCCGGTGTGCCCGGCTGCAGCCGGCTTCTGCCGGCCAAAGCGTTCGCCACTCCCACGTCGAAGAAATAGACTTTTTCCGTGACGACGGTTTTTCTCCTGCCGGCTACGCTGAAGGGCGGCAGGGTGTGCAAGATCAGGGTGTCCTGCAGAATCTGCACATAGTCCCGGATGGTGCGTGGCGACATCTCCGCGTCGTTGCCGATCTTCGTATATCGTATAGTCGATCTGCTCCGCGTTGAAGTGCGCCGCGGTATCCAGAAACCGGGAAATGTTCTCGATCGATCGAGTCAACCCTTCGGCCTGTATCTCTTCTCGCAGGTAGGAGCCGACGTATGCCTTGAGCGCCTCCCAAGCGATAGGGGATCGGCGATTCCCGGCAAGCCTCCACGTTGCAGCAGATCCGGGATGCGGTCGCTGCCGGTTTCGCCGGTAGTCAAAGGCAGCAGGTTGAAGAACAGCGCCCGCCCGCCGAGCAGGTTGGCCTTGCCCCGTCGCAGCTTCCTAGCGCTGCTGCCGGCGAGAATGAGCCGGCTGCCTCCAACGTCGATCAACTTCTGCGCTTCGTCGAGCAGGCTCGGGAGTTTCTGCACTTCATCGATGATGACGAGCCCTTGCCCGGCTGCGGTCTCCCGCAAGCGCTGTGGGCGAATCGAGTAGGCCCGGAACGTCTCGCTAGCGAGCGCTGTGGGGAACCGCTGCTTCAACAGGGTGGACTTGCCCGTTTGCCGGGGGCCGAGCAGGAACAGCGAGCGGTGTTCCAGATACGGCTCAAGATGGATGCTGCTAGGGTACAGGGACTCAGTCACGGATTTTCACGAAATTTAGTGACTGAGTCCCTCAGCATACGCGCAGAACCATACGCGCAGAACCGTATTTCGCAAGGCGAGGTGTCGGGCTTGCCAGTTCGCCTCTATGCCGGGGTGACGCGGACGCGGACGCGGATGCGGTCGCCGGGGTGGGTGGCCATGCGGGCCCGGTGGGTCTCGCCGCCGTAGCGGTAGGTGACAAGGTAGCCGGTGACGCGCTCGCGGTACTTGGTTTCCTCGACGATCTCGCAGACCTCCTGGCGGGCCACGCGCACGGACGACCGACGCGCCTGGGCCTTGCGGCGGCCGATGTCGTGGCCGATGCTGCCGCCGAGCACGGCGCCCACCACGGCGCCCACTTGCTTGTTGCGCTTCTTGTGGCCAACGGCGTTGCCGATGGCGCCGCCGATCAAGGCGCCGACCAAGGGTGCGGTGGTGTCGGGCGCGGCGTCCTGGACGCGAACGCGCTCGAACCAGCAGCGCTCCTTGGGTTCGACGCGTTCGATGCGCTCGACGATCGGTTCGACATCGATCACCGGGGCTTCGTCGTACTGCACGTCGGCCAAAGCGGCGACCGGGGCCAGCGCCAGGGCGGTGAGAATGGTGCTTTTCCACATGGCGGAATCTCCTAACGGTTCGAGTTGGGGGCAGTATGGGGCGCTAGCCTGAATCGAACCTGAACGACGCGACCGCTTCGCGGTCGTCCCCGATAGCGCTGGCGCGCTATCGTCCTTCCAGGACGTGGCCGTCTCTGATTGCGCTGGCGCGTCGTCGCCGGTGACGGCGCACGCTCCGCTCAAGGCGGTCCGGCGGCGAAGCGCAGGCCGGCAACGCGGTGCTCGTCGTCGAGCTCCACTACCACGTCGGCGGTAGCCGGCAGCGTGACGAGCATGCGCTGGGTGATGCGTTCGTAGTGCGCGACGAAGCGCCGTACTTGTGTCGCGGTCATGCGCTGTGCCGGCGGCCGCTCGCCCTCCTGCTGCAAGCGCCAGCGGCGCACGGCGTCGAGGCCGGGCACTTGCAGGAACACCAAGGCGTCGAGGTCCTGGTTGAGGCGGACATACTCGTCGGCCAAGGCGGCATTGACGAAGCGCCGCCAGCGGCCATCCGCATCCAGTTCCCGCTCCAGCGCGTTGAGGGGTGCTGCGGATTCCGAGCACGGCGCGGCGCCAGCGCCGACGCACCAGCCTTCCAGCACGACCAAGTCCGCCGGGCCGTGCAGCATGGTGCGACCGGCGCGATCGTCGATGCCCTTGTCGAAGCGGGGTATTTCGACCTCGCCAGGACGCAGCAGCGCAGCCAACGTTCGTCGCGCCATGCTGATGGCGTGGGTGCCTGGCGGCCCGCGCGTGGCGAGCAGCGGATGGACTTGCTGGGCTAGCCGCTCCCGCTCGGCTCGGGTGAGGTAGAAGTCGTCGATGCTGAGCACCTGTACGCGAACGTCGAGAATCTCGCCAGCCTCTACGATCAGTCGGCCCAGGGTGGACTTGCCGGCGCCTTGGCCGCCACCTATGCCGGCTTTCGAGATGCGCCTGCTGCGCCAGTCCTCCAGCAGCAGCGCGGCCAGCTGCCTATAGTCGTCTGGAGCGCTGGCATCCAAGCGCTCGTAGCAGCCGAGCACCGCTGGATTCGGAGTGCGGTTGGCCAATTCTCCCAGATGCATGGAATCGCGCCACTGTTGTCGAAACCTGTGGATTCTATCGAGGGGCGGCCGCCATGGAGCCCATTACTGCCTACAACCGTTTCTACGGCACCGCCTTCGACAAGCTGCGCTTGCTCGATGGGGTGGTGCCACTGCTGCTGCGCCTGATATTGGCGCCGGTGATGATGCAGGCTGGCTGAACCAAGCTCGTAGGCTTTGAAAAGGAACTATATGCTTGAATATCCAAGATACGATATACGGTGTTTTTTCAAGTCATGGCTACTATATAAAGTGTCTAGGTCAGTGTTGTATATAACTCCCCTTTGAAAACACGGTCAGCTGGTTCGGCGACAGCCTGGGCATGCCGCTGCCATGGGCGATGGCGTTTCTGGCCATGTCCGCCGAGCTGGCCGGCGGAGCGCTCCTGCCGGTGGGCCTGGGTACCCGGCTAGCGACGGCGCCGCTGGTGGTCATCCTGCTCGTAGCCGCCCTCGGCGTACATTGGCAGAATGGCTGGCTGGCCATCTCGGACCCGTCGATCTGGCTGGCCAACGAACGCGTCATGGAGGCCGCGGCGCGCAAGGCGCAGGTGCTCTCCATCCTGCGCGAGCACCGCAACTACGCTTGGCTGGGGCGCGGGCCGGTGGCCATCCTCAACAACGGCATCGAGTTCGCGGCCATGTGCTTCGTCATGCTGCTGTCGCTGTTCTGCACCGGGTTAGGGCGGTTCACCAGCGTCGACTACCTGCTGGCCCGATGGTTCGGCAAGAAGGCCAGCGAGCAGGCGGGCGAGTAGGGCAGCCGCGTCAATCCATCTCGAACCGGTACCGCGGCAGCGAGGCCAGCAGCGATTGGCCGTAGCGACGAGTGACGACGCGGCGGTCGAGCAGGGTAATGCGTCCACCGTCGTCTTCGTGGCGGATGAGTCGGCCGCAGGCCTGCACCAGGCGCAGCGACGCTTCCGGCACGGATAGTTCGAAGAAGGGATTGCGGCCCTGGCTCTCCAGCCATTCGGCCACGGCCTCGTCCACCGGATCGTCCGGCACGGCGAAGGGGATCTTGGCGATGATGACGTGGCGGCAGTAGTCGCCCGGCAGATCGATCCCCTCGGCGAAGCTGGCGAGGCCGAACAGATAGCTGTTCTCGCCGGCATCGACGGCTTGGCGGTGAGCCTGCAGCAAGCGCTGCTTGGATGCCGTGTCCTGCACATGGCAACGCTCGAGGACATCCTTCGGCAGCGAGTCCACCACGGCGTTGAACTGGCGCCAGGAGGTGAACAGCGCCAATGCGCTGGGCTCCAAGGCGAGCAGCTCCGGCAGCATCGATGCCAGCTCTTGGGTATGCGTGGCGGCGTCGCTGGGGTCCGAGCGCATCGGCGGCACCGAAAAGGTGGCGATGCGCGGAAAGTCGAAAGGGCTGGGGATGCGCGACTGGCGCGTATCGGCGGCCAGCCCCGCGTTCTCCAGGAAACGATCGAACTTGCCTAGCGCGCACAGCGTCGCCGAGGTGGCGACAGCCCCGTAGCAGGCGTCCCACAGCGTCGTGCCGAGGATGTCGCCCGGATCCAGGGGAGCGCTGGCGAACTCCACCTCGTCGCCGTCTTCGGCTGCCAGCCGAGCGGCCCAGCGAGCCGCCGAACGTTGTGCATCCGCGCCGTAGTCGCCGAATAGTCCAGCGCCAGCGATCGCCCGTCCGGCAAGTTGACCGATCGCCGGCAGCCAGTTTTCCGCCTGCTCGGCGTTGTCCCAGTTCAGCGACTGGTCCATCGCCTCTGCCAGCGCCGCCTGCAGTTCTTCGAGGATGTCGGCGACAGCGCCGAACGCCTTGCCCAGCGACTGCGACCGTTCGGCCAGCGGCGGCGGAATCCTGCCCAAGGGAAAGCGGTGGACTTCGCTGCGCTGGTCGCGCCGAGTGAAGGGCAGAGCCTGCGCCATGGTCTCGACATCGGCCAGCAGCTGCCGCAAGTCTTCGTTTTCCGCGGCAAGGCGTTTGGCGGCGCGTTCGATTTCGCGGGGCTGGTTGAAGCGCCGATTCATGGTATCGATGCTGGCGGCCACTTGGCCGAGCCAGTCCTTCGAGGTGCGCAGCCGGGCATTCCGCGTGAAATGCTCGCGGGTCTTCTCCGGCAGATGGTGCGCCTCGTCGAGCACGAAGACGGCTTCTTCGGGGGGCGGCAGCACTACGCCGCCGCCCATGCTCAGATCCGCCAGCACGAGATCGTGGTTGGCCACCACCACGTCGGCTTCGGCGACCTGCCGCCGAGCCTTGAAGAACGGGCATTGACGGTAGTAGCCGCATCTGCCGGCGCCGCAGCCGGCGCGATCATTGGTGATCGGCGTCCAGGCCTTGCGGGGCAGGCCCTCCGTCCAGCTATCGAGGTCGCCCTCCCAGGTGCCGTCGGCGAAGGCCGCTTGCAGTCGTCGATAGATGTCCAGATCTTCGGCAGCGGGCGGTGTGAACAGCGGCGCTTCGCGCTGATCGCTGAAGGCGAGGCGGTCGTCGAGCCGTTTCAGGCAGACGTAGCGGCCGCGGCCCTTGGCCAGGATGAAGGTGAAGTCGAAGCCGGCATGCCGCTGCAGATCCGGCAGGTCGCGCAGCACTACCTGCTCCTGCAGCGCCACCGTGGCGGTGGAGATCACCACCCGCTTGCCCAGCGCCTTGGCGATGGGGATCGCCGCCAGACAGTAGGCGACGGTCTTGCCGGTGCCGGTGCCGGCCTCGATCACGCAGCGCCGATCCTCGTCGGCAGTCAAGGCGCGGGCGATGTCGGCGATCATCTGCCGCTGGCCCCGGCGCGGCTTGAAGCCGCGGCTGCCGAGCCAGTTGCGGTAGGCGTCCTGGATCTCGGCCTTCAACTCGTCGGTCAGTCTCCTTTCCAGAGCTTGCGCCGGCTCGCTCATGGACTCTCCGTCGCGTCCTCTTCCTGACGCACCTTGGATAGCGCCGCAGCGACCAGTCCGGATGGCACAGCCACCACCCCCAAGCCGCATACCAGCACCAGGAAGGTGAACAGCTTGCCGCCCGGCGTGATGGGGTAGAAATCGCCGTAGCCGACGGTGGTGAGCGTCGTCACCGCCCACCACAGGCTGTGCAGGATGGACTGGAAGTGCTCCGGCTGGGCGTCGTGCTCGAAGTAGTAGATGCCCACCGCCGACAGGTAGAGCAGAATGCCGGAGGCCAGCAGATACAGCAGGATTTCCTCCTTGGCCATCGTCAACGCTCGCCCGAATCGCGCCATGGCCTGGCTATAGCGCAGGACCTTCAGGATGCGGAATACCCGCACCACCCGCACGACGCGAAGATCCAGGCTGCCAAGGGACAGATAGAACGGCACGATGGCCAGCAGATC
Source organism: Pseudomonadales bacterium (assembly GCA_963422285.2). GTDB lineage: Bacteria > Pseudomonadota > Gammaproteobacteria > Pseudomonadales > Azotimanducaceae > VXYL01. Next base: position 891,759 of record OY729419.2, on the reverse strand, counting down.
GACGATGCCGTAGAAGCTGAAGACGTAGCGCAGCTTGCCGGGCGCGGTGGCGAGGCGCAGAACGTATTCCAACGTGAACAGCAGCGTAACTGCCACTTCGGAGATGTTCAGCACGGCTTTCGCGCCGTCCGACAAGGCAGGCAGGGTCTCGATGGAGAAGGTCGCTATCGAATAGAGAATCAGCCCGAGAACGCAGAAGTCGAACACCCGGCCCGCCGGCGTGTCGCTGCGTTGGACGATGTCGGCGAGGCGTTTCACAGTGCGCTAGCCTAGCCGATCGGCAGCGACCCGACAAAAGGTTTGGCCGCATGGTGGCGATGGCGACATTCTTCGACAGCCGTCTGCTTGCTGCCGGGGGGGGGGGGGGGGGGGGGGGGGGGGGGGGGGGGGCAAAGAGCCGACGCGAAATGCCCAGCGAAAGCGACTATGATTTCCCGCCGATGCCGATGCATCTACGGCTGCCATGGCCCTAACCGGCCACGACACTCGATTGATTTGCCAACCTCGCCCCGCGTCAAGGAAACCGGCGCTGCGCATGCGTACCGACAGGAGCTGTTCCATGGCCGACAAACCCTTTCTGACCGACATTCGAACCATCCGCGAGCGCGCCCGCCGCCATCTCGAACGTGGCGCGGTGACCGAAGGATACGCCGCCGACCGAGCCGTGGTGCTGCGCCTCTTGAACGAGTCGTTGGCCACCGAGATCGTCTGTGTGCTGCGCTACAAGCGCCACTACTACATGGCCACCGGCATCAACGCGGATTCGGCGGCGCAGGAGTTCCTCCAGCATGCCAACGAGGAGCAAGGCCACGCCGACGAGATCGCCGCTCGCATCGTGCAGCTTGGCGGCGAACCCGAGTTCTCGCCCGAGGGGATGCTGTCGCGCAGCCACTCCGAATACGTGGAAGGCCAGAACCTGATGGACATGATCCGCGAAGATCTCGTGGCCGAACGCATCGCCATCGACTCCTACCGGGAGATGATCGCCTATCTCGGCAACGACGATTCCACCACCCGGCGCATGTTGGAGGGCATCCTGGCGATGGAAGAGGAGCATGCCGACGATCTCGCCGGGATGCTTGAAGGGTTCGCAAGCTAAGCGCGAGGCGGGTCGATCTCAAGACGCCTTCGCGGACTCTTGCCGTTGCCCGCGAGTGGTTTTCGGGCGGGGGCGATCTATCCGGCCGTGGCTCGGCAGCGGTCTCCCCCTTGCCTGCGGCTCCGTATGGAACTGGCTGCGGGCCGCTTCCGCAGTTGGCGCTTTCGTTCCCGATGCCGGCTCGGCGGTTTCATCTTGGTGGCGGCATTGCGGGTCTCGCCGGCTGGGCGGTGCTCGCGGCCTGCATTGAGGCCGTCGCCGATGCGGAAGGCCGGTGTCTCAGTTTGAATCCGTGTCGTCATGCTGTGCCCCGCAACCACAAGAAGCAGGGCGCAGGACGCTATTGGATGCCCTATGCCCTATGTAGTGGCTTCCCGTAGCGCCCTCGGCTGTCCAACGCACTACCGAAGGGCCGTAGGCCTTGCATTCGCCCTGGCGAATACGCCACACTGACGCCATGTCGCGCACGATTCTGCCTTTCCTAGGGCTTCTGCTGTCCTGGTCGGCGGCTCTTGCCTCGGCCGAGGATGGCGTGGTGCCGGGCTTCGCGCTGTCGGTGGTGACCGACGAGGTGCCGAATGCTCGCCAAATGGCGCTTGCCGATTCCGGCCTGCTGCTGGTGGGCACTCGACGAGCCGGCAAGCTCTACGCCGTGGTGCTGGACGAGACTTGGCAGTGCGAGCCCGAGGTGGTTGCTTTCGCCAGCGGCTTGACCATGCCGAGCGGGCTGGCGCTGCTCGATGGCGACCTCTACGTGGCGGCGCTGGACCGGGTGCTGCGCTATGCGGGCATCGAGCGCACCTTTCGCGACGATCCCGAACCGCAGACGGTGACGGACGCGCTGCCGGACAGGATGCACCACGGCTGGAAGTATCTGTCGGCGGGGCCGGACGGCTATCTGTACGTTCCCGTCGGGGCGCCTTGCAACATCTGCCTGTCGGAGGATCCGCGCTTCGCCAGCATCCTGCGCATGGATCCTCGCACCGGCGAGACCTCGATCTACGCCCGCGGCGTACGCAACTCCGTAGGCATGGCTTGGCACCCGGACACCGGCAAATTGTGGTTCACCGACAATGGCCGCGATATGATGGGCGACGATGTGCCGCCGGAGGAAGTCAACCAGGCCATCACTCCCGGCGCCCACTACGGCTACCCGCACATCCACGGCGCCGCCATCGCCGATCCTCGCTTCGGCGCCGGCCACGCCCCTGCCGACTACGTAGCGCCCGAGGCCGAGATCCAGGCCCACTCGGCGGCTCTAGGCATCGCCTTCTACAACCTCGGCCCTTCGACGCCGGAACAGCCAGCCCGCAGCGGACGCTTCCCAGCGCAATACCACAACGCGCTGTTCATCGCCGAGCACGGCTCCTGGAACCGCTCCTCGAAAGTGGGCTTCCGCGTCAGCGTGCTGCGCGCTACGGATTCGGGTTTTGACTACGCGCCCTTCGTCGATGTCTGGCTGGACGGCCAGCGGGCGTCCGGCAGACCCAACGACGTGCTCGTGGCCGCCGACGGCAGCCTGCTGATCTCCGACGACCAAGGCGGGCGCATCTACCGCGTGGCCTATGCCGGGCAGTGAGCCTCGGGCCAGTCAATAGATCGACGCCATCTCCCAGATGTCCAGGCGCGCAAGCTCGCTGGCAGCGCCTTGGGAGCGCAGCGAGATGCCGGTGCTGTCGGCGCGGTCCGGATAGACCCGTGCCGCCACGCACTGCCGATCGTTGACGAACACTTCGACGATGCTCCGATCCACGAACACCCGTAGTTGCAGCGGCTCGTCGGGGCCGAGCCGCACACGGGCGGTCTCCGGCGCACGGCAGCGGACATCCGGCGATATCGACGAGTAGGAGGTGTCCAGGGTTACGAGGCTCTCCCGATGCTTCGTTCGCCGCGCGGCATCCCGGTAGCCGCGCTCGCGGTAGAAGGCGACGCGGGTATGCTCTTCGGCATTGGGCGAGCGCAGCACGTTCAATTCCACCATCGATGCCGGACCGGGTGCCACGGCGGCGCTGATTTCGATGGCGTCGCCGCCGACGCCGTCGAGGACGATCTCCTGGTTGGCAGGCAGCTGGCGCGGCGCACCCCCTTGGCGAACCTTGCGGCACGACGCCGCCGCCGCGACGGGTTCCATGCGCAGTTCGCCGGCGTCGTCCAGGGACAGCCGTCGCGGCAAGCCCATGATCTGATTCCAGCCGGCGGTGGGTTTGCCGGGGTTCATGTTGAAGATGACGACGATGTCGCGTCCGTCAGGAGTGGCCGATGGCGCATGGACGCCACCTGGCCCCACCGGCCCCATGTTGAATTTGCCCGCGCCGGCGACGATGAGCTTCTGCCGCTGGGTGTCGTAGTCGCCGAGCAGATACTGGCCTCCGCTCAGGTGGCTGAAGAACAGCAGCATGTGCCTCTCGCCGATGGGCCAGAAGTACGGGCAGGCGCCGTCGTCGCCGACCAGGGTGAAGCGGTCGCCCTCGACGAAGGGATGCAGGTACTCCCAATGCGTCAGATCCTGGGAGCGGAACAGGAAATCCGCGGCCACCGGCATTCCCTCTGGCCCTTCGGGAACCTGCCCTGCCGACAGCGCGTAGTACCAGTCGCCCTGCTTCCAGATGCAGGGATCGAACACCCGGTACGGCAGTCCCTCGCCATCGGTCGTCGCCATCGGAATCGCCGGCGCATTGCCGATCTTGCTCCAGTTGAGCAGCAGCGGATCGCTGGAGGTGGCCACCATGTTGCCGGCCCGGGTGCCGTGGTACATGGCGATCACCCGGTCGTTCTCCACCAGGGTGGCGCCGGAATAGCAGCACTGCTCCGGGTGCGGATAGATGCAGTACGGCAGGTCCCGCCAATGCATCAAATCGTCGCTGACCGCATGGCCCCAGTGCTGGCGCGGATCCTCCGGCGGATACGCTTGGTAGAACAGGTGCCAGCGGCCTTGCCAGAAGCACAGTCCGTTGGGATCGTTGAGCATGGCTTCCGGGTTGACATAGTGGTAGATGGGACGATGCCGGTCGCCCGCGAGCGCTTCCCGGGCCCGCGCCAGACGCTCCATCATCGGATGCGACGCCAACGCCGCCTCCTGCTCGGCCAGGGTGTCCGGGAAGCGGTAGAAGGGAACTTTCGAGCGGTAGTCGGCCATGCAACGCCATAGCACAAGGATTCGCTTCGCAAGACTATCATTGTTCGACGATGCCGGCGGGACGGTTCCGCCAGGTTATCGACCAGCGCCCATGCGGAACGTCATCTCCGCCACTGGCCTGTGCAGATCTTCCAGGCAGGCGACGCCGGCGTGCGGGTCCTGGATCAGGACCTCGCGGCTGGAGCGGGGTGGTTTCGTGGCGGTCGCGGGGCCGTCCGGTTTCGGCAAATCGACGCTCTGAACGTCTTCGGCTGCCTCAATGCACCGGCTGCTGGGCCAGCTCGTTTCCGCATGGGCGACGAACGGCTTTCCGCCCGGGCCCCGCGCTGCTCGGCAATCCTCGGCATGGAGCGCCGACTTCGGGCGGTGTCTCGGTTTGAATCCGTGTCGTCATGCTGTGCCACGCAACCACAGGACGCTATCGGATGCCATATGTACGGGCATCCGTAGCGCTCCGGCTTATCCAATTTCAAACTGAGCCACTACCCGTCTTTGCCGACGCTTGTATTTCCTCCCGCATCCCGGCACGGTAGGCCGCTTGATCCAACCGGAGAACAGTCGGCGATGGCGACATACGACGCACTCGAGGTCCTGCCCGGAGGCGGGCCTGGTCCTTGGGGCGAGGCAGTGAAGATTTCCTACGACCAGCGCGACGTGCTGCTCTACGCAGTGGGCATCGGCAGCCGAGACCTGCGCTTCGTCTACGAGGGACATCCGGCGTTCGCGGTGTTTCCCACCTTCGCCATCCGCTGGGGCGGCGCCGGCGCGCCCATCGACCGCAAGCTGGTGCCCGACTCGCCCGGGCCGCTGAACATCGACGCCGAACGCCATCTGGAACTGCGCAAGCCGCTGCCCACGTCCGGCACCGTGTCCGTGCGTTCCCGGGTGATCGGCATCCATCCTCGTGGCCGCGGCAACGGCTTCGTCGAGTTCGAGAGCGTGGTCGCGGATGCCGCCGGCGAAGTGTGCGTGAAGATGGTCAACGGTTCGTTTCGGCGCGGGGTCGAGAAACTCGGCGACATCGAACCGTTCGAGGGCGCTGGCCAGACCTATTCGCAGAAGCTGGCAGTGCCCGACCGCGCGCCGGACGTATCCGTGCAGGGCCGGGTCGCCGACAACCAGGCGCACATCTACCGGCTCTCCGGCGACTACAACCCCCTGCACATCGATCCCGAGGCCGCCCGCTTCGGCGGTTTCGACGCCCCCATCCTGCACGGCCTGTGTACCTTCGGCCAGTGCGCCCAGCTGCTGCTCGGCGCTCTCGCGGACGGCGATCCGGCGCGGTTCAAGACCATCAAGGTGCGTTTCTCCGCGCCGGTGTTTCCGGACGATGCGCTGACCGTGCGCGCTTGGGAAGAGGAGGCCGGACGGGTGGCGTTCGAGGCCCGGGTGGCGGATCGCGTGGTGGTTTCCAACGCCTGCTTCGAGTACGCGGCCTGAACGCCGACAGCCGCCGGCGGGTATCCGCCGCGCAGGAGCGTCTCCCTGCGACCCCGGACGGCGCTGCCGGCGAGAAGAAGCGCCGAAGCCGGGTCGGATTCACTGCCGGCCCGGTGGGCAGCCACTTGCTCCGCCTGGGCTCGTTCATGGCCCTGGGCTCGATCAGCATGAACGTTGCCCAAGTGGCCGAAGTGGTGCTCCTCGGCCGCATCGGCACCGATGCCCTGGCCGCGCTCGGCTACGCTTTCCCCATCACCATCACGCTGTACGCCTTCGCCGGCGGCATCGGCACCGGCGCCTCCTCGGTGATCGCCCGAGCCTTCGGCGCCGGCGACCGGGAACAGTCCACGGTGCTGATCACCCACGCCCATGTGCTCGTGGTGCTGGTGGGCGTGACGGTGGGCGCGCTGTTCGCCGTGTTCGCCGGCCGCATCGTCGGTCTGCTCGGCGCCACCGGCCATGTGCAGGCGCTGGCCGTGGACTACCTGACCGTGTTCGCGGTGGGCTTTCCGCTGTTCATGGTGTCCATCGTCGGCTCCATGCTGCTGCGCGCCACCGGCAACGCCGCCAGTCCCGGCATCATCATGACCGCCGGCTCCGTCCTGCAAGTGCTGCTGTGTCCGGTGTTCATCTTCGGCTGGTACGGCGCTCCCGCGCTCGGCGTCGCCGGGGCGGCCTGGGCCTATGTCGTCTCGCGCGGCATCACCGCGGTGCTGTACGTCGTGCTGCTGCAGCGCCTGCGCATGGTGCGCTGGACCCTGGCGGGCATCGGAGATTCCTGCAAGCGCATCATGCACGTCGGCGGTCCGGCCATCGCCAGCGGCCTGGTCATGCCGGCGTCCATGTACATCGTCACTCGCCTGCTGTCCTCCCACGGCGACGCCGTGGTGGCGGGCTACAACGTCGCCTTCCGGGTGGAGATGCTGGCGCACATGATCCTCTGGTCGGCGTCCTCCTCGGTGGAACCCTTCGTCGGCCAGAACTGGGGCGCCGGGCTCTACGGCCGGGCCCGGCGGGCGCTCAAGCTCACCTACAACTTCTCCCTGGCCTGGGGCGTATTCACCTTCGTGGTGATGGTCTCCATCGGCGAGTGGATGGTGGCCACCTACATCGACGACGATCCGATGGTGGTGGACGTGGCAGGCTGGTTCTTCTACATCATCCCCTTGAGCATCGGCTTCATGGGCATGACCCAGGTGGCCAGCGCCTGCTTCAACGCCCTGGGCAAGCCGCTGCCGTCGCTCACCATCTCCATCCTGCGGGCATTGGCCATCTACGTGCCGCTGGCGCTGGTGGGCAACTACTTCTACGGCTACATCGGCATCTTCGTCGCCACCGCGGCGACCAACGTGCTGGTGGGCCTGCTGGCGTGGCGCTGGAACGGCCGCTACGTTCGCCTCGCGGCGCGGCAGGCGGCCGAGTAGCGTTGCGGCGAATCCGCTGATTCGCCGCAACGCGGCCGGGTCCGCCCAGCGAGCGAATCATCCTCGGCCGGTCGCCGGCCGGACATCCAGGCCTTCCCACGGGCGTGGCGGAATCGGCAACAGCTGCTTGGCGCTGCTTCAGCCACCGCAACCGCATGCCCCTCCAAGCCGCCGGGATATGCCACTATTCGCTTTTCCGAACAGGAGGACAGCCATGAGCTACGAGTGTTTCAGCGTCGACATCCGCGACCGCGTCGCCCACATCGCGATGACGCGCCCGGAGAAGCGCAACAGCATGAATCCGGCGTTCTGGCGCGAACTGCCGGAAATCGTCGCCGACATCGACGGCAACGCCAAGGCGCGAGCCGTCGTTCTCTCCTCCACGGGGCCGCACTTCTCGTCCGGCATGGACCTTGCCTCGTTCGGCGGCCCGAACGCCAGCCGCGCCAACGAAGCCGTCGCCCGGGCTGAGCGCATCCGACACGGCGCCAGCTTCTACGACAGCGCCGCGCACTTGCAGCGCAGCTTCAGCTGTCTGGAGGAATGCCGCATCCCCGTCCTGGCCGCGGTGCAGGGCGGCTGCATCGGCGGCGGCGTGGACCTGGTATCGGCCTGCGACATGCGCTATGCCAGCGAAGACGCCTTCTTCACCATCTTCGAGATCAACATCGGCATGACCGCCGACGTGGGCACCTTCCCGCGGCTGGTCAAGCTGATTCCGGAAGGGATCGTGCGCGAACTCGCCTACACCGGCCGGCGCATGGCCGCCGCCGAAGCCCAGGCCGTAGGCCTCGTCAACCGCGTGTTTGCGGACCACGACGCCTTGCTCGACGGCGTCTTCGAGGTGGCCCGGGAAATCGCCCGCAAGCCGCCGCTGGCCGTGTACGGCTGCAAGCGCATGATCAACTACGCCCGCGACCACTCCACCGCCGACGGCCTGGACTACATCGCCATCTGGAACGCATCGTTCCTGCAAGGCGCGGAAATGCAGGAAGCCATGCTGGCCAACCGGGAAAGACGCGCCGGCGAGTTCGTGGACTTGCCGCCGAAGCGTTCGGCAGCAGGCTGATCCGATAGGCGGTCCGGCGGCCAAGCTCGATGCCAAGAATGTCCCGCTGCGAATACTCTTTCGAGGCCCGGGCGTTTCGCATGGGCGCGTCGCGCTGGCCGATCTGGCGAAGGTTGGCCGCCAGCTCCAGATTTCCGTCGAGCGTGTGGCCCTCGTGCTCAGCAGGGGGGCGAGGAATCATGCGAGTCGTAGCCCCAAACAGATGCGTGAAGACTGTGCATTGGATGTCGTGGCCTTCGCATCGGGCAGCTTCGATCTCGGTTTGGACTTCCGCCACGACCAATCATCGCTGCTTGGCACGGGTACCGGAGAAGTGGCGCTGGAAAAGCTGATCGCGGGCATTGCCGAAGTTGCCAGCAGCCGTGAGACCCTGCCCGCGGGTTGCGATGAGGGTGTGCTTGATGCTTGGCGCAAGGCCGGCGCGGTTTTGAACCGCGGGATAGAGACAATCCACTTTGCCCTTCGAGTACCTCAGAAGCAGATCGGCGCTGCTTACGATGCGCAAGTGCATCGACGAGTCGTCCAACGAATCCGACCACCTGTCCACAACCAGCGCACTGTAGAAGGCCGCCTGATGGTCACTGACTTCAGGAAATCGCACCTAACGTGTCGTCTATATCCACCCGCCGGCGGTACTGTCCTTTTCGCCTTTGACGAAACTCTCGAAGAAGACGTCTATGAAATCTCCGAGCAATGGTGCGGGTTACCGGCAAGGCTGAGGAAGACCCGAACACAAATCGAATACGACGGCTGCATCTTGTCGACATCGAACCCCTGAACATTCAGTCTGAAAGACCCCCTGGTGCCCACGCAGACTTCTGGCGACAGCCCATCTTCGCAGAACCTGCCAGACCTGCCAGAAAGACAGAGCAGCGGGATGCCGCAAACGAGAAACGGCTCCTCATGCGGAGGTCTTTGCTGGCAGCGTTCGAATCCGATCCTGTGGAAGATGGCATCAATCATTCAGCCGAGAAAATCATAGAAAAGGCGGTGAAAACGATGGCAGTAGAGCCTGTTCTCGAATGGCTTCGGGATTTCTCCCTGGATGCCGAGAATCCAGGATTTTCGGCTTCCGTTCTACGCTGCTTGGGTCGTCAATCGGCCCTCGGCTCGCTGTCGTGGCGCATGTCTCTTATCCGGGACGGACAGGCTTTCGATAGCGTAGAGATTCGAGACGCCGCAGTGCAGACCGCCGAATCCTGGGGTGAGCCGGAAATGGTCTCTATTCTTGCAGGGCATTCCGAGAAAAAGCCTTGGCTCAGAGAATATATCCGGGACGTAATCGTTGATTCAAGAGGGTTGATTTAAGAGTAGTCGATGCTGTTGGTTCGCAAGATAACACTTGCCAAATGGGAAGGGGAAGGGATTCCTGCGGGTGGGATACCTGCCGACGAAGTGACCGTGGACATGCGCACGAGCAGCAATTCCCTTTCCCTTTGGCGGTGTGAGATCGGTGCGGAAGAGGAAGCCGCATTGGCGATGGCCGCAGCAAGCGGCCGCATCGATATCGCTTGGTTTCCCGATGAAGGGTTGCAGGCCCAAGGCTTGGTCTTGGAGAATACGGATGGAAATGCCCCTGTTGTCGATTTGGTGAAACAACATGTTGACGCCAAGCGACTCGACTATAGCCGTCTTGGTCAACTCGCCATCCTTGTCCATAACGCCATCGCCACCGGCAACTTCAAACGACTGCCGAACAGGTGAGTGAAAGCGCTGCTCGCGGATGCGGTGGATTCAGGACGACTGGAGCTCGGCGACCTCCAGCAAGGCGTCCGTTCGCATCTGCACGACATCGGACAAGGATGATGTCTTTCCTGGTCTTCGTCTTTTCGGAGAAGGGCACCCGCCGGGCAGCGTGGTGGCGATGTCGATCACGCCGCCCGAGGATCGGTCCCAGACTCGTCTACACTGCTCGAGCCAGCGGTCCTCGCAGCAGCTTGCCGGGGGCTGCGCCGGTATGCTCGTTGTTCTCGATCAGCGTCTCGCCGTTGACCACGGTGGCCAGGATGCCTGTTGCCGTCTGTTTGAAGCGCTTGGCGCCGGCCGGCAGATCGTGGACGATCTCCGGCATGTTCGGCGCGATGGCGGCGGGGTCGAACACTGTCGCGTCGGCTGCCATGCCGAGGCGCAGCAGGCCGCGGTCGTGCAGGCCCCAGCGCCGGGCCGGTTCGGCGGTGACCATGCGCACCGCTTCTTCCAGGGTCAGCGCCTGGCGCTCGCGCACCCACTGGCTGAACACGTTGGTCTGCAAGGAGCTGTCCATGATCTGCGAGACGTGGGCGCCGGAATCCGAGAACGTCACCACCGAATGGGGATGCCGCATCATCTCGATCACATCGGCGTCGTTTTCGTTGTTGATGGGCATGCGGAACAGAGTCTTGAAGTCCTCTTCCAGGGCTAGGTCGATGAGCAGCTGGGCCGGCGGCACATCGCGTTCGGCGGCTAGGTCGGCGACGCTGCGATCGCGGCCGTCCGTGCCCCGCATGACGAACACCCAGTGCCAGTCCGGCGGATGAACGGTGCTGCCGTAGCGCTTGTGCCGCTCGCTGGGCTTGCTGGCGATATCCACCAGCCGCGCCTGCAAGGCGGCATCGGCCAGCTTTGCCTTCTGCTCGGCCAGGGACAGCTTGCGGATGTCGCGCCAGACCTCCCAGGTGTCGAAGGGCAGATGGGATTCGAAGGTGTAGATGACGTTCAGCGCACGCGAGTGGACCTGGGCGAACATGCGCCCGCCGGCGGCCGCCACCTCGTCGAGCAGCGCGAAGTAGCTGCGCCACAGTTCCGGCGCCCGACGGTTGGCGAACATGCCCCAGGTCACTGAGACGCCGGTTTCCACGGCCAGCGCCTTCAGCCGCTGCTGGTAGTCGCGGATGCGCTCCGGGTCCCGGCCCGTGGCCTCGCCGGCGATCTCGAACATGCCGGCGCCGGTGCGGCCGATGGCGGCGACGATGGTGCGCACTTCCTCCCAGGACGCCAAGCGGCTGGCCACGGGCTTGCGATCGGAGGTCTGGTGGTTCGGCGAGCGCGAGGTGGTGAAGCCCAGGGCGCCGGCGCGAACGGCTTCCTCGGCCAGCTGCGCCATGCGCTTGATGTCGTCCTCGCTGGCTTCTTCCGCGAACGCCCGCTGGCCCATGACGTAGGTGCGCAGCGCGGAATGGCCCATGTAGCCGGCGTAGTTGATGCCCTTGGGCAGGCTGTCGAGCACGTCCAGATATTCCGGGTAGGTCTCCCAGCGCCACTGGATGCCGGCCAGCATGGCCTCCCGGGCGATGTCTTCGGCGCGTTCCAGGTTGCGGAACACGAGATCCGCTTCTTCCTCCCGGCAGGGCGCCAGGGTGAAGCCGCAGTTGCCCATGACGACGCTGGTGACGCCGTGGTAGCAGGAGCAGGAGCCGATTGGATCCCAGAACACCTGGGCGTCCATGTGGGTATGGCCGTCGACGAACCCGGGCGCCACGACATGGCCTTCGGCGTTGATGGTCTGCCGCGCCGGCTCGCCGAGCCGGCCGATGGCGGCGATTCTGCCGTCCGCGATGCCGACATCCGCCCGATAGCCCGGTGCGCCGGAGCCGTCCACGACGGTGCCGTTCCGGATCGCCAAATCGTAGGTCATGGGCTCGCCCTCCCCGCGTCGAGCCGCTTACCATACACGATCTCGCACCTCGAACGTCCCCAGTGAAGAGACACCACCCCGACATCGCTCTGCACGTCCCCGCGCTGCTGCTGCCGGCGGCGGAAGTGCCGCTTGCGTCCTGGTCGGTAATCGCCTGCGACCAGCACACCTCGCAGCCGGAGTACTGGCAGGAGACGCGGCGACTGGTGGGCGGCAACCCTTCCACCTTGCACCTGGTGCTGCCGGAAGCCGAGCTTGGCCACGGCGACCGGACGGCGGCAATCGCCGCCATCAACCGCCGCATGGGGCAATACCTGGACGATGGCGTGCTGGCGGAGCAGCGGCCGGGATTCATGCTGGTGGAGCGGGAAGTGGGCCGCGCCGTGCCGCGTCGCGGACTGGTGGTGGCGCTGGATTTGGAATGCTTCGACTACCGCGACGGGACTCGGCAACTCATCCGCAGCACCGAGGGCACGGATGCGAACCGCTTGCCGGCGCGGGTGGCGGTGCGGCGGAATGCGCCGTTGGAGACGCCCCACATCCTGGTGCTGATCGACGATCCTGAATGCACGGTGATCGAGCCGCTGTTCAAGCGGAACCTGGAACCGGCCTATGACTTCGAACTGATGCAAGGCGGCCGCCGCATTCGCGGCTGGCGCGTGGACGACGGCGACGTCATTGACGCCATCGCTGCCCGCATAGCCCGCCTGCGTCGGGGCGAACCGCCGATGATCTATGCCATGGGCGACGGCAACCATTCTTTCGCCGCGGCCCGGGCGGTCTGGGAGGATATCAAGGCGAACGAGTCGCCAGCCGCGGATCATCCGGCCCGCTACGCGCTGGCGGAACTGGCGAACGTCCACGATGGGGGATTGGAATTCGCGCCTATCCACCGGCTGCTGGCGGGTGTCGACACGGAGATGCTGTTCGCGGCCATGGCGGCCCATTTCCTTGATGCCGAGTTCGACCGCCGAACGTTCGGCGACCGAGACGCTTGGCTGCGGGCCTGGGGCGAGACGGCAACCCAGGCCGGGCACCACATTCCCTATCTCACCGCTACGGAACGTGGACTCGTGTGCATCGGCCAGCCCCGGCTCCGGCTCGAAACGGCGTCCTTGCAGCACTTCCTGGACGGCTTTCTCGAAACGCACCCTGGCGCTGCCATCGACTACATCCACGGCGACGACACCTTGGCGACGCTGGCCCGCGAGGAAGATCGGGTCGGCTTCCTGCTGCCGGCCATGGACAAGCGCGATCTGTTCCCGACCGTGCTCGACGACGGCGCCGCGCCGCGCAAGACCTTCTCGCTCGGCGAAGCCCGCGAGAAGCGCTACTACCTGGAGTGTCGGCGCATTCGACCCTGACAGTCGCACCCGCCGCCGCTGGACCACCCGCACCGCCTGCGCATCTCGTCCTCGCCTGGAACATCGGCGGATTCGTCTCTGAAAATTCCGCCTTCAGCCGCCGGAACAGCCGCGCCGCCTGCACATCCTCGTCCTCGCCTGGAGGGTCGGCGAACTCGTCTGCGAGGTGCGCGCCTAGCGCCGCTGGAACACCCGCACCGCCTGCACATCCTCGCCTTCGGTGGCGACGCGCACGGTCACGCGCAGCCCGGTGCCGCCGTCTTCCAAAGCGAAGGCTTCCATTCCCTTGGTGCCGCCTCGGGTGGAACGGATGACGAGAACGCCTTCCTCCCAGCCGGCGCGCACGATCCAGAAGTTCCGCTCCCGCTCGCCCCAGGATACGTCGCGGTAGTCGCTGCCGTCGTAGCGAATGCCCATGGAGTCGGCGCTCTGCTCGATCTGCAGGTGGGTGGCATCCAGTATCGGGAAGTCCTGCACCACGAAGGCCGCGGAACCGCCGGGGTTCGACTGCCTGCCGCGGGCCACGTTGCGATCCTCGCGGCGGCGGATGGCATTGAGGTCCGGCGGCGCATCGCTAGCCAGCTCTTGCAGGAGCCATTCTCCGCTCAAGTCGAACCCTGCCGGCACGCGGGTGTCCAGGGGGGCGCAAGCAGCCAGCGCAGGCAGCCCAGCAATGGCAATGAAAGTCACGAAGCGCAACAATGACCCCGGCTTGCAATTGGGTCACAATCGTACCTTTACGGGAGGGCTCCATGCACTATCAGGTTATTTCCGCCGACTGCCACATCGACCTGCCTTGGCTGCCCGAGGATTTGTTCGCCAGCGAGGCCCGAGCCGGGTTCAAGGAACGCCTGCCCTATGTCGTGGAAACGGAGCAGGGCCGCTTCTGGACCAGCCGCAACGGTGCCCGGTTCGGCTTGCAGAACGGCATGGGTTCCGCCGGCCGCCGCTACGTGCCGGGCCAGATCCATCGCTCCGACCGCATGGCCGAGCAGGGTCTGTATCGGGACGGCGAGCGCGGCATCCGCCGCCTGACCGAGCCGGATCTGCGGATCAAGGACCAGGACCTCGACGGCGTCCAGGGCGAGGTGCTCTACGGCATCCTCGGCGCCGCCATGCGTCTCGGCGACAACGAGGCCGCGGACGAGATGATGCGCATCTACAACGCTTGGCTGGCGGACTTCTGCGCCACCCATCCGCACCGCTTCGCCGGCCTCGCCAACATCCCCAGCCACGATGTCCGCGCCGCGGTGGCCGAGGTGGAGCGCGTCGCCGCCCGCGGCGCGCTGCGCGGCATCGAAGTGGCGAACACGCACGACATGGCACCGCTGTTCGATCCGTCCTGGGAACCGCTGTGGGCCGCCGCCGAAGATGCCGGCCTGCCCATCCACTACCACACCATCGGTCCGCGCATGGACTACGACTTCGACGCCATGGCCGCGCTGCAACGCCGCCAAGCGTTCGCGGTGCATATCACCAGCTTCCAGCTAGCCATGTCCAAGATCATCATGGAGACCATCTACGGCGGCGTCCTGGAAGCCCACCCGACGCTGAAGCTGGTGATCGGCGAGAGCGGCATCGGCTGGATTCCCTACATCCTGGAACACATGGATCTGGAATGGGAAGACCAGTTCAAGGACCTCGCTCTCGCCATGAAGCCCTCGGACTACTGGCGGCGGCAGTGCTACGCCACCTACCAGAGCGATCCCATCGGCATCCGCCTGCTGGACATCCTGGGCGAGGACAACGTGATGTGGGGCAGCGACTTCCCCCATCCCGACGGCGTGTGGCCGGATTCCCAGGACTTCATCGCCCGAGAACTCGGCGGCGTGTCCGAAGCCACCCGGCGCAAGATCGTCTGCGACAACGCGGCCAGGCTGTACGGCTTCGGCGTCTGAGCACATGACGGTGCGGCAATGACCGAAGGGGAGTTCGCCGAGATCGTCCGCCACGGCGAAAACTCCGGGGTGGAGTTCAAGCGCGACGACGTGGCGAACCACGACCTCGCCAAGGAGCTGGTGGCTTTTCTGAACCTGGACGGCGGCGTGGTGCTGCTGGGCGTGGAAGACGACGGCACGCTGCGGGAGAATCTCGAACAGTGGGTGGTCGAACTGTGCCGCACCAAGATCGATCCGCCGACCATCCCGTTCCTCGCTTGGCAGCGGCAGCCGGCAGGGCCCTGCTGGCGGTTCGCGTGCCGGTGGGGGCGGACAAGCCGTATGCCCGCGTCCACAACAACCGAAGCGCCTACTTCGTTCGCGTCGGCAGCACCAGCCGGGAAGCGAGCCGGGACGAACTGGAGCGCATGTTCCAGGCCTCGGGCCGCCTGCGCTACGGCGTCAAGCCCGTGCCTGGAGCCACTTTCGACAACCTCGACCAGCGACGGCTGCGCGACTACTTCGTCCGCGTACTCGATGGCGATGCGCCCGCGGACGAGGATGTGGACGAGTGGCGGCGCTTGCTGGCGAATCTGGACTTGGCTGTGGCCATCAGCGGGCAGAACCTCGCAACCGTGGACGCCATGCTGCTGTTCGGCCGCGACCCGAAACGGTTTCTGCCGCAATCCGGCGTCCGGGCCATCTGCTACTGCGGTGCCGAGCGCGACTACGCCACCCGTGCCGACGAGGATGTCACCGGGCCGCTGACGCCGTTCTGCTCGCCGGATGGCCGGATGCTGGAGCCCGGCTTGGTGGATCTGGCCTGGGACTTCATGCGGCGCAACACCGTCCCGACCAGCTACCTGGACGGCCCCCGGCGCGTGGACCGCTGGGAGTTTCCGGAGCCCGTGGTGCGCGAAGTGCTGGTGAATGCGCTGGCGCACCGCGACTACAGCATCGCCGGGGCCGACATCCTGCTGGAGATATTCTCGGATCGATTGGAGATCCAAAGCCCCGGCAGCCTGCCCAACACGGTGACCTTGGAGGGTTTGCGGGCCGGCCTGCGCTACGCCCGCAATCAGACGCTGGTGAACGTGCTGCGGGACTACCGCTATGTGGATGCCCGCGGCATGGGCGTGCGCAACAAGGTTATCCCAGGCATGAAGGCGCACAACGGCACCGAGCCGGAATTCATCGAGGCCCAAGGGCGCTTCGCCGTGCGGCTGTGGAAGGAAAGCCCGTAGCAGAGCCTGACAGCGTCGCGGCCGGCGCTTCCTGCCGTCGTGTTCGAGGTCCACGAAGGCCGCCTGGGTCGTTGGCTGCCTGTCGGGTTCCGGAAAAACGGAAAAAAGTTGGCGCATATGGACAGTAGTGATATGGTCCCGCTCGGTCTTAGGCTCTGTAGTTGTTGGACAGGGGGATGCGAATGATTGCTTCTGCGTCGCGCCGAAGACGTCGAACCCGGAGTCGATGGTGGGCGGTACCCGTTTTGCTCGCAACGCTGGTGGTTGCGGGATGCGTTCCACCCTCTCGCGTCTACCACTCTAAGGACACAATTGCGCCTCCGCTGCAATCGTCGGTCGTGGTCCTGCCGCCAGACGTAGTGGTATCGGTCTTGAATGCCGGCGGCAATCTCGAACCGAGAGCTGATTGGTCCGAGGCCGTAGCACGAAACTTGGAGGAGACGCTTGTCGCATACATGTACGACTATGGGGTCGAAGTCATACCCTACGGCGGGGAACTCAAGGATCAAGATGTAGCACTCTTTCGGCAGCTCAATGTTCTTCTCGACGCAATCGAAATGGGGCAAGTGCGAGACGGGATAGGAGGCGACCGAGATTATGCCATTGGTCGGGCGGAACGCGAGGGCCTGTCGAATTTGGGGGCCGACTACGCGATTCTCATCGTTCTCCGCGCCAACCGAGCATCAACGGGCAGGCAGGTCTTTGCCGTCATATCCGCCGTCGCCCGCGTACCGGTCGAAACCAGCTCATTGCGTTTTCGCAGTGCTTTGATCGACCTGCGAGACGGCCACATCACATGGGCGAACTTCGATGATACCGCTCTTGCCGACATAGGCGATCTTCTGAAGGCGAGTCCGGAAAAGTGGGCGAAGGCCCTGGAACACCTGCTGCGAGAGTTTCCTCTTTGAGGTGGTGGCGGATGGCAGGGGCTAGAACAATTCGCCATCTCTGTGCCATCTTGATCGGCACCGTGGGGCTTTGGGTCTCGGCTGGCAACTCTTCCGATATGCCCGAGAGGAAGCTCGATGCCGACGAAGCGGGACTTTGGATGGTCGTGGAGAAGCATGAACAGGAGATACGAACATCCAACAAGATCATCAACGATGACGAACTGGCTTCTTATCTACAACGTTTGACCTGCAGGACGGTAGGCGAGATGTGCAGCGAGATACGTGTGTATCCCGTTCGCGCTCCAGGATTCAATGCGTTCATGGCACCAAATGGCGCAATGTTCGTGCAGAGCGGCTTATTGTTGCGCATGCGCGACGAATCGGAGTTGGCCACGGTCCTAGGCCATGAGGCATCGCATTTCCTACGAGAGCACACCATTAAAAGCGTGCGGCGTTGGCACCGAACCGAATCGGGTTTCGCTATTGTCGGCGGCTTGATCTCCGCGGCGAGCACGGTAGCTGTCAATACGTCAACGAGCTCTGAGAGCCTTATTCGGACAGCCCGCATAACGGAAACTGCGGCGATCATGCTGCGGACGGCTGGCATAGCCGCGTCTTTCATGTTGGTGGGCTACGATAAAGATCAAGAACGGGAAGCGGACATCGATGGTATTCGTTGGCTACATCAGCATGGGTTCGACGCTGGCGCAGCGCCAAGGGTCTGGCGACGGCTAATCGCAGAGCAGGCAGCAGGGGGCGGTCAATCTGGATTCAGTCTATTGGCTACGCATCCAACACCCAAGGTCCGATTGGCCTACCTGACCGACGAGTCGATGTCATTGCGTGTCGATGGATCAACGAAGGGCGGCAAGCAGGTGCATCCGCACGATGATTGGCTCAAACCGAGAATCGATCTGTACCGGGAAGATTTTCTGGTCGACGAGCTTCGTATACAACATCCGAAACAATTTGCCGCCATCGTATCCGACCAAATCGAGTTGGGCATAGCACCCGGTCTCGGCAGCTATCTCAAGGCCAAGTCATGGCTTGAGCATGCGAAACGCAAGCGTGGTGGAGAACACCGCAGGGCCCTGGAGAGCGCACATGTGGAATTCGTCAAAGGCCAGGATTCGGGCCACGATCTGCCTCCGGAAGCTTATCGTGATTGGGGAAAGCTGAGCCTGCGACGCAAGGATCCCGCTACCGCTCGCGCCGGCTTCGAGAAGTACCTCCATCTGGCTCCGAACGCATGGGATGCGAAGTTCATCGCCAAGGAGCTCGAACGTCTGTAGCCGCACAGCCGGCAAGGCAGCCGCTTATCGTCGCTGGCCCCGGTGCAGCAGATTGGATGTTCCAACGTGGGCAACCCCCGCGTCTTCGTGGCATCGCCCCGCAGGGCATCGTTCATCCGATGCTTGGGTTGAGACCCGAGCGCCGGCTACCTTGCACTGGCACGACGGAATGCGCTTGCGGCAAGTCGAGCCATCAGTGATGTCGCGTGGCTGCTCAAGGCGCCTTGGCCGCCAGGAAGCTGGCGAAGGGAATGATGTCCTGGTCGCCGCTGGCGGCTTCCAATGCGGCAAGGTAGCGGTCTCGATCTTCCACGCGAATCACGGTCCACGGATAGCCGCCCGAAGCCAGCAAGGCGTTCATCAGAAAACGCGCCAAGCGGCCGTTGCCATCCGGATAGGGGTGGATGTAGCCCAACAGCCAATGGCCGAGCACGGCGCATACGGCAGGCTTCGGTTCCTGTTCGAGCAAATCGAACAACGTCGGCATGGCTTCTCGCAACACTTCCCAACACGGCGGCACATGTCGGGAGCCGCGCAGATGCACGGCGTCGTTTCGGTAGCCAGCCAAGGCATTTCGGTGGCATCCGCCTCCAGGCTGCCGCTGTCGGCGACTCCTGGGCGGGGTCGTAGTCGATTCCGACCTCGATGTCCTGGTACTTCTCTTTGAGTGCGCGGGTGAAACCCGCCAGCGCTGCGTGGGCGCGGGACTTCGCCTTGGCAACGCGATCGAGCTTGTGAGCGGCGCGGCGGGATGAGAGTGGCCGGCAGGGAGCGGCTTTCCACGGCTTCAATGCGTACGCAAACAATGCCGTGCGTTTCGGCATCGCTGCGCATTCGGTCGAAGAGCACGGTCTTGCCTACGCCCCGCAATCCGTACGGGATGAAGCCTCGCGCCGCCAAGCCCGTGCGGCATCGGTCCACCGCATCCGAAGCCCGCTCGATCAGGTCGTCTCGGCCGGCCAGTTCCGGCGGCTGTTCGCCGGTGCCGGGTGCGAAGGGGTTTCGCCGCGCATCCATGTTTATAGCAACCTTACCCCGTCTTACCTCGCCTTGTCTGTTTTTGGTAATAAGTTGGGGTAAGTGCGCTATAAATCGTTCATCACCCGTGCATGCGCTTCCACCGAAGGCGGGGCCATGAGCCGTTTCTGCCGTGGCGTGGCGGCGGGGAAGTCGTCCGAGTCGTAGGGCGTCTTGGCCCAGGTGGAGTGCGGCGGGCTGTACTTGTAGAGCAGGGTGCGGCGCTCGTGGTCGGCGGTCCAGACCGCGGTGCCGTGGATCAGCGCCTCGGTGAAGATGAGCACGTCCCCCGCCTCCATGGGCGGCTGCACCACCCAGTCCGCCTCGCGTTCGAAGCGGGCCACGTCCCGGGGCATGTGCTGCAGGAAGTTGGACTTGTGGCTGCCCGGTACGCAGACGAAGCCGCCGGCGCCGGCAGGCGCATCGGCGAGGTTCCAGGTGGCGACGGTGAGGCCATTGCGCATCACGCCGTCGTGGTAGCGGTACCAGTGGTCGGATTCGTAGCGCCAAGGGCCGCCGTGCAGGGCGTTGCGCGTCCCATGCTTGCGCATGAAGATGCAGTAGTCGTGATCGATGCGCAGGCGGCTGCCCACGAGCTCCACCAGATAGGGCAGCAGAGCCTCGTGATCCATCAGACCGACGAAGGTCTGGCCCCAGGAGGAGATGCCGTTGAAGCGCCGGAAGGGGCCGTCGTCCGGCTGTCGCGGCCAGACTTCGTCGGCGAGGCGGATGAGCTCTTCGCATTGGGCGCGGTCCAGGATGTTCTTGACCACCAGAAAGCCGCGCAGGTCGAAGAGGAACTTTTCCTCGTCGGTGAGCACGCTGGCGGTCTCCGTTTTGACGACAGGCTCTTGCATGGAACAATCCTGGTTTCTCGCTCGCCTTGCGCCGGCGATTTCGTGTTTTCGGAAGCGCGGGGCGGCCGCGGTGCGCTCGTTCCGCCTAGCCCCAGTCGGACTTGCAGACGCCGATGGCGTAGCCGTTGGGGTCGCGCACGGTGAACTCCTTCATGCGCGCCTGCTCGTTGTACTGCAGCGCGGCGAGAATCTCGATGCCGAGCGCTTTGGCGCGGGCGAAGGCAGAGTCCGCGTCGTCCACATGCACATAAACGAGGATGCCGTGGCCGAACGGCGCGACGGTGGCCACGCCGTGGTCGTGGTCGGCGTCGAGGACGTGAAGCTGCAACAGCAGCGACTTGCCGGTTTCGTCCATCAGCATCTCGAACTCCGGGCCGCCGTGGCCCGAGCGCATGCCGAGGAAATCCTGGTACCACTGCGAGGTGGCTTCCACGTCCTTGGCGAACAACATGGTTTCCGTACGCATCGCGTTTCCGCTCCTTGGTTGCATGGCAAGCGGCGGAGATTCTACTGGTTTTCGCCCACAGACGCCCGGCGCAGGCCTGGGTTCGAGTCGCCGGCCATTCCCGACGGCTCCGCGTTGATTTGCGCTGGCCGTCGCCAAGCGGCGACTTGAAGAAAATGCTTAGCCGAGGGTTCCCTAGGCGTCAACCCATATCTGTCGCTTGGCCTGCTCGGCGCTGTTCGGCACCGAGAAAATGGCGTAACGGACGTCACCCGCCAATAGGCAGGAGCTTCTCTCCTCTGGTCGGGATCTGGCAAGGATCAGCCGGTCAACAAGTCTGTGGCTCAATAGGCACAACGGGCTGGTCTGTTCGGAAGCTGCCCGCATGATGCTGTCGTGCCTCCCCTTCGGTATGCTTCGCCACCCGTGGACATGGGTGCCCGACGCCTTGAAGCTGGAAGCTCTCCAACCCGATTGCGCGATTCGCGGCATCCGCCCAGCGCAGACCGCTGCCGTGGTCGGAGTCAAGTGGCGCGGGTCGGACGCGCTGACGCTTCTCTACCGCTCGGCCTCCGGCGGAATTTCCGAGGAAGTGCTCTACCGCGACGACGAGGCGCGACTGGAGCTCGTATCCCAAGGCCGCTCGTGGAGCTTCGACGGTGCCCGGTACCGCTTGGTCGCCGAGGCGCATCGCATCCGCCTCGCCCATCTGTTCGGTGCCATGCTCGCCGTCCACAGCTCGCTGGCGGAGCCGCTGCCGCACCAGATCGCGGCCGTGTACGAGGCCATGCTGCCGAGGCAGCCGCTGCGCTTTCTGCTGGCCGACGATCCGGGCGCGGGCAAGACCGTCATGGCGGGTCTCCTCGTCAAGGAGCTGATCGCCCGGGGAGACCTGCAGCGCTGCCTGATCGCGTGCCCGGACAGCCTCGTGGAACAGTGGCAGGACGAACCGCACCGCCGCTTCGACCTCCATTTCGAGTTGCTGACGAACGACAAGCCGGAAGCGGCCCGCACCGGCAACTGGTTTGTAGAGAACGACCTGGCCATCGCTCGTCTCGACAAGCTGGCGCGCAGCGAGGAGGCGCAGGCGAAGTTGTCCGTGGTGCGCGACTGCCGCTGCGGCCTCGTGATCTGCGACGAGGCGCGCAAGATGTCGGCGACCTTCTTCGGCGGCGACATCAGATGCACCAAGCGCTGCCGCCTGGGTCGGCTGCTCTCCGGACTCGCGCGGCATTTCCTGGGTGCCGGAGGAGTTTCCGACGACCGAGCGGCAGCGGGCGGAGCGGCTGTTCGTCTTCCTGCGCGAACTGGTGCGATAGGAGAACACCGGCACCCCAAGGTGCTCGATGCGACCGGCAAGCCGATGTCCGTGCGCGCCGCTCTGGCGCTGATCAACGAGGTCCTCGACGAGGTTCTTGCCGATAGCCGCTGGACGCTGGCGTGGTTTGATCAGCACGGCTTCGACGAGGGCGGCCTTGGCGTCGCCGAGGTGCTTTCCAAGGCCAAGATCACCTCGGGGGCTGGCTTGGTGGAAGCTGGCACCGCCCGCTCGAAGGCCGGCAAGATCCGGCTCCTGAAATTTGACGGACTCCTGGAAGATTGGTACCCCGCCACGGACCCGCGCCTCACCACCTGGGAAATGGTCCACCACCTGATCCGGGTGCTGAAAACCGGTGGCGAGACAGCCGTCGCCGACCTCGCGAAGGAACTCGGCGGCAAGGCGGAAACCGCTCGTGAACTCTGCTACCGCCTCTACACCCTATGCGAACGCTCGAACCGTGCCGCGGAGACTTACGACTACAATACCTTGCCAAGCAGGCCTGAGATTATGCGCCTCGCCCGCGAAGCAGGGCAGGCGGAGCAATCGGGGCTGTTCGAGGCCGAACAAGCATGACGACTGAATCCGATGATTGGCCCTATCCGGGGTCGCGCTGGTGGAAGTTCGACTTCCATACGCATACGCCCGCATCCGCCGATACAATCTGGGCAGAGCAAAACCTTGATCTTTCGCCGAAAGACTGGCTGCGCAAATACATGCAAGCCAGGGTTGATTGCGTGGCGGTGACGGATCACAACAGCAGCGACTGGATCGATCGCCTGCAGTCTGCATACCGGGAAATGAAACAGCAGGCCGATGCCGGGACACCACCTGAAGGCTTCCGCAAGTTGACGTTGTTTCCCGGCGTGGAAATTTCCGTCAACGGCGGCGTCCATCTGCTCGCTATTTTCGACCCATCGGAAACGGCCAACAAGGTCACCGAGCTGCTGGGAGCCGTTGGCTATAAAGGACAACCAGGCGGCAGCGATGCCGTGACGCAAAAAAGCCCTGCCAAGGTTGTGCAGGCCGTGCTGGATGCCGGAGGCATTCCTATTCCGGCCCATGCGGATGGACCCAAAGGCCTCCTGCAGGTGCAGGATGACACGCGCAAGAGTGTTCTCGATGCAAATACGGTGCGTCAGTTCATGGCTGTGGATGGCCTGCTGGCGGTTGAGTGGGTGGATGTAAATCGTCCGCCACCGGAATGCGTACAGACGCAGTTTGAGAAACTTGCGCACGTACTGGGCAGCGATTGCCATAATTTTCGAGGAGATGTGGCGCCGGGTTCGCGCTACACCTGGGTCAAGATGGCGCAGCCAACGCTGGAGGGCCTACGCTTGGCCTTGCTGGACGGCAACGGCTTTTCAGTCCGGCGCAGCGATGAGCAGGGAGCGTTCGAGCCATTTCAGACGCCGACGCAGTTCGTTGTGGGCATTGGGATCAACTCGGCTCGCTTCATGGGCAACGGGACGCTTGAACGTCTCGGCTTCACGCCTT
Source organism: Pseudomonadales bacterium (assembly GCA_963422285.2). Lineage (GTDB taxonomy): Bacteria > Pseudomonadota > Gammaproteobacteria > Pseudomonadales > Azotimanducaceae > VXYL01. Next base: position 868,177 of record OY729419.2, on the reverse strand, counting down.
ACTGCAATGTCCTGGTTGGCGGGCGCGGGACGGGGAAATCGACCATCGTGCATGCGCTGCGGTTAGCTTACCGGCGTGATGAGGAGCTAAAACGGCTGGGGGAAAATACCGAGCCTCATCGTCGGTTCGCCAGCTTCGCCAAGCCCGCCAGGGGCCGTGACGGCGATAGCGCATTGAGAGACGACACGGAAATTTGCGTCGATCTGATGCGGGATGGCATCCTGCACAGGCTGCGTTGGCGTCAGGACAGTCAAGGCCGGGTTGTCGAGGAGCAAGGTGCCGATGGCGAGTGGCGCGGCTCGCCCAGCCAGGAGGTGGCATCCGGACGGTTTCCGATTCGGCTGTTTTCCCAGGGGCAGATTGCGGCCATGGCGGGCGAGGGCCGACGGACACTGCTCGATTTGATTGATGAAGCGGCGCAAGCAGGTGACCTCAAGCGGGACCTTGAAGAAAAGAAGCGCACTTGGCTATCGCAAAGGACAAAGCTGCGTGAACTGGACGGTCGGTTGGCAGGCCGCCCGGAACTGGAGCGCAGGCTTGCCGATCTCGAACGCAAGCTGGCGACGCTGGCGCAGTCCCAGCACGCCGAGGTTCTGAAGGCGCATGAGCGGGCGCTGCGGCAGGGCCGGGAGCTTGAGATCACGCTCGAACAATTGCAGAAGGCGCCTGGTCGCATTGACTCCCTGGCGCAGGATCTGCTGCTCGACGACTGGCCTGGGGGTACGTTCGATCCCGCAACCAACCAGGACCTGATCGCTTGGCGAACCGATGCGGAACAGGTGTTGGACGAGGTCCGGAAAGCACTGGAAGGCGCGGCGCGGAGTCTGCGTGAGAAGGCGGATATCCTCGCCGCCGATGATCGGTTTGCTTCGTGGCGGCAGCGCGCTGACAATGCGCAGGCTGACTATCAGGCATTGCAAGCCGCCCTTGCCGAACAGGAGGTTGCCGACCCCCGGGCATTTGAGCGTCTGGCGCAGGAGCGGCAGCAGATTGAAGGGCAATTGCAGAAACTGTCCCAGCTTCAAGAGGATAGGAAGAGCCTGGCAAGTGAAATCGAGGCGCAGTGGGTGCGCGTGCTGAATGTGCGCAAGGAGATTACTCGGCAGCGCAAGGAGTTTTTGCAAGGCACCCTGGCGAACAACAAATATGTGCGTATGGGAGTGATCGCGTTTGGTTTCGATGCGCACAGCATCGAACGCGATCTGCGCGATCTGTTGGACTGCCAGGATGATCGGTTCGAAAACGACATCCTGCAGATCGACGCTAGCAGGCCAAAGGCTGGTTTGGCATTTGAATTAACTCGAGGCGAAGACGAAGATCGCGAGGTAGCACTGGATCGCGTTAAAGGGCGGTTGACGAGTCCCGATGAAACCATTGGCGGTCGCTTTAGAAAGTACCTTCAACGTAAATTGGAAAAGCCGGAATTTGCAGACCACATCCGTTGCTGGTTTCCTGAAGACGACCTGAGCATTGAATACAGCCGCGGCGGCGACGGCAGCGGCTGGTCATCCATTACCCAGGGTTCGCAGGGCCAACGCTCGGCGGCGTTGCTGGCTTTCCTGCTGGCGTTTGGCGACGAACCGCTGATCCTTGATCAGCCCGAGGACGATCTCGACAACCATCTGATTTACGAGTTGATCGTCCGCCAGATTCGCGAAAACAAACACCGCCGGCAACTGATCATCGTGACCCACAATCCGAACGTGGTGGTCAATGGCGATGCCGAGATGGTGCATGCGCTTGATTTTGCGGGAGGCCAGTGCCGGGTTGTGGAAAGCGGGGCCTTGCAGCAGCCAAGAGTGCGCGAAGAAATCTGCCGGGTGATGGAGGGCGGCCGCGAGGCGCTCTCCCGGCGCTGGGCGCGGTTGGGGCGCGAGGTCTGACATGTTCGACACGCGCAGCGCGTTGCTGGAGAAGATCCGGCTGGGTGAAGACAGCTTCCTGGAACTCAAGGAAGTACGCTTCGCCGGCGGTAAGGTACGAGGGCCGACTCAGAACGAACTTGCCGACGAATTGGCCGCCTTCGCCAACGGTCGTGGTGGTGTTCTGCTTTTGGGCGTGCATGATAAAATGCGCGAGATATTCGGGGTTCCCGTCGACCGGCTGGATGACTTGGAAGCGCTGGTACGCCAAGCTTGCGAGGATTCGATGGCGCCACCGGGCACTCCCGTGATCGAACGCCTCAGCCTGCCCGACAAAGACGGCACCGAGCGCCCGCTTATCAGGGTGGAGATGCCGGCCAGCCTGTTTGTCCACCAAAGCCCGGGAGGATATTTCCACCGTATCGGATCCTCGAAGCGGCCTATCCCAGCCGATCAATTGGCGCGACTGTTTCAGCAACGCAGCCAGACGCGATTGATCCGGTTCGACGAAACAGCCATTCCCCGGGCTTCCCTGGACGACCTCGACGAGGCGCTGTGGAAGCGATTCGCAGGGCCGCAACCTGTGGAGACATCAGAGCGGTTGCTGTCCAAGCTTGCCATGGCCGTGCAGGACGATGACGGATCATGGCGACCCACCGTAGCCGGCGTGCTGTTGGCCTGCCGCGAACCTCGGCGGTTTTTCCCCAACGCATTTGTTCAGGCTGTCGCGTATCGAGGAAAATCGATTCTGCCGCAGGCAGAGTCGGCCTATCAAAGGGATGCACAGGATATTATGGGGCCGCTGGATCGGCAGATTTTCGGTGCCTGTGACTTTGTTCACAAGAACATGCTGGTGGCCGCCAGAAAAGATTCAGCGGGTGGGCGCGAAGACATTCCCCAGTTCGATCGGCTGGCGGTGTTTGAAGCGATGACCAACGCCGTAGCCCATCGGGACTACTCCATGGCCGGCAGCAAGGTACGGCTGCGACTATTCGATGACCGTTTGGAGCTGTACTCTCCCGGTGCATTGGCGAACACCATGACGCCTGAGAGTCTGGCCTACAGGCAAGCCGCCAGAAACGAGGCTGTTGCCAGTCTGCTGGCGCGTTGCCCCGTTGTGGACGATGAAATCAAAAGCCACCGAAAACGGATTATGGAGAGGCGCGGAGAAGGGGTGCCGATCATCCTTGCTCTTAGCGAAAAGCTTGCGGGAAAACCGCCGGAGTATCGCCTGATTGATGAATCCGAACTGGGGTTGACGATATATGCCGCAGACCCAGCCAAATAGGGTTTGCTATTGTCTGTACGTTATTTGTGGTCTTGCAAGCTGTTCCTGCTGAACACTTCCCCGTAACGGCTTGGGGTGAGGCTGCGCCGGGTTCATGCGCCTCGCTCTCGAAGGGCCCGCTCAGTTCCGGATGGCCTTTGCTGTCTACGGCGCAGAAGCCTGACAACTGGCAGCTTGGATCAAGGAACGGAAAGGATGGTGACGTCCAATCACAAATAGGTCGGAAGGCCCTCGCATCTGCGGAACATGGCCTTGGCAATCGCACGTTCCAAGGAGCGGCAGGCGCGATTCGTGGAACCGGAGCAGAACTCGAAAAAGCACTGCAGGCGGATCGGCGGGGGTGTGCCGCCGCCCCAACAGGGTCTTCCTGTTGCCAGATTGCGTGTCTGTAACCAGCGTTGCAGAGAGTCGAGGCTCCATGACCCCGAAACGCCGCTACGAATTCCAAGGCAGCTTGCCTGCCAGTTCAACATTCTGCAGTGCGCCAGCGAAATGCCGAGTGAGATCGGTTATGCGGGTACGACTATGCGCGCCTTGGCGGACAAGGCGGAGGTGGCTTCGGCCACCCTACAATCTCTACTCCAGCAAGGACCAGTTGGTGGCGACGGTGCCGACCTGTTCGAGGAGCTTGCGGAAGAGGTGGCCGCCACCGGCGTTGCCGAAGGCGTGGAGTTCCTGGTGGAGTCCACCAGGGCTAGGAGTCTGTCCGAATAAAGGTGTGGGTGGTGGGTTTGACGATGGAGGGTGGTATCGGGTCATGGTTTGGTGTTTTGTTTGATGTTTCGGAGCGGCTGGCCGGTTTGTGATGTTGGTCTGGGGGCGGTCCGGATGTTGGCGTTACAGCTTGGCGGCGGCCAGCCTGCGGTCCAGTGTGCATTCCGGGTTTGCCTGCCCGGAACAGTCCAGATGGTGTCTTTCGCCGTAGCGGTCGATCGAGCAGGGGAGTCGGGTTCTCCTGGTTGTCGCGGAACGCCCGTGTCGCGTTGCGGCATTTCCTGCTCATGACGGCCACGCCGCACAACGGCGAGGAGGAGGACTTCCGGCTTTTTCTGGTGCTGCTGGACGGCGACCGCTTTGAAGGCCGCTTCCGGGACGGCGTCCACCGGGTTGACGCAACCGACCTGATGCGGCGCCTGGTCAAGGAAATCTGCTGAAATTCGACGGCCGCCCGCTGTTTCCCAAACGCAAGACGTATTCGGTGCCGTACCGACTCGCCGCTGAAGAAGCCCGGCTCTATCGCGCCGTCACCGACTACGTTCGCGAGGAGCTCAACCGGGCCGAAGCGCCGCAGAACGACAAGCGGGCCGGCACGGTCGGCTTCGCCCTCACCGTCCTGCAGCGGCGCTTGGCTTCATCGCCGGAAGCCATCTATCGATCGCTGACGCGCCGACGCAATCGCCTGGAAAGCCGCCTGCGCGAGGTCGAGCTGATGCGTCGTAGGGCGCCCCTCCCTGATCTGGCTGCAAGCTGCCCCCTTGATGCCGAAGATCTCGAGGACGCACCGGAAGACGAGGTCGAGGCCGCGGAGCGCGCCGTCCTGGACGAGGCCACCGCGGCCAGCACGATCACGGAACTGGAGGCGGAGATCGACTCGCTCAAGAAGTTGCAGCAGTTAGCGGCTGACATTAGACGCGGCAGCGACACGAAATGGCGCGAACTCTCCAACCTGCTCGCACAACTGTTCACGTGTTCACGCCCAGGAGCCTTGGCCCGCAGGTAGGCGAAGAACGGGCGCCGTACGGCAGCGGCGAACTCCCCCGCCCCAAACCTTCGCCGCGGCAGAAGATCATCATCTTCACCGAGCACCGCGACACGCCGAACTACCTGGCGGGCCGCCTCGAAACCTTGCTCGACAGGCCCGAGGCCGTCGTCCGGATCCACGGCGGCATCGGGTGCGAACAGCGGTGCCGAGCGCAGGAATCGTTCCTGCACGACCCCGACGTGCAGGCGCTGCTCGCGACCGATGCGGCGGGAGAGGGCATCAACCTCCAGTGCGCTCATCTGATGGTGAACTACGATCTGCCCTGGAATCCGAATCGTCTTGAGCAGCGTTTCGGCAGAATCTACCGCATCGGCCAGACCGAGATGTGCCATCTGTGGAACCTGGTGGCCGAGGAGACCCGGGAGGGCGACGTATTCCATCGCTTGCTGGAGCAACTCGAGCAGGCGCGCCATGCCCTCGGCGGCTAGGTTTTCGACGTGCTCGGCAAGCTCCAGTTCGACGGCCGGCCGCTGCGCGACCTGCTGATCGAGGCCATCCGCACCCATGACGATCTTCGCGGCGACGAAAGGCTTTGCAGCCTGCGTCGAGTTCAATTGGACGCCGGAAGAGCGGGGGCTTTCCCTGGCGCTTCAACCGCTGCCCGACGGCGATTGCGCGATCTTTGCCACCGCGACCGGATGCCTACCGGGTCTGGAAGACCGGATGAACCCTATTCTCGATGCCAACAATCGCATCGATCTGTATGCGGATAACGTATCCATCAACGAAGGTCAAACTCAGCCCATGCATTTTGCGTTCGGAGAGGTAAATGCGGCTCGCGGACGCCGACGGCGGAGAACTCTGGGCGAAAGTCACTGCCATCGTGGGCCAGTCGGCACTGTTGGAGTGGTCGCTATCTGCCCGGGAGGGTCGCTCATTCAGTCCGGACGAACCACCGGATGTTCCGGGCCAAGCAGGCTAGTCTTTGAAGAAATTCAGGATCACCTGCCCCTGCAGCAGACTCAGCCGGCCCTGCTCCAGGGTTTCTCGATCCAGCTCGACATCGATGCCGCCGCAAAAGTCGTCACTGAATGCATCGTCCTCCCATAGCCGGACACTGACCACATCCCCGGGGGAGACATCCAGGGTCCGCCGACTGTCACCCCCATACCCAACCCACAGGCGGATCTGCCGTGTCAACCGGCTGACTTCGCTCTGCTGGTCGTCGCGCTTTTCGTTAAGAGACGCCGATTTTTCCTGCAATGTACGGAGCTGTCGCACCTGTGCATCAGACAGAGGTGGCGTCAGCTCCCGCTTGCTCTCTTCCTGCTGTTCAAGCAGAGTTGCCAACTGCCTTCGTACTTTACTCCGCTTGTCGGACAGCGCCCCGAGCTTCAACCTGACCTGCGCCGCGAGGGTCTTGAGTTCTTTCGCCTCTTCTGCGTCCAGTTTCGACAACAAGGACGATATGCTTGCCGCCTGGCGCGCCAGGGGTCCAATCTGATCCGTCAGGTCGGATTCCTGCTTGCGCAGGCTATTCACCAACTGCAGTTCCGCCTTGGTCAGGGGCTCTGTGGGTGGCCGTTCGCTTTCCTTTTTCTGCTCCAACAGAGGTTCTATCTGATCTTCCAGTGTTTTTATTTCCTCTCGGGTTCTGTTGACCCGCCGCCTAGCCTGGTCGATCAGGTCTTCGATTTCCCGGTCATGGCGAGTAACCACAACGTAGAATTCCGCGCCACCAAAACGATCGAAGCACGCTGCCGATGTTCGGCCTTCAAGTATTGTGCTCAGCTTGTAGCTTGGAGTATCTGCTGCACTGATGGCGGCCGGACAGATAGAAACAAGCCATGCAGCAAGAAACAAGCTCGTTTTCAACATCAATACAATCCCCTCGTCAACCGATCAGAACGGCCACTGTATAATGAAAGGGCGGCTCGCATCAAGCCCGTCACCGACCATGCCGAAGAAACCTGACCCTGAGACGATGCCCGGATGCGAACTTGTCAGAATTTGACAGTATCAATCCCTTGTTGCAGACGCAAGATCGAGACAGATGGCTATCGCATTCACCACCAAGCAACGCTGAAGAAGGTCGTCAGCGATCGGCGCGTCGCTGGACGAGGAAACCGAGATCAAGCCCGCAGGCTCGTTGGAGATGAATTCCAGCAGGGTGGGGATCTACCGGCGATTTCTTTTCCAGGAACAGCGCGGCAATCCAGGACTCGCCGCGTCTTGCACTGATCGCCTTCGAACCGAGTGTCTTCCTGCCGACCAAGGCCAGAGCCGAAGAACTCGGGACGACGCCCGAAGGTTCGCCATCGCCGCCACCGGAACCCCCCAACCGACATGGGTCCGGAGCCCGAGCCGGGAACTGGCGCCGAGCCGACGCCGGGCGCTGCAAAGGCCACGCTCAGTCTTTCGGGCACCATCCCGCCAGAAGTCCGGAACCGGCTTGGCACCGAAATCCTGCCCAAGCTGCGGTCCGGGGCGATCTCGGCGCGAGCGCTGCTGCTGACGAGCAGCGGCGACTCTATGAACCTTCGGCTGCGGGCATGCGGCGCATAGGAGCGCATATGGCCCTGTTCGCGAAAGATATGTTTTGATTTGCGTCAGCCGTCGCCAAGAGGTAGCGTACAGCAAATGCTTCGTGGAGGATTCCCATGCGTCGACCCATTGTGCTGCTCGGCCTGCTCGCTGCCGCCTGTGCGCCGGAAGTCGTCGAACCGGTTTCGCCCCCCGTGGGCGAAGTGGTCGCCACCGCCCACGGCAAGGTGCGCGGCGCCTTCACCGACGAGGATCGCGCGGTGCTGGCATTCAAGGGCATTCCGTTCGCCGCGCCGCCTGTGGGCGAACTGCGCTGGAAGCCGCCGCAGCAACCTGCCTCCTGGCAAGGGGAACGGGATGCCACGGCGTTCTCGAATATCTGCGCTCAAGCCGAAATGACCGAGGGCTTCTACGCCCAGGAACCCATGCCCCAAGGCGAGGACTGCCTGTACCTGAACGTCTGGACCCCGGCCGGAAAGTCCGACGCGGCGCTGCCGGTGATGGTGTGGATTCACGGCGGCGCGTTCCTCATGGGCAGCGCCAACCTGCCGTTCTACGATGGCGAGACGCTTGCCCGACAGGGAGTGGTGCTGGTGTCCATCAACTACCGGCTGGGGCTGTTCGGCTTTTTAGCGCACCCCGCGCTGTCCGCGGAATCGCTCCACGGCGCGTCGGGGAACCAAGGGCTGCTCGATCAGATCGCTGCCTTGGAGTGGGTGCGCGACAACGTCTCGGCCTTCGGCGGCGATCCCGGCAATGTCACTGTTTTCGGCGAGTCTGCGGGTTCCATCAGCGTCTGCTATCTAGTGGCGACTCCCCTGGCGCGGGGCCTGTTCCACAAGGCCATCGGCCAGTCCGGCGGCTGTTTCGGCAAGCATGCGTCCCTTGCCGACAGCAGCGGCGTGGATGCGGACCCGCCAGCGCCGAACGAGCTGAGCGGCTCCGGCCACGACATCGGCCTTGCTGTCGCTGCCGCCCTCGGCGCCGAAGGGGAGGGTGCCGTCGCCGCTCTGCGCCAACGCGATGCGCAGGAGCTGATCCAAGCGCTGTCCGACGCCGAGGTTGCCGCGCCGTGGCGCTCCATCTTCGTCGACGGCCACGTGTTCCCGGATCAGATGCGCCGCTTGGTCGAGAGCGGACGCGGCAGCCAGGTGGACATCCTGGTGGGCTCCACCGCGGACGAAGGCGCCACGTTGTTCATGGACCTGCCGGAACCCCCGTTCGACGAGTGGGCGGCGGGCATTCGGGAAACGAGGGGCGAATACGGCGATGCGCTGCTGGCTGCCTACCGCGCCGACGCCGAGGTGTCCACCAAGATGGCCAGCCAGCAGATGATGTCCGACTTGCTCTTTGCCTGGGAAATGCGCACTTGGGCGCACATCGCCAGTGCCGCCGGCAACAACGCCTACCTGTATCTGTTCGACCATGCGCCGCCGCTGCCTGAACAAGGCCGAACCCTGGGCGCATTCCATGGCGGCGAGATTCCCTACGTCTTCGGCAATAGCGACGCCTTCGGCAGCGGCGATGCGCTGTGGGAAGACGAGGATCGCAAGGTCTCGGCCCTGATGCAGGGGTACTGGACGAACTTCGCCAAGACCGGGGATCCCAACGGCGAGGGACTGCCGACTTGGCCAGCCTACGATCGCGAGCAGGACGTGGCGTGGGAGATCGACGTCGATCCGCGTCCGCTGCCGCGACTGCGGGAAGCCAAACTGGACGCCCACGAGGCCTACGCCGGGTTCTGAGCTTCGGTTCCGGGGCTGCGGCAGCGCGTAGGCTCGCCCGTGCTGCGCGCCCTGGCCGTCGCCAACTACCGATCGCTGCGCGACGTGGTGCTGCCCCTGGACTCGTTGAACGTGGTCACAGGGCCGAACGGCAGCGGCAAGTCCAACCTGCACCGGGGCTTGCGGCTGCTGTCGGAGACGGCGTTCGGCACCGCCATCGAATCCCTCGCCGCCGAGGGTGGCATCGCATCGGCGCTGTGGGCCGGGCCGGAGCAGTTGTCCCGGGCCGTGAAGCGCGGCGACTTCCCGGTCCAAGGCGGGCCGCGCAAGAAAACCGTGCAGTTGCGATTCGGCTTCGCCGCCGATGATTTCAGCTATGCCATCGACTTCGGCCTGCCGACGCCCGTGCCGGGCACGATGTTCTGCAAGGATCCCGAGATCAAACGCGAAGTCGTCTGGCATGGCATCGCTTGGCGCAACCAGCGCACGGTGGCGGACCGCAGAAACGGCGTGGTGCGGGTGCGGGGCGGGGACGGCGGCTGGCAGGTGATCGAAAAGCACCTGCCTACCTTCGACAGCATGCTGTCGCGGCTGGCGGATCCGATCCGCGCCCCGGAGATTCTGCTGCTGCGCGAGAACATCCGCTGCTGGCGGTTCTACGATCATTTCCGCACCGACATCGCCTCGCCGGTGCGCACCGCCCAGATCGGCACCCGGACGCCAGTGCTCGGCAACGACGGACGCGATCTGGCCGCGGCTTGGCGAACCATCGTGGAGATCGGCGACGCGCAAGCGTTGCAGGACGCCGTCGCCGATGCGTTCCCCGGCGCTGCCGTGGACGTGGTGGAAACCGGCGGCCGCTTCAGCTTGGAGTTTCGCCAGCACGGCCTGCTGCGCCCGCTCTCCCAAGCCGAGTTGTCCGACGGCACGCTGCGCTATCTGCTGTGGATCGCTGCTCTGCTGACGCCTCGGCCGCCTAGCCTGATGGTGCTCAACGAGCCGGAAACCAGCCTGCACCCGGACCTGCTGCCCGCCCTCGGCCGATTGATGAGGAAGTGCGCCCATGGCACCCAGTTATGGGTGACTACCCATGCCGCCAGCCTGATCGATGCGCTGACCAGCGACGACGCCTGCAACGACTTGGCGCTGGACAAGGAATTCGGCGAGACCCGGGCGGTGGGCTTCAATGCATTGGATTTGCCTCCTTGGCGATGGCCGGGGCGCTGATCGGGCGTTCTGGATCGGACCGACACGACGAGCAGAGCGCCGGCACCCTCAAGGCCGCCGAAGCCCAGCGGCGGCGCCAAGAAGCGACCCGCGCTGTGTCCGTCCGCCAGAACGCCGGGTGCATGGGGCACTGAAAAACGCCACCGCCAAGCGCAAGTACGAAGCGGAGCAGGCCGCTAAGCAGCCGGCGTGTTCGCGCAAGGCCTCGCGGGATTTGCGACGTCTCGTGGGTGCCGTGGGCGGCGAACGGGCGTTGCGTGACGCCGCGCCAGATCTCGGCGCCGAGGTTCCCCCGCCACCAGGAAAATCTGCATCTACTGCCACTAGGCACGTTCCGACCGCCTCTGAGGGCTTTTGCCGTGCCCATGCCCAAAACCCCTGCGCGTCAGGCGGGTTCTGGCGGCCATTGAGGCGCCGGCGTGGCGCGTCCACTTGCTACAATGCGGTCTTGTGCATATCCGAGCAACGCCGACCATGGCAGCCGACATTGAAGGCATGCGCGAGTTCGCCATGCAGCCGGACCGGGACGAGTCCCCGTTCTTTGTCGGGCGCAATCAAGAGCTGTCTTGGCTGCGCGAGCAGGCCGCATTGGTGCTGAGGAACTGGAAAGCCGGTAGGCCGGCGGGCGGACGAACGACCGTCGTGACCGGTTGCCCCGGGATGGGGAAGTCGTCGTTGCTGCAACACTTCCAACGAACCCGATGCGAGTGGACGGACGACCCGGAAGCGCCAGTAGCCGTCGCGATGAGCGTGAGTCACATGCACACGGGGAAAGACGTTGTCGACGAGGTGTACCGTACGCTGGCCAAGGCCGAGGGGGCCGTTGGCGAAGCCGCACTGGCCATCGGCAGGGACTTGGCCGGCAAGTGGAAGTTCAGCAACGTGTTCGACGCCTTGAGAAGTACGTGGCGGAAACAGAAGTCTAGGATGCCTGCGATATGCCTGCTCGTCGACGAAATCCAGAACGCTAGCCAAGACAATGGAATGGCGCTCGGCGAGTTGCACGAGGGGGCCTTGAACCTGCCGATCCTCCCCGTCTATGCGGGGCTTAACGATTCCGTCGAGGTGCTGCGCGAATGCGGCATATCGAGGTTGAGCAACAATGCGCAGGTCAACCTGCTGCTGCTGGAGCCGGAAGACGCTGCGAAGGCCGTCGAGCGCATGCTGACGACCTTTCGAGTCGAGGGCGAAGGCGAAGTCGTGAAGCAGTGGGTCGATCAGATAGCGGCGGACAGCTTGAACTTTCCGCAGCATTTGCACATCGGTTTGGAGACCGCCGCCCGGGCGCTCCTTGCCGACGGCGGGATGGCGACGGTGCATGGGCTTGAACGGGCGCGCTTGGCTGCGACCGCCGAACGCCACAAATACTACCGCAGCCGCATCAATGACAGATACCTTCTGTCTAGAACGGACGCTCTGGTATCCCTCGTGAGGGTCCTCGCCGAAAGCAACGAGCCGATACGCCCGGTGGAGTTGGAACGCCACGCCCGCAAGCTTCTGCTGGAACACGGGCCCCAGGACAAGCCAACGAGCAAGGACGCGCAGACGTTCGTGACACGACTGGTCCACGCCGGCGTCTTGCAATTGAACGAGGAACTCACCGGCTACGCCGTTCCGATCCCATCCATGCAGACATGGCTGCTCGAAGACTACGGGCGAAGTCTCGATTCGAAGAATCGGCGATCTCGGCGGGTACGCCTCGGTATCGACAGCTAGCGTCCTGCCGCGCCGGACGCTGCTCCAGCGCAGGAAGCCGACTTGCGGGCCAGTGTTGCCGCATTCTCGGCACTGCATCCTGCCTGCTCCTTCCCGATGTCCCCGCAACTCGTCGCGATTCTGCAAAAGGCGACGCGGACCAACTTCCGCATCGACCGGCTCGAACACGCGGTTGGCGAGTCGAAGGCTTGCCGCCAGCTCCGCCGCCCCGGTAGCGATCCGCCCGCGACGGGCGAGCGGGGAGAGCCGGACGATGCCACCGAGGAGCGGCGCGAGAGCGCCGTTTGGCTCGGCCCATGCCACATGCATGGGCGCATGCGGAATGCGGGGGCGGGTGATCCAGCCATCCCCTGATCGCCATGAAACCGCAGCACTTCGCCGGCGGTTTCATGGCGGGGGGGCCGCGCACCGCTCACCGACTCTGCCGCATCACGGTGGCGGGAGCGCCGTTGGCGGCCATGCACCCGCCCGGAATGGCCCCAGAACCCGTCGCCTTCGACTGGGCGTCGACGATGCCGAGCATGTTGGATCCGGGGGCGACCATGTTGCAGTACCGGTTGCCTCAAGCAGGCAAGTCCGTGGGACGGTCCGAGGGATGGCGAGCTGGCACAGGCCACTACGCTCTTCTTCAAGGTGGGGGCGAAAATATGGATAGGACGAATACGCCCGCCGCGGATCAAGGCTTCTCCGCCCGGTTCGACATGTACCCCAGCGCTTGACCCCAGGATGGCGTGACCACGCCGCGACTGGCCATCGCTCGCATCTCCTGGGCAAGCAGGGCTCGCTGCCGGGCCGCTTGGTCTTCATTGCGGAAGGGGCCGGGAACCACCGCCTGCTTGGGCCGGGTTGCCTGGTAGTCCAGGCGGTTGATTCCCAAGGCGCGCAGCACTGTCAGTTCCACCAATGAACAGGGTTCGTCCGGCGGACGGTCGAACCGCATGGGTTCCCGCAATACCACGGCGACGTTGGCGATGAAGCGAGGGCGAGGGGACGGGTTCGGGCATACCCGGTGCAGCATGTAGGGATGCAGGATGGCCAGGTCGCCGGCGGCGCCGGTGAGCTCCTCGAACCGCGAACATTGCTCGATCAGGCCTGGAATCAGATAGCCTCCGCCCTGGACGCTGTCGGCGTGGATCCCTTCGGGATGCGCGGCCAGCAGCTGGGCTACCGGGCGGATGGAGTCCGTGGCGATGAACGTGCCGCCACTTCTCGGCAGGATGTCGGAAAAGAGCGGCACCGCGAGCAGGCCCTGCTCCGGCGAGTTCAGGAAGTGGCGGAAGTGCCAGCCGTCCTTGTGCCAGCCGCGTTGCCGAGGATGGGGAGGTTGCCACGACCGGTCGCCCGCTACGCCCAGGTTGGCGATGGCGGCGTCGCTCCAGGCGAGCTCGTCGCCGTCGCGCAAGCGTTCCTTGCCACCGACCAGCTCCGCTTGGCTCTCGAAGGCGCGGGGCGCGTCGACCTTGAGCTGGAACCGCGCGCCGCTGCCTCGGGTGCGAAAGTATGCGCGCGGGCCGAAACCGGCCGATCGGTTCCAGCTGTCCGGGCGGTGGCGCTTCACGCCGTGGCCGGCCTCCAGCTCCGCCCATGCCTGTTCGCGCACGGCGCCGGCGCTGGCTGGCGAAAATGCCGCCTTCGCAACCACGTAGCCTTTCTCGACGAACTGCCGGGCTTCGGCATGAGTGAGCTGTTGGCAACGGGACGCCGCCGCGTCGAAATCGGCGTCGAATGCGGCCTCGTCGAAAGGGGTCGCATCGGATGTGGCTTTTGCTTCGCTCACGGCTGCGATTGTCCGCGGCCCCTTGACATTGCGACAGCATAGCCAATACTACGCTCCCGAAACCAATGCAAGGGCCGCTTAAGTCCCATAGCGAGGAGCGATGGACGACTTCCATACCGACGGCGAGCGCCGGGCCATGGCCACGGGCAATCGCGGCCCGCTGCAAGTGGATGCGGACGGCCGTGTCGATGCCGACATTCTCGATGCCTACTGGCGCACCGGGTTCTACGTCTTCGAGGGACTGCTCGGTGCTGACGAAATGGCGGACCTGCAGCGCGAATTCCATGAATTGGCAGCCCGTGCCCCGGCTGGGAGCGAACGGGATGCCGATGCCGAGGGTCGTCGGCCAGCGACGGCCTCCGAGCGCCAGCGCCAGCTGTTCCGTTTCGTCAAGCCGCTGACGGATCCCTATGGCGCGACGGCTGTCAGCGGCGGGCGCTATCCGGTGAAGATGCGCGAGCCGAAGCGGCCCGAAGACGCGCCGGCGGAGGTACTGCTGCAGATCGGCGGCATCCTGCAATTCATGGATTCGACACTGCGCGTATACGGCCACCCGCAACTGCTGGCCGTGGCCGAGGCGGTCAATGGGGCGGACTTCACGCCGTTCACCGAGGTGATCTGGATCAAGCAGGCGCGACTCGGGGCTGCGGTTTCCTGGCATCAGGACGGCACCACCCACTGGGGCCGCCCCGATCTGGATGCGGGCACCCACGGCTTCAACTTCATGGCGAATCTGTACCCGACGACGCCGGAGAATGCCCTGTGGGTGGTGCCGGGTACGCACAACGGCGGACGAGCGGACATCACCGCCATGAGGGCGGCGAGTGGCTCGGATCGCTTGCATGGCGCGATCCCCATGCTGTGCCAGCCTGGCGATGTCGCCATCTGCAATCGGCAGGTGGTGCATGGCTCGTTTCCCAACGTGTCGGCCACGTCCCGGGCCACGTTCGTCTTCGGCTTCCATCGTCGGGCATCCGTGCGCGGGATCAAGGGCTGGATGCCGGAGGCGTATAGCGACCAGTACATCCGCGACAGCAGCCGCATCATACCGCTCGCCATAGACGCTCGCCGCCAGCGTTTCCCGGCCGAGCGTTCGTACGCCTACCAGCCGCTGGCGGATGCTCCGCCCATCCGCTGGAACGAGCAAGCCCGGCGCGACGTGCTGGAGAACTACCAGACTCGCATGATCGGCATCTAGCCGACCCCGAGACATACCACCGGACCGCCGGCTGCGTTCGCCGCCGGCTTCACTCGGTTCGAGCACGATCGCATCGTCTGCCGCTCTCGTCCATGCCTCTCGGGCTTGCGCGGAAGAGACGGCTTTCTTGCCTTGCCGACGCTCGCTTGGCGTGCTGTTCAGTTCGTCAAGTCTACGTGCCTACGCCGGCGTTTCCCGTCGTCCGATGTTCGGCGATCACCGCCAGGAACGCCTCGCCGTAGCGGGCGAGTTTGGCTTCGCCGACGCCGTGCAGCTGGTGCATGGCGTCCAGCGAATCCGGTCGCGCCCGTACGAACTCCTTCAAGGTGGCGTCGTGGAAGACCACGTAGGGGGGCACGTTCGCCTCGTTCGCCAAGCGCAGCCGGCAGGCCCGCAGCGCCTCCCACAACGGCTCGTCGGCGATGGCAATGGCGAAGTCGTCGGGTCGGGGTTCGGCGTCGCCCCGACGCCGGCCTTTCGCTGGCCGAATCGCGGTGGCGTCCTCTCGCAACGTCAACGCCATCTCGCCGCGCAATAATGGCCGGGCGCTCCCGGCAAGCGTCAAGGCGCCGAAACGGGTCGGGTCCGATCGCACGAAGCCGCGCGCGATGAGCTGGCGCAGCACCGACCGCCATTGCTGGTCGCTGAGCGCCGCGCCGATGCCATAGGTGGGCAGGCGCTGGTGGCGGTGTTGGCGCACCTTGTCCGTGTCCTTGCCGCGCAGCACATCGATCACGTGGCCGGCGCCGAAGAACTGCCCGGTGCGGTAGATGCAGGACATCAGTTGTTGCGCGGCCAAGGTGCCGTCCCAGGTCTTGGGGGGCGCGAGGCAGATGTCGCAATTGCCGCAGCGTTCGGGCGGCTCGTCGCCGAAGTAGCGCAGCAGCGCGGCGCGGCGGCAGGTGGTGGCCTCGCACCAGCCGAGCAGATCGTCGAGCTTGCCGCGCTCGATGCGCTTGTGCTGCTCCGGCGCGTCGGACTGCTCCACCATTTGCCGCAGCCGCACCACGTCCTGCAAACCGTACGCCATCCATGCCTGTGCCGGTTCGCCGTCGCGCCCGGCGCGTCCGGTTTCCTGGTAGTACGCCTCCACGCTTTTCGGCAGGTCCGCATGGGCCACGAAGCGCACGTCCGGCTTGTCGATGCCCATGCCGAACGCCACGGTGGCCACGATCACCACGCCGTCCTCGCGCAGGAAGCGCACTTGGCGTTCGGCGCGGACGTGGCCCGGCAAGCCGGCGTGGTAGGCGTGGGCCTGATGGCCGGCATTGGTCAGCATTTCCGCGGTCTCCTCCACCTTGCGGCGCGACAGGCAATAGACGATTCCCGCCTCGCCGCGGTGCTCCTCCAAGTAGTCCAGCACTTGCGCCTTGGCATTGCGCTTGATATGCACCGAGTAGTGGATGTTGGGACGGTCGAAGCCGCTGACGAAGCGCGCCGGCTTGTCGAGCGCTAGGCGGTCGACGATCTCCGAACGGGTGCGGGCGTCGGCGGTGGCGGTGAGCGCTATGCGCGGCACCTCGGGAAATCGCTCCGCAAGAACGTCCAACCCCAGGTAGTCTTGCCGAAAGTCGTGGCCCCACTGCGATACGCAGTGCGCTTCGTCGATGGCGAACAGGGTGACGGCGGCGCGTTCGAGCAGCGCCAGGGTCTGTTCCTGAAGCAGGCGCTCCGGTGCTAGATAGAGTAGGTCCAGGCGATCCTCCACCAGCGCCTTGGCGATCTCCGCCTGCTCGGCCCAGGCCACCGTGGAGTTGAGGAAAGCAGCGGCGACGCCGGCTTGGCGCAGCGCCGCCACTTGGTCCTGCATCAGCGCGATCAGCGGTGAAACCACCACGCCGACGCCCGCCCGCACCAGCGCCGGAATCTGGTAGCAGAGCGACTTGCCGCCGCCAGTGGGCATGAGCACGAGGCAATCGCGCTCGGCCAGCACCGCCTCGATGATGGCCTCTTGGCCGGGGCGGAACTCCGCATAGCCGTAGACGTTGCGGAGGACTTGGCGGGCGGCGTCGAGCACGGCGACATTATAGGCGCCCGCCGACGGCTTTGGCGCAGGCGGGCAGCGCATCAGTTTGACTTTGGACAAGCCGGACCGCTATGGATGCATTCGATGCCGTCACGCATCTGTGCATGTTGCGGCTGCGCGATGCGGCATCCCGACACGCATTCAAACCGAGCCGGCGCCCGCTGGCGGTTGGACTTTTCGCGCCCGTCGGCAAGCGGTACCCTACGGTGCTTGGGACCGGCCTATCGGGGAGCGCCACATGAGCGGATTCGACAGCATCGTCTACGAAGTGGAGGACGGCCGCGCCCGCATCACGCTGAATCGCCCCGAGAAGCTCAATGCCCTGTCCTTGAAGCTGCAGTCGGAACTCAACGAGGCGTTGTGGGAAGCGGACAACGACACCGCGGTGCATTGCGTGGTCCTGCGCGGCGCCGGACGGGCCTTCTCCGCCGGCTACGACCTCACCGGCGCCGACGGCAACGTGCCGGTGTCCCGGGTGCAGTCGGCGGACAACGACTACCGGGGCGGGCGCAGCATCGACGACGACGCTTGGCAGCTGGAGCGGGCCCAGCGCTACCGCATGGCGCTGTTCGACATGCACAAGCCGTCCATCGCCCAGGTGCATGGCTACTGCCTTGCCGGCGGCACCGACGTGGCGCTGCTGTGCGACATGGTGATCTGCGCCGACGACGCCCTGTTCGGCTTCCCGCCAGCGCGAGATCTCGGCGCGCTGCCGAACAACATGTGGCTCTACAACGTCGGCCCGCAGTGGGCCAAGCGGCTGATGCTCACCGGCGACAGCATCACCGGCGCCGAGGCGCAGCAGATCGGCCTAGTGCTGAAGGCGGTGCCGAAGGAGCACTTGGAGTACGAAGTGGAGCAGCTCGCCGACCGCCTGTGCAAAATCGATCCGGATCTGCTGTCCACCAACAAGCGCATCATCAACATGGGCCTGGAATTGATGGGGGCACGTACTCTGCAACGCATGGCCGCGGAGAACGACGTGCGCGGCCACAACTCCCGGGCCGCGTTCGGCTTTCGGGAGTCGGTGCAGAACATCGGCCTGCGGGACACGCTGCGCAATCGCGATGCCAAGTTCGGCGACGGGCGGGTGCGCGTAAACGGCCCGGAGTTCCGCGACCAGGAGGGGCGGCTGAGAGGGGAGTTGGGAGAGGAGTGAAGCGCCGGCGTCCGGGCATCGCGCATCTCCAAGGCCAACATGGAGGTCTTCCAACTACTGCTGAGCGGCATCTCCCAAGGGTGCGTCTACGGTCTCATCGCGCTCGGCTTCGTGCTGATCTACAAGGCCACCGAGATGGTGAACTTCGCCCAAGGCGAGCTGATGATGGCAGGCGCTTTCGTGGCATTCACCCTCGTCAACCTCGTCGGGTTGCCGTTTCTGCTCGGCTTCGTGCTCACCCTGCTGGTGATGGCGGCGTTCGGAATGGCCTTGGAACGCGGCCTGCTGCGGCCCATGATCGGCGAGCCGCCGTTCGCCGTGCTGATGCTCACCATCGGCCTCGGCTTCGTGCTGCGGGCCGTGGCCGGCGCCATCTGGGGCAACGAACCTCGCGCCCTCGATGTGCCTTTCGCCGGCGAGGTGCTGGCGGTGGGCGGCGTGGTGCTGGGCTACGAGAACCTGGTGGCCATCGCCGGCACGGCGCTGCTGTGTCTGGCGTTGTGGGGGTTCTTCCGCTATTCGCGCATCGGCGTGGCCATGCAGGCGGTGTCCCAGAACCAGCTGGCGGCCTACTACAGCGGTGTGCCGGTGAAGCGGGTGACCTCCCTGGTGTGGGGCATCTCCGCGGCCATCTCCGCCACCGCCGGCATACTGGTGGCGCCTATCGCGCTGATCGACCCGTCCATGGGGCTCGTCGGCATCAAGGCCTTCGCCGCCGCCATCGTCGGCGGCTTCGGCAGCCTGCCCGGCGCTATCGTCGGCGGCCTGATCATCGGTGTTGCTGAGCAGTTCGTCGGTCTCTACCTGCCGCCCGGCCTTGGTGAGGTGAGCGCCTTCGTCATCCTGCTGGCCATGCTGTTCGCCCGCCCCCAGGGCATCTTCGCGTCCCTGCAGCGCAAGAAGGTGTGACGGCGGCCATGCGCTTCGTTCTCACCACCCGCTACGGCCAGGACGCTGACCTCTTTCGGCACAACGGCCAGCGCTTCTGGTACGCCTTGCTGGCCGTCCTGGCGCTGGCTGCGCCGTGGTTCCTGACTGCGTTCTACATCGGCGAACTGGCGCTGGTGTTCATCTGGGCCATCGCCGGCATCGGGTTGATGCTGCTGGTGGGCTATACCGGCTTGGTGAGCCTGGGGCATGCGGCGTTCCTCGCCATCGGCGCCTACAGCCATACGGTGTTCCTGAGCTACGGGGTGCCGTTCTTGCTCTCCGTGCCGCTGGCGGTGCTGGTCGCTGCCTTCGTGGGTGCCCTGGTGGGCATTCCGGCGCTGCGCATGACGGGCA
The DNA here is from genome assembly GCA_963422285.2 of Pseudomonadales bacterium. Lineage (GTDB taxonomy): Bacteria > Pseudomonadota > Gammaproteobacteria > Pseudomonadales > Azotimanducaceae > VXYL01. The sequence continues at coordinate 848,670 of OY729419.2, read as the reverse complement.
TCTACTTGGCAGTGGCGACGCTGGCTTTCGAGCGCATCGTCGCCTATGGCGTGGAGCACTGGGATGCCGTCACCGGCGGCTTGCGCGGTCGGCGCGTACCGCAGCCGGAGTTCTTCGACGTCCCGCTGATCGACGACCGGGTGTTCTACTACGTCTGCCTGGGGGTGCTGGCGGCCGGTCTGCTGGCGGCGGCGAACCTGCTGCGCAGCGCCACCGGCCGCGCTTTCGTGGCGGTGCGCGATTCGGAGATATCCGCCGAGAGCATGGGGGTGAATCTGGCGCGTGCCAAGACCACGGCATTCGCGGTATCGGCCGGCTTCACCGGCCTCGCCGGGGCGCTGCTGGCGCACAAGATCGGCTATCTGTCGCCGGATGCGTTCACCGTGCAGACCTCGATCCAGCTTCTGCTGCTGGTGGTGGTGGGTGGCCTCGGTTCCCTGCACGGCGTTGTCTTCGGGGCGCTTTTCGTCGGCTTCCTGCCCCAGGCCATCGCCCTGGCGCGGGACGTGCTCCCTGGCTCGGTAGGTCAGATTCCGGGGCTGGAGCTGGGCGTGTTCGGGGCGATTCTAGTGCTGTTTCTGATCTTCGAACCTCTCGGCATCTACGGCCGCTGGCTGAAGATACGCGCTTGGGTCGAGCAGTTCCCGCTGTATCGCAAAGCCACCCACAAGCGGCAGAAGTCCTATCTGCGCACGGAGCGGGTGCATTGACGACGCGACTGCTGTGCCGTCGGCGGGATTAGCGGCATGAGTGTGCTGATCGAGGCGGAAGGAATGTCGCCGAGCTTCGGCAGCGTCCGCGACGTGACCGTGCTGCGGCGGCCCCCCGGTTCCGCAGGGCGAAATCGCCAGGAGTAGAGGGATGGCGGCGTTGTTCGAGGCCAAGAACCTGTCGCTGAGTTTCGGAGGGGTTCATGCGGTGCGGGATGTTTCGTTTTCGATCCTGGAAGGCGAGGTGTTCAGCATCATCGGTCCCAACGGTGCCGGCAAGACCACCATCTTCAACATCGTCAGTCGCTTCTACGACGCCGACGCCGGGCGCATGACCTTCGCCGGCGCGGACATGACCCGCGCACCGCCCCATCGGGTGGCCGAACTCGGCATCGCCCGGACGTTCCAGAATACCGAACTGTTCGACCGCGAAACGGTGCTCGACAACCTGCTGATCGGCCGCCATGTGCATCGCCGCACGAGTCTCCTTGCCGACATTCTGTTCCTGCCTTCGGTACGTCGCCAGGAGATCGCTTTCCGCGAGAAGGTGGAGGAGATCATTGACCTCCTGGACTTGCAGAGCTACCGCCGCCAACTGGTGGGCAGCCTGCCCTACGGTGCCCGCAAGATGGTGGAGATCGGACGGGCGCTGTGTACCGAGCCCCGCCTGCTGCTGCTCGACGAGCCGTCGTCCGGGCTGAACCCGGAGGAAACCGAGGACTTGGCATTCTGGATCGAGGACATCGTCGAGGATATGGGCATCACCGTCGCCATGGTGGAGCACGATATGAACCTCGTCGCCGCGGTCTCTCATCGGGTGCTGGCGCTGGCCGACGGCGCGGCCTTGGCCACTGGTGCCGCGGCCGAAATCCAGCAGCATCCGGACGTGCTGCGGGCGTACTTGGGAGACTAGCGCATGGCTCTGCTGACGCTGCGCAACATCGAGACCTACTACGGCCCCGTCCTGGCCATCCGCGGCGTCTCTCTGGAAGTGGCGGCGGGTAGCGTGGTTGCCATCCTCGGCGCCAACGGCGCCGGCAAGACCACGGTGCTGAAAACCGTCTGCGGCGCCATGGACCCGCAGAAGGGCGGCGTCGTCTTCGACGGCGAGGACATCACCGCTCTTGATCCGGACCGGGTGGCTCGGCTGGGTATCGGCCATGCGCCCGAGGGGCGGGAGGTGTTTCCGTTCCTGACCGTGGAGGAGAACCTGGGCGTCGGCGCCTTCACCCGCAGTCGCATCGAGACCAGGGCGGGTTTGGAGATGGTCTACGACTACTTTCCGGCCTTGGCCGAACGGCACCGGCAGCCGGCCGGCTTTCTCTCCGGCGGCCAGCAGCAGATGCTGGCCATCGGTCGGGCGCTGATGCTGCGCCCGAAGCTGATGCTGCTCGACGAACCGTCCCTGGGCTTGGCGCCGCGTCTGGTGGCGGAGATCGCCGCCATCGTCGAGCGCCTGAACAAGGAGCAGGGCACGGCCATCCTGCTGGTGGAGCAGAACGCCCGCATGGCGCTGGACGTGGCCGACTACGGCTACGTCATGGAAGTGGGCCGAATCGTCATGGAGGACGCCTGCGAGCGGCTGAAGAACGCTGCCGACATCCAGGAGTTCTACCTTGGCATGAAGGATCAGGGCGTGCGCGGCCGGCGGCGCTGGAAGCAGCGCAAGACGTGGCGGTGAGCACGGCGAGGGGAGCGCAAGCGCATTGAGGAACGCGATTCCTCCAGATCGGCGTCGGTAGTATGCCTGTGCAAGGAGCAGCCCCCGCTGGACAGACAGGGCCGGCCCCTCAGCCGTCGCCAGTACGCCGTATTCCCGGCGGATCGGTACGGCGCCATTCGGGAATCTGCCGAGTGGAGATGGCTGACTACGGTCCCCGCTGGATTCCCGCCAAGTCAAACACCTTCTTTGCGAACGGCGTTCTACTCGCTGTGGTTGCCGTAGTTCCCGCCATCGCTTTCGGTGGAAGACGTACCTTCCAAAGAAGGCGGCAGGCCGGCGTTGCGCCGAAGGGCTGGCAGCGCGGCCTCAACGCTCGTTAGCTGGATTTCCACACTCCGCACCCGATCATCCAGCCCGCGCATGTCCTTTCGGAGTTCGCGGATGTCCAAGCGCAGCTCGCCGATGTCGGCCTTGAGTTCCGCTCGCAGGTCGCCGATGTCGCCCTTCACATCGGCCCTCATCAGCGACACCTCCGAGCGCACCTGGGAGATTTCGTTGCGCAGGTCCTCGCGGACGCCACTGAACCCCGTTTGCACCAGGGCGGCGAACGCGGCGATGGTCGCCACGAAGGCGACGGTCTGGCTGTTCAGCCAAGGGGGCTGCTTGGTTCCAGGCTTGGTTTCTTCGTTCACGAATGGACTCCCGTCGGATGAAGACGGCAGCTCTGCCCCATCCGCAAGGGGGATCGAAGCCGACTATACCGCTGCGAGACGTAAGAAATTCACGCTCCCCGTTGGGTGAGATCGACTATCGAATTGCAGTTCGAGTACCGAAAGAACGGCGCGGTGCTGTAGTATTTTCGGTCCTTGATAGGGCGACGCGACGAACGGCGGTCGTTGCCGAACTATCCGCTGTTGGATATCGAGCGACCTAGCCGCCCTCGTTCATGGCGGTCTGCAAGGAGAGAAGGATATGGGCGAGATCGTCGTGGACTGCGGTCTGGAGAACCCAGGCGATCGTGCCATCGTGGAGTGGGGGCTGGCCGCGCAAGCCACTGTCCGCCGCTCTCGGGTGGACGGGATCGTCGATACCGGCGCGGTCATGCTCGTGTCGCCGCAGAACGTCGTCGAACGGCTCCGGTTGAAGACTCGACGAACCGTGGTCGTCACTTATGCCGACGAACGCAAAGAGGAAAGATCCGTGGCAGGGCCGGTGACCATCGAGGTCTGCGACCGCTTCATGAGCATCGACTGCGTGGTCGGCCGGCCGTTGAGCGAGCCCTTGATCGGGCAGGTCGTGCTCGAGTCGCTGGATCTGATCGCCGACTGTGCGAACCGCACCTTGACGCCGCGCTGCTGAAGCTGAAGTGACGGCCGGCCCGAGCGCCGAGATCTTCGACACCCACAGCAGGCAGTCCGAGGCCAGCGAGACCAGCGCCGCGTCGCGCAGCCCGTCCAGGTGTCCGCTCTCCTCGGCCAGCCGCGCCATCCGCTCCGCCTGCTTCCAGGAGACGCCGACCGCCTGCCCGACGCCGGCGGCGCGGAAGCCGCGAAGCGCCTAGCGAGTCTTCGGGCCGAACGGGCAAGGCGCCCCGTTCTTCACGGCGCAATGGCGCACCGCGACCGCCGCCAGCCGGGCGGAGGAAGACGACAGGCCACGCTCGAACAGCCAACCGAGATAGGCCGCCAGGGTCTCGTCCAACTCCGGGCGCTCGCCGCGTCGCGCCGTCGTAGTCGGCGCGGGTCTTGTCCGCCAAGCGCTTGGCCGCTAGGCGCTCGGCGGCGGCGTCCGCGTCGAGCGCGGCGGCGGGTTCGGTCGTAGGCTCTTCCTCCGGTTCGGTTCCGCTAACGCGAATTAGCAGAAGCTATCGCGTTTCTCCATTCTCATCTCCTGCAACAAATCGAATAGATGAGGGTTGTCGTTATCCTCTGATCTCCATTTTCAGAGCTTCTTGCCAGAAGCTTCCGCGGGCGAGTGCAGGCTCGGGCCCGATTGCGTCCAAGCGTTTGCTATCCGTGTGACGGTTCCTGTGGCGGGTCGGCGGCTTTGTCCGGGCTCAGGTTGAATACATGCTCGGAAAGGGTGGGGTGTTGGCCGCGAACTTCGCCAATCAAGGGCGGTTCTGATCGAGCATGAGTTGCATTTCTTCACCACCCTCCATTACAGCGTGGTGTGTTCCCAGTCGTTCGTGTAGCACATCACTATAGAGTGTCCTTTTGGCGCAAGTCCTGGTGGCAGATGTCTATGAGGTTCACCGCCAAACGCGGCAAGTTCCAATCTCCATGCTGGACAAGCCGCATATTGCCACTGTACAGGTAGAATCGGCGGCGTAGAGAGCAGCAGTGGGCGGCCTGCAGCGTGCAGTGCCGGAATCGACGCCAAGCAGCGGCGTACCATGCGATGGGAGATTCGGTGATGAGGGAAACGGTCAACGGCCACACGCGCATCGACGGCTGCGTCACCGTGCCGGCGCTGTTCCGCAAGCGCGTGGCGGATCTCGGCGAAGGCAAGGTGGCGCTGCGCGAGAAGGACTTCGGCATCTGGAACGAATACACCTGGGCCGACTGGGGCGAGCAGGCGCGACAGGTGGGCATGGGGCTGCTGTCGTTGGGCCTCGAGCGCGGCGACGTCTGCTCGGTGGCGGCCGAGGTGGTCAAGGAGTGGCTGTTCGCGGATCTCGGCATCATCTGCGCCGGCGGCGTCGCCAACGGCGTCTATCCCACGGATTCGCCGACGCAAGTGGAGTACCTCGTCAACGACAGCGGCACCCGCTTCTACTTCGCCGAGGACGAGGAGCAGCTGGACAAGGTGCTGGCAGTGCGCGAGCGCACACCGACCTTGGAGAAGATCGTCGTCTTCGACATGGAGGGGCTACGCGCCCTGGACGACCCCATGTGCATGTCCTTCGAGGAACTGCTGGCACTCGGCCGCGACTACGCCGCCGAGCACCCGGACGCTTGGGGCCGGACCATGGGCCAAGCGCGGCCCGACGATCTGATGATCCTCACCTACACCTCGGGCACCACCGGGCCGCCCAAGGGCGCCATGATTTCCGGGGCCAACATGATGTTCATGATGGCCACCATGCAGCGCTGCTTCGGCGTCTTCGAAACCGACGAGCAGCTTGGCTTCCTGCCTCTGGCCCATGTCGCCGGGCGCATGTTCTACACCTTCATGGCTATTCAGGCGGCATCGGTGGTGAACTTGGTGGAAAGCCCGGAGACCATGGCCCGCGACATCCAGGAAGTTTCGCCCACCGTCCATTTCGCGGTGCCGCGGGTGTGGGAGAAGCAGTTCTCCACGGTGCAGATCATGCTCAAGGAGGCGACGGCGCTGGGCCGGCTGGCGTACAACGCCGCCATTGCCGTGGGACAGCGCCGCGCCGCCTGCCTGAAGGCAGGCAGACCCGTGCCGTGGGCGCTGCGCTTGGCGTTCTTCTGCGCCGACAACCTGGCATTGAGGAACGTTCGCCGCTTGCTTGGCATCGACGCCTGCCGCTGGCTGTCCACCGGCGCTGCGCCCATTGCCCCGGATCTCATCGACTGGTATTGGGCGCTCGGCACGCCGATGTACGAGGTTTACGGACAGACCGAGTGTACTGGCATCGCCACCGCCAACCTGCCCGGCGACTTCCGCCTCGGCAGCGTCGGCAAGGCCGCGGCCGGTGTCGAGGTGGCGCTGGCCGAAGACGACGAAATCGTCATTCGCAGCCCCGGCGTCATCCAAGGCTACTGGAACAAGGCTTCGAGAACCGCCGACGCAATCCGCCAAGGCTGGCTGCACACCGGCGACGTGGGCCGCATCGACGACGACGGCTTCGTCTACGTGGTGGATCGCATGAAGGACATCATCATCACCGCCGGCGGCAAGAACGTCACGCCCAGCGAAATCGAGAACCAGCTGAAGTTTTCGCCCTACATCACCGATGCCGTGGTGGTGGGCGACCGCCGCCCGTATCTCACCTGTCTGGTGATGATCGACCACGACAACGTCACCAAGTTCGCCCAGGACAACGACGTGCCGTTCACCAACTACGCCAGCCTGTGCCATGCCAGCGAGGTGGAGGACTTGGTGCGCGGCGAGATCGAAGCGGTGAACGCCAAGTTCGCCCGGGTGGAAACCATCAAGCGCTTCCGACTGATCGACCAACTGCTCGATCCGGAGGACGACGAACTGACGCCCACCCAGAAGCTCAAGCGCAAGGTGGTGAACGAGAAGTACGCGCATCTGATCGAGGGCATGTATCGCGGCGGCTGACAGGTGGGTAGCAGATAGGCTCTCGTGGAGGGCAGACTGCGCGGGGCTTGCAGCAACGCGAGACGGGAGCGGGATTGAGCCGCACGGGGTCGGCTCTTTTGATTATTGGACGAACATAGGCTGCCCGAACTCGCCGCTCCCATCCCCGAACCGACCCGAAGATCGCCTTCGACGGCCCACCCTCGGCTGGGAAGATGGAGTTCGAAGTGTCCCTGATCCCAGGCTCTACGGGAGCAGGCAACATGGTGTGCTGGCATAGGAGCAGTTCCGATCCACCGGCGGGCAAGCGACCCAGAGTTCCGAATCTTGACCTGTCGATGATTTTGGGCCAGTATCCTGCAACATGGTCCTGTCGCCGAGCCACGATATTTAGGACCGAACTGACAGTCGATCTCCTCCGGGCGGAGGCCGGAGCGCTCGCGGAAGCAGAGTCGAACCGCGAGGAGTCAGGACTATGCGGCGTTACCGATGGGAAAGCCGTGGGTACGTACTTCGAGCACAGATTCCAAGCATATCTGCATAGCAAATACGTTTACGTGAAAGGCTCTTCAGCGAAAGGCATAGACTTTCCAGAGCTTGAAGTAGACATGAAGGTGACCAGTGTCAGGGAGCCGCAGTCTTCCTGTCCATTCAGAACGGTACGCCAGAAAGTGTACGGTCTAGGCTATTCATTTCTGATTTTTGTCTACGATAAAATAGATGACAGCGAAACACATACAGGACGGCTCGATATCCGGCATGTGATTTTCGTCGAAGAGAACCGAACTGCCGACCTCCAACTCACCAAAGGACTGATCGATATCATGAACAATGAAGGAAATACGGATAATCTTATTGCGTTCATGAACGATAAACTGCTGCCAGGGGGCGATATTTGATTGCCCAATATTGCCGAAGAACTAGGGTCCAATCCACCGGCCATTGGCTACCTGACCATCTCGAATGCGCTTCAGTGACGGTTGCAGTATAGCCGGGTGATCGAAAAGGCCGATTCGATCCCGGGGATCGTCCGAGTAAAATCACATCCTTCAAAGGCAAGACGGCGGTTGAGTTCGGCGATTTTCAGACGCCGGCTTCTCTTGCTCGAGATGCGTGCGGCGTGGTCGAACGCAACGGCATCGCGCTGGCCTCGGTGGTCGAACCGACTTGCGGCAGAGGGGCGTTTCTGAAAGCTGCTGTAGAGACTTTCCCGACGGCTGTCGTGAGAGGCTGCGAACGCAATCCCGAATACGTCGAAGATGCCCGCAGGGCGTTCTCGGCTAGGCCGCAAGAACGGCGCCCGATGGTCGCTGTCGGCGATTTTTTTCTATTCGATTGGCAGGCGGAACTGGCGGCACTGCCGGATCCGCTCCTCGTGCTCGGCAATCCACCTTGGGTTACCAACGCCGCAATCGGCGCGCTGGGCGGCGGCAATCTGCCGCCTAAGGCCAACGTCGACTGCTTGCGCGTCATCGATGCGCTCACGGGGCGGACTAACTTCGACATCTCCGAAGCTATGATCCGGCAGTATTTTCGCTGGCTTGAAATCGGCAAGGCGCGGTTGCCGTGCTCTGCAAGACCAGCGTGGCGCGCAAGGTCCTTGCGCATGCCTGGGCCGAGGGCTGTCCGATGGATCGGGCCGTGCTCTATCGCATCGATGCCAACCGACACTTTCGCGTTTCGGCGGATGCCTGTTTGCTGTACGCGAGCTTTCCTGGTTGGTCAGCGCCGAGGGCGCGTCCGCGCAAGTGCGAACTCTACGACACCTTGGATGCGCCGATGCCGGCGTCGAGTTTCGGCATGCACGGCGACCGGCTGGTGTCCGACATGGCGCAATTCGAGCGCTTGAGGCATCTCTATGCGCCTCGCCTCGGCGGCTGGCGCTCGGGCGTCAAGCACGACTGCGGGCGAGTGTTCGAGCTGTCCCTGCAGGACGGACAGTATGTGAACGGCCTTGGCGAACGGGTGTCGGTGGAGCCGGAAGTCGTCTTTCCGCTGCTGAAGAGTTCGGATCTGGCCCAGGGACGTGCTCCGCGCCGACATGTTCTGATTCCTCACCGCAGCATGGACGAATCGACGGAGCGGCTGCGCGGCTCCGCTCCTAAGGCTTGGCGGCATCTCGCTGCCCACGCCGAAGCCATCGGGCGTCGCGCCAGCACCATCTACAAGAAGCGGCCGGGATTCTCCATCTTCGGCATCGGTGCGTATTCGTTCGCGCCGTGGAAGGTGGCTGTCGCCGGCCTCTACAAGAGTCTGCGCTTCGTCCCGATCGGGCCGATGGATGGGCGTCCGGTGCTGCTCGACGACACCTGCTACTTCTTCTCCTGCGCTTGTGAGGCGGAGTGCGGCGCCTTGCACGAGCTGGTTTCCTCTGCTCCCGCTGTCGCGTTCTGGTCGTCGCTGGCGTTTTGGGATGCCAAACGTCCGATCACCGCCCGGCTTCTCAACGCGCTGGATCTGGCGGCGCTGGCCAAGGAACAAGCGCACTGGAACCCGAAGACGCGGCAGCTCGCCGAGCGGCAGGTGAACGGCTACGTCGAGGGTTGGCATCAACCGACGCTGCTCGCCGACGGCTAAGGCGAGTTGGGGCAGGGCAGGGAAGTTGCCGTGGCCGCTCGCTTGTCACTTCGAGGCAAACTCGAAACCGGGTCTTTCTTCTTGTGCCGACTGCGGGTATGTTTCGCGCTTTCCGAAGCAAGAGTCGAGGACGAACCTTGGAGCACAACGAAGGCGGCATCTTCCAATCCATCCGGTTCTGGCAGGGCTGGGCCGCGCTTGCCACGGTAGCAGCGCTGTTCACCTTCATCGCCAACATCGAGTTTGTCGTGGGCGGGCATACGCCGGACTACGTCGCTGTCGTCGGCGAGCCCGGCCTCGAGCCGCTGTGGGTGGTCAACGCCGATCTGGGCGAGGGCCTGCTGCACGTTCGCGCGGGGGCGGTGGCGAAGCCGGGCGAGGGCGAGGCCTACGCGCTGTGGCTAGCCGGCCCGACGCAGCAGCGGCTTGGCGTTCTGCCGGTGGAGCGGGAGCGCGGAGCAATTGGTCTGACCGACGTGGCGAGCGCGATTCTGGCGCATGGCAAGACGGTGGGGGTGCGCCTCGAACCCTCCGGCGGCGAAGAGGAAGAAGCCGCCGGGGCGGACTTGCTGTACCAGACGCGCATCGTGCGGCTGTAGCCGTTGCCGCCGGGCGCGGAGTGCTGGACAGCGCTCCGCTATACGGCTAAGTTCATCTTCTCGCAAGAGGCGATTGGGGAGCCGCGATGCAGGTCGCCATCGTCGGAGCCGGCAACTTCGGCACGGCCATCGCCAACATCGTCGCCGGCAACGGCGTCGACGTGCGTCTGTGGATGCGCGACGAGGTGCAGCTCGCCGACATCCGTGCCCACGGGGAGAACCGGCGCTACCTTCCCGGCCATGCGCTGGCCGAGCGGGTGACGCCTACTGCGGACCTCGCCTTCGCCGTGCAGGCCAGCGACGTGGTCTTCGTCACCGTGCCCAGCGCCTCGTTCCGCGCCGTCGCCGAGGAACTGGCCGGCATGACAAGCCCCGGAGCTTGCGTCATCAGCGGCACCAAGGGGATCGAAGCGGAAGGCTTCCACCTGATGAGCGAGACCCTGAAGCTGGTGCTGCCCGAGGCGCGGATCGGCGTCATCAGCGGTCCGAACTTGGCCGAGGAGATGGCGGACGGCCGCTACACCGGAACGGTGGTGGCCAGCCGCCACGAGGGCCTGCGTACCACGGTGCAGAAGGTTCTCAAGAGTCCCACCTTTCGGGTTTACGCCAGTACCGACGTCTACGGCGTCGAACTCGGCGGCGCGTTGAAGAACATCTACGCCATTGCCTGCGGCATAGCGACCGCCCTGGACGTGGGCCAGAACGCGCTGGCCATGCTGGTCACGCGCAGCCTTGCCGAGATGGGCCGCTTCGCGGTCTCCCTGGGCGCCAATCCCTTCACCTTCCTGGGCTTGGCCGGGGTCGGCGATCTGTTCGCCACCTGCACCTCGCCGTTGTCGCGCAACTTCCAGCTAGGCGCCAAGCTGGCTCGCGGCGCTACTCTGGAGCAGGCGATGGAGGCGCTGGGCAAACTGGCGGAAGGCGTCAACACGGTTCGCGTGGTTCAGCGCAAGAGCGCCGAACTCGGCGTCTACATGCCGTTGGCCGACGGTCTCTACCGGCTGCTGTTCGAGGGCGAGGAGGTCGGTCGCGTCATCTACGACTTGATGACCAGCGAGCAGCGCATCGATGTCGAGTTCGAGGCCACCGCTGCTTGGAGCCACCAACGGTGACCGCGTTCAGGAGTGTCCAGCCCGTTCGCGCCATCGCTGTGGGTATGCTGGCGTGTGCATTCTCCGTAGCGACGCAAGCGGCGTCGGACTTGGCAGGCAGCCAGGATCCGGACAGCCTCGAACGCTTCCCCGGCACCTGGATCGTCGCCTTTGCCTCGAATGCGGCGGTGCGCAGCTACGAGTTCGTCACCGGGCGGGTGGATCGCAGCCATCGCAATGCCCGCATCGACCACAGCGTACGGCTGCCGGCCGAACTGGTGCGCGTCACCTACCGCACCCCGGACGGCAGCCGCTTCGACGAAGTGATCGATCACTATCGCGGCCTCGTACGCGACCTGGACGCCGACGTCGTCTTCACTTGCCGCGGTCGAGATTGCGGGCGCAGCACCGTCTGGGCGAACGATGTGTTCCACGTCAAGGAACTCGTGGCGCCGGATTCGGCGCAGTTCTATCTCGCTGCCGCTTGGGGCCGAAACCTTGCGTCCATCTATGTGGTGCAGCGCGGCAACCGCCGCGTCTACGCGCATGTGGACTTGGCCCGCGCAGCTGCCGAGGTGCCCCTCCGCGGGGCCGGGCGCAGCGTGTCCCGAAGCCTGTCCCAGCACGGCTTCGCGGTGCTGGAAGAGATTACCCCGGACCGCGCCGGCGTCTTGGACGCTGGAGATCTGCAAGCCCTCGACGACATCGCTGGCGAGTTGACCGGATTCGCCGGGCGGACAATCTACGTGGTTTGCCATCTCGGCGGTTTGGCGGCTGTCGAGACATCGCTGGCGCGAGCGACGGCTTGCGCGGAGCAGGCCTCGGCGCGGCTGCGGGCAGCCGGCGCCGAAGTGGTCGGCTTCGGTGGCGGGCCCTTGCTGCCGCGCCAAGGCGTGCCGTCGCATCGGCTCGAGCTGGTCGTATTTCAGCGTACGCGCCGTGCCGTCCCGTCGCGGTGACGGCCGGGCTTCGGGCCGATGTCGAAGCCCTGATCGACGACTGCGCCCATCGGCTTGCCGCGGCGGACGTGGTCTTCGGCCACGGCACCGACAACGCGCAGGACGAAGCCTACCGGCTGGTGACGGGGTTGCTGCGCCAGCGAGAAAAGCCGGCTGCGGTGGGTCCCGATCTTAATGCGCTGCTGCTGCGCCGCATCGAGGAACGGACTCCCGTGCCCTACCTGACGGGCGAAGCGTGGTTCCACGGCATGCGTATCCAGGTTCCGCCCGGCGTGATGATTCCGCGATCGCCCATCGCCGAGGTGCTTGCCGACGGCATCCGGCCTTGGCTGGACGCCCCGCCCCGACGCATCCTGGATCTGTGCTGCGGCACCGGCGCCATCGGCATCGCCGCGGCCGGCGTCTTTCCGGATGCCGTGGTGGATATGGTGGACGACGATGCCGCCGCGCTTGGCGCCGCCCGCAACAACGTTCGCCAAGCCGGCGCTGCCAGCCGCATTGAAGTGATCGCTTCGGATCTGTTCGGCAGCCTCGGCGCCCGTCGCTACGATCTTGTGCTCTGCAATCCACCCTACGTGCCTACCGCGGAACTGGACGCCGCGCCCGCGGAGTTCCACCACGAGCCGCGTCATGGTCTCGATGGCGGCGCGGACGGTCTTGCGGTGTGGCGGCGGATCGTCGCCGGCCTCGACGCCCATCTGGCTGCGGATGGCCTGCTCCTTGGCGAAGCGGGCAACCTCGGACACGAGTTCGACAAGGCGTTTCCCGAACTCGGCGCGATCTGGCTGGACCTCCAGCAGGCCGAAGCGCAGGCAGATGGCGGATTCGGCGTCTTCGTCGCCATGCCGGGGTTGCGCAAGGGCGCCCTGCGGTAACCTAGCCGCCATGGCCGGCAACACCTTCGGACAAGCCTTCACGCTCACCACCTTCGGCGAAAGCCACGGTGCCGCCTTGGGTGCCGTGGTGGACGGCTGCCCGCCGGGTTTGCCGCTGTCGGAAGCCGACCTGCAGCGGGACCTGGACCGACGCCGACCGGGGCAGTCGAAGTACACCACCCAGCGGCGCGAACCGGATCGAGTGCGCATCCTGTCCGGCGTCTTCGAGGGCGTCACCACGGGTACGTCCATCGGCCTGGTCATCGACAACGTCGATCAGCGCTCCCGGGACTACGGCCGCATCAAGGATCAATTCCGGCCCGCTCATGCGGACTTCACCTACCACGCCAAATACGGCATCCGCGACTATCGAGGCGGCGGGCGCGCCTCGGCCCGGGAGACGGCGATGTGGGTTGCCGCCGGTGCCATCGCTCGCAAGTATCTCGCCGAAATCGCCGGCACCACGGTGCGCGGCTATCTGGCGCAGATCGGCGAGATGGCGTTCCATGTAGTGGATCTTGCCGCGGTGGACGACAATCCATTCTTCTGTCCGGACCCCGCCGCGGTGGACGCCATCGCAGCGTGCATCGACGCCTTGCGTCGCGACGGCGACTCCATCGGCGCCAAGGTTGCCGTGGTCGCTGCCGGCGTGCCGGTGGGCCTAGGCGAGCCGGTGTTCGGCAAGCTCGATGCCGATCTCGCCGCGGCCCTGATGGGCATCAACGCCGTCAAGGGCGTCGAGTTCGGTGCCGGCTTCCGGGCCGTGCGGCAGCGCGGCAGCGAGCATCGCGACGAACGCGACCGCAGCGGCTTTTTGTCGAACAACGCCGGCGGCGTCCTCGGCGGCATCTCGTCCGGCCAGGACATCGTCGCCAGCATTGCCCTCAAGCCTACCTCCAGCATCACCAAGCCCGGTCGCAGTCTGGACATCCACGGCAACGAAGTGGCCGTGGCGACCACCGGCCGCCACGACCCTTGCGTGGGCATCCGCGCGGTGCCCATTGCCGAGGCCATGGTCGCGCTGGTGCTCATGGACCATCTGCTGCGCGACCGCGGCCAGAACGCCGGGATGCGACGCGGCTGAGGGGGCTCGGTGCAGGTATGGCGCGGGCCGCCAAATGCTGTCATCGCCGCCATTGTCATCCGTGCAGCTATGCGAGATGCCATCGCACAGATCGATCCGCGATGACGTCATCGCCGGGATGCCGCTGACAATCCCATGGCCGCTGATGTTTGTCGACAAGGCGATGCGCTGGAGTCGGCGTGGATGGATATCGGCCTGGGCGAGGAGGCGACGCTGATACGCTACCGGCCCACGGGCTTAGAGGGGCGGGGCCGCACCATCGCTTTCGACTCCTTTCGATGTTGTCGAAGTCGTTGACGGGCCATATCCGAAGCTTTCAGGCGGAAATCCCGCGAATCGAACCCCGGTACGCCGTCGTCGTCTCTTATCCTGGGATCAAGCAGCATTGCCTGTTGACCTTTGACGCCGGGGGGGAGCAAACTGGGAGCGGATTGGCCGTCGCGGGTTGTGCGAAGGTCGGGTTCGTCGGGTGGCGGGTCGCATGGCACGGGCACGTCGCCGCAACCAAAGAAGTGGAGGGACAATGACCAGTGCAGCAAACGCCGTCACCGGCGATTATGTTCAAATGGACGAGGTGGATTGGGTTCCATTTCCCGAAGGGCTGTGCAAAGGGGCGATTCGGTGGAAACTGCTTCACGTTTCGCCGGAGTCGGGTGCCTGGGCGGCGATTTTCGACTGCCCAGGGGGCTCCTCGTTCGCCAAGCACATCCATGTGGGACCGGGCGAGTACTTCCTGACCAAGGGTCGTATGCATGTGCGCGGAGGCTCCGCGGAGGGCGGTTCCACTGCCGTCGCACCCGGCTACGGCTACGAGGCGTGCAACGCCCAGCACGACCACACGGAGTTCGATGAGGACAGCGAGTTCTACATGACCTTCCTAGGTCCGCTCAACTTCATTGACGACGATGGCAACACCATCGCCTTGGTCGGTTGGCGACAGGTCTACGACGCCTGGAACGCTGCCAACGGCTGATGCCGCCTACGCACCGCTAGACACACCTTCGGTGTCGCCGTATCCTGCGAGCGGCTGACGCAGCGTATGTATCGCTAGACGGATTCCAGCATCCCCGTAGCCGAGCGCAGGATCGTTTTCTGTGCAGACTCTATAAGTGGGAAGAAACAGCCAGCATTGTCGTTTCCCCTAGGTGATGTCGTCGCTGCCTGCTCGGTCGGTAGAGCCCCGGCAGTGACGTCGCGTCGCCCAGAAGCGGTTAGAACGCATAGTCGAGGCTGACGGTGAACAGCCGGGGTTGGCCGAGCGTCCCGATCACGATGTTTTCGCCACCGTCGAGCAGGAAGAAGTTGGGAAAGTGCTGCACATCCGTGTAGTAGCTTTCGTCCGCAAGGTTCTCCCCGTTCAGAGACAGTTCCCAATCCTCTCCCCAGGTTAGGCCGACTTGAGCGCCGATGAGCGTGAAGCTGGGATTGGTGACAGGGTTCCATGCTTGCAGCCCCTCATAGCTGCCGTTATGGCTGATCTGCACGGTGGCGGTGAGCTCGACGCCATTGCCAAGCGGACGGCGGAAGTCGGCCGCGGCGTTCCAGCTGAAGTCGGGAACGACCGGTGGCGTTCGTCCCTTGAGATCGTCGCCGTCGACGATGGTGCCGCTTTTCCACTCGGCCTCCACGTTGCCGGCGGACAACGACAGGTTGAGCGAGTCGTTGACCCGGAGGCTGAGGTCCGCCTCGATGCCGTACTGCTCGGAGTCGCCGAGATTGACGATGCCCTCGATCACTCCGCCATCGGCCCCGGCGGCCTGATACTCGATCTGCCGTTTCTCGTAGTCGATCAGGAACACCGCCACGGATGCGGTGCCGCGGCCATCTGCCCAGCGGCCTTTCCAACCGACCTCAAAGCTGGTGGCGTTTTCGGCGTTGAAGCCGAAGAGTTCGCTATCGCCCTCGAAATTGGTCAAGTTGAAACCGCCAGGCTCGTAGCCCTGAGCGAAGGTCGCGTACAGCATGGAGTCGTCCCCAAGATGGCGGCTCACCGAAGCCCGGGGCAGGACTTCGGTAGCGTTCTGTTTGCTGGCGATTGCCGTGTCGAGGTTCTCGCTGGCGTTTTCCCATTGATCGATGCGCAGTCCCCCGGCAAACGTCCAGTCATCGACCGCGTAGGTGGCGTTGGCGAAGACGGCGAGGTGGCTCTTGTCTCGCTGCCGCTTCTCGAACGGGGTGCGGGTGGAGCTGAACTCCAGACCGAAGGGGACTGTCTCCCCGGCCCAGACGCCCGAGCAGGTATCGTGTTCCAATGCGCAGCCGAGCGGGCCGCTGAATAGATCGTCGGGCAGTGCCCGGGAGTCGAACCAAATCAGGTCGGCGTCCATTTCCTCCTCGAACTGGGAGTAGTAGACGCCCGCCAGCCATTGCAACGCACTGTCGCCAGTGGAGATGAGACGAAGCTCCTGGGTGACCACGGTCATCTTCTCCGGACGGAACAGATCCAGCAGATACTCCTCCCTGATGTCCAGGTCGGAGTAGCGATCGCTGTGGGTGTCCGTATAGGATGTGACGGAAACGAGATCGGCGCTGTCCAGTTCCAAGGTCAGTTCCAGCATGCCGGAAACGGTCCTGCGCTCGTGGCGCGGATTCGTGGTGGCATCGACGATATCGGGATGCTCCAAGCGGTCCGGGTCCAGTTCCCGGATCCAGGTATTGTTGGGGCCGTCGAAACTGTTCATGCGCACCGAAGCGTAGGCCGACAGACGCTCGGCGATGGCACCGGCGAGCGACAGACGCAGGCCGGACTCCTGAGATTCGCCGACATCCGGGTCGTTGTCGGTGCGCAGGCCGTTGGTCCGTGCGGTATTCCGGTTGACGAGGTAGCCGTCGTTGGCGACGTTGAAACCGAACAGACGCACGGCCCAGCCGTTCTCGCCGACGGGCGCGTTCACGCTGCCTTCCACGTCCACGATGCCTTGCTCGCCGACAAGGCCCTTGATCCGCCCGAAGACGCTGTCGGCATCGGGCCGAGCGCTGACGAACTTGATCGCACCCCCGATGTTGCTGCCGCCGTAGAGGGTGCCCTGGGGGCCTTTGAGGATCTCGATGCGCTCGAGGTCGCCGAAACGCGACGAGGCGTCGGAGAACATTTGCACGTCATCGAGATAGAAGCCCACGCCCTGGGTGTTGCCGAACGAACCAAGCCCGCGGATGGAAACGTTGGGAAAGCCGTCCAGCCGCGTCGAAAGGTTGAGGTTGGGGGCGAGGAAGCCGATGTCTTCCAGGCCCTTGATGTTTTGCCGGCCGATGTCGTCCCCGGAAATGGCCAGCACCGACTCCGGGATTTCCAGCAGGTTCTCCTCGCGCTTGCGGGCGGTGACCAGCACCTCTTCGATCTCGCCGCCAGTGGCACCCGCTCGCGAGTTCTCCTGGGCATGACCCGAAGATGCGGGGAGCGGTACGACAGCCGCCCAGATCCCAAGGATGCAGGGCAGTCCGAACCCGCTCAACTGTATCCGTCGCATCTTGGCCTCCTGGCACCGAGCTGGAAGGGCCCGATTGTCCAGGAAAATCGACTGGATGGCAACCCGCCATGCGGGTGGATCAAGGCCATTTGAAAGCCGGAGTGCTGGCTGAAGCAGGAAGCTCGCCGCTTTTCCCTGTGGCGGCTCATGGACGATGCGGACAGGGCATGGACTCGAAAGGCCCCGGCGGTTGCCGTCAACAGGAGCACGTCCCCGTGGCCAAGGCCATCCGTATCAGTCCTCCCCCAGCGCGAGAGTAGACGGCGGAGAGGCCCGCGCCGGCGCAAAACTCGATGGCGAAGCCACAGGAGAACTCGTCGCCCTCGATCTCGCCACGGCTGGCCGCCGAACCCGCGACGATGGCCTCGTGTTCGACATCATCAAGCGCTCCACGGCATGGAGCATGCGGCATGAGCCATGGACGCCGATCGAAATCCGCAGCAGCCGCAAGGCCCATCACGAACGCATCCGTTCGGTTCGGCAAAGCGCTACCCCGCAGGCGGGCCTCTTGGTTCAAGGAGCCCCTATTCTCGGCCCTAGTCGCGATCGAGCAGCCAAAGACGCCAACCGCGAAGAAAACGCTTGGTCGGTGCCACAGTGACGACGAATTCCACCGTTGCGCTCAAACCGTTGCTGTCGGTGGCGGTTATGGTGACGACTGCCACGCCTTCATCAATGGCCATGATCACTACAGACCCATTCGCGATTTTCACGGCAGCCACCGCCGGATCGCTCGATTCGACCGTGTAGTTCAGATCGTCGCCCGGGCTCGCGAACGTCGTGGTCAAGTCCAGAATCGCCGATTCGTCGACGCCCACGAGTTCTTGATTTTCAATGCGCTGCAATACCGTCGGACCCGCCTGCAACCGCCATGCTCCACGGCCCAGGGTGCCGACGACCAGCACGTGGCTCACAGGATCGTAGTCCACGTCCCACACGGGAGCGTTCGGCAGCCCGCTGCCAACCTCGAACCACGATCCCTCGTCGTTGGTCCGCATGGCGTAGACGCCGTGCAGGCCGACTGCCACGATGGCCGGGCTAGTGCCGAACAGACCCGGGGGAATGAACTCGATGTTGTTCAGATACCACGAAACATCGGCCAGATTGCCGGTGATTCGGTGCCAGCTGAGGCCCGAGTCGTGCGACGCGAAAACATCGCGTCCATCTATGGCATAGGCCGTATCGCAGTCGGCTTGATTAATCACGATGTCTTTCAACACCCAGGAATCGATGCTGCTGCGGAGAAAATCGTCTTCCGTCGGCTGTTCATCGGTGCCGAGATTGGAGCGCACCCAGATTTCCTTGTCGAGGTCGTGGTTTCCCAAGCCGACGTACAGCTCGAAGCGTTGTACGAAGGCGAAGTTCGGATCGAGTTCTCTGACATGCACGTCGTCGACCAGCAGCGTCGGGAAAACGTAAGAAATATCAGAATTGTCCCTATCGTATGTGATCTTGCGGAAACCATAGAAATATTGATAGCTCGAGTATCGTTTGGAACGAGATGGCCAGCCGCTGGCATCGACCGCCACGTCGCCGCCGGCGACGGTTGTCCAGCGCGGGTTGCCCGCTACCACCTGCTGCGTCGTGCCGGTGTCCTGATTGCCGCTGATGACGATGTCGAATACGGGATCGTAGGCGATGTCGTGGATCTCCGTGACCTGCAATTCCCATTCCGCGAAAACCAGTCTCCGGTGTTGTCTGTCGGCGACGTGCGAATGTAGATGCCGCCGTCGTCCACTTCGACGAGATTGCCGCCGGCATCGAACACCATTTCGCGCGAATCGGCATGAGGTGCGCTGCCGCTGGCGGTGCCGCCGCCGGGTATGTCCTCGACGGCGTCGCTGTGGGTTAGGTGCTGCCACTGGGGCGAAGGCACGGCGCCGGTGGCCTCTACCCGCGCATCGCCGCGAAACAGGCGGCCGGTGTAGTCGCGGGCCCCGATGTGGCTGGGAAAGTCTTGTCGATCCCCTCCCACATAGACGATGTTCGGATCATCCGGGTGCGCGAGAATCGAGAAGTGTATGGCACCCTGGCCGCCCGGCTTCCGGCGCGGGTTGAGGCCATGCACTTCGCCGTCGCTTGCCGGCGTTTGCGGCAGATCCATTTGCCGCCAGTTCCCGCCTTGATCGTCCGTATAGCCGATGTAGCGGGCTTGGCCGTCGAGCAGTACCGCCAGATAGAGGCGGCCGTTGTTGGCGACGGCCATTTCCGCATTGTTGTTCCGGGGGCGTTCCGACGCCTCTGCGTCCACCTCGGTGAACACGGCGTGGAGCGCTTCGTCTCGAGCCGAGATGTTCTGCCAGGAAACACCGCCATCGTCGCTGCGGTAGACGCCTTGGGCACGGATGGATGCGTACAACCGATCCGGATTCGTCGGGTCGTCGACCAGGTCCATGGCTGGGCCGCCATCCGGCAGTCCATCGGCCGCCTGCGTCCAAGTCGCCCCGCCGTCGTTGCTGCGGAACACTCCCCCGCCGCCCCACCAGTTGCCGGACGCGACCACGAGCCGCTCGCCGCGAATCGACACGCCGGATATATTATGGCCGCGCAAGTCGGTGATCGGCGTCCAACTCTCGCCGCCGTCCTTGGTGAGCATAAGACCGGCCTGCTCGCCGCCCTCGGAAAAGCTGCTGTACTGACCGACGCCGGCGAGGATGATCTCGGGATCGTTCGGATCGAACGCCATGGCGCCGATGGACAGCGAATCGAGATGGTCGGTGAGAGGACGCCAGCTTGGGCCCGCCGCCGTCGCGTTCTCGGTTTTCCAAATGCCGCCGTTGGTGGCGCCGACGTAGAGGATATCCGCATTCGTCGGATGCGCCAGCACGGTGTGGATGGCACCCGCGACTTGGTTGTTGGGTGCCACGTTTTCCACCTGCCCCCACTCGATCGGGCCAGGACCCATCGGCTGCCATGGTCTGCCGGTGGCGGGCAGACGTGCGGCTTGCTTGGTCGCGCTCGGCATTGGCACCTTGGTCTTGGATCGGCTGGGGCTAGGTGTCTGGCCACCCGCGCCCGATTCCCGCCGCGGCGCATCCTCCGGGGGCAGCATCGGCTCTTCGAGATATTCTTCGCCAGCAGGCGGCCCCGTGGCCGCCGGATACAGCGCCCGTTCCACTTGACTCACGGTATGGCGGCCGTTGCCGGCCGAAGGCACAGCGCGGATTGCATAGGCGGCGTCCGGTGTGAGCACGGTCCCGGTGACAGCGGCACCTCTTACGGCGAGTGTGAAGCGTCCCGCCGTGCCGACGAGCCGACCGCGCAACGCATAGCCCGACGCCACCGGCCAAGCGCGTTCGACAACGGCGGTGAACTCCGCATCGGCAAACAAGTTCAGCCTGAGCGTGGCGGGCGGCGTTGCCGGTGCATCCGAGGGCGCACCGGCGCTTGGTGCGGACGGCAGCCGATCGAGATCGATGACGACGAAGCGTCTGCGGATCGTCGTATTGGGCATGGGCTCTGCGCTTCGAGCCGCGACCGCGGGCGGAGCAGCTATCTCGAACAGTCCGCCCGCGACCTCCACGCCAAGGGCGAAGACGGCAAGACAACCACACACTGTGACAAGCCGCTTCACTGCCTTAGTTTGTACCATAATGGCGAACTTCGGTCAAGGCCGAATCGGCAAAACCAGCCACTGTGCATGGACGGGCGCTTACGGGGCCGATCGAAACTTGCAACGGAGCCGCGTCGCCACGCGTTGCAGCCGACTCGCCTACGGACCGTCCGCCGATGCTCGAGTGCCTTGGTGACGAAAGCAGATGCCAAGCGATCGGTTTAGCCTGCGGTCGCGCAGCGCTGGCGTGGACAGGGCCTGGACTTGAACGAGCCGCAACGCTAGGCTGGCTGTTTCCTTGCACGAGGAGCGCATCCCGTGGCCAAAGCCATCCACACCATGATTCGCGTACTGGAACTCGATCGTTCGATCGACTTCTACCAGTGCGCCTTCGGCATGGAGATCGCCGATCGCTTCGATTTCGACGATTTTTCCCTGGTCTATCTGCGCAACCGGGAAAATGACTTCGAGATCGAGCTGACTTGGAACCGCGACCAGGACGAGGCGTATACCCACGGCAGCGGCTACGGCCACGTTGCCCTGGTGGTAGACGACTGCCGCAGCGAGCACGAGCGCTTCGAGCAGGAAGGGTTGAACCCGAACCCGGTAACGGAGTTCGAGCACGACGGTGCCCTGCTGGCAAGATTCTTCTTCGTCCAGGATCCGGACGGCTACAAGATCGAGGTGCTCGAGCGCCACGGGCGCTACCGGTAGCTTCGTGCCGAGTGCCGCAGGACGGGCGGTTGTCTTGCGTCTGCTACCCTCCTACCATTCGCGCTCCGCTCCGCCGAGTTGAAGCTGTGGCCGGCAAGACCGTATACGACAAGATCTGGGACGCCCATGCCGTCGCCGAGCGCGGCGACGGCATGACGATGCTCTACATCGACCGGCATCTGCTGCACGAAGTGACCTCGCCTCAGGCATTCGAGGGACTTGCCCTGGCTGGCCGCCAGCCTTGGCGGCGGGACGCCAACTTGGCGACGCCGGACCACAACGTGCCCACCACCCATCGCGCCCGCGGCATCGACGGCATCGAGGATGCCATCGCCAAGACCCAAGTGGCGACGCTGGATGCCAACTGCAAGCGCTTCGGCATCGAGCAGTTCGAGATGACCGACGTGCGCCAAGGCATCGTCCACGTCATTGGCCCGGAGCAGGGCGCGACGCTGCCGGGCATGACCATCGTGTGCGGCGATTCCCACACCTCCACCCACGGTGCCTTCGCGGCGCTGGCGCACGGCATCGGCACCTCCGAAGTGGAGCATGTGCTGGCTACCCAGTGTCTGGTGCAGCGCAAGAGCCGCAACATGCGCATCGACGTGGATGGCGAACTTGGCCTTGGCGTGGGCGCCAAGGATCTGATTCTGGCCATCATTCGCGCCATCGGCACCGCCGGGGCCACCGGCCACGCCATCGAGTACGCCGGCAGCGCCGTGCGTTCTCTTTCCATGGCAGCGCGCATGACGCTGTGCAATATGTCCATCGAAGCCGGCGCCCGGGCCGGACTGGTGGCGGTGGACGACACCACGCTGGATTACGTTCGCGGCCGACCCTTCGCGCCCAGCGCCGCGCTGTGGCATCGGGCAGAGCAGTACTGGCGTACGCTGGTATCCGATGCCGACGCCTCGTTCGACCGAAGTGCGAGCCTGGATGCTGCCGCCATCGCGCCGCAGGTGTCCTGGGGCACGTCGCCGGAATTGGTGGTCGGCATCGACGAAGCGGTGCCTGCGCCTGCGGACTTCGCCGATGCCGGCAAGCGCGAACTGTGCCAGCGGGCGCTGGCGTACATGGATTTGACGCCGGGTACGCCGATTGCGTCCGTGCCCGTGGATCGCATCTTCATCGGCTCCTGCACCAACGGCCGCATTGAGGACTTCCGCGCCGCGGCGCGGGTGTTGGCGGGCCGCAAGGTGGCCGCCAGCGTCACCCAGGCGATGGCGGTGCCGGGTTCCGGCTTGGTCAAGCGACAAGCCGAAGCCGAGGGTCTCGACGCGGTGTTCCGATCGGCGGGCTTCGAGTGGCGGCATCCGGGCTGTTCCATGTGCTTGGCGATGAACGACGATCGCCTCTATCCCGGCGAGCGTTGCGCGGCCACCTCCAACCGCAACTTCGAGGGCCGCCAGGGCTACCGCGGGCGCACCCACCTGGTCAGCCCGGCCATGGCGGCGGCGGCGGCGGTGGCCGGCCGCTTCGCCGATGTGCGGGAGCTGCTCTGATGGAACCCTTCGTGCGCCATGCCGGCCTCGTCGTGCCGCTCGATCGCGCCAACGTCGATACCGATCAGGTCATCCCCAAGCAGTTCCTGAAGTCCATTCGTCGCACCGGCTTCGGCGACAACCTGTTCGACGCTTGGCGCTATCTCGACGAGGGCGACATCGGCAAGAACGACAACGAACGCCAGCTCAATCACGACTTCGTGCTCAACCTGCCGCGCTACGCCGGCGGCAGTATTCTGCTCGCCCGGGACAACTTCGGCTGCGGCTCCAGCCGCGAGCACGCCGTGTGGGCCTTGCTGGAATACGGATTCCGCTGCGTCCTCGCGCCGAGCTTCGCCGACATCTTCTTCACCAACGCGCTCAAGAACGGGCTGTTGCTGGTGGTTCTGGAAGCAGCGCTCATCGATGGCCTGTTCGATGCCGTCGAGGGACAGGTCGGGTTCGAGCTTGCCGTGGACCTGCCGGAACAATCCCTTCGGGGCGATGGCTTGGCGGCGAACTTCGATATCGAGCCGGAACGCAAGCGCCTGCTGCTCGAGGGGCTGGACGACATCGGCCTGACGCTGAGCCACGCGGCGGATATCCGCGCCTTCGAGTCCGAGCATCGGCGGCGAATGCCCTGGCTGTTCCGCGACCAGGCGTTGGCGGAACGGCCATGACCCATCGTGTGCTGGTCATTCCGGGCGACGGCATCGGCGCCGAGATCATGCCCCATGCGGTGCGTGTGCTCGATGCCCTCGAAGTGCCGTTCGCCTTTGACTACGCCGATCTCGGCGGCAACGCTATCGACCGCCACGGTACGCCGCTGCCGCCGGAAACCCTGGCTGCCGCGCGCCAGTCGGATGCGGTGCTGCTCGGCGCCGTGGGCGGGCCGAATTGGGACGACCTGCCCATGGACCAGCGTCCGGAGAAGGGCCTGCTCGGCATGCGTTCGGGTCTCGACCTGTTCGCCAATCTCCGCCCGGCGCTGTTGTTCGCGCCGTTGGCCGATGCTTCTTCGCTGAAGCCGGAGCTGGTGGCCGGCCTCGACATCCTGATCGTGCGGGAACTCACCGGCGGCATCTACTTCGGCGAACCGCGCGGCGTGACGGTGGACAACGGCGGCCGTCGCGGCTTCAACACCGACGTCTACCAGGAGCGGGAGATCGAGCGCATCGCCCGGGTCGCTTTCGACTTGGCCGCCAAGCGCCGCGGCAAGCTGACTTCTGTGGACAAGGCGAACGTGCTGGAAGTCACCCAGCTATGGCGGGACGTGGTGAACGAGGTGCATGAGGACCATCCCCAGGTGGCTCTCGACCATCTCTACGTGGACAACGCCGCCATGCAGCTGGTGCGGGCGCCGAAGCAGTTCGACGTGGTGGTGACCGGCAACCTGTTCGGCGACATCCTTTCCGACGCCGCGGCCATGCTGACCGGCTCGCTGGGCATGCTGCCGTCGGCGTCGCTGAACGCGGCCGGCCAGGGAATGTACGAGCCGGTACACGGCAGCGCGCCGGACATCGCCGGCGCCAACGTCGCCAATCCGCTGGCGACCATTCTCTCCGCGGCCATGATGCTGCGCTACAGCCTCGACGAGCCGGGCACCGCCGAACGCATCGAGAAGGCCGTGCAGTCCGTGCTCGACGACGGCCTGCGCACCGCCGACATCCTGCCGGCCGCGGCCACTGGCGATCTGCGCCAAGTCGGCACCGACGAAATGGCGGATGCGGTGATCTCGGCGCTATACTGACGCACCTTGCGCGACGCCAGCGCTGGGGTAATTCATGGAACGACTCAACGTTGCCATCGTCGGTGCCACCGGGGCAGTGGGCGAGGCGATGCGCGAGATCCTCGCCGAACGGCGCTTCCCCGCAGGCGATGTGCGGCTGCTGGCCAGCGAGCGTTCGGCCGGCAAGCGTCTGCCGGTGGGCGACAAGTCCATCGTCGTGGAGGTGCTCGACGACTTCGACTTCGCGGATACCCAGATCGCGCTCTTTTCGGCCGGCGGCGCCGTCTCCGCCGACCATGCGCCCCGGGCTGCCGATGCCGGCGCCATCGTCATCGACAACACCTCGAAGTTCCGCCAGGAAGAAGGCATCCCGCTGGTGGTGCCGGAGGTGAACGGACATCGCATCGCCGACGGCATCGGCCCCAACATCATCGCCAACCCGAACTGTTCCACCATCCAGATGGTGGTGGCGCTCAAGCCCATCTACGACGCCGTGGGCATCGAACGCATCAATGTCGCCACCTACCAGGCCGTGTCCGGCGCTGGCATGTCGGGCATCCGCGAGCTCGCCAGCCAGACGGCCAACCTGCTGAACGCCAAGCCCCTGGGCGCGTTCAAGGCGCATCCCGTGCAGATCGCCTTCAACGCCGTGCCCCAGGCTTGGGACGTCCTCGACAACGGCTACACGGTCGAGGAGATGAAGATGATTCGGGAGACGGAAAAGATCTTCGAGGACGACGATATTCTGGTGAATCCGACCTGTGTGCGGGTGCCGGTGTTCTACGGCCACTCCGAGGCGGTCCATATCGAGACCCGACAGCCGATCTCTGTCGCCGAGGCGCGGGATCTGCTGAGCCGCGCCGAAGGCGTGGTGGTGGACGCCGCCAACGGCGGCTGCCCCACGCCGGTGGACAACGCCGCCGGCAACGATGCCGTCTTCGTCGGGCGCATCCGCCAGGACTACACCCACGAGCGCGGCCTCAACCTGTGGGTGGTGTCCGACAACGCACGCAAAGGCGCGGCGCTGAACAGCATCCAAATCGCCGAAGGGGTGCGCGAGCTGATCGCCTGAGCGGCGTTCCAACGTCGGACTGTAGCGGCCAGCCCTTCGGCGATGCGCGGCAGCCTCTCGACCAACTCGACCCGGTGGCGCGGCAGCGACAGCAGTGGGTAGCGCACTCGTTCGCTGCCGCGTCGAATCTCGGCATCGACCGTATCCAGCGCAGGCAAGGCGTCGTCGAAGCGGATGGCGAAGGGCAGCTGCTTCAATTCAGGAAGATCCGCTTGGGGCCTTGCGTTCCAGTCCGCCTGCAAGGGCAGCCCGCAACGGGGACTGTGGATCGCCTTGGCGACCGCGGCTAGTTCTCCGCAAGGGCGGGTGAAGGGCCTGCATCCCTTGCCGACCAAGGGACGAGGCCGCTTTGGACTGGTAGGATGCGGTTTATGGGCTCACTGATCGAACGCGCCAGCGAGATGCTGGACCAATATGCCGCGGCTATGACGGCGACCCGGAATCTGCTCGACGAACGATTCGCCGAAGCTGTCGAGGCAATTGCCGAACTGGATTCCATACTCATCGTCACGGGCCTCGGCAAGAGCGGACTGGTGGCGCAGAAAGTGGCGGCGACGTTGTCCAGCACCGGTACTCAGGCTGCTTTCGTGCATCCGGTCGAGGCTCTGCATGGCGACCTTGGCATCGTTCGTCCGGGTTCGGCGTTGCTGGCGCTGTCGAAGAGCGGCGGCAACGAGGAGACCATCGAGTTCGCCCGCCAGTTCAAGGCAGTAGCAGGCGGCCCGGTGATCTCGCTCACCGAGCCGGATTCGTGCCTTGCGGCCATCGCCAACATCGCCCTGGAAATTCCGGTCTTGCCGGAGATAGACGAGTTCGACCTCGCGCCGACCACCAGCGCCGTCACCACGTTGGCCGTTTGCGACGCGCTGGCCATTCTCGTCCAGCAGGCCAAAGGGCTGACCGAGCGCGACTTCGCCAAGTTCCACCCCAGCGGCGCACTCGGCAGGCGGCTGCTGCTGTCCGTGGCCGACTTGATGGTCCAGGGCGACGCTCTGCCGATCGTCCGCACCGCGGCGCACTTTCACGATCTCGTCTACCGCATTTCGTCGAAGGGGATCGGCATGGCCATCGTCGTCGATCATCAGGGTCGTCACGTCGGCGTCGTCACCGACGCGGACATCCGCCGCCTGCTGCTGCGCGGCGAGCATGTGGGGGAACTCACCGCGGCCGAGTGCTTGGCCCGCAGCCGTCGGGGCAGCGAGAGCACCGCGCCGGCCGAGGTGCATGGCTCGACCAGCGCGGATTCCATGGCCATCGATTGTCTTCGACAAATGCAGGCCAACCAGATCACTCAACTCGTCATACTCGACGGCGGCCGACCGGCAGGGGTGGTCCGCCTGCAGGATCTCATCGCCGCGGGAATCTGAACGGAGATTCCCGCCGCCACGGCGGCTGCCACGATTCCACCCCGATGGCGCGACTGGCGAATGTCTCGAATTCGCGTAGGAGATTCGCCATCCGTATGCACACCACGGCCAACGTGCCGTATCGTCGGCTGCGCTGATTCATCCGCAACAGGAGATAGAAAATGAAAAAGCAAGTGCTTTGCGCCGGGCTGACACTCGGCTTGATGGGGCTTTCTTCGGCATCCGCTCTGCAACCGCCGCAGCCTGTGCTTGAAGCGCAGGTGGACTACTGGTTGCCGATCTGCACAATGAAGCACATTGTGCCCCAGGAAGTAGAGGGCATTCCAGGCATGGGCCACTATTGCCAACAGCATGTGACGCTTTGGGTTGCGACTCCGTTCGTGGATTCGCGGGGCTTCCAGAGATGGGTCAGGACACTGTGACCGAAGCTTCCCGTGGCACTACGGCAACAGCCGCTCTCGGGGCCGGACGAAGATTCGGTGAGCGGATGCATGGCGAATATCGCTTTTTGCTGCAGGAGGTTCGCTACTCGTCCCCGCCGCATCCATACGGTTCAATCTTCGACTTCTCTGATTCATCCAACCGAAAGAGGTAAATCATGAAGAAACATCTGCTGGTCGCGGCAGCGACACTAGGCTTGGCCGGATTCTCATCCGTCTCCGGGCAGGAAACACGAGACTTGGCACCGACCCCACAGATCAAGTATTACTTGCCCATCTGCGGGCCTCTTCTTCCCGAAGACGTGTTCTGTGTCGAGCCGATAGATTGGGATCTGATCCCGCCCCCTCCGGGGTTCCCTGTCGATGCGTGGCTGCGATATCTCAAGTCTCTTTGACTGATCCCAGCGACTCAAGGTCGTCCTCGTATCGCTACGGGGACGACCGCTGGCGGAGTTCGAGACCAAGAGCAGCGAGCGGGGCGGCATGGCGAATATCGCTTTTTGCTGTAGGAGATCCGCCACTCGCATGCCCGCTGCATCCGCCCTGATCTATGGTCGGCCGCGCTGATTCATCCGACACAAGGAGGCAGGCCAATGAAGAAGCATCAGCTGGTCGAAGGGCGCTACTCGGCGTCCCATGGCCTCGGCCTGCCAGTCCGTTGCCTTCAAAGCCCCGGCCGAGGCGATGCCGGGCCAGGCGATGAGGATGGAGAGGATGGAGGCGATCCATGACGACGATCAAGTGGACGAAAGCCTTCGCTTTTTCCTGGCTGATCTGGCTGGGCGGCATGGCCATCGGCTTCGCGGTGGTGATGTGGACCAGCCACCTGCCGGTGGACATCCCCGAGCCGACACCCGGCGTCCTGGTAGCCGAGCAGGTCGATGCCGGCACGTCTGCCGACGAAGGCCCATCGCAAGAGGAGCTAATGGGAAACGACAAGACTAGGTCCTCTCTGGATCTATTCCTGTTCATTCTGGGCCGCAACCTCACCGTCTACGTCTGGCTGCTGGCGGGGCTGTTGTCCGCCGGCACGATCACGTTTCTCGTGCTGCTGTCCAACGGCATCGCGCTCGGCCAGGCGATTGGCTTCGCCACTTGGTCGGGGCTTCCCGCCGGTGCCCTGGCCGACCTGCTCCTGCCCCATGGCGTCCTTGAGGTAGGCACGTTCTGCATCGCCGGGGCGGTGGGCTTCCAGGGCTTCCGGCTGGCCATGAACTGGTCGCAGCGGAACTCGGAGACCATCAAGGTGCTGCGTCTTGGCTTGGTGCTGGCGTTCGGGGTATGCGCCCTTGCCGTGGCGGCGGGCGTTGAAGCGGTGATTACTGGCGAGTTGGCGGCATCGCTAGGCATTCGTTCCGGTGGCAGATAGGAAGACGCTGGTGCAACCGTCGTTGAAGAAGCGGCTGCTCGCTGCCCGCTTGGTCTGTGGAGAGGCCTAACGATGCATTGGTCGAGAGGTGCGCGCAAGAACTCGCCGCTGCTTCCGGTATCGGCGTGGCTGATCGGGTTGGCGATCTTCACCGTCGTCGGCGTGGAGGGCATGCTCGTTGAAGCCCATGCGGCGTTCGTCTACGCGAGACTGTCGGCCTACATCTCGGCGATGCTGATGGCCGCGCTGATGCTCGGTTTCGCCGCGCTGTTCGGCTTGAGCTGCGCTCTCATGCTGTGGTGGCTCGACGATGCGCTGGACACCCGGGAGGTCGTGCGGGCCGTCGGCTTGTCCTTCTGGTCGGTCGGCGCCCACATTTGGCTTGGCGTCGCGCTGCTCCTGCTGGAACCGCCGGTGGCGGTGACAGTGGCCGAAATAGCACAGCCGGAGGTGGTGGAGGCGCGGATTCAGGATTTGCCGGCGTTCCGCTGGATGAACCGCCTGCGCTACTTGGTCGCCGGTACTTTCCTCGCACTGGTCGCTTGGCTGCTCGCCCGCAACGCGAAGCCGCTCAACGCAGTACTCGCGGTGGCCTTCGGCGCTGGCGTGGTGGCGGCGCTGGTATCGGCGCTCGGCCTGCTCGGCAGCGCCGCGCCGCCTTAGCCAAGGAGAAGGCGATGCAGATGCATCTGAGGAGAGTCGTCGCGATTGTCGTGATCGTGGTCG
This sequence comes from Pseudomonadales bacterium, assembly GCA_963422285.2. Taxonomy (GTDB): domain Bacteria; phylum Pseudomonadota; class Gammaproteobacteria; order Pseudomonadales; family Azotimanducaceae; genus VXYL01. The sequence continues at coordinate 818,958 of OY729419.2, read as the reverse complement.
TTATGGCCATTGCGCTGGTCAGTCTCGGTCTTGGCGGTACGGAGGCGAAGGAGGTTGAGGTGGAAACGCCTGCGGTGCGTGACATCCGCCCCTCGATTTTCGCATCCGGGCAGATCGTTCACGGCTTCGATGTGCGTCTGACCAGCGAGGTGGTCGGGAGAGTAAAAGCCGTGCACGTGGTCGAAGGCCAGGTTGTCGAGCGTGGGGATCTAGTGCTCGCCATCGACGATGAAGCGTACGCCGCCCAAGTGGAGCAGAATCGGGCGGCGGTGCGTTTGCAGGAGATCGACATCGAACGCAAGACGCTCGCCATCGACGACCTGCAACGCCAAGTCGAGCGCAGCAGGCCTTTGTTCGAGCGGGATCTCTTGGAGGAGCGCACCTTCGAGACCATGACCCATCGACTGCGTGTGGCCGGCATCGACCTCGATTCCAGCAGAGAACTGCTGGCGCAGGCCCGAGCGACTCTGGCCCAGTCCGAGGAGCAGCTCGAGAAGACTCGAGTACGGGCACCCAACGCCGGCGTGGTGGCATCCCTCGATATCGAGGAAGGCGAAACGGCGATCGCCAGCAGTACCAACATTCCCGGCAGCGCGCTCATGGTGATCGCCGATCCGCAGAGCATTGTCACCGAGGTCTATGTGGACGAGGCCGACGTATCGGACATCCGTCTCGGCCAAGCGGCGCAGGTCGTCGCCATCGCCTATCCCGAACAGCCGCTGACCGGCATCGTGGAATTCATCGCCAATACCGCCAAGCATCAGTCCAATCGCCGCGGCCTGTCGTTTCGGGTGCGAATTCGCATTGCCGCCCGGGATGGCGTGCAGCTGAAATCGGGCATGTCGTGTCGCTCGGAGATCTTCACGGCCGCCGAGGGCGAAGCGTTGTCGGTGTCGATCCGCGCACTGGTCAACGAAGACGATCCCGCGACCCGAGCCGTGCGCCACTTCGTCTACGTCGTCGAAACGGGCGACGCCGATGCCGGCGTGGTTCGCAAGACCGCGGTCGAGGTGGGACGCGGAGACGACGAGTTCCAGGAAGTTCGCGCCGGTGTCGAGGCTGGTACCCGGATCGTCGTCGGCCCCGGCCGCACCATCCGTCATTTGCGTGATGGCGACGCCGTGAAAATCGCTGGCGGCTAGGGAATGCAGCCGCTGGTTTGCCTGAACTCCGGTACGCCTTGGATGGAGGTGCATATCGAGAACGGTATCGTGGACGAACTGGTATTCGGCCATGAACGTCGGCTCATGCTTCTGGATGCGGACCAATGCCGGGTAGTGTCTCAGTTTGAATCCGTATCGTCATGAGGTGCCACGCAACCACAAGATGCAGGGGCATGGAACAGTACGAACGCCATATGTAGTGGCATCCGTAGTAGCGCGGATTATCTACAGTCGAACTGAGAGGCTACCCAATGCCGGGCCTGCTCGTCAAAGTTCGCCGAAGGTGCTACGGTGCCCGCGTTTCGGCAGGCGAGGCGCGCGAGGGATGGAACGTACCCAGTGGGAGGTTGCTCGGCGCGAGCGCTATGCCGATGGCAGGTCGTTTGGCGAGTTCGGTCCATTCGAGATTGTCGAGGGCCGCGTTCGCTATCGCGTCGATCCCGGCGATGCGCGCAACGCCGGCATCGTCGACTTGCATCTCGCTCCGCGCGAGGATCAGGGGCTGGTATCCTTCCAAGGCGACTTCACCCTGGTCGCACCTCGGTATGGCCCGGCACGGGCGCTGCTGATCGACGTGCCGAACCGCGGCCGGCGATTGGCGTTCTCGCTGTTCAATCGTGCGCGGCCGGCGGAGCTACGCAAGGATCCCTGTGCGCCAGGAGACGGCTTCCTGTTTCGCCGCGGCTTTGCCGTCGCCTCCATCGGCTGGCAATGGGATGTGGCGGCGGGTCTCGGCTTGGAAGCGCCGGAGGCGCTCGAGGATGGTGCGCCCATCGTGGGCGAGGTGGTGTGCCGAATCCAGCCGGACAGCGACCGGCCTTTCGTTTCCTTCGGCCAGCTCGGCGAGGTGGCCTATCCGCCGGCGTACCGCGACGATCCCGATGCCCGCCTGTTCGTGCGCGCCGACGACAACGCGCCGCTGGTGGAAATCCCGCGCCGGAACTGGCGGTTCGCTCGCGAACGCAACGGTGCGGTGGAGCCCAGCGACCGTTTCATCCACAAGGACAGCTGTTTCGAGAAGGGATGCATCTATACCTTGGTCTACCGCGCTCGTGGTGCCCGGGTGACGGGCTGTGGCCTGCTGGCGTTGCGCGACGCAGCCGCCAGTCTGCGTACGGGGGACGGCCCCGACGGTATCGGCTTCGAGCATTTGCTGGGCTTCGGAGCTTCCCAGACTGGCCGCGTACTACGGCACTTGCTGTACTTGGGCTTGAACGACGATGCGGGCGGCGCTGCGGTGTTCGACGGCGTCCACATCCACATTGCCGGCGGCCAGCGAGGGGACTTCAACCATCGCTTCGCGCAGCCGTCGAGCGCTGGGGTGCCAGCGCCCGGACAGCGCTTTCCGTTCGCGGGAGCGACGCTGCGCGATCCGCATACCGGTGCCGTGGACGGTCTCTACGCCAGCCTGCGCAACCAGCCGAAGGTGGTCATCACCAACACCTCCTGGGAGTACTGGCGCGGCGATGCGGCGTTGACTCATGCCAGCCCCGACGGCAGCCGCGATCTGGCCGCGCACCCATCGGAACGCAACTACCTGTTCGCCGGCACCCACCATATCGACGGCGTCCTGCCGCCCACCAATATCTTCGCGCTCACGGGCGAGAAGGCGCGCTACACGTTCAACGTCGTAGATCACTCGCCGCTGGTGCGGGCGGCCTTCCTCAATCTGCACCGTTGGGTGGCGCAGGGCAGTCCGCCGCCGCCTTCGGCGGTGCCGACTCTGGCTGCTAGGACGTTGACTACGCGTGCCACGGTGCTGGATAAGTTCGCCGCGCTGGACGGCTTCCAAGGTCTGGACGCCGACCGCCTCGGCGGCCTGTCGGTGCTGGATCTCGGACCGCGGGCGGAGGATGGCAACTGCAGGCATCCTGCCCGGGAAGGCGAGTCCTATGCCCGGCTGGTCTCCGATGTGGATGGTACGCTGAACGAGGCGGCAGGCATTCGCCTGCCGGATATCGCTGTGCCAGCGGGTTGCCACACCGGCTGGAATCCCCGCCATCCAGACCATGGCGCCCCGCAACTGCCGGCCATCTTCGTTGGCTTTACGCGCTTCTCCAAGGAACTGCCGCCACCAGCCGAGTACGAGCGCCGTGTCCGAGCTTGGAGCCGTCGTTTGGTGGCCGCTGGGCATGTCCTGGAGGAAGACTTCGAGCGGGTTGTGGCGAACAGCCTCGAACGGTACGAGATCGCCGCCGAGAGAGCGGGGAACGCCTCCACGCAGCAAGCGCGATGACGGCCAGCGTCGTCATCCCGGTGCTCAACGATGCCGGACCGTTGCGCCGGCTGATGGCCGACCTGCGCGTCGCTTCATCGTTGGACATCGTGGTCGTCGACGGGGGCAGCGACGACGACAGTAGGGCGGTCGCCGCCGAGGCGGACGCGGTCTATTCCGCGTCGCGCGGCCGAGCGGAGCAAATGCGGCTGGGGGTGGAGAAGACCAGCCGCCCTTGGTTGTGGTTTCTGCACGCCGACAGCCGAGTGCATCCGGCAACGCTGGCGAAGTTCCGCGAGGCGCTGGGAAAACCCGGCTGGGGCTGGTTCGACGTGCGCCTGGATGGCGATGCTTGGCCGTTCCGGGTCATTGAGGTGGCCATGAATCGGCGGGCAAGGGCGACCTCCATCGCCACCGGCGACCAGGGCATTTTCGTCCATCGGCGGTTGCTGGAGGCGGTTGGCGGCATTCCGCGCCAAGGGTTGATGGAAGATGTCGAACTCTGCAAGCGCCTGCGCCGGCTGGCCCGGCCGCGTCCCATCGCCGGCAGCGGCTTTTCCACCTCGTCCCGGCGTTGGCAGCGCGACGGCATCCCGCGCACCGTGGCACTGATGTGGTGGCTGCGGCTGCGCTACTTCCTCGGCGCGGATGCGGATCGGCTGGTTCGCTCCTACTATCCGTAGGAAGCCGGCCGTGCGACGCTTGGCGATCTTCGCTCGGACGCCCATTGCCGGCAAGGTCAAGACCCGACTGGCGCGAGCCATCGGCGTCGACGGGGCGCTGGCGGTCTACCAGGAGTTGCTGGCGCTCACCCTTGCGCGGCTCGGCCCCGGCAGCGGGAACTTCGCGCCGGAAATCTGGGTGGATGGCGACAGCCCGACGTCGGACGCTTGGCGGTCGTTTCCGGTGTTCGCCCAGCCGGAAGGCGATCTCGGCAAGAAGATGGCGGCAGCCTTCTCGGAAGGCGTCGCCGCCATCGTCGGCAGCGACATTCCGGACATGACCGCCGGCTATGTCGATGCCGCCCTTGCAGCCTTGGCCGGCGTGGATGTGGTGTTAGGTCCCACCGAGGACGGCGGCTACTGCCTGATCGCGATGAAAGATCCCCATCCCGAGGTGTTCGTCGGCATCCCGTGGGGCACGGGCCGAGTGCTTGCCGCCACCCGGTACGCCGCAAGGCATCTATCGGTGACGATTCTGGACACCTTGTGGGATGTGGACGAAGCGGCGGATCTGGAACGCTGGCGGATGTTGCGGAGACAGCGCACTCCCAGCGCGACGGCTGGAAAAGGAACGCTGGACCGCCAATGTCGAGGACAAGCCGGGGCAGTGCGCCCTCCGACCGTTCCTGGTTCTTGATGCGCAGCTCTAGGCTGCGTGGCGGTTAGCCGACCGCGGCTCTGCGTTTGCGGGAAATGACGATGTTCCTGCTGCGCCCCATTTTGTCCTGACCACTGACGCCCATGGGGATGACTTGGATCTTGTTGCCGGCCGCCAGGAAATCCTGGAGGTCCTGTTCGATGACCTTACGCGTTTCGATGTTGTTCTGGGGTAGTTTCTTTTGGGCGCGACTCACGGGTCCTCCTCTCAAGAGCTGAAGTTCGCCCCGATGCTGCGAACGAGCACCACGACGGCATCAAGGACTACGGGAATTGCGGACCTTGAGAGGCGCTTCAATGCACCGGCGCGAATCCATTCTCCTACCCTTCCCCTCTCGGGCCGAATATAACAATGTCGCCAGCTGAATGCACCCCCTAATTCACTCTAATTTCGCCCCTCTCCTGGACGTACTCTCTCTCCCGCCACGCCACAGATACGGCCTACCATGGCTCGCAAGCCGTTGCCTCGCGTCGGGCTCAGATGCGCCACTAGGTCGAGTTCGTCGAACAGCCCCTCGATGTCAAAGCCGAGAATGTCGGCGGGAGACTTGCCGTCGTAGGCGGCGAGCACGATGGCGATGAGGCCGCGGACGATGTGGGCATCGCTGTCGATGGCTAGGCGGAGGCGGTCCGCCTCGGCATCGTAGGCGGGTACCAGCCAGACTTGGCTCTGGCAGCCGCGCACTAGATTGTCGTCGGTGCGATATGCCTCGGACAGGTGGGCCACCCCCTTGCCCAGATCAAGGAGGAACCGGTAACGGTCCTCCCAGGCATCAAAGAAGGCGAAGCTGGAACGGATGTCGTCGAGGCGCGTCTGCCTGGGATGGGAGGTGGCCATCAGAACAGGCCCAGCTCCAGTTGCGCCTCCTCGGTCATCATTCCCCGCTCCCAAGGCGGATCGAATACCAGACTGACGTGTACGGCGTCGACGAACGGCACCTTGGCCACACGCCGCTCCACATCCTGCACCAGCACCGGCCCCATGCCACAGCCGGGGGCCGTCAGCGTCATGTCGATGGCGACTTCGCCGTCGTCGATGGTGCAGCCGTAGACCAGCCCTAGATCGACGATGTTCACGGGGATTTCGGGATCGTGAACCGTGCGCAGCGCCTGCCATACCTGGTCTTCGGATACGGCGCCGTCCGCTGGCGGCGCCAGGGCCAGGGTCTCCGGTTCGAAACCCAATGCGTCGGCGTCTTCCCCGTCGATGCGCGCCATGTTGCCGTTGTAGATCACGGTGTACGCGCCGCCCAGGGCCTGGGTTAGCGTCACGAACGCGCCGGCCGGGATGACGAGCGGCGCACCCGTAGGCACCAGCCGCGCCTCGGCGGCACGGACGACGGAGATCACTTGACGCTTCACTGCTGCGCCTGCGCTGCCGAGCCGTCGCCTGCCGAAAAGCTCTCGCCGCAGCCGCATTCGGCGGTGGCGTTGGGGTTCTTGAAGACCAGCACCGAGTTCAACCCTTGCGTGACGTAGTCGATCTCGGTGCCGCGCACTAGCGCCCAGTCGGCATTCTCGATGAACACCCGGACGCCGTCGAAATCGAAGGCGCGGATGTCGGCCTTGTTCTCGCCAACGTAGGAAAGGTCGTACATGTAGCCGTTGCAGCCGCTCTCGCGGATGCCGAGCAGCAGCGCGGTTGCACCTTCTCTGGCAAGTTGGCGACGGATATGAGCCAGCGCCGCTGGGGTCATCACAAGAGCGTCTGCAACGGGATGTTGCGCCGGATCGTAGAGTTCCGCGTTCATTATTCGTCGCCTCCTATAGCAGAGTCTGTGCTTTGCGTACGGCGTCCACCAGCCGATCCACATCGTCGCGCACATTGTACAGGCTGAAGGACGCCCGCACCGTGCCGGGAATGCCCAGCCGGTCCATCAGTGGCATGGCGCAGTGGTGTCCGGTGCGCACGGCGACGCCCTGCTGGTCGAGCAGGGTGCCGATGTCGTGAGGATGGGTTCCGGCGACGAGAAACGACAACACCGGCCCCTTGCGGGATGCGGTGCCCACCACGGAGAGCCCCTCGATCTGATTCAGCGACGCGGTCGCGTAGTGCAGCAGCTCGGTCTCGTGGGCTTGCAGGGCGGCGAAGTCGATATCGTCGAGGTAGTTCACTGCGGCCGCCATGCCGATGGCGCCGGCGATGTTCGGCGTACCGGCTTCGAACTTGAAGGGCAGCGGCGCATAGGTGGTCGCCTCGATGCGAACCCGCTCGATCATCTCGCCGCCACTCTGCCAGGGCGGCATGGCATCGAGCAGTTCTTCGCGCCCGTACAGTGCGCCGATGCCGGTGGGAGCGTACATCTTGTGGCCGGAGAAGGCGTAGAAGTCGCAGTCGAGGGCCTGCACGTCGACGTCGAAGTGGGCCATGGCCTGGGCGCCGTCGACCACCACCACTGCGCCGGCGGCCTTGGCGCGGGCGATGAGCGTTTCGAGGTTGTTGACGGTGCCGAGAGCGTTGGAAACGTGGGCCACGGCGACGATCTTGGTGCGTTGGTCGAGCTTGGCGTCGAGATTGTCGAGGTCCAGTTCGCCGTTCGGCAGCACGGCGACCGCCCGCAGCGTCGCACCGAAGCGCTGGCAGGCGAGCTGCCACGGAACAATGTTGGAGTGATGTTCCATTTCCGTGACCAGTACGCTGTCGCCCTCGGCAAGAACCAGGGGCGCATAGGCGGCGGCGACCAGGTTGATGGCTTCCGTGGTGCCTCGGGTCCAGACGATCTCCTTGGCGGAGCGGGCGTTGACGCGGCGGGCGACGGTCTCTCGCGCCTTTTCGAAGGCTCGGGTAGCCTCGTCGGAGAGACGATGGGCGGCGCGATGCACGTTGGCGTTGGCGGTTTCATAGTAGTTGCGCATGGCGTCGAGCACCCGCGCCGGCTTCTGCGTAGTGGCGGCGTTGTCCAGATAGACTACATCGTCGCGTTTTGCGATAAGCGGAAAGTCCTGGCGATGGAGGCGGCTGGCAGTCACGTGGGCAGGTCTCGGTCCGGGACTGCGCTGGAAAATAGTCGCAGACGTTCGGCTCCTTCGAGGTCTTCCACGGCTTCGCGCAGAAAGCCGCGAATCAGCAAGGCGCGGGCCGTGTCCTCGGCAACGCCACGGGAGCGCAGGTAGTGGATCGCGTCCTCGTCCAGAGTGCCGACGGTAGCGCCGTGGCTGCATTTCACGTCGTTGGCGTGGATTTCCAGTTCCGGCTTGGCGTAGACCTCGGCGGTGGTGCTTTGCAGCAGGTTCTTGGTGGAGAGCGCCGCGTCGGTGGCTTGCGCTCGGGGCGCGATGTGGATGCGGCCGTTCAGCACGGCGCGGGCACGGCCGCCGACGACGCCGCGGTAGGTCTGACGGCTGAAGCCGCCAGGTGCGGCGTGGCTCACGGCGATCTGGTTGTCCAGATGGCGGTGCCCGTCGAGCCGCCATGCAGCGCGGATGGTGGCCTCGGCACCCTCGCCGCAGAGCGTGGCGAGCATGTCGTTGCGACGCAGATCGGCCCCTAGGGAACTCTGCGCCAGAGCGTAGCGCGCACCGGCCTCGACGCGTACGCCGACCAGGCTGCATTCTCGGTTCGGCGATGCCGCTTGGCGGCGCAAGTGCCGCAGCCTCGCGTCCGTACCGACTGCGATTTCGACGATGCGGTGGGTGAATGGCGAAGGCTGCTCGATCAAGGTGAGCGTGGCTTCCTCTTCCACGAGCACCAGCACTTGCTGATAGGCGGCTCCCATGTCTTCGATATGGACGGGCTTCGTCGCCTGCGTCCCGGCAGGGACGCGAACCACTACGCCAGCGCCCAGCAGCAGGTTGTTGACCGCGGCCAGGGGCTGCTTCGCCAAGTCGAACGCCCGTCCCTGCCAGGCCTGGACAAAGGCGGCGGCGCGACGGTCGGAGAACTCCACCACCTCGATTTCCCGCGGGGCGTGCAGACGTGGCGCATGGCGCTGTGGCGCAGCGGCGGCTGCCAGCGCGGCTCCGTACCAGCGCGAAATGTTGGTGTACTTCCAGGGTTCCGAGCGTGGTCTAGGCAGGCCGCCTCGTTCGATGACATCCCGCCACTCGCGCCGATCCAGCCAAGGCGCGTAGCTGCGCTCGCCGATGTCGAGCAGCCGTTGCGCCAGGGCGGCGGCATCAGTCGTCGACCCAGCCATAGCCTTGCTCTTCGAGGGCGAGGGCCAGAGAGCGGTCGCCGGAGCGCACGATGCGACCGTTGGCGAGCACATGCACCCAATCCGGGACGATGTGGTTCAGCAGGCGCTGGTAGTGGGTGACCAGCAGCACGGCGTTGTCGTCGCTGCGGAAGCCGTTGATGCCGTCCGCCACCACTTGCAGGGCGTCGATGTCGAGCCCCGAGTCCGTCTCGTCGAGCACCGCCAAGCGCGGTTCCAAGAGCAGCATCTGCAGAATCTCGTTGCGCTTCTTCTCGCCGCCCGAGAAGCCCTCGTTGACGCCGCGCTTGAGAAAGTCGGCGCTGATGCCTAGCTGGCTGGCGGCATTCCGGGCCCGCCGGATGAAGTCCACCGGCGACGGTTCGTCCAAGCCGGCGCTGCGGGCGTGGGCGTCCACCGCGGCCTTCAGAAACTCCATGTTGCTGACGCCGGGAATCTCGATGGGATACTGGAACGCCAGGAACAGGCCGAGATGAGAGCGTTGCTCCGGCGAATAGGCGGCGATGTCGATGCCGTCCACGGTCACCGCGCCGGCGGTCACCTCGTAGCCTGGGCGGCCGGCGAGCACGTTGGCAAAGGTGCTCTTGCCGGAGCCGTTCGGCCCCATCACCGCATGCACCTCGCCGGGTTCGACGGCCATATCCAGACCCTTGAGGATGGGTGTGCCGTCCACCTCGACATGCAGATCCTCTACCGCCAGCAGGCTCATCCCACGGCTCCTTCGAGGCTCACTTCGAGCAGCTTCCCTGCTTCCACGGCGAACTCCATGGGCAGGGTGCGGAAGACGTCCTTGCAGAAGCCGCCCACGATCATCGCCACCGCCTTCTCCGGGTCGATGCCGCGCTGCTGGCATAGAAAGAGCTGCTCGTCGCTGACCTTGGAGGTGGTCGCCTCGTGCTCGACCACCGCGGAGGGCAGCTTGGCCTCGATGTAGGGGAATGTGTGGGCGCCGCAGGCGTCGCCGATCAGCAGCGAATCGCACTGGGTGTGGTTGCGGGCGCCGACGGCGCCGGCGTTCATGCGCACAAGGCCGCGGTAGCTGTTCTGGCTGCGACCGGCGCTGATGCCCTTGGAGATGATGGTGCTCTTGGTGCGCGGCCCGATGTGGATCATCTTGGTGCCGGTGTCGGCCTGCTGGAAGTTGCGCGTCAGCGCCACGGAGTGGAACTCGCCTACGGAATCCGCGCCGCGCAGCACCACGCTGGGATACTTCCAGGTGATCGCCGAGCCGGTCTCCACCTGGGTCCAGCTGATCTTCGAGCGTGCGCCCAGACAAGCGCCGCGCTTGGTGACGAAGTTGTAGATGCCGCCACGGCCTTGTTCGTCGCCCGGATACCAGTTCTGCACGGTCGAGTACTTGATTTCGGCATCGTCCAAGGCGACCAGCTCCACCACTGCGGCATGTAGCTGGTTGTCGTCGCGCATAGGTGCCGTGCAGCCTTCCAGGTAGCTGACGTGGGCGCCCTCGTCGGCGATGATGAGGGTACGCTCGAACTGTCCGGTGTTCTCGGCGTTGATGCGAAAGTAGGTGGACAGCTCCATAGGGCAGCGGGTGTGCTTGGGAACGTAGACGAACGAGCCGTCGCTGAACACTGCCGAGTTCAGCGCCGCGTAGAAGTTGTCGGGCTTGGGCACGACGCTGCCGAGATACTTGCGCACCAGCTCGGGATGTTCCCGCACCGCCTCGGCCATGGAGCAGAACACCACGCCGGCCTCGGTGAGCTTGTCCTTGAACGTGGTGGCGATGGAGACGCTGTCGAAGACGGCGTCGACGGCGACGGCGGACGTTGCACCATCCGGGGGCGATTCGCCGCCCGTTCCGTCTACGCCGGCCACGCCGGCGAGGCGGGCGCGTTCGTGCAGGGGGACGCCGAGCTTCTGGTAGGTCTCCAACAGCTCCGGATCCACTTCGTCGAGGGACTTCGGGCGCTCGCCCTTGGGCGCGGAGAAGTAGGAGATGGCTTGGAAGTCGATATCCGGGAAGCGAACGTGGGCCCAGCGCGGAAGCGCCATCGCCTGCCAGCGTCGAAAGGCGTCCAGCCGCCAGTCGATCATCCAGCTAGGCTCCTCCTTTCGGGCGGAGATGGTCCGCACCACATCCTCGTCGAGGCCGGGCGGCAGCGTATCCGTCTCGATCTCGGTGACGAAGCCGGCGGAGTATTCGCTGCGGACCAAAGTGTCCAGGTCGGTAGCTGTTTCGGGCATGGCGTCCAGCTAGTGGCGGGCAACGGAGGGATTGTAGCGAATAGCCGACTAAAATACTCGGCTATTCGCCGGCCTACAGCCATTGCCGCCAATGTCGCCGTCCCTTTGTTCCATATCCTTATCGCATATTCGGGTGGTTGCGGCTATCGACCGCGAGGGCGTTCCTCGACGCGGTCGGCGGCTTGGTTTCCCTGAATAATTCCCCGCTTCGAGCCGTCGACCGCCACGGTACTGCTTGTCGAAGGGCTGGCGATGGATGGGGAGACGTCTCGTTGTGGTCTCCCCATCAACCAAGCCCGCAAGGCGGCACTGCACCGCGCGCGATTCTCCGCTCCGTTTCGGCCCGTCAGGGATCCGCCTGCTGCAGGTCTCAGCTTAGCTGCTTTCTCACTTCTTGGGCGAAGTCTTCCTCGCGCTTGTCGATGCCTTCGCCTACCTCGAAGCGTTCGAAGCCGGCGCAGGTCGCCTTCGCGCCCGCGAGCAGCTTGCCCACCTTGACGTCCGCATCCTTGACGAAGGGCTGTTCCAACAGGCTCGACTCGGCCAGGAACTTGCGCAGTCGGCCGGCGATCATCTTCTCGACGATTTGTGGCGGTTTGCCGCTCGCCGCCGCCTGCTCCTCGAAGATCGCCCGTTCCCGGGCCACCACGTCCGCCGGCACGTCGTCCGGAGCGACTACCAGGGGACGCATGGCGGTAACGTGCATGGCGAGGTCTCGACCGACGGCATCGTCGCCGCCGACGAGGGTCACCAAGGTGGCTTTTTTGCGATCCTGGTGCAGATAGCTGGCGATCGCGCCGCCGGCGGGCGCTTCGAGTAGCGCCGCTCGGCGCACGTTGACGTTCTCGCCGATCTCCTGCACCAGGGATTGGCGTTCGTCTTCCAGCGCCGATTCGAGGCCGTCGGCACCCTGTTCCAGTACCAGGGCTACGGCGCCTTCGACGAAGGCCGCGAACTTGGGGTTGCGAGCGGCGAAGTCGGTCTCGACGTTGACCTCGACCATCGCCCCTCGCCTATCCTCGACCCTGATGCCGAGCAGGCCCTCGGCCGCGGTGCGGCCGGCCTTCTTCTCGGCCTTGGCGCCGCTCTGGGCCCGTACGATGTCCACCGCGCGCTCCAAATCCCAATCGGCTTCCACCAGGGCCTTCTTGCAGTCGCCGAAGCCGACGCCGGTTCGCTCCCGCAGTTCCTTGATCATAGCCCTGTTCATGGGTTCTGCTCCTTCGGTTCCGGGCCCGCCGCGTCGGCGGCAGCCGCTATGGAGTCGTCGGCGATCTGGACGAAGTCGTCCACATCCACTTCGCCACGGGTCTGGCCTTCGACGATGGCGTCCGCCACCGCGGTCACGAACAGGCGCACGGCGCGGATGGCATCGTCGTTGCCGGGAATGACGAAGTCCACGCCGCTCGGGTCGCTGTTGGTGTCCACCACGCCGATCACCGGGATTCGGAGCTTGTTGGCTTCGGTAACCGCGATGCGCTCGTGGTGGACGTCCACCACGAACAGCGCATCGGGCAGGCCGCCCATGTCCTTGATGCCACCGAGGCTGCGGCCGAGCTTTTCCATCAGACGGCGCTTGTGCAGCGCTTCTTTCTTGGTGAGCATCTCGAAGGTGCCGTCTTCGGCCTGGGTTTCCAAGTCCGCCAAGCGGCGAATGGACTGGCGGATGGTCTTGTAGTTGGTCAACGTGCCGCCCAGCCAGCGCTGGTCGATGAACGGCATGCCCACCCGCTCGGCCTGCTCGCGGATTACCCTGGAGGCGGCGCGCTTGGTGCCGACGAAGAGGATCTTGTTGCGGTGCGCCGCCAGCCGGCGCGTCTCGGTCAGTGCCGCGTCGAGGGCCGGTACCGTGGATCCCAGATTTATGATGTGGATCTTGTTGCGTACGCCGAAGACGTACGGTGCCATCTTCGGGTTCCAGAAGCGTGTCTGATGGCCGAAATGCACACCCGCGGCCAGCATGTCGCGCATGCCGATAGTCGTCATGTTTCGATTCTCCGGGTTGGTTGCACCCGCCACGCCTTGTCGTTGAATCCGTCGCCAACCGACTCGGCCAGCGACCACCCGCAACGACGCCTGCGGCGCGGCGTCTTTTCCGTTTCCCGCGGCGAGTTCCGCGCAGACGGTATGATCCGGCTATTTGGCCGGGCTGTCAATGCCCTGTCCAGACTCGGCCAGGACCAATCCAAAGGGAACTATATGCTTGAAGATCCAAGCTGCGATGCATGGTGTGCATTATCAAGGCATGACTACTATGCATAGTGCCTAGGGTACCGTTGTATATAGCTCCCAATCCAAAGCGCGAACTGCTGGCAACCACTCCCGGCGGGACCGGCATCGTCGCTGGGGTTCCCTCGGCGATCGGCACGCGCACTTGGGTAGCAAGCCAAGCATCGGAATGCCTCCTGGCCCCGATACGATCCGGCGTCCGAAAGAAGTTCTCTGGGTGTTGTCGAAGCCCGTGCGCCGCTCAGGCGAATCGCGCCGGGTCGCCGATCACGTTGGTGGCGCGCAGCTCGGCGAGTTGCTGATCGTTCAGACCCAGTTCCGCGGCCAGCACCTCGTCGGTGTGCTCGCCTAAGCGTGGCGGCGGCTTCATCTCGACACGGGATTCCGATAGCCGCGGCGCGAAGCCCAGCATGGGCACCTTGCCGTGTACCGGCAGCTCCATCTCGTGGACGAAGCCGCGTGCCGTCAGATGCTTGTCGTGGTGCAGCTCGCCGGTGTCCAGGCAGGCCGAGCAGGGTACGCCGGTGGCGGCGATGGTTTCCATGGCTTCGTACTTGCTGCGCTGACTCGTCCAATCGCTGATCTCCTGGTACAGCGCAGCGCCGTTCTCGATGCGCCCCTTGGTGGAATCGAAGCGCGGGTCGATGAGCAAGTCGCCCCGGTCCATGGCCGCGCACAGGGCGTCCCAGTGGCCTTGGTTGACGGGCATGAGGTAGATGTAGTCGTTGGGACCGAAGGGCTTGCACGGGTAGATATCGACGGGCGGCAGGCCGCCGGCGTTGCCGGTGCGGGGCGTCGCCCGGGTACCCCAGGCGGAGCCGATGAAGGCGCGGGTGCGCACATAGTAGGTCATGGCTTCCTGCATGGAGACCTCGATCTCCTGCCCAGCGCCGGTACGCAGCTTCTGGACGTAGGCGGCGAGAATGGCCATGGCGGCCTGGACGCCGGTGCCGGAATCTCCGGTCGTGGGCCCTGGCATCATCGGCGGACCGTCGGCCTCGCCGGTGATCGAGAATGCGCCAGCGGCGGCTTGGGCCACCATGTCCATGCAGCGGAAGCCCGAGTAGGGGCCGTCGAGACCGAAGCCCTTGATACGTACGCAGATCAGGCCGGGGTTGATGGTTCGCAAGGTCTCGAAGCCGATATCCAGCCGCTCGACCACGCCGGGGCCGTAGTTCTCCACGAACACGTCGAACTTCGGCACTAGGCGCATGAACAGGTCGCGGCCCTTTTCGCTGCGCAGATTCAGCGCCAAGCTGCGCTTGTTGGCGTTCCAGGCGCAGAAATAGGCCGAGTAGTCCTTGTTGGCCGAGCGACCGACGCCACGGCCGGGGTCGCCGTACTCGGGCGCTTCGATCTTCACTATGTCGGCGCCCAACCAAGCCAGCGCCTGGGTACAGGAAGTGCCGGCCTCGTACTGGGTCATGTCGAGGATTCTCACCCCGTCCAATGCGGGCATCGCAGTTCTCCAGCTTGTGGTGACGATGCCAAGTGAACACCTACTGCCGCGCACAATCAATGGGCCTAGAACAGCGCAACCGAGGCTAGGTCGCACAGCTTGCCAGGCGCGCCGACTTGTCCTATATTCCGCTCATGAATGTACATCCGAAAACGCCCGAGGAGATCGCCAGGATGCGCGTCTCCGGGCGCTTGGCGGCCAGCGTTCTGGAGATGATCGGCGACTACGTCGAGGCCGGCGTCACCACCGACGAGTTGGACCGCATCTGCCACGACTACATCGTCGATACCCTCGACTGCATCCCGGCGCCGTTGAACTACACCAACGGGCGCGGCCAGCCGCCGTTTCCGAAGTCCATCTGCACATCCGTCAACCACGTGGTCTGCCACGGCATCCCGTCGCCTAGCAAGGTGCTCAAGGTCGGCGATACGCTGAACATCGACGTCACGGTCATCAAGGACGGCTACCACGGCGACACCAGCAAGATGTTCTTCGTCGGCAAGCCGAGCGTGCTGGCCCGGCGGCTTGCGGAGGTTACCCAGGAATGCCTCTACGCCGGCATCCGCCAAGTGCGCCCTGGAGCGCACATCGGCGACATCGGCTACGCCATCGCGCAGCATGCGCGGGCCAACCGCTTTTCGGTGGTGCGGGAGTTCTGCGGTCACGGCATCGGCACCAAGTTCCACGATGATCCGCAGATCCTCCACTACGGCAAGCGCGGCGCAGGCGATGTGCTGCAGGAGGGCATGACGTTCACCATCGAGCCCATGATCAACGCTGGCCGGCGCCATGTGCGGATGCTGCCGGATCGGTGGACGGCGGTGACCAAGGACCACAAGCTGTCGGCGCAGTGGGAGCATACCGTGCTGGTCACCGCCGACGGCTTCGAGGTGCTTACCTTGCGCGCCGAGGAGCAGGATATCGGCTCCGTCCCTGCCGCGGCATCGGCACAGTAGGGTCTGCATCGCGCAATGGCGCCTCCGCCGGCGAGACCTGTCGCAGTCGAACGCCGGCAAGTCCGGCACCGAAGACCGAACGGATCGTTCGGGGCGACGGCTTCCCCCTCGCCAGCGAACGCCCGGTCGCGAAGCGCGATTGAAGTCCAAGGCGATCGCGTTGTTAGGGAACCGCGCTGCCGGTTGGCCGTCCGCCGGCCATCGTTCATACTGCGCTGCCATGGCCGCCCGTCCGAAAACGCCCGAAGAGATCGACAAGATGCGCACCGCCGGCCGCTTGGCGGCGAAGGTCTTGGAGATGATCGGCGGCTACGTCCGGCCCGGCGTCAGCACTGACGACCTCGATCGCATCTGCCACGACTATATCGTCGATACCCTCGACTGCATTCCGGCGCCGCTGAACTACTCCATCGCCAAGGAGCAGCCGCCGTTCCCGAAGTCCATCTGCACATCGGTCGACCATGTGGTCTGCCACGGCATCCCGTCGCCGAACAAGGTGCTCAAGCTGGGCGATTCGCTGAATATCGATGTCACGGCCATCAAGGACGGCTACCACGGAGACACCAGCAAGATGTTCTTCGCCGGCAAGTCCAGCATCCTCTCCAAGGGGCTTGCGACGGTCGCCCAGGAGTGCCTGTACGCCGGCATCCGCCAGCTTCGTCCCGGTACCCGCTTCGGGAACATCGGCTACGCCATCTCGAAGCATGCCCGGGCCAACCGCTTCTCGGTGGCGCAGGAATACGGCGGTCACGGCATCGGCACCAGATTCCACGACGAGCCCCAGGTCTACCACCACGGCAAGTGCGGTGAAGACGAGGAAATCGAGGCAGGCATGGCATTCACCATCGAGCCCATGCTCGACGCGGGCGGATGCGAGGTTAGAACGCTGCCCGACCAGTGCATGGTGGTGACCAAGGACCACAAGCTGTCGGCGCAGTGGGAGCATGCCGTGCTGGTCACCGCCGACGGCTTCGAGGTGCTTATCCCGCGGACGCAAGAAGATCTCCCGTGAGAGACGCCGGCACTGTCGACGCGCAGCGGCGGGCGGACGGACTGCCCGATCTCGCGCATCTGCGGCAGCGCATTGAGCAGGCCGACCAGGTGCTGGCCGATCGCTTCTGGGCCGGTGCCGAGGTCGAGCAGCTGGTGGCCGAACGCTCGCGCCACATGGACGCCTTTCTGGCCGAGATCTGGCAGCACTGGTTCCTGCACAACGACAGTCTGGCACTGCTCGCCGTCGGCGGCTACGGCCGCGCCGAATTGCATCCCCATTCCGATATCGACCTGCTGATCCTGGTCAAGAATCCCCGCGTCGTGCGCGAAGAAATTGCTGCCTTCATGCGTCTGTTGTGGGATCTCAAGCTCGACATCGGCCACAGCGTGCGCACCCTGGCCGACTGCAAACGCGAAGCCGGTCGGGACATCACCGTGGCCACTACCATGATGGAACGTCGGTGGCTGGCTGGCTCGACGCGGTTGACGGTCAAGCTGGACAAGCTGCTGGCACGGCGATCGCTGTGGCCGAGCCCCAGCTTCTTCGCGGCCAAGAACGCCGAGCAGGAGGAGCGCCATCGCCAGTTCGACCACGTCGACTACAACCTGGAGCCGAACATCAAGGGTTCGCCCGGGGGCCTGCGCGACATCCAGACCGTGCTCTGGATCATCCAGCGGCATCGGGGCAGCGCAGCGCCGTCGGAACTGGTGGAATCGGGCTTCCTGACGACCTTGGAATGCCGCTGGCTCATCGACGGCAGGCGTTTCCTGTGGCGGGTGCGCTTCGGCCTGCACTTGGTCGCCGGCCGTCGGGAAGACCGCCTGCTGTTCGACCACCAGCGCGAGCTGGCGCTGCGTTTCGGCTACCGGGACACCGAAGCGCAGCTTGGCGTCGAGCAGTTCATGCGCGACTACTACCGCCATGTGCTGCTGCTGCGGGAGGTAAACGACATTCTGCTGCAGCATTTCGACGAGGTCATCGTGCGTACCGGCGAGCGACCGAAGATCGAGCCGATCAACGATCGCTTCCGCATCGCCAACCACTACATCGAGACGACTCGGGACGACGTGTTCGCCCAATGCCCGCCGGCGATCATGGAGCTGTTCGTGCAGATGGCCAACCGTCGCGACATCGCCGGCGTGCGCGCCGCCACTATCCGTCTGGTGCGCGAGCATCTGCATCTGATCGACGAGGACTTCCGCAACGATCCGGTGGTCACCGGGTATTTCATGGCGCTGCTGCGAGCGCCCTACACCCTGGTCAGCCAGCTCACGCGCATGCGCCGCTACGGGGTGCTCGGCCGCTACATTCCCGAGTTCGGACGCATCGTCGGCCAGATGCAGCACGATCTGTTCCACATCTACACGGTCGATGCCCACACCATGATGGTCATCCGACAGATGCGCCGCTTCCACAATCGCAGCGCGGAAGAGAAGTTTCCGGTGGCCTCCCAAGTGGTGCGCAAGCTGCCAAAGATCGAGCTGCTCTACATCGCCGGCCTGTTCCACGACATCGGCAAGGGCCGCGGCGGCGACCATTCCCGCCTCGGCGCCACCGACGTGGCGCGTTTCTGCCGCCGTCACGGTCTCGACGAGGGCGACACGGCGCTGGTGGAATGGCTGGTGCGCGAACACTTGACCATGTCGGCGACGGCCCAGCGCCAGGACATCGCGGATCCCGAAGTGGTCGATGCCTTCGCCCGACTAGTGGGCAGCGAGACCCGCCTGGACTACCTCTACGCGCTTACCGTGGCCGACATCAACGCCACCAATCCGACGCTGTGGAATAGCTGGCGCGCCACCCTCATGCGCCAGCTCTACTTTGGCGCTCGGCAAGCCCTGCGCCGCGGCCTGGACTCCCGCGACGAGCGCGCTGCCGCCTGCCGTGCCGAGGCTCTGAAGCTGCTTGGCGGCCAGGGCATCTACCAGCACCGGGCGCTGGCGCTATGGGACGAACCCGGCGAGCAGTTCTTTCTGCATCATTCGCCTTCCCAAATCGTCGCTATCACTCGGGCCATTCACAGCCACGATCTCGACCGCGGTCCGCTGGTGACCATTCTCGACCACGGCGGTCGGAGAGCGCCAGCACCCCTCGCTGACGAGGAGGACGAAATGTCGCCTGAGACAGCCAGCGCCGAAGGCGCCACGGAGGTCTTTCTCTACGCTCGCGACCGCGACAACCTGTTCGCCGACAGCGTCGCCGCGGTAGCTGGCGCCAACCTGCGCATCGCCGCGGCGCGGGTGGCCACCAGCGCCTCCGGCGTCTGCTTCAACTGCTATATCGTGCTCGACGGCGAGAGTGAACCCCTCGCCATGGACGACGATGCTCGGCAGCGGTTGGCCGAATCCCTGGCGCGAACCATCGCCAGCGGCAGCATCAGTCGGCAGCCTTCGCGCCGGGTATCGCGCCAGCTCAAGCAGTTCGTCATCCCCACGGAGGTGACCTTGGCCACCGATCCCGGTGCTCGAACCTCGACGCTGCGGGTGGTGGCGTCGGACCGGCCGGGCCTGCTGTCGGCCTTGGGCGCCCTATTCGCCGAGCTGGACATCAGCGTGCATGGCGCTAGGGTCACCACCCTTGGCGAGCGGGTCGAGGACGTGTTCGAGATCACCAACCGCGCCAAGCGCGCCATCACCCATTCTGGACACGCCCAGACCATCATCAACGCCATTCGCCTGAAGCTGGACGCCGAAGTCGCGCAGACGCCGTCGTGAACCCCCACCTCGACCGCTTGCAGCTATACCCCTTCGAGCGTCTGAACGCCTTGCTCGGCGGCCTGACGCCGAATCCGGCCCATCCTCGCGTGGCGCTTTCCATCGGCGAGCCGAAGCACGCCGCGCCGGACTTCGTGCTGGCGGTGCTGGCCGACGCGGCGGGGTTGCGACGTTCGCTGGCGACCTACCCCCCGACCCGGGGCAGCGACGAGCTGCGAACGGCCATCGCGGCCTGGATCCAGCGCCGGTTCGGCGTGGCGATGGATGCGGACACCGAAGTGCTGCCCGTGAACGGTACTCGCGAGGCGTTGTTCTCCTTCGGCCAGGCGGTGCTGTCCGGCCGACCGGGCGGGCGGGTGCTGATGCCCAACCCGTTCTATCAGATCTACGAGGGCGCGGCCTTGCTGCGGGGTGCGAAGCCCTACTACATCCCGGCCGCCGGCGTCCCCGACTTCGCCGCGGTGCCGGAGTGGGCATGGCGCGATGCCGAACTGGTCTACGTCTGCAATCCCGGCAATCCGAGCGGCGAGGTGATTCCCGAGGCCGTCTTGGCGGATCTGGTTCGTCGCGCTGGCGAGTACGATTTCGTCATTGCTGCGGACGAGTGCTATTCGGAGATATACCGCGACGAGGACAAGCCGCCGGCGGGGCTGTTGCAGGCCGCCGCGAACGCCGGCCTGGGACATGCCCGCTGCGTCGCCTTCAACAGCCTGTCCAAGCGCTCCAATCTGCCGGGGCTGCGCTCCGGGTTCGTTGCTGGCGACGCCGACATCATCGCCCGCTACTTCGACTACCGCACCTACCACGGCTGCGCCATGCCTGCCCATGTCGCCCAAGCCAGCATCCTGGCCTGGAGCGACGACAAGCATGTACTCGCCAATCGCGCCGTCTACCGGGCCAAGTTCGACGCTGTGCAGCCGATCCTGGCGCAGGCCTTGGAGGTGGACATGCCGACCGCCGCGTTCTACCTGTGGCCGCGTACGCCCGTGGATGACGAGACCTTTACCGCCCGATTGTTCGAGCGCGAGCATATCGTGGTGTTGCCCGGCAGCTACTTGGGCCGCACCCAGAATGGCGTCAACCCGGGTGCCGATCGAGTGCGCATCGCCTTGGTCGCCCCGCTCGAACACTGCGTCGCCGCTGCCGAGCGCCTAGCCGACTTCGCACGCTCCCATGGCTGACCACGACGACGCCACGGCCGACGTGCTGGAACTGGCCCGGGCGCTGATCGCGCGGCCTTCGGTTTCTCCCCACGACCACGGCTGCCAGGACATCCTCATCGAGCGGCTGCAGGCCGGCGGCTTCGCTATCGAGCAGATGCGCTTTGGCGAGGTGGACAACTTCTGGGCCGTGCATGGCAGTGGTGAACCCTGCATCGCTTTCGCCGGCCACACCGATGTGGTGCCCGCAGGCCCCGAGCACGAGTGGCGCTCGCCTCCGTTCCAGCCGACGCTGCGCGACGGCTATCTGTACGGCCGCGGTGCCGCCGACATGAAGTCCAGCCTCGCCGCCATGGTGCGGGCGGCGGAACGCTTCGTGGCTCGGTATCCCGAGCATCCGGGCATGCTGGCGTTGCTAGTCACCAGCGACGAGGAGGCGGACGCGGTGGACGGCACCGTGCGCGTGGTGGATGCGCTCGTCCGACGCTGCCAGCGCATCGACTACTGCGTGGTCGGGGAACCATCGTCCACAGCCCGTCTCGGCGACGTGGTCCGGGTCGGCCGGCGCGGCTCTCTGAACGGAACCGCTACCGTGCAGGGCGTCCAGGGCCATGTCGCCTATCCCGACCAGGCGGACAATCCCATCCACGCCGCCGCCGCCGCACTCGGCGAACTGGTCGCCACGCGCTGGGATGGCGGCGACGACGACTTTCCGCCTACCAGCTTCCAAGTGTCCAATATCCACGCCGGCACCGGCGCCGGCAACGTGATTCCCGGCGAACTCGAGTGCTGGTTTAATTTCCGCTTCAATCCTCGTCAGGCGCCCGAGACCCTGAAAGCCATGGTGGCACGCGCCTTCGCTGCTGCCGGGGCGGAATGCCAGTTGGCCTGGAAGCTGTCCGGCATGCCGTTCATCACCCGGGGCGGCACCCTGGTCGAGGCCGCGCGGCAAGCCGTCGCCGCGGTTGCGGGCCTTGAAGCCCGGACATCGACCTCCGGCGGCACATCCGATGGCCGCTTCATCGCTCCCGCCGGCGCACAGCTGGTGGAGCTGGGCCCTGTCAACGAGACCATCCACAAGAGCAACGAGCGCATCCGGGTGGCGGACCTCGCACCGCTGGCTCACATGTACGAACAGATCGTCTCGCGCCTGCTCTTGCCATGACCAAGGCCGGCTATGTTCTGGTTGGCACGGTGGCGTTTGTCGTCTTCGCCGTCGTCTTCGCGCCTGCTCGCGCTGTGCGGTTGGCTACGGATCGGGTCGACGGCCTCGTGTTGCGCGGCATCGCTGGGACATTGTGGCGTGGCGAGGCGGATGTCGCGTACCAGGGCTTCGGCGCCGGCCGACTGGCCTGGGCATTCGCTCCCTTGGCACTGTTCGGCGGCGAGGTTCGCATCCACTGGCGGCTGTCCGAAGACGACCACGAACTCGACGGCATTGCTAGTCGCGGCTTCGCCTCGATGGCGGTGTCGGCTTCCGGGCAAGTGGGCGCCGCGGCCGTCAACCGGATGCTCGGCATCTACCACATCGAGGTTGGCAGCGCGTTGACGGTCGATGAGCTGTTTCTTCGCATCAACGAGGGAGCGCGGGTCGCCAACGGCACATTGCGCTGGAGCGGTGGGCGAACTGTTTATCGATTGTCTCGTCAAACCTACTACGCCGACTTGCCGGAGATGATCGCCCATGTGGATACCGTGGCAGGGGAAACTCGACTCGAGGCGTCTTCGGTGCCTGACGGCGCACCGCTCCTCAAGCTGCGGCTGGATCGTGAAGGCACGGTACACATCGGCATCACTCGACGGTTTTCCGTGCTGGCTGGCAAGCCGTGGCCAGGGACGGGCGCGGACGATACCGTGGTGCTCACCCTGTCGGAGAAGCTGTTCTAGCGCCGACGCTTCGGACAGGGCTGGCTGTTGGCACCTTGGCCATCCGGCTGTCGGATGGTACCGCGCAGACTGATAGAATAACCGTCTTCGACGCCCTTGCAGGATTTGCCTCTCGTGGCCGACATGCACAAACCGTTGTCCATCGTTGCCCATGTCTGCATCGTCCTGGGCATCGCGTATACCTGCTGGCGAGCGGTGGCTTTCTTCGGATTCGGCCCCGACGAGCCGGCGACGGTAGCAGCCGGCGGCGTCAAGGCCGAGGCTGCTGGAGGCCAGGATATCCCCGTCGAGCGGATAACGGCGCTGCACTTGTTCGGGCGACCTGCGGTTGCCGCGACCGCAGCGGCCGGCGGCGGTACCGAGAATCTGCAGGAGACGCAGCTGTCGCTGGTGCTGGTGGGAGTTTTCGTGGCGGACGTGGCCGAGGCATCCACAGCGCTGATCGCCCGCAAGGGACGCCGTGCGGAAAGCTATCGAATCGGCGACCGTCTACCTGGCAACGCCAAGCTGGAGGCGATTCGCCGGGACTTGGTGGTCATCGCCCGGGGGGCCGCGCGGGAGCAGATCAGCTTCGAGGAACACTCGGATATCGTTCGGCCCAACACCGAGGCTGCCGAAGCGTCGTCGCGGCGCATCGTCGATGCCCGACCCGCCCGCGATCGGCCGCGCCCGGCGAGGAGGCCCGAAGCGCCGCGTTCGCCCCAGGAAGCGTTCGCCCGGTACCGCAACGACATCCAGCGCGATCCGGGCAAGGTGCTCGATCATCTGGGCATCGGCCGGATCGCCGGCGACGGCGGCTATGCCGTGGGGGCGCTCGCCGACCAGCCCGAGCTCAGCCACATGGGGCTGCAACGCGGCGATCGCATCCTGTCTGTGAACGGCCGCCCGGTGGGCGACCCGCGCAAGGATCGTCTGGAAATCGAAAACATCGTGGCGCAAGGCTCCGCGAAACTGGAGATCCAGCGTGGCGACCGGCGCTTCACGGTCACTTTCCCCTTGAACTGATCAACCCGCTTGGCATCCCGAGAGTGGTTATGGATTGGAATGTGCAGGCATGAAACTTAGAATTCTTCTCGCCAGCTTGTCCTTGGCCATGGTGTTTGGCCATGTCGCGATTGCGCAACCCGCCTCTTGGACCGTCAATGGCAAGGCCATGCCGCTCACCGAGTTCATCGCCCAGGTGGCGGAGTACACCGGCAAGACCATCGTGCTGGATCCGCGCATGAAGAACCAGGACGTGACGGTGTTCTCGAGCGTCAGTCTTGATGCCGATGGCCTCTACGAACTGTTCCTGACGGTGCTCAAGGTTCACAACCTCGGCGTGGTGGAGAGCGATGGCGTGATCAGCATCATCGACCAGCCTCGCCTGAAGCAGTCCGGCGGTCCCGTGGCCGCCGCCGAGGGTCAGCCGGCGGAGCGGCTGATCACCCAGGTCGTGCCCCTGGCCCATGTATCGTCTTCGGATCTGATGAAGATGATTCGGCCGTTGATCCCCCAGACCGGCCACATCTCCGCCATCGAGACGCCCAACGTGGTCATCATCGCCGATGCCGCCAGAAACATGCAGCGGCTCGCTACGCTGATCGAGCAGATCGACGTGCTCGACAAGGATGAAGTGGTCCACCTGGTGCTGGAGCATGCCTGGGTGGGGACGGTGGCGGCGGTGCTGGAGGAAATCGCCCCGGAGCAGATCGGCAGAAACGCGAAAGGCCCCCGGCGGGTGCGGATCGTCGCTAACGAGCGCAACAACTCCCTGATCCTCAAGGGCAAGCCGCATCCTATTGCCGAAGCGCTGCGCCTGATCGATAAGCTCGACGTGCCGGAAACCAACACCGGCTCGGCCCAGGTCTTCTATCTCAACCACGCCGATGCGGTGAGCGTGGCGGATATTCTGAACCGGCTCGGCGACTCGTCGTCCGGAGCAGCGGAAAACGCTCCGGCGGCCACCATCCAAGCCTACGAATCCTTGAACGCGCTCATTATTCGCGCCGACCCGACCACTACCAACGAGCTGCTCGCCACCGTCAGCCAACTCGATGTGCGCCGGGCCCAGGTGCTGATCGAGGCTGCCATCGTCGAAGTCTCCGTGGACGTGGTCGATGCGCTGGGCGTCGAACTGGCCGGTGCGGATGCCAGCAGCAAGTCGGTGCCTCTGGTCACCACCACGTTGAATGGCATCATCGGCACCTTGCTCAGCAGTCTGGGCGTTGAAGACGACGATGTCGATTTCA
Source organism: Pseudomonadales bacterium (assembly GCA_963422285.2). Classification (GTDB taxonomy): domain Bacteria; phylum Pseudomonadota; class Gammaproteobacteria; order Pseudomonadales; family Azotimanducaceae; genus VXYL01. Next base: position 794,212 of record OY729419.2, on the reverse strand, counting down.
TCGATGGCATCGCCGGCGCCAACTCGCCCACTCTCGCCGTGGCGCGGCTGGATCCGGACGGGATCTCCTTCGGCGCCGTCATCAACGCCCTGCTCACGGACACCCGGGCGAACCTGCTGTCGACGCCCAGCGTGCTCACCCTCGACAACGAGGAGGCGACCCAGATCGCCGGCCAGCGCATTCCGTTCCGCACCGGATCGTTCACCACCACCACGGACGGCTCCAGCAATCCGTTTCAAACCATCAACCGCGAGAATGTCGGCGTCGAACTGAAGGTGACGCCGCACATCCACGAGGACTCGTCCATTCGCATGGTTGTCAGCCTCAAGGTGGGCAGCGTGGTGGAAAGCGCCGGTATCGGCACCGCCGGCTTTGCCGATGTGGTCACCAGCGAACGCAGTCTGGAATCCACGGTGCTCGCCGAAGATCGGCAGATCATCCTGCTCGGCGGCTTGGTGCAGGACGACTATCGGGAGGTGTCGAAGAAGGTGCCGCTGCTGGGCAGTATTCCTTTCGTAGGACGCGCCTTCCGCTCGAACCGGGAGACGCTGAAGAAAGGCTATCTGCTGATGTTCCTGCGACCGACCATCTTCCTCTCTGGCGACGAAGCCGAGCGCGTCGCCGAAGAACGCTTCCAGGGCATCTATCGGCTCCAAGGCGAATCCGAAGCCGAGGATGCGTTGCTGGAACTTGAGGGACTGTTCGATATCCCCTCGGCGAATTAGCAGTCGTCGGCAAACCGGTACTTGCCCGCCACCACCCCATGTACGCCGCGGCAAGACGTCTGAACTACGCATTCGTACGCCGCTGTCTGTGGCTGTGGGCCAAACCTACCGTCGGTGGCGCGGAACGAGTGTCGGCAGACGACGTGGTCTATGTGCTGGCCAATCGCTCGCTGACGGACATCGTGCTGCTCGACATCGTCGCCGAACGACATGGCTTGGCATCACCCGTCGCGTCGCTGCCGGCCTTTGACGAAGCGCGCCGCTTCTTCTTTCTCAATCGACCGGCCGGCTTGTGGCGTCGCAATATCATGCTGGCGGCCTCGCCGCGGATGCGGCGACTGGAAGCCGAGCTGGTAGCGAACCGCGATGCCACGCTGTCGCTGGCCCCGGTATCGATTTTCTGGGGGCGGGCGGCGAACAAGGATCGGTCGTGGCTGCGCGCCCTGTTCTCCGAAGGCTGGGCGGCCTCCTCCCGCGTACGCCGATTGCTCGTCCTGCTGTTCAACCGTGGCGATATCCTGGTGCAGATCGGCGAGCCGCTGCCGTGGCACGACATTGTCCGCGCTGGACGAGCCCCGCGCCCTGGGGATGGGCCAGCGAGTCGGCCTGGCGTCCGGGCGGCCTCGGAGGATAGGGTGACGCGCCGCACGGCGCGGCTGCTGCGGGTGAAGTTCCGCAATCAGAAGGTGGCCGCGCTGGGTCCGGACCTATCCCATCGCCGCACCCTGGCGGCGCAGATTCTGCGCAGCGCCCAAGTGACCGCTGTCATCGACACGGAGTCGTCCGGCGGCCAGCGCAAGCGGCTGGAACGCGCTGTGCGCAAGGCTGTCCGCGTCATCGCTGCGGACATGTCCTATCCCACCGTGCAGTTTCTGGACATGGTGCTGAGCTGGTTCTGGCACCGCATCTACGACGGCGTACAGGTATACGGCATCGACAACTTCGCGACGCTGGCGGAAACGCATACCCTGGTCTATGCGCCGTGCCACCGTTCCCACATCGACTACTTGCTGCTGTCCTACGTTCTCTACCATCGCGGTCTCATGCTCCCTCATATCGCCGCTGGCGACAATCTGGACCTGCCCTTGGTGGGCGGCATTCTGCGCCGCGGCGGCGCTTTCTTCATGCGTCGGAGCTTCCAAGGCGACCGCGTCTACACGGCGGTCTTTTCCGAATACCTCTATCAGGTGTTCCGTCGCGGCCACTCCGTGGAGTACTTCGTCGAAGGGGGCAGAACGCGCACGGGTCGGCTGCTGCCGGCCCGCTCCGGCATGTTGCAGATGACCATCGACGCTCACCGGCGCGGGGTGCCGAGACCTATCGTCTTCGTTCCGGTCTACATCGGCTACGAGAAGCTCATCGAGGCCGGCAGCTATGTGGACGAGCTGCGCGGCGTGGACAAGAAGCAGGAATCCGTGGGCGGTGTGCTGCGCAGCCTGAAACTTGCCCGCCAGTCCTTCGGCGTCGTCCGGCTTTCGTTCGGCCAACCGATCCCGCTCGCCGAGTTTCTCGACGAGTGTCGCAACGAACATCCGGCGCGTGCGCTCGGGGCGCGGATTCTCGCCCAAGTCAATGCCTGCGCGGCGATCAACGCCATGAACTTGGTTGCCTTGGCGACGCTGTCCATGCCTCGCCAAGCTATTGAGGAACGCGCTCTGGAAGCGCAGATCGATCTCTATCGAAATCTTTTGGCCCGTGACGAATGCCACCGCTACCGAATCGTCGGCGTACCTGCAGACGAAATCGTCCACCATGTCGAGGCGCTGGGCATGCTCGATCGGGAAACACCGTCGCGGCTGCCGCCGGCAGGGGGGGGTGGTGACATTCTGAGCCATGATGGCTTTACCTCGGTGCTGATGACATGGTATCGCAACAACGTTTTGCACACTCTCGCCGCGCCGTCGTTCATCGCCTGTCTGCTGGTGAATCGCCGCCTTGGCATTCGTCGCAGCCGCATCCGGCGCATATTCGATGCGGTATTTCCGTATATCGAGAACGAATTGCAGATCGCCGCTTCATCCTCGGCGCAGCACGCCGTGGACCGTTGGCTTGCGCACCTGCAAGCTCTGCACTTGGTGGAACTGCGTGGCGCAGGATTCGTAGCGCCTCCGGATCCCGCTCGACAGTTTCGACTGCGGCTGTTGGCGAATGCCGTCATGCAGGTGCTGGAACGGTTCTACATCGGCTTGGCGCTGCTGAGCCGCGCCGGCTCCGGCGTCCTCAGCCGCCGGGCACTGCTCGCCGAAAGCCGAGCGACAGCGGAACGAATTTCCAGGCTCTACGGTCTGAATGCGCCGGAGTTTGCCGATGCGCGGCTGTTCGATGGATTCCTCCATGGCTTGGTGGAAAACGGCGTCGTCGCCACCGACGAAGAGGGCTGCCTGGTTTTCGACGAGCGCATTCGCGATATCGTCCGTGCTGGCCAAGGCGTCATCGCCGTGGAGTTGCGTCAAGCGCTCGAACAGCCGGTGGACTAAGGTTTCAAATAGGGCGGTAGATGTCGAAACGTATGCTTCGGGCGCGAATCTGCCAATCCGGGCGTTGGTGCGGCGCTGCATGGGCACGACGCTTGACGACCACCCTGCCAGATGCCACCCGACGCGCATCCTCGACTAGCGCCGGGGTTTCGTCCTCTCCGACTTCGTGGGCGAGAGCCGCGAGCACTTGCATGTGTTTGGCGGGCAGCGCGGTCTTCGGATGCGCACCGAACATGGGATCGAGATAGACTACGTCGAAAAGGGGATTGTCGCGCCACTTCGCCTGTGCGTCCTCAAGCGCCCAGGTAAGCGTACCTGCCAGATCGTGGAACTTCGCCAGCCGCGCCAGCCGCGAATGCAGCACTTCGTACACCGTCGGGCTGCATTCGCTCATGTGGACGTGGCAGCCTAGCGCGGCCAGCACTAGGCCGTCGGTTCCCCAGCCGGCGAAGGCGTCGTGAACCCGCTGTCCCGGCGCTGCCGCGCATGCTCTTGCCAGCGGCGAACGCCGGCCGTGGCGCAGGCGCTGGCGGATGTTCGGCAATCGCAGATCGCGCAAGGCAGTTATGGGTTGGCTTCGAGGCGTTTGGGAGATGCTTGCCACGGACTGTCGCCTTCCACGTAGAACGGCACCGCCAGCGCTGGCGCCACGGCCTGCTCCGCCTGCTGCAATGCCAGTTGCGCCACGACGCGGGCACTGACGGCGAAGCGATCGCAATGGATGACACCGTCGCTTGGCGTTTCGTCCGCGCCCGAAACGTCCGCAGACACCAAGCGGTCGAATTGCAGGCATCGGACGCCGAGATCGGACAGTTCGTAGCGGGACAAGTACTGCCAGCCGGGTCGGGATTGGCGGCATATCGTGAAGATGCCGCGCGAATCCGCCAAACGTCGCGCGGTCTGTGCAGCGACCGCGGAACTCGGCACGACGACGACCCGGGCGCCGATGCCGAAGGCGAGGCCTTGGGCCACGGCGCTGCCGATGCGAACGCCGGTGAACGAACCGGGACCACCCCCGAAGGCGATGATGTCGATGGCGTTCTTGTCGAGCGCCGCGGCATCGACGACATTGTCGATCGTCGCCAGCACCTCGCGGTTGTGCAGCCTCGGCGCCAAGCGGGTATCCTCGAACCAGCCTCCGTCCGTGGCGAGTGCCGCCGAACAGAGGTCCGTCGTGGTATCGATTGCCAGGAGGTTGGTCATCTCGCCATGCTACTAGATGTCGATCTCGCATTGCGAAAACTGGTCCGCCTCGTGCGAGGCGTCGCCGAAAGCGAGGAGGTGTCCCTCGCCGACGCGGTCGGCCGCATCGCCGCCGAGGATGTGGTGGCGCCTATCGATCTGCCGCCGTTCGATGCTTCAGCCATGGACGGCTACGCAGTACGCGCGACGGGATTGAATCACGAGCGATTGAAGCGCTTTACGGTAGTCGACGAGAGCTTGGCGGGTCATGTGGCGCAGCGAACGGTGACCAAGGGAACCGCCATTCGCATATTCACCGGTGCCGCACTACCCGTCGGCGCGGATGCCGTGGTGCTCCAGGAAGACGTCGCGCGGCGGGGGGAGGCCATAGCGACCGTCGAACCGGTGCAGGCCGATCAACATGTGCGCCGACGCGGCCACGACGTCCGTCGCGGTGCGCGGCTCTGCCAGCAGGGAAGGAAACTCTCAATCTATGATCTCAGCTGGCTGGCCGCTTGCGGCATCGGCCAAGTGTGCGTCACGCGCCGCATCCGTGTGGCGATCTTTTCCACCGGCGATGAACTCGCGGCTGCCGGCAACCCTCTTGAGACCGGGCAGATCTACGATGCGAATCGCTTTGCCGTATCGTCGCTATTGCGCGAAAAAGGTGCCTCCATCATCGATTTCGGCTGCCTTCCCGACGATCCGGAGGTCATTCGACGCACCTTGCTCGAGGCCTCGCTAGGTGCCGACCTGATCGTCACCAGCGGCGGTGTCTCGGTGGGCGATGCGGACTTCGTCAAGGCGGTGGCGGAGGAGATCGGCTCGTTGGATTTCTGGAAGATCGCCTTGAAGCCGGGCAAGCCGTTGGCGGTCGGCCGCATCGGCGACGCGTTGTTTTTCGGCCTGCCGGGAAATCCGGTGTCCACTATCGTCACCTATCTGCTGTTCGTCGCGCCAGCCGTGGATCTGCTCGGCGGGGGGCAGCTGACGCCGCCACTGACGCTGCCGGCGACCATTGATCATGCCGTTCGACATGCCGAAGGGCGGCGGGAGTACATGCGTGGCGTTGTATGGGTGGACGGCGACGGCTTGATGGTGGCTGCCACCGGGGATCAGAGTTCCAATCGCTTGGCGACCTTCGCCAATGCGAATTGCTTGGTCGTGGTTCCCGAAAGCATTGGCAACCTGAAGCCCGGGGACACGGTGGGTGTGATCCCTTTTTCAGGCGAAGCGGGGCATCCAATGCGCGGACCGGCTGGCTGAAGAATCCAAAAACGCCGAGAGTGCAGCGCCGCAATGAGATAAAGAACCCCAGGCTTCACGGTTAGACCGCGACCCTGGGGATTGCTTTCGACAGCGTCTGGTACCTACGCTTTTGCCGACGCGACGGTGCGCCGCCGGCGCTTCTTCCTCGGTTTCGGTTCGAGCGACTCGCGTACGGCCTTGACCCTCTTGTCGTGTTCGGCCTGGAACTTGGCGATTTGGGTGTCCGCCTGCTGCTTGCGCTTCTTCGCCTTTTTGGCCTCGACGCGGTTGAGTTCGGCGCGTTTCGTCGCCTCGAACTTCTCCATCGCCCGCCCCACCTTGGCGTTGATGCTCTGGCTGGCCGCGTCCTCCGCATTCTGCAAGCTGGCGCTGACGTGGTTCAAGCGCGCCCTCAAGCGGTCGCTGGCCTTGAGCTCCACTACCCGTACCTTTGCTTCCCGTGCTGCCATGCGCGCCCTGACGACGCGATCGGAGGTGCGCTTGATTTTCTCGCGCGCCTTTTTGAGCGCGGTCTTGGCCTTCTTCTCGCCCGTCGAACGCGCCTCTTCGCGGGCGGCTTTGGCAGCGTCCTGCGCACTTGCCAAGGCTTGGCGCTCCTTCTTCAGGTTGGCCACCGCTCGGTCCGCCGCGCTTTCCGCCCGGGCCGTTGCCGGCGATACCGGTACCCGTCTGCCATCCGTTTCGGCAGCCTTCATGGAAGAACTGCCGCCGCGACCGTGCTTCTTGGGCGTCGTCGTGGCGCCTACTGCAGCTTTGCTCTTCGGCGGCCGACCTGCTCTTTTCTTGGGCCTTTTCTCGGGCTTCACCTCGGGCTTCTTCTCGGACCTTTTGTCGGGCGCGTTGCCGCCGGTTGCTGCGGCCTGCTTCTTCGGCGGTCTGCCCCTCCTCTTCTTAGGCAAGGGTGCGGTCTCTTGGGATTCGGTGGTCGATGCCGAAACGTCGGCCTTGCGTTTAAGTGCCATAGGTCATCCCCTCGCATGGATACGAATTGGCTGCCTGATAATACACCTGCTCAAGATCATGTCTACAATTAATTTACAAAAATATCACAAGCTGCTTTTCCGTTTCTGCATATCCTGCCGACGCTCACCCGGCCCGGCTTTGGGCATTGGCGTTTCTCGGTTGCGAAGCCAGGGCGTCGGCAATCGTTCGGCGGATTTCGTCCACGCTGGCTTTGCCGTCGACGTCCGTGTGCCGAAGCGCTTCGGCTGCACGCAGCTGGCGGTAGAAATAAACCAACGGTCGGGTTTGCCGGTGGTATACCTGCAAGCGTTCGCGTACCGTGTGCTCATTGTCGTCATCGCGCTGGATCAACGGCTCGCCAGTATCGTCGTCGATGCCCGGCGATTTCGGTGGATCGAATTCGAGGTGGTAGATTCGCCCGCTGGCCTCGTGTACGCGCCGCCCGGAAAGGCGTTGCACCACGACTTCATCCGGGACATGAATTTCCACGACATGATCGATGGCGATTCCCGCGCTACGCACGGCTTCGGCCTGAGGGATAGTGCGAGGAAAACCGTCGAACAGGAAGCCGTTGCGACAGTCCGGCTGGCGGATGCGTTCCTTGACGAGGCGAACGACAGTATCGTCGTCTACCAGCTCGCCGGCGTCCATGATTGCTTGCACCTTCCTCCCTAACGGCGTTCCGGCGGCGATCGCCGTACGCAGCATCTCGCCCGTCGAGATCTGCGCAATGGCGTAGTCGCGGCAGATGAATGTCGCTTGGGTACCCTTCCCGGCGCCGGGTGGCCCCAACAGAATCAACTTCATGGGATCTCCACGTTCTATCTGGTTTCAGCGATCCTGGTCCCCGAATTGCTCGGCCGCGTTCATGTCGGTCAGCGAATGTGCGTGCGTCTGATGTCGAGCACATCCGGGATGCGGCGAATATTGTCCATGGCCCGAGCAAGCTCGGCAAGATCGCCGACATGCAGCTCCATGGTAATGATCGCGCCCTTGTCGGGCATGCCGGCGCGGGCGTTGGCGGCGACCACCGAAATAGACAATTCGGCGACGGCGGCCATGATGTCGCGCAGCAAGCCGTCGCGGTCGCGACCATGTACGACCACACCCTGGAACGCGCCGGTGTGCGCATGCGGCTGTTCCGGCAGCTTGTTGTCCTCGTGGGCGGATGGCTTCGATAGCAGTTTGACTAGGTCGATCACCAGTTGATCGCCGACGCCTACCGCCAACAGCAGGGCGTCTTCGGATTCGTAGCCGGCACACTCGGCGAGTTCGGCGAAGTCCTGGGGCAGATCGAGACGTGTTGCGGTCTCCTCGAGCAATGCGCGTCCAGCGTTGATATTGGACTCCGTCAGCTGGTTCTTGAACCAGGACTGGACTTTCGTTCGCGCCCGCGAGGTATTGACGAGACCGAGCGCTGGATTCAGCCATTCTCGCCGCGGCGCCTCGGCTTCTCCGGTCTCGATCTCGACGCATTCGCCGGTGGCGAGCAGCCGGTTGAGGGGTACGCGCTGTCCGTTCACCCGGGCTCCGCAGCAGCGATGGCCGATTTCGGTATGTACGCGATAGGCGAAATCCACCGGGGTGGCTCGCGGCGACAGATCCAGCACATGGCCCTTGGGCGTGGTCACGAAAATGCGGTCTTCGGCCACGTATTCGCCGTTTGCCACGGTGCCGAGCTGATCGTGCCATTCCAGGACGCTGCGCAGCCAGTCCATCTTCTTGGACTGCAACGCAGAGCGCCGCGCCGCCTTGGACTGCGCCGTGCCATTGCCGCCTTCGGCCTTGTAGGTCCAGTGTGCGCAGAAGCCGAGTTCCGACTCTTCGTGCATTTCTCGGGTGCGAATCTGCACCTCCAGCGTCTTGCCGGCAGGACCGATGACGGCAGTGTGGATGGAGCGGTAGCCGTTTCCCTTGGGGTTGGCGATGTAGTCGTCGAATTCGCTGGGAATATGCGGCCACGAGGTGTGTACCACACCCAGGGCACGGTAGCAGGCATCGATGCGATCCACCAGTACGCGCACTGCCTGCACGTCGCGTACTTTGGAAAATTCGATGGACTTGTGGGTCATTTTGCGCCAGATGCTGTAGATATGCTTGGCGCGGCCTTGGACTTCGCCATCGATGCCGGCCGCTGATAGGCGGAACGCCAGATCCTGGCGAATCGCCTCCACCTGCCGTTCACGTTCTTCTCGACGGCCGTCAAGCTTGGCGGCGATGTCCCGGTATTGCTCTGGGTAGAGGTAGCGGAACGCCAGATCCTCCAGCGTCCACTTCAGTTGCCAAATACCGAGCCGACTGGCCAGCGGCGCGAAGAACTCCATCGCTTCCCGGGCCATCAATCGCCGGGTTTTGCAGTCCGCATTCTTGGTGTGGCGCAACGCCACGATCCGTTCGGCGAGCTTGATGACGGCGACCCGTGGATCGTCGATCAGAGCGATCAGCATATGTCGTACGTTGTCGGCTTGGCTCTTGGCCTCGCTGGACAGAACTGCCGAATCGCTGAGCGACAACACATTGGTGGAGGACAGGCGGAGAACGGCGGCGACTAGGTTGGCGACCTCCTTGGGTAGCTGGCCCGCATCTATGCAGCCGCGCTGCACGGCGAATATCGTCATGCCGGCCATCGCCGTGACCAGGTCCATCTTCAGCTCGATCAGCAACTCCACGAGTTCCAACCCGGGCTTGCGCACGGCATCTTTGCGGACGAGATCGAAAACGGACACCGCGCAGCGGCGGCGTTCGGCTTCCTGCCCTGATGCTTCGTCCAGCCAGAGGTCGAGATCCGGCTCGCCGTTCGGCAGTCGCGGCAAATCGACTCGGAAGCTAACCATTGGTCTCGATCTCCCGCGCGGGCAAGGCGGCCCGAGCGGCGAACAGACGGCGCGTCGTCAACTGCCGTCCGTCCAAGTGCGGTTCCAGAGCACGGCGAAAGATGCGCTTGGCGGCTCGCCGGACAAGGCGGTCCGCATAGTCGCCAGCGTCGATGGCGGCAACTTGGCTGCCGGTCAGAACCAACGGCGCTGAACCGTTGCCGACTGCCTGCATTGGTGCGGAGGCTGCTTCCTGGAAACCTTCGCTGTCGACGAGGCGGTAGAACTTGCCAGAGTCGATAGGTCGTCCGCTGCGAACGTCGACATCGAAGACGAGCCCGTAGCCGAGTTCCTCGAGCAGTCGCCGTTCGAAGACGCGCAAGGCGCCTTCGAGTTCTTCGCCGGAGGCCATTCCTTCCAACGCTTGGCCGTAGTGGTGGAACAAGCCGGCAACGGGCTCCTCCTGGCGCAGCGTCTTGATCAGCAGTTCGTTGACGTAGAAGCCGGCGAACAGCACATCGCCGGCCAATCGCCTTGGCGCCACGCTTTCGCAGCGCAGCACGGTGACTAGCTGGCCGCGTCCGCGCCATGTCGCCGCCACCTCGCCGAACGGTTCGATGTCGTACCCTCGTCGCCGCGGACCCTTGATGCCGCGCACGACGCCGCCGACGAGACCGAAATCGCGGCTCAGCAGATCCACGATGACGCTGGTTTCGCGAAACGCGCGTCTGTGCAGCACATACGCCGGTTGGCGTTCGGCGGCACGGATCATTAGCGGTAGCCGAGCTGCTGCAAGGCCTGCGGACGATTGCTCCAGCGTGGCTGGACCTTGACCCACAGGCGCACTCTGGCCTTGCCGCCGATCAGTGCATCGATATCCTTGCGGGCGTCTTCGCCAATTGACTTGAGCATGGCCCCCCCTTTGCCGATGGCTATCCGCTTCTGCGTGTCGCGCTCCACATATAGTACCGCATGGATTTCCGTGCAACGATCCAGGCGCTCGATGTTCTCCACCACCACCGTGGTCTGATGCGGCAGCTCGGCACCGAGCCGGCGCACGGCTTTTTCGCGCACGATTTCGCCAATCAGGAAGTCCAGCGGCCGGTCGGTCACTCGATCTTCAGCGAATATTTGCGGTGCCGTCGGCAGGCGCCGGACGATTTCGTCGGCCAGTTCGTCGAGAGCCGTATTGCGCAGCGCCGACACCGGCACGATCTCCTCGAATTCGTGCTTGACACGCAGTTCGTCGATTAGCGGCAGCAGTCGTTCCTTGGGTCGCAGGCGGTCGATTTTGTTGATGGCGCAGATGCATGGCACTTGCGCATCCACGACCCGGCGGCGGACGATTTCGTCGCCAGGGTGCCAGCCGCGGGCTTCCACCAGCATCACCGCGAGGTCGACGCCGGCAAGGGAACCAACGGCTTGGCCGATCATGTAGCGGTTCAGCGCCCGGCCCTTCGGCAGGTGGATGCCAGGCGTATCGACAAAGACGATCTGCGCGTCCGTGCGGTTGAGGATGCCAAGCAGGGCATGGCGCGTAGTTTGCGGCTTGCGCGAGGTGATGCTGAGCTTGCGGCCGAGCAAGTGGTTCATCAGCGTCGACTTGCCGACGTTGGGCCGGCCGGCCAAGGCCACGGTTCCGCAGCGCATCAAGCCCCCTCCAGTCGATCAAGAATGGCGCCGGCCGCGTTCTTCTCGGCTTCCCGGCGGCTGCGTCCGCTGCCCCGGGCGCGGACTTCGAGATCGTCCACCACGCATTCCACGCAGTAGAATCGGGCATGGTCCTTGCCTGTCGCATCGACGATGTCGTATTTCGGCAGTGCCAGCCGCCTAGCCTGCACGTATTCCTGCAAGCGGGTCTTCGGATCCTTCAAAGCCTCGTCGTCGAGCGCTGCCAAGCGGCTGTCGAACAAGCGCTGAATCACCATCGCTGCCGCCTCTAGCCCGCCGTCGCAGACGATGGCGCCGAACACGGCTTCCAGAGCATCGGCAAGTACCGATGTTCGCTGTGCAACGCCGGATTTGCGTTCTCCCATGCCTAGATTCAGGAATGCGCCGAGATCGAGTTCCCGGGCTGTCGAGGCCAAGGCGGAGGCGTTGACGAGATGGGCGCGCATCAGCGTCAGTGTTTGTTCGCTGGCGTCCGCCATGGCGTCGAACAGCACCTGTCCGACGGCGAAGCCGAGGGCCGCATCGCCGAGGAATTCGAGCCGCTCGAAGTTGTCCGCGCCAGCGCTCCTGTGCGTCAACGCCTGGCCTAGCAGCTTGCGGTCGCCGAATGCATAGCCAAGCCGCTGTTCCAGCACGGCCAGGTCCGCCGATCTGTCGAACGAGAGCGGCGCGGAGGCATTGCTCCCGCGCGAGAACTGCCTGTCCGCCGGCTCAGCGCTCGATTCGGAGTGCGGCGAGGAATGCATCTTGAGGAATCTCCACGCGACCGAACTGCTTCATCCGCTTCTTGCCTTCCTTTTGTTTCTCGAGCAGCTTCTTCTTGCGGGTCACGTCGCCGCCGTAGCACTTCGCGGTGACGTTCTTGCGCAGCGCCTTGACCGTCTGACGGGCGACGATCTGGCCGCCGATAGCGGTCTGCAAGGCCACATCGAACATCTGCCGAGGAATGACTTTCTGCATCGCCTTGACCAGATCGCGGCCTCTGGTCCGGGCCTGCTCGCGATGCGTGATAGTGGCCAAGGCATCTACTCGTTGGCCGTTGACGAGCACGTCGAGACGTACCAGAGGGGCGGCCTGGAAACGTATGAAACTGTAGTCCAGGGAAGCGAAGCCCCGGCTTGCCGATTTCAGCCGATCGAAGAAATCGAGCACCACTTCGGCGAGAGGAATCTCATAGTCGATCGCTACTTGGCCGCCGCTGAACCGCATGCCCTTTTGCACGCCACGCCGCGCTACGCACAAGCCGATGACGTTGCCCACGTAGTCTTGAGGCGCGAGGATGCGCACCTCGGCGATGGGTTCGCGCATCTCGGCGATGGCGGCGGCTTCGGGAAGCTGCGAGGGATTGTCGATGCGAAGGGTTTCTCCTGTGCGCGTCGTCGCTTCGTAGACCACGGTGGGCGCGGAGGTGATGAGATCCAGGCCGTATTCTCTTTCCAAGCGCTCCTGGACGATCTCCATGTGCAGCATGCCGAGAAACCCGCAGCGAAAACCGAAGCCCAGGGCATCCGAGGTTTCCGGTTCGTAGAACAGCGAGGCGTCGTTCAACGTCAGCTTCGCCAGCGCCTCGCGGAAGTTCTCGAAGTCTTCGGAATTGACCGGAAACATGCCGGCGTACACCTGCGGCTTCACCGTTTCGAATCCCGGTACCGGGTCGAGCTCCGAGTGCGCCGCGCCGACCAGGGTATCGCCCACCGGTGCGCCGCGAATGTCCTTGATGCCGGCCACTACATAGCCGACCTCGCCTGCTTGCAGCGATTTTCGGCGCTCTCGCTTGGGCGTGAAAACGCCGACCTCGTCCACCCTGTGAGGGCGGTGTACGGACTTGGCGATGATCTTGTCGCCTTCCTCGATGCGACCGTCGAAGACGCGCACCAGGGATACGATGCCCAGATAGTTGTCGAACCAGGAGTCGACGATCAGGGCCTTGAGCGGGGCATCGACATCGCCCGCTGGCGCGGGGATCCCTTCGATCAGGGATTCCAGCAGCTCGGCGACGCCGGTGCCGGTTTTGGCGCTGACCGCCAGCGTGTCGTCCGCGGCGATGCCGATGATGTCCTCGATCTCGGCGGCGACGCGCACCGGATCCGCCTGCTGCAGATCGATCTTGTTCAGCACCGGCAGCACTTCCAGGCCCTGCTCGATGGCGGTGTAGCAGTTTGCCACCGACTGCGCTTCCACCCCTTGCGCGGCATCCACCACCAGCAATGCGCCTTCGCAGGCTGCCAGCGACCGCGATACCTCGTAGCTGAAGTCCACATGGCCCGGTGTGTCGATGAAGTTCAGGCGATAGCTTTCCCCATTCCGGGCGCAATATTCCAGGGTGACGCACTGCGCCTTGATCGTGATGCCCCGTTCGCGCTCGATGTCCATGGAATCCAGTACCTGTTCGGCCATCTCGCGTTCGCTCAAGGCCCCGCAGAGCTGAATCAGGCGATCCGCCAACGTCGACTTGCCGTGGTCGATGTGGGCGATGATCGAGAAGTTGCGTATGTGTCCGATGCTTGGCGCTGGCATCTCGGCTTGCGTTGCGTACGGCATCTGCTCATTCTACCGCAGCCGCGCGACTTTGCTTGCTGGGGAGGTTCGCGGGGGAGCAGAGCCGTTCCCGCTAGTCCCCGCGTTTCGCAGTGGCGTCTTGCGGCGGCAGGCGGTCGCTGTCAAATCAGCCGAATTCGCACTGTGCGGGGAGGTCGCGGACATGCAGGGCCCTCGCATGGTTCGAGCATCCCTTGGCCGGCAGCGACGCGTTTTCCGGCCAGCGCGAATCGGCCGGCGATCATTGCCAAAGCGCTGCCGAGCAGGGCGGCCGGGACCAGCCAGTCGCCCCAGGCTGTCCAGCTGGCGATCACCGCGGCGGCTATGGTGGTCGCAAGGGGGATGCCGAACACCGCCAGCGCGCGCCGAGCCAGCGGTGGCGCCGATGCGGCAACCTCCACCGGCGTACCGTCGGGCAGGTCGATATCCAGCGCCAGCCGCGGGGTGCCGCCGAGCTGCAGGGCGCAGCGACCATCGCAGCCAGGACAGCGTTCGCGGTCGAACACCACCGCGCGACCGCTGGCCGCGGAGCGCACTACGCCGGTGCGGATCAGCATGCGGCTATCCGCCATCAAGGCTGGCGGTATACGCCGACAGCAATTCGGCGCGCTGTGGCCAAGGGCACTTCGCCCACCACGGTGACTAGATGGTCGCCGTGGACAGCGTCTTTGCCCGGTGCCAAGTGGGTCAGCACCACGGTGGCGCCGTTGCGCGAAACCACGCTTCCGGCGCCGGCTTCCGGCATGGCTTCAATGAACACGGAAAGCGAGGCCAGGCCATCGCTGAACATCAGCGTGTCGATGTCTTTCTGCTCGTCGGGTGCGCGGCGCACCGCGGCGCTGGTCATGCGGAAGCCCGACGGCACCCAGCGCACTTGCCACTTCGGGGTGTGGATGCGGGTTTCGGTGGCCGGTGCCGGGGCGGCGAGATGGCGCACCCGGATTCCCTCGGTGTCAGGTTCGAGATCGGCCAGCGCCACGCTGTCGCCCACCCGCAGTGCGGTGAACTGGAAGATCTCCAAGTTGGCGCCGGCGAAATCGCGCAGTTCGGAGCGCAGCAGCAGGCCGGTCTCCCGATCGAGCCAAAGACGGTAGCCAAAGCGGTCGTGATCTCGCGGCGCGACGCCCAGGAGCAGAGCAGCGCGGTCCGCGACCCGGCCGTAGCCGCCAAAGCTGACTCGATAGTGGTCGCTTACCTCGTCGAACCGGTGGGAGAAAACGCGGGCGTACGGGACGACGGGGACGGCCTCCTTCAAGGCTAGCAGATTGTCGCCCGGTTGCAGAATGAAGGCCACTTCGTCTCCGAGGCGCAGGATCTCGCGGCGCGGCCCGTTCAAATCGACGATTCGCTCCCGCTCGATGCCGTCGACCAGCTTGTGGACGATGCGGAAGGTGGTCAGCTTGGCGGTGTAGTAGCCGCTGCTGAAGCCGAAGGTGCGCTCGCGCAGTCTGCCTTGGCCTAGGGACTCCCGGGCGAAGACGGCTTGCCGCCCATGATTGGCGGTGTAGTAGCTGAACACGCCGTCGTAGTCGAGGTCGCGGAACGCCCCTTCCATGGCTTGGAGCCATTCGGTGGGTGTCCGTGTCGTCTCCGATGCAAACAGGGAGCAGAACGTAGCGGACGTGAAGGTTGCGCTGACGAGGGCTGCCAGGGCCTGTCTGGAGACGCGGTGCGCGAGCATCGTCACCGCGAGCCCCGTCTTGGTTCCGCACTGCCGCCGTTGTCGTCCCTGCCGCCCTCGTCGCGTACCGTCAGCACCTTGACGAACGGTGGCATGGCTGCCGTCCGCGTCGCAACGGACGTATGATGGGCGTGTTGCAGCAGGTAGGCATTGGCGCGCCGCAGATCGAGTTCCGATGGCACCTGCGCGAGGTTGCGGTGAGGGACGGACCTGGCATCCCTTGGCAGGGGGAGCGCATCTCCCTGGCTTGCGAGAGTCCCCCGCTCGCTTGCCGATTCGGCCAACGTGTCGATCGGCGTCGCAGGTACGCCATCGTGGTCGGGACCGAAGTAGAGCACTACGGCAAGCGCCGCGGCGGCCGCGACGGCAACGCTGGCGACCGGCGCTAGCCAGCGTAGACGCGGGGCAGGGGTGCCTGCTCGCGCAGGAATAGCGGCGGCAGGAAGGCCGAGGCCAGCTGCGGCGCGCATCGAATCGGCTCCCTCCAACGACCCCGGTCGCGCGGTGGCGCGCAGCTCGGTCCGCTGCCATTTCATCTCGCTGCGGATGGCGCTGCCAATCAGATGAAGACGCTCCCACTTGGCGCGCAGTTCGGCGTCCTTCTCTGTCGCGTCGAGTACCCGGCGCAGCTGGAGATCATCCGCTTCGCCGTCGATGACGGCGGACAGCGACTCCTGCAGCGATTGCAACGTCCCCTGGTTCGACTCCGACATGTCATCTCCTCTCGCGTTGGATGGTGCGCTGGTCCGTCAGCGGACGAATGTGGCGATCCACGGCTTCGCGCGCCCGGAATATGCGCGAACGCACGGTGCCCACCGGGCAGTCCATGATCTCCGCGATTTGCGCATAGCTTAGACCATCGAACTCGCGAAGAGTTAGCGCCGAACGCAGATCCTCAGGCAGACTGGCGATGGCATGCTCCACGGCGGCCTGCAATTCGTCTCGGCGCAGGACGCTTTCGGGATCCTCTTCGTCCCTGAGCGCAGGCGCGGATTCTCCCAAGTCCTGATCGTCGGCATCCAACTCGACACCCTGGAAGCGGCGGCTTCGGGACGCTAGATGGTTCTTCGCGGTGTTGATGGCGATCCGGTACAGCCAAGTGTAGAAGGCGCTTTCGCCGCGGAACCTCGGCAAGGCGCGGTACGCCTTGATGAAGGTTTCCTGGACTATGTCCTCGACTTCCTCCGACACCTGCACATAGCGACCGACCAGGCCGTGGATCTTGTGTTGGTAGCGCAGGAAGAGAAGGTCGAACGCCGTGCGTTCGCCCTTCTGCACACGCCGCACCAGCTCCCTGTCGGTATCGGCGCTCAAGCCGTCGTTCCCATGGCAGTCTCCCGGTTGCGGATCCCCCGCTCATCGCAGATAGATTGCCATGCGATTATCGCTAAAGACGGCGCTGTCGTGCGAACATGGGCGCAACGCGATCACAAGCGCCACTCGTGCTAGCGAAGCATGGAACAAAAGACAATCCCGCGCCGCGATGGTTCGATTCGCGTTGCCTGGAGACGGAACCCGTGAGTGCGCCGACGATTCGCGTGAGCGAATCGGGGGCGACGCGCGCCAGCGGGTCGCGTCGCATAGTGCTCAAGCTCTCCGGCGAAGCGCTTGGCGGTACCTCCGGCGTCGGCATCGACCCAGGCGTACTCTCCCGCATCGCCGCGGAGGTGGCGACTGTCGCCCACAGCGGCGTCGAGATCGGGCTGGTCATCGGCGGTGGGAACCTGTTTCGCGGTGCCGAGCTGGAAGCCGCTGGCCTGGACCGTGTCACTGGAGACCATATGGGCATGCTGGCCACGGTCATGAACGCGCTCGCCTTTCGCGACGCGCTGCTTGCCCAGGGAACGGCGGCGGAAATTCTCTCTTCCCATGCCATCGCCACGGTGGTGGAGGGCTACTCGGCAGCCAAGGCGCGACGACACCTGGCGTCGGGTGCCGTGGTGCTGCTAGCGGGCGGCACCGGCAATCCGCTGTTCACCACCGACACCGCGGCCTGTCTGCGCGGCATCGAGATCGGCGTCGACGCGATGGTGAAAGCCACCAAGGTGGACGGCGTCTACAGCGCCGATCCGATGACGGAACCCGGTGCCGTCCGTTTCAACGAACTGACCTACCAGGATGTGATCGACAGGCGATTGCGGATCATGGATATCGCCGCCATCGTTCTCTGTCAGGAGCACGACCTGCCGGTGACGGTCTGCAGCGTCGCCGAACCAGGAACCTTGACGCGGGTAGCCCATGGTGCCAAGGTTGGAACCCGTATTTGCGCGGGGAGTCGCGGTGATTGACGAAATCGAGCACGATGCCGCCGTGCGCATGGAGAAGTCGCTGGCCGCCCTCGGCACGGCGTTTTCCCGCATCCGCACGGGGCGCGCCAATCCAGCGATTCTCGACGGCGTTGCGGTGGACTACTACGGCAACCCAACGCCCATCAAGCAAGTGGCCAGCATTGCCGTGGAGGAAGCGCGAAGCCTGGTAATCTCGCCCTGGGAGAAACGGCTGGTGCCGGCGATCGAAAAGGCCATTCTGAAAAGCGATCTCGGTCTCACTCCTGCAAGCAGCGGCGATCTGGTCCGCCTGCCGCTGCCACCACTTACCGAGGAGAATCGCCGCGATCTCATTCGCCAGGCGCGGCAGGAGGCCGAGAACGCCCGCATTGCCATTCGCAACATCCGTCGCGACGCCATCGCCGACATCCGCGAACTGGTGCGCGAGAAGGAAGCCACCGAAGACGACGGCCGTCGTGCCGAAGAGAGCATCCAGAAGGTCACCGATGCCCACATCCATCGTGTCGACTCGACGCTGGCGGAGAAGGAGGCGGATCTGCTGGAGATTTAGTCTCCCTGGCGCGGGAACAGGTGGACGAGCCGATCGAGCTTCCGGGTCGGAGGGCCGTGCTTGTCGAGCGGAGGCTTCTGCCTCGCTGGCGTGATCGAACGCAGACAAACGCTGGACATCGGCCCAGCGGAGGCGCTAGCATGCGCCTGCTAGGGCCTATAGCTCAGTTGGTTAGAGCAGTGGACTCATCGCAGCGAGCGTCGCTCGACGAAACGGTGCGCTGCCGTCGCAAGGCGGCAGATGAACGGGATGAATTCAGGGAAACCGTCCGGCCGGGTCTCGGCCGCGGCAATCCTGAGCCAAGCCGGCGGTACACCGCCGGAAGGTGCAGAGACTACCTGAGGGCTGGCGCGGGCTGTACGAATCCGTGCCGAGTGTCCTTAATGACAGGCTTGAGCGTCCCGCACCCCGTGTGCGTCCTGTCCGGAGGCTGGGCGGAGCCGCGATGGGGTGATGAGATAGTCCGCGCCTGGCGGAAACGCCGGGGCCACGTGAATCCATTGGTCCCAGGTTCGAGTCCTGGTGGGCCCACCAATGCTGCCCGACGGCATGGAGGCAGCGCCGAGGCCGTGGTCGAGACAATTAGCCGCGCGGCTGGTATGGTTGCCAATAATCAATCGAATGGGGAAACGAATGGAAATCAAGACTGAGCGGCGGGACAGTACCTTGATCGCCAAGGCGGCGGGACGAATCGACGGCATCAACGCCAACGATTTCGAAAGCAGCCTGCGACATGCCATTAAAGACAGCGATCGTGCCATGGTCTTGGATCTGGCGGCCATCTCCTACATCAGCAGTGCTGGTCTGCGCGCCATCCTGATAACGGCGAAAGCGCTGTCGCGGCGGAATGCCAAATTCGCCCTCAGCTCGCCGACCGAGCCAATCCGGGAGGTGTTCGAGATCAGCGGCTTCGACAAGATCATCGCCATCCACGGATCTTCCACCGAGGCCCTCGCCGCAGTCGGCAGCTGATCCGTCTGCCGATCAGACGTCGGTCGCTGTCGGCGCGACCAGCGGGATCTCCACCCTCATCTCGGTGAAGCTGTCGGGTTCCGATTTCACCTGGATGACGCCGCCGTGCTCGCGCACGATGTCGTTGGAGAGGGCGAGGCCCAGCCCGGTACCCTGGTCGGTAGGTTTGGTGGTGAAGAACGGGTTGAAGATCTTGTCCACGACATCCGCGGGAATGCCGGTGCCGTTGTCGCGGATGCGAATTTCGACGTGATCCGCCAAGCGCCGGGTGGCGATGCGCAGCGTTGGCTCGTAGGGCGGATCCTCCGCCTTTCTGGCCCGCCGCCGCTGGTCGGTAGCGTAACAGGCATTGGTCACCATGTTCAGGAAGACGCGGGCGAGATCCTGGGGAATGACATCGATTTGGCCCATCGTTGGATCCAGATCCTGTTCGATGCGCAGCTGAAAATCCGAGTCCGTCGCGCGGGCGCTGTGGAAGGCCAGTCGGACATGCTCTTCAAGCAGTTCGTTGAGGTCCGCCGGCTGCTTGTCGCCGCCGCCGCGGCCCATCATCAGCATGTCGCGCACGATGCGGTCGGCGCGGTTGCCGTGGTTGCGAATGCGACCGAGATTGTCCACTAGGTCCTGGCGAATCTCGGCCACCAGATCGCGTTGCTCGTCGGCCAGACCCTCCTGGACTTCTTCCAGTATCTCCTTCAGCTCGTCGAGCAGTTCCTCCGATGCCTCGGAGAAGTTCTTCACGAAATTGAGTGGATTCTTGATCTCGTGGGCGATGCCGGCGGTCAACTGGCCGAGCGCCGCGAGTTTCTCCCGGGCGACGATCTGACCCTGAGCGTGGCGCAGCTCGTCTAGCGTGCTTTCGAGCTGGTCGTTCTTGTCGCGCAGTTCATCGGCCAGCTTCTCCACAAGGTTCAGGCGCTGCACTTCCAGGGCGTGGCGGCGAAAGACTTCCAGCGCCGCGGCCATGTCCGCCACCTCGTCTTGGCCGTCGATATCCACTGGCGCCTCCAAGTCGCCGCCAGCCATGGTGCGCATTCGCTCCGCCAAGCGCTCGATGCGACGCAGCAGCACCCGCCCGACGAACAGCCATGCGACCAGCACCGCGCCGACGATGCTGACTCCATTCAGGCCCAGCAGCAGGCCGCGTCCAGTGCCGATGGCCGCGGTGGCGGCTTGGGTCGCGGTGCCAGCGCTGTCTTCGGCAGCATCCACCAGCTCTTGCACCTCGTAGACCAGCTGGGTGGCCAGCTCGCGGTTGGCCGCCAACAGAGCCTGTTGACGCTGGTCGAGGGCTAGTTCCTGCTCTCGCAGTTGGAATCCGCCCCCCGTCCCCAAGCCCAGTTCCCTCAGGCGGGCGAAGGTAGGAGCCACGGTTGCCTGCGCCGGTCCCGCGCCCAGCGCGGCTAAGCGGCGCTGGGCGTTCTCTATGGCCGCCTGGAATCGATCCCGAGGTGGATCGAGGCTGGCTGCATCGCCGATGTTGAACACGCTGGCGAGCAGTTGGGTGCCAATGTTGCTGTCCGCCTGCAGACCAGCCAAGTGCCGGTAGCGGGCAAGCTCCACCGCCGCGAGGTGCCGATCCCGCACCGCCGGCGGCTGGCCGAGATCCCGGTAGCCGGTCATGACGTAGAAGAGCTGATCGTCGATGACTGGCGTCAGGACGCGATCGAGCTGGCGCTGCAGCTGCGCCAGCTCGTCGCGCACCGCCCTGCTGTGTTCCTCCAGCGCGAACCGCTGGTCCACCGCCTCCTCAATGGCGTTGATGTTGGCCACTAGGTTCCTGCCGTGCTCGTTGATGCGGTCGTAGTGCGCGCCGTCGCGCTGCAGCTCCCTTAGCTGATCCTCAAAGGCTGCTCGTTTGCCGTCGATGCTCTCCCTGATGCCTGCTAGCTCCTCCTGCGTCGCCGCGGCAACCAGCATCGGCGCCGCGGCGACCAGATCGCCGGCCTGTTGCGCGATTCGGAACGACGCCGCCATCTCTGGAACGCTGCGCTCGTTGATCCGGCTCTGGGCATCGCCAACGCGGTTGAAGGAGAACCAAGCGACTAGACTGGCGAGCATGGTGATGGCCACCGCAGCGCCGATGCCAGCGTAGAGCTGGGTGGAGATGCGTCGGCCGCTCTCGGCAAGGCGGCGCAGCGGGCTTTTCATCGTGCTGCTTCTCGTAACGTGGCGATGGGCCGATAGCGGCTGTTGCGGTCGATCGTCGTCAGGAAAACCCGGTCCGAGCCTTGATTGTCGTGCATGCCGTAGCGTAGCTCGAAACCGTCCAAGTCGATGCGTTCCGCATTGCGCAAGGTGTTCAGGAAGCAAGCTCGATCTGGCTCCTCGCCACAGCGCTCCAGGGCCGCGATCGCCAAGCGACCAGCCAGATAGCCTTCCAGAGAAACGAACCCTGGGACGGCTTTCGGCGCCGAGGCGGCCAGCGCTTGGGCGTAGGCGGCAACGATGGGCGGCGAACTGCCGACTGGAAACGGCACCACCTGGGTGACGAAAACGCCGCGTCCGCCGCTGCCGAGTTCCCGGGCCAAGGCGTTGCTGCCGACAAAGGAGATGGTCATGAACACAGGATCGAAGCCGATGTGCCGGGCCCATTTGATCAACGTCGCCACCGGATCGTAGGCGCCAACCAAGATCACGGCGCCGGGGTTGCCGTCGAGCACATCGAGCAGCGCGGTCTTCACCGCCCGGGTATTGCGCGGATAGACGCCGGCCGCCACCGGCTCCATGTTCCGCTTTTCCAGCGCCTGCATCACACCCCGGTGGCCGGCGCGGCCGAAGGAATCGTCCTGGTACAGGACGGCGATGCGCTCGATGGCTAGGTCGTTGATCAACCGCACCACCATCTCCTCGGTTTCGTCGTTGTAGGAAGGGCGCAGGTTGAGCACGTTGCCGCCTTGGCCTTGGGTATCGCGCAGGAAAGCAGCACCGCTTAAGGGCGCTATGTAGGGTACTCCGTCGGCTGCAGCCACTGGCACGGCAGCGCGCGAAGTGGGCGTTCCGACCGCGCCGATCAGCGCGAACACGCCGTGTTCGTCGATCAGGCTGCGGGTATTGGCGATAGCCAGTTCCGGCTCGTATCTGTCATCGAGGGTTTCGAGTTCCAAGGTTCGTCCATGTAAGCCGCCGCGGTCGTTGACTTCCCGGAAGGCCGCCTCGATGCCGAGGCGCGTGTTCTTGCCGATTTCTTGGGCCGGGCCGGAAAACGCCGCCGACTGGCCGAACAGGATGCGCGTCTCGGAAACGCCCATCTCCGCCGCGTCCACGGATGCCACGGCAAGGAGCCCGATGGCCGCGCAGTCGAGTAGCCGTTTCATAGCGATCTCCGCTTGGTCAGCGTCAGGTGGTTGCAGCCCGCTTCTCGCCGGTAGTGCGCTTCGTCCGCCATCGTCTTCACCAAGTGTACGCCCAGGCCGCCGATGGGACGGTGCTCCAAGTCCGCTTCGAGATCGGGCGGCGGAGCGTCGTGCAGAGGGTCGAAAGCGCGGCCATTGTCGATGAACTCGAGAGTCAGCGCATCGTTGGCGGAGTCTACGACCACTTCCATCCGATCCGGTGCGTCGTCGTAGGCGTAGTTGACGATGTTGACGCCCACCTCCTCGATCACCAGCTCGATCTGAAACACGAGTTCCGGCGGCCAGTTCTGGGCTTGGCCGAATTCGGATACCGCCTGCTGGATGCGGCGCAGTTCGTCGAGGTTGGCGTCGCCTCCGAGTGACAGTCTGGTGCCCATCTCAGCCTCGATACGCCAACGTGAGGCAGGTGATGTCATCGGACTGGGGCGTGTCGCTCGCGAAGGCATGCACGGCGCTGAAGATCGCTTGGTTCACGGTAGCTGCGCCGTTTCGGGATGCCGCTGCGGCGTCTTGGGATGCCGCGAACACTTGCTGCAACCGCTCCACGCCGAACTCCTCCAGCGCGCCGTTCATGGCCTCGGTGACGCCATCCGTATAGAGCACCACCATGTCCCCAGGTGCCAGGGTGACGACCTGCTGCTGATAGCTCGGCTCGGGCGTGAGGCCAAGCGCGATGCCGCCAGTAGACGGCAGCAGCGTCGAACTGCCGTCGGTATGGACGATCAGCGGCGGATTGTGGCCACCGTTGGCGTAGGTCAGCGAGCCGCTGGCAGGATCGAACACCCCGTAGAAGACGGTGACGAACATCATCGCTTCGTTTTCCCTCTCCAGCAGGCGGTTCACTTCGTCGAGCACGTCGCCCGGCTCGAGCTTGCCGATGGCCGCGCCCTTGAGCAGTGTGCGGCTCGACATCATGAACAGCGCCGCCGGTACGCCCTTGCCGGAGACGTCGGCGATGGCGAGCCCGATGCGGTCGTTCTCCAGCATCACCACGTCAAAGAAGTCGCCGCCCACATCCAGCGCCGGCTCCATGTTGCCGAACACATCGTAGGCGTCCGTGTGTGGGAATTGGGTGGGCAGGATGGACTGCTGCATCTTGCTGGCCACGTCGAGCTCGTTCTGCAATGCCACCAGCTTGTCCCGGGTTGCCAACGCCTCGCGCAGCGCTTGCAGGTGGCGCAGGGTCTTGTCGATGGTGATCTTGAGATCCTGGAAGTCGATGGGCTTGGTGATGAAGTCGAACGCGCCGCGGTTCATGGCAGTGCGGATGTTGTCCATGTCGCCGTAGGCGGAGACGATTACGGAACGGACGTTGGGATCGACCTTGGGTATTTGCTCCAGCAGCGTCAGCCCGTCCATCTGTGGCATGTTGATGTCCGAGAGCACCATGTCGATGTCGCCGTTCTTCTCCAGCACGGCCAGCGCTTCCACGCCGTTGTTGGCGAAGATCAGCTCGTAGCGGCCGGCACGGACTTCACGACGCAGGCGTTGGCGCATCAGGTGTTCGAGATCGACCTCGTCGTCGACGACGAGAATCCGGTAGTTCTGATCATTCATTCTAGCTCAGCGCCTCCCCTATGTGCTGCATCGGTTCGATAGGTCGTCCGTGGAAATCTGCCCACGGCACGGATCAGCGACGATTCTCGCTCCACTCGTCCAGGAAGCTCTTCAAGTGCTCGCTGCGCGTCGGGTGGCGCAGCTTGCGCAGCGCCTTGGCTTCGATCTGGCGGATGCGCTCCCGGGTCACATCGAACTGCTTGCCCACTTCCTCCAGGGTGTGGTCCGTGTTCATGTCGATTCCGAAGCGCATGCGCAGCACCTTGGCTTCCCGCGCCGTAAGGCCGCCTAGTACCGTGCGCGTGGCCTCCTTGAGGCCTTGGCCGGTGGCGAGTTCCGCCGGCGAGCCGACGGTGGCGTCTTCGATGAAGTCGCCGAGGTGCGAGTCCTCGTCGTCGCCGATGGGCGTCTCCATGGAAATCGGCTCCTTGGCGATCTTCAACACCCGGCGCACTTTCTCCTCAGGCATCTCCATGCGCTCCCCGAGCTCTTCCGGCGTCGGCTCCCGACCCTTCTCCTGCAGCATCTGCCGGGAGATGCGAGTGAGCTTGTTGATAGTCTCGATCATATGCACCGGAATGCGGATGGTGCGGGCTTGGTCGGCGATGGAGCGAGTGATGGCTTGGCGGATCCACCAAGTGGCGTAGGTCGAGAACTTGTAGCCGCGCCGATACTCGAACTTGTCTACCGCCTTCATCAGACCGATGTTGCCTTCCTGGATGAGGTCCAGGAACTGCAAGCCGCGGTTGGTGTACTTCTTGGCAATGGAAATCACGAGCCGCAGGTTGGCTTCCACCATGTCCTTTTTGGCGCGTCGCGCCTTCGCCTCGCCAAGCGACATGCGACGGTTGATGTCCCGGATCTCGCCTACCGAGAGACCGGTTTCCCGAGTGACGCCGCGGAGCTTCTTCTGGGCGCGGACGATGTCCTCCCTGACCCGCGCCAGACGCCGGCTGTAGTCGTGGCGGGCTTCGATGCGACGGTCCACCCACACGCTGGATGTCTCCTGGCCCTGGTAGTTCTGCAGGAAGTCCTGCTTCGGCATGCCGGCCTGGCCCACACAGGCGTTCAGAATGATGCGCTCCTGGCGGCGGATACGGCGCAGCGCCTCGCGAGGCAGGCCGAGGATGACGTCGTAGTGCTTGGGCACCAGTTTGAAGAACGAGAACACCGAGGCGAGCTCGGCGAGATCCGCGGCCACGGCTTCGGGGTTGCGCCTCTTCTTGGACAGGTTCCTGGACTGGCAGCACTTGTCGAAGGCGTTCTTCAGCGCCGTGAAGCGTCGCTCGGCCTCCACTGGATCGGGACCTTTGCGTTCCTCGGCAGCGTCGTCGTCCTTCTCGTCCGAGGCGGCGGCGAGAGCCACTTGGGCGGCCGGCGGCACATGCTCGGCGGGATCCAGATAGCCCACCAGCAGGTCGGGCAGCTTGTCTTCCTGGGTTACGGCCTGGTAGCGGTCCAGGATGTACTCCACGGTGCCGGGGAAATGGGCCATGGCCGCTAGCACGTCTCGGATGCCTTCTTCGATGCGCTTGGCGATGGCGATCTCCCCCTCTCGGGTGAGCAGGTCCACGCTGCCCATCTCGCGCATGTACATGCGCACCGGATCCGTGGTGCGACCGGTCTCCGTCTCCACCGCGGCGAGTGCCGCGGTGGCTTCTTCCGTGGCCAGCTCGTCAGTGGTGTTGTCGCCGGCGTTCAGCAGTTCGTCCGCATCCGGGGCCGCCTCCGCGGATTCGTAGACGGTAATCCCGATATCGTTGATCATGCTGATGATGTCTTCGATCTGATCCGAGTCGCTGATGTCCTCGGGCAGGTGGTCGTTGACCTCGGTGTAGGTCAGGTAGCCCTGCTCCTTGCCCTTGGCGATCAGTTCCTTCAGGCGGGATTGCTTTTGCTTGGTCTCTGTGGCCATGTCACCCTTGCGGCAGTTGTCGGGACGATTCGCATGCGCCTGAGCGGGCCCTGCTTCGACGCTGGAAAACACCTTCCTTACTATAGCATGAGCATGTCACTATAGCATGAGCATGTCCGGCGAGTGCGCGTAGCCGCCAGCCCCGGCGCACCGGTCCCCTAAGGTGGAGGCGGCGCATCGACAATCAAGTCCTGCGGATCCTGGCTGCTTCTGGCGTCCCAGTAGCGTTTCAGTTCCTCTCGGGAGCCGCGCTCCCGGACATTCTGGTACAGCGCGGAGCGAGACGCCCGGGCGCGTTGCGCGAGGTATCGATCGACACCGTCGGCGAACTCGCTGGCTAGCAGCTCCTGGTTCGACAGCAGGATGTCTTGCTCGGCCAGGGCGGCGAGTTCGCGGTAGGCATCGTCGCCGACGAAGCGGCCAAGCAGCATCGCCGTATCCGCGCCGGGTTCGGCCGCCAAGTAGCGCACCGCTTCGCCAAACGGACTGCCATCGGCAGTGGCCTCGATTAGTCGGGCGCGGTCCGCCGCGATCATGTGATCGACGAGCTGCGGGCATTTGATCACCAGGTGCAGCAGTCGCGTAGCGAGTTTGGATTGGCGCGGCGCGGGAGCTCCTGCGCCGCGCGAGACTGGTGGAGACGCTTCGGCAAGCCGCCCCGGCTCGTGCAGTCGTCGTTCGAGAATCGTCGGCTCGGTGTGGCCAAGCCGAGCCAAGTCGCGAACCAGCATGGAGCGCAGAGTGCCTTCCGGCAGACGTCCGATGTGAGGCAGCGCCAAGTCGCAGAGCGTTGCCTGGACATCCACCCGCTCCAGATCCAGGCCGGCTCGCAGATGCCCAAGGAAGTACTCGCCCACCGGTACGGCATTGTCGAGCAGCGATTCGAAGTGCGTCGAGCCGCGACTGCGCACAACGGTATCCGGATCTTCGCCGTCGGGCAGAAAGACGAAGCCCAGTCGCCGCCCCGCCGACAGCACGGGGAACGCCGCGTCCACTGCCTTCCAGGCAGCGTTGCGCCCGGCCTCGTCGCCGTCGAAGCAGCACACCACCCGTTCGGCGAAGCGAAACAGCTTCTCGAAATGAGCTTGGCCCACAGCGGTGCCCAGGGTGGCGACGGCGTTGGCAACGCCGTGCTGGGCCAGCGCCACGACATCCATGTAGCCCTCCACCACGATCAGGCAGTCGGGCCGCTGGGCGCGTCGCGCCTCGAACAGGCCGTACAGCTCGCGGCCTTTGCGGAACACGTCGGTCTCGGGCGAGTTGAGGTACTTGGGTTCTTTGCGCGGCCTCGTCTTCGGCGGCGTATCTCCATGCTGCTCTTCGTCCTGGAACACTCGTCCGCCGAATCCGATCACCCGCCCGCGGGTATCGCGGATAGGGAACGTGATGCGCGCCCGGAAGCGATCGTAGGTTCCTCCGCGGTCGTTCTTGGCGAGCAGCCCGGCGGCGACGAGCCGAACCTCGCCGAAGGAGGCCAGGGCCGTCTTCAGCCCGTCCCAGCCGGACGGCGCCAGCCCGATGCCGAACTCCCGCGTTACGGTGCCGCTGAGCCCGCGGTCTTTGAGGTACGCTGCCGCGGCTTCGGCTTCGGGGTCGTTGCGCAGTCGATCCCGAAACCACGCATCGGCGGCGTTCAGCGCCTCGTAGAGTCCGGTATCCGTTCTGCGCCCGGTACCCTGTTCGCGCGGCACTTCGACGCCGGCGATGGCTGCCAGCGCCTCCACCGCCTCCGGGAATTCGAGGCCGTCCCGTTCCATCAGAAAGCCCAGCGTGGTGCCGTGGGCGCCGCAGCCGAAGCAATGGTAGTGGCCGTCCGGGTAGACGTGGAACGACGGCGTCTTCTCGTCGTGGAAGGGGCATCGGCCCGAGTGGTTCGCGCCGGCCTTGCGCAGCTGCACATAGGCGCCGACCACATCGACGATGTCGACGCGCTCGATCAGACCGTTGATGAAAGATCGAGGAATCATGCCTGCCATAGGCGGCAAGAATAATCCCGCCGGCGGCCGATGTCGCGGAATTTTGTCGCGGAATTTCTCGCCGCAGCTCTCGCTGCAGCTGCAGTCAGTGCCCGCCGAGGGCGGCACGGACGACGCCGCTCGCCACGCCCATGTCGGCGCGCCCGGCCAGCTCGCCCTTGAGCGCGCCCATGACCTTGCCCATGTCCTTCATGCCCGTCGCGCCGGTGGCCGCGATTGCCGCCGCTACGGCGCCTTCGATCTCCTTCGGCGTCAGCGCCGCCGGCAGGAACTCTTCGATGACGTCGATCTCGAACTGCTCGATGGCAGCGAGATCCTCGCGTCCGGCCTTGGCGTACTGGGCCAGGGAATCCCGGCGCTGCTTGCGCATCTTCGTCAGCACTGCCAGGACGTCGGCGTCGGCGAGCGTCTTCTGCCCGTCGATCTCGGCCTGCTTGAGGTCGGCATTGACGAGGCGCAGCGCTTTGACGCGTTCGCGCTGGCGGGCGCGCATGGCCGCCTTGGTGGCTGTGCCGATGGCGGCACGGAGCTCCGAAGCCTGGGGATCGGTCATGGATGGGCAGAGCTGGCGCTGCTAGGCGGACACGGCGCTAGTGCATCTTCTCGAAGCGGCGGGTTTCGCGTTGCAGCTTCTTCAGGTGGCGCTTGACGGCAGCCGCGGCCTTGCGCTTGCGCACCGCGGTGGGCTTCTCGTAGTACTCGCGCTTGCGCACCTCCGACAGGATGCCGGCCTTCTCGCAGGAACGCTTGAAGCGCCGCAGGGCCACGTCGAAGGGCTCGTTTTCTCTGACTTTGACGAACGGCATGGGATTCTCTCGGATGACGACGTCATTCTACCCGTCCCGCGGTTCGCTGCCAAGGGCGTGTTCGGCCCCCCAGGGCCATCCCGAAGTCGGGGGAAGCACGGCATTCTTGCTTGGCCTCGTCGGATGGCGTCCGGGCCTCTTCAAGGCGGCGCGTTCGTTCCCACGCTAGAACATGTGCCGGGCGAGGGCGGGCAGGGCGCGTTTACAAGCCGCCCCTGCCCGCGTATGATCGCCGCTTGTTTCCCGCACCCTCGAGCCGCGCCGAGGGCTACAGGAGATCGCAATGCCGAGGATCGCCCACGAAGCTCTGACTTTCGACGACGTCCTTCTGCTGCCCGCCTACTCCGAAGTCCTGCCCTCCGAGGTGAATCTGCAAACGCCCTTGACCCGCGACATCGCCTTGAACATTCCGCTGATTTCGGCGGCGATGGATACGGTGACGGAATCCGGTCTCGCCATCGCCCTGGCCCAGGAAGGCGGTATCGGAATCGTCCATAAGAACATGTCGCTGGAGGCCCAGGCGCGGGAAGTGCGGACAGTGAAGAAGTTCGAGAGCGGGGTGATCCGCGACCCGATCGTCATCCGCCCGGAGGCCACGGTGCGGGAACTCCTCGCGCTCACCTTGGAGCATAGAATTTCCGGCGTCCCGGTGGTGCGAGGCAGCGAACTGCTCGGCATCGTCACCAGCCGAGACATCCGCTTCGAGATGCGCCTCGACGCCAGGGTGGCGGAGGTGATGACGCCCAAGGAGCGGCTGGTGACCGCGCAGGAGGATGCGCCGGTGAGCGTGGTCACGGAACTGCTGCACAAGCATCGCATCGAAAAGGTGCTGCTGGTCAACGAACGGTTCGAACTCAAGGGGATGGTAACGGTGAAGGACATCGCCAAGGCCCAGGCCTATCCCGACGCCTGCAAGGACGAGCATGGCCAGTTGCGTACCGGTGCCAGCGTCGGCACTGGCGAGGACACCGACGAGCGGGTGGCGGCGCTGGTGGGGGCCGGGGTGGATGTCATCGTCGTCGATACCGCCCACGGCCACTCCAAACAGGTGCTGGATCGCATCAGCTGGATCAAGCAGAAGTATCCGGCGGTGCCGGTGATGGGCGGCAACGTCGCCACTGCCGCCGGGGCTCGGGCGCTGCTCGATGCTGGCGTCGATGCCGTCAAGGTGGGCATCGGCCCCGGCAGCATCTGCACCACGCGAGTAGTCGCTGGCGTCGGCGTACCTCAGGTAACCGCGATTTCCGAAGCCGCCCGGGAAGCCGACGAGGCCGACGTGCCGGTGATCGCCGATGGCGGCGTGCGTTTTTCCGGCGACATCGCCAAGGCCATCAGCGCTGGCGCTTCGGCGGTGATGGTGGGGTCTCTGTTCGCCGGCACCGAGGAGTCGCCGGGCGAAACCGAACTCTACCAGGGCCGCACCTACAAGTCCTATCGCGGCATGGGTTCGCTGGGCGCCATGTCGAAACGCTTCGGTTCCAGCGACCGCTACTTCCAGGAACCATTGAGCGACGGCGGCAAGTTCGTGCCCGAAGGGGTCGAGGGCCGGGTTCCATACCGCGGTCCCGCGGGGCCTATCATCCATCAGCTGATGGGCGGTCTGCGGGCGTCCATGGGCTACACCGGCTGCGCCGACATCGGCGAATTGCGCACCCGCTCGAAGTTCACCAAGGTGTCGTCGGCAGCGCTCGCCGAAAGCCATGTCCACGACGTGGCGATCACCAAGGAGCCGCCGAACTACCCCGTCGGCTAGCTCCCCTCACACGGAAAAGACTCGCCGAATGAGTCAAGGTTCGCGGCCCGACAGGGCCATGCTTGCTGCTCCGAGGCGTCGGCCTCGCCGCTGCCGTTAGTGAGAGAAGGTCGCATGAACCGGAAGCCAGGGCGCAAATGCCGATGAATGCCAGCATCGCCGCAGATGCCGTAGGTGATCGCATCCTGGTGATCGATTTCGGCTCCCAGACCACCCAGCTCATCGCCCGTCGGGTGCGTGAGCATGGCGTATACTGCGAAATCCGCCCATTCGATGCCGGCGATGCGGCGATCCGCGCCTTCGCGCCCAAGGGCATCATCCTCTCCGGCGGCCCGGAGACCGTCACCGAAGGCTGGACGCCACGCATTCCCGATGCGGTGTTCGCTGCCGACCTGCCCGTGCTTGGCATCTGCTACGGCATGCAGGCGATGGCGCTGCAGCTCGGCGGCCAGGTGGCGGCGTCGAACCGTCGCGAGTTCGGGCATGCGACGGTTCGCTTTGTGGGCGAAGTACCGCTGTTTCGAGGCTTGGGCGAGACCCTCGATGTGTGGATGAGCCACGGCGACCGGGTTGCCGCGCTGCCGCCGGGCTTCGAGTCGGCCGCGTACAGCGACAACGCGCCCATAGCGGCCCTGGCGGACGTTCGCCGCCGGCGCTATGGGGTGCAGTTCCACCCGGAGGTGACCCACACCCGCTGCGGCAGCGAGATCGTGCGCCGCTTCGTGCGCGAGATCGCCGGCTGCCGGGGAGACTGGACTGCCGCCAACATCATCCATCGCGCCATCGCCCGGGTGCGCGAGCAGGTAGGCGACGGCAAGGTGGTTCTCGGCCTGTCCGGCGGTGTCGATTCCAGTGTCGTCGCGGCTCTGTTGTCCCGGGCCATCGGCGATCGGCTGACCTGCGTGTTCGTGGACAACGGCTTGCTGCGCAAGGACGAAGCGGCCGAGGTGCGGGCGGCGTTCGGGCCGTCCAACGCGCTGCCCGTCCGCTTGGTCGCGGTGGACGCGGGGGCGGAGTTCCTGGCAGCCCTCGAAGGCGTTCAGGATCCGGAGGCGAAACGCAAGATCATCGGGCGCATGTTCATCGATGTCTTCGAGCGCGAGGCGGCGAACATCCCCGGCGTTGGCTGGCTCGCCCAAGGCACCATCTATCCGGACGTGATCGAATCGGCGGCGGGAACCGGCAAGTCCCGCGTCATCAAGTCCCATCACAACGTCGGCGGCCTGCCGGAACGCATGCGTCTCGAACTGGTGGAGCCGCTGCGCGACCTGTTCAAGGACGAGGTGCGTCAAGTGGGGCTGGCGCTGGGGCTGCCGGATCGGCTGATCCACCGCCACCCGTTCCCGGGGCCGGGACTGGCGGTGCGCGTTCTCGGCGAGGTGCGGCCCGAGTATCTGCGCGTGCTGCGCGCCGCAGACGCCATCTTCATCGAAGAGCTGCGGCGTGCCGGCTGCCACGATCAAGTAGCCCAGGCGTTCGCCGTCTACCTGCCGGTGAAGTCGGTGGGGGTGGTGGGTGACGCCCGCCGTCACGAACATGTTATTGCCCTGCGCGCCGTGGTCACCACGGATTTCATGACCGCCGGCTGGGCGCAACTTCCCCACGACCTCATCGCTCGGGCGAGCAACCGCATCGTCAATGAACTGAGCGGCGTTTCCAGGGTAGTGTACGACGTCACCAGCAAGCCGCCTGGCACCATCGAATGGGAATGAGCGGCTGGCGGCACCGAGGACGTCAATGCGTCGCAAGCGGCGGGATCGCGACGAAGTCTTCGGCAAAGAGGCTTCTGCCGCGGAAATCGCGAAGCAAACGACCAAGGGGAGTCGTACCCGGAGCCATGGTGTCGAAGTCCGGCTGCAGTACGCTCCCTAGGGTATTGGCGCGGAAACATGGCACGCTTTGGACCTTTCCGGCATTAACAAGGTGAAGAATGCCGGCAGGCAGCGACGAGGCGCTGGCTCGTTTGGGACCAATCGTGGGCGAAGACGGGAACGATCTAGCTCGCTACGCCTGGGGCGTACTACGGAATCACGGGGCATCGTCCTCTGCCGACATGCTGGAAGACATCGTCGGAGACGCCGTGTCGACAGCAGCGCAATCGCACGATCCAACGATGGCCGGATCCCGGCGTCCACAGCTGGGGCGCGTCTGGGCCGCGGAGGATCGTTGCCCTGAAATCCCTGGAGCAGTTGCGCCGCATGAGGAAGGATCGCCGTGCGCAGACCTTGCTGGACGACCGAATCGGCGCATCCGCTATGGAGGAATGGACCGATCTTCTCATGGCTGCTGAACTGATGGCCGGCCTGCGA
Organism: Pseudomonadales bacterium; assembly: GCA_963422285.2. Lineage (GTDB taxonomy): Bacteria > Pseudomonadota > Gammaproteobacteria > Pseudomonadales > Azotimanducaceae > VXYL01. The sequence continues at coordinate 761,411 of OY729419.2, read as the reverse complement.
TCTGCGTTCGGCGGATCGAAGGAGCGGGAGCGGCGGGTGCTTGAGCTAAGCATACTGGACGGGACGACGTCCCGCCGCATCGGCGAAACGTTGGCACTCTCGGCAGACGCCGTGCGCAAGATCAAGATGCGCACCCTGAGAGCGCTTCGGAGACGACTGGAACGACTAGGAGCCTAGCCATGTACAGGTCCCAACACGGGACGAATTGGAGAATGAGTACCGCCGTGCGTTCGAGGCCGGCGATACCACGACCGTCCACGAGATACTGCAGTTCGCCAAAGGTCGTGCCGATCTATCGGAGTGCTTGCTGGCAAGCGAAGGCGAACCGCTTGCCGATGCGTCGTTCATCGAGATCGACTTGGATCGGGCAGCGACACCAATCAGGCGAGGCGGCGGCACGGGACGCATGGTGAATCGGGCCGAATGCCGGGGCCTGCGCCACGACCGCGCCATTCGCACGGCTTTCGACTATTGGCCGCTGGCGGCCATCGTTGGCTGCATCGGATGCTGGTACGCCCTCGAACGGTCGTCGGGCTCACCCGCCTCGTTGTGGCTTGTCGGCGCCGCGGCAATGTGTCTGGGCAGCCTCCTGCTGCTATACGCCTCGCCGTTGCTGCGCTCTGCCGTCCGGCTCGAACCGGTCTTACGCCTCTGCATCGGCTTGGCGTCAGTTGTCGCTCTGGTCGTCCTGGCCGTGGCCGCAGAGAAATTCCTTCCAATTTCGGGAAACTATACACAAGAAGAACCTACGATTACGTCATCCGATTTTCGGATCGGCTTCGATTCGAAGACAGACGCCTTTCGCTGGCCGGACACCTCGGCTCGGAGCACCGCATCCGCGGATCGACGCCAGGATCCTCAAAGGGATAGTTGCCCAGCTTATTCAAGTGCGCCCGAAAGGCATGCGTTCGAATTTGCATATAGCAGCCTCTTCATCCAGGAATACGGTTCCGACGATACCGGCGGCCGCGTCTGGTTCGAGGAGACCGTGGAGGCGTGGGCACCGAAACGCATTACCAGCTTCAAGTTCTTGCCTTTGATCATGGTTTCACTTACACAGCCACCTGGAGACATGACGATCCGGCATGGCAGAAGACCACCGCGGCGTTCCTTGCCGACGTGGCAGCCCTGGAAGCTCGATCAGCGAGCGGCGCGGAGACAGTCGAAGAACAGTCAGCGACGGCTGGTTCCGAACAAAGCACCTCAGCGAAGGAATGATTGCAATGGAGGTTGAGTTCCTAGCGGTTCTGGGTGCGATATCGATCGCCTTGTTCTCTCTCGGCGAGGTCTTCTACGCCTCGGTAATTCGAGAGTCCGATTCGCCGGTCGGGCTTGCCCGCCGGGCTGCGAACTACCACTTGCAACGAGCATTCGAGCCCGAACAAGTGCGTGCAACATGATTCAACTTCTGCTTCACGAGGGTAGGTTGGATGGTGGCAGCCTACCTGCGCTGCAAGAAACGAACCGCGTTGGGCCGAATGGATATCCTGTTGTTCCTCTTGTTTCTGATCTCGGTGTTCGTTTCGTGGGCCGATGTCGCCTCCAAGTTCTTGCAGATGGTTGCCAAGTACGTGGAGACGGCTGGCAAGGGATGGGGATGCGGCATCAGCTAGGCATAGGCGCAGGGCAGCTAGTACCTCGTCGCGGCTTCGGATGCTTATACTGGCCGGGTCGCGGTCGATCTAGAGATGCTCCGAGGGTGTGGGATGTGTCATGTCGCCCCGCATTTCGGAGGCTGGGCTGCGCGATTCTCGATCAGCAGACGGCATGAGCGGCAAGCCTTGGCAATGGCAATAGAGGAGAAACCATGTGAAGCAACCAGCCGTATTCGCTGCCACGTTGTGGGCGGCTGTCGCATTGAATGGGGTCGCTCAGGAGGAAGTGACGCCGGCGCACGTCTACCAGGCGGTTGGCCAAGTCGCCGCGGATATCGATCTGATCCGCGAAGTGATGGGCCGGCCGGAACTGACTACGCCGCCCTGGGTGGTCGACTACGCCGAGCCGCGGCATGTCTTCTACCAAGTGCAGACGCTGTCCCGCAAAGCCAACCGGCTGGTCATGCAGTTCAACGGGCCGGATCACGGTCCGCCGCCGGTGCCCGCCGATGAGATTCTCCCGATGCATGTGTTCCAAGTGGTGCGGGGCGTCCAGGAGATGCTGGATCTCGTGCGTCTCGAACTGGGCATGGCCTACGGCGCCCAGAAGCCCGAGTTCGAGGCCGACCGACAGCCTCGGGACGTCCTGCGCGAGGTGGTCCAGGCCGGCCGCCAGTTGAACCTCATGCTGAATCGGCAGATCAGCCCCGAGGATGTCTATGCGCAGCTGGAATTGGCCGCGGCCTACGTTGCCGGGGCGCTGACCGAGGACGAGTCCACCCCCGTGTACGGTACGCTGCCGCCGTTCTCCGGCGGCAAGGCGCCCGCCGACGTCTACCGCCGGGTGCTGGAGTGCTTGGGGCTGGCCCAGGCCATCGGCGAGAAGAAGAACATCGAAGTACTGCATTTGAACCTGCGACGAGAGCTGCGCCGGCGCGATATCGCGCCTTCGGACGTCTACCACTTGGCTACCACGTTGCTGGCCGAGGTGGCCTACCTGACGCTGGTGCTGGACGCCAAGGATGTGGAATTGCCGCCCATCGAGCGGCCCAAGTACATCTTCCCGTCCCATGTCTATCGCATGGCCGGCATGCTGCAGGACGAACTGGCTCGCCTTGAAGCCAAGCCGTAGGAGCTCCCCAAGCCGTGCGCATCCGACTGCAGCGGACGACGAGCGCTGGATGCGCCAAGCCCTTGCCCTGGCGCGGCTGGCGGCTGCGGCTGGCGAAGTGCCGGTAGGCGCTGTGGTCGTGCGGGACGGCATCGCCATCGGCCGTGGCGGCAATCGCTCTATCGGCGCGGTCGACCCCACTGCCCATGCGGAGATCGAGGCGCTGCGTTGCGCGGCGCGTGTCGTCGGCAATTATCGCCTGCCCGACGCCGTTCTCTATGTGACGGTGGAACCTTGCCTGATGTGCGCCGGGGCCCTGGTCCATGCCCGCATCGCGCGTCTCGTATACGGTGCCTTGGAGCCCAAGTCTGGCGCCGTGGTCAGCACCGGCCGTGTGCTCGATGCGCCTAGCCTCAATCATCGCGTCGAGGTGAGCGGCGGAGTGCTTGCCGTGGACTGCGCCGACCTTCTCGTCGAGTTCTTCGCCGCTCGACGCCAACGATGAACGCGCTCTACCCGCTTGGTGGCCCGCCCATGCCGCCATCCCTTCAGATACTGACTGGGCCGCCGGCGCTGTCCGCGGCTCGCTTGGCCGGAAAACTGCGCGAACTCAAACGCATCCAACCGGTGCTGCGGGGCGCGTTCGCCGAGTACGTCCACTTCCTGTTCATTGACGGCGATCTCGACCCCCGCCGTCGCGCCGTAGTCGATGCGCTGCTGACATACGGACCGAAGCGGGGGCTGCCGCCACGCCGAGGTGAACCGTTTTGCACCGTCACGCCGCGTCCCGGCACGATGTCGCCTTGGTCGAGCAAGGCCACCGACATCTTCCAGCGCTGTGGCCTTGAAGCCGTAGCGCGCGTCGAGCGCGGCGTGCGCTGGCATCTCGACGGCCCGACATCTTCTGCTCTCGCTACTATGCTCCACGACCGCATGACCGAGACGGTGATCTTCGACGACGACTTCAGCGCCTTCGCCGGAGAGTCCGCGCCGCAGCCGCTGACCCGCGTCGCTCTAGGCGGCGATCCGGCGGCGGCGCTGGCGGCGGCGAACGGACGCCTCGGCTTGGCGCTGTCGGCAGACGAGATCGACTATCTCGCCGCCGCCTTTGCCGAGCTGGGCCGCGACCCCACGGATGTCGAACTGATGATGTTCGCCCAGGCCAACTCCGAGCACTGCCGGCACAAGATCTTCAACGCCGACTGGCGAATCGACGGCAAGCCGCAGCCGAAGTCGCTGTTTGCCATGATCCGCAATACCCATCAGCGCATCAACGGCGCCGGCATCCTCTCGGCCTACGCCGACAACGCCGCAGTCATCGAGGGTGGCGAGACGCAGCGTTTCTTGCCGGACGCCCACCGCGTCTATCGCCCGCTGCAGATGCCGACCCATGTGCTGATGAAGGTGGAGACCCACAACCACCCCACCGCCATCGCGCCCTATCCCGGCGCTGCCACCGGCTCCGGCGGCGAAATCCGCGACGAGGGCGCGGTCGGGCGGGGCTCGAAGCCGAAGGCGGGATTGGCGGGTTTCACCACCAGCCACCTGAACCTCGGCGCAGCGCACGAGCCGTGGGAGCTCGACACCGGCAAGCCGGAACGAATCGCCTCCGCCCGGGACATCATGCTGGAGGCCCCGCTCGGCGCCGCGGCGTTCAACAACGAGTACGGGCGGCCCTGCCTAGCCGGCTACTTCCGCACCTTCGAGGCGCGCAGCCATCGCGCCGGAGAGACCTGGGGCTACCACAAGCCGGTGATGATCGCCGGCGGCGTCGGCGCGGTCGCCGCCGAGCATGTCCACGCCAAGACCGTGCCGGCTGGTGCCAAGCTCATCGTTCTCGGCGGCCCGGCCATGCTCATCGGCTTGGGCGGCGGCGCCGCCTCGAGCATGGCGGCGGGAGAGAGCGACTCGGAGTTGGACTTCGCTTCGGTGCAGCGGGACAACGCCGAGATGCAGCGTCGCTGCCAGGAAGTCATCGACCGCTGCTGCGCCCTGGGCGACGCCAACCCCATCCGCCTCATCCACGACGTCGGCGCCGGTGGTCTCTCCAACGCCTTAGCGGAACTGGTCCACGATGCCGCGGTGGGCGGCCGCTTCGACATTCGCGCCGTGCCCAGCGCCGATCCGGCGCTGTCGCCCATGCAGATCTGGTGCAACGAAGCCCAGGAACGCTACGTGCTCGCCATCGCCGCCGAGGAACTGCCGGCGTTCGCTGAAATCTGCGCCCGCGAACGCTGTCCCTACGCGGTGGTCGGCGAAGCGACTGCCGAGCAGCGGCTGTTGGTGGGCGATTCGGAACTTGCCGCGACACCGGTGGACCTGCCGCTGTCGACGCTGTTCGGCAAGCCGCCGAAGACGACGCGCCAGTTTTTCGCCACTCCCCGCACCGCCGTGGCCTTCGACCATCGCGTCATCGAGCTGGGCGAGGCCATCCACCGGGTGCTGCGTTTTCCGGCGGTCGCCAGCAAGAAGTTTCTGGTCACCATCGGCGACCGCAGCATCACTGGCCGGGTGGCTCGAGACCAGATGGTGGGCCGACACCAGGTGCCGGTGGCCGATGTGGCCGTAACTCTCGCCGATTTCGCGTCCTACCGAGGCGAAGCCATGGCCATGGGCGAACGTTCGCCGGTAGCCGTGATCGATCCGGCCGCGGCGGCGCGGCTGGCAGTGGCCGAAGCGCTTACGAATCTCGCCGCGGCAGCCATCGACGGCTTGCACCGCGTGGTGCTGTCCGCCAACTGGATGGCCGCCGCCGGCCACCCGGGCGAGGACCAGGCATTGTACGAAGCCGTCCGCGCAGTAGGGGAGGAACTGTGCCCAGCGCTCGGCATCGCCATCCCGGTGGGCAAGGACAGCCTCTCCATGCGCACCGCCTGGGACGGCGCTGCCGTGGTGTCCCCCGTGACGCTGAACGCCAGCGCCTTCGCCCCGGTGAGCGATGCGCGCCGGACGCTGACGCCGGCGATCGACGACGCGACTGCTGTGCAGTCGCCCCGCGATTCCGCGTTGCGGAATCGCCTGTGGGAGGATGGGCCGAAGCGGGCGGAGGACGCGACTGCTGTGCAGTCGCCCCGCGATTCCGCGTTGCGGAATCGCCCGTGGGAGGATGGGCCGAAGCGGGCGGAGGACGCGACTGCTGTGCAGTCGCCCCGCGATTCCGCGTTGCGGAATCGCCTGTGGGAGGATGGGCCGAAGCGGACAGGCGACGGAAGGTGCGCCCTGTATCTCATCGAGCCGCCCTTCGCCCGCCGCCGGCGGCTGGGCGGCAGCGCATTGGCGCAATGCTTCGGCGCATTGGGAGACGAACCCGCGGACGTGGATGATGCTGCGGCGCTCAAAGCCCTGATCGAACTCGTCGGCGAACTCGCGGGCCGCGATCTGCTCACTGCCTATCACGACCGTTCCGATGGCGGCTTGCTGGTGGCGCTGCTGGAAATGGCGTTCGCCAGCCGCTCGTTCGGACTCGACATCCAGGTGGGCGACGATGCCGTGGCGGAACTGTTCGCCGAAGAGGTGGGGGTGGTTGTGGGCGTTGCCGAGCACTGCTTGCAGCAAGTGGCCGAGCGCGCGGCGCAGGCCGGTCTCGCCGGTACCGTGGTGGCGACACTGCGCTCCGATCAGCGCATCGTCATTCGCTCCGGAGCCGACGAACTCTTCGCCTCAACGCGGGCCGTGCTGGAACGCGCCTGGGCCGCCACCAGCTACGCCATGCAGCGCTTGCGCGACGATGCCGACTGCGCCGACGAGGAGTTCGCCGCCATCGGCGAAGACGAGCCGGGCCTGGTGTTCGTCGCCGACTTCGACCCGGCAGAAGACATCGCCGCGCCGTACATCGCCACCGGCGTTCGACCGCGGGCGGCGATCCTGCGCGAGCAGGGCGTCAACGGCCAGATCGAGATGGCGGCAGCCTTTGACCGCGCTGGCTTCGAGGCCGTGGACCTGCACATGTCCGACCTGTTCGCCGATCCCGGCCAGCTACATGGCTTCCAGGCGCTGGCCGCCTGCGGCGGCTTCTCCTACGGCGACGTGCTGGGCGGCGGCGGCGGCTGGGCCAAGTCCATCCTGTTCGAGAACCGGGTGCGCGATGCCTTCGCCGCCTTCTTTGCCCGGGACACCCTGGCCCTGGGTGTGTGCAACGGCTGCCAGATGATGGCGGAGCTGAAGATTCTGATCCCCGCTGCGGAAAGCTGGCCGCGCTTCGTCGGCAATCGCTCGGAGCGCTTCGAGGCGCGCACCGTGCAAGTGCGCGTGGGCGAGGTGGATTCGCCGTGGCTGGCCGGCATGGCCGGAGCGCTGCTGCCGGTTCCCGTGGCCCATGGCGAAGGCCGAGCGGAGTTCGACGAGGGCCTTGGCTTTGGCGACTTGGCGGCCCGGGGCACGGTAGCGCTGCAATACGTGGACGCTGCCGGGAGGCCGTCCGAGCGCTATCCCCAGAACCCCAACGGCTCCGAACGAGGACTCGCCGGCGTCGTCGCCGCCGAAGGCCGGGTGCTCGCCATGATGCCCCATGCGGAGCGCGTCTTCCGCGCCGTGCAGAACTCCTGGATGGACGACTCCTGGGGCGAAGATGGGCCGTGGCTGCGGCTGTTCCGAAATGCCAGACGAGCGCTAGGCTGATGGCGATAGGGCACGACCAAATTAGGCGGGGCGGTTCGCATCGCTATCGGCTGACGACGATATCTTCCATGCGCACGGGATAGTCGCCCCTCGCACGATCGGCGAAATAATGGCTCAGCGTGGCAGTCACTACGGGAAAGGCGAGGCGCTCCCAGGGGATATCGTGTTCCTCGAACAGCCGTGCGTCCAGGGTTTCGTCGCCGGGCGCGAACCTGCCGTCGGTCAACTGGGCGCGGAAGAAGAAGTACACCTGGGAGATGTGCGGCAGATTGAAGACCGTGTACAGGCCGTCTACCTCGACGCTGGCGTTGGCTTCTTCCAGGGTCTCCCGCACCGCACCGGCAAACGTGGTTTCGCCGAGTTCCAAGAAGCCGGCCGGCAGCGTCCACAGCCCCTTGCGCGGCTCGATGCCGCGACGGCACAGCAGCACCGCGCCGTTCCATACCGCCAAGCAGCCGGCGACGATCTTAGGATTGACGTAGTGCACCGCGTCGCAGCGCTGGCATACGAAGCGTTCGCGGTTGTCTCCTGGCGGAATCCGTCGGGCGATGGCGCCGCCGCAGGCGCTGCAGTAGTTCATGGCCGTCGATTATAGAGACTCCCCGTCCGTGTGCTGCTCGGCCGGCAGAGCGCCGGCTCAGTTGCGCTTCACGTCCCGCAACGGCCCTTGATCCAGGCGCGGCGCCTTGGGCATGCCGAGTACGCGCACGGCGATGATGTTGCGCTGGATATCGTCCGTGCCGCCAGCGATGGAGGGGGCCGGCACGGAAGACCAGGTCTCGGCGATCAGCCTGTTCAGGGCGCTGTCGTCGCCGCACAGCATGTGCTGTCGGTGAAGGTGAATGGCAGCATGCCGGCCGCTCCTGGCACGGCTCGAAGCGATGGCCTGATTGTAGAAGCTCCCTGGTTTCGTGTCTCGGACAGCGCCGGTGATGCTGAGAGATCGACACGCAAGGAGAGCGTCGAAATCGAACGCATTGTTCCATGCCGATGGCGCAGGCCTATGCTGCAATCGCTACGTCCGCGAAGCGGATGCGAGGCATTCGGGCGCTGCGTTGCAGGTTCCAGAACAGCTCGTCTCCGATGGCAGCGATTTTCTTCAGCATGTCGTAGAAGTTGCCAGCCACCGTGACGTTGCGTACCGGCTGGCCGCGCTTGCCGTCCCGGCAGAGGTAGCCGGCGGCGCCGAGACTGAACTGGCCGGACACCGGGTTGGTGCCGGAATGCAGGCCGGCGAGGTCCGTGATTTCAAGATATTCGCCGGCCAGCAACGTATTCGGGGCCGTATCGCCCGGCCCAATCTGCACTTGGTGCAGGCCTACCCCCAGTCTCGATCGCGCCGTTCTGCGGGCGTGGCCGGTGGTGGCGAGGCCGAAATGCGCGGCGGTAGCGCTGTTGTGCGCCAGGGTGGCGAGACGGCCTTGGTCGATCAGCGTGGTCTCTCGGGTAGGGGTGCCTTCTGCGTCGAACAGAGCATAGCCGAACCCTTCGCTCAAGAGCGGCACATCGCTGACGGACAGGCGCGAATCCGCAATCCTCTCGCCTACTTTGCCGCGCATGGGATTCACCCCGTCCTTGGCCGCTTGGGCGGAAAACATCATGGCGAAGGCGTCGAACAAGGCCGGCTGGCATTCCACGTCGAAGGTCACGTCGTAGTGCTTGCCGGCGATGGGCTTGCCGTGCAGCAGTCCCAAGCAGCGAGTGTGCGCTTCCTCGACGATGGCTTCGTGATCGAGGTCGTCGAAGCGTCTGGAGGCGCGGCCTGTGCCGTCCAGGACGTTGGCCTCGCCTTCTTCCATGAGCGCGTAGGCGATGGCGATGCAGGTACGCTGTTTCGATGCCGCGCCGAGGCCGGCGCTGGTGAAGACGTGCTGCTCGGCGGTTACGTCCTGAACGCTGTTGTGGGGTACGTTCTTCACCTTGTCCCGGGCGGCAAGGCCGCGTTCCATAGCCAGCGAAAAGCGAATCTTGTCTTCGATTGGCGTTGCGTCCCGGGGACAAAGCAAGGCGTCGTCGGTGACCAGATTGCCCGTTGCCGGCTGGATCGTCTCGTCCGGTTCCATCGTGGCGAACGCGGTGTTGGCGAGTGCCTGCTCCACCATCGCCAGCAAGGCTTCCTCGTCCGCGGCTTCGCTGTAGGCGATGCCGACGCGATGGTGCTTGATCGCCCGCAGGCCGAAGACCCGGCTGGAGCTCACCTTGTGTTCTTCGAGTTCGCCGTCCCTGGCCTTGAGGGAGAGCGTGCGGCCTTCTTCGACCACGAGGTCGCCCTCGGCGCCATTGCGCATGAGGCAGTCCAGCACCAGCCCGGCCTGCTTGTCGAGGTTCATTCAGGCGTCTCCGCCGACGAGAATGTCGTCCACCTTCAGACTGGCCTGGCCCACGGTGGTGGGCACCATGCCGGATACCGAGCCGCACATCCCGCAGGCGAGAGCGAAGTCCTTGCCGATCATGGAAATTTCCTTGAGCACGGCAGGGCCGGTGCCGATCAGCGTCGCCGCCTTCACCGGATATCGAATTCTGCCGTCTTCGACGTAGTAGCCTTCCTCCACGGCGAAGTTGAACTCGCCGGTGCCCGGCTGCACCGAACCGCCACCCATGTGGGAAGCGTAGATGCCTCTGGGCATGGAAGCGATCATGTCGTCGAGGTCCGCATCGCCGGCCTCGATGAAGGTATTGCGCATGCGCGAGGCCGGCGCGAAACGGTAGCATTGGCGTCGCCCGGAACCGGTCCGGGCCACGCCGGCTTGTCGGGCGCCCAGGCGATCTGCCAGGAAGCTGGCGAGCTTGCCGTCCTTGATGAGTTGGGTGCGCTGGGTCTCCATACCTTCGTCGTCGATGTTGATCGAGCCCCATTCGTTGCCGAGGGTGCCGTCGTCTACCGCGTTCACCACCGGGTTGGCTATCATCTCGCCCATCTTGTCGTGGAAGACGGACGCCTTGCGAGCTACGGAGGTGGTCTCCAGCAGGTGCCCGCAGGCTTCGTGGAAGATGACGCCGCCGAAGCCGTTGCCCAGCACCACCGGCATCCGACCGGCGGGGCAGGGTTTGGCGCCTAGGTTCACCAATGCTTGCCGGGCGGCTTCTTCGCCCGTTCGCTCGGCGCTGATGGCGTCCTCGATCTCCCAGCCTTTGAGGGCGCCGTCGTTCCAGGCGCCGGTGGCCTGTTCGTCGCCGTCCGAGGCGATGGCAGTGAGGCGGGCGCGGATGTAGTGGCGGGTGTCGGCGGTGTGCAGTCCTTCGCTGTTGAACAGTTCGACGCGCTGTTCCCGCTGCAAGCAGCTGCCTCGGGTTTGCGAGATCATATTGCCGGCGGTCCGAGCCGCCTTGTCCGCAGCGAGCAGGTAGGCGACCTTGCTTTCGACGCCGGCGTCCCGGGACAGGATGCGGGCTGCGGGATGGCGCTCCCGGGGACGGCGAAAGTCGAAGGGAGTTCGCGTGGCGGCAGGGTCGCGCGCATCCTTGGCGGCCAGTTCCGAAGCGATCCGCTTCAGCTCCGCTTCTTCGGCTCGGTTGGTATAGCCGTAGAGCACCCTGTCGCCGTAGATCAGGCGCACGCCGATGCCGAAGTCGATGCCGGACTGCACGGCCTGCACCTCGTCGCTCAGCGTATCCACATCGCTCACTTGGTTTCGCTCGACATAGAGCTCGGCGAAATTCGCTCCTAAGGAAAGGGCATGATCGACGATCGCGTCGGCGATTCGGCTGTCCAGCATGGCGGGCAGTTCTCGGCTCGATGGAAAGCTCGATCATACGCCACTGCGTCGTCGAATGGCGGTACGCGGCGTGCTTTCGCCGTGGCGGTGCCGTCGCCGCCGCATCGGGACCGATCCTGATTGCGACGCCGGAGGACATGAAGGCAGGCACCTATGGCGCACACGACGGCGCGGTGCTGTGCAGGCCGATCTGCCAGCGGGCGGATATTCGACGTCCGTGGTCTACCGCGCCGCGGGCCGGCGGTACGTCGTCGCGGCCGGTTGGGGCCGCCGCCCGGTTGCGAATATCTCGTGTGCGCCATGTTGCAGCGATGGGCTTCGGAGCAACGACTGCCTGCGGTTCGTTCGGATCCTGCACAGAAAATGCTCGTTGCGGCCGGAGTGCGGCCATCCTATGCTGCCGCCCTGCTTCATCCGCCCGAGACGATTCATGCGCATAGTGTCTGCGTTTCTTTTTCTCTTCGCCTGGGTGCCCTTGGCGGCGGCCGCCATCGACCGGTGGTGGTCGATCTTCCACCAGACATCGACTGGGTCCAAGTCTCGGATCAGGCAACCGCCAACCAGCACCTGCGCGAATGGATACCGTCCGGGACTTCCGTTGAAGATGCGGATTGGCTTATCGCCGAGCAGAGGTTCCTATCGCCGAAAAGGACGACGGCGAAGCGCTTCCTGAAAGAAATGATGCGTCAGGCGCGGAGCGGCTGCGGCCCGGAAAAGATCGTCCTGGACCAGCGCAAGACTTGGCACTGTCGCGTGTTTTGTGCCCGGCATCTATGGGACGGTCATCGAATGGCGCGTCATCGCCGAGTGGAAAACCTTGTACATCGTAACGAGCAAGCTGCGTACCCCGCCGCCGGCCGCGGCCGGCGTATTTGCGCTCGATGACGCGGAGACAGTAGGGGCCATCATGCGGAAGACGGGGATATTGGCGGCCGTGGCCCGCGAATCCGTTCGGACTATCGAGCAAGAACCTTCGGGCCGCATCGGGCATCGTCATGCGAACGGATTCTCCAACGCCAGCGGAATCTCCGGCTCGTACCCCGGAACGCGGATTGCCTCGGCGGAGAAGTCGAGACTGTCCCCCCCAAGAACACCTTCGCCATACCGATAGATCGTCTCCGCGTCGCCCCGCGTTGCCGCCGCGTCGTAGTCCAGCGCGTCGCGATGCACCCCGTCGTTCAACTTGGCGTGATGCGTAATCGCGTCCTCGCCATGCCGCGCCGCCATCAGCTTGCGGACGACATGGGGCGCCAGGAGCAGTCCGGTGGCATTGTTGCCGCCGAAGCCCTTGGAGTTCACCAGCGCCATGTCCATTGCTGCAGAATCGATTTCCAGGTGTTCGGGCGCGATGCGCAGGTGGCTGTGATGCACATCGTTGGCGGGGCCGTCGATGGTGGCGATGCCGGGAATCCAGCCGTGCTGCCAGGTGCCCAGAGCGGACGCGGTCTGATCGCCCGAGGCCGGGGCCAAGGTGTGGCCCAGGTAGGCTTTCACCGCGGCGACTTTCCAGCGTCCGATGCCGAAGGTTTTGGCCATTTCGTTGAGGATGTGGGATTCGGTGACGCGGTTCTGCGGCGTGCCGGTACCGTGGGCGTGGATGTAGGAGCGGTGGCGGACGGCCTCGTCGCCGAGGATGGCGCGGCCGAGCCCCAGCGCCTTGGCGACGGTGACGTAGTTGCCGATGCCCGGACTGGGGATGGACTGTTTGAAGCCGTCGGCGTTGACGAAGACGCCAGCGACAGCGCCGTGAATGTCGGCACCGAGTTCCAGCGCCAGGGCATCGTCCACCAGCACCAGATAGACCGCGGCTTCGGCCAGGGTGAAGCCGCAGTTCTCGGCGAAGGGCCGGCAGGCGCGGCGGTTGTCCACGCGATCGCTGCCGTCGATGGCGATAAGCGCCTCGTCCTCGGCGAGTGCGCCCATGGTGCGATAGGCTTCGACGATCTCCGGCACGATGGGGGCTTCGGCGCTACCCACCACGGCTACCCGGCAGCGGCCGGCACGGATGTCGTCTACCGCGCTGCGGAGGTTGTAGAGGAAGGTCGCGCAGGCGCCGATGACGCCACCGGTAGCGCCGATGCTGCCGATGACGTAGGCGTTGACGAAATCCGCCGGCATTTCGCACAGGCCCAGCGCCGCCTGCTTGGAGGTGGGGCGCTTGCCCATCATGGGCGCCTGCATCATGCCGCCGCTGCTGTAGCCGTCGAGCTGGCCCATGGCGCTGCCGGAATAGACGGCGAACTGGTCCGGGCGGACGTGCTTGCGGAACATCTCCCAGGGAATGCCCACGGACTGCACCGCGTCCGAAGCGCCGTAGACGGCGAGCTGCAATCCGCGCGGGTGGCTGCGCGCCGGATAGAGCTTGCCAGGGTCGAAACCCGACGGCGCTTGGCCGGCGGAGGAAACTCGGGAAGCGCGCCGATCCGGAATCAACACGTCGGCGCGTTCCGTGACGATATCGACTCGCCCGTCCCCGCGCGGTCGAACGGACCAGCCTTCCGGGATCTCCCGCGGCAGATCTCGCGCCGCCAAGGAGAAGGCGAGCGTATTGCCGGCAGCCCCGCTCAAGTGCGCTTTGCGCTGCCAGTAGATGCGATCCGGTTCGAAGCACTCGATGCGACGGATCAAGGTGTGGTCGCGGATGTGGCGGCGCACGGCTTCGTCCTTCGAATCGCCGGCCACGTTCATCAGCTGCGCGAGACTGGCGTAGGTGTCGTCGGCGGATGCCCGATCGATGGCATCGATCACCGTGCGCCGATAGGCGTGGTGGAAGGAAATCCGGCCGGCGGGATTGATGCCGCCGAAGCCGACGATGACGGGCAGTGGCGCACCCATGAACGGTCCTCGTTTCGACGTTGGCTTGCCGTGCCCTGGCGCCCTACACCCGTTCCAGGGCGATGGCCGTGGCTTCGCCGCCGCCGATGCATAGCGAGGCGATGCCGCGCTTGCCGTCCCGCGTCCGAAGGGCATGGGTCAAGGTGACGATCAGGCGGCTGCCGGTGGAGCCGATGGGATGGCCTTGAGCGCAGGCGCCGCCGTAGACGTTCACCTTGTCGGCGTCCAGGCCCAGCTCGGCGATGGCCATCATGGGGACGCAGGCGAATGCCTCGTTGATCTCGAACACATCCACGTCGTCCTTCGTCCAGCCCACCTGCTCGAGCAGCTTGACGATGGCGCCGGCTGGCGCGACGGTGAACTCGGCAGGATGAATGGAGCGGGTAGCATGGCCGACGATGCGCGCCAAGGGCGCGGCGTCGTGCGCCGCGGCTTCGCTGGCGACCACCAAGGCCGAGGCGCCGTCGGAAATCGAGCTGGCGTTGGCGGCGGTGATGGTGCCGTCCTTCTTGAAGGCCGGGCGCAGGCCGGGGATGCGGTCGATGTTCGAGCGCCGCGGCTGCTCGTCTTCGCTGGCTTCGTCTATGGCGCTGATCTCGGCATCGAGAGCGCCGGTATCCATGGCCTTCAGAGCCTTGGTTACCGAGCCGATGGCAAACTCGTCCATGGCTGCCCGAGTGAGCTGGCGCGAATCCGCGGCCTCCTGAGCGAAGCTGCCCATGGAGTCGCCGGTTTCGGCATCTTCGAGGCCGTCGAGAAACATGGCGTCGGCGAGTGACCCGTGGCCCATGCGCAGACCTCGACGAGCCTTCTGCATCAGATAGGGCGCGTTGGACATGCTCTCCATGCCGCCGGCGACGACGCACTCGGCGCTGCCGGCGCGAATCAGATCCGCAGCGAGCATGGCCGCCTTCATGCCGGAACCGCACACCTTGTTGATGGTGGTGGCGCCAGTGGCGTCGGGCACGCCGGCGAGACGCATGGCTTGGCGGGCAGGCGCCTGTTTGACGCCGGCGCTCACCACGCAGCCCACGAACACTTCGTCAATGGTCTCGGCGTTGATGGCGGCGTGATCGATGGCGGCGCGGATGGCGTGGGCGCCGAGTTCTGGCGCGGTGCATTGGGAGAGGACGCCTTGGAAACCGCCGATGGGAGTGCGCCGGGCACCGAGGATGTAGGCCTGGGTCATGATCTCTCCTCATGGTCGCGTTCGTGGAATCGGGGCAGGAGTTCGGCGAAGTTGCACGGTTTGAAGCGGACGTCCAGCTGATTGCGCAGAATCTTGTCCCAGGCGGTGCGGCAGGCGCCGGTGGAGCCCGGCAGAGCGAAGATCAGCGTTCCGTTCGCAAGGCCGCCGACGGCCCGGGACTGGATGGTGGAAGTGCCGATCTCGGCGAAGGATATCTGCCGGAACAGTTCGCCGAAGCCGTTGATGGTCTTGTCGAAAAGGGGCAGCAGGGCTTCCGGGGTGCTGTCCCGGCCGGTGAAGCCGGTGCCGCCGGTAGTCAGCACCACCTGCACCTTGGCGTCGGCGATCCAGGCGCTCGCCACGGCCCGGATGAGATAGATGTCGTCGCGCACGATGCGGCGCTCGGCCAGCCCATGGCCGGCGGCTTCGAGTCGTTCGGCGAGCAGGTCGCCAGAGGTGTCTTCGGCACCGCCGCGGGTGTCGGAAACGGTCAGAATGGAGATGGCGAGGGACGATTTCGTCATGGCGAGGGCGATTTCGCAGTGGCTGCACGATGAATCGGCAAACGGCGAAACTCTACTGTGGATTTGGCACCGAGTTTGTGGAATTGTTCAGGGTGCGATTGTAGCGCCAAACAGCGCCGACACGCGATCGATTCCGCAATGCACTCAGGGTTGATTACTTCGCTAGTAAGGTAGGGATAGGCCATGGGCGACGCTGCCTCCGGGATAGACCGTATGTTCCTCATTGCCGAGTCCTTGGCCCGGGATTCCTCCCTGCTGCCGGACGCCGAGCAGGAATTCGAACCGCCCTTGCGCGGCGTACTGTCCGAGGCGGACATTCTCCGCCAAGCCGAGCTGCTCGACAGCATGGATATCGACTCCTACATCGAAGCGGTGATGGCCGGTGCCGAGGATCCGAAGCGTCTGCCCGCGCCCGAGGCCGTCCGCCGCCTCGGCAGCGTAGAGAAAGAGAACCGCGACGGCCCGTTCTACTCGGCGGTGGTGGCGATGGACTTTGATGGCGAGCAGCGTCCCGTCGGCTTCATCGCTCAAAATCGCGCCGGGCGCAGCGGCGAATGGATGCCGGAGCACCATCTGAAGGCGGCGGACTGCATCGAGGAGTTCTCCAACCGCTCGCTGCCCATCGTCAGCCTGATGGACACGCCGGGCGCCGCCGGAGACGAGGCGGCCAACAAGAGCAACCAGTCGCACAGCATCTCCCGGCTGATCGCGGAGATGTCCAACACCGACGTGCCCAACCTCGGCATCGTCTACGGCCTCGGCTACTCGGGCGGCGCCATCCCCCTGGCCGCCAGCAACCTGATCCTGTCGGTGCGCGACGCCGTGTTCAGCACCATCCAGCCCGCCGGCCTCGCCAGCATCGCCCGGCGTTTGAATCTCTCCTGGCAGCAGTGCGCCAAGCAGGTGGGCCTGTCGCCTTTCGAACTCAAGCGTCAGGGCAACATCGATGCGGTCATCGACTACGTGCCCGGCGAAGACATCGAGAACCTGCGCTCGGCCATCGTCTCCGGCATCCATCACGTCGAGGAGAGCACCAAGCGCTTCGTCGCCGCCAATCCCTACATCCTCGACCACTACCAGCGCAGCCTGCAACGCTATCTCGACCCCTCGGAACGGCTGCGCAAAGTGCAGGCCAGCGCGGCGCTTACGCTCACCAAGAATCCCACCGAGTATCTCAACGTGTTCGGCGTCGCCTACCGCTATCTGCGCTACCTGCGGGTGCGGCGGCGCATCAAGGCTACCTCCGCCCACACCTACGGTCGGCTGGCGGAGCAGGAGCTGCCCACTGGCGAACTCGATGTGCGCACCGCCCGAGAGCGACGCCAGACATTCCTGCGCTGGCTGCAGGATCCGGACAAGGTCATCTACGACGACGCTCTCTCCAAGGCCTGGAAGAACTATTTGGAGAAGAAGGAGACCATCCACGATGCCCGCGGCCGTCTCGCGCAGTTCCTCTTCGGCGAGCGGCAGGAGAACTACGAGAACGCCCGCGCTACGCTGATCGCCACCGCCGGCATGTATCTCTACAATCGCTGGAAAGGCGACGCCGCCGGCAATTTTCGAGACCTTCGAACGTTCGTCGACGACGTCGCCGAGACCCGCCACCTGTTCCGCGTCGCCGATCTGATCGAGCCGCGCGCCTTGATCGAAGCCATTCGCACGGACACGACGCTTGGCCCCGTGCTGCGTCAACGCTTCACTCACGAGGGCATGAAGCTGTTCGCGGACAACGCCGACAAGTCCGACGCCTTTCTGCGCGAACAGCTGGCTGCGGAACTCAACATGGCCATCACCGAGGCGCCTCTGGTCCCGGATCTGGCGGCCGAAGGCCTGCTGTCGCCAAGCGCGCGCGCAGCAGTCAATGGCGAATCGTCCGCCGTCGTCGCCAATCGGCTGGTAGTGGAAGATCGCCTCGGCGCCACCGTCGCCAAGGTCGATGCCGAGGGCCGCGCCGTGGCGCCGGCGGACATGACGATCATCGACGTGGTACTGCAAGAGGAACTGCGCGCCGATTTCGCCTTGGAGTGCGAAAACCTGCTGCTGTTCGATCAAGTCTACGATCACATCATCGCCAACCTGGATTTCATCGCCCAAGAGGCGGAGTCCACCCGGTCGCTTTCCCGAACGTCCCTGCAGCAGCTGATCGAAACCACTTTGGCCGAGGCCGCGAAGAGCGTTTTCGTTCGGGGCGATGCGGACCGCGCCGCCGCGCGGCTGCGTACGCAGTTCTTCGACTGGTACACGCGCACGTCGAAGATGCCGCGCTCGAACCGCTTCTTCCGCGACGTGGAAGAGTGGAAGAAGAACGTCTTCTCCCATGTTTCCGACACGCTGTTCGTGGTGGTCACCTTCCTGTTCGAGACCCTGCTGGCCTCCTACCTGCATGCGGAATGGGACGGTCAGCGCTACGACGGGCGCATCGCCCCGCGCCGCATCGGCCGTCGCAAGGATTTCTGGAACCGCCTGATCCAGGCTTATCGAGATCTGCTGATTCGCGACGTCCTGCAGCGCGGCAAGCGGGCCAGAGCCACGAGCAGCGCCGCCTTCATCGAGCGGTTCTTCGACGACTTCGAGGAGCGCGACGGCGATCTCATCAGTTCCGACCCGCATCGCTTTCCCGGTTTGCGGGTGTCCATCGACAGCGCCTTGCAGCAGGGCACGACGCCTTGCGGCGTGGTGACCGGCATCGGCCGGTTCAAGAACGGCGACGGCGGCCTGTCGATGGGCGTGGTGATCTCCAACGTAGAGTTCAAAGCCGGCGCGTTCGACATGGCCAGCGCCGAGAAGTTCTGCAAGCTGCTCGTCGTCTGTGCGGAGCGGAATCTGCCCGTGGTCTGCTTCATCTCGTCGGGCGGCATGCAGACCATGGAAGGGGCTGGCGCACTGTTCTCCATGGCGGCGGTGAACGACCGCATCACCCGCTTCGTGCGCGACTTCGACCTGCCGGTGATCGTGTTCGGCTTCGGCGACTGCACTGGCGGCGCCCAGGCCAGCTTCGTCACCCATCCGCTGGTGCAGACCTACTATTTCTCTGGTGCCAGCTTGCCTTTCGCCGGCCAGATCGTGGTATCGAGCTATCTGCCTTCGGACTCGCACCTCGCCAACTACCTCTTCAACGTGCCAGGGGCCATGCAGGGTCTGGTGAAGCATCCGTTCCTGCCCGATCTCGACGATCAGCTGCGCAGGATCGACCCGGACATTCCCGTGCCCCGGGAGACGGTGGCGGACGTGGTCAATCGCGTTATGGCCGGCGTACTCACCCTGGAGCGGCCGAGCGCGCGCGCGGAGCGCCCGAAGGTGAGCGAACAGCAGCTGTTCCGTCCGCTGCGGAAGATGCTGGTCCATGCCCGGGGCTGTACCGCGGTGAAGCTGGTGCGGGCGGCGCAGCGACATGGCGTGGCGGTGGTGCTGGTGCAGTCGGACCCGGACATGGAATCCACCGCGGTGGACATGCTGCTGCCGAACGATGCCGTAGTCTGCATCGGCGGCAACACCCCGGACGAGAGCTATCTCAACGCCCGTTCGGTAGTTCGCATCGCCGAGCATGAAGGCGTGGATTCCCTCCATCCGGGCATCGGCTTTCTCTCGGAAAACGCCCAATTCGCCGAACTGATCCGCGCCTACGGCATCAACTTCGTCGGTCCGCCGGTTGCCGGCATGGAGACCATGGGCAACAAGTCCAACGCCATCGCCACCGCTTTGGCCTATGGCGTACCCGTGGTGCCCGGCAGCCACGGCATCCTCACCGACGGCGACTTGGCCGCCGAGAGCGCGGCGGAGATCGGCTATCCGGTGCTCATCAAGGCGGTGCATGGCGGCGGCGGCAAGGGCATTCAGGTAGTGGAGGAGCCCGGCGACTTCCACGAGGCTTTCCACCGTGTTTCCGTGGAGGCGCGTGCCGCCTTCGGCAACGGCGACATCTACTTGGAACGCTACATCGCGTCGCTGCGCCACATCGAGGTGCAGATACTGCGCGACCGACACGGCAACACCAAGGTGCTGGGCCTGCGCGATTGCAGTGTGCAGCGGGACAAGCAGAAGGTTGTCGAGGAATCCGGCTCGACCATGCTGCCGAGGGAGCTGGAGCAGGCGGTGTGCCGCCATGCCGCCACCCTGGCGAACGCCGTCGGCTACGTCGGCGCCGGCACCGTGGAGTTCATCTACGACTTGGACGCTGGCGCGGTCTACTTTATGGAGATGAACACGCGCCTGCAGGTAGAGCATCCGGTGACCGAGCAAGTGGCCGGAGTGGATATCGTCGGCGAGCAGCTGCGCATCGCGGCCGGCGAGAGCATCGCCGAATTGGAAGCGGCTGCCAATGGCTATGCCATCGAGGCTCGTGTCAACGCCGAGAAGCTGGTGGAATCCGCCGCCGGCGCGCTGGTGTTCCAGCCCAGCCCGGGCGAAGTCGGCGAGTGCCTGCTGCCGGACGAGGACGGCATCGAGGTCATCGCCGCCGCTGGCGAGGGCAAGTTCGTCTCGCCCTACTACGACAGCATGATCGCGCAGATCATCGCCCACGGCCTCGACCGTGCCGAGACCACCCGCAAGCTCGCGAACTACCTGGATCGGGTGCGCATCCGCGGCATCTCCACCAATGTCGCTCTGCTCAAGCGCATCCTGCGCGACGAAGTGTTTCTGCGGGGCGACTACGATACCGGCTACCTGCCGGAATTCCTCGCCCGGCTCGACGCTGGCGAACTGATCGCCGAGATCGCCGACGCCGCTGGCGAAGACGTCGGTGCCGTCGGCTTCGACGCCATCGCCATCGAGGACAGCAACGAGCTGAAGGTGCTCGCCCCGTCCACCGGCATCCTCTACCTCACGCCGTCGCCGACGGAACCGCCTTACGTGGCGATGGGCGAACGCGTCGATACCGAGACCACGCTATGCCAGCTGGAAGCGTTCAAGATCTTCACGCCGGTGCGGCTGGCCGACATCAACGCCGCCGCCGGCAGCGTCCTGTACGATTCGGCGCAGCGATTCGAGATCGCCCGCGTCAACGTCGCCAACGGGACGCAGGTAAACGCTGGCGATCTGCTGTTCGTGGTGCGGCGAAGCGCTAGCGCTCCCATCGACTAGCGCCTGCGCTGGCGGCTTGGGCTGGCGCAGGGCAGAGATAAACGCAAGGGGAGACAGTGGCTGCGACCGACACCGAACCCGAGGAGCCCGAAGGCTTGGAAGACTACCCGCGAGTGCGCACCGTCGGATTCGTGAGGGCGCTGTACCAGATGCGCCTCGCCTCCAGCATCTGCATGATGTCCGCTCGCTCGAGAACCAGGCCAGACGCCTGGAAGAGGGCCTGAAACGTGCGCAGACCGCGCTGCCCGGACTTCCGGATCCCGAAGAGCTCGAGGAGATGGAGGATGCGGAGCGGGAGCGTCTCGAAGCGCGCCTCGATGCGGTCACGCTCGCCGGCAATGCGGAACAGGTGCGCGACGAAATCGCGGAACCGAGGCGGTTCGCGGACAGCGCCCGGGCGATCGAGCATGCCGGCAACGAGGCAAAGCCCGCCCGGCTCAGGGACATCATGCGGAGCGAGGGTTTCTTCTACCGTCCCGACCAGCGACTGCTGCTGTTCACCGAGTTCAAGGACGCGCTCGACTACCTCATGGACCGGCTCAAGGCCCGGGGCTTCGGCGTCGGCTGCATCCATGGCGGAGAGCCACGATGATCGAGGAACGTTTGAAACGCTTATGGGAACAGCTACAGGGGAAAAAGCCGCATTTCCCGCATTTTCTCACGGACATCTCCTTGCGCGGCATCCGCGCCGTCGATGACCTCCGGGTCGTCTTCGACTACCCGGTGAGCGTCATTGCCGGAGAGAACGCCAGCGGAAAATCCACCGTTCTCTTCGCCGCCGCCTGCGCCTACAAGGTGCCGGGCGCGGGCATCAAGGATTTCGTGCCGTCCACCCTCTTCCCGGACTATCGCCCCGGATTCAGCCGGCGTGAAGACGAGAAGAGCGAAGCCGTCATCACGTTCGACTACGCAACGCCCGACGGCCGACGCTCCATGCGGTGGCGGCGCGCCAAGGGCTGGAACCGCAGCTTTCTCGGCCGCAAGAACGCCCGTCAGCCGGAGCGGCCCATCTATCTCAGAACCCTCAGCAATCTCAGCAATCCATCCGAGGTGCGCGGCGTACTGAGCATGTCGCGCCTGAAGTCGGCGCCGCAAGAAGAGCATTTGACAGCATCGCAGATCAACTTCGCCCAGCACATGCTTCCCTTCCGCTACGCAGAAGTCGTCGATCTGCGCAGCGGCAACAAGGACCTGCTCTTTGCCGCTCAAAAAGGCGGCGCGGCCTACTCCGAATTGCATATGGCTTCCGGCGAGCGCGCCATCCTGCGCCTGTCCCAGGAGATCGCCCAACTCAAGGGCGCGCTGGTGCTGATCGATGAAGTGGAATCCGGGCTGCACCCGTGGGTTCAGCGCCTGCTCATGCTGCAACTGCAACAGCTTGCCCTGCGCAACGACCTGCAGATCATCGTCACCACCCATAGCCCGGTGGTGCTCGATTCGGTGCCCAGCCACGGGCGCGTTTTCCTCCGGCGCAGCGAAGCCGGCCAAATCAAGGTGCAGCCGCCCTATCGCGATATGGTCCAGGATGCGCTGTACGGGCGTTCCAGCGAATGTCTCAACCTGCTGTGCGAAGACGATGCCGCAGAAGGCATTTTGCGGGGCGTCTTCGATGTCTTGGCACCCCGGCAGAACATGAGGGGAGACGCGGTTCGCATCGGACGGGACACGGGTGCCAGGGAATTCCCGACGCATGCCGCTGCGTTCAGGAAATTCGGACAGATCGACAATTTCGTTTTCGTGCTCGATGGCGACCAGCGCGGCGAAGCGGTCGAGCGGAAGATACGCGATCAAGCTGGAGCCGATGTGCCGATATTCTTTCTGCCCGGCGAAGCTGCGCCGGAATCCTGGGTATGGGATCGGTTGAGGCGGGATGGCGGCGGCATGGCCGCGGACTTGGGCTGCGACCGAGAAGGTTTTTCCAACCAGATGAGCCGGCTGGACGCGCTGTACGATTCTGCATCCGACTCGTCTGCGGAAATAGCCAAATACAAGCTCCAGGGCTTGGCCGACGACCGGCACAGATCCCCTTCGGACATTTGCCGGGTGGTCGCCCGGCGCGAAGCCGAACTGTCGGAGAGCGATATTCAGCCTCTGGTCGAGAGCCTGGAGAATGTATTGCTGCGCTGGCGCGCACGATGAACGCGGACGCCGGGCAGTGCCGATGATCCCGTGCGAATGCAGGCGCTTGGCCGCGCTGAACTGCGTGCATGCCGCCATGCTGCTGCGGGCGGGCCCGCAAACGCCCTGCGGGCGCTGGCCACTTCCGAACAGGAGCATGGATCCGATTTTCTGCGTATGACCAACGCCCATTCCGCGCTCTATCCGCGCGGCTGCCGCGAACAGCGGGTGCTGGACGCCATGTTGCTTGCGATCCCGAGGCGACGCATGACTGTTCCCATGCTTGACAGCCTGCGTTTGAAGCGTTTTCGGAGCCTTCTATCGGCTGAAATCGAGCTCGCCGACCCGACCTTTCTAGTTGGCCAGAACGGTGCCGGCAAGAGCAATATCGTCGATGTCTTCGCATTTCTTGCAGACGCAAAGACCTCGCCGTTGGAGGCCGTATTCGACCGTCGCGGTGGCATCGCAGCCGTGCGCAACCGAAGTTCAGCCAGGGGCCGCCCGTCCAACCTGGGACTCGGGGCAGTGTTGAACGCCCAGACGGCCCCGGCTCGCTATGCCCTGGAACTGCGTACCTTGGAGAACTACGGGTTCGAGGTGGTGCGCGAGCAACTTTGTCCGCTTCTTCGAGATGATGAGTTCGATGTTCGGGGTTCTCCGACTGGCCGAGTTCGTCGAGTGGGAAGGCGGTGCCGATGACCGGCTGTTCGGCGGCAGCAAGGCCGGCCCACGGACGGGAGCTGAAGTTGCCATACGAACCGAACGGAGGCGCAACGACTATCGCTTCGCGCTCGCCTACGTCCATCTCGACCGTTTCATGTTTACCGAAGAGGCGCTGCTCGTCAGCAGAAGATGTCGCATTCCCATGCCCGTCTTGTTTCGTACCAACCCCAAAGCCCAATGCCTGAGGATGGCGGATCGCCGCCCTAGGCGATGCCGAGGGGCCGGCACGATCGTGGCATGGCGTGGTGGAAAATTGGCCATCCGGCCTTGCTGCCGGCGCGGCGAATCCGACAGGCTTTCGGGTGCTGCCGGCCGTCTCAGGCAAAGCGGACGCAATTCGGGTGGCATGGGATGTCTTTGAGGATCGCATGGAAGACCATCGCCGCCGCGGCGATGGCGACAAGCCGTGCTGGCCACGGCGTACTGGTTTCGCCGTGGCTTGTGCCGCTCGTGCTGGCGGACTGTCTGCGACCCCTCGGCGTGGCGGAATTGGCGATTCGCATGCAGCGGCCTGGGTGGTCGGGTGTGCATCTGGAAGCGCTTTCGTTCGTCTACGCCGGGCACTGCTTCGATGTCCGGCAAGCGGCCGTGGCGTACACGCCGTCGGAGCTGCTGGCAGGGCGCATTGCGCAGGTGCAAATCGAGCAGGTCGAGGCGCGGCTCGCGGCTGGCGAAGCGAGCCTTGATGACGCCCTCGCCGCTTGGCTTGCGCCGGCGGCGTTGTGGGAAGCCGTGCCTGTGGAGCAGATGGCGATCCGGGCCCTCAGTATCCAGGGGCTCCCCGCGGCGGTAGCCGGGCGGTTCGCTCTCGATGCCGAGGAAGCATCCGTCGCGCTTGCCATCGCCGATGCGGCCGTCGATTTCGACCTGCAACGGTCCGGGACGTTCGCGCTGCGTCTGGCCGATCCCGCTGGCATCGCCGTCGCGGTGAACGGCACCCTCGATGCCACGGGCCTCGTCGTCACGCTGACCGCGACGCTGAGCGCAGAGAGCGTACGGCGCTTCGTCGCGCAGCCCGGCTTCGATGGATCGCTGGAAGCCGAACTCGACGTCGCGCTGCCGCGGCGTTTCACCGTGGCCGAACTGATGGATGCCGCACAAGTGCAAGGTAGCTTCAGCTTGGCCGTGGAGGCTGCCGCCGGGGACTTCGCGGCGGAACTGCGGGGCGAGGTGCGGATGACTGACGGGCGCGTTGCCTTGGCATCCAGGATGGCACGGCGCGCCTGGACGATATCGTTGTGCGCGGCATCTCGGCCCAAGGGCAGGCCCGGTACGCTGGCGGCAAAGAGATGTTTGGCGACATGGTGCTCGCGGCCGCCACGGTGGATGTCAGCTTTCCGATCCACTCGCTGCGGGCGATGGTCGGCGTGGCTACCGGCGAGTCGCTGGCATTCCATGTTCGTTCGTCCGCCGGCTAGGCCCTCGGCGGCACGTTCTCAATCGATCCCTCCGCCTACGATGCTTCGAGCCACGACGCCGCGTTCGATCTGCGCATTGAAGGCATCCAGGTGGCCGATGTTCTCGCGCTCCAGGGCGAGGCGGTCACGGGCAGCGGCGTACTCGACGGCACCGTGCCGGTGCGCCTCGAAGCCGGCGTTCCCACCGTAGCCGCCGGCCGCTTCGAGGCGCGTCCGCCCGGCGTCGTCGTCCGCTACTCCGGCGCCGCGGATGCGGCGGCGCTGGCGGATCGCACCGGCCTGGACTTCGCGCTGCATGCGCTCGGCGATTTCCGCTACCAGCATCTGGCAGTGGATGTGGACTATGCCCGGAACGGTACGCTCGCTCTCGGCATCCGGCTTGAAGGCCGCAATCCCGAAATCGAAGCCGGCCGCCCGATCCACTACAACGTGAACGTCACGCAGGACTTGCCGGCGCTGCTGAAGTCGCTACAGTTGTCGGATCGAGTCGGCAGGCGGATGGAACATGGCCTGGAAAGGGAATAAACCGATGCGGCGGCGACTGGGGATGGCTTGGGCGCTGACGGCACTGGCCGCGGCCTGCGCGCCGACGGTGAAGGTGGCTACGGACGAACCCATCACCATCAATCTGAACGTCAACATCAAGCACGAGATTCTCGTCAAGGTGGACGAGGAACTCGACGACCTCTTCGGCGAAGACAGCGAGTTGTTCTAATGCGACGGAAAGTTTCGAAATACGCGCTGGCCGCGACCATCGCGGTGCTTGCCCTCTCGGCGCTGGGCATGGATCTGCGCGCCGCCAAGTACGCGGAACTGGTGGGCGAGAAGGAGAACGGCTACCTCGGCCTCGTGCAGGCCGATGCGCCGGCCGGGGGCCGGGCACTGGTCGACGACGTGAACGCCAAGCGCCGCGCCCGCTACCGGCGTATCGCCGACGATAACGGCATCGCGCTGGCCGACGTGGAAGCTCGCGCCGGCCAGCGCGCCATCGAGAGGACGCAGCCAAGCCGCTACGTCAAGGTGTCGGGCCGCTGGCGCAGGAAGTAGCGCCTTGTCGTCTGGCGCCATCATCGTCGACTACGACGCCGGCAATCTTCGCAGCGTCCAGCGCGCCTGTCGGGAAGTGGGCCTGCCAGCGCGGATTTCCAACGATCCGGCTCGCGTGCGCGGCGCCGATCGAATCGTCTTTCCCGGCGTCGGCGCCGCCGGCAGCGCCATGCGCAGCTTGACGGCCAGCGGCGTCGGCGCGGCGCTGGTGGATGCGTTCCACGCCGGCACGCCCATTCTCGGCATCTGCCTGGGCTTGCAGATTTCCTTGCAGCGCTCCGAGGAGAACGACACCGAAACCTTGGCGCTGGTGCCCGGCGACGTGCGCCGCTTCCGCCTGGACGATCCCGGCCTCAAGGTGCCGCACATGGGCTGGAACGCGGTGCGCGTCGTGCAGCCGCATCCGGTGCTCGACGGCATCGAAGAAGGCGACGAGTTCTACTTCGTGCATGCCTACCGCCCGGTGCCGACGAATCGAGCCGACGTGCTGGCCGAGTCCACCTACGAGGGGACGTTCTGCTCGGCGCTGGGCCGAGCCAACTACGTGGCGACGCAGTTCCATCCGGAGAAGAGCGGCCGCGCCGGCCTGCGCCTGCTCGAGCGCTTCGCCGCCTGGGACGGTGCGCATCGTCCGCCGGAACACTGATGCGAGCCGCTACCGTAGTCGATCTCTTTTGCGGCGCGGGAGGACTGTCCTTGGGTTTTCAGCAAGCCAGATTCCCTGTCGTCGCAGCGTTAGATCATTGGCAGCGGGCGGTCGAGACCTACCGGGGCAACTTCAGCCATGGGGCAGAGGCGGTCGCCATCTCGCCGACGCTGCTCTTGCCCGATGCCGCGGTTATCGTCGGTGGGCCGCCCTGCCAGGGATTCTCTTCCGCCGGCCGGCGCAGGGAGGACGATCATCGCAATACTCTCGTTGGCGTTTTCGCCACCCTCGTGGCGGAGCATCGACCGTCGGCTTTCCTGTTCGAGAACGTCGAGGGATTTCTCACCGGAGGCGATGGCAGGTTCGTCTTCGATCTGCTCGAACCTCTCTTCGAAGCGGGCTACCAGATGCATCTGCGCAAGGTGAACGCCGCCACTTTTGGCGTCCCGCAGCACTGCAAGAGAGTGGTGGTGATCGGCGGCCTTGGCTGGGATCCCGGATTTCCCGACGCCACCCACCGCGCCTATGGCGCACCTGGCGCCGTGCTGGGGACCAACGGCGCATTGCCGCCGACGCCAACCCTTGGCGCCGCGCTCGAAGGACTGCCTCCAGCCCGCGAACTCGCATCGAAAGCGCCGCCCGACGAGTTCGACCACGGTTACTTGGCGATGAAGCCGGCGCATGTCGATCGAGCGAAATTGCTGCAACCCGGCCAATGCATGAAGGACTTGCCGGCCCACCTGTGGCACGACAGCTACCGTCGCCGTGCGTTTCGCAGAGTCATGGACGGAACGCCGACGCAACGCCGAGGCGGTGCGCCGGCTGGGCTGCGACGGCTCGACCCCGAGCAACCGTCGAAGGCGATTACGACAGGCGCGATCGGCGAGTTCCTGCATCCCTTCGAGCAACGCTGTCTCACCCTGCGGGAGTGCGCGAGGATCCAGACCTTCCCGGACACCTTCGTCTTCCGAGGCTCGCGTCGGGATCGCGCTCGGCTCATCGGCAATGCCGTGCCGCCGCTGTTCGCCTGGCGCTTGGCCGAATACCTTGCCGGCGGCATTGCGCGAGCTCTGCCAAGGCAGGGCAAGGGTGCGCTGCTGAGCTTCGCGCCGACGCTGTCGTCCGGCATGAGTCCAGCCCTTCAGGCAGTAAGCCGTCGTGTCGTACAGCGCTTCCAGAGTGGTTGGCCTCCCAGCAGGCAATCATCGCTATGGCCCTGACGAAAACGCAGCAGGCGGTTTGGACAAAGGCACGGGCCTTGGACGGTGGCGGCCAGGCAGCAGGGCTCGACGACGACATGTGTGCCTATCTTATTGGGCGCATCGCGCTGGACCTGGACTTAGGACGGCACTTCCCTGATGTTCCGGCCGATCTTGCGCAATTCTTTGCCGAGCCGAACGACGCTTTGCGCCTCGCATCGGACAACCCGCGCAAGATGTTCGAGCGGCTCGTGGGACTCAATGCAGACGGGGACATGTACTTCGCCTGCTTAGCTGCTTTGCACAAGGCGAGGTTGAAATACGAGACGATCCTTGAAACCCAACCTATGCCCACTCTTGAGCAGGTAGGACCTCGTGGTTTGCTCCAGTACGGTGTCCTTGGTTCCGGAGCATTGGCAGCTTTCTTGATCTGGCGCAAGTGGATGTTCGATATCGACAATCGAGCAGGGCAGGAAACCGGCTACTTGTTCGAGCCTGTGATAGCGAATGCCGTTAGCGGTACGCCTGCACCTGCATCAAACAGTCCTGTCAAGAGGCACCGGGACACAAGCAAGGGTCGCCAAGTGGATTGCATCCTGGACCGTCGCGCTTATGAACTGAAGATTCGATTGACTATCGCCGCTTCGGGACAGGGACGTTGGAGGGAGGAGTTGGATTTTCCTATGGATTGTCAAGCAAGCGGATTTACGCCCGTCCTGATCGTCCTCGACGGCACGGCAAACCCGAAACTTGTCGAACTCGAACGAGCATTCCGTGCGGCTGAAGGAGAGGCCTACATCGGAGCAAACGCTTGGCAGCACCTTGATGAACTTGCCGGCCCAACGATGCCATGCTTTCTGCAGGCTTACATTCGCTCCCCGCTCGACCAGTTGCTGTCGGAGGCTCCTGAAGCCCTGCCTAGGTTCGCAGCGAGTGTACGAGATGGCAACATCGAGTTGGCGGTGGGAGGAGAGACCTTGCTCGTCAACCGCAAGCCTTCGCTGGAAGGCGACTACGATCGCGACGAACCTCCTGGCGGCGCCGATGGCATCGGTGCGCCGACATTTGGGGTAGCGGGTTTGACACCGAAGGACTCGGATGCTTAGCAAACGCCTCATCGCCTGTCTGGATGTGCGCGACGGCCATCTGGCCAAGAGCGTGCGGTTCGTCGATACCAGGAACCTCGGCGATCCGGTGGAGAGGGCGCGGGAGTACTATCTCGATGGCCTCGACGAACTGGTGTTCTACGATATCACCGCCTCCAGCGACGGTCGCAAGATCATCCTGGACGTAGTGGAAGCCGTCGCCGAACAGGTGTTCATCCCGCTGTCGGTGGGCGGTGGCATCGCCTCGGTGGCGGATGCCACCGCGCTGCGTTTGGCGGGGGCGGAGAAGATCAACGTCAACTCCGCCGCGGTGCGCCGGCCGGCGTTGATCGCCGAGTGCGCGGATGCCGTTGGCAGCCAGAACATCGTGCTGTCCATGGACATCCGCCGGGTGCGGGCCACCAAGGACATTCCCTCGGGCTACGAGATCGTCGTCGACGGCGGGCGTCGGCCCATGGGCGTCGATGCGCTGGCGTGGGCGCGGCAGGGAGAGCGGCTGGGCGCCGGCGAACTGGTGGTCAACTCCATCGACGCCGACGGCACGCGCGCCGGCTACGAACTGAAGCTGACGCGCATGTTGAGCGAGGCGGTGCGCATTCCCGTCATCGCCTCCGGCGGCGCTGGCGAGCCTGCGCATCTGTACGACGCGCTCGCCGAAGGCAGGGCGGATGCCGCCCTGGTGGCGTCCATGGTGCATTACGGCGACTACACGGTCTCCGGCTTGAAGCGCTATCTTCACGGACGAGGCGTGAAGATGCGCATGTCCTGGTAGACGATGAAAGCTATTCTCGTACAAGGCGATCGCTTGGTCTGGGGCGAAGCCGAGGAGCCTGCCCTCGGCCCCGGCCAAGTCAGGATCGAAAACCACGCCACTGCGATCAACCGCGCGGATCTCGCCCAACGCGCTGGCGGCTATCCGCCGCCGCCAGGCGCGAGCCCCATCCTGGGGCTGGAATGCGCCGGCGTCGTGGCCGCGGTGGGCGAGGGCGTGACGCGGGTTGTGCCGGGCGACGAAGTCTGCGCTCTGCTCGCCGGGGGCGGCTATGCCGAAACCGTCGTCGTGCCAGCCGGACAAGTGCTGCCAAGGCCCGTCGGGCTGTCGTTCGCCGAGGCCGCGTCGCTGCCCGAGGTGTTCGCCACCGCCTATCTCAACCTGTTCATGGAGGCGAAGCTGGCCAGGGGCGAGCGCGTCGTGCTGCACGCCGGCGCCAGCGGCGTCGGCACCGCCGCCGTTCAGATGTGTCGGGCGTTCGGCAATCCGACGTTCGTCACCGTCGGCTCCCAGGAGAAAGTCGAGCGCTGCGTGGCCTTGGGCGCCGCTGCCGGGTTCGACCGCCATGACGGCAGCTTCGCGCCCGCGGTGGCGGCGTGGACGGATGGCCAAGGTGTCGACGTCATCCTGGATCCGGTGGGCGGCGCCTACCTTGCCGACAACTTGGCCAGTCTTGCCGTCGACGGCCGGCTGGTGGTCATCGGCCTGCTTGGCGGCGCATCGGCCAAGCTTTCTCTTGGTCGGATCATGGCGAAGCGAATGCGCGTGATCGGCTCCACGCTGCGCGCCCGTTCCATCGCCGCCAAGGCAGCGGTCATGGACGCCTTGAGGGCGCGGGTGTGGCCGCTGCTCGAAAGCGGCGCCGTCAAGCCCGTGGTGGAACGCGAATTGCCCATCGAGCAGGCGGACGAGGGCCATGAACTCATCGCCAGCAATCGAACCTTCGGCAAGGTAGTGCTGACGATTCGCGGATTTTCGGGGTGATCTCCTACAAAACAACGCTGGCATGGATGGCGAGCAGAATGGCGAAACTGCTCTTCGCCACGAAGATGCGAGGACGTAGAATCGCCTCCATTGAAGACGGAACGTAGCAGGAAGTTGCGATGGAGACAACGATGAATCCCGACGCTGGCGTCCCGCGTCGGGAGTTCGACACTACTGTCGGACTTCTAATGGGCAGGCTCGCGGCGCTCGAGAAAGCCCTCGAGGGGGCGTTGCCGCGTTCAGCAGACGAGTCCGTTCCTCGCGCCGGCGAGAAGCCGAAAGAACCCGAAGCGGATGTCGTTCGCCGGCGCGAGTTCGAGCTGTTCAAGTGGATGGGCGCATTCGCATTGACCGCTATGATCAGTGGCTTCGGCTTTCTCTACCTGCAGACCGCCGATCTGCGGATTGCCATCGGGCAGGTTCTGACGGAGATGGAACGGCAACATGCCGATATCCGCAAGGAGATGCAGGAGGAACACGCGGCGATCAGAAAGGAGATGCAGGAGGAACATGCCGCCATCCGTGTCGAAGTCGGCGACATCCGAGAGCGAGTGGTTCGCATTGAAGCGCTCATGCCGCGCCAAAGCGAGCGGAACGAAGACCCATGAACCCATGCCGGTAGATATTTCCATTCGCTGTACGTGCGGCACCGTGCGTGGCGTCCTGCAGGACGTTTCGCCTGCCCGCGTTGGCCGTGCGATCTGCTATTGCGACGACTGCCAAGCCTTTGCCCACTACTTAGGCCGGGCAGATGACGTGCTCGACGAACACGGCGGCACCTCCGCCTTCCAG
The DNA here is from genome assembly GCA_963422285.2 of Pseudomonadales bacterium. Taxonomy (GTDB): domain Bacteria; phylum Pseudomonadota; class Gammaproteobacteria; order Pseudomonadales; family Azotimanducaceae; genus VXYL01. The sequence goes on along the minus strand of OY729419.2, from coordinate 729,937 downwards.
GTTTCTCCCAGCCTAGTGACGATCGGCGCCGGTGCCGAGTAGCTCGCCTGCGTGTGCGTTACCGGTCGGCGGCGTACACTGCTGCGTTGGTATTCGGACTGCTGCCAAACGCCCATCGGCAATACCCTGGGATCGCACAAGCTGCATTTCGTCGGCCTCATTCACCGCTGCATGGACTTCTCCTCCTTGGATATTCCCCTTGATGTGGCCCTAGGCCCGGTGCGGATGCATGCGTTCAAGCGGCTCGCCGTCGGCGACGCCACTGCCTTGGGCGATGCGCCGGCTTCGTCCTTGCCGTTGCTGTTCGGCTTGGTGCGCAGAATGCTTGCAGCCAGGCTCGGCAGCGCCTACAAACGCACGCCGTTTTTCGATGCCGCCACCGGCAAGCCGGCAGCCGAGCCGCATCGCCTGACCGACGAGGAACGATCCCGACTGCCTCGGTAGTAGCGAAATCGTACAGTAGTGTGCGTTTGTCGCGTCTTCAGGCGAATTTCCTACAAGAATTGGCGGCATCATTCCACATGAAAGCGAGACGATCTCTCTTGCAGGGAGGAATTCAGTGGCGTTAGAGTGGCAATTCAAGAATGGATCAAGCGGTTGTCATGGCGACGATGAACCCCGATGCCGGCGTCGTTACCCGGCAGGAATACGACTGGCTGGCGAGCCGGATCAAAGCCATTGAAAAAAGTCGGGAGGCAGCGCCCCGCATCGACGAGGCTTCGCTGGCGCCGGATTCGGAAGTGGTGCGTCAAAACGAATTCCGCCTGTTCAAATGGATCGGCACCTTCGTCGTCGGCGCAGTGCTGACGGGCTTCGTCTTCCTCTACCAGCAGACCGCCGATCTGCGAGTGGGGATAGAACGCCTGCATGTAGAGATCGAACGGGTGCGCGGCGACATGCAGGTGGAGATGGAACGCCTGCGCAGCGAGATGCTCAAGGAGATGGAACGCCTGCGCAGCGAGATGCTCAAGGAGATGGAACGCCAGCATGCCGAGATACGGGAGGAGATCGCGGATGTCCGCGAGGACGTGGCGAACCTCAGCGAACGAGTGGCTCGGGTAGAGACCTTCCTCGAAAAGCGCGAGGAGTCTTGACCGGTCAAGCGAACAGGGCGCCGACGCTTTCGCCGGTATGGATGCGGCGGATCGCTTCCGCCATCAGCGGCGCTACCGATAGCACTATGATCTTGTCCAGGCGCTTCTTCTTGCCTACTTTCACCGTGTTGGTGACTGTCAGCGATTCGATGGGAGAGTCGCGCAGATTGTCGATGGCCGGTCCGACGAGCACGCCGTGGGTGGCGCCCGCGAAGATGCGTCCGGCACCGCCTTTCTCAAGAGTGCGGGCAGTCTCCATCAAGGTGCCGCCAGTGGCGATCTCGTCTTCGAAGATCACTGCGTCCTTGCCTTCCACGTCGCCCACCACATGGCCTTGCCGCACTTGCGTATCGCTCACTCGGCGCTTGTCGATAATCGCCAGCGGCAGGCCCAAGCGGGCGGCGAACTTGCCAGCGCGCTTGGCGCCGCCCGCATCCGTGGCCACCACCACGGCGTTGGCCATGTCGCAGGTCTTCTCGATGTGCCTTGCGATGATGGGGATGGCTGTCAGATGATCCACGGGGATGCCGAAGAAGCCATGTACTTGCTCGGCGTGCAGGTCCATGGTCAGTACGCGGTCGGCGCCCGCGGTTTTCAGCAGATCGGCAATCAGACGGCCGGCTATGGAGATGCGCGGCGCATCCTTCTTGTCGGATCGCGCATAGGAAAAGTAGGGAATGACCGCAGTGATGCGGCGTGCCGAGGCGCTGCGCAGGGCGTCCAGGGTAATCAGCAGCTCCAGGATGCGGTCGCTGGCGGGCTCTGTGAAAGCCTGCACCACGAACACGTCCCGTTCGCGGACGTTCTCGTCGATCTGCACCGAGAGATTGTCGTTGGAGAAGCGCGAAATGGTCAGGCTGCTGCGCTTGATGCCCAGATGGCAGCAGATCGCATTGGCCAGCTTGGGATTGGATCGGCCTGCGAAGACCTTCAGTTCGTCGTTCACCCGTCGATTCCTGACTAGGTTGTCCCTACAGCGCGTGCAAGCGGCTTAGCTGTCCGGCGAGCGCGTCGAGTTGCTTGTGCAACGCTTCGCCTTTGTCGCGCTCCTTGGCCACTACCGCTGCCGGCGCTTTGGCAAGAAAGCCGTCGTTGGCCAGCTTGCCGTCCACGCGGCGAAGGTCCTTCGCCAACTTGTCGATTTCCTTGTGCAGTCGTCGACGCTCGGCTTCCAGGTCGATGAGACCGGCCAAGGGCACTATGATCTTGAGGTCGCCGACCACCTGCACCGAGGCTGGCGGTGGTTCGTCTTCTGTCGCCAGCCAGTTCAGGTTGCCGATCTTCGCCAGTCTCCGCAGCAGGGATTCGGTTGTGGCGAGCAGTTCGCGATCCCGTGTGCTGCCGCCTTGCAGCAGCAGGTCCATTGTCCGGGCTGGACTGACGTTCAGCTCGCCGCGGATGGTGCGAATGCCGGTGACCACGGTCTTGAGCCAGTCGATGGCAGCCTCGGCTTCGGGGTCGTCGGGCAGGGCGTCTACCGTGGGGAAGGGTTGGCGCATGAGGGTGCTTTCGTCGCCCGTCCCGTTGCCTTTCGGCAGCCGTCGCCAAAGAGTCTCGGTGATGAACGGCACCATGGGATGGGCTATGCGCAGCAGCGTCGCCAGCACTTCGAGCAGCGTATGGCGCGCCGCGCCAACCTGGGCTGCGGACGCTTCTTCGTCGAACAGCACCGGTTTCGTCAACTCGAGGTACCAGTCGCAGTATTCGTGCCAAGCAAACTCGTAGACGGCATTGGCGTAGAGGTCGAAGCGGTAGGCGGCGATGGCCCGGTGCGCGGTGGCGGCGAGTTTTCGCGTCCGGGAGAGGATCCAGCGGTCGGCGGGGCTTTCCTCGATCGGGCTGGCACGATCCGCCACTCCGTCCACGTGCATCAGCACGAACTTGGTCGCGTTCCACAGCTTGTTGCAGAAGTTTCGATAGCCTTCGATGCGCTTCAGGTCGAAGGCTAGGTCTCGGCCTTGGGAGGCCATGGCGCAGAACGTGAGCCGCAGCGCGTCGGTGCCGTAGGGCGGAATTCCGTCAGGATACTCCCGCCGGGTGCGGGCTGCGATGTCCGCGGCCATCTGCGGCTGGGTCATGTTCGCCGTGCGTTTGGCCACTAGGCCTTCGGTGGAAATGCCGTCGATCATGTCCAGCGGATCCAGGCCGTTGCCTCGGGTCTTGGACATCTTGGCCCCTTCGGCGTCGCGCACCATGCCGTGGACGTAGACCTTGCGGAACGGCACTTCGCCAGTGAATTTCAATGTCATCATGATCATCCGGGCGACCCAGAAGAAGATGATGTCGTAGCCAGTCACCAGCACGTCGGTGGGGTGGAAGCGTTCCAGTTCGGGCGTCCGTTCCGGCCAGCCCAGGGTGGCGAAGGTCCACAGCGCCGAGGAGAACCAGGTGTCCAGCACGTCGTCGTCCTGGCGCAAGGCCACAGCATCGTCGAGGCCGCCCTTGAGGCGCGCCTCCGCTTCGGTGCGACCAACATGGACCTTGCCGGCATCGTCGTACCAGGCGGGAATCCGGTGTCCCCACCACTGCTGGCGGCTGATGCACCAGTCGCGGATGTCCCGCATCCAGGCGAAGTACATGTTCTCGTACTGTCGCGGCACGAACTCGATGTCGCCGTTCTCCACGGCCCGGATGGCGGGCTCGGCAAGGGGTCCGATCTTCACGAACCACTGATCGGTCAGCCAGGGTTCGATCACCGTCTCCGAGCGGTCGCCCCGAGGTACCGTCAGGGTGTGCTCTTCGATGCGCTCGAGGAGGCCGGCCGCGTCCAGATCCGCCACTATGCGCTCGCGGGCAACGAACCGGTCCAAGTGCCGGTAGGCTGGCGGCGCATTGTCGTTGACGCTGGCATCGGCGTTGAAGATGTTGACCAGCGCAAGGCCGTGGCGGGTGCCGATTTCGTAGTCGTTGAAATCGTGGGCCGGGGTGATCTTCACGCAGCCGGAGCCGAATGCCGGATCCACGTAGTCGTCGGCAATGATGGGGATGCGCCGCTCCGCCAGGGGCAGCTCCACATCCTTGCCGACTAGCGACCGATAGCGTTCGTCGTCCGGGTGGACGGCTACCGCGGTATCCCCCAGCATGGTCTCGGGCCGAGTCGTGGCCACCACCAGGTAGCCCTTCCCGTCGTCCGTTGCGAGGCCCGGTGCAAGCGGATAGCGGAAGTGCCAGAGGCGGCCGGCTTCTTCCCGGCTGTCCACTTCGAGGTCGGAGATGGAGGTCTTCAGCTTCGGGTCCCAGTTCACTAGGCGCTGGCCGCGGTAGATGAGCCCTTCTTCGTACAGGCGGATGAAAACCTCCATCACCGCCCGGGAGAACCCCTCGTCCATGGTGAAGCGTTCCCGGGACCAGTCCACTGAGGAACCCATGCGCCGGATCTGACGCGAGATGTCGCCGCCGGTACCGTGCTTCCAATCCCAGACCTTGTCGATGAAGGCTTTCCGGCCCAGGTCCTGCAAGGTGGTGCCCTGGGCCAGCAGCTGCCGCTCCACCACCATCTGCGTGGCGATCTGGGCGTGATCCGTGCCGGTCTGCCACAGGGTGCAGCGGCCGTTCATGCGCTGGTAGCGGATCAGCGCGTCCATCAGCGTGTGTTGGAAGGCGTGGCCGATGTGCAGGCGGTCGGTGACGTTGGGCGGCGGGATGGCGATGCAGTAGGGTGCGCCGTTGCCGGTGGGCGCGAAGCAGCCGCTGCGCTCCCACCTGGCATAGAGCTCGCCCTCGATGGCGCCAGGATCGAAGCTGCCTTCGATGCCCTTGCCGTCGGCGCGGGATGCCAAGCCCTTGCCGCTCATTCCCAATCGTCGAGTTCGTGATGGAACAAGGGATAGCCGCGATCCCGGTAGTGGCGGTACTTGTCGCGGCCTGCGCCACGCTGGGTCGCCAGAACGATTTCCGAGGCGCGCTCGAAGCGCGGAAAGAACGGCGCGATATCGTCGCCGAGGTTGATGAGCACCTCGTGATGGTCGGGTTCTTCGTCGCCGATGCCGATGGTCACCGGCTCGTGGCCAGAGGCAGCGGACAGCCGGGCGTGGGGCAGGAATTGCTCTGGAGGGTAGTCCCACAACAGGGCGTCGAGGTCGTTCGCCGCCTGCGCTGGAACGCGTATATGAACGCGCTTGCCAGCGGTGGCAGCCTTGTATGCCAGCCGACACGAAAATCGACCCCGAGCGAGCTCGTCGATGTCGGCGAGGATGTAGAAATCCACCCGGGTCATGTCGCCGTCGCGTCGAGCAGATACTGGAACAGGGCCGGCACGGGCCGCCCGGTGGATGCCTTTCCGTTGCGGTAGGCGGTGCCGGCAATATCAAGATGCGCCCAGGGAAAAGCCTTGGCGAAGCGCGACAGGAAGCAGGCTGCGGTGATGGAGCCGGCCGCGCGCCCGCCGATGTTCTTCATATCCGCGAACTCGCTCTTCAGCTGCTCCTGGTAGTCGTCCCACAGCGGCATGCGCCACAGCCGGTCGTCGGCGGCGTCCCCGGCGGCGGCAAGGGCTGTGGCGAGATCGTCGTCGTTGGCGTACAGCGCACTGGCTGCGGAACCCAGGGCGACCACCTGCGCCCCGGTGAGGGTGGCCACGTCCACCACGGCCCGTGGCTGGAAGCGTTCTGCGTAGGTGAGGGCGTCGCACAAAACCAGCCGTCCCTCGGCGTCGGTGTTGAGTATCTCCACGGTCTGGCCGGACATGGTGGTGACGATGTCGCTGGGGCGGGAGGCGCGGCCGCTGGGCATGTTCTCGGCAGCGGCAGCGATGGCCACCAGGTTGACGGGCAGTTGCGCCGCGATGGCGGCCTTGGCGACGCCGAGTACGCTGGCGGCGCCGCACATGTCGAACTTCATCTCGCCAATGCCGCCGCTGCCCTTGAGGTTGATGCCGCCGGTATCGAAGGTGATGCCCTTGCCGATCAGCACGATGGGCGCGGCGTCGGCAGCGCCGCCCCGGTAGTCCACCACCGCCATCCTGGCCGGAGTCTCGCTGCCCTGGGTGACGGACAGGAACGCGCCCATGCCGAGTTCCGCCATCTCCTGCTCTTTGACGACGGTCACTGAAACGCCATCCGCTGCCAGCTTCTGCGCTTCGGCGGCGAGGTGGGCGGGGTTGCAGACGTTGGGCGGCTGATTGCCGAGGTCCTTGGCCAGCGCGAGGCCGTCGTCCAGCGCCTGGGCGTGGCGGACGGCGAGACGCGCGGCGCTGCGGTCCTGGGCGAGTACGCCCACCCGACGCAGCTTGGCCGCCGCTGGCTTCTTGGACTTGTAGGCATCGAAGCGGTAGCTGGCGTGGGAAATCGCAGCCAGCGCGGTGCGCGTTTTCCAGTACGCATTCCTGCCCGGCACCGCGAACTCGTCCAGGCAGAGGGTGGCGTCCCCTACGTCCAGGCCGGCGATGGCCGCCGCCGCGGCTTTCATGTCCTTGCGAAAAGCTGCTTCCGCGGCTTGTTCGCTGGCTTCGTTTTCTTTCCGTTCGTTCTTCTTGAGCGCTTTCTTTTCCGCGGTCTCCTTTCCCGTCTCTTTGCCGACGATGAGCAGCCGCGACGGCTTGCCGTCCCGGAACGCTCGCGCGACCATGCCGGTTTCGTTCTTGCTGCCTGCGAGCAGGAGGTCCACCTGTTCGAGGATGCCCAGCGCGTCGGCGATGGCATGGGCGGCGCTGCGCGGCACCACGAGGCAGGCGGTGGCGACCGATGCCGTGTTTCCGATCTTGATGGAGTATTCCATAATAGTCCCCGAATCAGGGGCGCAACTATAGCCTATTGAATCCTGTGGTCGTAGCGTTCCGACACATCTCGCGCGAGTTGCTGCTGGTGTTCCTGGCGGTGTTGGCGTTGTTGCTGGTGGTGGGCTTGGGCGGGCGCTTCATCGGCTTCCTCCAGGAGGCGGCTACGGGCCGTTTCACCGCCGAGGCGCTGTGGCTGCTGCTGGCGCTGCGGGTGCCGGAGTTCGTCCAGGTAACGGTGCCGTTCGCGCTTTTCCTGGCGTTGCTGCTCACCTTCGGACGCCTGCATGCGGAGCGCGAACATATGGCGCTGACCAGCGCTGGCGCAAGCCCTTGGCGGATGATCCGCTGGCTGCTGGCCAGCGTCGTTCCCATCGCCGCCCTGGTGTCCATGCTGTCCTTCGCCGTTACCCCGCAGGCGCGTCGGCTCTATGCCGAGCTATCCATCGAGCAACTGCACGACAGCGAGCTGGATGCCGTCATTCCCGGCGCGTTCCATGTCTATGCCGAAGGTCTCCGGGTGACCTATACCGAAGCCGTGGACCGGCAGGCGAATCGTCTGGACGGCGTCTTCATGGCGGAACGCAAGGGGCCGGTGCGCGTAGTGGTGTGGGCGGAACGCGGTCGCCAGCATCGACTGCCTGCCACGGGCAGCCGCTTTCTGGAACTTTCGAACGGCATTCGCTACGAAGGCCAGCCCGGCGCGGGCGACTATCGGGTGGTGGCGTTTCGGCGTCTCGGCCAGCGTCTGGAACGAGAGCCGATTGCGCCCCTTGCCGACCCCCGCATGGTCGAGACCGCCCGGCTGGACATCGACGACCCTCGCCAGGCGGCGGAACTGCAAGGCCGCATTGCGGCGCCGTTGACGACCGTGGTGGCGGCGCTGCTGGCGTTCGGCATTTCCCGTCCTCGCCCCCGCGCCGGACGGTTCGCCCGCCTGCTGCCGGGAGTCGGCTTGTTCGTCGGCTACTACCTGATGCTCTTGTTCGGGCAGCAGAACATCGCCGAAGGTGCGCTGCCGTCCGCATCGGGCTTGTGGCCCGTGCATGGCATCGCGCTGGCGCTGGCGGCATGGCTGATCCGGCGCAGCGCACGACCGGGCAGATGACGACGATCCCCGGCCGCATGGGGCGACACCGCTGTGTGGTCGCCCACAATTTCGCCAATGAGAAATCGCCGCGACGCATGGAGGATCGAGAATGATCGGCGGACAGATGGATCGCTACGTGGCGGCCACGGTACTGAAGGCCGTCGCCCTGGTGATGCTCTGCCTGCTGACGGTGGTGACGCTGTTCACGGTCATCGAAGAGCTGCGCGACGTCACCCCCGGCTACACCAACCAACAGGCATTGCTGTACGTTCTCTACAGTACGCCTCGACGGCTCTACGAACTGATGCCCTACGGCGTGTTCATGGGTGCCCTGGTGGGGCTGGGCGTACTGGGCAGCAACGCGGAGATCACCGTGCTGCGCGCTGCCGGGGTGTCCGTGGCGAGGCTCTTCGGCGCGGTGGCCGTGCCCGCGCTGATCGTGCTCGTCGGCAACCAGGCGCTGGGCGAGTTCGTCGCCCCGGCCGGGGAGGCCGCTGGCAGTTCGTTGAAGCTGCATGCGCAGCGCGGCAGTGGCGACATCTACATCAACGCCGCCTACTGGCATCGGGAGGGCGGCCTGTACACCAGCATCGACGGCTACGGCAGGAACGGCGACCTGATCGGCGTGGAGCAGTACGCCTTCGAGGCCGGCCGGCTGCGTCTCGCCCGCCGCGCCGAACGCGCCACGTTCCTGGCAGACGAAGATCACTGGCTGCTGCAGGACGTGGTGGAGACCCGCTTGGAGCCGTCGTCCACCTCCGTAAGCCGCCGCGAGACCCTGCCTTGGCGAAGCGAGACCGACCCCGAGCTGCTCAGCGCCAAGGCGCTGTTCGATCCCGCCAAGCTGTCGTTCGCCGATCTTCGCTTCCAGATTCGCTACCTGCAACGGGAAGGCCTGGATGCGACGCGCTACCAGGTGGCGTTCTGGAGCAAGGCGCTGCAAGGCGTCGCCGTGCTCGGCTTGGTGCTGCTGGCGGTGGGCTTCGTCGTCGGCCCGCTGCGGGAAGCCGGCTTAGGCGTCCGCCTGACTGTAGGCATCGCCGTGGGCTTGGCGCTCAAGTACCTGATGGACCTGTTCGGCCCCATGAGCATCGTCTTCGCCATCCCGCCGTGGCTGGCGCTGTCCGTGCCGGTGGCGATCTGCTGGCTGGCGGGGACGATGCTGGCGCGTCGAGCATGATGCCGCTATCTGCGTAGGCGTCCCGGCAGTTGCCATGGGGCCGGCATCACAGGCCTTGTGGCTATTGCCGCGTGATAGCGACAGCTCATTCACCATGTGCATCGCCCAGTCGTATTGCCATGCCCAACGCGCAATCGGAGAGGGCACCGGATAGCGCGAGAAGGCACTTGTTTTGTTGATCTGCAAACGAGACGTAGGCCATGGACATCTGCTGTACGAATGCCACAAACGCGATGCGATCAGTCGAGCCATCAAGAGCTGCTTGATAGGAGCGTACTACCGCATTCGCATTCTTATTGAACGCCTCAATTGCCTCCGCCGAACACGCCGACTGCTTGCGAATGGTACGAGATACGCATTTGTCGAACTCCTCAAGGCAGCCCTTGCAGCAGGGATGTTCGATCTCCGCAATCGCTCTCGCCTCCGATAGGTTCCTGCGACTTGGCGCGTAGCCGATTCGGATGCCACATGGACGTTGACGAGGGCCGAGCAGACATTGGAACATACGCTGTAGTAGGACTTGCTGGCGTCGCCGGGGCAAACCGTAGAGGCCCGTCGGTTCCTTCGGGAAACGTCGAGCTAGGTAGGCATCCCCAATACGCCAGAAGCGATTTTGCAACGAGCCTGTATTGGGCGGTCCCGTCCAAGGCATTGAAGGCACCAGACACCATCGCTCGATGAAAATCAGGGGTGGAATCTTCAAGTATAGATAGCTTTGAATCGTTATCCATGCTCTCCTGCTTCTTTGCAGAAAGGTTCGATTCTGTTGTGCTTAGCGTTTCTCCAAGCAGCATGTGGCGCAATATGCATTCACCAAGTTCTCCAGAGCATTTAGCGATATCCTTAACCGTGTAGCAATAAAATCACCTTCGTCGACAGCAAGATCTACTTCAGCATCAAAAGTACATTCAGTAAATTTGGAAATAGCTTCTAAAATTCCTGTTTCGTTTTCTATGTCCTGGTCAAACTGAAGCTGGCATGCATCTACCTTTTCTTTGAATTTATCGATAGCAACTTTCCGGTGGCTATCTCGACGTGCAGCGGCTCACTCCCTACACCTCGCAAACTCCTTGTAGCATTCGATCAAGCCGCCACCACAATTGGGTCCGATGCCCATGGCGTCTAGCTGTGCCATGTTAGTTTCAATCATGGTGAACACATGTTGAGACTCAAAATTCTTATTGATGGGTGTGGAGCAGGCGCTTTCATAGGCTTGCTTTAGAAGTTGTTCTTCCCCAGCATACAGGGATACGGGTGATTGATCTAGAATATCAGTAAAACTAGAAGAGGAAAAATTGCTGAACTTGCGTGATAACGATGTCGCCACTATATGGAATTTGGCACGTTCATCCATGTAGTCGAAACTCCCAAAAATAAGAGCTTCGTATACATCTGGAAGTGTATATTCGAAGACGGCAGGCTAGACTTCATTTAGTGTTGAATACGAGACATCTTTACAGCGCTAGCAACGAAAAGGCAAGGCGTTGTGCGTTAGCAACTACGCCGAGGTGCTCCGGGAACATTGTGGGACTCAAAGGTTGTGCGATGGCATCGGTTTGAAACGTCCCGACCATTGACTCAATGACCAGGAGACTTACAAGCAAGACACAGAGGCTTGGCCGGGGTCGTGTCAATCGCGGCAATGGTTCCGAGTGGTAGTTCTCAGGTGGAATGTACTGTTCCATATCTTTTCCATATCTTTCTTCTTCATTCTCACCGTTGCAGAGTCTTGGAGCCTTGAAAGCGTAACTCACATGCACGTTGAAAACCGACACTTTGTTTCTGATATATAGTCAATAGGCTAGATATATTTTTAGATATAAGCATGTGATTGTATTTCATATAGGCTGGCAGCGGTTCGCCAATGTTCTTTATGCCTGCGAACTCGCATTTATCTGCTCCTGGCAGTCGTCGCGCGGTAGGCGACACATTTCGTGGGTGGCGTCGCCGGCGGCCAAGATGGCTCGGGTGAGGCCGTTGGCGTACGGGGCGCTGGCCAGCGATCCCATGGCTGTCACCTGGTCGTCGGTGACGGCGGCACCGACGATCACGCTCTTAAGCCTGAAGCGTTAGGCGTCGACGAGCGGAGTGCCGGCGCGCCAACAACGAAGCTTCTTCAAGAAGCTGCCGCGTCCGACTGCCCCGATTGCAAAGCCGCGAACCGCCGATACCGCCCATCCGGCTTGGCCACCAATTCTGCCGGCGTTCCCTGCTCGACGATGCGTCCGTCTTCCAGGAACACGATGCGGTCGGCGTGGGCGATGGTCGACAATCGGTGGGCGATGACGATGACCAGCTTGTCCTTGGCCGCCTCGTGCAGAGCCGAGACCAGGTAGGACTCGGTTTCCGGGTCCAGCGCCGAGGTGGGTTCGTCCAGGATCAGGATGCCGGCATCCTGCAGCAGCCCCCGGGCGATGCTGATGCGTTGCTTCTGCCCTACCGAGAGCTTGCTGACGACGGTGCCTAATGCCGTGTCGTAGCCGTCCGGTAGGGCCGCGACGAAGTCGCTTACGCCAGCGGAGCGCGCCGCCCGCTCCACCTCGGCACGGCTGGCGTCGGGCTTGGCGTAGCGGATGTTGTCGAGGATGGAGTCCGAGAACAGCTGGGTCTCCTGGAACACGTAGGCCACTTGCCGGCGCAGGCTGGGCAGCGAAAGCTCCGCCACGTTCACGCCGTCGATGAGTACGCGCCCCTCGGTGGGCGCGTGGTAGCGCGGCACTAGGCTGGCGAGGCTGGTCTTGCCGGCACCGGTGGGGCCGACCAGAGCGACCACTTCGCCGACCCGGGCGGCGAGATCGATGTCGTGCAGCGCTTGGCGACCGTCGGGGTACGTCAGGGCGATGCCGCGCATCTCCAGTCCTTCGCGCACTTGGTCGAGTTCGATGCCTTCCATAGACGCTTCGGTGGGGAGGTCCATCAGGAAGAACACCCGTCGGATGCCGGGGACGCTGTGCTGCATGCGGATCCACACGAACGGAATGGCGGTCAGCGCGCCCGACAGCCAAGCGTAGTAGTAGAGAACGACGCCGTAGTCGCCGGGCGTCATGGTGCCGGCGATGACGCTGCGCGTGACGATGAAGAAGGCGACCAGACCCAATGCGCCGCTGGCGGCACCCATTGCCAGCCGGTAGAGGAGGCTCACGAGCACCTGTCCCCGAAAGCGCTTGAACGACTCCGCGCTGTGGTTCTCGAAGCGCCGCCGCTCGCGCTTGTTGCCGCCCAGGCTCTGCACCGCCAGCACGTTGCTCATGCCTTCCTCAATGTTGCTCGTGGTCACTGCGCCGGCGGCGTGGCTGGCCTGGCTCTTGCGCCGCATGAGGCGCGGAAACGGCAGGAGGGCGAGAAATTGTAGCGGCAGAATGGCCAGCGCCAGCCACACCACTTCCGGCGTGTCGCCGTAGTTCATGCGCAGCAGGGCGAAGACCAGCAGCGCCGTCAGCACGGCCTGCGCCGGCGACATGACGAACTGGTAGAACACGTTGGCGATGTCCGTGGTGTCGTACATCACCCGGTACAGGCTGTCTCCGATGCGCTGATCGAAGGCGAGCGGCGCTGGCAGCGCCATGATGCGTTCGAATAGCTGGGAACGCAGCAGGTGGTTCAAGGCCTGGGTCAGCCGCAGCTGCAGGCGGAACTCCACCAAGCCCAGGAGGCCGGCAAACTTGCTGAACGCGGCGTTGGCTTCGTTCTCCGTCTGCGTGGCGGTGTCGTGCCCCTCGGCCAGTCCGGCCTCGGTGTAGTCCGCCGCGCCGGGCGCGAGCGCGCCGAACACCGCTACCATGGTGGCCCCCAAGCCCACCAGGGCCAGCATCATGACGGTGGGCGACAGGCCGTCGAGGAGGCGCACGAACGGCCCGAAATAGGCCGGGAAGGCGGTGGCGTCCACCGGCAAGCCCAGCACCACGTTGTCGATCACCATCTTGATCGGCCACGGCAGGATCGCCGGCGTCAGCAGCGACAGCCACATGAGCAGGAACTTCACCGCGAAGCGGGCCTTGAAGAAGCGGATGTAGCCGGTGGCGCGCCAGACCAGCCCTAAGGTTTCCCGGAAGTTGGTGTCGGTGTGGACGTCGAGCGGGCTCGCCGCGACGTCGAGTTGCCGGGCCAGCGTCCGGGCGTCGTTGCCGACGACGGCTTCACTCACGATGCCTCCCCGGCGGGTCGGACGGCCAGCGCCTGCTCGGTTTCCACGAAGCGCCGATAGCGTCCACCGGATATGTTCATCAATTCTTCGTGGCTGCCCTGTTCGACGATGGTGCCGCCGTCCAAGTAGAGAATGCGGTCCGCTTCCCGGATGGTAGAGAGGCGGTGGGTGACGAGAAATACCGTGCGCGGCTCGCCTTGCCCGCCATCGCCGCCGGCCCAGGCCTTGAGGCGTTCGAGAAGGCGATGCTCGGTACCGGCGTCCAACGCCGCGGTGGGCTCGTCGAGGATCAGGATCGGCGCGTCCTTGACGATGGCGCGGGCGATGGACAGGCGCTGGCGCTGGCCGGTGGAGAGCTTGCCGCCGCGATCGCCGAGCACGGTGTCGAGGCCGTTCGGCAGGCTTGCCGCGAAGTCGTCTACGCAGGAAACGAAGGCAGCGCGGCCGACTTGGTCGTCGTCCGCATCGGGCGAGTCGGCGCGATCCTCGCGGATCGCGTAGCGGATGTTGTCGCGTACGCTCATGGCGAACAGCACGTTCTCCTGCAAGGCGATGGCGACGTTGGCGCGCAGACTGTCCACGTCCAGCTGCCGCAGGTCTACGCCGTTGATGGTCACGGCGCCGGCATCCGGGTCGAACAGCCGCGTCAGCAGCGCCATCAAGGTGCTCTTGCCGGCACCGGTAGGGCCGACGATGGCGGTGATGCCGGGTCGGGCGAAGAAGCTCGCGTCGCGCAGCACGGGGCGGTCGCTCTGGTAGGCGAAGCGCACGTTCTCGAAGCGGATTTCCCGGCACGGCCCGGGGAAGGCTATCGCGTCTGGAACGTTGGCCACGTCCGGTTCGATGTCGAGTATCTCGAATGCGCGGTTCAATCCCATGGCCATGTCCTGGGCGGTGGTCCATTGGCGCAGCAAGCCGCCGATCTGCCCGGCGCATTGGCCGAGCTGGTTTTGTGCCCACTGGAACGCGGCGAGATTCCAGCGCGTGAAGCTCAGGCCGATCAAGCCGATCAGCACGGCGGCGAAGGTCTCCCGGCCGACGTTGGCCCACAGCGCCATCAGGAACTGCCCGCCGAGCAGGATGGCCGCACCCAGGGTGAACATCACGATGGTGATGATGGCCACCAGGGACCGCACCGCGTAGGCGGCGTTGAAGGCCACCACGGAGTCCGCCTCGAAGCGGCGCTGCTCTTTCGCTTCCGCCCCGCAGGCCTTCACCACGCGCATGGCGTCGAGCGCTTCCTGGGTGCGCGAGGTGAGGTCCGAGTTGGTCTCCCGGGCGGTGAGCGAGCGATTGCGCATGCGTGGCGAGAACCAGCGGCCCCACACAATGGCTAGCAGCGCCACCGTGGCTGCCATCAGACCGAGCAGGGGGTCCAGGGCGGCGACGAAAACCGCAGCCACCGCGTACGACACGGCTTGGCTGGCCGCCGAGGTCAGCGTGGCGATCACTGCGGTCACCTGGGCGCTGTCCTGATAGATGCGGTAGACGGAGTCGCCCACCCGGTGGTCGCCGTGATAGCGCAACGAGAGCTGGTGCCAGCGTTCCACCAAGGCGAGCCGCAAGCCCTGATTGATGCGCTGCATGATCCAGACGTTGTAGTAGGGCAGCGCCAGGCTGAACGGGAACGTCAGTGCGGCGACGCCCACCGTGAAGGCGATGTAGTACCACTGCAGTTCGTGCCGCTGCGGCGCAGTCAAGGCATCCACCGCATCCCCGCCCAACTCCGGGCGTCCGGCGAAATCGGCCAGAAACGGCGTCAGCGGCTGCGCCAGCAGGATGGACTGGTTCAGCAGATCGATGGTGAACAGGCCGGCCACCATACCGATCAGGGCGCTGCCCCCGACCATCGCGTAGTAGTAGACCAGATGGCAGCCGATGCGGACGCGGATGCGCAGCACGCCGCCCGCGCGGCGGTATTGGAACAGCCACATGCTCAGGGCGCAGCTCGCCACCAAGCCGATGTGGACATTGTCCAACCAGCCGGTTACCACGAAGACGGCAAACAAAACGGCGGCTAGCCCCGTCAGCCCGAGGATCGCCACCGCCACCGCGAATGCCTTGGGCGTACCTTCCGGACGGGACCAGAGCGCGATCCAGCTCGATATCGTCATAAGCGCCGTGGCGGCGACGAGCAGATCGCGCTGCCAGTCGACGCCAAGGGGCAGCCAACCGGCAAGGGGGCCGGCTGCGGCCGTAAAGGTCACCAGCACTGGCGCGTGGTTGCAGCGCCACGGCGTATCGCCGTTGCCGTTGCGCGACATCGTCGCCGCGTACTCGCGCCAGCGGCCAAGCACCATAGGCCTGAGCCACGGCCAAGTGCGCAGGAAAATGCGCGCCACATCGGCGAAGCCGCGTCCATCCACCGCTGCCGCGTGGTCGCGTTCCGTCGGAATGGGTGCCTGCCCCCACACCGGCAGGGCGCGCAAACGCGCTTGGTCGTCCATGGCAGTGGCTACGGCGGGTGAATCAAACGACTACGCCGCCGTCTTCATGCGCGAAAGTGGACGTTCGGCGCGGTCCAGCTTGGCGCTGGCGGCTCAGTAGACGATCACCACGGCGACATGGCCAGTGCTCCGACTTCGACTTGGTCCAATGCGTGGTCAGGGTGCTATGCGCCACCGGGTCTCCCGGTTCGACCCCGATGGGGGCTTCGCGTATGGGGTCCGGCTCGGCTTCGGAAATCGGGTAGATCGGATGGCAGGGCAGGCGGCAGGAACCGCACGGGTAGTGCAGGCAGCCGTTGTCGCGGCTCATCGAGTCCAGCGCAGCAGCCGTTGGGCGGGCTGCGGTACGCTCTCAGGGCGTCTACGTGGGGCGGCGTCGGCGCGGCACGGGGGGGGGACGGTTTATCGTTCCATACCATGCCGTCCAGGGCGAGGTTGTCGTCGATCAACGCCTTGAGCGGCGGGATTGGGCTGGTCATGATCTCCTTCGCGCACCGTGCATATCTTCGATTCTGCGGTATGCCTCCCCAGCGGCCACGGCCGAGGCGGGCAGCAACCTCAAGCACTCAAGTCCCGCAGACTGCCGGGATGTTCAAGCCCGAACGGCGCCTCGCGGCAACAGGCTGCTGCGAAGCGCCGAGGCGAATGTCCTGGACCCACCCTAACACCCTAATGACGCGCAAACACATCTGCCAGCGATTGCGCATCCAGCGCGGCGTCGAACCAGGCCCCGAGCTGGTCCAGGGACGCCGTCGCTATCCGCTCCTGCACAGCATCGGGCAGAGCGCCGAACCGACGTGTCAGTAGGCGTGTCAGCGCGATGGCTTCGCCTGCCTGCCTGCCTTCAAGTCGGCCCTCCTGGCGACCTTCCAGCCGGCCCCTGTGCATCCCGCGCGCCTCGCCCTGCTGTACGAAGACTTCTGCAATCGTGCCCATCCGCGTCTCCCAGTTCTCCGGATACGCCAGCCGCATGGCGTTCTCCAACAGCGGCCGGTCGATCTCGTAGACCATGAATATATAGCGCATCGCCGCCGCTTCCAAGTTCGTGCCGTCCGGCAGATCCAGCAGCACGTCGGCCAGGAGTTCGTGGTCGAGGTCTTTTGTGCGCTGGACATACTTCATCAGCGCGAGGGCCGCCCGCACGGCCGGATCGCCGGACAGCCGCTCGGTGTCGATTTCCCCCAGGTTGCGCAGCACGTACTCCATCGACCGCACCAGGGCATCCAGCGCCTCGTGGCGCTCGATCATGTCGAAGATCGAGGGTGCCACGTTCCAGTCCGGAGCTCCGTGGTAGAACACCATCGGAATGATCGACGGCAGCCCGCTTAGCCTTGCGGGGTCGCGCTCGGCGTAGCGCTCCCAGATGCGGACCATGTAGCCGAGTAGCTGCAGCGGTGTGCGTGGGTCCAGCGTGGACTTGTGTTCCAGCAGGGCGTAGACGAGGGCGGAGTCGCCGGTCTTGAGCCGCATCTCGAACAGGCAGTCGCTGCGTGTGGTGCGTAGCTCTTCGTCCACGTAGGTGCCGTCGAGCAGGCGGAGAATCTCTTCGGGCAGGTGCTCGCGGATCAGGGCGCCGGCGCGGGTCGGTTCCGCTACGACAGCGTGGAACAGGGCATCGTGCGGGTTGCCGGGTCTGCCGGTCGCCGCCAGCTCGCTTGATCGTTCGCTGTTGTGCTCCATCTCGACCAAGAGACTCGCCCTTTCTCGATAGACACCTGCTCCCGACGGCCCCGGGGACAGGCCATTGTCCCAGCACCCACGCCGCCGTCAAGCCGGTGGTCTACGACAATTTGTTGCGGAGGAGAGTCGTCGCGAGACCGTGCAGGCATGGGCTTGACTGAACCAGAGGCGGCGGCATCGCGATGACGAAGAGCAGTCCGGTACGGTGGGTGCCGTTCTCTAAAGACGATCTGGAACGGAATGCCGATGCCGTTCGCATCGAGGTCTGTCCCATGCATTCGCAGCGGAAGTCGATTCGGCTGCAGAGGTGTGGGCTGCGAACGTCGCCCAACGGCGCTCAGAGCCGATTCCGAGCACTAGCCAGGGGATCTGCTGACGCGGGCCACCATGTCGAACCAAACGATCCTTCATCGATCCGCCATTACGGCGGAACTGCGGAATCTGCGCTGTCCGGCACCGGCTTGGGAAATACCACCGGCGTCCCCGTGCGGGGCTTCAGGAATACCGACTCCCGCAGGGCGATGCCGGGCCATTGGGCCTCCGCGAAGGCGGCCGCCTGCACCAGGATGCCGAGGTTGCGCAGCCGCTGGTAGTTCAGTACGCGGACATCGCTGAAATCGAATCGACGCTTGATCTGCTGGTTGGTGTGGAGTGCGTCTTGATAGTGCATGAACGACCAGACCGGCTGCCACAGCACTTCTCTGCTGCGACGCATGGGTTCCGTCGTGAGCAGATGGAGCACCGAATAAGCGTCGTGGCCGCCGAATCCCGCCTTGAGAACCAGCAGCCACAGCGGTCGCTCGGGCTGCGTGGGCAGCCGCACCGGGGTAGCGCCGAAATGGATGAATACGCCGTGGTCGACATCGGTGCGGGGCTTGTAGACGGTCGTGCCGTAGGGCGTCCTGCACTCCTGTCCGACTGCGGCGGCGCTGGTTTCGCGCCGTCGATGGAGCAGCGGGTAGTCGTCCGGCACCCAGGCCAGATAACGGCACGGGGCCGCGGCCAATGCGGCGGGCAGATCGGGATGGGTGGTGGCGTTGATGGCGAACACGCCGCGTCCGGCGCAAGCGGCCTGCACGTGGCGGACGACGCCGAGGATCTGTTCCGTGACGCCAGTGAAGTCCGGAGCTTCGGACGACCACAGCGTCTGCGCCACCGGCGTGAAGATGAGATCGTTCCAAGCGCTCAAGCGACGGGGCGTGTCCGCTTCCTGGGTCGGCATCGAGCGGGCCAACTGCGCGAACTCCGGCATCGGCCCTCCCCCCAACTCCCAGCCGAAGACCTCGCATACGCCGTATCCCTTGCGCCGGTCGCCCTTGCCATTGCCGGCCTTCGGCGGTTGCGGTGAAACCGAGAGCGTCGCCAAGTATTCCATTCTCTCGGCGTAGGGCTTGACCAGTTCGAAGGCATCCACCACGAGCAGCGTGTCGGTACCGATCAGGCGGGCGCTGGCTTCGAGCAGGTTGGCACCGACAACGCGGCCGATCCGGGCGCTGCCCAGGTTGCGGCTGAGCCGCTTGTGGGTGGAGTGTTCCGGAATCGGTTCCTCGAGAGCGCGAGCGATCTCGCTCAAGCGAACCGATCGGGAAAGCAGCATGCCTGCCAGCATATCGGCAACGAACCGGCTCGAGACCTTGCCGAGGCCAACGCTTAAGCTCGTCGCGATGTTGCGGGCCTTGCTTCGCAGCAGTTCGACGTCGGCGGTGTCGGCCACAAGCGGATCCCAGTCCCGAAGCGTCTCGATTCTCCCGCCTCCAAAGGCAGGATTCAAGGTCGGCCTGCGTCCGCGAATGCCGCGCATCCCAGCAGACGAGAAATAATAATGGGGGAAGTCCCGCGCCAGCGTTTGACCGATGCCCGTGACGAGCGTATGTAAAAGGCGGGGAACATGTGGTCTCGTTGGCCCGTGGATCAAAAAGGGAGGCTTTAGCCATGCTCAAACTCGGGAATCCGATTCTCCTTGCGGCTGGGATCAACATGGCATCGGTCGCGCTCGCCGCCGAGTCTGGAGATAGTACGCAACGCCAGGGGGGGGGACGAGAACCGCTACGTGGAGACCGTCGTGGTCACGGGCGAGCGGGGCGAAGTCAACGTCCTCGACCGGCCGATGACGGTCACGGGCTTCAACCAGCTGATGATCGAGCAGCTGGGCATCCAGAACGCCGACGACTTGGAAGTGCTGGTGCCCGGCTTGCAGGTAGGCAACCGCAGCCAAGGCGGCGGCAAGAACGAGGACGATCATTTCTACATGCGCGGCATCGGCTCCGAGCGCACCGTGAACTTCTTCAGCGACACTTCGGTGGCGGTATACGTCGATGGCGTTTGGACCGACCAGACCTACGGCACCGACGGCCTGTTCGATGTCGAACGGGTGGAGGTGGCGCGAGGGCCTCAAGGCACCACCGGCGGCCGTGCGGCCATGGCCGGCGCTATCAATTTCTACTCCCGCAAGCCAACGGACACGTTCGATCTGCGCATCAACTCGGAGCTCACCGATCAGTTCACCCAGCTCTACGAACTCGCCTTCGGCGGCCCGATCAGCGATTCCGGTTTCAGCTACCGGCTCGGCCTCAGCCTGCTCACCGGCGACGGCGTGGTCGAAAACGTCACCGGTGGCGCGGACCCCGCACAACCCGATCGTCGCATCCTCTCGCCGCAGTTGCGCTGGAAAAACGACCGTTGGGACGTCACCGCCCGCTACTCCCGGCAGACGGACACCGGCACGCCCTGGGCGTCGCTGCCCTTGGGCGCGCGCAACAGCGAGGACGAGTTCATTCTCGACGGCAACGGCCAGCCGGTGTGCGCCGTCAACGCGGAAACCGGCGAGCGGGAGTGCCAGCGCAATCCGTTCTTCGGCAGCGACCCGGCACCGTCGGTGGCCAACTGCGACAACATCCGCCGGGACGGCACCCGGGACGAGATGAACATCATTTGCGATCCCGAACAGCTGGAGTGGAAGGTCGCCTTCAATGCGCCCATCGCCATGGACAGCTCGGCGGAGAACGCTTCCATCGACGCCATTTTCTCGTTGACCGAAGCCTTTTCCGTCAACTACAAGTTCGGCTGGCGCGATGTCATCAACGACACCACCAACGACGGCGACCAGCTGCCCCGCGAGGGCGGCGGCGTTTGTCCGTTTGACCATCCCAAGGTGGAGAGCGGCCAGCTGTCCGCGGGACAGACGAGCGGCTACTGCGCCTTGGACGGCGGTGGCAACGGCACATTCGCAGACAACCGCATCAACTACATCTTCCAGTCGGAACAGACCAGTCACGAGGTCACGCTGGCCTCGGCGTTCCAGGGCCGGTTCAACTTCACGGTCGGATTCACGACGCTCTCCGGCCAGGAGCCGTACTTCTACAAGGACTGGAACTTCGGTTCCGACAACAACGACTTCCTCTACGCGGACACGTCCGCGGCCTGCAATGCGGTCATCGAGTCCCTCTACGGTGTCGGCGGCAGCATCAGTGGCGGCGAGAGCTGGCTGTTCCGAGATGTCTACGCAAATCCAGCCGCTATGGCGCGGGCCGGTGCGGGGCTGAACCTCTACGCCTGTCCGGGTTCACGGGAGATCGTCAACTACTCCGATACCGGCGTTGCGATGTTCACGGCCGACCTCCGCGGCCACCAGAGGTCGTTTTTCGGAAATTCCGACTACCAGTCTAAAGGCGTCTATTTCAACAGCGAGTACGTCTTGGGCGATGCCTGGACGGTATTCGCCGGCATACGGCACGACCAGGACAAGAAAGACCATACCCAGGACTCGTTCGCCACCACCTTTGCACGGGAAGCCAGGGATCTTTCGGTGCAATGCACGAGCAATTCATGCCAGGACGGCATCGGCTTCGTGCAGATTTCCGTGCGCGACTCCAGCATCGAACGCTACGCTGGCAAGGGCGATTCCGAATGGTCGGCCACCACTTGGAACGTCGGTGCGCAGTACCGTCCCAAGGACGACACGATGATCTACGGGCGCATATCCACCGGCTACCGGCCCGGCGGCTTTTTCGGCTACGGCACCAGCCGAGCGCCTTGGGAGTTCGACAGCGAGGAAATGACCAACTACGAAGTCGGCGTCAAGGGCTTGTATCTGGACGGTGCCTTGCAGTTCTCGGCCACCTACTTCTTCCAGGACTTCAACAAGCACTGGATGTACGCCAGCCGCTTGAAGAACGAGGCGGAGCTGGCCCTGGATCCCAACAGCGGGCCGCTCACGGGCGAAGTCACCACCATCGACGGCACCACCATCCAAGGGCTGGAGTTCGAAGGCGCCTGGCGGGTCAGCGACCGCATCACCTTGCGCGGCTTCTACAACTACCTGGACACCCGCGTCGGCGACTTCCCCGCGCTCTATCCCTTCTCCGTGCCGGGGGAGACGGGATCCTGGCGTCAAGTTCCCTGGACGGATGCCGAAGGCAACCAGCGATTCTCTTGGGTATTCGGTTCTCTCGAACCCCGAGAATTCGGCGGCAACCAACTGGCGAACCAGCCTCGGCACAAGTATTCCCTTACCTTGGCCTTTGATGTGCCGATCCGCGCCGACCGGGGTAGTCTGGAACTGCTGACCATCGCCAACTACCGGGACAAGAAGTTTGTCGAGCTGGCCAACTTCGATGCCTACGCCATCGGTCCGTATACGCGCTGGGACTTGCGCGGCAACTGGCGGTCGCCGGATTCGGCGTGGACCGTGACGGTCTACGTCCAGAATGCCCTCGACCAAGCGGCCTTGCACATGTGGTCGCCTCGGGAAGGCACCGGCAGTCCTTGGGGAACCATCGTCGAACCGCGGCGGTTCGGCTTGCAGGTCTCATGGCAGAGTGGTGGATAGCGGACGCGGCCATGGCCGCGTCCAAAGACGCCCAAGCGTCGTCGGAGCCGAGTGTAGAAGTAGAAACAGCTTGACGCGGGTCGAACTGCTTGCTAGGTGGGTGGAATGCCGTGGACGTTCCGCCAACGTACTCGTTCCCGTTGGGGCCCTTGCGGTTGCCACCTCGTCCTTTGCGCTGGCGGCGGCGGCTCTTGCACCACCCGCCGCCCGCCGCAACCGTCGAGATTCCCGAACCCGATCCCGCCGATGGCAGCGATGAGGACGACGAGGTCCTTTTGGCTCATTGCGAATCGAGCAGCGGCGTGTTCGCCAAGTGACGACGAATCTCGGGCTCTGCTGCGAGACGGAGGACGACGGCGCTGCGCGAACCGAAATCCGGCAGCAGGGCGGCGCCTGGGACTGGCGGATATCGACCGAGATAGCCGGCCGGAGCCGGGTGTCGTCCACGCGGACCAGGGGCGGGGCGTTGTCTGCGGCGACGGCTGGGTGGACATCTTCATCGGCAAAACGGCAAGTCGCCAACCGTCTTCTGCAACGACCACTACAACCGCTATCTCGCGATCGACTAGGCACCGAACGCAACCCCGAAGCCATCGGCGCGAGGGCCGTCGTCCGCAGCGCAGGAGCGCGCCTCGGCCAAGGCTATCTGTCCCATGGGCCAGCGACGCTGCACTTCGGCCTGGGCCGGAATCCCGTTGCGACATCCATTGAAGCATCCTGGCCCAGTCCCGAGCCCATGAGCAGTCGCTTGCAGAACGTGGCAACCAACCAGCCTCTCGTCGTCGAGCATCCGCTTCGTTGAGCACACGCTCCGTTTGCGCTGCTCAGCGGGCCGGAAGCCCGCAGCGTCGCCCGACTCTCCCTAAGCGCCTCGGTGGCTGCCTGCTGCTGTTCGTCGTGCTGGCGTCCTGTTCCGAATCGACGCGGAACCCTATGCCCGAACCAGTGATCGCCGGGATGGAACTGCCGGATGCCGAACTGCGGGAGTTTCTTGGCGAGTTGATCCAGGGTGTCCGCGCAACGCCCGCATCCGCATCCATGCGCGGTCGTCTGGGCATGGCGTACGAGGCCAACGGCTTTCCCGACGCGGCCATCGCCACCTACCTGCAAGCCGAGTCGCTGCACCCGAAGGATTTCCGCTGGCCGTATTTCGCGGCGCTCCTGCTGGCCAAGAAGGGCCTGCACGAAGACGCTCTCGCGGCGCTGCGGCGGGCCATGGCCATCGATGCCGACTACGCGCCTGCATGGCTGTGGCAGGGAACTTGGCTGCTGACGATGGATCGCCAGAGCGATGCCTTGCTGGCATTCGATCAAGCGCACCGGCTCGGAGCCGGCTTGGAAGCGGATTTCGGGCGCGCCGCGGTGTCGATGGCGCAAGGGAAGCACGCCCAAGCCGTCGCCCTGCTGGAACCGTTCGCCCGCGAATCCACCCATCCGCACGTCCATCGAACCCTGGGTCGGGCGCTGATGGCCTTGGGGCGTCTGGACGACGCCCGCTTGGCGACAGCCCGGGGCAGAGAGCCCATGCCCTTCGGCTGGACGGATGCTCGCACCGCGCAAACGGCTTCCTATGCCCGAGGCTATGCCAGTTTCGCTGTCGCCCAGTCGCTGTCGAGCGAAGGCAGCACCGATCAGGCGCTGGAGATTTTCAAGCGACTCCAGGGGCGGCATCCGGAAGAAGATTGCGGAAGGGAGCAGAATTTCTTCTTCGCCTGCAATCTGCTGAACTCGTCGAGCATCGCCCACGGTCGCGCCGGCCGCATCCGCTACGCCATCGAGCTGGCCGAACGCGGCATTGCGATCAATCCGAACTTCATGCCGTTCTATCTCGCCATCGCCGACCACCACCGTCAGTTGCGCGATTTCGACAGCGCCTTGCGCTACATCGAGCAAGGCCTTGCGCTGCATCCTCGCAACGGCCATGCCCATGCCCAGAAAGGTCGGTATCTGTTCGGCCTGGGGAGATATCGGCAGGCCAAGGAAGCCTTGCTGAGCGCCTTGCGCTTTGCGCCGGAGAAGCCCATCACGCTGTTCTACTTGGGATTCGTGGAAGTGGAGTTGGAGGACTGGGGCAGCGCCGCCCGGCGTTTTCAGCGCGTGGTCCAGATCGACCCGGACTTCGCCCTCGGCCACCTCTACTTGGCGCGCAGTCTCGGCGAAGGCGGTCGCATCGACGAGGCGGGCAGGGCCTTGGCCGTGGCCCGGGAACGCGGTGCCGATGCCGACGAAATCCGCACGACCCAGCGGCGACTGCGGCAGCTGGCGGCGCAAGACGACGCGACTTTGCCGCCACGGCGCGATTGGGCGGATGCGAAGTTGCCAGCCCCGGCAATGCGCAACTGACTGGCGAGAGCGGTTTGTTCCATGCGCAGTCGAGGCCGTGGGGGTGCGCGATCCTTGCGTCGCTGGTCTGCGCCTGTTCGCCGTCGCCGCCGTGGTTCAGCGAAGAGGCGGCAGAGCGCGGCCTCGACTTCCTGCATCGTTCCGGCTATGCCGGGAAGCCCTTGCTGCCGGAGATCATGGCTGGCGGCATCGCCTTGGCGGATGTCGATGGCGACGGCGACTTGGACCTGTACTTGGTGCAGAGCGGCCGCGTGGGGGAGCGTCTGCCGGCCGAGGATTCCGCGAACCGCCTGTACCTGAACCGGGGCGACGGCCGCTTCGACGAAGCACCCGGAGGCGCCGGGGCTGGCGACCGCGGCTACGGCATGGGAGCGGCCGCGGCCGACTACGACAACGACGGCGACATCGACCTCTACGTCACCAATCTGGGGCCGAACGCGCTTCTGCGCAACGACGGGCGCGGTCGCTTCGAGGATGTCACCAAGAGGGCTGGCGTCGGCGACCCCGGCTGGGGAACCGCAGCGGCGTTCTTCGATCTCGACCTCGACGGGGATCTGGATCTGTTTGTCGTCAACTACATCAACTGGACGCCGGAGCTCGAGCAGGATTGCTACGCCACCGCCTTCCACGTCACCTACTGCGGCCCCAACGTCTACGATGCGCCGGCCATGGACCGCCTGTATCGCAACAATGGCGACGGCACCTTCACGGACATCACGTTTGCCGCCGGCATCAATGTCGCGTTCGGCAACGGCTTGGGCGCGGTAGGCGCGGATTTCGACGACGACGGCCTGACCGACCTCTTCGTCGCCAACGACACCACGGTCAACCAGCTGTGGCTCAATCAAGGCGACTTGCGCTTCGTCGAGGGGTGCCTGCTGTGGGGCTGCGCCGTGGACGAGAACGGCATCGCCAAGGCCGGCATGGGGGTGGCCGCTTCGGATGTGGACGACGATGGCGACCACGACCTGCTGGTGGTCAACTTGGAGCGCCAGTCGGATTCCTTCTTTCGCAATGAAGGTACGCACTTCGTCGACGCCACGCGCCTTGCGGGCTTGGCCTCGCCGAGCATGCGATCCACCCGCTTCGGCGTCGCGTTGGCCGACTTCGACAACGACGGCCGGCTGGACCTGTACCAAGCCAACGGCAAGGTGCAGCTGTCGGGGCCAGCCGACGGCGACGGCTATGCCGAAGCCAATGTCCTGTTTCGCGGCGCCATCGCTGGCGGCACGGTTCGCTTTGAAGAAGTGGTGCCGTCGGGCGGCGTCGCGGTGCCGCTGATCCACACCAGCCGGGCGGTAGCCGTCGGCGATCTCGACGAGGACGGCGGCTTGGATCTGGTGGTAGCCAATCGCGACGCCGCCCCCTATCTGCTGATGAATCGGACCCGGCGAGGACAGTGGGCGCGTTTCCGAGTGCTCGACCAGCACGGGCGCGATGCCCCTGCCGCCACGGTCGCCGTCGGCGATCGGCGAATGCGCCGCGATGTGCAGCCGGCAGCCAGCTATCTGGCGTCGAGCGATCCGCGCGTCCACTTCGGGCTGGCCGACGAAGCTCGGGCGCGAGCGGTGGCTGTGCGTTGGCCCGGCGGCGCCTGGGAAGCCTTCGGGGATTTCGACGCCGGCGCGACCTACACCCTGCGCCAGGGTCGGGGGACCGCGGCCCGCACGGAAACGGACTGACTACGGGGCGTGGCCAGCACACTAGGCAAGCACATTCCCGATCGCCCCCAGCAGCCGGTTTGTCCCGGGCTGGGCTTGTTCTTCCGAGCTTTCCCGGTGGGCAGAGAGGCCGATCCGGTGCAGCAGGCCGGGAAAGCGTACCCATGCGCTATGCGCGGGAAGATGGTTCCGAACCCGAAGTTCCCATTCGTACTGCTCCGCTGGGAGTTCGGAGCCGATGCACGGCAGGTGTTCTCCCAGACCGGCGTTTCGTCTACATGCGGCATGCGTTTCGCTGCCCGCAGCGGCTTTGGCGTCGCGCAGAAGGCGGGGCGGTATGCTTGGCACAGTGTAGCGGCCTCCACAATCAATTCGGCGCGGCGGGTGGTGGTGCGAAGTTCGGCGATCTCCCGATCATGCTTCGAGGGCAGCAGCCAGAACAGCGGCAGTGGCTCAATTTGAATCCATGTCGTCATGCTGCGCCATGCAGCCAAAAGGGCCAGGGCACAGGGCGCTATCGGATGCCCTGTGTAGTGGCAGCCGTAGCAGCACGGCTCATCCAATTTCAAACCAACCCACAACCAGAACAGCAATGCTGTCGCGGGAAGAGGACGATGGCGCTTATGCTTGCGAGTTGCGCAAGCGACTTCTGCACATTGACGCGATGGGGCGCAATTCCAGGTACGGAGGCCTGACGTTCGGCAACCGGCGCAGGGTTTGCGGCATCAGGAGTTTGGACAGACTCGAAAGCTGGCGCTAGGATGCTTGCGTTGCCGGAACCGACATCGACATGAACGACAGCGAAACGAAAGCACAGTACATCGAACGGGTCGCCTCGTTGCAGGCCCCCGCGCCTTTGACCAGCGGACTCGAGCTCGCTGCCGAAGACGCTGCGCGCGTCAGCCGAGCGGTCGCCGAGGTCCAGGAACAGGGCTACGCCATCGTGACCGGATTTCTCTCTCCGGCTCAGCTCGCATGTACGCGGGAAGCAATGGCGCCCATCTTCGAGCTCACCGGCACTCGGGAGGCCGGCAGCCATCGGCGCTACGCGGGGCGCCAGACCGTGCATGTCCACAATCTGTTCGCAAAGACGACGGCAGTCGACGACATCGCGATCGACCCGATCCTGCTCTTTATCGTCGAAGGCGTACTCGGGCCGCAGTTCCAGATGTCCGTGGCTACCGCCATGTGCCCTGATCCCGGTGTCGACCCGCAGGGCCTTCACCAGGACGACGGCCACTATCCGCTGCCCCGACCGCGCCCGCCGTTCATCGCCAATACGCTCATCGCGCTCGACGACTTTACCGAGGCGACGGGTGCGACTCGCATCGTGCCGGGCAGTCACAAACGGACCGAAGCGGTCGACCCTGACGCGCTGGTCGCTTTCGCCGAGATGCCCGCTGGCTCGCTGCTGGTGTTCGACGGTGCGCTCTGGCACGCTGGCGGCGGCAATCGCTCGGCCCATCGGCGGCGGCGCTCCATCAACCTGAACTTCAACCTTTCCTGGCTACGCCAGCAAGAGAATCAGTACGTCGGTATTCCGCGCCAACGATGGCTGTGCATGCCGGAACGCCTGCAACGCCTGCTGGGATTTCAGAAAGTCAACTTTCTGTACGGCAGCGTCGACTACACGGACCCGCTGGTCTACTTCAAGCAGTACGCTGATCGGGCACTTGGTCCGGCATCTGGTTCGCCGTGACTCGTTGCGCCGAGTACTTCTAGGGCTGGCGCTGTCGCTGCGACGGCAGGCGCAGGCCGGCCCGGCCCATCACCGTAACCAAGTGCAAAATTCTCTAAAACAGTGACATGGACGATGTCCGTACGACACATCTAGTCCAGCCCGTGAATGGTCAGGCCGCGGCAGATACGGGCGCATCCGATGCTCCGGGTTCGGCGCTCGTCTGCGGACGGCGTTAGACCGCCATCCCATCAACCCCCATCCAGTGCCGCCGCCACGCTCGCGAAGCATTCGGCGACTTCGATCCCGGCGCGGCCTGTACGCTGCGCCAGGGACAGGGGTCGCGTTCCGTGCATAAGCAGATCGACTACGGGGCGTGGGCGGCGCGCCAAACCTGCGCTTTCTCCGTCGCCTCCCGCAGCCGGCTTCGGCAGCCGACATCGTCGGCTAGGTTGGTTCGTTCTTCCGGGTCTTCGTCGAGGTCGTACAGCAGTGGCGGCAGCGATGGAAAATGCACGTATTTGAAGTGCTCGTCGCGCAGCACGACGAGGCCGCATTGGCCGTTGGCTAGGCCCAGCGCCTGCTTGGCGGCACCGAAGTGGTATTCCCAATGCGCCTCGGTGCGCCATTGGTCGCCGAGATGTCCGCTCACCGTCGCCGGCAGCAGCGATGCGCCGTCGCATTGCGCCGGCGTCTCGACGTCGAGCCAGTCGAGCAGCGTGGGCATGAGATCGATGCTTTCGGTAAAGGCTTGGACGCGCTTGCCGCGCTGGACATCGGCGATGCGGTCGGGATTGCGAATGACGAGCGGCACGGCGTAGGACTGGTCGAAGAAGCCGAGCTTGCCGATCAGCCAGTGGTCGCCCATCTGCTCGCCATGGTCGGAGGTGAACACGATCAGCGTGTCGTCCCAGGCGCCGGACTTGCGGAGAGCGGCAAACAGTCTGCCGAGATTGTGGTCCACCTCCGTCATCAGGCCGAAGTAGCTCGCCTGCAGGCGGCGGAGAACGCGCTCGTCCGCGGGCGCCCGGGCATGCTTCTGTCCCAGCGCGAACGCAAGCCAGGGATGCGTCGCCTCCGCTTCAGTGTCGGTAGCGCGCACCAGAGGCGGCAGTTCGTCGGGCGGATACATGCGATTGTAAGGCTCGGGCGCGATCCACGGCGGATGCGGCCGCAGCAGCGAAAGATGAACGCACCAGCCGGATCGCCCTGCGACATATTCGATGGTCTTGTCCACCAGGAACCAAGTGTCGTGCAGTTCCGCGGGAATCCGCAGCGGCGCTGGCCATAAGCCGCCGTCCTCCCATTCGGGTTGGCCGCTGGTGCCGGTATACAGTTCGATCTCGGCATCGGGGATAGGATAGCCCTGCTCGCGCAGCCATGTCGTCCAGGCCGTGGGACGCCAGATGGACTTGCCGAGGAGTACCACCGGGTCCAGGCCCGGCAGTACGCCGTCGGAGACGTTCAGGGCCGCCTTGCGCGGATCCAGGCCCTGTTCCTCGCTAGTGGTATCCGTGTAGCCGAACAGGGCGGGTTCCAGGCCGACCTTGCGTGCTTCCCGCGCCCAGTTGGCGTGTCGGGCGGCCAAGGGAATGCCGTTGGCGGTGACGCCGTGGCGGCGCTGCACCCTGCCGGTGTGGATGCTCGCCCGAGCCGGGCCGCAAGGGGCGGTGTTGGCGAAATGGTTGGCGAAAAGAACTCCCTCGGCGGCCAAGGCGTCGAGGTTGGGGGTGCGCACCAAGTGGCCGAGGGCGGAAAGACAGTCGCCTCGCCACTGGTCGGCCGTGATGAAGAGGATGTTCTTGGCCACCGGCTCGGCTCGGCGCTGTCGAGTGCTAGCAATCCTTCACTGCGCAAAGCTCCAGGAAGGCTCGCTTCTGATCGTCCGTCATCTTCGAGAATACGGGAACGCCGAGCTTGGTGGTCGGCAAATCCGCGAACTCCGGAGACGGCATTTGCAGGCTGGCGGCGATGTTGTGCAGGCCGCCGCCTT
Organism: Pseudomonadales bacterium; assembly: GCA_963422285.2. Classification (GTDB taxonomy): domain Bacteria; phylum Pseudomonadota; class Gammaproteobacteria; order Pseudomonadales; family Azotimanducaceae; genus VXYL01. The sequence continues at coordinate 700,086 of OY729419.2, read as the reverse complement.
GCTCCGCGCCCTTGCCCAAGGCGGCGGCCACGGCCGGTGGCCACACCCGCTCGGGGCCGCCGCCGAGGCCGAGAGGGTTGGGCCGGCCTACGTATTCCTCGATTTTCGCGTACAGCGCTTTTTCGTCCGCGGCACGCTGCCTTTGACCTTCCCGTCCGTACTTGGACCCCGATTGGTTGCAGATGGCCGCCCACTGGATCTCGACATGGAAGCCGGGCAGGGCGCGGCAGGCTTCCGGGGCGCCGTCGCCGCCGGCCACTTGGCCGTTCTTGACCATGATGTAGTAGGCCGCAAGCGTACGTCCGCCGGCGAGCAGCCGCTGCGGCGGATGCGTGTAGATCTCGCTGAATCCCCATTCGATGTCCGCTGGCAGATCGGCGTCTTCGAGCAGCGCGACGCCGTACTTGGCGCACGCCTCGCACCACGCCTTGGAGCCGAACTCGCCCACCGGCCGCAAGGCGGCCATGTCTATTTCAGCCATTGCTTCTCCTTGGATTGTCGTTTGGCTTGCGCCGTCTTCTCCATCACTTTCGCGTGGGAGGACGCACCCCAGTAGAAATAGGAAACCGGCCGCCGCGGACGATGCGAAAGGTTGGGGCCGGAGCAGTGAACGGATGGTCGAACCAAGCCGCGATCGCCGGCGGGAGCTCGTCGCCGATGGGGGTCTTCATCAGCGGCTCGTGCCGGCCGGCACGCAGCTGTTCCGCGAACCAGGGACTTTCCTTGCCTTGTGCCTTGCGCATCTTGTACAGGCCCTTGGCGACATCGCGAAACTTGCCGCCGTCCCCATCCCGTGCGGCGAGCAGCTCCCGCGCCAGTGGTTCAGCCTGGTCGCGCAGTTCCTTCGGTTCGGCTTGGGCAAGGTGGCCGTGGAGGATGACGAACCCGTCGCGGTCGCAGCGACGCTTGATTGCGTCGAGTTGGGGGTCGATTTTGGCAGCGGTGGTCACATCGAGCCCGTTCGTGGCGCTTCGTTGCGGAGAGCGAACCATAGCACGGTAGACGAGGCAGGGCATGGGGGGATCATGAAGTTCCCCCACATTGTCGCTATCCGCACTGGGTGCTTTATTGAAGGCGAGGGCCCTATCTGGAAAGCGGTGGCGAGTTTCGGCAGGAAAGATTCGACGCCATACGGCCGCCGCATCATACGAAACGAATTCGACGGGTATCGGGACGGTGAAAGAAGCCAGATGATTTGCGTCAAGGAGTCCTGCCAAGCCGACGCCCCCGCGAGCGAATGTCCAAAGCGGAATGCCTGACCAGCCCCATCAATCCGCTGTCCGAGACTTTGGGATACGCCGGTGTTTCCGTACAGTACCTTGACCTTGAATCGCGCAGGATTCGGCGGGATCATGGGCAACGTCTGACGCACCGGAGAACTCCATGGTCGCCGACCGACGCCGCCTGCCCACCGGCCTGCAGACTTTCCGGGACGTCGCCGAGCGCGGCTGCTGCTACGCGGACAAGACGGAATACGCCCTGCAAGCGGCGGCGGACGACAAGTTCCTGTTCCTGACGTTCGGCAAGACCCTGCTCCTGGACACGCTCGCGGATGTATGCCGGCAATGAGTCGCTGTTCCGAGAACTCGCCGTACACGACCAGTGGGACTGGTCCCGTCGCCATCCGGTGGTTCGGCTGGGCTTCGCCAAGGGGAACTTCAACGCTTCCGGCTATCTGCACACGAACACGATGGTGCAGCTGGAGCGCATCGCCCGACGCGCTGGGGTTCCGGCGGCCTACGACACAGCGCCCGAGCGCTTCGGCGACTTGATCGAGACTTTGCATGAGAGCACCGACCAGCGCGCGGTGGTGCTGGTGGACGAGTACCACAAGCCGATCCTGGACGCGCTCGGCGATCCGGCGATCGCCGACGCCAACCGGGACTATCTGCGCGGCCTGTGCGGCACGATCAAGGACTGCGACGCGCATGTCTAGAAGAGCTTCGTGACGGGCATCTGCCGGTTTCCGAGGACGAGCCTGTTCTCCGCCTGTTCACCGGCCTGACCCTCGATTCCCTCTACAACGCCGTCTGCGGCTCCACCGACGACGAGTCGGACTAAGCGGAAGCGCCCGCACCGGAACTGCCGGGCCTGGACCGCGACGCGATCCGCCGCCGCTACAACGGCTACTCCTGGGCCGGCGAAGGCTTCGAGGGGGTGTACAACCTCTACCACGCGCTGCTGCTGTTCATATCCCGCGAGTTCGCCGACGACTGGTGGGAGACCGGCACCCCGACGCTCCTCGTGGAGCACATGGAGAGGCGCGGCCTGCTGGCCATCGGAGACCTGGACGGACGCTGGGTGGCGAAGGATCGCCTGTCCGACTTCGACGTGGAGAGGATGGATGCCGCCGCACTGCTGTTCCAGACCGGCAATCTGACGATCGAGAAGAAGGAGACGAAGAACGACGAGCCGGGCTGCTGGCTGGCGCGTCCGAACGAGGAGGTGCGGCGCTGCATGGGGCGGCTGCTGGCGCGGGCATCCGGTCGAGTTCGGAGGAGAGCACGGCGCCGGGGCGCTCGGACGTGACGCTGACAGGCGGCGGCCACGTGTTCGTGTTTCGAGTCCAAGATGAAGGGACGCGGCGACCCCTGGAACAAGCCGCCCGGAAAGGCTGCGTGGACAAGCATCTGAACTTCGGCCAGCGCGCGTACGTGGTGGGGGCGACGATGAATCCGGACAAGCGCGACATCGAACGGTTCGATGCGGTTCGTCCCTTTCCGGCCGCGACTTGGCATAAGGAGCCAGCTGAATGAGACGGAGGCGTTCTGCCGAAGCCGAGAGGCGCGACTACCCGCAGGAATGCGCCAGCCGCAACGGCAGTTCCAACGGAGACGCTGCCACGGGAGGGTAGGGCTCGGCTTGCCCGCCCGCTATTTGCCGCCGCCCCGCCGCCGGCTCGACACGACAATCTCCGACCAATGCTTCGCCATGATCGGTACCGCCGCCTGGAAGTCCGAAACATCTTGATCCCAGGTACGGTATTGGACGGGTCGCCTGCATGAAGTATGCTCACGACGCATCATGCTAGATGCGACTGCCTCGCTTTTCACACCGCGATTCCCCCTGCTTGGAATCACCTGTGCAGGACGGCACGGCGTGAACAGGCGAAGATCGAGCGGTTTCCATGCAGGAGGGCGGATCCGTGGATAACTTGGAAAGGCGAATCATCCAATCGGAGCTGATCCAGCGGCGCGAGGAAGGCTGCGATGTCGGGGATATCGGGACGCGCATCAATGCCGCGCTGGCGGACGAAACCGTCGCCGACGGCGCATTCAAGAAGCTGTACGACGAACTTGCCGCACTGGAACCGGAAGCGTCCTTTCCCTACGTCGAGCCGTCCGAACTCGAAGCCATCCGCGCATTGCGACCAGACGGCCCGCGCCGCATGGCCGCGAATCTTGCCGAGAACGAGATTCGCGATCGCATCCACGGCGCTTGGCTGGGGCGCGCGGTCGGCTGTTCGCTGGGCAAGCCGGTGGAGGGCTGGCCGCGAAGGCGCATCGACCGCTATCTGGAATCCGCCGGCGCACTGCCCCTGGACGACTACATCCCCTATGCCGAGGGCGTGATCATGCCCCGCCTCAAGAGCAGTACCCGGGACAACATCGAGTGCATGGCGCGGGACGACGACATGGACTATCCCATCCTCGGCTTGCTGGCGCTGGAGAGCAAGGGAGCGGACTTCACCTCGCGCACCATGGCCGATGTCTGGTTGAGCCGCATGCCGTTTCGCCTGCTGTACACGGCCGAGAACGCCGCCTATCGCAATTTCGTCAACGGGCGCTGGCCGCCGGAATCGGCTGCGTGGCGCAATCCGTTCCGCGAATGGATCGGCGCCCAGATTCGCGCCGACATCTTCGGCTACGCCACGCCGGGCTGGCCGGAGAAGGCTGCGGAGCTGGCATTTCGAGACGCCAGTATTTCCCACGCCAAGAATGGCATCTACGGCGAGATGTTCGTTGCCGCCATGCTGGCCGCTACTTTCTCGACCAGCGACATAGCCGAGATCATCGACATCGGCCTGTCCGAGATTCCCGCCAATTGTCGGCTGGCAGAGGCCGTGCGCGATACCCTGGCATGGTGCCGGACTTGGTCGGGCTGGGAGGAGGTCTGGGATCGGATCAACCAACGCTACGGCCACTACCACGGCGTCCACACCATCAACAACGCGGCGCTAGTGGTGATGGGGCTGATGTTCGGCGCGGACGACTACCAGAAAGGCATCGTGGTCGCCGTGCGCGGCGGCTGGGATACCGACTGCAACGGCGCCACGGTCGGATCCATCCTGGGGGCCAGATTCGGCGCCAGCGAACTGCCCGCCAAGTGGACCGGGGTGCTCAACGATCGGCTGCTGTCGTCGGTTCGCGACTGCAACGACAACCGAATATCCGAACTGGCACAGCGTACCCATCGCATCGCCATGCAGATGCTTTCCCTGGGCGACGAGGACGAGACGAAACCGGCGTCCTTGGCGGAAGAAACCACTGCCTCGGTGCCGGGAAACTGGACGTTGAACCTGCCCTGGAGCAGACATGCGCTGCGGATCGATGCCGACTTCACCGGCCGCATCGAATCCATGGCGAGTGGCGAGATTGCCAGCATCCGCGACGTCCGCAGCGACGGCAACAAGGTACACTTCGCCTTCGACGTGGAAAAGGGAGGCTGGCAGGTGGAGGTGGTGTTCGACGGCAGGATCACGGGCAGCCGTCTCGTTGGCGAATGCGTCAGCGGCGGGGTCGAGTTTCCGGCCAGCGGGGTCAAGGCCTGATGAAGTCCCGCGCCGGCTGCCCTTGCCTTCCCGCTTGAACGAATCAACTCCGCCACAGGGCGTCCGAGGCCCGGTCATCCGACTGAGGGCCATCGCCACCCTCGTCTGGCGCTGCTGGCCGTACTACCGGCCGCAACTGGCCCATCTGATCACCTACGTCACCCTGAACATCCTCATGGGCATCCTGCTGCTCGCTGGCGCCGCAGTCGGCAACGACCTGCTGAACAACAAGATTCTTCTTGGCGAGCCGGTGCAGCCCTTGCAGTCCTGGCTGCTGTTCGTCGGCGACGAGTACGTCGCCACCGACGCGGAAAACCAGTCGCTTACCGTCGAACAGCGCCGCATCGTGCGCAATCGTCTATTGATCTGGACCGCCATTATCGCCGGCTTGCTGATGGCGTCCTTCATGGGCGTCCACTACTACATGACGTGGATCTACCAGCGCATCAACCAGCGCTTGCGGGTGACGATGCTTGAACGCGCCGAGAATCTGTCGCTGCGCTATCACGACCGTGCGCGCACCGGCGACGCCATCTATCGCGTCTACCAGGACAGCGCCACCATCACCAACATCCTGCAGTCCCTGATCCTGACGCCGCTTCGAGCCGTCTGCTGGCTGCTGTTCGCGGTCGTGGCGCTGGCATTCTTCAGTCCGTGGCTCGGTGCGCTGTGTCTATTCCTGGCGCTGCCCGTGGTCTTGCTGGTGCGTTGGTACACGCCGCGGATCCGGGCTCGGGCGCGCCGGGCGCGGGAGACCAACAGCGATCTCACGTCCAATATCCAGGAGACGTTCGCCGCCATCAAGGTGGTCAAGGCCAACGCCGCCGAGGCTGTGGTGCTCGACGGCTTCGACCGGGACTCCCACGCGGCCATGGACGCGGCCTTCCGCCTGCGCGTCGATATCGTGGTGATGAGCGCGTCGGTGGCGCTGCTCCTCGCTGTCGCGCTGCTGCTCGGCGAGTACGCCATGGCCGGCTGGGTCATCGCCGAACGGGCCACTTGGCTGGGCGGCATCGCCGCCCTGGTGGGGTTCGCGGTTTGGAACCTCGGTGCCTTCCAGTCCGCATCGGGCTACGTTTCGCAAGCGGGCCAGCAGTCCCTGGACTTGGTTCAGCTCTGGGCGAGCGCCCAGGATCTCGCCGTGGGCCTGGAGCGGGCGTTTTTCCTGCTGGACTTGCAGCCCGGGGTGATCGAAGCAGAACATCCCGTGGCGTTTCCCAACCGCGTGTACGCCGTGTCCTGGCGCGGCGTGCGCTTCGGCTACGATGTCTCTGGAGCCGATGTGCGCCCTGTGCTCGACGGCGTCGATCTGATCGCGCCCGCGGGCAGCGTTACCGCCATCGTAGGCGCCACGGGCGCCGGCAAGTCCACGCTCGTATCACTGTTGCTGCGACTGTACGATCCGAACGAAGGCGGCGTGTTCGTCAACGATGTCGACCTGCGAACGCTGGCTTTGGGCGATTTGCGTTCCCATGTATCCATCGCCCTGCAACGCAACGTGCTGTTCGCCACCACGGTGGCGGAGAATATCGGCTACGCCCGGGAGGGCGCGACCCGGGTGGAGATCGAGCGAGCGGCCGAGGTGGCTTGCGCCGATGCTTTCATCCGCGCCATGCCGAGCGGCTACGACACCGAACTCGGCGAGCGCGGCGGCAAGCTGTCCACTGGCCAGCGGCAACGGCTGTCCATCGCCCGCGCCATCGTCCGCGACACGCCCATTCTGATTCTCGACGAACCGACGGCGTCCCTTGACGCGGCAACCGAGCACAGCGTGCTTCGCAATCTCGCCACTTGGGGGCGCGATCGAGTGGTGTTTCTCGTCACCCACCGCATTTCCACGATCCGCAACGCCCACCAGATCGGGTTCCTTGAGGATGGCCGCATCGTGGAGATTGGCGACCACGCGACGCTCATGGAAAAGCAAAACGGCTGCTATCGCAGCTTCGTGGCGGCCGAATCGGCGTGAGAGAGGCGACCCTCGCCGCTGTGCAAGAGGAGTTCGCGGATGGCGGCGCACCTACCGGACCGGCATGAGGGCCGCGGCGTGAACGAGGCGGCACCGGTCCCGGCCCCCGAAGAGTCCCCACCGCGGCACGACGGCAGCAGTCCCAGCGAGGCTCCACCTCGGGCCGGCGAAACATGTGCCGACATGGCGGCTTGGCGAGTAGAGTGGAAGTTGCAACCTCGCACCCTTCGTTCAAAGGCTCCGCACCAGCAAACTTGATTCAAGTGGCAACTTCCTCGGCACGCAAGGATTCCAGGCCGCAGTCGGCCTACGACGACCGGGTGGACTTGGCGTCCGATATTTCGTCGGGCCGCGCGTGGCTGCTGCTGGCGCGTTCGCTCGCTCTGCTGCGATATGTGCCGTGGCTGTTCGCCGGCAAGGCGTTCTTCGCCATCGTGGCTATCCTGCCCGGGCTGGCCCTGCCCTGGATGGGCAGGGTGGTGGTGGATCAGGTGCTGCTGGGCAAGCTCTTCGGCGAAAGCGACGCGCGATTGCCGCCGTTCATGGAACCGTTCATCTCGCTGGTCGACGGCATGGCGCCCATGGAAATCATGCTGGTCATCCTCGCAATCTGCGCCGGACTGCTGGCGCTGTTCGGCCTGCGCGCCCCGGCATTCGGCATCCTGCTCACCGAGGGCAGGGATGCCGCCACCCAGTCCGAATTGCGCTTGAGCGCTGGCGGCAGCAAGGCGGGCGGCGCGTGGGGCGTACTGGAGACGCTGATCGACATTCGCCTCAGCCAGCGCATCGCCAACCACCTGCGGACGCGCCTGTTCGGCCGTCTGACGCGCCTGCCGATCACCACGCTGGACGACCAACGCATCGGCGACTCTGTCTATCGAGTGATGTACGACGCGCCGCTGCTGCCGGACATCTGTTTCGGCGTCACGCTGACGCCGCTGCTGATTCTGATCAATGTGGCGCTGTCGCTGTACTTCATGGAATACAGCTATGGCGAGGTGGCCCCGGAAGCGGTCTGGATGGCCGCCGCCTTGGCGCCGCTGGCGTTCATCGTCACCGCGCCGCTGTCGAGGCTGGCGCGACGCATCAACCAGGCTAGCCGCGCCTCTGGAGCGGCTACCACCAATAGCTTGGAGCAAAGCGTGGACAACGTCTCGGCAGTGCAGAGCCTGGGCGGCATGAATCGAGAAGCCAAGCGCTTCGAGGTGCGCAGCGAGGAGTCATTCCGACGCCACCGGCACGTCGAACTGTTTGGCTACGGCTTGGCCGCGTTCGGCATCTTCGGTACTGTCATCGGCGGCATCTTCGTCGCCGTGGTCGTAACGGAAAGGATATTCGCCGGGCAGCTGACGCCTGGAGACTGGGTGTCAGTGACCGGCGTGTTCTTTTCTCTGGGCGCCTCGGCCTTGAGCATCGGAACTTTCTGGATCGGGCTGCAAGGAAACATCGCGGCCGTGCGGCGGGTGTTCTTCTTCCTCGATCATCCGGTCGAACCGGACGCCGAGGAGGAAGCGGTCGAACGGCCCTTCGCGCCCTTGCGTCGCGCGGTGGCCTTGCGCGATGTGGATTTCGAATACCCGGACGGCAGGCGAGCTCTGACCGGCGTCGACCTGGAATTCCGCTTGGGCGAAATGGTCGCCCTGGTGGGCCCGACCGGCGCCGGCAAGACTACGCTTGCCTACTTGGTGCCGGGATTTCTGCGGCCTACTCGCGGGCGCGTGCTGTTCGACGATGTGGATGCCGCGACGCTGTCCCCCGCCGCGTTGCGACGCCAAGTGTCCTATGTATTCCAGGAACATGTTCTGCTGTCGCGCTCCATCCGCGACAACTTCCTGCTGGTGCGGCCGGACGCGAGCGATGCCGACATTCTGGCTGCTTGCGAAGCGGCTGGCGCGAAGATGTTCGTCGGCGACTTGCCCGACGGCCTCGACACGGTCCTGGGCCGCGGCGGCGAAACCCTGTCGGTGGGCCAGCAGCAACGCTTGAGCATCGCCCGAGGCCTAGTGCGCGACACCCCGGTGTTGATTCTCGACGAACCCACGGCTGCGCTGGATCCGCAGACCGAACGGATACTGGTGCAGTCCTTGCGAGCCGCCGGCCGCGGGCGTTTGGTGGTCGTCATCGCCCACCGGCTGTCCACCATCCGAGAGGCGGACCGCATAGTCTTTCTAGACGCCGGCCGGGTTCGCGCCGTTGGCGACCACGAGACGCTGATGCGAGATCCCCGCAGTCCGTACCGGCGGTTCGCGGACTTGCAGCGGAGCTGAATGGCAGCCGGCGCTCCCTTGCGGCCACATCGCCTCGCAGCGAAATCGTCACGGTCACCATCGAGGACGTGTATCCGGCGGCACTCGGCACGGACAGACGCACTTCCGCCGTGAGCGAAGGCTGACGTGCCCGAACGACGAGCGAATCGACCTCAGCTGGCAGTTCTCGCCGGTTGCTGCCGTCTTGACGCCCAATCAAGGTCTGGCATGTCCACGTTCCGGCGCAGATGTTCCGTGAATGAAGGAATGGCGACTCGAATGTGGCGGCCGTCTTCCGTTTCCTCAACGCAGCCTGCGGCCAGCGCGTTCTCCATCTGTCGTTCGACCGGAATGGATCGTTGACCGAGCGGCCTGCCGATCCGCTTGCGGTAGGCTTCGTACTCGTCCATCGCCGCGTCTTCCTCGATAGGCGCGATATGCGCGATCAATGCCAAGAACTCCGCGTCGCATTCGACGGCCGCCATCTTCATGTTGTAGAACATGATCTTCCGGTCGAAAACCGCTCGTCTCGATGCGTCCAGCAAGATCTGCTCCGACGGGAGATCGCCTTCGGTTTCCTTGAGTGTCGCCGCTATGCCGATTTCCGCCGCCGTAATGTGCGCGGCAAAGCGGTCGGTCAGCGGAGCCAGCCCCTTTGCAAGCGTTCTGCTCGTGCTGTCGTCCAATCCCATCCTCATCGCCGCGTCGTGCAGGGAATCGACGATTTGAGCGGCGTCGATGGGAGACGGCACCATCAAGCGCCCGGTGCCGAGTCGGGATATACCGGACCGAGCCAGTGTGCGTGGCAGATACGGCGTTCCGCCGAACACGATCATCGCTCTCGGCAGGACGATGCCCTGGTGCAGCACCGACAGCAGGTCTCCGGTATCCTTGTGCTGGTGGATTTTCTGTCCTTCGTCGAACAGCAGCAGCATGGGGCGCTTGGCGTCGCCCCCTCGCCTGAGCAGAGCCTGCCCCAGTAATTCGTCGCCGGGAGCAACCGACTTGGTTTGCGACTTCGTCGTCCCGCTCAAGTTCTTGATGTTCCCGCCTACCGAGCGTTCCGTGCTGCTCCCCGAGACGCGCTCGAAGGTCGGATTGACTTCATCGGCTATGGCAGTGGCCAAAGTCGTGTTGTTCGCCAGCGTCGTGGCGGCGTCTGCCATCGGGACAACACAATCCGTCGGCCCGTCTGTTGGTATCCTGTCTCGTACTTCGTCGTTGAATTTTCGCATCAGCGACGTTTTGCCCACCCCTGGCGGCCCCGTGATGAGCACGACCCCCGGCGCGGTACCTTGCCGGACCTGCCCCCAGATCGTATGCAGCAGCTCGCGTTCCATGTCGCGTCCGGCGAACACGAGGGGAGCGCTTCGTTCATCGCCGCCGATCACGCGGTCGATGAGGTCCAAGTTCAGCTTTGCATCGGGCGATGGGATGGAAGCACTGTCGGGCATAGGGTCGACACCGTTGCGCAGACGGTACGTTGCCGCTCATTCTGCTTCGACTGCGAGCACCTGCGGAAGTGGCCGTTCGGATTCAATAGGGCGGTTTTAAAGTCGCAGACAAGCGATTGAGGCCGAAAATCGAGCATCGGCTTCAGTGTCGCCTCGAAGTCGTGGTGCCGCGGCACCGTCGACTCGTAGACTATGCTGCCCGCGTCCTCGCCAACCCACGCGGTCAGCGCCTCGAAGCCCGCGCGTCGTTGGCGAACCTCGCTGCCTTGCCGGCTGGATTCGGGCCGTAGGCGACCACGACACGCTGATGCGCGATGCCGACGGTTCGTGGACTTGCAGCGAGATTGACGCCTTGGCGTCCTCGACGGATACAGCGGGTTGCCGTACGCTGTCTGCTCGTCGCGGTGGCGCTTCCCGCAGCAGGGATTCGTGGCCGAGAACTGCCTTGAAGCCTGCGAGCAGCTTTTCCAAACGCGGCTGGAACCCCGTCATGGCGGGATTTCACTGACTAGCGGAATGGCTGAACCGGCATGTTCTACGGCTATTTCCTACAGGACGCGGTGGGAATTTCCTGCGTCTCGGCGGGCGCATGTCGCTAACGGCAGCGGCATTCGGTGTGCAAGACTGCCCTGAAAATCCACCCTGCTTTCGGAAACCCCATGCTTGTGATACGGTTCAGGCCGATATGGACACACGCCCTATGCGACTCTTCCCCCGTGCCGCGATCCCCGCTGCTGACGCCGCTTTGCTGGCGTCCGACCGCGCTGAGATCGATGCCGGGCTCGTAGCCTACGACGAAGACGGCTACCTCTATCTGGACAAAACCGTGTCCCGGGGAGATCACCAGGTGGTGCAGGAGACCTACGCGCTCACGGTGCTGAGCCGGCGCTTCGGGCCGGACACCTACGTCGGCGCGGATAAGCAGATGTACCGCCGGGAGGGCGACCGGCGAGACTCGATGGCACCGGACCTGCTGGTGGCGTTCGGGGCGGGCAGCCACTGGCGCAAGTCATGGAAGCCGTGGGAGGAAGCGGCGACGCCGGCATTCGTGATGGAGGTGCTTTCGCCGGAGACGTGGCGCAAGGACGTGGCCGAGAAGCGTGAGTTCTACGCCTCGCTGGGGATCGAGGAGTACTGGATGCTGGACCCGCTGGGGCTGCGTTTCGAGAACGGTCTGGCGGGTCTGCGGCTGTCGTCGGATGGGGAATACCACGCCATCATGTCGCGGGTGGATGGATCGTTCCGCAGCCGCGTCCTGGGGCTGGACCTGCATCTGGTAGACGAAGGGAGCGGGCGGGAGCTGCGCTTCCGGGACTCGGCGACGGGCGAGGAACTCCTGCCGCCGTGGGATGCTCTCAGGAGCGCCGAGGCACGAATCGCGAAGGAAGCCGCCGCCCGCCGCAAGGCCGAGGCACAAGCAGAGAAGGAAGCCGTCGCCCGCCGCAAGGCCGAGTTGCAAGCAGAGAAGGAAGCCGTCACCCGCCGCAAGGCCGAAGCGCGCCTCGCGGAACTTCTCGCACGGCTCGATTCCTCGTCACGCGACACCGACTAGCCGACGACGCTCGACGATCCGCAAGCCATCGACCACAAGAACTCGTTTTCGGAACGAGTCGGTGCTGGAGACCGCCTGCGGCAGGCGGCTTCGGAGCCCCGTGGATCGCTTCGAGCCACGGCCGCGGGCTGCCGCTTCCAACGCGACTAGTCGTCGTGCAGCACCACGGTTCCCGCATCGCCGTCAATGGTGAGGGTCTGGCCGTGCTTGATGCGCACGGTGCCGTTGCCGACGCCGAGCACTGCCGGGATGCCGTACTCCCGCGCCACGATGGAGCCATGGGCCAGAATGCTGCCCATGTCCGTTACCAAACCCGCGGCGTGGGCGAAGAGCTGGGTCCAGGCCGGAGTGGTCAGCGGGCTCACCAGAATGGAGCCCGGCGCCATCTTGTCGAACTCCGCCGGCCCCAGCACCACGCTGGCAGGTGCCGTTACTCGGCCCGAACTCACCGGGAAGCCGCGCATGGTGTCGCTGGCGTCGTCGTTCCTAATCTGGGTTTCCTTGAAGGCGATGCCCTTGATGCTGCTGGCTTCCTGGGGCACCGTGCCCGGCGGATGGTGGCGTTTGCGCGCTTCCCGCAGTTCGCGCCGCTCGGCCGCCAGTACGCCGAGTTCCGGCAATGCCGCATTGCGTCTGTGGGCCGCGATGGCACGTTCGATCTCTTTGGTCACCAGGAAGTAGGCGTCGTCCGGGCGCTGGAACGTGCCTGCCGCCACCATGCGCCGCCCGAGCTCGGCCGCGAAAGGCCGCAGTACGCACCAGGTGAAGCCGAAGTGGAAGGCCACTTCTTCGCGGATATAGTTGTAGCGGCGCGCCAACCAGAGGCGGAAGCGGAACTGCCAGTACGGCAATCCGTCGAGCACGTTTTCGATCTCGGCGAACTTCTCCTTGCGAACCGCGGCGGCACGGCTCTCCTGGTCCTTGGGGTGGTAGCTCTTATCCGCGACCATGGTCTTCAAGGTGGCGAACAGCGCCGATGGCTCCTCCACCTGGGTGGGTTCGACGAAGTCCATGCTGTAGCCCTGGTGACCGTAGCGGTCGAGATACTCGCCGATGGCGTCCAGGACTTCGCGGCTGTCGTTGCGATTCTTGAAGGCGTCCATCAGGAACTTCGCCGGCGTCACGATCACCAGCTCGGCGAGTTCGGCGTTGGCCCGAACCTGCTGGGCGATAGCGAACAGGTCCGCATTGGCCTGCATGGCTTTCGATTGGATGCCGGAGAGAAACTGGCCGCTGATGAAGTGATGCTGCGGCAGGGTCTCGCGCAGGAAGCACTGGAACTGGTCGTCGGTGGACTTGGCGACGCCGAAGGTGTGGCTTGCGTTGCTGGACCAGTAGTATCCCTCCTCGATGCCCATTTCGCGGATGCCCTCGAACAGCAACTCGTCGGTTGCCGTCGCCGGATCGACTTCGCTCCACTTCTCTCGGACGCCCACCAGCCGCGGTCGCGTGACTTCGTGCCACTCCTTGAGTTGCCGATCGTTGATGGCGGTGTTGTTGAAGGCGGTGAAGGTGGGGTTGTCGCTCTCCGGCATGGTTACGGCCAAGGTCGAATCGTCGTCCTGGGAGGCCCGCCAAGCATCGAAGGCCGCTCGGTCGGCGACGGACAGGTCGGCGGCGAAGAGGTCGAGATCGCGGTGCGCGTATTCGCGTTGCTGGGCCTTGCGCTGGCGGGCGGCTTCCTGCATCTCGCGCTCCGCCTCTTCCATCGCCGCGTCGTATTCGGCCTTGTCGAGCTCGGCATCGCCGATGGCCTTGGGCTTGTCGCCGGTGTCCTTGGCGAAGAACTGCGGCCAGTCGAAACGCTGGTAGGCGTAGCCGTTGAGGGTGACGAACATCGGGCCGCCGCCGACCATCAAGCTCTTCTCTTTGCGCGTGGATTCCAGGCCCTCGGTCAGATACAGCTCCTCGAACAGCGGACAGATGGGGTCCGGCATGTTCTCCACGATCTGCCGACGGCTCAGATACTTCGCCGGCGCCTTGGGCACCCACTCCACTTCGATGGGCTGCACCGGCAGATTGGTGACGGGTCGGGACTGCAACAGATGCAGCTTGCCCTTGGCATAGGCCCATTCGATGTCCTGGGGCACGCCGCCGAAGAGCCGTTCGACGGCCAGTGCCGTCCGCGCCAGTTCTCGCAGCATGTCGTCGGACAGGGACGAACGACCACGCTCGTTCTCGGCCACAGCTTCCATGCGAACGCCGTTGTCGCCGTCGGCGACGATGCGCTGCTCCTTGCCGCCGATGATCGTCTCCTTGGCCGCCAGGGTGTTCCGGTCCAGGACATAGGTGTCCGGCGTCACCTGTCCGCCCACCACCGCCTCGCCGAGCCCGAAGCTGGCGTTGACGATCATCTCCGAACGTTCGCCGGTGGCGGGGTTGGCCGTGAACAGGATGCCGGAGACTTTCGCCGGCACCATGGTCTGCACCACTACGGCCATGGCCACGGCATCCTGGGCGATGCCGTTCTGGTGCCGGTAGCTGATGGCGCGGGCGGTCCACAGCGACGCCCAGCAGTCCTTCACGGCCTGCGCCACGGCATCCGCGCCGCGCACGTTCAGAAACGTCTCCTGTTGACCGGCGAAGGACAGTCCGGGCAGGTCTTCGGCGTTGGCGGAGGATCGCACCGCCACCGCCGGCGCATCCGGCAGCATCTCGTAGGCAGCGCGGATCTCTTCCGCCAAGGCGTTGCCGATGGGATGCTCGGCAAACAGCTGGCGAATGGCATCCGCCCCCTCCTCGAACGACGCGGTACAGTTCTTCACGACCGGCCGCGCCCGCTCCAAAATGCGCGTTTGCAGGCCGTGTTTCGCCACGTGGCCGCGGTAGGCGTCGGCGCTCAGCAGGAAGCCGCCGGGCACGGCGAAGCCGGCGTTCGCCATGCGCGCCAGCGACCGGCCCTTGCCGCCCACTCGTTCCAGGGCGTCGTCGGTGGTGTTCAGGGTCGTGGTGTAGGCAGTCATGTCTCGCCGATGGAATCAAGAACCCACCCAGTGTAGCGATGTGCCGTCCGATTGGAACGGCAGGCTCGTGGCTTGGTGCCCGACCTCACCCAAAATTGCCCGCGGTGCTCATTGCTGGCTATGTCCGTACCCATCAGGAGGCAGGAGGAGGGCGAAGTCGGGCGGACCCGATCTGGCGGCCGCTATCCGTCCGCGACTTCGCCTCGGGTGCGATCCGAAGGCCATGATGGAAAATTTCGTTCATGAAGTTCGTCCATGCGCCGACGTCTGCCAGCACTTGGTCGATTGCAAAGTGCGCTTCCATGTGCATTTCTGCAAGTCGCTCGCGCATCGTTGCGGTGACGATGCCAACGACGAGAAAGTTCTTGCAGTCCGCCGGTGCCTCGTCGAAGGTCTTCTTGATCGCCCCGAGCCGTTCCAGCGCACCGGCCGGATCTTTGCCGCCTTTGATCTCGATGAGGACTGCCAAACTGCCGTCTTTCTCGAACGCGATATCCGGCTCGGAGCCGAAAAGCATGCGAACGTTGCCTGACAGTTCCCATTCGCCAGGGCCATCGTCCGCATCGGGTTCGATCAGCAGGCCATGGCTGCGCACCTATTCGAGCATCCGTTCCTTGATGGACGCCTCGGCCTGCTGGCCGATGACGTTGCGCATCGCGCCATCCTCGGTGATGTCCATGGTGGCGAGGATGTTGCGGTAGCCGTCGTCGAGCGCCCATCCCGCGTCGGCGACGATGATCGCGCTGATAACGGCGTTGTACAGCCGACACACCTCCAATGCCTTCTTGTCGGTCACCCGGGCCTAGGCGAACGCTCCCAAGTGTCGATGGCGCCTGTGATTTCCTGCACCCGCTTGCGCGACAGCAAGGCCACTCCCCGATAGTGGAGCGAAGCATCGGGGATGGCCTTGAAGACTTCCGGATGGGCGCAGACCAAGCGTGGATCCATCCCGGCGTCTTCCAGCCTCTGCCAAGCTTTCTTGGCGATGTCCAACTGCTCGGCACGGTCTTCGTAGCTTGCTTCGATTGCCTGGATTTTCGATCGTACGCGCAGCGTCCGTCCGCAGCGATGGTCCCACCGAAGGTACTGTCCGTCCTTGCGCGTATAGCTCGCTTCCTCCAGGACGCTCATGCAGGCGACATCGAGAACAGCGCGGATTCGCTGATCCTCCAACTGCGCGAGGAACGCTCTCGCCTTGGCGATGGCGTCCTCGGTCTCGGCTGGAAATGCATGCTCGGTGATTCGCACATGAGGGAAGCGAAAGGAAGCATCCGCCTCCTTGCCGGCCAGTGCCCGCAGCAGCCCGGCCGCCGTCTGCTCGAACCGATCCAGGGCGAAGGCGTTTCCCACGCATGAGATCGCTTTGGCGGCCCGCGCGCCCACCGGCATGATCTCGATTCCGGTGGCGCGACGCCGAGCGCCGCCAGCGACCAAAACGGTGGTGCCGATCCCGGCGAAGGGGTCCAGCACGGGACCGTCTCCCGCCGCCAGAGCATCCTGGACCAAGTCTACGGAGAAACCCTCCTTGTACCGAAACCAGCGCAGGCCTGGCTGTGTCTTGTTGGCTTGATAGGACACCAGCCGCCGGTTTAGCTGCTGGCGCACCACTAGGCGCTCCTGGAAGTGTTTTCGCAGCGCATCCCGCGCCGCGGTCCCTCTGGCTGCGCTGGTGGACGAGTTGGTCAATGAACGGCTCTGTTCGGGTGGTTTGAAGCGGATCGCGGTCTGCACTTCGGTACTCTCCTGCAATGTTGAATCGCGGGTTCCGACCCAGGGCAACCCCGTGCCGGCATTGAGAAATCATACTGTATATAGAGCCAGTTCCGGTAGCAGGTCGCTTGGTCGTCCGCCTGCGCGATGCGGTTGGGCCAGTCCGGGTTGGGCACCCTGAGGCAGCACCGGACGTCTTCCTTGGCGAGCTGCTTTAAGGTTGCCCGCCGGTGTCGGCGCGTCGCACGACGGAGCTGCCGTTACGGCCGAGGCGACGAAGATGTAGTCGCTCTGGTGGAAGCGCGGCTCCATGCTCCCACCCGCCACGCGCCGCTTCCGTTCGTGCTCCAAAGCGAAGCAAGCAAGGCAATTGCACGGTTGTTCGAGCGGATGTGCGTCGACCGCCGTCTCGCATCTCCCTTGGCGAACGATCAAGCGGCCGAGTCAAGAGACTTCGCCTGATACTGCCTTGCTTCAAGGGCGGAATACCCACCGTGCGCAACAACGCGGCGATCGTATGGCGCATACCGGGCCGGGGTCGTTCTCTACAGCCGTTTCATGGTCCCGCAGCCGATGTTCAGCTAGACGCCGCGGATCGGTCCGCACCGCCCGCGGTGGTTTTGATCAGCGTCACGAACGGTTCGCTCAAGTCGTGCTGGCGAGCAAGGATAGTGCCCTCGGCATCGATGAGAATGTAGGTGGGGTATCCGCGAACAGCCCAAGTCTTGAGGATGGAACTGCTTGGTCCAATGTGCCAGTTGGCCCAGGGCATGGGTTCGTCGGCCTGGAACTCGGTGACGGTGGACAGCTTCTCGTCGACGCTGATGGAGAGGATCTCGAAGCGATGGGCCGGCAGTTCGTCCACCAGGGAACGCAGTTTGGGCAGCGAAGCGACGCATGGGCCGCACCAGGTCGCCCAGAAGTCCAGCAGCACGGTCTGCCCGCGGTAGGCCGACACCCGTTCTTCGGTACCATCGCGGCGGTCTGCCGAAACATCGGGAATGCTGGTGCCTACGGACACGAAATTCAGGGTATGGAGCAGGTCCTCCTCGGCTTCGGCCATGGTCTGAAACGAAATCGGCGTACCGTCGTCAAGGAAGCGCCGACGGCGAACCAGTTCCTGGTCCTCGACCCCCTCGCTCAGACCTTCCAACATTGCCAGCGCCTTTCTTCGGTAGGTCGAGCGTTGCTCGGCCGGGGTCGAGATGGCGTTGGCTTGCCGCATCGAGCGCGACGCCACGTAGTAGCGGGCCGTTGCGGCCGTTAACGGATCGTCGCGACCTTCTGCCAGCCGCGCCAGAATGTCCTCGATCTCCGGGCTGGCGCCCGGCTCGTTGTGGAAATCGAGGGACATGAGCAGCGGCCCCCATTTCGCGTAGTCCGGGTAGCGCTCCAAGAGCGTAGTCGCGCCCAGGATCATCGCCTCGGTTTGCCCCGGCGCTCCCGCAGTGTGCTCTACCAGGAACTCGGCCGCTTCCAGCGTCTTCTCATGGGTGCCGTCGAGCTTTGCGATGGCGGTAGCCGCAGCCTGGGCTGGCTCGATGTCGGGATGCTCGCCGCGCTCTTCCCGCAAGCGGCGGCGTTTTTCTTCGGCCGGCGCATCGGCGCCGCGGATTTCCCGGTCCAGATCGTGCCATAACGCATCCGCATCGATGTACGCCTGCACGGGGCCCCAGTCCGGTTCCGCGTCCGGCAGCACATAGGGCTGTTCTTCCGCGGTGCCAGCGCCCTCTGCCGGCGGCGCTGCTGCCGGGCGGTTTTTCGCGCCTCGCCCGCCAAATCGCGCATCAGCCGAGTCGATGGCGTTGATGACGGTATCGGGCAGCAGCACCTGGGGCAGGACCGTGGCGGTATCGAGGGCAGAGCCCGATGGGAAGTAGAGATACAGGGGAACGCCGATATGATCGTACCTTTCCAGCCACTCGGTGATGGTGGCATCCTCCGTCGTCCAGTCGCCGACCACCACCTTGACCCCGCGCTCCTTGAAGGCCGCGCCTACCGAATCGGCGGCGAGTGCCACGCGCTCGTTCACTTTGCAGGTAACGCACCAGTCCGCGGTGAAGTAGAGAAACACCGGCTGCCCGGCCTCGACGTAGCCGGTGACGAGTTCGGGCGAGAACCGTTCCAGCGCGATCTGTCCGAGCCTTTCCTCGCCAGCGCTGGTCTCCCGGAACGATCCGACGTTGGCCACGGCCGCCGCGCAGGCGACGAGGCCGGCCGCGGCCGATACCAGCCAACGCGGCTTGCGTGCGGCCGCGGACGAACGCCCCCAAGCCCAAAGACCGAATGCGAGGCCCAAGATCGCCAACAGCGCCACGGCCATGTCGTTGACGCCGAGCTGCCGGCCCAGAATCCAGACCAGCCACACTCCGGTGGCGAACATCGGGAACGCCAGCACTTGTCGCAGCGTGGCCGTCCAGGCGCCCGGCTTCGGCATCGCGCGGCCGATGACCGGCACGAAGCTCAGCAGCAGGTAGGGGAATGCCAGACCTAGCCCGAGGCAGAGCAGCGCCGCCATGGCAACCACCGGCGTCTGGGTCAGCGCGAAGCCGAGCGCAGGCGCCATGAAGGGGGCCGTGCAGGGTGTCGCCACCGCCACGGCGAGCAGGCCGGTGAAGAACGCGGCGCGCTGCTCGCCGCCCTCCGTCAAGGATTGGCCAACGCCGGTCAGCCGGCCGCCGAGCTCGAACACGCCGGCGAGATTCAGACCCACGGCGAACATCAGCAGGCCGAGGCACAGCGTCACCACCGGCGACTGCAAGTGGAACCCCCAACCCACCGCCTCTCCGGCACTGCGCAAGGCCAGCAGAATCGCGCCGACAATGGCGAAGGCCACCAGTACGCCGGCAGCGTAGAGCAGGCCGCTGACGCGGGAGGCGCGCTGACGGGCGTGCGACGTGCCCAAGAGGCTCATGGCCTTCATGCTGAGGATGGGAAAGACGCAGGGCATCAGGTTGAGGATGATGCCGCCCAAGAACGCCGCAATGAGCGCGGCGCCCGTCGAGCTCGGATTGAACAGCGAGAACGCCCCGCTGGCGAGAGTGGCCGGCGCCATCCCCTGGCTGAGGGTCAAGGCGACATGGCGCTCCGCGCCGTCCGCCGCGGAATATCGGAGCACCGCCGGCATAGACGCCACTTCGCCAGCGCGCGGATAGGCCGCCATCGAGAAGGCGATGCCGCCCGGGACATAGGCGAACGTCTGCTCGGCATAGCGCACCAGCTGTCTCGATTCGATGAACAGGTAGGCGTCGTCGAAGGCGCCCTCGGCGTCTCGCGGGACGATCTCGACGCGCAGCTTGCTTTGTGCGACCTCGAAGCGAGCGGGCCAGTCCACGGCCCGAGGCAGCTTGGCCCGGGCCGCGGCGAACGCCTCGGCTTGGGCCGGGTTGGCGGCGCCATCTCCCACGGCCAGTCGGACCGAGAGTTTCGCGCGTTCCGGCACGCAGACTTCGTCGTCGCACACCACCCAGCTGGCATCGCCGCCGATGACGACTTCCTCGCCCGCCGCTAGCCCTGGCGGCACTTGGATGTCGGCCAACAGCAACACCGCCTCCTCGAAGGCGTAGGTATTGAGGCCGGCGAAGGGCAGTAGACGAGGCGGGGGGAATTGCAGGGGCGAGGCGGAAGAGCCCTGGGGCAGCGTCCAGTCGACAACGGGCTGTTTGCCAGCGTCGCCCGGATTCACCCAGTAGGCGTGCCAAGTGGCATCCGGCTGCAGGAACAGACCGACCGTGACCACGCCGCCATCGGTCGGCAGGCTGCCCTGCTCGGCAACCAGATCGACCATGGAATGGGCGGTCTTCTGCGGCTCGGCGCAGACCGCGCCGGCCAACCCCGCCAACGCCAGCAACGCCGTCGTCCAAGCGGCAAGACGCCCGCCCGCCATGCCGCCGCGCATTCGGATTCGGTGGCCCATCAACCTCTCTTCCATGCCGAGGTCGCAGCAGTATACGCCCATTGTGCGCCGCAGCCCTTGCGGGAACATTAAGCCGACGTCGGCGTCTCCGGGCTGCCGCGTTCGGCTTGGCGGGCGCCATCCGGCTGAAGAGACAAGGGAAGTGGCACCGAATCGCCGTTCTCGGAAGCGGCGATCTCAAGCGACGCATCGGCGGGCGCCGGCTACAATCGCGGCCCCAAGATGCCTTCCCTATGCGAATCCAACCATGATTGCTGCCCGCCACGAAGCCTTGGGATTCCGCTATGCGCCCCGTTCAGTGGTGCGCAGCCAAGAACCGGATGTGCGCCGCGCATGCTTTCGTGTGCGCAAGGTGCTTGCAGGCGTGGTGTACGACACCACCGCATTGGAGGGCAATCCCTTCACGCTGCCCGAGGTGCAGACCCTGCTCGACGGCATAACCGTAGGCGGACATCGCTTGGAGGATGAACGCCAAGTGTTGAATCAAGCCGCGAGCTGGAGAGAGTTGTTAAGGCGGGTGAAAACCGGCTCGTTCGACCCGTCTCGAGAGACGTTCTGCGATCTCCATGTCTTGGTGGCTCGTGAGGAGGCGTTGACGTGGGGCGAGTTTCGCACCGGTTCCGTGGCCATTGCCGGAACGGACTACCAGCCGCCACCGTGGCAACGCCTGGCGTTCATCTTCGAGCGTGGGCTCGAGGTCTTGGGTTCGCTGCCCACCGTCCACGAACGTGCCATCGCGTGGTTCCTGTTCGGCGCTCTGCACCAGTTCTTCTACGATGGCAACAAGCGTACCGCCCGGCTCATGATGAACGGCATTCTGCTTGCTGCCGGCGAGGATGCCATCTCGGTGCCGGCGCGGCGGCAGCTTGAGTTCAACGAGGCGATGCTTCGTTTCTACGATAGCCGGGACGGTACCGAGATGATGCGCTTTATGGCCAGCTGCTGCTTGAACCCTGCGCTGCGCGTCGATGGCGAGCCCTAGCCGACGCCGATGCCCTCGGCGGCTTGTGGTCGCATTCGAGGCGCCCGAAGGTCGTTTGCTGCCTGTCGGGTTCTGGGAGAACGCGCGGCGCATCATGTCTTCGGTTGGTGCGCATATGCGCAAAAAGAGGTTCGGGGACGTTTCAGACTCCGTCGCTTGGCCCCGGCAGGCCGCGAGATGAGGGTGCGCAGCCTCGCTATACTCCCCGTCGCCCTGCCTCGGAGCACATCCATGCTGCCGCCAACCATGCGCTATCTGGTTCCGTTGCTGGCGGCGGCTACGGTCGCAGCGGCTACGGTCGTTCCTGGCGAGACCGAAAACGCCCCCGGCGCCCTCGCCCAAGGTGCCCAGGAGGTCAACGCCCAGCCGCCGCCGGCCGCCGATCCGATCATTACCGCGCCAGTGCCGGAGTCTGGCGTGGTTCCCGCCGCCGAGTTCATGGCGCAGGTCTACGCTGTGTCCGAGCAGGGTGCTCGTCTCTACGGCGAACGTCGCTACGCGGAAGCGTTGCCGTATCTCGCCGCTGCCGCCCAGCGAGGTTTCAAGATCGCCCAGGCAGCCATCGCCGACATCGTTCTGCACGGCCGTGGAGGTGTGCCGCGCAACGTCCAAGCCGGCATCGGCTGGCTGGGGGCCGCGGCCCAGCCGCAGACCTCCAGCCGCATCGCCCACTACTACCAGCAAGTGCTCGGGCAGCTTCCCGGCGACCGTGCCGCGCTCGCCGAGCGCGTGGTGGCGCGGTACCGAGCGAAGTACGGCGGCGGCGAGCATCGAGTAGCCTGCCGGCTGTTCGGCGAAGTCGTCGAAGAACTGCGCTGCGGCTTCATCGACGATGCGGACTTCGCCAGCAGAACGAATGTGGGCGGCGAGGGCGATCAAGGCGAGTACGTCGAGGAGATGGTGGTCACCGCACCGCGCATCACTGCTCCCGAGCCGGAGTTTGGCGAAATGCCGTCGGGAGCCTTCATCTTCCAGGTCTACGATGCCGCCAACCGAGGTGCCCAGCGCTACAAGGAGAAGCGCTACAAGGAGGCGCTGCCGCTGCTGGTGATTGCCGCCAAGCGCGGATTCAAGTGGGCGCAGGCTTCCGCTGCCGACATCTATCTGCACGGTCGAGGCGGCGTTCCCCGGGATCTCGAGACCGGCATCGGCTGGCTGGGCGTGGCTGCGCAGCAGACGACCGCCAATGCCATCGTCCGGTACTTCAAGGAAACGGCGGCGCTGCTGCCGGAGCGATTCACCGACGAAGCCGTGGCGCAGATCGTCGCCGACTACCGGGAGCGGTACGGCAACGCCAGGCATCGGGTGGCCTGCCGATTCTCTGCGGACGAAGGGCGAAGCTGGAGCTTCTACCGCAAGAGCCTGCGCTGCCATTTCATTGACGAAGCGACTCAATGTCGGAACATCTCCATCCTCGGCGACGAGATCGAGTCGCAATGGACATGCGCTCCCGTAGAAGGAACCCGCGCCATCGACATTCGGCCCTACTGATTCGACCGTACCGATCCCTGTCGACCCGGCGCCGCCGAACGACAGCGAATTTCGCTATGCGGAATCGTTCGGCGACCGTGTCGGGTAGCGTACGACGACGCTGCCCGAAAGGCGGTCCGGCCAAGTCATCCGGTCGCGGTCGAACCACATCCAGAAGAAGCCCAGTCCCAGGGTGGCGAAGCTGGCCGCGGCGCCGACGAAGCGCCGCAGCGCTTGGCCTGGCGTGAAGCCGTCGTCCGAGTGCAGCCGCAGCCGCCACGCCAGCATGCCCAGGGTCTGTCCGCGCCGGCACCAGAAGAACGCCAGGAAGGCGTACAGCTCGACGAACAGCAGGCTCTGCACCCAAGCGCCGAGCACGGCGTCGCCAGTGGCCGTCACCAGCGCTACGATGGTGGCTACCCAGATGGCGACGATGGCCAGCGCGTCGTAGATCATCGCCGCGAAGCGATAGCGCAGGGGCGCGACGACGTCTTGCGGCGGGTTCTCGTTCGATTCCATTGGGGCGGCCGCGACGGAGCCGTGCAGCATAGCCCTTTTGCGTCGTGCTGTGGAAAGCTGCAATCGCCCGTGCCGGTTCGCTAGACTCTGACGCTGCTATTGTCAGGGAGGGAATATGACCCAGCGAATCGACCGCCACGGCCTGCAGGTGGCGAAGGAACTCGACGACTTCATTGCCCGGGAAGCGCTGCCGGGAACCGGCGTATCGGCGGCTGCGTTCTGGTCCGGCTTCAGCGCCATGGTGCGCGATCTGGCGCCCAGGAACCGAGCGCTGCTGGCCAAGCGCGACGAGCTGCAAGCCCGGATCGACGCTTGGCACAGCCAGCGCCGGGGCCAGCTTCACGATGCCGCGGCGTACAAGGCGTTTCTGACCGAGATCGGCTACCTAGTTCCCGAAGGCGAGGATTTCGACATCGCCACCGCCAATGTCGATGCCGAGATCGCCACCATCGCCGGGCCGCAGCTGGTGGTGCCGGTGATGAACGCCCGGTTCGCCCTGAACGCCGCCAATGCACGCTGGGGCAGCCTGTACGACGCCCTGTACGGCACCGACGTCGTGCCCGAGTCGTCGGGCCGCGAGAAGGGCGCTCGCTACAACCCGGCGCGGGGCGAGCTGGTCATCGAACGGGCAGCCAAGGAACTCGACGCCATCGCGCCTCTGGCCGGCACCAGCCACGGGGACGTCACCGCCTACGAAGTCGTCGAGGCCGGCGACGGCTATGCTTTGCAGGCGCGGATCGGCGACACGGCCGCGACGCTGGCGGATGGGTCGCAGTTCGCTGGCTTTGCCGGCGTTGCGCCCGGCGAACCGACGGCGGTGCTGCTGCGCAGCAACGGCCTCTACGTCGAACTGCAGATCGACCGCTCGCACGATGTCGGTGCTGCCCATCCGGCCGGCGTCAAGGATGTGCTGCTGGAATCCGCGGTCACCACCATTGCCGACTGCGAGGACTCCGTCGCCGCGGTGGATGCCGAGGACAAGACGGCCGTGTACCGCAACTGGCTGGGGCTGATGACCGGTACGCTGGAAGAGACCTTCGAGAAAGGCGGCGAGCGGGTGCATCGCACCTTGGTGGACGACCGCACCTTCACCGCCTCCGACGGCACGCTGCTGACGCTGCCGGGTCGCAGCCTGCTCTTGGTGCGCAACGTCGGCCACCTGATGACTACGGATGCGGTGCTCGATGCCGACGGCGCGGAGGTCTTTGAAGGCATGCTCGACGCCGCCGTGACCAGCCTCTGCGCCTTGCACGACCTGAAAGGGCTCGGCAAGTATCGCAACAGCCGCGCCGGCAGCGTCTACATCGTCAAGCCCAAGATGCACGGGCCGGAGGAAACGGCGTTCACCTGCGAGCTGTTCGATCGCGTGGAGGATGTGCTCGGCCTTGCCCGCAACACCCTGAAGGTGGGAGTCATGGACGAGGAACGCCGCACCAGCCTCAATCTGCGCGAATGCATCCGCGCCGCCCGCCAGCGCATCGCGTTCATCAACACCGGCTTTCTGGACCGCACCGGCGACGAAATCCACACCAGCATGGAGGCCGGCGCCATGGTGCGCAAGGAGCCGATGAAGCAGGAGAAGTGGATTCTCGCCTACGAGGATGCCAACGTCGATGCGGGGCTCGCCACCGGCTTTCCGGGCCGGGCCCAGATCGGCAAGGGCATGTGGCCGAAGCCGGACGAGATGCTGGAGATGCTCGACGCCAAGGCCAACCATCCCGCCGCGGGAGCGAATTGCGCCTGGGTGCCGTCGCCTACCGCGGCGACGCTGCATGCGCTGCACTACCATCAGGTGAGCGTGGCGAGCCGCCAGGACGAGCTGCGATCCCGGCCCCGAGCCAGCATCGACGACATCCTCGCCATTCCGCTGCTGGCGGGCGAAAATCTGTCCGGCGAGGACATCCAGCGCGAACTCGACAACAACGCCCAAGGCATCCTGGGCTATGTGGTGCGCTGGATCGACCAGGGCATCGGCTGCTCAAAGGTGCCGGACATCAACGACGTGGGGCTGATGGAGGATCGCGCCACCTGCCGGATTTCCAGCCAGCACATCGCCAACTGGCTGCGTCACGGCATTGTCGACGAAGCCCAGGTGCGCGAGACCATGAGGCGCATGGCGGCGGTAGTGGATCGCCAGAATGCCGCCGCCGACAACTATCGGAACATGGCCCCGAACTTCGACGCCAGCATCGCCTTCCAGGCCGCCTGCGATCTGGTGTTCAAGGGGCGCGAGCAGCCGAATGGCTACACCGAACCGGTACTGCACGCTAGGCGCCGCCAGGCCAAGGCGCGCTTCGGGGGATGACGGCGAGACTGCGCCTGTGCCAATCAGCCGGAAGATTCGGACTCCGTCTCGACCTGCGTCCTGCCCAATTGATTGCCTCGCTGGAGGAACGGCCGCATAGAGTCCAATACACAGGATGCTGTGGGCGATGGCAAAATGGCACTGCAGGCGCGAATGAGAACAAAGAGGGAGGCTTCTGCTGACGACGCACTGGAAGAAGTTCAACGAGGGCTTGTCTGCGCAAGTGCTCGTCTCATGGGAGAGAGGTCTCCCGGATACGTCGTTCGAGGTTGATCTGGATGACCGAGATAGGCCACTGATCGGGTTGTGGGAAGGCAACACTGCGAAGCGATGGCCAGCGCATCCTAGGATGTCGCTTTGATGCTGGTCCGGAAGAACAGCACGATGTTCGGTCGCTTCGACACGAGGTCTTCCGTCCGCAGCCCACGATCATCACAGCAGGCGCAAGCGCATCGGCTTGAACCGTGGTACTGTTCGCTCTCGCGCGGATCCTGAATAGAGAAGGTGCAGTATGGATATTCGGATTCTCGACTACGACCACGAGCGGCACTTCGAGGCCGTCAAGCGCATCCACTTCGAGGTGGGCTGGCTCGATGACGAGGACGACGCCAAGGCGTTCGAACGCTGGGTGCCTCATCTCGACGGCGTGGTGTTTCCGATGGATGGCGAGGCCGAGTGCGCCGTGTTCACCTGTCCCGGCACCTTGCGGCACGTCGATACCGATGTCGACATGACGACGGTGCTTGCCGTCACCACCAGCCGCGTTGCCCGCAAACTCGGCGTGGCGAAGAAGCTCACCGTCCGTGCCCTCGCTCGAGGCGTGGAGGCAGGAGGCGAAATCGCCGCCTTGGGCATGTTCGAGCAGGGCTTCTACGATCGCCTCGGCTTCGGTACCGGCGCGTACGCGCAACGCATCAAGTTCGATCCGGCGACGCTGCTCGTGGACCGCCCTTTCCGTCCGCCGAAGCGCATCGCCAAGGACGACTGGCGGCAGGTGCATCAGGCCATGCGCGACCGGTTGCGCGGGCACGGCGGCTGCGTACTGAAGCCACCGGAAATCCTGCGCGCCGACATGGTCCTGTCGAAGCCGGTGGGCCTTGGCTACTACGACGGCCCGGGCGGCACCCTATCGCATTTCCTCTGGGGTGAAGCCCACGGCGAGCATGGGCCGTACGACATCCACCTCTACGCCTATCAGACGCCGGACCAGTTGTTCGAGCTGCTGGCGCTGATCCGCTCCCTGGGCGACCAGGTCTCGTCCTTCTCCATGGAGGAACCGCCGGAGATCCAGATGCAGGATCTGCTCCGCCAACCGTTTCGCAATCGCGGCCTCACCCGCGGCTCGAAGTTCGCCTCCGACCACGTCACGCGGGCCTATTGGCAGGCGCGGATTCTCGATCTGCAGAAGTGCTTGGCGAAAACCTGCCTGGACGCCGAAGATGTCACCTTCAATCTGCGCCTGTCCGATCCCATCGCCGACCATCTCGACGGCAAGCACCAGTGGCGCGGCGTCGCCGGCGACTACATGGTTACGCTGGGCGAGCAGTCGCGGGCGCAGCCGGGCAGCGCGGCGAAGCTGCCCACCCTGACTGCCTCGGTGAGTGCCTTCACTCGGCTATGGCTGGGGGTACGCAACGCTTCGAGCCTGGCACTCACCGACGACCTGCACGGCGATGCGGATCTGCTGCGCGCCCTGGACCGGGCCTTGCGTTTGCCGCCGCCCCACACCGGATGGAACTTCTAGGGGAACCTCTGGAAACCACAGCAAGGAGTCGCGGCTCGGGGCCTTCGCCAACGCGACAGCGCCTGGAGCGGCCGCGGCAGACGTTGGCGGCTCGGGGATGGCTTTTCGAGGCGGCGGATTGATGGCGCAAGGGAGCCTTCTGATTCAAGCGATCGTGCGGCGTCGGCGCTTCGGACGGTGGTCTCGATTGGTGCCGGCTGTGCGTGAAAGATCTGCGCCTCGCTGTACGACGTCTATGACGGGGACGCGGTCCGGCTCGACGACCAGCGGAATTTCCGCATCGACAGCGAGAATCGCAGCGCCGAAGGGGATTTCGTCGTGCGGACTTGAACGCGCATGACAGGAGGCTGGCATTCCTGGCCACGCCGCGTTGACGCATGGTGGGATAAGAACCAGCCAATGTTGTTCCGGCGCGGATAAACTGACAGACAGCCGACATCGCCTTGGTGGATGGAGTGCGAATTGCCTTTGAGCCATTCGGTATCGCCCCACGGTACCCGGGAGGACCGAATACCGCAACTTTTGCGGCATCGGTTGCAAATTTCGACTCTTCGGCCCACTTTCGCGGCTTCTACCCGTTCTTTCGGTGTCAAGACGCGCCATGAAACCACCCGTAGGGCCGCTCGCGTTTGCAAGCCACCGCTTTCGTTGGCGCTTGCCATCCCCTTTCGCGGTCGCCGTTTGGTGCTTGACCACGTGCGTCCTCCAAGAGACCAAGGCGATGGCTGACGCCCCCCCAGCGCATGGCCGAGCCGTCGCGCACGGCGCCCGCCTCGCCGTGGGACGACTACGCCGATTTGTGGCGCAACCCGCGGGCCATCGCGCCGCGTGAATTGGCTCTTTGGATGCAAGCGGTGTCAGATGTCGGCGACTCCGCCAACGCGGCCTGCGCCTACACGCGCTCGACTGCGCCGTGTTCGGACTGCGGCCCGTCCCGCCCTCGCCTGCTGGTCGAGGCCGCAGCTATTTCGCTTGCCGAGGACCTGCCGCGCTTGCTGCCGTTGTCGGTGTGGTACGACACGCCGGTCATCCACGATCACCGATCATGGGCGGAGGAACGGTACGACCCCAGCCGAATGCCCATGCCATGGTCGCTCGCCGCCATGGATGGGAAGACGCCCACGGAAAGCCAGCGCGTGGAGCACGTCAAGGAGAAAAACGCCACCGCGGCCGCCATCGCCCGGGCCAAGCGCATCGCCGCAGACAAGGGGCACGGCACGAGCGCGGTTCCAGACCAGTTCCACCCCGCCGTCGCACAGCGCCTGTTTGCGAAACGCGAGCCCACGGTGACCCTGGGAGGCGACGGCGATAGGCTGTTTCTCGGTGCGCCGCCCGAGCCGGCGTCAGCCGATCCGACGGCGCGGTGGACCCAGTTCACCTATGTCCTGGACTCGACGATGCCCTCCCTGCGGTTCTTCGATCAGCGCGCCTTGGCACCGTTCTCGCCCCACTTCGGTCTGCGTCTGCGGTCTTACAGCATGTTCGGCCGGCTGCAACGGGATTCGGGAACAGACGCCGTAGTGGTGACGTTCTTGGAGTACACGCTCGCCGCCCGGCTGACGCTAGTCTTCAAGCAAGCGCACCACACTGTGCATTGGTATGAGGACTTTGACTGCACGAACGAGCGCCCCAGCGTACGGCCGTAATGCGCCCCGAGCGCTCGGCCCCGTCACGGAACTCGGAATACGAGGGAACAGTTGACGATGACATCCATCGAGCCGAATTCGAAGCTGCGCCGCATCACCGCCAATGCGGCTTGAGACCGGAAAGCCACAAAACGCCGCCATCGTGGAGTACGAGCATCGAATCGGAGTCTCCCTGGAGACATCGGGCAGGCTCGACGCAGGTATAGCGGAGCCTGCTCTCCGGCCACTCACCAATTCTCGCCAAACGGCCGAATGGTCACATCGAAGCTCCAGGCGCTCCTTGGCTGGTGGGCCAGGTGCCAGACTTCACTGGCGATGTCGTCCGGCTTGCAGAAGAATTCGTCCGGCGCCTCCGGCGAGCGCCGGCGCGTCCAGGCCAGGTCGATGACGGCATCGATGGCCACATAGCCGACGTGGACGCCCTTCGGCCCCAGAGTGCGGGCCATGGATTCCGCCAAAATGCGCTGTGCGGCCTTGGTGGGCGCGAATCCGGCGAAGGTGGGCTTGCCGCGATACGCGGCGGTGTTGCCGGTGCAGACGATGCTGCCCGAGCCGCGCTCGATCATGGCCGGAGCGATCAGCTGGCCTAGGCGCAGCAGGGCGACGGTGTTGACCGCGAAGTTGCGTTCCAGCACCGCGGGTTCGATGTCCGTGAACTCGCCGAAGGCACCGCCGACGGCATTGTGGACTACCACGTCGGGTGCTCCGAGGTGGGCGGTGACTTGGCCGACTACGGCTTCGAGGGCGGCCGCATCGGTAACGTCGCAGGGATAGGAGTGGGCGTTCGCCGTGTCGGCAGCGATGGCGGCCAGCCGCTCGGCCTTGCGAGCCAGCATTGCCACCTGATAAGAACCGTCGGCAGCGAAGCGGCGGGCGATAGCCGCTCCGGTTCCCGGCCCCACCCCCGTAACCAAGCAGACTTTGCGGCACATCGTTATTCTCTCCCGTCGGCAGCCTTAAGCAGGGGGGGTGAAGTTTGATGCAATTCAGCGGCGATTGGGAGAACCGGAACGGGTCGATTCTGACTATCGACACGGTGGCCGACGGTCGCTTCACGGGCACGTTTCTGTCCACCAAGGGGCGGGCGGCGCGGGGCAAGCGCTACCCGGTCCAGGGCGTGATCAATGGCGAACTGGTGGCTTTCGCCGTAGACTTCGCCGACCATGATGCCAATCTGCACTCCATCTCGAACTTTACCGGGCGCTGGCAAGATGGCGTACTGCACACCGTCTGGGTGCTTGCCCGTGGGTTCGAGGACGCCGAGCGGACTCGACCCACGCAGCCCTGGAACACTTTCCTCGTCAATTCGGATCGGTTCGTGAAAGCGACCGAGGGACGGTGATGCCAACACCGATCGCAAAGGGATTCGTACGCTGATGAGAATCGTACTGGCGGACTTCACCTACTACTTCACCTTGCATGGCAGCAGCGGCGCCCTGCACTCCAGGGAGGTCGAGTTCAAGCTGCCCAAGCGTCGGGACAGCACCGAAGAGATGTAAGGAATCGATGCGCGGCGTGGTGCAGACCCATACCGAGGTGCTCGACCGGTTCTACGCCGACGTCGTGCCGGGCAAGCGAGAGCCCATCTTGATCGATGCCCTTCCGTGGACACCGGCTACCGCCGGAAGGTATCGAGCTGCTGGTGAAGCGCTTGGAGCGGATGTTCGGTTCGGAGGCTGTCGACCAGCGTGGCGAAGTCTCCATCCACATCTCCATCCACAAGGGCCAGAACACCACCATCAAGTGCTAGGCGAGGCGGGGAGGCCAAGGTTGAACGACGTGACCGTGGCGGTCTCCTGCGAGATGGATCACATGCCGAGCGTCTGCTTCCTCCGATTCCTCGAGAAGCTCGAAGGGGTCGAGGTGGAAAAGCCGCCCACGAGCACATGGACGTCCTGGAGCGCACGTTGAAGTCCACCAAGGAGCGCAGCGGCCTCGACTACTTCGAGATGGTGGCGAAGCAGTAGCCGCACGGCTGCCAGCGGATGTCCTCGCCTTCGCCGGGCGGCGAGCCAAGGCCCGCGCTCCATCCACGGGTCGTGTTATGTTCGGCCCTTCGCAAGCAGGACGAGAACTGCGCCATGGCCGACCGAATGGGGATATTCGAGACCATCTACAACTGCCGCGCCATGCGTCGGCTGAAGCCGGACCCCGTGCCGGAGCATCTGCTGCTGAAGCTCGTCGACGCCGCCAACCAGGCCCCGACTGGATCCAACGTCCAAGGGGTGCGCTGGATCATCGTGCGCGACCGGCAGCAGCGGGAGAAGCTCGCGGCGCTGAACGAGGCTGCGGTGACCCGCTATGCCGCTCCCGATTCCGGCCGTGCCGCCGCCCTGCCTCACCAGCCTGCGGACAAACGCGCCCGCATGCTGGCCGCGGTGCTGTGGCAGGCCCAGCACATGCAGGACATTCCCGTGCTCATCATCGCCTGCTACCGCTTCGACCGCCCTGTGGCCGGTACCAATACCGCCGGTGCCGGCGGCTCCATCTGGCCGGCGGTGCAGAATCTCCTGCTGGCAGCCCGTGCCCTGGGCCTGGGTGCCGCACCCACCACCCTCGGCCTCTCCAACCGCGCCGCGGCCCGCGAGGTGCTGGGATTGCCGGACAACATGGAAGCCTTCTGCCTGATTCCCGTGGGCTATCCCCTGGGCCGATTCGGGCCGGTAACGCGTTTGCCGGTGGAGGAAACCGTACACTGGGATCAGTGGCAGTAGAGCACTGCCCCAGTTCACGATAGCGAGCGTCGCGGGCCGGATTGTCGAGGGGCACGAAGACGAACGACGGGGTTGGGAACGGCGTTTCCCAACGGCCGTTTCCTTGTACGCCAAGGGTGGTCGCGCCGCCGGCAGGGTCGTCGTCGGCTGGCGGGTAGTTTCTTCGTGCGCCAAGTCGTAGGGACATGCTGGCCGGCGTCGATCCCTGCCCGATCCGCTTGCTCCATAGGGATGCCCCGCTCAACCTGCGGTCATCGCCTCATCGTTCTCTTGCGCCAGCAGCGCATCCACCGCGCCTTCCACCGCCGTGCCCTTGAAGAAGTCTGGGTTGCCGCTGGTCCAGAAGTGCGCCGGGTTGGTGAAGGTGAACGCCTTGAAGTCTTCGTCGCTCATCAGGCCTTGCCCCACCAGTCCGTAAGCTTCTTCTAGCACCTTGGACATGTCCGGTACGTCGAAGTGACCGATGTCCGAACTGAACAGGGCGTTGATCTTGGTGTTCAAGGGGTTCACCCGGTCGTTGAACGCCCAGACGTTCATGCGGTCGTCTGCTTCGCAGCCGAAATAGAAGTTGTCGAACAAGGTGCGAAAGTCCGCCACGCTGTCGATCTCGCAAGCGGCGAAGTCGTCCAGGTTCGCTTCGCCGCCAGTGGCCAGGGAGGTCTCCGGCTCCATGGCCGCGTAGAGCGCCGCCTCGCGGCTGGTGAGCAGCCGCGCCATGTCCGGCGGCCCGTACTCTCGCGCCAGCCGAATGATCGCTTCGTGATCCAGGTTGGCCGGATCGACCGCTGCCAGGGCCTCGCGGTTGCGGATCTCCCAGTGCTCGACGAGATCGGCATAGAGCTGGCAGGCGTAGCCGACGCCGCCTTCCAGGAACGCGATCTTCAGGGTTGGGGAGCGGCGCGTGACGCCGCCCAGGAACATGGCCTTGCAGATGGCTTCCGCGGTGGAGGCGAAGTGGCCGATGTGGTTGTAGGTGAAGTTCGAGGGCGACCGGCGCAGGGCGTAGCCGCGACCGGAGGAGTGGAAGGTGGGCGAGATGCCGAGTTCCACGCACCGCTGCCATAGCGGATCGTAGTCGTAGGCGCTGTCGAGGCCGAGCACATCGTACCAGCGTCCGAGCTTGGCGGCGTCTTCGTCGCCGGCTGCCGTCGCCGGCACTTGCCGCGGAATCATGCCGTCGAACAACGCGGCCTTCAGGCCAAGTTCCGAGGTGGCGTATTCCAGCTCCTCGATGGCCTCGGCCGGCGTTCCGGTGGGAATCACCGCGACCGGGGTCATGCGATCCGCGCAGTCGGCGAAGTATTCGGCGCAGAAGGTGTTGAAGGCGCGCAGGGCGCGACGGCGCAGTTCTGCGATGTCGGTCGTCACTGCTGCGCCGGTGGGGTACATGACGCAGAAGTCCAGCCCCAGTTCGTCCATTCGTTCGTGCAGCAGTTTCGGCATCATCGCGGTGGCGCGGTCCCGGGCGTTCGCCATCGGCAGCGTCCAGAAGCCCGAATGCGCCACCCGCCGCCGCCGCTCCTCCGGCCCCATCAGCAGGGCGTTGCCGATGGCTTGCCGCAGGCCGGTGAAGCAGGCCGCGGCGTCGCGCCCGGCGATGTTCTCGATGCGCTCCTTCATCATCGGTCCGAACTCCAGCCAGTGGGCGTCCGAATCGATCACCGGATGGCCGAGCTGGTGGCGTATCTGTTGCGAGTTCATGGTCTTCCCGTCTCGGTTAGGTCGCAGGTAGTATGCTCCCTCGATGCGCGTTTGGGACATTCACCCGGGCTACCTCGACCGGCAACGCCTGCTGGCGGAGCACGGCAATCTGCACAACATCGTCGCCTTCCTGGCTCGGAACCCCGACGGCGACGGGACGCATCTCGAATCCAGGCGGTGGGCGGGTTTCGGCTGGGCCTTGCGTCAGCGGCATCGGCTGCTGGCGGCGGAGATGGCCTTTCGCGGCTACCAGGAGCGGTCGCCACTGCGGCTGCGGTCGGCGCCAGGATGCTGGCCCGAAACGGATGTCGATTCCCCGGGCGAGCAATTCGCCAGCCTGGAAGGCAAGTACCGCGGCAAGAACCGAGGGCGCATCCCCTTGCCGCGCTCGACGCAAGAGTTGTGGGCGCAGCACAAGTATTCGGTGCTGGCGCGGAATCAGGCCGCCTACCGCGAACTGGGTACGTGGACGAGCGCCCTGCGCCGCCGGGAGGGTTTTGACCAACTGGCAGGGGAACTCGTCGCTAGGCTGCGTCGACCGCCCGCCGCCGGCAATCTCAACAACGCCTTGCAGCATATGCGGGGCTATCTCGATGCCGAAACTGCCCGCCCGTTCGAGGCCTTGTCGCAGTCTGCCGTTCTCAAGGCGATCCAACGCGCGGCACGACGCCAGGATCGGAGCTACCTGCTGGCGCAAACCGCCCTCACCGAGCTGGCGGCTTGGCTGCCGCCGTGAGACGCCATCCTGTAGGCCTGGGATTGTTCGGAAATGGCTGCGGCTGGGAGGCAGGTGCAGCAAGACGCTATTCCGCTATTCAAGGAAGCGCGTGTGGATATCCTTGTGGAGCGGCGCGAGCGGTAGCGCGACACTCCAGCTATGCGGAACCAGGGGGTTCGCTGTCGAAGGCGCATGATCCGATCCCGAAATCACTGCTCATCCGATTTCTTCCTCGACAGGTGGTCGCGTAGCACGCTCTTTGCATACTCCGGCATTCGCTGCCGAGATCTTGCCGCCTGCTGTCGAAGCTCATCGTACTCGGGCGCTTCCTCGTTCAACCACAGGACATCGAGCCGGCGGATGTCCTGCATGGCAACGTACGACTCCGGAGATGCTCAATAGCAAGACCTGCATGTCTCGACCTTCTTCTGCATCCAATTCTCGCAGTGCTCGCAACTCCAGGATTTCGTTCGATTGGCAGACGCGCAGACCAGCATGTACTCGCCGATGTCGGAGCATGGCGCTCCACTGTCTCCGGCAATCTCGAATGGTGCCCTGTGGTCGATTTGAAGTGCTTTTTCAGGAAAAATATCGAGATAGATGCTGCATCGAGCGCCATGCTTCTCGACTAGTGCCGACTTCAGGTTGGATGAGAAGGCCGTTCTGCCGGACAACATGGCGGAACGTACTGCCGAAGGATCGCCGAATCGATAGGCGCCGATGCTCCTGCCGTCGGATCCTGTGACGCGAAACGTCTCTATCGGTATTCCGTGTTCTCTAGCGTCTCGTATGGCTCTTGGTGAGTGGTTGTAGCCATAAAGCTCCTTGAGTTACTCTGTCGTGATATGGCCATGCTTCAGAATATGGCGGATGACGGTTCGGGGTCTCTTCTGCGACACGCCTTGGAGCAGGTTGAGGAATTCTTGCGGGAGCCCCTCCTTGTCATGCTGAAATTAGTTCTCGTTGCCTGGACGGACTTTCGCGAAGACAATGCTCATCCGCTTTCAATCGTTCGACGAGCGCGGGAGACAGGTAGAGGGATTCTACCGTTTCATGGCTGCTGCCGAGGAGCGTGGACTGGCTTGATCTTCCAGCATGGACATGCCGGTGTTTCAGCCCCAGTCGGCGAGGGAGCGGATCGCCGTGCTCTTTCGCTCCGGTTCGCCCATCGTAGCTGACGATGTACGATGTGCCTCTCTTGTTCATCGTTTCCAGGGCATCCACGAATTCATCGTAGGCGAGACCGTCGTAGTATCGGTGATCTCTGGTGCAGGATGTGCCCTGGTAGGGCGGGTCCATGTAGACCAGATCGGTGGTTTCGGACTGCGATGCCACAGTCCTGAAATCAAGCGCCGAGAGCATGGTCCTGCCGGCGAGCAGAGACGAGACCGTGAGAATTTGTCGCTGCATGGCTCTCGGTCGCATGCCGAAGCGTCGATTGTCGGGACTCTGATTGAACTTGCCGGCGGCGCTGTACCGGACGGAACCCTTGACGATTCGAGCCAGCAGGTAGAGCAAATGGTGCGGCTGATGGGAGGTGTTGAACTCGCCGCGAATATCGAAAAAGAAAGCCTTCCGATCCGCGTGCTGTTGGCTCCATAGCTGTCCATAGCGCTCGGCAAGCTGGAGTGGCCGTTCGAGTATCTCGGCCCATAGATCCATAAGCGGTCTGTTGACGTCGTTTAGCCAGAACCTCTGCGCCTGTCCGGTCGCCGCGGCCGCGATGGATACGGCGCCGGATCCGCAGAACGGTTCGAGGAGGCGAGTCATCGTGCCGGGGAGGCAGGGAAGGATGCGATGGGCGATCCTGCGCTTGCTTCCCTGATAGGGAAACGGATGCGGTATGCTGCATTTTCTCGCCGATGCCGAGGCGGCGTTCGTCGGCAAGTGCGTTGGCGTCATCTTCCTGGGCCGGGCGACAGCTGCTCGTCCATCAAGGCGTCGAGTCTACCGGTTTCGGCTCGCATGCCCACGTCCGCTCGAAGAAACCGAGGATGCATCGGTAGCGGTGGATGGCCACGCTCGGTTCCTGCAACGCGTGCTTGCTGCCGGGGTAGGTCATCAGCTGGAACTGGATGCCGGCGTCCTGCAATGCCTGCATGAGGCAGGTGGTGTGGGTGAACAGCACGTTGTCGTCCGCCATGCCGTGCATCAGCAGCAGCGGCGCGCGAATCGAGGCCACCCAGGGCAGAACGGAGCTGGCCTCGTAGCCGTCGGGATTGTCGGCCGGGGTGCCGAGATAGCGCTCGGTGTAGTGGGTGTCGTAGAGCTCCCAGCGGGTCACCGGTGCCACGCTGACGCCGGCGGCGAAGGCATCGCCGGCGGCCAGGCACTTGAGCGCCATGGTGCCGCCGTAGGAGTGGCCGAAGACGCCGATGCGGTCGCCGTCCACCCAGGGCAGGGTGCGCAGGAAGTCGACGCCGGCGAGCTGGTCTTCCACCTCCGCATGGCCGAGCCGGCCGTGGAGGACGTCCTCGAAAGCCTTGGCGCGGTTGGCGCTGCCGCGGTTGTCCAGCTCGAACACGCCAAAGCCAGCCTGGGCGAAGAGTTGCAGCGTCAGGGGCGGGAAGTTCCGGCGCACCCGCTGGACGCCCGGGCCGCCGTAGACGTGGACGATCACCGGGTAGCGCTGGTCGGGGTCGAAGGGCGTCGGTTCCGTCAGGCGGTAGTAGAAAGTGCCGTTGGCGGTTTCGAGGTGTCCGACCGTGGGCCGAGAATGGCGGTCGAGATAGGGGAAATAGGGATGGTCGCGGTCGATGATTCCTTGGCTGAGATCGTCCCCGGTGCCGCCATCCGCGGCGACGATGTGCAGCGAACCGGGCGTATCCACGTCGGAGCGCATCGCTAGGCCGATGCCCGCAGTGGCGTCGACCACGCCCTCGTGCCAAGCGTCGCCTTGGGTCAGTTGGCGGCAGGCGCCATCGCGCAGGGAAACGCAGAACAAGTGCTGGGTGGTGGGATCGTCCCGCCAGCCCGTCACCCAAACCTGCTGGTCGTCGGCGGCCAGGATGCGGTCGACGCGACCCAAGCCAGCGTCCAGCACATCGCCGCCGCTGCCATCCGAACGGTAGACGTGGAGTTGCATGGCGCCCGAACGCTCCGATGTCCAGAGCAGTCGGCCGTCGTCGGCGAAGGTCAGGTTGTCGTGCAGGTTGATCCAGGTGGACGCCGTTTCCGTCAGTACGCTGTGCCACTGTCCGTCCTGGAAGCGGCGCAGCGCCAATCGGCGCTGATCGCGGGACTGTGCCTGCACATAGAGGGCGCCGTCGGGTGCGAACTGCACCCGGGCCAGGTAGTCGTCTTCGGCCAGCGCCCAGTCCAGCCACTGGGTTTCGCCGCTGGCGAGTTCGGCCAGCCCCAAGCGTACTTCGGCATTGGCCGTGCCGGCGTAGGGGTAGCGCTGAGGAACGATGTCGATGCCGGCGGCCCGGATTTCGTGCCGGTGGGTCTCGGCAATGGCCCCGGCATCCACGCGCGCGAAGGCGATCCTGCCCTCGTCCGGCGACCACCAGTGGCCGTCGAAGCGGTGCATCTCCTCTTGGGCGATGAACTCCGCCAGGCCGTTGCAGACCGTGCCGCCGCCGTCGCGGGTGATGCGCGTCTCGGCGTCGTCCGCAAGACTTCGGCAGTAGAGATTGCTTTGGCGCACGAAGCTGACGCATGTGCCCTTGGGGGAGAAGCGCATGGCGTTGCACCGGGCTTGGCTTGGCGTGATGCGGCGGATGACGACTTCCAGTTTCCCAGCGGCGAAGACCGGCCAGCGCACTAGGCAGGCGATGCCGTGGGCCGGATACAGGATGGCGTTCTCCCGCGGATGCCACTGGTAGGCGGTGACGCCGGTAGCGAACAACCGCCGCCGCTCCCGTTCGGACTTCTCTTCGTCGGTTTCCCGCTCCGGGTCGGGTGGCGCTTCGGTGCCGTCCAGCAACCGATGGAGGACGCCGCTGGCGGTATCCGCCAGCCACAATTCCAGCCGTTCGCGGTCGTCGTCGGCCGGCCGCAGCCAGCTGGCATAGGCGCCGTTCGGCGACAGCTCCGCTTGGCTGGGTACCGGCCCGGCCAGCGGCAGCCGGCCGAACAGCGCCTCAGGCGTCAGCTTCATCCGGAATGCGTGCCACGGGGGAGGTTGGCGAACCAGCGGAGTCTCGTGGCTGCATGGGTTTGCTGCTCGGGGGGATGCCTCAGCCCTGCCGGGACTGTCGGGCGAAGGCCGGGCGCGTCAGATTCTCCGCGCCAGCGGCGGTAACCAGCACGTTGTCCTCGATGCGAATGCCGCCGCAAGGGCGGAAGGCGTCCACCTTGGCCCAGTCCACGTCTCGTCTAGCATCGGATTCGGCCAGTTCGTCCAGCAGCATGGGGATGAAGTACAAGCCGGGCTCCACGGTGAAGACGTGGTCCGCATCGATGGCGCGCGTATAGCGCAAGCTGGGGAACCGCTCTGGTGGCTCCACCTTGTCGCCGTCCTCGTTGGCGAAGTGGCCACCCACATCGTGGGTCTGCAAACCCAGCAGATGGCCTAGGCCGTGGGGGAAGAACTTGTCGGTGATGGCCTGCTCGAAGGCGCTCTGCGCGGTGCAGCGCACGAAGCCGAAACGCACTAGCAGTTGTGCCACCTCGTGATGCATGCGGCGGTGCAGGTCCACATAGGAAAGGCCCGGCCGCACGGCGTCCACCAGCGCCTGCTGCTTCTCGTCGACGGCCTCGATGAGCGCGTCGAACTCGTTGCCGGGCGTGGCGCTGTAGGTACGCGTGATGTCCGAGTGGTAGCCGCCCGAGCGCCCTCCGGCGTCGATGAGGAAGCTGTGCGTCGCGGCCGGGCGCTGGCGGTCGTAGTGCTGGTAGTGGAGGATGCCGGCGTGTTCGTTGAGGGCGACGATGCTGGGGTAGGGCAGCTTGCTCTCCTCCTGGGCGCTGGCCGTCAGGTACGCCATGTGGATGTCGAACTCGCTGCCGCCGCCATGGAAGGCGTCCTTGGCGGCTAGGTGCCCGCGTACGCCCATGTCCGTGGCTTCGCGTACGCGGGCCACCTCGAATGAGGTCTTGGCGGCGCGCGCGAACAGCAGTCGGTTCACCAGCCGCTCGGGATTGATGGCGGCCAGCGGCAGATTCAGGTCGTAGGACTGGGCAGGGCCGACCAGGGCGACCCGATGGAACGCCGCCAGATCGTGGACCAGAGACTTCGTCAAGGCCTCGTCGTGGTCGTGAGGCTCCACGTCGAAGCCGTCGTCGGCCCAGTCCGGCAGCGACGGCGGCAGATGCCAGTAGCCCCCGCTGCGGTGGAAGTAGAGCTTCGGCCTGTCGCCGGGCCGTACCAGCAGGACGCTGAGCGCGCAGTCGTCGTCCGGGAACCAGCGCGCGAAGTGGGGGTTGGGGTGGAACGGCGGTGCCTGGTCGTCCTGGAAGTACATCTCGGCGGCGCCAGCGGGCACCACCGCCACATCCGCGCCGCAGTCGGCGAGGGTCTGTTCCCAATGCCGCTGCAGGACGGCCAAGTGGGCGAGATAATCGGGCTGATCGAAGGACACGGTGGCGCGCCCGCTGGCGAACGAGCGCCTATTGTAGCCTGCGGCAACGCACGGCGATGGCGATAATGTCGGCGCAATCGGTTGTGCTTCTTTCGGGCCGATCTGATATACACTAAAACCATTGTTGACTTAGGAAGGGAGATGTTATGGGGGCTTTCGCCTACCTAGCGCCGACGAATGTCGAACAGGCACTGTCGCAGCTGGCTGCCGAGGACGCCGCCGGCAACCGTGCCCAGATGCTCGCCGGCGGCACCGACGTGCTGGTGCAGATGCGATCCACCGACAAGGGTCCGCGCACCTTCGTGGACGTGAAGCACATCGCCGAAGCCAACGAAGTCCGCGTCGGCGACGACGACGTGTTCGTCGGTGCGGGCATCGCGTCCGCGGTACTGAACGAAAACGACGAACTGAAGGCTCTGCTGCCCGGCCTCGTCGAAGCGGCGGACCTCATCGGCTCCACGCAGATCCAGGGTCGCGCCACCATCGGCGGCAACCTCTGCAATTCTTCCCCCGCTGGGGATACCATCCCGGCCCTGATCGCTTGCGGCGCGGTGTGCGTCGTCGCCTCGCCGGATGGCGCTAAGAAGGTGCCGACGGAGGACTTCGTAACCGGCGTCGGCACCAACGTTCTCAAGCCCACCGAGCTCTTGGTGGGTTTCCAGATTCCCCGACCCAAGGGCAGAACCGCGGACGCCTACCTGCGCTTCATCCCGCGCACGGAGATGGATATCGCCGTCTGCGGCGCGGGCGTGGCGCTGACGCTGGACGACGATGGCACCTGTACCGCCGCCAAAGTGGCTATCGGCGCCGTGGCGGTGACGGCGCTGCCAGTGCCGGAAGCCGCTGTGGCGTTGGTCGGTACCAAGGTAGACGACGCCGCCTTGCAGGCCGCTGCCGCCGCCGCCAGCGCCTTGGCCAAGCCGATCACCGACAAGCGCGGCACCGTCGAGTACCGCAAGAAGGTGGTGGGCGTGCTTACCAGACGCGCCGGGGCCATCGCCCGAGACCGCGCCGCGGCCCGCTAGTCGCGACCAGCCAAGGCCTGGAGTCAAATCGAGAGTTGAATAAGGAGGAAGAACGCGAATGAGCAAAGTGCATGTATCCACCACCATCAACGGGGATGTCGTCGAGTTCCTGTGCGAGCCCCAGCAATCGCTGCTGGACGTGCTGCGCGACGAGCTGGCTCTCACCGGTACCAAGGAGGGCTGCGCCACTGGCGATTGCGGCGCCTGCTCCGTGCTGGCGAACGACCGCCTGGTATGCTCCTGCCTGATGCTGGGCGTCGAAGCCGACGGCCAGGAGATCACCACCATTGAAGGCATCGCCAGCCCCGACGGTTTGCACGTCATCCAGCAGAAGTACTTGGAGCATGCGGCCCTGCAATGCGGCATCTGCACGCCGGGTTTCATCGTCGCCACCAAGGCCCTGCTGGACAAGAATCCGAACCCGGACGAGACCACCATCCGCTACTGGCTGGCCGGCAACCTGTGCCGCTGCACGGGCTACGACAAGATCGTCCGCGCCGTGCAGGCCTCGGCGGAAGAGCTGGCCTACGAAGCCTGAGCGGCCGGCAGCCAGGAAACCACGAGAGGAAAACCCTCAACACATCGAGACTCAAGGAGATCAAAGTGGCAGAAGCAGTGGATCTGAAGGCAATTGGCACCCGTCCGGTGCGGCCCGACGGCATCGACAAGGTGACCGGCCGGGCGGCGTTCGGGGCGGACCTCAACCTGCCGAACATGCTGCACGGCAAGGTGCTGCGCAGCCCGCACGCCCACGCCCGCATCAAGAACGTGGACGTAAGCCGCGCACTGGCTGCCGACGGCGTGATGGCGGCGATTTCCGGTGCCGACTTGGCCGGCGTCCAGAACGACTTGGCCAAGAACATCCTGGCCCGGGACAAGGTGCTCTACCACGGCCACGCCGTGGCGGCGGTGGCAGCGAAGACCGCGGCCCAGGCCGAAGCGGCCCTGGACCTGATCGAAGTGGACTACGAGGCGCTGCCGCCCGTGTTGTCCATTGACGACGCCATCGCCGACGGTGCCACGCTGGTCAACGAGAACCAGCACACCAACGGCGACACCTCCAAGCCGGCCAGCAACATCGCCGCCGTCCAGCGCTTCGAGCGCGGCGACATCGAGGCCGGCTTCGCCGAAGCCGACATCGTCGTCGAGAGCGAGCACCGGGTGCCCACCGCCCACCAGGGCTACATCGAACCCCACGCCTGCACGGCCACGGTCAACGAGGACGGCAAGGCCACGGTGTGGTGCTGCACTCAGGGCCACTTCGATGTGCGCTCGCTTACCGCCGCGGTGCTCGGCGAGAGCGTTGGCAACATCAAGGTGATCCCGTCCGAGATCGGCGGCGGCTTCGGCGGCAAGACCATCATTTACCTGGAACCGCTGGCGGTGAAAATGTCGCAGCTATCCGGTCGCCCAGTGAAGATGACCATGACCCGGGAGGAAGTCTTCCGCGCTACCGGCCCCACCTCCGCCACTTGGTGCAAGGCCAAGATCGGTGCCAAGAAGGACGGCACCTTCACCGCTGCCCAGGCGTGGCTGGCCTACGAGGCCGGCGCCTTCCCCGGCGCCCCCATCGGCCCCGGCTGCATGTCCGTACTGGCACCGTACAAAGTGCCGAACCTGCTCATCGAGGGCAACGATGTGCTGGTGAACAAGCCCAAGGTATGCGCCTACCGGGCGCCGGGTGCCCCGCAGTCCATGCACGCCATGGAATGCGTCATCGACGAACTGGCCCGCAAGCTCGAGATGGACCCCATCGACCTGCGGCTGAAGAACGCCGCCGACGAGGGCACCCAGGCGCCCTACGGCCCGACGTTTCCGCCCATCGGCCTGAAGGAGTGCCTGAAGGCTGCCAAGGCGCATCCCAACTACGCCACGCCCGTGCCCGAGGGGGCCGGCCGCGGCCTCGCGGTGGGGTTCTGGTTCAACATCGGCATGCAGTCCAGCGCCGAAGTGCGCATCGCCGAGGACGGCATGGTGACCGTCATGGAAGGCAGCCCGGACATCGGCGGCAGCCGCGCCGGCATGGCGCTGATGGCGGCGGAGACCCTGGGCGTGCCCTACGAGCGGATCAAGGCCCATGTGGGCGACACCGAGAGCACCGGGTTCTGCAACGTCACCGGCGGCAGCCGCACCACCTTCGCCACCGGCATGGCGGTGATCCAGGCCTGCGAGGACATCATCGCCCAGTGCAAGCAGCGCGCCGCGCTGACTTGGGATCTGGACGAAGAGCAGGTGGACTGGGTGGACGGCGAAGCGGTGCCCAAGCCCGGCGTGAACGCCGACGTGAAGCCGCTGTCGCTCGCCGACATCGCCCGCGGCGCCGGCCGCACCGGCGGCCCGCTGCTGGGCCGCGCCAGCCTCAACGCCCAGGGCGCCGGTGCCTCGTTCTCCGTCAACTGGACGGACGTGAAGGTGGACGCCGAAACCGGCAGGACGGATGTTCTCGCCTTCACGGCCATCCAGGACGCCGGCCGCGCTATCCACCCCGCCTACGTGGAAGGCCAGATGCAGGGCGGCGCCGTGCAGGGCCTTGGCTGGGCGCTGAACGAGGAGTACATCTACGACGCCGACGGCGTGATGGAGAATCCCGGCTTCCTGGACTACCGGGTGCCGGTGGCCTCCGACATGCCGATGATCGACACCCAGATCGTCGAAGTGCCGAACCCGTCCCACCCCTACGGCGTGCGCGGCGTCGGCGAGACGCCCATCGTGGCGCCGCTGGCGGCGCTGTCGAACGCGGTGCGGGACCAGCTCGGCTTCCGCATCGACGACCTGCCGCTGTCGCCGCCCCGGGTGCTGGCGGCGATCGACGAGCAGCGGTAGGCTGATTCGGGTGGTAGCCGCCAAGATACCCCCTGCGTGCGCGTTCAGCGTTGCTATGTTCTCGCTGTCTCCACCGACGGATGCCATCGCAGGCGAATGTGGCGCTAACGGCTCGCGATCGTCAACAACAGCCAGGGATCTCGACGTTGTCAACGTCGAGATCCCCATGATCTTCGCAACCCCACCTAGCCCGTCTTGGTGTGGTGAGCATGTGCCCGCCTCCACAGGCCATGAATTAGCTAGATAGCTAGACATGACTGGGCCGATGCCATGGGGACATCCGAATCCAGCGTATCGATTGCCTACGACAGAGAAGTACTCGCTGTCTTGTACGAGGCAATGGGAGGATCAGAGTGGCGTCGGTCGGATGGCTGGT
Organism: Pseudomonadales bacterium; assembly: GCA_963422285.2. Classification (GTDB taxonomy): domain Bacteria; phylum Pseudomonadota; class Gammaproteobacteria; order Pseudomonadales; family Azotimanducaceae; genus VXYL01. Next base: position 655,960 of record OY729419.2, on the reverse strand, counting down.
TCACAGACAGTCCTTTGGACCAGTGGTACGGCCTGTCGACTCGAGGCCACCGCGTTGTTGGCATAGACTTGGCCGATAACCTTCTCACAGGAGCGATTCCCCAGGAAATAGGATATTTGACGGGTCTGGAACATCTCAACCTGCTTGGCAACAGCCTGTCTGGAGAACTTCCTTACACGCTGGGGAATCTCTCAGGCCTGACGTATCTGGATGTTCGTTGGAATGCCATAGGTGGACATATTCCTCGGGAGTTGGGTGACATCGATGGCCTCGAAACGCTACTGCTTGGCGGCAATAAGCTGACGAGTGCCCTACCGTGGGAGCTGGGCAGGCTGCAGAAATTGGTTCGCCTGGACGTCTCTCGCAACAATTTGGAAGGTGAGATTCCTGCCGAACTGGGCTGGCTGCCCAACCTGGAAATTCTTGCGGCTCAACATAATCGTTTGGTAGGACATATACCATGGCAGCTAGGAGAGATTACTTCGCTGAAACGCCTACTTCTTTCTGGCAATGAGTTGGCAGGCATCGTTCCTCCCGAGCTGGATGGACTGCGTTATGCAGCGCATCAGCGGCCTAGTAGTATTGCCACTGGAGTAGGACAAGCATACGATTTTCTAGAAGGAGAAACTCTATTCATCGATCTGACTAAGGACAGCAGTTCTTGGACAGATAGTGGCACAGGTCTACTTCATGAAGTAACAACCAACATTGAGCTACCGCAAGCGCGGTTGGCCGTTGCGGGCGTGATGAACGCACTCGTGATTCAGAACGGTTTGATGTTTGTTCGAGAGTCGTATATTCCGCAGTGGATTGATTCCGAACAGTTAAAGTACATAGTTGAGGGTATCAACGCTAAAGTTCGTGCTGCACCTTCCCATATAGCGTCGGAGGACGCCTTGATATTTACGCTCGAGACATATCGTGGGGAAACCATCGATATGCTTAGCGCACATCCCATCTCGCCGGCGACACTACCTTGGAACGGTATTGGAGACGAGATTGGTAGGCATGAGAACCTAGTGGTACCTATGTCGCAGCCATCTCACTACGTTCAGTTTGATTGCTCGCAGATTAAAGCACATAATCCTCACTATTCCAGAGAAGAGGTTATCAAGGCCAAGACGAGCGGATACTGCGAGATACCCGCTTCTCACGCAGAGGTTAGTTTGACGCTGTACAACCATTTGAGAAAAAAGAGGTGCTGGTCGTTTTTGTGTTGGTGGAGTGTCGTTGCCACTAGCGGACCTCACACGAGGCACGGACCGGTAGCCCGATGGAATGAAAGAACAACCTCTGTCAGAGCGGTGTGCCGCAACGGGACCTACTCTACACTAGCTAAGATATGCCCCGGAAACTATTCCGACGATCACTATGGTCGATGTGGCTATCGATGGTCAAGGCCAGTGCCGATCGATTGCCCTTGACATGCGTTGTGTGACTGTCAATCTGACGGATGCCGTGTGAGTTCTTGCGATGAAGCTGGAATGGCCGTTCCAAGCTGTTGAAGATGCAAGTCCCGCGCAATGGGTGATTGAGGGGCTCGATTCTGCACCCACGGTGGCCAGCGTCGTACCTTGGGGATTCGATGCGTATGTACGGATATGCCATCCCGCATGGCGGATGGAAATGCGAGACGGAGGAGTCGAGCGTCGTACCGTGCGATGGTCGGAGGTTGCGGCGGAGACAGATCGGACGGCTCACCGTCGGATGGAGTGGCGCTGGATCTGCGGCAAGCCACCGATCGACGATCCTATTCTGCTGGAACTGGCTAAGCGCGGCAAGGTCGTGTTTGAAGAGCCGACCGAAGGAACTCTCCCTGTATCGGTTGGCGTTCCTGTCCTGCGGGTACTGGAAAGGCACACTAGTCATCCTGACCGCTGCTGGTTTGCCCTTTGGAGCGGCTATGGCCTGTGCCACGAGTTGGCTGCAAGCGTGGTCGGCGATGCGGTAAGAGAGTGGTTGCTGTTTCGTGGGCCACTGACGGCACTGACACGATCCTTCAACGACACGTGGCCCCACCGGTCGGCAAATATGGTTTGGCCATGCCAGCGAAACTGGCTTATGGCGACGGAGATCGACTTTAATTCGACGTACATTGGAGGCAGCTTCGAGTTGATTCAGGAACTGGTTGGCGATAGCTCGCTTGAAGCCCATCTGGTCTATCCAGGAGACAGCGTCTCGATCTATGCCGACACGGTCAATCCGCACGACGTTCCGCTAGATACCGTTTGCGTCCTTGATGAATCAATTTTCGAACGGTATTGGCCAAAAGGTGGTTCGATTATATGAAAGGCCCAGTGCCTTCTTGGGTGCGCCGCAGTCCATGTACGCCATCAGCGAGCTCGCCCGGACATGGACCCTTCGATGATCGTCCTTTGGCGGCACGACGATGGGCTCGGTGTCTTTGATGAACATGGCTTGCAGTTTCGACGGGCGCCTCGAACGCCAACCGCTGGCGGCTTGGGATATCGCGGTGTCGGGTGGCCGTTGTCGTCACATCCCCCACACGGTCACCGTCGCGTCGCCCACGGGCTCTTCGCGTCGAAATATCTTCTCCGCCCACGGCCGTGCGTCGTCGCGGTCGAAGACCACCAGATGTCCGGCTTCCGCGCCGCAGCGGCCCATGTAGCCGAGCGTCTGCCGGACGCCTTCGGCGACGGTGCGCTCCAGTCCCTTGTGCCGCAGCTTGCATTCGACCACGAACCGGTGCGTTCGCCCGCCTTGGGGCCAGACGACGAGCAGGTCGGTGCGGCCCCGGCCCAAGCCCTATTCGCGCTCGATGCGGCCGCCGCTGTTGACGACCCGCTGCAGGAAGGCCTGCAGCAGAAGCTGCGGCCCCGCCTCCCGGTAGCCGAAGCGGCCCATCCAGTGTTCCGAGTGCTCGCGGAAGAACCGCTGGAAGGCTTCGAGCAGCTTGGGCACGTCCAGGCCGCCGTCGGCGTCCACGTACCGGGACGGTCCCTGCGCCAGCGAGCGTTGCGCGGCGTAGGCGAGCTCGCGGGGGATGACCTCGGCATATATGGGGTTGGCGATGCGCAGCGGGTCGTCGCCGGCGATCAGGCCCAGGTCCTGGACGTACTCGATGTCTTGGGCGGAGGCCGCGTCCCGGCTGTCGTCCGCGCCGCTCAGCATCGGCTCGACCACGCGCCGCACCCGGTCTTCGCGCAGCTTGTCGGCGAGCTGGTCCAGATGCGTCTCCCGGCGCTGGATGATTGCCTCCCGGGCATCGAGGACGTCGTCCGCGGCGACGGGTCGGTCGCGGCGGCGGATCGCTCCGTCCTCGAAGCAGACCTCGGCCGCCAGCGCGTTCACCAGCCACGGCTGTCCCTGGGTCTGCGTCCACACCGCGTCCAGGGCTTCGGGCGAGAACGCCTGGCCAGTCTCTGCGACGTGCTGGGCGAGCAGCGAGCGCGTTTCGTCTTCCGAGAAGTCGCCGAGGCGCAGCGACCGGGCCTTGACGTTGAAGGCGCTGCCGCCCACACCATGCCGCCAGCGGCGCTGGAGCGGATGCGATAGTCTCGCACGTCTCGCACGCCGCACAGCACCACGCTCTGGGGGAAGCCCGCCGGGCGCATGTGGTAGCCGGCGCGCAGCTGGCGCAGCACCTTGATCAGCGCGTCGCCGACCAGGGCGTCGATCTCGTCGATCAGCAGCACCAGTGGTCTCGGGTCGGCTCGACACCAGCTGTTCAGCACTCCTCGAAGGGCGCCTTCCGGTCCGGCGCGGTCGAGCATGTCCGGCCACTGCGCCAGCGACTCGTCGCCGATGTCCTGGGCGCCCAGTTCCAGTTCGGAGAGAACGGCGCGCATCGCCCGGCCGGTGTCCTCCCGCGCCGCTTGGCCGACTTCGACGTTGGCGTACACGCACCGAAAGTCGCCCTCCGCGCCGCTGTTGAGCAGGTCGCGCAGCGCCAGCAGAACGGAGGTCTTGCCCGTCTGCCGCGGGGCGTGGAGAACGAAGCAACGGTTGGTGCGGATGAACGAGAGCATCTGGTTCAGGTTCACGCGACCGAGCGGCGGAATGCCGTAGTGCCAGTCCGTCCGCACGGGGCCTTCGGTATTGAAGAAGCGCATGGCCGCAGTATCGCACCGCGACGAAGGAGAAACGAGAGTGTATGCAGGGAGGCCGCTGTCGGCAGCCGCGACGGATGGCGGCGCGATGCTGTGCATCGACGTGGAGGAGCAACGTTCCTCCTTCCTCAAGGAGAGCATCGGTCGGCTTCTTGGGCAGCGTCTCGGTTTGAGTCTTTGCCGCCGTGCCGAACAGTTGATGCGCCCTATGTAGCGGCATGGAAGGAGAACTCCCTGCTCTATGTGGTGGCGGCGCGATGGTTCGGCATCATTCGATTTCGAACCGAGACGCTCCTGCTTCCTGGATGCTGCCGAATTGCCGATGAATGCAGTGGATGCGCGACGTCAGCGGCCTCGGGCGCCATGCCGCTGTCAAGCATAAGGAACGCCTCGCGGCCGGCGAGGCGCATGCCGACGCCATCGACGGCTATGGCAACATCGCAAGCTGCCGCTCCCGTTCGCTGCCGGCAGGGGGGCGCTTTGGGGCTTGTATCCAGGACGGCAGATGGTTTCAAATACCGCGCTTTGTTTGCGCAGGGACATCCCATGAGTGATTTCGAAGGCAAGGTCGTCATCGTCACCGGTGCCGGCAACGGCCTCGGCCGCAGCCACGCGCTGGCATTCGCCGAGCGAGGGGCCAAGGTAGTGGTGAACGACTTGGGCGGCTCGGTGCATGGCGAGGGCAAGTCCGACGCCGCCGACATGGTGGTGGAGGAAATCCGGGCGGCAGCCGGCGAGGCAGTGGCCAACAAGGCATCGGTAGCCGATCGCGACGGTGCCAAGAGCATCGTCGACGATGCCGTAGCGGCGTTCGGCACGGTGGACATCGTCGTCAACAACGCCGGCATCCTGCGCGACAAGTCTTTCAAGAACATGACCCTGGACGAGTTCGATCTGGTCATCGACGTCCACTTGCGCGGCTCCGCCTACGTCACCAAGTTCGCTTGGCCCATCATGTACGAGAAGAACTGGGGCCGGGTGGTGCTGACCAGCTCCACCTCCGGCATTTTCGGCAACTTCGGCCAAGCCAACTACGGTGCCGCGAAGATGGCCATGCTGGGCCTGATGAACGTGCTGGCCATTGAAGGCGCGACGCACAACGTCCGCGTCAACTGCTTGGCACCGGGCGCCGCGACGCGCATGACGGCCAGCGTACCGGGCTCCACCATCGACATGGGCAACCCGCCGCAGCAGATGAGTCCGGCCCTGGTAACGCCGGCGGTGCTCTACATGTGCAGCGAAGATGCGCCGTCCGCGCATACCATCCACGCCTCTGGCGGCCGCTTCTCGCGCTCGCAGACCTATACCAACCAGGGCGTCTCTCTGGGTCTGGAAGCGAATTACGACGATCTCGCCGACGAAATCGCCAAAGCGGTGGATATGGGAGGCGCTACGCCCTTCGACCCCTTGGCGAGGCGCCGCCGGGGCGCCTGACGGCGACCGATCGGCTTCGGTCGGCTGCCGTGCTTGGCGTCGGTCGGTGCCGGTCGATCTTGCGACGTCCGGGCTTGGTCGGCGGTGCGGTGCTGCCGACCACCTCGGCGCGTCTGCGAGGGCAAGGTATCGCCGATCATCGTCTTGGCTTGATCCACGTAGGACTGCCGAGTCTTCATGTCTGCCTACCGAGAACCTCGACGACCTCGACGATCCGCAGGCGGGGCGGCAGGGTACCCGATCCTGTGTGCGCCACTTCTCCGAGGGCGTCGTCGCTCCTTAGCCGCCGATACGCTTGCGACGCCATCCAGGCGGTCACGATCTTCTGGAAGGACGTATCGTTCATGAACCGAACGAAGACCTCCTCGTTCTGCTCCATGCGCTCGACGAACAGATTCTCCAGCAGGTTCTTGAACACCAGCTCGAACTTGTCGCCCGGGTTGACCGCGGCTGCCCGCCGCAGACCGTCGTTGGCCAGGGCCGCTTCGACAATCTGGTCGAAGAAAAGCTGATCGGCCTGGTTGAAGTCCGTGCCGAAGCGCTCGTTCACGATGTCGATGAGTTGCGACAGCGGCACGGGCTGCGGCCGCGCCAAGCCGCTGCCGACCTCCGTGGGGCCGTCGAGGGGTGGGGCCTCGCCATCCTGCAACGGGATGGAGCCCTCGCTGATCTGCTGCAGACGGTAGTACTCGAGCCGCACCTCGTCGTCGAACCGGTAGGCCGGGCCGCTGTTGCGGCGCGGCAGCTTGGCGGCGAGATGGCGCAGGAACACGTACAACCGCTCAAGGTCGGAGTCCTGGTAGGGAATCACCTGGCTCAGAAACCCGTACAGGTTCAGGAACGCCTGCGCCTTGCAGCGCCAGTCTTCCGCCTCCTCCTCGTGGTCGTCCCGGCGGGCGGTGAAGCGCGACACGGCCGGATCGAGCGCAGCATTCATGGCGCGGTGATCCAACGCACTCTGCCGCCGCTTCGGCTTGAAGTAGACGGCTTTGAATCGCTCGACCTCCTCATCGAGATAGATGCCTGAAGCGTCCAGCTCGCCCTGGATCGCGTACAGGCGCGCCGGGTCGGCTTCCTCGCCCATCTCGGCGCCTTCGTAGTAGGTCTTGAAGGCCTCGCGAATCTCCTCCCGGTCGTTCACGAAGTCGAGAACGAAGGTGTCTTCCTTGAGCGGATGCATGCGGTTCAGCCGGGACAACGTCTGCACGGCCTGGATGCCGGCGAGCCGCTTGTCCACGTACATCGTGTGCAGGAGCGGTTGATCGAAGCCGGTCTGGTACTTCTCCGCGACGAGCAGAACCTGATACTCCTGGTTCGCGAATTTCTCCGGCAGCTCTTTCTCGGAGATGCCCTGGTTCATGCCCGGCCTCGCGAAACATGTCCGCCAGCTCGGCCGGCAGATTCTCGTCCAGCTTGAGCCGCATGCCGAGCTCCCTACTGCTGCAACGAAACTACCCGTTCGTTGGCTAACGCTGCGGCATAGGAGACCGCCGCTCGGACGGCATCGTGCGAAATCGACGGGTAGCTTTTCGTGATTTCCTCCGCATCCAGACCGTCCGCCAGATTATCCAGAACCGTGGTCACCAGGACTCGCGTACCGGCGATCCACGCCTTGCCGTGGCAGATTTCAGGATCCACCGTGATGTGCTCTCGCCAATCCATCGTTGTCCTCCTCTTCGTGACTTGCATGCGCCAGGAATTTACCAGCCAAGGCGCCATCTCGGCCATGCGAATCCGTCGCCTAGCAGTCTGTCGGACTGGGGTTTGGCAGATGGGGTTTGGAGGGGTTGAGGGGGGTAGGGGTGTCATGATTTTGGATGGCTATGGCAAGGATACGGACTCTGGCTGCGGTCTCAGGCGGTCTGCAAGGTGAACATCCGTTTGACATTCCAGACCAGGGTGACGAGGTTTCACTCCCCTTTGACTTCATGGAGGCCGCGCAGGTGGAATTGTCGGAAGCCCATCACCGATTCGACGATGCCGAACACCGGTTCCGGCGTGTGCTTGCGCAGGGCATGGGTTTGCCGGCCTTCGGGGGGCGCCAGCCGATGCACCATCGCCTGCACGGCGGTCGGCTCCGCCGGTCTAGGCGGGTCTTGGGCGAAACGGTCTTTCCAGAACAGGTGATGGCGCTCGCGTCCCAGGGCGATTAACGGCGCGACCTTCGCCGTGGCGCAGGCGGTCCCGTTCGCCTCGCTGAAATAGCCGCTGTCGGCCACCAGGGTTTGGTCTGGCCCTGCTCTTCGGGAAGCCGTTCGAGGTCCTGTAGCGCCGGCTCGATCCGCTGCTTGTCGTCGTCGGCCTGGACCATATCGTTGGCGGTCACCAGAAGGCTGTCGGCCGCCACCGTCGCTTGGGCGTTGCAGGCCTGCTCGAAGCCGCCGCCGGCCACCGGCATGATGCGCGAGTCCTCGTCGGTCAGATTGCCCTGGTCCCGTGGGCCGGGGCCTGGCGAGGGCGGCTGCTGCGGCCACCCGCACGGCTTGCGGCCTGTCCACTTCGCCGCCTTCGTCCGCGCCGTCAACTCCTCGACCTCGGCCTGCAACTGGGCTTCCAGCTTGCAGGCAGGCTCACAGGACATCACGCTGTGCCGGCTATTGGCGCGAACCTTGGTGCCGTCCAGCGTCACCGTGCCCAGCTTCGGCATGCCAGCCTCCCATGCCGGCAGCAGAACCTGTACGAACAGACCTTCGATCTACCCCGGAAAGCGCCGCCGGAACGTGGCGATGGCGTCATGGTAAGGGTGATCGTTGGCCGCAATCAACCGGAAGGCCACTGAATCGCAGCTCGCCCGCTCCAGCTTGCGGCTCGAAAACACCCCGGTCGCGTAGCCCTAGACCACAAGACCCAGCAACACGCCCGGATGATGGGAGGCCGAGCCAGAACCGCCGTAGGCCTTGACCTACGCCGACACATCCAACCGCTCGATCACCTCCACAACGAAGCGCGCCAAATGCCGCTCAGCAAGCCATTCGTCCACCGATGGCGGCAGAAGAAACCCGGTCCCGCGATCAACTTGACGAAAGTCGGATTCGAAACGGAGCTTCATCATGGCCGGATCGGGTTTACCTTGGTTTCTGCGCCTTGCGGTCATGCAAGCATCAGGCGCTCGCCCTTGGGTTGCGGGGCCGACCGTCCCAATTCCTGTGCCCGCTCGATCCAGAACTCCATAGCGTCCTTGACATTCCGCAATGCGGTTTCCTGATCGTCGCCGTGTGCCATGCATCCGGGCAATTCGGGCACCTCGGCGATGAAGGCTTGGTCCTCGTTGCTCCAGTAGAGAATGATCTCGTACTTGTGCATCAGTCGTCTCCTCCCAGTCTATATTTCAGGATCAGCCGCCTAACCTGCCTCACCTGATAGGGTTTGGCGTGTCCGCCACGGCTTTGCAGGTTGACAATCTCCACGATGCCTACCTTATCAAAGAGATGATGGCTTCCGCGTGTACGCTCCTCGAATCCCAGATAGTCTATCAGCGCTCGCAAGTCCGAGAAGCGGATGTTCGCGTCCGACCTTCCGCGGAGGATCGTCTGCAGCAGTCGCTCATGCCGGTTCATGGGCCGTTCCCCTCAACCCATCGACATCACAGGCTTCGGACGTTCCCGAGGCCGCGCTGTTCGAGCACGGCGGCGAGGTTCGTCTTGGCGACATCGGCGGCGAAGGCGCTGTCGCGAAAGACGACGGTGGCCTCGCTGGCGGGCGCATGCGCATCATGCCAGTCGGCGATGCCGCGCGCCAGCGGCTCCGCTTCGTTGCAGGCGATAGTTTCATCGAGGCACGCGATCAGCGTTCCGGTGCCGGGTCCCAGGCGCGGATGTTGGATGTATCGAGCTGGAAGACGCGGAAGCCGAGATCACCTGAAAACATTGGACTTTCTTTTCGAATATTGTCGCCTGCGCGGCGCAGGTATGCTTTTGTTAGCTTGGCAATGTTTCGGGGTTTCTTCTCAGTATAGATAGAATTCGCTGCTATTTGCTGCCCCTTGTTGTTGGGGTCCAAGGGTTCGGGATGGCGCTCGCGCCCCAGGACGATCAACGGCGCGACCTTCGCCTTGGCGCAGGCGGTCCCGTTCACCTCGCTGAAATAGCCGCTGTCGGCCAGCAGGGTTTCGGTCTGGCCCAGCCTCTTCGGGAAGCCGTTCGAGGTCTTGCAGCGCCGGTTCGATCCGCTGCACGACGCCGAGCTTGTGCTCGAACTGGTAGATGGTGTCCTGCAGGTGCTGGTCGAGCACGACGCGATCGGTGACCACGATCACGCTGTCGAAGACGCGCTCGTTGGCGGCGTCCACCAGCAGGCGCACCGCCTCGAGCTGGTGGTGGCGGGGGAAGATCATGGACTTGGTCTTGACCTTGCGGCCCTGGTCGTCGCGTTTCTCGCCGGTCTGCAAGTGGATGAAGCAGGCGACGAGGTCGAGCAGGCTGTCGCGCTGCAGCACCTCTTCCCACAGGTAGGCCGTGCGGCAGGTCCGGCCCGCCGGGTTCCCGGCGGTGCCGGCGCAGCCCTTGTTGGTAGCGGGATTAAAGCTCTGGATTCAGTTGGTGCGCGGCCTTGAAGTACGCCGCATGGAGCGTTCGCCCATAGCACTTGAACCCGTGCCGCAGCGTGGCGAGCGAGCCGTGGATGGCCATCCACTTGCACAGATCGCCGAGCACCTGCTCGCCGGTCTTGCCGCCGTGCAGCGCTTCGAGCCTAGCCCACTCCTTAGGCTGGGTCTCGCGGATGAAGGCGAGGACCGTGTCGGGAAAAATCGCGTGCTCGCGGTCGAAGCCATCGCCGGCAAGGGAACGTATCCGTTCTCAAGCAGGTGTGCTTCGATGACGGTTTCGAAGGCGATTTCGGTCGTGCGCTTCATGCTTGTCACTCGAATTCCGAACGGGGCAAGCCTGGTTACCGGATGATCGACATCAGTGTGCCGGTGCGCAACTCCCCGTGATTCGGCACCGGGACGGTCACTGTGCCTTCCCCGTCCACCTTCTGCATCGCCACATGGTTGCCGCGCCTTCTCACCTCCACGAAACCATGGGACGCGAGAATCCGGCAGACTTCCCGGCCGGATAAGGATGCGCAGCCTAGCCAACGGCGACCTCGACATGGGTCACGTAGACTTCGCTGCGCAAGCGCCTGTCGACTTCCCCTGCGGGGGCGGCCTCGAAGAACAGGGTCAGCACCTCGGCGAGGTTGTCGCGCGCCTCGGCCACGGTGTCTCCCTGGCTGGCAATATCGACTTCAGGGCACAGGGCGACGTAACCGTCGTCCTCGTGCTCGATGATCGCGGTCAACTGTTTGTTCATCTCATGTCTCTCCTTTCCGAGTATCCCTATCGTTGACCGTCGGGTGCGATGGGAGATGTGTTTCGATGGTGGTCTCAATGATTAACAGGCCAGGGGCCAACTGTAATGCGACGCCGCCGAGCCTTGGGCGCCGCGCCTTTCAGATACGCCTGGTCGCGCAAACTCATATCCTTTCATGCCGATTCAAATAAAGTATCCGTTTCTCTTTGCCCGTCAAAAAGACCTCCTCGACTTCCTCGTCGCAAAAGAACCTGTACGAAGCACCCACTTCCAGACCATCGAGATTCGGGCCTTCATCCGCAATCTTGCCTGAATACGATCCGTCTTTCATCGACAGGCCCCATGCGCCAGTGTTGCGATTGAATTTCTCGAATTTCCCTTCCAGAATCACTTTCTCATTCGCCAGCTTCTCGACGCTTGACAGGGCTTCGATCAGGGGTCTGGTCTGCCCTTCCAATACCGCGCGAATTGTCGGCGTTTCCGAACTTGGCACAGCCCAGGAGTAACGCAGCCCCATGCGGTTCCTCGCCAGAAAGCGCAGGAGCTGCAAGTACGACCCCGCCAAGTCGCCTCGGTTGTCCCTGACGAATGCGAGTGTTGCCTGCGGGCTTGCGGCCGCCTCGAAAAGCGTGTCGACTTGTGGGAAAGCCCATTCCAGTTCAGTATCCCCGGACAAATCGGGCCTGTCCGCCGCTTCGAGGACAACTCGAAACGAACCGGACGCTGCCGGAACGACGACATCCAGCAGGGCATCCGTTGGCTGCTGACGGCGAATGCCGTAATCCATCCTCGCCTTCCGGTACGCCTGCCTGATCATGGCTTGCGCATGATGAAGCACGCCGGCTAGGGTCTCCGCATGGATACGGTGCTGCGTTGCCGCTTCAGGTGGTTCAGCGACAATCTCCAAGACAAAGTTGTTCCGTTCTCGGGCTTCCCTGAGCACAGTGTCCGATGCTTGATCGTGCAGCAGGAAGCCCTCGTCGGGGAGGAAACCGGTCTCTAAGAGAGGAGTCGTCAATCGCCCAAGCTCCAGTGCGTCCTTTGCAACATTCTCTGCGGTTGCTGTGTAGCATTCATTCTCATCCGAGCCGACCAGCAGCGATCTCAGGTCGATCGCGCCGGCGCGGAACTGGCGAAGTTGCTCTGGAGCAACGCCGACGACGAGATAGCGATCCCTTGCCTCGCCCAGTGTTTTTTCCGGCATGGAGACCAGGTCCGAATCCACGTTGACCGCCACGTAGTGGCCGCCGATGGCGTCGCGGGCCTCGAACACCTGCGGCCCGTCGTAGTAGAAGAGCGTGCCTTCGTAGCGGACGGACTTCATGGCGCCTCCACGAAGCAATGGCCGAGAATGTCGAACTGCGCCAACGGCCACCAAGTGTGATGCGAAGGCCTGCCGGTCTGTTGGATGCGGCCCGCGCCCGCCTGAAGGTGTACGCGACACAGAAGACGCCCCCGCAAAGCTGGAAGCTTCAACGCGCGTCGGCTGTCTTCGCGTTGCCCATGCACCGACAGGCCGCGCGCGTGGCATTCCGTGATTCCCGAAAATCGGCGCGATGGTTTCTCCGCCCGCTGCGATTGGAAGTCCTGCTCCGTAGGCGGGTTCGTCCTCACCAAACGGAAAACCCGGCGGGGCGCGGCAATCGCCTCTGCTGTTGCAGGCGGACACCCTTCGGGCAATGGCTCTCGGTAGCCCATGATGCTGCCCTGATGTCGATCTGGCCGGTCACTGCCGCGGCGATGAGGGCAGAGCGGCGTTCTTTCAGGAGAACGATTGTGCCCTTGATCGCCGCCACAAGCGCGTCAAGCTTGGCGGTCTCGCGGTCGAGATGGTCGGCAATGGCACGTTGTTGCGGGAGTTGGGGAGTCCGTACTTTGAAATCGCGGACGAAGTCCTCTGGTACCCGCTGCTGCCCCGCAGCACCCGTCATGCTTGCTGCGCCGAGCTGTCGGAAGCTTGGATCTACTGTGATGTAGTATAGGAACCTCCCGTCGAGATCAGGTCCAGGCGTGAGAACATGCAACTCCGTTGTGCCAAATCCAACGCCGCCGAGAGTGCCTCGAATCAGCGCCCTTTTTCCGTTCTCGAAGCAAGGCGTGATCTTCGCAATCACCACATCGCCGTCGTAGAACTGCGAGTAACCAGACTGTACCTCCTCAATTGGACGAGTCGCCGACAGATCGATCTGTCCTTGCTCCGCGATGGCCTCCCTTGGCAAGAAAGACGCCTCAGAGATATCAGCTTGGCGTGTGCGTCTGTTGTCGAAGGAACTCCGAAACGTGAGATAACGAAGGCGTTTGGTCGGCCACTGAGCAGATGAGGCTGCGCTCACTCCGTCACCTCCCGCAACAACCGCATGATCTCCTCCTCCGCTTGCTTCAGCTCCGCGTCGATCACCTCCAGCGGGCGCGGCGGCGTGTACTTGTAGAAGTGGCGGTTGAAGTTGATCTCGTAGCCGACCTTGTCCTTGCTGCGGTCCATCCAGGCGTCGGGCACGTGGGGGCGCACCTCGCGTTCGAAGTAGGCGTCGATGTCGTCCTTGAGCGGCACGTTCTCGACATCGCGCAGGCCCGCATCCGTCGTCGCGCCCGCCCCTGGCGACCGGCTCGGCTTCGGGGTCCTCTTGCGTGAAGACGCTGCGGAAGCGCTTCCGCTCGGCTGCCTTCCACCGGGATTTGCGTGAGCGCAGCATGTCCTTGATGCGGTGCCACACCGAATTCCAGTCACGCTGCGGCTCGCGGCCCAGCGCCTTGTCGATGGCCTGCACGTCGTCGAGCAGGTGCGGGCAGGCATCGAGAAAGCGGGCCTTGTCATCCAGGGTCATCCGGTAGCGCAGGCGCAACGGCCGTTCCACGGTCACCCGGGTGTAGCCGAAGTCATCGTTGTCGAAGACTTTGGAGGTTTCGCCGCCGCTCTGCCGGCCGTAGAGCTTCACAATCGCGTCGATCTGGCTGCCGGTGAGATGGCGGCGCTTGTCGCCGAGACTGCGCTTGCTGTCCTCGCTGCCTCCTGCGGTCCACAGGCTACGTGCGTCCAGAAGCTGAATCCTGCCCTTGCGCCGCCGCTCCTTGCGGTTGGTGAGGAACCAGATGTAGGTGCCGATGCCGGTGTTGTAGAACATCTGCTCGGGCAGGGCGATGATGGCCTCGAGCCAGTCGTTCTCGATGAGCCACTTGCGGATGTTGCTCTCGCCGGAGCCGGCGCCGCCGGTGAAGAGGGGCGAGCCGCTGAAGACGATGGCGAGCCGCGAGCCGTGCTTGTGCTCCGCCGGCCGCACCGGTTCGCGCTTGTCCCACATGTGTTGCAGGAAAAGCAGCGAACTGTCGTTCACGCGCGGCAGCCCGGCGCCGAAGCGGCCGTCGAAGCCGCGTTTGTCGTGCTCCTGCACGAGCTCCTTCCGCTGCTTCTTCCAGTCCACGCCGAAGGGCGGATTGGTGAGGAAGTAGTCGTAGGTCTCGCCGGCGAACGCATCCTCCGTGAGACTGTCGCCGTAGCGGACATTGGTTTCAGTGCCGTTGTGATCCACCTGCTTCATCAGCATGTCGGAGGCCGCGGTGGCGAAGGCGCGCCTGTTGTAGTCCTGCCCATACACGAAGAGCTGCGCCGTGTCATGGTGCTCGCGCAGGTAGTTCTGCGCCTGTGCCAGCATGCCGCCGGTGCCGCAGGCGGGGTCGAGCAGCTTGCGCACCGTGCCGGGGGTGGCGAGCAGCTCGTCGTCCTCGATGAACAGGATGCTCACCATCAGTCGGATGACCTCGCGCGGCGTGAAGTGGTCGCCGGCGGTCTCGTTGGCCAGCTCGTTGAAGCGCAGGATGAGGTTCTCGAAGATGAGCCCCATCTGCTCGTTCGGCACCGTGCTCGGGTGCAGGTCGACAGCGCAGAACCGCGAGACGACGAGGTAGAGGATGTTCGCCTCGCGCATGCGCTCGATCTCGTTCTCGAACTCGAAGAATCGAAGAGGTCGCGCACGTTCCTCCAGAAGCCCTGGATGTAGCTGACAAGGTGCTTCTCGATGTTGTCGGGGTCGCCCTTGAGCTGCTCGAAGTCGAGCGGGGAGTGGTTGTGAAAGCGCTGGCCCGCGGCCTTGTTCAGCCGCAGCTCCAAGGCTTCATCCTTGATCTTGCCGCCCATGAGCCGCTCGTGTTCGGCCAGAACCTTGGCTTTCGACGGGGCGAGCACACAGTCGAAGCGGCGCAGCAAGGTCATGGGCAGCATGACGCGCTCGTACTGCGGGGGCCGGTAGGGGCCGCGCAGCAGGTCGGCGATTTGCCAGATCAGGCTCGCGAAGTCGTTGTGGTCGGGCATTTGAACAGTATCGGGGTCTCTGGATATCCGGGCAATCGAGCACCGCCCCCGCTGGCGACCGCTGATCATACATCGCTTCGCCCTTCTCTCCGACGAGGTCGCTTTGAAGGCCTAGAACTCGGATGCGATCAACTCGCTGGGGAAGAACGTACTGCGCTATGCGTCGCAGGGTGCTCAGATGCTGCCATACCGGTTCCGGTTGCAAAGGGCGATCTCAGGTAATGCCTGGGTACGCAGTATTGACGTGTCCGATCCGCCAGCACCATCCAACGGTCGCGGCCCTCGTCGATTCGGCCTTGGCTGGCGTAGCAATCGAAATGCGTGGCGAGGGTCTTGCAAGATCGGGCTGGCGCTTCCAGCATCTGGGACTGCTGCACGAGGCTGGGCAGAGCGTCCGAACTCGGCTACGGCCCCAGGCGTCGCTTGGCGTTAGGGTCGGTAGCTCGGCCCGTGGTTTGGCCCAAGCTGGGTTTGCACCACCCGCCAAGCGTCGTCGATGAAGTCGGCTAGCAGCGGGCGGGTGTCGCGGGGATCGATGATCTCCTCGATGCCGAAGGAATGGGCGTTGCGGAAGGGCGACGAGATGGCTTGCAGGCGAGCTTCGATCTCCTGGCGCTTGGCCTCGGGGTCGGGCGCGTTTTCGATGTCGCGCTTGTAGGCGATGGCGGTGCCGCCTTCGATATGCATGGAGCCGCCATGAGTGGAAGGCCAGCAGTAGCGCCGGTAGAGGCCGCCGCTGCGCTGGTGCAGGCCGCCGGCGACGCCGTAGAGCTGGCGCAGCACGACGCAGACGTAGGGTGTGCGGCTCTGGGTCAGCGTGGTGACAACGCGGGCGCCCGCGCGAACGATGCCGAGTTCCTCTTGGGGCCGGCCCACGGAGAAGCCCGGCTCGTCGGCGAAGTAGACCAGCGGCAGGTGGAAGGTATCGCACAGTTCGATCAGGCGGATGGTCTTCTCGCCGGCGGCGATGTCCATGGAGCCGCCGTTGAACTTCGGATGGTTCGCCATGATGCCCACCGGATGGCCGTTCACTCGCGCTAGGCCGGTGATCCGGGCGCGTCCGTAGTAGGGGCCGATCTCGAAGAAACTGCCTTTGTCGAGCACGGCGTCGAGCACCCGCTTGGGGTCGTAGATGCGGCGTCGGTTGCGGGGTATCGCCGACAGCAGCGACTCGTCGCGCCGATCGAGCGCGTCGTCGCAGGGGATCACTGGCGGCTTCTCCCAGACGTTGGCGGGCAGGTAGGAGAGGAAACGCCGCACTTGGCCGATGGCGTCCGCCTCGTCCTTGGCGAGATTCATGATGACGCCGTTCTTCACCTGGATGCGCTCGTCGCCCAAGTCTTCCTTGGCGATGACTTCGCCGGTGGCCTGCTCCACCACCTTGGGGCCCGCAACGAACACTTGGCTGGTGTCGCGCACCATGACGTTGAAGTGGCACAGGCAGGCCTGCACTGCCGGCAGCCCGGCCACGGAGCCGAGCACCGCGGAGACCACGGGCACGTATTGCAATAGCTGCGCGGAGAGGCTGGTGCCGGCGTTGCCGGGCAGGTAGGTGCGACCCATCTTCTCGAAGGTCTTGACGCTGCCGCCGGTGGCGTCGAGCAGGCGCACGTAGGGGATGCGCGCCTGCAATGCGAAGCCCTCGGCGAAGGAGCCCTTGTTGCCTACCGCGGCGTCGGCGGCACCGCCGCGAATGGTGAAGTCGCCGCCGGAGAAGGCCACCTTGCGCCCATCGATGCGCACGGTGCCGGTGACGGAGTTGGCAGGTTTCAGGCCGACCACCGTATCGCCGTCCCACTCGGCCGTGCCGGCGATGGCGCCGATCTCATGGAAGGTGCCGGGATCTTCGAGCAGCGCGATGCGTTCGCGCACCGTCAGCCGGCCTCGAGAATGATGGAAGGCGACGCTGTCCGCACCGCCCATCTCCTTGGCAAACTCGGTCTGCCGCTTCAGTTCTTCGATTTCCTCCAGCCAACTCATGGTTCCTCCCAATTCTGCATTCCGGCCACTCCACAACGCGAAGTCCCAGGCTGGTGCCGCCGCTCGGTACAGTTCCCCTTGGACGGCGCCGCATAGCGGAGCCGCGGGGCGACCCGCTCCAGCCGATCGCGTCGTCTCCCCGTGCGATTTCGCAGAGCGAAATCGGGGGCGGCCAGCGCTAGCTGGCCGCGTCGTCGCCCATGAAGTCGTTCAGCCTCTCCGTCGCGTCCGCGAAGTCCGCCATGAAGTCGTACACCACCTGCCGTGCGGACTGCACTTGGTTCATCAGCCCGACGGCTTGGCCGACGAAGTAGGTCGTCAACTGCTTGGCGCCGGGATGGCCGGTTTCCGCAAGGCGGGCGATCTTGCCCAGCGCCGGCTCGCTCACCAGGGCTTGGAGCGGCATGGGCAGCGGTTCCGGTGCGTCTTCGGCATGCCAGGCGTCGGTCCACGCCGAGCGCAGCTGGCGGGTGTACTTGCCAGTGCGGCTGCGCGAGCGCACGGTTTGGCGGGAACTGGCAGACAGGAACTTCTCCTTCACCGCCGGTGCGGTCTCGGCTTCCGCGGTGGTCAGCCACACCGAGCCGGTCCAGGCGCCGTGGGCGCCCATGGCCATCACCGCCGCCATCTGCCGCCCGGTGGCGATGCCGCCGGCCGCCAGAATGGGAATCTCGCCGTAGGGTTCGATGGCTTGCAGCACTTCCGGGATCAGCACCAGGGTGGACACTTCGCCGCAGTGGCCGCCGGCCTCGGTGCCGGACACCACCAGGATGTCCACACCGGCCTCGGCATGCTTGACGGCGTGCTCCCGGGCGCCGGTGAGCGCCGCCACCGGTACGCCTTCCCGCTTGCCGCGTTCGAGCATGAACGGCGGCGGTACGCCGAGGGCGTTGGCGATCAGCTTGATGGGGTGCGCGAAGGCGGCGTTGAGGACGAGCGCCGCGCCTTTCTCGCGCATGTTGTCGCCAACTCCGCCTCTTGGCCCCGCCGCGTAGAGATCGGCGGTAGGGATGTCGTACTGGGCGAGCAGGTTGCGCACGTACTCCTTGTGCTCGGGCGGGATGCGACGCTCGATTTCTTCGGCGGCGAGGGCCTCGGCCTTGCTGTCCATGCTGGTGGGCACCAGCAGGTCGATGCCGTAGGGCTTGCCGTGTACGTGGTCGTCGATCCAGGACAGCTCGATGTCCAGGGTTTCCGGCGAGTGACCGACGGCGCCGAGTACGCCGAAGCCGCCGGCGTTGGATACCGCGGCGACGACGTCGCGGCAGTGGCTGAAGGCGACGAGAGGAAACTCGCAGCCGAGCAGGTCGCAAATGGGCGATTTCATGGGTTCTCCCTCGGAATCCTTACGGGCTATCTTAGAGGCAAGGCGGCCATCGGGCCAAGAGCAATTGAAGAAGCCGCGCATGAAGCGCCTCGCTGGACCGAGAGAATCGCACGGAACTGTCGCCATGCCGTCTCTCGGCCAGCTCTGCGTAGCGGCCCAGGCATGAACCGAGGCGGCTCCGACAGCGGATTATGAACCCTAACCTGATGATATTTAAGGGAGCTGTAACAATAGTATCCTAGGCACTATACATAACTATACATAGTAGCTATGCCTTGAAAGCTACACCATATATCGCAGCTTGGATCTTCAAGCATATAGCTCCCATATTGAAGGACTTTACAAAGAATGAAGAACTTTGAACGAAGGTCTTGCAGTGCCGCATCCTGGCGGTTATAACTTTTGTCCTGAAGGCGCGTGCAGGACATTCGGTGCCCCTCGTCATAGCTGTATCCCCCTCCCTAGCCACGATTTCGGTGCCGTCGTCTCCGTTTCCGCGCCGCAGTCCTTCGTGGTATCGAACACTGGGCATGCGCTGCTCGTGCTCGGTTCGATCAGCCTGTCGAACCCGGCGAATATCCTGTGCTGAGAGATGATGGCTGCTCGAACCGCGTACTACCGCCCACCGGCTATGGAGGCATCATGGCCACCTACAGACGACTCCTGAAACAGCTGGCGTGCGCATTGTGCGCTCTCGCCTTGGTGCCGCTCGCCCACGCGCAGTTCTTCGACCGGCTCTCCAACCCTGCCGTCACGGTGGACTTGCAGCATCCGCCGTCGCTCGGGCTGCAGGTCGACCGGCTCGCCTTCGGCCCGGCCTCCGGCAAGTGCAGCGACGAGATCATCCAGGCCATGATCGACGACTTCGTCTCCAGCGGCCTCGAAGTCATCGACCGGCAGAACCTCGACCTCATCCTCGCCGAGCACGACTTCACGTTCAGCGGCTACGTGGACGAGGCGAGCGCTGCGGCCATGGGCAGGATTCTCGGCCCTTCGGCGATGGTCATCGTCGACGTGCAGCGCTGCGCCTTCGACAAGAAGCGGTTGCGCGACACCGTCACCCGCTACGATTCCGAGACGGAGCAGGACTACGAACAGCCGGTGTACAAGTCCCGCACCCGGGCCTTCGTCAAGGCATCCGTGCGCACCGTCGATCTCACCACGGGCCGCATCTTCGCCGCCCGCACTCTGGACTACGCGCCCGAACGGCAAGCGGAGTCCTACGAGGGGTATCCCGAATATCCGTCGGAGTTCGCCGTGCTCGACACCGCGTTCGGCTGGATCGTGCGGGACGCCCATCGGATGTTCCTGCCGTGGACGGAGCGGACGTCGCTGATCTACTTCAACGACAAGGCCTGCGGGCTGAAGGCGGCATACCAGGCGCTGCGTTCGGGGATGGCCGACCGCGCCCACGACCTGTCACTCGCCAATCTCGAAGCCTGCAAGACAGCCCCGAAGGTGAAGAAGAAGACCCTCGCCCACGCCTACTACAACGTCGGCATGTCGCACATGATGCGTGGCGAGCACGACGCCGCGCTGGAGTACTTCTTCGAGGCGGCGAAACTGCGGCCGGGCGACATCGTCTCCAAGGCCATCGCCGACACTCGCAAGGCCAAGGACTTGCTCGCGTCCATGCAGCGGATCGAAGAAAGCGCCGCCCTGGCTCTGCAAGAGCGGGAAGTCCAGGCGCAGAGCGCCGCCCGTACGGAACAGGCCAACACGCTGACCAACGCCGACATCGTGACCATGGCCCGGCAGAAGCTGCCGGAGGCCATCATCCTGAAGAAGATCGAGACCTCGACATGCTCGTTCGACACCTCCGGAGACGCCCTCGTGGCGCTGACTCAGGCGGGCGTAGGCGAGAACGTCATCATGGCGATGATGGACGCCGAATAGGCTCTCGGCGGAGCAACCAAGGACCCGACGCGCCAGCTGGAGGCGGATTTCGGCATTGAGGTGGATTGGCGGCCGCTCATCCTGAATATCCCGATCTTCCTCGGCGCGGCGAAGGTGAGCAACGCCGGTCGCGTGGTGGAGAACAACCGCCGGCAATGGCAGGGGGTGCGATGCTGGCCGCCATCGGCATGCTGTGGGGGCGGCAGGCGGATCGAATGGTGCGGAGGCGACGCGAGCTGGACCGGAGGTGGTCGCCGACATCGTGGCCGAGGCGGGCGGCAGGACTATCTCGACTTGCCCGCACCACCGCTGATCAATGCCGCAGCCCGTCTCGCATCGAATTGGCGACTGCAGCCCGGCGGCCTAGCTTGTTTCGCGCTGAGCGCCCCGGGGAAGCCCTCGCACATCGGCTTGGCGACCCACGTTGGCAGCATGGCCCATGCGCCGAAGAGCGGCGACGGAGTCCGCGAGGTGAAGCTCGCCCCGTATCGAAGTGGGCGCGAGCGCGGGCGTGAACGGTATCTCCGTGCCGCCCATTGAAACGCAGTACGCAAAGGCCGTAGATTGCTCCGTGGGCATTCTCGCCGCCGCCTAGCGGAGAAGCACGCCTCCCCGCCCGAAAGTCCAGCGGCAGTCGAAGTGCTACTTGGCCTTCATCCCATTCGGCCGCCGCCCACCGTCCTCCACGGCGACCGTCCGAACTGCGTCGGGTCGCCTTCGCGGCCGTTCGGGTGTGTCCGGAACATCCCGTGCCGGTCCGGGCGCGAAATCGCTGAACGTTTCGCCGCCCTCGCGCTCGGCCCAAACAGCTACGCAGACAATGCCGCTGATCGCGTGACAGGCATCGGCAGTCCGGGATAGCATGGCTGCCCCAGCGCGGACTGCATGATCCTGATGGAACCCTTGCGCCCGGACGCCCTCGTGCCCGATGCACGCCTGATCGTCTACCTGGACATCAAGAGCCCGTATGCGTACTTGGCCAAGGATCCGACGCGCCAGCTGGAGGTGGACTTCGGCATCGAGGTGGACTGGCGGCCGCTCACCCTGAACATCCCGAGTTTTCTCGGCTCGGCGAAGGTGAACGACGCCGGCCGCGTGGTGGAGAACGACCGCACGCCCCGGCAGTGGCAGGGTGTGCGTTACGCCTACATGGACGCCAAGCGCTATGCGCGGCTGAAGGACATCGTGCTGTACGGGCCGAGGAAGATCTGGGATTCGTCGCTGGCGGCCATCGGCATGCTGTGGGCCCGGCAGGCGGATCGAGAGGCCCAGAGGGCGTACCTGGATATCGTCTACGAGCGCTTCTGGCGGCGCGAACTGGACATCGAAAACCCCGATGTGGTCGCCGATGTCGTGGCCGAGGCCGGCGGCGACCGGCAGGGCTACCTCAACTACCTCAGCGGCGAGGGCCGTAGGCAGCACGACGCCCTGCAAGCGCAGCTGCATCCGGTCGGCGTCTTCGGCGTGCCGAGCTACGTTGTCGATGGCGAGGTCTTCTTCGGCCGTGAGCATCTGCCGATGATCCGCTGGCTGCTCGGCGGTCGGCAGGGGCCGGCGCCGGACATCGCCTACGACCGCTTCAAGTAGGCCATGATTGGTTTCGCCTTTGATTTCACCAGCACCGCCTCGCTGCTGGCGTTCAAGCCCACTTGCGCGCTGGCCGACGAGTTGGGTGTCGCTATCGACTGGCTGCCGTTTGCCACCGAAGTGCGCGAGGCGCCTCGGCGCAAGGACGGCGAGTCGGCGGACTCTGCCGTGTCAGCGGATTCCGGCGAATCCGTGGGCGAACGCCATGCCCTGGTGCGCACGGAATACTTCGCCCGGGACGCGGCCCGCTATGCCAAGCTGCAAGGCATCGACATCGCCCGCGACGCGGCCGGCGTCGATTCCACCCTGGCTTGCGCCGGCTGTCTGTGGGCGAAGCGCTACGACAGGGCGCGGGCGTACACCGAGCAGGTGCTGTTCGCGTTCTGGGCCGGCCGGCTCGATATCGAGGATCGCGACGCCATTGATTCCGTTCTGATCGAACTCGGCGCTCCCGGCTTCGCCACCTTCGGCAGCGGCGAACTGGCGGCGCACCGGGCGACCGTCGAACAGCGCGGCGTGTTCAACGTGCCCACCTATCTGGTGGCGGAGCAGATCTTCATCGGCCGCCAGCACCTGCCGATGATCCGCTGGCTGCTTACCAGCCAGCAAGGACGGGGGCCGCTATAGCGCGTCAGTCGAGCAGACGGGCGCTTTCGGCAACGTCCGGGTGGCGCCGCTTCTCGATGCCGTAGTAGGCGCGCAGCAGTTCCGTCTCGACGCCGATCTCCCGGCGCGCCGCTTCCAGCGGCAGATCCATGATGCGCGGGTAGTCGATGCTGTCGAGGGGCTGGCAGTCGGAGACGTAGCCCAGCCGCACCGCATCCTGATAGACCTGGAAATCCTCCTTGGAGAAGCGGTACTCCTTCGGGTACAGAAAGCGGCTGAAGAGCTTGTAGAGGGTTTCCTCCACTTGGCCGACACGGTTGGTCGAACCCATGGTGAAGCCGAGCACGAACGCCTCGTCCTTGGGCAGCAGGCCGCGCCCGAGCAGGATGTGGATGTTGTCGTGGCTGTCGAGATCCGTGGCGCCGCTGAAGATGTCGATTCCGGGCAGATCGAAGCGGGGGTTCTCCACCACCTGGACGATGAGCGGGATGGCCTCCTGGGGATGCGCCACGGGCCGCAGTCGCTCTCGGGCGTCTGCCAGCGTCATCGCCTGCTCGCTCAAGGGGATGAACCAATCGATGATTTCCGGGGGCAGCGCCATGATTCGGCTCGATGCGACCAGCACTGCGCAAGTGTACCCTCGACAGGGCGTTCGGCGGGTGGCGGCTCGGTTTGAATCCGCGTCGTCGGGCGGCGTCGCGCAACCGCGAGATGCTCGGCTTCAAGACGGCGTCGAAGGACGCATGCAGTGGCATCCATGGCGGCGCGGCTGATCCAAAGTCGAACGGAGCCACGGCCCACTGCCGGTTGAAGAGTGCGGCTTGGTTCGAAGGCGTACCGCTGCCTCGGAAGGATCGAGATCCGGATGCTCGCCCCAGCATCCGGCAGCATCGGCTTCAACCCGATCGGCTGCCTGTGCAGAACGCTGCGAACGGAGGATGGCTGGCCATTGTCGGCGGCTAGGACGAAGCCTGCCAGCAGGTCGCCGTCGGTGTCATTCCCGGCTGTTCGGGGACATGCCGGCCCGGCCCAGTCTCGCTTCCAGTTCGGCGATTCGCGCCTCGGCCTCGGCGGCGCGTTGCTCCGCCGCCCGGCGCGCTGCGTCCTGGGCCTCGTAGGTGCGCAGATCCTCCCCCGTCGCCAAGTCGCGCCAGCGCAGCTCCCGCACTGTGCGCCCCCGCTCGTCCCGCCGGTCGCCCACCTCCCAGTGCAGCGCCAGGCCGAGGGTCTCGCTGCGCACCCCCCGTGCGCCTGCTCCGCCGATTGCCTCCTCCGGCAGCCGCTCCCAAGCATCGCCGCGCAGCCGGAAGCCTTGCAGCGGCGGGTGCAGCACGTCCACGTTCGGATCGAACAGGAAGTACTCCGACACCCCTAGCGAGGCGTAGATGCCATTCTTCTCGTCCAGGTCCCGCTTCCGCGACGACACCGACACCACCTCCAGCGCGAAGGCCGGCGGCACCCCCTCCTGCCACAGCGCGTAGGAGCCCCGCGCCAGGTCCGACTCCACGCCGAACGCCACGAACAGGTCCGGCGCCACGGACTTGATGACCGGCTTGCCCTTCTCGTCGATCACCGGTACGCCGTCCTCGTCGATCACCGGGTAGTGGATCAGCAGGTCCGAGGCCACGAAGACGTCCTTGCAGTGCCGGAAATGGTGATCCACGACGTCGAAGGAGTGGACCATGGCGACGAGCTGGCCGATGCTCTCAGCCATGGGCTGGCCGTCCGAACTCGGCAGATTGGTGTGGTTCAGGGCATGCAGCGCTGCCAGCGCGGTTCGCTCCTCGGTCGAGTGCGCCTGCCGGCGCTCGCCCTTGGGCGGCGTCGTCCTGGCGGGAAGGTGGAAAAACGCGGGATCGGCCATATGCGTCCTCCTGATGTGCTGGCGAGCGGGGCGGCGCAGCACCATGCCGGCACCATAGCATGGCGCTGTCCAGAGACCCAAGGGCGGGCGTAGCGAGGCTCCCCCGCCGGCGGCGGTTCGGGCGTTCCATCGGCGATGCCGGTCGGCTTGTTCGGCGGCGTATTTTCGCCGTGGCGGAGATGGCCGGGAAATGGCCGATGTCTCGGATCCGCATGGGAGTTCTCCGCAATCTTTGTAGGAGATCTCCGCGGTCGGTCCAGAAAGCGCCTCGAACGGGTGCAGTCGAGTTCCCCTCTCGACGCAAGATGCAATCCGGCAAGCGGGACCGATTCGCCCAGGAGCGGCTCGGCCTCGGCCGCCAAGGCCGGCTCATGGCAGGCGGAGACAACCTGCGCGTCCGCAGTCCCCGACAGGACAGCAATCTCGAACTGGCATCAGCGGTCCATGGTAATGGCGGCTGTATTCGAGTTTGCGCCACTGCATTCGAAGGACGTTGCAACACATGGACGGCGCTGTGCGGCAAGCTGCTGCAGACCGCGGTGACCGCGACCAAGACGTTGGAACACATGAACAGCACCGTGCCCACACCCGACGACACTGAATCTCGAACCGAGCCGCTACCGACGGGTGCCCTGGTTCGGGCAGCGCCTTGGTTTGACATTGGATGAGCCGTGCCACCACGGATGCCAGAGCGTTCGATGCTGTCCCATGCCTGCTGCATCCTGCTGCATAGTGCGGCTGCGCGACGCTGCATGACGATACGGATTCAAACCGAGGCGTTCGGCCAAGCGCGTTGCGTCGCCCGGCAGGGTGCTATTCTTCGCTGCCGGCGGGCCGTCGATTCGGACGCGCCGGCAGGCGACTATACTTGTGGGTCGAGCCTGCCGACGGGATCCAACGCATTCTCGACGGCAGCGCTCCGTTTCGCTCCAGCGCCGGATGCGCCGGAGCGGGAATATGCTGGTAGAAGGACATCCGATGAACAAGCTCGCTTTCCCCGCAGCGCTGTTGGTCGTGGCGCTGGCCACCACCGTCGCCGCCGCGCCGCGCTACATCGAACTGAAGCCCTTGGCCGATGTGGTGGACGCTCCGGTCGCTGCGGTATCCGCCCGAGGCCCGGTCAGCCTGCCGCTCATCACCTGGGGCGGCGACGTCGCTACGGTGCATGGCAACGGCGACGCCCGCGCCACTCGCTCCGGTTCCATTTTCGATCGCCACGGCCTGTCGTTCCGCCTCGTCCGGGAGGATCGCTTCGCCGCCCAGGTTGCCAACTACCTGAGCGGCAGAACGCCGTATCTGCGCGGCACCCTGGGCATGATCGCCTCGGCCGCGGACGTGCTGAGCCGGGATGCGCGCACCAAGCCGGTGATCTTCTACCAGCTCACCTGGTCCTCCGGCGGCGACGCCCTGGTGGTGAAGAGCGGCATTCGCGGCGCCGCCGATCTCAAGGGCAGGACCATCGCCGTGCAAGCCTACGGCCCCCACGTGGACTACCTGGTGCGCGTGCTTGCGGATGCCGGTCTCAAGTTCAGCGACGTGCAGGTGAAGTGGCTGCCGGATCTCACCGGCACCGACGACAGCCCCATGGCGGCGCTGTACCAAGACGACGTGGACGCGGCCTTCGTCATCATTCCGGACGCCTTGGCGCTCACCTCCGGCGGCAGCGTCGGCACCGGGGCGGAAGATTCCGTCCAGGGCGCGCGCATCCTGATGTCCACCAAGACGGCCAGTCGGGTGATCGCCGACGTCTACGCCGTTCGCGCCGACTACTTGGCCGCCAATCGCGCCGAGGTGGCGCAGCTCGGCCAGGGACTGCTCGAAGCCGAGCAGTCCCTGCGCCAACGAGTCGCCGCCCGCGAGTCCGATCCGGACGGGTACCGCGCCACGATGTCCAGCGCTGCGGAACTGCTGCTCGACAGCGCCGAGGCGCTGGCCGATGTGGAGGGTCTCTATGCGGACAGCGAGTTCGTCGGCGTGGCTGGCAATGTGCGCTTCTTCACCGACGCCAACCATCCACGACGGATGAGCAAAGTGGCGGCGGAGATTGTCGCCGGCTTCCGGGAACTCGGTCTCGCTTCCGGTACTACCGCGCTGGTCGACGCTGGCCTGGACTACCGCCGCCTGGAAGCCGGCTTGGGCGGCGATGCCGTCGAACGCCCGCGCTTCCGGGAAGACGAAGTGGCCGCCTTGGTTACCCGTCGGCAGCAGCGCAACGCCTTGGACGAAGGGGCGCTGTTCCGCTTCGAGGTGTACTTCCGTCCCAACCAGTCGAGCTTCTCCGCAGACCTCTACCAAGGCGACTTCGAGCGCGTGGTGGACTTGGCCGCCACCTACGCTGGAGCCATCATCACCGTTGAGGGGCACTCGGACCCCATGGGCTATCTGCGCGCCAAGAAAAACAACCAGCCGAATGTCGTTCTCGGCCGCATCAAGCAGTCGGCGCGCAATCTCAGCCACGGTCGCGCCCAGACCGTACGCGACGCCATCATCGACTTCGCCGCTGGCCAAGGCGTCGGCCTGGACGCCAGCCAGTTCGCCGTAGTCGGCCACGGCATCGCACAGCCTAACACCGGCATCTGCGGTGCGGACCCTTGCGCCCCGAAGACGGAGGAGGAATGGCGCTCCAACATGCGCGTGGAGTTCCGCATCATCCAGGTGGAAGCCGAATCGGACGTCTTCCAGCCGTTGTAGGGGAGGCGACATGAGCATCGGAAACACCTTGCCGAAGGCCGCTTGGATGGTCGCGGCGTTGGCGCTCTGCGCCTGCGATGAGCCAACCAAGCCGTCATCGATGCCATCCTTCGATAGCTACGCGGCGCGGGGCGCGGACAACGGCTGGCCGACGCTAGGCGACGGTGCTGTGCAGTTGAGCGACAATCCGAACGCGCCCAACTATTATGTCGTGGTAGACGGTTCCGGCAGCATGGAGAACGTGGAATGCAGCGATGGCGAGCCCAAGCTGGCAGTCGCCAAGCGCGCGCTCGCGGCGTTTCTGGATCGGCTGCCGCCGGGTGCCAATGTCGGCGTCTTCGCCTTTGACGACGACACGATGGGCGAGCGCGTACGGTTGGCGGCGGAGGACCGGGACGCTGCCAAGGACGCCATCCGCGCCCTGCGCTCGGGCGGCGGTACGCCGCTGTCCACCGCGGTGGCGCAAGGCTACGAGGCCCTCATGCGCCAAGCCGTGGCGCAACTCGGCTACGGCGAGTACCACTTGGTCGTCGTCACCGACGGCGAGGCGTCGAGCGGCTATTCGCCGGAACGCGAGATCGAGCGCCTGCTCGAGCAGTCTCCCGTGGTGCTGCACACCATCGGCTTCTGCATCGACGACGACCACTCCCTCAACCGCCCCGGCTACACCCTCTACAAGTCCGCCAACGATCCGGCAGCACTCCAATCCGGCTTGGACGCGGTGCTCGCGGAAGCGCCGGATTTCCAGCTTGCCGCCTTCGAGGACGAATCTTGAGCGGCCATCTCAAGGCTGCCATCGCGGTGGTCGTGCTGGGGGTGGCGGCGGTGATCGCATGGCGCTTCGTCGAGCCCATGCTGGCGGAGGCGCAGAAGGCCAAGGTCTCCGACGCCGGCAACCGCAAGGGCAGCGTGCGCATCGCCGTGGACAGCTGGGTAGGCTACTTTCCGCTCTGCTCCCGGGAGATGAAGCAGCGCCTGCACCGCGCCGGCTACGCCCTGGAATGCACCGACGACAGCGCCGACTACGCAGCCCGTTTCGGCGCGCTCGACAAAGGCGGCTACGACTTCGCCGTCGCTACCGTGGACAGCTATCTTCTCAATGGCGAGCGGTTCGACTTCCCCGGTCCCATCGTCGCCGTCCTCGACGAGTCCAAGGGCGGCGATGCCATCGTCTCTTGGCAGGATCGGGCGGCCACCTTGGAAGCGCTGAAGACCGACGCCACCTTGACCGTAGCCTACACGCCGAACTCGCCGAGCGAGCATCTGATGAAGGCTGTCGCCACCCACTTCGAGGTGCCGCTGCTGCGTTCGGCGTCGAATCTGGTGGCCGCCGACGGCTCGGAGGACGCTCTCGCCAAACTGGCCGACCGCGAGGTGGACGTGGCCGTACTGTGGGAACCCGAAGTGTCCAAGGCGCTGCAACGGAACGGCATCGTGCGGCTGCTCGACACTTCGGAGACTCGGCAGCTCATCGTCGATATCCTGATCGCTTCGAGAGAGACGGCTGCCAGCAAGCCGGACATGGTGCTGACGACGCTGCGGGCGCACTTCGAAACGCTGAAACACTACCGCGACCAGAACCACGCCCTCGTCTCCGACATTGAGGATCGCTACGGTGTTTCCGCCGACACCGCCAGCGCTTTGCTGCAAGGCGTCGCCTGGGCCAGCCTTTCGGACAATGCCAGCCGCTGGTACGGCGTTGCCGGCCATGCCTTCCACGGAGCCCCCGGCGGGGGCGCGCCAGGGGGTGCTGCTCCTAGCCGGAGGACAGACGCCTTGGCGCACACCATAGAGGCTGCGGCGAGCATTCTCGTGGCGCACGGCGATTTCGCCGCCAGCCCCGTGCCGGGCGGCGATCCCTACCGTCTCATCAGCAGCGCCGCCGTCAAGGAACTCTACGACCGTTTCGCCCACATCGGCGGCTTCACCACTGCGCTGGCGGGCAA
Organism: Pseudomonadales bacterium; assembly: GCA_963422285.2. Lineage (GTDB taxonomy): Bacteria > Pseudomonadota > Gammaproteobacteria > Pseudomonadales > Azotimanducaceae > VXYL01. The sequence goes on along the minus strand of OY729419.2, from coordinate 626,962 downwards.
TGCGGCCTCCGCGTTCCCGGCGCTGAGCGACCGGGAATGGCAGCGGTTGCAGGAAGTGGGTTCGTTGAAGACGCGCAAGGTGAGCTTCGCCAGCGGCAACGCCGAACTGACCGACGACGGCAAGCGGCTGGTGGACCAAGTGGCCGCGGATCTGGTCCACTACCCCCAGTTCCGCATCGAGGTGCGCGGCCACACCGGCCTGCGCGGCGACGCTGGCGCGAACCAGGAGCTGTCGCGCAATCGCGCCGACGCCGTGCTGCGCTACTTGGTGGCACAGCATGGTATCGCCTCGTCGCGCTTGCGCGCTGTGGGCTTCGGCGCTGCGCGCCCGCTGCCGAGGCTGCCGGGAGAATCCAATCGCGCCTATGGCTACCGGCTGCCGCGGGTGGAAGTCGCCCTGGTGCGGGAGTCGATTTGAACCGCGACCGCACACCGCTGTCGCCTGCCGAGGTTCGCTGGCAGGTGATAAAGACCGCTTTCCAACGGCCGCTCACCGTCTATCCGGCTGCGCTGGCGCTGCTTGCCGCGTTGTTTGCGCTGGCCGTCTCCTCCGGGCCGGTGGTGCTGGCCCTCATCGCGGCTGGCGCCGGCTTCGCCCTAGGCAACGGTTTCTGGCAAAGCGTGGTGCGCGGCCGGCGCAACGCCAGCGACGTGATGCGCCGCTACGCCGACCGACTGGAGGGCGAACGCCTGCGCGCCATCGCCAAACTCCGCGCCGACCTCGAGGAGAACGGCGACGACGCCGGCCTGCAGCAGATCCGCCTGTTCAACGACAAGTTCCGCAACTTCGTCGATGTGCTGAACCGCAAGCTGAAGCCTACGGAACTCACCTACAACCGCTTTCTGGGCATTGCCGAGCAGGTCTTTCTGGCCGGTCTCGACAACCTTGAAGCCGCGTCCCTGGCGCACAAGAGCGTCAGCGCCGTGGACATCGACTATATCGACGGCGAACTGGCCCGGCTGGCCGCCGAGCAGGATGCCGCATCCCGACAACGGGTCGCGGAACTGCAAACCCGCAAGACGCTGCGCGCCGAGCAGCTTGCGCGTGTGGAACAGATCAAACTCGACAACGAGGCGGCGCTGACGCAGCTGGACCGCGTCACCGCGGAAATCGCCGGCATCGATACCGCGCGGACCCGGGCCGACGTCGACCTCGAAGCTGCTATGAACGAGCTCGGGCGACTGATCGCCCGGGCCGACGCCTACTCCAAGTAGCTCATCATCCAACCGGAGCACGTTCGATGGCCGAATCCCAAGACATGCAGATCAGATCCGTGGTGCAGACCAAGCAGAATCTGATGGCCGAGTTCACGGCACCCGAACCCGTGGCGGAGCAGGAGAACGCTGCGTTCGCCAGCCAAGCCGACGCCATCGTCGCCAACATCCTGGCCGTCGATCCCAAGGATCTTGCCGCCCGGGACGCCCAAGCCGGTGCCGTGCGGCAAATGGGTGCCCGGGTGCAAGCCGACATCGCTCGGCAGAGCCAGATGCTCAAGACGCCGATGACGACGCTGATGCACGACGCGGAGGACGGCGGCCAAGTCGCTCGCGACCTGCTGACCTTGCAGGAGCAGGTGAACGACATCAATCCCAATCGCGTCGACTTCACCATGTCCAGCGTGCGCCGGCTGCTGGCGAAGCTGCCCGGCATCGGTACGCCGCTGGCGAGCTGGTTCGCCAAGTACCAGCAGGTGGACAGCGTCATCAACGACATCATGGCCAGTCTGAAGGACGGCCGGGCGCAGTTGGAACGGGACAATACGACCCTCACCGACGACCAGCGCCGCATGCGCGAACTCACCTTCTCGTTGCAGGACTACGTGAATCTCGGCCAGATGCTGGATCGGCGCTTGGCCGCCGCCATCGAGTCGCTAGCCGCGGAAGATGCCAAACGCCAGTTCCTGGAAGAGGAACTGCTGTTCCCGCTGCGCCAGCGCATTGTCGATTTGCAGCAGCAGCTAGCCGTCAATCAGCAGGGCGTGCTCGCCACCGAGGTGATCATCCGCAACAATCGCCAGCTCGTCATCGGGGTCGATCGCGCCGTCAACGTCACGGTCACCGCCCTGAACACGGCCGCCACCTTGCAAATCGCCCTGCAGCACCAGAAGAAGGTGCTCGCCGGCGTCCAGGCCGTTACCGATACCACCAACCAGCTCATCGCCGGCACCGCCGAGCAGTTGAAGACCCAGGGTACGGCGATTCAGAAGCAGGCCACCCAGACCCAGCTCGACATCGACGTGCTGAAGAAGGCGTTTCAGGATGTCGAGGACGCCCTCGACGATCTGCGAACCTTCCGGCGCGAGGCGCTGCCGACCATGGCCCAGTCCATCAGCGACATGGACGATCTCTCCGGGCGCATGGAGGCGTCCATCGAGCGCATGGAATCCGGCAACGCGGCTGCCGAGGACTATTTGATCGTCATCGACAAGGAGATCGGGGGAACATCCTAGCGAAGAGGGGATCTGGTTGAGTCGTCCGCGTTTTCTATTCACGTCATGAATGATAAGACGCTGCCACGCCAAGTCGCGCCAACCCTCGCCGACTGCTTGCGCACCATGCCTGCCGTGGTGGTGACCGGTGCCCGGCAGACCGGCAAGAGCACCTTGGTGCAGGAGCTGGTCCCCGCCGGGCGACGCTATCTGTCGCTGGACGATTTCGATGTGCTCGACGCTGCCCGGCGCGACCCGGAAACCCTCGTCGGCAGCAGCGGGCCGGTAGCGCTCGACGAAGTGCAGCGCGAACCGAATCTGCTGCTGGCGGTGAAGCGGGCCGTCGACCAAAGCCGGCAGCCGGGTCGATTCCTGCTCACTGGATCGGCCAACCTGCTGCTTATGCGCCAGGTTTCGGAATCGCTGGCCGGTCGGGCCAGCTACCTCGTCCTTCGACCGATGACGCGACGCGAGCTGCGCGGGCTCGGCACCTGCGGCATTTGGGACGATCTGCTCGATGCGAGGGATCGGGACTGGCGGGCGCTTGTCGCCGCGCAGCCGGACGAAGCCGAAGACTGGCGCTCCCTGGCGCGTCGCGGGGGCTTTCCGGTTCCGGCAGCCCACCTCGAAACGGCGCGGCAACGCGCAGTCTGGTTCGACGGCTATGCCCGCCCCTATCTCGAACGCGATTTGCAGGAGATTTCATCCATCGCCGCGGTGCTGGATTTCCGCCGTCTGATGCAGGCCGCCGCCCTGCGCCTTGGCGGTCTCGTCAACCAGACCGAGTTGGGCCGCGACGTGGCGCTGTCGTAGCCGACGGTGCATCGCTATCTCAATCTGCTGGAACTCTCCTACCTGCTGGTGCGGCTTCCGGCCTACGCCGTCAATCGCGGCAAACGACTCATCAAGTCGCCGAAGCTCTATTGGGGCGACACCGGGTTGGCGCTGTATCTGGCAGGGAACGTCGAGCCCGGCGGCGTACATCTCGAAAACCTCGTGCTTGGCGCGATGCCCGCCTCGGCCGCGCCGAAATCTTCTACTGGCGCACCGCGGCAGGAGAAGAAGTGGATTTCGTGATCGAGGCCGGCGGCCGTCTTCTGCCGGTGGAGATCAAGGCTGCGCATCGCCCCCGCCTCGGCGACGCGACGCGCCTGCGCAGCTTTCGCACGGAGTACGGGGAACAGGCCCGGCCGGGGCTGCTGCTGCATACCGGAGAGACGCTCGAATGGCTTGCGCCCGACGTGCTGGCCGCGCCCTGGTGAAGGTGCTGTGACCGACGGGTTCGGGCGCGAGGCTGGCCTTGAAAGGGATTTGCACAGGCCGAAGGAGATCTGCTGATGGCAGGTTGGCGTGGATGGCCCAAGCGCGGGCGATTCTGCGGCGGCTTGCTCTTGCCGATCGGTATGCACAGTCGTCTGTACGCGCCGAGCCGGCGCGCCGGCGGACGCTGCGCAGCCTGCTGCACACTTCCCGTGGCGCAGACTTCCTCGATTAGGTTTGGCGAGTCGTACCCAGGCATGTCGGAACAGCGCCAAGAATACGCCGGCGGGCTCGCATGGCGGGTGGCGACGCGGGGCGGATGGTGCCCGACCGCTCGATAAGGCTTGGCGGCGGCATCCTGGCAGGCCCGCGCCGAATCGGCTCGGCAACCCGGCAGGTGCCGATAGCCGGCCACCCGCCCCGTCATAGCGCTTCAGCGAACTTCGCCTCGGTGCGATGGTAGTGCTCCTGCCCAGGGTTGGCAGCCATGATCTCGCGCCACTCGTCGGAGCCGAACACCGTGCCCATGGTCTCGTGGCGAGTCGCAAGGTCGGGCCAGCGGATGATCCAGGTGACGGTGGCGCTGCCGAGATCGTCCAACGGCTTGCCGCCGATTTGCGGCGCCTCGTCGACGTTGACCCAGAAGCCCACCAGCTCCAGATGGGCGCGAATGTAGGGCAGCGCCTTCTCCACCGCCCAGATTCTGTATTCGTCGAGCAGGCTCGGTTCGTAGTGGTAGTTGCGTATCTCGTAGATCACTTCGACGCGCCCCCTTGGCGCTGGCTGTCGCGGCATGGAAGCCGCACTGTATACCAGCGCGGCTTTCGCTGTGCACGAAGCGTCGCCATACCGCTGAACGACGAGGGCGGTGCGCGGTCGGCCTCCGCTTAGGGAATCGCCAAGAGGGCAGCGCGACGGGTACCGGCGGCAGCGCCACAGCCACTCGGTCTGCCGGCGCTCTGCTTGCGCCGATGCCGCGGCGCGCCGGGCAGAGCGTTCGCCATTTCGGAGCCTGCTGGTCAGCGGCGGCGCGTATCCGCATCGAAGCCGACGTACCTTGATGGGCGGAGACATGGCTGCGCGCGTCTACACCGGTCGGAAAGCGGCGGCTCTCGCGCCCTTCGGCGAATTCGAATGGCGCCCGTCGCGCATCTCGTTAGCGGCGGAGGCGGGCCTTGTCCGCTGGGCAAGCAGAATCAAGTCGAGAGTCTGCTTCGCCGAATCCCTCGAGCGCCTGGGATCGGGCCGCGCTCAGACGCCGTTTCCATGCCTCTGCGGCTCGATTCCCAAAACGAGAAAACCGACGTCCTTCTTGAGCGCTTCGAACGCCTCGAGGTCTTCTGTCGAGAACTGCTTTCTCATGCCGACACGAACGAGTCCGCGGTCTCGGGGTCGGCGAGGATGCCGCCCCGCCGGCTCACCTCGGCCAGCCGGTTGATGGCGGCAGGGCTGCCGTAGATCGCGATGCGAGCCGCGGCTGCGGTCGTTTTGCTGTTGCCTTCGACGATGCGGCCTTCCACTTCCTGCTGGTTCTTCCGAGGGGAATCGGCATCGACTGGCGACGAAGCAGCCAGCGCGGCGGCTCCGAAAAGATAATCGGTATACGCATCGACGACTTGCTCGGCATGTCCCTTGCGGTCGGCGCGAAACCGCCCTTAAGCGTGCTCTGAACAAGCGTTCGGCATTGCGGTCGCCGGCACTCTCCCGAGGCATCCCGTCTCGTTCGACCTAGACGACTGTCAACGCGCCCTGGCGCGAATCGCTCCGGGAGTCCCCTGACGGCCAAACGGATAGCTCCCGCACGGTGCGCGACGCTTTCCTGCCAGTCCGACTCGCTGTAGGACATTCGCCCGATTTCCTGTAGGATATCGGCCCGACCCTCTGTAGGAGATCGGCCAATGAAGGGCCGCAGCCTGCTTCCTGCATGGTTCGTTTTGCTACTCGCTGGCGAGGCCATCGCCAACCCCTGCGATACTGCGCTCTGCCTGGATGCCGAGGTGGTCGAAGTGACCGATGGCGATACCGTGACGCTGGCGGTGGACGACGCCGGCAGTGGTCGCCAAGTTCGTCTGCGCTTGGTCGAGATCGACACGCCCGAGCGCGGCCAGCCCTGGGGCGCCCGGGCGCGGCAGGCGCTGGCCGACAAGGTGTTCCGCCAGCGAGTGCGAGTGGCGTCCGCGGGCGAGGACCGCTACGGCCGGCTGCTCGGGCGCATCTATATCGGCAAGCGGGACATCAACCGCGAGCTGGTGCGCGAAGGCCATGCCTGGGTGTATCGGCAGTATTCGTCGGACGTCTGGCTGCTGGAGGACGAACAGCTTGCCCGGCAAGCAGGCGACGGCCTGTGGTCGCTGCCCGAAGCCCAGCGCATGCCGCCGTGGGAGTGGCGTCGCAACGGTAGACGCACGGCGCCGTTCTCCCAGACTGCCCTTGCGAACAACGCGCAACCGTATGCCTGCGGCAGCAAGACCTACTGCCGGGAGATGACTTCCTGCGACGAAGCGTACTTCCATCTCAGGCAGTGCGGCCTGACGCGCCTCGACGGCGACGGCGACGGGGTGCCCTGCGAAGACATCTGCCGATGATTCGAAATATCGGATGCGCCGACAGATGGCGGGATTACGGCAACCGGGCTATCGCCATCTCCGCCAATGCTGCTGGGCAGCGCTGCCTGACAGTCGGGGATGGCCTCGGGATTCGGGCTGCTTTTATCCGAGTGTCCGCTCCCAGTGCCCGTTTGAGCGGGACAGCAGGCTGCCGATTCGACCTCGTCGCAATCGAATCCAATCGGCAACGGCCCACACAAGCCCGAACACGACCGCTATCCCCAGGATCGAAACGACGTCCAGCGCCAGCAAGTTGCGGAAGTCATCGACGACCTTGACCGTCAACTCCGACCGTCAACTCCGACCGTCAACTCCGACAGGAATCTCCTAACGAAACCGGCCTAGCCGTTCCGCCCCGCTCTGCCGGCATTGGCTGGGATTCCGTTCGACGTTGGATAAGCCGCGTCGCTACCTATGGCATGGATGCCACTGCATAGGGCATCCGCGCGATGCGGCATGACGGCGCGGATTGTACCTGACGCGCTGCCCGGCATCCGCAGGGAAGCGGCAGATTCAATGCCTCCAAAGCAACCGCTTCGCCTTGCCCCCATGCATTCGCGCCAAGGGGGCCGTCTACGCTACGCGGCGCTCGAACCCTTCCCGCAGCTTCGGCTTCACCTTGGCGACGCCGAGCAGCGATTCCACGCAGTCTCGAATCGACTCGTCGAGCGGGCGGAACTCGACGCCTGTGACGGCGCGGATACGGTCGTTGCGCAGCTCGCAGCCGGCCCAGATGGCGCGGTACTTGGCTTCCCGCTCCTGGATGTGGGGCGGGTGGTTGTCGATCACCGCCGGCGTGTCGTGGCCGAGTTCCGGCAGCAGCCGGTCGATGTCGGCGCAGATGTCTTCGACCTTGCGCATATCCGTGGACCAGGCGATGTAGCGCTCGCCGTTTCGCACCTGCACACTCTCCAGCAGACCGATGTGGCAGTCGGCGTCGTCGCGCACATCCACCGTCATCCAAGGCCGGTAGACGCCGTTCTGGTAGTACTCGCCAAGCAGCATCGTCTCGATGTTGTGCTGCCACGGCCCCATGTTCTTCTGGTGCGGGGACTGGATGGGGCCCACGTTGTCCGCCGGGCAGCAGGTGATGGCGTCCCACTCGCCGCTTGCCGCCGCGGCATCCGCAAAGGTGCGCTGGGCGATGACCTTGCCCATGGAGTAGTCCTGGCGATCGGGCGTGCGGCGCGGGTTTTCCTCGTCCGGGTAGCGGTCTTCGTAGAATACCGGGCGGCGCACGTACTCGTTCATGTCCATTTCCGACATCACCGCGGCGATGCTGGAGGTGACGACGACGCGATTCACCGAACCGGATGCGTTGACGCTGGCGATCATGTGGTCACATACCCTCTGCACGTATTCGTGGTCGCCGTAGTTGCTGACGTGGGAGACGTGGGCGACGCCGTGGCAGCCGGCGAAGATGTCGTCAAAGCAGCCGGCGTTGTCGAGATCCGCCGAGTGCAGCGTCAGCCGCCCGGAAGCGTAGCCGGGCATGGCTTTGAGAAAATCCGTGCGTTCCGCATCGTCGGCGTTGCGCACGCAGGCCCGCACCCGGTAGCCCTTGTCGAGCAGACGGCGCACCACCCAGCTGCCGATGAAACCCGCGGCCCCCGTGACCGCCACCGTGCCCCCCTTCGGAATCGGAGCCATGTCTTTCCCCCATTCGATAGACCAAAGCGCCCAAGCATAGTGGGTTCGCATTCGCCCGTGCAAGCCGATGCTCGACTCGGGTTTGAATCCTTGTCGTCGTGCTGCATGGCGCAACGATAAGATGGGGGGATTAGGGCGCTATCGGACGCTATGGGCGTAGTGGCGTCCGCAGCAGCTTGGCTTGTCGAAATCAACGGAATCAGTCGTCATGGGCTTGGCGTGGCGAACCGAAGGCGCGACGGCGGAAGGCGGGACGCGGCAACCTCCGCGCCAAGGCATCGCACGGGCGGACCCCGTCCGAGAACGCAAGGTCCGTCCGTGCCGGGCACATCTCGGTTCGACTTCTTCCTCCAATGGAAGCAGAGAGCTACGATTCAAACCGATACGCTGCCCGTGCCGGACAGGCTCGCGGGAAGCGGCGCGAGACGCCCGCGCCGCCCGGCCGATCTTCGCCAAGCCAAGGGGACCTGTCGCGACGTTCGCCTCGTCCAAGGGCATGGCACGTTGGCGACGTCCGTTTCGGGGTGCGCAAACCCGTGGCTGCTCATTGCGAAAATCAAACCGCGCCGCCACCTCGACTCCGGGCATTGCCCAGGCCTCGGTCGCCGAGGCCGGGAGGCCAAGGGAGGATGTTTACGACAGCATCTTGCGCAGCGCCCGGGTGTGTTCCGCGGTGGTGCCGCAGCAGCCGCCGACCAGATTGGCGCCGGCGTCGATCCACGACGCGGCGAAGCGGCAGTACGTCGTCGGCGTCAGGTCGTCGCGCAGCGCGAGCGTGCGATCGCTTTCTTTCTCGCCGTCGAGCAGCCAGTCCGGCGGAACCGGGGTGAAGGTATTGGCATAGCCGCCGCAGTAGTCGAAGCCAGCGGCGCACAGCGCCGGCATGGCGTCGCCGATGCGTTCCGGCAGACAGCAGTTCGCCAGCAGGCCGGCCGGTTCCAAGGGCGCCAGGGCCGCGGCGGCGTCTTCGATGCGCTCGCCGCTTTTCAGGCAGCCGGGTTTGTCGTCGTGCAGGGTCAGGGCCACCAGCACTGGCTTGCCGAACGTCGATGCCGCAGCCGCAGCGGTTTCCGCCTCGGCCACGGCCGACATGGTCTCGCACAGAAAGTAGTCCACATACGGGGCCAGCAGTGCCGCCTGCTCCTGGTACAACGGCCGCATCGTTTCGGGCGGCCGCACTCGATCCGGCCGGTAGCTGCCGTTCAGGGGCGGCAGGCTGCCGGCGATCCGCACTGCGGAGCCGGTCTCCCGCACCGCTTGCCGGGCCAGTTCGCCGGCCTGTCGGTTGAGCGCGGCGAAGCGATCCTCGATGCCCTCCTTGGCCAAGTCCGAACGGATGATGCCGTAGCTGTTGGTGGTGATGATGTCGGCGCCGGCGGCGATGTTGTCCTTGTGGACGCGCAGCACTGTCTCCGGGGCGACGATGAGCGCATTGGCGGACCAGATGGTGGCGGGAATCTCGACGCCCAGCATGGCCAGCGCCTTGCCCATGCCGGCGTCGAGAAGAGTCGCGTTCGCCGAGGCCATGGGGCGCCTACGCCGAAGCGGCGTCTGCCGCGGCTTCGCGCTGCCGCATCTGCGCGACGACTTCCGCCATGCCTTCCCATTCGTCCCACATGTCGCACAGGGCATCCTTGGAGCGCTCCCAGGGGTTGTTGCCTTCCTCGTATTCCAGCCACTCTCCGCGCTGGCCGCGGTCGGGATGGTCGGATATGCCGTTGACCAGCTTGTTCGGCTGGCGCTTCTTGTTGCGAATGCGAAAGATGATGTTGACGCGCGGCTCGGTGCCGCGTTCGTTGCGGGTGCCGGAGTGCGGCATGTGGAACACGGTGACGCAGGCGTCGCCCGGTGCCATCAGCACTTGCGTGGGCCGCGGCCAGCGCTTGCCGTCCGGGGTGCATTCGGAGGTGTCGTCGATGAACTGCTCGCGCACCGCTTCCGGCAGGTAGACCAGCCCGCATCGGTTGGGGGCGTCGTAGTTCAGCCGGGGCCAGCCCGGACCTTCCGGGCCGATGCAGCCGTTCCGGGCCCGCTGCCAGCGAAAGAACTTCTCGGTGGCGTGGTGAGCACCCTTGAGCAGCGTCGTCTGGCCGCATCCTTCGCGGGTCTGGTCGCTCAGGCAGACGAATACGAAGGCGGTGAAGCTGCCCATGCCCAAGGTCATCTCCGGGTCCTCGAACAGCGGCACCATGTTGTGGCCCATCACGTCGGCGCTGCGGCCGAGGTCGCCCTTGGGGCCGGAGGCGATATAGCGCTTGTAGATTTCCTCCGGGGTGCCTTCCTGCACCTCCTGGGGCACGCCGATGGTACACAGCCCGTCCATGTGGGATTCGGCGGCGTAGTAGGGCTGATCCTTTTCGCGGTAGCCCAGGTTGTTGAAGTGGTCGCCAGGCTTGCGCACTCGGTTGATGCCCGCTTGGCAGACGATGGGCGGATCGAATCGTCCCATGGCATCTTGCAGGATGGGCGTCACGGAAGATGCGTTGACCAGATCCGTCAGTTCGTTGGTGCCGCCGACGTACACGCCTTCCTCGGGATTGCGGATGCGCTCGTGCGCGGCATCTACCAGTTCCGGCGCCACGACGTTCTTCAGCACGACATAGCCGTCCCGGTAGAGGGTTCGCTTCTGTTCCGGCGTCAGGACTTCGGCCATGAGAATCTCCTTGATGCTGCGGTGGAGCGGAAGTCTACCGCCCCTGCCAGTTGGGTGTCCGCTCCTGTGCGAAGGAGCGCGGCAGACGCCACCTGCCTCGCCGATTCGGTCATCGCTGGCGGCATGGCCGCGGCAGGAGACCCGCCATGCACGATCTATGCGCCACCAGCGCTCTGCATACGGGCAACAGCACCATGATCCCCTACGCCGCCGCTGGGCGCTGCTCCGCCACTCGGCGAGTCGGGGCCGCTCGCCGCAAGCCAAGCGATCCGTTGGCATACGCCGCCGAGGTACGCAAGCAGGTGCGGCGGCTGATGCTGCAGCGGCGTGTCGCGGGGGCTACGGCAGCGGCTCGCCGCCGAGGCTGCTCTCGATGCCCGCCATGGTCGAATGGCGGATCGGAAAGTCGCCGATCAGGAACACGAACGCCACCGGCATCAGCGCCAGCAGCACCCAGCGCAGCGCTTGGTTCGGCCCCCACAGCAGGGATGCTGTTGTAGGCGTGGATCTGCCAAGCCTAGGGGGTCAGAAAGTGGTCAGGAAGTAAGCGGCAGATAGCCCCGACCGAGCTCGCGAGCCAGGAACGGCCGCACCCGGGTGCTGCTGATGCCGAGATGCGCCGACGAACAGCGCGGACGCAAACAGAAGCTCGAACACGGCGCATCGCCGTTCGCCAAACCGATGACAAGTAGACGCCCCGCCCGCAGCCATCGCAATCCCGGCGTCGACAAGGTGTGCGGCATCCGGGTGTCCGGGCGCCGATACAGCGATACCGAGTCGGGGCGGTGGCTGGCAGGCTGAACGCTTGTCCTCGGCGATACGGGCGATCTCGAATGCTCGCGAACGACGCTGACGCATAGATCGGCTGCTCGATGGCCTCTTCCACATCTGTCCAGTGCGACGCACTAGGGCCGGGGCAGGTCATGGACGATGGCGGTGGCTGGCTGATGGGATGCCGGCCGTGAGCGCATAGACGCCGATCCGGCATCAGCCGAGCCGAGGGCCGTCGCGCGGGCGCAGGTGCGTCCGGGCATCATTCCGACAGAATTCGCCGCACTGTCTCGGTGTCCACGGATAACGCCCGGGCGATCTCTTCAAAGCTCTGCCCCAAGCCGTGCAGGTGGCGGACGAATTGCGCCTGCCGCCGCGCTTCCCGCTGTTCCGCCTGCTCCGTGCGCTGTTCCGCCTGCTCCGCCCTCTGCCGCTCCTGCTCCGCCTGACGCGCCAAGCGGTCCGCCCGCTGCGCCGACAGGATCGAGTCCCGCAGCAGCAGATCCTCGCCCTCCATATCGCGCCGCAGCTGCTCCTCCGCCATCGCCAGCCGCAGCCGGCGCAGCACGACGTCGCATTCCGGCGGATATTCCGACTCCTCCAGCGACAGCACGTGGTTGTCCCCCCGCTGCGCGGACACCAGGCCTTGGTCGAAGATCGACAGGAACCGCTCCAGATCGTCCCGCCGCCGCTGCTCTAAACGCGGTATCTGCACGATGTGGCTGCGGTGGTGCAGACCGGCTACGAACGGATGCCCGGCGTCCAGCTCCCGCCCCGTGCGTCGCTCCACCACCTGCGGGCAGACGTCGATCACTGCCTCGTCCGACAACCCCAGGTCGTAGCCGAGCAGGTAGATCGCCACGATGGGCACCGCCTGCGCCCGACCCGAAGCGCCGACAGCCAGATTGCTGCGGCTGCGGTACTGCTCCCCCAGATACAGCCGGAAGCGTTCGATCACAGTCGGCGCATTGGTCTTTTGTATCTCGATCAGCACCTGCCGCTGGCCGGCGGCGGTGCGCACCCGCGCTGCGAAATCCATGCGTAGCAGCGTCAGCAGCGGGATGTCCGGTGCATGCTCGCGCCCGCCGCCGCGCAGCGCGCCCACCGGCACCGCCGCCTCCTGGGGACGGAAGACCAGCGACCGCACCTCCAGCCCGGCGATCCTGCCGATCAGTAGCTGGGCGGCGCGGTCGTCCTGCATCAGGTACTTGAAGACGACGTCGTAGATAGGATTGGCGATCTCCATGCGCCCCATTCAACCCTCGCCGCCGCCTTCGCGTCAACTCGACGGGGAGGCGCTCCAGCAGGCGCCGGCCGATAGCCGTCTTCCCCGCGGATGCGGGAACCGACGCGGCTCCGGGGCGCGGCAGGATCGCTCTTGTCCCGTATCGGCGGATGCGGCATGGTGCGGAATGCGCAGCGAGGCGACGCGATGGACAGACGAAGATTGCCGACCGGCATACAGACCTTTCGCGAGATGCGCGAGGACGGCTGCTACTACGTAGACAAGACGGGCTACGCGCTGCGGCTGGCGGAGGAAGGCAAGCACTTCTTCCTGTCGCGCCCACGGCGGTTCGGCAAGAGCCTGTTCGTGGACACTTTGAAGGAGCTGTTCGAGGGCAGCGAGGCTCTGTTTCGGGGGCTGGCCGTCCACGACCGCTGGGACTGGCGCGCGCGGCATTCGGTGGTGCGCCTGAGCTTCGCCCAGGGCAACTACAAGGATCTAGGCTACCTGCACCGCACCGTGACGAGGCAGTTGGCGAATGCCGAAAGACGGGCGGCAACCCGCGATCGGCACCACTTGGCCGATGCGCCGGATCGGTTCGCCGAATTGGTGGAGACGTTGCACGAATCGACCGGTCGGCGAGTGGCCGTGCTGGTGGACGAGTACGACAAGCCGATTCTGGATGCGCTCGGCGACAGACAGTTGGCGGTAGACAACCGCGACTACTTGCGCGGCCTGTACGGCGCCATCAAGGACTGCGACGCCCACATCCGATTCAGCTTTCTCACCGGCATCAGCAAGTTCTCCAAGCTGGATCTGTTCTCGGCTGCGAACATGTTTACGGATCTGACGCTGGATGCGGACTTTTCGGTGGTTTGCGGCTATACCGACGCGGACCTCGACACCGTGTTCGCGCCGGAACTGGCCGGGCTGGACCGGGACGAGATCCGCCGTTGGTACGACGGCTACGGATGGCGGGGGAGGGAGCGAGTCTACAACCCGTACGACGTGCTGCTGCTGTTCCGGCAGCGAGAGTTCGACGACTACTGGTACCAGACCGGTACGCCGAAGGTGCTTGCGGACGCGGTGGCCGATCGCGGTCTCGGCGAGGTGGCGGCCTGCCTGGCTCGGGAGATTTCCGCCAATTCGCTGGCGGCGTTCGACGTGGACGAGATCGGCACTGCGGCGCTGCTGTTTCAGACTGGCTACCTCACCATCGCCAGCGAGACGAGACGAGACGGGGAGCGACGAGGCGCGGCTGCGCGAGGGGCCGAGACTGCGGGCCGCGCTGGCGGCCGGAGACTATGGCGCGCTGGAGGACTGCGTGCGGTCGATTGTGGCGGCCGTTCCGTACGAACGGCATCTAGCCACGCCGACGGCCAGGGACGAGCACTTCTATGTAGCGGTCGTGGAGTCCTACTGCCGAGCTCTGTACCAGGTAGAGGTGGCGGCGGAAGAGAGCACCGCCGGGGTACGGAGCGATCTGACGCTGCGCTGCGGGGGGCACGTCTACGTGTTCGAGTTCAAGATGCGCAACGGCGAACGGGGGGCCGGGCAGGCGTTGGCGCAGCTGCGGGCGAAGGGGTATGCGGAGAAGTACCGGCAGCTCGGTGCCCGAGCGCACCATGTGGCGGTGGACATCGACCGCAACGCGCGCCGGGTGGTGAACTTCCAGGCGGAAGCCGCGGCTCCGCAACGGCGCCGTGCCCAGCACGGCCCGGCATCGTAGCCTCTCGACCCTCGGCGCGAAGCATCTGGAATGGCCGGCATCCGCAAAACGGCAATGCGTTGGTTTGAAATTGGATCGGCCATGCCGCTGCACAGGGCATTCGATGTCGTCTCGTACTCCTGAATCTTGCGTTCGCGGCGATGCGGATTCAAACCGAGCCACCATCCGAAAAACCGCTGGCGCGAGAGTCCGGTATGATTCGCCGCCTCAGGCAGCTTAGGCTGGAGCCATGCTCGATATCCGCGCTGAGGGGGCCGCAACCACGCTGAGCTTCAACGGCGAACGGATCGACTACGCGACGCTGGAAGCGTTGCGCGAAGCCGTCGCTGCCGCGGCGGCGGATGCGAGCGTCCGTGCCCTGGTGCTGGACTGCGCCAGCAGCGGCGACGCATGGCCGGACATGGGCGAGTGGCCGCAGCGGCTGGCGCACCGGGCCCCCGCCGGCTCCCATGGTCCGGGGCCGCTGCCGGAGCAGGACGCCATCAAGGCGCTGCGAGGGTTCATGAAGCCGTCCTTGGCGCTGCTGCGCGGCAACGTTCTCGGCCTCGCCCTGGACTTGGCTTGCGTCTGCGACATTCGCCTGGCGTCCGCGTCCGCGGCCATCGGCGATCCCCGCATCCGCCAGGGTCGCGCCGCCGCCACCGGCATCGCCTACCTGCTGCCGAAGCTGATCGGCCAGTCCCAGGCCATGCGCATCCTGCTGCTGGGCGAGACCCTCGACGCCGCCGAAGCGCATCGCATCCAGCTGGTTCACGAAGTCGTCGCCGACGACGGCTTCGCCGCCCGGGCGGCCGAACTGGCCCGTACCATCGCCAAGCTGCCCACCCGCGCCTGGGAGGTTCACAAGCTGCAAGTGCTGCCGCAGCTGGACCTGCCTTTCGACGCCGCCATGACCCATTCCCTGGGCATCCGCCAAACCCACGTCATCGAAGATCGGCTGGAAGGGATACAGGCATGGCGGGAACGTCGCGAGCCGGTGTTCCAAGGCCGATAGCGCAGGCGACCTGCCGATGAGCGACGCCACCGCCTTTCTAGTGCAGGACGACGGGCCGATCCGCCACTTCGTCCTCAATCGACCGGACAAGCTGAACGCCCTGGACCTCGACCAGCATGTGCGCATCAAGCGGGCGGTGGAGCAGGCGAAGGCCGAGAAGTCCGTGCGAGCGCTCGTGCTCTCCGGCAAGGGCCGGGCGTTCTGCGCCGGCGACGATCTGCGCGCCGATGCGCCCACCGGCGAGGATCCGCTGGCCGGCCGGCGCGTCGATCTCGATCTCGGGGCCGGCCCCGCGTTGCTGCTGGAATCCGCGGCGGCGTTGCGCTCGTGTCCGAAACCCACGGCGGCGCTGCTGCACGGCCATGCCCTCGGCTCCGGCTACGATTACAGCCTGTCTTGCGATTTCCGCCTTGCCACCGAAGATGTCAACTACGGCGACCCGCGCATCCACCGGGCGCTATGGGCCGCCGAGGGCTGGTCCTACAAGCTGCCTCGGCTGCTCCATCAGTCCGCGGCAACGCCCATCGCCTATCTCGGCGAAACCATGAACGGCACCGTCGCCCATGCCTGCGGGCTGGTACATGAGGTCTATCCAGCCGGGGCCGATCTGCGTCTCGCAGCGCAGCCGTTCCTCGACAAACTGGCCGCCCTCGACCCTGCCGCATACGCGCAGACCAAGGCCCGCATCCTCGCGGCGCTAGACCTCGGCTTCGAGCAAGCGTTAGCATTCGCGCCATGAGCGAGGCAAAACTCCTTGACGACGAGCAGGTGCGCGAGTTCATCGCCAACGGCTTTCTGCGTCTGACCCCGGATGTGGATCCCGCCCTGCACAAGGAAGTCGATGCGCTGCTGCGCTTCGCCACCGAGAAGGAAAGCTGGTACGGCAACAACATCCTGTCGCGCATACCAAAAATGTACGAGGTGCTCGACTGTCCCGTGGTGCGCGGGGCGCTCGTCTCCATCGCCGGCCCGGACTACTGCATCCACCCGCATCGCGCCACCCACGTCAACAAGCCGGTGCAGGATCGAACCCTTGCGCTTAGTCCCGAAGTGGATGCGCCGCCCATGGGCAAGGGCTCCAGCGCCGGTTCCGGCTGGCACCAGGATGCGCAAAGCCCGCTGTCGCGGGCGCGTCACCATCTGCCCCGCTACCTGATCGGCTTCTACTTCCCCCACGACACGCCGGTGGCAAGGGGCCCCACCCGCGTCCAAGGCGGCAGCCATCTCTATGCCCATCCGGTCGCGCCCCACGGGGTGGTGCTGCAAGACGTGCCGGCCGGGACGTTCTTCCTGCTCCATTTCGACATGGTGCATGCCGGCTTCTCGAACCGCACCGACAACACCCGCTACATGGTGAAGTTCGTCTTCGCCCGAACGCGACATCCGCAAGCGCCGAGCTGGAACCATGTCGATGCGGCATGGCGACGGCCCGAGCGCTGCATCCCGGAGTTCGACCTGCCGACAGCCTGGTCCTACATCTGGAGTTGGATGCGCGGGGTGCCGGAACCAACTGCCAACGGCTTCTCCACCCGCGAGCACCTCGCGCGTTTCAATGCCGAAGACCAGGCGGCGCGGCTGTCGAGCATCTACGCTGTCGCGGCTGAAGGCGAGGTGGCCCCGCTGGTCGAGAAGCTGCTTGCGAGCGCTGGTGGCGGCAAGCACGAACGCGCCTTGGCCAAGAACGACCGCGGCCAGCCGCTGCCCCGGGACGATGTGCGCGGCTTCCCGCGCCGCTGGAACGAACGCGCCGTAGTGATGGAAGACGCCGCCTATGCGCTCTCGGCCTGCGGTCCTTGCGCCATCCCCGACCTTGAAGCGCTGCTCGGTCACGACGACCCGTGGATGCGGATCAACGCCGTCTTCGCGCTCGGCGAAATGGGCGCTCCTGCCCGCGAATCGGTTGCCAAGATCGCCACGCTGCTCGACAGCCCCCATCAGCAGGTAGTGCGTCAGGCACTGGACGCGCTAGGCGCGATCGGCTGCGGCCTCGCGCCGGCCCTGCCCAAGATCGAACAGCTGCTCAGGCATACCAACCTGGAGTGGCAAGAGGCGCAGGTGACCCGCGGTTGGGTGGCCGAGGATCAAGTGCGCCTGAACGCCGCTTTCGCGCTGCTGAACACCGTCAACAGCGGTGAGGATCTCGATGCAATCGAACGCATCGCCAGCGCCGCGCTCGGCGATGGCAACGGCTACGTCTCCGCCGTCGCCATCGAGATACTGACGCGCATCGGTACCCCAAGCGCAAACGCCAGCGCCATCCGCTTTCTCTCCCGCAGGCGCTGGGACGACACACTGCTCGGACGCGTCAAACCGTTCTGAACCGGCGGACGGTTCGGCCAGCCTCGGCACTTCGTCCGTTGGGCATGGCGAAAACGTGCGTTGGGAAAATGTGAAGAACCAACTCCGCTAGTCAACCCGCGTGTCGTCGCGGGATTCCCGGAGTTTCTTCGCGTCAGCGAATCGCGCTGTTCAGCATCCGCAAGTCGGATGTCGCAAACGCAAGCCAAGTCCAGGGCGAGGTCGCAGCTCTCACAACTGGGCAACTGGCTTGGCAGGGAGAGGAGAACGTGGTCTGCAAGGCCGGTACGCCCGGGTTGTGGGTGACGCCGTATCGGGAGCGCTTGGAGGAGCGGAAGCTGGGCGGACTGGAAGGTCAGATCCGGATGTCCCCGGACTTCGACGAGCAGGACCAAGAGCTCATCGAGGCGATTGAGAACTCGAATATCTTCCCGGACGAGGACTGACGGTGCGACGCTTGTTGCTGGATACCCATGCATTCGCATGGTGCCTGACCGATGTACCGAGGTTGTCGGAAGGCGCTCGAACCGCAATCGCAGACCCACGCAGCGATGTCTTCATCCGCGCCATTACCGGATGGAAGATCGCGGTCAAGCGAGCCAAAGGGCGCATGATCGCACCAAACAAGCTGGCGGCGGTGATCGAAGAGAGCGGCTTCGCCTGCTTGCCGCTGACCTTTCGTCACGCGCAGCAGACGGGCAATCTTCCAATGCGCCATCAGGACCTGTTTGGTCGATTTCCGATTGCCCAAGTCCAGGCGGAAGCACTTGTTCTGGTCACCAGAGACGCCCGCATCCCGCTCTACGGCGTCCGTACGATGACGGCGCGAAGCGACGTTGCGGTGTCTACCACCTGCACCGAGGATGCCCTCCTTCCTTGAAGTTCCTTGTTGCTCCGGAAGCGGCTGGCGAGTGGTGTGGCCGTCCCCTGAACCAATATGGCCAACAACGGGTCAGACGCGGGGCTGGTCGAGTTCTATATCGTTGCGGGCCGAAGCCTGCAAGAAGGAGGTGTCGGAGCGATGAGCGATATGCCCGACACCGAACGGTTGGCATGGCTCTCGCGCCAAGTCGATCGAAGCCTGTCGCCGTGTCCGTCAGGCTGCCTGCGCTGTGCAGCGACGACGACATCGCCGATGCGATTCCGACCGACGCGAGCGAGAAGAGCGTGGCATGGGCGCTGTTCGACGTGGGGACGGACGTTGCCCGGATATGGTCACAAGGGCGACCAACTGCTGCAGAGCTTAAGATCGAACTACAGGTCGTGCCGCGAGTGCGAGCAGGTTGTCTCGACCATGTTCGACGAATACCGCGTGGCGGGCAGCGACGCGGTGCCCTGCTTCCTTCGCCGATACGTGCCCATACGCCAATCAGATGGAGTACGAGCGCCGGATTGGCGCGGCGTTGGCGGTAGACTCGGCATAGCATGCGTTGAGAACTCGTAGACGAGACACACATGGCACTACAGATCATCGGCGCCGGATTCGGTCGCACGGGTACGCTGTCAGTGAAACTGGCGCTGGAGAAGCTTGGCTTCAGCGCCTGCTACCACATGGCCGAGGTGTTCAGCCACCCCGGTCATGCGGAACTCTGGCTGCGCGCTTGGCGGGGCGATGCGGTCTGGGCGGAACTCTTCGACGGCTTCAGCGCCGCCGTGGACTGGCCGGTGGCGGCATTCTGGCATCGGCTCATGGACTACTATCCGAACGCGCGGGTGCTGTTGACGCTGCGCGATGGCGAAAGCTGGTATCGGAGCGCGTCGAACACCATCTTTTCCGGCATGGAGGAGTTGGCGCAGTCCAAAGAACCCGAGCGGCGCGAACGCATTCGCATGGCCAACGAGATCATCCGCAAGGGCACGTTCGGCGAGCGGCTCTTCGATCGCGACCATGCCATCGCCGTATACGAGGCCAATGTCGCCGCAGTGCGCGCCGAGGTGCCGCCGGATCGCTTGATCGAGTACCGCGTCTCCGACGGCTGGGAGCCGCTTTGCCATGCCTTGGATGTGCCGTTGCCCAAGACGCCTTTTCCGAACATCAACACTACCGAGGAGTTCCATAGCCGCTGGCGTCCGCGCGAATCCGATCAGCCGCGGCGCACTGGATGACGACGCGCCGCCCAGTACGCCGATCCGGCTCGGCGGTTCGCGCAGCTGGAGCGCGAGATGTACGCGAAGGATATCGACAACGTCAGGCACTAGCTGCATGTACTGGACATCCTATGCCGCAACGAGCTGATCATGGCGTCTCGGGAACACGCCCACGAGAACGTGTACCCGGTAGGGTTCCAGTGCGCGTCTTCGGCTCGATATTCGTCCTGGATGTCGAGACCGTGCTGGGCAAGCCGTGACTTGCCCGTGGCTGCCTGCGGGAGAAGCTCCGGCCTGACTTCCGACAGGGTCGGGGACTGGCTTGGCGAATCGTCCCCGGCAAGGGGCTAACCGCGGCGTCTGTGATCGAACGCTGCGGCGACGTCTAGGGCAAATCCTTCAAGCAGGGACGAAGTCGCCGTGTCGCCGCGACGGAAGACGCCATGCTCGGTGTAGGCGTCTGCGCGGAGGGCCAGCACGGTAATGGTCTCGCTGCGCGGATCGGCGATCCAGTATTCTGGGATGGCGGCCTCCGCGTAGTCGGTGCGCTTCTCGATGTAGTCCCGCGCCGGGTTGTCGGGGCTGACGACCTCGACGACCAAGTCTGCGCCGGTCCAATGGGTGTTGGCGCGTCGCGGGTCCGAGTCATCGAGGATAGCGAGCAGGTCGGGCTCGCGGAACTTGCCCTCGCGGATGCGCAGCGGGAAGGCGGCGAACAGCACAATGCCGCCTCGGGGTTCGATGTGGGCGGTGAATAGGCGGTCGAGGAAGCGCAAGACGAGCTGGTGCATTTCGGTGGGCATGGGCAGCTCCTCGACGCGGCCGTCCGTGAACTCGACAAGACCTCCGCACCGCGCCGCAAGCCACAGGTAGTCGTCGTCGCGCCAGCATCCCTGGCGCGGCGCGGCGCGGCGCAGCATGGCGTCGACGGCTTCTTGGGAGGTGGTCGCAGCGTTCATGTCGCAATGCTTGCATGTTGGCGCAAAAAGGGGAAGGTGCTCCGGGACGCCGATCAGGATGAAGGCTCACGTCGGAGCGCCGCCGAGTCGGGTCTGATGCGCAGTCTGGAGGCACGGCCTGCCAGCAGTCTTCCGTGTTCCACATCGGCTCCCTGATGAACAGGCCAGCCATGATCGTCTTGCCGATGCCGGGATCGTCGGCCGACAGGAAGCGCAAGGGATGGCGCGGCAGCACCTCGCCATAGCGCCATAGACCACGGTGATCTGGTGCGGCAGCACTCGATGCGGGAGGTGTGGACGGCGAGGCAAGGGATCGAAGGGATGCGACAGGCCTCGGAGACAAGCCAGAGCGGGTGCCGTCGCCGTCGAACGACACCGACTGCCGCTTCGACCCATTTGAGGGAGGGCTCCTCGTTGCGGTATGCCAGCCGGTTGTCCGTGCGCCTGAACAGCCGCTCAGTCCTGCCCCATGTCGTCCGACGAGACGTCCTCGAGCCGCTCGCCCGGAATCCGGTAGCGCTCATCCGCCCAGTCGCCGAAGTCGATCAGCCGGCAGCGTTCCGAGCAGAACGGGCGGCAACGGTTCGCCGAAGACCACTGCACCGGCTTGCGGCAGGTGGGGCAGGGCAGGATGCGGACGGGTTCGGTCATGGCTTCCGATGGGCGGGCAGGGACAGGCGGAAGGATAAACTACTCGGGCAGGGAGGAGCGATCCGTTGTTCGATTTCGGCCTCAATCGCGACGCTCCCGCGTAGGCCGCAAGGACGGCGTCCGATGTCGGGAGCAGGGCGAGTTTGCGTCGGGGCTTCAGGCCGCCGAAGTGCTTGAACCGCCTGTGTCGCCTTGTGCGCAGCATCGAGGGAATGGTTCAATCGGGCTTCCCGCGTCCAGCCGAGAAGCCATGACCCAACCCAACATCCTGCTGTTCTTCACCGACGACCAGCGCTTCGACACCATCGGCGCCCTGGGCAACCGCGCCATCCACACGCCGAATATCGACCGTCTGGTGGAGTGTGGCACCACCTTCACCCATGCCCATATCCCGTGCGGCACCCACGGTGCCATCTGCATGCCCAGCCGGGCCATGCTGCACACCGGCCGCACCCTGTTCCACCTGCACGATTCCGGCAGCAGCATCCCGCGCGAGCACACCATGCTCGGCGAGTCGCTGCGCGGCCGCGGCTACCGCACTTGGGGCGCCGGCAAATGGCACAACGGCAGGGAGGCTTTCAATCGCGGCTTCGACGACGGCGACGAGATCCACTTCGGCGGCATGGCCGACCACTGGAACGTGCCCGCCTACCACTACGATGCCAGCGGGCGATACGACAAGCGTTTGGCGTATATTCCAAACCCTCCCGCCTTCGGCAACAACGAGATCGCTTGGCGGGACTGCGACCACATCCACGCCGGCCGCCACTCCAGCGACATCCTCGCCGATGCGGCGATCGACTACATTCGCCGCCACGACGCTGCGCAGCCGTTCTTCGCCTACGTTGCCTTGCTCGCGCCCCACGATCCGCGCACCATGCCGCCGGAGTTCCTGGCCCTGTATCCGCCGGAAGAAGTGGAACTGCCGCCCAACTTCCTGGGCGGGCATCCGTTCGACAACGGTTCGCTGCGCATCCGCGACGAACTGCTGGCGGAATTTCCGCGCACTCCCGAGGAAATTCGCCGCCATATCGCCGAGTACTACGCCATGATCTCCCACCTGGACCACGAGTTCGGACGGGTGATGGCGGTGCTCGGCGAGCAGGGCCTGACGGACGACACGCTGATTGTCTTCGCCGGCGACAACGGCTTGGCGGTGGGCCAGCATGGGCTGATGGGCAAGCAGAACTGCTACGAACACAGCGTTCGGGTGCCACTGATCTTCGCCGGTCCCGGCGTTCCCGAAGGGCAGCGCAGCGAGGCATTCGCCTATCTGCTGGACATATTCCCTACCTTGTGCGAACTCGCCGATACGCCGCTGCCCGACAGCGTGGAGGGGCACAGCCTGGTCGCCGCCATGCGCGATCCCGCCGAAACGGTGCGGGATACGCTCTACTTCGCCTGTGTTTCCTCGCAGCGGGCGGTGAAGAACCGCACACACAAGCTGGTGGAGTACGCGGTGCGGAATCGGCGGCGCCAGACCCAGCTGTTCGACTTGGTCGACGATCCCTGGGAGACGCGAAATCTTGTCGGCACGCCCGGCGCGGAGGACATCGTCGCCGAACTGCGTACCGAACTGCTGCGCTATCGGGAATCCTGGGAGGCCGGCCACACCGGTCGCGGGGCTCGGTTCTGGGAACGCTACCAGGGCTGACATGCCGGCTGGCGATGGGAGGGCTTGGTGGCGAAACCCGAAGGCCCGGCTCCAGGCGGCGGCTCGGCTTGAACGCCTTCGCTAGTGCTATGCTGCTGGTACCGTGATGCGCGAACCCGATATCGAGGGGCTGAGCCGCTTCTCGAAGAGCGGCGATCGTGGCCTGTCGTCGTTCTTCGTGGGCCGGGACGCCGAGCTCGATTGGCTTTCGGAGCGCTGCGCAAGCGTACTGCGCGACTGGGGCGCGGGGCACGACATATCGGGCCGGACCACGGTGTTCATCGGTTGCCCGGGCATGGGCAAGTCGGCGCTGCTGCGGTACTTCGTCGAAACGCGATGCAACCGGCCGGACGATCCGACCTCGCCGCTGGCAGTGACGATGGGCTTCTACGATCTCCTCGACGCTGGCGACATCGCCGCCGCCTTCCACGACGCGACGATCGAAACGACCAGGATGAGCGGGTTGCTCGACGCCATCGGCACCGATTTGGCGAAGCGCCTGAAGGCCGAAAGGACGCTGGGCGCGCTGAAAGAGCCGTTCTTCAGGGACAAGACGCGAGCGCGCACCATCTGCGTTCTCGTGGACGAGATCCAGAATGTCGGACCCAAGAACGAGGCTGTGCTGGCAAAGCTGCACGACGCCACCTTCGGTCTGCCCATCCTACCCGTATACGCCGGACTGAACGATTCTGTCGACGCCTTGCGGCACAACGGTCTTTCCAGGCTCGGCCGCAACGCCCAGGTCAACCTGTCGCTGCTGAACAGGGAAGCCGTGCGGGAGGCGGTGTGCGACCTCCTCCACCGCTACCGAGCCCGTGGCGCGGCAGACGAGAAGCAGCAGTGGGTCCAATCCATCGCCAGGGACAGCCTCGGCTTTCCCCAGCATCTGCAAGTCGGGCTGCAAACGGGCGCGGAAGCGCTCGTGGAGAACAGAGGAACCGCCACGCCCGCTGGGCTGCGCACCGCCTTGGAGAGGGCGGCAGCTGCGCGGGCTGCGTACTACCGGGATCGGCTGAGTCCACAAGTGCGTCGCCACAGGCGGGCGCTGGTCGAGCTGGTCGGGCTGATGGCGGGAAGTGGCGAGCCGATGGACGAAGACGATCTGCTGGTGCGCGGTTTCCAGCTTATGCGCGAACACACCGCCTTCGCCAAGCCCGGCAGAGAGGATGCCGCGCGCTTCGTCGGCGCTCTGATCCACGACGGCGTTCTGCAGGAGAACGAGGCGGGGACGGGCTACGAAGTGCCGATCCCGTCGATGCAGACGTGGATTCTCGGCGAATACGCCCAGCGCATGGGATACGACCTGAACGTGCTTCGTCGGTCGCGTTCGAGCAGCCTGGAGCGATGATCGCATCCGCTGCGAGCCAAGGGCGCCGACTTCGATGCCGGATCAGGGACTTCGGCCTCGGCTCGGTGCTTGGCGATGCGACTGCAAACCAAGCTGTCGCTGGACCGCCTCGGCATGGTTCAGGGGAAAGCGGCGCAACGTCGCAGCGGTACCCGGTTCCATGAACCCTGCATCAGTCCATGCTCCCTGCTGCGCACTGCCGGGACCCGGGCGCGAATCCGCTGCCGCCGCGGTTTCGTCCGAGGCGCTTGGTTCGACTGCCGGCATGGTGGAACTCCCAGGCGGCACGTTCCGGATGGGTTCCGAAGATGCGGATTCCCGCCCGGAGGATGGCGAGGGGCCGGTGCGGGAAGTGACGGTGGACGCCTTCTTCATCGATCGCACCGCGGTCGGCAACGCCCAGTTCGCCGACTTCGTCGATGCCACCGGCTACCGAACCGAGGCGGAGGCGTTCGGCTGGTGCTATGTCTTCCAGGGCCTGCTGTCCAAGGCGAGGCTGCGCCGGTTGGCGAGTGCCCGCGACGTGAAGGCCGTGCCCTGGTGGCTGGCGGTGGAGGGTGCCTGCTGGCGCAAGCCCGAAGGCGCCGGCTCCCACCTCAGGGGACGCCTGCACCATCCCGTGGTTCACGTTTCCTGGAACGACGCCGTGGCGTTCTGCCGGTGGGCCGGCAAGCGCCTGCCTACGGAAGCGGAATGGGAGTACGCGGCCCGGGGTGGTCTCGCGGCGAAGCGGTTCCCCTGGGGCGACGAGCTGCTGCCCGGCGGGCGGCACCGCTGCAACATCTGGCAGGGCCGATTCCCGCACTTGAACACCGCCGCCGACGGCTATGTCGGCACCGCGCCGGCAAAGTCGTTCCGCGCCAACGGATTCGGTCTCTACAACATGGCCGGCAACGTCTGGGAGTGGTGCGCGGACTGGTACAGCCCGGACTGGCATCGCACCCACTCGCGGAACAACCCGAAGGGGCCGGCGAGTGGCGACCGCAAGATACTCAAGGGCGGCTCGTATCTCTGCCACGACAGCTACTGCAACCGCTATCGAGTGGCTGCCCGCTATGCCAACACGCCGGATTCGGGGACGGGGAATGCCGGCTTCCGCTGTGTTCGCCGAGTTCGAGCATAGGCCGCCGAATCGCCACACTGAACGCCGAGCTGCCGGAGTCGCCATGCCTGCTGTCCATCCTCCCATTCCCTGCTGCAAGAACATCGTCGTCTGCTGCCACGGAACCGGCAACGAATACGGGCGCAGCAACACCAACGTCGTGGAAACCTATGTCCTGGCCGCAAAGAACCAGCAGCAAGTGGCGTGCTACGACCCAGGCGTCTGTACCGGCGGCTGGAATGCCACGAGGAAGGCACCGGAACCTTGCGGCCTTGAGCGATCGGGCCACTGGCGAAGGGCTGCAGAAGAACGTCGAGGATGCGTGCCGCTACTTGATGGGCTGCTTCGAGGAAGGCGACCGCGTCTTCCTCTTCGGGTTCAGCCGCGGGCCTTCACCGTGCGTTCTCTCGCGGGATGCTCTACAAATGTGGACGCCTTCCCGGAGACGCTGGCAACCTCGTCGAGTACGTCGCCAAGCTCTACAACACGCCCCACAACGCCGACATATAAGGCGCTTTCGAGAGGGCTTTGCCCGTATCTGCCCGATCCACTTCGTCGGCGTTTGGGATGCCGTGGATTCCCTGGTGCTGAACGCCGGCAAGCGCTTTCACGACGTCACGCTGAACCCGGAAGTCTCCCGCGGCTATCACGCCGTCGCCATTGACGAGAAGCGCCGCGACTTCCCGCCTTCGCTATGGCGCGAGGACAATGTCCAGGACCATCAGACCGTGGAGCAGGTATGGTTTGCGGGCGTTCATTGCGATGTCGGCGGCTGGTACGAGGACCGTGGGTTGTCGAACATCGTTTTGCACTGGATGCTCGGCAAAGCGGCATTCCACGGCATGCATCTGAACAAGAAAGGACTCGCGAAATTCCTCCCCGACCCGCACGACCAGATGCACGAGTCCCCAGCCGGCTTCTGGAAGCTCCGTGGCGAACGGGTGCGCAAGATTTCGCCGGGCGCGAAGATCCACGCCAGCGTCTTCAAGCTCCCGGGCAATCGGAACAACGGATACCGGCCTGAGAATCTGCCGATCTGCTACGAGAAGGTGCAGTATTGAAGATGGCTAGGAGCAGCCGGCCGCGAGAGCGTGGTGAAGTTGGAATGGCGGGACGGGATCCAGCAGACGCCCAGGCGCGGCGGCTGGATCAAGGACATCCAGCAGACATGATTCTGTCCACCGCCTACGGACGCTACCGATCGACAGGGCGCTTGGCAGTGGTCGGCGGCAACGTCGCCCCGGGGCCGGATTCCAATTGGTAGCCGATGTCGGCGCAATTCCGCTCCTTCAGAAAACCGTAGACTAGGGTCGCGCTTTCGGCGAAGCCGGCTGCTGGCGTCCAGTTCAGATACAGCCGCTTGCCGAGGATGGTCGCAGCGATGCCATCGGTGGCGAACGTCTCGCCTTGGGCCAGCCTTTCCGCTTCGGAAGCGATTTTCTGGGCGCGCGAAGCGCTCGCTATGGTGCAGAACAGCGTAACCGATGTGGGCAGATTCGTTGGCTTGTCCTGGAAGGGCAGGGTGTCCGGCGTCACCACGACTTCCGTGGTGAGCTTGAGCGGGGTCACTGCGCCTACATCGTAGGCCAGTTCCAGGAACCAGGCCGTCCAGCCCGTCTGCGGTGCCGGCACTCGGACGGCATACCGGCCCGCGGCATCCGGTTCGACCACGCTGCTGGCGTATTTCGGCCCCAGCGTCTCCATGCGGAAATCGCGGGCTTCGGGGTTGGTGGCTTGCCACAGTCGCACTTCCTGGGGCAGATCTGCAGCCAGGACTTGCAGCGAACCGTCGGTGCCGCGCAGCCACGAGAATTGCGGCGGCTTTCTGCCCTGGGCGATCAAAGTGTGAAATGCCGCGATGGTTTCCGCGGCATCCGAGCCGCCCAAGCCGTGGTCGGCGTTGGGCACGTAGCGCAGGTAGTTCTCGCCGCGCAGGTCGCGCCAGTAGAAGCGCGACGAATCCGGCAGGAAGAACTGATCGCCGGCCGCGTTCAGCACCAGCTTGGGCAGGGTCAGCCGATGGCGGTAGTGGTGCGGATCCACCAATCGGTACAGCTCCGCCAAGCGCCGATGGCCGAGGCGACGCATGATGCCGTGTTCCACATAGTTGCTCACGGCAGGCGCCCAGAAGCCGTAGGCCGCGAATTGGTGGCGCATGGAAACATCTACGTTCAGCACGTCGATGACGATGGGTACGATGCCGACTACCCGGCTGTCCACGGCTCCGGTCAGCCAAGCGGTCCAGCCTCGTTTCGAGCCGCCGGCCACCACGAAGCGGTCCACTGTGCGCTTGCCGCCAGCCTCGGTGGCCATCACTGCGGTTATCGTGTCCATCGCTCGCACGGCGCTCTTGACCATGGCGTTGCGAGGCAGCCATCGGGATTCGCCGGTTTGCAGGAACCGGTCCCAGGCGTAGCCGATCAGATCGTCCTCGACGCGCGGCTTGCCGTCGCCGTGGAATGCCAGAGGCTGGTTGGGCACCATGCGCAGCTCGGCGACGACGCTGCCGGTGGCCTTGGCGATGGCCGTCATGCGTTCGTCCGCGCCGTCGGGGCGCTCGCCGCCGTTGCTGCCGCCGCCGATGAACAGCAGCCCAGTGGCCGAGGCTGCGGCCTTGGGAATCGACAGCGTCAGCCAGTGCCGCCATTCGGCGCGGTCCACGTCCTCGGCAGTCAGCCAGTGCTGGGAGATCAGATCCACAATCAAGGTGTCGATGTCGCCGGCTTTGCGCGAAGCGACGATCCGCCACGAGTAGCTGTCGTCGGGCTGGGCGATGTAGGCGTCGAGGGCCGTGCGCTGGGGCAGCTCCGCAGCGCCGCAGGCAAGGGCTGAATGCACGGCGACAGCGAGCACGACAGCCCGTAGTTGCAGCTTGATTTTCATGTAGGATGCAGCATTTGAAGGGAGGGGAACGATGACAGATCGCGGTGCCGCAAGGCAATGGCTGCCGTTATTGCGGGACGCATTGCGTCCATGAGCGGAGAGCGCGTTTCGATCCAGTGGAAACTCTGGCACGGGGCCGGGCAAGCCGGCCAGTCGGTGCAGGGATTCATGCTCGGTTTTCTGTTTATCTACTACAACCAAGTGCTCGGCCTCTCCGGCACCCTCGCCGGCCTTGCTCTGGGCATCGCGTCGATTGTCGATGCGGTGTCCGATCCCACGGTGGGCTCGTGGTCGGACGGCATCCGTTCCCGCTGGGGACGTCGCCACCCGTTCATGCTGGCCTCGGTGCTGCCCATGGCCCTGCTCTACGTCTGCTTGTTCGCGCCGCCGTCGGGCTTGTCGGAGTTCCAGCTTTTCCTTTGGTTCGCGGTGTTCTTCTCGCTGATGCGTACCGCGGCCACTCTGTACAACCTGCCCTACCAGGCGCTGGGCGCCGAAGTGAGCCAGGACTACTTGGAACGTACGCGCATCGTCATGTGGCGAGAGATGATTGGCGGTGCCTCGAGCCTGGTGGTTGTCGCTGTAGGCTGGGTGTTCGTGTTTGCCAGCACGGAGGAAAATCCGAATCCGCAGCTGGACGTCGAACCCTATCTGCCGTTCGCCGTGGTGTCCGCGCTCGTCATGGCGGTGTTCATGGGCGCTTCCGCGTGGAAGACCATGGACGTGATCCCGCGGCTGCCGAGCATGGGTCTGTCGGGCCGGCGGTTCCGCATCCGTCATGTCTACGGCGATCTGTTCGACGCCTTGGGCAGCGTACCGTTTCGGGCGCTGTTTCTCGGCCATCTCGTCTGCACCATCTACTGGGGCACGACGGGTACCTTGGCTCTGCATCTCAAGACATTCTTCTGGGAACTCGACAGCTTCGCCATCCAGTGGTGGCAGTATGCTGGCATCGTGGGCGGCATGGCCGGGGTGCTCTTCACAGTCTACTTCAACCGGATTTTCGAAAAGAAGTGGACCGTCATTCTGGGCGTCGTCGTCTGCGTGCTTGCCGCCGCCGGCCCGGTACTGCTGGACTTGGCGGGGCTGATGCCGAGAGGCTATTGGGTGCTGTTTTCGGCGCTGGTGCTATTGGCGTTCCTGAGCGCGTTCGCCATGGGGCCTGTGGGCGTCTCCGTGGCATCGATGATGGGCGACATGGCCGACGAGCACGAACTGCGCAAGGGCGCTCGTCAGGAAGGCGTCTACTTCGCCGCCTTCAGCTTCGCGGGGAAATGCACGGGCGCCGTCGGTCCGCTACTCGCCGGGATCGCCATCGACATCGTCGGTCTGGCCCCCGACTCCAAGGTTGGCGAGGTACCCGCGCAAGTGCTGTTCGACTTCGGATTGGTCTATGCGGTCATCGCCGTTGTCGTGCTGTTGGCGGTCTGGGTGTTCTGGCCGTACAACCTGGATCGGAATCGGCACGAGAAAATCGTCGCCGCGTTGCTTCGGCGCGAATCGAAGAGGGAGACCGCTGCGTCGGCGCCGCCGGCG
Source organism: Pseudomonadales bacterium (assembly GCA_963422285.2). Classification (GTDB taxonomy): domain Bacteria; phylum Pseudomonadota; class Gammaproteobacteria; order Pseudomonadales; family Azotimanducaceae; genus VXYL01. The sequence goes on along the minus strand of OY729419.2, from coordinate 597,126 downwards.
GGCATGGTCGGTTTCCAGGATCCGGCGGCGGATGGTTCGGCGCAATAGCGCACGGTATCGTCATTCGTCGCCGAGTTGGGCGATTCCCTCCTCGACGCGCCGGGCCTTGTCTTCGTCCCACCACCAAGCATCCACGAAGGGTATGCGGTTGAGGCGGTCGCTGCGCACTTCGCCGAACTTGTCCCAGTACACCAGCCGGAATCCGGGTTGGGAGCCCAGCGGGATGAAGTAGAAGTTCCACAGCAGCACCCGATCCAGGGCGCGGGAAGCGGCGTACAGTTCCGCCGCCGATTCGGCGGCGACGATGGCATCGATGAGGCTGTCGACCACCGGGCTGCGGATGCGCGCCCAGTTCTGGCCGTAGTCCTGATCGGCGGCGGCGCTGCCGAACCAGTTGCGCAGCTGCAGGCCCGGCGTGTGGCCGGGGCCGAGGCGCACGGAGTTGCCGTCGAACTTGCCGGTGCGGCTGCGGTAGAGCCATTGCGACACCTCCGGCGCCCGGCCCGTGGTGTCGATGCCGACGCGCGCAAGGTTGTCCACCAGCGACAGGTTCTGGCGGATGGAGTAGTAGGACACGCCGATGAAGTTCAGGGTGAACGGGTCGCTGGTTTCCATATCGCGCATCTTGCCGTCGCGGATGGAAAGCCCCGCCTCCTTGAACAGCTGCAGCGCCCGTTGCACGTTGCTCCGTTGCCGCCCGTAGCCCGTGCTCGGCGGATGCCTGAACTCGTGGGTGAACACCCGCGGCGGCACTTGCTCCCGCCACGGCTCCAGCAGCGCCAGCTCCTGCTCGCTCGGCCGGCCGCTGTGCGCCATGGGGGAGTTCTGGAAGAAGCTGACCCCGGACAGGTAGAAGCCGTAGAACAGCACGCGATTGGTCCAGTCGAAGTCGTACAGCAGCCACAGCGCCTCGCGGACGCGAACATCGTCCAGGAAGGGTCGATCGGTGTTCCAGAAAATCGGCCACCACAGCCCCTCCACCCGAGCCAGCGGCCGCAGCTCGCGCTTGAACAGGCCGGCCTTCACCGCCGGAAAGGCGTACTGGGTCGCCCAGTTTTTGGACACGCCTTCCTCGCGCACGTCGAAGGTGTCGGCCTTGTGCGCTTCCAGCATCACGCCTTCGTCCTTGAAATAGTCGAACTTGATGCGCTGGAAGTTGTAGCGGCCCTTGTTGACGGGCAGGTCCTGGCCCCAGTAGTCCTCGACCCGCTGGTATTCCAGCAGGCGGCCGGTGTCGGCATGGGAAAGTCGGTACGGGCCGCTGCCGAGAGGCGGCTCCACCGTGGTCTCGGAGATGTCGCGGCTCTGCCAGTAGTGCTTCGGCATGATGCTGTAGCCGCCGATGGCGAACGGCAGGATGGGGTTCGCTTCGATGCCCTGCTTGCGCACGAAGCAGATTTCTCGTTCGCCGAACGCGAACCAGCGCTCCACTTCGGCGAGCACGGTGCGCAGCGTCACCGAACCGTGTTCCCGGAACATGTCGAAAGAGAACAACACATCCTCCACGGTGACGGGCATGCCGTCGTGCCAGCGGGCGTCGTCGCGCAGTTTGAAGGCGATCCATGACAGATCCGACGCCTTGGCCACGCCTTCCGCCAAGCGGGCGTAGTAGCTCGTCGGCTCGTCGATGGCCGGTTCCAGCAGACGGTCGTAGACCAGGCCGCCGCCGAGGTCGTAGCCGGCGGCAGTGCGCCCCTTCTCCAAGATGACGTTGTAGCTGTCGAACGTGCCCAACTGCGGCAGGCGCATGATGCCGGCTTTGGGCGCTTCGGGATTGGCGTACTCGAAATGGGTGAAATTGGCGTTGTACTTCAGCGGCAGCAGATAGGAAATGCCGTGGCTGTACTCGAAGTTCGTGCAGGGTGGTTCAGCGGCAGCCGCCGGCGCCAGCATCAACAGCGCCAGCGCTTTCAATGAGGTATTCATAGCGACGCAAGCCTAGCAGATTCGCCCGCCCCAGGGCACTCGGCGATCCGAGCCGGCGCCGGTAGCGGCTAGTGGCCAGCGGGTAGTTAGGTAGCGGCTTGGTTCGAGACTCTCGTTGCCATGCCGAACCATGAATCCGCTCGATATAGTTAGTCGCGTCGCTATGGGACACTCTACGCAGTAGCAAAGGATGTCTTGTTTCAAACCGAGGCGCCAACTATTTTTTCAAGGGAACCATCCAATATTCAAGGGAACCATCCCTTAGAGGATGCTGGCATCGATCCGCGGCTGCGATATTCCAAGTCGGGGTGTCCGGCCAGCGAAAAGCATCTGCCGGCGGATCGTATCGATCCGCCGACCGGATGCCGTGGTCGCAGGTTCCTCTTGTGTATAGTTCCCTTTTTCAAAGTAGATCGCTACCCCGGCAGTAGCTCGGTTTGGCTTTGGACAAGCTGCGCTGCTGCGGATGCCGCTGCAAATGGCATTCGATGCCATCTCATGTCTCAGCATCTCGTGGTTGCGCGATGCAGCATGACGACACGGATTCAAACCGAGTCGTTGCCTCGGCACCTTGCCGCTTGCGCCTAGCGAGGCAGGGCGCTACTGTGAAAGGCATCCGGGAACTTGTGCGCCAAGGGCGGTGATGGCCGCGACCTATCGTCATATCGAAGTGGAGCCGCTGACGCCGGGGATCGGCGCCTTGGTGCGCGGCGTGGATCTGTCCAAGCAGATGTCGGAGGCCGTCTTTGCGGAGATTCACGACGCCTGGATGGCGCATCTGGTGCTGTTCCTGCGCGATCAACGCATGACGCCGGCCCAGCATCTCGCTTTCGGACGGCGTTTCGGTGCGCTGCACATCCATCCTGCGGCACCCTACGCCCACGGCGATCCGGCGCTCATGGTCATCCACACGGACGCCAACTCCCGGCGCAACAACGGCGCCGGCTGGCACTCGGACGTTTCCGCGGACGAAGACCCGCCTCTAGGCAGCATCCTGCACGTTCATCGGGTGCCTTCCCAAGGCGGCGACACCCTGTTCGCCAACATGTACGCGGCCTACGAAGCGCTGAGCGATCCGGTGCGCGCGCTGCTCGACGGCCTCGCTGCCCGCCATCGATCCGACTACACGGGACAGTATGGCGACCATCCGCCCCAGCGCGAGTTCCCCTGCGCCTCCCATCCGGTGGTGCGCACCCACCCCGTCACCCGCCGCAAGGCGCTGTTCGTCAACGCCGGCTTTACGCGCCACATCGAGGGCGTCAGCCGTCGCGAAAGCGACGCGCTGCTGGACATGCTGTTCGAGCACGTCAAAAACCCGGCGTTCCACTGCCGCTTCCGCTGGCAGCCGTACTCGGCAGCCCTGTGGGACAACCGCTGCGTCCAGCATGTGGCGGTGTGGGACTACCACCCGGAAACACGCAGCGGCCTGCGCGTCACCATTCAGGGCGACCGGCCGTTCCATTGAACACGTCGGCAGGCGCTCGCTCGGCGGACGACATTCTTCGTCTTTCTTCGCGGTATGCCTCCCTCAGATTGACGAGTTCTGCATCCAGGGCGTAGAGATCGCTGCCGTCCGCGGTTCCGTAGATCACGTTGCCGCCGGGCATCTCGACGCCGAACAGGGCCGCAATGGGCGTGGCATGGGGCGTACCCACCTCCGCTCCAGGGCGTACGCGCTGGAGTTCAGCCGCCAGCCTCTCCCCGTCGCTGTCCTTCGCGGGCGGCATCGCGTCGGCGCAGCCCGCGGCGCGAAGGCGACGAACGCTGCCGCGCTGGCAAACAGCGAACGAACAGCCCGTCATGGGCAGCGGTCGCTCTCGATCTGGTCCATGGCGATCCAGACTCCTTCTCGACTCCGCACGACTCTGCAACGTCATCCTGTGATAGGGTCGCAAGTCCACTCGAGCGGGCGGATAGACGGCTTTCGCCCTAGATCGAAGTCGACACTTCGGCATACGGGAATCTCGTCCATGAACGTGCAGCGCATGCGCTTGTTCAGACGCTGGCTCGTCACGCCCATTCCCGCCGGCGAATCTGGAACCACCCGTCGGCACGACGCGCGCCAGCCTCGGGTGCTCCACCGCTCGCGGTAGCGTCGCACGATGTCCTCGATGTGCTCGCGGAGGTGCGCGGCAATCTTCGCCATCGCTTGGCGGAAGCAGGTCTGGATGGCCGCCGTGGTCTGCGGCCGGGCCACCGCTCCCAGCCAGCCCATGCCGACCTCGAGGTCCCGAGGGGCGTCGCCGCGCCCGTGCAGCAGGATGTCGGCGGCCATGGCCTGGGCCCACTTGAAGCCCCGCTGAGCGAGCAGGTACGGCAGCGCCTCCTTCTGGTAGCGCCGCTCGTTGTATAGGCGCTTGCCGCGCAGGCGAATATTGTAGGTCTGCACCATGATGGTCTGCGTCGGCATGTCGCCTTTTTTCCAGGCGATCCGCCGTCACCACCACCTCTTCGGCGTGCCTGTCGTCCGCATCGGCACACATCGGGCAACCTCTGCTCTGGAGTCCCGCTCCTGCAATCCAGAGGGGCCGTCCCCTCCGTCGTGCGATCGGAGCGTTGCGCCGCCTCGTCCGCCGCTGGCGATACGCCCAGGTGGCCGATAATCCATCGAACCTTGTTCACGGCGCCCGTCTCTGGACAGGCGGATGGCGTTTACCACCGCTTCACGCAAAATCCTCCCTCCCACCACAATGGGAGTAGGCACGGCATCTCGCACCGCAATCTCCATCGGACCAGCAGTTCCACGATGAGCACCACGGTTCGGAAGCCGTGGCATCCGCCAATCCAGCGTCCACCAATAGCTGTTGGCTGCGTCCGACCAAGTTGCCGAATTCCAGGCAGCCTTAGTCGACCTCGGCCATGGCACCGGCGAGGCCAAGGCTCAAGGCGAGACCGACGATAAAGCAGGATGCGGTTGCAGGCCCCTCGACAAGCGTTTGACTGTCATCGTGATTCCCTCCTGTTCGATCTTCATGGGCAACGCCCCGGCGGCTCCTGCGGTACCTTGTTTTCAGGGGTATGCCACAAAAGGAGTGTGCATCCATGAATCTACCACCGGAACATGCAGCGGGTGTCCCCGCGGGAGATTCCGTCTGAGAACTCAATGTCGGCGATCACCACCACGCCCAGGTCACGGTGAAGGGCATGCGGCCGATGCCAGAAAACGACGTCCCGAGATGTTGTGGCGACTGCTGCACCGCCGTTCAGGGCGCCAATCGACTTTCGTGGTAGCCTACGAGCTTGCTTGATCAGCGCGGTCGGCGGCAACGCGCCGGGGCGTGTACACCGCTCAAGGAGTTCGATATGAGATTGATGCAACCCTTTGCCGCTGCCCTTGCCTTGGCCGCGACGGGGCTGGCCTACAGCGCTATCCCGCCCGCCCCTGGGGGCGGCGAGCCCTCTGCGGCCGACGAGCCGGTGGCGACCGCTGCCGCCACCGAGGTCGCCTCCGTCGAGGGCATCACCGAATATCGGCTGGACAACGGCTTGCGCTTCCTGCTCTTTCCGGACCAGAGCAAGCAGCAGATCACCGTCAACGTCACCTACCTGGTGGGGTCGCGGCACGAAAGCTACGGCGAGACGGGCATGGCGCATCTGCTCGAGCACTTGGTCTTCAAGGGTTCGACGAATCATCCGAACATCGACGACGAGCTGTCCGAACACGGTGCGTTCGCCAATGGCACGACTTGGCTGGACCGCACGAACTACTACGAGACCTTCCCCGCCACCGAAGACAACCTCGCGTGGGCGCTGGATCTCGAAGCGGACCGCATGGTGAACTCCTTCATCGCTGCCGAGGACCTCGAATCGGAGATGACTGTAGTGCGCAACGAGTGGGAGTCGGGCGAAAACGATCCCAGCTATGTGCTGCAGCGGCGGGTCGCCTCCGCCGCCTACTTGTGGCACAACTACGGCAACTCCACCATCGGCGCCCGGGCGGACATCGAGAACGTCCCCATCGACCGTCTGCAGGCGTTCTACCGCAAGTTCTACCAGCCGGACAACGCCGTGCTGACGGTGGCTGGCCGCTTCGATCCCGAACGAGCGGTAGCGCTGATCGAAGAGACGTTCGGCGCCATCCCGCGCCCCGACCGCACCGGCGCCAATCAGCTGTTCGAGACCTACACCGCCGAGCCGGCCCAGGATGGCGAACGGACGGTGACGCTGCGCCGCGTGGGCGACTTGCAGCTGGCGATGGCCGCCTATCACATTCCGGCCGGTTCCCACGAACAGTTCCCCGCCGTGGACGTGATGACGCACCTGCTCGGCACCGAGCCTGCCGGGCGCCTGTACAAGCACGTGGTGGAACCCGGGCTCGCCGCGGCGGTATCCGCCTACGCGTTCCAATTCAAAGAGCCGGGGCTGTTGGTCGCTTCGGCCCAAGTGCGCAAACAGGATTCTCTGGCAGCCGCCAGCCAAGCCATGCTGGCTACCCTCCACGGCATCGTCGACGAGCCGCCTGCGGAAGAGGAGGTGAACCGAGCCAAGACGGAATACGCGGCGGCCTTCGACCTCGCCTTCAACAATCCCCAGTCCATTGCGCTCCAACTCAGCGAGTGGGTCGCCATGGGCGATTGGCGGCTCATGTTCCTATACCGCGACCGCATCGAGAAGGTAACGCCGGAAGACGTGCTGGAAGCGGCCAAGACGTACTTGAAGCCGTCCAACCGCACCATCGGCTACTTCTACCCGACGGCGCAGACGCCGCCCCGGGTGGAGGTGCCCGACCCCCCCGATGTCGCTGCCCTGGTGGCCGACTACGCGGGCCGGGCGGCCTTGGCCGAGGGCGAAGCATTCGATCCTACGCCGGCCAACATTGAACGCCGGGTGCGCAAGCTCACCCTTGCGGACAGCATCGAGGTGGCGCTGATGCCGAAGCAGAACCGGGGTGACGCGGTAAGCGTCGACTTCGCATTCCGCCACGGCACCGAGCAGTCGCTGACGGGCAAGTCCACCATCGCCGGGATCGCTGGCGACATGCTTATGCGCGGCACCGCCCAGCGCTCGCGGCAGCAGCTCATGGACGAGCTGTACCGGCTCAAGATCCAGGGCGGCGCATCCGGCAGCGCCCGAATCGCCTCAGGCTCGATCGCTACCGTGCGCGAGAACCTGCCCGCCGCGCTGCGGCTGTTCGGCGAGATTTTGCGCCAACCGGCGTTCGATCCCCAGGAGTTCGATCTGTTGCGCCAGGAGACGCTGGCGGCCATCGAAGCGCAGCGTTCCGAACCTACGGCGCTGGTGCCGAACACGCTCAGCCGCCACGTCAACAGCCGCTACGGCGAGGATCATGTGCTGTACGTTCCCACATTCGACGAGCAGATCGCCCGCTACCAAGCCGCCACGGTGGAGCAAGCGCGAGATTTCTGGGCATCCTTCTACGGGTCCGAAGGCGGCACGATGGCCATCGTCGGCGACTTCGACGGCAACGAAATAGTACCCGTGCTCGAGGAAGTCTTCGCCGGCTGGAACGCAAAGGAGGCCTATCGGCGCGTTGATGATCCGTACCAGGAAGTCGAGGCCGTGGCGGTGGATATCGAAACCCCGGACAAGACCAACGCCATGATGCTGGCTACGCAAGTCATCCGCATGCGCGACGATCATCCCGACTATCCGGCGATGCTGCTGGCGAACTACATGCTGGGCGGTGGCTTTCTCAACTCCCGGCTGGCGACGCGCATCCGCCAGAACGAAGGGCTTTCCTACGGCGTCGCTTCGCAGTTCTCCGCTGGCTCCATCGACGACATCGGCCAGTTCACCACATACGCTATCTTCGCGCCGGAAAACGCCGACAAGGTAGTCGCAGCCTTCAAGGAGGAGATCGCCCGCGCTCTCGAAGCCGGCTTCACCGACGAGGAAGTGGCGGCCGCCAAGCGCGGCTACCTGGACCGCGCCCAGAACGCTCGCGCCAACGATTCGACGGTGGCGTCTATCCTGTCCAACAACCTGTTTCTCGATCGCACGATGGATGTCGTCGCCGAGCGGGAAGCGGCCATTGCGGCGCTGACGCCTGCCGACATCCTGGCGACGCTGCGACGGCACATCGATCTGGACAAGGTCTCCGTCTTCCGCGGCGGCGATTTCGCCGGCAAGCTGGCCCAGTAGCAGCCAGTACGCCGGTAGCCGGAGCTCGACAGGGGGAAGAAGCGGCGGCCATGCCCTGGCCGCGCATTCCCTGTGCGAGGCGGACTGCCGGCGCGTCCGCCTGAACGGCTGGCTCTATGTCGATAAGACTCGTTTTCTGCGGGAGTAGCAAAACGAGAGCTTAAGCCCTGCCGATCCGCTCCACGGCTTCGGCAAGTCGTGCGAAGTGTGGCTGCTGCAGGACTGCTGCGGCCGCAATCGGCCGGTCAGACGGCAAGAGTGGGCATAGGGCGTCGGCAAGGCCTCATTTGCGGTCGCGGTCGAGATCAACGAGGAGGACAACCCTTGCACATGAAGTTCACCGTCGACGAAGGCTTCCGGCTGGGCGACATCGCCGCCGGACCTCTGCAGCACCTGAGCATAGGCACCCAGGACGCCCCTCCCTATTGACCAACGCCCACGGATGCGCTTCAACGGCTCTTGTCAGAGCAGCAAGGCGCGTTACGCAGGAAACTCAAATGATGATCAAGCAGAAGTAGTTCCGGTACATCGCCACCATTGTGGCACTTGTGGCTTCGGCAGCCACCGTCTACGCGGAGGACTGCAGTTGGTAGGACTGCGAGTACATAGATGACGGGATGTGGAAATGCACGTACAAAGGCAAATCCCCATGCCCCTAAGGGGATAGCCGAAATCCCAATACACGGTCCTTGTCAATGACAAGGGCCGTGGTGCCAAGTACTGCAACTCCAACACAGCCACTCTTGAAGCAGGGTTTCCATGCCGAATAAAAGAGGCTTCTCCACTGCGCTGAACAAGTTTGTAGAGGCAATATTGATAACAGTGTGCCTGTTCGGGCAGAGAGCATCACTGCCGAGGTCTACCGGTTTTCGGAGCAGTGGCGTAACGACATAAGGTTTCTATTCAGGCAATAAGAGATGATCGCTGTTGCGCAAACGGAACTAGTTCAGGAAGACAAGGAGATCGTATTATCTGATGGACGCCGCGTATCCGTTGAGGCTGGGAACTTCATAATGCGGGTTTCGGATGAATTGTTGATATCCAAGTTAAGAAATCATTCAGCATTCAAGCGGTTTCGAGGTCAAGCATCGACCAACCAGCGATTTTAACAGCTCGGTTTTCGGCTCAACCGATTAGGGATGACCCTATCAGTTCACTGGATGTCTGGTACCATCACAATCGCTTCGGGGCTTGCTATGGAAAACCCCTCATGATCAAGTGCAGCCCGGATCTCGGATGCTTGAAAAAACTCGATGACTCCTGGGTGGACGCCGAAGATACGATTAATGCACGATCGGGCTGTACGGTACTAGAGCATGTTCGATGCAAGCAATGCGCCATGGACATCATGGCGGCAAATACAGTAACAGCCCTGCCATGCTCACTCCCATGACTATTGCAGGACCGGGCCGCGATATCAGATTTCGGACGTTTGCTATCGTCGGCAATAGAGCTTGCTGGATTGTTCTTCCCATGAATTGGATACGCTACAGCGGCAGATCGCCGACGGCGTGGCTGACGCTGCCGGTTTCGTTGTACGAACGCATCACCATCTCGGCGATGCGCATCAGGTGAACTTCGTCGGAACCGTCGGCGATGCGCGCCCAGCGCGCCTGGATGAGCATTTGCGCCAGCGGCGAATCGTTGGAGTAGCCGAGCGCGCCGTGTACCTGCAAGGCGCGGTCCACCGTCTTCCACAGGGTATTGGCGACGTGGTGCTTGGCCATGGAGACTTCGGCGCGAAAGTCCATGCCGTTTTCGATCTTGTAGGCGGCGTGCAGCACCATCAGCTTGGACGAGTAAAGCTCCAGCGCGCTCTCCGCCATCATCCACTGGATGCCCTGCTTCTCGGAAAGCAGCGAACCGTGGGCGTAGCGCTTCTGGGCCCGGTCCACGAGCATCTCCAGCGCCTGCTCGATGGTGCCCAGCCAGCGCATGCAGTGGGCGAGCCGGGCCGGCCCCAAGCGCACTTGGCCGAGCTTATGGCCGCTACCCTGCTCGCCAAGCATATTGGCGTGGGGTACGCGCACGTCGTGGTAGCGGATCTCCGGGTGGCCGCCGCCCCCGCCCATGGTGGAGATGTCGCGCACGATTTCGAAGCCCGGCGTGCTCGTCGGCACGATGAAGGCGCTGTTGCGCGCTTGGGCGATGTCGGCGTCCGCATCCGTCTTGGCGATGACGATGGCGAAGTCCGCGCCGCGAGCGCCGGAGGTGAACCACTTGTGGCCGTTGATGACCCAGTCGTCGCCGTCGCGCACCGCCGAGGTCTGGATCTGGGTGGGGTCCGAACCCGCCACCTCGGGCTCGGTCATGGAGAAGCAGGAGCGCATGGCGCCTTCGCACAAGGGCCGCAGCCACTTCTCCTTCTGCTCGTCGGTGCCGAAGTGCAGCAGGGTGTGCATGTTGCCCTCGTCCGGCGCTTGGCAGTTGATGAGATACGGCCCCATGCTGGTCTTCACGGCTTCTGCGGACATCGCCGCCACGGCCGTCACGCCCATGCCCATGCCGCCCCACGCCTCGGGCATATGCGGTGCCCACAGGCCCTGTTGCCGAGCGCTGCGTCGCAGTTCGCGGATGGCCTCGCGCCATTCGTCGCCGGAGGCCTGGCGAGCACCGAGCTCCGCCATCTTCGGTCGTGCCACCTCGGCCATGAACTTCTTCACCAGCAGTCGCGCATCCTCCACTTCGTCTGGGAAGGTGAAGTCGATCGCCATTACAATGTCCTCGATAGAGTTTCGTTGGGGAGAATACATGACTGACACCGTGCTGCTCGTGGAAAAGACCGAGCATGTCGCCGTGCTGACCCTGAACCGGCCGCACAAGCTGAACGCCCTGAACGGGGAGCTGCGCGACGCCATGCTGGACGCGGTGGCCGCCGCGCAAGCCGACGACGGCGTACGCGCCGTGATCTTCACCGGGGCAGGGCGCGGCTTCTGCTCCGGTGCCGACCTCACGGGCGGAGGACAGGCCGCCAAGCCGCCGTCGCAGAACGATCGCCTCGACGATCTCGGCTGGGTGGGCCGCCAGGCGCTGGCCATCCATCGTCTCGACAAGCCGGTGATCGCCGCGGTCAACGGCGTTGCAGCCGGCGCCGGCATGAGCTTGACGCTGGCATGCGACATGCGCGTGGGTTCTGAGAAGTCGCGCTTCAAGACCGTCTTCATCGAGCGCAACCTGTCGCCGGACTCGGGCATGAGCTTCTTCCTGCCGCGCATCGTCGGCTATTCCCGCGCTGCCGACCTCATCTACACCAGCCGCGTCGTGGATGCCGACGAGGCCTATCGGCTGGGCCTCATCGACCGCCTCGTGGCGCACGACGATCTCCTGGAGAGCGCCCTGGCGCTCTCCGCGCAGATGACCGGCTGGCCGCCGCTGGCCTTGCGCATGTCCAAGCGCGTCCTGCAACACAACGTGGAATGCGATTTGGAAGCAGCAGTGCGCTTCGAACTCACCAGCTTGGCGTTCGGCAACCGCGCTGGGAACGACCGCGAGGAATCCATAGCGGCATTTCGGGAGAAGCGCAAGCCCAAGTACACGGGGACTTGATGCGAGCCGACTAGAGCAATCGCATGAGCCGGCAGATGTCGTTGTCGAATCGCAGTGTTCGATGCCGATACAGCCGGTGCATCAACGAAAACGGTAGACAAGAGACGCAACGAGGCTGGAGCCAGCGTGACGGTCGGCGCATGAAGGATGCGATCCAGCCGAAGGCTTCCGAATGGAGACTATGTATATTGCTAGAATATGTATATATAGTGGTTAATAGATTACTAAGATACAACATATAGTGTACTATCTATCTATGCACATAATTCCCTTCCGAATGGCCCGCTGCTTCTCTTCGTTCGTCGATCTCCATCGATCGAGCTCGACAAGACGCCCGCGCTGGGGGTCTCGTCCGGCCGAGTCTACGCAGGGCGGGGCGCAGCGTCGCGCGGCTGGCGACGGGAAGCTTCGCCAGCCGCCAGCGCACAGCTCAGGCCGGCCAGAAACATGAACGGCCCCTGAGTGAGCAGATGATGGTAGAACATGCTGAACAAGGCCATGACCACCGCCCAGCCGACGACGACATTCCGCGCCGGCGAGTTCGGTGCGCTCCAGCGCAACCGGAGTAGGGACAACAGAAACAGGCAATAGAGCGCCAACGGCACGATGCCGGCTTCGCCCAACAGCGCCAAGTACAGATTGTGAATGCCTTCCGGCTCACCCTTCGAATTGGGCAGGTTGTCGGTGATTCTCCGAAGCTTCATCAGACCTTTGCCGACGAAAGGCGATTGCAGCCCCTCTTCCAGCTGTTCTTTCCACATGGACAGGCGGCGGGATGTCTGGATGGTAACCAGGATGCTGATGTTGTTGCCGGTAAGGCGCAGCGCGAGATCGTCGCGCACCAGCTCGGGCGGCACGGTGCCGGTCAGCAGGTTGCTTTCGAGCGCCAGTGTACGCAGTTCGACCAGCCCGCCCAACTCCGGCGGGATGGTGCCTTTGAGCTGGTTGCGGCTGAGGCGCAGCGACACGAGCTGGTCCAGGCCGCCGAATTCCGGGGGAATGCGCCCGCTCAGTCCCTGCTCCGCTAGGTCCATCTTGACCACCCGTCCTCCTGACCCGCCCACGGCGATGCCCTGCCAGAAGCCGATGGGAACGTACTGGCTCCAGTTGAGGCGCGCGGTGCCTGCTAGAGTGTCCCTGTCCGCCAGCAGCCGGGTGCAGTCCGCCAGCAGGTCCGGGCCGACATGCGGATACGAAGGTATACAGAACGATATGTGGGTCAAGTCGTGTTCGGCGATGGCAAACAGCGCTGGCGGAGCGGAGCCGGCCAGGCGGTTGCCCGCTAGCCACAATGCCCGCAGCCTAGCCAGCTGGCCGAGCTCCGGCGGGATGGGGCCGGTCAAGTTGTTTTTACTGAGCGACAGTATCTGCAAGTTGGCCAGCCGGCCCAGCTCGGGTGGAATCGGACCTCTCAACCGATTGCCGGACAAGCGCAGCGTGGCCAGCTGGTCGAGGGTGCCTAGCTGCGGGGGAATGCGGCCGTTCAGGCCCTTCCCTGGCAGGTTCAGCGCCAGTATCCGCCTCGATCGAGGGTCCACGACGATGCCCTGCCAGGAGCCAATGGGGATATCCCTGCGCCAGTTGAGGGGCATGCCGCCGGCCAGGACATCCCTGACCGCCAGCAGCACATTGCAGTCGGCCAGCAGGCCCGCATCGACCTGCTTTGGCTGGCAGAAAATCCCCTGGGCGGGGGAGTAGGATGCAACGGACTCCGGCGCTGTCAGCGAACCGCGAGCAGTCTCCTCGTCGATGAGGCCGAAAGCCTGAGCACCGAAGGCTTCCATTTCGGGCGGAACGGAGCCGGTCAGGCGGTTTTTCGCCAGCCACAAGTCATGAAGCTTCGCCAATCGGCCCAGCTCCGGCGGAATGGAGCCGGTCAGACGGTTGGCGCCGAGCGAGAGCACTCGCAGTTCGGCCAGCCGGCCCAGCCCGGGCGGAATCGCACCGCTCAGATCATTGGCGACCAGAGCCAGCAGGACGAGCTGGTCCAGGTCGCCAAGCTCTGGCGGGATGCGGCCGTTCAGGCCCATTTCCTGCAAGGACAGACCGGCCACCCGAATCGGTGCGGTATCGCCCACAATGACGCCCTGCCAGGAGCCAATGGGGATATCCCTGCGCCAGTTGAGGGGCATGCCGCCGGCCAGGACATCCCTGACCGCCAGCAGCACATTGCAGTCGGCCAGCAGGCCCGCATCGATCTGCTCTGGCGAGCAGAACAGGTTGTCGGCAGAGACGGCAGCAACACCAGCCGACGCCGGCAGAGGCAACAGGGGCTGTTTGGCAAACGCAGCGACATCGATTTCAGGCTGTTCAGGTATTTCAATATATTCAACGATGTCGTCAGATAGGTCAGGCAAGGGGGCGAACTCTGCCAGCTCGATTGGCAGATCTCCGGCCAGGTAGTTGTTCGCCAGCCACAGTTTCTCGAGATTCGGCAGGCTGGCGAGTTCGACCGGAACAGAGCCGGTCAGGCGATTGTCGTTCAGGCGCAGCGTGGCGAGCTGATCCAGATCGCCGAGTTCCGGAGGGATGCGTCCGTTCAAGCTCATCCCCGGCAGGCTCAGCTCGGTCACCCGTCGCTGCGGACCGTCCACGGCAACGCCCTGCCAGATGTCGATGGGAAAGGCCCTACGCCAGTTCAGGGGTGCATCGCCGGCCAGGGTGTCTCTGGCCGCCAGCAGAATCTCGCAGTCGGACAGCAAACCTGCACCGGTCCGAGGCAACGGCAGGCAGAACTCGATGCGGTCCAGATCGCGACCCAGAGCCAGATCGCGCAGCGGCCACAAGCCGCTGGCGACGGTGGCGTAGGTCGCAAGGCCGACCAGGCCCGCAACGAGCGAACCGAGGGAAATGATGCGCCATCCTCCCCTGCCGTTGCTCAGCGGTAGAAGAATCAGAATCCCGCACACCACCAGGATAGCGGTTCGGGAAAGCGACGCTAAGGCCGCGGCGGTGCCCACTGCCAAGCCAACATAGGAGGAGAGTTTGCCCTGCTTGGCGTACGCCGCCAACACCAGCGCTAGCGCCACCGTCACGCAGCCTATGAAGCCGGCTTCGTTCGGGTCGGTGAAGGCGCCGTCCAAGCGAAAGGGCAGCCTGAAGGTCAGCAGCACGTCCCAGTGCCGCAGCAGCGGTGTGGCCAGCACGACGACACTGCTGGCGATCAGGATCGCCAGCACACCCTTCAGCAAGGGCTCGACCCCGATTCGCGCCAGGAGCGCGCGGCCGCCGCAGAGGGCGGCCAGCAGCACCAAGAAAAAGAAGACTTGGCGCAGGATGTCTCTGGCTACTACAGTCGGTCGCCATTCGGCGTCCGTGACGAAGAAGGCGCCGGTGCCGATGACCAGATAGGCCGCTATCGTGGCACAGATCAGTACGCTGGGCGTTCCTGGCTTCTGCCACCATCGGGGCTCGGCCCGGCCCAGCAGGAGCAGACAACAGACGAGCATGGCGCCGTAGCCAACCCATCGCACCGCCGGCATCCCCCATAGATGCAGCCAGTGCAGGTTGACCAGAACGATGACGGCCAGTCCCCAGAAAGCGTATGGCGCCCACCGCAACCAGAACGGTCCGGGGTACCGCCCGGACGATGCAGCACTCTGCGTCCTGAAGGGTTTTCCCTTCGGTCGGACGGCGGTCATCCAGATGAACCCGGTGCGGAGCTCGTCTTCACGCTTAGTCCGCGCAGGGCCGCACTAGTTGGCACTGCAGAAGACGTTCCCCGCCGTATGGTGCCCTCCCACAGCCGCTGGTGCGGTTCGGAGCCGCCGTGCTCGACAGTCTCGGGAATGTCGCTCCCTCCGGGCAGCGACCACCGGCAGATCGCATTTGATTCTCGTCTACTGCCGGACGAGCGCAAGAACTGTCTCAGGCTATCAGCACCATCTGGCTGGTGGCCCCGAACGAACGGTTTTGCACTCTGGTCCCTGCACAGTATCTCGACGAGCCTCAGTCGGGGGGGGGGGGGGGGGGTAGCGCAGATATTCGACGAAATCGTGCGGCTTCATGGCTTAAACGCCCGTTTTTTCACGGGAATGGCAACCATGTTGGCGCAGCCTATTATTTTCTGGTTTCTGGCCATTTTTTCCGGCCCGCGTTCGCCGGACCCCGACTCGGGCCGTCGTCGACCCGCCGCAGCGGTTGCACGAGCGGGCGGCGCACGATGCAGCATGCGACTCGCGCTTGGCGGTGCGGGGATCGCCCAGGCGGCTGCTCGGCTCGGCTGGAGCTTGTCCGCACCCGGTCGGAGGCCCTGGGCGGCGCTCTCGGTGATGTGCCGGCGCAAGCGCTCCGGCACACCGCCGCAGGGCCATAGCCGCGATTTGTCTTCTATCGCCATACTCGGCCTCGCTCAATCGATTCGCCCGGTTCGGAAATGCTCCTTCACAGCATCGTCGAATCCAGGTTAAGGTAGCTGCCAATGCTCTTGGCTTCCAAGCTTCTATCTTAGCAGTCTTGCCCTGCATCGCGGCAACGATGCTCCGGGTCGGCAACTTCAGCAAAGGATCTCGACCTCATGGGGCAACCAGCACGACAATGCGGCAGCGCGGCAGGCGAGATCGGCGCTGCGGATCACGCCATCGACGCCGTGGGGCTCGAATGTCCCGAGCCGCTGATGATCGTGCGCAACGAGGTGCGCGAGATGGCGAGCGGAGAAACGATCTCCATCGTCGCCACCGATCCGTCCACGGTGCGCGACTTCACCAACTTCTGTCGGTTCATGGGGCACGAGCTGGCGACTTCGAGCCGGGACGGCGACCGCTTCCTGTTCGTCATCCGCAAGGGCTGACGGCTGCCGCCGCATCGCTTCAATGGCTGAACGTTGCGAGGCCGTGGTGATCGGTGCCGGGGTGGTGGGGCTCGCCGTGGCCCGGACCCTCGCCCGTGCCGGCCGCGAAGTGCTGGTGCTCGAACGCCACGACGTGATCGGCTCGGAGACCTCGAGCCGCAACTCCGAAGTGGTCCACGCCGGCATCTACTATCCCACGGGCTCGCTGAAGGCTGCACTGTGCGTACGCGGCAAGAAGCTGCTGTACGCCCACTGCGCCGCCTACAACGTGCCCCACAAGCCTCTCGGCAAGGTCATCGTCGCCACTTCCGAGGCCCAGTTCGACACTCTCAGGAGCTATCAGCGCCAAGCCCGGATCAACGACGTCGGCGAGCTGCCGTGGCTGAACCGGGACGAAGTACTGGCTCTGGAACCTGAGGTCGATTCCTTGGCTGGGGTCTTTTCCGAGACCACGGGCATTGTCGACAGCCATGCCTTCATGCTGAGCTTGGTGGGCGATCTGGAAGCCGGCGGCGGCATGGTCGCCTTTCTCACTGAAGTGACGGCCCTCGAACGCCGCGGCGAGGGCGTGCGCGTCCGTTGCGGGGATTTCGACTTGGACGCGGCCGTGGTGGTCAATGCCGCTGGCCTCGACGCGCCGAGCATGGCAGCTCGCTTGGGGGGGCGGTGGCGTGGCTACTACGCCAAGGGCCACTACTATGCGCTGTCGGGACCGTCGCCGTTCACGCACCTGGTCTATCCGGTGGCCGAGGCCGGTGGCTTGGGCGTCCACGTCACCCTCGACTTGGCCGGCCAGGCTCGGTTCGGCCCCGATGTGGTGTGGCAGGAGGACGACGACTACGGCTTCGATGGTGCCGACTTCCCTCGTTTCGTCGCCGCCATCCGCCGCTACTACCCGGGTCTGGACGAAGCCCGCCTGCATCCGGGCTATACTGGCATTCGTCCCAAGCTTTCTCCTGCCGGAACGCCGGCGTCGGATTTCGTCGTCGAGGGACCCGCGCAGACCGGCGTACCCGGGTTCGTCAACCTGCTGGGCATCGAATCGCCCGGGCTGACCGCCTCCCTGGCCATCGCCGAGCGGGTTCTGGATCTGCTCCGGTAGCCGGCCTACTGGCGGTAGCTGGAGAGGAAATCGCCGATGCGGGCGATGGCGCTGGCGAGTTCGTCCGCATGGGGCAGGAACACCAGTCGGAAGTGGTCCGCGGTATCGATGTTGAAGGCGCTGCCCTGCACTAGGAGGATCTTCTCCTTGCGCAGCAGATCGAACACGAAGCGTTCGTCGTCGACGATATTGAACCGTGCCCGGTCCAGCTTCGGAAAGACGTATAGGGCACCCTCGGGCTGGACGCAGCTGACGCCCTCGATCTGATTCAGCATGCTGTGGGCGACGCGACGCTGCTCGTACAGCCTGCCGCCGGGTACGATGTACTCGCCGATGCTCTGGTAGCCGCCGAGGGCGGTCTGGATAGCGTACTGGGTGGGCACGTTGGCGCATAGGCGCATGGAGGCCAGCATGTCCAGCCCCTCGATGTAGTCCGATGCGCGTTCCTTGGCGCCGCTGACGATCATCCAGCCGGTGCGAAAGCCGGCTACCCGGTAGGCCTTGGACAAGCCGTTGAAGGTGACGGTGAGGACGTCTTCGGAGAGCGCCGCCAGGGGGTGATGGACGGCGTCGTCGTAGACGATCTTGGCGTATATCTCGTCGGCGAACTGCACCAGGTCCCGCCGTCGCGCCCAGTCGGTGATGCCTTCCAGCACCTCCCGGGAGTACACCGCGCCGGTGGGGTTGTTCGGATTTATGACGACGATGCCCCGGGTCCGCTTGCCGGTCTTGGCCCGGATGTCGTCTAGATCCGGCTGCCAGCCGGCACTCTCGTCGCAGCGGTAGTACACCGGTACGCCGCCGGCCAGCCGCACCGTGGCCGTCCACAGCGGGTAGTCCGGGGCGGGCAGCAGCATCTCGTCGCCGTCGTTCAGCAAGCCCTGCATGCTCATGCCGATCAGCTCGCTGACGCCGTTGCCAATGGTGATGTCGTCGATATCGACGCCGCGGACGCCCTGGCGCTGGCATTCCTGCATCACCGCCTTGCGCGCCGAATACAGGCCCTTGGCGTGGCAGTACCCCTGGGAGGCCGGCAGATTGTGGATCACGTCGCGCAGGATCTCCTCAGGCGCATCGAACGCGAACGGCGCCGGGTTGCCCAGGTTCAGCTTGAGGATGCGGTGGCCTTCCTCCTCCAAGCGGTTCGCTTCCGCCAGCACCGGCCCGCGGATGTCGTAGCAGACATCGGCCAGCTTGCTGGACTTGGCGATTGCGACACGGCCGCGGGGCGTGAACATTTCTACGCTGGCAGCTGGGTCGTCGGGCTTCATGGTGCGCGGTTCCATGCCGTCTGTCGATCGCCGGGGATGATCCGGGGCGGGGCCAATGATACCAGCCTGAGCTGCTGAGCCGGGGTTGCTCGACGGGGTCGTGGAAGCTCGGAGATATTTCGGACTCCGTCGTCCGGCGAGGCGATCTTCCGGTCGGTTCGGAGTCGGGTGCCGAGGGCGCGGCGAGTTCGGACAGCAAAGGAGACCCGAATCCGCGCAGATCGAGCCCGCGCCCGTTTCATGCTGCCGCAAGCCGCGCGTCGACGATGCCGATCGCCTGCGCGAGCTCGCCAAGCCAGGGCCGAAGGTGTCGCCGCGGCGTGAGCGCTCAAGGCTCGACCTCCCCGGAGCCCCTGCTGCGACTGGAACAAGGCTTTCGATCGGGGCGGCGTCCGGGCGCTGGGCGTCCAAGAGTCGCCACCCCTGCCGCGGCAAGCGTCGCAGCCGCCGTCGACGGCGAATTCGACGGCCGCCTGCGCTGCTGCGACGACGAACGGCCGCGCCGCTGGTTAGGCATGAAGACCCCGACCAGCATTGCGCCACGATCCGCTGCGCTGCCCGAACGTCGGAAATGTCCTGAACCCAGACAGGGGTTGGCGAACCGCCCTTAATCTCGTACATTTGTGATCGAAGCCATTACGCAGGCATCCCGCAAGTCGGGTCACCTGCCGAATAGAACAGCCGCTTAGATCGGGCAAGGGGTAGCTCCCCGCGCCTCGGCAAATAGGCAGGACTTCTCGCAAGTCTGCGTGATGGCTTCAATGGCCCGGCATCGTGCCGGAAGCGTTGTGCGTTAGGCAACGTCAAATTGGACCACGGAATCGCGAGCTTTGAACCACTCCACCACGTTTGGCCCCTTGGCGCGCATCGTGGCGTCGTTGCACGACGCGGCCCTCGACGCGGCCCAGTGGCATCGGGCCATGGCGCTGATCGACGACGCCTGCGAAATGCACGGCAGCAATCTGATGATCGTCGGCGGCGACGCGGACGCGCCCGAATATCGCTTTGGAAGACGCTACAGCCACGGCGTGTCCTTGCACGAACTCGAACGACAGTACGCAGAAGAACACTTCTCCTCGGACGAACGGGTGTCCCGCCTGTTGCGCATGCCCTGCGGCTGCCTGCTGCGAAACGCCGATCTGTTCACCGAAGACGAACGACGCGCTTCCCGCACCTACAACGAATTCCTGCAGCGCGCTGATGCAGTCAACCAGCTCAGCGCGCGTCTGGCGGGGCTCGGCGGTCTGCACACCATCTGGACAGTGACTCGAACGAGCAGGCAGGGCGAATGGCGTCCCTCCCATATCCGCTTGCTGAAGAACCTCCTGCTGCATGTCCGCAACGCGGTACAGGTGCGTCAGGCTCTGGCTCGGGCCGAGGCGCGATACGCCTCGGAGGCTGCGCCCTGCGCGGCGTGGCCGTGGCGTTGACGGCAACGGCAGGGTTTTCGGCAGTGTGCCGGTGCGGTTGGAGTGGGCATGCGAACGGATGCGCCAGCGGGTTTCCACGCGGACGGAACCAAGCGTAGAATCGCCCCGACATCGATACAGGATTCAACAGCAATGGCGGAAGCGTCCGAGACGAACGAAGCGCAGCAGGTGGTCAGGTCCGATGCCGAGTGGCGGCGCGAGCTGACCCCGGAGCAATACCAAGTCGCCCGCCGGGCGGGCACCGAACGCGCCTTCACCGGCGAATACTGGGATACCAAGACCAACGGCGTCTACCGCTGCCGCTGCTGCGGAACGCCGCTGTTCGACTCCGACACCAAGTACGACTCCGGCACCGGCTGGCCGAGCTTCTATGAGCCGGTGGCTGCCGACGCCGTCGCCACCAAGACGGATCGCTCGTTGTTCATGGTACGCACCGAGGTGCTCTGCGCCCGCTGCGATGCCCACCTGGGGCATGTCTTCCCCGACGGCCCCGCGCCCACCGGACTGCGCTTCTGCTTGAACTCGGCATCGCTCAAGCTCGAAGCGGACGAGGACGAGTAGCCGAGCCGCTGCTCCAAGTGGGTATGTCTCGTGGCCCGTCGGCGGGCATTCGACCCGCCTGCTGCCTGCTGCGCCATCTCCAGGCGGCTCGCGTCGTGGCCCTGCCGTGGGTGGTGGCGCTGTGTTGGGCAGCGTACTTGCCGATTCTCGGTGCCGAGTACAAGCATGCCTACGCTTTCCTGTCGCAGCCCAAGTACGGCCCGGACTATCCGCATTTCGAATGGGTGAACCCCGAAGCGCCGAAGGGCGGCCAGATGCGGGTGCCGGACATGGGCAACTGGGACAGCTTCAACTGGACCGCCTTGGGCCGCGTGGTGCAGGGCACCACCGCCTACCTGTACGACAAGCTCGCCCTCCGCTCGCCGGACGAGCCCGGTACCATCTACGGGCAGCTGGCGGAATCCATCGCCGTGGCCGAAGACGGCTCTTGGATCGGCTTCCGTCTGCGCGACGGAGCCTATTGGCACGATGGCGAACCGATCGCCGTCGACGACCTGTTCTACAGCTTCGACGTCTACCGGCAGGCGACCAACCCGGCCATCGTGTCCACCATGGCTGCCTTCACCGCCATCGAGGCGGTGGGCGAGCAGGAAGTGCGCTACCACGTCGCCGAGGCGCATCGTAGCGATCCGCTGCTGCCCATGCGCATCGGCGACCTCGCCGTGCTGCCGAAGCATTACTGGAGCCAGGAGGAGAACGACATCGGCAAATCCACCGTGAAGCCGCCGCTGGGCTCCGGGCCGTATCGCGTCGGCGACTACGATGTGGGTCGCTGGATCAAGTACCAGCGGGTGGAGAACTACTGGGCCAAGGACCTGCCCTTCAACCGTGGCCGTCACAACTTCGATGTGGTCAAGTTCGACTACTACCGGGACGATCAGATGCAGACCGAGGCGGTGAAGGGCAACGCCATCGACATCCATCGGGAGAACGTGCCGCGGCGCTGGGCGACGGCCTACGATACGCCGGCGGTGCGAGCGGGTCTTTTCAAGCTTGCGTTCGTGCCGCAGTCCAAGCCGGCCGGGCTGTGGTGGCCCATCTTCTGGAACATGCGCCAGCCGCGCTTTCAGGACATTCGCGTACGCGAGGCGCTGTGGCTGCTGTACGACTTCAAGTGGCAGAACACCCGCGGCGGCTACGGCTTCTTCGATGTCGCCACCAGCTTCTTCCACCAGTCCCGCTTGGCGGCCACCGGCCTGCCGAGCGAACGGGAGCTCGCGTATCTGGAGCCCATCCGCGACCTGGTGCCGCCGCGAGTGTTCGCCCAGCCCTACGCGCCGCCGCCCCATGGCGGCATCGGCTGGCACCGCGACAACATTCTGCGCGTCGCCGAGCTGCTGCGCCAGGCCGGCTGGGTGGTGGAGAACAATCGCTTGGTTCACGAACGCACCGGCGAGCCGTTCCGCATCCGTTTCGTCGCCGTGTCGCCGGCCTTGGGCGCCTCGTTCATCTCCTACACCCGCGTGCTGAAGCGCATGGGCATCGAGTCCTCCATCCGCTCGCCGGAGATATCCAACTGGCTGTACCGCATGCGCTCCGGCGATTTCGACGCCGGCGCCATCTGGTTCCTGCCAGACAACACTCCCACCCTGCGCGTCGCCAACAGCTTCTCCAGCGCCGCCGCCGATCAGGAACTGAGCGAGAACTGGGCCAACATCAAGGATCCGGCGGTGGACCACCTTATCGAAGCCATCCGCGACGCTACTACCTACGACGACTACGTGGCGGCGATTCGCGCCCTGGACCGCGTGCTGTTGTGGAACTTCTACTTCGTGCCCGGCATGTCGAAGGTGAAGGAGGGCTTCGCCTACTGGGACCGCTACGGCATTCCCGCCGGCCAGCCGCCGCTGAACCGCTTCGCCCATGTCGATACCTGGTGGTGGGACGCCGACAAGGCGCGCATCGTGGACGAGTTCACCGGGCGCGAATAGCGCCGTCGCCATGGGCAGATACCTTCTTCGCCGCTTGCTGCTCATCGTGCCGACCCTGCTCGGCATCATGACGATAAACTTCGTCATCGTGCAGTTCGCGCCCGGCGGACCGGTGGAGCAGGCCATCGCGCAGATGTCCGGCCTGAACATGTCCACTACGGCGTCGGTATCGGCGGCGGAGTCCATGGCGCCGGCCCAGTCGGACTACTCCGGCTCCTCCGGGCTGGATCCGGAGATGCTGGACAAGCTGAACAAGCACTTCGGCTTCGACAAGCCCGCCCACGAGCGCTTTTTGCAGATGATCTGGAGCTACGCCCAGCTGGACTTCGGCAGCAGCTACTTCAAGGATCGGCCGGTACTGGATCTCATCGTCGAGCGGCTGCCGGTGTCGATCTCCCTGGGCCTGTGGTCGCTGCTGCTGGTGTACAGCATCTCGATTCCCCTGGGCGTGGCCAAGGCGGTTCGGGACGGTACTCGATTCGATGTCTGGACCAGTGCCGTGGTGTTCACCGCCTACGCCATTCCCGCCTATCTGTTCGCGGTGATCCTGGTGGTGTTCTTTGCCGGCGGCACCTACTTCGACGTGTTTCCGCTGCGCGGCCTGGTGTCGGAGTCCTGGGATCAGCTGCCTTGGCCGGAGCGCATCGCCGACTACTTCTGGCATCTCGTGCTGCCGCTTACGGCGCTCACCATCGGCGGCTTCGCCACCCTGACCATGCTCACCAAGAACAGCTTTCTGGAAGAGGTCAGCAAGCAATTCGTGTTGACCGCAAGGGCCAAGGGGCTCACCGAGCGGCGCGTACTGTTCGGCCATGTCTTCCGCAACGCCATGCTGATCGTAATCGCGGGATTTCCGAGCGCCTTCATCGGCATCCTGTTCACTGCCTCGCTGCTGATCGAGGTGATCTTCTCGCTCAAGGGCATCGGCCTGCTCGGCTACGAGGCCATCGTGCAGCGGGACTACCCGGTGATGTTCGGCACTGTGTTCATCTTCACCCTCATCGGCCTCGCCATGCGCTTGGTGGGCGATCTGGTGTACGTCCTGGTGGATCCCCGCATCGACTTCGAGCAGCGCGGATGACGCCGCTGAACCGACGTCGGCTGGCGAACTTCAAGGCCAACCGCCGCGGCTACGTCTCGTTCTGGCTGTTCGCGGCGCTGTTCCTGGCGTCGCTGTGCGCGGAGTTCATCGCCAACGACAAGCCGCTGGTGTTCTCGCTCAAGGGCGAACTGTACTTTCCGGTGGTCTTCACCTACACGGAAGCGGAACTCGGCGGCGTTCTGGAAACCGAGGCCTGGTACAAGGATCCGTATGTGATGGATCTCATCGAGGCGGACGGCTGGGCGATCTGGCCGCCGATTCGCTTCTCCTACAACACCATCGACTGGGGGCTGACGGACGTTCCCGCGCCGCCGAGTCGCGCCCATCTGCTCGGCACCGACGGCGGCGGCACGGACGTGTTCGCCAAGCTGCTGTACGCCTTCCGCCTGTCGGTGCTGTTCGGCTTGGCGCTCACCATCGCCAGTTCCAGCGTCGGCGTGCTCGTGGGGGCGCTGCAAGGCTACTTCGGCGGTCTGACGGACCTCTTGGGCCAGCGCATCGTGGAAGTCTGGGAGGGGCTGCCCATCCTGATGCTCCTCATCATCCTCGCCAGCGTGGTGGAGCCCAATGTGGCTTGGCTGCTGGGCATTCTCGTGTTCTTCAGCTGGATGGCGCTGGTGGCCGTGGTGCGCGCCGAGTTCCTGCGCGCCCGCAACTTCGAGTTCGTGCGCGCCGCCCAGAGCCTCGGCGTCTCCAACCTCGCCATCATGCGCCGCCATGTGCTGCCGAACGCCACGGTGGCTGCGCTCACCTACCTGCCGTTCATCCTCAACGGCGCCATCACCACGCTGACGGCGCTGGACTTTCTCGGCTTCGGCCTGCCTTACGATTCGCCCTCCTTCGGCCGGCTGCTGTCGTCGGCCAAGGCCAATCTGCAGGCGCCGTGGCTCGGCATCACCGTATTCGTCACCCTGGCGCTGCTGCTGACGCTGCTCATCTTCGTCGGCGAGGCGGTGCGCGACGCTCTCGACCCCCGTCGCGCGGTGGGTCTGTCGACGCGGACGCAGGCGGAGCCGGTGTCCTTGCCGGCGACCTAGCAGGGGCGGTCAAAACCCTACCGCTGCGCCTTCCTTGCGATGGTCCGAGGCCGCGCAGTAGCCGCCCTCGGGCAGCCGGGCGATAAGCTGGGCGCCACCGAAGAGGCCGTGTCCGGGAACGATCTGCACGAGGTGGCCGCGCTGGGCGAGCTCGCGCGCCACGGCTTGCGGATAGCCTTCTTCCAGAGCCACGCGGAAATCCGGCGCGACGTGCCAGCGCGGCGCGTCCGATGCCGCTTGGGGATTCTCGCCGTGGTCGAAGATGCGCGTCACCATCTGCACATGGCCCTGGTGCTGCATGTGGCCGCCCATGACGCCGAAGCTCATGGCCGGTGCGCCGCGCCGAGTGACGAAGCCGGGAATGATGGTGTGGTAGGGACGCTTGCTCGGTCCCACGGCGTTGGGGTGGTTCGCTTCCAGCACGAAGCCGGCGCCGCGATTCTGCATGGCGATGCCGGTGCCGGGAACGACGATGCCGGAACCGAAGCCCATGTAGTTGGACTGGATCAAGGACACCATGATGCCGTCCTGATCGGCAGCGGCGAGATAGACCGTGTCGCGGCTGACGGGCAGCGCTGCCGGCGGCAGCGGGGCGGCCCGTCTGCCAATGCCGGCCGCGGCTTGCCGGATGGCGCCGGGCTCCAGCAGCGCTGCCGGCGGCAGGCGCATGGCGCGGGGGTCGGCGAAGTGGTCGAAGGCGGCGCGGATGGCGATTTTCATGGCCTCCACTTGCAGGTGGGTCCAGTCTGCCGAACCGGGTTCGAGCCCTGGCCCATTGAAGTGTTGCAGGATGGCCAGCGCGATCTGCGCCGCCAAGCCTTGGCCGTTCGGGGGGATTTCCGCCAACTCGACATCCCGGTACGGCTGCACGAGGGGCTGCACCCAATCCGCTTGGTGGGCGGCGAGGTCGTTTGCCCGCATAGCGCCGCCGGCCGCTCGTGCCGCGGCGTCGATTCGCATCGCCAATGCGCCTCGATAGAACGCTTCGCCCTCGGTCTGCGCGATCTCCGCCAAGGTCTGCGCCAAGTCCGGATTGGCAAACGCTTCGCCTGGTTCAGGTGCCTTGCCGCCGGGCAGGAAGTGCGCTTGGAAAGCGGCGAATTCGGCGTAGGTCTGCCGCGCCCGCGCCCAGATGGCGGCGGTCTCGTGGCCTACAAGGAAGCCGTCTCGAGCATAGCGAATGGCGGGCTCGAACAGATCGCCGAACGCCAGCCGGCCGAACCGCCGCGACAAGGCCACCCAGGCGCTCACCGCGCCGGGTACTGTCACCGTGTCCCAGCCCGTCGCTGGCACCCGTTCGCAGCCAGCGAACCGCGCCGGCGTCCACGCCGCCGGCGACCGACCGGAAGCGTTCAACCCTACCAGTTCGCTGCCGTCCCAGACGATGGCGAAGGCGTCGCTGCCGACGCCGTTGCTGCAAGGCTCCACCACGGTCAGCGCGATGGCCGTGGCGATGGCGGCATCCACCGCGTTGCCGCCCTGGCGAAGCATGTCCAGCCCGGCGCTGGCGGCCAAGGGCTGGGAGGTGGCCACCACGTTGCGCGCCAGCACCGGCGCTCGGCGCGACGGATAGGGGAAGGAGAAGTCGAACACGGGGCGTTGGCTCGCGGCCGGGACGAACGCAGTATATTGTTTAGGCCAGCTTGCCGCACCGACTAGGAGGCACGACCATCCTAAATCTACCCTGCGCGTCGAAGTACGATCGATCCAGAAGCATTCAAGCTCGTTTCGGTCTGGGTTCTGGCCGAGGCTGGCACGTGTGCGAACGCCCCCCCCAGCAGCGGAGGAAACACCGGATAAAAATGACGGGATGGTCAGGGTTGACGGGACGATGCCTCGGTCGTATCTTCCCTCGCGACTTGCCGCTCCCCGGATCACCGAGCATGGCAGCGGAACCTCGTCGAGACGGCATCGTAGTACGATCCCGGCGAACGGGGTCTCGCCGCAGCCTGTCGGATCGGGATTGGGCCATCCCGATCGGTTGCCGAAGACGGGTCCGGGAAGGACGGGCATGGCCCTAGGCAGACAAAGAAACAAAAACCCGACGGCGACAACACCGCTATACGAGCTAGTGTCCGAATTCGCAAAGGTTGCTGACCGATTGCAGGAGCGAGACGACGCGAATGCAGGAGAAAACAGGGTCTTGGCACATAGGCGCGATTTTCTGCTATCAAAACCCACCTTCGGGATATCCGCATAGCAGACGACGAGCGGGCAGTCGAGCATTCGCATGAACGGCGCTTCTGTCAGTCCGGCCTTGCTTGCCTGGATGGACGCAGGTGCGCGAGCCAAGCCATGACAAGATGCGACCAGGAAATCCGTCGGCAATTGCGATTGGGTGAGGATAGCTGCTGGGAATTCAAGCAGATCGAATTCAACGGCGATGCCCCGATCAGCCCCCGTAGAGACGATCTTGCCGACGAACTGGGCGCTTTCGCCAACGCGGGCGGGGGCGTGCTGCTGTGCGGCGTAGCCGACGACGGGCGGATTCAAGGTATGTCCTGGGAACAGATGGCGGCGCTCGACCGCCTGCTGGTGGAGATTGGCACCGACACGATCGATCCCCCCCTGCGCATTGAGGTTCATCATCGAGAACTTGACGACAGGGCTTTCGTGCTCGTCGAAGTGCCGCGGGGCGACGCCGTTCACGAGCGAGCTGGACGTGCGTTCATCCGGGTTGGTGCGACCAAGCGCCGCCTAGCCGGCGACGAAAGCCTGAGGCTGGCGCAGAACCGCGCACAGAGCCGCTACCTGTGGTTCGACAAGCAAATCGTGCCGCACACGGGCTTCGAGACGCTCAGCGAGCGTTTGTGGGAGCCGCTCCTCAGTGTGGCTGGAGCGACCGACCCTCGCCGGGGACTGATGAATCTTCGCCTCTTGGCGCAGGACGGAACTGGTGTGGATCGAGCCACAGTTGCTGGCGTGCTGCTTTGCGCCCAGTCGCCGCAGGAATGGCCGCCGCAAGCCACTATCATGGCGACACACTATCGTGGAAAAGACCGTGCCTCCGGTCAATTGGATGCACAGGAAATAGTCGGCCCGCTTCCCGTCCAGGTTGCCGACGCGGTGAAATTCGTCGTTCGCAACATGCGCGTTGCGGCACGCAAGATGCCGCAACGGGAGGATGCGCCGCAGTACAGCTCGGCCGCGGTTTTCGAAGCGCTGGTCAACGCGGTTGCGCACCGCGACTATGCCATGTCCTCGCGTCGGATCAGGCTGTCGATGTTCAAGAACCGTCTTGAGATCGACTCTCCTGGTCCGCTTCCCAATGGCATGACCATAGCAGGCATGGACGCAAGCCAAGCAACCCGCAACGAAGTAATCGCTTCCGTGTTTGGACGAATTCCCGTTGGCGATGTTTCCGGATCCGACCATCGTCGGTTCTTGATGGAACGCCGGGGGGACGGCGTCTCGATTATCCTCAAGAAGACTCAAGAAATCGCCGGCGTCCTGCCGGAATACAAGTTGGTTGATGAATCCAGCCTGGTGCTGAACATGCCTGCCGCCAAACTCGAATTTGTTCCCGCCGCCGCGACGGTCACGATACATTCGGAGGGAACGCCTCTGCCCGGAGTCGATGTTCTGGCGCTGTTTCCAAACAAGACGTGGCAGCGGGCAACCACCGACGAGGCTGGCGAAGCAGCCCTTGATCTGTACACGACGCATCTGCCGATGACCGTGTATGCTGCGGCGCCGGGGTATGCTGCAGGGATCGAACGGGAGTGGATGCCGCACAAGGGAGGTCTGCTGCTGGAACTCGCACCTCTCCTGACCGGAGGTGCGGCTATCTTTTTCCAAGCCACGGGACATCTCCCCGGCCTGCGCGGGCGGCTAAACCCGATACGCGATACTTCTGATCGGACTTATCTGTACGCCGACAATATCGCCATCGAGGAGGGGCGACAGCAGCCGGTGTCCTTTCGTCTGGGCAAAGCAATGCGGCTTACGGACGCGTTCGGCGTCGAGTTGTCGGTAGCCATCGTGGACATCATCGGTCGTTCCGCCCTTATCGAATACCGATCGTTCGATCCGTGAGACGGCGCATTCTCAGTGCAGGCGGGTCGTTCGGTCGCGGATACTGGTCTGATATCGGCGCAAGTTCCTGTTCTGAAACGATTGGACTCGACCCGTGCCCTAGCTGGAACGCCCTACCGTCCTCGGCTTCAAGTCCATCCATGCGCTCACAGCCTCGTTCAAGGTGCTCTCGGCGGACACCGGCGAACCCCGGGTGCGCTATTGTCTCGCCAGGATGCGTGCGGCGGAAGCTGCCTAGTCATAGTCGTCACAGCCCGCGCAGCAGATTCGCCGGCGAGTACTGATCCGTCAGCGGCCGTTTCGAAACGTCCCAGTCCACCTCCAGCGACAGCCGCCTCGGGTAGCTGCGAATGGGCACGTCGTAGGGCCGCAGGCGACTGCGCCACAGCACGGCGTTGTCCTGCAGCACGGCCTTCGGCGGCAGTGGTCCGTTCGTCGCCAGCACGATGCGGTTGGCGCTGTCCGGGGTCTTGAGATTGAAGAACATGCCGAACACCGCCCGGTAGGTCTCGGATTCGTGGTCGTACAGGCGCGAGGTAGCGAACGTGTTGGCGGCCGCCACGCCACCGGGGACGAGCAGGGCGCGGGTCTCCTGCAGGAACTCCACCGTCATCAGGTGTTCGGGAATGTAGTCGCCGCTGTAGGCGTCGAGCAGCACGAGGTCGTAGCGTTCGCCAGCCGCCAAGGCGCGCTTGACGAATACTCGCGCATCGCGGACGTAAACCTGCATCCGCTGGCCGCTCCGGAAGCCGAAGTACTTCTCCGCTGCGGCCACCACCGCGGGATCGATTTCCACTACGTCGATGTGGGCCGTCGGCAGCAGTTCGGCCAGCGCCGTCGGCAGAGTTCCGCCGCCGAGACCGACCACGAGCACGGTGTTCGGTGCCGGCGCGAGCAGCAGCGCGGACATCATCATCCGCGTGTAGGTGAAGACCATGCGCTTGGGGCGACGCGGATTCATGCACGATTGGTTGCGTTGCCGGCTCCGCATCGAGAACTGCATGCACAGGCGGGCAGGTTCCCGGGTGATGAGAATGGTCTGGTAGAGAGAGCGTTCGCGATGCACTACCTCCGCCGCGGACAGCGTTGAACAGACGAGTACCGCGGCGGCCGCCAGCCTACCCATGATCGTCCAGCCTGCGAGCAGACAGAGCGACTACGCCGAGGGCGAGAAGGGTCGCCGACAGCACCTGCACGATGGCATCGATCTCGAACCAGAGCACGAAGTAGAAACTAGTAGCCAGGGTGCCCAGAGCACTGCCCAGGGTGGATACGAAGTACAGTGTCCCGGCCACCTTGCCGGACTCCGCCCGGTCGCGTACCAGCAGGCGCACGGAGTAGGGCGAGATGGCGCCGAGCACCACGGTGGGCGCCGCGAACAGCACCAGCGATGCGGCCAGACTGCCGTAGCGGGGATCCTCGATGCGTTCGAACACCCACGCCAGCATCGACTCTGCCCAATGCACGATGGGATAGAGCACCACCGCCGCAACAATGAAGACGAGGCCGAAGCGGGACAGCGACGGCGAACGCAGCGACAGGGCGCCGCCGATCAGATAGCCCAGAGACAGCGCCAGCATGAACACCGTGATGATGCTGCCCCAGACGTAGATGCTGCCGCCGAACCAAGGCGCCAGGATGCGCCCGCCAAGGAGTTCGAGCGACATGATGGCAAATCCACCGCAAAAGGCGAGCGTATTGACGAGGGCGAATTTCACCGCTTCGGCGGAATGATTCGCTGACAGGCGACTGGCGAAGGCATCGGCTTATATTCAATGACGACGCTGTCGCAGCCGCGCCAAGGTCTAGCCGAGAGGACGCGCCATCTACGCAAAGAACGCATCGATGCGTCGGCCATGTCGAGAATCGCAGTGCGCGGCAACCGGTCAGTGGCGACGGCCGTCGGCGGTTCAAGACAGCGAAGGCACCGTTGCAGAAGACGGGCCGCGAGCCTGTGGCGATCCGGCGAAGTCCGCCACGGCGCGGCGCCGAGTATTCGTCCGTTGGCCGTTGTCGTATCCGTGCCGGTCATCCGCCGCTTCCGCCTGCTACCGGCCCTGCCAATTCGGCGGCCGCTTCTCGGCGAAGGCGCGCGGCCCTTCGATGAAGTCCTGGCTGCTCGACAGCGTCGCCACGGATTCGTAGCGTACCGCCATGGACTCCTCCAGCGAGCCCATGCTCAGGCTGCGGTACACCACGTCCTTGCTGGCGCGGATGGACAGCGGCGCGCATTCCAGGGTCATCTGCACCCAGCGATGGGTTTCCTCCATCAGCTTGTCGTGCGGCACCACGGCGTTGACGAAGCCTAGCTCGCAGCCTTCCTGGGCCGGTACGTGGCGACCGGTGAGGATCATGCCCAGGGCGCGCTTGACGCCGATCTGCCGGGGCAGCCGCTGCAGGCCGCCGGCCAGCGCGGCGAGGCCCACCTTCGGCTCCGGCAAGGCGAAGACGGCGTTTTCCGAAGCAATGATGATGTCGCAGGCCAAGGCGATCTCGAAGCCGCCGCCCATGGCGACGCCGTTCACCGCAGCGTACACGGGCTTGGCGAGGTCGAAGCGCGAGGTCAAGCCGCCGAAGCCGTGCGGCGCCGGTACCCGCTCGCCGCCCTCGGCCTGGTAGCGCAGGTCGTTGCCGGCGCTGAAGGCGCGGCCCTCCCCGGTGACGACGGCCACCCACATGTCCGGATCCGCGGCGTAGTCGTCGAAAATCTCGCCGAGTTCGGCGTTGGCGGGCGGATGCAGGGCGTTGAGCCGCTCCGGCCGGTTCAGGGTGACGGTCATGATATGGTCGGATTTGTCGACCTTGCAGTACTTGGGCACGAGGGCACTCCTCAGGCGGGTTGGTGACCGTGAAGTTTGGCGGTAGGGTCGGATGATCGTCAAGGTGCCGTCGCTGGGGTCGATCCCGGCACCGTCGCACGGGCAAAATCGCAGCAACATCCTTGGCAAGTTGGGAACGGCCCTGCACTTCATCGAAAGTAAGCACACCCGAGGCTACTGCGTGCTGCTCGCGGCATCGCTGTTGGCTGGCTGCGGCTTCGATTTGGTGTCTGGGCGGTCGATGGGAACCACCTACGCGATCCAGGCGGACTGTCCCGGCGCGGCACCCCGCGAGCACATCGCTGCCGTGTTGGCCGAGGTCGATGGCCAGATGTCCACCTTCGATTCCGGTTCGGAACTGGCCGCCTTCAACCGTGCGCCGAGAGGACAGCCAGTGCCGATCTCCGCCGCCGTGGTGGAGGTGGTCGATGCCGCGAAGGCGGTAGCCGAACAGACCGGCGGCGCGTTCGACCCCACCGTTGCGCCGCTGGTCGCACTGTGGGGATTCGGCGCTGCCGATGTTCCCGAGGCGGTGCCCACGGAGGCACAAATCCAGGCTGCCCTGGGCTCCGTCGGCTATCGCAAGCTCGTCTCCCGGCTCGACCCGCCCAGCTTGGAAAAACATGCGCCGCTGACGCTGGATCTCTCGGCCATCGCCAAGGGGTACGCTGTGGACCAGCTCGCCGAGGTGCTCCAAGCAGCTGGCTGTCGTGCCTACCTGATCGAGTTGGGGGGCGAGCTCCGCGTCGCCGGAACGAGCCCCGGCGGCGGCCCGTGGCGGCTCGGCGTAGAGTCGCCGGCCGGCGAAGGCCATCTAGCGCCGGCCATCGTCCTGCGGCGGGGCGCGGTGGCGACTTCCGGCGACTATCGGCAGTATCGGGAGCGCGGCGGTGTTCGCATCTCCCACCTCATCGATCCGCGCACGGGCCGTCCAGTGGCGCATCGGCTGGCGTCGGTCACGGTAGTCGCCGAAACGACGCTGTTCGCCGATGCCTACGCGACGGCGCTGATGGTTCTCGGCGAAGATGCCGGCCTTCGCTTCGCGGAGCAGAACGGCCTTGCGGCGCTGTTCGTCGTCCGTACGAATCGACTGCAGGGGAAGCTGTCGCCAGCCGCAGGGGATGGTTTCGAAATCCGCCGGTCCACGGCTATGGAAGTCTACCTGCCTTAGTCTCTGGCCAGTTTTTCGTCGCCGAAAGTGGTTGCCGGATTAGTCGATTTTGGCGTCAGGATGGCGTCGCGCTCGACGATCTGAGCGCCGGCCCTCTTGGGATTGAAACCGCATACACTTACCGCTCCGCGAAACGCTGCGTCTCTTATGTTCCGTCCGCTAGCCGTCAACATCGGCCTGCGCTACGCCCGTTCCCGGCGCAGCTTCATCTCCTTCGTAAGCGTGCTGTCCCTGGCCGGGCTGGCGCTGTCGGTGGCGATCCTGGTATTCGTGCAGGCGGTGGTGGCGGGATTCGAGCGCGAAATGAACGACCGCGTACTGGGCATCGTCCCCCACGTCACCGTCTTCGGGCGGACTCCGGTGCATGACGACGAGGACGTCCTGCGCATCGTTCGCGGCATCGATGGCGTGGCCGCGGCTAGTGCCGTGGTGGAAGGCGCTGGCCTGCTGGCCACCGCCGAGGGCACCGTCGGCGTCAGCCTGACGGGCGTAGATCCCGCGGAATACGCCGCAGGGTCGCGGGTATTCGAATTCGCCCAACGCCGGCAGGCCGGAGACTGGGGAGAAAACCGCGCCCAGCGACTGGAAGCCGGTGCCTTTCGTATCCTCGTCGGGGTCAAGGCGGCGCAGCGCCTCGGCATTGATGTCGGCGACGATGTTTCCGTGGTGCTGCCGGAAGCCACGGTGACCCCCTTCGGCCTGTTCGCGCGGCAGAAGCGGCTGCGCGTGGCCGGCGTCATCGACAGCGGCTCCCAGCTCGACCGTTTCGTCGCCTACCTGCACCGGGACGACGCCGCCCGACTGTTCCGCTTGGGCGACGCGGTACATGGTTTCCATGTGGCGACCTCGCACCCCCTGGCTGCCAACGCAGTGCAGGGACGCATCGTCCGCGCCCTCGGCAGCCATCGCTACCGCGTCGGCACTTGGTCGCGTACCCTTGGCAATCTGTACAACGCTATCCAGGCGACCCGCAACATGTTGTTCCTGCTGCTGTCCCTGCTGGTGGCCGTGGCGGCCTTCAACCTCGTTTCCAGTCTGGTTATGATCGTCAACGAGCGGCGCGGCGACATCGCCATGTTCCGCACCATGGGCAGCCGATCGAACCTCGTCGTCGGTGCCTTCCTGGTGCTGGGCGCGGTGGTTGCCGTGGTCGGCATCGGCCTCGGCATCGGGGTCGGGGTGGGACTGGGCATCGTCGCCGAAGCCGGCTTCCCCTACCTGGAAGTTCTGCTCGATACGCCGCTGATGGGCGAGTACCTGATTACCCGGCTGCCGGTGCAGTTCGCGTCTTCGGACATCGTTCGCGTCGCCGCGACGGCGATGGGGCTGTGCTTGGCGGCGACTCTGTTCCCTGCTTGGCGGGCCTCGCAGCTGAACCCCGCGGACGTATTGCAGCATGAATGAGACGCCGCCGGAAGAACCAGCGCTGGCTGCCGCCGGCATCGCCAAGAGCTACGCCCAAGGCGGCCAGCGACTGACTGTGCTGCGTCGCATCGATCTCCAAGTCGCGCCTCGCGAACGGGTGGGCATCGTCGGCCGCTCGGGTGCCGGCAAGAGCACCTTGCTGCACATTCTCGCCGGCTTGAGCAACCCGGACTGCGGCTCGGTGACGGTGATGGGCGAGTCGCTCACCAAGGCCAGTCCCGCTGGCCGCGCTCGCATCCGCAACGCCGGCATGGGCTTCGTCTACCAGTTCCATCATCTGCTGCCGGAGTTCTCGGCTCTGGAGAACGTCGCCATGCCGCTGCTGGTGGGCGGCGCACGGTTCGCCGCCGCGTCGGCGCGGGCGCGGGAACTGCTGGTCAGCGTCGGCTTGGGGGAGCGGGTGGCGCATCGTCCCCACGAACTGTCCGGCGGCGAGCGCCAGCGGGTGGCCGTGGCGCGCGCCCTGGCGGCGTCCCCAGCCATCGTGCTGGCGGACGAACCCACCGGTAATCTGGACCGCGACAGCGCCGACGGCGTGCTGGCGCTGATGGCCGAACTGGGGAAGGTCACAGGTGCGTCGTTCGTCATCGTCACCCACGACGAAGAAATCGCCGCCCGCACCGACCGTACGCTGGCACTGGCGAACGGAGTGCTGGAAGGCGTTGCCGATGGTCGCTGATCCGTTCTCGTCTCCGGGTGCCGCCGTCGCCGGCGCGGATGTGCGCACCGCGCTTATGATCGCCCGCCGATACCTGTTCGCTCGCAGCCACGGCTATGCCACGCTGATCAACTGGGTGTCGTTCATCGGTCTCGCCCTCGGCGTGACCATCCTCACCGTGGTCGTCAGCGTCATGAACGGTTTCGACCGGGAGATCACCACCCGCATTCTCAGCGTCGTTCCCCATGGCATCGTTGCGCGCCCTGGCTTGCGCACCGCCGGCATCGACGCGGTGCGGGCGATCGACGGCGTCGACCAGGTGAGCCGCTATTTCGAGGGCGAGGCGATGCTGGCGCGGAGCGGGGCGGTGAACTTCATCGTCCTCGCCGCCTTTGACGAGGACGGCTTGGAGTCGCTCTCGCAATGGCTGGGCGAGGACGCAATCGAGCGCCTGCTGGCGACGCCGGGCGGCATCGCCCTCGGTGCGCCGCTGGCTCGCGCCATGGGTATCGACATCGGCGATCCGGTGGCGCTGGTGCTGTCCACGCTCAGCGGTGCCGGAGTGCGCCCCCGCATCGAGCGGTTCGAGCTGGTCGGCATCTTCGAGACCGAGGCCGAGCCCGATGCCGCTTTGGGAGTGGCGCTGCGCGCCGACATCGTCCGCCGCGGCTTGACTGCGGCTGGCACTGACGGCTGGCGGCTGCATCTCGCCGATCCGTTCGCGGCGCCGGCGCTGGCAGTGCGCGTCCGCGAGGCGCTCGGCGCCGAAGCAGAGGTGCGTTTCTGGATGGAGGACCACGGCGAACTGTTCCGAGCCGTCAAGATCGAGAAGGCCATCATGTTCGCCCTGCTGGCGCTGATCGTCGCCATCGCGGCGTTCAACATCGTCTCCGGCCAAGCCATGCTGGTGAACGACAAGCGTGGCGATGTCGCCATGCTGGCCACCATGGGCGCATCAAGGCGGCTGCTGGTGGCGGTGTTCTTTCTGCAAGGCTTTTCCGTCGCCTTTCTGGGCGTGGCTGCGGGACTGGCGGCGGGTGTGCTCCTGGCCACCTATGCAGACGAGGTGGCGTCGGTGTTCGAGGCCGTGATGGGCGCCAGCATCATCGAAGGCACTTGGTTCACGGAAATCCCGTCCCAAGTGCTGGCTTCCGACTTGGCGATCATTACGGGCCTGTCCTTGGGTCTGAGCCTGCTCGCCGTGCTGTGGCCGGCGCTCAAGGCGACCGCCCAGAATCCGGCCCAGGCGCTGCACTCGGCCTAGCCGCGCCATCGGCGCCGGTCGCCGAATTTCGTTTTCTGCGAGCAGCTCGCCGAGCGCGACGCTGCTGCCAGCGGCGCATGATGTGCAGCCGCCACAACAGACGCGAGAGCACGGCGCCGGTGAGTCCGCTTACCCAGCCGCATACCAGGGAACCCAGGATGAGCGGCCTCCACACCTCGGCGAACTTTTCTCTCAGCCACTGCCAAGAGAGTTCCCAACCGGTGTTGGTCGCCTCGGTGCCGAGCAGCCAAGCGCCGAGTTTGTAGGCGAAGAAGAAGATCGGCCCTATGGTGAGCGGATTGGTGATCCACACCAAGGCCACGGCGATGGGCAGATTGCAGCGGGCGAACACGGCGAGCAGCACCGCGATGAGCGTCTGGCCGACCGGAATCGGCAGAAAGGCGCAGAACAGGCCGATGAAGAACGCGCCGCCTACGGAACGGCGGTGCAGACGCCACAGTTCCGGCTCGAGAATCAGATGCCGCACCGGCCCGAGGGAACTCTGGGCGTGGATCCATTCCTTGGATGGTAGATACTTGGCGATCCAATCTCGCATGGGCGGCGCGGGCAGAACGTGTCGGCGACGACGCGCATTATGCCGGGCGCGGTGGGCAAATGGACATTCGCAACTGCGCGCTGGCGTTTGCGGCCGGCGTCGTCGCCGCGTACGCCGCAGGCAGTGGCGGTGCTACGGATTCGAAGTCGTTCCCCTCGTCGCCTTCAGAAGCAACCGTCGCGCAGGGCCAGCGAACCGAGCAAGGCCAGCCCGATCAAGGCCGTAGGAGATGCCGAGGTAGATCGGGCGCACCCGGATCGGAGGTGTCTTGAATACCGGATCGGAGGCGTCTTGAATAGGTGCTGCCATGTATCGAAGCTGAAGTGCTTGAGGAGGAACGCTGTTCTTTCTCATCGCAGTATCAGTGCCACTCAGCGGTAGCGCGGGAAGTCGTGACCATGCCGAGCATGGCCGCGAGGTGCGCGAACTGAAGGAAGGGATCGGAGCCATGATGGCGGAGAGGCTCCCCATGAACACCATGGCATCGTTGTGGAACTTGCGAATGTCCCGCAGACGCTCGCAGGGCTACAGCTCGAGTCGTCCTGGAGCAGGTCCCGTCATCACGAGCTTCTTCACGGACTTCATGGTTGGTCTCTCCAAGTTGCTGGCACCCTGACATGCACTTGTTGACGAGGCGACGCAGCGAGCGGAGGAGAGGAGTGGAAGTGGCCCCCTACTGACGACAGAGGCTCAAGAGCGTCTGCCGCTAATCGGCGGGGGGCCAGCGCCATTCAGCAATCCGTGACGGTGCCGAAGTGGGATTCGGAGCCTACCGGGCCGATCCCCACATAGATCCAGGGAAACGGCGGGTCGGGCCACACGCCCACGCGGTTCTCGTAGTCGTCGTTTTTGCAGTAGGTGAACCATACCTGCGTTCCGCCGCGACGCCCCTGGTTCTCCCGGAATGTGACCACGAAGCCGCGTTTGGTGTACGAGGCGTACGCCCCCCACCACTTCCACGGCACCGGGTCGCGCACTAGCAGCATCCGTAGTACCCAATCCAGGTACGGCGGCGACTCTCCCGGTCCGGTGTGCTGGAACTGGCAATGCGCGTAGGTCTTCGCCTTCACCCACTGGTGCTTCGCCCCGAAGCCGAGGTCCACCGTGCCCTTGTGTGGACTCTTCGCGTCGACATTGCATTCTACGCCGCCGACTGGAACGTACCAGGCGGTGCCGAACTCGGCCCGCACGTCCTCTCTCGATCGGCCGGTCATCGTGGCGTAGCCGTCCAGGTCGAGTAGTATGGTACCGACATGCAGCATCGAGAGGTCGTAGCCCGTCGACTGCTCGATGAGATACGCCGTGCGCATCTGTTCCAGTGCCCGGGCGTCCGCCTCGCCGAGGGCGTCACTAGGCGCGATCTCAACCAGTTCCGCTGCTGCCGTGGCCGTGAGCAGCGTCGCAAAAATAAGCGTGAGTCGTTTCGTTCAGTCGTCTTCTGGGCTGGCTGTTCGGCGACCACTATCGTACATTTGTCCGCGAGAATAGGTAAAGGGTTG
Source organism: Pseudomonadales bacterium (assembly GCA_963422285.2). Classification (GTDB taxonomy): domain Bacteria; phylum Pseudomonadota; class Gammaproteobacteria; order Pseudomonadales; family Azotimanducaceae; genus VXYL01. The sequence continues at coordinate 558,902 of OY729419.2, read as the reverse complement.
TCGCCATGCTCATGCTGCTGCTAGGGTTCAGCGTGATGATCTTCCTGGCCGGGCTCCCGGACCGGTACAAGTCGCGCCTGTGGGCCTCGCTTTCAGCCCTGATTTATCTGGCGGTGGCGGTGGCGGTCCTATGGGCTGCTGATGGCACGATAGGCCTGCTATGAAGATCGTCCTCGCAGAGATTATCGTGTGCCCATCGTCGGGGTGGCGTGGCTGGCCGAGTATGTAGGCGAAGAAGATCGGCCCCGCGGTGACGGGATTGGTGATCCACACCAAGGCCACGGCGACGGGCAGGTTGCAGCGGAAGAGCACGGCGAGCAGCATCTGGCCGATCGGAACCGGCAGAAAGGCGCAGAACAGGCCGATGAAGAACGCGCCGGAAACGGAACGGCGGTGCAGGCGCCACAGCTCCGGCTCGAGAATCAGATGCCGCACCGGCCCGAGGGAGCTTTGGGCGTGGATCCGCTCCCTGGATGGCAGATACTTGGCGATCCGATTTCGCATGGGCGGCGCAGGCGGAGCGTGTCGGCGACGACGCGCATTATGCCGGGCGCGGTGGGCAAATGGACATTCGCAACTGCGCGCTGGCGTTTGCGGCCGGCGTCGTCGTCGCGCACTGGCTGCCGGCGGCGCAGCCGCTGTGGCTATGCTGGCTGGCCGGCGGCGCCGGTCTGCTGCCCCTGCGCCGGCTGCGCGTCGCCGGCATGCTGGCGTTGGGCCTCGGCTGGGGCGCGCTGCACGCCCTGGATGCGATGGCTCGCCGCATCGACGCTTCCTGTGCGGCAACCACGGTGGTGGGGCGGATCGTCGATCTGCCCGCGCGGTCCGAGGCCGGGCCGGGCGCGGATGGACTGTCGATGCAGCGATTCGTGCTGGTGCCCGATGCCTCCGACTGCGGCATTCCCGGGCGCGTCCGCCTGACGTGGTTCGATGGCCCGCGGCTGCGGGGCGGCGAGCGCTGGCGTATGAGCGTCCGCCTGAAACCGCCGCGCGGCACCGCCAACGCCTACGGTTTCGACGCCGACCGCTGGTTCGCGCGCACCCGGCTTGCGGCGACGGGCTATGTGGTGTCCGGTTCTCGGCTCGACGCTGGGGCGGATGCCGCCGCTCTCCTCGACACGGTGCGCGAAAACCTGCGCGACCGGCTGCTGCGCTTGGACCTGGTCCATGGCGGCGTCCTGGCGGCGTTGACCCTGGGCGACTCGGCGGCCATCCCGAACGAGGCGCTGGAGCGCTACCGGCGCACCGGCACTATGCATCTGCTGGTGATCTCCGGCTTGCACGTCGGCATCGTCACCGCTCTGGGCTTTCTGCTGGGACGCGGCCTGGGCCTGCTTTGCGGCTTGCCGGCGAAGCCTGCCGGGGTGGTGGCGGCGTTGCTGTTGGCGGGCGGCTATGTGCTGCTCGCCGGCGCCGGGCTGTCGTTGCTGCGCGCCTTCGCGATGTCGGCGACGGCCATGCTGGCCTTGGTGGTCGGGCGCTCGACTTCGCCTTCGGCGGTGTTCGCCTATGCCTTGGCCGTGGTGCTGCTGCTGGATGCCATGGCCCCGCTGGCGGCTGGCTTCTGGCTGTCGTTCGGCGCTGTCGCCGTGCTGCTGGGCTTCTTCGCGCCGCGTCCGAGGCCGCGCTCCTGGGTGGCGTCCGCGGTCGTGGCGCAGCTGGCCATCGCCGTGGTGTTCGTGCCGGCCGCCGTCGGCATCACCGGCCTGATCCATCCCTTCGGCATCGCTGTCAACCTGGTCGCCGTGCCAGCGGTCACTCTGCTGGTGGTGCCGCTGGCGTTGGTCGGCACGATGCTGCTTGGCACCCCGCTCGGCCCCTGGCTGCTGCTCGGCGCGGACTTCGGCGTCGCCGTGGTGGCCGAGGTGCTGGCGTTCGCGGATCGGCTGGCGCCGCTGTACGTCGCCGATCCGGGCTGGTGGCTGCCCTGGGTGGCGGCGGCTGCGGCGGCCTGTCTGCTGCCGGTGTCCCGGCTGGCGGCGTTAGCGCTGGCCGCCGCGGTGGCGGCGCTGCTGCTGGTTCCGTCGCTGCTGCCGAAACCCGCGGTGCTGCCCGGCGAGGTGGCGGTGACGGTGCTCGACGTCGGCCAGGGAACGGCCGTGCTGGTGGAAACCGCCAGCCATGCGCTGCTCTACGATGCCGGCCCGGGATTTCCCGCTGGTGCCGATGCCGGCGACAGCGTCGTGCTGCCGGCATTGCGTGGCCGTGGCCGCAACGCCATCGACATGCTGGTGCTCAGCCACGGCGATCTGGACCATGTCGGCGGCGCCGCGTCCGTGCTCGCTGGAATCCGTGTCGGCGCGGTGCTGGCCGGAGAGCCGGTGGTCGGCTTCGGCGCGGCGCCGTGCCAAGCCGGAATGCGCTGGCGCTGGGACGGCGTGGACTTCGTCGTCCTGAGCCCGCTGCCGGGCCACGGCTTCGCCGGCAACAACGCCTCCTGCGTATTGCTGATCGAGACCGCGACGGCGCGGGTGCTGCTCCCCGGCGACATCGAGAAGACGGTGGAAGCCGATCTGCGCGTCCCCGCCGTGGACCTGCTGCTGGTGCCGCACCACGGCAGCGCCACCTCGTCCACGGCAGCGTTCGTTGCCGCCTTGCGGCCGACCTTCGCCGTCGTCGGCGCCGGCTTCGAAAATCGTTTCGGACACCCGCATCCGGCGGTGGTGGAGCGCTATCGGAACGTCGGCGCGCACATTCTCTCCACCGGGGTATCCGGGGCCTTGCGCTGGCGCAGCGATCATCCCCATGCCATCGCCGCCACGCGCTGCCGGGACTCGCCCTACTGGCGGCTGGACGGTGGCGGCTTGCCTGTGCGCCGGGCTCTGGATGCCGGCCTCGCCGCCTGCGGCCCGATCTAAGGTGCAGCTCGGTTTGACTTCCCGTTGCCGCGCTCAGCCATCCAACCACAAGATGCAGGATGCGAGACGGCACCGAATACCCTATGCGGTGGCATCCGCAGTGGCGCGGTTTATCCAAAGTCGAACTGAGCCGCTACCCGATCCAAGCAGGCCGCGGCTCAAGCATCGGAGAGGCGTATGCTGATCCAATATGGCCATTGTGGAGCCGTTGAAGGTGACGAACTACTGCCCCAGTCCACGGCGGGTGCCCGTGCGCTTTGCCGCGCGGTCTGGAAACGCCGGCCGAGGGGCGCTGATCGGCACCTTGTTTCTCCTCGCTTCTCCGACCGCGGCCGAGCAGGCGCCGGAAGCCTTGGCGGATCGAGCGGCCAGCGTGGAGGCACGCTGCCAGTATCTCGCTACCAAGGAGGATCTGGCCCGGTCCGAGGGCCGCATCAACGAACGCTTGGCCACCATTGAAGAACGCATGGAGCATGTTGCCACCAACAGGACTTGGAAGAACTGAGGAGCGAACTGAAGGGCGACACCGCGGGGCTGAGGAGCGAACTGAAGGACGATATCGCGGCAGTGAAGGGAGAGATCAGCGCTCTCAGAGGCCAGTTCGAAGGCTTCAAGTGGCTGCTGTCCGTTCTCGTGGGCGTTCTGGCATCGTTCATCCCGCCTCTTTTCGGGTTTCTCGCCCAAGTGCGGCGGGACAGGATGGCGAAGAACCCCGTTCCGGCTTCGTCCGCCCAGCCAGCGGCACAGCAGGGCGACGGCGGAGTGGCGACGGCGCCGGCCGATGTCGAGGATGGCGACCACGCGGCCCGCAGCGTCCAGTCAGGCGGAGGAATAGGGACGGCAACCACCGCGCCCGCCGCGCCCGCCGATTCTCGCCGGGGATGATATCCAGCCGCAGCGGCATTCGCCGCCATGGCAGGCGCTGGGCGCGGCGCTGTCGGCGGCCATCCAAGGGCTGCCCCGCGTCCGTTGAATTGGCCGCTGGTCGCACCCACTTAAAGCGGCAGTGCCAACCGAATCAGGAACTACGCCATGCAGCTCGACCGATTCACCACGCGTTTGCAAGCGGCCCTGGCCGCGGCGCAGTCGTTGGCCGTGGGCCGCGATCACGTCGCGGTGGAGCCGCTGCACCTGCTGTCGGCGCTGCTGGCGGATGGCGGCGTCGGCCCGTTGTTGCAGGCTGCGGGGGTGGACGCCAGCCGTCTCGGCACCGAAGTCGACGGCCGGCTGGCCGACCTGCCCCGCATCGGCAGACCCACCGGCGAGGTCCATGTCTGTGCCGAGCTTGGCCGCATCTTCAACCTAGCCGACCGGGAGGCGCAGCAGCGAGGAGACGAGTACATCTCCTCGGAACTCGTCCTCGCCGTCATGGGCGCCGATGCCGGCGTCGCCGGCACGGCGCTGCGCAATGCCGGTTTCGACGCCGAACGCTTCCGCCGCGCCATAGATGCGGCCCGGGGCTTCGAGCCCGTGCAGGATGCCAATGCCGAGGACACTCGCCAAGCATTGGACAAGTACACTATCGACCTTACCGACCGTGCCGAGCAGGGCAAGCTGGATCCGGTGATCGGTCGCGACGACGAGATTCGCCGCACCGTTCAGGTGCTGCAGCGGCGCACCAAGAACAATCCAGTGCTGATCGGCGAGCCCGGCGTCGGCAAAACCGCCATCGTCGAGGGGCTTGCCCAGCGCATCCTCAACGGCGAGGTGCCGGAGGGTCTGAAGCACAAGCGCATCCTGGCGCTGGACATGGGTGCGCTGATCGCCGGCGCCAAGTTCCGTGGCGAGTTCGAAGAGCGTCTGAAGGCGGTGCTGAAAGAGCTCGGCAGGCAAGGGAGCCTTCAGCGGGGGAGCGCGAGGGGGCGCCCCTCGCATGAAGAGAGCCTTCAGCGGGGGAGCGCGAGGGGGCGCCCCTCGCATGAAGAGAGCCTTCAGCGGGGGAGCGCGAGGGGGCACCCCTCGCATGAAGAGAGCCTTCAGCGGGGGAGCGGGCGAGCGCCTCTCGCAAGCGAGAGAGAGAACCCCTCGCAAGAAAAAGGCGTCATCCTGTTCATTGACGAGCTGCACACCGTGGTGGGCGCTGGCAAGGCCGAGGGCTCGCTGGACGCCGGCAACATGCTCAAGCCGGCGTTGGCGCGGGGCGAACTGCACTGCGTCGGCGCTACTACCCTGGACGAGTACCGCCAGCACATCGAAAAGGACGCCGCCCTGGAGCGGCGCTTTCAGCAGGTGCTGATCGACGAACCGGACGTGGAGAGCACCATTGCCATCCTGCGCGGCCTGAAGGAGCGCTACGAGCTGCACCATGCGGTGGACATCACCGATCCGGCCATCGTCGCTGCGGCGCGTCTGTCCCACCGCTACATCACAGGCCGCCAGCTGCCGGACAAGGCCATCGACCTGATCGACGAGGCGGCCAGCCGCATCCGCATGGAGATGGACTCCAAGCCGGAGAGCATGGATCGCTTGGAGCGGCGTCTGATCCAGCACAAGATCGAGCTGGAAGCGCTGAAGAACGAAATCGACGACGCATCCGAGAAGCGCCACGCAGCGCTGGAAGAAACCATCGCCGAGCTCGAGCGCGAGTATGCCGATCTGGATGAGATCTGGACCGCCGAGAAGGCCAGCGTCAACGGTGCCCAGCAGATCAAGGAGTCCCTGGATGCTGCCCGCATGGAGTTCGAGGGAGCGCGTCGGGCCGGCGACCTCGCCAAGATGGCGGAACTGCAAAACGGTCGCATCCCGGCCTTGGAACGACAGCTCGCCAGTGCTGCCGAACAGGACGGCAAGGACAATGTCCTGCTACGCAACCGCGTCACCGATGCCGAGGTGGCCGAGGTGGTCTCCAAGTGGACCGGGGTGCCGGTCTCCCGGATGCTCGACAGCGAGCGCGACAAGCTGCTGAAGATGGAGGACGAATTGCACAAGCGGGTAGTGGGCCAGGACGAAGCGGTGAGCGCGGTGTCCGAGGCGGTGCGTCGCGCCCGCGCTGGTCTCGCCGACCCCAATCGGCCCAACGGCAGCTTCCTGCTCCTCGGCCCTACAGGCGTCGGCAAGACGGAGTTGTGCCGCGCGTTGTCCGAAGCCTTGTTCGACAGCGAGGACGCCCTGGTGCGGGTGGACATGTCCGAGTACATGGAGAAGCACGCCGTTTCGCGGCTGATCGGCGCGCCGCCCGGCTATGTCGGCTACGAGGAGGGCGGCCAGCTCACCGAGCAGGTGCGCCGCCGCCCGTATTCGCTGATCCTCTTGGACGAGATCGAGAAGGCCCACGCCGACGTGTTCAACATCCTCCTGCAAGTGCTGGAGGACGGTCGCCTCACCGACGGCCACGGACGCACCGTGGACTTTCGCAACACCGTGCTGGTGATGACCTCCAATCTCGGCTCCGACATCGTGCAGACCCTCACCACCGAGGGCGTCGACGCCGCTGGCATCCGCGACGCCATGATGGAGGTGGTCGGGCGGACTTTCCGGCCCGAGTTCGTCAACCGCATCGATGAGGTGGTGGTGTTCCATTCGCTGAAGAAAGAGGACATGTCGGCCATCGCGAAAATCCAACTCGCCCGCTTGCGCACCCGACTGGCGGAGCAGGAACTCGGCTTCGTGGTGGACGACGCGGCCATGAACGCGCTGGCGGAGCAGGGCTACGATCCGGTGTTCGGCGCCCGGCCGCTGAAGCGCGCCATCCAGCGGGCGTTGGAGAACCCGCTGTCCACCGCCCTGCTCGAAGGCCGTTTCGCGCCCGGCCAGACCATCGCCGTCAGTCACGACGGCGAGACCATGCGCTTCGCCAGCGCCGATTGAGGCGCCGCCAGTTCGGCAACGTTTCGGACGCCGACTCGCTGCGTGTGGCCGCAACCCGGCAGCGGCATCGACCAGAGCACTGCGCTGCTCATGCGCCTTGAGAGGACCGGCAGAGGGCGGCATGGCGGCGCTGGCGGCGGGCAGCGGATGCGCGCAGAGGGACGAAAGCCAGCCAGCGTTCCACCCTGCGGCTGGCTCATGACCCGAAATGCCCCGAACTCGAACCGACCTATGGGTGCTCGGAGACATCTCGGTCTCCGTCGTCCGGTACGAGGGCCCGGGTGCCGAAGGCGATCTTCCGGTCGGAATCGGACGCCGAGGGCGGTTCGGGCAGCCCGTGTGTTCGGACAAAAAGAGGCCCGCACCCGTACAGATCGAACCGCACCGTCCCATGCCGCCGCGAGTGCGCCAACGGTGCCGGCCGGACCGGGTTTCGGGCAGTACGTCGGCGACTTCACGGTCGCCGACATATTCGACAAAGCACCTTTGCTGCAACGACTAACCCCCATGCCGCCGGCTCGGCGCGATGGTCCCGACGAGCATTGCGCCATGATCCGCGCCACGGCCTGGATGTCCGGAATGCCCTGAGCTCGGGCCGACCTTTGGCGACGGTTCGCTTTGAAACATAGTTGGCGGCTCGGCTAGCAGCGAGACGTCCCTTGCCGCTGCAAAGAGCGTTCCCTAGCGACGCGACCACCCGTATCGAGGCTGGAAGCGGAACCGGACCTTGTCCAGCGCACTCAGGCCGCTTGGCCGAACTTGCTGGCGGATGCCGCTGGTTCGAATCGCCTGGCGGCGGTGCGTCTGCTGCTCGACTTGGGCTTCGAGCCCAATCCTGCCGCCATCACGCCCTGCACTAGGCCGCCTTCCACGGCCGCCGGGAGATGTCCGAACTGCTGTTGCGGCGAGGCGCGAACCTAAGCGCTAGGGATGCGCACTTCGCCGCCACTCCGCTGCAATGGGCCGCCACAGCCGCCCAGCCGGAACTGGAAGCCTTATTGGCGAGCCACGACATCGGCATCTTCGACGCCGTGCTTTGCGAAAACGCCAATCGCATGGCGGCGTTGCTCGACGCCGAACCCGAGTTGCTGGAAACCACCATCGGCGCGCAGCGGCCGGGCGGCGAGCCGCACTCGGAGGACTGGCAGACGCCGCTCGCCTTCGCTGCCACCCGCAACCGTCTCGCCGCAGCTGGGCTGCTGCGGCAACGCGGCGCGCGGCTGGATGTGGAAGACGGCGGCGGTCGCCGGGCTTTGGTCCGGCTTGTCGACGACGGCCAGCGGCTGGCGGAAGCGCCGCCGGGCGATGGGGCGGGCGAGATCCGCCAGCTGCCCGGCCAGCTCGACGTAGTCCGGCGGTATCCGAATGGCCATGGCGGTGCCGAAGCGCGGGCGCGTCAGCCGTCGCCGCTCGCCGCTTCCAGCGCGAACTTCAGCGCCCTGCCGTCGACGATCGTCTCGAAGGCGTCGCCGAGACCGGCGCTGGGGACGAACCGCCGCGCCAGGACTTCGCCGGCGATGTGGTCGCGGTGGGCGGCGCTGGGCTTCGCAGCGCAGATTCGTCGCACATCCGACTCCGTCCTGCCGCTGGCATCTTCCTTCGGCGACGATGGATAATCTGCTTGGCGAGGCAGCGAGGGCGGTGCGCCGCCGGAACCCGACATGCTGGAACTCCTCCAATCGGGCGGTTGGCTGATGGTGCCGATCACGCTGTGCAGCGTGGTCGCCGTCGCCATCTGCATCGAGCGCGCTTGGTCGCTGCAAGCTGGCCGGGTGGCACCGGCTGGCCTGCTCGACCAAGTGGTCGCCGAAGCGGGGAAGGGAGGTGGCGAAATCGCACGGCTGAAGCCGCTGTGCGAGGCCAGCTGCCTGGGCCGCATCATGCTGGCCGGCCTCGTCAATGCGCAGCAGGGGCGGGAGACGATGAAGGAGGCGATGGCGGGTGCCGCTGCGGGGGTAGTCCACGACTTGGAGCGCTACCTCACCGCGCTGGGCACCGTCGCGTCCATCAGCCCGCTGCTGGGGCTGCTGGGCACCGTGGTGGGGATGATCCGCGTCTTCCGAACGCTGGTAGAGGATGGTGCGGGCAATGCCGGCGTACTGGCCGGCGGCATCTCGGAGGCGCTGGTCACTACCGCGGCCGGCTTGTGCGTGGCCATCCCGGCGCTGATTTTTCACCGCTATCTGCTGCGCAAGGTGGACGATCTCGTGGTGACCATGGAACACCAAGCGGGGCGGCTTGTGGATCTTACGCATCCGGGGGAGTCGCGGTCGTGAATTTCAAGCGCTCCCGACGAGTTGGACGGCAAGCTAGCGCCGTAGAGTTGACGCCGCTGATCGACGTGGTCTTCCTGCTGCTGATCTTTTTCATGGTTTCCACCACGTTCAGTCGAGAATCCGCCCTTGAAGTGGAACTGCCGATGGGGAAGGGCAGCCCTTTGGAGCCTATGGGCAGCGACATTGCCGTACAGGTGAACGCCGCTGGAGAATACGCGGTGAACGACCGGATGCTGGCGGATGCCGGGCTCGCTACCCTGCTGGCTGCGTTGGCGGAAGTCGAGGGCGCTGGGCGCGTGGTAGTAGCCGCCGACGCGCATACCCCTCATCAGGCGGTGGTGCGGGTACTGGACGCAGCCGGCCGCCTGGGGTTGACCCGCATCCGCATTGCGACGCAAGCTCCCCAAGAGCCCGCAAGCCGAGAGGCCGAGGATGCCGAGCGCTGAATCCATTGCGACCCGCCCGGACAGCGAGGATCCCCCCGGTGTCCCGTCGCGGCGTTGGTCTTCCGGCGACTGGGCCACCTACCGGCGGCTGCTCGGCTATGTCGCCGATCAGAAGCTCTGGTTCCTGCTGGCCGTGGCCGGGTTCCTGCTGACCGCGGCGGGCGAGGTGGGCTTCGCCCAAGTGCTGGGGATGATCGTCGATGGACTGTACTACCCGCTGCCGTCCTACGCCTGGATCTTCCCTGTGGCGATCCTGGCGCTGGCGCTGTTGCGCTTCTTCGGCTCGGTGACCGGCGAGTACGCCCTGTCGCGGATATCCCTGCGCGCCATCCACGTCATCCGCTCGCAGCTGTTCGAGCGGCTGCTGCAGCTGCCCAGCGCCTTCTACGACAAGAGCGCCCGCGGCCACCTGGTGTCGCGGCTGACGTTCACCACCGCGCAACTGCGGGACACCACGGCCGATGCGCTCAAGATCGTCGTCGCCGACGGCTTGAAGGTGGTGGTCTATCTGAGCGCCCTGATCTACTGGAATTGGCTGCTGACGCTGGCGTTCCTGGTCATTGTGCCCGGCTTGATCTTCATCGTGCGCTATGCGTCGAAGCGCTTCCGGCGGCTGAGCGAACGCATCCAGAGCTCCATGGGCGATGTCACCCATGTCGCCGCCGAGGCCGTGGCCGGCCACCGCGAAGTGAAGATCTTCGGCGGCGAAGGCTACGAGCGGCTTCGCTTTCGCCATGCCAGCGAGCGCAACCGCCGCCAGAACCTGAAGATGACCGCCACCAAGGCGGTCAGCGCCCAGGTGATCCAGCTGCTGGCCGCGATGGCGCTGGCGATCCTGGTGGGCTTGATTTTCCAGCCCGAGATCGGCGGCGGCATGTCGCCGGGCGACTTGGCCAAGTACCTGGGCATCGCCGGCGCGTTGGCCAACCCCTTGAAGAAGCTCTCCGACGTCAACGCCCGCTTGCAGCGCGGTCTCGCCGCGGCCACGGACATCTTCGCGCAGCTGGACGAAGCTCCAGAGGCGGACGTCGGCGATCTCGACGTGCAGCGGGTGCGGGGCGACATCCGCTTCGAGGCCGTGTCGTTCGCCTACGGCGAGGGGCAGGAGGCCGTGCTGCACGACATCTCGCTGGCCATCCCCGCGGGTCGGACGGTGGCGCTGGTGGGCCGCTCGGGTGCCGGCAAATCCACCTTGGCGCAGCTCATCGCCCGCTTCTACGAACCCAGCGCCGGGCGCATTCTGCTCGACGGCGAGCCGCTGCACCGCTACGGCCTCTCCTGCCTGCGCCGCCAGATATCCCTGGTCTCCCAGGACGTGACGCTGTTCAACGACACCCTGGCAAGCAACATCGCCTACGGCGGTCTGGCGGATGCAGAGCCCGACGCCATTGACGCCGCGGTGCGCCGTGCCCACGCCAAGGAGTTCATCGACGCTCTGCCGCAAGGACTGCGAACCGTGGTCGGCGACAGCGGCGTACTGCTGTCCGGCGGCCAGCGGCAGCGCGTCGCCATCGCCCGGGCGCTGTTGAAGGATGCGCCGGTGCTGATCCTGGACGAGGCCACTTCGTCTCTGGACGCCCATTCGGAGCAGCACATCCAGGACGCTCTCGAAGAAGTGATGCGCGGTCGCACCACCTTGGTCATCGCCCATCGTCTGTCTACCGTGGAGAAGGCCGACGTAATCCTGGTGGTAGAGGACGGCCGGATCGTCGAGCAAGGGGCTCATGGGGCGCTGATGGCCGCTGGCGGCACGTATGCCGAGTTGTATCGTTCGCAGTTCGAGAACGGCCGCGGCGAAACCAGACCGCCGTCCAAGCCGACGGCGCTGCCGGTGGCGGCCGGGACTTTCGACCCCCTGGCGCAAGCTTGGTACGGCGGGCGCTTCTGGCCGCGGCTGCTATGGCCTGCTGCCGCGCTGTTCGGCTGGTTCGTCCAGCGTCGCCGGCGGCGCTACCTGAGTGGCCGCGGCAGAACTTGGCGCGCTCCCGTACCCGTGGTGGTGGTAGGCAACGTGACCGCCGGAGGCACCGGCAAGACGCCTCTGGTCATCTACTTGGTGCGCTGGTTCGCCAGTCGCGGACTGAAGGCCGGCGTGGTGTCCCGGGGCTACGGCGGCCGGGCATCGTATCCGTTGCCGGTGTCGGCCACCACGCCGGCGACGAAGTGTGGCGACGAAGCGGCGATGATCGCTCGCCGCGGCGGCTGTCCGGTCGTGGTTGATCCGAACCGGGGACGGGCCGTGCGCAAGCTGCTAGCGGATGCCGAGGTGGACTTGGTGATTGCCGACGACGGCTTGCAGCACTACGCCTTGGAGCGGGATGTGGAGATCGCCGTGGTGGACGGCCTGCGCGGCGTCGGCAACGGCCTGTGCCTGCCGGCAGGACCGTTGCGCGAGCCCCTGGCTCGGCTGCGGGACTGCCATTGGGTGGTGGCCAATGGCGCTGCCACCGGGCTCGTGGACCACGAGTCGGTGATGGTCGCGCAAGCCACGGCACTGGTGAACTTGGCGACAGGAGAACGTGTGACTCCGTCCGATTTCGTCTCCTGGCACGGGGAGCCCGTTGTCGCCATCGCCGGCATCGGCAATCCGGCCCGGTTCGCTGCCACCCTGGCAGAGATCGGCCTGCAATCGTCCATGTGCGCCTTCCCGGATCACCATCGCTTCACGCCGGCGGATTTGGAGGTTGGCGACGGCGCGACGATAGTGGTTACCGAAAAGGACGCCGAGAAGATCGGGACCCTGGCTGGAGTCGGCCCTCGTTGCTGGTATCTGGAGATCGACATGGGTTTCAACGAGCCCGTGGATCAAGTCCTGGAACGGCTGTTCGCCACCCATGGCATTCCCATGCCGGGCGCTCCCCTGGTCGCGCAAAGAGGTTGACGAATGAGCCGGTTGTCCTGGCCGGTCGAGGTCATGGGGGCTGGGTCTGGGCGTGGCTGCGCTCGGCGGGCGACGTCGTGACCTATCGCGTCGTGATCCCGGCTCGCTACGGCGCCACACGCTTGCCCGGCAAGCCGCTCGTCGACCTTGCCGGCCAGCCGATGATCGCGCGCGTTGCCGCCCAGGCCTTGCGCTCGACCGCCAAGAGCGTGATCGTTGCTACGGACGACAGCCGGGTGGTGGACGCAGTGGCCGGCAGCGGCGCTTCGTCGATGCTGACGCGAGAGGATCATCCGTCCGGCTCCGACCGCGTGATGGAGGTGGCGGCGACCATGGGCTGGCGAGACCACGAGATCGTCGTCAACGTGCAGGGCGACGAGCCGCTGGTACCTCCAGCGGTCATCGATCAGGTGGCCGCACTGGTGCGGAGCGGAGACTGCCGGGTGGCCACCTTGAGCGAGCCTATCGTCCGTGCTGCCGATGTCTTTGATCCCAACATCGTCAAGGTGGTGGTGAGCGGCCAGGGTAGGGCGCTGTACTTCTCCCGCGCACCTATCCCCTGGTCCCGGCAGGCATTCGCTCTGGGCGAACCTGCGCGGATCGGTGCCGGCTGGCGGCGGCACATCGGCATCTACGCCTATCGAGTGGGGGCGCTCAGGGAGTTCGTCGGCTGGTCCCCGAGCGTCTTGGAGCAGACCGAGGTGTTGGAGCAGCTGCGGCTGCTCGATCATGGCCGCGACATCGCCGTAGCCGACGCGGTGGCCGCCGTGCCCGGCGGCGTCGACACGACCGCCGACGCGGAGCGGGTGCGCGCCATCCTGGCAGGGAGAGACGCTCGATAACCGGTCGGAACGCGGTAGTACGCAGGAGGAAGAGAAGATAACACCCCTCGCCTTGTTGCCCCATGAATCCAGAAATCCCGATGAGCCTCAGCCGGAAATGTAGCGTGCCCTGCCGTTGCCCGCATTGTGCTGTGACGGGTGTGCAGTAGGCCCGGACGCCGTTCACGTCGAGCCTGAAGACAGGACGCATTGCCTGGGCAAGCGCGCCGCTTGGTAGCGACAACCGCATGCCGGATATCAGGCCACCCTGCCGGCACGGACTAGGGCCAGCCCCGTTGTCAAAGGATTTGCGAGCAAAGCTGCGTGAAAGGCAAACTTGCAGGGTGTAGCAGATCAAGCGATCGACTCCCCGCGTACGCTGATCGCCACGCACCGCGCCCGAGCATGAGCGCCTCGATTGCGCGCGACCCTGTACCGGCTGTTGACGGTTCATCCATAGCTCCCCGCCCTCGTTTCTCTTCGTTCACCATTCACCCCAGCATCCGCGCTATCCAGCGCACCTCGCCGACGATCTCCGTGCCGTCTGTCCACGCCGCCGGCGCCCACGCCGGGTGCTCGCTGACCAGCAGCCAGCCGCCCGGCTCCCGTTGCAGGCGTTTCACCACCACGCCATCGCCGGTGCATAGCACGTAGACTCGCCCCGAACGCCGCCGGCGCCGCAAGCGGTCCACCAGGATCGAGCAGCCGTCCGGCAGCAGCGGCTCCATCGACTCTCCGTGTACGCCGATCACCGCGCACCGCGCCGGATCGATGCCATGCTGGTCCAGCCAGTCGCGCCGGAACCACAGGCACCCCTTCACCCGCTCGTCTAGCGCCTCCTCCCCGTCTCCCGCCGCGGCCGCGAGTTCCACCACGTCCACCGGGCGGCGGGCCGCGAGGTCGACGACCGCCGGCTTGTCGATATGGTCGGGACGGCCGCCGTCGTCCGGTCCCAGCAACACAGGCCGCAGGTCGGGCGGAATCGGGTCGCCGCCAGCGTCCGCCGTCAGCCGCACCAGTCCCCGCGTGTGGCTCTCCAGATCGGCCAGCCGCGCCGTCGCCAGGGTGCCCCGTCTGAATTTCGGCTCCGAATGTTCAGATTGCCGGCCCTTCGGAACCGGGCCGATGCGGAACTCCAGCCCCAACACCTCGCATAGAGCTCGCAGGCCCTCAACAGAGGGCATTCCGCCGTCACGACGGCGCATGTTCCTGATTAGGTAATGGTTTCCCACCGCTCGAGTAGATGCATCTGCCGCCGATATACCCAACTCGGCCAGCCGTTCGTCCACAAGTCGCAGTAGTTCGTCACGCAGCGCCATTTGGCAAAGATGCCAAATGGCGCACCTTCAGTCCAACTTTTTTGATTTTTTTCCGCATTGATGGTTGCATATGGGCATTATTACCAATATTGTATTGGCATGGTTGCCAATATTCATACAGATATGCCCGATGCGGTGTTGCTCGCTGAGCAATATGCCGCGGCCCTCGGCTTGTCGCTCAGCACCGTGAGCTTGTACGCCGCCCAGCAAGGCCAGCTAATAGAGCGCCTGCGCACTGGGGCCGGAATCACCGTGCGGCGCCACGCCCGCATCGTCCAATGGTTCAGCGACCACTGGCCCGCCGGCTTGGCGTGGCCGTCCGATGTCTCCCGCCCGCCGCCGGCGCGCTCGCCGCTGGCGCTGGACGCCCGGGGGGAGGTGGCGGATCGGGCGGCGCTGGCCGCTTCGTTGGGCGTCGACCGGGACTTGGTGGACAAGACGGTCAGCCAGTACGGGCGCGGCGGCCCCAGGGCGGACCGGGCACCGCGGCGGGGATCGGCGATGCGGGAGATCGCGGACCTGCTGGCACTGGCGGGCGACGCGCGGTTCGCGCGGCATGCGGCGGACATGGCGGCGTCGGGGGACGCTCGCTTCGCGCCGCGGCGAGAGGCCGCGGCGTGATCTCGTCCTCTGGATTCGACTTTCCGGCTGCCGTCGAGGCGGCGGTCGGAGGGGCGGCGCCCCCGCCGCCGAAGCCGGCCCACCCCCCTACATCCCTACCTGGGCCGGCAGCGGGGACTGCTTCGACCTTGAAAGAGAACGCATGGAGACGAACGGAAAGAAGCGGAGAGGCTGGCGGCGGCGCTGCCGCTGTACCTTGCGCCTACCCGGAATAGGGTGCCCGCGTCTACCGTCCGCGCTCTACTGAGCAGCCGCCGTTACACCAACAGGGTAGTTGCAGTCCGTTTCACTTCAACCGCTGTTGACAGAGTCCAACGGGCGTTTTGCTCCCCTCCCGCGCAGCCAGGAGCGCAACATCTTTCGCATTCCTCTAATATCCTACGGGGCGGCCAGTACAGGCTTGCCGCCTCTGTCTTCTCCCCACCAGTCCATGGCCTCCGTCTCGTCTACGGCGCGTCGCCTTGCCGTGTGTCGCGATGTGTCGAGAAGCGATAGCTGGATCGAGGCGCTAGCGGGCAGCTGCCATCGGCACCAGCTTGCGTATCCAGCCGTCGCCCTTGGTGAGCAGGTACAGTTCGCCGGCGGCGTCGATGCCCAGGCGCAGATCGGCGCGCAGGCCGCCGTGGTAGGTGTTGGCGAAGCCGGCCACGTCCAGCAGTTCCCGTTCCCGGCCGTTGAAGGCAAGGCGCAGATTTTCGATTAGGGCCGGGCGTCCGGGAACCAGGTCGTCCGTGTCCATGATGAACACCCGCCCGCGGGCAACGTCGGCGAAGACGTACTTTCCCCGCAGTGCGGCAATGGCCTTGCCCTGGTAGACGAAGCCGCTGCCGATGGCGTAGCCCTCGTCGTGATCGTACTGCGCCACGGGATAGACGAATGGCTGCTCGTCCTGCGCCGGCCGCGAGTAGACCGAGCCGATGCCGGCGGCGGCCACTCCGAATGCCGTAGCGAACGTGCCCTCCCGCAGCCGCCAGCCGTAATTGCCGCCGGCGACGCCGAGGTTGATTTCCTCCACTTGGTCCTGGCCGATGTCGGCGATGAACATGCGTCCGTCGCCGTCCCAGGAGAACTGCTGCGGATGGCGCAAGCCGTAGGCCCAGATTTCCGATGCGGCGTCGGCGCGGGAGACGAACGGATTGTCGGGCGGAATGCCGTAGGCCCGTTCGTCGCTGCCGCCTAGGGGGTCGATGCGCAGGATGGCGGCCAGCGGGGTGGTCAGGTTCTGGCCGTTGCGTTCGGGATCGTTGGCACCGCCGCCGTCGCCGAGACAGATATAGAGCAAGCCGTAGTCCGCCGAGCCTTTCTTGGCAGCAGGGTTGAAGGCGATGGTGCCGATGTTGTGGTTGGGCGCGAATTGGCCAACGCGGAAGATCTCCCTGGACGTGCCTCGAAAGACGCTGGCGGCAGGATCCGCCGCGGTCCACTCGCGGATCACGCTCTCCTGGTTGCCGCCGCGCTCATCCAGATAGTCGGCGCTGCCACTGTCCGGCCCAGCGCTGAAGCCGGTGTAGAACTTGCCGTAGCCCAGCGCTCCCTGCGCCGCGAACTCGGGATGGAAGGCGAAACCCAGCAGGCCGGATTCGTTGGGAAAGGCATCGCTGTAGAAGTCCAAGTCTTCGCGGCGCAGGTCCAGATAGGCGCTGGGAGGCTTGCCGCTGGCGTTGGTGATGTACAGCGGCCCACGCACGTCGTTGAACGCCAGCCGCCCGGATTCGTCCGGGATCGGCAACAGGTATTGGATGCGAGCGTAGGCATCGTTGGTGGTGAGCGGCTTGACCGGATCGGTAGTGCGCGGCGCCCGCACGAATGGCTGCACGGCGACCACGAAATCGCTCTTGGCAATCTTGGCCGGAATCGGATCCGTCAGCGGCTGCGGCTCGTCAGTCCCGACCTCGCAGGCCAGGAGCGTGGCAATGCCCAGCGGCGCTGCCAAGCGAACTAGCGGTGCGGACATGGCACTTCCTGCATGGGTTGCGACAAATGGCCTAGCGCGGCTGCAATCGGATGCTGCCGTCGAGGCGGATGGTCTCGCCGTTCAGGTACGGATTCTCGACGATCTGCCGCGCCAGCAAGGCGAACTCCGAGGCTTCGCCCAAGCGCTTGGGGAACTGCACCATGTCGATCAGCGGGCCGCGCACCCGGTCCGGCGCGTCCATCATCATCGGCGTCTCGAAGATTCCCGGCGCGATGGTGCAGACGCGGATGCCGCTGCGCGCCAGATCTCGGGCAATGGGCAGCGTCATGCCCACCACGCCGCCCTTGCTGGCGCTGTACGCCGCTTGGCCGATCTGGCCGTCGAAGGCGGCCACCGAGGCCGTGTTGACGATGACACCGCGCTCGCCGTCGTCGCCTTCGGGTTCGTTCCTGGCCATGTGGAACGCGCACTGGCGCAGCGAGTTGAAGGTGCCGACGAGGTTGACTTCGACGACGAAGCGGAACGCCGCCAGGTCCAGCGGCCCGTCCCGACCCACGGTGCGCCCGGCGGCGCCGATGCCGGCGCAGTTGACGTCGATGTGGATGGCGCCGAAGCGGGCCATCGCACCGTCGATGGCGGCCTCCACGGAGGCGTTGTCGGTGACGTCCGCGGCGAACGCGGCAGCGCTGGCGCCGAGATCGTTCGCCGTCTGCTGGGCGAGGTCGGCGTTGCGGTCGAGGATGGCGACCTTGCCGCCGGCGGCGATAATGGCCTCGGCGGTGGCCTTGCCGAGGCCGGATGCGCCGCCGGTGACGACGGCGACCTTGTCTGCGATGTCCATGCGGTTTCCCCCCTGGATTGCGAATGGCCGAACGAAGCGCTCAAGCCGCCTATGATAACGTGACAGCCGCCATGACCTGGACTTCGTCCTTGATGCCGTCGGAGCAGGCTGCGGTTGTCTGGGACGCTTTGCGGACATGCTCTCCATAGAAAAAAGAGGGCAGTCGAGGAGGAGCCAACGACCATGCGAACGATGTTCTATCCGACCTTGGCGGCTGCAGTTCTGGCGTTCGGCGCGGCGGCGGACGAGGAAGCGGAGCGGGAGACGGCGGACGTCGTCTACGAAGTGCTGCCCTTGCGCCTGGACACGCCGTCGTCGGCGCCGGAACGCGAGTACGCGCCGGCGCCGTGCGCGGGGTGCCTGGACGAGCGGGCGGCGGTGGCCGTGGCCGAGGTCTATCTATACGAGGCCGGCCTTAGCTACATGGGCGAACCGCGGGCGGAGATCGAGAAGAACTTCGGCTGGCGCGGCAACGCCGGGCTGCGGTGGGGGTTCAAGCGGGGCGAGCCTCATCGTTTCTCGAGGCAGGTTGTCATCGAGTACGGCGGCGAGCCGAACGTTCCCCGGGATGCCCCGCCGGGAGAAGATCTGACTTGGCGAGTGTGGTACCAGGTGGGCTGGGTCAGCGTAGATGCGATCGAAAGATATGTCGAAAGGGACGTGTTGCCCATGGAAGCCTTGGCGTGGCCCCCGCAGAAAATTGAATACGATTTCCTGATCCACGCACGCACCGGCGAAGTGGCAAAGACGAAGTCGGAGAGCCTTGTCCATGCGAGCGGTTCCCTGGTCGCCCGCGAAGAGGCGGCGAAGCAGGCCGCCAAGGAGTACGCCGTCCAATGGCTGCTGGGCGACCGAGCGGAGGTGCCATGAAGGCAGAGTGGATGCTGGGGTTCGCTCTCCTGGCTGGGGCTGCACAGGCCGCCGATCAGCTCGTCATCTACAAAGGATCCGATTGGGGCGATCCCGACCCGGATTCGCAAAAGAACATGCAGATTTGGTCTTCTGCGTCTGGATGTGCGACCGGCCACGCCCAGGACTGCGCCGCCATCGACGTCCATGCCGTTACCGATGGCGTGAACGAAGCAGTGGCGGTTCTTGGCGAGCATGTAGGAGAGCATGTGACGACCCGGAGCGGCTTTTCCTACCGGGAACTCCTGGTAGGAGTCTTCCCCCACAATGACGGCCAGCCTCCGGGGCAGTACGATCCTGATTTCCGAATGGTCAAGCTGCCCGACAACTGGCAAACCATGCCGTATACGGGCGTCGTCCACCACGAGGTGGCCCACGACTTCTTCTACGAGCACATGCCGAGAAGGGGCTACGATTCGTTGGAGCAGACCAGCCTCGACGAAGGCGTCGCCATGATCGTCCAGCAGGTCGCTGGAGGAGCGACCATCAAGCCCCCTCACTATTCGGATATTGACGTTTCGATGAACCTGCGTGGCGAGCACGACGGCGGCCGACACCTGGTCAAAGCCTTCAACGCCCTGGTCGAGAGCACGTCCAAGCAGGCGGCGCTGGATGCGTTCCTGGACGCGGTGAGAAATTTCGACGACATTGACGACGACGGCGCGGCGTCGTTCGCGGAGTTTCAACTCGCGGTGCTGGACGCCGCGGGCCGGAGTCGCGCCCTTGAAGTGATGCAGGCGTTCGCGCCCCTCGGTCTGCTGCGGATCGCCGAGCCGGCGGAGGAAGAGGTGGAGAGGGTGCGCGACGATCCGCCGCCGACCATCGAAATGCACCCCATCGGAATCAGACTGGCGGGGTTTGTCTGCCATTGGGATGTGGGCAGCATCTCCTGCGTGCGCGAAAGCCGGCGCTCCGACTGAAGGCAGCGTCCGTGGCCGCGCCGCGACCTGTGCGCCGCCTGCTTCGCGGCGATGTTCGCGATGTGCTCCATGTGCCGAGCATCCTGGCTCGGCCGCGGGCCGATGCCTTCCTGCCGTGAACGCATCGCGCTGTTCGGGTGCCGGGTAGCGGTGCCGCGGCTGGCTGTTTGCTCCGGCGACGCCGGCACGCGTTGCCGCGGCGGCGTCCGCGCAGAAGCCCCCCGGCCGCCGGCCATTCGCGGGCTCGCCGACGAGGGGATGGCGACGGCGGCTTGGCGGTTCGGCTGCGCGCTGGCGAATATGCGCTGGCGAGTCGCTGCCGAGACGGTGGCGTGGCATGCCGACGAAGCCGATCTCGGCGCCGAGCCGGTGATCGCGTCGGTCGGCGGCGGCGCCGAGCGTCTGTTTCGCAGGCCCCGGCGGCAGGGCGGGCGGTGCAGCGGCAGGATGCCGGCGCACGGCTCCCTGCTGCCGATGCGGGGGCACAGCCAGCGATGCTGCGTGCGCTGTCTGCCGCCCGCAGGGAATCCCGTCGGCGAGCGCGTCGATTCCGCTTTCCGGCTCGCTGGCGCCTCGTGAAGGCCGCCTTGGTGCCGAACACGCTGGGGGTGGCTTGCGTCGCCGACCAGCTGCGCGTGGTGCGCAGCGAGCGGGAACTGGCCGAATGTCTGGCGGCGGCGGACTCCCGCGGCGTGCCGGCCACCATCATCGGCAGCGGCTCCAACTTGGTGCTGCGCGCTCGGCTGCCGGGGCTGGCGGTGCTGGTGCGGCTGCGCGGCCTGACCGTGGAACGTCTCGCCAAGAGCCGGTGGCGGGTGACCGCGGCCGCCGGGGAGACTTGGCAGGAGGTGGTGCGCGCCACCCTGGGGCGGGGCATTGGCGGGTTGGAGAACCTGATCCTGATTCCAGGCCGGGTGGGCGCCGCGCCTGTGCAGAACATCGGCGCCTACGGTCGCGAGCTCGCCGAGATGGTGGAATCCGTCACCGTGTTCGACCGAGTGCGCAGCGCCTTCGCCACCTTGCCGGCCGCCGAATGCGGATTTCGCTACCGCCACAGCCGCTTCAAGGGCGAGGACTCCGGGCGCCATGTGATCGTCCGCGTATCGCTGCTCCTGGGCGGCCAGCCGGTGCAGGCTGGCTATCCCGATGTGTGCCGGGAACTGGCGCGGATGGGCGTTGCCGCCGCTCGCGGCAGCGTGGCCGAAGCGGTGGCGCGGGTGCGACGGCGCAAGCTGCCGCATCCGCGCCGCGTCGGCAACGTCGGCAGCTTCTTCCAGAATCCGTTCGTCGCCGCAGAGCAGCTGGACGCCCTGCGCGGACGCATCGACATCGACGGCTATGCCGATGGCGGACGCTACAAGATCCCGGCGGCGCGGCTGATAGACCGCGCCGGCTGGAAGGGCGTGCGCCGCGGCCCCGTGCAGGTGTGGCCGCGCCAGCCGCTGGTGCTGGTCAACTGGGGCGGGGCCAGCGGCTGGCAGGTACTCGATCTCGCGCTGCGCATCCGCGACGACGTGATGAGGAAGTACGATGTCTTGCTGCAACTCGAACCGGCGGTCAAGGGCGTCGATCGTGTCCCCTGACCGCCGTGCTCGTTAGCTGCCAACTGCCTGCCGCTGCCGCGGGTCGTTGCTCGCCCGCGTCGGCTGTGCGGTCTTTTCCGGTTCTTCCACCTGCTGCTTGCCCTCGGTGATGGCCAACTCGCTCTCGACGGTCGGTTGGGCCTTCGCCGGTTCTTGCCCCTGTTGCGGCTGGGCCTCGCCGCTTGGGGCCTCCTGTGCATCTTCGGTCCTTGCCGTGGGAAGGCTCGACTGGAAATCGGCCTCGGCGGCTTCGACGGTTGCGGCCGACGGGCGATCCGCTTCCGGCTGCGCCTGCTCGTTTGCGGTCGCGTCGGCTACTGGCGCACGGCTCGGCGATGGCTCGGCGATGGCTTCCACTGGCTGCTTCAAGGTTCCCTTTGACGTGGATTGTCGGCCTTGGCGGGCTCGGGGGTCGTTGCTGGCGCGTTGCGTTGGGCGGGCTTTCGATTCGGGTTCGGGGACGGCGGCTGCATCGGCCGCAGACGACACAGCCTGCGCCGGTTGGCTGGCTTCGGTTGCCCCCTCCGTCCGGGCCGTTTGGGATTGCGGCGCACGGTTGATCGGCTTGCGGCCGTTGTCGGCAATGGATGCTCGATCCCGCCGCGGCTTGCGCTTGCTCTCGCTCGCATCCACGGTTGCGCTGCCGACTGCGGAGAGGCCGCCTTCGCGGCGTTCGCCTTCGGATTGCGTTTGGCGATTGTCGCTTCGTCCTTGGCCACCGCGTCCGCGGCTGCGTCGAGGCCGCTTCTCCAACCCCGTGCGATCGTCCGCATTGCCGCTCTCGGCATTCGGGCGGGTGGCGCGATCGTCTCGGCTGCGCTGGCGAGCGTCTCGTCGCGGACGGTTTTCCTGCTGCTCATCGTCGGCGCCGCTTGGCCGGCTGCCGACCCGGCTCGATCGGCGGCGACGCGTGTCGCGGCTTCCATCGCGCCCTTCCCGATCTTCGCGTCGCGCTTGGCCTTCGCTTCGGCGCGGCCGACGCTCGCCGCCCCGGGTGGCAGAGCGGCTGGCGCGTTCGGGACGCGCCGCGCCCTGGCCGCGGGCGGTGCGCCTGGGGTTGCGCTGGCTGTCGGAGACGCTGGCCGGTTCCGAGGTGGTCTCAGCATCCACCGCGCCGTCGAACAGGTTGTGCAGCAGGAGTCTCAGGAAGCCCAAGAAGCCCTTGCTGGCGTTCGGCTGCGGCGTTGCGGATTCGGCTGCCGCAGCCGCCGGCGTCTTCATCCGCTGGGCTTGAGACGGTGGCGGCGGCGGTGCGGCCTTGACTACGGCTTCCTCGGTGCGGGTTGGCCGCTTGTCGCGGGCCACCGGCATGTCGGGGCTAGGCGTCGATTCCGTGAACTCGTAGCTGGGGGCGCTGCCTTCGATTTCCGCGATGTCGTCGCGAATGCGTCGGATTTCGTAGTGGGGCGTTTCCAGATCCGCGGCTGGCACGATTACCACATGGGTGGAGGTGCGCTGTTCGATGTCCGCGACTTCGCGTCGCTTCTCGTTGAGCAGGTAGGCGGCGACGTTGAGCGGCACTCGGGCCCGAACCATGGAGCTGCGCTCCTTGAGGGACTCTTCCTCCAGTACGCGCAGGATGGACAGCGCCAGGGACTTGATGTCGCGGATGCGGCCTTGTCCGGAGCAGCGCGGGCAGAGCTCCGTGGTGAGATCGTCAAGGGACGGCCGCAAGCGCTGGCGCGACATCTCCAACAGGCCGAACCGCGAGATGCGCCCTAGCTGCACCCGGGCGCGATCGGCCTGTAGCGCTTCGCGCATGGTGGTTTCCACGGTGCGCTGGTTCTTGCTCGATTCCATGTCGATGAAGTCGATGACGATCAGGCCGCCGATATCCCGCAGGCGCAGCTGCCGGGAGATCTCCTCCGCCGCTTCGAGGTTGGTATTCAGCGCCGTCTCTTCGATGTCCGCGCCCTTGGTGGCGCGGGCCGAGTTGATGTCGATGGAGATCAGCGCTTCGGTAGGGTCGATGACAACGCTGCCGCCGGACGGCAGCTTCACTTCGTGCTGGAACGCGCTCTCGATCTGGCTCTCGATCTGGTAGCGGCTGAACAGGGGCATCGGATCGTCGTAGTACTTGATGCGTTCCTTGTACTGCGGCATGACCGGTTCGATGAACTCCCGTGCCTGCTCGAAGGCGTCCTCGCCGTCGATCAGCACCTCGTCGATGTCGCGCCGCAGGCAGTCGCGGATGGTGCGTACGATGACGTTGTTCTCCTGGTACAGCAGGGCCGGCGCGCGCAGTGGCTCGGCAGCCTTCTGAATGGTATCGTGCAGCTGCAGCAGGTATTTCAAATCCCATTGCAATTCCTCGGTACGCCGGCCGATGCCGGCGGTACGGACGATGACGCCCATGCCATCGGGGATGTCGAGCGCCGCTAGCGCCTCCCGCAGCGCGTCCCGATTTTCGCCTTCGATACGCCGCGAGATGCCGCCGGCACGAGGATTGTTCGGCATCAGCACCAAGTAGCGAGCGGCGAGGCTGAGAAAGGTGGTCAGCGCGGCGCCCTTGGTGCCCCGTTCCTCCTTCTCCACTTGGACGATTAGCTGCTGGCCTTCCTGGAGCGCGTCCTGGACGCCGGATCGGTCTCCGCCGGAGTTGGATCCCTTGAAGTCGGCGCGGGCGACGTCCTTGAATGGCAGGAAGCCGTGGCGGTCGGAGCCGTATTCGACGAATGCGGCTTCAAGGCTAGGTTCCACTCGGTTTACCCGAGCCTTGTAGATGTTGCCTTTCTTTTGCTCGTAGGTACGGTTCTCGAGGTCGAGGTCATAGAGCTTTTGGCCGTCGACGAAGGCGACCCGCACTTCCTCGGGCTGGGTCGCATTGACAAGCATGCGCTTCATATTGGCGTTTCTCCGTGTGCCAACGGCTCGAAACGCGCAAGTTTTTCGTCACGCTGCCGGGCACTTCGCACCTAAGCGGTGCCGTGGGCGTTGGATTGCCGGCATCCTGCGGCTATGCGCCCGGCTACATCCGGCACCGGCTTCGAGGTGCCCGCGCGGTGCGCCGAAGTTCTCCGCACGGTGGTAGTCGCCGTTCCTTGCGCCACCGGCATGCGCGCTTCTTAGGCGGTTGCGTTCGGCTGGCGATGTGGTTCTGGCGATGACAACTCTCCATTAACCGGCCCCTCAAGGCTTGTTCGGGTTCGCCACCCGAGCCCTTGAGATTCGCTCCCCGCCGCTGGCCCGCGCCCTGGCTCGGATTGGCCCGACGCATGGCGGTTCAGGATTGGCAGGGCGGCCCTTCTCGCTGCCGGATCGCATATCCGGCGCGACGGTGTTGCGACGATGTTTTCGCGCTTCAAGGCGTTGATCGTTGTATAACTCGTTACTCTCCGGTGCGGCCTTGCGTACGTCGGACGCATTCCCACACCACGCAAACACTAACACGAGCTCTACAGGTTGTTCAAACGGTTATGAGCACAGGCGGCAAGGACAGCCTCCACGGTTCGCGGCGGGGGTCGCAGCGGCAGCGTGAAATCGTCGAAGTCGATGCCGAACAGGGGCAGCGGCTGGACAACTTTCTGCTCGCCCGGTTGAAGGAACTGCCGAAGAGCCGCGTCTACCGCATGCTGCGGCGTGGCGAGGTGCGGGTGAACGGCTCTCGCGCTCGTCCTGGCTATCGAGTGCAACGCGGCGATCGGGTGCGTCTGCCGCCACATCGCGCTGCTGCCGAGAGCGCGGCCCGGCAGCAGATGCCGCCACCTGCCGCGTTCGAGGCGATGCTCGCTGGCGCCATCTACCAGGATGACGATCTTCTGGTGCTCGACAAGCCGAGCGGCCTTGCCGTGCATGGTGGCAGCGGCGTCGCGTTCGGCGTCATCGAGACGCTGCGCGCCGGCGATCCCCGCACTCGCTACGAACTGGCCCACCGCCTGGACCGGGATACGTCCGGCTGTTTGGCGGTGGCCAAGAACCGTCGTGCGCTGCTGCAGCTGCACGCGGCGTTCCGCGAGGGCCAAGTGGGCAAACGCTACGACCTGATCGTGGCCGGACGCTGGCCGGCGCGGCTGCGCGCGGTGGAGCTGCCGCTGCTGCGCTACCTGCTGCCCAACGGCGAACGGCGGGTGCGAGCAAGCGCCGCCGGCGAGGCGGCGCGGACGAACTTCGCCATCGTCGATCGACTCGAGGGCGCTACTTGGCTGGCGGCATTTCCGAAGACCGGGCGCACCCACCAGATCCGCGTCCATGCGGCAACGTCCGGCTATCCGATCCTCGGCGACGACAAGTATGCTCTCGGCAAGTCGCCCACGCCCATGCGCCTCATGCTCCACGCCAGCGAACTGAAGCTGATGGCGGCTGGCGCCCGACGCCGCTTCGTCGCACCGCTGCCGGCGGAGTTCGAAGCGCTCAGGCGAGCGGGTTCAGCCCCGCCGAGCGCAGCAGCTCGCCGAGCTTGATGAGCGGCAGGCCGATGGCGGCGCTGGGATCCGCTGTATCGACGCCTTCGAGCAGCAGCGGGCCGAGCCCTTCGAAACGGATGCCGCCGGCACAGTCGAGCGGACGATCGCGTTCGACGTAGCGCTGCGCTTCGTCTTCGGCGAAGAGGCGAAAGCGCGCCGTCGTGATATCGGTATGGGTCGCGGCGGGGCCGCCGGCGCTGTGCAGCACGGCGACGCCGGTAAGGAAGTCCACGCGCTGCCCGGCGAACGCGAGCAGTTGCCGAACGGCGCGTTCCGGCGTGTGCGGCTTGCCGAGAATCCGTCCATCGAAGACGGCAGCCTGGTCGGAGCCGACGATCACCGCGTTCGGCCAGCGTTCGGCCACCGCCTGCGCCTTGGCTGCCGACAGCCGCAACACTAGCTGCCGGGCGGTCTCTGCAGGCCGGGGCGTTTCATCGATCGCCGGCGCATCCGTGGCGAACGGCAGGCCGAAGCGGGCGAGAAGTTCGCGCCGATAGGGCGACGAGGAAGCAAGTACCAAGTTTTTTATTTCCCTGGCTTTCATTTACTTGTGCTTGGCCTTGGGGCCCGGAAACCGTTGCCCATCGTAGTGAATCATGTGATCTGGTGCGTCGCATAGCCATACTTCCGTCTCCCAGGCTATGTTCTGCATGTGCTTGCGAAACTCGTCGAAATCGGGAAAGGCACTGACGTAGACGGGGCTTGCCGGACATGCAGCGAGCATGGCTTCGAGGTCGATCATTCTCGACGGCGAAACCGGGCCGTGGGAGGTTACCGCTTCGACGAGAAACAGCCACTCTCGCTTGGCGTCGTAGAGCACCACATCGGGCAGCTTGTCGCGGCCGGTAATCGGGGTGCGAAGTTCACCGAGTCGAACGGTGTCGACGAATAGGTCCTTTTTCGTCGTATCGCCCATATAGAGCAGATGCGAGCCAGGAGCGAAACGGGGTGCGAACTCTTCCACTATCGCCTTTTGCGCCTGGTTGTGCCTGCCCGGCGAAAGCCGCAGCTTCCGCCCGCCGGGAAGCCTGACCGGTATCAAGGTGCGATCCCGATTCCGCGCGTACCGCTCCACAAGCGCCCCTTGCTTGCGCCGGAAGCGGGCGACGGCAGGTTCCCAGTGATTAGTTCGATACTGCCGGACCGTACCCAGTACCGCTTTCGTGACGGCATAGCGGGCTTTGGGGCTGTTCGTCGGAAGGTCGGGCTCGAAGGGGTTGTAGTCAGCGATTCCACCCTGGACGAACTGATGGAGCACCTGCCGGCGAAAGGTCTCTCGCGTATTCGCTGCATAAGTGGTGCCGTAGTGCTTTTCGAGATAATCGATGATGCCCTTGGTGACAGTGCATCGCCGCCGTTCCGCCATCGACCAGGGCGCATTGGGCGTCGGTCCACAGAGAGCGATAAGTGTCATGCCAGCCATCGGATTGTGTTGTGCCGGCGGCATGCCCAGGGCTTTGAGGATTTCCTGAGCCTCTTCGACTTCAGCCAACAGTCGCCTCCCTGGACTTGTGGGAGCGACCATGTTCTCGACAAGACTGTCCAAGTCGGTTGCAGCATCGGGACGCTGCCTCGCTCGGTGTCCGAGCGCAATAATCGTCTCTCGCGCAGGAAGCGGCATGGCGCGCATCTCGGTGGCACTCACCTGGGTCAGGAGTAAGAAAAAGGCCATGATTCTTGCGCTCCTGGTCGGACCTGCCGGCCGCGTACCATGCGCCTATGCGGTCGGCATAGGCAGCGGGACGCTCCCCCTGCCCGGGGGTCGGCATTTCCGCGCCTGTGAGCCCTGGCTTCGCCTTCCGAAGCTCTGATTGGGAGTCGGTTCAAGGCTGGCATTCTCAATCCGGTGGTTCCCCTACCTGCTCTGTTCGTCTTTTCGTTCGTCCGCCCGCGCCGCCAGGCTCGGAGACAACTCCGGCTGGAGTCGCGTTCCCGGAGGAGGCGTTGGATCGTCTGCCGCGCGACCCACGGATAAGTACAGGCCGCTTCCGAACGCCACAGCGTTGGGTGCGACGCAGCCGGCTTCGTCGAGGCTCATGGCCGGCCTGTCGTCATCTTCCGACGGTCGGCCATCGCTCTTGCAGGGCCGCATTCGAAGCTGGCCCCGCAGCGTATATCGGAACCCGCCATTCCGCAACAATCCGACACAGCGCCCGGAGACCTTTTGACACTCTGCAAGGCGAGCCCTATCATCCCCGCCGCCATGTCGAGCGCACCGTGGTTGAATGTTGGCGAACTGGCGCGAGGCAGCGGGTCGTGGCGAGGCGTCGTGCCCGTCGGCGCGTTCGAGCGGCTGGGCGCCTTCGTCGGCGACGACGGTGCCGGCGTCGAGGCGGAGTTGGATTTCGAGTTCGACGCCGGCGGCCGGCTGCGCGTGTCGGGCACCTGCCGGGTGACGGCAGCGGTCTGTTGCAGCCGTTGTTTGGAGACCGCGCCTGTGGCGGTGGTGGCGGCTGTCGACTATCGGGTGGTTGCCAGCGAAGCCGAGGCGCAGGCCTTGACGCCGGCCGTCGATACCGTGGTAGGCGATATCGAGGCCATGCCGGCCACGGCGTTGGTGGAGGACGATCTGCTGCTGAGCATGCCGGAGATCGCCTGCCGGGAGCAGGATTCGTGCCCCCGTGCGCCGGCGGCGCTAGAGACAGGCGCGGACGCCGGCCAATCGGCGAGCCCTTTTGCGGCCCTGAAGGCCCTGAAGGCGGGATCGGCAGACGGCGTCGGATGAAATGGGCAACGAAACAGAGATACGCAGATTGGGTGGAGATAGATAAGGAACGCTATGGCGGTACAACAGAACAAGGTTACTCGCTCGAAACGCGACCAGCGGCGTTCCCACCATGGGTTGCGCGGGCCGACGCTGTCCATTGACGAGACCACTGGCGAGACCCACCGCCGGCATCACGTCACCGAGGACGGCTACTATCGTGGACGCAAGGCCGTGGAGGCCCGGGACTAGCCCATTCGCATAGCCGTCGATACCTTGGGCGGCGACGCGCCCCCGGCTGTGCTCGTGGGCGGTGCGCTGGATGCCGTGGCGGCGCGGCCAAGCCGTGAATCAGCCCAGTCGCCGGTGGCGCTCGCCTTCTTTGGCGATGCCTGCGTCATCGCGCCGCTGCTGCGCGGTACGCGCCACGACGTGGTGCATTCGCCGCGTCGCCTTGCAGTGGACGATCCCCTGCGCGGGGCTTTGCGCGGCGAGGTGGATTCGTCCATGCGCGCCGCCATTGGCGCGGTGGCGGCCGGAACCGCGGACGCTGTGGTCAGCGCCGGCAGCACCGGTGCGCTGATGGCGCTGTCGCGGCACCTTGTCGGTATGCTGCCCGGCATTCGCCGGCCAGCCATTATCAAGGCCCTGGCCCGAGAGGATGGCGGCTTGTTTCGCATGCTCGACCTCGGTGCCAACATCGAGGCCAATCCTGGCCAGCTGCACCAGTTCGCTCGCATGGGGTCGGCTGCCGCCGCCTCGGCCGGGGTCGTGGCGGAGCCGGCCGTCGGCCTGCTGAATATCGGCTCGGAAGTCCGCAAAGGGCCGGTGGCGGTGCGGGCGGCGGCAGAGCTGCTCGAAGCCGATGCCGGCCTGCGCTACGCCGGCTTCGTCGAGCCAGATCGGCTGTTCGCCGGCAGCGTTGATGTAGTTGATGTAGTGGTGGCCGACGGCTTCGCCGGCAACATCGCACTCAAGGCCGCCGAGGGCGCGGTGCGGATGGCGCGCCACATGCTCGCCCGGGAACTCGCCAGCGTCTCGCCGAGTACCGCCTTGGCGAAGATGCTGCTGCGTGGTCGGCTGGATCGGTTGCGGGATGCGTACAATCCGCAGGTCTACAACGGCGCCAGCCTGCTCGGTCTAGCGGGCGTAGTCGTCAAGAGCCACGGCGGTGCCGATCGGAAGGGATTCGGATGCGCGGTGGCGCAGGCCGTGGATGCGCTGTCGGGTGCCGTCGTCGATAGGATTGCAGCGGGCATCTGATATCCCGTGGCGAAGGCGCTTCCCTCGGACGCACAGAAACGTAAGGAGATTGCGAATGGATATGGGGTTTCTGTTTCCAGGGCAGGGCGCTCAGCAGGTAGGCATGATCGAGGATGTCGCCGTAGCCCACCCGGTGGTGGGCCAACGCTTCGAGGAGGCATCCGAAGCAGTAGGGTTCGACCTCGCCAGGATCATCCGGGAAGGGTCGGCGGAGGAGTTGAACCGCACCGAGATCACCCAGCCGGCCCTGCTCGTGGTCAGCGTAGCGCTATTCGAGGCCTGGACGGCCCAGGGCGGCTCGCGTCCGGTGGTGGTGGCCGGCCACAGCCTGGGCGAGTACTCGGCGCTAACGGTCGCTGGCGTGTTGGAGTTCGCCACTGCCGTGCGCCTGGTCCACGAGCGCGGCAAGCTGATGCAGCAGGCAGTGCCGGCAGGCGAAGGCGCCATGGCCGCGATCCTGAATCTTGACGACGATGCGGTGGCGTCCTGTTGCGCGAACGCAACTGGCGTCGTTGCGCCGGCCAACTACAACTCTCCCGGCCAAGTGGTCATCGCCGGCGAGGCGGCTGCCGTGAATTCGGCCATCGACGCCTGCAAGGAGGCCGGGGCGCGCCGCGCCGTGGTGCTCGACGTGAGCGTACCCTCCCACTGTACACTCATGGCCCCTGCCGGCGAGCGGCTGGCCGACCTGCTGGCAGCGGCGGACTTCCGCGAGCCTCGCATTCCCGTGTTCCAGAACGTCAACGCCGAAGCGGCTACCGCAGCGGCCGCCATTCGCGGCAATCTTCTCAAGCAGCTGGTCTTGCCCGTGCAATGGTCCGCATCGGTAGCGGCCATGGCGTCCCGGGGCGTAGCGACCTTCATCGAATGCGGCCCCGGCAGTGTCCTGGCCGGCTTGGCTCGTCGCATCGACCGCTCGCTGAAAGTGCATGGCATCGACACCCAGGACGGCCTGAACGCGGCGCTCGCCGCTTGCTCGTAGGAGGAAGCGTGGCGACTTCCATCGAACGCAGAATCGCCTTGGTCACCGGTGCCAGCCGCGGCATAGGCCAAGCTGTCGCCACCCGCCTCGGCGCCGACGGCTTCTTCGTAGTCGGCACGGCCACCAGCGACGCCGGCGCCGCTGCCATCGGCGCCGATCTCGCCGATGTCGGCACCGGCATCGTGCTGCGCATCGACGACGACGCTGGCGCAGCCACCGCGGTGGATGCCATCCTCGATGGCTTCGGCTCGCCCCTGGTGCTGGTCAACAACGCCGGCATCACCCGCGACAACCTGCTGTTGCGCATGACGCCGGAACAATGGGCGGCTGCGGTGAACACCAATCTCACCGGCCTCTATCGCCTGACCAAGCCACTGCTGCGCGGCATGATGCGGGCACGGTGGGGGCGCGTCGTCAACCTCAGCTCGGTGGTGGCCCGCATGGGCAACGCCGGCCAAGCCAACTACGCGGCCACCAAGGCCGGCATCGAGGGCTTCACGCGCTCCCTGGCCCAGGAGGTGGGTTCCCGAGGCATCACCGTCAACGCCGTCGCGCCCGGCTTCATCGATACCGACATGACCCGAGACTTGGCCGAGGAGCAGCGGCAGGCGATGGTGGCGCGTACCGCTCTCGGTCGCATGGGCAGCGCCAGCGACGTCGCCGCCGCTGTGTCCTTCCTCGCCAGCGACGCCGCGGCCTATATCACCGGCGAGACGCTGCATGTAAACGGCGGCCTGTACAGCGCATAGCGCCCGTGCTCGGTATCGCGCGATGCCCTGTCAGCCGGCGAATCCCATGCCAAC
The DNA here is from genome assembly GCA_963422285.2 of Pseudomonadales bacterium. GTDB lineage: Bacteria > Pseudomonadota > Gammaproteobacteria > Pseudomonadales > Azotimanducaceae > VXYL01. Next base: position 527,550 of record OY729419.2, on the reverse strand, counting down.
AGGCGACGCGGATCGCGTCCGTGCCGCCGCCACGTTCGGGCTGTCGGCGATGAGGTGAACCAGCGCTAGCCCCCGCCGCCCCGAAGCGGCTACACTACGCGCCCGCTGCATTCCAATACCGAACAGGAGTCTTAGCAACCATGAGCAGTGTCGACGAACGGGTCAAGAAACTCATCTGCGAGCAGTTGGGGGTGAAGGAGGAAGAGGTCAAGGACGAAGCGTCGTTCGTGGATGATCTTGGCGCGGATTCGCTGGATACGGTGGAGCTCGTGATGGCCTTGGAGGAGGAGTTCGAGACCGAAATCCCCGACGAGGAAGCCGAGAACATTACCACGGTCAAAGAGGCTATCGACTACATTCTGGCGCATCAGTAGTCGCCGCCTGCAGACCAGACGACGGCGCGAGGCATCCGACCATGAGCAAGCGACGAGTCGTGGTGACGGGTCTTGGCCTGTTGTCGCCCATCGGCAACGACGTCAGCGAGGCCTGGGGCAATTCGTTGGCTGGGACGAGTGGTGCCGCCTCCATCAACGCTTTCGATACCGCTGGCCACAGTGTCACCATCGCCGCTGGGGTGAAAGACCCCCCTATTGACGACTACATCGATCGCAAGGAGGCGCGACGGCTCGACCCCTTCATCCAGTATGGCATGGTCGCCGGCGTCCAGGCCGTGCGCGATGCCGGCCTTGAGGATGCTGCGGACGCGGACCGCATCGGCGTCGCCATCGGCTCCGGCATCGGCGGCATCAACACCATCGTGGACACTCATTCCGTCTGCCAGGATCGCGGCCCCCGGCGGGTGTCGCCCTTCTTCGTGCCAGCCAGCGTCATCAACATGATCTCCGGCGGCCTGTCCATCCAGTACGGCTTCCGCGGCCCGAACATCGCCGTGGTGACGGCCTGCACCACCGGCACCCACAACATTGGCATCGGCCTGCGCATGATTCAGCAGGGCGACGCGGACGTGATGGTGGTAGGCGGTGCCGAGCAGGCGCTGTCGCCGGTCACCTTGGCCGGGTTTGCCTCCATGAAGGCGTTGTCGACGCGCAACGACGAGCCGGAACGCGCCAGTCGGCCCTGGGATCGGGATCGGGACGGCTTCGTGCTTGGCGATGGCGCCGGAGTGCTGGTGCTCGAAGAGTACGAACGCGCCAAGGTGCGCCACGCCAACATCTATTGCGAGCTCAAGGGCTTCGGCATGAGCGCTGACGGCTACCACATCACCAGCCCGCCAGACGACGGCCGCGGTGCCGTGGCTTCCATGCGCAACGCCTTGGCCGACGCCGCTCTGAACCCCGACGACATCGACTACATCAACGCCCACGGCACCTCCACACCCCAAGGCGACATCGCCGAGACGCTGGCCATCAAGTCGGTGTTCGGTGCCGATACATCCATCGCCATCAGTTCCAGCAAGTCCATGATCGGCCATCTGCTGGGTGCCGCTGGCGCGGTCGAAGGCATTTTCTCGGTGCTCGCCGTGGCGAAGCAGGTGGCGCCGCCGACCATCAATCTGGACAATCCGGACCCGGCCTGCGATTTGGACTACGTACCCCATGAGCCGCGGCAGATGTCCATTCGCGCCGCGCTGTCCAACTCGTTCGGCTTCGGCGGCACCAACGGAACGTTGATCTTCGCCGAGGCGTGAGGCTGCGAGCCGGCAAGTCGCAAGGTCAGGCGGTGAACAAGCGGCGCCTACTGCTGATCCCGACCGCCGTCATCGTGGTTGGCGTGGCCGTGCTCGGCGGCGTCAATGGCTATCTGCGCCACTGGTCGGCGCAGCCGCTGCCGGTGCTCGCCGCAACCGAGTTCATCGTGCCGCCGGGAACGACGTTCTCGGCCCTGGCCGAAACCCTTGCCGAGGCCAGCGTGGTGGATGTGCGGCGGTTCTCCTTGCGCGCTTGGCAGCGGGGCGTTCATACCACGATCCAGAGCGGCGAATACCATGTCGTACCCGGCGAAACCGCCGACGGCTTGCTGGACCGCTTGACCAGCGGCGACGTGATGGTGCATCGCTTCCGCATCGTCGAGGGGAGCACAGTGGGCCGCGTACTGGAACGCTTGGCTGCCGATGAACGGCTCGACTTCGATTTGGCCGGCGCGACAGTGGACGATCTGATGGTACGCCTAGGGCTGCCGGACGACCACGCCGAGGGCCGGTTCTTCCCGGACACCTACCAGTTCACCCGCGACCACAAGGCGTCGGCGCTGCTGCGGCGCGCCTTTGAAAAGATGAACGAAGTGCTCCATCTCGCCTGGGCCGGCAGGGATGCGGCGGTGGACTACGCGGAACCCTACGAGGCGCTGATCCTGGCGTCGATCGTCGAAAAGGAGGCGGGGGCGATGGCGGAGCGGGTCGGCGTCGCCGGCGTCTTCACCCGTCGCCTTGCCCGCGGCATGCGCTTGCAGGCGGACCCGACGGTGATCTACGGTCTCGGCAGCGCCTTCGACGGCAACCTGACCCGCCAGCACTTGGACGCCGACGGCCCCTACAACACCTACCAGCGCGCCGGTCTGCCCCCTACGCCCATCGCCTTGCCCAGTCGTTCGTCCATCGATGCGGCGCTGCACCCCGACGCCGGCAGCGCACTCTACTTCGTCGCCCGGGGCGACGGCACCAGCTACTTCTCGGAAACCCTCGCTGAGCACAATGCCGCGGTTCGTCGCTATCAGTTGCCGTGAACGAGGAACAGGCATCGGCTGGGGAGCGCGGGCGGTTCGTCGTCGTTGAAGGCGGGGAGGGCGTCGGCAAGAGCACCAATGTCGATTTCATCGCCCGTCTTCTTGCGCAACATGGCCACGACGCCCTGGTGACCCGGGAGCCGGGCGGTACGCCGCTGGCGGAGGAGATTCGCGCCCTGCTGCTCGCTAGCCGGGACGAATCCGTCCAGCCTCTAGCCGAGACGCTGCTGATCTTCGCATCCCGCGCCCAGCACTTCGCCGAGGTGATCGAACCGGCGCTGTGCGCTGGTCGTTGGGTGCTTTGCGATCGCTTCACGGATTCCACCTTCGCCTACCAGGGCGGTGGCCGTGGCGTGTCGCTGGACGTGATCGACCAGTTGGCGATGCTGGTGCATGGCGCGTGCTGGCCGGATCTCACCCTGTATCTCGACGTCCCGGTGGAGTCCGCGCTGGCGCGGATTGCCAACCGAGACTTGGACCGCTTCGAGCACGAGCGCCGGGAGTTCTTCGAACGCGCTCGCAGCATCTACCGACGCCGGGTCCGCGAGCGGGCGCGAATGATCGAAATCGACGCCAGCCAAGCATTGCGCCAAGTACGCCAAGACGTGCGCCTCGCCGTCGAGGAGTTCCTCGCCAGCAATGCGGCTTCTGCTGCGCCGGCGCCAGAGAGGATGTCTTGAACGAACCGCCCTGGCTGCAGGACGCCGTGGACCGGGCTCTTGCGTTTGCGGAGCGCTTGCCCCATGGCCTGCTGATCCAGGGCCCGGCCGGCTGGGGCGAGGAGCGTGTTGCGAACGCCCTCGCCGTCGCCCTGATGGGCCTGAAACCTGGCAGCGCGGCCCGGGAGGTGGCGCATCCCGATCTGCGCTGGCTGGAGCCCGAGGGCGCCGTCATCAAGATCGATGCCGTCCGTCGCATCATCGACTTCCTATCCCAGACTCCCCAGCGCGCCGGGCGCAAGGTCGCGGTCATCGAGGATGCCGACCGGATGAACATCCATGCCGCCAACGCGCTGCTCAAATCCCTGGAAGAACCCCCTGCGGAGAGCTTCGTCGTGCTGTCCACTGGCGCACCCGAGCGGCTGCTGCCGACGGTGCGCAGTCGTTGCCAACGCATCGAAGTACACCCTGCACGGGCGGCCGTGGCGACGCCTTGGCTTGTCGAAGCTGGCGTCGATGCCGAACTCGCCAACCAGCTTGCCGTCGAGTGCGGCGGCGCTCCGTTCGCTGTTCGGAACGCCGCCGAACGCGGTCAGCTGCCGCTGTGGCCGGAACTGGCGAAGGTGGGTCGGAATCCCGCCGTTGCGGCCGAAGTCGCCGAGGCGCGGCGAGACGAGAACCTCGCCGACATCGCCGGCCGCTGGCTGTGCATTGTCCACCAGCTGGCCAGAAGCCAGCCGCCGGAACAGGTGGTGCCCGTGCTGGACTTCGCTGCCGAGCTCTCTCATGTGCGCCGGGCGGCGCTGACCAATACCGGCTTGAACCGAGTCATGCAGCTGCACCGGCTGCTGCTGCTGTGGGGCGAACTGTGGCCGCGCCTGGACGCGGCGCCGTCGGCTGGCTAGGCACGCCATGCTTCGCTTTTTCCCCGTTCTGGGCGGTGCCATCGCGTTGTTCGCCTGCGCTTGCATCCCGGCGCTGGAACTTGTCCCTTGCGACCTGACGGCTGGCAAGGGTCGGCTGGAAGTGGACGCCCAGTGCGGCATGTTGGCAGTGCCCCTGGATCCCGACGATCCCAGCGGTGTCAGCATCGAGCTGTTCGTGGCGGTGGTGGAAGCGCTGGCGGAAGATCCGGCCCCGGACCCGCTGACGGTGATCGCCGGCGGCCCCGGCGATGCGGCGACGCGATTCTTCGCCATGGCCCAGAATGCGTTCGCACGGATACTGCGCTACCGGGACATCGTGCTGGTCGACCAGCGCGGCAGCGGCCAATCGGTACCGCTGCGCTGCGCCAATCTCGATGCCATGGGCATCCTGGACGACGCTTCCGTGGACGCGGATACGCTGGTGGAGCTGGCGCTGGACTGCTTGGCGAACCTGGCCTTTGATCCGCGCTTTTTCACCACCAGCGTCGCGGTGCGGGACCTGGAGCGCATTCGCGCAGCCTTGGGCTACCCGCAGCTCAACCTGTACGGCATCTCCTACGGCACGCGAGTCGCCCAGCACTACCTGCGTCGCTTTCCGAACCGCACTCGCAGCGTCGTTTTGGACGGCGTGGTGCCGGCCACGGCGTCTTTGGGTCCGGACATCGCCCTGGACAGCCAGGCGGCGCTCGATGCGTTGTTCGCTCGCTGCCGGAACGACGCCGCCTGCCAAGCGGCGTTCCCGAACCTGCGCGTGCGTTTCCAGTCGGTGCGCGACCGGCTGCAGAAGGAGCCGGTGGAGATCGCCTTCGGCCACCCCCGCACGGGCGAACCGGTGACGACGACGATCAACCACTTCGTGCTGGCGGCAGTGGTGCGGCTGCTGGTCTACTCGCCGCCCTCGTCGGGCTTGCTGCCGGTGCTGGTCGAAGCCGCCTACGAGGGCGACTACGAGGCGCTGGCGGCCCAGGCGCATATTCTTTCCGAGAATCTCGAAGGCTTGGCTGCGGGCTTGAACTACGCGATCCTCTGCACCGAGGATCAGCCGTTCTGGGGAGAACTCGATCTCGACGCCCAGCGCCGCACGTACTTGGGTTCCACCTTCGTCGAGGTGCTGGGCCGGGTTTGCGAGGCTTGGCCCCGGGGCGTCCTGGATGCCGACTTCAAGCAGCCGGTAGCCAGCGATGCGCCGGTCCTCCTGCTCAGCGGCGAACTGGATCCCATTACGCCGCCTCGCTACGCGTCGCTGGTGGCGGCGCATTTCGCCAACGCCGTCAACATCGTCGGACGCGGCCAGGGGCACGGCATGCTGACCCTCGGCTGCGTCCAGCGGCTGATGGCGTCATTCGTGGAATCTGCGGCGCCGCAGTCCTTGGATCTAGCCTGCGTGGAGCGCATCCGGCCATTCCCGCTATTCGTCTCGCCGATGGGGCCGGCACCGTGATCGAGGTAGAGAACCTGTCCAAGCGGTTCGGCAAGGTGCAGGCGCTCAACGCCGTCCGCTTCGCTGCCGCCGATGGCCAGATTACCGGCCTGCTCGGCCCCAACGGCGCGGGCAAGTCCACCGCTCTGCGCATCCTGTGTACCGTGCTGAGGGCCGATGCCGGTACGGCCAGGGTGGGCGGCGTCGAGGTGGGTGCCGATCCGGTGGCGGTACGCAACCGCATCGGCGTCCTGCCCCACGACTCCAATGTGTACGGCAACCTGACCGCCCGGGAGAACATCGCCTACTACGCCGCCCTGCAAGGGCTCGATCGCAAGGCGGAACGGGCGCATGCGGTGGACCGCGTCATCGCTATGCTCGGCATTGAGGACATCGCCGGCCGCCGCGCCAAGGGGTTCTCCCAAGGCCAGCGCATCCGCGTCGCGCTGGCCCGGTCGCTGGTGCACGATCCCGACACGCTGATCCTCGACGAGCCCACCAACGGTCTCGATGTCATGGCCACCCGGGCGCTGCGCGACGTGGTGCGCGAACGCCGGGAAGCCGGCTGCTGCATATTGTTCTCCAGCCACATCATGCAGGAGGTGGCAGCGCTATGCGATCGCATCGTCATCCTGGCTGCTGGCACGGTCTCGGTGGCTGGCACTACGGACGACATCCGTGCCGCCACGGACTGCGAAGATCTGGAGGATGCCTTCGTCCGCGCCTTGGACAGCGGCATCGGCTGGACAGGGGAGGAAGTCGCCGTTGGACGGTAGTTCGAGCCGTGGCGCGACGGTGGTGTTCCGCAAGGAACTGATCGACAGCCTGCGCGAACGGCGCTCCGTGGTGTCGGCACTGGTGTTCGGACCGCTGCTGGGGCCGATCATGTTCGCTATCCTGATCAGCTTCGTGGTCGCTCGGCAAGTGGACGAAATCGCGCAACCCATCGATGTGCCGGTGGTAGGCGGGGAGGGAGCCGAGAACCTGATGTCCTACCTGTACCGACGGCTCATCGACGTCGATCACGACCGCTTCGCGGATGTCGAGGCCTTGCGCGAAGCGGTACGGCGGGGCGATGCCAAGGTGGGCTTGGTGGTCGCCGAAGACTTCGGCCAAGCGCTTCGCAGCGGTGCGCCTGCGCGGCTGTGGATCGTCGCCGACGAATCGAACAGCACCGCCCGGGTGCCGCTGTCCCGGCTGCGCTCCGCGCTGGCCGAGTACGGCCGCGCCATCGGCGCCAACCGGTTGCGCCTGCGCGGCATCGATCCCTTCGTCGGACGGCCGTTCGCGGTGTTGATGGACGACGTCTCCACGCCCTCGGCGCGCGCCATTCTGCTGCTCGGCATGATGACCTACTTCCTGCTGTTCTCCACTCTGCTCGGCGGCACCCAGGTAGCCATCGATACCACCTCCGGGGAACGCGAACGGGGCTCCCTGGAGCCGCTGCTGACGCTGCCGGTGCCGCGCCGGCTGCTGGTGTTCGGCAAGCTTGCCGCCACCTTCGTCTTCATGGCCGCGTCGCTGGCGGTGGCGGTCGCCTCGTTCGCCGTCGCGGTGCGCTTCCTGCCGCTGGCCAAGATCGGCATGACCGCCAATCTGCCGCTGGCCGTATGCATCCAGATATACCTCGTCATGCTGCCCTTCGCCGTTCTCGGCGCTGGATTGATGATGGTCGTCGCCTCCTATACCAAGAACTTCCGCGAAGCGCAGACCTACACCAGCATCGCCATGGTGGTGCCGCCGCTGCCTATCTTGCTGGTGGTGCTGAATCCGATCCAGCCGTCGGCGCCGTGGATGCTCGTGCCCAGCCTGTCGCAGCACCTGCTGGTGACCGGGCTCATCAAGGGAGAGGGCGTGGATGCGATTCATGTGCTGGCATCCGCCGTGTCCACCGTCGCGGCGGGGGCGCTGGGCGCATTGGCGACGGTACGGCGCTACGGCAGCGAGAAGCTGCTGATCTGACGCCGGCGCTTGCCAGCGGCGCCGCGACTCCGCTGGCGCGAAAAGACGCCCACCAGCCAATTTGGTCGGAGTGCCCGGACTTGAACCGGGGGCCCCTGCCTCCCGAAGGCAGTGCTCTACCAGACTGAGCTACACTCCGATGGCGATTGCCGGCAGCGGCGTGCATTGTACCGCCTTCCCAGCGGATAGGCTAGCGCGGCCCGGCTCAGAACATCCGCGACACCGCGAACGTCGCCAAGTCTTCCAATGCGTCCCGGTACCGGCTTGGTGGCAGCGCCAGCGTTTCCATCATCGCCCGGTTGGCTCCTTCCACGGCCCGGGCCTTGGTGTAGTCGAGACCGCCGCTGTGGCGGACGGCGTCGGCCACGCGGTCGAAGTTCTCCGCCGAGTGCGCCTCGATGGCGCTGCGCACCAGGGCCGCATCGGCAGCGCAGCCGTTGGCCATGGTATGGATCAGCGGCAGGGTCACCTTGCCTTCGGCGAGATCGTCGCCGGCGTTCTTGCCCATGGTCAGGCTGTCGCCGGCATAGTCCAGCCAGTCGTCCACTAGCTGGTAGGCCATGCCGAAGTGCAGGCCGTAGCGGCGCAGCGCATCGATAAGATCGGCGTCGCTGGAACCGAGCCCTGCGCCAGTGTGCGCCGCCGCCTGGAACAGCATGGCCGTCTTGCGGCGCACGACTTCCAGGTAGTCGGCTTCGGCCATGTCCACTTTGCCGATATGGGCAAGTTGCATCACCTCGCCCTCGGCAATGATGTTGGTGGCGTCGCTGATGATGGCCATGATGTCCATGCTGTCCAGCTCCACCATGAGCTGGAAGCCCCGGGAATAGAGGAAGTCGCCCACCAGCACGCTCGGCGCGTTGCCCCACAGGGCGTTGGCGGTGGCGCGGCCTCGGCGGCGGGCGCTCTTGTCCACCACGTCGTCGTGCAGCAGCGTGGCGGTGTGCAGAAACTCGATGATGGCCGCCAGACGTATCGGATCGCTATTGCGGCAGCCGCAGGCACGGGCGGCGAGCAGCACGATCAGCGGGCGCAGCCGCTTGCCGCCGGCCTCGACGATGTAGCGGCCGATTTCCTCCACCAAGGCGATGCCGGACGATAGCTGGCGGGGAATGAGCCGGTTGACGTGGTCGAAGTCGTCGTGGACGAGGCCGAAGATCTCGGCCAAGCCCAACTTGGGGCGAGGCGTTGCGGCTGTTCGTGCGGCGAAGTTCAAAGCCATGCCGGGCCGTGGGCTCGTCTCGCGTTGCTGTTCGTGCGGCGCTCTCCAGGCGAGAGGACTCTCGCCTTCTCGCTCGCCGGCATTGTAATCGCCGCGTCCAGCCCCTAGAATGCCGCGCCTTCCACCACCGTCGGGCTGATCGGCGGCATTGTAGTACACCTTGGAGAGGAGCCGGACGATGTTCGCGGTATTGGAAAGCGGCGGCAAGCAGCATCGAGTCGTCGAAGGCGAGGTAGTGCGCTTGGAGCGCTTGGCCGGCAAGCCAGGCGACCGCGTGGTCTTCGACCGGGTGCTGATGATCGCCGAAGGCGACGATATCGCCATCGGCGCTCCCTTGGTGCAGGACGCCCAGGTGTTCGGCGAAGTGGTCGACCAGAGCCGCAGCCGAAAAATAACCGTCATCAAGTTCAAGCGGCGCAAGAACTATCTGCGCAAGAAGGGCCACCGCCAGGGCTTCACCGATGTCAGGATCACGACCATCACCCGTCCGCCAGCCGTCAGCAGCGCGAACGCCGAAGACGAGATGGCGCCCGCCGCTTAGGTGCCACGGCAACAGCGCGTAGGCGCCACGGCAACAGCCGCGGCAACAATAGAGGACTTCAACATGGCACACAAGAAAGCAGGCGGCAGTACGCGCAACGGGCGCGATTCCCACTCCAAGCGCCTCGGCGTGAAGAAGTACGGCGGCGAGCGGGTGCTTGCCGGCAACATCATCGTTCGCCAGCGCGGCACCAAGTTCCATCCCGGTGCCAATGTCGGCTGCGGCCGGGACCACACCCTGTTCGCCACCGCCCGCGGCACCGTCCAGTTCGAAATGCGTGGGCCGTTGGGACGCAAGTACGTGAGCGTGGTGCCGGCAGAACCGGTCTGACGTCGTACCCCGACACCGGCTCGTCGATGGGTAGGCGTTCGTCGTGCAATTCGTTGATGAAGCCGTCATCGAGGTGCAAGCCGGCAAGGGAGGCAACGGCTGCCTGAGCTTCCATCGCGCCCGCAACCTGCCCAGAGGCGGGCCCGACGGCGGCAACGGCGGCAACGGCGGCTCGGTGCGGCTGGTAGGCGACGTAGCCCTGAATACCCTGGCGGATTTTCGCTTCACGCCTCGGTGCCGGGCGGAGAACGGGTGCCACGGCGGCAGCAGCGACAAGACTGGCGCCGATGGCCGCGACTTGGACGTGCGGGTGCCGGTGGGTACGACGGTGGTGGACGAGGAGACCCGCTCGATCATTGGCGACGTGGCTGTGGCGGGCGAAACCTTGATTGTGGCGAGAGGCGGTGCCCGAGGTTTCGGCAATGCCCGCTTCAAGTCCAGCACCAACCGCGCTCCTCGCCGCACCACGGCGGGGCGACTTGGCGAGCGCCGACGACTGCGGCTGGAACTGAAGGTCATCGCCGACGTGGGCTTGCTGGGCCTGCCGAACGCAGGAAAATCGACCCTCATCAGCCGCGTCTCGGCGTCCAAGCCGAAGATCGCCGACTACCCGTTCACCACCTTGATACCCAACCTCGGTGTGGTGCGCGTGGACCAGGACGCCAGCTTCGTCATGGCGGATGTGCCCGGCCTCGTTCCCGGCGCCTCGAAAGGGGCCGGGCTCGGCATGCGCTTCCTGAAGCATCTGTCGCGCGCCCGGCTGCTGCTGCACTTGGTGCATGCCGCCCCCATAGGCAGCTGCGACGCGACTGCCTTGCCGCCGTCCTCGATTGGGCGCGATGCGCAACGACCTGTCGAAAGCGACCCGGTGAACAATGCCCGCGCCATTGAGGCGGAGCTATTCGCCTACAGTGCCGCCTTCCGCGAGCGCACCATCTGGATGGTGGTCACCAAGATGGACCTGCCGGGGGGCGAGGCAACGCTGAAGCAGCTGCGCCAAGCGTTTCCGCACCGCCCCTGTCGGGGAGTATCGGCAATCACCGGCCAGGGCATCGACCAGCTCAACGCTGCCGTCATGGCCCATGTTGCCGAATACCGCGAGCGCTTGCGGACGGATGCCGCCTTCGCCGAGCGGGAGCGCGATTTTGATCGCCGTGTTCGCAGCGATGTGGTGGAGCGGGAATTCGCCGCGGCCGCCGAGCGACGCAATGCGAAGGATGCCACCGACGATGAAGTCGAGGTGGCGTACCGGCGTGACTGAGGGTCGCGCACAATCCCCGCGATCGGCGCTGGCGACGGCCAAGATCTGGGTGGTCAAGATCGGCAGCGCCCTGCTCACCGGCGACGGACAGGGCCTCGACACCGGCGGCCTGGACGACTGGTGCGGCCAGATCGCTGAGCTCTCGGCGAGCGGCCAGAGTACGGTTGTGGTATCGAGTGGCGCGGTGGCCGAAGGCTGCCGGCGGCTCGGCTTCGCGCACCGTCCGAGCGCGGTTCACCAATTGCAGGCGGTTGCCGCGGTCGGCCAATCCGGTCTGATCGAAGCCTACGAACGCTCCTTCAAGCGCCACCGTCGCACCAGCGCCCTGGTGCTGCTCACCCACGACGACCTCGCCAACCGCGAACGCTATCTCAACGCCCGCACCACGTTGACCACGCTGCTCGATCTCGGCGTGGTGCCCGTGGTCAACGAGAACGACTCCGTCGCCACCGACGAGATCAAGCTGGGCGACAACGACACCTTGGCCGGCTTGGTGGCGAGCCTGCTCTCGGCCGACGTGCTGGTGCTGCTGACCGACCGGGACGGCCTGCATGAAGCCGATCCCCGCTTGCATCCCGCCGCGCCCTTGGTGCGCGAAGCCGCTGCCGCGGACCCGCGATTGGACCTCATGGCTGGCGCTGGCGCTGGCCGGCTGGGCCGCGGCGGCATGGTAACGAAGCTGGCCGCGGCCCGTTTGGCGGCACTCTCCGGCACCCACACCGTCATCGCTCATGGCCATGCACCGGACATCCTGTCGCGCTTGGCCCGGGGCGACGACGCTGGCACCCTGCTGACCGCCGACTTGGCGCCTCTGGACGCCCGCAAGCGCTGGATCGCCGGGCAGTTGCGCGCCAAGGGCGAGCTGCATGTGGATGCCGGTGCGGCGGACGCCATCGTGCGCCGGGGCGTGAGCGTCCTGCCCGCCGGCGTCGCCGCTGCGGGCGGCGTCTTCCGACGCGGCGACATGGTGCGGGTGCTGGATGCGAGTGGTGGCGAGATCGCCAAAGGCCTGGCCAACTACGACGTGGCCGAAACCCGCCGGCTGCTCGGCTGCAAATCCGACGAGATCGAAACCATCCTAGGCTATGTGGACGCTCGGGAACTCGTTCACCGCGACAATTTGGTGGTGCATGCGATCCGCTAGGGGATCGCAGCGAGGGAGGAGCTGCTAGGGCGACGAAGACGACAGCGCATTGACCTTCGCCGCCAGCCGCGACTTGTGCCGGGCGGCCTTGTTCTTGTGCAGGATGCCCTTGCTTGCCATCTTGTCGATGACGGGCACTGCTGCTCGAAACGCCGCGACGGCGGCTTCGGCGTCGCGCGTCTCGATGGCGGCGACCACCTTCTTGATGTGGGTGCGCACCATCGAGCGATGGCTTGCATTGCGGACGCGATGGCGCTCCGCCTGACGGGTGCGTTTACGAGCTTGGGCGCTGTTTGCCAAGGGGCGATCCTCGCTGAACCTAGAGCATGAAAGGCGGCGCAATATGCCCGTCGCCAACGAGCATGTCAAGCCGAGTCTTGTGCCATGCCGGACAAACCTGAATTGCAGAGGTTGTGATCCGATGCTCGACCTCCTGCAGCGCCTGCTTCCCGTGATCTGCGTATGTCGCGGCGGCAAACCGGTTCCGGCGCGGCAGCAGTCGGGGCCGGACGCAAGGCCCGGTGTCATGACACCGTGGAGGTCGCCGAATGCTTTGATGTGGGCGCGGAGAATGGGCGCATCGTGCTCAACCCGCGCCGCCGATGTCGTGTGCGCCAAGCTCGGCCTGTCCGAGGAGGACGCGGTGCAGGAGGGAGGTCCATGGTCCTTTGACGGCGACGGCGCACTGCTGCTGCACGAGAAGTTCGGCTTCTCCTTCGACATCCCGACCCGGGGCCAGGCGGAGGCTGCCCCCACCGCGAACCCGTTTGCCGAGCGCGGCCTGCTCATCGCCCGTCTCGACGTGCTCTCGCCCGCGCTGTATTCGCAAGCCGTTCACGCGCGAGCCCGGTTTCGGCGCCACCAGCGTGACGTACAAACTCGCCGAGTTGCCGGCATGAGCGGGGCGATGGCCGTTCTCCTCGGGCGGCGCATTCTTGCTATCCTGCCGGAACCTTCCATATCCTGCGGGATGCGACGGTCATGTTGAAGCGGCTCACGCTGCGCAGCTTCAAGAGCTGGCCCGAGGCCGATGTCGAGTTCGGCCAAATCACCCGGTTGTTCGGCACCAATTTATCGGGGAAGTCGAGCCTCGGGCAGTTCCTGCTGTTGCTGAAGCAGACCCAGGAGTCCAACGATCTCGCCGCCACGCTGGACCTCAACGCCCGGTTCGTCCAGCTAGGGGCCGCGTCGGACCTGATCCACGGCGGCGACGAGCAACGCAGGATCGACTTCGAACTCCGCTTCGACTCCGAACCAAGCGCCGCGGTCGGTTGGCCAAAGACGCTTCCCCGGTCGAAGGACCTTGCCATCGATGGGGAACTCGAGCTCCATCGCTGTGCGTTCCGGAGTCGGCGGCTGGCATACAGGGTCGGCGAAGCCGAGTTCACGCTGCGGCGAACCGAGGACGGCGGCACCGGGTTCGAGCTCGTCGCCGACACGCCCGGGAGGTTCAAGTTCACGCGCGCACGGGGACGACCGCCGAAACCGTCCGGCCCCGTCAAGACCTATCGCTTCCCCGATTCCGCACGGACCGGCTGCCATAACAGCGATTTCCTCTCCAGTCTCGAACTCGCGTTCGAACGGCAGCTCGACCGGCTCCACTATCTCGGCCCGCTGCGCGAGCACCCCCAGCGCGACTATCTCTGGGCCGGCTCGCGACCCGACGACGTCGGAGATATGGGGGAATGGACGATTGCTGCGATCATCGCGGCGCAGACGGCGGACGAGAAACAGAACCTTGGTCGGAATAAACGCCACCGTCCTTTTTCCCACATCGTCGCTCATTGGTTGCATGAGCTGGGTCTGATCGACAGCTTCCGGGTCGAAGAGATCGCTGCAGGATCGAACCGCTGGCAGGCGATGGTGCAGACGGCGAGGGGTGGAGCCGAGGTCACGCTCACGGACGTCGGCTTCGGCGTTTCCCAGGTGCTGCCCGTGATCGTGCTGCTCGACTATGTGCCCGAGGGTTCCACCGTGCTTCTGGAGCAGCCGGAGATACATCTCCATCCGCTGGCGCAGTCGGGGCTCGCCGATATGATCGTCCATGCGGCCACCCATCGCAAGGTGCAGATCGTTCTCGCAAGCTACTCCGAGCACCTCTTGCTGCGGCTCCAGCGGCGCATCGCCGAAGAGAGGATCAACGCCGGCGACGTGGCGCTCCACTTCTGCCGCATGGACGACCGCGCCTCCAGGATCGAGGCGCTCGAACTCGACCCACTCGGCAACACCGCAATTGGCCCGACAGGTTCATGCGCGATGCCTTCGGCGAGACCGCGCAAGCCGAGCTCGCGCGCCTGCAGCGCAGGAAGGACGCCGTCGAATGAAGCGCTGGGTCATTGATGCCAACGTTCCGGTGGTGGCGAATGGGCGCGACGAAGAGGAGATGCCCGTCGCCTTGGAATGCCGCGAGGCCGCGGTCCGCTTTCTCAGGCGCATCCATGACGAGCGGGAGCGGGTGGTTCTCGACGCGGCAGGAGAGATGCTGGCGGAATACAGCAGGCACCTTGATCCAAGCGGTCAACCCGGTGTCGGCGACCGCTTCTATCGGGAGGTTCTTCGGGACTGGCACCCGTGTACGCGCGTCGATCTTCCCAAGCGTAGCGACGGCGCCTATGTCGACCTTCCGCAGGCCGTGGTCGATGCCGGCTTCGACCCCGACGACCGCAAGTTCGCCGCGCTCGCCAGACGCGAGGGGGTACCGGTGGCGAACACGGTGGACAGCGACTGGCTCAACGGGTACGGCCTACTGGTGGCCAACGGCATTCGCGTGGCATTCGTATGCGGCTGCGACCCCGCGCATTGGCGCGAGCCATGAAGGCCCTGTCTGGCGGCGAGAACTGCCGTGCTCTGCGTTTTACCTCGCACGGGTTCGAGGAGTCGTGACGTATCGCCATCTATCGGTCCGGACCACCCCATGCCGCGGCCATGCCATTGGCAGCAACTGCTGGCAGAAGAATCGTGCAGGCAAGCCGAGAACGGGGGTAGGCGGTGCGAGGGCCGCTGGGCTGCGATTTCCATGAGCGACAGCGGCGAGGCTGCCGCGTCCCGCGACGTTGCCGCCCAAGGCGGCGTCGTTGCCAGCATGACGGCGCTGTCGCGGATTTCCGGGTTGCTGCGCGACATCGTGCTGTCCCATGTGCTGGGCGCCACTGGTGCCGCGGATACCTTCTTCCTGGCGTTTCGCATCCCCAACTTCTTCCGCCGGCTGTTCGCCGAGGGGGCGTTCGCCCAGGCGTTCGTGCCGGTGCTTGCCGAGTACCGGCAGCGAGACAACCGAGCAGCGCTGAAGGCGTTCCTGGCCGCCATCGGCGGCAATCTCGGCGTCGTCCTGCTGGCAGTGACCGTGGCGGGAGTAGTCGGTGCCTGGGCGCTGGTGGCGGTGTTCATGTTCGGATTCTTCGACGATCCGCCGAAGTTTGCGCTGGCCGTGGACTTGACGCGCATCATGTTTCCCTATCTCGCTCTGATCTCGCTGACGGCATTCGCCGGCGCGGTGCTGAACGCCTCGCACCGCTACGCCGTACCGGCCTTTACGCCGGTGCTGCTGAACGCGTCGCTGATCGCGGCGGCGCTATGGGCAGCGGACGCCGCGGCGGCGGGAGACTTCGCCAGCGTCGCCTACGCCCTGGCCTGGGGCGTGTTCGCGGCTGGCGTGGCGCAGTTCCTATTCCAGCTGCCGTCGCTGGCGCGTGTTGGTCTGCTGACAGTGCCGAAACCGGACTGGCGCCATGCCGGCGCCCGAAAGGTGGGCCGCTTGGTGGTGCCGGCTGCCTTCGCGGCTTCCGCCGGACAGGTGAACGCGCTTATCGGCAGCCAGCTGGCCTCCCTGCTGGAGGAGGGGAGCGTATCCTGGCTGTACTACGCCGATCGGCTGATGGAGCTGCCCATTGGCATCGTCGCCATCGCTCTGGGCACGGTGCTGCTGCCGACGCTGTCGCGCCTGCACAGCGCCGGCAAGGCGACGGAGTTCAACGACACCCTGGACTGGGGCCTGCGCATTGGCTTGCTGCTGGGAGTGCCGGCGGCGGCGGCGCTGGCCCTGCTCGCCCATCCCTTGCTGGCCACGCTCTTTCAGCACGGCGAAATGCAGCCTCGCGATGTGGATCGAACGGCCGCCGCCTTGCGCATCTTCGCCATCGGCCTGGTGCCTCTGGTGCTGGTGAAGATCGCCGCCCCCGGCTATTTCTCTCGCCAGGATACGACGACGCCGCTGAAGTTCGCCGTGGCGTCGGTGGCGACCAACATCGCCCTCGGCCTCGCCACGTTCTGGTGGCTGGGCCATGTCGGGTTGGCGTTGGCGACCAGCATGGCGGCAATCGTCAACGCCGGCCTGTTGATTCGCGGTTTGATCGTCGGCGGCGACTATCGCCCGGGTCGGCCGCTTGCCCGCGCTATGGCTGTCGCCGCCACCGGCACGGCGATCATGGTCGCTGCCCTCTGGCTGCTGGTTCCCGGCCCGGACTACTGGCTTGCAGCGGGGCTTGGCGAGCGCATCGGCACCCTGGCACTGGCGGTGCTGGGTGGCTTGGCGGTGTACACCGCTGCGGTGTACGCGGCTGGCGTCCGTCCCCGCGATCTCAGGCATCGAGCATAGGATGGCCCTACCCAGCAGAACTCGCTGGTGATGCCGGCAACGAATTCGATCCCGCCTGATCGCTGTTGCGGACGTTCCACGAACGAGACGAAGTCCGGCAGCGGCCAAGTTCGAATCCGTGCCGCCATGCCGCATTACGCAACCACAAGATGCAGGGTATGGGGCAGCATCGAATGGGAATTGCCAGCGTAACCAGCCAAGACCGCCCCGACGCAACGCGAGGA
Organism: Pseudomonadales bacterium; assembly: GCA_963422285.2. Taxonomy (GTDB): domain Bacteria; phylum Pseudomonadota; class Gammaproteobacteria; order Pseudomonadales; family Azotimanducaceae; genus VXYL01. The sequence goes on along the minus strand of OY729419.2, from coordinate 510,585 downwards.
TCGTGCGGCGCAGCGCTTTTAGTGGTGCGCTGGCACGAAAGCCGCCCGCCTGGCCGCGGTATCGGTCGATGGCTGGAACTGGCGGCCGGATGCGCGAAGGGCTGGCAGCCATCATCCGTCTTGCTCCATGGCTGGTTTCGCTGGCAACTCCCTATCGAATGCCATATGTGGCGGCCTCCGTGCTGTCGCGGCTTGTCCAGAGCCAAACCGAGCCACCCGGAATCCGTCGCTGATATATGAGAATACGGTCTGGCAGTACCGCGACTATCACCAAAGGCTGCGCTCCGCAGCAGAGGGATCAAGCCGACGAGTTGGATTCGCACGTCCCGAGCGCAGCTGGACGGTGCGCCCTACGGCAAAGAGATGCCCTCGCTCCTCACGCTTGAAGCGGAAGCGTTTTGGATGACGATGAAGTCCAGGGAGCATCTGCGTCGTCGGTTTTGGCGGTGTGGCCTTGGCGCGGAATGCCGCCCAGGGGATCGGCTCGGCCTCGGCGCGTTTGGCGTCTGCTAGGAACCCAAGGTCGGCAACGCGCTGAATCTTTCGAGGCTGGCGAATCCGGCTTCGCCCGACCGTGGCCGGAGGATGCGTTGCGGGGCGCTATGGCGACCGATCCATCGGCGTCGGCAGGCTGGATTCGGATGACATCAAGGGCGATATGCGCTGTCGGTGGGGCCGTTCTGGCAGACTGGCGGCTGCTGCGACGGGTGGCGAAAGCATCGCCAGCGACGGCCTGGAACCGGGGCAGGTCCCCTCCGACCGTGTGCAGCCGGCCGCGTCCGCCGCCGCGGGGCGTCCGTTGGCCGGGATGCCCCGGATCGATACCTCCAAGGCCCGTGCAAGGGAGTGGTTTCAACAGATAGGCTCGACAGCTTGTTGCCGGATCGGGTGCAAATCCGACACACTCCACGGCATGGAGATCATTCGCGGTCTGCACAACATTCGTCCCCGCCACGCTGGCTGCGTCGCCACTATCGGCACCTTCGACGGCATCCATCACGGCCATCAGATGCTGCTGGCGCATTTGGTGGCCAAGAGCGAGGAACTCGATGCGCCGAGCCTGCTCGTCACTTTCGAGCCGCAGCCGCGGGAGTACTTCCAACGCACTCCCGTTCCGGCCCGGCTGACGCGTTTTCGCGAGAAGGTGCATATCCTGTGCAGCACGGGCATCGACCGGGTGCTGTGCATCCCGTTCAACGAGCGTACACGGCTGATTCCCGCGGCCGAGGTGATCGAGCGATTCCTGGTGGGGATGCTGGGCGTCAAGTACGTGGTGGTGGGCGACGACTTCCAGTTCGGCAAGGATCGGGAGGGCGACTACGCCATGCTCAAGGAGGCCGGCGACCGCTTCGGCTTCGGCGTCAGCCATATGGGCACCTTGACTTTCGATCATGAGCGCATCAGCAGTACCCGCATCCGCGAAGCGCTGAAGGCCGGCGACTTCGAGATCGCGGAGAAGCTGCTCGGCCGCCCGTACTTCATCATGGGGCGGGTCGTCTACGGTCGCCAGATCGGCCGCGGCATCGGCGTCCCCACCGTCAATATCCGCCTGCAACGCTACAAGACGGCGCTCGGCGGCGTCTTCGCCGTCGCCGTGGATGGGCTCGGCGCCACTCGCATCGGGGCTGCCAACATCGGCGTTCGGCCCACCGTGGGCGAGAACAAGGAGCCGCTGCTGGAAGTTCACATCCTCGACTTCGACCAGGACATCTACGGGCGGCTGCTGACGGTGACCTTGCGGCACAAGATCCGCGAAGAGCGCTGGTTTCCGTCCTTGGAGGACATGAAGGCGGAGATCGACTGCGACATCGACAAAACCCGCACCTACTTCGCCGCGCTTGCGGAGCCTGCGCTGCGGGCATCCCGCGGCGACGGCGCAGCGATGTCATGATCCGTTGGTACATCCTCGCCGCTTGCGGCTTGGCGCTGGACCAGGCCACCAAGTGGATCGCTTGGCGCAGCCTCGTCTACGGCGACTCCGTGGAAGTACTGCCGTTCCTGTCCTGGACGCTCACCTGCAACACCGGCTCCGCGTTCAGCCTGTTCCAAGGCGCTAGCTGGTTCTTCGCCGGCGTCGCCGTGCTGGTGTCCGCATACCTGGCATTCGAGATCGCGCGGCTGCGCGGCGGCTGGCTGGAAGGCGCCAGCTACGGTCTGATCCTCGCCGGGGCGCTGGGCAATCTCGCCGACCGTCTGCTGCGGGGCTGCGTCGTGGATTTCGTGCATGTCCACTACGGCTGGTTCAACTTCCCGGTGTTCAACGTTGCCGACAGCGCCATCACCATGGGTGCCGCCGGCTGGATCGGCCTGTTGATCTTCGACGCCGCCAAGCGCCGCCAGGATGGAGGCAAGCTGGCACCGTGAGCCGGCTGATTGCCCGCCAGGGCAGCCCCGCCATCGGCCCCGGCGCTCGCGTCACCCTGCACTTCGCTCTCCATCTCGCCAGTGGCGAGGAGGTGGATGGCACCCGCCGAGGTCCGCCGGCTACGTTCACGGTAGGCGATGGCAATCTGCCGTTCGGGTTCGAGCGCGCCCTGTTCGGTCTGCGTCCCGGCGACGACGAACGCATCCTGATCGCCCCGGACCAGGGCTTCGGCCCACACCGAAAAGAGAATATTCGCACACTGCGTCGGGCTGATTTCCCTAACGCTGCCGATCTGGAGCCTGGGATGATGCTGGCTTTTGCGGCTGCCGACGCGGCTGGCGAGGTGCCGGGCGTGGTGCGGTCGACGACTGCGGGTGCGGTGGTGGTGGACTTCAACCATCCCTTGGCCGGACGCGATCTCGTGTTCGATGTCACCATCCTGCGCGTCGAGCCTGCCTAGCGTTCTTCCCGCGTCCTCGCGTCGGCTGCTGCGCCAGTCCGGACCAGGAGAAGCGCATGCGAAGCAAGGGACTGTCGCTGATCGAACTGATGGTGGCGTTGGCGATTCTCGCCATCGTCTCGGCATTGGCGCTGCCGATCTACAACGCCTACAGCGTACGCGCCCATCGTGCCAGCGCCCAGGCCGACCTCATGCGCTGCGCTCAGGGCCTGGAGCGCCATGCCAACGCCACCATGAGCTACGCCTTCGCCGTGGATAGCGACGGCGACGGCATGGGCGATGCGTCCACGGGCGCCGTCACAGCCAATCTCTGCGTCGTGGCCGCCGAACACTACGAAATCGCTGTGCAGGTCGCCGATGCTGGCAGTTTCGTGCTGCGGGCGATAGCGGCAAGCGACTCCAGTCCGGTGGCTGGGGACGGCATGCTGGAGACCGACAGCACCGGCGCCAAACGCTGGGACCGCAACGACGACGGCGACTTCGACGACGAGGGGGAGCGCAGTTGGACGCTTTGACGCCCCTGCCGCCTCGCCGTCGAGCCGGCTATTCGCTGATCGAGGTGCTCCTTGCCGTGCTCGTGGTCGGCGTTGGCGCTCTGGGCGTCGCCGGGCTGCAGCTGCTGAGTTCTCAGAATGTCCGCGCCGCCCTGGAACGCAGCGTCGCCCTGCTGCTGGCGGAGGACATGCTGGAACTCATCCGAGCCAATCCAGACGCCGACTATGTCGCCGCCTTGGGCGATGCGCCAGCGTCGTTCGCGGACTGCCTGGCGAGCAGCTGTACGCCGGCGGAACTGGCCGCGTTCGATGTCGCGCTGTGGAAGTGCTCGCTGGGCCGCTGGCACGACGAAGCATCGTGCCAAGGGATGCGCATCGCCGGCCTGCTGGATGCTCCGCGTAGACAGCCCGGCCTTCCGGCAGGCGACGGAGCCATTGCGGTGGACGCCGCCGGCGTCGTCGTGGTCACCGTCACTTGGCAGAGCGCTGGCGAGCGCAGTGTTGTCGTCGGCGGATGGCGATGAGCGTGGCGCCTTCCCCGCGTATGGCGCGAGGCCGTGCATGGACCGGCGCGGTGGCGAGCGGCTGTGGGCGGCGCAGTGCCGGATTCTCGCTGCTCGAACTGCTGCTGGCAGCAGCGCTAGGCGTCGTCATGACCACCGCCATCGTGCAGCTCTTCGCTGGCAGCAGCCGCGGCCAGGCTGTGCTTGCCGGCCAAGCGCGCTTGCAGGAGTCCATGCGCCATGCATTCGATTTCATCGCCCGCTCGGCTCGGAGCGCCGGCTATCTCGGCTGCGGCACTGCCGGCAACCTGGCCAACGGGCTGAACGGCGACTGGCGGCAAGTGGTGGAGTTCGATGTCTCGACGTCGATCGAAAGCTTCGATGGCACCGGTGGCGGACATGGATTCGACGACTGGCAGCCGAGCTTGGCCGCGCTGCCCATGCAGGGTGGCGGTGCCGCGGCGTTCAACGGGCGCAACGACATCGATCCCTCCCGGCTGCGACCGGGCAGCGACATCGTGGTTTTTCGCCGCCTTGAAGCCAACGGCCATCGTCTGCTTCGCGGCGTGGCGACGGCCGGCGATCCGCTGGTGGTCGCGGACGAGGAAGCGGCTCTCGACGCCGACGACTTCGCGGTGATCTCGACGTGTCGCCAAGCGGCTTTGTTCCGCATCACTTCGGTAGCCGAGCGCGGCGGCGAAGCCACCCTGGCCAGGACCGCCGGCAGCAGCCCGTTCGACAACCGTGCTGGGTCTTCCCTGTTCGCGGCCGGCGTTCCCTACGGCGACAGCGCTGGTCCCCAGGCTGCGACCGTGGCGCGGGTTCTTGCCGAAACGTATTTCGTAGCTCGCGGTGCCGCCGCCAACAACCGCGGCCAGCCGACATGGGCGCTGTGGCGCAAGGCCACGGCCGCGCCGCCGGTGGAACTGGTGCAGGGCATCGACGACATGCAGCTGCTGTTCGGCATCGATTCCACGCCGGATGACGATGTCCGTGCTGCGGGCCGCTATGTTCGCGCCAGCACCATCGGTGCCAGCGCAGTACGGACGGTGCGGATCTCCTTGACCGCGTCCAGCGTCGATGCGGTGACTGCGCAAGATCGCCCGCTCACGCGCACCTTTTCGCGCACCGTAGCGTTGCGGAACTGATGGCTCGAACATTGGCGCCGAGCTGCCGTACCGGAGCTTCGACGGGCCGGCGCCGCGGTTTGTCGTATCGCGGGAGCACCCGCGGCATGGTGCTGTTCGTCGCCTTGGCGCTGTTGCTCGCACTCACCGTCGGCACTCTCTCCGCAGCGCAGACCACCATGCTGGAATTGCGCATGGCCCGCAACGGCTTCGATGCCGCGCTGGCCTTCCACGCTGCTGAGGCGGCCCTGCTGGAGGCCGAAACATGGCTGCAGGGAAGCCCCGGCGATCCGTCTTCGTCGTTCACGGCCAGCGGTGCCGGAGGCCTGTACTCGGCTGCTGGCTACGGCGAGGTCGAACCATGGCGCCGAGCCGACGCATGGAGCGATTCCAACAGCCGAGCGGTGGCAGAAGCGCTACCCGGCGTCGCCGCACAGCCGCGCCATGTGGTCGAGTGGGTGGCATCGTTCGTGGACGCCGGCAGCATCGATCGGCCGGCACCGCCGGAAATCATCGACGTGTTCCGCATCACCGCCCGGGGTGTCGGCGCCGCCAATGCCACGGCACTGCTGCAAAGCACTTACGGGCGTGCGCGTGGCGGTACTCGGCGACCGATGACGGGCCGCCTGTCGTGGACCGATCTCGGCTTCTGATGGCTGCGCTGCTTCAGCACGAAACCGGATCCCCGCCGGCGTCTTCCACTACGCCGTCGCCATCCTCGTCTCGCCCCAGCCGCACACGGCCCTGGGCGTTGACAATCAGTCGGCGGGCGTTTTTCGTATCTCCGTCCGGGGGGCATACCAGCATGCTGCCGTTTTGCCAGTCCGTGATCCCGGTGGGTTTCATGGACAGCGATATGCGGTTGCGGAACGACCGCCAGTACACGCGATAGCCGGCTGGCAGCGGCGGTAGCTGCAGGACGATTTCCTCGTCCGGATCGAGGCGGCTGTTGGCGTTGGCGTCGAGAAAGATCATCGCGCCTTCGTGCCAGGAATCGCGCCGGCCGCAGCTCGACCCTCGACCGGGGCAGAGCGTGGCGGTGACGCGACGGGCCACTGCCAGATGGCGAGCGAACTGCACCGCGCCCATCATCTGCTCGATGGCGGCGTCGGCCTGATGGCGAACGACCAAGTGGGACATGCTTGGCACCGCCGCCGCGGCCAGCATTGCGGCGATAGCCAGCGCGGTCATCAACTCGGCTACGGTAAGTCCCTGCTGGCGGGACGGGCGGAATGGCTCGAGCAAGGCGGTTTCCGTTCTCGATGTACGGCCTCAAGCATGACTGCCAAACACTTCCCGTGCTATGGGCGCAGGCTGATTTTGCTGTAGGAAATCTACGATGTTTCGTCGCTGTCGTCGCTGGAGATCTTAAGTGGCGGGGGGGAGTCCGGGCGGCTCAGCAGGCCGAAGGTGGCGATGTTCAGCCAGGACCGTTGCCGCCGTTCGACGACGTTCTTCAGCACTAGCTGGCCGTCCTCGTCGAAACCGGGGTAGTCGGGAAAGTTGAGCGCCAGCACCTTCAGCGCGTCGTTGGCGGCGTCGGCCAGGCCGAGCTTCCAGTTGGCTTCCACCAGCACCGCCAAGGCGTCGGGTACGGCCGGCGTTTGCGGGTAGTTCTCGATCACATGGCGGGCGCGGTTGGCGGCAGCCACGTAGGCGCCGCGCTCCAAGTAGTAGGTGGCGATGTGGACTTCCGACTGGGCTAGTACGTTGCGCAGATGGATCATGCGCTGTCGGGCATCCTTGGCGTACTCGCTGCGCGGGTAGCGAGTGACGAGTTCGCTGAAGTCAGCGAACGCCTGTTTGAGATGGGACACGTCGCGCCGGGCGCTGTCGCTCTTCATGAAGCGGCTGAAGGAGCCGCGGTCCATGGCCAGCGATGTCAGGCCCTTCATGTAGTAGGCGTAGTCCACGTTCGGATGCTGGGGATGGAGGCGGATGAAGCGGTTGGCGGCAGCTTGGGCGGCGTCGATGTCCCGCGTCATGTGGTTGGCGTAGATCAGCTCCAGCTGCGCCTGCTCGGCATAGCGCCCGAAGGGGAAGCGCGCTTCAAGGCGTTGCAGGCGAGTGATGCTCTCGGTGTAGTTGCCGGTGCGCAAGCCGGACTGGGCGCGACGGTAGAGAACCTGCTCGCTGGTTTCCATATTCTCTTCCCCCTCGTCGTCCTCGCCGCCAATAAACGGCATCCACGCGCATCCCGTCATCGTCGCGACGAGGGCCGTGGCAATGGCGATTGGGGGGCAGCAGTTTCGGATGGTCATGGCGGCGCGTTCTTTCGTGGCGACGGTTGCGCGTATGCTAGGGGAGATGACGGGCATTTGCACAGCGGACGATCAGCCGACAACCGTCGAATTGGACGCCGTGGTGCCGGCGGAGTTCCGTGGCGATCGCTTCGATCGAGCGGCGGCCAAGCTGCTGGCCATGCAGACGGGGCAGCCAGCGGTATCGCGTTCGGAACTGGCGCGTTGGATCCGGACCGGCTTGGTAACGCTCGACGGCCGCGTGGCGAAGCCGAAGGCCGCGGTGGCCGGTGGCGAGCGGATGCAGGCGCGAGTGGCGAGGGCGCCGCGATTCGACTGGAGCGCCGCCGAGAAACTGGACTTGTGCATCGTCTACGAGGACGACAGCGTGCTCGTCGTCGACAAGCCGCCGGGGCTGGTAGTCCATCCCGGTGCTGGCAATGCCCGCGGCACCCTGATCAACGGCCTGCTGCACCACCGATCCTCTCTTGCCGCCTTGCCTCGCGCCGGCCTGATTCACCGCCTGGACAAGGATACCAGCGGTCTGCTGGCGATCGCCGCCGACGAGGCGAGCCTGCTGGCGCTGCGCGAGGCCATGAGTGCGCGTCGTATCGAGCGCCGCTATCTCGCCGTGACGGAAGGCCGCCTGATCGCCGATCGACGCATCGACCTTGCCATCGGGCGCGACCCTCGCAATCGCCTGCGGCAGACCGTGCGCACCGACGGCCGGCCCGCCGTCACCTACGTTTCGGTGCGGCGACGCTACGCCGTCCATACCTTGGTCGAGGCGCTGTTGGAAACCGGACGCACCCACCAGCTGCGGGTGCATCTCGCCGCCGTCGGCCATCCGCTGGTGGGGGATCGGCGCTACGGGGCCCGGGGCATCGTGCCGCCAGAGGCGTCCGAGGCTGCCGCGGCGACGGTGCGCGGTTTTCCGCGCCAGGCGCTGCACGCCGCTCGGCTGGCGTTCGCGCACCCGGCCACCGGCGAGCGCATGGCCTTCAAGGCTGCGCTTCCCGGCGATATGAAGCGTCTGCTGCAAGCCTTGGAGGGAACCCAGGTTCCCTATCGATCCGCAACCGACCCCTGATTCGCCACATCGTGGCGGATCGAATACCGGTGGCTCCGAGCATCTCGTAGTCGCCCTTCGGCGATGGCAGCTACCGCAAAGCCAGCGACGATCGCTGCTAGAGTACAGTGTTTTTTCCAGGGACTGCCTGTGGATGGTCGACGAAGAAGAACTGCCCGATTCGACCCTCGAACGGGCCAGAATGCTGGAAGGCGTCTTGATTGCTGTCGCAACAGGCAGGGCGCTTATAGATGATCGCAATGAGAATCTGCGCTATGAGGAACTGCGCCGGGCGTTCATGGACGATCCCGAGACAAAGCCGCTGCTGCCATCCTTCGTGCGTGACCACCGGAATCTCTCGGCATTCTGGCCCTATATTAAGGAGGAGGCGAGCACCTACGCGGAGCGCCGTCGGATCATCTCTAATGCCTTCAACCCACTGATGGACCGTCTCGAGGGGTTGGACCGAGCGCCCAGCGATAGTGTGGTTTCCGACGTCCTCGAGTCCTTCGACGCCGAGGGCGTCTTCGCCGTCTGGTCGAAAGCGCTTGACCGGCGCGCGACCGACCCCGAGGGAGCCATCACCCTTGCCCGAACGCTGCTGGAAACAGTGCTCAAGCGCATCCTCGACGACCTCCAGGAGGACTACGCCGCCAAAGACGATCTGCCTAAGCTCTACCGCAAGGAGGCCGCGCAGCTGAATCTCGCGCCGCAGCAGCATGCGGAGGAATCGATCAAGTCGATTCTAGGCAGCGCGACCAACCTCGTGAACGGCATCGGCACCCTTCGCAACAAACTGTCGGACTCCCACGGTCACGGCGGTCCGCGGCCTGTTCGACCGGCGCTGCGCCACGCAAGCCTCGCTGTGAACGCGGCGGGCGCGGTCGCCGCGTTTTTGGTCGAGACGCGCAACGCGCCCGGCCGCCAGTAGAGCGCCGCTGCATTGCGCCCGGACGCTCGGCCTCATCGACTCCGAAGACCGACTTGGCAGCCTCGTTGCCGGGACTGCGCCGCCGGCGTTGCCGAACCGACCGGGCAGCCGTTCGGCGACTGCCGATGGCGGGCCGTCGGACTGTTAGAATACGCCGCTTTCCCAGGGGAGCGGCCAGCCCATGACCGAACGCCTGTCCGGTGGCGAGATGCTCATCCGGGCGCTGCAAGACGAAGGCGTCCGCTACGTGTTCGGCTATCCCGGCGGCGCTGTGCTGCACATCTACGATGCCATCTTCAAGCAGCAGCGTGTCGAGCACATCCTCGTCCGCCACGAGCAGGCGGCGACGCATATGGCCGATGGCTACGCCCGTTCCACGGGCATGCCGGGGGTGGTGCTGGTGACCTCCGGCCCGGGTGCCACCAATGCCGTCACCGGCATCGCCACCGCCTACATGGATTCCGTTCCCATCGTGGTGATTTCAGGCCAGGTACCGAACGAGTTCATCGGTACCGACGCCTTCCAGGAAACCGACATGGTGGGCGTATCGCGCCCGGTAGTGAAGCACAGCTACCTGGTCAAGAGCGCCGCCGACATTCCGCGCATCGTCAAGGAGGCGTTCTACATCGCTCGCTCCGGACGTCCGGGGCCGGTGGTGATCGATGTGCCCAAGGACACCACGGACCCCAGCGAGCGCTTCGACTACGCCTATCCGGACACGGTCTCGCTGCGCTCCTACTCGCCGGCCGGTCGCGGACACGGCGGCCAGATCCGCAAGGCCGTGGCGGCGCTGTTCGATGCGAAACGCCCGGTGATCTACACTGGCGGCGGCGTCGTCCAGGGCGAGGCCGCCCAGGCGCTCGCTGCCGTCGCCCGCAGGCTGGGCTACCCGGTCACCAATACGCTGATGGGCTTAGGAGGCTTTCCCGGCAGCGACGAGCAGTTTCTTGGCATGCTTGGCATGCATGGCACCTTCGAGGCGAACATGGCCATGCACCACGCCGATCTCATCTTCGCCGTTGGCGCCCGCTTCGACGATCGGGTCACCAACAGCCCAGCGAAGTTCGCTCCCGGCGCCAACATCGTCCACCTGGATATCGATCCGGCGTCCATCTCCAAGATCATTCCGGCTGACATTCCCATCGTCGGCGAGGTGGCTTCCACCCTCGGCGAGCTGCAACGCATTCTCGAGGAAGAATTGGCCAGGGATCCGGATCGGATCGACCAGGATGCGTTGGCGGCGTGGTGGCAGCGCATCCACCGCTGGCGGGCCGAGCACGGCTTGGACCACGACCAGCGCCACCGCACCGGCGTCGGAGGCGCGCTGCTGCCCCAGCAGGTGGTGCAGGCGGTCTACCGAGCCAGTGGCGGCGATGCGTTCGTGACCAGCGATGTCGGCCAGCATCAGATGTTCGCCGCCCAGTACTACCGCTTCGATGTACCCCGACGCTGGATCAACAGCGGTGGTCTCGGCACCATGGGCTTCGGCCTGCCGGCGGCGATGGGGGTGCAGTTCGCCCATCCAGACGCGACGGTGGCGTGCATCACTGGCGAGGGCAGCTTCATGATGAACATGCAGGAGCTGTCCACCTGCATGCAGTACGCGCTGCCCATCAAGATCGTCAATCTGAACAACCAGGCGCTGGGCATGGTCAAGCAGTGGCAGGACATGCAGTACGGCGGCCGCCACTCCCACAGCACCTATCGAGATGCGCTGCCGGACTTCAAAGCGCTATGCGAATCATTCGGCCACGTGGCGTACCGGGTGGATGATCTCGCCGAACTCGACGCGGTCATGGCCGAGGTTTTCGGCCCCAGGCATCGGGACGCCCTGGTGTTCGTCGACGCCCACGTCGACCCGGACGAGCACGTCTATCCCATGGCCGTCAAAGGCGGCGCCATGAAGGATATGGTGCTCGAACGACAGGAAGGCCGGGACGACTTGCGGGAGGACGTGTAGATGCGCCGGCTGCTGGCCATTCTGCTGGAAAACGAGGCTGGGGCCTTGTCCCGCGTGGTGGGCCTGTTCGCGCAGCGGAACTACAACATCGAGACACTCACCGTCGCGCCCACGGAGGACGAGACGCTTTCTCGCGTGACGCTCTCCACCAGCAGCGATGCCAGCAAGATCGAGCAGATCACCAAGCATCTGAATCGCTTGATCGAAGTGGTGAAGGTGGTGGACCTTACCGACGGCGAACACATCGAACGCGAGCTGATGCTGGTGAAGGTGCGCGCCGCCGGCGACATGCGCGAGGAAATCAAGCGCTCGTGCGATATTTTCCGCGGCCAGATCGTCGACGTCACCGGCCATTCCTACACGGTGCAGCTCACCGGCCCGTCGGAAAAGCTCGACGCCTTCCTTCGCGCTCTCGCTGGCGCGACGGTTCTCGAAGTGGTCCGCTCGGGTGTTTCGGGAGTTGGCCGCGGCGACAAGATACTGAGCCTTTAGGCGTTCGGCAAGCAGCAAGGGGAACAACATGCAGGTGTACTACGACAAGGATGCGGATCTGTCGATTATCCAGAAGCGGAAGGTGACGGTGATCGGCTATGGCTCCCAAGGCCACGCCCACGCCAACAACCTGCGCGACTCGGGCGTTGCCGTCACGGTCGGGCTGCGGCAAGGCTCGGGCTCCTGGCCCAAGGCCGAGAACGCGGGCTTCGCGGTGGCACCCGTGGCCGAAGCCGTACAGGGCGCGGATCTGGTCATGCTGCTCGCTCCCGACGAGCATCAGCAGCGCATCTACGCCGACGAGATCGAGCCGAATCTGAAAACGGAAGCGGCCATCGCCTTCGCCCACGGCTTCAACATCCACTTCCAACTGATCGAACCCCGGGTCGACCTCGATGTGGTGATGATCGCCCCCAAGGGGCCAGGCCACACGGTACGCTCCACCTACGTCGAAGGCGGCGGTGTGCCGTCGCTGATCGCCATCGGCCGCGACGCTTCCGGCCAAGCCAAGAACATCGCCCTGTCCTACGCCGTGGCGAACGGCGCTGGCCGCGCCGGCATTATTGAGACTTCCTTCCGAGAGGAAACGGAAACGGACCTGTTCGGCGAGCAGACGGTGCTCTGCGGCGGTGCCGCAGCGCTGGTGACCGCCGGCTTCGAGACCTTGGTGGAAGCCGGCTACGCGCCGGAGATGGCGTACTTCGAGTGCCTGCACGAACTGAAGCTGATCGTCGACTTCTTCTACGAGGGCGGCATCAGCAACATGTGGTACACGGTGTCCAATACCGCGGAGTACGGCGGCCTGACCCGGGGGGCGCGCATCGTCACCGACGAAACGAAAGCCGAGATGCGGCGCATTCTGGACGAGATTCAATCCGGCGTCTTCGCCCGGGAGTTCGTCACCGAGAATCAAGCCGGGGCGCCCACCATCAAGGCCATCCGCCGCATCAGTCAAGGGCACCCGATCGAGGAGGTAGGCGCTAAGCTGCGCGCCATGATGCCGTGGATCGAAGCCAGCAAGCTGGTGGACAAAACGAAGAATTAAGGCGAAAGCCGAGCAATCGGCAAGAGCAGAGTCGAGAAAGGAGAGAGCCATGTCGAAACTATCCGAAGACCCGCGCATCGATCCGCGCATCAAAGCCACCTTCGCCGTCATGCCGGAGATGGCGAACCCCGGCGACGCCGACAGCCGCGAGCAGCTGCTGGCCGAGGCGACCTCGTCGGAGGCGGTGGCCGCCGCCAAGGGCATGCAGGGGTTCATGGCGCTGTGCGATACCGAGGAAGTGGCCTCGTCGGCGGGGCTGCGCACCGAGACGCTGACGTTCGTTTCGGAACCCGACGGCAACACCATCAAGGTGCAGTTCATCCGCGCCGACAACGACGACGTGCTGCCTTGCGTCTACTACATCCACGGCGGCGGCATGCAGTCCATGTCCTGCTTCGACGGCATGTACCGTGCCTGGGGCCGCATCATCGCCGCCTGCGGCGTGGCGGTGGCCATGGTGGACTTCCGCAACGCCCTGGTGCAGTCGTCGGCGCCGGAAGTGGTGCCGTATCCCGGCGGGCTCAACGACTGCGTCGCCGGCGTCAAGTGGCTGGCCGCCGAAGCTGCCCGGCTCGCCATCGACCCGGACAGGATCGTCGTCGCCGGCGAAAGCGGCGGCGGCAATCTCACGCTCGCCACCGGTCTGCGGCTGCTGCGGGACGGCGACATCGGCTTGATTCAGGGACTCTACGCCCTGTGCCCGTACATCGCCGGCATCTGGCCGCTGCCGGAGAACCCGTCGTCCACGGAGAACAACGGCCTGCTGCTGAACCTGCACAACAACCGCGGTGCCCTGGCCTACGGCATCGACGAACTCGAACGCCGCAATCCCCTGGCGTGGCCGGGCTTCGCCACCGAAGACGACGTGCGCGGACTGCCGCCGGTGGTGGTCAGCGTCAACGAATGCGACCCGCTGCGGGACGAAAGCGTGAACTTCTACCGCCTGCTGCTTCGCGCCGGGGTTGCAGCCACCTGCCGGCAGGTGATGGGCACCATCCACGCCACGGAGATCTTCGCCGTCGCCTGCCCGGAGATCAGCCGCGAGACGGCGCGCAGCATCGCGGATTTCTGTCGGGGCGGCACTCGGTAGGCGGCAGGCGGCCGGGTGCTGGTCGGTGTGACGACTCGGTTCGGGTACCCGTTCCTATGCTCCGAACAACCTGCTCAGCCAAACGACAAAGCGACTCGCCATGGCCTGTACACGCCCAAGTCGCCTTGGCTGATCGCCGATCCTATTTCCAAGGCTGCTCGGTCGTCACCAGCCCAGCGTGGCTCTTGGCTCGCTGGACCTTTCCGTCTGAGACCCCCCCCCCCCCCCCCCCGATGGGGAAAGGAATGCCGTCGATAGAAAACGCTCCCAAACTATATTTTGGCCGCCAAGCCCTTCCCTCGCTCGGATAGGCCCTACCGCCTCAGAACCGCGCCTCCACGGTCAATTCCACCGCCCCGGCAGTTCTTCCAGAGGCCGTTCCAGGCGCGCCGCGCCGAGCTCCACGCCCAGCAGCGAGCGCTCGCCGACGCTGCGGTCCAGGCGCAGGCCCAGCGCTGGCGCAGCATCGATTCCCCGGCCAGTCGCAGTTCGCTGAACGGCGTCAGCACGCCGGCCGCGCAAGGCAGCGCCACGCCGTATTCCAGCCGCCCGTCCAGCGCCCACGGATCGCGCCCGCCTTGCCGCCATGCCGCCGAAGTCCGCTGCGCCCCAGCGCGCGACAACGACGCCGCGAGACTAGAGGCATGCGAAAAACGGACGCGAATGTGCTGCGAAAAACACTGCGCACCGTGGTATGGTATAGCCTCTTCCAGGTCGGGATTTTCAGCGAGGAGTCGGGCATGGTTCGGGACGGGAGGCTGGGGACCGGGTACGGTCGATTCGCCGCGATGGCCGAGGCGCTGGGCGCGAGCCCCGCGGCGGCGCGGCGCCTGACCGATCTGGCGCGCGAGACGGGGATGGCCAAGCAGCAGGCGATCGCGGCGCTGAAGTCGCTGGAGGAGGTCGGGTGGGCGGAGCGCGCCCCGGCCGGGGGGTGGCGGCTGACGCCCGAGCTCACGCGCATCTCGCAACGGCTGGCGGCGGCGATCGCCGACCTGCACCGGACGTATCTGGGCGCGGACGGGAGCGGGACGTGAAAGTCGGACGCGCGGCCGGCCCGACCTGCATCCATCGCGCTGCCGGCGGGCCGGTCCGGGGCTAGGGCGCCCCCGACTCGCCCGGCGTCCGCACGGTGGGGGCCGCCCGCGCCCATCGGAACTCGACTCTCCCCGAGGGGACGATCTCGCCCGCATCCCGTCCGTCCAGGGCGGTCGGCGCGACGCCGAGCACGACGCGGTCGCCGTCCGTGGAGCGGTGCGCGGACGCGACGGTCCACTGGATCCACCATCGTGCGCGGACGAACAGGTGGAAGAGGTCGCCGGGCCGCACGGCGTCGTAGAAGGCGGTCTGGTCGCGGCCGTCGGCGTCGACGCGGGAGAGTCCGAGCGTGGCGTTGGCGGTCGTCCGCAGCGAGACCCAGGCGTTGCCGATCGGCGTCCACACGAGGTCGACCGCGCCCGATCCGTCGGGCGCCGCGTAGTCGCGCCGGCCGAACTTGTACTCGCCGGGGCGGTCGGGCTGGTGCGCTTCGCCGGCGACGCCGGGCATCGGTCGGTCCATCGCCACGCGATGCCGGTACGCCGGCTCCGCCGCCTCGGCGGGCGGGTCGGCGGGGTCGGCGTCGATCGGCGCGGGCGCGGCGGTCAGGCGGGCGCCTTCCCTGTATTCCACCCAGTACCGCCTCCACGCGCCCCCCTGCGAGCCCGGCCTGGTCGCCGCCGAGGCGCCGAGGTGGTCCAGGACGCACAGGTACTCGTCCCAGGCGGCGAGGGTGCCCGCGTCGGTGGCGTCGATGCGGCGCACCCTGCACTTGTCTCCTTCCTCGTAGTCCGATCCGGCCGTCCAGGTGCCGACGTCGCGGACGCTCGGCCGGTAGTACTCGCTGATGCGCGACCAGGGGCCGTAGCTGTAGCCGTTGCTGCCGTCCGCCGTCGCCACGTGCCGCTGCGTGATCTGCCAGGCGGGCAGGCTGCCCGGGGGCAGGGCTTCGTATATCTCCACCATGCGCTAGGCCAGGTCGTCTTCGTCGACGTCTTCGGGGATCGGGCCGCCGAGGTCGGTGCGCCCGACCCGAATCGCCTGCTCGGCGCCCGCGGTCGCGCCGCCGGGGCCGACCGCGCGCACGCGGAACCGGGCCTCCGCGCCGTCCGCCAGCCCCTCGCCGATCCGATGCCGGCTGGCCAGCGACCCGGCCAGGAGGGTCTGCGCCCCTTCGACCGCGCCGTCGGCGTCCCGCGTCCGCGCTCGGTAGAGCAGCTGCATCTCGTCCAGCTCCTCGTCGTCCTGCGGGCCGGCCCACCACGCGAACGCCCTGCCTCGGCCGGACGCGACCCGGACGTCGCGCGCGCGGGGGGCCGCGATCGCGTTGGCGTGGCCGAAGCTGGCGATCCAGGGGCTCAGGCCGGCGGCGTTGCGGGCCGCCGCCCGCACGCTGTGGATGGAGGTCGCGGCCAGCCCGCCGAAGGTGTGGTCGGACGTCGGGCCGCTCGCCGCGGACCAGTCCGGCAGCGGCGACAGGGATCCCGCCGGATGGATGGACAGCGCCAGCCGCGATCCCGCCGCCAGCGCCTCCACCTCGGCCGCCATCGCCGCCTGCGGCGTCGCCGCGCGCCAGTCCGCGATGCCCTGCGCGTCGTCCACGCGCCACAGTTCCTGCGGCGCGAAGACGTGGCGCAGGCCCGACTCGAACAGCACCGCGACCTCCACCGGCGCCGGGGCGGCGACGGCGCCGACGACGTCGCTCCACTTCGCCGCTCCGGAGACGTTGGCGCGCAGCCGCAGCAGGGGCCGGCCGTCGTAGGGGCTCATGGAGATGGTGGTGACGGCCTGTCCGGGCTGCACCTCGCCGTCCAGGCGGAGGTCGCCGGCCGGAGAGCCGATGTCGAGGGCGGGCCGCCGCAGCGTCAGCGACGCCCGCCCGCCTTGGCCGGCGGCGTTGAAGAAGTCGACCACCGCCGGCGTGCCGGCGGGCCGCCACCGGTACGGCTCCGACGGGTCGGCGGCGCCGCCCGTCAGGGTCAGGGCGCGGCCCTCGACGGCGAGTTCCAGGACGCCGCTCTCCACCACGAAGGCGTGGAGGTTCGGCCCCGCGCCGTATCGCGGCGCGCGGAAGACGGGGTCGAACTGGAGCTCCAGGTAGCCGTTCGCCGCGCAGAGCACCCGCGTCAGATAGGCGGGCCGGTGGTCCACGGCCAGCAGCGCGGGATCCACCCGGTAGTCGGCGGGCGCGTCCAGGTCGCCCGCCTCCCACGACATCCGCGTCCCGCGGCGGACCAGCGTCAGGGGGAATCTCTGCCCGACGGCCTCGCCGGCGTCGTAGCGGTAGAGGACGGCGCCGCTGGAGTCCCGCCCCAGCGTGGCCACGGCGCGGACGATGCTGCCGCCCACGGCGGGCAGGGCCTCGCGCGTTTCGTAGCGGTAGCGCTGCAGCGCGGGGAGGCGGTCGGTCGCGGCCGGCGGCGTCGCGATCGCCGTGATCTGGTTCGGCCCCTCCACCACGCGGAGGGCCCGCGGGGCGGGGAGCACGGCGGCCCTGCGCGGCGGGCGGCCGTACGCCACGCGGCCGCGGTAGGCGGGCCGGTCGGAACGCGGGAGGTAGATCGCCACCCAGGTGCGCCGTCCGATCCGCCCGTCGAAGCTCGACGAGGCGCTCTTCGCCAGGACGTAGCGCTCTCCGTGCCGGTCGACGGCCATGCTGATGGCGGTTTTCCAGTCGAGCGGATCGGCCGGGGGCCGCGAGCGCTCGTCCAGCATCATCTCCAAGCGTCCGCCCGGCGGGGCGCCCGTGATCCAGATGCCGCCCTGCACGGACGCGACGGCGACCGTCACGCCGGACCGCCCGCGTCGTGGCGGCGCGGCTGGCGCGGGCGCTTCGCGGCGCGCGCGAACAGCGTGTTGGCCAATGCGCCGACGTAGAGGCTCTGCGGGGCCGTCCACGCCGCGTCGGGCACCGGCGCGCCGGCGCCGGGATACACCGCGTCCGAGTACCAGCAGGTCTGCGCGAAGGGGTCGAACCGCGGACGTTCGACCGACCACGCCCCCAGGTCGGTCTGCGCGGCGAGCGGGTTCGAGAAGCGCGCCCCCGTCGGCGTGGCGGGCGGATCGGGGACGATGCGGCCCGGCTTGGCCTGGTAGACGCGCACGGTCTGGCTCGTTCCGTCCGCCGCCTCGATGCGCACCGGCTCGCTCCAGGCCCACGTGCCCTTGCGAGCGGCTCGCAGCCCCGTGCTCTGCCAGGCGAGGCCGGCGCCCGCGACGAAGCCGGCCAGGTCGTGCCACCCTGCGGGCACGCGGCGCGGCCCGACGCGCGGGCGCTCCGGCGTCGTTCCGGCGGGCTCCCGGCGGTAGACGACGTTGACGTCGCCGGGGGATTCGCACACGCGAACGGGACTCCACGCGCGCGCCGTTCCTCCCGCCCTGCTCCACAGCAGGGTGTCGTCGGAGTACGCGACGGTGGCGGCGCAGACGACCTGCTGCGTCGCCGGGTCGTAGTCCGGCCACGTCCGGGACCACGGGCCGAGGCCGCCCAGCCGGTCCGCGCCGTGGTCCCACGTCGCGGCGGTGGGCGCGGCGGGCATCCGCGGCTGGCCGACCGGCGCCGTCCGGTAGATCGTCAGTTCGCGGGCGCTGAGGCCGTCGCGCCCGGTCAGCGGGGCGGGATCGTCGTGCTCCCACCGCAGATTGTGCTCCTCGAAGCGCACCAGCCGGCGCACGCACTGCCATGTCCGGCCCGTCTGCGCGGCGGGGATCGCCGACGCCGACGGATGCCACCCGGCGGCGACCGCCCGGGCCGCGGTGGGGGCCGGCGCGGGCAGGCTGTCCGCGCCGCTGCGCCGATAGATCACGTCCAGATCCACCACGTCCTTGCAGACCACGGGCGCGGAAAAGACCAGGCGGTAGTCGTTGCCGGTGCCGGCGTCGACGGCCGTGGCCGTCGAGCAGTAGAGCAGGTCGCGGGGGCCGACGGCTCCGGGCCTCCGCCGCCGCCACCCTTCGTCGAGCCCGAGCAGGCTGTCCGAAGGGAACAGGTACCGGTCCGCGCGGGGGGCGGCCGGGGGCCGTCCGCCGGCGGCGGGCACGCTCGCCTCCGGCACCACGCGCCAGACGTCGATCTCCCGCGTGGCGGCGTGGAGTATCTGGTCCACGTCCCAGGTCCAGTCGCTCCAGTCGGACGCGCGGGCGGCGCCCGGCGCGGGGCGTCCGGGGATCCGGCGCACGGCGCGCACCCGAACCGGCGCGGCGGGAGTCGGCAGCGGCCGGTCGTCGCGCCACGTGTAGCCGCCGGCGGCGCCGGGCCGGTCGTAGGGCCACGCGTCGTCGGGCTCGGCGGTCGTCGGCAGGACGAGCCGCCCGGTCGAGATCGCGGCGCCGGCGAACAGCGCGAAGATCTCCTCGATCTGGAGGCCCTCGGGGGGCGCGAGGGCGGTCACGTCCAGCGCCGCCTCCGGTCCGCGCGCGCCCGCCACGTCGACGTGCGAGACCCACACCCGCCGCGCCGCGTCGTAGTCGCCGGGCAGCACCCGCGTCCAGGTCGTCCCGGCCAGGGACGCGACCAGCGCTTTGCGGTCCGGCGCGGCCGCCGGCGCCTCGCGTATCTCGGTGCGCGCGTAGTCCGGTTCCGGCGGTCGCGTCCACGACGCGACGTAGCCGCCCGGCGCCGCCCGCAGCGCGAAGCCGGCCGGGGCCGCCGGCGGGGCCAGCAGGCCCTGGATCGCATGTTCGCCCTGCCAGACGTCGCCGGCGGGCGCGGCGGCGCTGCCCGGCGTCGCGCGGACGGTCGCGGTGCCGGACAGCGGCGCCGGCCAGGCGGCCTCGGTCTCGCCGTCGCGCAGCCGGGCCACGACGCGGGCGGGCGCGTCGTCGACGGCCGCCTCGACGTCGCCGCCGCGCCAATCCCCCGCGACGGTCAGGGACGCCTGCAGTTCCAGAGCCCAGCCGCCGCCGGCGGCGTAGAGTTTCTCGGTGATCCGCACGTCCAGGATTTTCGGCGGCCGCCGCGTCAGGGCGGGCAGCGGCGCCGACAGGTCGCTGGCGGCGGCGGCGTGGTACTCCGGCGCCTCGCGGATGGCCTGCAGCGTCGCCTCGCCGTCGGCCGTGGGCTCGACCGACACCACCCGGACGGGGATCGGGCCGCCATCGGCCGGGTAGAGGTGGTACAGATAGTCGCGCGGCTCCAGATCGTCGGGCGCCAGCGCGGGATCGAGCGCCACGCGGTCCTGCTCGTCCGCCGGGTCGACGCCGGCCGGCACGGCCGCCGCGTGCGTGCTCACGGAGCCGTCCGGACGGCGGACCACGAGATGGCCGCCCGCCGGCAGGACCTCGGGGGCGTCGAGGCGGGCCTCGCCGCCGCCGGCCGCGATCGCGGCGAGGCGCCCGGTCGCGCCGCCCGCGACCAGCGAGTGCGCCAGCAGCACCACGTCGCCGCGATCCACGGACAGGCCCTCCGGCCCCGTGCGCCAGGAGAAGCGCTCGCGGTGGTACAGGTGCCGCGCCGCCTGCAGATTCGCCTCCGCCGCCGCCTGCTCGCCGGACGTCACGCCCGGGAGGGTCATCGTCGCCGTCTGGCCGAGCGGCCGCCGCGGCACCGTCCGCCGCACCGTGTTCCACTGCCAGTCGAGGTCCGGCTCGACGTACCGCACGGCGATCTCGCCGGCGAGAGACGGCGGCGCCCAGTCCACGGCCATCGTGTCGGCGACGATGTTGCCCGGCGTGAACATCGCGGTCGGCGGGGCGTCGGCGTCCTCCCAGACCACGCCGAGCCTGCCGGTCGCCCACGTCGGCGAGGCGCGCCCGCATCGCGCGACGAGCGCCAGCACGTCGGCGTGGCTCGCGTCCCGGGAGAGGACGTGGTTGCACTCCAGGCGCGGGGTCTGCGCGTCGCACCATAGGCCCCAGCGCACGATGGCGTCTTCGTCGAGGCGCGCCGGATCCAGTCCGACGCCGGCGA
This sequence comes from Pseudomonadales bacterium, assembly GCA_963422285.2. Classification (GTDB taxonomy): domain Bacteria; phylum Pseudomonadota; class Gammaproteobacteria; order Pseudomonadales; family Azotimanducaceae; genus VXYL01. The sequence continues at coordinate 489,863 of OY729419.2, read as the reverse complement.
CGACGGGGCGGGAGGACGCGTCCGGATCCGAGTTCCGCAGGGGGAGCCGCGCCAGGCGCAGGGGATCGATCGGATTCTGCGGATCCGGGTCCCGCAGAGGCGGCGGGGCGACGCCGAGCGCGTACCAGCGGAATATCCATGCCGGATTGCTCGACGGCCTGGGCGGCGTCCACGCGCCGCGGTCCCACACGGGCACCTTCTGGCGGACCAGCCCCGACAGCCGGTCGATCCTGCCGCTCAGCTGGCCGCTGGCGCGGATCCGGACGCCGAGGCGGGTCTGCCCGCGATAGCCGGCGTCGTCGGGCTGGTACGAGCGCAGCGCGGTCCAAGCCAGGTCGTCGATCACCCTGTCGTCCTCGGACGGCGCGGTCCGGCGCCGCACCCGCACCCGCCACCGGCCCGGCGCCGGCAGATCGTACACGATGCTGACGCGGCAGGGCTCCGTCGAGGCATGCGCCACGTCGAGGGTCGATTCGACCGCCGCCGGCGGATCGTCCAGCCCGGCCGGCGGTTCGAACCGCAGCGCCACCTCGATCGCGTGGCGCGCCGGCTTCCCTTCGTCGTCGACCGAAAACACGCGTCCGACGAAATCGAGCGCCAGCCGCGTCGCGCCGGCGGCGGCGACGCGCTCGTGCCACGAGGCGTCGTCGAGCGCGGCCCCCGCCTCCGTGTCCACGTTGCCGGCCACCAGCGAGATCGCGCCGTCCGCGTCGCCCCATTCGGTTTCGACGTCCTGCAGATCGGCGAGCGGCGTGTCGCCGATCCGAATGTCCCCGATGTCCAGGTCCCCCAGCCCCCAGTGGAATATCTGGTGCAGGATCTGGTCGCGCGCGCCTCCGGCCCAGCCCGCCGGCCGGCCGGGCATCCGATCGGGGATCTCGTCCTCGCCGGGCTCGTCGTCGCGAGCGGGGATGCGGGGCAGCGATTTCGGCGCCAGCTCGCCGTCGTCGACCGGGCCGTCGACCGGGGGCGCGTCCACGGGGGGGTCCGGGTCGACCGGGGGCGCGTCCACGGGGGGGTCCGGGTCGATCGGCGCCGGCGGCGGGGTGTCTATCCGGCTCGGGCCGCCGGAGGCGACGTATTCCGCGTACTCGCGCCCGCCGAGGTCCGGGAAAACGCGGTGGGCGCCCAGCACCAGCAGCAGGGGCTGGTACGGCCGGGCGCGGTTGCTCCCGCCGGCGAGCGAGTAGACCGGCTCGGCGGCGGCGCGGCCCGGCTCGCGGGCCGACGGGGTCGGCACCGGCGCGATGGCGTTGATCAGCAGCGATCCGCCGACCATCACCGTCGCCGCCGCCGACGCCTGGATCCAGGTCGCCGAGTCCGCCAGCCAGACCTGGCCGGTGTAGATCGACGCCACCACCAGCGCGATCTGCAGCGCCGTGCGCAGCGGGTCGGTGTCCCCGCCGCGCACGGTCTGGCGCTCCACGACCACGCTCCCGTCCTGCGGGCGGCGGTCGAGGTCCGTCTCGATCGCGCCGTCCACCCACACCTCGCGCTCGGACTCCGGCAGCGAGACCATCTCGCGCAGCGTCGCGCCCGCGACCGCCCGCCGGACGGCCAGGCTCTCCCGCGTGACGGCGTGGGGGAAGGTGGCCACGATCACCGCCATCGCAGCGTCTCCGTCAGTTCCAGGCCCGCCCTGCCGAGGCGCCGGACGCGCAGCAGCGTCGCCGCCCCCGACGCGGCCAGCCAGTGCAGCACGTACGGCTCGCCGCGGACGTCGCAGTACACCCCCGCGTGGTGGCCGAGCGAACGCCGCCGGCCCCGCGCCCTCATCAGCGCCAGATCGCCGTCCCTCGGTCGATCGGTCGGCGTCGCCTGCTCCGCCGCGCCCGCGGCCAGCGCCGCGTCCAGTCCGCGCCGGCCCCGCGGGCGGCCGTCCGGCAGGCGCACCTCGCGCCCGAACTCGGCGGCCTGCACGTCCCGCACCAGCGCGGCGCAGTCGCCCGGATGCGGCCCCAGCCATTCGACCGCCCAGTGCGCCGCCGGCATCAGAATATCCCCGGCGTGGTCTGCGGATCGTGCCGCAGCGCGACGGCGCGCCGCCCCAGCAGCGGCTCGTAGCCGAGCGCGATGCGCACCGCCGACATCCCGACGTGGATCGCCCCGACGTCGAGCGTCACCTCCCACTCGATCGCGTCCTCGCCGGCCAGCAGGGCCATGACGCGCACCGTCGCGCCGGCGCCGCCGTCCGCCCGCTCGATCCACTGCACCAGGTCGCGCCCGACGTTGTCGACGAGGATCGAGACCACCGGCTGCTGGCGATCGACGTCGGCGGAGAGCGTCACGCGAAACGCCAGCGCCGCGTAGACGTGGCCCTCGATCTCCCGGTTCGCGGCGTCGGCCACGACCCGCACCGGCGTCGGAATCGAGGGGTGGGCGATCTCGAGCGCGGTGTGGAGGATGTCCTCCGGGGCCAGCTCCCGCGCCGCGCGGCGATAGCGCGCCGAGGTCACGCCGCGGCCTCGCGATGGCCCTCGATCGTCATCCGCGCCTCCCAATGCAGGTGGCCCCCGCGCGCCACGGCCCGGTAGCGGATGCCGCCCTCGCCGCCGCGCACCCGCGCCAGCCGGACGACCCCGTCCTCCGGCTCGGTCCAGCGAAACCAGGCGTGGGCGTGGGCCGCGGCCCACGCCCGGAACGCCGCCAGCCGCTGGTGCGCCGTCCGCCCGCCGCCGTCGCGCAGCAGCGCCGTCGCCTCGCGCTCGAGCAGCGCCCGCGTCCGCGTCCGCGCCTGCCTCACGGCGCCGTCGTCCCACTCGGTGCGGGACACGCCCGGCGCGGCGCCGAGCGCGTACCCGTCCGCCGCCACCTCGGCGTAGTCCGGCCAGCTGGAGGTCACGCCACGCTCCTGGCCAACCCGAATCCGCCTTCGAGCGCCCGCGAGATCGGGCCGTTCCCGGCGAGATCGGCGAGGACGACGTCCACCACGAGCCGGGAGCCGTCGAACCGGGCCGAGGCGCGCCGGGCGCGCACCGGCCGCGCGCTCTCGTTCCTCACCTCCACCGCGATCCGGGGCGCCGCCGCCGGCGCCAGCGCCCGCATCTGCTCCGGCGTGAACACGCCCTCGCCGCGCCGCAGGATCGCCGGCACCTCGTCGGCGCCGAGGCCGGCGACGCCGCCCCGGTGCAGCCGCGCCGCGCCGGCGAAGATCCGAGCCGGCGCCCGGCGCGTCACGGCCGGCCGGCCGGCGACGCCGCCGCCGTGCTGCTGGCCGGCGACGACCGTCGGCGCGTCGCCCGTCCCGCCGCCGAAGGCGCCGGCGAGCGCCCGGCTCAGCGGCCCGACGATCGCCTGCCGGATCGCGAGGCGCGCCAGGTCCGCGAGGATGCCGCGCACCAGGTCGCCGAACCGCAGCTTGCCGGTCTCGACGAATCGCACGAGCGCGTCCTCCATGCGGTCGAACGCGGCCACCGTCGCCCGCTCGATGCCGGTCGCCGAGTCCGCCGCGTCCGCGGCGACGGCGACGAGGGCGCGGCGCAGGCCGTCGGCCGGCGCGGCGGATTCGCGCTTCGCCCGGGCGCGCTCCTCGGCGTCGATGGCCGCCAGATGCGCCGCCGCGATCTCGGCGATCTCGCGCCGCAGCCGCTGGTGGCCCTCGACGACCGGGTCCAGCGCGGCCAGCTGGGCGGCGGCCCACTCCCGGACCGCGCCGCGCTCGGCGGCGTGCTGCCCGAGCAGCCCCCGCCGCGCGCGCCGGATCTCCTCCACCGCGGCCAGGTGCCGTTCGGCCGCCTTCTCCCGCGCCCGCGCCTCGGCCGCCTCCTGCGCCGCTCGCGCCTCGGCGCGGCGCCGGTCGATCGCGGCCAGGGCCCCGTCTCGCCGCGCCCGCGCCCGTCCGGCCCACTCCGCCGCGGCCGCCTCGTCCGGCGCCCCCGCCTCGATCAGCCGGATCTGCTCCTCGTAGGCCGCGTTGACCGCCTCGACTTCCGTGCGCAGCTGCCGCTGCACGCCCAGAAAGGCGTCCGCCTGCCGCTGCGAGGGCGCCTGCCTCGCCGAGGAGGCGAGGGCCGCGCGCTCGGCCAGCAGGCGGGCCCGCAACGTCGGCGGGACGGGCCCCTCCTCCGGCAGTCCCAGCTCGCGCCGCGCCTGGACCGTCGCCAGCTCGCGCAGTTCGGCGGCGATGCCGTCGACGGCCGCGCGCGCCCGGGAGACGTCCGCCCGCGCCCGGGCGCGGCGACCCGTGCGCCCCCCGCCGGCGCCGGGGCCCGCCTGCGCCAGCCGCTCTCGCGCCGCCGCCAGGCCGGCGTTGGCCGTTTCGAGGCGGCGCCGCACGGCGGCCGTCGTCGCCGCGAGGTTCGCCGGCAGTCGCCGGGCCAGTTCCTCGATTTCCGCCTCGATCGCCGCCGCGCGGCGAGCGGCCGCGGCGGCCGGGCCTCGGCGGCCGCGACGGCCGCGCCCGGTCTGCGCCCGCAAGACGGCCGATCTCTCCACCTGCAGCCGCCGGATGCGCTCCCGCGTCGTCCCGGAGAAGGGCTGCTCGATCTCCGTGCCGGACAGCGCGCGCACGGCCTTGGCGGCGCCGGCGGCGATGTCCGACAGCCAGTCGAGCAGTCCGGACTCCGCCGCCGCCGCCCCGAGATCGCGCACCGCGTTGCCGAGGCGGGCGAACGAGGCCTCCGCCGAATCCGTCGCGGCCGGCAGTTCGCCGGCGACGCTCCGGCGCAGCTCCCGCGCCAGCTTCGGCAGCAGCTCCTCCGCCAGCACCTCGCCGCGCTGCAGCATCGCGCCCAGCTCCCGCGTGCCGACGCCCATGGCCCGGGCCGCCAGCTGGAACGCCCCGGGCAGCCGCTCGCCGAGCTGCCCGCGCAGCTCCTCCGCCGACACCACGCCCTTGCTGAGCATCTGCTCCAGCGCGGTCATCACGCCCGCGAGGTCGTCGCCCGACAGCCGCATCACCCGCGCCGCCTCGGCCACGCCGACGAACGTCTCGCGCCCGGCGGCGCCGGCCAGCGCCGTGCCCCGGGCCGCCGCCGCGAACGACGAGTAGGCGTCCGCCAGGACGCCGAAGTCCAGGCCCAGCCGCTCCGCCTCGCGGCGCAGGAAGCCGAGGGCGGCCCGCGCCCCGTCCGCGCCGCCCGCCGCGGCGCGCAGCCGCGAACGCCAGCCTTCCATCTCCAGGCCGGCGTCCACCGCCGCCCGGCCGACGAGCCGGAGCGCGGCCGCCGCCGATCCGACGCCGACGAGGCCGGCCGCGTACCTGGCGGCGCGTCCGTGCGCGGCGTCCAGCCGCCGGGAGAATCCGCGCAGCCCCGCGCCGGCGCGGCGCGTGGACCGCTCGAAGCCGTCGCCGGCGCGCGCCGCCTCGCGCATCTCCCGGCCGATCCCGTCGAGCGCGCGACGCGCGACGCGCATCTCGCCGACCAGCCCCCTGCCGTCGGCGGTCAGGCGCAGGCCTACCTTCAGGTCGGCGGCCATGCTACGCTCGCCCCATGGTCGCGCTGCTCCTTCTGGCGATCTCCGCGCTGTGCGGCTACGGGCTGCTGTACTTCGGCCTCGGGCTGCTGGCGGAGCTGTTCGCGCCCGAACCGCGCGACGACGGCCGTCACGACGCCGACGCTTCCGACTGAGCCTCCAGCGCCGCCGCCTCCATGGTCCGCAAGGCCCCGAACACGCGCCGCCACCTCAGGCCGGCGCCCGCCACCGCGGCCCGCGCGCCGGCGTAGTCCAGGCCGGCCAGCCGGCCGCTCGGGGCCAGCCGCCACTGCGTCTGCGATGCCAGCCAGGCCGCCACGGCGTCCGCGTTGCATGGCAGCACCCGGTAGTCGGCGCCGGCGCCGCCGCTCAGCCAGCGGCGGGCGGCGCCGCGGAGTTTTTTTCCGGGAGCCCCGCGACGAAGCGCACGTAGGCGTCGACCGCGGCGCGCCGGAAGTAGGCGATCCGCGCCAGACGGTCGACGTTCTCCTCCGTGCAGGCCAGCGGGGCGCCGTCGTGGTCCGCGATGTCGCTCCAGCCGGCGATCGCGCGCCGCAGCAGCGCCGCGTCCGACTCCGCCGCCAGCCGGTCGATCTCGGCGTCTTCCAGCAGCCGGAACCGGCAGACGAAGGTCTGCGGCGCCGTCCCGCCGCCGGGCGCCGGCACGTCCACCGCCACCGCCACCGGATAGGTCTCGTTCGGATCCGCCAGTCGGAACATCCTCTTCTCCCGCGCCCGCTAGGCGTCCGCTTCCTCGTACACGTACACGTCGCCCGTGATCTCCGCCGACAGCTGGAACCGCTGCTCCTGCTCCCGGCTCTTCAGATCCCACTCCCCGCTCGGCACGAGGCGCGCCTTGGTGACGTAGATGTGGCGCCCGGCGCCGTTCACGGCCTGCTCTTCGTAGCGCACGGCCCCCTCGACGGCTTTCGTCGCGGCCTTGACCGCCTTCCACTTCTTGCCGCTCGCCGGCGCGTGATCGCCGTCGGCCTTCAGTGCCGCCGGCACGTCCTCGTCGGCGAGTTCGGAGCCGCCGACGAACAGCGCGATGTTGGCCATCGACATGTCCCGCAGCGTGATGTCCAGGGTCCGCGACACCTGCGTCAGCACGTCCGCCAGCCGCTTGTCCGTCCGCGCGCCGTCGCCGGCGAACACCGTCAGTCGCTGCGGCTCCACCGCCAGCGTCGCGGACACGGTGTCGCCGACGTAGCGCTCGTCGGCTGAGCCGATCTTCACGTGCAGCCTGCCGGCGCCGACCACGACGTTGTCGGCATGTTCGTTCTCAGCCATCGCGCTCCTCCTCTCGCGGCCGGCCTTCGATCCAGCCGGCGGTCTCGTACTCGTCCTGCCACCAGGCGCGCCCGTCCTCCAGCGCCAGCAGCCGGCCCCGGCGCAGCGCCAGCGGCTCCCACTGCGGCCGCGGCGTCCAGCCCAGCAGACGCCGCCGGGTCGCCTCCACCAGCGTCGCCAGCTCGTCCGCGCCGCGGTCCCGGGACGCCGCCTTGCGGCCGCCCGGATCGTTGCGCGCCGGCACGCAGGCGACCACCCCCAGCGTCGCCGTCAGCCGCTGCGCGGACAGGCCGGCCCCCGGCGCGCGATTCTCCGCCGCGTCCTCGCCCAGCAGCAGCGCCGCCACGCACGGCGCCCGCAGCGTCTCCCGCGCGCCCGCGAAGTCCAGCGCCCCGTAGACGCGCCACCGGGGTTCGCCGCGCAGCCGCCCCAGCAGGCTCTGCGCCAGCGGCGCCGGGGGCCGCGGCGGGCTCACGCCGCCGCCTCCCGGATGCGCCGCCGCACGACGTCCAGGATCATCGCCCGATCGTCCGCGCCGAGGCCCAGGAACGGCCGCGCCGGCAGCGTCGCCGAGCGCGCGAACACGTCCCGGCCGTCCACCTCGAACTTCAGGAACCCGCCCTTCTTCGGCTTGATCTCGCCGCCGAACTGGTGGATCGCCGCGTAGACGACGTTGGTGCCGACCTCCGCCCGGTCGGCGGCGGCGCGGTGGGTGATGGAGTTGCGCAGCCGGGCGCTGTCCGACAGCGTTCGGCCGCCCTCCCGCCTGGCGCGCTCGCTCGGCGTCCAGGGCGCCCCGTCCGGGCCGGCCTCGCGCTCGAAGCGGTCCGCCGTCGACGTCGCCAGCCGCTGCCCGATCTCGTCGAACAGCGCCCGTCCCGGCTCGGCGCCCAGCGCCAGCAGCCGGCCGAACGCCCGGCGCACGTCGGCATCGTCGAGTTCGACGTCGATGCGGACGCCGGCGCCGGCCACCTCAGAACCCCCGCAGCCGCTCGGCCGCCAGAGCCGGTTCGGGCGCGCTCGCGCGCGCCAGCGGCCGCCGCGGGGCGGGACGGCCCCGGGCGTCGACCAGCGCCGCGCCCGCGCCCGCCAGCGCCCGCAGGCGCTTGCGCGCGGAGGCGGCGCGGCCGAGCACGCGCTCGGGGGCGCCGTCGTCGTACAGCCTGGCCCGCGCGAGGTCGCAGGCGACGGCCGCCAGCAGCGGATAGCGCCCGCCCGGCAGCGGCAGCTCGTAGGCCGCGGCCAGCGCCGCGTCCATCTCCGCGGCGGCGTCCGCCAGGGCCGCCTCCGCGCGGCTGCCGCCGTCGTCTCCGACCGGCGCCAGATCGGCGATCTCGCCGGCGCCGAAGCGCGCCGCCAGATCCGCCCGCGTGGCGTAGGGCACCGCGCTACTCCGCCGCCACGAACGCCGCCCAGGCGGCGTCTCGCTCCGCGGCGCCCACGTCCGCCAGGCCCGTCGCGGCGCGCAGCGCCGCCACCTCCGGCCGGCCGGACTTCGTCCAGTGGTCCTCGCGCCCCGGCTCCAGGCCGCCGATGGCGCGGCGGATCGTCTCCGCGCGCGACGGGGCCGCCTCGGGCGGGACGCTCGCCGGCCCGCCGGCGTCGGCGGAGGGCGCCTCGACCGGCGCCACCGTCAGCGACGGGTCCGCCTCCAGCGCCGCCAGCTGCCCGGGGGCGAGATCGTCGACCGCCACCGTCCGCGGCGCGACCGTCCAGGCGCGCCCCGCGCGGCGGAAGCCGTCCCGCTTCGCGGAGACCGCCACGAACGCCGGGCCGTCCGTCACGCCAGCCACGGCGTCACGACCGGTTCCGCGGTGCCGCGCCATTCGTTGGTCTCGCCGCCCGCCGCGGTCTCCGACAGCAGCAGCTTGCGCGCCGCCCGCTCCAGGCTCGGCGGCACCGCCAGATGCGTCGGGCGGACGCCCATCGGCCGGCCCTCGTCCCCCTTCATGCCGAGCAGCGCCGCGCGCGCCGCGGCGTAGTTCGCGGCCGTCAGCTCCTGCCTGCTGCCGTAGGCCAGCTGCCACAGCCCGAAGCCGGCGTTGGTACGCGCCCGCACCCCGTAGCGGTAGGCGTCGCGCATGAACGCCGCCTCGTCCTCGCGCCGGTCCATCCGCGTCAGCTCGTAGGCCGAGCGCGTCTGGATCACCACCGGCTTGACGGCCCGCGAGCAGTCCAGCAGGAACCAAGGCGCGCCGTCGCCGCCGCCGGCGTTCGACACGGAGACGCCCCGCACCGGATGGTCCGAATCGAAGAAGTACTGGCCGTCGTAGCACGGCGTGGCGAAGCCCTTCTTCAGCAGGCCCCAGACCAGCTCGCACGGATGCGTCGCGCTGGCCCGGCCGAGTTCCGCGAACATCGGCCCGTAGACGCCGTACTGGTCGTCCTCGATGTCGTCGCGCTGCACCTCCACCGTGGACTCGAACTTGCGGTTCCTCACCGCGTAGCCGTGCGCCGCGATGCCCCGCAGCACCCGCTCGCCGACCCACTCGCGCAGCCCGGGCCACTGCCCCAGCCAGCCGTAGCTCTGCTCCCGCGTCGTCGACGGCACGGCCATCGACACCGGGCCGTGGTCCGGCTCCGCCTGCCCGAACCCCTCCCGGAACGCCGCCGAGAAGCCCCGGTACAGGATGTCCAGATTGCCCGCGTTCACGATCATGCCGTTCTCCCTCTCAGATCTTCAGGACCGCGACCCGGAACGTCGCCGCATCCGGATCGACCGCGCTCTCGGTCGCGTTCGTCGCCCGCACCGTCACCGTGTCGTCGGCGCTCGCGTAGGCGTCGAACGCCAGCCCCGCGGCGGGCGCCTTGGGCAGGCCGAGGAGCACCGCGTCCCCCTCGGCCGCTCCGGCCACGGCGACGGTCAGCTCCTGCTGGCCGCCGGCCGCCACCTCCGGGAAGTCCAGCTCCTTCGACGCCGCCGAGAACGCCGGCCCCGGCGCGGCGCCGAGGTCCGCCCAGACGCCGTCGTCGTCCACGTCCGCGATCCGGCCCAGCGCCGTGGCCCCGGCCGGATCGTCGGTCACCGTGGCGTCGTCGACGACGTAGGCGAGGCCGCCGCGCCGCGGCGAGCCGCTCTTGGCGAACGCCGCCGCGCCCTGGCGCCGGACCGCCGCCGACAGCGCGCCCTTGGCGCCGTCGCGGTTGTCCGCCGGCTCCAGCGCCACGCCGAAGTAGCGCTTGCCGACGCCCTTCGTCGCCGGCGCGACGTGGCCCTCGACGTCGATCTCCAGCAGCGCCCCCTGGAATATCCGCGCGCCCGCGGCCACCGGCGCGACCGCCGTTTCGCCGGCCCGGAACGGCCGGCTCTCGTTCTCCGCCATCGCCATCTACGCCGCCTCCCCGGCCCGCTCCCGGGCCGCCCGGTACTGCTTCGCGGTCAGGCCCAGCGCCCGGCACGCCGCCAGTTCGTCGGCGGTCAGCGCCGCGTCCGGACCGCCGCCCGGCGCCGGCGCGGACCGCGCCCCCGCCCGCACCAGCGCCGGCGCCGACTCCGCGTAGCGGGCGAAGCCCGCGTCGTCCGCGCGCGCGTAGTCCAGCGCCCACTCCCGCTGCGCCGGCGTCACCTTGCCGGCGGCCACCGCCGCGTCCACCGCGGCCGTCGCCTTCGCCAGCGCCGTCTCCTCCTGCAGCGCCGCCAGCGCCTTCGCCGCGGCGTCGAACTCCGACCGCGGCACGTACCGGCCGGGGTCGGGCCGCGCCTCGGCCTCCGGGCGCTCCGCCAGCTCGGCCACCCGGCGGGCGACCGCCTGCCCGGCGGTCGTCGGCGGCAGGCCGGCCGCCCGCGCCACCGCCCGCAGGCTGTCGCCGGCGGCCGCCAGCCGCCCGCCCAGCGCCTGCGCGGCCGCCGCCAGCGCCTCGTCGCCGGCGTCCGCCGGCAGGTACAGAGCGGCGCGCAGCGCCGCGCGTTGCGCATCGTCCATCTCGTCTCCTCGTCGTTGTCGCGCCCGCGCCAGCGCCGCCAGATCCAGCGCCGGCGCGTTGGTCAGCCCGGCGCCCGTCAGCGCCGTCACCCGCCCGGCGCGGTCGTGCAGGAACGTCGGCGACAGGTAGCGGTACTCCCGCGCCCGGATCATCGCCGCCGCCCGCTCGGTCCACTCCACCCGGCCCCAGAGCGCGCCGGCGCGCGCCTCCAGCTCCCGGATCCAGCCCGCGGCCGGCGCCGCCCGGCCGTTCGACGCCGCCAGCTGCGTCTGGTGCTCGTAGTCGATCGGCAGGTCCGTCGCCCCCGCCCGCGCCCGCGTCGCCGCCAGCACCGCCGCGGCGTCGTCGTTGCGCCAGCGCCGCCCGGGGTCGCCGCCTTCGTCGCGGTCCGCGAACCCGCCCGCCGGCAGCAGCTCCACCCATTCGGGCGGCGCCCCTCCGGCGGCCAGCTCCGCCGTGCGGCAGGCCGCGGCGCCGGACGGCGCCGACGCCCGTTCGGCCGGGGACGGCGTGGGCGGTTGATGAGGGAGGCGCCCAGCTCCCGCGCGGCGGGCTTGCGTCATGCCGACCTTGTAGCCCCGGAGCCGGGACATCGGGCGGAGGCGGATGTCACATTCGACCGGATCCGCGACCCGCGGCCGCAGCCGGCGCGGGACAATCAACCCGATGGAATCCAACCCCGCCGCCGAGACGGCGCGCAGCGGCGTCCCCCGCCTCGCCGTCCTGATCGACGCCGACAACACCTCGCCCGACTGGGCCGAGGCGATCTTCGAGGAGGCGGCCACGCTGGGCGAAGCCAGCGTCCGCCGAATCTACGGCGACTTCTCCAACCAGCAGCTGCGCGGCTGGACCGGGAAGCTCGAGCACCACGCGGTGGTGCCGCACCAGCAGTTCGCCTACACCAGGGGCAAGAACTCGTCGGACATCGCGCTCGCGATCGACGCCATGGACCTCCTGCACGCCGGCCGCTTCGACGGCTTCGTGCTGGTGTCCTCGGACAGCGACTTCGCCCGCCTCGCCAGCCGCATCCGCGAACAGGGGCTGGACGTCTTCGGCATCGGCAGGGAGAGCACGCCGGACGCCTTCCGCAAGGCCTGCAAGCGCTTCCTGTTCGTGGAGAACCTGCTCGCCGCGGAGCAGGATCGGAAGGCGCCGGCGGCCGCCGGGAAGACGAATCCGCGCAAGCGGCCGCCGGCGAAGGCCGCGCCGCTGGTTCTCGCGGCCATGCGCGGCCAGGAAGAAGACGACTGGATCCCGCTCGGCCTCCTCGGCAGCCGCATTCGCGCCGCCAACCCGGACTTCGACTCGCGCACCTACGGCTGCGCCAAGCTGAGCGACCTGCTGGAGAAGGCCGGGCCGTTCCAGCTCGACCGCGACGCGACGCCCATGCGCGCGCGCGCGCCCCGATAGCGCGCTCGGGGCTTGACGCCGGCGCACCTCGCCGACGACCTCCAACCGGCTCCCCGGACGCGCTACAATCCCCCCGCGCTCGCGGACCCGCTCAGCGCACGCGACACCTGCTCAGTGGTGCGGCACGCCGGAGAGACGGCGACCTCCCCGCTCACCCCAGCGTCCGAGACATCCAGCGCACCTCGCCGACCAGCTCGGTCTCGGCCGTCCACTCGAATCGCCTCCGCGGAAAGGGTTTAACCCTGCATCTCTCGGTGCGCTTGATCGAACCGGTGTGCGTATCCCGCGTCGTCTGCGTTAGGCTGCGCGTCCGCCCATTCGCAAAGCACAGCCAACGCCTCGTCGTGACGATCCAGCAGCTTGGCCCGTCGTAGCAGCTTGGTTAGTTCCCTGCTCAAACGGTCCCGGTGTCTCAAAGATTCTGCGCTTCTCATGTCCATCCGGAGATTCTTCCGGTGCCATTGTTCCAGGTGCTGCTTACCCTGCGACGATTCTGCGGGCCCGGAGGGCCATTCGGTCAGCAAGGCCTTGATCTCGAAGATGATCGACTTCGCGCCGAACACAACGGCCTCCGCTGTCCGCTTTTCGCGTTGCAGAAACAGTCGCATCTTGTCGTACACGGCCGACTCCATGTAGTGCCGCGTCCGGTTCCCTTCGAGCATGTTTGGATACCCCTTCACCAGAAGGTTGTTGAACTCCCGCCATCCTTCCTCGGACTTGCCCGCTTCCTGCAGATAGCGCGGCAGGCGCAGATACACGTCTATGCCGTGATCCACGCTGGTCAGGGCGGCCTGGTCGCAGGCCTTGCGGAACAGCGCTATCGCCTTGTCGGGATCTTCCGCGCTGGCAGCGGTCGCATCCTTGAATAGCTGCCGTGCCTGTTCGTGCTCGGTGCTGGTGTGCCTGACGACTTCGGAATCGAATCCCAGGTTCGCCAGCCCTGCCGCCTTTCCATCGCTTCGCCGGGAATCTGGTTCCGCGCCGTCGTCCCGTGCTCCTCGATGTACGCCCCACGCTGCAAGCGCGACGACTGCGATGACTACTATCACAACGACTTCCACTAGTCCCCTCCGTCCGCCCGTGCTCCGGTCGCCCCCAGCGGGCCCGACCACGCCACCCGGCCCGCCAGCCGATCCTCCGGCCCGACCGGGCGCGGCGGGTAGGCGCGGTTGTCGCTGGCCAGCAGCCACCGCCCGCCTTCGCGGCGCAGGCGCTTCACCACCAGTCCGTCGGCCGTCTGCGCGACGAACGCCTGATCGTCGAGCGGCTCGATCCGCGTACGGTCCAGCACGATCAGGTCGCCGTCTTTGAGCGTCGGCTCCATCGAGTCGCCGGACGCTCGGATGCAGATCAGGCCGTCCACTCGCGCCCATTCCGGCAGCGCCGAGCGCGGCAGCGCGACGCGCAGATCCGCTGCCTCCTCGAACACCGGCTCGCCCGCGCCCGCCGCCGCCCGTACGTCGCAGACGAACGGCATCGTCAGATCGTCCGCGTCCCCCGGCTCCGCCGCCACGCCAAGCAGTGCGTCCCGAAGCTCCGCCGGGATCGGGTCGCCGCCGGCGTCCGAGACCAGCCGAACCAGCGTCCGGGCGGTGCCTTCCAGGTCGGCCAGCTGCGCCGCCGTCAAGCCGCCCCGTCTGAATCCCGCCGCCGAAGATTCAGATTCCGACCCGCCGCGCGGCGGGCCGACGTAGAACTCCAGGCCGAGGGCATCGCATGCCCGCTGCAGGGTGGTGCTCAGGGGCGCCCGACCCGCGCAGATGCTACGTATCTGCCCGATACCGAGTCCCGTACGGGCGGCCAGAGGATGCAGTCCCTCCGCCTCGACATAGCGCTGGATAGTCCTCCGCAGATGATCCGTGGGCGCTGTCATGTCTGACAGTATATCGAACATGCAGCACGACCCTGCGATTCATATCACGGAGGGTTGCATCTATATGTCATAAATGACAATATATCTGTTATGGATGACATATCTGCACAGATCATACGCTTGGTCGACCGCTACGCACGGCATACCGGCCACACAGTAGCGACGGTCTCACTCGCCTCGAGTAGCAGTGGCGCGACCTATGGCCGTCTCCTCCACGGCCACGACATCACGACCCGCCGCGCCGCCCGCATCGTGCAGTGGTTCTCGGACCGCTGGCCCGCCGGCCTGCCGTGGCCGGCGGAGGTTCCGCGCCCGGCGCCGTCGCCGGGCTCGCCGGCGGCGCGGGCGGCGGCGGAGGCCGCGTCGTCGTCGCCGCTGGCGCTGGGGTCGGACGGGCGGATCGCGTCGCTGGGCGCGCTGTGCGCGTGGCTGGGGGTGGACCGGAACCTGGCGGACAAGACGGTCGGCCTGTACGGGGCGGGCGGCCCGCGGGCGCATCGGGCGCCGCGGCCGGGGTCGGCGATGCGGGAGATCGCGGACGCGCTGGCGCGGGCGGGGGACGTCCGCTTCGCCGGGCACGCCGAGCGCATGGCGCTGGCGGGGCTGCTGGCGCCGGGCGCGTCCCCGCCGGAGGCGGCGTGACCGCGTCCCGGAGAACCTTCCGTCCCCTCCCCTTCCGGGCCGGCAGCGGGGACTTCCTTCCAACGACGAAGACGGAGAGCGGAGACGACGGCATGAAGAACGGAGACGGCATGGGACGAAGAAGACGCCGGCGCGACCGGCTGCAGGGCGCGGCGCTGCGGGCGCTGTTCCCGTTCGCGGGGTGGACGGCGTGAGCGGTGCGATGGCGGAGATCGAGCGTCTGGCGCGGGCCTACGCGGACGCGCGCGAGGCGCTGGACGAGGTGGTCGAGGCGGTGCGGGACGAGCAGCGGGCGGCGGCGCGGGCGCGGCTGCGGTCGATCCGGGGCCGGGCGGCGCGGCTGGCGGCGGCGCGGGAGGCGCTGGCGGCGGCGATCGACGCCAGCCGGGAGCTGTTCGTCCGCCCGCGCACGCGGGCGCTGCACGGGGTGAAGTGCGGGCTGCGCAAGTCGCCGGGGCGGATCGAGGGCGACGCCGCGGGCGCCGTGGCGCGGATCGAGGCGCGGCTGCCGGAGCAGGCGGCGCGGCTGGTGCGGACGCGGAAGGATCTGAACAAGGCGGCGCTGGCGACGCTGCCGGCGCAGGAGCTGGCGGCGTTGGGCGTGGCGGTGGTCGACGTCGAGGACAAAGTGGTGGTGCAGGCCGCGGGCGGCGACCTGGAGCGGCTGGTGGACGCGCTGCTGGACGGCCTCGGGGAGGCGTCGGATGGGGCCTGAGAGCGCAGCCGCCGCGGGGCGGACGCGGGTCGGCCCCGGACCCGGACCGGAGGCCGCGGCGGACGCGGGGACGGCGCTGGCGGCGGAGGCGGCGTCGCTGCTGGCGGCGGGGCCGGGGCCGGGGGAGTCGCTGACGGCGCTGCAGGCGGCGCAGCGGCTGAACGCGCTGTGCGAGACGGCGCGGGCGCTGGGGCAGTGGCTGGAGCTGCGCATGGCGCAGGCGGCGTGGGCGATCCGCCGGGAGAAGGCGGAGCGGGCGGCGTTCGACGCCTTCGTGCGCGACTACGTGGACCTGTCGCCGGCGTCGGCGTGGCGGCTGGCGGAGACCTGGGAGGTGGTGAGGCGGAACCGCGAGCTGCGCGAGCTGGCGGACGGGCGCCCGCGCGAGGCGCTGCGGCTGGTGGGCGACCTGCTGGACGCGGCCGGCGCGGCCGGGGCGGACGCCGCGGGCGCGGACGAGCGGCGCCTGGCGGAGGTGGCGGCGCTGCCGAAGCGGCGGCGCAAGGCGGCGCTGCGGGCGATGTTCGCGGCGCTCGACGAGGCGCGGGCGGACGGCGCGGGCGCGGAGCGCGTCCGGGCCGCGGGCGGGGCGCGGGACGGGGCCGGCCGGCCGGAGCCGCCGGCGGCGGCGACGCTGGACGCGGCGCTGGCCGAGATGCTGGAGCTGGTCGGGCGGCTGGGCGCGCTGGCGGAGGTCGCGGAGCCGCTGCTGGCGGGCGCCGGGGACGGGGCGCGGGAGCGGGCGGCGCGGACCGCGGACATGGGGATCGACGCGATGGAGCGGGTCGCGGGCGCGGCGACGGACGGCGGGGAGGGGGCGTGACGGCGCGCGCGGCGGAGGCGGTGCTGGCGGCGGTGGCCGCGGCCTGGGACGTCTCCGCGGCGGCGCTGGCCTCGCGGCGGCGGGGTTCGGCGCGGACGTCGTCGGCGCGGCAGGCGGCGATGCTGCTGCTGCGGGAGGCGGGGCTGTCGACGCCGGAGATCGGCGACGTCTTCGGGCGCGACCACTCCACCGCGGTCCACGGGCTGCGGCGGGCGCGGGCGCGGCGGGCGTCGGAGCCGGCCGAGACGGCGCGGTTCGCCGCGGCCGCAGCGTCGCTGGCGGCGGCGCGGCGGCCGGCGGACGCCCTGGACGACGCCCTGGGCGACGCGCTGGCGGCGCTGGACGCCCTGGGCCGGCGGCTGGACGAGGCGGCCGCGGCGCTGGACGAGGCGGTCACGGCGCTGGCGGCGGCTGGCCCGGAGAGGCGGCGCCCGTGACGTCGCTGTCCGAGTCCGCCCGGGCCGCGCTGCGCGAGGCGCTGGCGGCCGCGCCGCGCGGCGAGCGGACGGCGACGGCGCGGCGGCTGGCGGACTGCTACGGAACGAGCGTGGCGACGGTCTACCGGCTGGCGCAGGTGGGCGGGGCGAAGCGGGCGCGGGCGCCGGCGCGGCCGGAGTACCGGGAGTGGACGCGGACCGCGGTCTGGATCGCGCACCGGGCGCCGAAGCCGATGCCGCTGGACCTGGCCGTGGAGGCCGGGATCGAGTCCGGCCTGCTGCCGGCCGAGGCGGCGGCCATGCCGCTCGGCACGGCGCGGCGGCTGCGCCGCGAGATGGGGCTGGCGGCGCGCCCGAAGCGGACGCGGCGGCTGGTCGCGGACCGGCCCATGCGGGCGGTGCTGGCCGACGGCTCCACCAGCGAGCATCTGGTCGTCGTCCGCGAGCTGGACGGCGGCGACTGGCTGCTGCGGCTGCACCGGGCGCCGTATCCGGCCGCGGGCTACAAGAACAAGCCGCTGGGTCCCGGCCGCATGCGGGTGCTCGCCTACGGCGTCTGGGACATGTTCTCGGGGTGCTCGCGCGCCGTCTACCGGGTGGGACGCGGCGAGGACGGCATCGGCTTCGCCGAGGCCCTGTGCGCGATGCTCGCGCCCACCGGCGATCCGCGGCGGCCGATGCGCGGGGCGCCGGACCAGCTGTGGACGGACCAGGGCCCCGGCTGGCGGCACGCCGCGGTGCGGGACCTGCTGGAGCGGCTGGACATCGAGGGCGTGGTCGGGGCGCCGTACGCCAAGGAGCGGATGGGCGGCGTCGAGCGCCAGTGGCGGACGCTGTGGGGGCGCTTCGAGCGGTCGCTGTTCGCCGCCGGGCGCGACGAGTTCCGGCTCGCCGAGATCAACGAGCGCCTCGCGGAGCACGAGGCGCGCATGAACCTGCGCCCGGCGCGTACGCGGCCGCCCGGGGCGGCGCGGACGCCGAGCCGGGCCGAGGCCTGGACCGCGGGCGTCAACGCGCGACCGAAGGACGACCCGCTGCGCGAGCTGCCGCCGCACCCGGTCGAGACGCTGTGCCGGGAGGCGCGGCGGAGGATCGACGCCAACGGGATCGTGCGCTGGGGCGGGGTGGAGTACGAGTGCGCGGACTGGCACTCGCGCCGGGTGCTGGCGCGGCGGGCCGCGGACGGTTCGGGCGACCTGTCGCTGGAGGACGAGGCCACCGGCGAGCGGCGGCCGGCGCGGCGCCATGCGCCGCGGCCCTGGGGCGACGTCCGGCGGGCGCCGGCGACGGCGCTGGCGCGGCTGCTGGCCGAGGAGCGGGCGTTCCCGGGCGCGGACCTGCATGCGCCGGGGAAGGCGGGCGTCGCGCGCGGCAACGTGGTGCCGCTGCCGGCGCGGACGGCGCCGGCGGCGGCCTTGGAGAACCCGCTGGCCGGCGACCGGCTGGGGAGCGTCGAGGAGGCGTGGCGCGTCTTCGCGGCGATCTGCCCGTGGCCGCTGTCGGCGCGGAGCCGGGCGGCGGTCGCGGCCCGGTTCGAGGAGGCCGGCCTCGACAGGCCGGCCGTGGAGGCGCTGGCGCGGGAGCTGTCCGCGCTGGCGGACGCGGGCTGAAGAGAAACGGGACGAGGAGGAGAAGGGCGATGGCCATGGGAACGAGGATCGGCGAAGACGCGGGGGCGGGCCTGCGCGTCGAGGAGCTGGCCGGCGGCGGGCGGCGCTGGACGGTGGACCTGGCGGGCGTCTCGGAGGCGGCGCTGGAGGCGCTGGGCCGGACGCTGGAGGAGCTGGCGGAGGAGTTCGTCCGCGACGGGCCGGCGACCCGGGTGCGGGCGGAGGTCTCGGCGTGGCGGGAGCCCCCGCCGCGCCCGGCGCGGGCCGGCGACCTGGGGCTGGCGGAGACGGCGGCGTGAGCGCGCTGGCGAACCGGCGCGCGTTCGGGCTGCCGGCGGACCCGTGGGCGGACGTGGAGATCGCCACCGCGGACGCGGCGCGGGCGGCGGCGGACGTGCGCGACGCGCTGGCGGCGCGGGCCATGCTGTGGATCGTCGGGCCGCGCGGCAGCGGCAAGACGCGGGCGGTCTGGGCGGCGCTGGCCGGGCTGGACGCGCGCGTGGTCGAGCCGCTGCGCCTGGACCGCGAGCGGCTGCATCTGGGCGACGTCCAGGCGGCCGTGGCGCGCGACCTGTCGGACGAGACGCCGCGGCGCTCGGGCGAGGCCAGGAGCGGCCAGACGCTGCGCCTGCTGCGCGGCGCCGGACGGCCGGTGGCGGTGGCGGTCGACGACGCGCACCTGCTCCACCACCGCACGCTGAAGGGCCTGCGGCGGCTGCGCGAGCTGGCCGGGCGCCGGACGCCGGCGGCGGCGCCGTGCCTGCTGCTGGTCGCCCAGCGCGACGCCGGGGCGGAGCTGCCGGAGGTGGGGCTGCGCTCGGACGCGCTGCGCCTGGGCGGGCCGACCGCGGACGAGGCCGCGGCCGCCCTGCGGGCGGCCGTGAACCGCGGCGGGCGGACGCGGTTCGCGCCGGAGGCGGTGGCGGCGCTGGCGGCCTCGGCGCGGGCGCGCAACTGGCTGGACCTGCGGCGGCTCGCCGACGACTGCGTCGCCGAGGCGCTGGCGCGGGGATCGCGGACCGTGGACGCCGCGGTCGCGGGCGCGGCGCTGCGCCCGTCCGCGCGGCCGGCGCCGGCGCGGCGGCCGGCGCGGCCGCCGTCCGACGAGGCGGTGGCGGCCGCGCTGGCGGCGAGGAGGGCGGCGTGAGGATCGAATTCTCCGGCGCGCGCCGGCTCGGCGGCTCGCCGCCCTACGACCTGGAGGTCGACGTCCTCGTCGACGGCCGGCTCGTCGGCCGCGGCTACAAGGACGCCTACGGGACGCGGCTGTGGCAGGACGTCGAGGGCCTGTCCGAGGCGATGGGCGGCCGGACCGCGGCGGCCCGCCTGCTGCCGGCCTGGAAGCGCGAGGTGGCCCGCCTGCTCCGGCAGGCGGCCCGCGGCGGCGGAGGCGGCGATGGCTGAGGTCTCGGCGACGCGTCCGATCACGCCGGCGCAGGTGCGGGCGGTCCACGCGGCGCTGGGCCGCCGCGGGATCGGGGACGCGGACTACCGCGCCGTTCTGCGCGCGAACTACGGCGCCGCGTCCTGCAAGGAGCTGACGCGGCGGCAGGCGAGCGACCTGCTGGCCCGCCTGGGGCGGCCGCTGCCGCAGGCCCCGGGGACGCCGCCGGCGCCGCGCCCGCCGGTCCGCCGGGCGGCGCGGCCGAAGCCGGGGCCGGCGGCCGAGGACGCCGTGCCGCGGCTGGCGAGCGGGGCGCAGCGGGCGCTGGCCGCGGCGCTCGCCGGCGAGGTCGCGTGGCGCCGGCCGGACGGCTTCCGGCGCTGGCTGCGGGCGTACGTCGGCGTCGAGCGGGTCGCCACCGCGCGCCAGGCCGCGCAGGCGATCCAGGGGCTGAAGGCGATGAAGGCGCGGCAGCGGGAGCGGCGCGATGGCTGACGGGGCGCGGGCCGCGGCGGCCGCCGCCGAGGCGCTGCGGCGGGGGCTGGCGTCGCCGGCGTTCGGCGCCGCCCTGGGCGACGACGACGACGAGCGCGTGTGGCTGCTGCTGCGGGCGCTGTGCGAGGAGCTGCACCCGCTCGGGCCGTGCGCGTGGCCGAGCGCCCAGGGGCTGGCGCGGCGGCTGGGCCGGGCCGAGCGCGACGCCCGCCTCCGCGCCGACTTCGACGGCCGCAACCACCGCGCCCTCGCCCGCCGCGAGGGGCTGAGCGTGCGCCAGGTGCGCCGCATCGTGGACCGCGGGCGGCGGCGCTGATGCCGATCCGGCCGGAGAACGCGGGCCGCTATCCGGGCGGCTCGATCCGCTCCCCGGAGTGGCTGGCGATCCGCGCCGCGGTCCTGGAGCGGGCGGCGCACCGCTGCGAGGGCGCCCCGGCGTTCCCGGACTGCCGGGCGGCGAACCGCGCGCCGCACCCGGAGACGGGGTCGGAGGTCGTGCTCACCGTCGCCCACCTGGACCACGCGCCGGAGAACAGCGATCCGTCCAACCTGCGGGCGCTGTGCCAGCGCTGCCACAACGTCCACGACGCCGCGCATCGGGCGGCGACGCGCCGGCGGACGCGGCGCGGCGAACTCGGCATGGACGACCTGTTCCCGGAGACCCTGCCGAACGGAAAGTGACGCGCCCTCGCGTCCCGCGTCGCCGCGGCGCGGCCATCATCGTGCCCATTCGCCTGGAGACCGTCCGATGCCTCGCCCGCCCGCCCTTCTCCTCGTCCTCCTCGTCCCGGCGCCTGGCGCGCACGGCGGCGAGAGCCTGTCCCTGTCCTACCGTCTGGCCGACGACGGCTCCTGCCCGGAGGCCGCGCACGAGGTCGCGGCCGAGTACCGGCGCGACGGCGCGGCGCTGGACGTCGAGGCCTACGCGCGGACCGCGCCGAGCGGCGCGGACTGCGCCGCGGACGCGCTGTCCTACGACCTGGCGGTCGAGCGGCGCTTCGACCTGGGCGGCGGCTGGCAGGCCGCGGCCCGGTTCGGGGCCGCGCGGACGTCGACGTCGGCCGTCTACGGACTCGCCGGCTGGGACGGCCCGGCGCATCTGGCGCCGACCGTCTCGCTGCCGGCCGGCGCGGCCGAGACGCTGACGGCCTCGCTGGGCGTCGCGCGCGCCTTCGGGCCGGTGGCGTTCGGCGCCGGCGTCAACGTCGTCCCCAACGACTGGGCGGGGCCGGACGGCCCGGAGTCCCGGCGCTCGCTGGCGCTCCGGGCGGCCTGGGACGCGCCGTGGGGCGTCGAGATCGAGGCCGAGGCGGACGCCACCGAGGAATACGCCGTCTGGGGCGCGACCGCGCGCTGGCGGCGGGACGTCGGGGACCGCTTCGGGATCGTCGCGGCGTGCCGCCTCCGCGGCGGACTCGGCGATCTGCACAACCCCGCGCCGGCGCGCCGGCCGTTCGTCGGACAGGCCTGGACGGCGCCGCGCCTGCGCGGCCGGGCGGCGTCGTTCGAGATCGGCCTCGAGTGGAGGCTGTAGTGGACGGATTCATGGCCAGGCTGCGCCCGACCGCGATCCTGTTCGCGGCGGCCATCGTCGCCGTGGTCTGGATGAGCTACCACCACACCGGGCAGTTCGTGGCGCAGGGGCTGGCGCTGATGGCCTCTTCGGACGCGGGCGAGGTCAAGGACGGCGTCGTCCAGCTGCTGGCCGCGGTGTCCTCGAACATGGTGGCCGTGGGCGCCGTCACGGGTCTCGTCGGGGCGCTGACCAAACTATGCGAAGACTCGCCCTCCTGACCCTGCCCCTGGCCGCCGGCTGCGCCGGCGCGGGGGCGCCGCTGGCGGTGGACACGCCGCTGGGATCGATCCGCGCCGGCGCGCCGCCGCGGGCGGAGGCGGACGGCTGCCGCCTGCGCGTCGACGGCGCCCTGGACGTGGTGCTGCCGCCCGGCGCGTCGTGGATGGTCTGCCCGTCCGAGCCCGAGACGCCCGCGCCGGAGCCCGAGACGCCCGCCGCGGCGCCCGGCGAAATCGACGAGCTCGCCGCCCTCAAGGAGGCGGAGGGGTTCCGCCCGGAGCCGGAGTGCGAGGCCGGACGGGTCCACGTGGCCTACGGCCATGCGGTCGCGGAGGCCGAGGGCGAGCTGCTGCTGGAGTGCGACTGGGCGGACGCGGTCGCCGACGCCGCGGACGTGGTGGGCGAGCCGGCGTGGTCGTCGATGGCGCAGGCGCGGCGCGACGCGCTGGCGGAGATCGTGTTCATGGGCGGCCGGGCCGGGTTCCGCGAGCACGTCCGCACCCTGGACGCGGTGCGCGCCGGCGACTGGGCGGCGGCCGCGGACGAGATCGAGTTCCGCAGCCGGCTGCTGCCGGAGGCGCGTCGGGCCCGGCTCGCCCGCTGGATGCGCGCCGGGGAGCGGTCCGAATGAGCCTCGCGCAGATCGCGCCGGTGCTGTGGACCGTCGGCCTGGGCGCGGTCGCGGCCGCGGTCGGCTGGCTGATCCGCGCGGTGCTCGGCAACGGCCGCCGCATCGCCGCCATGGAGGCCGAGGTGCGCTCGCTGCACGTGCGCGACGAGATCGTCGCCGTGCATCGCCGCGTCGACGACGTCGCCACCACCGCCGCCAGCGTCGAAGGCCAGCTGCGGCAGCTGAACCAGACCATGGGCATCGTCCACGCGCACCTGCTGGACGGCGGCGGATGACGACCTACTCGGAGCGGAACGTCGCGCACCTGCGGCTGTCGATGCTGCGGGTGCTGGCCGCGGCCGGGATCGAGACGAGCGTGCCGGTGCTGCGCGCCGCGGTGGAGGAGGCGACGCCGCACCGCCCGTCCGCGGCGCTGCTGCGCCAGGAGCTGGCGTGGCTCGACGAGCGCGGGCTGCTGACGCGGCGCGCCATCGGCGCCAGCGTGGCCGCGGCGACCATCGCCGAGCGCGGCGAGGACGTCGCCCTGGGCCGCGAGCGCCTGGCCGGAGTCGCCCCGCCGGGGACGGACTGACGTGCCCGACGGCACGCGCGGGCGCATGGGCCGCGTCCAGCGGCTGCCGCAGCCGATCAAGGACCGGCTCGACGAGCTGCTGCGCGCCGGCGTGCCCCAGCGCGACATCCTGCGCCGGCTGGAGCCGCTGCTGGCGGCGGCCGGCGAGCGCCCGCTGTCGGCCGCCGGCCTGAACCGCTACGCCACGCGCGTGGAGCGGGCCGGGCGGCGCATCCGCGAGGCCCGCGAGGTCGCCGACGCCTGGACCGCGAAGTTCGGCGCGCAGCCCGCCGGCGAGGTCGGCCAGCACGTCGTCGAGCTGCTGCGCGTGCTCGCCTTCGAGGCGGCGCTGCATCACGGCGACGGCGACGGCGGGCCGGTGGACGCCGAGCAGCTCAACGCCCTGGCGCTGGCGGTGCAGCGGCTCGAGCGCACCGCGGAGATCGGCGCCCGGCGGCTGCGCGCGATCCGCCGCGAGGCCGCCGACGCCGCCGGCCGCGAGGCGCGGCGGCAGGGCCTGTCCGCGGACGCCGCGGCGGCCATCCGCGCCGCCGTCGAGGGGGCCGAGTGAACGCCCCGCGCACCCTGCTGCCCTACCAGGCGCGCTGGACGCGGGACCCGGCCGGGCTGAAGGTGTGCGAGAAGTCGCGGCGCGTCGGCCTGTCCTGGGCCGAGGCCTACGACGCCGTCATGCGCGCCGGCCGGCGCCGCGAGGACGGCGGCGGCGACGTCTACTACCAGTCCTACGCCCGGGACATGACGAGAGGGTTCGTCGCCGACTGCGCCGACTGGGCCCGGGCGCTGAACGTGGCCGCGGAGGCGGTCGGCGAGACGCTGGTCGACCTCGACGGCGAACGCCTGCCGGCCTACCGGCTGCCGATGGCGTCCGGGCGCGAGATCGTGGCCATGACCAGCGCCCCGCGGGCGTTCCGCTCCAAGGGCCGTCCCGGCGACGTGGCGATCGTCGACGAGGCGGCGTTCGTGGACGACCTCGACGAGGTGCTCAAGGCGGCGCTGGCGTTCCGCGTCTGGGGCGGCGCGGTGCGCGTCGTCAGCACCCACAACGGCGAGAGTTCGCCGTTCGCCGCGCTGGCGCGCGACGTGCGCGAGGGCCGCGTCCCCGGCAGCCTGCACCGCGTCCCCTTCCGCGACGCCCTCGCCGACGGCCTCTACCGCCGCGTCTGCGCCGTCCAGGGCGCGGCGTGGTCGGCGGACGCCGAACGCGGCTGGGAGGCCGCCCTGCGCGCCGAGTACGGCGAGCGGGCGGCGGAGGAGCTCGACTGCGTGCCCAGCGCCGGCGGCGGCGCCTGGCTGCCCTGGGCGCTGATCCGCGCCGCCGAGGACGCCGCCGCCGGCGACCCCGGACGCTTCGCCGGCGGCGCCTGCTGCGTCGGCGTCGACGTCGCCCGCCGCCGCGACCTCTGGGTCGCCGCGGTCGTCGAGACCGTCGGCGACGTGCGCTGGCTGCGCGAACTGCGCTGCGAGCGCGACATCCCGTTCGCCGAGCAGCGGGCGGTGGTCGGCGAACTGGTCGCCCGCTACCGCCCCGTCCGCGTCGCCGTGGACCAGACCGGCATGGGCGAGGCGTTCGTGGAGGCGCTCCAGGAGCGCCACGGCCGGCATCGCGTCGAGGGCGCGCTGCTCGCCGCCCCGCGGCGCCTGGACCTCGCCGCGGCGCTGAAGGAGGCCCTGGAGGACCGCCGGCTGCGCCTCCCGCCCGACGAGGCGCTGCGCCGCGACCTGCACGCCGTGCGCGCCGAGACCGGCCCGACCGGCGCCCCGCGGCTCGTCGCGGACCGCGCGGGGACCGACGGCCACGCCGACAGGTTCTGGGCGCTCGCCCTGGCCGTGGCCGCCGCGGCCGCGCCGCCGGCCGAGTTCGGCTACCGGCCGGTGGCGGCCGCCGCCCGGCGCCGCGACCCGTGGGACGAAGACGGCGACGCGGCGGCGTCCGGACGGTGGGGCGCCGTCGCCGGACGCGCCCGCTTCGGGCCGGGGGCGCCCTGATGCCGACGCTGCTGGACCACCGCGGGCGGCCCGTCGACCGCCGGCTGCTGGCCGGCGAGCGCGCCGGGCCGTCCGCGACCGGCGCGCGCTCCATCCTCGCGGCGCATCCGGCGTCCGGCCTGGAGCCGGAGCGCCTCGCCGCCCTGCTGCGCGAGGCCGAGACGCCCGGCGGCGCCGCGGCCTACCTCGAACTCGCCGAGGCGATGGAGGAGCGCGACCTGCACTACCTGGGCGTGCTGCAGACGCGCAAGCGCCAGGTGGCGCAGATCGGCGTCGCCGTCGAGCCGGCCTCCGACCGCGCCGACGACGTCGCCGACGCCGATCTGGCGCGCGAGTTCTTCGCCCGCGAGGCGCTGGAGGACGAGCTGTTCGACGTCCTCGACGCCGTGGGCAAGGGCTTCTCCGCGACCGAGATCGTCTGGGAGACCTCCGAACGCCAGTGGATGCCGCTGCGCCTGGAGCCCCGCCTGCCGCAGTGGTTCGACTTCGACCGCGAGTCCGGGACGCGCCTCGTGCGCCGCGACGACGCCGGCGAGAGCGGCTGGGCGGAGCTGGAGCCCTGGAAGTTCGTGGTCCACCGCGCCGGCGCCAAGTCCGGCCTGCCGATCCGCGGCGGCCTCGCCCGCGCCGCCGCCTGGGCCTGGCTGTTCAAGACCCTGGCCGTCAAGGACTGGGTGCGCTTCGCGGAGGCCTACGGCCAGCCCCTGCGCCTGGGCCGATTCGGCCCGAACGCCAGCGACGAGGACCGGCGCGTCCTCTACCGCGCCGTGGCGAACATCGCCGGCGACGCCGCCGCCATCGTCCCCGAGGGCATGGACATCGAGTTCGTCGCCGACCCCGCGGCCCGGGGCCGCTCGGAGATCTACCGCGACCTGGTCGCCTACGTCGACGCGCAGCTGTCCGTCGCCGTGCTCGGACAGACGCTCACCACCCAGGAGGGATCGTCCGGCTCCTACGCCCTGGGGCAGGTCCACGACCTGGTGCGCCGCGACATCGAGCGCGCCGACGCCCGCCAGCTCGCCGCCACCTTGCGCCGCGATCTCGTGGTTCCCGTGGTGGCGCTCAACCGCGGGCCGCGCCGGGCGTACCCGAAGGTGGTCGTCGAGCGCCAGGCGGCGACCGACGCGGCGCTGCTGTCGCAGACGCTGGAACGCCTGGTGCCGCTCGGCCTGCGGGTGCGCGCCGACGAGGTGCGCGCCCGGCTCGGCCTCGCCGCGGCGGGGCGGGAGGACGAGATCCTCGCGCCGCCGGCGGACCGTGCCGGAACAGCCGCCCGCGCCGGCGCCGACCGCCTGGCGCTGGCGCGAGCCGCGGCCGAGCGCGACGCCGTCGATCTGGCGGTCGCCCAGGCGACGGACGACTGGCAGCCGCTCATGGAGCCGCTGGTCGAACCCGTCCTCGCCGCCGCGCGCGCCGAACTCGCGGCAGGCGGAGACCTCGCCGCGTTCCGCGACCGGCTGCCGGCGCTGCTCGACCGCTTGGACGACGGCGCCGTCGCCCGGCTGCTGCACCAGATGGCCTTCGCGGCCGACCTGTCCGGGCGCGGCATCCCCGCGGGCGGCGATGGCCGACCCTGAGATTCTCGCGGTCCCGCCCGTCGAGGCGGTCGAGCACTTCCGCGCCAAGGGCCGCCACGTCGGCTTCGACTGGCGCGACACCGACGCCGCGCAGCACGTGCGCAGCTTCACCGTCGCCAAGGCCATGCGCCTGGACATCCTCGAAGACGTCCGCGCCGCGGTCGACGCGGCCGTCGCCGACGGCATCTCCTTCCGAGAGTTCGCCGAGCGCCTCGAACCGACCCTGCGCCGGAAGGGCTGGTGGGGCCGGCGGGAGATGGTCGATCCCGCAACCGGCGAAAGGCGGACCGTGCAGCTCGGCAGCCCGCGCCGGCTGCGCACCATCTTCGACACCAACATCCGCATGGCCGGCGCCCACGGACGCTGGCAGCGCGTCCAGCGGCTCAAGGACCGCCTGCCCTACCTGCGCTACGTCGCCGTGCTCGACGCCCGCCTGCGCCCGGAGCACCGCGCCTGGCACGGCGTCGTGCTGCCCGTCGACCACTCCTTCTGGCGGACCCACTTTCCGCCCAACGGCTGGCGCTGCCGCTGCGCCGCGGTGCAGCTCGGCGACGACGACCTCGAGCGCTACGGCTACCGGGTCTCGCCGGACCCGGCCGTCCGCACCCGGCCCTGGACGAACGCGCGCACCGGACGCGCCGTCCAGGTGCCCGTCGGCATCGATCCGGGCTTCGCCCACAACGTCGGCGACGTGGCCCGGGCCGCCGAGATGCTCGACGAGCGCGTCGCCGCGGCGCCCCCGGACGTCCGCGTCGCCGCCCGGCCCGTCCACGTCGAGGACTTCCGGCGGGCCGGCCATCTGCTGCGCCGGGAAATCCTCCGGGCCTCCGGCGAGCCGGGCGACGCCGGCTTCGCCGACCGCGCCCGCGCCGAGATCCTCCGCCGGCTGCGCGACGAGCGCGGCGCCGGAACCGTCGCCGTCCAGGATGTTCGTCCGGCCGCCCGGTCCGGCAGGCACCTGCCGCGCGACCGCGAGGCCGCGCGGCGGGTGCGCGAGGCGGCCGCCCGGTTCCCCGCCTCCTGGGTGCGGGCCGCCAACGCCGGCGCCCTCCGCGTCGCCCGCAACGGCTCGGACGCCGGCGGGTTCTACCTGGCGCCCTGGGACCGGCCGCGGAAGTGGACGCTTCCCGGAGTCGGCGGCAGGCGCGTCGTGTCCGTCCCCGCCGGCGTCGCCCTGCTGTCCCTGGACGGCCACGCCGGGACCGCCCTGCACGAGTACGTCCACCACCTGCAGCGCGCCATGCCCGGACTGCAGAGGCTGTTCGCCGAGGAGCACCGCCGGCGCACCGCGCGGCCCGACGGCTCCCGCGATCCGATACTGCCGCTGGAGCGCTACCCGGGCCACGTCGGCCAGGAGGACGACTACGTCGACGCCTACTTCGGACGCCGCTACGACGGCGACGGCGGCGATCCCCTGGAAGTCCTCGCGCGGGCCATGGAGTACACCTTGGAGAAGTCCTTCGGCTGGGAGTGGCTCCACGAACTGGCGCGCGAAGACCCGCTGATGCTTGACCTGGCGCTCGGCGTGCTGTTCCATTACGACCCATGACCATGCACGCCATCCGCATGCCCGACCGGATGCGCGGCCGCGAGCTGCGCACCATCCGCTGGGACGACGAGGCCGGCACGGTGGACGGCGACCACTGGCACGTGCCCTGGCTGCAAGAGCTGCTCGCCCGGAAGCCGCCGGTGCTGCTGGGCAGCGTCCCCGGCGCCCTCGTCCTCCACGACCCGCGCCGCGACCCGCGCGACTTCCTGGCGCTGCTCGGCGTGGTCTACTGGCCCATCCTGGCCGAACCCGATCCCGACGGCCGAACGCCGGGAGACCGACACCGCCTGCCGCCGGCGCTGCGCCGCGTCGAGCCGACACGCATCCCCGCGCCCCCGGAAGAGAACGACTACGGCCGCCTCGAGGACGGCACCCGCGTCTACAGCCCGGTGCTGTACTGAAACTCCCGGCGTCCCGGCCTCGTGCGCCGGCCGACGAAGGAACCCGTCCCGTCCAGCCCCGCCCGGACCCGCTCCGCAAGGTCGAGGTCTGGGACGGCAGCCTGAAACGGATGCGCGAGCTGTCGAAGGACGAGTACAAGGCGCACTACGTCTCGAAGTACGGCGAGGAGGCGTGGCGCACCTTCGGCGAGGAGGCGTGGCTCACCTTCGCTTTCACTGCGCCGTCCGTCCCCGAGTCCGAGATGAAGAAGGTCGAGGTCTGGGACGACAGCCTGAAACGGATGCGCGAGCTGTCGAAGGACGAATACAAGGCGCACTACGTCTCGAAGTACGGCGAGGAGGCGTGGCGCGCCTCCACTGCGCCGTCCGTCCCCGAGTCCGAGACGACGGAGGGCGGCGCCGCCCTGCGGGCCACGGCGCGGCGGCCCCGGGGGCTGCGCAAGGCGTTGGCCGCGGCGGGCCTCATCAAGAACCGCGACGATCTGCCGGTCGAGGGCGGCGGGCAGGCCTGACCGTGCCCGGCGCCGCCATCCGCGTCGAGTTCGACGACGCCGAAGTCCGCAGGGCGCTGGCCCGACGGCGCGCCCTGGGCGCCGCTGTCGGAAACGACGAAGAAGCGCA
This sequence comes from Pseudomonadales bacterium, assembly GCA_963422285.2. Lineage (GTDB taxonomy): Bacteria > Pseudomonadota > Gammaproteobacteria > Pseudomonadales > Azotimanducaceae > VXYL01. The sequence continues at coordinate 460,714 of OY729419.2, read as the reverse complement.
AGACGCGCAACATCGACAGGATCCTCGCCGAGCGCGGCTTCCTGGGCGGCACTCTCGCCTACCGGGCCGGGAGCGGCGAGGTGGAGATCGGCTCGCCGTCGATCTACGCCGGCACCCACCAGTTCGGCGCCGCCAAGGGCGCCTTCGGGTCCACGTCGAAGGGCGCGCCCATCCCCTGGGGCGACATCCCGGCCCGCCCGTTCCTCGGCCTCTCGGACGCCGACGAGGCCGACATCCGCGACCTGATCGACGCCCTCGGCTGAGGCCGCGGGATCGCGCGGCGGCCGCGCCGTTCCGCCGGATTCCGTCTGATTCCGCATGATTCCGGCCGAGGTCGGAATATCCCGACTCTCGCGGCATGGTCAGTGACTACCGACGCGAATTGCGCACCGTCTTTCGCAGCACATTCGTGCGGATCTTTCGCATTCCTCTACTCTCTACCAGACGGCGATGCAGGTCGTCGAATCCCTGGTCGCGGCACCCACGCAAGCCGCGAGAACAATCCGATGGCGAAAGGTACGCTTGATTGGAGGACGATGGCGCGAGAGCTACGGCCGTTGCCCAAGGTTGCCCGGCCAATCCGGGCGCGCCCGCACGATGCATCGCACTCGGCGGTCGTCCACATCAAACTCCGGCAGCGGCTGGTTGTTGGTGCGCAGCGCCCGGCGGGCGCGGGGAATACCCACCCCGTAGCGCTGCACCAGACCGCAAACCCGCATTGCCTCGGCGAGATTCGGATTGCGGTAGTCGATCAGACCAGGCTGGCCGAACGTCTCCGTGGTGACATCGCCATAGGGACCTCCCGGGTTGACGATCTCGATGCGGTCGGCAAACCAGGATACCTGCACGGGGCTGTTCGTCGCCTCGAAGCTGCGGTGCATCACCGCGTTGCGAACCAGCTCCTGCAGCGCCGGCAGCGGATAGGTGGCCCGGCGGACTTCCGTGCGCTCGGTGCCGATCTCGACGGAGGTGCGGATGTGGCTGCGCAGCATGGCGTCCAGATCGCGCATCGTCTCCTGGACAGGGCCATCGAACCGTGCGCTGTCGAGGATGGGATCGGCGCGGTCGATGCCGGCGAACCGCAGGAACTGCACATAGGCACCCGGCAGAAAATCCGTTGGCTTCGCGCCGAGCATCAGCAGGCCCAGAACGGTGGGCGCTGGGTCGTCCGTGGCGACGATCATCTTGGTGGCGGCAAGGCGCTCCTCCACGGTGCGGTCGTTCTGCGCCAGCACCTCGGCGTCGAAGGCCTGGGGCAGATACAGGTATTGAAACCGCGGCAGGTCGAGATCGGCAAGCGTGGCGGAGCGAACGGGCCGGAGGTCGAACGGCGCATCCCCATGTCGGCGCTTCTCGTTGAGGATCCGCTCGTCCTGGGCGCTGGCCAACGCCCGACGGGGCCCTGTCCGGATCCAGATGCGTCCGCGGCAGCGCACGGGCGGCGAATCCGCTGGTGCTACCGTCACCACGGCTACCTCCTTGCCGTCCAGGACATGCTTGCCCACCGTCATGGTCGGCAGCGGCAGTATGTTGCCGTCGGTCTTGCAGTGGGCCAGCATGAGCAGCAGCGCGTCGTTGATTTCCAACCCCGTGGGCGTGCCGTCGTCCCGAACGCCAATGAAGACCACGCCGGGGCGGCGATGGTTCGCCAAGTCGTTGGCGAAGGCGCAAATGGCTTGGCGCACGGCGTTTGGCGCGTCGCCATCGAAGGTTTCCTTGCGTTCCACCAGATCCGACTCGACATCGGCCATGATGGCGGCAAGTTCGATGTCCGAAGGGGCGGCGAGCATGTCCGTTCCCGGCTTCCCTGGGGAGTCGGGATGGTAGCAGCGCATGGCAGAATCGCCCGGACTCTCCGGAGCGCTCGGCCTGTTGGCTGCCGGCATCGTCGTCGCGGACTCGATCTCTATCGCCGGCAGCCGGATCTCGAGGCGCCGATGTACGCCACCAGCCGCCAGATGTCGTCGTCGCCCTCCGGCAGCTTGCCCTGGAAGCCGACCATGGCCGTGTTCGGCACGCCGGCGGCGATGAGGTCGAAGATTTCCTGGTCGGCGCCGCTGCCGTGTCGCCAAGAGCAGTCGAACAGATTGGGTGCGTCGCGTTCGACGACGGCGCTGTGGCAGTAGCCGGCGCAGGTGCCGACGAACAGCGCCTTGGCGCGCTTGAGGGCTTGCGGATCGGTGCGGAAGTCATCTGCGGGCGTTCGAGACTCGCAGCCGGCGAGCAGCAGCGCCGCAAGGGCGACAGCGATGCGCACGGCGCTATTGGCTTCGGCTTCGCAGAGCCATGAGCCGCTCGGCGCTGTAGACGGTGGCGAACGGAGCGCGTGCGGGGATGCGGTGTTCGGCTTGCAGCGACTGCACCTGGGCGCGAAACGGCGCCGATGCGAATACGCGGTCCAACTCGGCGAGCAGAGGATCGTCGTGGCGGGCGACGGCATGCAGATTCCAGCGCAGCACCGGCGGCGGTTCGAAGGCTTCGTTCCAGTCGATTTCGAAGGCGGCGAGATCCGGCCCCCACACCAGGGCGGCGGCAGCCGAGCCGTTTGCCACCGCATGAAGGATGTCGTCCGTGCTCGCCTGCATGGTCCAGCTCACCCCGGCGGCGTCGATGGCCACATGGGCGACGCTGTTCGAGTACACGGCGACGGTTTCGGCAAAGGGCTGTCCCCAGCGAAAGTCGGCATTCGCCGGGATCAGCTCGAACGCGGCCCCGTAGTACGGCGCGCTCAGCGCCAGGCGTCCACGAAACCGCGTGACGGGTTCGATGCCGGCAACCGACAGCTGCGCGTCGCACTCGCCAGCGAGCAGCGGCCGGTAGTCCACATCGGTGGATTCGATGTCGGTCTGGGGCTGTTCGGGCAGCCAGACGATGCGCAGACGGCGACCGAGCGCCTCGGCGACGAAGCGCGCCACATCAATGTCGAATCCCGCCGTGTTCGCGCGTAGCGAACGCGGCGGGTCGTTCGCGCCGAAGCAGACGCGAAGCTCGGCGGTACCTTCAGCCGGCAGCGCGGCAGCCGAAGGACTCCCGCCGGTGTCCGTCGGCGCAGGGTTGCAGGCCGCGAGGGCGAGAGCCCCCGCGGCCGCCATTGGCCTCACGGCGTTGAGTCGGGCAGCGAGAAGACGAACAGGTGGCCGCCTTCCGGAATGTCCGCCGGGCCGCCGGCGAAGGCGACGAAGGTAGCGTAGTTGCCGGAGCCGATGGCGACGAAGCTCTTGCCCTCGGCGCGGTAGGCCACGGGCTGGCTGCGCATGCCGCCGCCCATGCGGAACTTCCACAACTCTTCGCCGCTAGCCGCGTTCAGGGCCAGCGCGAAGCCTTCCTGGTTGCCGGTGAAGACGACGCCGCTCGCCAGCGACAGCACCCCGCCCATCATCGGATCCGCATCCATGTAGCGCCAGCGCACCGTGCCGGTGTGGATGTCGATGGCGGAGAGGTGACCGTGGGCGGTGCCGTTCTGCACATCCAGGGGAATCGGCGTGCCGCCCATGAACGGCTGCCCCTTCACGAAGGTGGCGATGCCCTTCTGGTAGTACTGGCAGGATTCCACCGTCGGGATGTAGGCGAGGCCGAGAGCCGGATTCAGCGCCCCGGTCCAGGCGCCGTTCATGCCGCCGAGGTTGCTGGGGCAGACGCGGTAGTCCGGCTCTTCCACCGGGTTGGCCTGGGGATTCACCACCGGCCGGCCGTTTTGGTCCAGCGTCGCCCAGTTCAGTTCTTCCACGTACTGGGCGGCGTCGATGAAGGCGCCGTCGGCGCGATCCAGGATGTAGAAGAAGCCGTTGCGGTTGGCCTGCACGATGGCGGGGATGGTCTCGTCGCCGCGCTCCACGTTCACCAGGAACAGTTGGGTATTGCCGTCGTAGTCCCAGACGTCGTGGGGCGTGAACTGGAAGTGCCAGAGGCGCTCGCCGGTGTCAGGGGCCACCGCCAGCAGGCTGTTGGAGAACAGGTTGTCGCCGGCGCGCAGGTCGCCGTTCCAGTCCGGCGACGGATTGCCCGTGGTCCAGTACAGGATGTCGGCTTCTGGGTCGTAGGCCCCGCTGGTCCAGGCCGGGGCGCCGCCGGTCTTGTAGGAATCGCCGGCCCAGGTGTCGGCCCCGAACTCCCCAGCTTCGGGCACGGTGTAGTGCCGCCAGCGGCGTTCGCCCGTGGCCACGTCGTAGGCGTCGAAGAAGCCGCGCACGCCGAACTCGCCGCCGGCGATGCCGATGACCGCCATGTCCTTCACGATCATCGGCATGGAGGTGGCGCTGAAACCGTCGGCGTAGGGTGCCAGCGTGACCTCCCACTGGATCTCGCCGGTGAGGCGATGGAAGGCGATGAGCTTGGCGTCCAGCGTCGCCATCAGCACCAGATCGCCGCTGATGGCGGCGCCGCGGTTCACCTTGCCGCAGCAGAGCTTCAAGTCTTCCGGCTGCTGGTGGTCGTAGCGCCAGTGCAGTTCGCCAGTGGCGGCGTCCAAGGCGAACAGGCGATTGAGGGACGAGGTGACGTACATGATGCCGTCGTAGACCGTCGGCGAAACCTCGAACTGCTCGGTGGTGCCGGTGGGGAAGGCCCATGCGACCTGCAGCTTGCCGACATTGGCGGGGGTGATGTCGTAGATGGGCGAGTGGCGCAGATTGGCGTAGTCGCCGCCGTAGAGCAGCCACTTCTCGGGATCCACGGCACCGGCCAGCAGGTCGCCGTTGGCGACCGGGCCGGCGCCGTTGCCGATATTGCCGTCGCTTGTCCAATGGGTGGGTAACGGCGGCGCGGCAGTGGCCTCCACCGCGGTTTCGGCAACCTCGGAAGCTGGCGATGTTCCGCCTTCGGTGTCGGGCTGGCAGCCGACGACGAGAGCGCCGGCGGCAAGCGCCGCGATGGCGAGATGGTTCATGGCGGCATTCTCCTTGAATTCCTCGACGGGGATTATCGCCTATCGGACCGGACGTGTGGCGTTGCGCAATTGGCGAATTGGCGCGACCGCAGGCGGATCGCCGGAAGACCGCGAGCATCGCGGCCAGCTTCGAGCGGGCGCTGCAGGCATTGAACGACCCGACGCTGGCGCAAGCGCAGAAGCGGAAGAAGCATGCCTCGGTCGTGAGGCTGGTCCGGCGACGGGCATTCATCCGCCGAAGTGGCAGGTACTGGAGGAGTCGGATGTTCACGGGAGAGTCATATTTCCGTTCGCGGCTGGATCGGACGCTGGAGGAATTGCAGGAGGAGAGCGTCGGGCAGGGTGTTGTCCAAGGCCGCAAACAAGGCGTCGGTGCGGATCAGCGGGCGCTTCTGGCGCGTCAGGCGTCGGTGCGGATCGGCGCAGCAGTCGTAGAGCGACTGTCGTGGACACCGACCAATAGGCGATAATTCCCGCCGAGGAATCCAAGGAGAGTACCGAACCATCTCGCCATCGCGGCGCTTGCCGCCGGCGCTCTCGTCGTCGGCTGCCAGCCCGACACCGAAGGCGGAACATCGCCAGCTTCCGAGGTTGCCGAAACCGCGGCGGAGTGCCCTAGCCAGGGGAGACCTTCCGGGACCCGCTGCGCTTGGGCGGGAAGGGCCGCTGATGGCGGTGGTGCCGTCCGGTTCGTAGATGGGATCGCCGGCACACGAGGAAGGCCGACGCGACGACGAAGGCCCTGTGCATCGGGTGACGATCGCCCGCCCGTTCGCGGTGGGGGTGTACGAAGTGACCTTTGCCGAGTGGGATGCGTGCGGATCGGTAGGCGGTTGCGGTAGATACCGGCCGGGCGATAAGGGCTGGGGCAGGGCCCGGCGTCCGGTGATCAACGTGAGTTGGAACGACGCGCAGTCCTACGTGCGCTGGCTGTCGAGCGAGACGGGGCATGGCTACCGTCTGCCGAGCGAGTCGGAATGGGAGTACGCGGCGCGGGGCGGTCGGGAGACGGCTAGATACTGGGGGGAGGGAGCGGCGGAACAGTGCCGCTACGCCAACGGGTTGGACGCGAGCACGGCGTGGCCGCTGCACTGTGGCAGGTCTCCATATAGGAGGTTGCGCGGACTGCAACGACGGCTGCGCGGCAACGTCGCCAGTGGGCAGTTTCGGGGCCAACGGGTACAGTCTTCACGACATGCTGGGGAACGTGTGGGAGTGGACGGAGGACTGCTGGAACAAAGACTACCAGGGCGAAAGCTACCGAGGAGCGCCGGCGGACGGCGGCGCGTGGACAAGCGGAGACTGTTCGCGTCGCGTTTTGCGTGGCGGTTCCTGGGAAAGCGAGCCAAGGTACTTCCGCGTCGCGGGCCGCTACGGGGACTCCACCGGCGACCGCGACCACGTCAGCGGGTTTCGCGTGGTGCGGACGCTCGCCCCTTGAGTCTTCAACTCTTCGTCTCCTGGGAGTTCCGGGGCTTGCCCCGATGGGGTCGAGGGGCAAGCCCCTGGATTTCTCCCGAATTTCGAGAGCCCTATGAGCAAGACGCCACAGCAACGACACAAACGACACGATGAAGGCGGCCGGGAAACTGGCCCGGCGCTAGAAGCCCGCTACCGGTTCGTCAACCGGCTGGTGTGCATCGTAGAGCGCTTCCCGCGCAGCCGGAAGTTCCTGCTGGGCGACCGCATGCAGACATCGGCATTGGACGTGCTGGAACGGCTGGTCGAAGCCACCTACGCCCGGTGCCGCGAAGAGCTGCCAAAGCGCACCAACTAGGCATCGAAAAGCCGCGCTTTCCGTGTCGGCTGGCGCGGCACCTGCGGTGCCTGGACCACCGCCGCTCGAGTACGCGGCCCGATTCCTGGATGAAACCGGACGTCTGATCGGAGGCTGGCGAAAGGCGTACCACGGCCGTCGAGGGCCGGCTAGCGCCCGGCGCGACTACTCGCGCGCGATCATCCTCGACAGCATGCATGCCCTGATGGGCCACAGCTTGGCGGCAACGGCAGCTGCGTCACCCGATCAGAAGATCGAGAGCCTTGATCAACGCGACGATCGCGGCGACGGCCCCAACCATGTACTTGAGGAACTGGGTGGACCGCTTCTCGATCTCCGCCATCATGTGCAGTTCGAGCTTTTCGACTTCCTCCTTGGTAGCGAGCTTGGCGACCTCCTCGCGCAGTTCGCCCTTGGTGGCGAGCTTGGCGACCTCCTCGCGCAGTTCGCCCTTGGTGGCGAGCTTGGCGACCTCCTCGCGCAGTTCGCCCTTGGTGGCGAGCTTGGCGACCTCCTCGCGCAGTTCGCCCTTGGTGGCGAGCTTGGCGACCTCCTCGCGCAGTTCGTCCTTGGTGGCGAGCTTGGCGACCTCCTCGCGCAGTTCGTCCTTGGTGGCGAGCTTGGCGACCTCCTCGCGCAGTTCGCCCTTGGTGGCGAGCTTGGCGACCTCCTCGCGCAGTTCGCCCTTGGTGGCGAGCTTGGCGACCTCCTCGCGCAGTTCCCCTTTCGTGGCCAGCCGTTCGATGTCGATCTTGGTGGCCACGTTCTCGTTGACGGCATCGTTGATCTGGTCGACCACGGCTTCCGCTTGGCTGTCGTTGAAGCCAGCGTGGCACAGAGCCTTGACGGCCTTGTGGGTGTCGAATGCGGGCATGGCGGCCATGGGGCTGGCACCTGTCGCGTCGAGAACTCGAGCGCGATTCTAGCAATCCGGGTGCCGACTATCCAGGTCGTGCCCGGGCTCGGCATTCGCCGACCCGGCGGATCGGGACTGTGGCGGAACGCTACGGTCGTGATCTGGCCTATATGCTTGGCGGGCGCTAGTGGCTCGGTTCGAATCTGCGTCGCCGTGCCGAACCGGCGAGTTGCTTGCGGCCAACGGGAGTGTCACGCTTGCGCGGAACCAAGGAGGGCCATATGAAAGCAACCTGGAACGGCCATGTGGTGGCCGAGAGCGACGATACAGTGATCGTGGAGGGGAACCACTACTTTCCGCGCGAAGCGCTGAACGACAGCCTGATCGCCCCGAGCGACACCGCTACCGTCTGCCTGTGGAAGGGCACGGCGCACTACTGCCACCTAGTGGCGGACGGCGAAACCAACACCGACGCGGTGTGGTACTACCCGGTACCGAAGCCGGCCGCTCGCAACATCGCTGGGCGGGTGGCGTTCTGGCGTGGCGTCGAGGTGATGCCCTAGCAATGACGAGAAGTTGTCGCCGAGCCGCAGCCGGCGGTGCAATGGCTGCCGAGGACGCGGAGGAAATCTTCGTCGCCTTCGCTGCCGAGCCGCAGCAGGAGGACCCTGCGCGCTTCTCGTCCAGCGTGGACGACTACTGCATCGATTTTTCTACCAGAGCCTGCTCACGATGACGCCGGACTTCGAGCGCATCCTCTAGCGGGCCGAATCCTGCTGGTGGCGCGCAGCGCGGCGGGCCGGGCCGATGCCATCGAAGTGCAGCTGCGCGAGAGCGCGCGGTTCCACAACGGCGAGACGCTCGCCGCGCACGACTTCGCCTACCCGATGGAGCCGGCATCCCCTGCCGCATCGTGCAGCGGGAATACGGTGCCTGGATCGCCGTCGGGCGACGTTTTTCCAAGTCGCATGCCGCATATGGAAGGCGGCTGGATCACCATGTGGGGCCAGGGACTGTCGGGCGATCCTGCCGATGTCTGGCCCGGCCACATGCATGCCGCCGGCGACGGCTGGGCGCCTGCTGCTGCCATTCGGATGCGGATCTGGCGTTCTATGCGCCGGATGCGGCACGAAGGGCACCGAGCCGTGAAGATTTTCGCGGCATGAGCGAAGGCACGGCCGGTTCCGGCTCGGCGGCGCAGTCCGCAGCCTATGCTGCCGTTCGACGCAGGCTCCGTCCGCAGAGGAGGAGGCGGTTCCTTAAGTGGCGGCCAACACCCGTACTAGCCGAAAGGCATCGCGTTTGCGGTTGCTGACGCGGAACGAGTAGGCGGTCTTCTCAATCTCGAAGATTAGCCGATCCCCAACTTCAGGTCGTACACATCCTCGGCTAGTGACTTATGGGCGCCTCTAAAATGTCCGATCCAAGGCAGAACACGTCAACTTGGATCGGAAGCAGTGGCATGGACGGAAATGCAAGCCGGCTTCTTCGATTTCGACGAGCGCCATCGCAAGCCGGACGAGCGTGATCCTCTGGCGGCGCTCCAGAAGCCGACCGATCGGGAAGGCTTTCGCCGCGCCTTGAACAACAGCCGAGCAAGGTCGCGCAAGAGCAATGCCGGGAGCAGGCCCTTCCGCGCCGCGACGATGTTCAAGGCTCTGGCCCCGCGACATCCACGCGACCTGTCCGACGACGAGCTGGCGCATCGAACGCGCGACCGTTTTGTCGCTTTGCCGGCTTCCGGGCTTGAATCCGGAAGAACGAACGCCGGCTGCCAACACTATCCGGCTGTTGCGCGAGCGGCGGGCCAAGGCCGAGCCGACGAGTCCGCTGGTTCTGGATTTCGATCCGCAGCTCGGCGAGCGGGGACGCAGGGATCGGAAAGGGCGGACGGCCGACGCGAGCTTCGTCGACGCCAAGGCAGCGCAATAGCCGAGAACAGAACGCAATGGTCGAAGCCGGCGAGGTTCCGAAGCGATCCGAGGAGAATGCCAATCCATTTGGTGTCGGATCGCTGGTGTCGTCCGGCAGTCGAAGTCGACGTTCGCCGTGCTATATCCTAACGATACGCACTAGGCCGGGATCGCGCCGGTAGACGATCCTGAACGGCGAGTGGATCGGTTCCCGGAGAGACGCCAGCGAGAATTCCGGCACCACACGCCCCATATCCGGGTGATCCGCCAAATAGCCGATGCGCTGGATCATTTCGTCGATCCGTCGAGCACCAATCTCGGGTACGCCCTTGCCGAAATACCAATTCCGGAGTTCTTCGAGATCGGTTGCCGCGGAGTCGGCAAACGAATCACCGTCGCCATTGTGCCTAGAGGATGCCGAGTCGGGATTTGACATCCGCCAACGAAAGCTCGCGGCCTTCTTCGATATCCGCTATGCCAGCCACGACGGCGCGCATGAAAGCGCGTTCATCTTCCCCGGCTTCGAATGTATCTACCGATTGCATGACCGCTACGCCCCGTCGCCGCGTTGAATGAGCTGAGGTTCCATAACCGCGAAGCCGAAGCCGAGCACCGTCAGTTACCCGCGAACGGAACGCCGCCTCGAACGCGGTAAAGGAGCGCTATCGGGCGGCTTCGCTGCGCACGGCCTCGATGGCGCGTACGCCGAGAACGCTCTCCTGGATCTGCGAAGTGAACAGGCTGTTGCGTTCCGGGTACGCCGGAAGGCGCGTCGCAGCGGCGACGAGAAGCCCAGGCCCAGCAGTAGAATCGGCACCACGATGATGCCGAGCATGGCTGCCAGCAGCGCATCCAAGGCCGCTACCACAGTGACCCGAGGAGATGGCGGATGGCGAACATCAACGGTTCCTTTGCAGATGGCGCGGATGATGGACGTCACCATGGAGCTGTCCTGTAGGCGCGGCAGGTGGCGTCGCTGATGCGGGCTTGACGTGGAAGGCGGGGGACTGGGCCTGCGAGCGACCGACCAGCGCAAGGCTTGCGCCCCGTCGCCGGAACGCCGAGACGGCCGCCTTCGGTCTGTTCGTTGACGGCGTAGACGCAACCGCCGCGAGCAATCAGGAAGGCCGGATTGTCCGTGGCGACAGCCAGTTCCAGCGTCTCGAACGCGCCGATCTCGTCGTCGAAGGTGCCGCGATAGATGCCCTCGGCACCGCGCCGGGTGTAGGTGCCGATCAGTACCTCGTGCCGCATCCGCCGGCTTTCCGCTGCTGCAAGGCCGATCTACTGTACGGCACTGCGGAGACGATTGCTTGCGGCGGTGTCTACCGGGCTTTCTGCGAGGCCGCTTGCGAGCGACGACTCCGACGATCGGGAACCATCGGGCCGCCGCCACGGCCCGTACACCTGGATCCGATTGCCTTCGGCGTCGGCGAAGTCGTAGGTCATGGTACCGTTCGGGATGTGCCGGGGCTTGCGCGGCCGGCGGCCGCGGCTGCGCAGACGCTGGTACAGCGGTTCGATGGCGTCTGCGGAGAACATCAGTTTGGCGCGGCCGCCGTTCGGCTTGGTGCCGGAGTGCAGATTCAGCGCCGTCTCGCCGGCATCGTCGAGCAGCGTGACGAACCGGTGCGGGGGCAGGCTCTGGGTCGGATCGCGGCGCAGCCCAAGCACCTCTTCGTAGAATCGCGTCAGCTCTCGGATGTTCTCGCAGAACAGCATGACGCCTTTGAAGCGCATAGTCATCGGCCTGCTCGGATCCGTTGCGGCGGCGGTCAGGGCCGAGCCAGCCCCAGCCGCTGGTACTGCTCCGGCGGAGCCAAGTGCTCCCGTAGCGCCTCTTCCAACCGCTCCGTCATTCGCGCTTCGACCTCGGCGTCCGCAATGGGATTGGTCTGCCCCGGGTCCGTGGCCAAGTCGAACAGCTGGGTCTGGAACGTCTCCGCAAAGCGCCCCAGGCCGGCGGACGGGATGCGCATCACCGGGCAGCCCTTGGTGAACGGCAGCGGCTCGTGCCACTGCATGTTGGCCAGCTCGCGGGTGGAGAACGGGCTGCGCATGTGCGTCGGCATCAGCGTGTAGTGGTTCAGCGGCGCGTTGTCGGCCACCGGGCCGCGCATGTAGACGTAGCGCCCGTCAGTGATGTTCACATGGGCGCCGAACATGCCGTAGATGGCCGCGTCGCGTACCTGGCGTCGTCCTCGACCGTGCCGCGCAAGGGCTTGCCATCCATATCCGGGGGGATCGGCATGCCGAAGTAGTCCAGCACGGTAGGGCCGACGTCGATGGTGGTGGTGAGGCTGCGCCGTCTAGCGCCGGCAGCGCCCACGCGAGGATCCCAGATGAAGAAAGGAATGTGCGCCGTTTCGTTGTACCAGGGCATTCGCGCCTTGCCCCACCAGTCGTGTTCGCCGAGCAGGAAGCCGTGGTCGGTGACCACCAGCAGCAGGGTGTCCTGCCACATATGGTGGGCGTCCATGAAGTCCAGCACTGTGCCCAGGTAGTGGTCGCACTGGGTCAGCAGCGCGGCGTACTGGTAGCGCAGGTACTCCACCGCGTCCGGATCCTCGGTGACGCGCTCGTACTTCGGCCAGTCGAAGTGGGGGCGGCTTTTTTGCGAGGGATTCCCCCTCGCGCTCCCCGGCTGAGGGCTCCCCCAATCGTAGTTGTAGCGATCCTTCCACTGCTTGAGGGTGAAGAACGGCTCGTGGGGGTCGAAGGTTTCGATCTGCAGATACCAGTTGTCCTGGCCGTGGTTGGCGTCTAGGAACTCCAGCCCGGCGGCGAAGGTCTGCGCTTGGGGAGTGCGCTTCTCCTCCTGCATGTACTTGCGGTTCACCCAGTCCTGGCGGTTGATGCGGCCTAGGTGCTCCGGGATGTCCGGATCCGCCACTTCGCCCTTCCAGGCGTCGCCTTCTTGACCGCGCACGTTCACCCAGCTCGAGTAGCGGTGGTGGTAGGTGGCGCCGCCGTCCTCCCAGTAGTGATAGTGGTCCGACACCAGGTGCGCGTAGACGCCGTTATCCTTGAGGATGGCGAAGGTGGAGTCGTCGAACGGCTCGAACGGCCCCCACGAGCGGTGCAGGAAGTTGTGCCGGCCGGTATGCATCTCCCGCCGCGCCGGCATGCAGGGCATGGAGCCGACATAGTGGTTGTCGAACGTCACCGCTCGCTCCCCCAGGCGACGAAAGTTCGGCGCCAAAGTCCAGTCGCAGCCGTAGTTGGGCAGCATGTGGCGGTTCAGCGAGTCGTACATCACCAGGATGGCTTTCACGGCGGCGTCCCTCCCTGCGGATTTGGTTCAGAGCGCGATCGCTCCGGCGAGGATGCGCGTCGGGCCGCGTCGACCCTGCCGAGGCTGTTGTCGAACGATTCTATACCGGCATCCCGCGGTTTGCGGAATCTGTCCGGGCTCGGGACATTTCGGACGTGCGGGCAGCGTCGGGGATCGTAGCGAAATGCTCGTTGGGGTCTTCCTGTTTGGCTCGGTGTGCGCCTAGCGCTGCCAACCTCCGCTGCCGTCAAGCCAAGCCGCCCGCAGGTATTCCTCAGTCGATGATCTCTCCCGCCCACAGCCGCTTCAGAAAGTCCATCACAGGCAGCACCAGAACATCGTCCCAAAGCGCTGCGCGTTCGCCGAAGTAGACGCCGTAGCAGGTCGTTCTGTCCTTGCCGAGGTCCTCGCTCACTCGATGCAGGCCGCGGTTGAAGCGTCGCTCCCAGCGCGAAGACGCCTTGATTTCAAGGGCGACGAACCCGTGCGCGGTCTCGCACAGCATGTCCACCTCCACGCCGTCGTAGCTGCGCCAGAAGTGCAGCCGGTAGTGGCGGGTGGTGTAGCTGAGATACGCCCGCAGTTCGCCCAGGATGTAGGTTTCCGCAAGCGGCCCGGTTTCTTCCGCAGTAGGTGGATAGGGCAGCCGGCCGGCAAGTGCCCGGGCGACGCCGCAGTCGAAGAAGTAGAACTTGCTCTGCCGCACCTGCTTGGTGGCGGACTTCAGCTTCCACGGCGGCAACCGGAACCCGAGCAGAGTGTCGTCGAGGATCTCGAAGTGGCTCTGCACGGTGCGGCGGTTGATTTCGGCATCGCGAGCGATGTTGGTCACGTTCGTCACCTGGGCGTTCTGGCGGGCGGCAATTTCAAGAAACCTTGCGAAGGCGCCGAGATTGCGCGCCAACGCCTCCGCCTGGATCTCCTGCACCAGATAGGTCTCGGTATAGGTTCGCAAATACTCGCGCGGATCGTCCTCCGCCACGGCCATAGGCAGCATGCCGAACCGCAGCGCCCGCCTCGGATCGAAGACGAAGTCGAGTTCGGCAGACACCAGCGGGAACATCGACACCGTCACGGCCCGCCCGGCAAGCAGGTTGACGCCGCCGCGTCGCAGCTTGCGGGCGCTCGAACCGGATAGCACGAAGCGCAGGCCCCGGGACTCGATGAGCCGATGCGCCTCGTCGAGCAATGCCGGCACCTTCTGCACCTCGTCCACCACTGCCCAACCTCCGGGCGCATGGGCGGCCAGCTCGCGATACAGCGTCTGCGGCGCTTTGTGCAGCCGCAGCGCCTCGCCGGTGTCGAGGAGATCGTAGACGACGGCGTCGGGGAACCGGCCCCGTATCCAGGTGGATTTGCCGGTGCCGCGTGGGCCCAACAGCAGGATGGACCGGGTCGGCGTGGGAAGTAATCTCGTGTACATGGCTGCCTATTTTACCGGAAAAGTGGCAGATATCAGTACGATTTTCCGTAGTTGGTCCAGCAACCCGTGAACGCCTGGCAGACCTTCGTTGCCCATCTCTCGGCCGCTTCTCCGCTCCTGAACTCGGTGCGGAGACAGCTGCGATGGTGTCTTGCAACCCTGGATCTCGAACCCCGAAGACAGACAGCAGGGCCGGAAGAGCCGCCTCCTTGGCTGGCAATGCGAAATGAGAGGAGTCGTGACGGATGCGACGAGCAACGAGTCTGCCGCAACGGAAGCCTTGGCCTATATGGTCCGCTCGTGCTTGACGCTGGGGCGCGCCGCGCCGCCAGACGCCGCCTCCAACGGACGCCTTGGCCGTTCTACCGTCCGCCCAGGGCGCCCGCCGTCCGCAGGCGTTCGATCTCGGCCTCCTCCATTCCTAGCAGCTCCCGCAGCACCGTGTTGTTGTGCTGGCCAAGGCACGGCGCCGGCGAGCGCAGTCGTTGGGGGGTGCGGGAGAAGATGGTCGCCGGGCCGTCGTAGGGCGTCGGCCCCATCACCGGGTGGTCCAGGGTGACGAAGAATTCCCGGTGCGCAAGTTGCGGGTCCTGGTAGAGATCGCTCGGGCGCATGACGGCGTAGGCGGGCACGCCCCCGGTGCGCAAGGCGGCAGCGGCGTCGAAAGCGTCGCGCTGCAAGCACCAATCGGCCAACGATGTCTCGTTCAGAACGGCGGCAAGGGCTGTGCGTTCGGCATCGGTCTCCACGCCGATGGCAACGTAGCGGTGCTCGCCGGCGCATGGGAAGACGCCATGGGGATCCAGGGCAGGCGAGCCTTGGCCGAGACGGGTGGCGACTTTGCCGTTGGCGGCGTAGTCCAGAATCAGCGGTTCCAGGAAGCGGATGCCGCATTCGATCTGGGCGAGATCGATGTGCTGGCCGAGACCGGTGCGGTGCCGATGCAGCAGGGCGGCCACCAAGGCGCTGACGCCGTAGCGGGGAGTGATGAAGTCGGTATAGGCGCCCCAAGGACCGGACGGGGGGCGATCCGGCCAACCCACCAGATTGAACAGGCCGGCGATGGCCGCACCTTGGCCGCCGAATCCCGAATAGCCGCGCTCGCGCCCGGTCTGGCCGCGCATGGAAGTGGACAGCATCACGAGATCGGAGCGATTCGACGACAGCGTATTCCAATCGAGCCCGAACCGGGCCATGGTGCCGGGCGAGTAGCTCTCCAGCACCACATCGGCCCAATCGGCCATTGTTCTCGCCAGCTTGCGACCTTGCGGGTTCTTCAGATCCACGGTCATGCCCAGCTTGGAGGTGTTGAAGTTGGCCATGAACTGGGCGCGGTCGGCACCCGGTTCGCCGTCCTTGAACGGCGGCGCGGTGCGCAGCAGGTCCAGGCGATCCGGCGACTCGATGCGCACCACGGTGGCGCCGTGGTCGGCCAGCGCCTTGCCGATCATGGGGCCGACGCCCACCCAGCTGAAGTCTGCCACCTTGAGATCGGCAAATGGCGCCGCCGGACGCTTGGCGGCGAACGTCCGTCGGCCAAGCGCTGGCGGCGGTGCCGATGTTCCCAGCGACGGTACTTCGCGCCGGCGCGACAGCGGGGTGCGCGATAGCCGCGCGAACGGCCCGGCGTGGATTCGCCGCCCATTGCGGATCCAGAAATCGCGGTCGGCGAGATGCGGGTCGTGCAGCAGATCGGGCACGGTATGAATGGCAGCCAGGGTGAGGCCGTGCTGGGCCGAATACGCCTGGATTTCCTGCTTGGTCTTGGTGGCCAGCAGGGCGACGATCAGATCGGCGGCCTGCTGGGTCGCGTCCAGATCCAGCTCCTCGGCGCGAAGCGCCGCCATCCAGCGGGTAAGATCCAGGCCGCGCACAGCGTCCGGCACGGCGGCATCCGACGCCTCCACCCAGCGCAGCAGCGCGTCGAACGTCCGCTCGCCGATGAAGCGCATCTGGAACCGCACCTGGACCAGGCCGTCCCGGCAGCGCTCGATGCCCGGCAGCCGCAATCGCTGTGCTGCCGCGGCTGGGGAGAGCTGGCCGCGGAATTCGCTGGTGCCGGGCGGATTGTTGCCGGTGTTGGGGGGGTAGCCGGTGGCATTCATCAAAGTCCAGACGATGCAGGCTTGGGCGGAAACGTCGAGATGCTGGCCGCGCCCCGAGCGCTCCCGTTCGTAGAGAGCCACCAGGATGTCCGCCGCGGCTTGAATGCCGACGTGGAACGCCGCCTGGGGCATCGCCCCCATGGCTACCGGCAGACGGTCGCCATCGCCCTGCAAGCCCACCAGACCGCCAGCCGCTTCCACGGTCACTTCCGCCGCCGGCGCGGTCGCCAAGGGGCCGCTAATGCCGAACGGCGTTACCGAGGCATGGACCAAGTGCGGAAAGTCCGTCGTCAAGTCGCCTCGGCGGCCGGATTCGATGAACACGTCCGCATCGGCGAGGAACGATGTCGCATCTTCCGCGGCTATTTCCGCGACCATGCTTTTCTTGCCGGCGCCGACGCAGGCCCAATACAGCGACTCCTCGCCGTCGAAGGGCCCCAGCCGACGCGAGTCGCCGCCGCCCGCCGGCTCGATCTTGAACACCTCGGCACCCAACTCCGCCAGCACCCGCCCGGCCAGTTCCCCCCAGCGGGTACTGGCATCGATGACGCGAATGCCGGCCAGCGGCGGCGGTGCGCTCATAGCCGCGGCTTGGTGCCGATGACGCCTTGGCGTTCGAGATGCCGGATCTCGGCGTCGCTGAGATGCAGCAACTCCGCCAGCACCTCGCGGTTGTGCTGGCCCAAGGTGGGTGCCGGCGAGTCGATGTCGAACGGTTCGTCGCCAACCCGGTACGGCGGCGCGGGATGGGGCAGGACGCCGACATGGGCGCGTTCCATGAACTTCCAATAGCCGCGCTCGGCGAGATGCGGATCGGTGGCCAGCTCGGTGCTGCTGGCGACATGGCCGGCGCATACGCCGATGGCCTGCAAATCGGCCATCAGCATTTCGGCCACCCGCTCGGCGGCGAATGCCGCCACGGCGCGGTCGAGTTCGTCCACCCGGTCCAGGCGGTCGGCAAGATCGCCGAAGCCGCTGATGCCGGCAAACTCCGCCAGGGCCCGCCATTGGTCTTCGTCGCGCACCTGGATGGCGATCCACTCGTCGTCTCCCGCGCACGGATAGATGCCATGAGGCGCATGTCGCGCCGAGCGGTTGCCGAGCCGCGGCGGCGCCTCGCCCGTGACCGACTGGGCGAGAATGCCCTGGATGCCCAGCGGGAAAAGGCATTCGGACTGGGACAGATCCAGATGCTGGCCGCGCCCGGTGCGACGCTTGGCGCGCAGCGCCGTCAGCAGCGCTGCGGCGCCGTTCAGCCCGCCCACGGAATCGCCCAAGGCCACATGCACCATGGTGGGCGGGAAATCGGCTTCGCCGGACAGATGGGGCAGGCCGGATGCCTGCTCCACGGTGGAGCCGTAGGCGCGGTAGCCGCGCCACGGTCCGGTGGTGCCGAACGCCGGCATGGAGATCATCACCAAGGCCGGGTTGACGGCGGCAAGCGCGGGATAGTCCAGCCCCAGCTTCGGCAGCACTCCGGCCGAGTAGTTCTCCACCACGATGTCGGCGTTGGCGACCAGGCGTTTCAGCAGGTCGCTGCCGACGGCAGTGGACAGGTCCAGGGTGAGGTCGCGCTTGTTGCGGTTGACGGTGTTGAACGCCGGGTTCTTTTCCGCGCCGCCGTCGTCGATCCATTCCTGGGTGGCCTCCCAGCCGCGCCACCAGTCGAAGCGCATGCAGCCCTCCACCTTGACGACGTCGGCGCCCATGTCGGCCAGGTGGCGGGCGGCGAGCGGCCCCGCCCAGCCCATGGACAGATCCACCACGCGCACGCCGGCGAGCAGCCCCGGGCGGCTCATGGCAGCAACTCCGCATTGGCTTCGCCCAAGAGCGGCGCCCGGCCCCCGGCCCGGGCCGGGGTTTTGAACAGGCGAAACGGCGTCGCCGGGGCTAGAAAGCCGTCCCCGGTGCCGGCTTCCACGGTGGCGAAGGCGCCTCGCGCGACGTACTGATCCACTGCGAACAGTTCCGCCATGGTCGGCACCGGCACCAATGGGATGCGCGCGCCCTGGCCACGCGCGGCCAGTTCCTCGGCGGAACGCTTGCGCACCCGCTCGCGGATGATCGGCTCCAGCTTGTCGTAGTCGTAGAGGCGGCCGATGGCGGTCTGGTACTCCGGCACGGCGGCGTATTTCTCCATGCCGAGCAGTTCGCAGAAGCTCTTCCATTGGCTGGGCGTCAATGCCGTGACCCCCAGCCAGCCATCGGCGCAGGCGTAGACGCCAAGCGGATAGGTGGGCGCGAAGCGGTTGACGCCCAGCCGCCGGCTGCGTCGGCCGCTGCGGTAGCCGCCGACGCCGCCCACTTCGGTAAAGCACAGGTTGGCCTCGAAGATGCTGGTATCCAGGCGAACCGTGCCGGCGGCATTGCCGATCTCCCGGGCGATCACCTGCCCCAGGGTGCCGATGTAGGCAGTGAGGCCGCCGACGATTTCTGCGCCGCAGCCCGCCGGCATCCACGGCGGGCCTTCGGCCCGGCCTACGGTCTTCACCATGCCGGCGAGGGACCAGCAGACGCCGTCGGTGCCCTGGAACTGGGCATACGGCCCGGTGCGCCCAAACCAAGTGATGGTCGATACCACCACGTTCGGCGCTGTAGGGAAGTCGGCAGCGCCGAAGCGTCCGCAATCCAGTACCACGGCTGTCCCTTCCGCCAGCGCGGAGAGGTGTTCCGGCTCAGCGTCCGCATCCAACACGACGCTGGCCTTGTTGGCGCTGAGGTAGGCGTGCAGGGCGCTGTTTTCCGGCGCTTGGACGCCCGGCAGGAATGGCGGCTCCCGGCGCGTGTCGAAGCCGACGCCCGGCGGCTCGACATCGATGACGTCCGCGCCGTGGTCGGCAAACAGCTTGCCGCAATAGCCGCTGGCGATGGTGCCGGCGACATCGAGCACCTTGATGCCCGCCAACGCGCCTTCGGAGCTTGTCATTCGACCGACGTTCCCCGCCCTTCGACAAGGGCCGGAACATAACCCATCTTGGCAAGGTATGCATGGCACTATCGGGGCTGGTAGCGGCTTACGTTTGAATCCGTGTCGCCATGCTGCGCCACATAACCACAAGCTGCATGGGTATAGGACGCCACGGGCTGCCCTAGGCAGTGGTGGCCGCCGCAGCACAGCTTATCCAATTTCAGACTAACGCACTGCCTCGGGACTCGGCAGGATCATCCTAAGCAGCCGCCCGCCCTGCTCGCGGGCGGCGACAGCAGCCACTCGTAGGCGCTCTGCACCATTGCCGTCGCGGGCGCTTGGTCGGGAAAGCGGCCCCGGGTCAGCGTCAGAAGCCGTTGGCGAGCCTCGGAAAAGAGGACGCCTCCGGCGGCAAGAGCACGAGACTCCCGGGCGGCGGTGGCGGCATCGGAGAGATCGGCGCATACCTGGATCAGTTCATGGGATCCGTCCGTGGCGAGGGCGAGAAAGTCCACCTCGTGGCCTTCGGGGGGTGCAGGCCCGTTGCCTCGAATCCTCGGCAGCTCCACCAGCACTGCGGTCTCCAGCGCATGGCCGGCGTTCGCCCGTCCGGTGCGGTCGAATATCGGAATCAGTCCCGGATCGACCGGGTATATCTTGCGCGGATTCACCATGCGCTGGCGCTCCGACTTGGATTCCATCCACAGGATGCGTACCAGGAAGCAGTCCTCCAGATGCGATAAGAACTGGTGCAGAGTGTCCTTGCCGATGGCGATGCCGTGGGACTTCAGCGCACCGTGGAACTTGCCGACTCTGAACAGCGATCCGGCGTTGCCCAGCAAATGGCGCACCAGATAGCGCAGCCCCGTCACATTGCGCACGTCGTGGCGTTCCACCATGTCGCGCAGCATCGCCACATCGACGTGGTCGCGCAGGAGCTGATGTCGAGTCGCGCTATCGACGCCTTGCGCTTCCGGGAAGCCGCCGGCTTCGAGCCAGTCCAGAAAGCCGCGTTCCAGCCGCGAACGCTCGCGGCCTGTCGGCAAGGCGGCGTCCAAGCCGTCGGGCACGGGGCGTCCCTGGTGGCGCAGCGCTTCCTCAAAACTGAAAGGATGGATCAGCACCTGCCATGTCCGCCCGCGAAGCGCGGTGGCGATCTCCCGGGACAGCAAAGCAGCGGACGAGCCGGTGACGATCACTGCGTTCCCCGGGGTGTCGAGCCGCCGCCACACGAACCGCTCCCGGCCCGGTACGAGTTGGATCTCGTCGAAACACCACGTCACCGCCGCATGACGGACGTTCGTGAACCGGCGATGGGTACTTCTCCACCAGGACGCCAAGATGCGAAGGTCGAAAACCTGCGAGGCGCTCGTTCTTCGAACGACAGGCAGGGCAGGCATTCCGTGGGAACGCCTTGCGCGATCCGCTGCTGACGAAGCTGGTGCAGAAAGGTGGTCTTTCCGGCGCGACGCATGCCGATTACCGCCGTGGCCTTGCCGGGAAATTGCACCGGGCCGAAGATGCGGCGAGGTGTGAACGTCGGCGGAGGCAGCCGCGCGGACTCGGCGAACCGCTCCCCGAAAGTTTGCCTGAACCGCAGCGGAGACGATGCTGTCATTGCTGCGTTATCTGCATGGGAGGACAATATAGGAAAGAATTATCCTTATGGGAGGGACGATTTCGCGTCCGAACCGCGGACGTGGTACGGCTGCGCCGGTTGTGGTTTGATGCCCGAGTTGCCGACGGGAGAGTCGAATGAAGATCAGATCGGTGGAAACCCGCCACTGCGACGCTGGGTGGCGCAACTACCACTTCGTCAAGGTCGTCACCGAGGATAGCGTGGTGGGCTGGAGCGAGTACGACGAGCACCAGGGTTCCATCGGCGTCACCACAGTGGTGGAGAAGCTGGCATCCCTGGTGGTGGGCGAGCGGGTCCACGACCTCGAGCGCGTCTACGCCCGCCTGCACGCTCGCGCCCGGCAGTCCATGTCCGGCGTCATGGCAATGGGCATCGGCGCCATCGAAAATGCGCTGCTCGACGCCAAGGCCAAGACCTTGGGCGTACCCTGCCACGACCTGCTCGGCGGCAAAGTGCGCGATGCGGTGCGCGTGTACTGGTCCCACTGCGGCACTTGGCGCATCGCCCGGCCGGATTTCTACCCCCCTGCGGTCACCGACCTCGGCGGTATACGCGCCTTGGGGCAGGAAGTGCGCGAACGGGGTTTCACGGCTCTGAAGACCAACGTCTTCGACTATAGCAGCGTGGAGCCCTCGGCGCGGGGAGCGCGAGGGGAAACCCCTCGCAGCGGAAGAGTGCGCGGCTGGTCGCCCGGCTTCGGCTTTCCGTACGATCCGGCCCAGAACGTGGATCGCCACGTGCTCAAGCAGCTGCGAGCGCATCTGGAGGCGTTCCGGGCCGGGGCTGGCGACGACATGGACATCCTGCTGGACCTCAACTACAACGCCAAGCCCGAAGGCTATCTGCGCATCCTGCGGGCGCTGGCGGACTTCGACTTGTTCTGGGCGGAAATCGACACTCCTCATGCCGAGGCGCTGGCCGATGTGCGCCGCGCCAGCCCGCACACCATCAGTTCCTGCGAATCGCTCATCACCCTGTACGCCTTCCTGCCTTACTTCCGGCTGCGGGCCACGGACGTGGCCATCATCGACGCGGTGTGGAACGGCGTCTGGCAGTCCATGAAGATCGCCGCGACCGCCGAAGCGCATCAGATCAACATCGCGCCGCACAACTACTACGGCCATCTCGCCACCATGATGGCGGCGCATCTGTGCGCGGCGGTGCCGAACATGCGCATCATGGAGACGGACATCGACCGGCTGCCCTGGGATGCCGAACTGTTCACCGCCGAGCCCGATATTCGCGACGGCCATCTGCACCTGCCGGACACCCCTGGCTGGGGCACGGAACCCAACGAGGAAGCGCTGGCCAAGCACCCCCCGAAGCAGCCATGAGACTTCATCTCGCCATCGCGTTCGGGCTTGCCGTCCACCTGCCGGCCGTGGCGCAGGAGACGCCGGGGAGGGTGCCGACTGCCGGCTCCACCACCGAGGAACTGACCACCTTCGTGCCCACGCGCATCGAGTACGAGAGCATCGGCGGCTGGGGCGAGGCGTACTACGGCTACGACGGCCGCGTCTGGGAACGCTGGGAGACGGATTTTCCGCAAGCCGAGCAGAACTTCGCCAAGCGGCTCAACGAGCTTACCTCGGTAGTGGCCAACCGTCAGCCGGCGCGCCGCAAGCTCACCCACCCGGCGCTGGGCGACTCGCCGCTCATCTTCATGTCCGATGTCGGCTACATGCGGCTGTCCAACGCCGAAATGCAGGCTTTGCGGAACTACCTGGAAAACGGCGGCTTCCTGTGGGTGGACGATTTCTGGGGCGACGCCGAGTGGGCCAGCCTCGAGCGCGCCATGGCCGGCGTGCTGCCGGGTCGGCGCTGGCGCACGCTGCCCATCGAGCACCCCATCTTCCACACCGTGTTCGACATCGAGGAGATGCCGCAGATTCCGGCCCGGGATTTCGCCGGCTACGACACCGCGGAGCCGCCCTGGGTACACCGCTTCCCCCAAGGCTCCTTGGAGACGCCGTCCATCCGCGCCTACACGGACGACGACGGCCGGCTCATGGCCATCGCCACCCACAACACGGATATCGCCGACGGTTGGGAGCGCGAGTCCTACGGCGAGTGGTACTTCGAGCGCTTCTCCACCAAGTCCTACCGGCTCGGCATCAACGTCGTCGTCTACGCCCTGAGCCACTGAGCAAGAGACGCCGGCCGTGGGGTTCGAGTGGCTGTTCAAGTATTCGCGTTCGGCCTACGAACGGGGCGAGTGGACGTTCGCCAATGAACTCGGCGTTTTCTGGTGGATTGCCGCCGTCGGGCTGTTGGCATTGAGCTTCGCTTTCGGCCGACGAATGCGCGGCTGGCCGCTGCTGCATCGCGCACCCGTCCACATCCTGCAACTGGCCGCGGCAGTCGTGATTCTGACGCTGCTGGCGGCGCCGGCGCTGGAGGTGGAGCGACTGGCTCCCGGCGTCAATACCGTGGCGATGCTGGTGGACGCCTCGGCGAGCATGGCCTTGGCGGCCGGCGCCGGCTCGGAACCCACTAGGCTCGATGCCGCCAAGCGCTTGATCGAAGAGGACATCCGCCTGCCAGCGGAAGGCGAAGTCCGAACCGCCTTGTTCCACTTCGGCAACCGCTTGCACCCCGCCGCCTCCTTGGACGCGCTGCAAGCCACCGGCGAAGGTTCGCGCTTGGTGGATGCCCTCACCGATCTCGCCGCCCACTACGACCAAGGCGCTCTGGCTGCCGTGGTGGTGCTCACCGACGGTGCCCAGAACGGCGGCGATCGCACGGATCTGGAAGACCTCGCCGCCACCGGCGTCCCAGTGCATGCGGTGGCCCTTGGCCCGGTGGCCATCGCCGACGACATCGAATTGCAGGATGTGCTGCTGCCGCCTCGGGTCGCGCCGAACACCCAAGTGACGGCGCGGCTGGTCATCAGCCATGAAACGACGGCTGGCAGCGTACGGGTGCGCATCCGCGATGGGCGATCGGTGCTCGCCGCCGAGACCGTGGCGCTCGATCCTCGTACGCCCATCGTCACCGAAGATATCGTCTTCGCCAGCGGCTCGGCAGGGCTTAAGGAACTCGCTGTGGAATTGAGCGCGCCGGCAAGCGATCCGCTGCCTGGCAACAATACCCGCTCGCATCTGCTCGATGTCGCGGCCTCCCGCTATCGGGTGCTGTACCTGGAAGGCGAGCCGCGTTGGGAGTTCAAGTTCATCCGCCGCGCCGTGGCCGAAGACGACGCCATCGATCTGGCGACTTGGCTGCGCACCACGCCGCGCAAAACCTATCGCCAAGGCGTCGCTGGCCCCGACCAGCTGGCGGAAGGATTCCCGGCCTCCCTCGAAGCGCTCTACGACTACCACCTGGTCATCCTCGGCAGCCTGCCTGCCACGGCCCTGGACGACCGCCAGCACGACTGGCTGGAAGCCTACGTTGCCGAGCGCGGCGGCAGCTTGCTGGCACTGGCCGGGCGCAACGCCTTGGCCGATGGCGGCTGGGATGTGAAGCCCTTGGCGCGAGCGCTGCCGGTGGTCCTGGAACGGCCAGCGCCGGACGCCGCGCCAGCCTACGCCGCGCTAGAGTACGCCGCTCATCCCACCGCCGCTGGCCTCGCATCGGACCTCATCGACATCGGCAGCCAATCGGCGAGCCAAGGCGGGGCCGCGGGACAATCGCCAGGGGCAGTCGAATACGGGCTTACCCCCTTGGAAGAAGCTTGGGCGTCGCTGCCCATGCTGGCCGACTACCAGCGCCTCGGCCCGCCGAAGCTCGGTGCCACCGTCTATCTGGAAGCCCAGGGCAACGTGCGCGTGGAACGAGGCGCGGTGATCGTGCGCGGCGGCGGCGCGCGGCCGCTGCTGGTCGCCCAGCCCTACGGGTTCGGGCGCAGCGCGGTGCTTGCCACGGCGTCCACCTGGCGTTGGCGCATGCGTACGCCAGCCGACGATCCGCGCCATTCGCTGTTCTGGCGCCAGCTCGTCCGTCACCTCGCCAGCGCCGCGGCACCCCAGCGCCGACTGTCCGTAGCTGCCCAAGGCGGTGCGCTGAATCTGCGCGTGGCTTGGAAGAACGCCCGTTTCGATCCCCTTGCCGACGCCACGGTGACGGCTCGCATCACTCCGCCCGACGGTGCCGCATTCGAAACATCGCTGCCCTGGATCGGCAGCGAAGGCGCGTTCGGCAAGACCGTGGCAGCAATCGGGGGCAGCGAACAGATGCCGCCGGGCATCTACCGCGTGGACGTGACGGCGCAAGTCGCTGGCGGGCTGGGCACTGCCGAAACCGTCACCCGGCTGGCCCAAGTGGGAACCCGCAACCTCGAGCACTTCGGTGCCGCCCGCAACGATGCCCTGCTGGCCCGCATCGCGACGGCCACTGGCGGCCAGGTGTGGCGACCCGACGATTTGGCCGGGCTGCGCGAAGCCATCGCCTTCACCGGGGCCGGTATTCGCGAGCGGCATCGGCTGCCGCTTTGGGACGCGCCGTTCTTCTACCTTCTACTGGTGTTGCTGAAATGCGCCGAATGGTCGCTGCGTCGAATCTGGGGCGGCATCTAGCCATCCTCGCCGTGCTGGCTGCGGCCGCTGCCGGCGCGGACACTCGCATGCTGATCGTCGCCGGTCTGGGCGGCGAACCGGACTACGCCGAGGCGTTTATCGCCCAGGCCGACGCCGCTGCCACTGAGGCCAAGGCCGTGGGCGCCGCAGTGTCCCTGCTCGTCGGCGACGGTGCGCGGCGCGAGGATATTCGAGCCGCCATCGCCGAAATTGCCGCTGCAGCAGGGGTCGACGATGCCGTCATCGTGCAGCTGATCGGCCACGGCTCCTGGGACGACGAGCACTATCGGTTCAACGTGCCGGGGCCGGATCCCACCGCCGACGATCTGGCCGCATGGCTGGCTGCGCTGACTGCGAAGCGCCAACTGGTGGTGATCGCCACCAGCGCCAGCGGTGCCGCCATCGAGCCGCTGCAGCGCGATGCACGCGCCATCATCACCGCTACCCGCGACGGGCGGGAGCGCAATGCGGTGGCGTTCGGGGGCTTTTGGGCTGATGCCTTGGTCGATCCGAGCGCGGATGCCGACAAGGACCAGCGCGTCTCCGCCGAGGAGGCATTCCGTTTCGCCGAGCGGGCCGTGGCCGACCACTACCGGAGCCATCAGCGCATCGCCACCGAGCATCCGCGGCGGGAAGGGTCGGCGACCTCCTTCCTGCTTGCTGTCGTGGCCGAAGAAAGCATCGGCGACCAATGGCGGCAGTTCGACCCGGCGCTCGACCCCCTCGCCAAGCGCCAAGGCGAGTTGCTGCGTGAAATCGAGCAACTCAAGGTGCGCAAAAGCGGCATGGCGGAAGACGACTACTTTGCGCGCCTGCAAAGCCTGCTGCTGGAACTCGCGCCTATCGAACGCCAGCTAAGAGACAGCCGAGAGTCGAAAGACCAGCAGCAACTCGCCCCTCTTGCAGAAGAAGCGACTCGGCCATGAAGGCCGCCATCCGCGCCACCTGCCTGCTGCTCGCCTGGACGACCGCCAACGTAGAGGCCAGCGTCGAGCAATGCCGCGATCTGGAACGCGCCGACCGCGCCGCGGCGGCCGCCTGCTACCGCGCCCTGCTGCGGGATCCTTCGTTCCTTGTGCGCGCCGAAGCGGCTTGGGCGCTGGACGACTTCTTCGTCGCCAACGACTACTTCCGCGCCGCCGCCGCCGCCGCGCCTGACGATCCGGACATCCTGGTGCGCTGGGGCGAAATGTACGCCGCCGCCCACTTGCCAGCGGATGCGGAAACGCTGTTCCAGGAAGCGCTCGCCCTGGATCCGCAACATGTCGAGGCCAGGATGGGGCTGGCGCAGGTCGCCTTCGGACGCTTCGACGCCCGGGCCGAAACCTTGGCCCGCGAAGTCCTCGATATCGAACCGGAACACCGCGGCGCGCAACTGCTGCTTGCCCGCCTCGCGCTGGAGGCAGGCGACATGGAACGGGCGCATCAGGAGCTTGCTGGCCCGTTGGCGGCAGCCGACATCCGCCCCCGGCTGGACGCCATGTCCCTGGCCGCGGCCATGGACCACTTGGCCGGCAAGGCCCCGAGCCCGTGGGAAGAACGCGCCCTGGAACTGCATCCCGGCTACGGCAAGCTGTTCGAGACCGTGGCCCACTTCTATATCGTGACGCGACGCTACCGGCAGGCCGTGTCCCAGCTGGAACGCGCCATCGCCATCGATCCGCGGCTGTGGAGCGCCTATGCCACCCTGGGCATCAACCTGCTGCGCCTCAACCGCTTCGCCGAGGCGCGCCTGATCCTCACCCGCGCCTACGGCGGCGATCGCTACAACGTCGAGACGGTGAACACGCTGCGCCTGCTCGACAGCCTGGATCGCTGGCAGACGCGGACGGAGGAGGGTCTCCTGCTGCGTACCGACCCGGCCGAAACCGCCGCCCTCGCTCCCTACGTGCGCGAACTGGTTGCCGACGGCTTGCGCATCATCGGCAAGCGCTACGGCTTCATGCTCGCCGAACCGGTGGCGGTCGAACTGTATCCCCTGCACGAGGACTTCGCCGTGCGCACCTCTGGACTGCCTGGAATCGGCATCCTCGGCGCCACTTTCGGCCCGGTGGTGGCCATGAACAGCCCTTCCGCCCGGGGCGTGGACGAAGGGTTCGACTGGGCCAGCGTACTATGGCACGAGATCGCCCATGTGGTGACCCTGGGCGCCACCGACAATCGCGTATCGCGCTGGTTCAGCGAAGGCGTCTCCGTGCTGGAAGAGTGGCAGACCGGACCAAGCCGGTTTCGCGCCGATGACGATCCGGCGACCCGCCGCGCTGCTGCAGCATCGCCTGGACACGACGATCCGACGGGACGCCAAGCCGCGCCCGCATCTCCTCGGCAAGACGATCCGGAAGACGGCGGGGATGTCGCCGCCCCGCCGCCCCGCCGGGCCGTGCCCTTGGCGGTCGTCGAGGCCCACCGGGAAGGCCGGTTGCTGCCGGTCGCCGATCTTGACGAGGGCTTCATCCGGCCCCGCTACCCGGGCCAAGTCGCCGTCTCCTACGTCCAGGCAGGCCTGATCTGCGAGCACCTCGCCGCTGCCCACGGCTTCGAGGCGCTGGCT
The DNA here is from genome assembly GCA_963422285.2 of Pseudomonadales bacterium. Lineage (GTDB taxonomy): Bacteria > Pseudomonadota > Gammaproteobacteria > Pseudomonadales > Azotimanducaceae > VXYL01. The sequence goes on along the minus strand of OY729419.2, from coordinate 432,866 downwards.
CGCATGCTCGCCGCCTACGCTCAAGGCGCGGACACGGCGAGCGCCATTCGCACCGCATTGGCAATGGAGCCGGAAGCCTTGGATGGGGCGTTCGCGTCGTACTTGTCGGAGCGTTTCCAGGGCATAGACGCCGCCGCGTTCCACGCGGCTCTCGCCCAGACCCGGGATGCGCTGGCGACGAGGAACTGGACCGCGGCGATGGACGCCGCGCAGCGCGCCATTGCCGCCTATCCGTATGCCATCGACCCGCCGAGCCCCTATCCGATCCTCGCGCAAGCGCAGCACCGACTCGGCGATCGCGCTGGCGCAATCGATACGCTGACGACGTACTGGCGCGCCGGCGGGCGGATGATCGCGCCGCTGGCCCAACTCGCCGACTGGCTGGAGAGCGCACACCGCGCCGACGAAGCGCTGGCCGTACGTCGTGCCCTGGCCTTGGTCGCGCCTCTGGATGGCGAGCACAGGGTGCGCCTCGGCGATCGGCTGCTGGCCGCCGGCCGCGCCGACGAAGCGCTGGCCGAATACCTCGCCTACCAGTCCCTTGATCCCTACGATGCCGCTGCTGCCCACTACCGCCTGGCACGGGCGTATCATAGCCTTGGAGACACCGAGGCAGCGCGCCGTCAAGTGGTGCTCGCCCTGGAAATCGCGCCTAGTTTCGACGCGGCGCTCGACCTGCTAGTCGAGATCAACCAATGACCGAACCTTCCCGAATCGTCCCGGGCGAGGAGACCGAGGCTCTCCTCGCCCGGTTCCGCGACACCATGACGGCCATCAAGGAAGCCTTGGGCCGCATCGTCGTCGGCCAGGAGGCCGTGCTCGACCTGCTGCTGGTGTCGGTGCTGATCGGCGGCCACTGCCTGATCACCGGCCTGCCGGGCACCGCCAAGACGCTCATGGTGCGCACCCTCGCCGGCGTCCTGGGCCTGGACTTCAAGCGCATCCAGTTCACGCCGGACCTGATGCCCACGGATGTCACCGGCACCGACATCCTGGACGAAGACCCCGCTTCCGGCAGCCGGCGCTGGCGCTTCGAACCCGGGCCGATCTTCACCCAGGTGCTGCTTGCCGACGAGATCAACCGTACGCCGCCAAAGACCCAGTCGGCGCTGCTGGAAGCCATGCAGGAGTTCCGCGTCACCGCTCGCGGCAAGACCTACGATCTGGATCCGCCCTTCGTGGTGCTGGCGACGCAGAACCCCATCGAGCTGGAGGGCACCTACCCGCTGCCCGAAGCGCAGTTGGACCGCTTCGTGTTCAATGTCGTGCTGGACTATCTGGACGCCGAGCAGGAGGCGGCAGTAGTGGACCGCAACGTGCTCGGCATTGTCGAACAGGAGGTCGCGCCCTGGGCCGACACCGAGGCCATCCTGTCCTTCCAGCGCTTGGTGCGGGAAGTGCCGGTGGCCGACGCGATAACGCGCTACGCCGTGGAACTGGTGCGCGCCACCCGCCCGGACGCCACCGAAGCCACGGAGTCCGTGCGTAAATACCTGCGCTACGGCGCCAGCGTCCGCGCCGCCACCTATCTTTGCCTAGGCGCCCGGGGACGGGCGCTGCTGGCCGGCCGCTACCATGTAAGCGCCAGCGACATCCGAGCCCTGGCCGCGCCGGTGCTGCGCCATCGTCTGCAAGGCAACTACCTCGCGGAATCCGACGGCGTCTCGGTGGAGGCCGTCATCGACGATGTCTGCCAGCGCGTCGCCGTCCCGGATGGACGCGCCGCGGCGGCGTGAACGTGCCCGCCGCTGCCCCTCTTGGCCAGCAGACGCGCTTGCTGTCGCCGGCGCTGCTCGCCCAGCTCGGCAGCCTGGAACTCATTGCTCGCGCCGTGGTGGACGGCACCCTGCATGGTGCCCACTTGGCCGATCGGCCCGGCTTCAGCCAGGAATTCGCCGAGTATCGAGACTACGTGCCCGGCGACGATCTGCGCTTCGTCGACTGGAACGCGTACGCCCGCGCCGACCGCCTGCTCCTCAAGCGGTTCGAGGGCGAAACCAATACCCGGCTGCTGGTGCTGATGGACCAGAGCGCCTCCATGGGCGTCGGCGATGCCGAACCCACGAAGTTGCGCTACGGCGCTTGGTTGGCCGCGGCGCTGGTTCATATCGCCGCCCGCCAGCACGACGCCGCCGGGCTGCTGACCTTCGATGAGGAAGTGCGAACCTACCTGCCGCCCGGTCCCGGCCGGTCGCAGCAGCAGGCGCTCTACCACCAGCTCGACGCCATGAAGCCGAGCGGCGGCTCGGACTGGACCGAAGCGTTCGCCTACGCCGCGCGCCGAATGGCCAAGCGGGGCGTCGTCGCCGCCATCTCCGACTTCTACTGCGACGCCGCCGACTTCGGGCGGTCGCTGCGCATGCTCGGCAGCCGCGGCCACGATGTCATTGCCTTCCATCTTCTGGACCTCGGCGAGCGCTGTCCTCAGTTCGGGCGCAACACCACCTTGCGCGACATCGAGACCGGGCGCGTTGTGGAAGTGGACGCCCATGAGCTGAGGGCCGCCTACCCGCGCCGCCTCGCCTCCCATGAGGAGGCGCTGCGTCGGCAGGCCAGCGCCGCCGGCGCTCATTACGTCCGCATGGACACCGACGAACCCCTTGACGGGGCGCTGGTGCGCTATCTGCGCTTCCGCGGCAGACGCCCGTGAGCCGCCCCCCGAGACCATGTATGGACGGGCGGCTTCGCTTGGCGGAATCGCGGGGCGACCGCAGAGCGGTCGCGTCGTGAGCTTCCTCGCCATCGCGTTCCTGGCCGGCTTGGCGGCGCTGGCCGTACCGCTGTGGCTGCATCGGATGAACGAACGCGCAGCAGCCGAAACCACGATCTCTTCGCTGATGCTGATGCGCGAGACGGAGGAGCCGGTGCGTACCCGGCGCACTTTGGCGCACCGGGTTCTGCTGGCGCTGCGGCTGGCGTTCCTGGCGCTGATCGCGCTGGCCTTCGCGCAGCCGGTGCTGGAAACCGCGGCCGGATCGGGCGACGACGATCGCGCCGTCCCGGCCAAGCTGATCGTCCTGGACGGCTCGTTGTCCATGCGTCGGGCCGAGGTCTGGGCCGAGGCGCTGGCCACGGCTGGCAGCCTGCTCGAATCGGGCACTTCGCGCGTCGTCCTCGCCGGCAGCCGCCTCGCCCTGGTCTCCGAGCTCGAAGCCGCGACCCCGAGTTGGGCCCGGCTGGACTTCGCCGGCCTGCCCAATCGACTGGATGCCGTCCTCGCCACCCTGCCGGAACCGCCCGGCGGCTGGCACATCCACATCGTCTCGGACTTCCAGGCGAGCGCCGTGCCCGACCGTTTCAACGCCCTGGTGGAGGGCACGCTCTGGCCGCTGGCGCTGCATAGGGTGGGTGCTGCCGAGGACAACTGGGCCGTCGAGGCCGCAATCGTCGATGGCGATCGGGTGGCGGCGACGGTAGCGAGCTACGCCGCGCGGGGTCGAAATCTCGCGGTCGCGCTTGGCCGCGCTGGCGACGATGCCGAGCGGCAGCGCATTGACGTATCGGTGTCGGCAGGGACGCGGCGGAACGTAACCTTCCCAATCCCCGCCGCCGGGCGTGAGCGGGTTGCCTGGGAGGTGGCGCTCGATGCCAGCGATGCCGTTCCCGAAGACGATGTCGCGTGGGCGATTCAAGGTGCCGTGGACGCCGCTGCCGTGGTCCTGGTCGCACCGAACGCCGACGCCGCCGCGCTGCGGTTTCTTACCGCCGCCCTCGAGGCAAGCGGAGTGGCAAATCCGATCCGGGTGGAGGATGCTGCTTGGCCGCGCTCGGCCAGCGCGGCCATCGTCCTCGACCCTGGCCAACTGCCGACAGCCACCAAGCGCCGCCTCGAACGCTACTTGGCCAACGGCGGCGGCGCATTGCTCATCGCCGGGGAGCGCAGCCAACGCCACGGCGCCCTGCCGGTGGGCGGCGCCTTGACCGGCAGCGTCGTCGCCGGCGCTCGGCGAGTGGTCGCCGTCGACGATAGCCACCCGATCGCGCGAGGTTCCTGGGAGGACGTGTCGATACGCCGCACGGTGGCGTTGGCGGCGTCTCCTGGCGACACCATCCTGGCCTTGGCGGCGACCGGCGCGGAGGCTCGCGGCGTCCAGGCCGATGCACCGCTGCTGGTGGAGAAGCGTCTCGGCAAGGGTCGTGCCCTGATTCTGCTCACCGCCCTGGATCGAGAGTGGGGTTCTCTGGTGCTGCAACCGGCGTTCGTCGGTCTGGTCGGCAACGCGGTGGACTACTTGGCGCGCAATCCGACGCCGAGCGCCAAGGCTGGCGAAGCCGTCGCCATTCCCGCCGCCTCGGTGCAAATCTTCGATGCCCAGGGCCAGCGGGTGCTGGCCCTGGACGAAACCACCCGTCGTCCGGTGGTTCGCATCGACCGTCCCGGCGTCTACACTGTGCGTACGCCCGGCCGCGTGTCGTCGATGGCAGTGCATGTGGACACCAGAGAGTCGAATCTGCAACCCGCGAGCGCGGACTTTCTCTCCCGCTGGCAAGCTCTCGGCGCGGGTGCGCGGGGGAAGGCTGCTCTGGCAGAACAGGCGGCGGTGCCGCCGGCGGCAGCCGATGCCAACGCCGAGACCTCTCTGCTGCCCCTGGCGCCTTGGCTGCTGGCGCTCGCCGCGGCTCTGCTGCTGGTCGAATCGGTAGCTGCCAACCTGGGCCGATTCGACTTTCGGCTGCTTTCTTTCCTGGGCGCGGGGAGAGGTTGACGAATGAGTCGAGTCTCATGGCCGCCCTCGTTGCCCCGAGGCATTCGCCTCGCTAGCCGAAAGGAGACGACGGCATGACCGCCGGCGACCGCATCGCCGCCTACCTGGAACGCTGCCGGAGGCGCTTGGCATGGACCGCGCGGACACGGGTCATCGCTACCGGGTCCGCCAGCGTCGCCGTGCTGACCCTGGCGCTGGCCGCGGCGAACGCCTATCTGGTACCACCCGAAGGATGGATTCTGGCGGCACGGACGACGCTGTACGTCGTGGTGACGGCGACGTTGATCGCGGTCGTTTTGCGTCGCATCGGCAGCCGCCACGCTGCCCTTCGAGCGGAGCGACGGATTCCAGCATTCGATGGCCGCCTCGCTACCTGGTTCGATGCCAACCGCCGCGCCGAGCCGCCGGCGCTGCTGCCGCAACTGGCCGCGGACGCGCTGCGCATCGTCGAGCGCCATCCGCCGGCCCGCGCCGTGCCGAGCCGGCTGTTGGCACTGCCGCTGGCCACTCTGTTCGCCGCCGCGGTGCTGCTGGCATGGCTGTTCGAGGCCGCCCCGCAGAGTTGGCAGCTGTCCGCCGAGCGGTTGTGGCTGGGCGAACTGCTCGACGATACCCGACCGAAGATCGTCGTCGAACCCGGCGATACGGTGATGCCGCGCGGGGCCGACGTGCTGCTGCGCGCTCGCGCCGAAGGCTTTGCCGCCGGTGTCTTGCGCGTCCACGCCGCGTTCGCCGGTTCGGACCGCTGGGAAGAGGTCGATATGCTGCCGGCGGCCGACGACGAGGGCGACGTCCACGAGTTCGTGCTGGTGGCGGTCACCGAATCGGTGGACTACTTCGTCAGTGCCAGCGGCCTGAACTCGCCTCGGTTTCGCATCGAAGTCGCCGATCTGCCGGCGCTCACGAGCCTAGACGTGACGCTGGACTTTCCGGCCTGGACGCGCCGGCAACCCCGCCGTCAGGATCACGGCGACGTGGTCGGCGTGGAGGGTACGCAGGTTGGCGTCCAAGTCGGTGCCAATCGCCCTCTGCTGGACGCCTACTTGGTCGTCAATGGCCGCTCACACGAACTCGACGACGGTGCTGCGCGTTTCGCCATCGACGCCGCTGGCACTTGGCATGTCGCGGTGAGCCACCGCGGCCAGGAAGTGCGCATCAGCGACGAGTTCCTCATCGACCTGGCGGCCGACGAGCCGCCGGAGGTGGAGTTCGCGTTTCCGGGCCGGGACCGCTCGGCCACCGCCATCGAGGAAGTGGCGCTGCGCTTTCGCGCCCGGGACGACTTCGGCATCGAGACCCTTACGCTGCGCTACGCGGTCAACGGCGGCGAGTGGGCAGACGCCGTCGGCGAAACCACCACGGACGAACGCGAGGCGGCATCGAGCCATCTGCTCTACTTGGAAGATCTGGCAGTCGGCGAGGAGGGCCGACCGATTCGACCGGGCGACGTGGTCTCGTTCTACGCCGACGCCGCAGATCATCGCCAGTCCACGCGCAGCGCCCTCTACTTCGTTGATGTCCGCCCTTTCGACAAGCGCTACCGGGAAACCGCGAGCAGTGGCGGTGGCGGCGGTGATGAACTGGAACTGTCGGCGCGGCAGCGAGACATTGTCAGCGCAACCTGGAACCTGATCCGGGAACGCGACGACGGCATGCGCCAAGGCGCCGACCTGCGCGATCAGATGGACGTGGTGGCCATTCTGCAACGCACCTTGAAGGACCAGGTGGATACGCTAGTCGCTCGCACCGAGGGGCGGCAACTGGCCGACAGCGACGAGGTGGCGCCTTTCGTCGCCGAGCTCGGCCATGCCGCCGCGGCCATGGAACGCGCCGCCGCGTTGCTGGCTGGCCACGATCTGGACCACGCCATTTCGCCGGAACAGGAAGCGCTGCAGCATCTGCTGACCGCGGAAGCGAGTCTGCGCGACGTGAACGTCTCGCTCGCCCGCAGCGCGCCCGGTGGCGACGCCGTGAGCCGCTCGCTGTCCGAGCTGGTGGACTTGGAACTGGACCCGGAGCGCAACCGCTACGAGACGCCGCAGACGCCAAGCTTCGGCCAGGGCCGCGACGCCGACGCCAGCGAATGGCAGCGGCTAACGGAACTCGCCCGCCGGCAGGAGGAACTCGCCCGTCGCCAGGAACGCGGCGAGGAGCAGGAAATACCCTTCTCACGCTGGCGCCTGGAACGGCTGCGACGGGAACTCGATGCCCTGCGCGAACGCTTGGCCGAGGATCAGTCCGGAGCGCAGGAGACGCGGTTGGCGAACGCCAGCAGCGGCCAGCGCCAAGGGCGCGAGAGCGGCGAACTGCACACTGGCAGCGCCAGCGCGGACATCGACCGCGTTCGCGCCGCCATCGACCGCTCGCTGCGGGAAGATCGCATTGATGCGGAGGCATTCCGCCAAGGTGCCGAGGCGCTGCGTCGGGGTGCCGAGCAGATTCGCCAAGGCGACAGGGACCAACTGACCGCCCAGGTACGCCAGGCCGAACGCGCCGCCAATGCACTGGTGCGCGATCAACAGCGCATCCTGGAGCGCTTGGAAGCCTTGCAGGAGCAGCTCCTGCAGGCCGGCCGGGAAGACGGCGATCTTGCCTTCGGCAACTTCAGCCTGGAAGCCGATGCCGCCACCAAACGACGCATGCAGGGCGACCTGGAGCGCATCGCCGCGGATCTCGCCGAGGTTCGGCAGCGGCTGTCGCTTTTCTCCGAGAACGGCGCCGTCCGCCAGCTCGACCGGGCACTCGACGAACTCGCCGAATCCCGAGTCGGCGAACGCTTGGCCATTGCCGCGGAGTACTTCGAGTACGGCCGGCCGCTGTTCATGATCGGGCAGGAGGGTCGGGTCGAACAGGCACTTGCGCAATTTCGCAATCGCATCGGCCGCGTCGCCGAACGAATCGAGGACGCCAACGCCGCCGGGCGCGGCCCCACCATCGACGATGTACAGGATCTCCGGCGCCAGTTGCAGCGCCTCGGCGTCGGCGGCGAGGCCGAGGCTCTCGGCGAGATCGCCCGCGCCGCTGGCCGTCTCGCCGCTGCGCTCGAAGGCCCCGGCGCCCTGGATCTGCGCGAATTGCGCCAACGCTACCGCGGCCTCGGGGCCAACGCCGCCAACCGCGAGCACCTCTACCGCACGATGCTCGCTCAGCTCGACCGCCTCGAGCTGGCCCTCGGCAAGACGGAGGGCGCCACCGTCCGCGCCCAGCGTCCCCGAGACGACGCCTACGACGACCAAGCGGTGGCGCGCTACTTCCGCCAGCTGAGCTGCGGCGTCGACGACGACTGCTGACGATGCGCTACAGCGCCTCGACGTGGGCGAGCTGGCAGTTCAGGATATCCTCCCTTGCCTTCAGCCTGCTGCCGACGGACTACAGCGCTCCGACGTAGGCGAGAGTGCCGTCCAGCGCCTGGGCGAACTTGGCGAACAGCTCGTCCACTTGGTTGTCGTCGATCACCAGCGGCGGGCAGAACGCGAGGCTGTCGCCGATGGCGCGCACGATCAGGCCATGTTCCAGAGCGCGATTCATGCAGTGCCCGCCGACGCCGGCGGCGGCCGGGAAGCGCTCCTTGGTGGCCTTGTCGGCGACCAGTTCCACGGCGCCGATGAGGCCGACGCCGCGCACGTCGCCCACCAGCGGATGGTCCTCGAACATGCGCAGACGCTGTTGGAAGACCTCGCCGATTCGCGCCGCATGGGCGAATACGTCGCGTTCCTCCATGAGTTCCAAGGCGCGCAGCGCCACCGCGGCGCATACCGGATGGCCAGAGTAGGTGAAGCCGTGGCCGAAGATGCCGATCTCGCGGCTGGCTTCCACGAACGGCTGGTAGAGGAACTCCGGCACGATCACGGCGCTGATGGGCAGGTAGGCCGACGACAGCGCTTTGGCGACGCTCATGGTGGTGGGCTCGATGCCCAGCGTCTGCGCGCCGAAGGGATTGCCAGTGCGGCCGAAGCCGCAGATCACCTCGTCGTCGATGAAGAACACCCGATGGCGGCGCAGCACCGCTTGCACCTTGGCATAGTAGCCGTCGGGCGGCACGATCACGCCACCGGCGCCGAGCACCGGTTCGGCGATGAAGGCGGCGACGGTCTCTGGCCCCTCGGCTTGGATGAGATGCTCGAGGTTGTTCGCTAGGCGCGTGGTGAAGTCGTCCTCGCTCTCGCCCTCCTGGGCCTCGCGGTAGTAGAACGGCGAGTCGGTGTGCAGGATGTTGGGGATCGGCAGATCGAATTGGCGATGGAACGGCGGCAGACCGGTGAGGCTGCCGGCGGCGACGGTGACGCCGTGGTAGCCGGAACGGCGGGAGATGATCTTCTTGCGTTCCGGCTTGCCGACGAGGTTGTGGTAGTACCACATGAGCTTGATCTGGGTGTCGTTGGCGTCCGAGCCGGACAGGCCGAAGAACACCCGCCCGGCAGCGAACGGCATCATGGCCTTGAGCTTCTCCGCCAGCAGCACGCTCGGCTCGTTGGTCTTGCCGGCGAAAAGCTGGGAATAGGAGAGCTTGCGCAGCTGCTGCTCGGCGGCCCGCACCAGCTCCTCCTCGCCGTAGCCGAGAGCCGTGCACCACAGCCCGGCCATGCCTTCCAGGTACTGCTTGCCGCGGTTGTCCCACAGGTAGACGCCCTCGGCGCGGGCATGCACCGCCGGCCCTTGGCGATGGTGCTCGGCGAGGTTGGTGGTGGGGTGCAGCAAGTGCGCCAGATCCTTGGCTTCGATGGAACCGGGCGCGATCTCGTTGTGAAGCGGGTCGCTCACAGGGGCGTCTCCTTGGGGCGTGGGGCGCAATTCTAGCCGTTGTCGAGTGATCGGATCAGGTTCTGCCCGGGCTCAAGGACATTTCGGGCTCCTTCGTCCAGCCCGACGCGGGGCACTTGAAGGCGATCTTGGGGCCGGTTCGGAGTCGGAAGCCCCATGCTCCTATCGCTCAGCGCAAGCCTGACTACTGACTTGATTGAATTTACTCAAGAGCGTAAGCTGAGGACATGTCGATATTCCAGCGCTCTCATGTGAACACGCTGCTCGGTCGATTGGCGGAGCAGCCGCAACGCATCATCGCCGTGTTCGGGCCACGCCAGACGGGCAAGACCACGCTTGTGCGGCAAGCATTGCGCCGGGTGGCTCGACCGACCCGCTACCTCAGCACGGACGATGCGAGCGTCGGAGACACGCGCCCCTTCTCGGAAACCGAGACGACGGTCCGATTGCCAACTCGACCGGACACGAGGTGGCTGGTGGGCGCATGGGAGGATGCTCGCAAAGAGGCGAAGCGATCTCCTTCCGGACTCGTGCTCGCACTGGACGAAATTCAGCGGATTCCGCGATGGTCGGAAACCGTCAAGGGCCTGTGGGACGCTGATCGCGCCCAAGACCGCCCTATGCACGTCATCATCCTGGGATCTGCGCCGCTCCTCATGCAGTCCGGCCTGACGGAGAGTCTGGCCGGACGCTTCGAGCCCATTCGCGTCACCCACTGGTCTTTCGACGAGATGGCCGCCGCATTCGACTTCGACCTGCCGGAATACATCTATTTCGGCGGCTACCCCGGCGGGGCCGGTCTCATTCGAGACGAAACCCGCTGGCGCGAGTACATCCTTGGCGCCCTCGTGGCACCGAACATCGAGCGAGACATCCTCGCCATGACGCGGGTGGACAAGCCCGCATTGCTGAAGCAACTGTTCGAGCTGGGGGCCGACTACTCCGGCCAGATCCTCGCCTACAACAAGATGCTCGGCCAGCTCCAGGACGCCGGCAACACCACGACCCTCGCCCGCTATCTCGACCTGCTGTCCACGGCAGGCATCCTGGCAGGGTTGCCGAAGTTCGCTTCTTCGCAGCACAGGGCGCGAGCCTCGAGCCCGAAGCTGAACGTCCTCAACACGGCGTTGATGACCGCCGGCTCCGGCTATGCCTTCGCTCAGGCCCAAGCGGATCGCGCATACTGGGGGCGCTTGGTCGAGAGCGCCGTCGGCGCGCACCTCCTGAACACCGCTGGCCCCGACATCCGTGCGTACTACTGGCGCGACCATAGCCTTGAAGTGGACTTCGTGCTTTGCCGCGGGCGGCGCAGGATCGCAATCGAAGTAAAGAGTGGCCAACAGCGCCGGCGCTCGCTTGGGCTGGATGCCTTCGCCAAGCGGTTCGAGCCCGACCGCACCATGCTTGTCGGCGAAGGTGGTACGCCGTTGAACGAGTTTCTCACGACGCCAGCCGAGCACTGGTTTAACGAACTATGACCTCCAGTCCCAACATCGTTTCACGAACATGCACCGAACTCCGTGACCAGGAGCAAGGGGATCGTCCCGTTTCGCGGCCTCTGTCCGAATTTCGGGAGCGCCCGGCATATGTCCTGCTGGGCGATCCAGGCATGGGCAAGACCATTGCTTTCAAGGAGGAGGCGGGCGTATGCGGGGAAGGTGCCCTGCTGGTTTCCGCCCGAGACTTCATCACCTTCGATCCTGATGACCATCCCGAATGGCGAGACAGGACGCTGTTCATCGATGGATTGGACGAAGTGCGGGCCGGGCAGGCCGACATGCGCTCGCCATTCGATCGGATCAGGCGGAATCTGGACAAGCTGGGCAAGCGACGCTTCCGGCTCTCCTGCCGTCATGCCGATTGGCTCGCAACGGATCGATCGAGTCTGACCGCGGTCTCCCCAACGGGCGAAGTGGCTGTGCTGCGGCTCGACCCACTGGGCGAGGCCGCAATCAAAGAGCTCCTCCATGTCGATTCGGCGGTGCAGGGTGGCGCCGCCTTCATCGACCAAGCACGAGAGCGCGGCTTGGACGCCATCCTCTCCAACCCCCAGACGCTGACGATGCTGGCGCAAGCCGTTCATGGTGGCGCTTGGCCCGAAAGCCGCACGGAGATATTCGAGCAGGCATGTCGAAACATGGCCACCGAGCACAATGATGAGCACTTGAGTACCCGTCCGCTAGCGGATCCAGAGCAGATTCTGGATGTTGCCGGTCGGCTATTTGCGGCGCTTCTCCTCTCCGGCGGGGCCGGATTCAGCCGAAGCGGTCCAACGACAAACGACGACTACCCGCACCTGACCGCGTGTGGCCTTGGGGATGCCGAGTGCCGCCAAGCCACGGCATCGAAGCTCTTTGCGTACGCGCAAGAAGGCCGGGCCGAACCCGTTCATCGCCACATCGCCGAATATGTCGCCGCACGTTATCTCGCGGCACTCATTGACGACGGCTTTCCCGCAGGGCGAATATCGGCTTTGATGGCCGGTGCGGATGGCACGGTGGTGTCTCAACTTCGCGGCCTCTCCGCATGGCTTGCCGCGCACTCCGCTTACGCCCGCCGCGAACTGATCGAACGGGACCCCATCGGGGTCGGTCTCTACGGCGACATCCATTCGTTCTCGATAGACGACAAACGGGTGCTGCTGGCCTCGTTGAGTCGAGGACCCCGCAGACTTCAACCCGTATACCGCACGGCCCCGGCCTTCGCCGCTCTGGCGACGCCCGCAATGGAGGAAGCCTTCCGTGAGATTCTTCGAAGTATCCAGCGGGGCGACGACCAACAGCTGATTACCGGGTTCGTTCTGCATGTTCTACGACAAGGTTCGCCACTGCGTGGCCTCTCGCAGCTCTTGCCTGAGGTGATCCGCGACGACACACGATGGCCACGTGTCAAGTACTTGGCGTTGGATGCCTTCATCCATAGCAGCAGTGATCCCCAAGACACTACGTCTGAACTCAAGAAGCTGCTCGAGGACATTGATGCTGGCGGCATCGCCGATCCGCACGACGACCTTCTCGGTTTGTTGCTCTCGACACTATATCCAGATAACATTTCTCCAAACGATATATGGAACTATCTCAAGGAAATCGATGAATTCTACATGAGTGCCTACTGGAAATTCTGGAGCGACGATATTCTTTCTAGGTCATCCTGTCGACACGTCATTGAACTTCTCGACGCCTGCAGCAGGTTGCAGGATATAGAACAGTTCTCTAGCGGATCAATGAAATGCTGCGTTGAGCGCTTACTCGCCCGTGGACTCCGGATATGCGGTGACAATATTGCAACAAGTCGGCTCTACGACTGGCTGGACCTCGGCGTACACTTGCATATAGGACGGTATCCAAGTGACGAGATGAACGACATCAGACAATGGATTGAGGAACGTCCGGGCCAACAGTGCGAGATCTTTCAGGAAGGGATCGGGCGTTACCTCCCTGATTTTCGGCATGCGCTGTACGAGGTAGAAAAACGGTTCTTCTGTGCCGAACTTTCGCCGGAACTCTATCGGTCGTGCATCCATATGGCCAGGTCATTGTCCCAAATAAAACCGAAGGTAGCAGAATCTCTTCTTTGGTATGTTGTTAGGTCTGGTCGATTTACGCCACAAACAATTCAAGAGCTATTGGGTACTGACGAAGTGCTATCACAAATTCTGCGCCAGTTGCTAATACCGCCTTCGCCATCTTCTGATCTCCGTCAACTGAGACAAAGAGAACAGGACTATCTCGAAACGCAGCGAAGGAGAGAACAGGAGTTCATCGAATACCTCTTGTCCAACAAGCAGGCGCTTTGTGCGAATCGGGCCTCACCCGCACTGCTGAACAAACTAGCCTCTGACTACTTTGAGGATTTTACCGACTTCACGCCGGAACAGGGTACGAAGAACCTTGAGAAGGTGCTTCAGTCGAAAGACGACCTGCTCGAAGCAGTCTTGAAAGGGTTTCGCCTGACGATAGAGCGCCCCGATGTTCCAGGTCCGGATAAGGTTCTCGATCTACGCCGCGAATCCAAGATGCACTGCCTCTGCCTGCCCTTCCTCGCGGGCTTGGCCGAGGCAGAGAAAGACGGCTCGTTGAATTCGCCCTGGTGGACAGATGAACGAATGCGCAAGGCGCTCGCTATCTTCTTTACGTCCGCCCACGGCGTCTACGATCCAGCGTGGTATCGATATTTGATTCAGGAGCACCCTGCGGCGGTGGCAGACGAACAGATCCGGTTCGCTGGTCCCTTCCTGCGTGGACAGATCGAGATCCCCGAACCCAACCTGTGGCATTTGGCCTACGATCCCTCTCATGATCAGGTTGCTCGGATGTCGAGCTTGCCTTTACTTCAAAGATTTCCAGCGAGATGCAACCAGCGATTTCTCGCCACCCTGGACTACTTGCTCCTCGCCGCATACCGGCATGCGGACAGGGCGGGTTTCGTTCAGTTGATCGAACGCAAACTCTCTCGCAAGAGCATGACGCCGAAGCAGCGAGCGCATTGGCTTGCGGCAGGCTGTGCTCTTGCGCCCGACCAGTACGAACAATCTGCCGAAGCATTCGTGCAAGGAGGCCGCTCCGAAGAGCGGGCTATGCACTTGGCGAATCTTTTCTGCCTTGAAAAAAATGCCGAGTTCCTGTTCGAGAAATACGACATCCCGCTCCGTGCGTTGTTGATCCGTCTTGTTGGACAGCATGTTGGTCCGGACGAGTTTCGATCGGGCATGGTGCCGCCAGCTAGGCCACCAAGCAATCTGGTCGAACGCTGCATTCAAAGCCTAGCCGAAAACCCGCATCCGCAGGCGAGCGACGCATTGAACCGTTTGCTTGCGGATTCTCTATTGTCGCAGTGGCGGTATTCTCTATCGTGTGCTGCCGACGATCAGCGCGTGAATCGTCGCGACAGCGGATATCGCCATCCGACAGTCGAGGAAGTGCGCCAGACCCTGGCCAGCGGCACTCCGTCGAATGCCGGAGACTTGGCGGCCTTGGTGTTGGATCGCCTCCGGGACATTGCCTCGCGCATCCGGCTAGGCAATACGAACGACTGGCGGCAATATTGGAACGAGGAACGTCATCGAAGAGCTGGGAGTCCGAAGCACGAAGATTCCTGCAGAGATGCGTTGCTCTCCGCTCTCCGCGCTTTGCTGCCTGCCGGCGTGGATGCCCAGCCGGAAGGTCGTTATGCGCAGGACACCCGAGCCGACATGCGCATCACCTACCAAGGCTTCAATGTGCCGGTGGAGGTGAAGCGGAACGAGCATCGGCAGCTGTGGAGCTCGCTGCAAGATCAGTTGATCGCCAAGTACGCCACCGACCTCGATACCGGCGGTCACGGCATCTATCTAGTGCTCTGGTTTGGCCGGAAGCAGACGCAGCCGCCGCCCGAGGGTAAACCACCAGCAACTCCGAGCGACCTGAAGGAGCGGCTTGCAGACACGCTGTCTCCTCAGCAACGACGCAAGATCGCCATCTGCGTCATCGACGTGAGCCAAGACTCCCATCCTCTTCCCAGTAGGCGAGCAGCCGATCGCAATGGCCCTACCTGAACCCGGGTGCATCATTGCGGGACGCCCGCCACAGGGATAGGGTTGCGCCATGGCTTCGTTTCGATTCGTGCATGCGGCGGACATCCACTTGGACAGCCCGCTGGTCGGCCTCGCCCGTCAGGAAGGCCAAGCCGCTCGGCGCATTTGCGCCGCGACTCGGGAAGCGTTCGACAATCTTGTGCAGCGGACGATCGACGAGGAGGCATCGTTCCTGGTCGTCGCTGGCGATCTCTACGACGGCGACTGGCGCGACTACCAGACCGGGCTGTTCTTCGTCGCTGGCATGGGGCGGCTGGCGCAGGCCGGCATCCCGGCGTTCCTGCTGTACGGGAACCACGACGCGGAAAGTCGGATCACTCGACGCCTGATGCTGCCCGACAACGTTCGCGCGTTTTCCGCTCGCAAGGCGGAGACGTTCGAAATCGACGAGCTCGGCGTCGCGCTGCACGGCCGCAGCTACCAGCAGCGCGATACCCGAGAGAATCTCGCGGCATGCTATCCGCCGCCGAAGCCCGGCGCCTTCAACATCGGCGTACTGCATACCGCGCTCGATGGTCGTCCCCATCACGATCCCTACGCTCCCTGCACCCTCCAGGAATTGATCGCCAAGGGCTACGACTACTGGGCGCTGGGCCATGTGCATCAATACGAGGTCATCCACGAGAATCCCCATGTCGTTTTCCCTGGCAACCTCCAAGGACGACACATTCGGGAGGCCGGCGAGAAAGGTGCCTGCCTCGTTACCGTGGAAGAAGGAGAGGTGGCCGCCTTGGAGCGCCTGCCTGTGGACGTGGTGCGCTGGGCACGGGTCGAGGTGTCCGCCGATGGCTGCGATCGCTTGTCGGCGATGGAGGATCGTGTCCGCACTGCTATCCGGGAGGCGGTTTCCCGGCAGGCCGATGGCCGCCTGCTGGCCTGCCGCATCGAGATCGCCGGCGCATCAAAGCTGCACGATCGCCTGCTGGCCTCCCAGGAAGACCTGCTTGCCGAGGCCCGCGCCGCGGCATTGGCCTTGGGCGACGAAGCGGCCTGGATCGAGCGGCTGGTGGTGGCCACCGAGCCGGTGCCGAGCACTGCGGCCGTGCAGGCGCGAGAGGACGCGCTGGGCGAACTTCGGCGCGATATCCACGGCGCTCACCAGGATCCGGACTTGATCCAGCGCCTGCAGGATGACATCGGGGTGCTGCTGAGCCGTCTGCCGCACGAGGTTCGAGATCAGTTGCAGGACACGCCGCTGGGAAAAGCCTTGCAGGAAGGCGACTACGCCGAACTCATCCGCGAAGCGGGCGACTATCTGGCCGCGCGCCTCGCCCGAGGCAAGGAGTAGCCCATGCGCATCGCGCGGCTCGATCTTCTTCGCTACGGGCGCTTCACCGACCAGGCCTTGGAACTGCCCCTTGGTCAGCCGGACATGCACATCGTCTTCGGCCGCAACGAAGCTGGCAAGTCCACGGCGTTGTCCGCACTGGAAGATCTGTTGTTCGGCATTCCTGGACAGACGCCTCTCAACTTCCTGCACGACTACAGCAAACTGCGCATCGGCGCCACGCTGGAACGAGACGGCGAACGCCTTGTCGTGCGCCGCAGAAAAGGCAATCGAGATACCCTGCTGGATGCGTCCGACCGTCCGCTGGCCAGCGGCCAAGACACCCTGGTGCCTTCCGGGGCGGATCGAGGCTTCTTCGAGCGTATGTTCAGCCTCGACCACGAGCGCCTGCGCCGCGGCGGTCAGGAGATTCTGGAAGCCAACGACGACGTGGGACGGCTGCTTTTTTCCGCCGGTGCCGGAGTAGAAGGGTTGCCCGATACCCTTCGAGCATTGGACAAAGAGGCGGATCAGCTATGGGGCAAGAAGCGGGCGGCGAGACGAGACTACTATCAGGCCGAGGATCGGCTGCAAGAGGCCAAGCGGGCGCTTAAAGAGCACATCGTTACCGTCGCCGACTGGCAGAAATCGAAACGTGCGTTCGAGGACGCCGGGCAGCAGTACCAAGCGTTGCACCAGCAGGCCCAGGACAAGGACGCCGAACAGCGCAGATTGAGCCGCATCCGTCGTGTCCATCGCGATGTGGCGAAACGATTCGAGCTGCAGGCCGAAATCAAAGCGTTGGCCGGCACTGTGGCGATGCCGGAAGATGCGCTCGATACTCTGGAACGGGCGCTTCGGAAGGATGACGACACCGAAGCACGCAAGGAGGCGCTGGCGGAGCAACTCGAAGCCGAGTGTAGCGAACGCGACAGGCTTCGCTTCGACATGGCGCTCGTGGAGCGCGAGGGCGACATCGCTAACCTTGGCGAACGTCGCGCCCAGGTGCTCGCCTCCAAGAGGGATCTGCCGAAACGCCAGCAGGAACTCGTCATCGCCCGGGCGGAGTTGCTGCGCTTGGCCACCGATATCGACTGGTCCACCGCGGACCCGGAGCAACTGACCGAACGCATCCCCACTCCCCCGGTTGTGGCTCGCGTTCGGGCGACGCTGAATCGGCGCGGAGAACGACGTGGCGCGGTGGACGCTGCCCGTGCGGCGCTGGAAGACGCCCAGGCCCGGATAGCCGGAATCGAGCAGCAACTGCCGAAAGCCGAGAAGCCTGTGGATATCGCGCCGCTGGCGGCGTCAATTCGGGCCACCCGGGCGCATGACGACATTGCCCTCCGCATCGATCAGGCTCGAAACGAAGCAGCGGAGGCCGGAATCTGGATTGAGCAGATGTTCGCGTCGCTCAAGCCGGCGGTGGACGAGGAGAGCGCCCTGACGCCGCCTCCGCCGCCACGGGATGCCGTGCAGGCGCATCGCGACCGTCGCCGAGAATTGAACCAGCGCCGGGAAGAATGCCAGCGCACCATTCGGGAGGCGAAGCAGAGCCGCGACCGTCTCGAAGCTCAGTTGCGGCGAGTCGAAGACGAGGGGTATGCCGTGTCCCAAGAGCAGCTCGACGCCGTACGCCAGCGCCGAGATCAGCAATGGTCCAAGTTCCGCAGCCGCTACATCAATGGCGACGCCCAGGAAGAAACGTCAGCTCTCGCCGGCGACGGGAGGCATCCGGCCGATACCTACGAGCAGACGGTGAAGGACGCGGACCACCTCGCCGACCGTCGCTTCGACAACGCTGAAGCCGCCGCTCAACTTGCCCAAATCAAAGCACAGCTCGCCGAGCAAGACGACCTGCTGAAGACTCTGCGGGACGAGGAACAGGCGCAGGAGGCGGAAAATGGATCGCTGGCCGACGAATGGCGCACCTTGTGGCGGGACACGCCCGTCGAGCCGGCGTCTCCCGACGAGATGCTGGAGTGGATCGCCGCTCGCGAAGAACTGCGCGAGCGGCTGGCGCGACGGCAACAGGCGGAACAACGCGCCGCAGGATTGCGCCAGCAGGAAGGTGAGATGGCGACTCAACTGGCTACCAAGCTGCAAGGGTTCATAGACGATACGGACGCTCTGCGCCGACAGCCTCTGCACACTGTGCTGGAACGAGCCGCCGACGTGCAGGAGCAACAGCAGCGCTTGGCCGCCCAGCATTCTGCCTTGCGAGAACAGCTACGCCAAGCGAAAGAGGATAGCACCCGCCGGCAGCAGGACTTGCGCCAAGCGGAACAGGACTGGGCGGCTTGGGAAAGCGAATGGGCGGACGCCCTGGCAGCGGCGTCTCTGGATGCTGCGACCTATGTGGACGAGGTGAACGAGCGGCTCGGCATTATTGACAAGATTCGCAACGTCGTTGATGACATCCACAACTTGCAGCACGAGCGCATCGAGCCGATGGAGCAGGACATCCGGTCGTTCGAGGCGGAAACAGCGGATATGGTCCAGGCAGTCGCCGCCGATCTTGGCGACGTCGATGCTGAGGACGCGGCGTTCTTCCTGGGCCGCCGTCTCGATGAGGCTAAGCAGATACGCGAAACTCGGGGGCAGAAGGATGAATCCATCGCTGCTCTCGAACACAGAATCGGCGAGCTGGATGAATCGAGACAGGATGCCCAACAGGCGATTCGCCTACTGCAAGAACAGGCTAAGACGAATATCCAGGATGAATTGCGAACCGCCATCGAACGCTCGGAACGGTTGCGCATGCGGCAAGCGGAACTTGTCGAGGTGACGGCGCGGCTCGAGGCTGAAGGCGACGGGCATTCCCTGGAAGAGTTGCAGGAAGAGTGCGCTGGCGTGGAACTCGATGAGATCGCCGCCCAGGAGCAGGCCGGAGAGGACGAACTCAATCAGCTCCACGACGCCCGCCAGGAAGCCTATCAACAGCTCGCGCAGGCGAGGCAGGCTTTCGAGGCCATCGGCGGCCACGACGCTGCCGCGCTGGCAGGCGCGGACCGGCAAGCGGCTTTCGCGGAACTGCGGGACGTCGCCGAGCGCTATGCCCGCCTGCGCTGTGCGGCGCTGCTGCTCGAATGGGGCATCGACCGCTATCGGCAGACCAAGCAGGCACCTTTGCTACAACGCGCCGGCGATGTCTTTGCGGCGCTCACCGGAGGTTCGTTCGCCGGTCTGTCCCTGGATTTCGATACGCAGGATCGTCCCGTGTTGGCCGGTCGGCGACCGAACGGCGCCCAAGTCGGCGTCGGCGGCTTGAGCACGGGCTCGGCGGACCAGTTGTATCTCGCACTGCGCCTCGCCGCCATCGAGGACTACCTGGATCGAACCAGCCCGCTGCCTTTCGTGGCCGACGATATGTTCGTCCACTTCGACGACGAGCGGTCCGCAGCGGGGTTCGAAGTGCTGGGCCAGCTGGCCGAGCGCTGCCAAGTGATTTTCTTCACCCACCACGAACACCTCATCGAGGTCGCAAAGCAGTCGTTGCCGGGGCCGCTTTCGATCATCGAACTGCCTTGATCGAGGCATCCGTACGCCGCCCGCGCGGCCGAGCATCCCAGATGCATCACATGCCCCAAACGGCAATCGTGCCGCCGGGCGTCCGCTCTTCGCGACGGAAGATATTTCCTGCCACGGCTTGTCCTCGGCGCGGTCGAAGACCACCAGATGCCCGGCCACCGCGCCGCACCGATCCAGGTAGCCCAGCGTCTGCTCCACGCCCTCGCGGATCGTCGCCGCCGCTCAAGAGCGGCTCCGCCAGCGCTGGGCCGCGGAGGTTCGTGAGCACCCAAAGCGACAGCTCGGCGAGAATGGCGCGCGTGGCTCGCTCCGCGCTCTCTCAGGAGGCCTGGGCGGCCTCGACGTTGGCGTCACGCAGCGATACTCGCCGCCATCGTTGAGCAGGTCGCGCTGCGCCAGCAGGACGGAGGTCTTGCCCGTCTGCCGGGGAGCGCCAAGACGAAATACTTCTTCTGCCGAATCAGCATCAGCGCGCCGTCCAGATCCAGTCGTTCCGCAGGCGGCAGGTGGTAGTGCTCGTCGGGACGGATGGGGCCTTCGGTGTTGAAGAAGCGCATGGCCGCCAATATCGCACAGCCGGCGCATAGCTGCTTAGGCCACGCGCCGATGATCGCCCAGGACGGTGCCGACGCGCTGCGGCGCGGCCGCCGCCGTCTTAATCGATTAATCGATGCTTTCCAGCACTTCGCCGAGCACGGTGGCGATGGTTTCGATCTCCTGTTCGGAGATGATCAGCGCTGGCGCCAGGGCGATGATGTCGGCCGTGGTCCTCACCAGCAGCCCGCGGTCGAAGGCGCGCTGGAACGCTTCCGTGGCCCGCGCCGCGGGTGCGCTGGAGCGCGGTTCCAGTTCCACCGCGCCGGCGAGGCCGATGTTGCGGATGTCGCGCACATGGGGCTTGTCGGCCAAACCATGCAGCGCCGCCTCGAAAACGCCTTCTAGCTCCCGCGCCCGGGCGAATAGCTGTTCGCTTTCATAGACCGTGAGCGCCGCCATCGCCGCGGCCGCGGCCAAGGGATGGCCCGAGTAGGTGTAGCCGTGGAACAGTTCGATGGCATCCGGCGCGTTGTCGATGATCGCGTCTCGGATTTCGTCGCGCACCAGCACCGCGCCCATGGGTACGGTGCCGCTGGTGATGCCCTTGGCGAGGGTGACCATGTCCGGCACCACGCCGAAGCGCTCGGCGGCGAAGCTGGCGCCAAGCCGTCCGAAGGCGGTGATGACTTCGTCGAAGATCAGCAGAATGCCGTGCGCTGCGGTGATTTCGCGCAGACGTTCCAAATAGCCCACTGGCGGCACCAGCACGCCGGCGCTGCCGGCGAACGGCTCGATGATGACCGCCGCGATGGTGGATGGATGGTTGACGGCGATGATGCGTTCCAGTTCGTCCGCCAGATGCGCGCCCCAGGCCGGCTGGCCGCGGCTGAACGCCTGGTGCTGGTGATGGTAGGTCTGGGGCAGGTGCAGGACGCCGGGCAGCAGCGGCCCGAAGTTCTTGCGATTGTTGCCGATGCCGCCGATGCTGGTGCCGCCGAAGCCGGCGCCGTGGTAGCCGCGCTCCCGGCCCACCAAGCGTGTGCGGCCAGCTTCGCCGCGGGCATGGTGATAGGCGAAGGCGATCTTCAGCGCGGTGTCCACGGCTTCCGAACCCGAGTTGGCGAAGAACACGGCGTCGAGATCGGCGGGTGCCAGGGCAGCCAGCCGCTCGGCAAGGCGGAAAGCCGTCGGATGGCCGACCTGGAAGGCGGTCGCGTAGTCCAGCTTTCCGGCCTGCTCGCGGATGGCCTCGACGATGGCGGGATGGCAGTGCCCGGCATTGCAGCACCACAGACCGGAGATGGCGTCCAGCACCTCCTGCCCGTCGTCACTGCGGTAATGCATGCCGGACGCGGAAACCAGCAGCCTCGGGCTGTCCTTGAAAGCGCGGTTCGCCGTGAACGGCATCCAGTAGGCGCCCAGGTTCAATTCGTTGTGCAGGCGGGTATTCATGACCACGATATGATGCCTGTTGCGGCAAGGAAGCGCTACCTTCTCGGTAGCAGACAGGAGCCGAGGCATCGATGATTGTCGGCAGGAGCAGTTTCCGGTGGACCCAGAGGCGCTTGGCAGGGCAGCATCTCGTGCGACGGGACAGCCAGTACGCTACAGCAGTTGCGACAGGAGCGTCCGCGCCGGCACGATCAGCGGGCGACCGGGCTGGGCGAAGCAGTCCGCATCCATGTGGTCGGCATCTACGGCGACTTGGAAGGCAAAAGGCGCTCCGATGTGTTCCTGGTAGGGACGCAACGACCGCGAGACATTCTTGTACCAAGGCCTCACCAGGAAGCCCAAGTGCAGATCGCGCAGTATGCCGAGCCAGCGGCGGACAGTGTCGATAGATAGGCGCAATTGCCCTGCCAGGCCAGCATAGACTATCTGCTGTGCGGAACGGTTTGTCAGCAGTCGCACCAGGAGAGCCAATCGGTCGAGTTGTTGAATCTACGTCAGGTCGCGGATGTCTTCGCGAACCAGCTGCTCGAGATGCAGCAACCGCCAACGGCGACTGAACCGCATGTCGCGCTTGAGGAACGGCTCGGGGTAACCGCCGTGACGCCGTAGAGCCTCGAATTCATCGTCGTCAATCGGACGTGGCATTCATCGAACTTTGGGTCGACCGCTGCGGATGACCGCGCGAAGCTCGACTCCCGCCTTGCGACGGCTGCGCAGGGATCGCCTCCGCCGGCAACCATGTCCGGCCTTGGGATGGAACGGTTCGATCCGTGTCTCCAGCCGGCCCCGCCGGATCGACTCGTCCCTGCGATCGAGGAACGCCTCGGGCCACGTCCGGCGCTTCTTCGAGTCGTGTTCCTGCCCGGCGAATGTGGCCTGTCCCATCGTTCGCTCGCCATCTCGGCCCGATTTTGCCGATCATGACAGAATCAACTGGTTCAAGCCTTCCCTAGCGCGGCGTGGCCGCCAACATCGGGGTTTGCGCCGCGAATCCGGTGATGGCCTCGATGGCCTTCGCGGCCCGCAGCAGGAATGAGTCTGCCCGCAGCGGCGCCACAAGCTGGGTGCCCACCGGCAGGCCGTTGCGGAATCCGGTCGGCAGGGACAGCGCCGGACAGCAAGTCGCCGTGATCCAGCTGCAACTCTCCATCCACTCGATGTAGGTCGCCATGCGCTGGTCCTCAATGCTGCGCACCCAGTCGGTGGCGGCATCGAACGGCAGCACTTGGGTAGTTGGGCCGACGAGCAAGTCCACGTCCTTGAAGAACTCGCCGACGCGGGCCACCAGCCGGGCCCGGGCCGGGTAGACCCAATCGTAGTCGTCGAGGGTGAGATCGAGACCGGCTTGCAGGTTCCAGACGATGGTGTCCTTGAGCTCGGCCCGCTGCGCATCGGTCATCGGGCCGAAGCGGCGGCGAAAGCCGGTGGCGCGCAGAATGTGGAAGATGCGCCGCGCATCGGTCAGGTCGGGTGCGGCATCCACCACTTGGGCGCCGGCATCCTGCAGCGCTTGGCGGAGGCTGGCGACGACATCCCGCACCTCCCGCTGCACGGGCAGGCCGCCGAAATCTTCGGTGACCGCGATGCGCAGCTTCGACAGATCGATCCCTTCCACTGGACGAAACGTCGTTCCCGGCTCCGGCAGGCCATTGGGCACCCGTGGATCGGGCCCCGCGAGCACCGAGAACAGCAGCGCCACATCGTCCACGGTGCGCGCCATGGGGCCGGCGGTGGACAGGTCCGCCCATGGGTCGCCGCCGGGCGTCGCCGGCACCCGTCCTGGCGATGGACGGAAGCCGACGACATTGCAGAACGCCGCCGGATTGCGCAGCGAACCACCGGTATCGCTGCCGTCGGCCAAGGGAATCATGCGGGCGGCGAGCGCCACCGCCGCGCCGCCGCTGCTGCCGCCGCAGGTCTTCGTGGTGTCGTAGGGATTGCGGGTGACGCCGAAAACGCGGTTGAAGGTCTGCGAGCCGGCGCCGAACTCGGGCGTATTGGTCTTGCCGACGGTCACCGCGCCGGCACGGCGCATGCGTTCGACGACGAGGGCGTCGGCGGCCGGCACATGATCGGCATACAGCGGCGAGCCGTAGGTGGTGCGGATGCCCTGGGTATCGACCAGGTCCTTGTGGGCCATGGGCAGACCGGCGAGAGGCCCATGCCGGTCGGGATGCCGATCCAACTCGTCGGCTCGCTGGCGTGCCGATTCGTAGGTCTTGGTGACGATGGCGTTCAGTGGAGAATTGACCGCTTCGATGCGGGCGATATGCGCCTCGAGGACTTCGCGGCAGCTCAGCTGGCGCCGTTCGATCAGGTCGCGCAGCTCGGTGGCGGCGAGAAACGCCGGCTGCTGCCGGGGCTCGGCTGGCTGGAGTTCGTTCATGGGGCGCGTATGTTCGCATATGTGGGCATTGCCGCCAGCCACCGCGCCGACGCCGGCAAGGGGGATGGACGGTAGCGGCTCGGTTTGACATTGGACGCTGCCGAGCCGTCGCGCTCGCACTGCGTGTGGCGGCCATCAGCCTGTCTGCATCTTGCAGTCCAACGGGGCAGCACGGCGACGCGGATTCAAACCGAGCCACTACCGAACGCACGTACAGTTCCCTATTCGTCGTGATTGCCCCACACTGTCGGCATGATCAGCGTCACCTTGATCGATGCCGACACCTTCGAGGTGGTCGTCGATGGAACCAGCCGAACGCGCCATCGGGCGCGGCTGTCGGCCGACTGCCACCGCCAGCTATGCGGCGGCGCATTCAGCTATGAATGGGTGGTGGTGCAGGCGGTTCGCTTTCTGCTCGAACGCCAAGCCAACACCGACCTGCCGGTGGAGTTCGACCTTGCCGAGATCGGGCGCTCCCACCCTGGGTTCGAGTCGGACATCGCGCGCCGCCTGGGCATTTCGTCGAAGTAGTCGGTTCGCTGCTCGACGATGCCTACCTCGGCCGCAAGCACGGGCGCGGGGTATTCGGCAAGCCGCCGGTGGCGGCCGCGGTCGAGACCAACGACAAGGGCCGCCCGCCGTGCGTCGAGCTCACCGCGGTCGCAGGCTTCCGTCCGAGCGGGATCGTCGCTTGGGCGCGGCAGCACCCGAGTCCCGGCGCACGGGCACTCTCCGATGGGCTAGCCTGCTTTCACAGCGTCGCCGAAGCGGGCTGGGCGCAGGAGAAGGCCACGGCGAGTAGAGGACGAGCCAGCGTCGAGCGCCCCGAGTTTGGGTGGGTGAACACGATTCTCAGCAGCATCGAGAACGCCTTGCGCGGCATCTGCGGCGTAATTCGATCCAAGTACGCCCGACGCCACCTGTCGGAGTTCGAGCATCGGTTCAATCGACGCTTCGACCTGCCCAACATCATCCTACGGCTGCCCTATGCGGTACTCAGGACGCCGCCGATGCCGCAATGGCTACTTAAACGGAACATGGCGGCCCGATGAACAACCGAGCCCTAGCTTGCTATGGGCGTGTAGGGCAACGCAGCATCGGTTAGGAATGTCTTGGACACCACTTCGCCCATCGCATCGAGAGCCAGCGTTGCTGCAGGTACTAGCTTCTGGACAGCGGATTTCCAGTCGTCCAAGCCGATAGCAAAATCGGACGAAGGCGGTTCGCAGCGAACAATACTATCGGCTCCTACGAGCAAACCGGCTTGGCCTTGGGCATTGAAAGACTGAAGCTGAATAGCCGAATCAATGACTGTTCGCCATTGGTACAGACCTCCCTTCATCTTCCATTTATCGATCATGTACTTGTTCACGCCACATCCGAGGCTCAGGATGCGGACATTCTCACGAGGCAGCTCAAAGCAGGACAACGCGTCCACCAATGCCACCATGATTGGATCATTGGCATACAAGCCGCCGTCTATAAACGTGTATCCACCGTCCTGAAGCGGTTGGAAGAACGTCGGCGCGGCCGCAGTGGTCGTGAGTCGCAAGGGCATGATCGACTACTGCTTCATGTCCACGGCTCTGAAATCCCTTTGGCCCGAGTGGCCTAGGAAGGGTACGCCTGTACCGACAGAACCCCCCCACGGCATATGTAGCCGGACTTCCAGCATCCCAGCGGCTTCAAGCCAGAACAACGGATGACACAGACCTCGCCGAGTGGTTTGGCTGGAGGCGATCCATATCGGGACGCGAGGAAGTAGTCGCCCTCGGCACCTACGGTCGCCTGCTCACGTTCCTGACGAGCACTGATCTGCTCGACGAAGCCTACAGAGAGGAAGAGGACGAAGAGGACTCGGACGAGGCACTCGAAGAGAGCTGGACTCCCCGATTCCGTCGGTGACCGACTAAGGACGATGCCATGCTAGTCAAGATCACATCCAAGCGCCAAGTCACCTTCCCCACGCAGGTTCTAGATACGCTTGGGCTGAAGCCCGGCGATCTGCTTGAGCTGCTTGAGGACTCCAAGGGCATCCTGCTGCGACCGCATCGAGTAGACGCAACGCGCCTCGCGCCCTTGCGGGATAAGCTGCGGCGCGGGAGAGGCAGCTTCGATCTCGATTCTTGGCGCGAGCAGCCGCATGACCCCGCGCTTCGGGATTGACACCTCCGTTCTGATGCGGCTGCTTACGGGCGACCTTGAGCCGGACTTTGTTCATTGCGTACGCCGACTGACAGCCTTGATCGAGGACGAGGGAGCCAAGGTCTTGGCATCGAACCAAGTAATCGGGGAGGCGTACATCGCCGTTCAACACCACTACGGCGTCTCCAAGCCAGAGGCTCGCGCCGCCTTGCTTGATGTCCTGCGTAGCGGCCTGGTCACCCCGCTGAACGGCCAATCTGCGTTGACGGCCCTCGAAACACCCAGTGGTTCCGGACTACTCGACCGGCTCATCGCCGACGACTACGCCCGCGCTGGATTGACAACCTCGAGTCTCGATCGAAAGATGACGGCGCTGCCTAACGTTCAGCGCCCATAGGCCAAGCTGGTCGTGTCTCTGTCGACTGATGGCGAGCTTGCAGTCCATGCCAATCTTATTAGTCGCATGGCCCGAGGTTCGGCGCTGTGGATGATGGCGCACAACGACGCCGGCGAACGCTGCGCGGTATCGCTGCTCCAGTCCGCAGGCGAATCGTTTCGATGCTTCATCCCCGGCGAGGAAGAATACCGGCGTGCCTAGCAGGATGTAGTGCGCGAACTGGCGCACCAAGTGGGCCGATCCGCCGAACTGGTCAGGCCAGCGGCTCGCCAGCGACGAGCCCTGCGAGCCGAAGATCGTGATAGTCAATGGTGCCGGCGCACAGCAGCGGCGCGGCTTGGGCGTCCGGGAAGGCATCCGGGACAGATAGGCGCAGTTCTCGCGCACCGTCGTGAACTCGGCGTAGTCGCCGTTTGCACCCCGTCCGGCGGCCCGGAACGCCAAGCTCAGGTTCTCGGCCCGCCCGACGACGAGAGGATCCAGCCGACACGGTCGCCGATCTGGAGGGTGAAAACGGCCGGCCCACCACTTCGTGGCCCAGCACCACGGGCAGCTATGGCGACGCGGTCCGCCCTTCGATTTCGTCGAGCTCGATACAACAGACGCCGTAGGCGGCAACGCGGATCGGCACTTCGCCCGCCATCGGTTCCGGCGCAGGCAGACGGGATAGTTCCAGCGGATGGTCCACCTCGTCGAGGGACACGGTCCACGACGGCACCATCGCCGTCATGGCAAATCCAGGGACGGCTTGTCGGCACTGCCAGCAGCGCCCCCTCAGCCACGCCATGCGTTCCAGTGCGTGATGTTGGCCGCCGGCGGCCGCGTCGCCGGCTTGAAGTCCGTGCCGAGGGTGTACGCCACCGGCAGCAGCGCCGTCTGCACCACGTCGTCGGGGATGCCCAGAATGGCCGCCGCCTCCTGCTCGAAGCCCAAATGCAGGGTCGTCAGACAGGAACCGAGGCCGCGCGCCCGCAGCGCCAGCTGGAAGCTCCACACCGCCGGATAGATGGAGGCGAAATAGCCGCCGAGCTGGACGGCGCTGGCACCGTCCCCAGGCCGCCCTGCCAGACAGGGAACCACATGCACCGGCACCTCGTGCAAGTGTTCCATCAGATGCAGCGCGGAATCGAACACCCGCGCCGTCTGGGCATGGCCGGCGGCCTGGGCGCGCGGCGCTGCGGCGGTGAGATAGGCTTCGCCGCCGCGCCGGTAGAGCGCCGCCAGCGCCTTGCGCTTGTCGGCATCGTCCACCACCACCCAGCGCCAGTTCTGGCTGTTGGAGCCCGTCGGCGCCTGCACCGCCAGTTCGAGGCATTCCTCGATGATCTCGCGGGGCACCGGGCGTGTCAGATCCAGCCGCTTGCGCACCGCTCGGGTAGTGGACAGCAGTTGGTCGCAGATTTCGATGTCAAGAGCCATGCCTTCCCCCGGCAAATCGTCGGAGCCTAGCGAGGCGGACGCCTCAGAGCAAGAAGCACGGCCCCTGGTTCACGGTTTTCTTGTTGGTCGCCGTGCCCCTCACCGCCACCGTCCTGTTCGGCGGGTCCGCTTCGTTGTTTGCTTCCGGCGGCCGGCGCGCAATCGCGCTCAGCGCCGGGCGCCGGCATCTTTTGTCGAGCCCGAATTGCTGGCGCGAGTGTGTCATGTTGCCCGCAAATCGTGGGGAGAGGCACTGAAAATGCCGCTGGGCGGCTTGTGCCAAGTAATCGAAAGGCTCAATTTGCAAAACGTAGGCGCGGTCTGGCGATCGCCGCCTCGAGGCAGGCTCTGGGCGATGGCTGATCGCCGAGTTCGATGGGATGGAACCACCTCGGACAGCTGTCCAGGTACTTGGTGGCGATGCCGCGCCGCCTGCGCAGAAAGCCCTTGATCTGGCTGTGGCGGCTGTTGACCGTCTGGATGTGCAGCGCGCCCCGGACCCGCACGCCAGCAGAAGCGTCGATGCTCTCGTGAGGGATGTCGAGCGCCGCCGCGACGGGCGGATAGCAGCGGTTGGCGTCGGAGACGAGCAGCGCATCCGGGGCGAGGACCGGCTCCAGCACCTCCTTCACGTTGTCTGCGTTCAGCGCAGGCAGGGTGTGGCTGAGGGTCTCGCCGCCACGGTCGGCGGCGACCAGAATCGGCACCTGCTCGCGCGAGAGGCCGCGCTTCTTGGCTTGGCCGCCGCGCCGGCGCGGCTTGCGGTCGAGCTTCCGCGCCCCCTTGCGGCTCTCCAGAAGAAAGGTCTCGTCAGCCTCGACGATCCCGGCAAGCCGATCCGGCGCCTGGCGCACCGCCGCCAGAAAGCGGTGTCGCCAGCGATGCGCCGTGCTCGGCGCAATCCCGCAGCGCTCTGCAGCCTCTTTGATCGTCTCGCCTTCGGCAAGCGAGGCGCCAAAGGCAAGCCAGCGCTCCTTATGGTGCAGACCCGACAGCGCCGTGCCCGTGAGCGCACCGAAGGTCTTCCCGCAGTCCTTGCACCGGAACCGGCGAAGACCGCGCGCCTTGCCCCGCGGCACCGCCCCGCCGGCGCCGCAATGCGGACAGCGCCGCTCGTCATCCACACCCAGCTCGATCGCCGCCAACGAGGCCGCGCCCTCCGGCGGGTCCGACAGCACCGCCGCCACCTCCTTGCGCTGCGCCGCCGTCAACTCATCGACACGCGAGAACCAGTCCCGAAACCGCTCGTGATCCATCTCTCCGATCTCCAAGGCGAATCCGCAAAGATCCTATCACTATGCCTACGATTCACGAATTGAGCCAAACAGAAACTCGCCACAGACCGGCCTCGGCCGCGCACTGCCTGGAATCAGGCCGGAATGGTCGGCAGGAACAGCCGACGATGCGCGCCGCCCGACGGACAATCCTCGAGTCGGACTTCCCCGGACAACGTCCGCCGTTCGTCCTGGGACGTCGAGACTGCCTCGCAGCCAAGCCTGAACAGATCGTGCAAAGTCGGCAATCAGGACAGCTTGGCAGACGAGATTTTCGCGCCGATGACATAGGCAAAAACCATTGTTCCCCATCTCGCTATGAAGCTATTCGACCGCAGCGACAAGAAAGAACCCCAGGCATCGAATATCCAATCGCCCGCATCTTCTCGACAACCCTTGAGCAGAACCGACGAAACAAGCGACATTTTCCCAACCGGGCCGCTCTGCGCGAACGGCAGTGCATCTTGTTCTCGAAATCGAGAACGACGGCTCCTGTGTTCATCGATCCGTGAAGACAATCGACTGGAGCACGGGGCGGATCGGATCTGCGGGACTTGTCCGTCGGTTTCGAGTCTCTGCGCCGCGAGCTGACATATCCGCGGACGCGCAAACCGCCATCGGATCCACACCGCATCCAAGGCGCGCCGGGATCAGCCCAGGAACCAAGGCAGCACCCGGAAGCCCTTGAAATCGTAGCTTTCGACGCCGCCATGCACCAGGACGCCGCCCCGGTTTGGATTGGCGGGAATCGACGTCCACCACGCCAAGGTGTCGACGGCGTCGGCGGCGACCGTCTGCCCGGACTTCACCTCCACGGGAACAACCCGCTCTCCCGTGTCGATCAACACGTCGATTTCCCGCCCGTTGGCGTCTCGCCAGAAGTACAGCGGCGCTTCCATGCGCTGGGCAGCGAAGCTCTTGACCAGTTCCGAAACGACGAAGGATTCGAATATCGCCCCGCGCAGCGGGTGGCGTTCCAGCATCTCGGCATCGCGAATGCCGAGCAGGTAGCACACGAGTCCCGTATCGAGGAAGTGCAGGCGCGGGCGTCGGCGCAGGCGCTTGCGGTAGCTGGCGTGATGGGCAGGCAGCGTCGCGGCCAGAAAACCGATCTCCAAGGCCGACAGCCAGCGCTTGACGGTCTGCTGGGTGATTCCGACGTCGCTGGCGAGGGCGGACAGGTTCAGTTCCCGGGCCGTGTGCGCCGCGGCCAGGCGCAAGAACCGCTCGAAGCTGCGCGGATCGGATATCTGCATCACTTCGCGCAGATCCCGCTCCACATAGGCGCGCACATAGTCCGCCAGCCATTCTCCCGCCGGTACGCCTCGGTCGTGAATGCGCGGATAGAAGCCGCGCACCAGGGTTTCCCAGAGCGGCTGGCTCGGCGGCTGGCGACCGTCCAGAGTACCGGCGCGGTCGAGGCGGGTGGGATCCAGCGGAGGCCAGCCGCACAGCTCGGCCAGCGACAGCGCAGGCAAGCGCAGAAAGGCAGTGCGTCCGGCGAGAGTCTGGGACACCGACGCCATCAGCAGCAGATTCTGCGAACCCGTCAGGACGAAGCGTCCGGGCCTGTCGTCCTCGTCGACGAGGCCCTGGATGTAGGAGAGCAGGTCGGGCGCCCGCTGGATCTCGTCGAGAATCAGCCGGTCGCCCTGGGCCAGGAAGCCGCGCGGGTCTTCCGTCGCCCGCATTCGTATGTCGGGCGCCTCCAGGGAGAGGTAGCGATAGTCCGCGAAGAGCGAGCGAACCAGCGTCGTCTTGCCGGATTGCCGGGGTCCCGTCAGCGTCACCACCGGGTAGGCGGCGGCCGCGGCTTGAAGAGCCGAGGCAAGATGGCGTTGAAACATGGTGCCACCTTGCCGATGTCGCGGCACCGTGTCAAATCGATGATGTGATCATCGATTTGACACGGTCGAGGCTAAGGCACAGTCTTACAGCCCGTGCAGCCGGTTCAGGTTGCCGAAGCGGTCCGGATCCAGCTCGCGAGCGGCCAAGGCTGGATGATCCGAGGCGTAGCGGTGCGCTCGGTAGACGCTTACCGTGGGGTCGCCGCGGGCGTCCGTGTTCAGGAACGGATTGATCCACTCCCACACCACCTCGCCGGCGCGATTCACCTCGAACAGCCGGCCGCTGGTGCCCTCGCACACCAGCACGTTGCCGGATGCCAGCTTCACCGTCCCCGAGATGTGGCCGCTGAAGAACTGGACGGCGGGCTTGGCGCGATAGGTCCAGACGATCTCGTTCTTGCGCGGATCGATCTCGATCACCCTGGAAGCGGCATCGCCGTTGTCGAAGACGAGGATGTTGGAGCGCGTGTTGCGGTTGCCGTTCGCGTCATCGCCTACCCAAGTGGGCTGGTGTTGGCCGTGGGTCTGGTCGAACTTCCAGGTCAGCTTGCCGTCGGCGTCGAGGATGCAGACGCGGTCGATGTGGCGCGCGGAAAAAACGATCTCGCCGCTTTCGTTGATGTCGATGCCGTTCACATGGGTCCACTCCCAACGCCGCACCGAGGGGAAGATCGGGTCCTTGACGGGATCCAGCAGTTGCCAGACGTGGATGCGGCGCACTTCCTTGCCGTCCCTGTCGATCTCCACGAGATCGTCGCCGATCAGCCGGGGCAGCTTTTCGCGCCGCCGGCGGCGGCCGCCGCGCACCCTCCTTTGCAGCTCCGCCGGCAGTTCGATCCACACCGGCACCAGGGTGTTGCCGTTCTCGAAGCGAAAGAAGTCATGGTGCTGAAAGGCGTTGACGTATTCCCAGACCACTTCGCCGTGCCAGTCCACCTCGCACAGCGTGGTGTGGTAGCCGCCGAGATTCTTCACGCGTTCGGCAAAGGGCGGTGGCGGTTTCGACGGGTCTACGGGATCCGGCGGCTTCTGATCCACATCGGCGCCGGTCATCAGCAGGTTGCCGTTCCGCAGCAGGCGTCCATACCCGGGCCTGATGTGCTTGAACGTCCACCGGTGTACGATGCGGCCGGCCATGTCGATGAGCAGCGCGGCATCGCCGCCATGGGGCGTGAGCAGCGTGTAGCCCTTGGAGGAGAGGGCCGGGCGATGAAAGGTGAGCCCGGTAGGACGGGCGACGGACCAGCCCACGGCGGATTCCGCTCAGGCGTCGGCCAGCACGGGCACGGCTTGGCTCTGCTCCGCGTAAGGGAAGCGGTCGTCGAATCCGGCCAGCTGGCGAAACAGGTCCGGATCGTCGCAGTCGTCGGCCAGCTGGCGGGGAAACGTGCCTTGAATGTCCTCCTGGGAAGTCACCATCAGGTGCCGATAGTAGTTGGCGACAGATAGCCGCAGGCCGGGAATCAGACGCGGGTAGGCACCATGCCAAGTAGCCCCGTGGAAGACGATCACCGAGCCCTTGGGACATTCCACCGGCACGGCTTCGCCGGCGGCGCGAGGCTGGTCGGGGCGCCGGCCGCGGCGATGGGAACCCGGCACGTAGGCGAACGAGCCGCCTTCCTTGGTGTAGTCGGTCAGGCACCAGTTGGTGTTCGCGGTCAGCGACGCTCGGCCCCAGGGCAGGGGCATCGCAGTCTGGTCGGCGTGCAGGCCCAAGGTCGGTCCGTAGCCGAACTCGCCCTGCCACTTGACGAACGAGTTGTGGCTGGAGAACCGGGCGACGTCCTTGCCGATCAGGTGCCGGATCAGCGCCACGGCCACCGGATTGACCGCCAAGTCGCGGAACACGCGGTGCTGGCGGGCCAGCTGCTGGATGAGGAACTGGCTGGGCTTGCGACGTTCCTTGTCGATGGCCGACAGACCGGCCGCGCCCGGGCCGAAGTCGAGCTCGGCTTCGGGGCCTTGGTCGAGGGCGAAGCGGCAGCCCACCATCTCCTCGCACTGGGCAAGCAGCAGTGCGACCATCTGATCGATTCGATCCAGACCGAAGCCGTGCATCTCCGGCGGCACCACGGTCAGGCCGTCCACTTCCAGGTCCAGGATGTAGGGCTCGAGGCCGAGTTCCTTGATTTCGTTGCTGATCTTGACGGCCACGGCAGAGTTCCGCGCGTTCGTAGAAGCGGCAAGTTTGGCATACTTCAAGGTTGGAAGGGGCGTTTCGCTTCCGTCGCGGGTAGAGGAATTGGATTGGATCCCATCAGCCAGGGCGCGCTCGGCGCAGTGGTGCCGCAGACGGTCTCGACGCCGGAGAAACTCCGCGCGGCGACGCTGCTCGGCTGCGTGGCGGGCATGGCGCCGGACCTCGATGTCTTCATCGGTTCCAGCACGGACCCGCTGCTGTACTTGGAATACCACCGCCAATTCACCCACGCGCTGGCGTTCATCCCCTTCGGCGCCGCGCTGGTCGCTGTGCTGCTGCATTGGCCGGTGCGCCGCATCCTGCCCCCGTCGGAGTCGTACCTAGTCTGCCTGCTCGGCTACGCCACCCATGGGCTGCTGGATGCCTGCACTTCCTACGGCACCCAGCTGTTCTGGCCGTTTTCGGACTATCGCGTCGCCTGGAACAACGTCTCGGTGGTGGATCCGCTGTTCACGGCGCCGCTGGCGGCCTTGGCGATTGCCGCGGCGATCCGCCGCCGGCGCGCCCTGGCGGTGGCCGGTCTCGCTTGGGCGCTGGGCTATCTACTGCTCGGCGTGGTGCAGAATCAGCGCGCCGAGGCGGTAGGGGCCGCGTTGGCAGCGGAGCGGGGCCACGAGCCTCGCCGGCTGGCGGCGAAGGCCGGATTTGCCAACCTGCTGGTGTGGAAGATCGTCTACGAGCACGATGGCCGCTACTATGTGGATGCCGTCCGCGTCGGCGTGGACACCGCGATCTGCCCAGGCGCGAGCACGGCGGCGCTTGATACAGGCCGCGACCTGCCTTGGCTCGATCCTGCCAGCCGGCAGGCACGGGATGTCGAGCGTTTCCGCTGGTTTTCGGACGACTACCTGGCGCTGGATCCGCGGGTGGCGAACCGCGTCATCGACATCCGCTACTCCATGGTGCCGAACCAGATCGATCCGCTGTGGGGCATCGATCTCGACCCTGTCGCGCCACCGCATCGGCATGTCCGCTTCGTCGTCGATCGTGCCACCCGCGTTGAACAGCGGGATGCCTACTGGGCGTTGCTGACGGGAACCGCTTGCAGAGAGTAGCATGTCCGCGCTGTCGAAGAAGCGGGGCGGCCCCGCATGAGGAGAAGCAGAAACATGAAAGTCGGCATTTCGCTCCCCGTTCGGGAGCTCAAGGACGATCTCGGCGCTCTCAAGGCGTTCGCGCAGTTGACGGACGAACTGGGATATGCGCATCTGCGGGTGCCGGATCAGGTGCTGCGGCCGAGAAGCGGCCACCTGCACGAACCGCTCATGGCGCTGGCCTATATCGCTTCGGTTACCGAGAATATCGAACTGGTGCCGTCGGTGATCGTGGCTCCTGCGCGGCAGACGGCGCTGCTCGCCAAGCAGCTGGCCACCCTGGATCGCTTGTCCGGAGGCCGTGTGCGGCTCGGCGTGGGCGTTGGCGGCAGCACTGCGGAATACCAAGCTCTAGGCGAGGATTTCCACACCCGGGGCGCACGCTGCGAGGAGCAGATCGCCCTGCTGCGACAGCTATGGAGCGAGCCGGAAGTGAACTTCGAGGGACGCTGGGACAGCGTGCGGGGTGCCGGCATCGATCCGTTGCCGGAGCGACCGATCCCGATTTGGATCGGTGCCGCCGGCTTGCCGGTACCACGCATCCGCCGCCGCATCGGCAAGCAGGCCGACGGTTGGTTCGTGCTCTGCTCGCCGGAGGATTTCGATGGCGTGAAGGCGGATATCGACACCGCCGCGCAAGCCGCCGGTCGGGACCCCGCCGCCATCGGCATGGAAGCCGGAGTCGCCGTGGCGGGCCGCCGACAGGCGGAGTGGAAGGAGCGCGTGGCGGGCTGGCGGCAGAAAGGGCTTACGCATCTGTGCCTGCGCACTCTCGGCGGCGGTCTCGACGCCGATGCCCATCTCGCCAAGGCGCGGCAAGCCTTCGAGGAACTGCCGACGTCCTAGCCGCCAAGACTTGCCCACTTCTTCGGCGGCGCGAAGGCGTCGATGCCGGTGGCGGCGCGCAGTTCCACCGAAGCGTTCGCAGTACGCTGGTCCAGCCGGATGCCAACGGCGTCGGCGACCCGAGTGATGCCGTTGAAGCCCGAAGCGACGAGAATGGCGTCGCTGGTTTCTTGCGCCCCAAGTTGTTCGAGGCCCTGCTGGCGCAAAGCCGCCACATCGTCCCACTGCCAGCGGGCGACCGCTGCCGCCAGCGCGACGAGGAACGCGCCGTGGGGCACGTTGCCGTCCCCGTCGCTGCGGCCGGTGACTACGTCGAGGTCGGCTGGCTGCCCTGACTTCGTGCTGCTCTCACGGAGCGCCACTGTGTGCGAAGTCGTTCAGTAGAAGCACTCGTTCACCGCGGAGACCCGCGACGCGACCAGTTCGACCTGGCGGCGGCCGATGGCGAACGCGGGGTTCGGGCGCAGGTAGTACGAACTGCCAAATGCGCCGAAGAACAGCGCCGAGGCGCTCGGCACCAGGCCCAGGGAACGCAGGATGTTGGCACTGCCTGCTCGCGCCGAGGGCAGCCAGGCACCGGCGTCCACCACGTCGTCGGAACGCTCGAAGGTGGGGGCGCCGTCCTTGGGTTCGGGCAGCACAGGCAGATCCAGACCGATGCCTTGGGCGAAGGTATCCACCACCACCGAGCTTGCGACCACGCCCACCAGCTCGACGTAGGCTTCCTGCTGCAGCCCCATGTCGATCACGTCGTCGAACCAGCGCCGGGTGAGACGACCGGAGTCGTTGCGGATGCCGTGGATCGCCTCGGTGGCGATGAGCGGCAGCTCGCTGCCGTGATCGTGTTCGCCCTGCACCGCGTTGGCGGACAGCGCTGCCTTCTTCTGCGCGCACAGGCGGCAGGATGGCGCGGCACGGGCCTCCCGGACGATGGCCAGACGATCCGCGCCGCTCCACCAAGCACCGGGTTCGGCAATGGCGTCCAGGGTCGCGTTGTGCGCTAGGAAGGTCTCGTCGGCCACCGGCAGCACGGCTTGGGCATAGTCCACCGCGCTCATCACGAGGCCGCTTGCGCCGCAGCCTCTCGAGCAGAGCGCACCTTGTCGTTGGTCTGATTGAACAGCAGTTCCCGGCGGGCTTTCTCTTCCTCCTCGGTGAGTTCTCTGCGGCCGAGGTCGCGTCCCACCCGGCGGCCGGTCGCTACCGCTGGCCGCTCGCCTACCTGATCCACCCAGCGCTTGAGGTGGGGGAACGTCTCCCAAGCGCTCTCGTCGATGATGCGGCCGATCAGGAACGCCCACGGCCAGCTGATGATGTCGGCGATGGTGTATTCGGCACCAGCGAGATATTCGTTCGCCGACAGCTGCGCGTCCATGACGCCGGAGAGGCGATCCACCTCGCCGACGAAGCGCTTGACGCCGTACTCGAGCTGTTGCGGGTCGTCGGCGAGGTTCTTGCCGTAGTTCTTGAAGTGGTTGGCGTTGCCCATCATCGGGCCGAGATTGGCCATCTGCCAATGCACCCATTGCAGCGTCCGATAGCGCTCTCGAGGCGCCGTGGGCAGGAACTTGCCGGTCTTCTCGGCCAAGTACTCCAGGATGGCGCCGGACTCGAAGATCGCCAGCGGCTCGCCGCCGCCAAGCGGTTCATGGTCGACAATGGCCGGCATGCGGTTGTTCGGCGAAATGCGCAGAAACGCCGGCTTGAACTGATCGCCGCCGCCGATATCGACGGGGACGATGTTGTAGTCCAAGCCGCACTCTTCCAGCATGATGGAGACTTTCCAGCCGTTCGGTGTCGGCCAGTAGTGGACATCGATCATCGGGACCCTCCGTAGGTGGTACCCCAACATTACCGCACCGACGAGGAAAAGTCGCCGCAGCGTTGCCTAGGGCATCGCCCACTGCCTGTCGTGACGGGCAGGAATTAGGGGAGCGGCTGTCGGGCGACTGGAGCATGGGATTGGGCGGCTGCTCGAAGTCCGCTGGCAATGGCGCGGGACGCCCTTCGGTGGAACGCGCCGGTCTCATCGGGCCGGTGCCAGATCGCGGCTCAGGAAGGGGCGGCGGTCTCGAACCGCTCGACGTTGCGCGTGGCCGGGTCCATCGTCACCCCCACGACGCAGGCGTTGCCGCCGAGACGGGCGTACTTGTCCGCATAGCCCTTGCGGGCGGCCTGTTCCAGGGGGTCGCCCCGCCCTTTCATCTTGAACTCGAACACGAACGCGCGGCCGCCGCCTTCGAGGGTCACGTCCGAGCGCCCCAGCGCCGTGCTCTCCTCGGAACTCGAGCGGACGCCGGCGCCCATCGCCAGCGCCCGCAAGGCCACCGCGTACAGCGCTTCGTGCCGCTCCACGGCGGCTAGCTGCTGGTGCCGGAAGGCTCGAATAGAACGTCCGCATAGTGGCCTCCATCAGTTCCAGATCCGCGTTCGCCACGGCTTCGTGGAGGTCTTCGCCGCATGTGGCCACGAGGTCGGAATCGCCTATCGCATGCAGCGTCATCAGCCACCCCATGCCGTGCCGCACTTCTTCGTTCGGATACGCCAGTGTGTAGCCCGATCGGCCGCTTCTCCTTTCGCTTCTCCCGATTGTCAGATTGCCCGTCTGGAACATGACGGCGGCCGCATCCATCCGTTCCACGTCGAAGTCGGACAGCCGCTCCTCTTCCACCCAGCGGCCGTCCAGATCGCCGATCTCGAGCAGGCCGTGCCGCTCCAAGTGCTGCACGAGAAACGACGGGGTACCCGTTCGCCACCAGTGGTCGGCGAATCTGCGGGTGTCGAACAGCAGCATGGCGTCGTAGGGGTTGTACACCGTCTCGCTCCCCTCTCCAACCCAGGAGTAGCCGTTGTAGCGTTGGCGGATCGCGTCCCGGTCCAGTCCTTCCAGCTCTGGAGCGAACACGGCGTCCAGCTCGTCGTCGGTGAAGCCGCAGGCGGCGTTGTAGCGCGGATCCAGCGTCCGGTCCGTGAACTGGTTGGCGGTGGAGAACAGGCTCGTCCTGGGAAACCGGCAGATGCCGGTGACGAAGCACTTCTCGATGTGCGCGTCGCAGCCCTTGACAGCGCCGAACAGGCCGCGCAGGTGGCTCCGGTTGACCTCGGCCGTGTCCCGGTCGCCCAGCGCGTCCAGGATCGGCTTGTCGTACTCGTCCACCAGCACCACCGCCCGCTGGCCGGTGCGCTGGCGCAGTTCGGCCAGCAGGTGCTGCAACCTCAGCCCCGTCATGTCGTGACGGGATTCTATTCCTGCCTGACGGCCGATCTCGTCCAGCGCCCCCAGGATGTGCTGGCGCACCATGCCTTTTTCGGTGAAGTCGTCGAGGCCGAAGTTCAGGCGCACCACCGGATGGCTTCTCGACCAGTCCCACCGGCCGCCGGCGGCCAGCCCTCGGAACAGCGTCTCCCTGCCCTGGTACAGTTCCGCCAGCGTGTCCAGGAACAGGCTCTTGCCGAACCGCCGCGGGCGCGACAGGAACAGGAACTTATCGTCGGCGGCGGCCCGCAGGGCGTACTCGGTCTTGTCCACGTAGTAGCAGCCGCCTTCGCGGATGTCGTGGAAGGTCTGGATGCCGATGGGCAGGCGGAGCTTGTCAGCCGCCATGCGGTTCTCCCGATCGCTCGGACATTGCGCCATGATCCCGCCGGCTCTCGTGCGGTTCAAGGTCGAATCGCGGGCAGGCCGGTGCTGTCGCCGGGGCCTGTATCCGCTTCACCGAGCTGGCTGGCGACTCTCGAACGCCGCCGCACCCGACCCGTTGTTGCGTCGAACGCCAAGAGCGTCCGCTACCCTCTCCCCCAATCATCGCCGCACGGCCAGTTTCGAAACGGCACTTGGCCACAGCGGACAAAGCGGCTGGTC
The DNA here is from genome assembly GCA_963422285.2 of Pseudomonadales bacterium. GTDB lineage: Bacteria > Pseudomonadota > Gammaproteobacteria > Pseudomonadales > Azotimanducaceae > VXYL01. The sequence continues at coordinate 393,570 of OY729419.2, read as the reverse complement.
GCCATGAATACGAGCAGCCGTCATATTGGGCCGACTGCTCCGTCAGAGCAATCGGCCTCGGCCCGGCATTTGCGGTGGCTGGAAAGGATCGATCCTCCACCGATGCATGCCGGTGTCGCTTGGCTCCTCGCAGCCAGCCGAATCCCAACGGCTATGGGACCAGAAGGCATCTTCTTCGCGCGGCATTCGGCTAGCTGCCGCTGCGCAGCGGCAGCCGCAGCAAGTCGAGCAGCTCGTCGGCATTCAGCCGACCAGCGACATCGGCACTTTCGAGCAGGGCATCGGCGAGATCGCGCTTGCGATGGTGCAGGTCGACGAGCTGTTCCTCGACAGTGCCTTTGGCGACGAGGCGGTAGATGGTTACCGGGCGGGTCTGGCCGATGCGGTGGGCGCGGTCGGAGGCCTGATCCTCCACGGCCGGATTCCACCAGGGGTCCATGTGGATGACGTAGTCCGCGGCGGTCAGGTTCAGCCCGATGCCGCCAGCCTTCAGCGAGATCAGGAATACGTCGCCCTGGCCGGACTGGAAGGCTTTGACGCGCTCGGCACGGGCCTTCGCGGGGGTGGCGCCATCGAGATATTGATAGGCGATGCCAGCCTCGACGAGGTACTCCTCCACCAGCTTCAGATGCATGACGAACTGCGAGAACACCAGCACCTTGTGGCGGTTTTCCAGCAATTCTTCCAAGGTGGTGGCGAACGTGTCGAGTTTGGCGCTTCTAGGCGGCGCCTTGCCATCTTCGTCGAGCACCAGCCGGGGATTGCAGCAGGCGAGCCGCAGCCGCGTCAAATGAGCGAGCACCTGCACCCGCCGCACCCCTTCGCGCACGTTCTGGCCTGCCGTTTGCGCCGCTTCGAGTTCCTCCACCGCCCGCCGCCGCAGCGCCTCGTAGAGCGTCGCCTCGGCGGCGGACATCTCGACATGCAGGACGATCTCGGTGCGCTCGGGCAGATCGTCGAGCACTTCGGTCTTCAGCCGCCGCAGCAGGAAGGGCGCGATCAGCCGTCGCAACCGAGCGTTGGCGTCGGCATCGCGGTCGCGCTCCACGGGCAGCATGAAATTGCGGCGGAACTGTTCCAGGGAGCCGAGCAGACCGGGATTGAGGAAGCCGAACAGCGAAAACAGGTCCATCAGATTGTTCTGGATGGGGGTGCCGGTGGTGACAAGGCGGAAGTCCGCCACCAGTCGGCGGGCAGCCCGGGCGCGCTTGGTGGCCGGATTCTTGATGGCTTGGGCTTCGTCGAGCACGGCGCTGCGCCAGTGGATGTAGGCGAGCTGGTCGGCATCGTTCTGCAATACGCCATAGGTGGTGATATACAAGTCGAAGGGAGCTGGTGCGTCGAGCAGCTCCGAACGGGATGCGGCGGCGCCGACATAAGCCCTGACGTTCAAGGTCGGCGCGAAACGACGCGCCTCGTCGATCCAGTTGGCCACCACCGAGGTGGGCGCCACCACCAGCGCCGGACCGTCCGGCGCTCGCGCCAGCAGCAGGGCGAGGGTCTGCACGGTCTTGCCCAGGCCCATGTCGTCGGCGAGACAAGCCCCAGCGCCCCAGCGACTCAGGCGTGCCAGCCAGCGGTAGCCGTCCAACTGGTACGGACGCAGTTCCGCCTGCAGGGTGCTTGGCAGTTCCGGTTCGAAGGATTCGGCCTCGCGCAACCGGGACCGCAACTCGCGCCAGCCTTGGTCCGCGTCCACTTGGGCGCTCTCGACGAAATCGTCGAGAGCCAGCGCCGCCAGCGGATTCAGACGTACGGCGCCCTTTGCCGCCGGTGTCGACAGGCTGGCCAAGTCGTCGAGCTGACGGCGGAAAGCGCTGGTCAGCGCCAGGAAATCTCCATCGTCCAGTTCCAGGAAGCGCGAGCCGGGGTTCGCTTCCAGCAGCTCGAACAGCCGCTTGAGATCCAGTACGCGGCGCTCGTCCACAGCGAGCTTGCCGGATGCCTGCAGCCATTGGTCGGCGGACTTCACCGTCAGCGCCAGCGACGGCGTCGAAGCATGGGCGACGATGCGGAACGGCTCGCCCTGGGGCCACTTGCAGCGTACCCCAGCCGCTTCGAGCCGTTCCAGGAACTCCAGGCACTGGGCGGGTTCCGGCAACGCCAGAGGTTCGAGTTTCGTAGGCCGCGACGACAGTTGCGGGCAGCGCCCCGCCAAGAGATGCACCGCTGCGTTTTCCGCTGCCAGATCGCGCCGCGCCTGTACGTTTTTGCCGTCGCGGCTGGCGAACACCACGGCGCCGCCGGTACCGGGCGCGAAGCAGATGCCCGAATCGGCAATGGGTTCCACCACCAGCGCCACGCACAGGCCGGCGTCCAGCGGTTCTAGACACACCCAAGGTTCCGTATCGGCATCCACCTGCACCGCGCTGGCGGCGCCATCGGCAGCGTCGCTCTGTACGCGGATGTCGGCGGCCAAGGACGATACCGCCTCCAACAGCCGCGACTTGGCACCGACGGGCAGTTGCAATCCGGTTTCCGGAACAATCGAGAACAAGCGCCGGTGATCCAGCGTGAACCGGGTCACCTCGCAGCGCCGATGGGTCGCCATCGTGGCGCGGTACGCATCGTCGGTATCGCCGCCGTGGGGTTCGATGCGCACCATCACGCCGCCTTCGGCATCCTCGCCGATGGACAGCTCCGGCTCGCGGCGCACGATGTCCACCGGCTCGCCTTCGACATTGAAGACATAAGGATGGCCGGCCAGCGCGTACAGGCCGCGGTCGCCCAAGTGGTGCTCCACCCGTTCGCTCCAGTAGCTATGACGGATGGCAACGGCGGCAGCCGCCTCGCGGTCCTGGGGCAGCAGGAAATCCATCTTGGCAGCATCGGCGGCAAGGCGCTTGAGCGCCACCTTGCGGCCCTTGCTCCAAGCGCCGTTCTTGTTCTCCCGCTGCTCTCGCGGTTCCGCGACGATGACGTGGTGCTCCTCGTGAAGATCCCAGGCTAGCCGCCGCTTGGCCGGAGCACCTGTACCGCGCTTGCGGTCCGGCTTGCTGCTGGCGTGGTAGGCGAGTTGCTCCAATGCCTTCAGCGAATACTCCCAGCCCGGGATGGCTGCGGCGAGGGTGGCGAGCGTGGTGGTGCCCAAGTCCGCATGGCCGATTGCGGGATTCGGCGTACTGCCGCCATGGCGGTCTGCATAGCGCCGCAGCACCTCGTCGCTCTCGGCCGCCACCCAGTCGAAGCCATTGGCCACGGCCCGATTGCGGTAGGGCAGCAGCCGCGCCAGCCGGGTTTCGGGCTTGGGGCGGAAGTCGTCGAGCCAGCAGCTCACTAGGCCATCGAACAGCCCATCGATGCATGGGTGTCTCGGCAGGCTGCTGAAAACGCCGCTGCCGGCCTTGATTCGGGCCGCATTGGCCACGAAATCGATTTCGCGGCGGCGGCCGATTCCTAGCCGATCGGCGGTGCGAAGAGTCTGCGCGAGAAACGCGCGGGACTCGGGCGTGTCGTTGCGCGCCAAGGCCACCAGCGCCAGTGCGAAGGCGCGCAAATCCGGGAACACCAGCCGCTTGCGAGTGCCTGCCCGCTGGGCAGCCAGGGCCGCTTCGATGTGCCGCCGCGCACCGGCGTCGTCGCCGCGCAGCGTTTGGATCAGTGCTCGCGTCGCCGCCAGTCCGACCAGCGCCGGCTTGTCTTCCCGAGCCTTCGGCGGCAAGGCCGCGAACACATCCTCCGCGAGGGCGAAACGACCCTGCAGGATATAGATGAAGGCGATGCTCGCAGCATAGGGAGCCAGGTCCGGGGCCAGGGTCTCGCAGGCTTCGACCACCGGCCGAGGCGGTGCCGCGGTCTCGACAACATGGTCCAGGCAGCCGTGAAGGGCATCGGCGAGATACTGCCTCGGCAGCTTTTCCAGCAAGTCGACCGCCAACGGTTCGGCCAGGAAGCGCCACGCCTCAGGGCCGTGCTTGCCGTGCTCGAGCACTTGGTCGAGGCGATCGACATCGCCGGCCACGAGATAGCCGCGCAACAGCGTTTCATCCTCGATCGGTTGGGGCCAATGTACCGACCGTGCCGCCACGAAGGCGGCCAGTACCGGCTTCAGGACGCGATCGCGCTGCGCCGCCCGGGTCAGGATCTGCGCCCACTCGAGCCGCGCGACCACTTCGCGGCGCGATTCTCGAACGACGATTTTCGCCTTCACCAGTTCGTCGACGGCTTTGCGGATCTGCGGCCTGTCGAGGCGGCGGCCCAACAGTCGAATCTTGGCCTGGGACAGCAGCTTCTGGATGTCCGTGGCGTGTATCGCATGGGGCGCGACCACACCGCATACCTGGGCCACCAGCCGGCCCCCGGGAGAGAGGGCGGCGTAGGGATCCGCGACGTCGCTAGGCATGGCGACAGACTGCCAATGGACACCCGCAAGATCAAGGCATCGTCCGCAACGGGCATCCGATACCGCCAGCGAGGGGAAGCGATGCATTGGCCGTCGCCTGCAGGGAGCGAATGCCTCGCCAGTCGGCGGCGCAGCCTCCCGGCACAGGCGATTGGCACTGCGAGCAGTTCCCGCTGTATCGCAAAGCCACCAACCACGGTACAGGCGACTGCCTTGCTGCGACCGGCACTGTCGCGTTCGCGCCGAAACCATGCTGCGCCCAGTCCAGGCGCGGGGACAGCGCTCAGGCCGCAACCACGTCCTTGGACGTTCGGTACCAATAGTCGTAGAGGGACGCGAACCCCAGTCCCTCATAGAGGCGCCGCGCTGGAGCATTGTCGTTGCGTACCTGCAAGTAGGCATACCGTGCGCCCAGGGCCTTGGCGCGCGCCAGCAGCCCGCAAACCAAGGTGCCGCCGTGTCCGCGACGGCGATGCATCGGATGGGTGACGATGTCGAACAGCCCGGCCAGTTCACGTTCGACCACCACCATGCCGCAGGCCACCGGCTCTCCGTGCTCGGATACGACGCCGAATGCCGTCTCCGGCTGGATCGCCTTCAGCACGATGTCGTGCAGGACCACCGCAGCGCCCCTCATTTCGGCCAAGACGCTGTAGATCGCCAGGAATTTGGCATGAGACATCAAGGCGAAACCCGGCTCGGCGGCAAACGCGCCATATTCGAGAGAAGCCAGCAGCACCTCGGTGTGGTCGCCAGCCTCGTAGCCGAGCGCCGCCAGGATGTCGTCCAGGGATGCACGGTCGGCCGTCGCCGGCAGCCGGAAAACGGTGCGCAGCCGCTTGCGAGCGTAGAGGCTCTCGCAGTAGAGAACCTTGGCCGGCAGCGGCTCGGTGGAGGGATGCAGCGGCGTGACGGAATTCGCGCGCCGGGTGAAGCCGCCAGAGAAGCGCAATAGCCAGCCGTCGAGCAGCACCTGATGCATGGCCGGCCAAGCGTTCAGGGAGGCTTCCTCGACGCGGCGGGCAAAGGCAAGCTGTGCGAGGCCCTTGACGCAGGTGTTGGAATCGGGCTTGGACAGTGTCACGAGGTCGATGCTTTGTCGGGATGTCGATTGTGGTTCCCAGCGGGGTCGGGGGAGTTCGAGTGCAGTCGCCGCGCGCACCGGAGCAGATCGCCAGGAGCCGCCGCACGCCGTCGCGCCAAGTACGCTGCAACACTCTTCCGCACCGAGTCGGCTGGAAGGCGATCCTTTCGGCGGGCTTGAACCGTGCGAGCCTGCTCTTTCGTTCGCTGAATCCGGGTCCGCCAGCAGGATGCAACAGTGTGCCCTCGACCGCCGGCCGTCAAGTGCCGTTCCGTTGCGGGTGCTCGGCAGAGAAAATGCGTTACGCTCGCGGCAACAATGAACGCATCGGTACTGGCTTGGCTGCATGCGCACTCCCTTCGCCATCGTGGTGCATACCTTGGTCTTCAACGCCAGCGGCCACCTGCTGCTTCTGCGACGGGCCAACACCGGCTTTCTGGACGGCAGGTATTCGCTGCCGGGCGGCCATCGCCAAGCCGGCGAGCAAGTGGCGGGCGCGGCCGTGCGCGAGTGCCGCGAAGAGGCTTGCATCGAAGTGGAGAAGATCGAGCCGGTAGTGGCCATGCCCTACTCCGGCGGCGTAGACTTCGTGTTCGAGGCCGTACGCTGGTCCGGCATCGCCGCCATCGGCGAGCCGGACAAATGCGATGCGCTCGCGTTCGCGCCGCCGGACGCTCTGCCCCGGCCCATCGTCCCCTTCGTGGCCGCCGCGTTGGCTTGCCGCGCCAGGGGCATCTGGTATCGCGAATTCGAATAACCGTCCGGGCAACCGAGTAGCATAGGCGCCGTTCGCTCCAGGAGAAACAGGATGACCGAGCCAGTTCGCATTGCAGTAACCGGCGCCGCCGGGCAGATCGGCTACGCGCTCGTCTTCAGGGTCGCTTCCGGAGCCATGCTGGGACCGGAACAGCCGGTGATTCTGCAATTGCTGGAGATTCCGCCAGCCATGGACGCCCTCCGTGGCGTCGTCATGGAGATCGACGACTGCGCCTTCCCGCTGCTGCAAGGCATCTTCCCCACGGACGACCCGCAAATCGCCTTCGCAGATGCGGACATCGCCGTGCTGGCAGGCTCCCAACCGCGCGCGCCGGGCATGGAGCGCAGGGATCTGCTGGAAGCCAATGCGGCAATCTTCTCCGTGCAGGGCAAAGCGCTGAACGACCACGCCGCTCGGCACGTGAAGGTGCTGGTGGTGGGCAATCCGGCGAACACCAACTGCCTGATCGCCCAGCGCAATGCGCCGCATCTGGACCCGCGCAACTTCACCGCCATGACGCGCCTGGACCACAACCGCGCTCTCGCCCAGCTAGCGGCGAAGACCGGCACTGCGGTCTCCGACATCGCGGGCCTCGCCATCTGGGGCAACCATTCGCCCACCATGTATCCCGACCTGCACCACGCTACGGTCGCCGGCCAAGCGGCCCTGGAGCTGGTGGATGCGGCCTGGATGAAAAACGACTTCCTGCCCACCGTGCAGAAACGCGGCGCCGCCATCATCAAGGCACGCGGCGCATCGAGCGCGGCGTCGGCGGCCAACGCCGCCATCGACCACGTCCGCGACTGGACCGGGGAATCGAACGGCGTAGTGAGCATGGGCGTACCGTCGGACGGCAGCTACGGCATCGCCGAGGGCCTGATCTTCTCCTGTCCAGTGATCTGCGAAGGCGGCGACTGGCGTATCGTGGAAGGTCTGGAGGTCAACGATTTCAGCCGCGCCAAGCTGGACATCACGGAGGCGGAACTGAAGGAGGAGAGGGACGAGGTGGCAGGGCTGCTGCCGTCCTAGCGGGCGTTGCCGCGGATCGAATGCCGGTCGAAGATGGCGACATGGGGCGGCGCTCGCTGGTTCGAGGCGTCAGCCCCCAGCCCGAGCGCCTGAAGCCACGATAGCAAGGGGACTTGCACGCTCGACTCCGCCGGAAACTGGATGGGGCCTGTTCAACCAACATATGTGGCAAATACAGCACGTAGTGGCGCCAAGCGCATAAATCCCACTGCAAGGATGGGCACGGCATCTCGAACCTTCATCGTCGCCTGCTTGCCGTTGCGGTGCGGCAGCAGCGTTGGCGGCGCAGCCATTCCCCAAGCTCCGATCCCGAAGAGCGCCTGCACCGCCATCGTGGCCTGAAGTTGGCCCGTTCCGGCAACTCCGGCATAGGGGTCTACTCCAACCAGTCGTTGAACTTCGCCGTCCGCTTCTCGCGGAACGCCCGCACACCCTCCCGGGCGTCCGGGTGGTGGTCCGAGATCCCCGTCTTGGCGGCGATCTCGTCCAGGCTCTGCTCCCAGCTCAGTTCGGCGGCGTTGTACACCGAGCGCTTCAGCAGGCGCATGGATGCCTGCGGTCCGTTGGCGAGTTCCGTGGCTAGATTCATGGTCTCGGCTTCGAGTTCCGTCGGTTCCACAACCTCGTGAACCAAGCCCAAGTCCAGCGCTTCGTCGGCGTTGACGATCTTCTTCTTCATCAGGAACTCCAGGGTGCGAGCGACGCCGAGGTGTTGCACCAGCAGATACTGCCCGCCCTCGTCCGGCAGCAGGCCGAAGCGCAGCGTGGCGCTGCCCATGCGCGCCCCGCGGGCGGCGATGCGGAAGTCGCAGGCCAGCGCCAGGGAGAAGCCGGTCTGGATGGCGACGCCGTTGACAGCGGCGATGGTGAGCTTGTCCAGGCCCCGAATCGCGGTGTTGACGCGCTGGGAGATGGTGCGCAGGCCGTTGTAGGTGCCGATGCCGCTGTCGTGGCCGTGGCCGATCGCCGGCACCAGCGGCGTACCGGGAACCTGAACGCTGCCGTAGCCCTTGAGGTCGTCGCCGGCGCAGAACGCCCGCCCGGTGCCGGTGAACACCAGCACCCGTACGCCGTTGTCCATCTGCGCCTGGGTGACGGCTTCCACCAAGTCGCGTTTGATGGCGGCCGTCATGCCGTTCAGACGTTCGGGCGTCGAGAACTGGAACCACGCGATGCCGGGATCGCGGATCGTCACGTCAAAGCCTCTGAACTCGCCAGTGTCCATTGTTCATCTCCTGTGCTTGTCTGGATTCGGCAGCCACAGCCGGCAGCCGCTTAGCCCATCACCTGCTGCCAAGTCGGCAGATCCTTGACGGCGAGATAGGAATTCGTCTTCTTCGCCTCGCCCATCGTCGCGTTGGGGACGGCGCTGTAGTTGTGGCCGGGCAGCAGCAGCGTATCGTCCGGCAGGGCCTTGAGCTTCTGCAGGCTGTGGTACATCTGCTCGGAATCGGAGCCCGGCAGATCAACCCGTCCGCAGCCGTCGATGAACAGCGTGTCGCCGGAGACCAGGGTGTTGCGGATGCGGAAGCATTGCGAACCCGGGGTGTGGCCCGGCGTATGCAGGAACTCGATATCGATGGGACCGACGCGCATGGTATCGCCGGAGTCCACTTTCACGAGATCCGACTCCGACAGGCCGGTGACCTTGCGTATGCCATCGACCTCCTCGCGGTGGGCGTAGACCTTCACTGGATTCTTGGCCAGCAAGTCGGCGGCGCCGGCGATGCTGTGGCCGCCCATGCCGCCGCCGACGTGGTCCGGGTGGTAGTGGGTGGCGAGGGCCGCGACCAGAGCGTAGCCGCGTTCGGCGATATGGTTCAGCAAGCCGTCGATGTCCCAGGCCGGATCCACCACCGCCACCTCGCGGGTGGAACGTGAGCCGACCAGGTAGGTGAAGTTGGCCATGGGGCCGATCTGGATCTGCTCGACGATCAACTCGTTCTCGCCCATGCCGCTGTTCCCGTGTCGCGTTGGGCGCTATTTGAACACGAACAGGCCCTTGCGTCAGACCTCGACGGCCAACAGCACTTCGGCGTCGCATTCGATGCGCAGTTCGGTTGCGGCGGGTGCGACGAACGCCGTCCGGGGTTCGAACCGTTCGCCGTCCGAGACCGCGCCGCGAACCACCCAGCCCACCGACCAGGGCGGCACCGCGAACATCGAATCGGCCCGCAAGCGGTAGCGGGTCAGCGTGAACTCGGGCGTCGTCGCGACGACTTCGACCGCCTCGTTGCCAGCCGCCAGCACCGTCGGCTGCTGGGCGATATCCATGATCGCCACGGCATCCGCGCTGTCCCAGCCGTCCTGGGTAACTACCGGCTGGCTCGACGCCAGAATCTTGCGCTCGAACACCGGAGTCTGAAACTCGATCACGTCGACGCCGCGCAGTAGAGAGTGAGGCACACGCGGCGCAATGGTCGCCACGTCGCCGATGCGCAATTCGACGGGGCGCATGAACTCCTCTACCGCACAGAGCTCGACGCTGCCTACTTCCGCCGCCTGCGCCATGGCCCGCAACGCCGCTCGGAATCGACCATCGCCCAACGCCCGCCGCTTGGCCGGATTCGCGCCGAGCAGCATCCGCCCGCCATCCGGCCACTGCCCAGCATCCACGGCATCGACCACGTACACCTCGGACTTGGTTTCGTGTACTTCCAGGTACAGGTTCCCGGTTGCCGGTTGCAGCGCCTTCAGCAGGATGATCGGCACCGTGCGCCCGTGGGCGACGAGATACTGCGACAGCGGCACGGCATTGGCGGCGGATCGCACCCGGCTCTCGCCACGCGCTTCGATGCCGCTGTACCAGACCTCGCGGCCCCAAGGCTTGGGCACCACCGCTGGTTCCAGCGCAGCGCATCTCGTAGGCATGTCCGAATCCGGCGAGTCGGTACGCGAACGGGGGATTATAGTGCCCTCCATGCTGCCAAGCCCCGACATCTGCCGCCGTGCCCACGTAGCCCGGGATGCGCGCTTCGACGGCCGCTTCGTAGTCGCCGTGTTCACCACCGGCGTGTTCTGCCGACCGGTATGCCCGGCGCGAGTGCCGCGGGAGGACAACGTGCGCTATTTCGCCTCGCCTGCCGCAGCGCTGTCCGCTGGCTACCGGCCGTGCCGGCGTTGCCGGCCGGAAACAGCACCGCCGCTGCCCGAGTGGACCGTCGCCAGTGCCACCGTGCTGCGGGCGCTGCGGTTGATCGACGACGGCTACCTGGACGAGCATGGCTGCGTCGAGCTGGCGGCGACCGTGGGGGTCGGCGCACGGCACTTGACGCGGCTGTTCGTGGACGAACTGGGCGCCGGTCCGGCGGCGCTGGCCCGAGGGCGGCGTTTACAGCTTGCCCGGCGGCTGATCGATGAATCGGACCTGGGCATGACCGAGGTGGCCATGAGCGCTGGCTACGGCAGCGCACGGCGCTTCAACGCCGAGTTCCGAGCCGTGTTCGGCGAGCCGCCGTCGAAGATTCGGCGACGCAAGCGGAAAGCCGTAGCCGGCATCGAACTGCATCTGCCGCTGCGAAGACCGTTCGCCGCGTCTTGGCTATTCCCGTTTCTCGAACGCCGAGCGATTCCAGGCTTGGAAGCCGTTGTTGGCGAATGCTATCGGCGACGCATTGACGGCAATGCCTGGGTGGAAGCCGCGCTGACGAAGCGCGGCCTGCGGGTGGCGATCCCAGCGGCGGCCAGCGCCAGCAGCGCTGACATTCTGGCCCGCTTGCGCCGCCTCTTCGACCTGGATGCCGACCCCGAACCCATCGACGAACACCTGTCGCGGCAGTCCTTGCTGGCGCCCTTGGTGCGGGCCGCGCCGGGCATCCGCGTACCCGGCGTCTGGGATGCCTTCGAAGGCGCGGTACGCGCCATCCTCGGCCAGCAGGTAAGCGTGGATCGCGCTACCGCCCTGGCAGCGGCGCTGTGCGAACGCTTCGGCGACGGCGTCTTTCCCAGCGCAGAATCCCTGGCCGGCACCGAAGTGGCGGCCATCGGCATCCCCGGTGTGCGCGGTCGTGCCGTTTCCGCAGTGGCGCGGCGCGTTGCCGCGCAAGGCGATGGCTGGCTCAAGAATGCGCAGTCGCTTCGAACCGCGTTCTCCGAAATCCGCGGCCTGGGGCCGTGGACCGCGGAATACGCCGCCATGCGGGTAGGCCGGGATCCGGACGCGTTCCCGGATTCGGACTGGGGCGTACTGCAGGCACTCGGCATGAAGGGCGCCGAAGCGCGACGCTGGGCGAAACCCTGCCGACCGTGGCGGGCCTACGCGACCATGCATCTGTGGTCTTCAAGAAGAGATTGAGTCATGTTCTACACGTTCGTGCCCGGCCCTATCGGTTCGCTGCTGCTTGCCGGTTCGGAATGCGCCTTGAAAGTCGTCCGCTTCCCGTCCGAACGCGAGGACCGGGACGCTCCTTCGGACTGGCAACAGCAGGATGAAGTATTCAGGGACGCCGCCCGGCAGCTCGCCGAGTACTTCGACGGCGCACGTCGCGAGTTCGACTTGCGTCTTGAACCCGAGGCGACGCCATTCCAGGCCAAGGTGCTGGCCGCGCTGGGACGCATCCCCTACGGCGAGACGCGCAGCTACAGCGAGGTTGCCCGAGACATCGGCCGCCCGACGGCAGTGCGCGCCGTGGGTGCCGCCAACGCCCGCAATCCGCTGCCCATCGTCATTCCCTGCCACCGGGTCATCGGGCGGGACGGCAGCTTGACGGGATTCGGCGGCGGGCTGCCGACGAAGCGCTACTTGCTGGACCTCGAGCAGCGCCACTCGCAAGACCGCGAAGGCCTCCACCGCTAGCGGCACCACTGGGGAGAATCAGATGGACGAAGGAGGAACCGTCGAGACAATCGAATCCGGCGGTTGAACGCCGGTGCTCGACATTGGCTTCGACGATCTCCCGCTGCCTGCCCAGTCCCTTCCAGGCGCTGGAGACGCGACCATGCCTAGCAGCCGTCCAGTGGACGCAGGCGCGTCGCGCTATCGCCGATGGCGGGTCCGTTCTTCGAGCGGCGCATGCTCTCGACGAAGCGACGACGCTCCTCCGGCGTCAGCTGCGCCATGATGTCCGCGAACGCCGCATGGCTGCGGCTCTGGCTGGCGACGAAGTGGTCGCGGAACATGTCGAGGGTCGTCGTCAACTCGTCCCGATCGAACGGTTCCGCGATCAGCGCTTGGTGGATAGCCCGCTGGGCACGGCGCATGTCGCGCAGCGAGGTGCGGATTTCGCGTCGCGCGTCCCGGTCGACGCGCAGCTCTTCGCGGCGTTCCTCCGGCAAAAAGCGCATCAGACGGCCCAAGCCGACGGTCGGGTCGAAACTGCTCCGCGTCCACCGTGGCGGGCCGCTCAGCGTCCCGGCCAAGAAGCCGATCAGCACTAGGTTCAGCAACGCCGAGGCAACGAGGCTGCCGCCGAACCAGCGGTTCTTCATCATTCGTCTCCCGGCAGTTCGAACTCCGCGAACTCGGTTTCGGAGAACGCGACCAGGACGCGGTCTTCCCAGCTGGCGGTATCCTCGACGACGTTCAAACCCACGGCGAACCCCAGTGCGAGAGGTACGCAGGCGAGCGCCACCAGCCGCCACCGCTTCATCGTCAGCCATTCCAGCCACGGATCTCGGCGGGGCAGGTTGGCGAGGATGCGCGTCTTCAAACCCGGGGGAGCGGGCACAGTCGGGAGCGCGTCGCTCAGGGCTTGCTGCAGCCGCTTCGCCTCGGCGAGCAGATCGCGGGCGCGGGCCGAGGATTCGAGCAGCGCCGTGGCTCGGATGCGCACGGTCTCCGGCCACAGGCTGGAATCCGCGCCGTGGCGGTCCAGGGCATCCTCGAAGTCGTTGATGTCGATGGGTCGGCTCATCGTGGACATTCTCCAGTCTAGCCGGGCGGGCGATAGTCTCGCAGCTCGGTGCGCAAGGTGCGGCGAGCACGAGCGAGCAGGGATTCCAAGGCGTCTACGCTCACCGCCAGCACCGCCGCGGCGTCGCGGTTGCTCATGCCCTGGCGATGGCAGAGCAGCAGCGCCGTCCGCTGCCGCTCGGGCAGCGCTGCCAATGCGCTCGCCAGCGCGGCGCACAGGCGTTCCCTGGCAGGCATCTCGTCCGGGTCGGCTTCGTCGCTGCACAGCGTGTCCACATCGATCTGTTCCGAATCTCGACGACGACGGTGTGCGTCGATGCACAGGTTGCGGGCGATGCGGTGCAGCCAAGTGGCGAACTTGACGCGCTTCGGCTTCCATGTGCCGGCGCTGCTCCAAACGCGCAGGAAGGTCTCCTGGGCGAGATCCGCGGCATCCTCGGCATTGCGGGTGAGGCGGTAGTTGAACGCGTGGATGGCATCCAGATGGCGGTCCACCAGGACTGCGAAGGCATCGCGGTCCTGGTTCCGTACTCGCTCCATGAGCGCCTCGTCGGAAACGCCAGCTGCGCGGGCAGCGCGGCCGCGAACCGGCACCAAACCGGCACCGTCCTAACGATGCCTGGGACGCCGGCGAGGCATCTCGTCGCGGGTGATCTGGCCGTCGCCGTTGACATCCAGCGCCGCCAGCCGGGAAGCCCTGGACGGGAACTCCGCCGGCGTCAGCATGCCGTCCTGGTTGGCGTCGAGCCGCTCGAACAGCCGTCGTTGTCTCACGGCCCGGGCAGCGGCCGGCAGGGCGTCGAACTCGTCCTTCGAGAGCTGGGCGTCACCATCGGCGTCGGCGGCCGCGAAGACGTCTTCGCGCTGTTCGTCTGGGCCTTCGACGCGGGCCTGCTCTCCACGCCGATCGTGGCGGCGGTAACGGCGGGAGGCGAAGGCTTCGCGCAGATCCGCGGCGGCGAACTCGTCGGCGGACAGGAGACCGTCGCCATCGGCGTCGGCTGCATCAAAGCGTTCCTCGGCCTTGGCCTGGAGTTCGGCGAGGTCGATGGGGAACCGATCCTTCAAGCCGGCGTTGGCGGCGAGCGCCGCGGCGGTGACGCAGACGGCGACCGCAATGCTGACAGGCAGGTCTTCTAGCACCTTCGGTTTCATTGGCCGATCTCCAAAATAGGCTGTGTCTCTTCCTACGCGCCAAGGGTTGAAATCCGTCGCTGGGCGAGAGCGCCGATGTTCTCGACGATGCCTCCGGCGGTTATGTAGGCGGTGACCAGGGCGGCCGGCGTCACGTCGAACGACGGGTTGCGCACCTTGACGCCAGCCACGGCAGGCATCCCCGCCGTCACCTCGGCGCCGTCGCGCTCCTCGATGACCACCTCCGCGCCCGTTGGCGTCGCCGCGTCGAAGGTCGAGGCAGGGCAGGCGACGTAGAACGGCACGTCGTGGTAGCGGGCCACGATGGCCAGCGATCGGGTACCGATTTTGTTCACCGTGTCGCCGTTGGCGGCGACGCGGTCGGCCCCGACGAGCACCATGTCCACGGCCTTCTCCGCCATCAGGTGAGCGGCGGCGTTGTCGCAGACCAGGGTGTGGTCGATGCCGGCCGCCGACAGTTCCCAGCAGGTGAGCCGAGCGCCTTGCAGCAGCGGCCGGGTTTCGTCCACGTAGACGTGGAATGGAACGCCGGCGCGATGGGCGAGATAGAGCGGTGCCGTCGCCGTGCCAAGGTGGGAGACTGCCAGCGCCCCGGCGTTGCAGTGGGTGAGCACGCTGGCGCCGGGTTGCACTAGAACCGCGCCATGACGGCCGATGGCTTCGCACATGGCGCGATCCTCGTCGTGGATGGCGCAGGCTTCGTCGATCGGGCTTCCGCCTTGGGCGTGGGCGGCCAGCATGCGGTTCACGGCCCAGCCCAGGTTGACGGCGGTGGGCCGAGCAGTGCGCAGGCTGGCGGCGGCTTGTGCCAGATCCGCTCCGTCGCGCCAAGCCATCGCCATCCCATAGGCAGCGGCGACGCCGATGGCCGGGGCGCCGCGCACGCGCAGTTGGCGGATGGCGACGGCAACGCTGGCGGCGTCGGCGTACTCGGCGAAAACCACGCGCTCGGGCAGCAGCCGCTGATCGAGCAGCCACAGCCTGCCGTCCTGCCAGCGGATGGGCGCGGGAACCGTCATCGCCGGCACCGCGCCGCTGCCAAGGCACTGGTTTCGTCCGCGCCCGTGTCGCAGGCGAAGACGCCATCTTCGCGCTCCCCCGCTGCATGGGCTTTGCCTTGGTCCGTCGGCACGCCTACACTCCGCGCATGGACGATATTGAGAGTATCTTCGCTTTGAGCAGTTGGCAAGAAACCACCATGTCCACCAAAGCTCCGTTGGTGCGGTTCACTGGCTGGAGCTTCGTCTTTCACGGCCGGGGCCGGAGGCTGGCGCATCGCGGGACGCTGGACCAGCCATGAGGGCGATGCCTAAGCGCGGCCCGAGAGCCAGTGCCTTGTTCGTGAACGGGGAAATCCGTGCCTCGCGCTAGCACAGAGACCGAGCAGGAACCAGTCGCCTCCGGCGCTGGGCCGGAGGCTGTTGCGCCGACGCAGCCGAGTTCGCAGTTCGGCCTGCTGGCCACGCCCCGGCTGGCGCCGTTGTTCGCTACTCAATTCCTCGGCGCCTTCAACGACAACGTGTTCAAGCAGGCGCTGATCCTGGTGTTCGTCTTCGGCGGTCTGATCGCCGAGGACGACCGAGGCGTGTTCGTCAACGTGGCCGCGGGTCTGTTCATCGCGCCGTTCTTTCTATTCTCCGCCACCGCCGGAACGCTCGCCGATCGATTCGAGAAGTCGCGGCTGATCCGCTGGGTGAAGCTGGGCGAAATCGGCGTCGCCGCCCTGGCCGGCATCGCCCTGTACCTGCAAAGCGTACCGGCGCTGCTGGCGGTGCTGTTCCTGCTCGGCACGCAGTCCACCTTCTTCGGGCCGTTGAAATACGCCATCCTGCCCCAGCATCTCGACCCCGCCGAACTGGTTGGCGGCAACGCCGTGGTGCAGAGCGGCACCCTGGTGGCGATCCTGCTCGGCACCATGGCCGGCGGCTTCGTCGGCGCTGCCAGCGACGTATCCCTGTGGCTGTTCGTTTTCGTGGTGGCCATTGCCGTGGCGGGCTATGTCGCCAGTCGCGGCATCCCCCCAGGCCCGCCGAGTCGCCAGGGTGCCGTGGACTGGAATCCGATCGCCCAGACCAAGGCGCTGGTCGCCTTGGCCCTGGAGCGCAAAGCCGTGTTCCTGTCGATTCTGGGCATCTCCTGGTTCTGGCTGCTGGGGTCGGTCACCCTGACGCAGATTCCGGTGCTGATCGCCGACCACCTCGCCGGCGGCCCCTATGTCGTGACGCTGATCCTGGTCGCCTTCACCATCGCCATCGGCGTCGGCTCGCTGCTGTGCGAGAAGCTCTCCGGACGGCGAGTGGAGATCGGCCTGGTGCCCCTGGGCGCACTCGGCGTGAGCGTGTTCGGGGTGGATGCGTATTTCGCCATCGACGCCGTGCAGGGCGAGGGCGAGCGCACCATCCGCGAGTTCCTGGCCGGCGAAGGCACCCTGCGGCTGCTGGCGGATCTGGGGCTGATGGGCATGTTCGCCGGCATGTTCGTGGTGCCGCTGCAGGCCAACATCCAGGCGCGCACCCCCAACGACCGCCGGGCTCGGGTGGTGGCCGCCAACAACATGCTGAACGCCTTGTTCATGGTGGCCGGGGCCGGCTTCGCCATCGCCTGGCTGGGCTTGCTCGGCCGCACCGTGCCGGAACTGATGCTGGCGTTGGCCCTCGTCAACGTCGGCGTGGCGGCGTTCATCTTCTGGCAGGTGCCGGAGTTCTCCATGCGCTTCCTGGTGTGGCTGATCTCCCACTCCATGTACCGCGTTCGCCACCAAGGCCTGGAGAACATTCCCGAGCGGGGCGCCGCAGTGCTGGTCTGCAACCACGTCAGCTACATGGACGCGCCGTTGCTGGCAGGGGCGGTGCGACGCCCGATCCGCTTCGTGATGGACAAGCGCATCTACGCTCTGCCGGTGCTCTACTTCATTTTCCGCACCGGACGGGCCATCCCCATCGCGGCGCGAAAGGACGCCCCCGAGATCTACGACGCCGCCTTCGCGGCGATCCGCGAGGGGCTGGACCAAGGCGATCTGATCTGCATTTTCCCGGAAGGCAGGCTGACGGACGACGGCGAAGTAGGCCTGTTCCGTCGCGGCCTCGAGCGCATCGTGGCGGAAACGCCGGTGCCGGTGGTGCCCATGGCCTTGCGCGGGCTGTGGGGCAGCTTCTTCAGCCGCGAAGGCGCCGGCGCGTTCCGCAAGCGTCGCGGACGGTTCTGGAGCCGCGTGGCCATCGCGGCCGGTGCGCCGGTGTCGCCGGCGCAAGCGAGCGCCGACGGCTTGCGGGAACAGGTGTTGGCATTGGCGACGGCGGACGATGAGTAGGGAACTATACACTTGGCAATCCAAGCGGCTACATAACAGCAGTTCCGGCGTCTATTGATACCCCAAGCAGGGTAGAGGGCACACGAGTATATGGTTCCGATGAGCAGGGGGTCGGCTGTCGAGCCAGGAACGTTCACCTATCGGGACGTGAATATCTACCGGCCTTTCGACGGCGAGGTGCCGGTGGACTTGGTGGGCGACGAGGGCGCTGCGGACGACGTGCGCGTCGCCAAGCTCCACGGCAGGGTGGTCGGCGCCTACCGGCTGGCGCGGCTGGACCACTGCCGGTTCGAGATCGCCGCCATCGGCGTGTACGCGGGCTTTCGCCGCCGCGGCGTCGGGCGATGGCTGCTCGGCCACGCCCTCGGCATCGCCGAATCCCGGGGCGGGCGCATCGTCGAAGCGCCGTGCGGCGCCGAGGCGTTCTTCCGCGCGGCCGGCTTTGCGCCCTGCCGTGGCAGGTTTCGGCTGCGGCTGACGCCGGAGTAGACTAGGCGGATGCAGCAGGCCATCGACATCGTCGCCCTGCCGCGCATCGACGGCGCCGTCGTCGCCATCTTGCGTTCCAAGTGGTACGCGGACATCGTCGGCTCGCTGCATGCGAAGTGCGTCCGGGTATTGACGGCCAAGGGCGTCGACGGCATCGGCACCCACACCCTGCCGGGCTCGTTCGAGTTCCCCTTCGCGGCCGGCGAACTGGTGCGGGCGAAGCCGAACCTCGACGCCATCGTCTGCCTCGGCGTGGTGCTCAAGGGCGACACCTACCACTTCGAGATGATCGTGGACGAATGCGTACGGGGCCTCGGCGAGATCTCCCGGGCGGCGCGGGTGCCGATCATCAACGAGGTGCTGCCCGTCACCGACATCGCCCAGGCCCAAGCGCGCGCCGCGGACGACGAGTTCAACAAGGGCATCGAGGCCGCGGCCGCGGCCATCGAGATCATCCACTGGCGACGCCAGCTCGAGCCGTGAAGGAGGCTCTGCTGCCGCGCCCGCGCACGATCGTGCCAGGGCCGCGACGGGCGCTGACGCGGCAGGCCAACATTGTCGTCGGGCCGTGTTCGGCCCGGCTTGAACATGCCGCGGGGCGGCTGCCGCCCTTGGGACTCGCCATCGGCTTCGCAGTCGAAGAGCCGTCGAAGACAACGCCCGCGCTGGCGGACCGCTGCGACTACCGGCTGACGTTCGGCGATCGAGTACAGGTGCAGGCTGCTACCGAGTGGGGCGCTCTGGCTGCGTTGGCGACGATGGCGCAGCTCGGCGCCGGCGATTCGCTGGCAGTGGCCGAGGTGCGCGACGAGCCGCGTTTTCCCTGGCGCGGGCTGATGATCGACACCGTCCGCCACTTCATCTCTCTTGTCACCCTCGAGCGCACATTGGACGCCATGTGGTTCTACAAGCTGAACGTGCTGCACCTGCACTTGACGGACGACCAGGGCTTTCGCTTCCGTTCCCGCGCCTACCCGGAACTGGCCAGCGCCGACGCCTACTCGGCCAACGACCTGCGGCGCCTGGTGGCGTACGCCGCCGACCGCGGCATTCGCATCGTGCCGGAGCTGGACATGCCCGGTCACGTCACGAGCTGGCTGGCCGCGCGCCCGGAATGGCGATTCGGCGATGGCGCCGCACCGGCACCAAGCCGGCGCTTCGGCGTCCACCAGGCCTGTCTCGATCCGGCCAACCCCGAGGTGCTGGCGGCCGTCGGCACGTTGCTCGAAGAACTCGCCGGCATCTTCCCCGACCAATTCGTCCATTTCGGCGGCGACGAAGCATCTCTTCTGCCGCCCGGCAGGCAGGCGGCTTTCCACCGCGCCGTGATCGACCAGCTCGCCCAGCTTGGCAAACGCGCCATCGGCTGGGACGAATGCCTGCACGACGACACGCCAAGGGGCACCGCGATCCAGGCTTGGCGGGGAAGCGCGGCTCGCGACACGGCCCTGGCCGCGGGTTTCGACTGCGTGCTCTCCGCCCCCTACTACCTGGATCTGTTCTATCCGGCGGATATTCACTACGCCTTCGATCCGACTGGCGATCTGGCCGCCGCCGAGGCCGCCCTGCTGGCCGATGCGCGGCTTCGCCACGTCCGCACGGGAATCGAGTGGATGCGTGGCTTCGCCACGTTCCCGGAACTTCCTGCGCGGCCACCGGGCCGCGTGTTGGGCGGCGAGGCCTGCCTGTGGACGGAGCTGGTCACAGACGACTTGCTCGATGCGCGGCTATGGAGCCGGATGCCGGCCATTGCCGAGCGCCTGTGGAGCGAAGGCGAACTTCCTGGCGGCGAACTATACCGCCGCATGGCGGCCAGTCGCCGCCAACTGGCCGACTTGGGCACTGTGGCGGAAGATCGCGCCGCCCTCGACGCCTACCCGGAGCTCGCGCCCTTGATCGAGATGCTGGAACCAGTGAAGTGGTATCGGCGGCTCCTGGGCGGCGAAACGATGGCGCGGCGGGTCAGCGGTCTCGGTGCCGGCAGCGAAGAACTGCGGCCCTACGATGCCGACACTCCCCTTGACCGCATCGTGGATCTGATTCCGCCGGGAAGCCTGGCTTCGCGCCGTGCCGCCGCCGACCTGGCTGCGGGGGCGTCCATGGATCGTTGGCTGGCCGGCTGGCGCCGGCAGCGCAGTGCGCTGAACAACCATCCCCAGCTGCTTGCGGAACTGCGCGACGTCTCGAACGCGCTGGTTGCCATCGCCGACGGGGTCGCCGGCAAGCCGTGCGCCGATGCCGAAGCGCTGGCCGGGCCGTTTGGCGAGTATCTGCTGCCCATCGCCCATGCTCTTCCGACGCGCCGCTGAAGAGGCGCTCAAAGCGTGGCCGGAGGCGGCCGGGGAGGCCGTGCCCCACACCGCCGGCCACATCAACGACACCTGGTTCGTCGGCGACCGATTCGTTCTGCAGCGTCTCAACCAGTTCGTCTTTCCACGCCCGCAGGCGGTGATGCGCAATCTCGCCAAGGCGGTGGCCCATGAAGGCGGCCGCTTGCTGGTCGCCCCGATCCCCACCGCTGGCGGGGTGCTGTTCGCTACCGATGCCGCCGGCGATGTCTGGCGCTTGTTCTCCCGCTTGGCAGCGCGCAATTTCCAGACCCTGCCCTCTCAGCTGCTGGCAGCGGCCGGCGACGCCTTCGGCCGCTTCCTCGCCCGCTTCGCGGACTTCCAGGACGAACTGGAGCCGGTCATCGACGGCTTCCACGATCTCGACGGCTACCTGCAACGCCTGGACGAGGCACCCAAGACCGACGCCTCCGTCGACAGCGAACGACGCGACGTGGACGCTCTGCGGGGCGCGTTTCGGCGCGGCAAAGGGAAGCGGGTGATTCACGGCGACTGCAAGGTCAACAATCTGCTCTTCCATCCTGCCGAAGACGCCGTGGTCGCCATCATCGACCTCGACACTCTCATGGTGGGCGATCCGGCCTGGGATTTCGGCGACTTGGTGCGCTCGGCCTTCGCCGGCAGCGAGGAAACGACAGCTGGCAGCGAGCTGGCGCTGGCGCGGTTCGAACCGCTATGCCGGGGATTCGTGGCGCAGATGGACAGCATCGACGGCATCGGGCGCTACGCCGCGGCCCCGGCCTACATGAGCTTCATGCTGGCGGTGCGCTTTCTCATCGACCACCTGGAAGGCGATCCCTACTTCAAGGTCGCCCAACACGGCGACAACCTGCTGCGGGCGCACTCCCAACTCGACCTCGCAAAGCGTTTTCTGGATGCCCGCCAAACAATGGCGGGCATCCTGGAAAACGCCTTGGCAGAATCCGCTTCCCGACCGCCGGGTCGCCGCTTCTGCTGACGGCGACCGGCACCGACTACAGGCTGCCGACGCGCTCGAAGATCAGGATGCGATCGTTATCGGCCGCGTAGATGTGCTTGCCGTCCGGACTGGCAGCCACGCTTCCATACGACGGCAGTTTCGGCAGTTGGTTGCCGAAGATGTCCGCCATGTAATCGTCGAAACCGGCAGTGGTGTAGCGGGTCTCCACCCGGAGCACTGGAGCTTCCGGTAGCAGACGTATGCTGAACACCTCGAGCGGACAGAACACATCCGCGGACAGGGTATGCGTACGCATACCCGCCAACCGACACTTGATTGAGGACTCGGGGCCGGAGCCTTCAGGCAACCAAGTAAGGAATCGTGGCTGCGCGGGGTCCTTCAGGTCGAAAGCAGCGGTTCCCCTACCGCCGTCACCGAACACGAGCAGATACCGACCGCTTGCGTCGACTTCCAGGAGTCGCACATTTTCAATGCCTCTGATTTCCGACTGGACACCATCGCCATTTCTCAAGGTCTGGAGATGCTCAAGCGCACCTGTATCGAGTCGCCTAAAGATGCCCAGCGAATCGAACTTCCCAGTGTACACGAAGTCGTCGTTGCCGCCAATGGCCGCCGTCATTATCCCGGGTACCCAGGTGGAGTGGACATGCGCGATGGACTGCCGGGCTTTGTCGAGAAGGTATGTTCTGACCCCGGCGTCGTTAACGATGTTCACAGACGATCCGGTGGAATCCAGGAACACGGAATTGCCAGGGCAGGGTGCCTCTCCTGCGATTGGCCCCGCGTCTTCGAGTCCAGAACCCGCATCCGCCGGCGCGAACTTCCGCCATCCTGCGCAGGAACCGGCGATGAGCGTGGAGGTTTGCGAATCCCACAGCAGCAGGGTGGCGGGGTCCACGTCGGGCAGCGATTGAACGAATCCCAAGGCACCCGATTCGGCGTCGCGCGCGTACACTTGCAGTCCGAGCCTGGAAGCGGCGTAGAGTTCGCTGCCGTCCGCATTGAATGCCAGACTGTTCGGCTCGGCAATTTGCAGCAGCTTGCCGCCGGCGTCGAAGTCGTGGTCCACGATGGAACCCGCGTACCGCAGCCACGCCGGCGGGCCGTTTTCGTTCCAGGCCAGGGTGAAGTCTTCGTCGTCGCGCGACCCGAAGCCGGTGCGGCGGCCCACACGAATGACATAGCGAACGTCGGCCTCGGCTCGGAAGATCGCATCGGCAGCACCCATCACGCGCCCGCCGTGCGCCCAGCGCCGGCCGTCCGCCACCAGTTCCAACTGACGGATGCCGTCGCCGTGCATCTTGTACACGGCGAGAGTACCGTGTCTGTCGCTGCTCAGCGAGAAGCGGTACCAAGCCACGGCGGGCGCTTCCCACGTGTACCAGAGGGAGGAATCGTCGTGCGTACCGACGGGCTCGTCCGCCTCAACGGTGGCGAAGGCGTTGGTGCCGGATACGACGCCTCTTGCTCCGGCGAGGACCTCGGCGGCGGCGAACGCATCGTTCGACGGCGCCAGCCCCCACCGGAAAGATAAGATCCCCGAGGGAATCGGGATCAAGGCGGCACCGGTCGGCAGCCCAGCGGCGATCCAATAGCGTTCGCTGGCGACGGCGACAAAGGAGAATTCGATATTCGTCTTGTCTTCATTCCTGCTCATCGCTGCCAGCGTCAAGTCCTCAGCGTCGCTACCGGCGAAGACCGCCATCTGCACCACCCGCTCCGAGCGCCAATACTGTCCGACGCGCCAAGTGTAGGTGCCGTCCGAGGGAGCGATCCAGCTCCACCATAGGGTGCGGCTGCCGGTTTCGGCAGGCTCGCCAGGCTCCACGGTGGCTTGGTCGGATGATATAAAGCTGCTATATTCAAACAACCCGTCGCCGGGAATCTCCTCAGCGTTGGCGATGTCGTCTTTGCTAGCATACCGCTCTACAGGCCCCCAGTGCAAGGTGTAGTCGCTGCCGGAAACGAATGCATCCTCCGCGGCCACGATAATGAAATAGTCGTCGCCTTCCCGAACGGGCAATGTCACGCTGCCGTCCGGCAGGCCGGAAACGAGGCGCAGATCGGCCACATCGCTGCCCGTGAAGACAGCCACTTTCAGGCGGATGGGATCCACCTCGAAGCGCCAGTCGCCGCTGGCCGGTGCGGTCCAGCGGTGCCAAGTGGTCGCCGCCAGAGGCATGATGAACTCTCCAGCTTGCAGGGTCGCGCCCATATTGCTGCCCGAAGCAGTGCCACTCTCGCCTTCCAGCACGGTGGCCAGCTCGAAGTCGTCGTTGGCGGGAAGCGCTGCCCGGCGCCAGTGCAGAGAGAGGGGAACTAGCCCGCGACGGGCTAATGGAGTGACTCTCTCTCTCAGAATATGCTCCGGGACATCCCGCAAGTAGCCGAGAGGATACTCGTAGGGGGGGTACTGGAACATGCCATGGTGCGCCATGCCCAGACGGATGCGGAAGGCGTCCCCACGAGAGGCACTAAATACCATGCCACCGGCCCTCGCGAAATGGCTTACCAGGGATACGAGCGGGGCATCCTCTCTCGCCTCGAACAGGTCTAACTGCACATCATCCGTAAGATCATCGTCAAGGCCCTCCCCTCCGTCCTGACCATCTATCGGGTCCGCAAGATCGTCAGGGACCGTACCGGCGATGCTGAAACGATACGTATCCGTTGCTGGCGCCGTCCACGTGTACCAGAGGGATCTCGGCCTCACGTCTTGCTGGTACCCACCTCGCGTGTCGAGCTTGCGGCGCTCGAAAGGCGGCTCGCCGGGGTCCGGCGTGGCCAGCAGCAGGTCGAACTCGCGGCTGCCGGCATCGCCAACCAGCGGCTCGGCATTGGCGACGTCGTCGTTCGCCGGCCGGGCGGCCGCCGGCGAGGACGCCACATCGGATTCGCCGACGCTGACATCCACGGATGTCGAGGCGCTCGCCGCATTCCAGGCGGTGGCGGTAAGGTACAGGCGGAACCGATCCGCTGCCTGGTGGCTCTTGAAGACGAGCTTGACCTTCTGCTCCTCGCCGACCGCCACCTCGCCCAAGGCGATGGCTTCGCCGGTCCCGCTCGCCAGCGGACGGGAGATGCCGTCTTCGCGGGAGGCGTCGCTCGCCCTGGGCGCGATCATGTCCACGCGCAAGCAGGCGGCGGAGCTCCCCTCGGTCCGGCAGTCGATACGCAGCTTGGTGCCGGCGGCCACATAGCCATCGACGGCGAGCGTGGCATTGACCTCGAATGGGCTGCCCGGCTCGGTGCCGACGGCCGTGTTGTCCACGTTGAGGGCCAATTGCGGCGTCGACGGACCGCGAATGACGGTCCAGGCCAGCGCCGCCCGAGGCGTTTCGACGCGGGCATACTTGGGCACCACTTTCAGGCGGTAGAGGCCGGCCGGCGGGTTGCGCAGGATCAGCCACTCGACGTTGTCCTTGGTGGAGCGCGACGCGGCGTTGCCGCAGGCCGCCGGCTGGGATGCTCCGCAGTCGGCGTCCCGATCCACCCACAGATCCAGATTGTTCAGCAAGGGCTGCGCCAAGGTGTCCGAAGACCGCTCATCCCAGGTCATCACAAGATCCAGGCGGCTGGCACCTTCCGGCACCTCGATGTCGTGGTAGCCGTACTCGCCGTCGCCCACTTCCACGATGACGCTGCCGCTCACCCAGCCGTCCTCCGCGTCCCGGCTCAGTACGCTGGTGCGGGCCGAGACCTTGCCGAGGCCGTAGCGGTGCTGCAACTCGCCGGGACCATCGCCGTTGTGCAGCGGGAACAAGCGGCTATCTTCAAGGAAGGCGTCGGGGCGGATAGCGCTCGCCATCAGCCGGGCGCGCACCGCGGCCGGTTGTTCCCGGAGCTCCGGCACCGCGTCCATCAAGAGCGCGGCGACGCCGGCCACGGCGGGAGAGGCCATGCTCGTGCCGCTAGCAGACCAGTAGCCCGAATGCCTGCCGCTGCCCATGGCGGAGACCACGGACACGCCGGTGCCCACCACCTGCGGCGCGAGGCGGCCATCTGCCGTGGGCCCGTGGCTGCTGAAACCGACGATGTCGCCGCCATCCTGGGCAGCGCCCACGGCCAGCGAGTTCTTGGCGCTGGCGAGGTTCCCGTAGGCCGAGAAGCCTTTGTTCGCCTGCGCCACGACGTAAAGCTGCCGATGGCTCCAGACCACGGCATCGAGCTTGCGCTCGTCGGCACTCCGGCCTTCCCACCCGTCCGGGCTAGAGTCCACTCCGAAGCTCGCGTTCACCAGCAGCGGCTTGACCGGTGCGCCGGGGCCGCAGGCGGTCGCCCGGGAGAGGAAGTCCATGCCCCGCCAGACGGCGGCCGCAGAACCGCCGCCGAACAAACTCAGCACCTTCGCGAAGCGGATGTCTTGCACCAAGGGTGCCATGCCGGCAAAGCGGGGAACCATGCTGCCGTTGCCGACGATGGTGCCGGTGACGTGGGTACCATGGTCGCCGGCATCGATCCATAGGTCGTGGTCTTCCTCGCGGGAATCGCTAACCAGCGAGTACGAGAAATTGCCGCCGCAGATGCTGCGCCGATTGGACGAGATGTCCGGGTGGTTGATGTTCAGCCCCGAGTCCATGACGCCAATGGGCACGGAGGCGCCGCCGGTGCCGGAGAACAGGCCCGTGGCGTCGTCGTAGAGCCGCAGGGCGTCTGCGCCCATGGCTGGCACCGCGGTGTCGTGGGCGGCGCGGACGCGCCCGACAGGTTCCACGGCGAGCACGAAGTCCGCCGCGACGATGGCGTCCAGGGCGGCAAAGGGAACGTTGGCGGTATAGACGCGGACGGCTGGATCGAAGTGCCCCACCACGGCACCGAGTTTCGTCAGCGCCTGCCGCCAGCGGCCGTCCGGATCGTCCGTCATCAGCGTGACGAAGGCCGGCGTCCGTTCGTGCGGCGGCTGCGCCTGGGCCGCATCGACCAGCGACTTCGGCAGCTTGCGTTCCGCCGGCGTCGGGGCGATGCCGGCCACTTCGTCCAGCCGGGCGATGGCCTCGAGGCGGGACGCGTCCCCCGGCAGCCGCGCCCGCAGCAGGTTGCCGGAACGGTCGAGCACCGCCGCACCCAAGGCCCCAAGGCGCTCGGCGAGCGCGTCCGGATCCGCGCCCGGGGCGACGCCCACCCAGCCGAAGGTCCAGTCCCGGTCGGTGGCAGCGGCCTGTTCCACCAGGGTGTCGATCCCGTCGCCGGCCAGCAGCCAAGTGTGCTCCGCGGCGGGATCCGCAGCCTCTTCGACATCCAGTTCCGTCATGCGACCCTTGGCCATCTCGCCTTCGAACACGGTGAACGAATAGCCTTCGGGCAGCGCGAGCGCCGGTGCGGCGGACGGCTGCCCGAAGGCGGACAGGTCGAGATTGGGCGGCGCTTCGATGCGCGGCGTCGGGTCCCTTCCCGCGCTCTCGGCGTCGATCTGCGCCAGCGCCGCCGCCATCACAGCAGCATCCGCTTCGTCCTCGGTGATTGCCGGTGCCCCGGCCTGTGCCAGCGCCGGCGTCGCCGGCACATCATTCGATTCCGAAATCAACCACCAAGCGACAGCGGCCGCCAGGACGGCAACGGTTGACAACGACAGATACAGATATGCCTTGGTACTGCTAGGCATCCTCGCCTCCTTGAGACAGGTTGAGAAGGGAAAACCCGCCTAATAGCATGGAATGGCATGGAATGCAAGCGCTTGTGGCCTAGGGTGGTGGCTAAAGTTTGAATCTGCATTGCCGCCCTGGACCATCGAACGGCAAGATGTAGACGTTTGAGAAGCTCGCAACCACCGCATGTGGTGGCGGCGCCGCAGCGCTAAGGGCGCGATCCATCTGAATTTCAAACCGAGATGCCGCTTGGCCTAGCGACCTTCGCTCTTGGACAGGGTGTGGACGGGCTGTGGAAGTAGGACGGCAAAACGGCTGGAAGCGCAGCTCGCCAATCGTTCAGGCGGCCCGTTCTCGACGCACGCTGCCTACCAGCCGGCGTCGAACGCATCGTCGAGCAGCAAGCGTCGGAAACGGATGCAGTTGCGTATTCCAGCCCCCGGCGTCATGCTCGAACCAGCATTCCCGGCCCCGCCGGACTCTCCGAGGCCGCCCCGCGCCTAAGACGGGCGTTCCCGCCGGCCGAGCGTCGCGCCATCCAGGCGGGCAGACCGGGAATGCGGCAGCCGCGTCCGGGCACGGTTGCGCTGCGCCGCCGGCGCTCGCCTCCCAAGGTACGGGAACGCCCGGCTTCGGCGAGGAACTGCTCGTCGATGTCGGCGAGAATGGCGGCCAGCCGCCATCTCCGGCGCTCGCAATCGGGTATCGTTGCCGACATGTTTCGAATCGTCCTTTCCATCTTGGCGCTGCTGGCGTTTGCAGGCGGCTGCGCGTCGGCCGCCCGGCCGCTGCAATTCGTCGGTGGCGCCGACCTCGTCTACCCGCCGCAGGCCAAGGCCGCCGGCATCGAGGGCCAGGTGGTGGTGCGCTACGACGTGACCGTGGCGGGAACGGTGGTCAACGCTGTGGTCGAAGCAGCCGAGCCTGCTGGCGTGTTCGAGGCCGCGGCCCTGGCTGCCGTGCGCTCCTGGCGCTTCAAAGCACCCGTGGAAGACGGCGTACTGGTGGCCGCGCCGAGCCGCGTCAGCGAAGTGCGCTTCCAGCTTGGCGATGCCGACGAGTATGCGCGCCCGCCGGCGCCTAGGCCTTGAATCAAGTCTGGCACCTAGGACGCCGGCAGGCCGGCCCGGCAGCGGCGACTTCATGTGGCCGGAAGAAGCCGAGCCGTCGCCGGTCTAGGGCTAGGCGCTGACACGCGTCATCCACCTGTCTTTGGATTCGCATCCGTGGCCCCGCCGCCGCAGCGGTGCGGCAGGCGGCATCCGCCCCGGATGCACGGTGTCGCAAGTGGCGAAACCCTGGATGGCTGCCGATCCAGCGTCTGTCCGTTCAACACCGACGGCTGGCAGGCTTTTGGTCTGGTCGGTGCCGGCATGGACGTCTTCGGCTGCCTGCTCCGGCGCAAGCTGGATGCCGCAGCGGCGGGAATCCTCGGCACGCCGGGTCTGGCCGCCTACGCCGGCAGCGCCCTGTGCGGCATGATCTCGCAGTACGGCAACGGCGCGGAACGCGCCGACAGCGCGTTCCGCCATGTTGGCGAAGTCTGGGCGGAGACCGGAAAAAGGTTTTTCGAATGTCGGCAGGAGGCCGCGCGGCGGCTGTTCGCGCCAGACTTCGTCGGCCATTGCCAGGAATCCTTCCTGGTCGAGACGACAGGCTGGATCCAGGATGGCCGGGTCCAAGTATCGGGAGAACGTCCGGGAGGTCTCGACCAAGCTCCGGCGGCGTTTCGCGCCATGCTGGCTGGCGGCAACTTGGGCTAGACGCTGGCGAGCGTCGGCGAAGGCCCGACATCCAGGGACGAGATCGAACGGTGCCAAGTTGGAAAGTTCGGCAGGCAATGCGCCGCTAGCGCGTCGGCTTGCGCAGCAGATAGAGGATGAAGTTCGGAGCCCGAAACTCGTCGTCAAAGGCGGGATTCTCTGCCAGCTGCGCCGGCGACGGAGTCGGTTCGCGCAGTCCTTCCAGCACGAAGCCGGCGTCGAGGAAGGCGGCGATGTGGCTGGACAATGTGCGATGCATGTTGATGAACGGCCGGCCCCACCAGTTCCACTGGCGAGGGCCTTCGTCCATGTAGTTGTCGAGCGGGTAGAACAGCTTGCGTTCTCCTTGCTTGATCCAGCCGCCCGGCTGCGAACTTCGCATCGGATGGATGTTGCAGACCACGAAGCGTCCGCCTGGACGCAGCGCCCGCCACGCCTCCTTGATAGAGGACGAAAAGTCGAATACATCGACCAGCACGATATACGATACCGCAAGGTCGAAACTTTCGCCCTCGATCCCCTTGATGTTCTCGGCATTGCCCACGAGGTAGGTCTCGCCGCCCGTGCCGAGTTCCTGCGCCCGATGAATCAGCGGTGCCGTGAGATCGACGCCGACGACCTCCGCGCCCAGCCCCGCCAGCAGACGGCAGAAGCGGCCCTCGCCGCAGCCGATGTCCAGCACCCGACGGCCATCGACCTCGCCCAGCGCGGCCAGCACCCAGGCATCCAGCATGCCGGTGCGCACCGATTGATCCTGCCGAATCCAGTCGGCGGCGGACTCCATCCACTGATCGCGCAGGCGATCCGCGAGTGCCGCCTGTCGGACGTCTCGGCCCATGCGTTTTTCACGTCCTCCGCGCCGGCCGGCCGAAGCCGGGATCGCCGCTGATGCGCCGGGCCACCGTTCCCGGCGGCGGGTGGTACCAGCCGGGATCGCCATAGTCGCCGGGTTCGATGTCGTCGCGCACCTTCGCCACGGTGAACATGCCGCCCATCTCGATGTTCCCGTAGGGGCCTTTGCCGGCCATCATCGCCAGGGTGTTAGCGGGGCCGGAACGATGGCCCATGTCGGCATGGCGCTGATGCTCGGCCATGCCGTGGCGGCCCATCGCCATGTAGTCCGGCAGCAGCTTGCGAATCTCGGCGTCGATGCCGCGCTGATCGACGCCTATGGGATTGGGAAGATCGTGGCCCATGGCGTTCATGGTGTGGTGGGACATGTGGCAGTGCAACGCCCAGTCTCCCGGCACCGCGACGAACTCGATGTCCCGGGTCTGGCCGACGCCGACGACCGCCGTGGTTTCCGGTCGCCACAGCGCCTGCGGCCAGCGCCCGCCATCGGAGCCCGTCACCTCGTACTGGACGCCGTGCAGGTGGATGGGATGGTTCCACATGGAGAGATTGCCGATGCGCACCCGCACCCGCTCGCCTGCGCGCGCGACGATGGGATCGATGGCGGGAAAGACCTTGCTGTTGAACGTCCACAAGTCGAAATCTTGCAGAATGGCGGGATCCGGCCGCCAAGTGCCCGGGTGCAGCGCCCAGTTGTGCAGCAGCAGGCAGTAGTCGCGCTGCACCGGCACAGGCTCCCCATGCGCCGGGTGGATGACGAACATGCCCATCATGCCCAGCGCCATCTGCGTCATCTCGTCGGCGTGGGGATGGTACATGTGGGTGCCGTGCTGGCGCAGAGTGAACTCGTAAGCGAAAGTTTCGCCGGGCTTGATCTGCGGCTGGCTGAGGCCGCCGACGCCGTCCATGCCGCTCGGCAGCAGGATGCCATGCCAGTGGATGGTGGTGTGCTCCGGCAGGCGGTTGGTGACCAAGATGCGCACCCGGTCGCCCTCCACCGCTTCGATGGTCGGCCCCGGCGTGCCGCCGTTATAGCCCCAGCACTTGGCGCGACAGCCGGGAGCGAACTCGTGCTCCGTCTCTTCCGCCACCAAGTGGAACTCCTTGACGCGGCCCTTCATCTCGAACGGCAGCGTCCAGCCGTTCAGAGTGCGCACGATGGCATGGTCGTTCCCGATTTCGCCTTGCCGCGGCTCGGATGGCGGCGCGGCAGCAGGCCCGGCTTCGGCTTTCCAGGTCGCGGGCACCGCCGCCGAGAAGGCGCCGGCGCCCAGGTAGGCGAGGGATTCGCGTCGCGTCGTCACTTCGAACCTCCGTGGGATGCGTGGGCTGACGGATTGATGAACTGCACCTCGATTCGTTCGGCGCCGCTCTCGTCGCCGCTCGGCAAGGCGTTGCCCACGGCTCGCTTGAGCGCTGCGCGAGCCAGCCAGTAGTCGCGCACGGTTTCCAAGTAGCCTCGGTGAGCTTCGTACTCCCGTTGCTTCTCCAGCAGCACTTCGAATACGCCGATGAGCATGTAGTTCTGCTCCTGTTGGGCCTGCGCGGTGGCTGCGACTCGCGCCGGGATCAGCACGTCCCGATATTCTCGCGCTCGGGCGGCGGCATTGCGCGCCGTGGCGAGGGCAACGCGGACGTCGTTCTCCACTGCCAGTGCCAGCCGCGCGGCTTCCGCGACAGCGATGGCGAGTTCGGCTTGGCGTCGCACCAAGGTGTCTCGGTGCGGCGACAGCGGCAGCGCCCAGTCCAAGGCAACGCCGGCGAGCCGAACGCCGTCCGCTTCCCGTTCCCGTTCGATGCCGGCATCGATGTCGGCGATCCACCGCTGCCGGCTGGCGAGACGGATTCGCCGAGAAGCGATGGCGACTTCGGCGTTCGCTGCGACCATATCCGGCCGGCTTTGCCGCGCCATCGTCAGCAGCTTGGCGAGTTGGTCTTCCTGTGCCAGCGGCGCCGGCAGCTGCGCCGGGACATGCCAATCGTCGCCGGCGGACAGCCCCAGCGCCGCGGCGAGTTCGGCGCGAGCATGGTCCGCCGCTGCCTCGGCGGTGAGCGCATCGAGCCGCGCTTCCGATGCCGCAGCCTGTTCCAAGGCCGATGCCCGGGGCGTCAGATTGCCGGCTGCTCGAAACCTTTCGGCGAGTTCGGCAGACAGCGACGCGGCCTTGGCTATTCGTTCGTGCAGAGCGGCGACCTGCCGTGCGGCGACGGTTCGGTAGTAGGCGATCTCGGCCGCAGCCGCGGTTTCGAGCATGGCTGCGACGACAGCCTGCTTTGCGGCTGCAAACCGCTCGCTCGCTATGCGCTTTCGCGCCGGCCGGGTCAACAGGTCGGTGATCGAGGCGACCAGGCTCCAGGAGAGCTGGCCATGCGCCCCGCCTTCCGCGTCCAGCGCAACAGCCGAGAGGATCGGATTGCGCAGTCGCTTCGATTGGTACACATCCGCCGCCGCGAAACCCA
This sequence comes from Pseudomonadales bacterium, assembly GCA_963422285.2. Classification (GTDB taxonomy): domain Bacteria; phylum Pseudomonadota; class Gammaproteobacteria; order Pseudomonadales; family Azotimanducaceae; genus VXYL01. Next base: position 361,605 of record OY729419.2, on the reverse strand, counting down.
AGCCGGCGATCGTGGCTTGCAGGCGCGGGTTGTTCAGCAGCGCCAATCGGACTGCGCTTTCGGCAGTCAGCGGTTCCCTCGTCAACGCGGCCGCTGTCCGGACCTCGCCGGCGCTGGTCTCGACGGGCAGCCCATGCTGCACCGCCAAGGCGCCCGCATTCATGTCGAGATCGGGCGTGGCGGCGCAGCCACCCGCTATCGGCGCGGCGATCAGCAACCACAGACACGCCGACGTAGATACCCGTGATGCTCCTTTCATAATTCCCATATTCCCTTCCTTGCCGGTGCGAGCCGGCAACCATTTGCAGGGGAGCCGTTCAGCCGCGGCGAATGCCGCGATTCAGGCGGAAGGACTTAGTTCAGGAGCTTGTCGCGACGACTTACCGGCGTCTGCACGACGCGTGGAGGAGTGCGGAGCGGCCGATATTCGAGAGCGATGATCTTCGGCACCGCAGAAGGGGCGGCCGCACTTGCGCCGAGTGCTTCCTCGTCGTCGAACCGGGGGCCTTCCAGGGATGCCGACTCCCGTTCCGGCGCGAGGGCATATACGGTGCCGCAGTCGTTCGCGCAGTTGGCTTGCCGGCAATAGGAGTCGGCGATGGTCGGCGACGCTGTCCCATGATGCTCGTGATGCGCATGGCCAACGTCGCCGTCATTGGCGGGCATGGCGCAAGCGCACGTCCAACCGGCGAGCGAAACGGTTAGCGCCAGCAGCGCAGCGAGCATTCTCCGTGGGTGCGTCATGCCGCTGATGCGTGGTCTCGGCGACCGATCACGACAGTTCCACGCCTGCCAGCGTCCCTGCCGCCCGCCAGCCGCGCAGGATCTGGAAGAACGCCTCCGGGCCGCCGCCGTACTGGCTGCCGATCACCGCCACGTCCACCTCGTCGGTCAGCGGCTCGCGCTCGAAGCCGGGCGGCACGTAGGGATCGTCCAAAAAGTGCGCGAAGCGACCCGTCACCTCGACGTACTGTTCGTTGCCCTCGTCGCGCAGGCGCTTGTCGCGCTCCTCGCGGTACTTGAGGCGCAAGACTTCGGGGTCGAAGGCCAAGTCTTGCCGAGCGGCGGATGCTGCGGTCATGGTCGAACTCCAAGCAGGCGAACGGCGCTATGTTATGCGAACTTTCGCGGCACTGACAGGATGCCTAGCTAGACGCGGCCATTCCCGCCAAGGCGGTCGGTTGCGGCGTGTCGGCGGGGGTGCATCCGAGGATGGTGCGACCAGCAGACGCGCCCTCCGCGCGGCGGGTCGCGATCATGAGGTGGCGGCTCGTTTCGCATCCGATCACGGCGCAGCGCTCATAAGACGTGCAGGGGAACGAACCTTGGCCACCCGATGCCCGAAGGCCAGTGCCCGGCACGGCGTTCCCAGTCCGGGAGTCGAGAAACAGCGCGCACCCGTTCCCGGAGGCAACGCGGGCTGCCTTCGCCTTCCGGAACAAAGCGCAGCGGCACTGCTGGTCTTGGTCGACGAGAAACGCCAGCATCGTCAGGCAGGCAAACGCCCTGCTCGTCCTTTCGCTTCCTGAAACGGGAGTTGGGCTGCTAGGCTTCGCCCAATGGACATGAAATCTCGGTTCCGCGGATATCTGCCGGTGGTTCTCGACGTGGAGACCGGGGGCTTCGACAGCACGGCCCACGCCCTGCTCGAGATCGCCGTGCGGATGCTCGATTTCGAGGATGGGCACCTCGTCATCGACGAGCGCCATTGCTGGGCCGTGATCCCGCACCCGGATACCACGGTGGAACCAGCGTCGCTCAAGATCACCGGCATCGATCTCGACGATCCCGTACGCGCCGCGGTGGCCGAACGGGTGGCGCTACGGGAACTGTTCAGAGCGGTGCGCGCCCAGGTTCGGCGACACCGCTGCCAGCGCGCCATCCTGACGGCGCACAACGCCCACTTCGACCATGGCTTCATCCACGCCGCGGCCCAACGCAGCGACGTGAAGCGCAGCCCCTTCCACCCGTTCTCGGTGCTCGATACCGTGGGGCTGGCAGCAGTGGCCTACGGACATACGGTGCTGAGCGAAGCCTGCCTACGGGCACACATCGGCTACGACTCGGCGCAGGCGCATTCGGCCGCCTACGACGCCGAGGTGACCGCGGAACTGTTCTGCGCCGTGGTCAACTCGGCCGGGCGGGCTCGATTTGCCTGACGTGGCGCGAGGCTGACGAACGTGCAAGTTTCGCGGCCGGGCGGGGACCTGGCTTGTCGGTCCGAAACGGCCGCCTCGCTAGGCGTCCTGGCTGACCTTCTCCGTCGCTTCCTCGACCAGCGGCTGCAGCTCGCCGGACTGGTGCATCTCGGTGACGATGTCGCAGCCGCCTACCAGTTCGCCGTTGACGTAGAGCTGGGGGAACGTGGGCCAGTCCGCGTACTGCGGCAAGGTGGCGCGTATCTCCGGGTTGGAGAGCACGTCCACATAGGCGAAGCGCTCGCCACACTGCATCAGGCATTGCACAGTCTGCGCGGAGAATCCGCATTGCGGGGCAGCGGGCGACCCCTTCATGTACAGGATGATGGGATTGCTGGCAATCTGGTCGCGTATCGTGTCCAGGATGGACTCGCTCATGGCTCACCTCGTTGGCTGACTGCCGGCAGTGTAGCAAATCTACCCACGGGCTGCGCCGGCGTACAATCCGCCCGTTGCCGTTGATCGTCTGATCGTCTGATCGTCGCAGCAACCGAACCGTGACCGCATCCCGCCATGCCCCAAGTACCTCCACCCCCGGCCAGGCACCAGATATGCGCCGCGCCTGCTTTCGGGTGCGCAAGGCGCTCGTCTGCGATACCGCCGCGGGAAGAGGCGCCAGCCCAAGCGACTTCCGCGCCGTGACCGCGCGGCGACCGACGGCGTTCAACAAGGCCATGCTCCGCCTCCGCGTCTACGGCAGTCGGAATGGCGCCAGGATGATACGCTTTACGGCCCGCCGCCCCCCAGACTCCGATCTGCGCTCCGCCATCAATCCATGAACCGGCACGAACCGCCCGTCGACCGGCGCGGCACGTCCAGCGGGAAGCCGGACGAGCACGCCGGCCGCGACCCGCTGCCCAGGCACCGGCACGAGCCGCCCGTCGACCGGCGCGGCACGTTCAGCGAGAAGTGGGACAAGTACGCTGGCCGCGACGTGCTGCCGTTCTGGGTGGCGGACATGGACCTGCCTACCGCGCCATTCGTCCTCGACGCGGTGCGCGAACGCCTCGATCACCCCATCCTCGGCTATACCGACACGCCCGCTCCGGTAGTGGAAGCCTTCGTCGCTTGGCTCGAGCGCCGCTACGGCTGGCGAGTACGCGAGGACTGGCTGGTGTGGATTCCCGGCGTCGTGCCGGGCTTCAACCTGGCGGCCCGGGCGCTGGCGGGCAGCGGACGCGAACTGTCGATTCCCGCTCCCGTCTATCCGCCGTTTCTGAAAGCGCCGCGGCAAGCCGGGCTGCGTGGCGCGATCTCGCCGCTGGCGCGAGGCAGCCGGCGCTGGGAGATGGACTTCGACGATCTGCGCGCCAATATCTCCCGCAACACCGCTGGGGTGCTGTTCTGCAATCCGCAGAACCCCACCGGCCGGATCTACGAGCGAGACGAACTCGTCGCGCTGGCGGAACTGGTGATCATCAACGATACCATTGTCGTCAGCGACGAGATCCATTGCCCGCTGGTGCTGGATCGAGACAAGCGCCACATCCCCATCGCCAGCCTCGACGCCGCCATCGAGGCGCGCTCCATTTCGCTGTTCGCGCCTACCAAAGCGTACAACTTCCCCGGCCTGGGCGTCTCGGTAGCGGTGATCCCCGATGCGGCCCTGCGCCAACGGTTCGAGAACGCGAAGGCCGGCCTGGTGTCCGGCATCTCGCCCTTGGCCTACGCTGCCGCCACCGCCGCTTTCCGCGACGCTTCGCCTTGGCTGGACGAGCAGAACGCCTTGCTGGCCGCCAACGGCGCCCGGCTCGAACAGGCGGTGCGCGACATCGACGGCATTCGCACCACCCATGTCGAGGGCACCTATCTCGCCTGGCTCGACGTTTCGGCGCTGGGCCTGCCCAATCCAGCGACCCGGTTCGAAGCCCACGGCCTTGGCCTTTCCGACGGCGAAGATTTCGGTGGATCGGGCTTTCTACGCTTCAACTTCGGCTGCCCGCGCTCGCTGCTGGAACAGGGCATCGAACGGCTGACGGCGGCAGCGGAACTCGCCGCCCTGGCTCCGAAATTCGTTTGAACTCGACAACTCCGTTCGCTAGTATCGGGCCTTTCCGGGCAGCATAGGCGCTGCCCGGTGTTGTTTTAGGAGCTCACGCATCTCGCAGATTCAGGAGTAGTGACATGGCTTCCGGAGAGATCCCCGCGGCGGTGATGCCGACCTACGCCCGCCTGTCGGTTTCGTTCGTGCGCGGCGAGGGCAGCTATCTGTACGACGACCACGGGCGAGCGTACCTCGACGCCTTGACCGGCATTGCGGTGTGCGGCCTTGGCCATGCGCATCCCAAGGTGGCAGCCGCCATCGCCCAACAGGCGGCGACGCTGATGCACACCTCCAACCTGTACCGCATTCCTTCCCAGGAACGCTTGGCGAGCCGTCTATGCGCCATCGCCGGCATGGACAACGTCTTCTTCTGCAACTCCGGGGCCGAGGCGAACGAGGCCGCCATCAAGATCGCCCGCCTGTACGGCCATAGCAGAGGCATCGTCGCACCCGACATCGTGGCGGTGGAAAACAGCTTCCACGGGCGCACCATGGCCACGCTGACGGCTACCGGCAACCGCAAGGCGCAGGCCGGCTTCGAGCCGCTGCTGGCCGGCTTCGTGCGCGCACCCTACGACGATGTGGGCTCCATCGAGAAGATCGCCGCCAACAACAAGAACGTGGTCGCCGTGCTGGTGGAGCCCATCCTTGGCGAAGGCGGGATTCGCATTCCCGACGGCGGCTATCTGGATGCGCTGCGCGCCATTTGCGACCGCAACGACTGGCTGCTGATGCTCGACGAGGTGCAGACCGGCAACGGCCGCACCGGCCGCTACTTCGCCTACCAGCACACGGACTTGGTGCCGGACGTGGTCGCCACCGCCAAGGGCCTCGGCAACGGCATGCCCATCGGTGCCTGTCTGGCTCGCGGCAAGGCCGCGGAAATGCTGGTGGCGGGCACCCACGGCTCCACTTTCGGCGGCAACTTTCTGGCCTGCGCCGCCGCCAACGTGGTGATCGACGAGCTCACCGACGGCGGCCTGATCGACCGCGCCGGCGAACTCGGCGAGCGCATGCTGGACGCCTTCCGCGCCCGTCTGCACGGCAACAACCGGATACAGGAGATCCGCGGCAAGGGGCTGATGCTGGCCGTGGAACTGAATCGGCCTTGCACCGAACTTGTGGGCGCGGCCATGGACCAGGGCTTGCTGATCAATGTCGCTACGGACACCGTGGTGCGCCTGCTGCCGCCGCTGACCATGACCGACGAAGAGGCCGATACCGTGGTGGACAAGGTGGTCGACCTGATCGAGGCCATGGATTGAGCGCCGTGTCCGTCCGCCACTTTCTCACCCTTGCGGACTTCAGCCCGGAGGAGTTGCGGGGGCTGGTGGAACGCGCCACGGTGCTAAAGGAAATGCACCAGCGGGGACAGCGCTACCAGCCGCTCGGGGGACGGACCCTGGCCATGCTGTTCGAGCTGAGTTCGACGCGCACCCGGGTCGCCTTTGAGGCCGGCATGCACCAGCTCGGCGGCCACGCGCTGTTCGTCAGCCCGACCCACTCCCATCTCGACCGCGGCGAGCCGGTGGAGGATACCGCCCGGGTGCTTGCCGAGATGGTGGATGTGGTGACGATCCGCACCCTCGATCACAGCAAGGTGGAGCGCTTCGCTCAAGCAAGCGCCGTGCCCGTCGTCAATGGCATGACCAGCCGTTTCCACCCCTGCCAACTGCTGGCCGACGTGCAGACCTTCCACGAATACCGCGGCGACATCGCCGGGGCGCAAGTGGCCTTCGTCGGCGACGGCTACAACATGTGCAACTCCTACATGCAGGCCGCCGTGCTCTTCGACTTCCAACTGAAGGTGGCGACACCGCCGGGCCACGCGCCGGACGCCGCCCTCGTCGCGGACTCCAACCACGTGGAATTCGTGGAATCGCCGCCGCAGGCCGCCGCTGGCGCCGACTTGGTGGTCACCGATGTCTGGGCTTCCATGGGCCACGAAGGCCAGCAGGCGAATCGGCGTTCGACCTTCAACGACTACCGGGTGACCCCGGCGCTGCTCGACCAGGCCAAGCGCGACGCCCTGTTCATGCACTGCCTGCCCGCCCACCGCGGCGAGGAGATCAGCCACGACATGCTCGACGACCCGCGCTCGGTGGCGTGGGTGGAAGCGGGCAACCGGCTGCACTCGCAGAAGGCGCTGCTGGAGTTTCTGCTTTAGTTCGTGAGCCGCGGGCATGCTGGCCAAGGGATTTAGGCAACGCAGCGCTGCCGCCTCCAGCGGAAGATGCGGTTCTCGCTGCCGAGCTTCGTCGGGTTGAGGGATCCACAGCGGCGGACGGAGGAAGCTCCACGCCCAAGCGCTGCCGATTCGCGGCCCCTTCGATCAAGGCGTTCAGTACCTGCCTCTTCCCTCCGTCGAGGTCGGTTTCTGTCAAACGACTTGCCAAGACGGAATGGACAACCAGGCCATTAGTGCCCCAAGGCGTAGCAGAATGTCCGACCCTTCGGTCTCCCTGCGATGGCTTTGGCGATCCAAAGGTCATGAGGCTCCAGGCACTAGGCGGTGACGCCGTTGGTGGCCGGACTCCGATAGGGAACAAGCCGCGAGCGCCATCCTTTCGGCAACACCGCCATGGCCGGCGTGACGCCATCCACGTAGTGGCCGTAGGATCGTGGAACGGCGAGAGTTCGCCGATGACCGCAAGCAGGTCGGCCTGCCTGCCGTCGGGATCTTCGAGGGCGAAAATATCCGCCGCCTCGAATCGCCAAACATCTTCGATCGCTCTTGTGGCGTGAATCGCTTGGCTCCCGATTGCCGGCACTTCGCTGGCATTCAGGATCGCGCCGGCCGCCCAGATCACATGGTCGAACTCGTTGCGCTTCATCGAAGTGCGCGGGCATGGGGTAGTCGGGGCCGTGCTCGCGCAGGATCGCGCCGTGCTCCTTGGCGTAGAGGACGCCGGCGAACACCGAACGGTGCCGCATTTCGCGCATCGTCTGCCCCTGGTCGAGGATGCGTTCGATCAGTGCATCTACCGGCAGTTCCAGCAGCGCGGCCCACTGCTCGAAGCGTCCCCGGGCATGGGGGCGCGTTGCCGACATGCTGGCGACATTCGATCGGGCGATCGTCAGAACCGCGTCGGGCCTCTCCCTGCGCTTGTCCGCTACGGCCCGATGAAGAAGCAGGGCGCGTTTGCCCTCTCGCGTCATGGCGGCATTCGTCAGCGACGGCGCGAGCACTGTTGCAGAGCCGAGAGTGCCACGGGCGAGGAGGAGGCGCGCCGCCTTGCAAACCGAGGCAGCGATCGTCGGATGCCGCAGCCGCAGGACCCGCGCCAAGCGATGCGCCGCCTAAGGCAGACAGCGTGCCGAATCAGCGACCGAGCCGCGCATCATGTCGTGGGCCATCGCGCCGTGTCCTGGACCATGGAGACGGAGCAAGCGGGAGTGTTGGGCGGGAAGCCGTGTCCGCTCTCGCTGGCACCCGTGGTTCACAGGGCTCGCGCCACCGCGTCATGCCAACCTTCGAGCCATCGGGCACGGGTGCGCGTCGCCGCTTCCGGCAGGAACGCCCGATCCGGTGTCGCCAAGTTCCAAGCCCGGGCCGCGGCTTCGAGATCGGCGTACAGCCCCGCGCCCACCGCTGCCAGCAACGCCGCGCCGACGACGGTGGTCTCGGTATTCGCTGGCCGGGCGACATCAATACCGGTCAGATCGGCCAGAAACTGGCAGAACCAGTCGTTTGCCGCCATGCCGCCGTCGATGCGCAGAGTGGTCACGGAGACCCCATCGGCAGCCGCGGCGGCAAGCAGGTCGGCGGTCTGGAAGGCAACGCCCTTCAAGGTGGCGACGACGATCTGGTCGGCGGTGGAATCCAAAGTCAGTCCGACAATCAGGCCGCGTGCCTGAGGCCGCCAGTGCGGTGCGCCCAAGCCGGTGAACGCCGGCACCACGAAGACGCTGCCGGTGTCGCCATCGATGCGCCGCGCCGCGGCCTCGGTGTCGGCAGCGGTTTCGATCAGGCCGAGCCGGTCGCGCAGCCACTTCACCGCAACGCCAGCGTTGAAGATGCTGCCTTCGACGGCATAGGTAGACACGCCGCGCAACCGATAGCCGATGGTGGTCAGCAGCCGCGCCCGGGAACGCATCCGTTCCGGGCCGGTGTGGGCGATCAGGAAGCAGCCCGTGCCGTAGGTGGCCTTGGTCATTCCCGGTTCCAGGCATGCCTGGCCTACCAACGCCGCCTGCTGATCGCCGGCGACGCCGCAAATGGGGATGGCGGCGCCGAACCACTCGGCGTCGGCGATGCCGAAATCGTCCACGCAGTCGCGCACGTCCGGCAGCATGGCGACCGGCACATCGAAGTAGTCGAGCAAGCGATCGCTCCACGCTTGGCTGCGGATATCAAACAGTTGCGTACGCGAGGCGTTGGTGGCGTCCGTGACGTGGCGAGTCCCCTTCGTCAAACGCCAGACCAGGAAGCTGTCCACGGTACCGAAGCGAAGCTGGCCGGCAGCGGCTCGGCCGGCCAAGCCAGGGCGTTGCAGCAGCCATTCCAGCTTGGTGCTGGAAAAATAAGGGTCGATCAGCAGTCCGGTGGCAGCGGCCAACTCCGATTCCATGCCGTCGGCGCACACTTGCTCGCAGCGAGCAGCGGTACGCCGGTCCTGCCAGACGATGGCGTTGCCCACGGTCTCGCCAGTGGCCGCGTCCCACACCAGGGTGGTTTCACGCTGGTTGACGATGCCGATGGCGGCAATGGCCGATGCCGGAACACCGCTGGCGGCGATGGCTTCGCGGCCGGCAGCGAGGACGGTGGACCACAGCGCCTCCGGGTCCTGCTCCACCCAGCCGTCGCGAGGAAAGATCGGCTCGAACAGGTGCTGTGCGCTGGCCACCACCCGTCCGGTGGCGTCGAATACGACGGCACGGGAACTCGAGGTGCCTTGATCAATGGCCAGCAGGTGCGTCACGGCGTCTTCCCAGTACCGATGTTCGTCCGCAGGGAACGGTATCCGCTATGCCAGTGCGCATCAACCCAATGCGGGGCGGTGGTCCGACTCCACCACTACCCGGCCCCTGGGAACGCTCGAACACGTCGGCAGTTCGCGCTGCGGCCGGGGAAGCAACGGAGGTGAGGAGAAAGCCGTTCGGCAAGTTCCCGCGCCATCCCGCGGCGGCAGCGTCTACGTCGGCCTAGGCGACACGCCGTGGCACCAGCCGGAACCGACGCGCGGCACACTGACCTTGGAGCTGGCACGGCTGCTCCGGGTTGGGGAGGCCTTCGGGGCTCCGCTGCGCTCGGGCGGGGCGGGGCCGCTGATGGCGGTGGTGCCGTCGGCTCCTTCCAGATCGATTCGCCGTCGCACGAGCAGGGCGGCTCGACCGCGAAGGCCCGGTGCATCGGGTGCAGACCGATCGTCCGTTCGCGATGGCCCTGCACGAGGTGGCGTTCACAGAATGGGACACCTGCGTGGCGGTGCGCGGTTGCGGCAGTTCCGGGAAGCTCCGGGCCGCGCTCCGCTTCAGGTACTGCTCCGTCCTCCGCGACTTCAGCTTCGGGTTTCGCGTGGCACGGATGTTCACCCTTGAGTCTTCATCTCCTTGCCTCCTGGGGGTTTGGGGACGGGAGCATCCTAACCCTGGGCGGATTGGGGCTGCACGAAGTCGGCTTTCATCGTCTGGAACGGCGCTGGCTGCGCGGCGGGCTTTCCCGAGGCTTGGCTGGCGCGTACCAATGCCGCGGCCACGCTCTGGCTCGAGAGCTTCATCAGAACGTTTCTGGAACGCGATTTGCCCGAACTCGGCGTTCGCATCCCGGGCCCCGCCATGCGACGATTTTGGACTATGCTGGCGCACTGGCATGGACAGTTCTGGAACTCGTCCGAGTTTGCCCGTTCCTTCGGCGTTGCGGACACCACGGTGCGACGCTACCTAGACATTCTCACCAGCGCGTTGGTAGTCCGCCAACTGCATCCTTGGCAGGCGAACATCGCCAAACGGCAAGTAAAGGCGCCGAAGGTCTATCTGCGCGATGCCGGCGTTCTGCACACGCTCCTCGGCATTGGCGACATGCGGCCCTTGAACTCGCATCCGAAGTCGGGCGCGTCTTGGGAGGGATTCGTACTCGAGACCATCATCGATCGCTTAGGGCTGGCAGACGAGCAGGCGTATTTCTGGGCGGCGCATTCCGGCGCGGAACTCGATCTCCTGATCCCCCGCGGCCCCAAGCAAATCGGCATTGAGATCAAGCGCACCACGGCACCTAGGATGACGCGCTCGATCCGTACGGCGCTCGACGACTTGAACCTTGCGGAAGTGATCCTGGTTCACGCCGGCCGAGAATCGCACCGCCTCGCACCCGGCGTTCGCGCAGTGGCCGTAAAACGCTTGGATGCGGACATGGGATTGTGGCGTCCCGACAAAACCATGAAACGAAAGGCAATTTGAAAATTGCCGCGGGCCTTGAAATCGACGACGCATTGGGCTTACGAAATTAGCGGCCTTGGAACCAGCACCGAAATCCATTTCTGGTGCCCGTGTCGAAATGGTCATCTAGTACTACGCAGCCAAACAGCAGAACATCAACGAACGACCCGACGGTCGGCGCTGCCGGAATGGCGCGTATCGCCCCCCCGAAGCATGTTCAGCCCACAACGGGCTCGCGCAGCGTGCCTGCTCGAAGGCTGGGGCCGGCGATGCCGGAAGACTGCCGGGTGGCCATGACGAGCTGCGAGGACGCGCCCTCTTGTTGCTCCACAACATGGGGGTATCCCTTATCTTCACACGCCGCAACGGGTGCCCGCGTGCGCGGGGCTGCCGATCAACGACAACCCGCAGGCAGAGCGGTCTCAGTGCCGCCATCGGGCGAGTGTCCGATGTCGCCTGACAGGCCCTTTCGGAACTCGGCATGACGGCGGTCTGGCTGCCATCCGGCGTACATTCTTCGATCGGAATCGGCGCGTCCGCAGGAAGAACATCGACGACTTCATCTCCGCATCGGCGGGCGAAAGCGGTCCGGCGCGGAGCCGGCCCGCCGGGTTTCGCGTCACGGTCGGGCGAGCAGCGGAGACTCGGCGATGTGCGGGGCGAGCCGTTCGGCGAGTTGCTGTGCCATCGTCTCGCGGCGTTCGTCGTCCGGCTCGTTCAGCAGCGCGTTCAGGTCCGCCGGGCGCATGGCGGGCACCGCGACAGACGGCGCGGCATCCGCGTAGCCGTCTGCGCGAGCGACATGGAACGTCGTCCGCCTATCGGGTTCGTCGGTCGCGCTGGCGACGCGGGTCCAGGTCCAGACTTCGGGAACGCCGATGCGGGCGTAGGCGTCGAGACGTTGGCGGTAGCGCACCCGGTTCAGCGGGGTGTAGTCCACCGCCACCACGACGTCGGGCGCGGGAACTGGATGCGCCCGATCCGTGCGCAAGCGCTCGATCTTCGCTGGCTCGAGGTACAGGCAGGCGTCGGGATGCCGCCGGTCGCCGCCTTGTTCGGGCGATGTTTGCAGGGGGAGAGAGGTGCCTGCTCGAATGTTCACTCCCGCGAGCACTCGGATGAATACGAACATGGCGTAGACGGCATCCGCCCGCGGGTCGTGTTCGCGTCCGTCCGGCATGGCCTCCACCTCCAAGGCTTCGCAGTTGTAGCAGGCCCCGCGAGAGAGAGTCTCGTGGTTCATCAGGCAGTCGCAGGCCTCAACGGGCATGGGGAAGATCAGCACGCCGTTCCGGATCCTCGAGTCGGGATGGTCCAGAACGGCGGGGGACGCGTCGGGATGGTCTGCTTTGACGGCAGCGGGCATGGATGCCATGTCGGCACTCTGTGCGCCTGCGCGACGACAGCGACGGATCGCAACGCGCACCGAATCGACGGCAAGCCGCTGCAAGGCTCAGTCTGCTGCCCGAAACTCGAACAGTCCAAGGGATCGTGGAGGGCGTTCCGAACCTGACGCCCCGGAACTGGCGACTCAACCGCTTCGGGCCGCCTCCGCCCGCCCGGGTCGCCGTCCGAAATGCCCCTGAGAGCCGCCACCGAAATATAGATTTCCTCTTTTCATCAACAATTTATCCACAATTCTAAAAGCCCTACATCTAGGCATGGCGAAAACTCCACGGTACTCCACTGGCTACTTACGGGTATTCCACAGTGTTATCCCTACCTAGTCTATATAATAAAGTTGAAAAAATTGTTGACAGCGCGGCGAAGTCAGTTTCACTATAGCTTGTGTCTAGGATGAGACAAAGGCCCCTAGATGTAGGCTTCGGGAATAAACGCCGCACAATGGGGCGATGCAGGCCAACTCCGGGTTTGCCGAGCCGCACAGAGAGAGCGAAGGCCATTGCGGCAGTTGCCATCTGGTGCAGGTTTCCCATATCTAGTGCTGGACATCTGACCAGTCATGCTAGATGCATGGACGAAGCGCGCGTTGGGGCAAACGACAAGCCAGACAAGGATGGAATAGACGATGCAACACGACCTGCCGAACACTTCGCTGCCTGCCGCACCCGACGCGACCGCCGTAGCGGGCCACCCGCCGTTGTCTCCGGCCCTGGTGGCCACGGCACCGGGCACCCTGCGGGTCATCAAGCGCAACGGCGCCGTGGTCCCCTACCACGACGACAACATCCAGATCGCGCTCACCAAGGCGTTTCTGGCTGTCGAGGGCGGCCGCGCAGCCGCCTCGTCGCGCATCCGCGAACTGGTGTCCGGCCTGACCGCCCAGGTGACCAGCACCTTTCTGCGCCGCCTGCCGTCTGGCGGCACCATCCACATCGAGGAAATCCAGGACCAAGTGGAACTGGCCCTGATGCGCTCCGGCGAGCACAAAGTGGCCCGCGACTACGTGCTCTACCGGGAGGAACGCGCCCGCATCCGCGCCGCCAATGCCGTCGAGCACAGCGCCGAAACCGGCACCGCCGGGCGCACCATCCAAGTCGTCGCCGCAGACGGCAGCCGGGCGCCGCTGGACATGGCGCGCATCCGCACCCTGGTGACGGAAGCCTGCCAGGGCCTCGTCGATGTGGACCCCGAGCGCATCCTGAACGAAGCGCTGGCCAACATGTACGACGGCATCGAAGCGAAGGATGTCGCCGCCGGCCTGCTCATGACGGCACGCACGTTGGTGGAGGAAGAACCCAACTACACCCACGTCACGGCGCGGCTGCTGCTCGACGAGCTGCGCGCCGAGGCCTTGACGTTCCTCGGCGTCGAAGTCGCCAGCGGCACGGTGGGCGGTGTCGCTCGAGCCACGCAGACCGAGATGGCCGAGATCTACGGTCGCGCCCTGGCCGCCTTTGTCCGTCGGGGCGTGGAGCTGGAACTGCTAGCGCCGGAGCTCAAGCGCTTCGACTTGAAGCGCCTGGGCCGGGCATTGAATCCGAAACGCGACCTCCAATTCACTTACCTCGGTTTGCAGACTCTCTACGACCGCTACTTCATCCACAAGGACGACGTTCGTTTCGAACTGCCCCAGGTGTTCTTCATGCGCGTCGCCATGGGCCTCGCGATCCAGGAGGACGAGCCGGAGCAGCGCGCCATCGAGTTCTACAACCTGCTCTCTTCGTTCGACTACATGAGCTCGACGCCGACGCTGTTCAACGCCGGCACGCTGCGCTCGCAGCTCTCGTCCTGCTACCTCACCACGGTGTCCGACGATCTCGACGGCATCTACAGCGCCATCCGCGACAACGCCCTGCTGTCCAAATGGGCCGGCGGCCTCGGCAACGACTGGACGCCGGTGCGGGCGCTGGGCGCCTACATCAAGGGCACCAACGGCAAGTCCCAGGGCATCGTGCCGTTCCTGAAGGTGGCCAACGACACCGCGGTGGCCGTGAACCAATGCTTTGCGCCGGATACGCGGGTATACACGGCCGACGGCGTCAAGGCCATTCGCGACGTAACTACCAAGGATCTGGTTCTGGGCCGGCGCGGCGAATTCCGCCAAGTGCTTAAAACCATGACCTACAACCAGACGGACCCGATGGTGGAAGTGGAGGTCAAGCATTCTGCGCAGCCTTTGAAGGTGACGGCGGGCCATCCGATCTGGGCCATTCAGGGCATCCCAATGGAACAGTCCGTGGAACGCACCATGGGTGCCTTGGCGAAGGGCAGGGTAGAGGCGGCTTGGACCGAGGCAGGCAGCTTGAGGAAGGGCGACTACGTGGCGCAGTCAATCCCGCAAGAGGTGGTGCCGGTAGCCGGCTTCGATGAAGAAGACGCCCGTCTTTACGGCATCCTGCTAGGCGATGGACACTGCTCCAAGGATGGCTTGGAGTGGGCCGTTTCGGGCACCCCAAAGCAAGAGGCGCATCTGGCCTTCGTGTCTTCCTATCTGAAAGCTCGCGGCATCCACTACTGGGTTTCCGAGCGCGGCAATCGGTATCGCCAAATTCACTGGACCAAGGGCGCGAGGCTGGTACGCGACGGCACCACCGGACAGTATCTTGACGCCGGGGGAAGCAATGTCGTCCTCTCCCGAGAGGACTTGTACGACGCCAGCGGCCGCAAGCGCATCGCGCCGCGTTTCAGCCACTTGCCGCGAACGCAGACGCTAGCTCTTGTGCAGGGGCTGCTGGAAACCAGCGGCGGCGTCAGCCGCGGCAAGGAAATCTGCTTCGCCAGCACCTCCGAAGCCCTGGCGGAAGGCGTACGCTATCAAATGCTGCGCTTGGGCGTTCCCACTGCGGGCTACCGCGAACGTCAGCAGAACCACCTGGGCAGGCGCGACGACGGTTTGCGAATTTTTTTCAACGGCGTCATCGATACCTGGGAGGCCTGGGACGTGCGCATTCCGGCGGTTGACGAGTTGGCGGCTCGCGTGAATTGCCAGCCTTTGACCAAGTACAACTGGCTGCGCGTCGGCAACTGGGTGTTCAGCCGCGTCCGTGCCGTTCGCCCGCTGCCGGCTCTGCCCTTCGTTGTGGATCTCAAGATAGAGGGCGACGAGTCCTACATGACCACCAGCGCCTTGGCGCACAACGGCGGCAAACGCAAGGGCGCGGTGTGCTCCTATCTCGAAACCTGGCATCTCGACATTGAAGAGTTCCTGGAACTGCGCAAGAACACCGGCGACGACCGCCGCCGGACCCACGACATGAACACCTCCAATTGGGTACCGGATCTGTTCATGAAACGGGTCTTCGAGGACGGCGACTGGACGCTGCTGTCGCCCAACGAAGCGCCCGATCTGCACGACCTGTGCGGCACCGAATTCGAGCATCGCTACCTCGAGTACGAACGCATGACGCAGACCGGCGACATCACCCTATGCAAGCGCGTCAAGGCGGCAGAGCTGTGGCGCAAAATGCTGTCCATGCTGTTCGAGACGGGGCATCCGTGGATCACGTTCAAGGACGCCTGCAACGTGCGCTCGCCCCAACAGCACGCCGGCGTGGTGCATTCGTCGAACCTGTGTACCGAGATCACCCTGAACACGTCTAAGGACGAGATTGCCGTGTGCAATCTGGGCTCGGTGAATCTGGCGCAACACGTCAAGAACGGCAAACTCGATGCCAAGAAGCTCAAGAAGACGGTGCGCACCGCGGTGCGAATGCTCGACAACGTGATCGACATCAACTACTACGCGGTGCCCCAGGCGCGCACCTCCAACATGCGCCATCGGCCGGTGGGCCTCGGCGTCATGGGCTTCCAGGACGCGCTCTACCGGCTGCGCATTCCCTATGCCTCGGAGGCCGCGGTGGAATTCGCCGACCACTCCACGGAGGCGCTGTCCTACTACGCCATCGAAGCGTCGTCGATACTCGCCAAGGAGCGCGGCAGCTACGCCAGCTTCGAGGGTTCGCTGTGGAGCCGGGGCATCCTGCCCATCGATTCGCTCAAGCGCCTTGCCAAGGAACGCGGGAAGTCCTACCTGGACGTGGACCGCTCCACCACGCTGGATTGGAAGAAGCTGCGCGGCAAGGTGCGCGAGGGCGGCATGCGCAACTCCAACGTCATGGCCATCGCGCCCACGGCGACCATCGCCAACATCGCTGGCGTTACCCAGTCCATCGAGCCGACCTATCAGAACCTGTACGTCAAGTCGAATCTGTCCGGCGAGTTCACGGTGGTCAACCCGTTCATGGTCCACGACTTGAAGCGCTTGGGGCTATGGGACAAGGTGATGGCCAACGATCTCAAGTACTACGATGGCAGCCTCGCGGCCATAGATCGGGTGCCGGCGGAGTTGAAGCAGCTTTACACTACCGCCTTCGAGGTGGAGCCGCGCTGGCTGGTGGACGCCGCATCCCGGCGCCAGAAGTGGCTGGACCAAGCGCAGTCGCTGAACCTCTACATCGCCAACGCCTCCGGCAAGAAGCTCGACGTCACCTATCGCATGGCTTGGCTGCGGGGCCTGAAAACCACCTACTACCTGCGCGCCCTCGGCGCCACCAGCACCGAGAAGTCCACCCTCGAAGTGTCCGGCAGTTCGCTGAACGCCGTTGCCGCCACGCCAAGAGCAGGCAACGGCATGGACGCTGCCCCGGCGACCGCTGGGTTTGCACCGGTACTCGACGAGGCAGCGGAGGTGCCCGCCGCCTGTTCCATCGACGATCCCGACTGCGAGGCCTGCCAGTAGATGCAAGCGGTCGCCGACAGGCAGGCTAACGCCGACGCCCAGACGTCGGCGTTGCGAATAGGGGAACTGTTCGCCGGCACCGCCGGCCCGGAGATCAAGGCACCCGTGCTCGCTTGCCAGGACAACCTTGCCTTCATGCGCGGGCTGCCCGCCGGCGAGATGAAGCTGATCGCCACCTCGCCGCCCTACAACATCGGCAAGGACTACGAGGCGAAGACGCCCATGGACGCCTATCTGGACACCCAGGCCGGCGTCATCCAGGAATGCGTTCGCCTGCTTCATCCCCAGGGTTCCCTCTGCTGGCAAGTAGGCAACCACGTCGCCAAGGGCGAGATCGTTCCCCTCGATGCGGTGCTCTATCCGCTGTTTCGGCAGCAGGGGTTGAAGCTGCGCAACCGGATCGTCTGGCACTTCGGCCACGGTCTGCACTGCAAGAAGCGGCTGTCCGGGCGCTACGAAACCATCAACTGGTGGACCAAGGGCGATGAATACACCTGGAACCTGGACGCCATCCGGGTGCCGTCCAAGTATCCCGGCAAGCGCTACTTCAAAGGGCCGAATGTCGGCAAGCTGTCGGGCAACCCCAAGGGCAAGAACCCGAGCGACGTGTGGGCGTTTCCCAACGTCAAGAACAACCACCCGGAAAAGACCATCCACCCCTGCCAGTTCCCAGTGGAGCTGGTGGAGCGCCTCGTCCTCTCCATGACCAACGCGGGCGATGCCGTGTTCGACCCCTACATGGGCGTCGGCTCGTCGATCATCGCCGCGCTCATGCACGACCGAAACGCCTACGGCTGCGACATCGTGCCGGAGTACGTGGCCCTCGCCCGCGAACGAGTGCGCGAACTCCGTGCCGGAACCCTGCGCACGCGCCCGATGGGCAAGCCCATCTACGATCCCGCGAAGCCCAGTGGCGGCCATTGATGCGAATTGGAGCGCGCTACTCGCATTTGAACGGCGAGGAATACTTGCTCGTCCACCGCAAACGGTTGTGGGAGGAGGTGCGCGAGGTGATCGAGGCAGTCGATGCTTCGGCTTGTCGAACCAAGGTCTCGCAAGAGAGGACGATGCGGGGCAAAACGTTGTACTCGCCCCGCGACTTGAACCAAGCCTTCAAAGTTGGACTTCAGGAGCGGGGTTGGAGCGAACGCCGGAGCGCGTTTTGGGTGACAGCCGACGAGAAGCTGCTGCGCGGCGTCTACGGCTTGCCGGAAGACGAGCAGAAACGGGCGATCGAGGATGCCGGACACGAGGCCATCATGTCCTACAACCAAACGGACTTCGTCAAAGATCGTGTCGCGGTCGAAGTGCAGTTCGGCAAGTACGCGTTCGTCGCGCACGATCTGTTCGTGAAGCATTTGAGCTTCTACGTTTCCGACATCATCGACACGGGGATCGAGATACTGCCCATGAAGGAATTGGAACGAGAGATGTCCTCCGGCGTTCCCTACTACGAGCGGGATTTGCTGAATGTGCTGCGCCAAGGCCGGGGCGTTCCAGCAGTGCCCTTGGTGCTGATCGGGGTCGCCCCGTGAACGGGCCTGACCAGGCGACTCGAAGGAAAAGACAGGAACTGCAAGGCAGAAGGAGCAGGAAACCATGTTGAGTTGGGACGATTACGAGCAAGACAACGCTGCGCCGCCACCGCCGTTGCGAACAGCAACGGGCAGGGCGGTAGATGTGCCCGCTGCTGACAAACCCGCTCTGCCGGCGGAGACCGCGCCCGCGGTCGCGCCACGGATCGAATCCGTCGAGCCGAGCACGAGCATCGCGCCTGTCGCAGCGCCGGACGAACCGAGGCTCGAGGCCGTTGCCCCGCCAGCGGCATTTCACGCGCCATCTATCGAGCCAGTCAACGCTCCCCCGCCGTCCGTGGTCGCCGAGGCGGCGACCCGCCTGGACTTGGAATCCGAAATCGAAAGCGGCGAGCGCGTCACCGTGGATCAGAAGCGCATGATCAACTGCCGGGCGGACCTCAACCAGCTGGTGCCGTTCAAATACGACTGGGCTTGGCAGAAGTACCTGGACGGCTGCGCCAACCACTGGATGCCTCAGGAGATCAACATGACCGCGGATGTCGCGCTGTGGCGCTCCGTGGGCGGGCTTTCCGAGGACGAGCGAACCATCGTCAAGCGCAGCCTGGGTTTCTTCTCCACCGCGGACTCCCTGGTGGCCAACAACCTCGTGCTGTCCGTATACCGCCTCATCACCAACCCGGAGTGCCGCCAGTACCTGCTACGCCAAGCATTCGAGGAAGCCATCCATACTCATGCCTACCAGTACTGCATCGAGTCCCTGGGCATGGACGAAGGCGAGATCTTCAATATGTACCACGAGGTTTCCGCCGTCGCTCACAAGGCATCCTGGGCGCTCAAGTACACCCGCGAACTCTCGGACCCGAGCTTCCGCACCGGCACCGTGGAAACGGACAAGGCGCTGCTCAAGAATCTCATCGCCTACTACTGCGTCATGGAGGGTATTTTCTTCTACTGCGGCTTCACGCAGATTCTCTCCATGGGACGGCGCAACAAGATGACCGGCACCTCGGAACAGTTCCAGTACATCCTGCGCGACGAGTCCATGCATGTGAACTTCGGCATCGACGTCGTCAACCAGATCAAGCTGGAAAACGAACACCTGTGGGATGCGGACATACAGGCGCTGGCCACGCGGATGATCCTGGAAGGCACGGAACTCGAAACCCGCTACGCCCGCGACACCATGCCCCGCGGCGTTCTCGGCATGAACGCCAACACCATGGCCGAGTATTTGCAATTCATCGCCAATCGCCGCTTGGCCCAGATCGGCCTGCCGGAGCAGTTCCCTGGCGTCAAGAACCCGTTCCCGTGGATGTCGGAGATCATGGACCTCAAGAAGGAAAAGAACTTCTTCGAAACGAGGGTGACTGAGTACCAGACCGGCGGCGCACTGAGCTGGGATTAGGCCCTTGACCCTATAAGCAACACAAGGCGTAGACCATGAACAAACGAAACACCTACAAATACCACTTCAAGGATGGCAACACGATCGTTCACACGGGAATCACAAACGATCTCGACAGGCGCGAGAGAGAGCATCAACACGGCCTTGGTTTGCCCCGTGGACAGATCATCCAGGTAGGGCGTCGCACTACCCGGGACACCGCGTTGGCATGGGAGACTGAGCAGCGCAGGAAAGGAAAGCCGACAGATGCCGGCAAGCGGGGTCGCTAGCCAAGATAAGACAACGGGCCGACAATGAACGAGAGTCCGCCAAAGTTCATCCGGGAACACGACGAAGTCTAGGAGAGGTTGCCCGATCCTGGTGTTCGGCATTTCCCGCAAGCTGTATGTGGAGGACGACGAATGACGGCAGCCGAGGACCTGCTCCGAGAAGCCGGCGGCAGAAAGTTCGCTACCGTGCTGGCGGACCCGCCCTGGCGATTCCACAATCGAACCGGAAAGATGGCTCCCGAATATCGGCGTCTTGCGCGATATCCGACCCTGTCGTTCGAGGAGATCGAGAATCTTCCTGTGGGTTCCATTCTCGCCGCCACGGCCCACCTGTACCTGTGGGTGCCCAACGCGCTGCTGCCTCAGGGCCTTAGGGTGATGAGCCGCTGGGGCTTCGACTACAAGACCAACATCGTCTGGTACAAGGTGCGCAAGGACGGCGGGCCGGATCGACGCGGCGTGGGATTCTACTTTCGCAACGTCACCGAAGTGATCCTGTTCGGCGTCCGTGGTGCCAACGCCCGCACCTTGCCGCCTGGACGCAGCCAAGCGAACATCATCGTTTCACGCAAGCGCGAACACAGCAGAAAGCCGGACGAGCAGTACGACCTCGTCGAGTCGTGCAGCCCGGGGCCATTCGTCGAGCTGTTCGCCCGCGGGCCGCGGCAGGGATGGTTCGGGTGGGGGAACCAAGCGGGCGAATACGCCCCCGACTGGGACACCTACGCCAACCACTCGCAATCCAATGGCGCTTGCAGACAAAAATAGACTCTATTTAGGGAATTGCCAGCGAAACCAGCCAAATGCCCTTGACCTATCCTGCGTCACGCCAGTCCGCCGAAGCGCTGGATCGCGTGATGGTTCGAACTGGCAGACGGATGCACGAAGGGATGACGGAAGCCGTCAGACTTCCTTTTCCGTAGCTCAATTTCTCTGGCAACTCCTCTATTTCGAGATGTCGCGCGGCCACCTGCAACTATGTCTTCAGCAGCAATCTGCCCATGAAGTCGCGTTTGCCGATGGGCGTTCCTTTCATGCGCAGAATGTCGTAGGCCGTCGTGGCGTGGAAGTAGAAGTTCGGCAGCGAGAACGAGAGCAGGAAGTTTTCCGCCGTGAAGGGCATGGCGAGACTGCCCATCCGGAACACCATGTCCTTGCCGGCGAAGCCGTTCACCACGTCGGGCGAGTACTGTCCGAGCCCCTGGCGCGCATCGGCTACCAGCGCTTGGAGCGCGGCGTAGTCTTGGTCCAACGGGCTGGGCGGCTTGAAGACGCCGGCTTCGACGCCTTGGATGGCGCCGAGAGAGTGGTGGGCGACGGAGACGAGTTGAAACCGAAACGGCAGCATGTCGTCGATGAGCCGCGTCTCGACGACATCGTTCAGATCGATGCCGTTCGTCTCGCAGTGTTCCCGGCCCTTGCCGAGGAAGCCGGTGACGGCATCGAGGATGCGCAGATAGGAGCCGACGCTGACGTCGTAGAGCGAAGTGGACATGAAGGTCTCTCTTGGGTCCGATGGGTGGAAGCCCTCAGCTTACCACATATGGGACATAGCGGCGCGGGCAGGCACATCAACGGATGTCAAACCCATCAGAAATGCTCCCTCGGCCGGGTGCATATCGCCGGACATCCAACGGCCGCAGGCCACAAGGGCACCGTGGCAGTTCCGCCTCTCAGCCGGCCGCGGCGTTCGCCGGGCGGATATGCGCGGGTGCCCCAGGGATGGTCCGGCATCGGCTCCCAACCGGGTCGCGCCCGCTGCCGCTCATTGGAGCGACCCCACGCACCGTTTGGCGGCAATACTATGTTGAACGCACTCGAAAGTAGATGCGCCGCGACGGCATCAACGACACGAATGGCGTGAACAAACAACGCCGAAGACGTAGGGAATGATCGAACGCCAAGAAGGAATAGCCAGGAGAGGGGATCAGCGGAACGATGTTGGCGTATTGGGGGACATTGGCGATTCAGGCAACGAACGGCCGCGCAGCCCACGCCTAGCGCCGGTCTCGTTTCGCTTGCTAATGCCTCCCTTCCCCACTGCCTAGCGGTTTGGCACCGAGCCTTCGTGGGCTATTGAGACGCTTCGTTTACAGCTCGGGCTCTTCCCGCGCCGGCAACGCGAGGTTGTCCTTCCCCGGGCCAAGGAGTTGGTTCAGTGGCCGCACCGATGTATCGACTTGCTTGGGCTCTTCGATCTCGCGGGTGGTACTCACGCCCAGTTCAGGGAATCGGCGAGCCTGCACCATGACCCGCGACTCGAAAGAACCGATGCTGGCATTGTATTTCGCAACCGCGGTACCTAGCGCCTTGCCGACATCGGCAATGTGACCCGCGTAGACCGACAGGCGGTCATGCAATTCCTTGCCGAGTTCGCCGATCTGCGACGCTTTGTCGGCGATGGTGCGTTCCTGCCATCCCATCGAAACGCACTTGAGCAGGGCGACCAGCGTCGAATGGGTGGCGATGACGACTTGATTCTGCAAGGCGCGGTCGAGCAGCTGGGGATCGCGCTCGACTGCCGGCGGCAATGCGAAATCAGGCATGACCATGACGACGAAGTCGGCGGTCTGCGGCAGGCTGTTCCAGTACTCTCTCCTGGCGAGATCGGCGGCGTGATTCTTGACGTGCTGCGCATGGCGTTCCATGCAGGCTTCCCGCGACTCGTCCGAGTCGGCTGACTGCGCATCCAGGTAGGCGTTCAGGGAGACTTTGGAATCGAGCACGATGTCGCGGTTGTGCGGCATATGTACGATGAAGTCGGGCCGCCCGCCTTGTCCGTCGGATACCTGGGTTTCGTAGTGGATGTTCTTGGTCAGCCCGGACAGCTCCAACGCCCGTTCCACCTGCATCTCGCCCCACTGCCCACGCACCTGTGGACGATGCGTGAGCGCAGAAGCCAACGACTGGGCCTGTTTCGATAGGTTTTTATTGGAATCCATCATGGCATCGATGTGCGCCTTCAAACTGCTTTCGCCGGCCACGCGCGCTTTGTCCAACGTTGCAATTTTTTCCGATAGCGGCTTGACAAGCTTCTCCACCGCCTCTTCGCGCGCCTTCAGGCTGGCCTCGGCACCCTCCTTGAATGTCTCCTGCTGCTGTTCCAGCGTCCGCGCGGACAGCGCTTTGAACGCATCGGAGAACCGCTTTTCGAGATCGTCGCGCTCGCCCAAACGCCCCTTCGAGTCGGACAACTGGCGCCGAAGACTCGCTGTTTCATTGGATAAATCGATTTCTTTTCGACGCAGACTGGCCAACTCTGCCTCTAGCTTCTCGGCATTCGCGCGGCTTCCCTCGAGCCGGTCGTTCGCAGCCACGAGCTGCTGCTGGAGCTTGGCCTTGTCGATTGCAAGGTCTTGAGCGGCTTTTTCATGATCTTTGGCCGTGTCTAGCAGCGCTTTAGCGCTTTCCAGTTCGTTGGCTATGTCAGCCTTCTCAGCCACCAGATCTTCAACGCGTCTGCGCGACCGGAAGGCTTGCACAATCGCCAATGCCGCGACAATGGTGGTTGCCAAAGCGGCGATTACGGCAATGGTTTCCATGAGTGCATCTTCTCCTAGTACCGAGTCATGCAAGGATGTTGCAGCGCAGCTTCTTGCGCCCGTGGCATCCGCAGAGCTTCGTGCGCGACCAGCCGAAGGCGCTCCATGCGACGCAGCACCATAAATGTCGCCAACGCGCCTGGGGCGACATATCCATGGTCGCCATGCCGCCTTGATCCTCGAACTCCGCCGCCATCGCCGCTTCGGCCACTGCGCCCAAGCCCCTCAGAGGGGATTGTCCGCCATGAATTGCAGCACCGCCGCTGCCAACTCGTCCGGCTTTTCCTCCTGCAAGAAGTGCCCCGCGCCCTCGATGGTGACGTGCTTCTGTTCGCGGGTGCCGAGAACCGTCTGCTGGAAGCGCACGTGCATGCCGGCGGTTACCGGGTCGCCGTCGCTGAACGCGGTGAGAAAGGGGATGTACCAGCGTTCGAACTCCCGCCATGCGGCCCGGTTGGCGTCCACGGCCGGATGGTCCGGCATGATGGGCACGAGGCTGGGGAACTCGCGGGCGCCGGCCATGTAGCTGTCGTCCGGGAACGGCGCGTCGTAGGCTCTCGCCTCGCCTTCGCCAAGCCCGCCGCGGAGGCTGAAGCCCACCACTTCGCTTGCCTTCAGCACCGGAGGTTCCGGCGCAGAACTTCACCCAGTGCAGAAACCCCATGCCGGATGCGTCGCCGCGCATGGCGGCACCCATCTCGGCGACGCTGTCGTGTACTGGCAAGCCGTCGTAGTAGGCGCGCATTCGGTCGCCGATCGCGCGCGCCCTCGCTTGATCGAAAAGCTGTTCCCCGGTGGGGAGGCTGCCGTCGGGCAGCGCCGTATTGGCCGCGACGATGCGGGCGAAACGCCCCGGCATCCGGGTTGCCGCTTGCAGCCCGATGAGGCCGCCCCAGTCCTGGCAGACCAGCGTGATCCTGGCGATGTTCAAGATGTTGAGGAAGGACATGAGCCAATTCACATGGCGGTCGTAGGTGTAGTCCTGCCGCTTGGCGGGCTTGTCCGAACGGCCGAAGCCGATGAAGTCCGGGGCGATCACGCGATGCCCCGCTGCCGCCAGGATCGGGATCATCTTGCGGTACAGGTACGACCAGGTGGGCTGCCCGTGCAGGCAGAGAATCGGCACCCCGTCCGCAGGGCCGGCATCCACGTAGTGCATGCGCAACGCGCCGCCTCTCGGCGTCGGCAGGTCGATGTAGTTCGGCGCGAACGGATAGTCGGGGAGATTCTCGAAGCGGCTGTCCAGAGTGCGAAGAGCGTCGGTCATGGCGTCATCCTCGGTAGCTTGGAAGCTAAGCATGCTAACGCGGAAGCAGACGTTGTGGCGGACATCCAGGCACCCGGACATGGATCGTGGTTTGGCCGCTGGCGGCGCGAACGGTCGCCAGCGGGGATAGGCGGCCCATTTGACGAGACCTTCTCTTGCGGAGCAGGCAGCCATGCCGATCGGTCGCCGGGGAAAGCAGTGCCGCCAAAGGAGTCCGCCGTGGAGAACGCGCTCTCGGACTTGCGCTTCAGCCGCGCGAGCTGGCGCACCGGCTTGCCGATAGGCAGCATAGTGGCGACGGCGTGGCCGTCTGGAATGCCGAACAGCGCCTTCGCTTCCGGCTCCTTCGCGGCGAGGGAGGTGGTGAGCGTATCGCCGATGCCTTCGTTGCGCGCCGCGAGCAGGATTTCCAGACGAACGGGCAGATGGATGCGCCGGAAATGGCACCGATACGCGGCAGGTGCCGATCCATGGACGCGACTGCCGAGAGATCGACCGGGGCGTGGACTAGGCGGTCGATGAAACCGGGTGGGATGGTCATCGCGTCGATGTCCGCCGGCGCGATGGCGTTCCAGGGGTTCGTGCCAGCCTTCTCTTCCGCCAGATAGCGTCGATAGGTGAGCTCGACCAGCGGCCCCAGCGCCGTGCGCTTGACGGGGTCGGCCGACGATCTCGCATGCCAGCCTTGCCGGTTGCCGCCGCTCGAGCGAAGCGGGCGTTGTCCAAAATGCGCTGCAGGGCCTCGTCCGGCACTGCCTCGGCGGCGAAGTCCCGCGCCGCGAACGCAATGCGCATGACTTCACAGATGTCCATGACTCAACGACCGGGCCGGGCCTGCCAACGAAGGGCACCACCATCGACCTCGGGAGCCTTCAGTGCAAGATGCGCCCGTTTCTCGGCCACCACGCGATTCCCGGAGATTGCCTGCGGTCGTCGTTTCCACCCAAACGGCATCGGCGATGCGCAGGTGTATGGCCATGGCCATGCCGAGCACCTCGGCGTCGTAGTGGCGGAAGCTGAGCGGAACCGTCGAATCCGGGCACGATAGGCGATGGCGTCAACGTCCGCAAAGAAGCTCATGGCGAAGTTCCAGCAGGCCTAATGCACAGAGGATCCCGCGCTTGTGCCAGTTATTGCCCGAGCATTGGCGAGGCTCGCTTGTCGGCCTCTCGGATCGCGCACGTCAGGCAGCCCACGGTCGTCGAAGGATTGCCATGGGGATCGCCTTCCTGTTGACGACGCTGCAGCATCCGGCGACCGCGCGTCTCGGCAGCTTCGACGCCTGCCATGAGGTCGTCGCAGTTCAGTGTCTTCGCGCCCCTCGGATCGTAATCCGGCCGCAAACGTCTTAAGCGGGATTGCACGGCGCGACGATCATCGGGCCGGTCGCGATCTTCCAGATGCAGGATCAGCCAAAGCTCGAAGCACGGATCGGAGCGAGCGACGCCTAAGCCGTGGCGTCCGCACAACATCACCGCGTCCTCAAAGCAGGGATGCTCGTCGCGATCGAATACTGCCCAAACTTGGTCGTCTTCCTCAAAGGAGTTCGCCTTGCGGCGTCTTCCCTTAGCTAATCCTTCCTCCCTGGCCCGCTCGACTGCCCGTTCGGCGATAGTAAAAGGAACGCCGCCTACGCCGATGGCCTCAATGACGATCAGGGCACTGGCGTGGCGGTGCCCGATCGCCGCGAAGTAGGCGGGCTCGGTGTTCCTGCCCTCGCAGTAGAGGATGAACCGCCGCCGGGGCTCTCGGCGGTGCCGGCGGCGCTTGAGCTTCATAGAGCGCTTTTCTAATAGCGGTGCCAATGGTTCAGAGCCTATGGGCATCCGCATCGGCGAAACCAGATCCGCCGGGTACGATGCACCATAGCGGCCCTGCAGATAGCCCTGCTGCAAATTGTCGCCCTTGCGGGTGCGGATGTCGGTGAGCGGGTAGATGGCCGTCGCGCCCTCGGCGTCCTTTTCGGCGAACCAGACTTCATCCCGGCGCAAGACCGGCGAGCGCAGCAGATTGGTGTTGTGCGTCGTCGCGACGAGCTGGGCACCGTAGGGATTCGTCGCGGGCGAGCAGAACAGCCGCAGAACGGCATCCGCGGCGTGGGTATGCAGGCTGGCATCGAGTTCGTCGACGATCAGCGGAGTGCCTTTATCTAAGGCATCATAGGCGTAATGCAGCATAACCAGCAGGCATCGGGTTCCCGCGCTCTCTCGATCCAGTTCAAAATAGATGCGTTCTCCGCCGGCCCCGCGATGCGCCAGTTCGATCCGCGTTTCCTTATCCTCCGGTACGCCGACGCCGACGATCTCTGCCAACCTCCTTATCTGCTGCTTGTCTTCGTCCGACCGTTCCACTTCGGTACGTCGGTAGTCCAGGACGCCGGTGCCGATCCCGCCGAGGAACTTGATCATCCGCGAGTCCAGCCCATCGTCGGACAGCAACGCCGAGGCCCAGGTTCCCGATACGGCTCTAGACGAGACGCCGCTGATGCTCGAAAAGAACTCGAACACGCCGGATAGCTGCCGATGGCCGTTCTGGGCGGCTGCGGAAAGGAACAGGCTGTTGGGGCGCGTCAGATCGGCGACCACCCGGTTGCGTCCTTTCAAGGCGCGCCCGAAGCGGTAGTCGCCGCTCCGACGCTCGAACAGCATCCGGCGCCGCGCCGCAGGATAGTCGTACAGCCATTCCGCCTCGAACGCGGCACCAGAGGCCTCAAAGCCGTAGTGGTGCCGCACCCCGCCGACGACGAAGTCCATATCGAACCGCGACGGCTTCTCCGCGCTAGCCGAGTCGAGCCTGAAATGCTGGCGGAGGGGCACGCCGCCACCGGGTTTTTCCTGGGCGTGGGACCGCAACACCATTTGCCGCATGGCCCGGATCGCGTCGACGAGATTGCTCTTGCCCGAGGCGTTGGGGCCGTAGATGGCGACCGCCGGCAGCACCGAGCCGATCGGCGACGCGGCGCAGCCGATCAGGGCGTCGTCCCGATCCTTGAGGGACGACGCAACCAGCGACAGCTCCTGCATGTCGCGAATGGAGAGATGGTTCGAGACGCCGAAGCGCAGCAGCATCGTGGCCGCTTCCTTATCCGAGCGTAGCCTTCATTACAGAGCGGATATTTGCGCAGATCGCGCGAATTTCACATTCAAAGTGCTTTATGAAGTGCGGGAACCACTCCTTCGAATCGTCGTACAGGCCGCGCGGCTGCCGCAGCGGCCATCGAGCCGATGCAGACACAAGGAGGGGAACGCGAAGCAGCAGGTGGCGGATGTTCATGGGCTTGGGCAGGCTGGTTCCTGGAGCGTTGAGACCGCGCAATGGTCCGTTAGGGAAGCTCTGACTAAATCCAGAATAAAGAAGGTATTCTTTTAAAATCAATAAAATATAACCTTATTGCATGTATTTCAGGGACTTGTCCAGAGCTTCCTTAGTGCAATCCTCGCAGGTAGTTGGCAACCGCTCGGATGCCGTAATCGGGGGATCCTCTTGTGTCTAGTCCCCAATTTTCATGAGACCTTACATGCAGCTATGCAGCGCCTCTATTCCGTATGCCGCGGGTCACGAATGCACCCAATTCGCGCCGACAGGTCACCTTGCCGATTTGGCCACTGATCGAGTGCTTGCGCATTGCGCGAACAGTCCCAAGCCGAAGTGCGACCCGTAGCCGAGGGCGATGGGGCCAGGGACCGGGTGCTCGAACTCCAGTTGGATGGCGAACACCCAAGCAACGGGCGGCTGCGGCCCGTTGCGACAGGAGAGGACGAAGTGACGGAACCGACTCCAGGTCACCTCGCCTTTTTGGTCAGTAGTCCTTCTCGGCTGCACGCCACCGCCCTCGCTTCGGGGCACCGGCGCGAGCTGATGCACCGCGATCGGTTCGGGAAATCCCCGCGAAGACAGTTCGGCTCGTATCTGCCCTTCGAGCGTGTTCTTGCCGCGCGCCTTGATGTATCTGGGCGGAACGAAGGGCGTCGCCGATTGCCAGATTGACGCACAGTCCGTGATGCGGGCGACCCGCTGCCCGTACCTCCTTGGCAATCGGACCAGATCGCTCAGTTCCCCCGTCGCCGCCAAGGCCAGACGCAACGGTTCGATGCCCCCCTTGGTGAATGTTCTCCTCGCACCGCGGATGGCGCCTTGGGCATCGGCGCCGAGGCCCCCGGGCGCCCAAATAAGGATGTGGTCCAGGTGTCCGTCGCCATCGAGATCGAGAGGGTTGATGTGCGCGTGTTCGTGCGGCCCTCGAAGCGGGCGGCGGTGCTCGTCGCGCCCGGTAAGTTCGGACGGCGGCGGCCCGTTCCGTTCCGCGATGCGGACGAGAGCGCGATGCAACAATTCCGCTTGCGGCAAGGTCCTGGTCACCGGCGGCAGCGCATGGTCGTTGCGGCTGGCGTTGGTGAGGGACAGAAGCATGGCCTCGACCCGTGGCGCGGATGGAGCTGCTCTTCTTGTCGTCTTCGGCGCGCCCACTGCGACGGCATTGGACGGCCGCCAGTAGAAGACGCGCCGACTGCCGGGCGGCTGGCTCCAGCCGTGAGAGCGCAGCCAGCTCGTGTCCCTTTGCAGGCAATCCAGCAGGTCGTCGGGATAGGGTGCTACGGCTTTCTCTCGTTTGCGGAGCAGCGCCTTGGACGGCTTCCTTCCGTCTGGCAAGGGCGGGTCGGCGAGCGCATGGTCAAGTCGCTTCGCTCGCCAAGCTGCAAAGCAGGCCGCCCCTGTGGGCGCAAGAAGGGCCACCTGCTCCCAGCCGCGGCCGAGCCTCTCTCCGCGTTGTTCCTGCTCAGGAAAGCAGTTGACTTCCGGTATCGGTTCTCCTTCTGCCATCACCCAACCCGAGACCCAACTCTCCGAGCGCCCCAGGTAGTTCAGGCGCGCCACCAGAACGCCGAGAAGGGATCGCTCGGCTTCGTTCAGGCGGACATCGTTCCAGGTGACCGTCAATTCTTCGTCTTCAATGTGCGCCCAAGTGTCGAACACCAGCGTCGTCTTTTCGATCTTCGTTCTGCTGTCCAATACGCCGATGGGCATGTAATGGCGGCTGTGGGTGCCGACCGCAGGCGGCAAGCGATAGCGCGGCAGCTCGGCGGACAGTTTTTCGATGAGGCTGCGAGCAACATCCGGCGGGCCGGCACCGTCCCAGGCACCGGACGTGTAGCCGACGGAGATCAGCGCACGAAGAAGCCGCCACGGCGACGGTGGCCATTCGATCAGACCTTCGTTGACATGGTGGCCGAAGGGCGTCGCGTGGTAGCGTCCGGCGACGAACCGAAATGCGAGAGATAGCGGCATGAGCGCTACTCGTTGTCGCTCTCGGCCCTATCGGGCTCGTCTGCTTCGTCCTGGGCCTTGCCTTTCTTGAGCTCGTCTTCGAAGGTCACGCAGGTCACCTGCATTCGGTCTTCGCATTCGGCGATAGCGGACTGTACTTCGCTTGCCAAGTCTTTGAGTCCAGGAAGCGCCCATCCCTCCGGCATCGTCGCCTGGATATCTTCGTCTACGACCTTCAGGTCGCAGGCCGTGCGCAAGCGCATACCTTCGCCGGTCAGGGCGCGCAGCTTGTACAGGGACAAGAGGATCAGCAGGCGTTCCACCTTAGCTCCCAGTCCATAGCCTCGGATCTGTGATAAGTCCAGATTGACGTACAGGGTGATCGATTCAGCGGTGTACTCGTCTCGGGCGAAGGGAACGTTGCCGAAGCCTGCCTTGGTGTCACCCGACGGATTAACGTGGTCATTCTTCACACCACCTGAGGCCGCTACCTGGACGTTGTCCGCCTCGATGAAGGCTGATAGAACCCTGGCTACTCGAAGGCGACCGCCCGCCAATTCTTTCTTTGCCAAGAACACGCCGTGCAGCAACGAGTTGATGTCGTATCTCAACAACACCTGGGCGAGCTTCTGACGGTCGATGGGGCCAGTTTCCAGTACCCCGAGATCTCCTTTGAGCGCATTGAAGAATTTCCTGTCTTTGTCTTCGAGCAGGTAGGGACTGTTTAACCGATGCGACTCCAAGATCGTATCGGTCAGGAACGCGCCATTTCGGGTTACGCGCACATGCGACAGCCCGTTCAGGTCCTCCTTGACATCGTTCTTGGCAGTATCCCAGATGGTCATTTCCAGATGGTTGGCCATGCTCTGCGCCGACTCCACCAACAAGCTCGCACCGCTGCTGGTTTGGAACATCGCAGCACCCAGGGAAGGGAATCCGGTGGGTTGGAACCGACGGCCCTGGAGAGGCTCCAAGGGACTCTTGAACAGCAGTCGCTTGGCGTTCTTGAGGATATCCAAGTTGATGGTCATGGTCATTCCTTGTTCGGGTCGAGGCGGAGAAGGAACCGTCTGGCGGTTCCTTGGGTGATCGGGAAAGCCAGGGCGGCGGCCCACAATCGAGCCGCGCCGGGGGATGCGGTGCCGGTGCGCACCGTGCAGCGGACGCCGACCGCACCCAGACGACGCAACGCGATGGCGATGGCGGAAGCGGCATCTCCGGCGGCAAGCCGGCGGACGAGCGCCGGGTCGGTTCCGATGTCGAGCTCGAACCCGGAATGCGTCTTGAGCGGCCAGGGCAGCGCGCACAGGCGGATCGCCAGCCAGGCGTCGTCCGGCCAACTCGGGGTTCGTGGTAGCTCGAAGGGGATGTGTTGCTTAGCCCATGCCTTGCGATCCAGCGCCATGAGGGCGCGCGCCAGAGCCAGGGTGCGATCCAGATCCACATGGCTGGAGAGCAATGCTGTAAGGTCGGCAATGCTCGCGGCGGCACGCGGCGCCGTACGCAAAGGCAGGTGGCGACCTTCGCGCTGGGAAGCCTCCACCAAACGCCGTTCGACCAAGGCGATTGCATCGTCAAGGCCGCGGCGACCGTGCATGACCACTTCCCGCTGCAAATCGAGCCTTGTTGTGGCGCCTGTGCCGGTCGTGGCAAAGCGTAGCTTCCGCTCGGGATCCAAAGGCAACTGCGGGTATTTCCGTTCTAAAGGAAGCCAGTGGCGACGGACAAGATCCTGAACTTGCCGACCGCCTACGCGGTAGGCGTAGTATTGGAGCGCAAAGGCGAGAGCCAAGCGGAATTCCGGCGTGCCGTCATCGCTCACGGACACCCATTCCGAGCGCAGACGCGGTATGGGCTGTGCGTTGAAGCCGCTGCCGTGGGCCATGATTCCTTCGATTTCCACCAACTGCGCAAGAATGCGTTGCCAGAATTCCGAGCTGCGGGAGTGTTCAGTGATGGCAAAGAGCGCATCCGCAAGGCGTCTTTCCGCTATGGTCAAGCGAACTGGCGCATTCCGGTCGCGTACCTCTCGACGCAGACGGAGCAGCCATTGATCCAGGTCGTCCAGGCACACCAAATGCCTGGACTGTCGCTCCGTGACATCGAATCGGCCCGATGGAACGGCCAGATTGGATTGTCCGTTGCGCTCGATGTAACCGTAGCGTTGAAAAGCCTTGATGCCCCGCGCAGTGCCCAGGCGCTTGACCGCCAAGGCAAGGTCAAGCGGATCGCGCACGGCCTTGACGCCCACCTGAGCACGGCCCTCGGCGAGCAACCGGCGCAGTTCCCCGTAGGTTGAAGGCCGCGACCACAGCGGCATCCATTGTTCGCCCCTCGCGCTCTCATCGTCCGCCGACGCGCTTGCATAGGCCGCGCCACAGGCGTTGACGGCGAACGGCGAAGCGGCGCGGGCAGGATTCAATCCAAACTGTCGAGACACGTATGAAGTGAAGCACACCGCCCCCTCAAGCATCAGAACGAAATCCCACGGATTGAGCAACGTGTCACCTTGCGTACCAGCTCCGTTTACGGAGTTCGCACCTCCTGCTCCTCCAGGTATAAACTGTCCGATCTTGCCTCCCGCTCCCTTCAAAAGGTTTTTAACTGGACTTCCGGTAAGAGCAGAAGCCAGTAAGTCGTTAGATTCTCGGTTATTTGAATCAAGTACGAGTAAGAGGTTTTCCATGTACCTAGCAGTAAAGTCGATGGCCCCATCATTGCCTCCCGATCCCCATATGCTCGGATATGCAGGTTTTTCCTTCCCAGTATCAATGATGGCGCTTCTATAAAATGGCTGTCCGTTAAAGATGCGCTGCATTGATACTTGAATGCGCATCTTGTCGTTATCTTTGTGAATAGCTGGAAGCGAGGGACCAACATCACGGGGAACAATCAACCATTTACTTCTTTCCTTATCAGTAAGTCCGGATACATCGGTTTCCGTGGTTAGACTATCCAATACTTTATCTGCCTGAGCGCAAGCATCACGAAACGCTGCCCAACGTGGCCCCGTGCTATGTCGAATGGCACTCAGCGCCTTGTAGTTCTTGCTGTTTCGCAGTTCCCGTTTTTGTTTGTTCCACGTTTTGAAAAAACCGGACGCCCCATTCCACGGAGCCAGCAAAGGGGTCGGCGAATACCGCTGAAGGAAAAACTCGCGCAGTTCAGGAATCGTCAGGGAAGTCGCCAGCCGAAAGCGATCTCCTTCCCACCACCCGCGCGCATCGCTGTCGGCCTGCGCGACGACCAGCCGCAGAATGCCGAACGCCTTGAGGTAATGCGCCAGCGGCATGGGTGCGCAGCCGTCGAGTGTATGGACGTGAATCATCAGGAGCTTCCCTGCGTGAGACGGCGTCGCCAAATTGCGGCGAGGGGACGCGGGTCGCGTCGGTCATACGCATGCAAGGCAGAAAAGTAGCGATTGGTCTCCTGCTCCGACGACGCGGCGGGATCGATCACCGGCAGATTCAACCGGTAGAGCAGTTCGACGAGGAACAGGCGGGAAACCCGCCCGTTGAAATCCTCGAACGGGTGGATGTGCAGGAGACGGCCTTCGGCAAAGGCGAGGTCATCGATGAGCCGTTCGCCGGGACCCTCGTCCAGGTTCGCCAGTCGCACCTCGAGGTCGGCGGCATAGTTGCGCATCAGTATGGGAACCTGCCAATGCGACGGCGCTTGATGTTCGCCGACGCGAACGTCTCGAAGTCGCCAACGCCCCGCCATGTCCGGTATCAAGTCGGCGCAGATGTGCCGGTGTAGATCAAGCAGAAGGTCGTGAATGGGCTGATGCGCAAATTTCCGGCCCGAAATGGCGAATTCGGCATCGGCTACTCGCTCCGCGAGCAACGGGGCGAGTTCCTGATAGCTCAGGATGCCGAGGGCGGTTTCGACGTAGCGGGTGGCCGAATGCGGAGGGCGAGTCGTTCCCGAATCCACGCTTCGTCCACCGGCTCGCCCTCCATCGCCATGGAGTTGGCGACGTGACGGGGGATCGCCTCCTGGTGGCGTCGTTGACGCTCCTCCTCCGGCAGGCTGCGCCAGTGTTCGATGGCTTTTATCCAATGATTGTCCGGCATCGTTGTTCTCCTGTTCCTGCAACAGCGTATCCGTAATCACTTTCATTGAGGCGCGCTGATCGGCGGCACGCAGCAGAGCTTCCAGCCAAGCCAACGCGAACGGTCCGAAGCGCTCGACGAGATTCAGTACGCGCTCAGTCCAGCTCCTGCCGGTTCGAACGCTCAAACCCGCTTCGGAAGGAGACAGGTCCAGCGCCGTCGCGGGCAGTTCATGGAACTTGCCGGCGGCGTCGGCCAATGGCAGCGGCGGCAATATGTCGTCCTCCCGAACGCCTCGTATGCGCAGCCGGCGATCATCCGCCTTCTGATCAGCGGGGCTTGCGTGCCAAGCCATCCGCACCTTGCCGTGGTGGGCGCAAACCAGATAGGCGAGCAAGTCGAACTCGTCGTCGGCGAGATCGAGTATCTCCTGTTCGATGGCCGTAGGTTCGGGAGTGTCCACACGGTCAGTCGGATGATCGGCCGCATGGGCATCTCCCATGGCGTCGAACCACTCGCGCCAGGGGCCGAGCAGCGCCGGATGCTGGGGCTCGTGCCGTTGCAACAGGCCGAACAGGCCCAGCGTACTCGCCAGTTCGTGGCGGAAGCCGCGCCGTTGGTCCGTAACATCGATGCGGTACATGTTGTTCGGGCTGCACGGCCAAGCGCGGTCCGGCGCTTTGGCGATGTCGTCCCGCCCAGGGCGATCGTCGGCCTGGATGCAGCCCTGGAAGGCGGCATGTGCCTTGCCGAGATCGTGCCAACGCCCGGCCAAGTGCAAGAGTTGAGCTTCGCTGGGTGCGACCTCCGCGGCAATGCGCTTCACTTCCTCGCCGACCGCAAGGCCGTGGCTGGCGATGGTCTGCCAGCCGTCGGTGACGCCAGGCTCGCCGAGTCCTTCCGAGCCTTGCCCGTCTGCATGGCCAGCGCTGGTCTGCCAGCCGCCGGTTACGCTCAACGATTCGTCGTCTTCGGCATCGTCGGCAAGGTCCTCGGGCGGCAGTGCGCGAACCCGGCGCTCGCTAGGAAGCCAGCCATCGCCGTCGCGTTTCCAGCAGGGATGGGTCACGTAGTCTGTCACCGCCGGGATTTGCACCGGTTCAACAGGGGGGTTGGATTTCGCATCCCAACCATGGTGCTTGTCGTATCCACCCACCCTGCTCTCAACCAGCAACGTTTGACCCGGATAGATGTCTCGGCGGCGGGCGGGACGCCATTCACGATCCAACCAATCCCAGACCCAGGCTCGAACGCTTGGTTTCAGGCGCTCCGATTTCTTCGGCTCGCATAGCCAGTCGCGAGCCTTTAAGAAGGGTACGCTGCAAAGTTCGTCCCGGGCCGGCTTGAGGCTCGACGGAGGCGATTTCTTGTTAGCGACCTCGGCCCAGAACACCTGCACGTCGCGTTCATCGCCCGATCGGATGAAGCGGCTGATGTCGATGTCCGCTCCCGACAAATCCGGCGAGGTGTCGAACAGTTCGTCCAGCTCGTGGCGCAGCAACAGGTGCTTCGGCTCGTAGGGGTATAGGCGCGGCAGCAACGCTTCGTTCTCCTCTTCGAAGCGTTCGAGATGCATCGGTCCGACATCCCGCAACGCCTCGCAGACATCGTGCGCCGCAGTGGAGTCCGCCAAATCATCCTCGGAGCGCCCCCCTACATCCGGCAATGCCTTGCAGGCATCACGGGCCGCATCGAGTTCATCCTTCGAGTAGGGGGCGGCTTTCCCTTCGGTCTTGTGCTCAAAGTCCGCAACGACGACTGTGCCGGCGCCGCCCCATCTTGCACAACGGCCGAAGCGCTGCACGAGGCTTGGCCAAGGTGCGAGTTCGGTGACCAGAAGGGGCGCGGAGATGTCCACGCCAGCTTCAACTACTTGCGTGGAGACGATGATGCGGTTTGTTCCCGGCGCACAGGCATCGCGGTTGAGGAAATCGCTGCTCCAGGGTTTCCGCTCGTGCGGACGAAACCGGCTGTGCGTCAGACGGATGTCGGTATCTTGCCGTTTGAGCGCTCTATCCGCTCGAAGAGTTTTCCAGACTTCAACGGCCCGCTCCACCGTGTTGAGCACGACCACGGTCGGTCCTTCCTTTCCGCAGCCGCGGTCTATGTGACGGCGAGAGACATCCCGTGCGAGTGCTTTCGCATCGGAAAATCGGACGACTTCGAGGCGCTTCGTCACGTCATCCCACAGATGCCCAACCCGGTCTTCGGACTCGATCCGGTGCGTGTTCTGCGAGAGATCCTCAGTCAGGCCGGCCGTATCCGGGCTTTTCTCCAACCAACTGCGCTGCAAGGTGGCGCTCATCCACCAGGTGAAACAGGGCTGCAACGCCTTCCCTACGCCTTGGTCCTCGCCCCGAAACGCCTGCAGTTGCCCCGAGGTGGCGAGACCCACATCCATCAACTGCACTTCGTCCATCACCCACAGGGCATCCTGGTTCAGCAGCCCGAACTCCATGGGCCAGCGCGCCCGGGGGATCGCATAGCCCCGGTTCATGGCTCGTGAAAGCAGCATGTCCTGGGTGCCGATCAGCACGGCGTCGCGTTCGGGGTAGAGGTGCCATTGGCCGGCGTCGGCACCGCCCATCAGCAGGTGAACGCCAACCTTGTCGCGGTGGTCCTCCTTGTTGTCCCACAACAACCCAACACGTTCCAGAGCCGCTTTCACTTCGCTTTCTGTTTGTTCGACCAGCACCCGCATGGGCAGGCACCAGATCAAGCGTCGGGGCCAAGCGTCATTCCGATTGCGCACCCGATGCCAAACCCAAGTCGACAGCGCCCCAAGGGTTTTGCCGAAGCCGGTGGGTATGCGGATCAGGCGATTCCCGCACACGGACGGGTTGGCAAGCTTGCGTTGCCAGCTATGCCGCCCCAGGCCACTGCCGAAGTCGCTAAAGAACCGGTCGAACCCAGCAGCACTCGACTCGGACAAGATCGCGCCTTCCTCACCCACCGACATGCCCGTAACCCCGAAACCGCCCAGCCTCGAACAGCTTAGGGCCGTTGATCGATTGCTCGAAGAAGAATCGTGTGTCCGGCATCGGCTCCCTGTCTAGGTTCGATCTCCCGCTCATTCACGAAATATGCTGCGCCATTGATACCACACACCGTCCGCATCAGTCTTGGGAACAAACTTGGGGCTTGTGGGCCATCGCAGCCACGATTACCCCGCCACATCAGCGATCCTGCTTGCGATGTGGTTGGCGGCGGCCTTGAGTGGGTCGTTGGCGAGGCGAGCGTATCGCATCGTGGTCTTCACCATGTTGTCGTCCAAGAGCCTTCCAACCATAGCAAGCCCTTGACCGACCAGAGGCCGCCGCTCGCATCCGAGTGTCGAAAGTCATGCAGGCGCACCCGCGGATGCGGTGCCGCCGGTCGCAAACATCGCTCAAGACCTCACCCGGCTTCGCGCCCGCAACCACTCGCGGGTCGCCGTCTTCCCGGCCCATAACGCGCAGCACCGCGATGACGGGATCGTCAAGATACACCGATTTTGGTGCCGGTCTTCGAGTCCGGCAGGCGCAGTTGCGTTCCAGTCCAAATCGACATGCTCCCACTGCGGCGAGAGGATTTTCGGCTTCCGGCACCAGGTCGGCATCGGCGGGTGAATAGCGACGATAGCCGAGGCGCTCCGAGCCGTCCCGCTCGAACTCGTTCAGGACCTCGCTAGGACACCGTTACTCCTCGTCCCACAGGAAGCGCTCGCACGGCTCTTCGCGGAAGCACCGGATGTTCCGGCACCAGGTCGAGCCGTCCAGCCACCTGCCCCGGATCTCGGCTAACGCGAACACGCACAGGACGACGAGCACCCGGTTGGCGGCCAGCGGGATCACGCACCTGTCGTAGTGAGGGGCCACGATATCGGTCCGCTGGATGTCCGGGACCCCGATGCTTGCCGAGCCTCTGGGGAGTCGGCAATCATGCCGCCCGTCCAGTGTCTCCGACCGCAGTCGGCACTGGATATCGCCTCTTTGCACCCCGAGTCTACTTGGCTGGCGAATCAAGCTCGTCTCCTGCCGTGGGAAACGGAGTCCCGTTCCCATCCGCAAGGGATCCGCGCCTTTCGTCCGAGGCCCCGTCTAGCTAATGCGCCTCGTCCCAGTTGTCGCCGATGCCCACGTCCAAGACCAGCTCCACGGACAGATCCGCGGCGTCTCGCATGAGTGCGCTCACCTCGGCCGCCACGGGCGCGGCATCCCCTTCGGCCACCTCCAGCACCAGTTCGTCATGCACCTGCATGATCATGGCCGCGTCTCGCCCCGACTGGCGCAGGTGCTCGTCCACCGCCACCATGGCGCGCTTGATGATGTCCGCCGCGGTGCCCTGCATGGGTGCGTTGATGGCGGCGCGTTCCGTGGCTTGGCGGTGGGTCGCGTTGCGCGCCCGGATCTCGGGCAGGTACAGCCGTCGACCGAAGACGGTCTCCACGAAGCCGTCCACGCCGGCCTGGGCGCGCACCTGCTCCATGTAGTTCCGCACGCCCGGGTAGCGGTCGAAGTACAGGTCGATATAGCCTTGGGCGACATTGCGCGTCACATCCAGCCGCTGCGCCAGGCCGAATGCCGACATGCCGTAGATGAGGCCGAAGTTGATCTCTTTGGCGCGACGGCGCTGGTCGTCGGTAACCTCGCCCAAGTCGCCGCCGAAGACTTCCGCCGCGGTGGCTCGGTGGACGTCGTCGCCCGCCTCGAAGGCGCGACGCAGCCCGTCGTCGCCGGAGAGGTGGGCCATGATGCGCAGCTCGATCTGCGAATAGTCGGCGGCGACCAGCTTCCTGCCCTCCGGTGCCACGAACGCCCGGCGGACGCGCCGACCCTCGGCGGTGCGGATGGGAATGTTCTGCAAATTGGGGTTCTCCGACGACAGCCGGCCGGTAGCCGCCACCGCCTGGTTGTAGGAGGTGTGGATGCGGCCCGTGGTCTTGCTGATCTCCCGCGGCAAGGTGTCGGTGTAGGTGGACTTCAGCTTCGACAGCGCCCGATGGTCCAGAATGATGCGCGGCAACTCGTTTCCTTCGCGGGCGAGTTCAAGCAGCACCGGCTCGGCGGTGGAGCGCTGCCCCGTCTGGGTCTTCTTGCGCGCCGGCAGGTCGAGTTTGTCGTAGAGAATCTCCTGCAGCTGTTTAGGCGAGCCGAGGTTGAACTCCTGGCCGGCGGCGGCGTAGGCCTCCGCAGCGAGGGCCGCCATGCGTTCGGCGAGTTCCCGACTCTGCTCCGCGAGCAAGCTGGCGTCCACCAAGGCGCCTTGGCACTCGATGCGCGACAGCGCGGACAGCAAGGGACGGTCGATGCCGTCGTAGACCTCCGCCAAGCGGCCGGTGGCATCCAGCTTGGCGCGCAAGACGGGGTGCAGGCGGGTGGCGATGTCGGCGCGGGCGGCGGCGTAGGTGCCGGCCGAGTCGACCGCGATGTCGTTCATGGCCAGCCGTTTGGCGCCTCTTCGGCGAGGGGAATCCCCTCGCACTCCCCCGCTGACGGCTCCTCGGCGAGGGGAATCCCCTCGCGCTCCCCCGCTGACGGCTCCTCGGCGAGGGGAATCTCCTCCCGCGCCGTCGACCATGGCCTTGAAGTCCGGAGCGTCGATGCCGAGGTACTTGCGGGCGACGGCCTCGAGCTGATGGCGACGAGCGCCAACGCTGTCCAGCACATAGGATTCCAGCATGGTGTCGTGGGCGATGC
Source organism: Pseudomonadales bacterium (assembly GCA_963422285.2). GTDB lineage: Bacteria > Pseudomonadota > Gammaproteobacteria > Pseudomonadales > Azotimanducaceae > VXYL01. The sequence continues at coordinate 321,824 of OY729419.2, read as the reverse complement.
CGGCCAGCTCGACGCCGTGGCGGGCCAGGATGTTGTTGGCATGCTTGAGGTCCTGGCCGGTCTTCGCTACCGCGGCGTCTTCGAGCACCGGTTTCGCCGCGGCCGTGAACTCCGTCCAGCCAAGCTGCGGCGGCGCACCGTCGTAGTCGTGGGCCACGGGCACATAGGCGGCGTCGCCGGCTTCGATGCCGAGAGCGACGCCCACCGGCCGACTGTCCATGAAAGGGCTGCCCGTGGTTGCGATGGCCAGGGTGAGCTTGCCGGCGGCCTGAGCCCGGTCGAGCAGCTCGGCCAGCGCCGCGCGATCCAGGATGACGTCGTACTCCACGGGTTCCACATCCGCCGCGCCCTCGGCCCCGGTGCCGCCCAGCTCCTCCAGCCAGGTCTTGAACTCGAAGCGCTCGAAATACTCGCGCAGCTTGTCCTCGTCGGCCGCTCCTAGCACGAGATCGGCGATGCCCGTGTCGAGGGCCACGTCGCAGCGAATGGTCGCCAGTTGCTGGGACAGGGGCAGCTGCTCGACGCTGGCGCGCAGGTTCTCGCCCACCTTGCCCTTGACCTCGTCGGCGTGGGCGATCACTTCGGCCAGCGAGCCGTACTTCTCGATCCATCGGGCGGCGGTTTTCGGCCCCACCTTGGGGACGCCGGGGATGTTGTCCACGGCATCGCCCATCAGCGCCAGGTAGTCCACGATCCGTTCCGGCGCCACGCCGTACTTGGCGACGACGCCGGCGCGGTCGAGTTCGGTGTCGGTCATGGTGTTGACCAGGGTGACGTGGTCCGAGACGAGCTGGGCCATGTCCTTGTCGCTGGTGGAGACGATGGCGCGACGGCCGGCGCGGGTCGCCGCGGCGGCCAAGGTGCCGATGACGTCGTCGGCTTCCACGCCGGACTTGCGCAACAACGGCATGCCCATGGCTTCGACGATGTCGAGGATGGGCTGAATCTGCACCCGGAGGTCGTCGGCCATGGGCGGCCGATTGGCCTTGTAGTCGGCGAAGATCTGGTTGCGGAACGTCGGGCCGCTGGTGTCGAACACCACGGCCACCGGGCTGCCCTGGTAGTCGTTCGCCAGCTTGCGCAGCATGCCGACGACGCCGCGGATGGCACCGGTGGGGAACCCGTCCAGCGTTCGCAGGTCTGGTAAGGCATGGTATGCGCGGAAGAGATAGGAAGAACCGTCAACGAGCAGTATCGGTTTATCATCGGCCATGATAGATTCCTCTCCATTGACGTTAGCACAAGCGCTCCGCGCCGTGTCTCATAGACTACCGCGCCGACGATTCCAACGCTTGGCCAGAATCCAGACGCTGGCCATGGTCGCTTGTCTGTGGGCGACCACAGGCTGCGCAGACGAGGCCGGTGCCACGATACCGAAGCCCCCGACCGAAGAGCGTCGGCAAGATTCGCAAGAGCAGCGCCCAGCGCAGAGCCAGAAAACGGCGGCTGCCAGGGACGAACGGCCGGCGACGCGGCGCACCCGGCAACAGGCGGCCAAGCTGACGCCCAGATCGCCGCCGCCGGAGTTCCGAGGGCCGGACGTGACGCTCATCGCCAGCGAGGAACGCAACGTCTACGAATACCGCCAGAACGGCCAGCTGCGGATGATCAAGGTGGTGCCCAAGTTCGGCAAGCCGTACTACCTGGCGCCTCTGGATCCGACCCGGGGATGGGGCGACCTGGATCAGGCGCGGACCCTGGTAGCCGAATGGGTGCTGATCGAGTTCTAGTCAGGAGCCGAGGATGGCCGCGGCGGTATCGGCGAATTGCGACGGTTGACTCGTCTGGCTTGCACTGGATTTACTCTCCGTTGCGGAAGACAACCCATACAGCGGTACTGTCAAGCGTGTGCCGTTGGCTCGGCAGGACGCGACGGCAGCGACGAACTAAAGGCTGGAACGCAATGTCTGCTTATGCCATCGTGTTGACCAAACCCAACGACGAGGCGGCGATCCGAATCAAGGAGCGGTTCCCCAAGCACTACCAAGCAAGCGACTCTTGCTACTTGGTGCGTAGCGACGACATTGCGGGCGACGTGGCTGTCGCTGGGGGCATCGAAGGCGATGATCGCATCAACGAATCGGGCGGGGCAGTATTCAGGCTGAACGGTGCCTTCTCCGGATACGCTCCTCGCACTCTTGGGAGCAGCTTAGCATTGAGGAGTAGACAGGGTGTCTAACAACGTCGTTGACTTGCCGGAATCGGAACCACCCGGGTCCAGCCTCTTCCACTGGCGGCAGAGGCGGTGGCGGCGGAACCGATGCTCGAATCGCCACCGTTGAGGCCGACTTGGCCAAACTGAACACGCGCATGCAGCACCTTGCCGCCAAGGAGGACGTTCAGAGTCTGAAGACGCTGATCGCCGAGAAGCAGGACTCAACATTGAAATGGGGAATCGGCATCCTGATCTCGGTGGTGGCAGGCATCGCGGCTCTTCTGGTCAAGCTGTCCCTCTAGGACGATGCGGGCTGCGAAGACGTACCCGACGTCTGATCCCGACAACGGGCAAGGCTGGTGATCGGACATGATCGAAGGCAGCGATATTCTGCGGTTGGTACGCGCATTCAAGGAACGCAACGTCAAGCTCTACCATGCCTGCCAGTTGCTGGACTTGGAATCCTACCTGCGCGTTGGAGGCATCCCGTCGCGCCAACTTCTCCAACGCCAGCAACTGTCCTTCACGCCGTTCGACACCGACGAGCAGGACAAGGCCAATGGCGTGTGGGACATGGTTTTCGCCAACCTGAGCGACTTTGGCCAAGCATTTGCGAACGGCAACCGGGGCGATGTGCCGAACGGTTTTCCCAATCCCTACGGCCCCGTGCTGCTGGTGCTCGATCCCACGGTCCTGGAAACGGCGTCCGACGTAGCGATTTGTCTGACCTCGGCAGGTGGCAGGCGCTTCGATCGCTGCTTGGAAGCCATCGCGCTGGACGATGTCGACCGGCTGTTTCTCTACCCTCGCCGGGCGCGTTCTCGCACAAAGCGTTCGCTTCTCCGGCATAGCGGCGATCTGGCCGAGGAGTTCGGCCGGCAGGAAGCGCACACTTCGGCACCCGAAATCAGCTGCGCCGTGGCAGGCGGCCGGTTTCCGCTGTCGCATGTCCGGCTGGCGGTCGTGGATCCCTATGTGATCGGACGCCGACGCTTGGTGGACCGGGTGAAGGACGCGCTGCAAGAACACGGCGGCCGGTTTCCAGCCCATGAACGCGACACCCCCAGAGCCGCGCTGTATCGGGAGCTCGCCGAGCTGCTTCAGGGCCGAGCCATCCCCAAGCTCGATGCGATCGCCACCGGCAGCGCCGAACTGCGCGCCTGGGCCCGGGCGCTGGCCGGGGGACGCCACCGCCAACTCCGACAGTGGCCACGCTACGCGAACTATCTGCGCGATGGAACCCTCGACCCGGCGCATCGGCAACGCCTGCCGCCCAGATGTTCAGGCACCCGGCGAGCGCACCTCGACGCCAGCGCCGGGACGCGCCCGTAGCAGCAGCACCATGAAGTAGCGCTGCCGGTCCAGCCAGAGGTCCACGCATTCGAAACCGGCGCGGGCGGCCTTGGCGACGAACTCCTCGGGCGCGTACTTGTAGGAGTTCTCCGTGTGCAGCGCCTCGCCCCGGGCGAAGGCCACCTGCTCGCCATCGATCGCCACCACCTGTTGGCGCTTGGCGTCGAGATACATCTCGATGCGGCCGGCGTCGGCGTTGTAGATGGCGCGATGGTGGAACCCGTCCGGGTCGAAGTCCGCCCCCACGGCGGCGTTGACATGCCGCAGCAGGTTGCGATTGAAACGGGCGGTGACGCCGGCGGCATCGTTGTAGGCGCGGGTCAGGACCTGCGGATCCTTCTTGGCGTCGACGCCGATCAACAGGCAGCCGCCGGCGCCCACGGCGCCGGCAACGACGGTCAGAAAGCCGTCGGCGGCAGCGGGATCGAAGTTGCCAATGCTGGAGCCCGGGAAGAACGCCAGTCGCGGCAGCGCTTGCGCGGGCGGCGGCAGGTCGAACGGTGCCGCGTAGTCGGCGCACACCGGATATACCGACAGCGCCGGATAGTCGTCGAAGATGGCTTGCGCCGATGCGGCCAAGTGCTCCTTGGAGATGTCCACCGGAACATAGGCCGCGGGCCGGCAGGCGTCGAGCAGGATGCGCACCTTGCGGCTGCTGCCGCTGCCGTACTCCACGAGACAGCCGCCGCGGGCGACATGGCGACCGATGGCGGCGCGATTGGCGCGCAAAATGCCGATCTCGGTGCGCGTCAGATAGTACTCCGGCTGCCGGGTGACGGCGTCGAACAGCTTCGAGCCGGCGGCGTCGTAGAAGTACTTCGGCGGGATGGACTTCTGCGCCCGGCGCAAACCGCGCACGATCTCGGCGGTCCTGTCGGGCAGGGCGGGTTGGCGGTCGAACAGTTCGAAGCGCGGCTGCTTCTCGGTCGCGGCGGATTCGATGGCGTCAGCCTCCGTGGGCGGCCGGCGCAGACCCGGAGCGAGCCAAGCGAATGCCGGTGAACTGCCAGCGATCCTTGGGATAGAAGAAGTTGCGGTAGGTGGCGCGCACATGGCCCGCCGGCGTGGCGCAGGAACCGCCGCGCAGCACCTGCTGGCTGGACATGAACTTGCCGTTGTATTCGCCGAGGGTTCCGGCCAGCGGGCGAAAGCCGGGGTAGGGGCCGTAGGAGCTGGACGTCCACTCCCAGCAGTCGCCGAACAGCTGCGCCAGGGGTGCATCTCCCGCCGGCTGCGGATGCAGAGTGCCATCGGCGAAGTTGCCGCGCACGGGCTGCGAGGCCGCGACCGCTTCCCATTCCGCCTCGGTGGGCAGGCGGGCACCGGCCCACCGCGCATAGGCGTCGGCCTCAAAGTAGCTGACATGGGCGACCGGCGCGTCGCCCGCCAGCTCCCGTTCGCCATCGAGCCGGTATTCCAGCCAGCCGCCGTCCGTCTGTCGCCAGTACATGGGCGCGACGACGCCGTGCTGCCGCCGCCAAGCCCAGCCTTCGGACAACCACAGCGCCGGTGCCTGGTAGCCGCCGTCTTTGACGAAGGCGGCGTATTCGACGTTGGTGACGAGGCGATCGGCAAGGGCGAAATCGTCGACCCACACCTTGTGGCGAGGGCTCTCGTTGTCGAACCGAAACCCAGTACCCAAGTTGGCACCCACTTCCTCTACGCCGCCCGAGAATTGAACAAACCCGAGCGGTCGTGGCGATCTCGCCGCGACCATCTCCGCGGCCCGGTACGGCGGCTTGAGGGGATTCGAACCCAGGTTCGCCTTGACGTCCGTGACCATCAGCTCTTGGTGCTGCTGTTCGTGGTGCAGGCCGAGTTCGATGCGACTGCGCACCTCGCCGTCGTCGGCGGCGAGCAGCAGCGCCATGGCCTCGTCCACATGCCGGCGATAGGCCAGCACCTGTGCCACCGTGGGCCGCGACAAGGTGCCCCGGGCCGGGCGCGGGAACTGTGCGCCCACGCCGTCGTAGTAGGAGTTGAACAGGTACTCGAAAGCCGGATGGAACGGCGCGTAGCCGGCGACGAAGGGCTTGAGCAGGAAGGTCTCGAAGAACCAAGTGGTGTGGGCGAGATGCCATTTCGGCGGGCTGGCGTCGAGCATGGGCTGCACGCCGTAGTCCTCGATGGCCAACGGCTGGCACAGCGCCTCGGTCTGCGCCCGAACCGCTTGGTATCCCCATGCGCCACCGTTCGCCGCCGCCGGCGCATGGGAAGATTGTGATTCGGACATCGGCCCCCTTGACGGCTCGGGCGCGGTTCGCGCGAGCAGTGCGCACAATGATAGTGAAGGTTGCCGCGGCAATGCAAAGCGCGAGCGGGGGAGGAGCCTCAGGAAGGTACATCTTTCCCCATCAGAGCACGCACCAGGGCGGCGATCTTGCGCTTGTCGAAGGGCGGCTTGATGTACCCGAAGTGTCGGCCTCGCCGGTCGACGACGGCGATATGGCCGGTATGGTCCATCAGGTAGCCGAGCGCCGAGTCTTCCACCGGCGCTTTGGAGAATCCGGCATGCAGGCTTCGGGCGAACGCTTTGACGGACGCCACGTCGCCCGTGAGGCCGACGAAGTCCTCCGAGAACGCGGCGACGTAGCGGGCCAGCGTCGGCGGCGTATCGCGCTCGGGATCCACGCTCACCAGGATGCCTTGGAAGGGCTCGGTCGCGGCATCCCGCACAAGCTCTGCGGCCTGGCCCAGCACGGACATGGTGATCGGGCAGATGTCCGGACAGTTGGCGTAGCCGAAGAAGATCAGCGACCAGCGCCCGCGCAGCCGCTCCGGCCCGAAACGACCGCCAGCGGCGTCCACCAGCTCGAACGCGGGAAGCGGCCGGGGCTCGGGCAGCGCGACGAAGCCGAAGGCGCGCAGTTCCTCCTCCGAGTACGCCGGCGTCGGCACGAGGTAGGCGAACGCCAAGCCCCCGACCACGAGGCCGGCGGCCAGCAGCGCGACGGTGGTTTTCATGAGACGCGCATTATGCCTAGCATCAGGCGGACATGTTTGGAATCCTTATGCGCGGGAGATGAGGGATCGTGCGCATGGGGAGAGCGCCCGCTTCTTGAACCACGCACGGCACTTCCTCGATTGCGGGAGAGAGCGCCCTTGCCGCAGCCTGCCGACCACCGGCGCTGGGCGTCCTACTCTGCGCCGCCTTCGACGGCTGCCGCCAAAACGAGGAGAATATCGATGAATCCCAACCGGATGCCACTACAGCGAGCCATGATCGCCGGGATCGCACTGGCGTTCCTGGTCCTGCCCGCCCCGTCCTTCGTGCCCGCGTCCGTCGCGGTGCATATCGGCGAACCGGCGCTGGCCATGTACGGCGGCTGTGATTCGGGAGGCGGCGAGACGGCGCCCGACGAAGACTACGAAGACGACGGCGAGGGGGACGACGGCGGATTGTGGGGTCTGCTGTGGGACGTGGCCGGCAAGCTCTGGACTTCGGTGAACACCGCGCTCGGCATGGCGTACGGCGCTATCGGCATGGCTGCTTCCTGGGTGGCGGGCATCGACATGGACATCTCGCTGGGGAACAACGCCGTCCAGTTCCAGAACAATCCCCTCAACCCGCCGAGAATATCGGGCATGACCTTGGGCAACACCATCCACTACAGCCCCGGCACAGTCCCGAACAATGATTGCCCCCTTCGCGAGCATGGAAAGGAGCATACCTACCAATACCAGAAGCTCGGCCCTTCGCTATTCCAGCCTACCTCGGGATAGCGACAGTCACCGGCTACTACGATCATCCCATGGAGGCAGCGGCACGCGCGGCGGCGAATCAGCGGTGCGGCCCATGAGGAAGAACGCTCTTCTGACATGGCTGGCGTTTTGGTTAGGCATCGCGCTAGCTGGTTGTGACGGATTTCCGGGGCCGCTGGTAAGCAGCAGATTCCCTGTCGACGTTCAGGGGCAGGTCTGGTTGACCGACGGGACGACGCAATCGCGGACGTTCCAACCCTGTCGGGGATATAGATTCTTTTCCCCTGTATCGGGCCTCGATGCGATGCGGCATAAGCGAACCGTCTTCGTCGAGAAGATAACCGTCAGCCAGGACGGCACGGTCGTTCATGAATTGGACGGGCACGAAGTCGAGGCGATTGGCGCCCGAGGCGGCGCCGTCGTCATCGATGCGTCCGGCATCAGATGGTCGGGACTAGGAGGCAAAACCCTCAACTGCGCGAGGATCTACAGCGCGTTCGCCACGGATGTCGAGGTGCGAACGGTCTACGACGACGGAGAAACGGCAGCGGCCATCTGGCAGCCCTGCACCCCGCACCTTTGGCTAGGGTCCTACATAGGCGGTCGGCGCGACGGTGGCGGCGAGGCCCGCCCCTGGGCGACGAGGATGACCGTCGCCCGCGGCGGCGACGTGGTCCTCGACCTCGCCCAGCCGGAGATCAAGAAGACGTTCAGGGACTACTATCGCGGAAAGCGCATGGTCTACGTGGTGGACCCGTCGGGGCTCACCCCCGTTCCCGGCGTCCACATTCCGCCAGTGCCGGCGTGCCAGCCGTCCGGGGAGGGTGCCTGACGGCCGGCACCAGCGGCCGGCTCCCCTAGCCAGCGCGCCTGCCGGAACGGGCGGCGAAGACAACGCTTGCCAGCGTCAGCAGCAGCAGCGCGGCACCGGCGTTGTGCAGCACGGCCACCGCCAGCGGCAGAGCGAAGACCACGTTGGCGATGCCCAACCCCAGCTGTCCTGCCAGTACGCCGCCCAGCAGCCAAGCCATGGGCCGGTTGCCGAGTCGGACGATGAGCCATCCGGCCGTCGCCAACACCGCCACCGCGCCCAGGCGGTGGGCGATGTGAATGGCCACCCGGGCGTCGCTCGCCAGCACGCCGCCGAGGTAGTTGGGGCCGATGTCTCCAGCTGCATCCCAGCCTGCCGTCACGTCGAAGCCGGTGGCGAAATCCGCCTCCGGCCACCACTCGCCGTGGCAGGCGGGGAAATCCGGACAGGCCAGAGCCGCGTAGTTGGCCGTCAGCCAGCCGCCGAGTGCGACCTGTGCGACCACCGTGGCCAAGGCGACGCAAGCCAAGCCTTGCAGCGACGCATCGACCCGCCAGGCCGGCGGTCGCAGCGACAGCGCCAGCAGCCACAGCAGAGTCAGCGTCGCGAAGCCGCCGAGCAGGTGGATCGTCACCACCTGGGGCCAGAGCTTCAGCGTGACCGTCCAGGCCCCGAACGCGCTTTGGGCCACTACCAGCACCGCAAGCGCCGCCGGCAGCCGCCAGGGCAGACGCTTCCTCAGCGTCCACGCCAGCAGCGCCAGAATCAGCAGCCCCAGGGCGGCGGCGGCATAGCGGTGGACCATCTCCGTCCAGGCTTTCTCCGCGTCCACCGGCACCTCCGGATAGGCGGTTTCGGCCGCGGCGATCTCCGCCGCGGTTGCCGGCACGCCCAAGTGGCCGTAGCAGCCCGGCCAGTCCGGGCAGCCGAGGCCGGCATCCACCAAGCGCGTATAGGCCCCCAGCACCACCACGAGGGCGGCGAGAGCGACGCCAGCGACAGTCAAGACGAACAGGGGACGGGCATCCTGCACGGCGCGGCCTCCCTCACGCTCAATCACCCGGCGGCTCCGCCCGATGGCGGCGCTTGCCGACCACCACATAGCCGACGCCGACCGCGACGCCGAGCAGCAGCCACTGCACCGCATAGCCCCAGTGCTTGCCCGGGTCGTAGTCCCAGGCCAGGGAGGCGGCCTCGAACACCCCGGGGGCACCGGCTTGCAGCCGCATCTCCCGCGGGCGGGCTTCCACCAGCGCCGCCATCCGCGCCGGGTTCCAGGCGCGGATCCGCTTCGGCCAGCCGTCTGGCCAGGGCTGCCGCTCGACGAAGCGCGACGGCTTCGTCCGCGGCCAAGCGACGCCCACCACGGTCACCCGCTCCGCTGGCGTCGGCAGCCGTTCGAGCGCCGTCGAGCGCGGGACCGCAGGAATCCGGCCGCGGTTGACGAGGAAGACGCCGGCCTCGGTGTGCAGCAGCGACACCAGCTGCGGCCGAGCGCCCGGACGCGGAGCGACCAGGAACTGGCGCTCGGCGTCGTAGCGCCCGGTCATGGCTACGCGGGTAAAGTCGGGCGCGTCGGGGGCGAAGTCCGCAGCAGCCATGGGCGGAGACCGCAGCCGTTCCCGGCGGGCGTCTTCCAACGCCGTCTTCTCCAGGCCGCGTGAGAACTGCCAAGCGGCCAGCGCGAGGGTGGTGACCAGAGCGGCTGCAACCGGCAAGGCGAGCGCCCTGCGCGGACGCAATGCCGCGGCGCCGGCGCGGGTCATGGCGCGGCCGGGGGTTGGCGCAGCCTGTCGGCCACGCCGGTGGTGTTCGGGCGCACGCCGCGCCAAAGGAAGAACGCTGCCGCGGCCTGCTCCACCAGCATGCCGAGGCCATCGCTGACCGCTTCGGCTCCGCACTCGGCGGCCCAGCGGCAGAATGGCGTCACGGCGTCCAAGGCGTAGACCATGTCGTAGCAGCGGCTGCCGGCGATGGCGCCCGGCGAGACCAGTTGGCCAGCGCCCGCCAGGCTTGCCGAGGTGCCGTTCACCACAATGTCCCAGCCGCCGCCCACATCGTCGAGGCCGCGAGCCTCGACGCCGAATCGGGTGGCGATGCGCTCGGCCTTGGCGCGGGTGCGGTTGGCGATGGTCAAGCCCGCGGCGCCCGCGTCCTTGAGCGGCGCCACCACGCCCTGCACGGCGCCGCCGGCACCCAGGATCAGCGTCCGGGCGCCGTCCAGGCGCCAACCCAGGTTGTCGGCGAGATCGTCGACCAGCCCGACGCCATCGGTATTGCAGCCCAGCTTGGCAGTGCGCCGGACGACGATGGTGTTGACGGCACCGGCGGCGGCAGCCGCGGCATCGTGGCTGTCCACCCAGCGCCAAGCATCCAGCTTGAACGGCAGGGTGATGTTCAGGCCCTTGCCGCCGGCAGCGAAGAACGCCGCCGCGGTTTCGGCGAAGCCGCCCACCGGCGCTTCCAGCTTGCCGTAGCGCATGTCCTGGCAGGTGGCCTTGGCGAACGCGGCATGGATGCGCGGCGACAGGCTGTGGGCGACCGGGTTGCCGACCACCGCGTAGCGGTCCGCCTTGTCGTCCCCGCTCATCGGATGGCTGCGCCACTGACGGCGTCGACGATGCGGCTCGGACCCTTGCGATTGCCGATTTCGCCCGGCAGCAGGTAGTCGATTTCGGCACCGATGCTGGCGGCCACGGCCTGCGCCGTTCGCGCCGGCTCGCAGCCGGTGCGATTCGCCGAAGTGGAGACGATGGGGCCGCCGAACGCTGCTGCCAACGCCCGCGCCTGGGCATGGCCGGGGACGCGGACGGCGACGCTGCCGCGACCGCCGGTGATCCACTCCGGGAAGCGCCGAGTGGGCACCACCCAGGTCACGAAGCCGGGCCAACTGGCACGGATGCGGGTGGCAATAGCGTCGTCCAGGCAGTCCAGCTCCGGGGCGAACTGCGCCGCATCGTGCGCGACGACGACGAGCCCCTGGGCCGCCGCCCGCCCCTTGATGGCGAGCACGCTGGCGACAGCGGCGCGGCGGAAGGGATCGCATGCCAATCCCCAGACGCCCTCGCAGGCGTGGGCCACCACGCCGCCGCGGCGCAGTGCGGACGCCGCTGCGCGCAGTTCCCGTTCGGTCATGCGCCGCCAGATTCAGGAAAATGCCAGCGCGCTCTGCACGGACTCGTTCTGGACAGCGACCTTGGCGGCATTGGCCTGCCGGTCGGCGTCGATGCGAGCGGCGAGGTCGGCATCCGCGAGGGCCAGCATCTGCGCGGCGAGATAGCCGGCGTTCCTGGCGCCTGCCTTGCCCACCGCGACGGTGGCCACGGGGACGCCGCCGGGCATCATCACCGTGGACAGCAGCGCATCAACGCCGTTCAGCGGCCCGCCGTCCATGGGTACCCCAATGACTGGGTGCGTGGTGTGCGCGGCCACTGCCCCGGCGAGATGCGCAGCCAGTCCCGCGGCGCAGACGAACACCTGGCAGTCGCGGGCGACGGCGTCCGCCACGAATTCGGCCGTGGCGACAGGGGTGCGGTGCGCCGACGTCACCCGCACCTCGAAGTCCACGCCCAGCGCGCCCAGCACATCGGTACAGGCCCGCAAGGTCGGCCAGTCGGATTCGGAACCCATCAGCACGGCCACCCAAGCCATTTCCTCTCTCCCCAACATGGAACAAAACGGTTCTTCGCCAGCCAGCGGCTTCGCTCCGAACGGACGATTCCGCTGTCGTGCAATCGCTCCGCGGCGCCAAGCGGCGACAGTTTCCTGCCGGCGGCCTACGGCGAAGGGTGCCGAATATACCCGCCTTGGTGGGCGGCGACAAATCCTTCGATCTCCAGCTCGACGAGGCGCTCCAGCACATCTTCCACGGGCAGTCCCGTGGCCGCGACGATGGCGTCGAGGGATGTGGCCGTGGCCTGCACCTGGGCGAGCACCACATCGTCGGCGCGGCCGTCGTTCCGCTGCCGTGGCGCGGACGGAGCAGTCCATTCCAGGCCGAGGGCTTCCAGCACATGCTCCGCCCGCTCCACCAGCGCCGCGCCTTCGCGGATCAGCCGATGGCAGCCGGCGGACAGCGGGCTCGACACCAGAGACGGCACCGCCATCACGTCGCGGCCCTGCTCCAACGCCATGCGCGCCGTGATGAGCGAGCCGCTTCGATCCGACGCCTCGACGATGACGACGCCAAGGCACAGGCCGCTGACGATGCGGTTGCGCGCCGGAAAGTGATGCTTGCGCGGCTCTGCGCCGGGGGCGTACTCGGTGGCCAGGGCGCCGCCGGCGGCAACGATTTCCGCCGCCAGCTGCTGGTGGGCGCGCGGATAGATGCGCCCCAGGCCGCCGCCGAGCACGGCCACCGTCGTGCCTTGGCCGGCCGTTGCCGTCAACGCGCCGCGATGCGCCGCGGCATCGATTCCGTAGGCCAGGCCGCTGACGATGCACAGGCCCTGGGCTGCCAGGTCTCGCGCCAGCGCGAAGGCGATCTCGCCGCCCTGGCGGGTGCAGCGGCGGCTGCCGACAATGGCCACGGACGGGCGTTGGAGGGCCGCCGCATCGCCTCGGCAGAACAGCCGTGCCGGCGGATCGGGAATTGCGCGCAAGGGCAGGGGCAGGGCGTGGCCGCGCAGCGCGACATCGGACGACTTCGTGTGCTCTGGCCCAGAGGCGGCCAAGGGAGCGGCATCGGTCATGGAGGCGACTTCCCGGACAGCGACGATGGCTTCAGGCACCGTCCTCTCGACGGGTCGTTAGCAACGTCTTTATCTCCCCGACATCAGACTCCAGCCGACCGAGACGGGTCTCCAACCGATCAAAGCGGGCGTCCATTTCGTCCATGCGAGCCTCCATCCGCTGGAGGAGTTCGACGATATGCTTCTGTCCTTCTTCAACCACGGTCAGCCGCCGATCCAGGGAGTCCAGCCGGGCCTCATGCAGTTCGAACCCCCGGGTCATCGCGTCGCGCAGACTCCCCAGCTCCGAGTACAGAACGCCCAGCACGGCAAACAGCACCGTGAAGGCGAAACCGAACAGCCACTTCAGCAGCCGCCACTCGCTTTTGAGCTGCACGATCGAGGCATCCTCGGCGTCGGAGGGCGACGCAGCCGGCTCGGCCGCCCGCGACGGATGGCGGCTCAAGTCGGCACGCAACTGCTCCACCTGTGCGAACAGGGCGTCGAACTCGCTGCGGGATATGGCGGCTTCGCTGTTCATTGCGGCCCATCCTAAAGCAACGATTGGCGGCCTGTCTTGCGACATTCGCCCGCCTGCTTGTAGGAAATTCGCCCGTCGTGACGAAATGTTGCCTTCTCGCCCCGTTGTGACACCATTGCCGCCCTGATTCCGTGGCGACGGCTCGGCGCAAGCATGGCCCTGCTCCCTATTCTCTGCTATCCGGACCCGCGGCTGCGCACCCGCGCCGAGCCGGTAGCGACCGTGGACGACTCCATCCGGCGGCTGATCGACGACATGCTCGACACCATGTACGCGGCGCCCGGCATCGGCTTGGCGGCCAGCCAGGTCAACGTCCACAAGCGCGTCGTCGTGATCGACATCTCGGCAGCGCGAAACGAGCCCCGCGTCTTCGTCAATCCCGCCATCGAGTTCGCCGAGGGCGCTCAGCAGCGGGAGGAGGGGTGCTTGTCGGTACCGGGATTCTACGAGCCGGTGCAGCGTGCCGAGCGCATCCGGGTGGCGGCGCTGAACCGAGACGGCGAGCCGTTCACGCTCGCAGCGGAGGCACTGCTGGCGGTCTGCATCCAGCACGAATGCGACCATCTCGAAGGCAAGCTGTTCGTCGATCGCATCTCCCGCCTCAAGCGCCAGCGCATCAAGAACAAGCTGCGCAAGCAGGAGACGGTCGGGAAGGGGGCGTTCGGGAAGGGGGCGTTCGGGAAGGGAGCGCCCAGAAAAACGGCACGGCGCTGACGCTCTTGCCGACCGGACCGCCATGAGCTGGCGACTGGGCTTCGCAGGAGCGCCGGCTTTCGCAGCCGCCGTCCTCGGCCGCCTCGTCGCCTCCAGGCATCGCGTCGAGTTGGTCTACACCCAGCCGGACCGCCCCGCCGGGCGCGGACGGAAACTCGCGCCGAGCGCCGTGCGCGCGCTCGCCGAAGCAGCCGGCATCGAAGTGCGCACGCCGACTCGGCTGCGGGGCGAAACCGCGGCCTTGGCCAAGCTGGATTGCCTAGTGGTGGCCGCCTACGGCCTGCTGCTGCCCGAACCCGTCCTTGAGGCACCGCGACAAGGCTGCTTGAACGTCCATGCCTCGCTGCTGCCACGCTGGCGAGGGGCTGCGCCGGTGGAACGCGCCATCCTGGCCGGCGATGCCGAAACCGGCGTCAGCATCATGCAAATCGACGCCGGCTTGGATACCGGGCCGGTGTATCAGCAGCGACGGCTGCCCCTGGACGCCGATGCCACGGGCCCGGCAACAACGGATGCCTTGGCAAAGCTGGGGGCGGACACGCTGCTCGACGTGCTCGACGCGCTCCCCGAACTCGCTCCCGTTCCCCAGGATGATCGGCTGGCCACCTATGCCAGCAAGCTGACCGCCGACGACGCCAAGATCGATTGGCGCAAAGATGCCACTGCCATCGACCGCCAAGTGCGGGCGTTGTCCGGGCGGATGGCCGCTCACACGAGTCTGCAAGGCGGTGTCCGCATGCGCATTCTGCAGGCCCGCCCAACCATTGCCGACGCAGACGCGCCGCCAGGCATGCTGCAATGCCACGCCGACGGCTGGCGAATAGTCTGCGGCCGGGGCGCCCTGGAACTGGCGACCGTGCAACTCAATCGCGGCAAGGGCACGGCCATGCCCATCGCCAATGCCGTCAATGGCTTTAGGCGAGTTCTGTTCGACGGCGCCCACTGCGCCGAGGCCGAACAGTGAATGCTTGACTGGTCTCGATTTGCTGGAGCCGGAACTTGCGCGATCAGCGGAGTCGGCGATCATGGCGCCCCTCGGACGAAGTCGCAGCGAGGTTGCCGAGGCCGCCCGCTAGCGGAAACGGGATCGCTTCGCTCACATCGCCCTGGAGCAAGGGAATGTCGCTGAACAGTCGCGCAGACCACGGGTTGCGACGCGCCAAGTCGATGGCGGCGGGGTCCAGCTCCACGGTCACCACCTCGGCGCTGATCCTGGCCAGCTCGATGGCCGTGCAGCCCAAGCCGGTGGCGGTGTCCAGCAGCCGACCCTTCGGCCTGCCGAGCGCCCGCACCTTGGCACGGATATCGGCCGGCGACGTCGTATCCTTGATGCGGTGCATGGGAAACCCCGCCACCAACGTGGCGGGAGCGTCGGCGGTGGGAAAAAGCGAGCGCACCCGGCCAACGCGTCCGGACAACACCGCGATGGCCCGCACGTCGCCAGCGACGACCTCGAAACACTTGTTCTCGTCCTCGGCGATCTCGTGCAGAGCTTCCCGGCCCACGGGGAAGCCGTCGATCGTCGCCGCGTTGTCCGCCGCGGGCACCAGAGAGCGGACGAGATCCAGACCGATGCTCGCAGGCCGCTCGCCGACGGTCAAGGCGGCAAGCAGACGCTCGGCCTCGGCGCTGGCGAGTATCGGCGGCAACGATCGCATCGGCTGCCCGGTTCGGCGCGGCCCGCTGTAGCATTAGCCCCAGCCACCGCTTGCACGCCTCCCGTCGGTGTCGCTCCGCCCAGAGGATTCCCGCGGCCAGCGCAATTGGGAGCGCTCGCAAGGCGGCCGCGTCTTGCGCCGTGGGAGGTTCTACAATGACGCCATGAACATCCTCATCCTCGGCGCTGGGCAAACCGGCGGCACCCTGGCCGAACATCTGGC
This sequence comes from Pseudomonadales bacterium, assembly GCA_963422285.2. Lineage (GTDB taxonomy): Bacteria > Pseudomonadota > Gammaproteobacteria > Pseudomonadales > Azotimanducaceae > VXYL01. Next base: position 305,998 of record OY729419.2, on the reverse strand, counting down.
TAGCGAGGCATTCGACATCACCTTGGTGGATCAGGACGCACAGCGTCTCAAGGAGCTCAAGGATCGCTTGGACATCCAGACCGTACACGGCCCCGCCTCCCGGCCCGACATCCTGCTCGCCGCCGGCGCCGACGATGCCGACCTGCTGATCGCCGTCACCAACAGCGACGAAGTGAACATGGTCGCCTGCCAAGTCTGCTACTCGTTGTTCCAAACGCCCATGAAGATCGCCCGCATCCGCTCCAGCGAGTACATTACCGGCCCCAATGGTAGAGCCCTCAGCCGGGGTGCGCGAGGGGGAACCCCTCGCACGAAGGAACCCAGCCGGGACGCGCGCGAGGGTGCGCCTCGCGCGAAAGAAGCCGACATCGAGTTCTTCAGCCGCGACCACATGCCCATCGATCTGCTCATCAACCCCGAGCGGGTGGTGATGGAGCAGATCCAGCAGCTACTCGAACATCCCGGCACCTTGCAGGTGCTCGACTTCGCCGACGGCCGGGTCCAGCTCGTGGCCGTGCGCATCTACCACGGCAGCCCTCTGGCGGGCCAAGCCCTGCGTTCTCTGCGCGAGCACATCCCCAAGGCGGACACCAAGCTGGTGGCTATCTTTCGCCAAGGCCAGCCCATCATGCCCAGCGCGGATACCGTCGTCCAGGTGGACGACGAGGTGTTCTTCATCGCCCCGACGAAGCATATCGACGCCGTAATGTCGGCCCTGCGCCAAGCGGAGCAGCCCAACAAGCGTGTCATGATCGCTGGCGGCGGCAACATCGGCTTGCTGCTGGCCCGGGCCATCGAGGATGAATTCAGCGTCAAGGTGGTGGAGTTCGACCCCGAACGCGCTGCAGTGGTGGCCCAGCAGCTGAACAGCGGCGTCGTGATTCTGGGCGACGCTACCGATCGCGACCTGCTGATCGAAGAGAACGCCGAGGACATCGATGCGTTCTGCGCCGTCACCAACGACGACGAGGTGAACGTCATGTCGGCGCTGCTGGCCAAGCGCTTGGGCGTGCGACGAGTGCTGTCGCTGATCGCCAAGCCCGCCTACGTGGACTTGGTGCAGGGCAGCGAGATCGACATCGCCGTATCGCCACAGCTAGCCACCACCAGTTCCATCCTCTCTCGCGTACGCCGTGGCGACGTGGTGCGAGCCCACAGCCTGCGCCGAGGCGCCGCGGAAGCCATCGAGGCCGTCGTCCACGGCGATGCCCGCAGCAGCAAAGTGGCGGACCGCCGCATCGCTCAGATTGCTCTGCCTCCTGGCGCCACTATCGGTGCCATCGTGCGTGGCCAGCAAGTGATCATCGCCCGCGACGACGTGGTGGTGCGCAGCGGCGACCACGTCATCCTGTTCCTGGTGGACAAGTCGCGCATCCACGCCGTGGAGCGCCTGTTTCAAGTGGGCCTGAGCTTCTTCTAGCGCCAAACGCGGTTCCGATGCGCCTCGCCACGATCCGTCTTGCTCCCATCCTGCACGTCACCGGCGGACTGCTGATGCTGTTCAGCGCGGCCCAGCTGGTGCCGATAGCGGTGGCGCTGATCTACGACGAGCCAACCCTCGTGCCGTTCCTGGCGGCGTTCGGAATCAGCTTGGCGACCGGCCTAGGGCTATGGTTCGCCGGCCGTGGCGGGGAGGAGCTGCGCAGCCGCGAGGGATTCCTCATCACGGTACTGTTCTACCTAGGCCTCGGCTTCACCGGCGCGATTCCGATGCTCTTGGTACCGGGCGTGATGGCGTCGTTCACCGACGCGGCGTTCGAATCCCTGTCCGGGCTCACCACCACTGGCGCGACCGTAATCACCGGCCTCGACGATCTGCCCCGTTCGGTGCTGTTCTACCGCCAGCTGCTGCAGTGGCTTGGCGGCATGGGCATCATCGTGCTGGCGGTGGCGGTGCTGCCCATGCTCGGCGTCGGCGGCATGCAGCTCTACCGCGCCGAGTTGCCAGGGCCGGTGAAGGACACCAAGCTGACGCCCCGCATCACCCAGACCGCGCAAGCACTTTGGGCACTCTACCTGGGCTTGACGCTGCTCTGCGGCCTTGCCTACTGGCTGGCGGGCATGAGCCCCTTCGACGCCCTGTGCCATGCCTTCTCCACCGTGGCCATCGGCGGCTTCTCCACTCACGATGCCAGCCTCGGCTTCTTCGACAACGCTGCCATCGAATCCGTCGCCATCTTGTTCATGGCGCTGTCGGGCATGAGCTTCGCACTGCACTTCGCCGCGCTCTCTCGGCGCAGTCCGTCCGTCTACCTGCGCGACCACGAGCTGCGGCTGTATCTCGGTGTGCTGGCGGTGGTGGCCGCCGTCGTCGTCGGAACCCTGCTGGCGCACCCGGAAGCGACGTCGCGGCCCTTGCGGGACGGGCTCTTCCAAGTGGTGTCCATCGCCACTACCACCGGCTTCACCACCACGGACTACAGCGCCTGGCCCACCGTAGCGCCAGTGCTCATGATGTTCGCCGCCTTCGCTGGCGGTTGCGCCGGCTCCACCGCCGGCGGGCTGAAGATGTACCGCGTACTGCTCATCTATCGCCAAGGCCTGCGGGAAATCCGGCGGCTGATTCATCCCAACGGCGTGTTCCACGTCAAATTCAGCGAGCAACTGGTGCCGAACCGGGTGGTGGACGCGGTATGGGGCTTCTGCTCCATATACCTGATCGTCTTTCTCATCATGGTGTGCCTGCTGCTCGGCATCTCGGACATGGACTTCCTCACCGCCTTCTCCGCAGTGGCCGCCAATCTCAACAATCTCGGCCCGGGCCTCGGCGACGTGGCGCTGAACTACCAAGGATTGCCGGCGCCCGCCAAGTGGGTGCTGATGCTGGCCATGCTGCTCGGCCGGCTGGAGATATTCACCCTGCTGGTGGTGCTGGCACCGGAGTACTGGAAGAGCTGAAGTGGCAAGCTTCTCCTTGGCGCTGCGTTCCTTGGCGTTCTATCTGGGCTATGCGAGCCTGACTGTGGCGTGGGCCACGCTGTCCGTGCTGGTCGCCTGGGCGCTGCCCTTGGCGCGACGCTACGACTTCATCATCGGCCGCTGGACGCGCATGGCGTTGTGGTGGCTGAAGGCGACCTGCGGCATTCGCGTACGCGTTGCCGGTCTCGCCCACATCCCCGCCCAGCCCTGCATCTTCCTGGTCAAGCACCAGAGCACCTGGGAGACGCTGTGGGTGCAGACCTTGGCGAGCCCTCAGGCGACCTTGGTGAAACGCGAGCTGCTGCGCATCCCGTTCTGGGGCTGGGCGTTCGGCCTGACGTGCCCCATCGCCATCGATCGTGCCAATCCGCGCACGGCGCTCAGGCAGTTCATCGAGCAGGGCAAGGATCGGCTGCGCCGGGGCATGTATGTGACGCTGTTCCCAGAGGGCACTCGCTTGCCGCTCGGCGCAAGCGGCAAGTTCCACCGCAGCGGCGCCGCCCTGGCAGCGGCGACTAGAACGCCGGTGGTTGTGATCGCCCACAATGCCGGGACCTGTTGGCCAGCGCGACGTTTCGTCAAGCATCCCGGCACCATCGTCGTCGAAATCTCCCAACCGTTCGCCACCGCCGGCAGAAGCACCAGTGAAATCAACAGCCAGTGCGAATCCTGGCTGCTCGATGCGATGGCTCGGCTGGAGGGCTAGCGAGGACCGAGAAGACGGTACACGCCACGAGAAACGCGGGCGATCAAAGGATTCTGGTGGATCGACAGATCCGCTTGGCCTCGACTCATTCCCGAGGCAACCAAGTTGGTTCGCAAATCGACGAAGCGAAGCGAATAGGGAACTTCGCCGAACGCCGCGATCATGGTCCGGTCCTGACCGTTCAGATCCTGGAATGTCACGCCGTCCCTGCAGGCGACCACGTCATCTTGAATGTCGAACCAGCCGGTTTGCCGAAGCATCTCCAAAAGAACCGCAACGGGTGGGACGACGGGGACCGTTCGCGATCGCTCCAGGGCAGCGTGGATCTCGTCAATGGTCAGACGATTCGCCAGCGAGAAGAGCTTTCGGCAAACGAATACAACCTTGTTGTGTCGGAGGGCAAGGGGATCCTCGCTATGCCAGAAAAAACCGGTTTTCTTGTCCAGCCAACGGAAGTCCGGGACCGCGTCCACCATTTTGGCCGCGATCGTCCTAGCGTCGTTCTCGGCAGAGCCGCCGAGGTAGGCGTTGATCCTTCGGAAACGGCGGGTTTCGTTGACGTTGGCAAACGGTTCCTTGGCCATCAAGTGCAGTTCGGCAAGCATCATCGCATAGCCTCGTTCGATCCGGCGCCCCGGAGGCACCAGGATCCTCTCCTTTCCCCTGCCCAGGATCCCCGCCTCCCAGGAAATGCCGAGCAGATCGAACGCGATGGCCAGCCCATCGTAAGTCATGCCGTTGCTGGACAGACCTTGGGTGCGCAGCAGGTCTGGTACGTGTCGCACCGCTAGTGGCAGCGAGCTGGCAAACAGTCGCGCAGCGGCGTCGACTCGACGGAAACGACCCCCCCCCGTTCCACCTCGGATGGCCTTTCGCGCCTGCACTTCGAGTTGCCGAATCCGTTCTCGGGACACAGCCTGTCCGAGCCCGGACAGGCTGATATCGGACGCGATCTCCTGCAACGTCACCGATTGCCCGCCCAACCAACCGAAACGAACCAGGACGGCCTTGCGGTGGCGCCTCTTGACAAGAACGTCTACTACGCGCTTTAGTTCCTCCTCGATGGTCTGCAACGGACTCGACAGGGCCAGTTGCGGCGGCTCGACCCCCGACGCGGAGCACAGCAGTCGCGCATCCCGTGCCGCGATGCTTCCGTCTTCTCCGGTCTCGGCCGTACCGATGCGCAGGCCGAGCCGCAGGCCTCGCGCCCGCAGCGCGACTTCGATTGCCGCCAGCGTCTTCTCCCCAATGTTGGGGAGCGCAAGGAGAGCTTCGGACCGCTGCCGCACGAGGTCCTTGACGGTAGCCATCCCGTAGCCGCGGAGATAGTTGTTGGTGCGTACACTCAACCCAAGCTCGTCGACGGACGCCAGCTCCCCATCGATAGCTGGTTCCGCGTCCGACGAAACAGGGTCCTGCTGCTGACGCATGCGAGACATTGGCGCTCCGAACTCGCCTTGGCGACGGTCAACATCCACGGACGCGAACCACCGATCCGGCTGCAATAGCTCTTAGTATCGCATCGGCAGGAATCCGTCAAGGATGTTTCCGAGGTCAGCCGGGACCAATCCAAAGTTGCGGGCGCTGTCTGAAGGAGAAGACCGAACGGTCTCCGCTGAAAATTCATTCGACGCCGAGGCTTCGGGATGGCCTTCTCCCGAAGGCGGCCAGTGGCGTGGATGGGTCGTCTTTGGCGCGGTGCCAGCTCGACCGGTGCGCCGTGGAGGCGCGAGGCCGCGCCACGAGCAGCAGCGTCGCGCAGTTGGCGACGAGCCAACCGCCGAAAGGAATCTGGCCGACGAGGGGAACGAACGCCACGGCAGCCAAGCCAGCGAGCGCCGCACACCACTGCCGCGCCGGCCGTCGCAGCAACGGAACCAGCAGCCGCCGCAGGTCGCCGTGGCAAGCAGATGCGCCGTCACCGCCTGCGGCCAGAGCTTCCGCATCACCGTCCAGGCACCCAACGCACCCTGGGCTCGCAGGCGCTCTTCTCGAGCCACGCCCGCACGGACTCGCCGTCTACCTGGATGCCATCAGTGCCGACAAACGACATCCCTTGGTCCCAGGGCCTGTCTGCCGCAGTGGTCGATGCCCGACATGAAAGGGCAGCGACCTCTGTTCTTCCGCGAGGCCTCGGACGAACCGAGGCCTCCCTCTTCACCGCAGGGGGATAGATACGACTAATCTTCCACTATTCTCACAACATGAAATCCTATGTTGCTGTTACGTGAAATGTTTCTTGTTATGGGAAGGCGCAAGGTAGAACGAAACATAAGACCACCATGCTCCCTCTCTTTATTATCCCGAGACCCACCACGAACCGCGTATTTAGGTACGCTCCTATCTTCGAAGGAAAGATGCTCGTTCCTTGGTGCCCTTCTGTAATTTTCCGAATAGGTATCTTGGACCATCTCCTAAACGTTCCCTATCACGTGCATCAATCCATAATCATTCTCACAGTACATGTCAGCTCATCACATATCCTCTTACAGAACCATCCCTCTTCCTCCAAGGTTCTTGTCTTGTGATGGTTTGTATTGAAGCTGAGTCACTTCAACAGACCTATATGAAAGCTATGTCGAAGGTTTTTTCTCTAACAGGTCTTTCATTTTTTTACCATTTTTATTTTTACTTCCTATGAGAATTTCCATTGCTGCTGGAATTTCACAAAATTTCATCTTTACCCCTGAATGGGGACGCGCTTCTATTTCTATCGGATTTCTACAATCTTCTACGCTCCCGAAGTTATAGCTGGCGAACCCAACAAGCACAGGGTCGGAACATAGGCCCGCTGCTTTTCTCTCATGATGTCTTCCTCTTTTTTTCGCCGTTCGCCGTTCGTTGTCGGCCGGCCTTGCCGCCGCCCGGCTCCTGGACAACTCCACAGGTTTGTAACCATTCTTAGAGCCCTGCCGAGTTCAGGATGTCTACTGGCAGTCTCGCCCAAAGAGACGGGCCCGACCGGAGCGACGGATTCCAAAGGAAAGCGAACCCGGCGCCGCTACACGTCCAGGTTCACCACGGACAGCGCGTTGGTCTCGATGAACTCTCGCCGAGGCTCTACCTGGTTGCCCATCAAGGTGGTGAACATCTCGTCGGCGGCAATGGCGTCGTATACGGTGACGCGCAGCAGGCGGCGCACTTCCGGGTCCATGGTGGTCTCCCACAGCTGGTCCGGATCCATCTCGCCAAGGCCCTTGTAGCGTTGGATGTCCACGCTTCGGCGGGCTTCGTCCAGCATCCAGGACAGCGCTTCCGGGAACGAGGACGCCGGCTGGCGGCGCCCGCCCCGCTCGACATAGGCACCGTCTTCGAGCAGCCCCTGCAAGATTCGGGCGAGACTCTTGAGGCCCTCGTACTCCGCGGACAGAAAGAAATCGTAGCCGAGCACTGCCGAGGCGGCGATGCCATGGGCCTGCCAAGATATCCGGGGACGGTATATCCGATGTTCGCGGTCCTCTTCCAGTTCAATGGCGTATTCGGTTCCAGGCGGCAACGCTTCCCCATAGCCGGCCACCCAGCCGGTCATGCGTTGGCGGTCCGCCAAGTCCGTGGCGGTCAGCGGTTCCGCGTCCAACAGCGCCTCGGTGAGTTCGGCGGGGTAGATGCGGTCCAAGGCTTCGAGCCTCGCTATCAAGTCCAGATAGGAACGAGCGAGGCGTTCCAGATAGGCGTCTTCGATGGCTGGCGCGTCAGCGTTGACATGTAGCCGGGAGCCTTCCAAGGCGGACTGCAGGAAGTAGCTTTCCAGTTCGTCATCGTCCTTGACGTAGCGTTCCTGTCGGCTTTTCTTCACTTTGTAGAGCGGCGGCTGGGCGATGTAGACATGGCCGTTGTCGATGAGTTGCGCCATATGCCGGAAGAAGAAGGTCAGCAACAGGGTGCGGATGTGCGAGCCGTCCACGTCCGCGTCGGTCATGATGATGACCCGGTGGTAGCGCAACTTGGCGATATCGAAGTCGCCGTGCCCGATGCCGCAGCCGAGGGCCGTCACCAGGGTACCCACCTCGACGGACGACAGCATCTTGTCGAACCGCGCCTTCTCCACGTTCAGTATCTTGCCGCGCAACGGCAGGATGGCTTGGATGCGCCGGTCGCGGCCCTGTTTGGCGGAACCGCCGGCGGAATCGCCCTCCACCAGGAACACCTCGGACAGCGCCGGATCCTTCTCCTGGCAATCGGACAACTTGCCGGGCAGGCCGGCGATGTCCAGGGCACCCTTGCGGCGGGTCATTTCCCGCGCCTTGCGCGCCGCTTCCCGAGCCCGGGCGGCGTCGATCATCTTGGTCACCACCTGTCTGGCATCTTGGGGACGCTCCTCGAGATACGCCAAGAAGTGGCGACCCAGCTCCTGTTCGACAGCAGGCTTGACCTCGCTGGAAACCAGCTTGTCCTTGGTCTGGGAGGAGAACTTCGGATCCGGCACCTTCACCGAGATCACACCGGTCAGCCCCTCCCGGGCATCGTCGCCAGTAGTGGCCACCTGGGCCTTCTTGGCCAGGCCCTCGCGCTCGATGTAGCTGTTCAGGGTGCGCGTCAGCGCGGCTCGAAAACCCGCCAAGTGGGTGCCACCATCGGTCTGAGGGATGTTGTTGGTGTAGGCGAACACCTGCTCTTGGAAGCCGTCGTTCCACTGCATGGCCACTTCCACCACGGTGCCGTCGTCCCGGGCCTGCTCGAAGTGGAAGATCTCGTTCAGCGCAGTCTTGTTGCGATTGAGATAGCCGACGAACGTTCGCAGTCCGCCTTCGTACAGGAAACGTTCCTCCTTGCCCGTGCGCTCGTCGCTCAGTCGGATGGCCACGCCGGCATTCAGGAACGCCAACTCGCGCAGCTTCCTGGCGAGCTTGTCGTATTGGAACTCGATATGGGTGAATGTCTGCGCCGAGGGCTTGAAGTAGCAATCCGTACCTCGGGAGTCGGTTTCTCCGACGACGCTCAACGGTCCTTGGGGCTCGCCGTGGCGGTAGGTCTGCTGATAAACCTCGCCGTCGCGTCGCACCGTCAGCCGGAAGATCTCCGACAGGGCGTTCACCACCGACGCGCCGACGCCGTGCAGACCGCCGGACACCTTGTAGGAACTGGCGTCGAACTTGCCGCCTGCGTGCAAGGTGGTGAGGATGACCTCCGCCGCCGACTTGCCCTCCTCGTCGTGGATGTCCACCGGCATGCCGCGACCGTTGTCGCGTACAGTAACGAACTCGCCCGGATGAATCACCACATCGATCTCGTCGCAGAAGCCGCCGAGAGCTTCGTCAATGGCGTTGTCTACCAGTTCCTGCACCATATGATGCAAGCCGGTTCCGTCGTCGGTGTCGCCGATGTACATGCCAGGGCGCTTGCGCACCGCATCAAGGCCGCGCAGCACCTTGATGCTCCTGGAATCGTACGCAGAACTTTCGTCTTCCAGCCTGCCTTTTCCGTCGCCATCCGTCATGGCTGTCGATTCCTCTGCATTTGCCTTGTCCACCTTGTTCGAAGGGTTGTCAAGCGGCTTGCTCCAAGCACCCCTGTTTCACGTGGAACATTCGGCCTTGGCGGTATCCCATCAGCATCTCGCCAGCATCCGAACGGGCCGAAGTCGCAACGATCTGGCATTCCATACCGTTGAGCAGGGTGTAGAACCGCTCGTTGTGGCCCTGGTCGAGTTCCGCCCCGACATCGTCGATGAGAAACAGCGACCGTGTCCCCGAAGTCATCAAATCCCTGGCCTGACCGAGACGAAGCGCACTTGCCACCGCCTTGCCCTGGCCCCGAGACAGCGTCAACGACGCGGCGTCCGTATCGTCCTCAATGTCGATGTCCGCCCGATGCGGCCCGCTGCCGGTAGTCCCGGATTTTACATCGCGATCGTATTGACGGCCTAGGGTTTCGGCGAGATTTTCACCTTTCCAGCCCGCGAAGTAGCGAAAACGGATGGATAGCTCCGGGCTCAGTACCGACAAGCAGGCCGTCACTTCAGGCTCGACACGACCGAAGTAGGCGCGTCGAGCCGAAGCCACTGTCTCGCCGAACTCCGCGACTCGGGCCGTCCAGATGGGCAACGTCTGCAAGTCGCCAGCCCTCAGCAGCGCGTTGCGTTGCCGGAGAGCTCGCAGATAGCCTCGCAAGCTGGCTGCGTAGTCTGGTTCCACGTGAAACGCACCCCAATCCAGCCATTGGCGGCGACCGGCCGGCGAACCGAACACCAGGTCCGCGAGGCTCGGCAGCAGCGCCTGCACCGGCAGCAGCGCCGCGACCTGAGACGAATGGCGAACCACCCGGCCGTCCCGCCGAAGCGCCACAGCTCCACCACGCTCGCGCGCATAGGTCAAGCGCAGGGCACCTTTTTCCGCATCGCGCATCCCGGCCCCGACACCCATGCGACCCTGCCCTCGCCGGATGATTCCCTCGGTGCGGGAGGTTCGAAACGAGCGGCTGCGGATCAGCAGGTGGACGGCCTCGAGCGCAGCGGTTTTGCCGGAACCGTTCAGCCCGACCAGCAAGTTGACGCCGGAGTGCAAATCCAAGTGCGCGGATTCGATGTTGCGGACATTCTCGATGTCGAGCCGTTCGACGATCACCCGCCCGGCATCCTTGGGCTGCGTCGGCCCTCAGGAGGCCGCCCGATTACGACCCGCCCGTCACCGGCGCAACGGCATCACGAGATACAGCGAATCCTCGGCACCGGGACCTTCGATCAAGGCGATGCTGTTGCCCTCCGGCATCGATACCTTGACGGATTCGGTATCGAGCGCGTTGAGCACATCCTGGATGTAGCGCACGTTGAAACCGATATCCATACCAGTGGAACCGTCGTAGTCCACGGCAACCACCTCCTCGGCTTCTTCCTGCTCGGGGTTGGTGGCACGGATGGTCAGCTGCTCGTCTTCCACTTGCAGGCGCACATCCGAAGTCTTCTCGTTGGACAGAATCGCAGCGCGATTCAGTGCTTGGCGCAAGGTCTCCCGATCGCCTGTCAAGGAGTGGTCGAGGTCACTGGGAATCAGCCGGTCCACATCGGGGAACTGCCCGTCTACGAGTTTGGTAGTTAGCGTATATTCACCTTGCGTCGCCCGCAGGTAGGTGCGTCCGATCACGAATCGCACATCTTCCTCGCTGTCCGAGATGAGCCGTTCGAGATACTGGATGCTCTTGCGCGGCACGATCACGCGCATCCCCTCGGTGCCGGGCACACCGCCTTCAAGGGTACACATCGCCATTCGGTGTCCATCCGACGCCGCCACCCGCAGGTTGTGCGTGGTCAGTTCCAAAAGCAGGCCGTTGAGAAAGTATCGAACATCCTGGTTGGCCATGGCGAACTTGGTGCGATTGAGCAGGCGATGGACGTCGGCGTGGGACAGCACGATCTGCGCTTCATTCTCGTCGCCCTGCGTCCGAGCGCCGTGGTCCTGCAGCGGCCGATCCGTGGGGAACCCCTCGACCGGAATCGTGGCCAGCACGAAGCGGCCGCGCCCGCAGCGGATGACGGCGCGATCGTTCTCCAGGGCGACATCGACGGGAACGGACTCCGGCAGCGACTGCCATATCTCCGCCAGCTTGTGCGCTGGGATGGTGGCAGCCCCGGGATCGGCGATGTCCACGCCTTCCTTGAGTTCCGCCACCACCTCCACTTCGAGATCGGTGCCGCGCAACATCAAACCGCCCTCGCTGGCCTCCACCAGCAGATTGGACAGCACCGGCAGGGTCTGCCGCCGCTCCACGACACCCGTCACCACCCGCAGCGGCCGCAGCAGGGTTTCTCGGCTCGTTCGAAACTTCATGCGCAGAGTCCTCCAGTCCAGGCTCAGTAAGTCAGCTGACGGTACAGATTCTTATAGCCTTCGGCGATATCGGCATCGCTCTTGCGAAGCTCCGCGACCTTCTCGCAGGCGTACATCACCGTAGTGTGGTCGCGTCCGCCGAACCGTTCGCCGATGTCCGGCAGGGAGTGGTTCGTAAGCTCCTTGGCCAGGGCCATCGCGATCTGCCGCGGCCGGGCAATGGCACGGTTGCGGCGTTTCGAGAGCATGTCCGAATGCCTGATGTTGTAGTACTCGGCAACGACCTTCTGTATCTGGTCGATAGTCATCTGCCGGTTGTGGATGGCGAACAAGTCGGCCAAGGCTTGGCGCACGAGATCGAGAGTCACCGGCAGCGACGGGGTAGTGAACTTGGCGCGGGCGAGAACCCGTCGCAGGGCACCTTCGAGCTCGCGCACGTTCGGACGGATGCGCTCGGCGATGTGGAAAGCCACCTCGGTGCCGATCTCGGCACCCGCCGCCTCGGCCTTTTTCTGCAGGATGGCAACCCGCGTCTCCAGATCCAGCGGTTCCACCTCCACCGGGAGGCCACCCACGAAGCGGGTCTTGAGCCGTTCCTCAAGGCCCTCGATCTCGCGCGGATAGCGATCCGACGTAAGCACGATCTGATTGCCGCGCTCCACCACGGCGTTGAAGGCGTGAAAGAACTCCTCCTGGGAACGCAACTTGTTGGCAAAGAACTGAATGTCGTCGATCAGCAGCGCGTCCACCTCCTGGTAGCGCTGCATGATGTCCTGCACCGTACCGGTCCGGATTCCCCGCACCATGTCGTTGGCGAAGCGCTCCGAACGCAGGCAGACGATATTGGCATCCGGCGCTTTGGCCAAGAGCGCGTTGCCGATGGCATGCATCAGATGGGTCTTGCCGAGTCCTACGCCGCCGTACAAGAGCAGAGGGTTGTACTCGCTGCCCGGATTTTCCGACACTCGCCAAGCCGCCGCTTGGGCGATCTCGTTGGATTTGCCCACCACGAAGGTCTCGAAGCGAAACAAGGGGTTGAGGTGCTGGCGCCCGGGTTCTTCCCCTCCCGCCGCGCGCCGCGGCCGCTCTTCGGCCCGGATCGGCTTGCCAGCTTCCCGATCGCCGACGGAAACTTCGATGCTCTGCACCTTGGCACGTTCGTCGAAGTCGGCGACCAGTTCGGCGATGCGCTCCAAGTAGCGCCCCTCGACCAAGTCCCGTGCATAGCGGTTCGGCGCTCGGAGGACCAGTTTGCCGGCTTCGAGCTCCCCCTGCATGGGCCTAAGCAACATATTGAAGTCCTCCGACGGCAGTTCATTCTCCAGTCGCGCCAGACACCGCTGCCACAACTCGACCGGCTCGCGCCGCGCAGCCCCGTCTTCTTCCTTCATCGCCTTGTTCCCCTATCCGTGCATCCCATCCGCGCACAAATCCATCCTGCTCCGCTCCGCCGGCCCTATACCGGCACCGGCGCGCCGCCGCCACTATCCGATTCTAGCGCCGAAGGCCGAGTACGGAATATAAAAAGTGAAACTTTCTGAAATTTATCAAAAAATTCAGATATTTGTAATCAAAGTCTAGAAATAGAGTCAAACATGGAACCCCATGTGAATATATTGTGGATACTCCGATTTCGGCTTGCTGGCAACGGGACGAGGGGCCATCATCCCCACAGAACTCACATGATTCATATAGTGAAGTCAAGGGGATACCCACAACACCGCATGTAGGAAATTCGCCATAGTTTCCGTAAGTTATCGCCCTAATGCACAACCAGACATCTGCCCAACAACAACGACAATATGTCTTACATGAGATCTTTGCTCTCGTTGACACTCGCCCCTTCGCCCGCCACAATCGTAGCTCCTGAGGGGCCCTTGGCCGGGCTGACCGAATAGCGGAGAGCACCCAATGAAACGGACGTACCAGCCAAGCGTGATCAAGCGCAAGCGCCGCCACGGTTTCCGAGCGCGGATGGCGACCAAGAACGGGCGCAAGGTGCTGAGCGCGCGACGCGCCAAGGGCCGCAAGCGGCTTACCGTCTGATCTTCCGGGCGCGGGCAGTCGGCGCGTGTCCGCCAGCAGCGGTCCCCACCGCTTCGGTCGCCAGCGGCGGTTGACGCGCAAGAGGGAGTTCGATGCGGTATTGCGCCGACCGGCTGTGCGTCTCGGCAGAGGGCCGTTGTGGCTGGCTGCGCGGCCGAACGCGTTGAATGCGCCGCGGCTGGGCATGGTCGTCGGCAAACGCCTTCTGCGCCGAGCGGTGGACCGGAACCGAGCGAAGAGAGTGATTAGAGAGTCGTTCCGGCAAGCTGCGGAGCTGCCGACCATGGACATCGTCGTGCGCCTCGTCGAACCCGGGGCGAGAATCGCCCGTGCCGACGCGGAACGCCTGTTCTCGGCTCTGACGGACCTGCTCGCCGAGCGGGCGGAGCGGTCTTGTGTCCGTTGACCAAGCTCCCCGACCGCCGCTCGCTTCGAGACGTCCCGGTTCTCCGATCGCAGTTCCGGCAAGAGCACTTGTTGCCGCCGTTCGCGCCTACCGGCGCTACGTCAGTCCCCTGCTAGGCCAGCATTGCCGATTCCATCCCACCTGCTCCCGCTATGCTGTCCAGGCCCTTGCTAGCCACGGTGCCCTGCGGGGCGGCTGGCTGACGCTCAAGCGCGTCGCGCGCTGCCATCCGCTGCATCCTGGCGGCGTCGACCCCGTGCCGGATGTCCCGTTTCCTAGGGAGGCTGACGCAGCACGGCGGCAGGCCCGGCCCTGTTTGGTCAGAAAACTCGTCTCGTTCGTCGGCCTCCGCTTCCCGCGTCTCCCGCGCCGTGGGAACTAGCCGTGCCGTCCGCTGAAATACAGCGCATCGTCCTGTTGATCGCCTTGGGCGTACTGGGCTACCTGCTGGTCTACGCCTGGAACCAGGACTACGGGCGCTCGGCCGGCAAGTCGGCTCCCGATGTCGCGCCCGTCGTCGTGGACGGCGGCCGACCGTCGGTACCGCAACGGCCGTTGACGGACGATCTCCCTGTGCGGCCCGTGACGGACGATGTGCCCGGCGAGGAGTTTTTCGGCACCGAGCGCGTCCGCGTCGGGGAACGAGATGCGGACGATTCGCGGTTGGTGCATGTGCGAACGCCGACCTTGGAGGCCTGGATCGACCGCTTAGGTGGCGACATCGTCGGTTTGCGTCTTCCCCAGTACTTGGCGGACCTCGACGGAGACGTGCCGGTCCACCTGCTCGATCAGCGCAAGGACCACGTCTACATCGCCCAGAGCGGTCTCATCGGCCGAGACGGCTGGGACAAGGCCGGTTCCCGGCCGCTCTATGCCGCGTCGGCGAGCGACTACGCCGTCGACGAAGGGACTGTCCAGGTGACGTTGCGCCGCCAAGCGGACGGCGTGACGCTTCGTAAGCGCTTTCTGTTCAGCGCGAAGGACTACGTGGTCACCGTCGAGCACGAGATCGACAATGACGCGACGGCAGAGTTCCGAGTCCAGTTGTTCGCACAACTGAAGCGGGACGCCACTCGGCCGGAGGCCAGCGAGGGCTTCGGCATGGGGCCGCGGCCCTACGTAGGCGCCGCCTTCACCACGGCGGATTCGCGCTACGAGAAGATCGATTTCGACGATCTCGACGACGGGCCGTTCCGGACGGAAGTGCGCGGTGGCTGGGCGGCCATGCTACAGCATTACTTCCTCACTGCTTGGGTAGGCGATCGAGACGAAGTGAATACTTACAATGGGCGGCGGCTCGGCGATGGCAACTATGCCGTCGGCTATGTCGGACCGGAAATCGTCGTCGCGCCGGGGCAGCGCGGTACCGCCAGCGCCCGCTTCTATGCCGGGCCGAAGATCCAGAAGCTGCTGGATGGAGTCGCGCCCAATCTCTACCTCACCGTGGACTACGGGCTGCTGTGGTGGCTGTCCGTGCCCTTGTTCTACGTGCTGGATGGGATCCACTCGGCGGTAGGCAACTGGGGCCTTGCCATCATCCTGCTCACCCTCGGCGTCAAGCTGCTGCTCTACCCGCTGGCATCCGCCGGCTTTCGCTCCATGGCCAGGATGAAGAAGGTGGCTCCGCAGGTGAAGCGGCTGCAGGAACGCCACGCCGGCGATCGGCAGAAGCTCTCCCAGGAGATGATGGCGCTGTACCGCAAGGAAGGCGCCAATCCGTTCAGCGGCTGTCTGCCGCTGCTGTTGCAGATGCCGGTGTTCTTCGCCCTGTACTGGGTGCTGTACGAAAGCGTCGAGCTGCGCCATGCGCCATTCGCGCTGTGGATCGAGGACTTGGCGGCGCCGGATCCTTTTTTCGTGCTTCCGCTGCTGTACGGCGCCTCGTTCTTTGCCATGCAGCTGCTGCATCCGCCGCCGCCTGATCCCATGCAGGCGCGGGTGATGAAGGCCATGCCGATCCTGTTCACCGTGCTGTTCGTGTTCTTCCCGGCAGGGCTGGTGCTGTACTGGCTGGTCAACAACGTCCTGTCGCTGGCCCAGCAGTGGTTCGTGACGCGGCAGATCGAGCGGGCTTCCGCGACCGCGTAGACCGGCCTGGACGCTGGGCGACGGAGCCGAAGGATCGCTGCTCGGGAAACCATTGCCGCGGTCGCCACCCCGCCCGGCCGCGGCGGCATCGGCGTGGTGCGGGTATCCGGCGTGGAGGCGGCAGAGATCGCGCGGCGGATGGTGGGTCGGGTGCCCGCGCCCCGGCGCGCCCTGCTGGCCGACTTTCGCGATGCCGATGGCGGTGCCATCGATCGCGGCATCGCCCTGTTCTTTCCAGCCCCGCATTCGTTCACTGGCGAAGCCGTGCTCGAACTGCAAGGCCATGGCGGCCCCGCGGTAATGGATCGGCTGCTGGAACGGGTTTTCGCACTCGGGGCGCGGCTGGCTCGACCAGGAGAGTTCACCGAGCGGGCGTTCCTCAACGACAAGATCGATCTTGCGCAAGCGGAAGCCGTGGCCGATCTCATCGACAGTTCTTCCCAGCAGGCGGCGCGTTCGGCCATGCGGTCCTTGACGGGCGAGTTCTCGCAGCGCGTCGCCACCATCGACCGGGCGGTGCTGGAGGTGCGCGCCTACTTGGAAGCGGCCATCGATTTCGCCGAGGAGGAGATAGACTTTCTCGCCGATTCCGATGTCGTCGTCCGCCTTGACGCCATCGCGGCCTCGGTCTCCGCCTTGGTGGCCGATTCCCATCGCGGCCAAGTGCTGCGCGACGGTCTCGACGTGGTGATCGCCGGGCCGCCCAATGTCGGCAAGTCCAGCCTGATGAATCGGCTGCTGGCCGAGAATCGCGCCATCGTCACCGACATCCCCGGCACCACTCGGGATTTGTTGTCCGCGGACATTGAAGTCGACGGCGTGCCGGTGCGGCTCACCGACACCGCCGGGCTGCGAACGGGAGGGGACGTCGTGGAAACCATCGGTGTGGAACGGGCCCGGGCCGCGGCCCGGCGAGCGGATCTGGTGCTGGCGGTGGAAGACGACAGCCTTCGCAGTCCCGTTCGCCCGCCGCTCGATATCGAGGTGCCGGAGGAACGGGTGTTGATCGTCGGAAACAAAGCGGACCTCAGCGGCCGGCCGGCCGGCCGGGTTCAGGGTGCCGTCCGGAGGGTGCGGGTTTCGGCACTCACTGGCACCGGCTTGGACGACTTGCGTGCGGCCATGATCGAAACCGTTGATACCACTCCGACCGAGGGCGCGTATCTGGCGCGCAAGCGCCACTTGGACGCCCTGACCGGCGCGGCGCGACACGTCGCTGCTGCCCGGCTTCGCGTCGGCGAAGGCTTTGGCGATCTCGCCGCCGAAGAACTGCGACACGTTCAGCGTCGTCTCGGCGAAATCGTCGGTGCCACCGGCGTTGATGACCTGCTCGGCGAAATCTTCCGCAGCTTCTGCGTCGGCAAGTGACGCGACCCGCGGGTGCGGGTCGCCCCGATTCGCGCGGCGAATCGCCGGCGGTCGGCCCGGGCTTGCGTCGGCGAGTGACGCGATCCGCGGGCGCGGGTCGCCCCGGTTCGCGTAGCGAATGCCCCCAAGCGGGCCCTGTGAGGTGGAACGCTTCCTTCGAGCGTATAATCGCTGCCCGTTCCTACCCTTTGGCGGTTCAGCGCATCATGACGATCTATCCGCAACGCTTCGACGTCGTCGTCGTCGGCGGCGGCCATGCCGGCACCGAGGCGGCCCTGGCCTCGGCCCGCGCCGGCGCGTCGACGCTGCTGCTCACCCAGAGCGTCGAGACCATAGGCCAGATGTCTTGCAATCCCGCCATTGGCGGCATCGGCAAGACCCACTTGGTGCGCGAGATCGACGCCTTGGGCGGCACCATGGCCGTCGCCGCCGATCGGGCCGGCATCCAGTTCCGCACCTTGAATGCCCGCAAGGGCCCTGCTGTGCGGGCCGTGCGCGCCCAGGCCGATCGAGTGTTGTACAAGAACGCCATTCGTTCCCTGGTGGAGAACCAGCGCAATCTGGCGGTGTTCCAGCAGTCCGTGGTGGACTTGGCCGTGCGGGTGGATCGCGTGCGCGGCGTCGATACCCAGATGGGTCTGCGCTTCGAGGCCGATCGCGTGGTGCTGACTACCGGAACCTTCCTAGGCGGACGCATCCACATCGGCCTCGCCAACCAAGCCGGCGGACGCGCCGGCGACGCGCCCGCCAACGCCCTCGCCGAGCGCCTGCGCGCCCTGCCCTTGCGCGTCGATCGGCTGAAGACCGGTACGCCGCCGCGGCTGGACGGCCGCAGTGTCGATTTCAGCGTTCTGGACACGCAGCCGGGCGATTCGCCGCGGCCTGCGATGTCGTTCCTGTCGACGCCGGCCGCGCATCCGCGCCAAGTGTCGTGCCACATCACCCACACCAATGCCGCGACCCACGACATCGTCCGCGCCGGCCTCGATCGTTCGCCCATGCATACCGGCGTCATCGAAGGCGTTGGGCCGCGCTACTGCCCCTCCATCGAAGACAAGGTGGTGCGGTTCGCGGATCGGGATTCGCACCAGGTGTTCGTGGAGCCCGAGGGGCTGGACACCCACGAGCTGTATCCCAACGGCATCTCCACCAGCCTACCGTTCGACGTGCAGGTGGCCGCGGTGCGCAGCATTCGCGGCTTCGAGAACGCGCACATCACCCGCCCAGGCTACGCCATCGAGTACGACTACTTCGATCCCTGCGACCTGCAGCCCACCTTGGAGACCCGCTGCATCGGCGGCCTCTACTTTGCCGGCCAGATCAACGGCACCACGGGCTACGAGGAAGCCGCGGCCCAGGGTTTGCTGGCCGGGCTGAACGCGGCCCGGGCTGCGGCCGGCGAGCCTCCCTGGCATCCCGAACGATTCGATGCCTACCTCGGTGTGCTGGTGGACGATCTGGTCACCCTCGGCGTCACCGAGCCCTACCGGATGTTCACCAGCCGCGCCGAGTACCGACTGCGACTGCGTCAGGACAACGCCGATCTGCGCCTGACCGCCAAGGGCCGCTCTCTGGGCTTGGTGGACGACGAACGGTGGCGCGTCTTCTCGGCCCGGAAACGAGCCCTGGAAGAGGGCGCGGCGCACTTGGCCGGTATCGTGGCAGTGCCGGGCGGCGACCTCGCCGCGGCCATCGAAGCGGCGACCGGAGAAGCGGTCGCCACTCCGACCTCGCTGATCGAACTGCTGAAGCGACCGGACATCCATGCCGAGGCCGTAGCCGCCGCGCTGACGGCGGCGGGTTCGGTGCCGGTGGACGACGCCGTCCTCGCGCAATTGGAAATCGACGTCAAGTACGAAGGCTACCTGCGCCGCCAGGACGACGAGATCGCCCGCGTCCGGGCCCACGAGGAGGTGCCCCTGCCTTCGGACTTCGACTACGACGGCATTTCCGGCCTGTCCAACGAACTCAAGGAGAAGCTGCGGCTGCGTCGTCCCGCCAACATCGCCGCCGCGGGACGCGTGCCCGGCGTCACTCCGGCGGCGCTGTCGCTGCTGCTCGTGCATGCCAAACGCGGCAGTCGTGAACGGTGCAGAGCCTGACAACGCGACCGCCTTGCGATCGCCCATTGGTTCTGGCGACGAGAAATCGCCTCGGCGGGGCGAAGGGTCGTCGTCCGGCGGAGATCCGATTCGTTGCGAGCAGTCGCCCGTCGAGTCGCCTGTCGCCTGGGCGAAGCTGGCGGCATTCGAGGCGCTGGTACGCCGCTGGAATCCGCGCCACGGCTTGGTTTCCCGCCGCGACGCCGGGCGCCTGCGGGAACGGCACACCCTCGACAGCTTGACGCTGCTGCCGTGGTGGTCGGGTTCCCTGGCCGATGTCGGTTCCGGGGCTGGATTTCCCGGTGTGCCCCTTGCCATCGCTCGGCCCGAGTCGCGGGTCGTGCTCGTCGAGCGCAGTCGGCGCAAGAGCCGGTTTCTGCGCCAAGTGGTCATCGACCTCGAACTCGGCAACGTCGAAGTGGTAGCTCTCGATGCGGCCCGATATCGCCCGGTGGCGTTGTTCGATACCGTCGCCGCCCGTGCCGTGGCGGCGCCGGCCGCGGCGTGGCGACTGATGCGCGGCCTGCTGGCACCCGGTACCGGCGTGGCGCTGCTGCAATCCCGGGAACCGTTGGCCGCGACGTTGTTCGAGGACGGGGAGGTTCGACAGGCCGAACGAGACGGGATTGGCTGGGTGACCGCGGTTCGGACGCGGGCGGCGCCGGCGTCTTGTGCATCGAGCGCCGAGACAATGCGATGGCAAGGCGGATAGCGATAGCGAACCAGAAGGGCGGCGTCGGCAAGACCACCACCGCCGTCAACTTGGCCGCTGGCTTGGCCGCCGACGGCGCCCGGACGCTGCTGGTGGACCTGGACCCCCAGGGCAACGCCACCATGGGCGCCGGCATCGACAAGAACGCCCTGGACGACGACTCGCCGGGCGGCCCGCGCGGTAGCGCCCAGGAGTGGCTGGCGGAACGCGCCGCCTTCGAAACCGTCGCCCGGCCATCGCCGGCCGGCTTCACGCTCATTCCCGCCAACGGCGATTTGACCGCCGCGGAAGTGACACTGCTGGCTGCCCGGGATCGCACCGTGCGGCTGCGCTCCCAGCTCGATGCCGTTGATGCCACCTTCGAGTTCGTGCTCATCGACTGCCCGCCGTCGCTGAACGTGTTGACGCTGAATGCGCTGATGGCCGCTCACGGTGTGCTGATCCCCATGCAGTGCGAGTACTACTCCCTGGAAGGTCTGACCGCGCTGCTGCTGACCGTGCGCGGCGTTCGCCAGCGCGGCAACCCGGGCCTCGTCGTCGAGGGCGTGCTGCGCACCATGTACGACCCTCGCAACCGCCTGAGCCGCGACGTGTCCCGGCAGCTGTTGAAGCACTTCGGTACCCAGGTGTTCCGCACCGTCATCCCCCGCAACGTCAGGCTGGCGGAAGCGCCCAGCCACGGCCTGCCGGCGATTCTGTACGATGTCCATTGCCGGGGAGCGCGGGCGTATCGAGCGCTGGCGGGCGAAGTGGCCCGCCGGGCTGAAGCAGTTGGCAAGGGCGAGCCGATGGCTACCGGCGGCGAGCGACAAGCGGGCAGCGGCGAAGGCGGAGATCGGTGAGCAAGCGCAGAAGCGGTTTGGGCAAGGGGCTCGACGCGCTCCTGCCGGAACTGTTCGACGAGGGTGCGGAGGACGCCGCCGGCAGGCCCGCGTCGCCTACCAGCATCCCCGTGGATCGCCTGTTCCGCGGGCCCCACCAGCCCCGCCTTCGCATCCGCGACGAAGGCATTGACGAACTCGCCCAGTCCATCCGCGCCCAGGGCGTGATCGAACCGGTGGTAGTCCGTCCACGCCCTGCCGGCGGCTACGAGATCATCGCCGGCGAGCGTCGCTGGCGCGCTGCCCAGCGGGCCGGCTTGGCCGAGATGCCGGCGGTGGTGCGGGAAGCCGACGATCGCCAAGCCATCGCCTTGGCGTTGGTCGAGAACATCCAGCGCGAGGACCTGGGACCCTTGGAGGAAGCTCGCGCCCTGAAACGGCTGCTTGAAGAGTATGCGCTTACTCACGAGCAGGTCGGAGACGCCGTCGGCAAGTCCCGCGTCGCGGTGACCAATCTGCTGCGGCTGCTGAACTTGGCTCCGGCCGTGCGCCACCTGCTCGACGAAGGAGAGCTGGAAATGGGCCATGCCCGAGCCCTGCTGGCGTTGGCCGCCGACGCTCAGGAAGCCATGGCTCGGCGAGTGATCTCCGGCGGCTTGTCCGTGCGCCAGACCGAGGCGCTCATCAAGCGGGTGCTGCATGGCGAGCCGGCCGAGAAACCGACGACCAACCCGGACACGCGGCGCCTGGAGCGGAGCCTGAGCGAGCGCCTAGGCGCGCCAGTGTCCATCGCCAGCGGCAGCAAGGGCAAGGGTCGCATCGTCATCCGCTACTCGAACCTCGACGAACTCGACGGCATCCTGGAGCGCATGGGCGCGAAGGCGGAGGACTAGGCCGAGAGTCGGCATTGGCTGGGCGCCGGCTTCCTCCACCAGCGGCGCAACGGGGTCGCCGTTCGTCGCGTCGACCACCAGCGCGTCCAGGCAGATCGCGTCATCGCAGGGTTCGCCAGCGCGTTGCTGGCAAGCAGAAGAGACAGCATCTGTCTCGCTCGGCCGGCGCACCGTTGCCGGGGCTGCGAGCGGGAAACCCTCGCGGACCTTGAGAACATCGTCGAACTGGCGCCGGAAGCATCCTGGTTCTACGTCCGCCCCTTGTCGCATTTCGGGAGCGTCAAGGTTCGCGGCCGATCCCGCAGCTTCCAAGCTCTGCTCGGTGGCATTGGCGCCTTGCAGGCATCCATGCGGAGCGAGCGAGTCCAGAGGCAGTCACCCGACTGGCGCGACAACCGTAGGAAAGCGTACCGCGTAGAACGAGAGGACCAGTCAATGGCAACCACCAGCCACGAGCGCGTCGGCAAGACGTTGGAGCTGCTTTGCGGAGGCATCGCGCCGTTCGTCGAACGCGAAGTCACCGTTCGGATCAAGGCCTGCGCCGTAGAACTCGACGCGCCGCAGTGGTTCGCGGCCGATCCGATGCTCAAGCGCAAACCCCTCTCCGAATGGGACGCCGCCGCCCTGCTCAAGCTGATTTGGGAAACCTGGACGGCGTGTTCCGGCGCACCCTCGGCCGCACCGGGCGGGCGTGGTTTCGGAACCGCACGAATGGCGCGACAGATGGGCGCATCAGGAACGGCTCGGCAGCGACGACGCGGGTCGGGCGCTTGCC
Organism: Pseudomonadales bacterium; assembly: GCA_963422285.2. Classification (GTDB taxonomy): domain Bacteria; phylum Pseudomonadota; class Gammaproteobacteria; order Pseudomonadales; family Azotimanducaceae; genus VXYL01. The sequence continues at coordinate 283,399 of OY729419.2, read as the reverse complement.
CACCGCAGTACGGCTGCCGGCCGGGAGCGGCGGCGACCCGTGGTGCAGATGCAAACCAATTTCGGCGGCGGCAAAACGCACTCCATGCTGGCGCTGTACCACCTGTACTCCGGCCTCGCGCCGCACGAACTCGCTGGCATGGACGACATGCTCGCCGAGGCCGGTGTGGAATCCGTGGTTCCGGCGCGGTGCTTGGTGCTAGGGCAACCGGACTTCGCCCGGCAATCCCGCCATCGAGCCGGACGGCACCAAGGTGCGCGCACTGCGGGGCGAGTTGGCTTGGCGGCTAGGCGGCGCGGAGGTATTCGAGCAGGTGCGGGCGGACGACGAGAACGCCACCAGACCGGGCGACGCGCTGCGGGAACCGTTCAAGGATTGCGGACCGTGGCTGGTGCTGATCGACGAATGGGTAGTCTATGCGCGCCAGTTGCACGACGAGGGCGATCTGCCAGCCGGCGGTTTCGAGACACAATTCTCATGTTCGCCCAGGCGCTTACCGAGTCCGCCGAGCTGGTGGAAAACTGCCTGCTGCCGACTTCCGGTCGCGCGGGTTCGAGTTCCCGCGCCTGCGCTGATCTGTGTCGTGCGCAGCGGGCGAAGTTTCCTGCCGAATGCCACGCCGCAGACGACGAGCGGTGCATCCGCAGCGCGGGCAGGCAAGCGACGGCGGGCTGGTGCCGGCGTTGGCTGCAAGCATTCCGCGCAAGCACCTGGACGAGGTACCGCTGTGGTGCGGCAACTGGTGGCGGATTTCGGCCGGTATCCCAGCCGTGCTGACGCGGGCGGTGGAGAGCGGCTTGGCGCTACCGTGGCTTGCAGGCGACGCGGAACGTGGATGTCGCGCCAGCGGGCGCGGCGCTGTTGGTGAAGCCGGAAACAGTCCTGCGGCAGTTGGAGCGGGAAACGCCGCCTTCCCGGCGATGCGTGGAACGGACGCGCCGAAAGGGAGTTCCTCGGCGTTGCGGATGCGCTGACCGATCTACCGCCCGGACAAGGCGCCTCGTCGCCCGAATCCAAGGCGCGACGCTGCCACAGTCCGGCCTTCCTGGATCCTGCGTGCGCGGGCCCCAACGCCCGACGCATAGCGGACGAAGTGACCGCTCGCTTGTCCGGCCACTTGGGCGCAAACGTCACGGCAACGCTGGAGATCGATGCCGAGGATGCCGGACGGTGCGCGCCGTTACCGAGAACAGCCGCGCGCTGAAGTTCGCCAGCCACGGATTCGAGGCGTCGTAGCCGATGACGGAAATGGGAATGGGGAAATTAGGTGCAGGCCGGTTTTGCAAGGGTTGCTCGCGTTGCGCCGTGGCCGCGCCGGGTGCCGAAGGCCGCCGAAACGAAATCCGCGTCCATGTGTCCGCCGTCGCCGAAGCCCCCGGCACTTGATCCGTCGGCTTCGCGCCCGCCCTGCGCCACTGCCCGAATCTTGTGCCGACTCTCAAAAAGTTGTTTGAAGGCGCTGGAAAGCATCCGTATAATGCGCCGCCTTCGCGAACATCGGATTCCTTGGCAACGTCGTGATCGGCGCATGACCGCAAGCGGGCCGCGCTGGGGGGTTCCGGTGCGGGTCGTCGTCTTGCAGGCGGCGGTCGCCTTGCTGGTGGTGGCGCTGGCACTGCCATGGGGCGTGGACGAGGCGAAGTCCGCGCTGCTCGGCGGGGTCGCAGCTTGGCTGCCCAATGCGTACTTCGCGTGGCGGCTGACGCGCTTCGCGGGCGCGGCGGGCCAGTACGCCGTCCGCGCCGCCGCCTTGGTGCTCGGCCAATGGGCGGCGAAGCTGGCGCTTACCGTGGCGTTGCTGGCGGCCGCCTTGGTGGTTGCGGATGCCGGGGGCTTGAGCTTCTTCGCGGGGCTCGGCGCGGTGCTGCTGGCGCCGTTGGCGTCGCCGCTCTTGGGCGGCGGGGAGAGCGAGACAGAGGCTAAGGCAAAGAGAGAGCGGTAGGCGGACGAACGCCGCCGCCGAGGAAAGACCGACGTAAATGGCCGAGAGCAGCGGCGACTACATCAAGCACCACCTGACCAACCTTGCCTACGGCAAGCATCCCGAGCAAGGTTGGAAACTGGCCGAGAACGCGGAGGAAGCGGCGCAGATGGGTTTCTGGGCCATCAACGTGGACTCCATGTTCTGGTCCGTCGCCCTCGGCGCGGTGTTCTGCTTGGTGTTCCGGCTGGCTGCCCGGCGCGCCACCGCTGGCGTCCCAGGAGGCCTGCAGAACGCCGTGGAGATGATCGTGGACTTCATCGACGAGACCGTCTCGAGCATCTTCCGCCATCGCAACGACCTCATCGCCCCCATGGCGTTGACCATCTTCGTCTGGGTGTTCCTGATGAATCTGATGGACTTGGTGCCCGTGGACTGGATCCCGGAAGCAGCGAAGCTCATGGGCGTCGAGTACATGAAGGTCGTGCCGTCCACCGATCCGAACATCACCCTCGGCATGGCGCTCAGCGTCTTCGTCCTCATCATCTACTACAGCATCAGGCAGAAGGGCGTCGTCGGTTTTCTCAAGGAGCTGTTGTGCCATCCGTTCGCGGTCAGACTGCGGTCGCCGCTCACTTGGCTGTTCATGCCCGTCAACCTCGTCTTGGAGGGGGTGACGCTGATCGCCAAGCCCGTGTCCCTAGGCTTGCGGCTGTTCGGCAACCTGTATGCGGGCGAGATGATCTTCATCCTCGTCGCGTTGATGTACGGCAGCATCCTGATGGGCGTTTTCGGTGCCGTTCTGCAGTGGGCGTGGGCCGTGTTCCATGTCCTCATCATCACCCTGCAAGCCTTCATCTTCGCCGTGTTGACGGTGGTGTATCTCGCCCAGGCGCACGATGTCGAGGAAGAGCACTGAAACCAACTGGAGCTAAGTAAGAAATGGAGATGCAAGTTCTCTTGTACATCGGAGCCGGCCTGATGATCGGCTTGGGCGCGGTCGGCGCGGCCATCGGCGTCGGGCTGCTCGGCGGCAAGTTCATGGAAGGCGTCGCCCGCCAGCCGGAACTGCTGCCGACCCTCAGAACCCAGCTGTTCATCATCCTGGGTCTGGTGGACGCGGTGCCCATCATCGGCGTCGGCGTCGCCCTCTACGTGATGTTCGTGGTCGCTGGCTGAATGCCGCAGCGGCTCGGGGAGGTGCGGATATGAGCATAGGGCTGACGTTGATCGGCCAGTCGCTCGCCTTCGGCGTGTTCGTCTGGTTCTGCTGGAAGTTCATCTGGCCGTTCCTCATCCGCGCCATGCGCGAGCGCCAGCAGACCATCGCCGACGGTCTGGAAGCTGCCGCCCAGGCCAATCGGGACCTGCAACGCGCCGAGGCCCGGGCGGAGGAAAACCTGAACGAAGCCCGCGCTCAGGCCCGCAGCATCGTCGACGAGGCCCGGGGCCAGGCGGCGCAGATGATCGAGAACGCCAAGGCGGATGCGGAAGCCGAGCGGGAGCGGATTCTGGCCGCGGCCCAGGCCGATGTGGCCCAGGAAATGAACCGCGCCCGGGAAGCGCTGCGCGGCCAAGTGGCCGAGCTGGCGGTGGCCGGCGCGGAGAAGATCCTGGAAGAGACCATCGATCGATCTCGCCACGACGTCCTCCTGGGCCGCGTCGCGGCGCAGCTGTAGCCGTGGCGGAACTCGCGACCCTCGCCCGCCCCTACGCCAACGCGGTTTTCGGCTTGGCGAAGTCGCACGGCCGCTTGGCGCCGTGGTCGCGCATGCTCGCCCTGCTCGCGGCAACGGCGGAAACGGACGCCGTGCGGTCCCTGATCGGCACCCCCGCTCTGGCCGACGAAGCCAAGGCGCACCAGCTGATCGACGTGGTCCGCGACGATCTCGACGACCGCTGCCGCCGCTTCGTGCAGGTGCTCGCCGCCAACAAGCGCCTGCCCCTGCTGCCAGAGATCGCCGCCCAATACGAGACCTTGAAGGCGGAGGCAGAGAAGGTGCTCGATGTGCAGATCGCCGCCGCGGTGGCTCTTTCTCCGACCCAGATGAACGCCTACGAGAAGGCCCTGGAACGGCGCTTCCAGCAGCAGGTAAACGTCACTGCCACCGTGGACGAGGGCCTGCTCGGCGGTGCCGTCGTGCGTGCCGGCGACACCGTCATCGACGGCTCCGTGCGCGGCCGGCTGGGTCGCTTGGTGGACACCCTCCAGCGCGCCTGAGGCGAGACCTGAGAGAGAAAAGAGGTTAACCAATGCAGCAACTGAACCCCGCGGAAATCACCGACATCATCCGCGACCGCATCGAGAACCTGGACGTTTCCGCCCGGGCCGCCAACGAGGGCACCATCGTCAGCGTCTCGGACGGCATCGTGCGCGTCCACGGCCTCGCTGAAGCTCAATACGGCGAGATGATCGAGTTTGCCGGCGGCTTGTTCGGCATGGCTTTGAACCTGGAGCGGGATTCGGTGGGCTGCGTCGTGCTCGGCGACTACGAGGGCCTCTCCGAAGGCATGACCGCCCGCTGCACCAAGCGCATCCTGGAAGTGCCCGTGGGTCGCGAGTTGCTCGGCCGGGTGGTGGATGCGCTGGGCAACCCCATCGACGGCAAGGGCCCCATCAACACCACGCTCACCTCGCCGGTGGAGAAGGTGGCGCCCGGCGTCATCGCCCGCCAGACCGTGGACCAGCCGGTGCAGATGGGCATCAAGTGCATCGACGCCATGGTGCCCATCGGCCGCGGCCAGCGCGAGCTCATCATCGGCGACCGGCAGATCGGCAAGACCGCCATCGCTGTGGACGCGGTGATCAACCAGAAGGGTTCCGGCATCAAGTGCGTCTACGTGGCCATCGGCCAGAAGATGTCCACCATCGCCAACATCGTGCGCACCTTCGAGGAGAACGGTGCCATGGAACACACTATCGTGGTCGCCGCCAGCGCCGCGGACCCCGCGCCTATGCTCTACATCTCTCCCTACTCCGGCTGCGCCATGGGCGAGTACTTCCGCGACCACGGCGAGGACGCGCTCATCATCTACGACGACCTCACTAAGCAGGCATGGGCGTACCGGCAGATTTCCCTGCTGCTGCGCCGGCCGCCGGGCCGGGAGGCGTATCCGGGCGATGTCTTCTACTTGCATTCGCGCCTGCTCGAACGCGCCGCGAGAGTGAACGCTGACTATGTGGAGCAGCTCACCGACGGCGAGGTGAAAGGCAAGACCGGCTCGCTCACCGCCCTGCCCATGATCGAGACCCAAGCCGGCGAAGTCTCCGCCTTCGTGCCGGCCAACGTCATCTCCATCACCGACGGGCAGATCTACCTGGAGCAGGACCGCTTCAACTCCGGCATTCGGCCGGCCATGAGCCCCGGCATCTCGGTCTCCCGTGTCGGCGGCAACGCCCAGGTGCCGTTCATCAAGAAGATCTCCGGCGGCGTCAAGCTGGCCTTGGCGCAGTACCGGGAGCTGGCGGCGTTCTCTCAGTTCGCCTCGGACCTCGACGAAGTCACTCGCCGCCAGTTGGACCACGGCGCCCGCGTGGAGGAGCTGATGAAGCAGAACCAGTACTCGCCCATGACCGTGGCCGAGATGGGCGTGGTGCTGTTCGCGGCCACCGAGGGCTACTTGAAGAACGTGGCGGTGGATCGGGTGCTGGACTTCGAGCGCGATCTGCTGGCCTACATGAACGCCGAGCATGGCGAGTGGATGGCTAAGATCACCCGCACCGGCGACTACGACGACGAGATCGTGGATTTCATGAAGGCCGCGCTGGACAAGTTCCAGGCCAGCCACAGTTACGGTGCGCCGTAGACGGCCGTAGACGTCGGTGCGCCGCGTAACGGCGCGTTCGAGTTTGCTGGCGCAAACTCGCAGGAGTCAGGAAGGGAGAGAGGATTCGATGGCCGCCGGGCGCGAGATCAAGAACAAGATCGGCAGCGTGCAGACCACGCAGAAGAGTACGCGCGCCATGCAGATGGTGGCGGCCAGCCGCATGCGCCGCACTCAGCAGCGCATGCAGCAGGGCCGCCCCTACAGCCAGCGCATCGAGCAGGTGATCGGCCACCTCGCCAACGCCGCGCCGGAGTACCGCCACGTCTTCATGGACAACCGCGAAGTCAAGCGCATCGGCTACATCGCGGTGTCTACGGATCGCGGCCTGTGCGGCGGGCTGAACGTCAATCTGTTCCGCGAGCTGGTCCGCGCCATGCGCAAGTGGGAGGACGCCGGCGTGGAGGTGGAACTCGCCCTCATCGGCAACAAGGCAGCGCAGTTCTTCCGCTCCGTGGGCGGCAATGTGGTGGCCGCCATGGGCGACATCGGCGAGACGCCGGAAATCGCCGACCTCATCGGCGGCGTCAAGGTGATGCTCGACGCCATCGAGGAAGGCCGCATCGACCGCCTGGACATCATCTCCAACGAGTTCGTCAACACCATGACCCAGCGTCCGGCGGCGAAGCAGCTGCTGCCTCTGCCGCCCATAGAGGAGGAAGGGAGCACCGGCCGCTGGGACTACATCTACGAGCCGGACGCCCGGGAGCTGGTGGAAGGGCTGGTGGAACGCTACATCGAATCCCTGGTGTACCAGGCGGTAGTGGAGAACACCGCCTGCGAGCAGGCGGCGCGCATGATCGCCATGAAGAACGCCACGGACAACGCCGAGGAGATCGTCAAGGAGCTGACGCTGCTCTACAACAACGCTCGCCAAGCGTCCATCACCCAGGAGATATCGGAGATCGTGGGCGGTGCCGCGGCGGTCTAGCTCGTTGATTCCGCGGACACAAAGAGCGCGAAGAGCGCACGACCAGCTTAGCTAAGAGAGGAACGGCAGTGCCAGACAGCGTGAACACATCCAGCGGCCACATCGTCCAGGTTATCGGCGCGGTCATCGACGTCGAGTTCGCCCGCGAGGAGGTGCCGAAGGTCTACGACGCCCTGAAGGTGACAGACACGGGGCTTACCCTGGAAGTGGAGCAGCAGCTCGGCGACGGCGCGGTGCGCTGCATCGCCATGGGCTCCTCGGAGGGCATTCGCCGGGGCCTTTCCGTCATCAACACCGGCGGCCCCATCTCCATCCCGGTGGGCGAAGAGACCCTCGGCCGCATCATGGACGTGCTCGGCGACTCGGTGGACGAGAAGGGCCCCATCAACGCCCGCGAGACCCTGCCCATCCACCGCAAGCCGCCCACCTACGAGGACCAGAAGGGCGGCAACGAACTGCTGGAAACCGGCGTCAAGGTGATCGACCTGATGTGCCCGTTCGCGCGCGGCGGCAAGGTGGGTCTGTTCGGCGGCGCCGGCGTCGGCAAGACCGTGACCATGCTGGAGCTCATCCGCAACATCGCCATCGAGCACGCCGGATTGTCCGTGTTCGCCGGCGTCGGCGAGCGCACCCGCGAGGGCAACGACTTCTATTACGAGATGCAGGAAGCCGGGGTGCTGGACAAGATATCCCTGGTGTTCGGGCAGATGAACGAGCCGCCGGGCAACCGCCTGCGCGTGGCCCTGTCCGGCTTGACCTTGGCGGAGAAGTTTCGCGACGAGGGCCGCGACGTGCTGCTGTTCATCGACAACATCTACCGCTACACCCTAGCTGGCACGGAAGTCTCGGCCCTGCTCGGCCGCATGCCCTCGGCGGTGGGCTACCAGCCGACCCTGGCCGAGGAGATGGGCATCCTGCAGGAGCGCATCACCACCACCAAGACCGGTTCCATCACCTCGGTGCAGGCCATCTTCGTCCCGGCCGACGACTACACCGACCCGTCTCCGGCTACCACCTTCGCACACCTCGACTCGTCCGTAACCCTTTCCCGCGCCATCACCGACCTCGGCATCTACCCGGCGGTGGACCCGCTGGCCTCCTCCAGCCGACAGCTGGACCCCAACATCGTCGGCCGCGAGCACTACCAAGTGGCCCGCGGCGCCCAGGAGGTGTTGCAGCGCTACCAGGAGCTGAAGGACATCATCGCCATCCTGGGCATGGACGAACTCTCGGAGGAGGACAAGGCGCTGGTGTTCCGCGCCCGCAAGATGCAGCAGTTCTTCTCCCAGGCGATGTTCGTGGCGGAGCAGTTCACCGGCCAGCCGGGGGACTACGTCTCCCGCGAGGACACGGTGCGCAGCTTCAAGGCCATCCTGGACGGCGAGTGCGACGACATGCCGGAGCAGGCGTTCTACATGGTGGGCACTATCGAAGACGCCCGCAAGAAGGCCGAGACCCTGGCCGCCTGACGGCGCGGACTCTTCTACGCTAGGAAAGGTCTGGTCTCAAGTCCGCCCACAAACATACAACTTCTCTAAGATCAATAGGTTGCGACCTTTCTACATAGATGCTGAGGCTTTAATCGTACCTTCCTTCGAGGGAGGCTGGGAGAATGCGCCATGCCCGCCACCATGCAGTGCCACATCGTCAGCGCCGAGCGGGAGATCTACTCGGGCCGCGTCGCCATGCTGTCCGCCACCGGCACCCTCGGCGAGATCGGCATCCTGCCGGGCCACGCCGCGCTGCTGACGGGCATCCGCCCGGGGCCGGTGCGGCTGCGGGACGAGAACGGGGAGGAGGACGTGTTCTACGCCTCGGGCGGCTTCCTGGAAGTACAGCCCGGCGTCGTTACCGTGCTGGCGGACACCGCGTTGCGCGCCGACGACATTGACGAGGCCGCCGCCATCGAGGCTCGAGCCGAAGCCGAACGAGCACTCTCCGAAGCCGCCGCAGAGCTGGACTACGGCATGGTGGAGGCCCGCCTCGCCGCCGCCGCGGCGCAGCAGCGGACGCTGGAGGAGCTGCGGAAGATCCGGCGGTAAGCCGTACTCCAGCAGTGTAGTTGGAGATTAGGAGACGGAAACGAGAAAATTTATTTTCTTGTTTTGTTCCATCTTGGCATTGCTCTCATGCACTCCATACCAACAAATGGGTACTACGGGTGGATTTGAGCACAGGATGATCGAAGAAAACACTTATGAATTTTCGCTTCATGGAAACGGCTTTACCAGCCTACAGAGAGCAAAAGATTTTGCAATGCTCCGAGCAGCGGAGATAGGACAACGACTACGCTTTACTCACTTTGTTATTTCGGGAACAAATAGCCGATTAATTGCCAAAAAGTACATTACAGGAACAGCCACTTCAATAAGCACCAAACAGTAAGTAGACCAAGTATTGACATTACCTTGATATATTTCGATGAACCTCCAGAAGGCAGGTATCTGGAAGTACAAGACATACAATATGTGCTAGTGTCCCTGCGAAAAAATATCGACTAGCGAGTCAACTTTGACTTAATGGTGAACGACGGCAACAAATCTTGCTCCGTGGTTCAGGCTACCCATACCGCCTGCATGGGCTTTATATATCGAGTCCGCGGCACCCTTTCGGATCTCGGATAATAGCAGTGAGGTTACGACATATAGGAAAATGTCATCTGTGGAAACTAATGTAACGAAGTCTCGTGTATCGCCTCACCAGCTTCGGTTAACGGCGGCTTCATCTCCATCCTCATGGGCGAGGAGACCTCGGGTCGGTTGCAGGCTTTCTGCCACCGGCACCCTCGGTATCCTGCCCGGCCACATAGCACTGCTGACGTAGCTGCCTGGGGCCAGGTTTGCCTGCGACGAGAACGACGGAGAAGGCGCGTTCTACGTCTCCGCTGGCTTCCTGGTAGACTGGGCGTTATCGTTGTGTTGGTGGACACGGCGCAGCGACGGACGCTGAGGGAGTAGTGCAAAGATCCTGCGATGAAGCTCCCAGATTTGCGCTGTCACGGCAGTCGGGATCTCGATATGCGGTCTTTAGGCCAACGGCAAGCTTGATGGTCTGATCCTTGCGTTGGATGAACGCAAGCTGCGGTTGCCTGTTCTGATGCTCGGTGGCATCGTGCTTTGCGAGGGCGACGCCGTTGTGGCTGGCGGTGGTGCAAGTGGGATGATTTCCAGGACGGCCGTGCAGTCGGTTCGGAACCGATAGGCAGGCGACGCCATCGCCGTCTACATTTCTCGACCGATCGCGTTGAGCGGGACGACTGCCACCGGATCGGTGAACCTTGTAAAGTCCGCCGGCTTCTCCGTAACGATCCTCGGCACGTTTTTCGTCAGGGCCGTGGCCACTATATTTGCGTCATGAATGATCACGCCTCGGCATTCGTACTCCTCCACCAAGCGAGAGCGTGCGTTATGGGTCGACTCGTCCTCGTCCGGGCATCGTATCCGCCTCTGGAATGCTTTGTTGTTGGCGATGGCATCTCCGGGAACCAGCTCCAAATCCATTCAGGTCCGCCGGACGTGTGGCAACGACGAGATACTCGCGGAGTATCTGCCGCTGGTGTGCAATGGAATGCCGAGGCTGGGCCATTCGTTGACGATACGAATGGCGGTTGAATGGAACTCGCGGCTTGATGCCGTTGCGGCTACCAGGACATTGGTGTCAAGGAGCAATGGCCTAGCGTCCACTGGCACGGTAAATCTCCTCGCGGTCAATCGGCCCGCGCACATCGGCATCCGAGATGCGCAGGGCCAGTGCTGGCAATGGGTCTGCCACATCGTCCCGCGTGGCGTCTGCGAGGATCCGATGCACCTCTTTCTGCAAGGGTCGTTTATTCAGCGATGCTTGGCGCTTCAGCGCTCGACGAGTCTGGTTGGGCAGATCTCGAATCAACAAACTGGCCATAGGAGCTCTCCTGGGTCGCGTCTATAGGAAGCGAGGTGATACCGGCGCGTGCTCCCGCAAGCTGTTGCGTCAAGATGGTCGACTTGGCGTGCCCGTTCGCGCGCGGCGGCAAGGGGGCCTGTTCGGGGGCGCCGGCGTCGGCAAGACCGTGACCATGCTGGGTCTCATCCGCAACATCGCCACCCAGCTTGGGTCGAGAAATCCGGCCTGCCCTTCCCTCGCGCATCGAGCAGCACCGCGCTGTAGCGGCTGAACGCGAGCCAGCCCAGGAACGCCACGAGACCGAAGCCGTACCACAGATAGAGAACGCCGGGTGCGCTTGGTGAGAAATCGTAGGCCGCGGTCACCACCGGGCCGGCTTGTTCGTGAAAGACCGCTAGCGGCAGTCAGCCCCCCAGAATCGTCGTCGCAGTCGCCGTGAACAGCGTCTAGCCGACGAGACGGGAAGTGCGCGAAGTTTGCGATGCGTCGATCATTCTTCCCTCTCCTCGCAGTGCTCGTCGGCAGGTCGCTACAGTCCTCTCATTCGCGCTTCGTCGAACTCCACGGTGCCGGCCGAGGCCCGCAGCACGAGATAGAGCTTCCACGATCCCGCAGGTGCCGTGAATTCAACCCGAACCCGCTGCCAATCCTCCGTCGCCGCGAGTTGGTGCGTCTGCCGATTGCCGCGCTGGTAGAGATTCTGGCCCTCGAAGTCCGCCGCGATCTCCGCTACGGCGTCCCCGTTCGCGGCGCGAATCATGGCGGTCACCGCATAGCCTTGGTCTGCCGCCGTGCCGCCGGGTTGGAAATCGCCCGTGGCGTCCACGCCCTGATGTATTTCCTCGCCCGCTTCAAGACGGACGAAGTACTCGCCGTGGGAAGCTCGCGCCGGGTTCCGGATGCGCTCCACCCCATCCTCGTGATAGCGCCAGCCGAAAGCGTCGAACCCGCCTCGCGCCTTGAACTCGAAGCTGCCGTTGGCCACGTCGAAATGCCGCCCGAAGCCGTCGAATACCTCGGCATCGCGCAGCACCCGGAAACCCAGGCCCAGCGATTCGATATGCCGCGCCAAGAGTCGCGCCTGCCCCGCGTGCTCCACCATCGAGCCGTGCCACTTCTCCCACGTCCAGGGGTATAGCAGCGCCGAGAGATTGCCGCCTGCTTCGGCCACCACCTCGTGGCTGTAGTTGGCGGGTTCGTGCTCGTGCCAGCCGTAGGCGTTGTACAGGACCATGTGCGGCGACGGACCGTACACCGTGCGCAACTCGCGGATCACCGTCTTGTAGCTCGCCTTCACCCGCGCTTTCTGCGCTGCGGGGGGCTCGCCGTCCACTTGGTAGATGTCGTTGGCGCCGGCGTTGACGACGATCACCTGCGGCTCGAAGTCGCTGCGATACCCAGGGGTTCGGGTGTGCCTGTCCTCGCCGTAGATGAATGCCGCCACATCGTTGTTGCGCGTGCCGGTGAGGGTCGCGCCGCCGTAAGCCTGCAGACTCATCTCGGCGCCGAACATACGGCTCACCGTCGCCGGGAATGCGTACCATGTTCCCGAATCGCCGCTGTCCTTCTCGCTGTAGAGGGAAGTGCCGTCCATGTTGGAATCGCCGAAGAAGGCGATGCGCAGCTTGGGGCTGGGCGGCAACGCAAGCGGCCCCTCGCCTGCAATGCGGAAGCCATGGAAGGTGGTGCGTGTGCCGTAGTGAGTTTCCTTCATCAGCTCGATGATGTGCGCTTGACCGGCCTCGAGCCCTTCGGCGAGCGTGTATTCGCGCCGGCCCGGCTGCGCCTGCAGGGGCGAATCCGCAGGCTTGCCGTCCACGACAACCCGGTACTGCTCGGCCTTCTCGCCAGGGTCGAGCGTCGCCGCCGCCATCGATCCCGCGAACCGGATGCGGACGCTGCTGCCCTGCCAGCCGACGCTCGGCGCTTTCGGATCGTTGAAGCTCCAGCGCCCTTGATAGCGCAGTAGAGGATGATCAGGAGCGACGGGTGCCGCCAAGCTCGGTACGCCGCCCACCAGCGCCAGCGCAGCGGCAACACCGGTGATCGCCCGTTGCGCCGAGCCGGTCAACTTGGTGTGCCGCGCTCGTGGCGCTCGGCCTCCGGCGCCACGAGGTCCAGGTCGGCCCGCCGATCAGCCGGCACGTAGTCGAAGATGAAGGTGATGCGGTCGTCGCGGCCCTTGTTCATCACGCTGTGGCGCCGCTGGTTGTTGATCTCGTAGGCGCGTCCTGCCGCCAGCCGATGGGGCTGGCCGCCAATGTGCAGGCGCACCAGCGGGTTGGTGGTGATCGGCACGTGAATGCGGTGGCCCGCGCAGAACGACGGGTGGGCATCGAAGTGCGGCTTGACAACCGCGCCAGGTTCCAGTTTCGCCGCCATGGCGCGGATGACCAAGCCACCGGGTTCGTAGTGGCGGGAGATCAAGTCGTCCATCAGCGCCAGCGCGGGATCGGCGAGCAGCGCCCAGCCGGGTTCGCGGGTCACCTTGGCATGCGGCCAGTTCCGGCAATCCGTGAACAGCATGACGAGCGAGTGGGTGCGGTAGTGAGCGTCGTAGGTCTGCTGGCGATACTGGTTCGCCAGCCACGCCGCAGCAGGTGCAGCCAGAATGGTCCGCCGCAGTCGCTCGGCATCGACCTCTCCTAAATCCCGCAATGGAACCCCGATGTCCACACCCGGAACCATATCATCACGGGAGGCAGCCTATCCAAGCCGAACCGCATGTATAGTGTGCATATCGGCGGTTGCCGTGCAGGGGGGAGACATGCCGCAGCATTTGCCTGGCTTCACGCTTCATCCGCTGGCCAAGGCGGTCAGCCTCGTCACCGTCGCGCTGACCGCCAACGCGCTGGCGCAGCAGGATGCCGAGGAGGACGAGCAGGCATCCGGCTACATCGAAGAGTTGGTAGTCACCGCCACCAAGCGCGAGGCGGACCTGCAAGATATCTCGCAAAGCATCCAAGCCTTCACCGAAGAACACATCGACCGCATGAGCCTGCGCACCATGGAGGACTATGCGCGCTCGCTCGCCGGCGTCTCCATCGTCAGCACCAGTCCTGGCCGCAACGAACTGGTGTTCCGCGGCATCAGCACCGGCTCCCAGGAGTGGCGCACGGACGCCTCCGCCGCGGTCTATCTCGACGAGATCCCCATGACGTCCCCGGCGCAGCAGGCGGATCCCTATCTCATGGACATCGAGCGCATCGAAGCGCTGCCCGGACCGCAGGGCACCCTGTTCGGTTCCAGTTCCCAGTCCGGCACCTTGCGCATTGTCACCAACAAGCCGGATACCACTGCCTTAAGCGGCTCTGTGGACATCGGCTTCTCCGCTCTTCCCGGCAAGGGCGACGCCAGCAGCCGGGTGGAGGGCCACCTCAATCTGCCCCTCGCCGAGCGCGCCGCCGTGCGCGTGGCGGCGTTCGCCCAGAACGAGGGCGGCTTCATCGACAATGTACGCGGTCGGGCGCTCTTCACCGGCGACACCAACGACGATGCGGTGGAGGACGACTTCAACACTTGGCAGCAGAGCGGCTTCCGCGTCACTGGCCTGTGGGACGTGAACGAAAGCTGGTCGGCCCAGCTCATGGCCATCCGGCAAGACTCCGAATCCAAGGGCGATTGGGTGTACGACCCAGCGGTGGGCGAGCTCGAGATCGTGCGCTTCCAAAAGGATATCCGCACCGACGACTGGTGGTCCACGGGCCTCACCGTCGTCGGCGATCTCGGCTTTGCGGAGCTCACCATTGCCGCCGGGCACCTCGAGCGCGAGGTCTTCTACGACTTCGGCAACATGGTGGACGATCAGCTGCGTACCGCCATCCGCGGCAAGGGCGTCGGCTACGATGTGCCCGCGTACTACGCCAGCGCCCTGTACGACATCGCCTACCACATCGGCACCATCGTCAACGATCAGATCGCTCGGCGCAGCTCCCAGGAAATCCGCTTGGCCTCCACAGGGACTGGTCGCTTGCAATGGATGATGGGCGCGTTCTACGAAGAAACGCTGGACGCCTGGGACTGGTACTGGTTGACGCCGGACTTGGTGGCCACGCCGGCTTGGCCTGCCCTCAACGGCTGGGCCTACTACCTCGCGCAGAGCTTCGATCCCAACATCGTCTACCCCATCGCGCCTACCGAGCGCTTCTACGGCGAGGATTTCAAGCGCGAGACCAGGCAGCGGGCCGTGTTCGGCGAATTCGGCTACGACCTCACCGACGATCTCGCCGTCGGCGTCGGCACCCGCTGGTTCGAATACGACCGCTATCGCACCGAACGGCAGTACTGGCCGGAGGGCGTACCGTACGGCGACTATGCCAACAACGGCATCGACACCTACGACGGCAAGGATAGCGACATCGTCTACAAAGTCTCCGCCAAGTACCGCATCGACAACGACAAGATGGTGTATTTCACCTATAGCGAGGGTTTCCGCCTGGGCGGTAGCAATACCCTCAGACGTGGCTCGGTGCTGCCGCGGCGCTTCGGCCCGGACAAGCTGTTCAACACCGAAATAGGCGTCAAGACCGAGTGGTGGGAAAACCGGCTGCAGCTCAATCTCGCCCTCTATCGCATGCGCTGGGAGGACATGCAGCGCGAGATCAACGATCCGACCTTGACGGAGGCCAAGGGCCACGTCAATCTCGGCGAAGCGGAAGGTGCCGGCGTCGAGGGCAGCTTCACGGTTTGGCTGACGGACGCCTTGAAGGTGGAAGGTTCGCTCTTCAAAAGCAGCACCGAGATCACCGAAGATTTCTTCTTCCGCCAAGCGTTTCCCAACGATCGGCTGCCGGCGGGCGTAGCGGACTGGCGGGTGTTGAGCAATGGCCAGGAACTCGCTATCGCGCCGGATTTCAAGTGGTGGCTGGGCGTGGAGTACACCGTGCCAGGGGTGCTGTTCGGCAGCGACGGCTGGATTCGCTACGACCATTCGTTCCAGGCGGCGCAGTACCACGACTTCAACGACGCCAGGGAATTCGTCACCAAGAGGATCGACGATTGGCGCTTGGCGAATCTGCAGCTTGGACTGTGGCAAGGGGAGAGCGGCTCTTGGACGCTTACCTTCGATGTTTGGAACGTCTGGGACGAGCGCGCCATCAACTGGGTGGACACCAGCAACGATGATCGTCTAGAGGCGGTGGGCATCAACCGCTACCGGACGCTGCCGGGCGTGGTGCGGCCCAGGGAGTTCGGCATCTCGTTGCGTTGGGATATCGGCGGCTGACGACGCTCATCGCCAGCTCGGTCGTCCGCGGCAGCCAGCAGGGAGAAAGCCACGGCGGCGTCTATCTCGTCGATTTGCAGCGACGGGACATCGTGCAGGTTCTCGACTGGAACACCGCCGCTATCGACTGGCGAGGCCGAGGATGGGATCGGGGCTTGCGCGGCATCGCCTGCCATGGCGAGATCACGTTCATCGCCGCCAGCGACGAGCTGTTCGCCTACGGCCGCGATTTCCGATGTTTGGGATCGTGGCGGTGTGCCTACCTCAAGCATTGCCACGAGATCGCCGTGCATCGAGGCAACGTATTTCTCGCCGCCACCGGTTTCGACAGCATCCTCGCCTTCGATATCGCTGAGGAGCGGTTTCATTGGGCGCTGCACATCGATACCGATGGCTTGCGCTTCAACGGCAGCATCTACGATCCGCAAGGCGATGACGGCCCGCTGATGCTCAACAAACTGCATTTGAACAGCGTGTTCTGCAACGAGGACGGCATGTACCTCGCGGGTTTGCGCACCGGCGGCCTGCTGCACTACAACGGCCGGCAGATACACATGAGCGCGACGCTACCCCGCGGCACCCACAACGCGCAGCCATACAAGGACGGCGTGCTGTTCAACGACACCGTGGCGGACGTGGTGCGCTTCGCAAGCCGCGATCCTTCGCGAGACCGGGCGTTCCGCGTGCCGCGCTTCACGCGGGAGCAGCTGATTGGCGTGGACGAATACGCCAGCACAGTGGCGCGCCCCTCCTTCGGGCGCGGGCTTTGCGTTCTCGGCGACGACCTCGTCGCCGCCGGCTCGTCGCCTTCCACCATCGCTGTCCACGATCTCAAGGCGAATGCCACCGCCCTCAAGGTCACTCTTTCCCTCGACATCCGCAACGCCATCCACGGTCTCGCGCTCTGGCCGTTCTAGGGCGTGTTGGCATTCACGTCCGCGGGAGGCGGCACGATGGGCGTAGAGCAAGACCCGCGTTCCCGAACCGCATGCGGCGACACGCCCGCCGGCGCGGCTGGCGATTCTCTCGAATTCCTGTAGGAAATCGACGATGCCGTCCCGCGGCGCTTTCGCATTCGTCCACCATGCCGCTCATGAACGTGAAGCGAGTGCCTGCGCGGGCGAGGCGGGCTGATATCCGTGTCCCCGGCTCGGGGGTGCCTGCGCGAACAGCCGCAGCCCCTATTGGGTATGCAGTCGCTCTTACAGACGTGTCGCCATAACCGCGCTTGGCCGTTCGGCTGTCGCCGTGTTAACGTTCCATCGCGGTGTCGATCCGACACGTCCGCAGAGGTCAACGGCTATGGCCGATCCCACTCTTTCCCGATTCCCCGCTGGAGGCGTCCTGGCCCCGGAAGGAAGGCGCGTCCGCAGTCGGGTCAGCGTCCATTCGGACGAAGCCGCGTTCGTGGCGCTGCGGGCCCTGGACCACACCAACCTGCCGAGTTCGGACAGCAAGCCGATGGCTGAGCACATCGGCCAACTCGATTGCATCGTCCACGCCTTCAACGTCGTAGATGCCCGCTATAGAGGCCGCAAGGACGTCTTCGTGGCCTCCGACCTGCTGATCCACTATCCGGTGCTGGACGAACGCAGCGTACCCCGACGGGACAGACGTGGCCGGCCGCTGTTGAAGTCCGTGGCGCCGGATCTGTTCGTGGTGTTAGGAGCGGATTGGAATCTGGCGCGGGGCTCCTACGTTCTCTGGCAGGAGCCCAAGGTGCCGGACTTCGTCCTGGAGATCGCCTCGGAGTCGTCGCGAGAACACGACCGGGACGAGAAGCCTGTCATCTACGCCGAGATGGGTGTGACCGAGTACTTCCTCTTCGACCCGCATCCGGACGGCCTAAGTCCGCCGCTACGGGGCTTTCGCCTGTTCGACGGCGTCTACCGGGCGCTGCCGGAGGAGGCCCTCGGAGGGAATGGCCCGCCGGCAGTTCGGAGCCGGACTTTGGGGCTGGTGCTGCACTATGTGGATGGGTGCCGCTACGACGAGAACGGGCAGCCGCTGCGGGAGTTGCGTTGGCACGACCCGGAGACGGGAGAGGACCTGCGCGCCTACAGGGAGGAGCAAGCCGCCCGCAGAATCGCTGAGGAGCACGCCGCCAGGGAAGCGGCCGTCCGCAGAATCGCCGAGGAACGCGCCGTCAGGGAAGCGACCGCCCGCAAAGCTGCCGAAGAGCGCATCGCGGGACTGGAGGCCCAGCTCGGCAGATACCGAGTGTCGTCCGCAG
The DNA here is from genome assembly GCA_963422285.2 of Pseudomonadales bacterium. Taxonomy (GTDB): domain Bacteria; phylum Pseudomonadota; class Gammaproteobacteria; order Pseudomonadales; family Azotimanducaceae; genus VXYL01. The sequence goes on along the minus strand of OY729419.2, from coordinate 265,383 downwards.
GAGACGGATGAAGTCGGCGGCAATCGACGACGCTGCCTGCCACGCGGACACTCGAAGGAACAGCTAACCGTAGGCAGGGGGATAGGCGTTGATGAGATCGGCGAGCATCTCGCGCCAGTTGGCGAGGTGGTGGCCGTAGCGTCGCCAAAGGCCGAGGGCGTCCGTGTAGATGGGCTGGCGCACCTGTTCGGAACTGGCGGTCTTCACGGCCCGCTCGGTTTCGTAATAGCGCAGGCTGGTCTCCTCGAAGGGCAGGCCGCAGAAGTCGAGGATGCGGCGCACCTGGGCTTCGAGATTGGTCACCGTTTCCTCGTAGTAGACGGTAAGCACCGCGCCGGGCAGCACCCGATTCCAGTGCGTCGTGGTTTCCACATAGGCTCGGTAGTACTCGGCCAGCTCCAGTTCGTCGTAGGTGAAATGCTGGCCCTTGGCGAATAGCTGCTTGTAGGCGCCCAGACAGGTATCCATCGGGTGGCGACGGGTATCGATGATCTTGGCGTTCGGCAGGATGAGCTTCAGCCAGCCGATATGCGCGAAGTTGTTGGGCATCTTGTCGATGAAGCGGGGCCGCCCGGTATGGCGTTGCCCGGCTACTTGGCGCAGGTACTCGCGACCGTAGGCGGCCCAGTCGCGCTCGGTCAACGTGTGCATGGTTTCTGGATAGCGAAGGCCGTCTGTTCGATACTTGCCGGTTTGAAAGGCCATCTGGGAAAGATTCGGCAACTCGGCGGTGCCCTCGACTTGGCTGTGGCTGGCGAGAATTTGCTCCACCAGCGTCGAGCCCGTGCGTGGCAGGCCGACCACGAAGATGGGGTCGGCGGCATCGCAACCGAGGCCAAAGCGTTCGCGCACGAATTCTTGGCTGAACACCTCGCGGATGCGCGCCAGCGTCAGTTCGTTCTCCACCGGGTCGTAATCGACGAGCTGGCGTTGCAGTTCATTGCCAGCACGGTAGTGGCGCCATGCGGCTGCGTAGTCGTCCTGGTCCTCCATGGCCTTGCCGAGCGAGAAGTGGAAATGTACGCGGGAGGCGGCGGCAAGCTCGTCACGGGCCACCTGCTCCCTCATGGCAGCCACTTCTTCTTCTTTGAAGCGGAACACCTTGAGGTTGGCTAGGCTCCAATAGCTTTCCCCTAGGCTGGGCTTTTGGCGGATGGATTCGCGATAGGCTTGCACGGCCTCGGCTTGCCGGCCGAGCGTCTTCAGCATGTGTGCCACGGCCATGTGAACGCTTGGCGCGTCGGGACGCAGCGCAAGCGAACGCTGGTAGGCATTGACGGCGGCCTGGGGATCGCCCGCGCCGGAAAGGGCATTGCCGAGACCGGCCCAGGCGAGGGCATCGTCCGGGGCGAGTTCGGCCAGCCCGCGATAGGCATGCACAGCGTCGGTCCATTTGCCCTGATCCGCGAGCACCACGCCCAACGTGTGCATGGCCTGGACGAAGTCCGGGGCAAGAGCCAGCGCCCGACGAAGCAGCGCTTCCGCATCGTTCAAGTGGTTGCCGACGTCGAGATAGAGAAGCGCGAGAAAGCGCATGGCATCGACATTGTCGGGGCTCTTGCGCAGGGTGTCGCGCAGTGTTTTTTCGGCCTCGTCGAAGCGACCGGCCCGCCAATGCTCGGCGCCGGCGGCCACATGCGCCTTCTCCGGGTCGTGTTCGAGATAGGCCTCGAATGCCTCCTCCGCCTCTTCTCGACGCCCGGCGGCCGAGAGCGCTTGCGCCAACTTCCGGTATGCGCGTTTGAGGCTCGGGTCGATGTCGAGCGCCTTGCGGAAGCAACGGATGGCCGCCTCCATGTCGCCTTGCAGGGCGCGCAGGCTGCCTAGATCTTCGCGCAGCGGCGCGTAGTCGGGCGCAAGATCGAGCGCGAAACGGATTTCCCTGTCCGCCTCGTCGAATCGTTGGCGGCCGATCAGCGCATGTCCCAGCACCTGTAGATGCGGTACGCTGCCTGGACGGTGCAGCAAGTACTCTCGGCATAGGGCCTCGGCATCGGCCAGCCTGCCGGCGCGCATCGCCATCACTGCCTGCGCGAGCGATTTCCTGCCTTGCGGATCCGCCATTGCCCAACCGTACCATGTTCGGTCGCTGTCCAGCGCGTGGGCAGTGGACGATCGCGCAGGCCCGGCCGCATGCAGGGTAGCGTCTCCGTTTGCAATCCGTGCTGTCGTGCTCCCGCGCAAGCACAAGATGCACAGGCGCAGGCGGTTTTCGATAACGCCTGCAGCGGCCTGCGTGAATTTCAGACGGAAGCACTGCCGGTTGCTGGTGCCTGAGAGATTGGCTGATCCATACTCTTGCTGCGATGTTCTCCATCATGCCGGTTCAAACCACTACGCTGCCTCGCGCAGCGTCCATCAACACCTCGTCAACAAAGTAGGCTTGCTATGACATTCCCCGTCATACCTGTTCAAACCACGGCTATTCTGGTAGTGGTTGGCATCCTCCTCCTTGTCGCATTAGGCGCTTTCCTGTTTTTTATCCTTCGTCCATGATTTGGGCAACTAGGTTGGTGGCCGTAGGCGTATTGGCGTTGGCGGGCCTGTTCGGCCACTTCCTGCACGGCGCGTTCCACTCTGCCGTGGTCTTGAATGAGCAATCGCTGCGCGTCGCCGTGCCGATGTACGGTCGAGTCGTTGCCTACGACGCTCTGGATTTTCGGCATGCGCGGGGGGTATATCTGGACCACGAATCGAAGCTGCGCCTAGAATAGAGGAATGCGAAAGATCCGCACGAATGTGCTGCGAAAGACGGTGCGCAATTCGCGTCTGTGGTCGCTGGCTATGCCGCGAGAGTCGGGATATTCCGACCTTTGCCGGAATCATGCGGAATCAGACGGAACCCGGCGGAACGGCGCAATCCCGCGGCCTCAGCCGAGGGCGTCGATCAGGCGGGCCAGCGCCCTGCGGACTTCGGCGTCGTCGAACTGGACGCGGATGGCGGCGCCGGGCACGGTCAGGCCTTCTTGCCGCCGTAGAGCCTGTCGGCCAGTTCGTGGTCGTATTCTTTCGGGGCGAAGTCCGACAGGTCGCCGGCGGGCAGGATCTCGTCGTCGCCCTCGACCGGCAGGTCGTCGAGAGACTCGATTCCCGCCTTCCGCAGGGCGACGCTGACCTCCGCCTCGCTCTGCATCTTGTCGGTCATGTACCGCTCGAACTCCGTCATCTCGGACTCGGGGACGGGCGGGATCGTTAGCTCGCGCCAATCCTCTTCGCCGAACCGTTCGATGTATTCGGCCTTGGTCGTCTTCGTCCAGGTTCCATCCGGATTCATGATCTCAGGCATCGTCGACCTCCTCCAGTTCTATCTTCGTGAGACCTCCTTCTCTCCGGCTACTCAGCACGCGGAACCGCGTTCCGGCCCGGAACAGCACCTCGCGCTCGGACGGATAGCGGGAGAGCCCGTCGATGCGCTTGCCGTGCAGGCTGCGGATCGTGAACCGCACGTTGCCGCCGAAGCCCCGGCCCACGCTGGCGCTGATGAACGCGGCCTCGGTCACGACGGAACCCGGAACGTAGCCCGCGATCTCGTTCGGGGTCAGCGTGGTCCCGCGCTTCAGTCCCCTGGCCGAATGGTCCGGGAGCCGGTCGAGGGCGTCGTCGAGCGTGCGGCGATAGTCGTCGTAGCGCTTGGGGAGCGGCGGGCCGCCGGGCCTTTCCGCGTCGCGCAGCGCCTCGTTCAGGAGACGGTAGCCCCAGGGACGATCGCTCGTGGTGTAGGCGTATCCCGACGCCAGTTCGGGGTCCGTCATGCCGTGCCGCTCGAAGCCCGCGGCCGCCTTCCTCCTGCCGCTCGCCAGATAGCGAGCGTACCGCGTTCCCATGCCGCGGCATCCCCCAGGCCGCGGCCTTCGCCCTGCGGACGCGGGGGACGATCTCGTTCTCGAGCAGTTCGGCGCGGCGCGCCAGCAGCCGGCGGACGGCGTCGACGTCCGCCGTCCGGGACGCCGCGCGCCTCCGGGGCGAGGTCGCGGAAGCCGTTCGTGCGCCGGCCGAGGGCCCGGATCGCCGCGATCCGCCGGAGGGCGGCGCGGCCCAGCTCGTCGGCGGAGCCGAGGCCGGCGGCGCGCAGCACCTTGGCGTAGGCGGGATTGACGTGCGGATCGGCGAAGCCGTCACGCCGGGACCGCCCTGCACGAGTACGTCCACCACCTGCAGCGCGCCATGCCCGGACTGCAGAGGCTGTTCGCCGCGGAGCACCGCCGGCGCACCGCGCGGCCCGACGGCTCCCGCGATCCGATACTGCCGCTGGAGCGCTACCCGGGCCATGTCGGCCAGGAGGACGACTACGTCGACGCCTACTTCGGACGCCGCTACGACGGCGACAGCGGCGATCCCCTGGAAGTCCTCGCGCGGGCCACGGAGTACACCTTGGAGAAGTCCTTCGGCTGGGAGTGGCTCCACGAACTGGCGCGCGAAGACCCGCTGATGCTTGACCTGGTGCTCGGTGTGCTGTTCCATTACGACCCATGACCATGCACGCCATCCGCATGCCCGACCGAATGCGCGGCCGCGAGCTGCGCACCATCCGCTGGGACGACGAGGCCGGCACGGTGGACGGCGACCACTGGCACGTGCCCTGGCTGCAAGAGCTGCTCGCCCGGAAGCCGCCGGTGCTGCTGGGCAGCGTCCCCGGCGCCCTCGTCCTCCACGACCCGGGCCGCGACCCGCGCGACTTCCTGGCGCTGCTCGGCGTGGTCTACTGGCCCATCCTGGCCGAACCCGATCCCGACGGCCGAACGCCGGGAGACCGACACCGCCTGCCGCCGGCGCTGCGCCGCGTCGAGCCGACACGGATCCCCGCGCCCCCGGAAGAGAACGACTACGGCCGCCTCGAGGACGGCACCCGCGTCTACAGCCCGGTGCTGTACTGAAACTCCCGGCGTCCCGGCCTCGTGCGCCGGCCGACGAAGGAACCCGTCCCGTCCAGCCCCCGCCCGGACCCGCTCCGCGCCGTTCCGCCGGATTCCGCACGATTCCGGCAAAGGTCGGAATATCCCAACCGCCGTTCGACCTCTCTTCGCAAGACATTCATGTGTGCAGAGTTTTTCGCAGCACATTCGCGTTCTTTTTTCGCATTCCTCTAGTGTCGCCGAGGCCGCGTTCACCAGCGCGTCCGCCGACACAGGCAAGGGGTTCGGCGGCAACACGCGGTTCATGGTACGGTCCCGCCGCGGCAGGCGTGTGGCCGACTGGGCCGCCTTCCCGGCCGAGGACGAGGTGCTGTTCCGCGCGTGGACGCGGTTCCTGGTGCGGACGGTCTACGTCGAGGACGGCGAAACCGTGGTCGAGATGGAGGAGCTGTGACGGTCGAGGTTCTGAGGCGGTTCGTGGACGAGCGCGGCGTCGACACGGTCGTGTTCCGGCACGCCGGCGGCGAGGGCAGGATGGCCGCGTTCGGCATGAGCGACGAGGAGGTCGCCGCCGACCTGGAGCGGAGCGAGGCCCGGGCCCTGCGCGACAAGAGCATCCGCGACGAGCTGCGGGCCAGATACGGAGACGACTACGAGGCGTTCCGCCGGGACCACGGCCTGGGGCCGAACTGGCTCGACAAGATGCAGGGCGGCCTGCCCTATCCCGAGGACGGGCCGCCCGCCTGGCCCTGACGCCCGTGAAAATCGACGTCGAGTTCGAAGACGCCGAAGTCCGCAGGGCGCTGGCCCGCCAGCTCATGCGCGACATCGGCGAGGCGCTCCTCGGCTCCACCCGCGACCGCTTCGAGGACGAGAAGGGCCCGGACGGCGCGCCCTGGGCGCCCCTGTCGGAAACGACGAAGACGCGCAACGCCGACCGCATCCTGACCGAGCACGGCTACCTGGGCGGCACTCTCGCCTACCGGGCCGGGAGCGGCGAGGTGGAGGTCGGCTCGCCGGACAAGCGCGCCGGCACCCACCAGTTCGGCGCCACGAAGCGCGGCGCGCCCATCCCCTGGGGCGACATCCCCGCGCGCCCGTTCCTCGGCCTCTCCGACGAGGACGAGGACGACATCCGCGACATCGTCGCCCGCTACCTGATCGACGCCCTCGGCTGAGGCAGCGGGATCGCGCGGCTGCCGCGCCGTTCCGCCGGATTCCGTCTGATTCCGCACGATTCCGGCAAAGGTCGGAATATCCCGACTCTCGCGGCATAGCCAGCGACTACCGACGCGAATTGCGCACCGTCTTTCGCAGCACATTCGTGAGGATCTTTCGCATTCCTCTATTCTCGTTGCCGTCGGGGTCCGCAACGCCAACGCAGTTCGGTGCGAACGGATAGCCGACGAGATCGGCGAAGCGGTCGTCCGGGGCGCGCGGGGCTGTGGCCATGCGGTCAATAGTAGCGCAGAACAGGGCAGCGGACGCTTCTGGTTGGCAGCCGGATATATATGCCTAAGCAGCGTAAGAAAGATCAGACTTGGAAGCATTCGATCTAAGAAGGGCATGGACTTCTCAAGCGGTGTTGCGTTCTTCCAATCGACAGGGCTAGTCAACAGGAGATCAGTGTGGCGATAGTCAGTGCTGGTATGGGGGCGGATTGCGCTGGCAGCGCGCTGTTTGCAACTGAACGGATGCGTCTCGGTTTCGGGCTGCACCGGCTCGGGAAGCAGCGGGCGCGACCCCGTACTGGGCGCATGCGTTGAGGGTGCTGTCGTGTCCCTCATCGGTTCGGGAACCTCTCTTGGTGGTGCCGGTATCATGCGGTGCGAGGGTAGATGTTGCTTGCGCAGTGGCTAGGCTCCTGCCTATGAGACTGCATAGCTGCCTAGTCATCGTGGCAGCCCTCGGTTGGGGGCTGCCACACGAGGCAAACCGCGACGTTCGATTGCAAGTGGTTCGAAGGCGAGCCTGGATACAGTTGGCCGAGCCAGTGCGTGGGTGTCCAACTAGAACCGGGCGACGAGTTCCGGGGACGCATCGAGATCGTCGACGAGGACACTGCCGAGCGGCGGGTACGCAAGAAGCCGGGGGCCGCTTGCGGGGAGGATCTGCAAGGCTTGCGTTGCATTCCTCTCGGCGACAGGGGCTGACCGCGTTCGCAAATCGCGTCCGCAGGCCATGGGCCTGTCGCCGAGCCTGGTCAGCCAGCGAAGGGATTGGCGAGGTCTCCGTCGTTCGGGATCAGCGCATCAAGGCTCGCGGACATGGATCGCGCTGGTGCCGCTTGGCAGCTCGAACACCATACCATCCCGGGTCAGCACCGCGTCGTCGGGCAGATCCCGTTGGAACATCCGCTCCATCAGATAATTCCAGGGCGCGGGCACGAAGTGGTACAGCGCCAGCATTCGCACCCCGGCGCTCTCGGCTAGCGCACCCAATTCCGCAGCCGAAGCATGGTAGCTCGGGATGTCCGCGAGTATCTTCGCTTGCCGCATGGCCCCCGCTTCCCGGGCAGCGACTTCCAGGGTGCGCACGATGGGCAGCGACAGGGCATCGTGCAGCAGCAGGTCCGCGTTTCTCGCTGCCGCTACCAGGCTCTGGGTCGCCACGGTATCGCCGCTGACCACGACGGAGCGGCCGCGGTAGTCGAAGCGGTAGCCGTAGGCCGGGGCGATGGGCGCGTGATCGACGGCAAACGCGCTTATCGTCAGCCCGTCTTCGTCCACGACGGCGCCAAGCGTCGCTGGTTCGGCCTGCAGTAGGCCCAAGGCCGGCGGTACGAGCTCGGCACCGTGATGGGTCACGCGGTAGCCACGGTCCAGGGCGAAGGCTTCGTTGAATCCGGCCACGACGCGCTCCACGCCGGCAGGTCCGAGTATCCGCAACGGTGCCGCCCGGCCCATCACCCAGGATGTCAGGTTGAAATCGGGGATGCCGGCGATGTGGTCCGAGTGGAAGTGGGTGAGCAGGATGGCGCGCAGATGCCCCGTCGGCTCGTTGGCGAACAGCATGGTGGCGTTCGAACCGGCCCCGGCGTCCACAAGGTAGAGGGAGCGACCGGCGGTGATGGCGACGCAGGCCTGGGCGCGTCCGGGCGCCACCATCGGCGAGGCGGTGCCGCACAGGAAGATGCGCAGCCCGTCGTACTGCGCGTCCGGCGCGCCGCGGAAGATCGCCGGAGCCGTGCGCGATAGCGCGAAGTCCTGGCCGGCGCGGGTGCTGGTCACCCACCAAGTGGCGGCCGCCAATACCAAGGCGACGGCCAGAATTGCCAGAACGGCGATCCGTATCCAGTTTTGCATCGGCTCTCTCGAACTGGTAGTAGGCCCAGCGGCGTCGACGGCGGCAGATCGGTCCGGTAAGCGAATGCGAAAGATTATTGCCAAAACTGGGTTTCAGCCCGGGCGTCATGCCCAGGAAGCTGCCCGTAGTGGCTGCGCCGCCCGTGCGCCCGCCGCGTACTGGCGGCCATTCACGGCGTAGGCAATGGCGAATCCCGTCACCGGCAGCCCGGATTCACCTCCCGCGGCACCTTGCCAAGGCACCGGTACAAGGCCTTGAACCGACCGTTGGCACCGTCGCCGAAGAGCAGGCCGCCGACCAGCGCTGCCGGATCCTTGGAACGGGTCGCATATGCTCCCGGACGAGGTCGCCGATGCTCGCATCGAGGGCCTGGATCGCATCGTTGAGATTCGGCATGTTAGGCGCAGTTGGCTGCTCGGCGCCAGCGTCCGTTCGGGCGGGTAGCGCGTCAGTTTGAATCTGCGTTGCCGCGCTTACCCATCCAATATACAAGATGTACAGATGTAGACAGCTCACTTGCCGCTATATGCAGTGGCGTCGTAATGGTGCGGTCCATCCGAATTTCAAATCCGAACCACTGCCTTCGGGCGGGTTATCCGCGCTGAAGGCGGCGGCAGGCCACCTTCCCTGCCTTCGGTTTCGAGATCAGATGTCCTCCAGCATTCGACTGCAGGCAACCGCCCGTACCCGTTTGGCGAGCGGGAAGCTCGCTTCGCCGGCGTGGATCACGTCGATCCTGTCGAGCGACAGGTCGTCCAAGGCGGCATGCATCGAGCGGGTGAGGCGGGGTGCGCTCGTTCGCTTGATCTCGAAGCCGCGCAGCTTCGTGCCCGTCTGCACCACCAGATCGACTTCCGCGCCGGTATGGGTCGCCCAGAAGTAGCACTGTCGGCTGTCGATGCCGAGCACCCCGATCAGGTTCTCGACGATGAAGCCTTCCCAGGATGCGCCGATCTTGGGGTGGCGTTCGAGTTCGGCGAACGTGGTGATGTTCAGGAGACGATGCAGCAGTCCCGAATCGCGGATGTATATCTTCGGAGTCTTGACTTGGCGTTTTCGCAGATTGGCGCGCCAGGGCTTGAGACTGCGCACCATGAACGTCGCTTCAAGGGCGTCGAGATAGCGCCGCACGGCATGATGCGAGACGCCAAAGGCTCGTGCCAGTTCGGCGCCGTTCCATATCTGGGCGTGGTAGTGGGCGAGCATGGACCAGAACCGATCCAGCGTCGGGCTCGAGATGCCGATGTCGAGCTGGGGCAGGTCGCGTTCGAGAAAGGTGCGGATGAAATCGCCTCGCCACCGGTAGCTGTCGGCGTGCCCGCGGATAGTGTAGGAGCGGGGGAAGCCGCCGCGAAGCCAGAGCCGCCGAGCGCGGCTGGCGGCGACCTCGGCGAGGGAGAATCCGGGAAGTTCGTAGTAGGCGATGCGTCCCGCCAACGTCTCGGAACTCTGTCGGAGCAGGGTCGGCGAGGCACTGCCGAGAACGAGGAAACGCGCTGGACGGCGCTCGCGGTCCGCCAGTACGCGCAGGGCGGGAAAGATATTCGGCAACCGCTGTATTTCGTCGAGCACGACGAGTCCCCGCAGCCTGGACAGGGCGAGCAGAGGGTCGGCAAGCTGGGCCAAGTCGGCACTGGACTCCAAATCGAAGAAGTGGGTCGGCCCGGAGCGGCGCTTGGAGAGGTCGCGGGCGAGGGTGGTCTTGCCGACCTGTCGCGCCCCCAAGAGCGCGACTACGGGATTGTGGGCGATCAGCCTTGTCAGTGCTCGGCGATGTCCACCGCGCTCGATCGTCGCTGCACAATACCATGAAATCTGGATGCCTGCCGTCCAGATTTCATGGTTGCAGGCATGTCGCCTCAAGTTTTCTCGACGCGGAAGTCGGCTGGCGAACGAGTCATGTTCCTGGCTGTACGGACTGCGCTTGCTGGACTGGGAGTCAGCCTCGCGGCGCGTTCCGCCATCGCTGCCTGCTCGACTTCAGGGAGGCCGGAACTGCGGCCATCAACGATCGCCTTTTCCCGATTCGCCCTGCGACGGCGTTGCCGTCAGATCCTCCCCTTGCCCAGATCCAGTCGTCCGCGCGCCAGATTGAGCCGCAGCACGTCGCTCGCGCCTTCCGCTAGGCGCAGCGAGCGGACGCGGCGGTACAGCGCCTCCAAGGGATGGCCCGTGCGCAAGGCGCTGCCGCCGACGAGCTGGATGCCGGCGTCCACGATGTCGCCGATGGCCTCGGTGGCGAACACCTTGGCGGCGATGCCTTCGTTGACGATGTTTTCTCTCGCATCCCCTAGGCGGGCGGTGCGGTAGACCATGCTGCGGGCGGCGTAGGCGCGGATGCGCATGTCGGCGTAGCGCAGTCGTACGCCTTCGCGGGTGCCCAAGGGTGTGCCGCTGCGGTGGGGCGCGAGCAGATGCTCGGTGACGAAATCGATTACCCAGCGCGCGAGGCCCACGCTCTCGGCGGCAAACGCCAAGCGGGTATCGCCGATCTGTCGCAGCGCACGGGGCAGGCCTTCGCCGGGCTTGCCGATGACGTGGCTGGCAGGCACGCGGACATCGCGGAACTCCAGGTAGGCGTGATGGCTGCCGTCTATGGACGCGAACGTGCGCGTGATTTCGACGCCGGGCGCGTCGCGGTCGATAACGACCAAGGCCCGACCTCGGCTCTCGATATCCACCAGGACGTTGACGAAGTCCGCGTCCGCGCCGCCGGTGACGTAGGACTTCTGGCCGTTGACGACCAGTGCATCGCCGTCCAATCGCCCCCAGGTGGCGCGTTCCGCATTGTCGGGCTGTTTGCTTGCGAGGGGCATCTCCTCGCGCTTGCGAGAGGCCCTCGCTTGCTCCCCGGCCGAGGGCTCCGTAAATCCAAACGCCCCGCGCTTCTCTCCCGCCAGCATGGGGGCCAGATATTTGCTCTTCAGCGGTTCGCCCACGCCAGCCAGTACCCCGGGCCCGGGGCCGAAAAGCCCGCCCAGGTGGCAGACGTTGTGGGCGCCGAGGGTGTCGCGCACCACGGTGAGCGCCAGCAGCGCCGCCGCCGAGCCGCCGAACTCCGCCGGCTGCGTCATGGCGAAGATGCCGGCGTCCTTTGACGCTTGGCGCACTTGGGCGGCGCGCTCCTTCGGCTCCCGGCCGACATCGTCGCGCAAGGGTGCCAGCACCTCCCGCGCCAACACGTCCACGCGGTCGCGCAGGGCGGCGAGGTCGGGCGACAGTTGTTCCGGCATGGGGTCTTCCTTGGGGGGGACTGAATACTTGACGATCCAAGCTACGGCATACAATGGTTTTCGGTGTCTATTGATACCCTATGTAGTGCAGAGGGCATAAAAGCATAGGGAACTATATACTTGAATGTCCAAGATACGATATACGGTTTGTTTTTCAAGTCATAGCTACTATATATAGTGCCTAGGTCACTGTTGTATATAACTCCCAAAGCATATAGCTCCCCTTCCGCATTCCTTCCCTGCCCGCCATGCCCGCTACAGCAGACTCGGCGCGATGGCCATCATTGCCACCATCAGCAACAGCAGTGCCGTTATTGCCAGCGCGTAGAATATCCACGACTCGCGGCGGGCACGGCGCTGCACCAGGGCGACGATCTCTTCTTCGCCTCGGGCGGCCACCGAGGATGCCAGCCGGTAGCGGGTGATGCCGTCGCCGCGGCCGGGGAGCTTGACGAACAGCTCCGGCGTCTTGTCGAGCATCTTCGCCACGTCGTAGAGAGGCATGCCGGCCTGCCGGCCGAGATGGGTGGGCGCCAGCCCCTTGTTCGGCTCCTTCAGGAAGCAGTCCACCAAGGCGAGGATGCGGTTGGTCTTGCCGCGGAAGCGAAACGTCCAGGGCGCGAGGAAATCAGACATCGTGCTTCCAGGCGGGGTAGGGATGCAGCGACAGGTAGACGCCCTGGTGGCGCAGATCCTGGGATGCCTCGTCGCCCAGCCAAGCGGGTGGATGGACGCCTTCGGCGGGCGATGCAAGCTCGGTCTCGGCCAGCATCAGCGGGGCATGGGCGCCCTTGAAGACATTGACGCTCCACAGGGTGCCACGCTCTTCTATCTGGTAGCGGTCCTGTTCGACGATCGCTGTCACCGCGAGGCGCTCCACGATGTCGGCGGCGTCTTCGACGGGGACGGGGCATTCATACTCCAGCCGTGCGAAACCGTCCCGGGCACCTGCATGGAAAGCCAAGCGCTGGCATCGACGGTTCGTACGCGCATGTTCGTCTTGCCGGTGCCGGGATAGGCTTGTCGAATGGTCCGTGGCAGCGTCTCGGCACGACGGATCGCCTCGGCCTCCACCACTCGGAACGTGCGCTCGATTGCGATGTTCATTGCCGGGCGATGATAACGGCCCGCTTCGGCGCCGGATAGCCTTCGATGGTGCGCTCGGGCTGCGCCGGGTCCAGCGCCGCGGCCAAGGATTGAAACGGCATCCAGGCGGTGGTGCGCTGCTCGTCCGTGGCGGTGGTGCTGACGTCCACCACCGCTGCGTTCGCGAACCCTGCTTCCCGCAGCCATGCCAGCAGCATCGGCACGTCGGGAACCAGCCAGGCGTTGCGCATCCGCGCGTAGCGCGCGCGCGGCACCAGCGGCGCCTCGTCCACCACTAGGGATTCGAGCACCAGCGTCGTATCCCGGTGTGCATGCCGAGCCAGTTCCCTCACATGGCGGGCACCGTCCCGGCAGTGGTAGACGACCCCCATCGAGAAGATCGCGTCGAATGGCTGCGCAGGCGGGAAGTCCGCTAGCCGCAGCGGCAGCACTAGGTTGCGAGCACTCCCGGCGCGGTCGCGGGCGCGGCCGGCGTAGCAGGCCACCGCCCCATGCTGCGCCACGGCCAGCAGCGACGGGTCGATGCCGGTCACTGTGCGAGCGCCGGCCGCCAACATGCGCCAGCCGTAGTAGCCGTTGCCGCAGCCGACATCGAGCACATGGCGGCCGTCCAGGTCGATATGCGACGCGATGCGCGCCCATTTGCGATCGCTGCGCCACTCGGCGTCGATTTCAATGCCGAACAAGTTGAACGGCCCCTTGCGCCACGGCATCAGCTCGCGCAACCCAAGGCCGAGACGGGCGCGGTCTGCCGGGGCGAGATCGGCGCCCGCCCCGACGCTGACCGCATCCTCGAACGACACTGCCGACGGCGTGGCCCGAGGCAGCCGCCGCAGCGCCGACAGCCAGCGCGGCAGATCGCCGTGCTGGCTGGATCGCACCAGTTCGATGCAGCGTCGCGCCACGGGAGAGGCGTCTCGCCATGCGGCGAACAGAGCGTGGACGGCGTTCACTACGGCAGGGCGAGCATCGAGGCCCAGTTCAAACAGCGGAACCACACCTGCACATCGCCGAAGCCGGCTTGCCGCAGCCGCGCCAAGTGCGTCTCCAAGGAGTCGATGCGCATGACGTTTTCCAGCGCGGCGCGCTTTTGCGCGATTTCCAGGTCGCTGTAGCCGTTGGCGCGTTTGAAATTCAAGTGCAGCGCCTCGAAGTCGGCCGACGCCGCAAGTTTCTCCGAAACGATCAGGACGCCGCCTGCCAGCAGACCGCGGCGGATCTTCGCCAGCAGCGCCAGGCGATCCTCGGGCCGCAGAAATTGCAGGGTGTAATTGAGAATGACCACGTCGGCATGGTCGATGTCCACCGTGCGCGCGTCCGCCTGCTGCCAGCGGATGCGCTGTTCTTTCGCGGCGTGTTCTCGCGCTCGGTTCAGCATCGCCGCGGAGTCGTCCACGGCGACGATCTCGCACGGTCTGTCGTCGACGGCGCGCAGCACGGCGTGGACGCTGGCACCGAGTGCGCAGCCAAGGTCGTAGCAGCGGCCGCCAGCAGGCAGATGCTGGGCGGCGATCAGCCCGGTCAGCCCCACCACGACCTCGTAGCCGGGCACCGAGCGGCGGATCATGTCCGGGAACACCGCGGCCACGGAGTCGTCGAACGCGAAATCCGCCAGCTGCCGCCGGCGACTGTCATACAGCCGATCCGGCCCGGTGGTAGGCTTTGGCGATTCGTTCACGATGCGGCCATTGTAGGACTGTCCTTTTGGATTCGCTCAACTTCGCCAGCCCCGACTTCTACATCAATCGCGAACTCTCGTCTCTGGAGTTCAACCGGCGCGTGCTCGAACAGGCCAAGGGCGACGACGTGCCGCTGCTCGAACGCCTGCGGTTCCTATGCATCGCCAGCTCCAACCTCGACGAGTTCTTCGAGATCCGCGTCGCCGGCTTGAAGCAGCAGGAAGTCCTGGGCTCCACCCAGCGCGGGCCCGACAACCTGTCCCCTGTGGAGCAGCTGCGGCGCATCGCCCTGCTGGCCCACGAGCTGGTGGACGAGCAGTACCGAATTCTGAACGACATGCTGTTCCCTCTGCTCGACGCCGAAGGCATCCGCGCCCTCAAGCGCGGCCAGTGGAATGCCCGCCAAGAGCAGTGGCTGGCGGATTACTTCCGCCGGGAGCTGGAGCCCATCCTGACGCCCATCGGCCTCGACCCGGCGCACCCGTTTCCGCGCGTGATGAACAAGAACCTGACCTTCATCGTCACCTTGGAGGGCAGGGATGCGTTTGGGCGCAACAACGGCATGGCGGTGGTGCAGGCCCCCCGCGCCCTGCCCCGCGTCATTCGCCTGCCGGAGGATGGGGAGGACGCAGGAGATCGCGCCTCCCAACAGCGGCGCTACGACTTCGTGTTCCTGTCGTCGATCATCCACGCCCATGTGGACGACCTGTTCCCCGGCATGAAGGCGGTGGGCTGCTACCAGTTTCGGGTGACGCGCAACAGCGATCTGTTCGTGGACGAGGAGGCCGTGGACGATCTGCGCATGGCGGTGGAGGGCGAGCTGCCGGCGCGACGCTTCGGCGACGCGGTGCGCTTGGAACTCGCCGACGACTGCCCGCGCGATGTCGGCCGGTTTCTGGCCGACCAATTCAACTTGAGCGAAGACGACGCCTACTACTGCAACGGCCCGGTGAACCTGATGCGCCTCAACCAGATTCCCGATCTGGTAGACCGTCCGGAGCTGAAGTATCCCGGCTTCACGCCAAGCATTCCGTCGCGCCTCCAGGCATCCAAGGACATCTTCTCCGCCATCCGCGAAGGCGACGTGCTGCTGCACCACCCGTTTCATTCCTTCGTGCCGGTGCTGGATTTCCTCAACAGCGCGGCCACGGACCCCGATGTGCTGTCGATTCGCCAGACGCTTTACCGCACAGGCGCCGACTCCGCCGCGGTGACGGCGCTGGCGGATGCCGCCGCCAACGGCAAGGAGGTGCTGGTGGCGGTGGAACTGCGGGCGCGATTCGACGAGGCCGCCAATATCGAACTGGTGAACCGCTTGCAGGAAGCCGGGGCGCAGGTGGTGTACGGCATCGTCGGCTACAAGCTGCATGCCAAGATGATCCTGGTGATCCGGCGCGAGGGCGGTCAGCTGCGCCGCTACGCCCACCTCGGCACCGGCAACTACCATGCCCGCACGGCGCGGCTGTACACGGATTACGGGCTGCTCACCGCCGACCCCCAGCTCACCGACGACGTGCAGCGCATTTTTCGGCAGATTACCGCCATGGGGCTCGCTGGCGAGCTGCACAAGATGCTGCAATCGCCATTCACCATGCATGAGACCATGCTCGAGCACATCGACGCCGAGATCGCCCACGCCGAGGCTGGGCGCCAGGCCGGAGTCATCGCCAAGATGAACCAGCTGATCGAGCCGAAGGTGATCGAGGCCCTGTACCGCGCTTCCCGAGCCGGGGTGCGGGTACGCTTGGTCGTGCGCGGCATCTGTTCGCTGCGGCCCGGCATCAAAGGCGTCTCGGAGCACATCGTCGTGCGCACCATCGTCGGCCGCTTCCTGGAGCATACGCGCATCTTCCTGTTCGAGAACGGCGGCCGTCGGCGCATCTATCTGTCGAGCGCCGACTGGATGGGGCGCAACTTCTTCTCCCGCATCGAGGTCTGCTTCCCCATTGAGGACGAGGCGCTCCAGCGCACCGTCGTCGAACAGGGGCTGGAACCGTACTTGCGCGACAACGCCCAAGCCTGGGTGCTGCAAGCGGACGGCAGCTACGAACTCGCCTGCCAAGGCGACATGGACACCCGGCGCCATTGCGCCCAAGATGAGTTGCTGGAACTGCTGGCGCGGTGACGGCTGTGTTCATCGGGCTGCCGGGCCGCCGCGGCAGGCTTTGCGCGTCGCTCGGCTCTTGCCGGCGTCAGCGCGTCGCCACCGTCAGTTTCAAGGGAATCGCCGACAGGTAGACCGCCTCCTGTTCGAGGTCGAGCTGGGTGAGCTGATGATTCGCAAGCCATTTGTGCGGAAACATGACCTTGATTTCATCGAATGCGCCGCTTCGGACGGAAATACCGAACGCCGGCAGAGGCTCTTCCATGCGCCCGCGGTGCAGCACGACGGCTAGGCGCAGCAGTATGCACAGGGCGACGATCTCCGGCTCGCCGCGCACGGCCTCGATGGGAAACTTGCGGCGGTGGGCACGGACGATCAGGGACAAGTGGTGCTGTTCCGGACGGGAGAAGCCCGGCAGGTCCATGTTGTCGAGCAGATAGCTGCCATGCTTGTGGTACTGGCTGTGGGAGATGTCCATGCCGATCTCGTGCAGCATCGCCGCCCAGCCCAACAGACGCTGGGCGCCATTGCCGGACGGTGCCCAGCGGACGCTTGTTCCATTGCCCGCGCCGTCCCGGCTGGGCCGTTCTTCCAAGGAACCGGCGAAGCTCGCCAGCCCCTGCCAGGAAACCTGCTCCAGCATTCCCGTCGCGGTGTCGGCTACGCGCCGGGCATGGCGGCTGTCGACGTGGTAGCGAAGCATGAGGTCGGCCACCGTGGTTTCGCGGATGTCCTGGGCCTGCACCCGGCCGAGCAGGTCGTGCAGCAGGCCCTCGCGCAAGGCGCCGTCGGAAACCGTCATGGCGTCGATGTCCAGAGCACTGACGACGGCGGCTACGATGGCGAGGCCGCCAGGGAAGACCGGCGCCCGTTCGCCATGGACGGCTTCGAGCGCGACGGCGTCGACATGCCCGGCAGCGAGCAAGCGATCCTTGAGGGTCGCCAAGCCGGGGCGGGTGATGCCGTGGATGCCAGTGAGTTCGAGGATGGCGTCGTGGATGGCGATGATCGTCCCCGACGCGCCGATGGCCGTGTTCCAGCTGCGGGCGCGGTAGATTTCCTCCACTACTTCCAGCTCCTGGCGAGCGGCGTTTTCGGCGTCGATGAAGCGGCTTGCATCGATCCGGCCCTCGGGGAAGAACGCTGCCGACATCGACACGCAGCCCATGTGCAGACTCTCCATCAAGTGCGGCTGGAACTGCCGACCGAGGATGAGTTCGGTGCTGCCGCCGCCGACGTCCACCACTAGCCGGGCCTCGGCATCGTCCTCCATGGGCTCCAGGGAGTGCGACACGCCGAGATAGATCAGCCGGGCTTCCTCGCGCCCGCTGATGATCTCCACCCGGTGCCCCAGGACGGCCTCGGCAGCGGCGATGAAATCTTGGCTGTTGCGCGCCTTGCGCAAGGTATTGGTACCCACCACGCGCACCCGCTGTGGCGGCAGGTGGCGGATGCGCTGGCCAAAGCGCTTAAGGCAGGCCTGCGCCCGGGCGACCACCAAGGGCGAGAGCTCGTTGCCGTTGGTCAGTCCCTCGGCAAGGCGCACCATCTCCTTGAGCCGATCCACCACTTGCAGGCGGCCATCGTGGTCGTGGGCGACAATCAGATGGAAGCTGTTGGAGCCAAGATCCAACGCCGCGTAGGGTTGCTCGGCCCCCGTGGACGCGGAGGGTCTGGACCTGGGAGGGGGTGCCGCCACATTCGGCATTGTATCAGCCCGCATCCGATGCCGAGGGACGCAGATGGCAGGCAGGCCGTGCCGTGCGGTGTCAAGCGTGGTCGGACGCCATGCCGCATCGATGGAATAGCTGGCAGCCGAAGGACGGATTGGCTGGTGCCGTGCGCCACTGCGACGCTGGTAGACTGTGAGGAACGCAGCGGTGGCGATGAGTGCCAATGGACGATTTCGACAGTCGCGCCTGCCGCGACACCATGGGCCAGTTCTGCACGGGCGTCGTGGTCGTCACCGGCAACGAAGACGGCCGACTGGTGGGCTTCGCCGCCCAATCTTTCGTGTCGCTGTCCCTGGCGCCGCCGCTGATCGCCGTCTGCCCGGCCAAGACCAGCACCAGCTGGCCGCGCATCCGGGCTGCGGGCCACTTCTGCATCAATGTGCTGGCCAGCGACCAGCAGGAAGCCAGCGATGTCTTCGCCCAGGCCGGCAAGGCCGCGGCCGTGCCGTGGACCACCAATGCCACCAACGCGCCGATCCTGGACGGCGCGTTGGCCTACGTGGAGTGCGCCTTGGCGGCAGAGCACGACGCTGGCGACCATACCGTGGTCGTGGGCCGGGTGCTCGGCTTCGAGACCTTGCGCCCGGATGCCAAGCCTCTGCTCTATTTCAGAGGCGGCTACGGCGTCGGCGCGTAACGGTCGCTTGCCAGGGACGCGTTGACATTCGTGCGAGCGCGAGGTGCCACGACCTCGCATGAACCATCGCCGCGCAGCCTGTCTTGCCGATTCGCCAACGGATCGGCGGCTCAGGTTTCTGGAACGCGGACATGCTGTTCACCTCAATTCAAGGCGCGATCTAGCAGCGACCGATCGATTTCGTTCTCGATCCGATACGGATGCCGTTCGACAAAGACATCCCTTGCAATGGACCACGGGTCGCTGTCCTCTCGTTGAAGGTTCGATGCCGCACCCCACCAGTTTACCCCTTGCCATGACAGCCTGAACGCCAAGTAGTTGGCCAGCGCTCCGATGCTCACGCCGTACCGGGTGGCGATTTGAGGAACGACGCGCTTCAATCTCGCCACTGCGTTGCCTGCTTCCTTCGCGCAGAGCGTCGCCAACGCATCCGCTTTGCCGTCGAGCATCACATCTCCCGCGAACTGGCTGGCAGCGATCTCTTCGTCGGACTCCCGGCGCTTGCTGGACGTCTCGTCCGCCTCGACCAACTCGAAAGTCTCTTCCTCCGGCCGCTGTCCCGCATGGAACAGTTCGTGGAGCAGATCGAAA
Source organism: Pseudomonadales bacterium (assembly GCA_963422285.2). Lineage (GTDB taxonomy): Bacteria > Pseudomonadota > Gammaproteobacteria > Pseudomonadales > Azotimanducaceae > VXYL01. The sequence continues at coordinate 246,140 of OY729419.2, read as the reverse complement.
ACCCAGCGTGCTTCGAGGTCTGCTTCAGCACGATGGCGTTGCGTCCCTCGTAACGCCAGCAGGCGCCGTGGAACGTTCCCTTGCCCTTGAGCGGCAATACGACAACCCCAAGGTCCCAAACCGTGTGCAGAACCGTCCGCAAATCGTCCGACCCCTCGCCTCGCGCCAGTATCCGCCTTCGCATCGCGCACGGCTCCGTTGGGATCTCCTCCCGTGGATAGCCGGTCATGCTTTGCGCGGTCACGGCGGCCAGATGGCTCGCGTATGCCGCGAAGGCCCCGGTGGCGCTCCCGGTGCGCCTCCTGGGCATCTTGAATCGTGCGGCGGCCACCGCCGACCTAGGTGTAGAAAGTTCCTGTGCGCCGAAGATGTTGTCGCGCCGCCAACCGAAAACCCGTTCCAGAACGGCAGCCGTCTTCGCCGTCAACATCTGCTCGTTCCCTTCGTCGGGCACCTCCCCGTGCGCAATAGCCGCATCGGCCGACGAGAGCAGGCGTTCGACCACGAACTCCGGGCTCAATCCCGCTCGGCCGACCTTGGCAACCAGCTCCGTGAAACTGCTCGGCACGACGGGCAGAAGGGTGTCGTTCTCGATACGCACCCCGAGCGCATGAGCAACCTCGCAAAGACGTCGGTAGCTGGCAGACGCGTACCGTTCAGCCTCGTAGCGCTGTATCTGCTGTTCTTTGAGTCCCATCCGTTGCGTGAGAGTCTGCTGGTTCAGGCCCGTCGCGATTCTCGCCTTGACAAGCCCTTCTGCAAGTTCGTCGAACGAGGCCACCGATAGGACCGAAAGGTCTTTCGACTTCAAACGCTCATACTCTTCCATCTCTTCCCGCAGCTCTTCGATCTGGCTTTCCATCGCCTCCCGCTCGGCTCGAAGCAGGCGGGGGTGGGCATCGACGCGTTGGCTCGACGTCGCGTCGAACTCTTCGATCGCACGAACAAAGCTACGCGCCTTTTTGCGCGTGATTCCGTACTGCCTCTCGTTGGCAATCATGGCAAGCTCCCCAGATCAATCTGCACGATGCCCTTCGCGACGCCATTGCGGTCGGTCGAAAAGAAGTCGCGGTAGGGACTCCCGGTACGGCAAGCGCCGTCGCCGGAAAGAGTTCCCCCAAGTACTTCGCCTTCATCGCCGCCCGGCGATTGCTAAAGTCAAGAAGTACCGGGTCCAGCCGGTCCGGATCGACGCCAATAGTCTCCCATGCGCCGTCGTAGTCTTTAGGCAGCGTCTTGGTCGACACGAAACTGCCGTCAAGCAGCAATGCACGGCATCCTGCCGCTGCCAGATTCCGGCATGCGGCCAGCAACCCTTTCGTCAGACGCCTGCGGTGACTGTTCCCGGCGAACCGTTCCACAACGTCGCGCGACCCCGCGTTGTGAACGCCAGGGGGAAGATAACCCGTTGTTGGATCGGCTGCAGGGACTGTGAACACAACATTAATATTGTGTTCATAGTCGAGTCAAGCCCCACAGTGCGCCGGCACATTGACATTCATGCGATCGCAAGGCGGCACGCCGCCGCACGGAGCATCGCCGCGCAGCTCATCCCGATGTGCCCGTAGTACACGGCGATACGCCGGAGGTGTTCGATCCGGGAGCAGAAGTTCTCCACCAGATGCCGCCGGCATGGCTTCATGTCGTACCTGATCGTTTCCTCCGGTTCTGCGTCGGTGGTCTTGCCGCCGTCCCGCCCCGAGACGCGACGAGCTCCCGCAGCCGGTCGCCAACCCCTTGTTCGCCAGCGGTGCCCCGATCCGGGCGATGTGCAGAAGCACCTCCACGAGACGGAGATGCACCCGCCTTGCCGGCAGGGGTGCCAGCGCCCTGAAATCGCCGTATTCCCGAATGTTACTATTGTGTCTTCATGGATCGAGTGGTCGAGATCGGCGGGTACGCCGCAGGATTCTGCGGCCGGCTGTTCGCGCAGTCCGGTTATGAAGTCGTTCGGGTGGAACCGCCCGAACCTCCGCCCGCCTGGGCGAGCCGGACGGCCATGGATTTGTACCTCCATCCTGGCAAGCGGCGGGTGTGCAGCGCGGATTCCGGTCTCATCGCCGAACTGGCCAGCCAGGCGGATGTGGTGGTGGCCGAGGGGGCCAGCGCGGATGCGGTGGCAGAGCTCGGCTTCGACGATTGGCGGACGCCAGTGAAGGCGTCCATCACCCCGTTCGGGCGTACAGGGCCGAAGCGCAACTGGCAGGCGGCGCCGAACGTGCTGCTGGCCATGGGCGGCTACACCAACCTGATGGGCGACCCCGGCCGCGCGCCGCTGTCGCTGCCGGGCCACTATGTGGAGTTCCAAAGCGGCGGCTTCGCGTTCACCGCCGCCAACGCAAGCCGCTTGGCGCAGGAAGAAAACGTCATCGACATCGGCATGCTGGAGGTGGTGATGGCGCTCAGCCAGTTCACCACCGTCATGTGGCATTGCGGCGGCGTCATCCGCTCGCGCCACGGCAGCGACTTCTGGTCCGTGGTGCCCACCAACTTGTTCCGCTGTGCGGACGGCTGGGTCTACATCAACATCGTGCCGACATTCTGGGACTCGTTCACGGTTTTTCTCGAACGGCCGGAACTGCTGATCGACGAACGCTTCGTCACCAACGAGAAGCGCATGCGAAACCGCGACGCCCTGCACACGCTGATCGACGAGGCGTTGGCGCCGCTCTCGAAAGCCGAGATCCAGCAACGCGCCGGCGACTGTCGCATTCCCCTGGGCGTGGTGCAGTCCTTTGACGATGTGCTGGCGGACGCCCACCTTGCCCAGCGTGGAGTCTGGCAGCACATCGTCGGTACCAACGGCACGATTCGTTCGCCCCGCCCGGCGTGGCGCATCCACGGCGCGGCGCGCCCGGCCCTGCATTTGACGCCGTCGGTGCCGCCGGAGGCGGAACGCACCGACGGCGGAGGGCGGGTCGATGGCTGACGGCCCGTTGCGCGACGTGCGCATCCTGGATCTCACCCACGTCTGGGCCGGGCCGCTGGCCACTCGCATCCTCGCCGATCTTGGTGCCGTCGTGGTCAAGATCGAAAGTCCCATGGGCCGCGGCCCTCGTGAATACCGAGGCGGCCTGCCCATCGGAGGCTGGCTGGGAGCCCTCAGCGGGGGAGCGCGAGGGGACGCCCCTCGCAAGGAGGGAGCCCTCAGCGGGGGAGCGCGAGGGGACGCCCCTCGCAAGGAGAGAGCCCTCAGCGGGGGAGCGCGAGGGGACGCCCCTCGCAAGGAGAGAGCCCTCAGCGGGGGAGCGCGAGGGGACGCCCCTCGCAAGGAGAGAGCCCTCAGCGGGGGAGCGCGAGGGGACGCCCCTCGCAAGGAGAGAGCCCTCAGCGGGGGAGCGCGAGGGGATGCCCCTCGCAAGGAGAGAGCGCCGCCCGACGAGCCGTGGAACGTCAACGCCGTGTTCGTCAAGCTGCAACGCAACAAGCAGAGCGTCGCCGTGGACCTGAAGACGTCCGCAGGCCGGGCGACGTTTCTCGAGCTGGTCGCGGTAGCCGACGTGGTGATGGAGAACTTCAGCGCTCGCGCCATGCCGGCCCTCGGCCTCGATTACGAAACCCTCGCCGAGGCCAATCCGAACATCGTCTACATCGCCATGCCGGGCTACGGCAAGAGCGGTCCCTATCGGGATCGGGTCGCCTTCGGGCCGACTGTGGAGCCGATGTCCGGCCTCACCACCGTTATGGGCTACGGGTCGGACGAACCGCGCAATACCGCCATGGCCTTGATGGATCCCATCACCGCGGTCAACGCTGCCGCCGCCGTAGTCGATGCGCTGCGCCGGCGGCAGCGTACGGGCAAGGGGGCCTATGTGGAGATGTCCTTGCACGAAGGCGGCGTCGCCTTCTGCGGCCCTTGGCTGATCGAAACCCAACTCGTCTCCTCCTCGCACGGCTACGGCGATTGTGCGCCGGCGCAATCGCGGGGCGACCGCAAAGCGGTCGCGTCTCCCATGGGCAACCGCCATCCCGAGATGGCGCCCCACGGGGTCTATCCCTGCGCTGGCGACGACGACTGGATCGCCATCGCCTGCCGAGACGAGGACGATTGGCAGGCGCTGTGCGGCATCGTGGCCGGGCTGCCAGCCGAGGCCGGTCTCGCCCAGCGCTTCGCCGCCCAGGACGAGATCGATGCCGCCATCGCTGCTTGGACTGCCGAGCGCTCGAAGACCGACGTCGCCGAATTGTTGCAGAACGCTGGTGTGCCGGCCGGCGCGGTCAACATCACTCCGGACATGACCGCCGATGCGCAAGTGCAGGCGCGCGGTTTCTTCGTGCCATTGGAAACCGGCCCCACGCCGATGCCGGGCAATCCCGTCAAGATGGCCGGCATCGGCAGCGACGACTGGACGCCCTGCCCGCGCTTGGGCGCGGACAACGGCGCGGTATTGCAGGAATGGCTGGGCTACGACGAGGAACGCATCGCCGCACTGGAACGCGCGGGGGTGCTGGTCGACAAGCCGCCGAAGTAACTATCAATCGAGGAAAAGACGGGCGCATCGCCGTCACGCCGTGGACTTGGGACGGCATCCCGCCGACACGCTACGCCATCGCCAGCTTCGGCGACCGCAGCACCCGGACGGGCCTGGAGATGCTCTGATCAAGTCGGCTTCCGCAGCGACGATCCGAGCGGGAAGGCAGAGTCGGTTCTCCGTTGGCAGCATGGGCGCGGATCGCAGGGGCCGCGGGCGGAATATGCCCAAGGGCTTCGTATCGAGCGCCGTACGGGGTACTGTACTGTACGCCGTCATGCAACGCCCCATCCAAAAACCCGCCGGTACGCTGGTGCAGGAACTCGACACGCCAGCGCTCCTGGTGGACATCGAGCGGCTGGAGGCCAACATCGCCGCCGTCGGTGGGCCGGCACGGGCCCAGGCTTGGGTTCACAACACGCCGGCCATCGCTTGGCGGCAGGTCGCTGGAGCGGCGGTCGTCGGCATCGCCGTGCGCAGCATCGCCGAGGCGGAGGTGTTCGCGGGCGCGGGTTTCGGCGACATCCGCATCCTGCGGCCCCTGGTCACCGAACGATCGCGGCGTCGTGCCGAAACGCTGGCGGAAACCGCGCGCATCGTGACGGAAGACGACGGCGTGCCGCTGCAGGGGGCGGACGCTCTCGATGGCGCGGTGACCGTGTCGGCGAGGGTGGCCAGCGTTCCCGAACCCGGACGCGCCATTCACGACTGCGGCCAGAAGGCCGTGGGGCGCGACTTCGGCGAGCCTCGCGTGGTCGGTCGCGAGCAGCTCAAGGCATCGGCCGGCAGCGCCGAGCACGGCCTCGTCCTGTACCCGGAAGACGAAAGGCCTTTCGCCATCGGCGACTGGCTGCAACTGGCGCCGGCGGACATCGCCACCGCCTTCGCCCTGCACGACTTCGTCTTCGGGGTGCGCGCCGGCCGCTTGCAGGCAGTCTGGCCCGTCAGCGGCCGAGGAGCCTTCTGATGATCGGCACGCTTGTGGACGAACTCGAAACGCCGGCGCTGCTCATCGATCTCGATGCGCTGGAGCACAACATCCGCGTCGTCGCCGACCACTACCGGCATCGCGCCATCCGCCTGCGGCCCCACGGCAAGAACCACAAGTCGCCGCGGATCCTTGCTTGGCAGATTGCCGCCGGCGGCACCGTGGGCGGCGTCTGCACGGCCAAGGTATCGGAAGCCGAGGCGTTCGCCAGCGAGGGCGTGGGCAACGTGCTCATCGCCAACCAGGTGGTGGCTGCGGACAAGATCGAGCGCTTGGCGGCGCTGGCGAAGCGGGTGGACGCCACGGTCGCCGTTGATGCGGAAGAACAGATCGAGCGCCTCGCCGTCGGCGCTCGCGCGCTCGACGCCGCCATCGGCGTGGTGGTCGAAATCGACACCATGATGCGGCGTGGCGGCGTACGCTCGGTGGCCGAAGCCGTGGCCTTGGCGCGCCTCGCCGCGGCAACGCCGCCGCTGCGATTTCGCGGCGTCATGAGCCATCAGGTGCCGATGGCGCGACCGCCCAGCCGAGAACAGCGCTTCGCCGAAGGTCGGCGCTGCATCGAGCGCGTTCTGGAAGCCAAACACGCCATCGAGGCCGCCGGTATCCCTGTGGACATCGTCTCCACCGGCGAGTCCTGGAGCTACGACGTGGCAGCGACGTTCCCCGAAGTCACCGAGATCGAAGGCGGCACCTACGCCATCATGGAGATTCCCTACGCCTACATGGGCGAGTTTCGCTTGGCGGCACGGGTGATGGGGCGCGTGGTCGAACGGCCGGATGCGCATACCGCCATCGGCGACGTGCCCATCGACGCTATCGGCGCTCCCAACGGCCCGCCGGCGGTATACGGCCATCCGTCCCTGGCGGCGATGCGCATCGACCACCACGGCATCGTCCTGTCCAGCCGCGGCGAAATGCATCTCGACATCGGCGACCCGTTCTTCCTGCTCACCCGCCAGCAGGACATGACGATGAACCGCTGGGAGCGCTACCTAGGCGTGCGCGACGGCGTCGTGGAAACGGTGATCGAGGCCCCGGCCCGGGGCTGCGTCCATTGAATGGCCTGGTAGTCAGGGGGCCACGCCCGACGTCTCCCATCCGCCCCGAAGCGGTCTGAAGTGGAGGCAGCGCAGGGCAGTGCGGCAAGCGAAGGAAGTCGGGTAGCTGCGCCGGTGGAAACAGACTTGGACGCGCAGCAAAACGGCCGCGCCGCCGCCGGAAGCGCAGTGCAGTACCGCGTCCACAGCGATTGCGCGGTGGCGCGCTCTTGATGCGTGGCGCGGTGGTCGCCGGTGTTCCTGGGGCTTGAAAAGAACGCTGCACGGCGTTGACAGAGGGTTTATGGTAGGAAAGCGTCCCGGCAGAATCCGAGGAGTGTGCATCGGGATGGAGTGGAAATCGGAATGAATGACTGGCGAGAGCAACTCACGACCAAACGCAATTCGCAGGCAACAGGGATCGTCGCTCTGGCGGTGGCATTTATGACGGGAGCGTAGGCGCAGGCCGAACCGGAAGTGAGCGTCAGGGCGGCTCCCATGTACGCTTTCGAGGTAGCCGAATCGGCCATCCTGGACTACGCCGCATGCAGGTGCATTCGATACGAGTACCCGCCCGGATCCAAGATCAAGAGATGCGTCAAGTGGAGATGCACCCGGAAAATACCGCGGATTCCGCTACCGTGGATTCCGCTATCTGTGGCCGAAGTCCGTGCCGTAGCGATTTGCCCGGTCCGTTTCGCCACGATGTCCACCGATATTGCGCCACCGCCAACTTGGACATGACATCATGACAGGAGGAAGCGTTTTCCGGGGGCCGCGGCTTGTCCGGTGGGCACAACGCCTTGAGCCGTCGCCGAGTATGAAGGTCGAATCCTATAGAGGGAAGCCGTCCGTGCCGTTGGCAGTGTGCGCAGTGGCAGTCGTTTTGCTGGCCTGCGCTGCCGGGGAAGCAGCAGCCGCCGAGGCTGGCGACACGGTCGCCATCGAGGTGATCCTCGATATCCACGACATGACGTACGGACGTCAAGGCGAGGCGGTTGTCGACCGCATCGTCGCCGGCGACTTCTCTGCGGCTGACAAGGGAATTCTCGGCTTGCGCACGCTCAAGCAGCCGCAGGCCCTGGTCGTCGCCGAAGTGCATAACGCGATAGGCATCGCGTACGGCGCGTCGGGTCGTTTCGAGGCTGGCGTTGCACACTTGGAAAAGGCCCTCGGCGTCGACCACGACATATCGGCGGCGGAGCTCGAGGCCGATTCGCGGGCCCACCTCGCGTATTTGGCGGTCGAGTCGCGGGCCTACCTGGTGTATCTGCTTGCCGCGTCGGCGCGGTTCGAGGCAGCGGAGAAGCAGCTCGGTGCGCGGGAAATCAAGCTGCCTTGGCTCTACGCCAAGCTGGCAGCCGCGTATGCGGGCTTTGGGCACTACGATTGTGCGGTTGCGAATGCGGAAAGAGCGCTGCGAATCGGCCGCGCTACCAGTCTCTTGGTGCCCTACGGGGCGCGACCCGACGCGACCGGCACGATTGATCGCGAGGCCGTGTTGCGGGACTGGTCGGACCACTTGAGCGCACTGCGCCGGAAGACGACATCGTCGACTTTGTCCGGCGGCACTGCACCGACGATCTGCGTCGGCCGCCAAGCGGAGAGCCCCGAGGAGAGTGCCGGGGAGAGTATCGGGGAGCAAGGATGACGCACCGCTTCGTTCGGGCTTGGTTTGCCGAACGGAGGCCCGACAAACGCTCAGCCGGGCGAGCAGGATCGGGCTGGTCGTCGGCTCGGGGCTGTCGTTCGGCTTCATCGGGGTCGTGTTCGCCATCGCGTACGAGAGTTTCTTTTCGTTGCCCGGCGGCGTTCTCGCCAGGGACTACGTAACCCTCGGACGTCGTGCGGCAGAGTCCGACTTGTTCATGACCGTATCAACCATCGACTACCCCGAAGTCGCGAGCGCCACGCCGGAAATGGCATGGTCCTACGGCGACTACTACCCTCAACAGGGGCAGGTTGTCGATGTGGCGGGCATCAAGCGCCGTGTCGAATTTCGGCGCGTGTCGGGCAACTTCCTCTCTCTCCTCGGCGTCAGCCCGGTCTTGGGCCGAGCGGTTGCTGTCGGTGACGCGGAGGCAGCCGTGATCAGCGCGAAGATGTGGCATGACCTGTTCGGCTCCGACCCGGACGTCGTGGGAGAGGCCGTCGGCGTCGGAGCAGGCAGGTCGGTGCCGATCATCGGCGTGGCCGACCCGGCATTCACAGGCTTGTTCGGACGCAGGATGGACTTTTGGGTTCTCGAAGCCGAGAGTCCGCCATTCGAACAAGGCTCGCTGATCACGAGCCTATACCTAATTCGGCGTATTGCCGGCGGATTTGCCGTTCGCCGCCTTGCAGTCGCTGCTCGCAGGGCACCGATTCCCGATCGCCGAGCAGCGTAACGATCAGTTGGAAGCGGTGCGCGGGTTGGAACTGCATCCCGACGCGCGGCGCGACACGCGGCGGCGCTTGGCATGGCTGGCGATGGTTGTTGCGCTTTTGCTGGCGCTGGCCTTCCTGGGGTTCGTCGATTTTCTGGCGGCGGATCACGCCATGCATGAAGAGTCGCACGCCGCTCGACTGGCGATCGGCGCGACGCCGGCCGACGTTTTCCGCGACAGCGTCGCGAAGCACGCCAAGTACGGGGCGGGCATCGGCTGCGTGGGCTTGGCGTCGTTCTGGTATGTCGGCGATCTGCTTATCGGCATGGAACCCTTCGCCTCGGCGCTCGGCGAACTCGGCGTGGCGTCCTCGGCGATTGGCTTCGGTGCCAGCATCGTCCTCCTGGCTGTTGCATTCCTGTGGTCCTGCTGGGCGGTCGGGCGCGTTGTCTTGCGCAGGTCCCTGCTCTACGGCAGGACCACCGTGCCCGCAGTGCGCCGGTCGAGACTGGCATGGCTGGCACTGCTGTTCGTGGCGGCGTCGAGCCTGCTGCTGACGTTGTCGATTGGATTGCGGTACGTTGCGGGGTCCGCGTTTTCCCTTGGATTCGCGCATCGCGACGTCCTGATGGTGGGCGTGTGGTATCCCCGCGGCCCGACCCCGGCAGGGTCGCGGAGGATAGGCGACGCCTTGTCCACCGATGCCACGGTCATCCGTGCCGCCAGAGCCGAGATGCTGCCGTTGCTTGCGGAGACGATCGAGCCGAAGAGCAGCGTCCAGGCAACCGGGTACGCCGGCTTGGAGGATGTCGCGTTCTACCGCAACCATGTGGACGCGGCGTTTTTCGACGTATTGAACGTGGACTTGCTCTCGGGCTCGTTTCTGGATGAGGCGCGGACTCAGGAAGTGGTGCTGTCGCGGACTGCCGCGAAGCGGTTCAGCCCCGAAATCGATGGCGTCGTGGGGATGACCATCGAGTTCGCTCCAGCAAACCAGCCCGAGAATGTGGACATTTTCACGGTGGCGGGCGTTGTGGAGGACGTTCCGTACGGCCGGCCGGAAGATCCGCCCAGGCCGGTGATCTACACGGTGCTTTCGCCGGCCGACGCCACCCAACGCTTCCAGGACTTCTGGTTGATTCACCATAAAGGCGATGCCGACGATATCGTCGCCCTGCTGAGTCAGATCGGGGGCGGCATCGAGGAAGCCTACCGCATCGCCACGCCTGCGGAGATACTAGGCGAGCAGTTCGTGAAACGAAGCGTGGAAGCCGTGCTGGCGATGGCAGCGGCATTCGCCTTTGCGCTCGCGCTTGCGGCCGTGTTGAACGCGCTCGTTCGAGCCGTCGCGGACCATGCGAGGGAAACCGGGATCCGTTGCGCATTGGGCGCAACGGAAGCCGACGAGACGCGGCGCATTGCTGCCGGCACCTTCGCGGAACTGCTCGTCGTGGGCGTGATCCTATGCGGTCTGGTGGTGGCCGGACGATACTACGCGCCGGCGCTGCTGGCCATCGTCACCTTGCCGTTGGTGGGGGCGGTGCTTGCCGTCCTCGGCGGAGTCTGCGCCCTGGGCAGCTACCTGAGCGTGCGGCATTTGGCCCGCAAGGCGGCGATCACGGCATTGGCTGGCCGTTGACGGATGGAAGTCGGCAAGCCCGAGCAGCCAGCAGGCGCCGGCGCCCCATGAGTGCGCATCCGAACGCGGCGGATGCCGTCGTAGCGCTTGAGCAATTGAGCAAGGTGTTCGTCACGGAGAAGATCGAAACGCATGCCATTGCCGATGTGTCGCTTCGGATCGGACGCGGCGAGTATCTGCTGGTGCGCGGCCCATCGGGTTGCGGCAAGTCGACGCTGCTGTCGATCCTGGGGCTGCCCGAAGTGCCAACGAGCGGACGATACGCCTTGCTGGGCGCCGATACCGGAAAGCTGAGCCTCACCGCGCGGGCGCGCCTTCGCAACCGAGAGCTCGGTTTCATTTTTCAGTCGTTCAACCTGATCGCGGATCTCACCATCCTCGACAACGTCGAGTTGCCGCTGCGATACCGGAGGGGCGCGATGAAAACCACCGCTGCCGAACGCAGAGAAAAGGCCGAGGCGCTGCTGTACCGTGTCGGAATAGCACATCGTGCCGATCACTATCCCGCGCAGCTTTCCGGCGGCCAGCAGCAGCGAGCTGCGGTGGCTCGGGCGCTGATCGGAGAGCCTTCCTTGCTGCTGGCGGACGAACCAACCGGCAATCTGGATTCGGATTCCGAGGATATCGTGATGGAGTTGCTGGCCGACTGCCATGCCCGAGGCAAGACGGTGTGCGTGGTATCCCACAATCCGAAGTACATCGACGCGGCCGAACGCGTCGTCACGTTGATAGGGGGTAGACTGACCAGCTAAGCCGGGACGGCGCTTCAACGAATCCACCGAGCGAGCCGCCGCCGATGGCACCGACACCCGGCGATCGCGTTGGGCTGTCGCCATCGTTTCGAAAGGGAGCTCTGTATTTGAATATCCAAGCCGCGATATGCGGTGTATTTTCAAGGCAGCTACTATTAGCTCCCTTTCGAAGCAGCGGAGTCAAGCATTCCTGTCTCCGATCGCCCAGCGTAAAAACGCACTGACGGAAGCCCCATGGTCTCGGACGACTATACGATGGACAGACCGCGGCAAGAGGGGGCATCGTCGTCCATCCGCCGCATCGCTTGGGTGACGCTCGCGATCGTCGCGATCCTTGCGTTCATTGCGGTTGACCGGTGGTGGTTGCGGGCGGCGGATGGAGTCGAACTCGCCGATTTCGTGACCGCAGACGTGCAACGGGGAGCGTTGTCGATCGAAGTGCAGGGCGCTGGTTCGCTCGAAGCCGTAGCCGAGCGCTGGATCGCGACCGAGATCCAAGGCGTGGTCGAAGAGGTATTCGTGCGACCCGGCCAGAAGGTCGCGCACAGCGACAAGATCGTGAGACTCGCCAATCCGCTGGTTCGTCGCAGGCTTGCCCAAGCAAGACTGGCTTTGGCCGAGATCGAGGCGGACCATCGCAGCCACGGTGCGAGCGTTACCGATCGCAGCCTCGCTGCCGAGGCCAGGATGCTCGACGTGCAGGCGGACTACGACGAGCAGCAACTCCGTTTGCAGGCGCAGGCGGAGTTGCGCGAACAGAACGCGGTATCGGAAATCGACTTCAGAAGCCAGCAAATCCGTACCAAACGAGCTAAGGTCAAGGTCGAGTTCGAACGCCGACGCCTCGAGGAACTGCGGGCGGCCTTGGACGCCGAGCGAGAAGCCAGCGCGGCGCGAGTTGCTGCTCGGCGCACGGAACTGATTGATGTCGAAGCGGAACTGGCGGCGCTGGACGTGACGGCGATCGTGCCGGGAACCGTGCGCGAAATCCTCGTCGATCCCGGTGTCCGCGTGGCTGCGGGGGCTCGAGTCGCGCGTGTGGTGGACACTTCTTCGCTCATGGCAGTGGTACGCATTCCAGAGTTCTACGCGAGCCACCTCGCGCCGGGGCAGCACGCGATTGCGACGGTGCTGAGCAGCGCAATCCCGGGGTTCGTGACGCGCGTCGATCCGGCGGTCACGGAAGGCACGGTTGCCGTCGACATCGAGTTCGCCGGACCTCTGCCGCCCGGCGTACGCCCGGAGCTGTCGGTGCGCGCCACCATCACGGTGGCGGAACTGCGAGATGTCCTGTTCGTGCGGCGCCCTGTGCATGTGCGCGACCATGCCGCGGCCGACGTATTCGTGCTGGCTCGGGACGAGAGCATCGCCGCACGGACGTCCGCACACTTCGGGATGGGCACATTGAAGCATGTGCAGATCATTCAAGGGCTGCAGGAAGGCGATACCCTGCTGTTGGGCAACACTTCGCGGTTGGCGGATCGGGATGTCGTCGCAGTGCGGTGAGTACGCGCTATGGACTCATGTCTCCTGCCCAGCGCGCACCTGTCGTTGCCGCCTCGGCGGCTCGGGACGTCGCGAAGGCCGCTCGGGAGCGCATCCGCGCGGGTCGGAAGCCAGGGTGGCAACGGGGCGCTGAATCGGCTCGCGCCAATGGCGGCACAGGGTGCTAAGAGGAATCGGTCGTGATGCATGGACGACGCGCCTTGCGGACCTTCGGAAATCCGTGCGGGAGACCGGACGACCGCCCTTGGCTTTGGCTGTCGGGCGGAGGCCGCCTTGGATGAAAGAGCTTGCCCGGGGATTCACGGCGCCGCTTCCTCGAACAGCGACGGAAAGAACCAGTGCGCCCCGGCCGGCTCCGCCAGCAGCAGTTTCTGGCGTTGCGTCAATTCCACGCCCGGCGGCGCCGTCACCCGCGCCCGGGACCAGGACAACTGCGAGGCGCAATACTTGTAGAGCAGGGTGCGGCGTTCGTGGTCGCCGTTCCACGCCATCGTGCCGTGGGTGGTGGCCTCGCTGAAGAACGTGACGCTGCCAGCGGGGGCCTTGGGCACGCGCACCACGTCGTCGAACTCGCCGTCGCGGATTTGCCGCGGCAGCTTGATGTGGCTGTTGTGGCTGCCGGGGATGCAGCACAGGCCGCCGGTCTCCGGGCCGCTATTGGTGAGGTTGAAGGCCGCGACGCCGAAGCCGTGCAGGGCCTGAAAGGCGGGTTGCGGGTAGAACTTGCCGGGCTCGGCGCGAGTGAACGGCTCCGAGGCGCCGTAATCGGAGTGCAGGCGGCCGCTCGGCATGCCACGGCGCATGCGCATGCCGAAGATGCGATCGAGCCGGAAGCAGTCGCCGAGTTGCGTCCGCATCACCGCCATGGTGAGGGGATGGTCCATCAAGTCCACGAACAGCTGTCCCCAAGCCAGGAAGCCAGGATTGGTTTCATGGGAGCCGCCGGCCATGCCGAAGCGATAGCTGCCGTAGGGTCCGCGCGGATCCGCCTTGCGACGCTGCTGCCAATCATCCGGCACGGTCGGCAGACGCTGGTCCAAGATGGCGTTGATCGCTGCCACTTGGCTCGGATCGAGCGCGTTCTCGATCACGATGTAGCCTTGCAGATCGTAGAGGTAGTTGCGCAGTTCCGTGGCTGCGTCCATTTCCGGCGCCTCCGTTCGTCTATTCATGTGCGCTACTCCAGGCCGAACACCCACAGCACCCCGCCCTGGGGCACCACTAGGTCCGTCTTGCCGAGAGCGCGCAGGGAATCCTGTTCCCGCTCCGCATCGACGCCCCAGCCGGACAGCACGGCGATGTACTGCCGGCCGCCCACGGCGTAGCTCGATGGTACGCCGGTGATGCCGGAATTGGTGCGCTGCCGCCACAGCAGACGGCCGGTCTTGGCGTCGAAGGCGCGGAAGTAGCGATCGTTGGTGCCGCCCATGAACACGAGGTCCCCGGCGGTGGCCAGCACCGGCCCCCAGTTGTGGCTCTCGAAGGGTACGCGCCATACCTCTTCGGCCGTGTCCACGTTCCAGGCTTGCAGCTCGCCGATGGAAGTCGCCTCGGGCTCCAGCACCAGGGTGAAGGTTTCCTGGTCCGCGCCCATGAAGGTGCGGCCTTCCCGGTATTCTTCTTGCACGCCGGCCAAGTGGGCACAGACGTTGTCGTTGGCCGGCACGTAGAGTAGCCGGGTGCGTGGCGAATAGGCGGCGGGCGGCCAATCCTTGCCGCCCCAGTGGGACGGGCAGAATGTCGCCCCCTTGCCCACCGCCGGCTTCTTCGTCGCGTCGTAGGAAGGCCGCCCGGTCGCCGAGTCGAGAGCGGTGAACACGTCCTGCTTGACGTAGGGCTTGGCATCCACGAAGCCGATGCCGTTGGCCTTGCGTTCCAGGAACCACAGGTAGCCGTTGCGGCCCGGATGGACGAGGCCGGAGATCGTTCTGCCGGCGCGCTGGAAGTCGATCAGCAGCGGCGCCGAGACTTCGTCCCAGTCCCAGGAGTCGTTCCAGTGATACTGGTGATGCCCGCGCAGCCGGCCGGTATCCACCTCGAGAGCGATGACGGAGGTGGCGTACAAATTGTCGCCAGCGCGGGTGTCCCCGGTCCAGGGGCCGCCATTGCCGGTGCCCCAATAGGCGAGTTTGGCGGCAGGGTCGTAGGAGCCGGTGATCCATACCGGGACGCCGCCGGTCTTCCAGGAATCGCCGGGCCAGGACTCGCTGCCCGGCTCGCCGGGAGCGGGGATGGTGTAGGTTTTCCAGGCCGGCGCGCCGGTCTTCGCGTCCAGGGCGGCGACGAAGCCGCGGATGCCGAACTCGCCGCCGGACACGCCCACCATCACCTTGCCAGCGGCGACCAGGGGTGCCAAGGTCATGTAGTAGCCGGCGGCGTAGTCCTCGATTTCCGTCTCCCACGCCACTTCGCCGGTGACCGCGTCCAGGGCCACCACGTAGCAGTCCGCGGTGGCCATGAACACCAGCTTGCCGTACAGGCCGACGCCGCGGTTGGTGGGATGCATTTGGGATTGGTCTTCGGGCAGCTCGCGCCGGTATTTCCACAGCAGTTCGCCAGTGGCGGCGTCCAGCGCCAGCAAGTGGTTTTGAGGCGTGGTGACGAACATCATGCCGTCGTTCACCACCGGCGGCGCCTGATGCCCCTCGCGCAAGCCCGTGGAGAACGTCCACAGCGGCTTCAGCAGGGCGACGTTGCGGGCATTGATCTGCTGCAAGGGGCTGTAGCCGTGGGAGTCGTAGGTGCGTCGGTACATCAGCCAGTTGTCGGGTTCCGGGCTGACGAGCCGCGCATCCGTCACCGGCGAGTACTCCGCCGCGCAAACCGCGAATCCCGCCAGCGTCAAGCCTGCGATCGTCAAGATGGTTGCCAAAAGCCGCATGGTCGTGTCTCGATCCCTTCGATTTCGGGAGCTTGGCGGATTTGCGGGCTCGGCGGCAAGTCCCGATTACGGCGGCTCCGGGCCGACGCGCCGGGAAAAGCCGCCGGCGACGCGAAACGCTCCTGCCGCCAACTCCACTCGCAGCATCGCCAGCGGCTTCGGCGCCGGTCCGCCGACCACCCGCGCCGCATCGGCGACGTCGAACTCCGAGCCGTGGCAGGGGCAGACCAGGCGACGGGTGTCGTCCTGCCAGCCGCTCACTTCGCAGCCGGTGTGGGTGCAGGCCGCGGAATAGACCAGGAACGAATCCTGTCCCGCGCCGACGGCATGGCGACGAGCCTTGCTGGACAGCAGCGCTTCGGCCACCCTCACCACCGCAAGCTGATTGTGCAGAGAAGCGTCGCGGACGATGCCGCTGGCCGGTTCCCGGGGAAAGGCGGAAAGCGGCTCGGCGGCGACTTCGTCCGGCGCGACGATGGCGCCGGCGCGGTCGCCGAACGCATGCACCAGCACGTCGCCCACCTGGGGCTTCATGCGACGCGGCTTGCGGCTGGCGACAGCCGGATGCGCCAGCGCCAAACCGCCGGCAGCGACAATTCTCCGACGGTTCATCTCCGTTGAGGGGATCGATCGGTGCGTAGCGTGTCCATGGCCTTGCTCCAGCAGCCTGGAAACCGTCGCCGGCGGGCTACTGCAGCACCCCTTTCGAGACCGTCTCGAGGCGCTGGCCGATCATCCAGCGATAGCCGAGGGGATCCAGGAACGTGCCGCGACGCTCGCCATCGGGCTGTTCCGCCAGTTCGCGCAGAATATCGGCGCCGGCCGCCGCCAGTTGCCGGGCCGTCGCCTCCGCGTCCTCCA
This sequence comes from Pseudomonadales bacterium, assembly GCA_963422285.2. Lineage (GTDB taxonomy): Bacteria > Pseudomonadota > Gammaproteobacteria > Pseudomonadales > Azotimanducaceae > VXYL01. Next base: position 229,635 of record OY729419.2, on the reverse strand, counting down.
CCTGGAGGTGCAGGGCGGCATGCGAACCGCCTAGAGACTTCGGGCTGCGGGCGCCGTGGTCCGTGTACTCGTCGGAAACGAACACCGTCTCGTGGCCGATCCGCCCATCGGCATCGGCGTGGCGCGGCCCGGTCTCCACCGCGCCGAACGCCTTCTGGCAGAACCGGATGGCCGCGGCGCAGTCGTGGAACCCGAGATAGGGCGTGAGGCTGGCTGTTCGCATCGTGAGGTTCCAGCGTCTGTCGAAGCTAGCATGCCATATATCCGCTCCAGTCGGCTCTGCCGTTCCCGACTTCGAGTTCACAACCCTCTATTCTGCATAGCTGTCGGAATTCCGCAGAGCGGCCCCGTGACGATCTCGGAACCGCGGACGACCACGGCCACTGAAAACTCCGCTCCGCATCGCCCCGCGTAAATCCATGCCAGCCAGATTGGATGAACATGAACAATTTGGTCAAGCCGCTGGTTGACGAGCGCAAGGCTGTTCTCGATACTCGCGCTGCCATGAAAACCGTCGCCAGCAACCGCGCTCTCCTAGCTCGCAACGATCCGCACATCCACGCCGCATTGAGCGGCGAGGAAGCCCGCCAGCGCACCGGCATCGAGCTCATCCCGTCCGAAAACTACGCCTACCCGGAAGTGCTTGCCGCGCTCGGTTCGGTATTCACCAACAAGTACGCCGAGGGCTATCCCGGGCGCCGCTACTACGGCGGGCAGGAGTTCACCGACGCCATCGAGCGTACGGCGCGAAGCCGCGCCCGCAAGCTGTTCGGCGCCGAGCATGCCAATGTGCAGCCGCTGTCCGGAGCGCCGATGAACGCCGCCGTCTACATGGCCATGCTGGCACCCGGCGACACCGTGCTCGGCATGGAACTGTCCCATGGCGGCCATCTCACCCACGGTGCCCCGGTGTCCCACATGGGTACGCTCTACAACTGGATCCGCTACAAGTCCGATCCAGCCCGCCAGGGCCGCATCGACTTCGACGAGCTGCGCGAGACGGCTCGCCGGCACCGCCCGAAGCTTATCGTCTGCGGCTATTCCTCCTACCCTCGGGACTACGACTATGGCGAGTTCAAGGCCATAGCGGACGAAGTGGGCGCCCTGACCATGGCCGACGTGTCCCACATCGGCGGCCTCATCGCCGGTGGCGCCATGCGCAATCCCTGCGACCACGATTTCGACTTCGTCACCACCACCACCCACAAATCGCTGCGCGGGCCGCGCGGCGGGATGATTCTCGCCAAGAAGGCGTTTCGTCGGGACATCGACCGCTCCGTATTCCCCGGCCTGCAGGGCGGCCCGCACATGAACCAGGTTGCCGGCACCGCCGTCGCGCTCGGCAAGGCTCTCGAGCCCGCGTTCGCGGACTACGCCCGGCAGGTGCTGGCCAATGCCCGCATCCTCGCCGCGGCGCTGATGGAGGGCGGCGCCGAACTGGTCACGGGCGGCACCGACAACCACATGATGGTGCTGGACTGCGTCCAGAGCTTCGGCATCGACGGCCGCGTTGCGGAAGAAGCCCTGGACAAGGTGGCCATCACCTGCAATAAGCAGGTGGTGCCCGACGATCCCAACCCGCCGCTGCGCCCGAGCGGCATCCGCTTGGGCACTCCCGCCGCCACGACCCGAGGCATGGCCGGCACGCAGATGCGGCAGCTGGCCGGCTGGATGCTGGAAGCGCTGCGCAACCACGACGACGACGCCGTTCTCCGGCGCGTGCAGGCGGAAGTGGAGGAGACCTGTCTGCGCTTCCCCGTGCCGGGCATCGAGGGCTGACGCCACCAACGCCCGGCGACCCGCTCGCGCCACCGCGCTGGCGCCTGCCGCTGTGGCTACGTCTTCCCGTCCAGCCTTGGATCCTGCTGCGCCTTTGGCGGTGGATTGGGTGCCAGCGGCACCGGGATCCCGGAAGCATCCATGGGTGGGCATGAGATCGGGGCGCTGCGGCTCGAATCCGTGCCCGGTTGGGGTTTTCGTATGATGATCCCCGGTGCTCGACCTGCTTACGTCGGTATGGCTACGGCACGATGAGGTGGTACACGTCTGTACGCCTATCGGGCGCGTCTTCGTGCCAGTCGCCGTACACCTCCCAGTTTTGTCCGGCCCGCGCGTGGCCGTGCTCGGCGCACCAGGAGACGATGGCCTGATGGATGCCCGGCAGTTCGTGGTATTCGCCGTAGTGGACGGTGTGCGCGGCCTTGCCGGCGGGTGTGCGCGAACACGTCACATCGCCTTCCTCCGGGAACGGCGCCGGTAGCTGAACGCCCACATCCATGTCCAGTTCGGCGGTATCGGTGCGACGGTACAGCCAGACGTTGTGGCCGTGGCCCTGGAGGCCCTGGCCGCGGATGAAGGCCCACACCTTGTCCATCATCGGAAACGCCTTGGCGGGGATATCGGCGGGCGCGAGGCGGCCGCGGACCGCGGCGAGGGTCTGTTCCTCCACGTCCACGAGTTGGATTTCGTTGGTCATTCGCTGCTCTCGTCAGGTTCTTGGTTCGGCTGCGACCCGTCGCGTACGCAGCAGGTCGGCGTTGTCGCTGGCAATCCGTTCGATGTGCATCCAGTTCTCGTCCGCTGGCTGGGGGCCTGCATCGAGCAGGCAGCGCAGCACCGACGGCGGGCAGCGTCTCGACCGCGCGGATGCGGTTGCTGCGAGCGGCGAGGAACAGGGCCGTGCGCCCGGAAAGGCCGTGGACGCCAATGAGCTGTAGCATCCGGTCGGCAGCCGCAGGAGCCAGCGAACGCCAGTCCTTGGCGCCAGCAACTTCCATGAGACGTTCTCCTCCATCGCCAGCGCCAAGGGCGGCGACGGCAGCCTCTAAATCCGACAAGTGCAGCTTCCCTTCCTCCGGAACGTCCGGCTTCGTGGCGCATGGCGCGAAACGATGCCACCTTGGGCTGCTTGCAGGCAGCACCGGGCGGCGCGGACGATGAGCAAGCGCCGGGTGCGGAGGGGCGACGAGCCGGAACCGCGGGGGTCGGAGAAGCGGAGCATCGACGAGGTGCGCGTCCACGATCGCCCCGTGCAGGTCGTGCCACCGCGCTTCGGCAGCCGCCGCTGCGCGCGTGTTCGAGTTCCGCGAAGCGCGCCGGTTCCCTCGTTCGTCCGTCCGATTGCCGCAAGCCCGTTCGATCAGAACATCCCTAGCGGATTGCCAAGCGCCGGTGAACATCCCGGCACATCGGGGATGAGGGCCAGAAGATGAAGCAAAACGGCTGCTCGCCGCCAGGAAGGAGGTACGGCACATGAACCGTGCCGGTCGGGCTTGAAGAGCGTCGCATCCATTGAAACCAAGCACTTCTTTCAGCTCGAGTCCGGCTTCCGCCGCACCGCCCGATCCACCCAGATGCTCTCCGTGGCCGGGTTGTAGCGAGCATGGAACGGCCGCGGCAGCCGCTGGCAGAAATCCCGCATCCGCGTTCGGGCGTCGTGCAGCGATTTGGCCACGAAGTAGAGCGGCTGGTAGTTGGTTATGGGGTAGGCCCGCGCCGCGGCCACGGCGGGGGTCCAGGGTTCGAACTTCGCAGGCGACGTTTCCGCGCAGGCGTGCTCGAGTTCGCCGAAGCTGGACAGGAGCCCGGCACCGTAAGCCCTGAGCCTGCCGTCTTCCCGCAGCAGGCCGAATTCCACGGAGTACCAGTAGCAGCGCGCCAAGCGCTCGATGTCCGCATCGTCGGCGCCTAGGCTGGCGAGGCCGATTTCCTGGGATAGATCGGCGAAGGCCGGGTCCGCGAACATCGGCGCATGGCCGATCAGTTCGTGGCAGACATCGGGTTCCGGCGTATACAGCGGCCTTGACGGATGGCGGATGTACTGGGTGGAGAAGAACACGCGGAAGGCGAGGCCGTTCAGGAAATCCCGAGGGCTCAGCAGGCCCGGCACCGGGCGCAGCCGGAACCCGGTGCGGGCTTCCAGGAATGCGCTGATGTCGCCCCCCTGGGGAATGCCGTGGCCATGGCCGCAGCAGCGTTCCAGGTCGGCGAGGGCGCAGCGGTATTCCATGCAGGCGTATTGCCGACACAACGCGGCGAGATGGCGGTAGACCTCGTTCCAGGTGCCGTGCTCGGCAGCGGTGTACTTCACCACGGGGAATGCGTCGCCATGGCGATGAAGACGGGCGAGGCGATCGATCTCGGCGCGGCGGCGGCGATAGTCGCCGTCGCGGAAGCCTGGGTGATCGGCGGTCAGCACACCGCCAGCGTCCAGGGTGTTGTTGGCGATCCGATCGAGCTCGGCGATATGGCGGGGAAACCAGGGCACGTCCTTGTGGTCGAGCACCAGAACATGGAGGGCGAGGTTCCGCAGTTCGCCGATGGCCGCGTCCACCGCCGGGTCGCCGCGCTTGCCCTCGCAGTCGACGTAGAAGTCGAACGCCTCCCCGCGCCGAGGCCGAGATTCGATGCGGGTGAGGCTGACGCCGTGCCGCGTGAACGGATGCAGCGCGGCTTCCAACGCGCCAGGCCGCTCGCCGCGCATCTCGATGAGCAGCGAAATCCTCGGTTCCGGGTCGGTACTGCGGGGCAAGGCGTCCATACTCCGTCGACCGCGCCGCCACGATCAAGTTTCGGCCTTGCCCGTAGTGAACTACACTCGGCAGACGACGGCAACACGAGAGGGCAGACCATGAGCGAAACCGCGGAACCCTATGTCGGCAAGACGCTGACCGAGCGCACCTACGCGGTGACGGACTCGGCGCTGGCCGACTACTACAACGGCCTCGATCTCATTGCGCGCAACGACGCGCTGGTACCCACCATGCTGGCCAGCGACGCGGAGAACGGCTACTTCAACGAAATCGCCTATCCGAATCACGTCGGCCATCTGTGGATGCGCCAGGAGATCGAGAGCTTCGGCAGCTTGGCGCTGGGCGAGACCTACGCCATCGAGGGCAGCATCCGCGACATCTACCAGCACCGCGACCGCTCCGTGGTGCAGTACCAGGCGGAGGTGAAGAATGCTTCCGGCACCATCCTCATGCGCACGCAGCACCATCAGAGCTTCCTGCGCGAGAAGCCGGCCGGCGGCGAAGTCCGGTTCCGCAACCCGGCCAAGAAGCCCGGCGCGCGAAAGTTCGGGCCGCCCGCCGGCGAGCCGATCGACGAGTTGACGCGCACCATCACCTTGGAGATGTGCGGCGAGTATTTCCACGGCGATGCCAACTACCACACCGACAGGAAGAAATCCGAGCAGCTGGGCTTTCGCGACGTGGTGGTGGGCGGTCGCATGACGCTGGCCTACGCCACCCACATTCTCGAACAGTTCTACCAGGAAGCTTGGTGGAAGAGCGGACGGCTGGTGGCCAAGTTCACCAATCCGACGTGGCCCAACGACACCGTTACTGTCCGCATCGCGGAAAACGGCCGGGTCGGGGATCGGCTGCGCACCTTCGTCTGGATGACCAAGGCCGACGACACGGTGGTGCTGGTGGCCGAGGCCAGCGCCGATCACTCGACGACGATGCTCCGGTGAAGAACCTGCCGCCAGATGCAGTGGCCGCGGAAACGCTGGTCTACGGCCGCGCCGACGGCCTCGACCTGCGGGCGGAGCGCCACTTTCCGCGGCGGCAAGCATCGCATGTCGGCAAGGCGGTGGCGATGGTCCACGGCGGCGCCTGGACGGCCAACGACCGACACACGCCGGAGGTGGTCTGCCGGCAGCTCGCGGGCGCCGGCTTCAGCGTCTTCTCGCTGGACTTCCGCGACGGCCGCAACGGCCGGCATCCGTGTGCCGTGCAGGACATCGCCGCGGCGATCCGCTATGTCCGCATCCGTGCCGATGCGCTCGGCATCGACGCTGAACGCATCGGTCTCATCGGCAGCTCATCGGGCGGCCACTTGGCGCTGCTAAGCGCTATCCAACCGGACATTCCGGCGCATCGCGGCACGCCGGTGCTTATCGATGGCGAGGAACGCGACGCTGCCGAGGTCTCGGCGAGCGTATGCTGCGTAGCGGCGCTGTGGCCGGTTTCGGATCCGCTGCTGCGGTATCGCTACGCCATTGATGCCGAGCGCGACGAACTGGTGGCTGCCCATCGCCGCTACTATCGGGACGAGGCGCATATGCGCCAAGCCAGCGTACAGCGCATCCTGCAAGCCGGCGAAGCCGAGGCGCTGCCGCCGCTGCTGCTGGTGCAGCCCGGCGAGGACGCCAACGTGCCTCGGCAGATGACCTTGGCCCTGGTGCGCGAATACCAGGATGCCGGCGGCGAACTGCGCTATCTTTTCTACCCCGGCCTGCCTCACGCCTTCGCCTACCAGGCCTCGCCCGAGACGACGCGGCTGGGCGAGGAAATCCAGACGTTTTTCGCCAGCCGCCTAGGGGACGGCGCATGAAGCGGCTGGTGTGGATCGCGGGCTTCCTGGCGCTGGCGCTGGTGGTGTTCAACGGCCTGCTGTTCGTTGCCTCCGAGAGCGGCGAAGTGGTAGTGGTGACGACGTTCGACGCCGCCGGCGGCCACGAAACCCGCTTGTGGGTGGTGGATTTCGAGGGCGACGCCTATCTTCGCGCCGGTTCCGCCGACGCCCTGTGGTTTCGGCGTTTGAAGGCGAACCCCCGAATCGCCGTCGCGCGCGGCGGCGAGACGTTCTCCGCGCAGGCCGTGGCGGAGGCGCACCGGCAGGAGGAGATCGACGCTATAATGGGCCTCAAGTACGGTCGGGCCGATGGGCTGGTGGGCCTGTTCTCCTCCCGCGAGCACGCGGTGCCGGTTCGGCTGGTGGAACTGTAGCCCGTGGACATCGACACCTACCGGCGCCACGGTCTGCACGAGCGCGGCCCCAACGCCGCCAACGGGCGCTCCAACACCGAGATCATGGACGCGCTGGACACCGAGGCGGACCGGCAATACCACCCCTGCCCGGAGGCGCATGCGCGTCAAGGCGACCCGGCGGGGCGGGTGAAGTCCTTCCCGGCTTGGCAGTCGTCAACGGAATTTCCCGATACTCGGCGCGATGTGTGGATATACGCTCCGCCGGGCTTCGACGAATCCGCAGCCGAGCCCGGCATCATCGTATTCAACGACGGCGGCGGCTATCTGGACCGCAACGGCGCCGTGCGTGCCGCGGCAGTGCTCGACACCCTCGTCAACGCCGGCGAGATCGAGCCGACGGTGGGAGTCTTCGTCATGCCGGGCGCGGCGGCGGACGGGCGTGGCGGCGCGGTGGCGGCCATGGCCCAGCGCAGCCTCGAATACGATACGGTCGACGACCGCTACGTGCGCTTCCTGGAAACCGATCTGCTGCCGTTTGTGGAATCGACGCTGTCTCGCCGCCTGACCCGGAATCCCGAACGGCGCACCATCTGCGGTATTTCCAGCGGCGGCATCTGCGCCTTCAACGCCGCATGGCATCGCCCGGACCTGTTCGCCCGGGTCATCAGCCACTGTGGCTCGTTCACCGCCATCCGCGGCGGCCACAACTACCCGGTGCTGGTGCGCCGCATGCCGCGCAAGCCCATCCGCGTCTTTCTGCAGAGCGGTGCCGGCGACGCCGATATCGTCCACGGCAGCTGGCCGCTGGCCAACCAGACCATGGCCGCGGCGCTGCGCTTCGCCGGCTACGACTGCCGCTTCGTCTTCGGCGAAGGCGGCCACAACCTCTGCCACGGCGGTGCCCTGTTCGCGGAAACGCTGCGCTGGCTGTGGCGGTAGGGCCGACGGCCGGGCTCGGCGATCTTGCCGGCGCTGGGCTTCAGTGGGATGAACTGCGGCTCGCCGGGACGGGTTGAACTTTCCGCCCTTCGCCACCATCAAACAGCGCACGGCAAGGCTGGTTTCGGCGTCTGGCGCGGCCGCATGTGCAGACGCTTTCTCCAGCCCGCGCATCCATAGCTTCAGGAGACTTCGGTGACCGACCCGATGAGAACGCTCAGTACTATCCTGCTCGCCACAGCCGCCGGGTTCGCCGCCGCCCACGACGGCAAGCTGACCTTCGCGCCGGTGCTCGAGAAGGCGACCCCAGCGGTGGTCAACATCCGGGTTGCCAACGACCCCACTCGCAACCCGCTGTTCAACGATCCGTTTTTCAGGCGTTTCATTCCCGAACAGTCCGGCCCGCGCCCGGCTGGCTCCGGTGTCGTCATCAACGCCCGCAAGGGTCATGTGGTGACCAACCATCACGTCATTCAGGGTGCCGACCGGATCATCGTGGAGCTCCAGGATCGACGGGAGTTCACGGCCGAGTTGGCGGGCAGCGATCCTGCCACCGACATCGCCTTGCTCAAGATCGACGCCGAGGATCTGACTGCGCTGCCCCTGGGAGATTCCGACCAGTTGTCGGTGGGAGACTTCGTCATTGCCATCGGCAACCCTTTCAACCTCGGCCAGACCGTGACGTCAGGCATCGTCAGCGCGCTCGGACGTACCGTTTTCGAAGGCCCCACCAACTACGAGGACTTCATCCAGACCGATGCGGCCATCAACCGGGGCAATTCCGGCGGTGCGCTGGTGGATCTGGATGGGCGCCTGGTAGGCATCAACAGCGCCATCTTCACGCCTTCGGGCGCCAATGCAGGCATCGGCTTCGCGGTGCCTGCCAACATCGTCAAGCTGGTAGCCGGCCAGCTGCTCGAATACGGCGACGTGCGGCGCGGCCAACTGGGCGTCCGCATCCTGGCCATGACTCAGGATATCGCCGACGCCATGGAACTCTCCAAGCCCGAGGGCGTGGTCGTCGTCGAGGTCGTGGAGGGATCCAGTGCGGAAACCGCAGGCATCGAGCCGGGAGACGTGATCGCCAGCATGAACGGCGAGGAAGTGACCGATCCTTCGGATTTGCGCACCCGTGTCGGCCTGACGGAAGTCGGCGACGAAGTGGAGCTCGCCATCATTCGAGAAGGCAAGCGCAAGACGCTGCAAGCGACGGTAGGCCATACCCCGAAGGTGACCTTGGCTGGCGCCGAGTCGACGCCCAAGCTGGCCGGGGCCGAACTGCGCGATCTGCCGTCCGACCACGAGCTGCATGGTCGAATCAGGGGCGTGGAGATTGTCGATGTCGCCCGCAACAGTCGAGCATGGTACGAAGGTCTCCGTGCCGGCGACATCATCTTGCGAGTCAACCGTCGCCCCGTGGCCAGCGTCCGGGAGTTCAAAGAGGCGGTGGCTGGCGGCGAGCCGTTGACGCTGGATATCCGGCGCGGCAATCGACGGCTGTTCGCCGTCGTCCGGTGACGTAGAATCGCGCCTTTCCCAGCTTCGCAGGAGAGCAATGGCAACGGTGGCGGAAGCGGTAACGGATAGCGCCGCGATCAAGGAACGCTTCGACGCGGTGCGCTCGGAGGTGGGCAAGGTGCTGGTGGGCCAGGACGATCTGGTGCAGCGGCTGCTGCTGGCCTTGCTGGCCGACGGCCATGTGCTGCTCGAAGGCGTCCCCGGCCTTGCCAAGACGCTCGCCATCGGTACCCTGGCGGCCACCGTCGACTGCCGCTTCTCGCGCATTCAGTTCACGCCGGACATGCTGCCCGGCGACGTCACCGGCACGCAGATCTTCAACCCTCGGCAGGGCACCTACTCGGTGCGCAAGGGCCCGGTGTTCGGCAATCTGGTGCTGGCCGACGAGATCAACCGCGCTCCGGCCAAGGTGCAGGCGGCGCTGCTGGAAGCCATGCAGGAGCGCCAGGTCACCCTGGGCGAGGAGACGTTCCCTCTCGACGAGCCGTTCCTGGTCATGGCCACCCAGAATCCCATCGAACAGGAGGGCACCTATCCGCTGCCGGAAGCGCAGCTGGATCGCTTCATGATGAAGCTCAAGGTGGGCTACCTGAGCCACGACGACGAAGTCCGCGTCATCGACCGCATGGCCGGCACCGGGGCGATGCCGCGCGCTTGCGCGGTGACTACCGGGGCGGACATTCTCGCCGCTCGGGAGGTGGTGCGCCAGGTGTTCGTGGACGACAAGGTGAAGCGCTACGCCGTGGCGCTGGTGGCGGCTACTCGAGACCCTGCCGAGGCGGGCCTGCCGAGCTTGAGCGGTCTGATCGAATACGGCGCCTCGGTGCGCGGGTCGCTGAGCCTCGTGCAGCTCGCCAAGTGCCACGCCCTGCTGGCCGGGCGGGACTACGCCAGCCCGCACGATGTCAAAAGCATCGCCCCGGACGTGCTGCGCCACCGCATCGTGCCCACCTACGAAGCGGAAGCCGAGGGCCGCGATGCCGACGACCTGGCGGCGGCGATCCTCGCCCATGTCGAGGTGCCCTGAGCGCAGTTTGCTTGACGCGGGAAGAGCGGGAAGAGTTGGCGAATGGTTGCTGTTCAGTATCCGTGCGGATTCCGTGCCATTGTACCGAGGCGTCCGTCTCGCTAGCCCGGCGTCGCGATGCTTCCCGCCGACATCGTCAGGCAAGTCCGACGCATCCAGCTCGCCACCGGTCGCCAGGTTGCCGACGTGTTGGCCGGTGCCTACGTATCGGTATTCAAGGGCCGCGGCGTCGAGTTCGACGAGGTGCGGCCCTATGTGCCCGGCGACGATGTGCGCACCATCGACTGGAACGTCACCGCCCGGATGGGCGCACCCTACGTCAAGCGCTACGTCGAGGAACGCCAGCTGACGGTCATGCTGCTGGTGGACATGAGCGCCTCGCTGGACTTCGGTTCGGCGCACCGCTCCAAGCGCGAAGCCGCGGTGGAGTTCTCCGCGCTGCTGGCCTTCTCCGCCATCTACAACGACGACAAGGTGGGCCTGCTGCTGTTCCATCGCGGCGTCGACGAGTACATCCCGCCCCGCAAGGGCCAGAAGCACGCCTTGCGGGTGGTGCGCGAAGTGCTGGCCCGGGGATGGGAGGAAAAAACTGCGGGACGTGCGCGAAGCGGAAGCCCCGGGGACGAACGCCGCGAACGACAGCGGCGGACACTGGCCGCGTTGCCGCGTCGGGTTGCGACGAGGCTTCGGGAACTGGTCGGTCGAACACGCCCCGGCATGCGCCGGTCCACGGATATCGCCGCCGCCCTGGAGTTCTGTCGCCGGGTGCTGCCGCGGCGCGCCATCCTGTTCCTGGTTTCGGACTTCATCGACGATGGCTATCTCGATGCGCTCTCCCATGCCAATCGCAAGCACGACGTGGTGGCGGTGCAGGTGGTGGACCCCCGCGAGGCGCATGTCGAACGCGGCGGCCTGGTGACCCTGGAAGATGCCGAAAGCGGTGTTCGGCGGCTGGTCGATACCGGCTCCGAGGCGTTCCGGGCGGCCCTGCGCCAGGATGCGCAGACCCGTGCCGAGGGGTTGGAGCGCAGCCTTCGCGCCGCCGGCATCGACTTGGTGACCATTGACGCCGCCGGCTCGGTGGTGGCCCCGCTGCTGCGCTTTTTCCGCATGCGCGAGCGGAGGACGCGGCGATGACGTGGCGAGCGTGCCTAGTGCCGGCAGGAGTGGCGCTGGCGTCTTGCGGCGTACCCGCGGGCGACGAATCGTTGCCGAACGCGGAAACGGTCGACGCCGGCCCGGCGCTGTCCGTGCAGAGCCGGGAAGGCCCGGTGGCTGCCAAGGTTTCCCTGACGCCCGCCGAACTCCGTTTGGGAGATCCTTTGGTGCTGACCCTGGAAGTGGAAGCGCAGCCCGAGGTGACGGTGGACATGCCGGCGTTCGGCGACGCTCTGGGTCGCTTCGCCATCGTCGACTTCGCGCCCCGCAAGGAAGTCGCCGAAGACGGCAGCGCTCGACTGTCCCAGCGCTACACCCTGCAAGCGTCGATGAGCGGCCGGCAGCGCATCCCGCGGCTGCGGGTGGAGTTCCTCGACGAGCGAGACGGGAACGCGGATGCCAGACCCCGCGAGCTGTTGACCGACGAACTCGGCTTCGAGGTGGCGTCGGTGCTGGCCGCTGGCGAGGGCAGCGACGAACTGCGTCCGGCCCGGCCGCCCTTGCCGGAGCTGCAAGGCCCGTGGCTGCAACGCAACTGGCCGTGGCTGGTCGCCAGCGCCGCGGTGCTCGCGCTCGTCGCGGCAGGGGTCGTGGTCTGGCTGCGTCGCGCCGAGGAACGCGCCCGCCTCACCGCCTTCGACCGCGCCCTGGCGCGTCTGGATCGATTGCGACGCCAAGGCCTGCCTGATGCCGGCCATCTGGATCCCTGGTACGTCGAACTGTCGGACATCGTGCGCCGCTACATCGAAGAGCGCTTCGCCCTGCGGGCGCCGGAACTCACCACCGAGGAATTCCTGGTGGAAGCCGGCCGCTCCGCGGACCTGTCCAGGGCGCATCGGGAGCTGCTGTCGGCATTCCTGGAGCGCTGCGACCGGGTGAAGTTCGCCCGCTACAGCCCCGGCGAGGGGGAATCCCGAGAGGCTCTGGACGTGGCGCATCGCTTTTTGCGCGAGAGCCGGGATGCCGCGGAACAGCAGCCGGAACTCCGACGAGCGGCGTGACATGAGCGCGTTGGAGTTCCGCGAACCCCTGCTGTTGCTGCTGTTGCTGCTGGCGATTCCCCTGTTCCTGCTCGCCCGCCGGGCGCCGGGCCGGGTGCTGTTCTCGTCCTTGGCCCTGCTGCCCGCGTCCCAGGGCGGCTGGCGGGCGCGGCTGGCTTGGCTGCCGGACGCCTTGCTGTCCCTGGCCTTGGTGGCGTTGGTGCTGGCGCTGGCCGGGCCGCGCATCGGCGACCGTTTCAGTCGCGTACAGCGCGAAGGCATCGCCATCATGATGATCGTCGACACCTCCGGTTCCATGAGCGCACTGGACTTGTCGATGCCCAGTCGAGAGCGCACCCGCCTGCAGGCGGTGCAGGATGTCTTCGAGCGCTTCGTGCTTGGCGGCGACGGTCTGCCGGGGCGTCCGGAAGACGTCATCGGCTTGGTCAGCTTCGCGGCCTACGCCGACACCGCCGCGCCACTGACCTTGGATCACGAGAACTTGGTGGCCGTGGCCCGCAACTTGGAGATCACCACCTTGCGCGAGGAGAACTTCACCGCTATCGGCGATGCCCTGGGGCTTGCCGTCGAGCGGCTGCGGGAATCTCCCGCGAGCTCGCGCATCGCCGTGCTGCTCACCGACGGCGTCAACAACGCCGGCGTGGAGACCCCCGCCGCGGCGGCGGAACTGGCGCGTTCCCAAGGCGTCAAGGTCTACACCATTGGCGCTGGCAGCACTGGCATCGCGCATATGCGCGTACAGGGCATGCGCGGCTCCAGACTGCGGGCGGTGGCGGTGGAAATCGACGAGGAGACCTTGCGCGACATCGCCGAGCGCACGGGCGGGCGCTACTTCCGCGCCGACAACGCCGACGCGCTGATCGACGTCTATGCCGAAATCGATCGTTTGGAGCGCGCCAGGATCACCGAGGATCGGTCGCGCCAGTACGACGAGCTGTTTCCGGCGCCGCTGGCCTTGGCGCTGCTGCTGGCCGCCCTGGGCTGGCTGGGGCGCGGCGCCGTGTTCGCGCGGGTGCCATGAAATGAACGACGTGGTGTTCGCGCATCCGCACTGGGTCCACTGGGTCTGGCCGGCGCTGGCGCTGGTCGGCGCACTGGCGTACTTGGAGTTTCGCGGCCGCGACGCTCTCGGCCGATTCGTGTCGCCGGCCATGCAGGCCCGGCTGGCGCACGGGGCGTCCGTGCCGCGCCGCATCGTCAAGCTGGCGCTGGTGCTGGCGACGCTGGTGTTCGGCATCGTCGCGCTGATGCGCCCGCAGACGCCCGGGGGCACCGAGGCCGTGGCGGCGCGCAAGATCGGTGCCGACATCATGGTGGTGCTGGACGTGTCGAACAGCATGCTCGCCGAGGATGCCGCGCCGAATCGCTTGGCGCGGGCCAAAGCGGACATCGCCGAGTTCGTGGCGCGGGTGAGCGGCCATCGGGTGGGCCTCGTCGCCTTTGCTGGCCGTGCCGCGGTAATGAGCCCGCTCACCACGGACTACGGCTTTTTCCACCTAGTGCTGAAGGGCGTGGATCCGTCCGTGGTGTCCCGGGGCGGTACGCGCCTCGGCGATGCCCTGCGCAAGGCCGTTGCTGCCTTCGGGCCGAATCGAGGCGTCTCCCGACTGCTGCTGCTGATCACCGATGGCGAGGATCACGACTCCTATCCCCTGGACGCCGTGGAGTCAGCCGTGCAGGCCGGCATCCGCATCGTCGCCATCGGTTTCGGCAGCGAAACCGGCAGCGAGATTGTCCTCGCCGATTCCGACACCGGTGCCAAGCGCGTACTGGTAGATGCCGACGGCGCGGTGGTGCGCTCGCGGCTCGATGGCGAACTGCTGCGCCGGCTGGCGTTGCGCACCGAGGGCGTGTACGTTCCGGCCGGCACTTCGGCCATCGACCTCGACGCCATCGTTGAAGCTCATGTCGAACCGCTGGTGGCGGATGCCGCCTCGCGCCTGCAGCGCCGGGCGCCCACGGAGCACTACTTCTGGCTGGTGCTGGCGGCCCTGGCCTGTCTGGTCGCCGCGGTATGGGCCGGTGCGCCGCGTTCGCCAAAGCGTCGCGGAGCATTGGCATGAAACGGCTGGCTCTGCTCGCTGCGCTGCTGACGGGGACGGCCGCCGCCAATGAAGAACCTCCGTCCACGCCGGAGGAACTCGCCGAAGCGGGAACCGCAGCCGAGGCGGAGCCGGATGCGCCGGCATTGACCGCCCGCGGCCGCTACAACCTAGGCCTGAGCCAACTTGCGATGGACGAAACCGAGGCCGCCGCCGAGCAGTTTCTAGCCGCTCGGGACGGGGCCGGTCCGGATCCCGAACTGCGCTACCGTGCCGCCTTCAATCTCGGCTTGGCGCTGGCCGCCGGCGTGGCGGCTGATGCGCCGCCGGAGGAAGCCATCGAAACGTTGCGCCAAAGCGCCGCTTGGTTCAGCGACGCGGTGCGCCTCGCTCCCCCGGACGACGAAGATGCCCGCATCAACCTGGAGCTCGTCTCCCGGCGGATCCTCGAGCTGGCCGACCAGGTCAACGACGGCAAGCGGCTGGAAGCCCGTCTGGATCGGGTGATCGACGATCAGCGCGGCATCCGCGACCAAGTGCGGCGACTGCTTTCCGAGGTCGCTGCCGAGGATGCCGCCGCCGAACCATTGGGCTTCAAGAGCGACTTCGACGGCTTGGCGAGCCGCGAAAGGATGCTGATGGCCGAGGTGGCCGACTGCATCGACCTCGCCGCCGAGGAGCGCCTGTTCATCGAGCAGGCGCCGGAAGACCAGCGCACCCCGGAGCAGCAGGCGCGCATCTACCAGCTGGCCGGGCTGACGGACCATCTGGAACGAGCGCGCCAGTCCTTGAGCGATGCCCGGCGGCGCTTGCGGCGGCTGGAAGGCGAGCGTGGGCACCGTCGCGCCGACGCTGCGCTGGCGGAGCTGAAACGCGCCCGCGAGCAGTTGCTCGATCCAGTGACGGTGCTGAAGGCGGTAGCGCGGGACGAACAGGAGCTGATCGGCCACACGGGTGCGGCGGCGACCTTCGCCCAGGGGGGCATCCGCCTCGAAGCGACGCAGCCGGCGTGGCTGACGGACGAGCACTTGGCGCAGCGCCAGGAGGGTATCGCTGCCCGAACCGGCGGCGTGCTCGGAGGGTTCGACGCGGTGCTGGCTGCTTCAGAGCAGTCCGCCGACGGCGACTCGAAGGCGGATGCCCGCCTATTGCGGGCGGTGACGGCGGCGACGCCGATTCTCGAAGACGGCCTCGATGCTATGCGAAATGCCATCGCGGCGCTGGCAGCAGGCGATCCCGCTGCCGCGTTCCCCAAGCAGAACCAAGCGCTCGAGGCGCTGCGTCGCGCCATCGAACAGTTCGCTGGCATCAAGGATCTGATCGAGCTTGCCTACGCCGCCCAGCAAGGCATCGTGGCATTGCTGACGCCGGACGATGACAGTCCGACCGCGGCACTGGCCACTGGCGCACGGGTCGCGGCGGTCTCTGGCCTTGCCGGCGAGAACGCCCGCCGCCTGGAACGGCTGCGGGTGCTTATCGAGGAGGAAGCCGCCGCCATCGGAACCGAAGCCCAGGAGGCACAAGACGAGCAGGCGCAGGAGGCTGCCCAGGAACGCTATCGCGTCGCCGAAACGCTGCGAACGCAAGCCGCGGCGGAGTTGGAGACACTGGCCGGCGAAGTCGACCGGATTGCCAACGACGGCGATCCGACCGCGGCCCGCACCGCCTCAGGGGAAACTCTCGCCGCCTTGGAAGATCTCCGCCGTTTGTTCTTCTCCATCGTCGAGCACTTGCGGGATCTGCATGCGCAGCAGAGCCGGAGCCACGACCAGACGGCCACCTTGCAGTTCGAATCGTCCGCCGATTTGGGCGAGGGCCTGGCGGCCGAACTCGGCCTGGCCGCCGATCGCCAAGCCCGCCACGGCCCAGTGGCCGACACCTTGGCGGCGGCGCTGGTGGCGCAGGCGGATGCTGCCGGCAGCCAGAATGCGTCGCCGGACGGCGCTGCCGATGCCCAGGCCCGGCAGCAGGCGCTTGCCACCGCCGCCGAAGAGGTGCGCAAGGCCGGCGGGCGCATGCACAGCGCCAGCGCGGCGCTCGCCGCTGCGGTCGGGCGGGCCGCTGCCATGTCGCCGGAACTCGAACCCGCGCTGGAAGACCAGCTGGCCGCCATCGAGCATTTGGAGAACGCCTTGCAGGCACTGACGCCTCCCGACCAGAACCAGCAGGATGGCGACAGTCAGCAGCAGGCGCAGCAACAGCAATCGTCGCCGCCAACCGAAGACGAACAGATGTCCCGGCGCCAAGCCTTGAAGCGCTTGCAAGCCATCCGTGACCGGGAGGCGCAGCGGCAACGCCGACGCCAATCGGAACAGGTGCGGCCGGAGCCGGTGGAGAAGGATTGGTGAGCGTCCCCCGTCTGGGCATTCTGCTCTTGGCAGCAGCGGCCGGCCCGTTCTCCGGATGGGTATTCCAGTCCGCTCACGCCGCCACGCTGACCCTCTCCGCATCGTCCGAGACGATCCATGCCGGCATGCCGTTTACGCTGACCCTGACGGCCAAGGGCTTTGAGGAGGAACCCGTGCCGGCAGCGCCGGAGCTGGCCATCGAAGGCTGCGAAGTCGCCTTTCTCGGCGTCAGCCCCAGCGTGTCGTCCACTTTGCAGATCGTCAACGGCCGCCGCTCCGAATGGCAGGAGGTGACTTTCGATTACCGCTGGCAGGTGCTCGCCGCCGCCGCCGGGCGCTATCAGGTGCCAGCGTTGCGGCTCGAACAGCACGGCGTTCATGCGAGCGCTCGGCGAGCCACGTTCACCGTCACCGCAGTACCCGCCAGCACAGACATGGTGGTGCGCATGCGCCTGCCCGAACGTGCCGTGTGGGTAGGCGAGACCTTCGATGCCGCAGTGGAGTGGCTGCTGTCCAGGGATGTGGACAGCTACGAGTTCTCCGTGCCGCTGTTCAACCTCGCTGGCGCGCAGGTGGAAGCGCAGGCCGCTGCCGGCCGCACGGTGGCGTTCACCGCCGGCGCCCGGAAGATCGATCTGCCCCTCGAACGCGCCCAAGTGGATGCAGACGGCCGGCGATATACCCGCTTCTCGTTTCCCGCCCGAGTCACCCTGCATCGCGCCGGAACCGTGGACCTCGCCCCGCTGCGCGTTGTCGCCCGCATGCAGACCGGCACCGGACGCGACAGCTTTGGATTCCGCCGCCCCCGCTACCAGCTGTTTCGCGCCGAGGGCGAGCAGCGTCGGCTGGTCGTTCGCCCGCTGCCCTTGGCCGGCCGGCCGGCAATCTTCGTCAACGCCATCGGCAGCGGTTTCGCCATCGACGTGCGCGCCAGCCGCACGGTGGTATCCGCCGGAGATCCCATCGAGCTGACCGTCCGCCTGCGCGGCGACGGCCCCCTCACTGGCCTCAGTCTGCCTCCTCTGAGCGGCCCCGAAGGATTGCCGCTAGCACACTTCGGCGTTCCCGAAGGCAGCGTGGCTGGCGAAGTGGACGAAGAAACCAATACCAAGCTGTTCCGCGTCACCGTGCGCGTCAAGAGTGTCGAGGTGCAGGAAATCCCGCCCATCGCCTTCTCCTACTTCGATCCGGCGGCGGGCGAATATCGCACGGTGAAAAGCCAGCCCGTCGCGCTAGCGGTGGATGCCGCCCAGCTCGTCGGCGCTGCCGACGTGGTGGCGGCGCCGGCAGCAGCGCCACCGCGCCGAACCATCGATGAACCGCGAACCAACGCTGGCAGCATCGCCACGCTGCTCGGTGCCGACATGTCGCTCAGCGAACCGGAGCAAACCTTCGCTCGACCCTGGGGCAGCGGCGACATCCGCGGCCTGCTCGGCGCGCTCTACGGCGTCCCGCTGCTGGCAGTGCTGGCGTCGTTCTGGCTGTCGCGTACCGGCGGCCGACGGGTGCGCAGCCGCGAAATTCGCCATGCGCTGAAGGAGGTGGCACACGCCCTCGACAACGGCGCTCCGGCGCGAGAAGCGGCCCCCCTCATCGCTGCCGCCATGCGCCGCTTGGCGCAAGCGACCGGTGCCGATGCCAGCACCTCCGTTGCCGTGCTGGAGCGCTTGGAGACTCGCGCATTCGATCCCGCGGCAGCGCGACAGGCGGTGGCTGGCGACATCGTGGACGAACTGCGCGGCATCGCCCGCGACTGGTCGAAAAACGCAAGCCGGTCGCCGATCCCGGCCGCCGCGACGGTTTCGCTGGCGGCGATGCTGCTTGCCGCGCCCTGGATCTGGGCGGCGGAGCCGACAGGAATCGACAGCGCC
Source organism: Pseudomonadales bacterium (assembly GCA_963422285.2). Lineage (GTDB taxonomy): Bacteria > Pseudomonadota > Gammaproteobacteria > Pseudomonadales > Azotimanducaceae > VXYL01. Next base: position 211,015 of record OY729419.2, on the reverse strand, counting down.
CGCGTTCTCTATCAATCGGCCCTGGAAGAAACCGATCGCTTGCGCCGCGTACGCCTGTTCGCCAGCGCCGAGCGGACCTTGCGATCGCTGGCGACGGCGAATTCTGCCACTCCGGCGCTGCAGGTGGACTGGGGCAATGCCGCCCTCGGTGCCCAGGATGCCGGTCGCGCCGTGCTTGCCTACCGTCGCGCCTTGCGCAGTGATCCCGGCAACGAACGCGCCCGCGCCAACCTCGCTTGGCTGCGGGGCCGGCTGCCGTCCTGGCTGCCGCGGCCTGCCGCGGCCGGCGCTCTCGATTCGCTGCTGTTCTGGCGTGCTCGATTCACCGCCGCGCAGCTGCACTTGGCTGGCGCTGGCGCATTCGCCATCGCCGTCCTGCTGCTCGCGCCTGGTCCCAACATCGGGTACGTCTGCTGCGCACCATCGCTGTTCCAGCGCTGGTGGTGTGGGCAGCGGCCACCCCCTCTGCGCTGCTCGCCGGTGCTGGCGCGGACGCCGCCGTCGTGCTCATGGACGGGGCCACCTTGCGCTCGGCAGACAGCGCGGGGGCCTCGCCGGCCTTCGCCAACCCGTTGCCGGCCGGAACCGAGGTGGCCGTCGTCGAATCCCGCGACGGATGGGTGCGCGTAGCGCTCGCCGACGGCACCCGAGGCTGGCTGGCGGCCAGCGCCATTGCGTCCGTGGTGGATGCAGTGGACGATGTATAAGGTTCAGACAGACGCGGCACCTTCGGGCGACCCTGGAGACGCACCCGAGCGCAGCTTCCAGCAGCGTCTGCCGAGCCCGCCTGGAAGCCCGAACCATACGGGATTCAGCCCGTGCGCCTCGAACCATGGCGCAGCTTGCACATGGACGAAGCTACGCCCGCCGAGGCGTTCGAGCACAAGCTTGAAGGACGACGGCATGTTGCAGGCACCGGCTTGGCGGCGCTGAAGGCTCGACAAGCCCAACGGCTGGCGATGAGAACGTTCGGCCTTGTTCGACTCCCCCGAGCCGATATCCTCAAGCTCGTTCTGGACGACGAGACCGGCTGCCCTGAAGCGAGTGCTTCGTCGCAGTCGGCAACGTTAAATGGACCTTGTTGGAACCGCTCATCGAATGGGCTACATGAGCTGGCTTCCCTATACTCTCGTTGTCTTGCATCGTATTGCTTCAGGCTCTCGGCAGCGGACGAGTGGGCAGAAGGCTGGAGACGATGATTCCGAAGGTTCCCATCGGATACGACGACTAAGAGAGAAATCCATAGCATCGGGTAGCACGGGAGGGGAGCATTGACTGTTGAAGTGCCTTTTCGTCAACGGCAAGTTCTGACAGCGCCGTTGTTCAGCGAGCCGATGCGGGTAGAGACCGTCCGCTCCAACGGACCCGGCAGCTGGGTTGCCGGCCTCGTCGGTCAGCGTTCCGAGCAGTTCCGCCGGGTCACGCTGACCCCGGACGACATCTCGAACCTGGCCATTGCCGACTCCGCTCTTTCCTACGGCGGCGATGGGCGGCTTTTGCATATCGCCCTGCAGGCCTATTCGCTCGGTATCGCCTACGAGCTCGCCCCCTACTTCGGGCTTGCCATCTCTCGCGTGGACCCTCTGCCCCATCAGCTCGAGGCTGTCTACGAGCACCCCCTCAAGCTCCCCGGCGTACGCTTTCTGCTGGCCGACGACGCGGGTGCAGGCAAGACATCATGGCCGGGCTCCTCGTTCGTGAGCCCAAGCTCCGCGGCCTCATCGAACGAGTGCTTGTGGTCTGCCCGGCGAATCTGGCGTTTCAATGGCAGCGCGCACTCAAGGAGAAGTTCGACGAGCAGTTTTTGGTGCTCAAGGGCGGGAACCTGCGCGAACAGTTCGGCATCAACCAGTGGCTGGAGCACAAGCAGGTCGTCACCTCGCTCGACCTCGCCAAGCGCACCGAGATCCTGCCTGGGCTGCGCCAAGTACGCTGGGATCTGATCATCGTCGACGAAGCGCATCGGATGTCGGCGCGTGACGACACCCACAAAAGCCAGCGCTACCGGCTCGGGGAGTTGCTGCGCGACAGCACGAATCACTTCCTTCTGCTCACCGCCACGCCGCACAAGGGCGACCCGCAGAACTTCACCCTGTTTCTGCAACTGCTCGACCGGGACGCCTACGCCGACGTGAAATCGATCCAGGAAGCCATGGATCGGAAGCGGGCGCCCTTCTACTTGCGCCGCACCAAGGAGGCCATGGTCTATTTCCCCGAGCGTCAGGCTGACGGAGGGTGGAGCGCGGAACCCGTCTTCACCAAGCGCATCCCGCGCACCGCCAGCTTTGCCACTGACGGTCTCGAATTCGACCTCTACCAGAAGGTCACGCGGTTCGTGAAACGACAGAGCGCCCAAGCTGCGTCTGATCGAGGTGAAGGGGTTGGCCGCAGAGACCGGCAGCATCCTGCTCACGCCGAACGAGCGTCGCGTCGCCGACGGCCGCCGCGACTGCTACTGGCTCTATGTGGTGACCGGCTGCGCAGGCGATCCGACGCTCCAGGAGCCGATCCGGGATCCGGCCCGGTTCCCGTGGCGCGAGGTCGTCAAGGTGCAGCACTACTGGCTTGACGTGAACGCGATGACCCGACCGATGGATGTGCGGGAGAACGCGGCTCCGTACGGAACGGAGGATGAGGCGTGAACGGAGCCGAACGGATCGAGTCGATGCGTAGCGGCGAGAGCTTCGGTTTCGAATTCCAACGCGGCAGCGGTAGTTTAGGGGATGGCGATGGAAGCAAAGCTCAAACACCTGGAGTTCATTCAAGGCGCGATCAACCGTCTCGCCGGAGACTCCTTCCGCATGAAGGGGTGGGCCGTGGTCCTGGTTTCAGCACTTCTCGTATTGCTGGTTAGAGAAAGGCGCGTTGAACTCGCATGGATCGGCTTCGTGCCGGTGCTAGTCTTCTGGGGCCTGGACGGTTACTTCCTCTGGCAGGAACGGTTGTTTCGCGAGCTTTACGACCATGTGCGGACTCTGGATGAATCGGCTGTCGATTTTTCGATGAATGTCGGCGCTTTCAAACGAACTTGGCTCGAAGCGACGTTTTCCATCATGTTGGTTCCGTTCTATGTCGCGTTGGCCTTGTCGGCGCGCGGCGGTGATCATCAGTTAAACACAAGAGAGGTTACAACAATGACGAGAAGAGTATTCTTCGGTTTCGAGTATCAGCACGATGTCTGGCGTGCAAACATTGTCCGCAACAGTTGGGTTGCACAGGGCAAGGAAGCGGTCGGATTTGTGGACGCGGCTGATTTCGAAGAAGTCAAAAAAGTGGTGACGCTGCCAAGAAAGCTGGATAAGGAATCAGCTTTATGGCACATCCGTCACGGTCGTTATGGTTGGTTTCCACAACTGCTCAAGCTATTATGTGAAATATGAGATTGAGCAGAGAAAAGCCAGGGGCAATGGCTTACTGGGGATCGATATAAGCAAGATAAAAAATCAGAACGGACATACTACGGAACGATGTGGCGAAATTCCTAAGGGCTGCAAGTTTTATTTTTGGAATAATGATAAAGGTTATAAAAACGTGGGCAGCTGGATTGAGCAAGCCGCCAAGGAAGCGGGTCGCTGAACGAGTGTAAACGGCTGGTCAAAGCGAGCTCGGCTATCGTTACAATGTCGCGCCATCCGTACGGAGAAAGAAAATGCCATGAAGCAACAGGGACTTGACCCAAGTATGCTGAACGACATCATGCGGCGCATCGTGGAGGTGGCGCAGCCGGAGCGGATTATCCTCTTCGGATACGCTGCCGGGGGAATGGGGCCGTGTAGCGATGTGGATCTGCTCATCGTCAAGGAGGTGCCGAATTTACGCAAACTCATGGCCAGGGTTTATCGCAGGCTGTACGGCGTCCGCGCTGCGGTGGACATCGTCATGGCAACCCCCCCCCCCCCCCCCCCCCCCCCCCCCCCCGGGGATGTGGAGCGGTACAAGGACAGCCACGCGCTGGTCATCAAGTCCGCCCTGCGGGAAGGAAGAGTGGTGTATGAAGCGACCTGAGCGGTATCCGCCCAACGACCCACGAGAGTGGTTGAACCGCGCCAGAAGAAATCTGGCCCTGGCGTCGCATCGACTTTCCGTATGGGCATGACTTGGGCCACCTTCTGGCCCTGCTGGAGGAGGCCTGGGAGACGATTCCGGAAACCATCCGCAGGGCCGAGTCACTCACGACATACGCGACAGCCACGCGCTATCCTAATGTCGATAAACCCGTTTCCGAACAGGAGTATGCGGAAGCGGTTGAAATCGCGACGACAGTCGTCCGCTGGGCCGAGAAACGCCTATGATCTCCAAGGAATGGAAACGCCTCGCCGAAGTGGACTTTCCTATCGCGTCGGTATCGCGCTACGCGGCCCGTGAGAAGTCCATCCGACGCGGGCATCCCTCGACGCTGCACCTATGGTGGGCGAGGCGGCCGCTGGCGTCGTCCCGGGCGGTGTTGCTAGGGTTGCTGCTGCCGTACCCGCGCGATGCGCACTGCCCGGAGGACTTTAAGCAACAAGTGCGAAAAGTTCTGCGTGCGGTGCGGCAACGCCGACGAATGACGCAGAATTGCGACAGGGTTTCTGTCGTTCATCGCCGATTTCGCCAACTGGGATCTGGCCGCGAGCCGTGCATTGGTGAAGATGGCGCACGGCAAGGAGTCTCCGCTGGCTGTGGACCCGTTCGCCGGCGGCGGATCGATCCCGCTGGAAGCGCTGGGCTTGGCTGCGAGGCGTTCGCCAGCGACCTCAACCCAGGGGCCTGTCTCATCCTCAAGGTGATGCTGGAGGACATTCCACGGGCCGGAGCTGGCGGATGAACTGCGCAAGGTTGAGCTATGGCTTGCCTGGCAGCGGGTGGCGCACGAAGTGGCGGAGGGCATGCTAGGCGCCGAGTTCGACCGTGCGGACCGTGTCGGCCTTCGGTCGAAGGTCAAGGAGGCAGAGCAAGCCTCCAAGGACGAAGTTTGGGCCAGCTGCCGCTTCGTGGCCCTGTCGGATTCGCACGGGCAGAACGGCCTTGAACTCATCGACCTCGGCGCTGGCCATGCGAGTGCCAGTGAAACGCTCTGTGGCCGAATCTTAAGCGCGTTGAAATCCGATGCCCTGCTGAACGAGAACGTCGGCGCTGGCCGCCGGCATTTCGAAACTCGGGCTCCTGGCCGCTCATCAGTTTGCGGCAGAGCTTTATGGACGGAGCGCTGACGCGGTTGGTCGATCCCGACGCGACTCTTCGTCGGCGGATCGCCGAGTTTGTGGCCAAGGGCGACTTCGGCCTGGCCTCTGGCGCTAATCCTGATGGCAGTTACGATCGGCTGTGGTTTGCGGCCTCGATTGGCCAGGAAGAGGTGGCCTTTGAATCGGGCGTCTTTCTGCTGACCAAGGCCAAGGCCCAGGAACGCAAAGGGGTGCCAGGAGGCGCTGCGCCGTCGGAACCCGTTCCGTCTCCGGAACCCGCGCCGGTGTCCCAGCCCGCGCCCGATCCCGCTCCGGGCGAATCACAAGTCACGCTTCGGCTGTCCGGTACCGTGCCTCCCGAAACCTGGAATCGGTTCGGAACCAGAGTTTTGCCCAAGTTGCCCTCCGGCGATGACCTCAGCATGAAAGTCGAGTGCTCGGTCCGTGTTCAAGCCATGCTCGCCGGCAGCATGGAGACGGAGTTGCGGCAGATTCTGGATGATCTCGGACTGAGCGACCGGGTTCGCATCGAGCGGCCATGATGCTCATGGCCAGCTTGCGTCTGCACCCTCAGCGCGTCCAGTCAGTTGCTGGTGGCGACTTCAGAAGTGCGCATGCGCGCAAGCATTTGCAGGATAGAGTGGCACTATCACGACAGGCACGGTGGGAGTGCATCGGCGTTGGGCAGTGCTGCTGCGCATCGACCGGAGCCGGAGCCGACCGTGCAGCTATCCAGGAAGGCGAATGGACTTGATGGATCCAGTGCCGAATGCGCCGGCCAGCGGGTGCTGGCCGCCGTTCGTCATGTGTCCGCTTCGACAATCGCCTAGCGGCGTCCGCGTTTCGTGGCGGCAGGCGCGACTCTCCTTCCGCCCGCCTCGAACGGACGGTGGTGGAGTGCTCCCGACGACCGACAGCGGCTGGGCACCTGCACCAGGGATGTTCGCCATTGCCGAGCCCGAACAGCCGGTTGGCAAACGGCGTGCTGGGCGGCACAATCGAATCCGTCGGGACGCAGTTGACTACTGATGAACAGCCTAGACGCACTTTTCCAAGGCCTGAAGGACTTCTGCGACGCCGGCGACAGAACGACCCCGCCGGTGTTCGTCGGGCGCGAAAAAGAGCTGTCTAGGCTGAACGACGTGGTTGCCGCCTTGGCGAGAGACGTCGTCGAGGGCCAGACCACGCTAGTGCTCGGCGTTCCCGGCTGTGGCAAAACCGCCTTGATGAACCACTGGCGTGAAACCAGAAGCCAAGACTCGAACGTCGTGGTGACAACGCTGGGCGCGAGGGCGCTTGACATCGAGCCGCGCCGAGTCGTGGAGGCGATTACCGAAAGCGTTCCCTCGAAGATCGACAACCTAAGGCGGCTGGTGGCCGACAATGCTCTGGTGGACGGTGTGATCGACGCCAGCCGGAAAACCATTCGCAGCGTGGTTGGCGCGTTTACGCGCCGCTCCTTCCGAGAACGTCTCGATATGGCCTTGAATCTCACCGCGGAAACGCCTTTCGGAACCTGCCTGCGTCGGTACGCCGAGCATGTTTGGAGCGATGGCGTCACGGTCGCGGTATGCATCGACGAGGCTCAGGAATTGCCGAATACCGATCGTGTCAAAGAGATTCTTCTCACAATGTATTTAGGCCAGCAAGGCGTCCCCATCGCTTTGTTCGCTTTCGGCACCCCTCGCAGCGAAGATACGCTGATCGACCGATTGGGATCGGATCGTCTTGGCGCAGGAAAAAAGATCAGTTTGGGCCGGCTTGATTCAGGAGAAGGCCGCTATGCGCTTGCGAAGTCGTTGGAAAGATACGGCTTGACGACCGAAGACGAACGCTGGTTGTCGTATCTGGCGAGTCGGAACGTCTCTGTGCATGATTGGAGCCAATGGCGCAGGAAACTCGTCGAACGTCTTGCCGAAGACGCCCAGGAGTTTCCCCACCATGTCAACAACGCGTTAAGAGGCTTGTTCGAGATGCTGCTGGCCAATCGCGATGGTTTCCGCAACTCGGAAGCCCTGCGAAGCGAAGCGCTCGCACGTTCGCAGGAGTATCGAGACGAATACTATAAAGGCCGCCTGCGACGAGTGCGCGACCACTCGCTGGCACTTGGCGCAATCGCATCGTCTTTGGCGAATAAACAAAAACCGCTCATGAAGAAGGACGCCTTGGACATCCTTCAAGTGTCGGACGACTTGGGCCGGGCGGTGAGCTTTCAACAGGCTGGCGACGTTCTCGACAAGTCGCTGTCTTCGGGCGTTTTCTCAGCGGAGGATCGACAACTGACAGTACCCATTCCATCCATGCGAGATCACTTGGCTGCGCTTTACTACGAAGGGATCGAAAACGGCGAGGAAGCGGCGATCAGGCTCCGAGCAGCAAGCGGGACTGACGCCGCATCTTGATCTTGGACACAAAGCCCGCGCCACGGGGTACGCCAATCACGCAGCCGGTCGGTACGGACTCGGGTTGAAGGATTTCGCAGCGTCGTTGCGGCACGGCTGCCATAGCCGATGGCCTGGGACAATGCTATGGTGCTGGGGCCGATACCAGGAGCCGCAGTGCAGCCGTCGCCAGGGGTGATCGACTTGAGGAAGTCTAGTACGGAATGCGCTGGCCGGCGGGTGCTCGAGGTGGAGGACGTCCGCGTCCGCTTCCACACTCCGGACGGCGTGGTGCATGCGGTCAACGGCATCGGCTTCGACCTGCGCGAGGGCGAGCTGCTCGGCGTGGTGGGCGAGAGCGGCTCCGGCAAGAGCGTCACCATGCTGTCGCTGCTCGGCCTGCTGCCCGCGCCGCCGGCCGAGATCGTCTCCGGCCGAGCGTGTCTCGACGGGGAGGATTTGATGCGGCTTGGCGGCGACGACCTGCGCCACATGCGCGGCGGCCGAGTCGGCTTCATTTTCCAGGATCCCATGACGTCCTTGAATCCGGTGCTTACCGTGGGCTACCAGCTCGCCGAGCCGCTGCGGGCGCATCTCGGCTTGAGCCGGGCCGCGGCCCGGAAGCGGGCCGTAGAGCTGCTGGAGATGGTGGGGATTCCGGCGCCGGCCAGCCGCTTGGAAGATTTCCCGCATCGCTTCTCCGGCGGCATGCGCCAGCGGGTGATGATCGCCATGGCGCTGGCCTGCGATCCCAAGGTGCTGATCGCGGACGAACCCACTACGGCCCTGGACGTCACCATCCAGGCGCAGATACTGGATCTGGTGAAGCAACTGCGCAGCGAGCTCGGCATGGCGATCGTCTGGATTACCCACGATCTCGGCGTGGTGGCCGGGCTGGCCGATCGCGTGATGGTGATGTACGCCGGGCTGGCGGTGGAACGCGCCAGCGTCGACGCCCTCTACCAACGGCCGCTACATCCCTACACCCGCGGCCTGCTGGGCACCCTGCCACGGCTCGACGGCACCGGCTCCAAGCGCTTGACCAGCATCCCGGGGCAGCCGCCGAGTTTGACCGAGGCACCCGCGGCTTGCCCGTTCGCGCCGCGCTGCCCGCATGTCTTCGATCGCTGTCGGCGGGAGAATCCGCCGCTGCGCTCCGTTGCGGCGGGACACGAACTGGCCTGTTTCTACGATGTGGATGCCGGAGCCCCGCGTGACTGCTAGCGCCGAACCCTTGCTGCGCGTACGCGGCCTAGTCAAGCACTTCCCCGTTCTGCGTGGCATGTTTCGCCGCCAGGCGGGAGCCGTGAAGGCCGTGGACGGGCTGGACTTCGACATCCACGAACGCGAGACTTTGGGTCTTGTAGGAGAGAGCGGCTGCGGCAAGTCCACCGCCGGCCGCGTCGTTCTGCGCCTGATCGACGCCACCGCCGGCCGCGTCGTATTTCGCGGCCAGGACATCACCCAACTGCGCGGCGAGGCGCTGCGCCGCCAGCGTCGACGAATGCAGATGGTGTTCCAGGATCCCCAGGACAGTCTGAATCCGCGCATGACCGTCGGCAGCATCGTCGGAGAGCCCCTGTTCGAGCATGGGATCGCCAAGGGCCGGGCGCTGGCCTCCCGGGTGGAGACGCTGCTCGAAGCGGTGGGTCTGGACGCCCGCTTCGCCAACCGCTACCCCCACGAGTTCTCCGGCGGCCAACGCCAGCGCATCGGCGTGGCGCGGGCGCTGGCTCTGGAGCCGGAGTTCATCGTCTGCGACGAGCCCATCGCGGCGCTCGACGTCTCCATCCAGGCTCAGGTGGTGAATCTGCTTGAAGATCTCCAAGAGAGTCTTGGCTTGACGTATCTGTTCGTTTCCCACGATCTTGGCATGGTGCGCTACATCGCCGATCGGGTGGCGGTGATGTATCTCGGCAAACTGGCCGAACTCGCGCCCAGCGACGTCCTCTACGACCAGCCGCTGCATCCCTACACCCAGGCGCTGCTGTCTGCCGCGCCCATTCACGATCCGCGCCTGGAAGCGCGCCGCGAACGCATTCTGCTGGTCGGCGACGTGCCGAGCCCCGCACAGCCGCCGCCCGGCTGTCGCTTCAGCACCCGCTGCCCCATGGCGAGGCCGGAATGTACGACGCGCGAGCCGGAATGGCGGCAGTTGCGGCCGGGGCACTGGGTCGCATGCCATTTTGCGTGAGTGAACGAGGAGCGAGTTCCGTGTATGGTGCCCCCGCCGAGATCCGGGAAGTACGCAGATGCGCAAGAGAATCGGACTGATCGCGCTATGGACGGCGGCGCTGGCGGCCTGTTCGTCGGAAGAACTGGCGATCGAGGAGATTCCGCCACAGCAAGAGGCCGACGAAGATCATCTCAAGATACTCTACTGGCAGGCGGCATCCATCCTGAATCCCTACCTTTCCAGCGGCACCAAGGATGTCGAGGCGGCCTCCATGGTGCTGGAACCCCTCGCCCACTACGACGACAACGGCACCATGGTGCCGACGCTGGCGGTGGATATCCCCACCGTTGAGAACGGTGGCGTGGCGCCAGACCTGCGCAGCATCACCTGGAAACTCCGACAGGACATTCTCTGGTCCGACGGTACGCCGCTCACCGCGGCCGATGTCGCGTTCTCCGGCCAGTACTGCCTGCAGGCCGCTGGCTGCAACGCCGCCCCCTCCTTCGCCGATGTGGCCGCCATCGAAGCCCTGGACGACCACACCGTGCATATTTCGTTTGGCGTCGAGAAGCCGTTTCCCTACCGCCCGTTCGCGGGCTCCGTCTCGCCAGTGCTGCAACGGGCGCAGTTCGCGGACTGCCTGGGCGCAAAGGCAGTTGCCTGCACCGAACAGAACTTCCATCCCATCGGCACCGGGCCGTTCCAAGTGGAGCAGTTCCGCGCCAACGACGTGATCGTCTTCTCGGCCAATCCGCACTACCGCGAGCCCGGCAAGCCGGCGTTCGCCACCGCCACCTTCAAGGGCGGCGGCGACGCTGCGTCCGCGGCGCGGGCGGTGCTGGAAACCGGCGAGTTCGACTACGCCTGGAACCTGCAGGTGGAGCCGGAAGTGCTGGAGCGCATGGCCGCCGCTGGCAAGGGCGAAGTGCTGGCCGCCTACGGCACCCTGGTGGAGCGCTTGATCGTCAACCAGACCAACGACGATCCGAACCTCGGCCCCGGCGGGCGCTCGCTCTACCTCGACGGCGGCAATCCGCATCCGTTTCTGGCGGACCCCGCGGTGCGTCGGGCGCTGTCCTTGGCCATCGACCGGCAGCTGCTGGTCGATGCCGGCTACGGCGCCGGCGGCAGGGTGACCTGCAACATCGTCCCCGCGCCGGCGATGTACGCTTCCAGCGCCAACGACAACTGCCGAACCCAGGATATCGACGAGGCGAACCGCATCCTGGACGCGGCCGGCTGGCTGCCCGGCGGCGACGGTGTGCGGGCCAAGGACGATGTTCGCCTGTCCATCCTGTTCCAGACCTCCACCAATTCCGTGCGCCAGGGCACCCAGGCGCTGATCAAGCAGATGTGGAAGGAGATCGGCGTCGAAACGGAACTGCGCAACATCGACGGCGCAGTGTTCTTCGGCAGCGACCCGGGCAGCCCCGACACCTTGCAGAAGTTCTACGTGGACATTCAGATGTACACCAACAACTTCGACGGCACGGATCCCGAGACGTACTTGGCCGGCTGGATCTGCAGCCAGATTCCCGGCCCGGACAACCAATGGCTGGGCACCAACAGTCCGCGCCTCTGCTCGCCGGAGTACGATGCGCTGGCGCGGCGGCTGGCGGGTACGGCGGCGCTGGCGGAGCGCGCCGCCGTGGCCAAGCGGATGAACGACGTCCTCGTCCAGAACCACTACCTGATTCCGCTGATCTGGCGAGCCCGGCTTTCCGCCCGCGCCAAGACGCTCAAGGGGGTGCGTCTGAATCCGTGGGATTCGGAACTCTGGAACGTCGCCGACTGGCATCGGTAGGCACCGTGCTGGCCGCGCCTGCACCGAATCGCCGCCCGTCGCGCGCAAGCTGACTCCTTCGCCCTGTGCTCCGCTACGCAACCCGCCGCCTGCTGTTCGCGGTGCCTACGCTGCTCGCCATCAGCTTCGTGCTGTTCGCCTTGCTCGATCTCGCCCCCAACGATCCCACCGGCCAGCTGCCGCTCACCATCCCGCCCGAAGTGCGCGCCCAGATCCGCGACTCCATGGGCCTCGACCAGCCGTTCCCCGTGCGCTATGCGAAGTGGCTGGAGAGTTTCTTCGTCAACGAGCCGCTGAACTTGATCGAGGAGATGTTCGACGTGCAGATCGGCGACTCGAGCGCACGGCCCCGGGTGCTCTCCTGGGCCACCCGAGGGCCGGTGGTGGACCTCATCGTCGAACGGCTGCCGCAGACGCTGTGGGTGGTGGGACTGTCCTACCTGGTGGGCATCCTCATCGCGCTGCCCATCGGCATCGTCTCCGCCTACCGACAGTATTCCTGGTTCGACCAGATCGGCGCCTTCGTCTCCATGGTGGGCTTTTCGGTACCGACGTTCTTCACCGGGCTTCTGGCCATCACGGTGTTCAGCGTCATGCTGCAATGGCTGCCGTCCATCTACGACACCACCCACGAGGTGACGGACTTGGCCAGCTTCTGGGTGCAGATCAAGCAGATCCTCATGCCGGTGCTGGTGCTGGCGCTCTACAACGCCGCCCAGCTCAGCCGCTTCATGCGCTCGGCCATGCTCGACAACCTGAATCTGGACTACGTGCGCACCGCCCGCGCCAAGGGTCTGCGGGAGCGCGTCGTGCTGCTTGTGCATGTGCTGCGCAACAGCATGATCCCGGTGGTGACCATGATCGCTCTAGGCGTACCGACCATCTTCGGCGGCGCCATCATCACCGAGCAGATCTTCCGGGTGAACGGCCTCGGCCAGCTGCTCGTCGTCGCCATCCAAGGCGCGGACATCCCCCTGGTGCAGACGCTGACGTTCCTGTTCGCGGTGCTGATCGTCCTGTTCAATCTGGTCGCCGACGTGCTCTACGGCATCCTCGACCCGCGCATCCGCTACGAGTGAGGGCTGGCCACGACGATGCCCGCCACCGCCCAGGAAATGCCGACCCACCGCTCGCTGTGGATGGACGTGTGGCAGGCGTTCCGCAACCACAAGGGGGCGCTGGCAGGCATGGCGGTGTTCGCGTTCATGACGCTGGCCGTGCTGATCGGCCCGTATCTGCACGACATCGACCCGCAGTATCTGGACACCCAGGCGCGCAACCAGGGATCGTCCTTGGCGCATCCGCTGGGCACGGACAACCTGGGCCGCGACGTGCTGGCCCAGCTGCTCTCCGGCGGCCGCGTGTCGCTGGCGGTGGGCTTCACGGCCATGCTGCTGTCGCTGGTGCTGGGCACCGGCGTCGGCGTGCTGGCCGGCTATTTCAAGCGCCTCGACGGCGTACTGATGCGCACCACGGATCTGTTCCTCGCCTTGCCGCTGCTGCCGCTGCTGCTGGTGGCGGTGATGCTGTTCCGCGATGCCTTGCGCTCGGCGTTCGGCCCGGAAGCGGGCATCTTCCTGCTGATCGTGTTCGTAGTCGGCGCCACCAGCTGGATGCAGACGGCGCGCATCGTGCGCGGCGAGGTGCTGGCCGTCAAGGAACGCGAATTCGTCATCGCGGCGCGCAGCATCGGCACCCGGCAGCGGCGCATCGTCGGCCGCCACATCCTGCCCAACGTGCTGAGCCCCATCATGGTCTCGGCCACCCTCGGCATCGCCAACGCCATCATCACCGAATCCGCGCTGTCGTTCCTGGGTCTCGGCTTTCCGCCGGACTTCCCCACCTGGGGCCGGCTGCTGTTCGACGGCGCCAACTTCATCGACATCGCTCCGGCCCGGGCCCTCTGGCCGGGGCTGGCCATCTCGCTGACGGTGCTAAGCGTCAACTACATCGGCGACGGGCTGCGCGACGCGCTGGATCCGCGGCTGCGGGGCACCTGATCCGGGAAGCGCCTGCCGCACCCTCCACATCGGCCGCCACCCTCGGCATCCGTCCGGGAAGACTCCCACGGTCGCGAGGGAAGGGAGTGGCTCCGACCCGTGCAGGGACCAGGGGCTGTCCGCACTGAAGCGGGTTCGCTTTGTTGGCGGCAGATAGCGGGATAAGGCGGACAGGGAAGGAGCCTCGGGAAGCAGGGCGACCCTGCCCGACTCTCTAATTCCAGTTAAAACGAGTCTAGAGCACCGGAATCCGGCAGCGCAAGCGCTTTTTTCGACTTTTCCGCCCCCTCCGAGACCGCCCGATCCGTCCGACGGGCGGAACTTCCCTGGATTCTCCTCCGCCACGGCCCGACGGCGCAGCCGCGCAGCGCAAGGGACCGCTTCCAACCCCCGCGCCTCGCCAGTCAGGTGCCTTTCGGCGGCTGTCGGGTGCGTCGCTCGCTTTAACTGGAATTAACGCGAGCGACGCGGCAGGGAGGGCACCGACGCCCACGACGACCGAAAGGCCGCCAGTCCGACGCCGACGATTCCGGGACAGGCCCGGCAGCAACGCCGGAAATCGACGAAACGAGGAGGGGAAATCCTATGACGCGCATGCGGTCCGTCGCGCCGGCACCGCCGGCCGTCTCCGTGGCAGCTGCCCGCCAGGGCCCATCCCTTCCGCCGAACAAGGAGAACTTCCTATGAGGAAACCGAGAACCGCGCTGCTGCTGGCGGCGCTCGCCCTGGCGCTGCTCGGCATGCCGTCGCGGGCGCTGTCGCCGCTCGACGAATGCGACCTCCGGCCGCAGCCGCCGCAATGCCTCCTGCCGACGCAGCCGCCGAACGAATCGGATCCGGCGGAGGTTGTGTGCCTGCCGGTGCCGTTCCGGGTGCCGATCTGCTGGCTGCCCGGGCTGGCGGTGCCGGCCGGCGGCGTCGCGCCGGCGCCCGTCGAGTGCCCCTGGCCCTGGGGGAACGTCCCGGGTGGCATCTGCTCGCCGTTCCCGCCGGAGAAGAACCCCGGACCGCCGTTCGGCCCGTTCCCGCCGCCGTTCGAGCCCGAACCGCCCCGGTGCGAGCTGATCTGCGACTGGTGCCCGCCGGGGCGGTACTGCCCGACGGTGTGCCGGATCGAATGCCGGCAGACCGAGCCGCCGTGCCTGATCCCCGAAGGCTGCCCGTTCCCGTGGGAGCCGCACCCGTGGCTGCGCTGATGAAACCCGACCAACCCAACCAACTCTGCAAGGAGAGAACCATGCACATGAAGGGACCCTTTCAACTCGCTGCGTTCGCCGCGGCCTTCCTGCTGTTCGCGCTGCCGGACTCGCCCGGCGCGGACCTCGCGCCTACCGTCGGCGGCGACGCGCTGGCGCAACCCGGCTGCACCTGGGACGGCACCACGCTGAGCTGCCCCCGGCTTGACGGCGGCATCGACGAGTTCTGCGACAATCCCCAGAACTGGGGAAACAGCTTCTGCAGCTATGGCGGAGGCTATATGATGGCCCCGGGGAAAGACAACGGCTCCAGCGGCGGATCGGGCGGCGGCGGTTCCAATGGTGGCTCCGGCAGTTCAAACAGCGGCTTCGAGAGTTCGGACAGTCAGACATCAAGTCCGCCGTCGTGTCCCGCTGGTCAAACATGGATGGGCAATAGTTGCGTCATGGACTACTGCGTTAAGGAAAGAGATGGAGGTCCGACCATAGTCAGGAGGCCTAGCATTAACTGCTTCCCGAGAATGCACCGCGGATATCAAACGGAAATCGTGTGGCCTGCAGTCTGTAGCGCAGCGGTAGGCTCGGCAGCGGGTGTCGCTTGCATGGTTGCCGGAGCAACTGCCGGCGCGGTAGCAGCGTGTGGTGCAATTTCGGGCGTAGCCGGGCATGCTTTGAATCTCTGCCCGCCATTCGGCGACGGAGATCCGGATACCTAGGACAGTAGGAAAAGGATACGCTGAAATGAAGATCAACGAATCGACAGCGTTCGGCCTGCAGGTGGCGACACTGCTGATTGTGGTGATGGGCGGTTGGGCCGCGTTGTCGGCCTGGGTCTTGGAGAGGGGAGTGCCCTACGGAGAGATGGCCGTGACCACGGTGGTGATGCTGGTGCCCATTGCGTATCACCTGTACAGGCACGGCCCTACGACGAAAGGGTTTTGGCGGCGAAGGCCAGAACAGAATCGTCATCGATAACACCGGCTGTCCGCCATCGCATTGATGGCTCTTCAGAAAGTGCCTATTGCGCCCTAAGCGGTGGGGTAGGCACGACTTTTCCTTCTACTGTCCATGAGCGAATGCGCTGTCGGCTTTGGTGAAACAACTCCGCGAGCCCATACCGTCCACAAGGACGGTACGGGTCTCCTTGGCCAATGCACAGGGGCTGCACCCTGCTCGTCCCATCGGCCGCTGCTCTCGCAGCACCTCCTGTAACGCTCGATTCGGCACATCCGGCGAACGCTGGTGCAGCCCGGCTGCACATGAGACGGCACCACGCCGAGCTGCCTCCATCCCGGCATCGGCGGCGGCTTCGACTACGGCCCTGGCTACAGTCCCAGCTACGATGGTGGTTCCGGCACGTCACCAGGTGGCGACGGCCCCGACATCCCATCGAAACCTCCTATCGATTCGCCGTTGATCAACCCGGCGGATTGCCCTCCTGGCCAAAGGCCGTCGTATATACCCGATGGATCGGGCGTCCCCGTATTTACGGGGTACGAAGACGAGCCGGATCCATGTGGTATGCTGGCGGCAGCCGGACTGGTCGCCACGGCCGACGGAGCGGTGCATGGTCAAAGAGCGTTCAATCATGCCTGGGGAGGGCGTGGTGAATGGGGTGTAAGGCGATCAGGCAGGAGGGCAATAGTCGCGATGCCGTGATCTCTGGCGTATCTGCTCTTGCGGGATGGGCTTGCAGCGACTAGGGAGCATAGCGAGTGGCCGAAGAAGGTGAGCGCAAGCCGTGGTGGCAGAACCTTTTTTTGAATCGGGCCGTATTCCTGTTCAACATAGGCATGCTCCTATTCTGGACGTACTACTTGATTACGCGCTACGCCTCCGACCTCGGCTTCTAGGGCGCGCCATCGTCGCGTCGATGTAGCGTCGGCCTAGCTCCGCGCCGTTCGCAGGGATGGCGCGGATTCCTTCTTCGCGTCACTTTGCGACAAGGTCTGCTGCTGTCCGAGAAGAAACAGAGAACGGTGGCGTCATCGGCGGCACTTCCAGCTTTCTATGAAACTCGGACGGTCCCAACTATCATGGGAGCCGCTCTGGCGGCAGTTCCACAGGCGAAAGCGACAGGGACGGCGACGGGACTCCAGACTCCGAGGATCGGTGTCCGGACCACCGTGGCCTTGCAGCTTGCTGGACGCCAGGGGACCGGGCCGCGTACTGTGCCACAGTAGACAATCCTTCTTGGGTGCCCCAGTGCAACCCCGGTTCAAGTGAGACCGACATTGCTGTCGCAGTCGCCGAGGAATATCCTCAGGAGTCGTGCATAATCGGTGCAGCGGCAACATTAATTACGGGAATATGGACGCGAGGCCGGGCTGGACAGGGGTTGCGAAGTCTAGGAACAGCGACAGGAGCTGGCTGTGCCGTATGGCGGCTGCAGCAAGACTAAGGGGAGGCTGGAAAGCGAGATGAATCGTGACACCGTCAGAAGGCATGCGTACGCTGTCTTTACTGACGGTGCGCTGGCTTGTTCCAAGCCTATGTGCCGGAACAATCGTCGTAGTGACCTTAATGCTGTTCTTGGGCAAGATTGAATGGGACATCGGCCGGATCATGAATCATCTCGTCTTGGCCTATGCGGACGGCCTCCTGATGACGTTCCTGCTCATGGCTTTCAGTCTAGATTACTATAGGAACGTCAGGGCGCTAAGGAAGCGCCCTGACGCCAAGAAAAGTGCCAAGAACTAAAGTCACTTGAGCCACGCCTTTCACATTAGGGAAAGGTGCCCATGGATGGGTCTGCGGGCGTTGAGCAGGCTAGGCTGGGGCGGTCTTGTTTTAGCTGCGGCTGCTGCATACGATGTGGCCCTGTGCGACTAGGAACAGGATGGAACCATGGCAAACCGGAAGTGGTCCGACGCGGAAATTCAGCGACAAAAGCGAATGGCAGTCGCCATAACCGTTGTTGCCGTTATTCTGACTGCCTACGCGGCCTACCGCCTGATTGCCTGACTCGCCAGCGGCGGCTGTACCCGTGAGGGGTTCCGATCCCGCGCCGTCCACACGGACGGTGCGGAATCTTTCGCCAATGCGCAGGGATGCACCCTGCTCGTCCCTTCGGCCAATCTTTCCTTCTCTTCCAGTCCATCGTTCACCGCTCCCGCAGCATGCCCTGCAACGCTTGGCACCAAATATCGTGGCGACGCGCTGGCGCAAGGGAATCCCGTGGCGCACCGCGCTTCCCGTACAGCACGGCCTCGTCGGGCCGATGCGACGGACTTGGCGGGATCGTTTCCGGCGTCCGACGCACGAGAGCCGTGGGTCGCCGCCGTCCTACTCCTCCCTAACGCCGAAGCGAAGACGCGCCATCGGCCCCTGCATGGCGCTTGGCAGGCGCGTGTAGTGCTCCGCCATCCGCGAGGACTTCCAGCGTCCGGCCCGCATCACGTCCAGCAGGTTCCCTCCCGCCAGGTACAGGGACTGTGCCGAGCCGACGCGCAGAGAGTGGCCGGAGATGTGCCCCGGAATGCCCGCCTGTCTCGCCCGGCGCACGATCGCGGTGCGAACAGACTGTGGCTGGAGGCGGTCGTTCCAGGGTCTTCCGCTTCTGCCGACCCGCCGGAACAGCGCGCCTTCCGCCAGGCCCGCAGCCGCTATCCAGTTGCGGAGAAACGTCGCCAGCCGTGCGCCGACGTACTCGACATGCCCTCTGCCGTGCTG
This sequence comes from Pseudomonadales bacterium, assembly GCA_963422285.2. Taxonomy (GTDB): domain Bacteria; phylum Pseudomonadota; class Gammaproteobacteria; order Pseudomonadales; family Azotimanducaceae; genus VXYL01. The sequence continues at coordinate 192,621 of OY729419.2, read as the reverse complement.
GTCCGTTTTGCTGCGGCGGATGGTCACGAACGCGGCGCCGTTGTTCCTGAACAGCACGTCCGACACGTCGAGCGCGGAGATTTCGGATACGCGGAGCATGCAGGCCGATCCGACCGCGACGATCGCGGCGTCGCGCAGTCCCGCAAGCGTGCCGTCGCCGGCGGCGCGTTCGGCCATGCCGTCGGCCTGCTCCCAGGAGATGCCGTCCACTTGTCCTCGGCCGCGGCCGACCCCCTGCCGGCGAAACCCGTCCAGGGCCTTGCGCGTCCGGGGACCGACGGGGTCGGCAGCGCCTTCCTCCCGGGCCCGGAAGCGGACGGCGGCGACCGTCAGCTTGGCCGTCGCGGGCGCACGGCCGCGGCGGAACAGGCGTTCGAGATGGGCGGCGAGGGATGCGTCCGTCGGCCGCTCGCCGTTCAGCGCGCGGTCGAGTCCTTTGAGGGCGCTGGCGTAGGCGAGCCGGGTATTGGGGCTGATCGCGGCGGTGGCCAGATCGTCGGCGAGACAGGCGTCCTCTTCGGGGACGTTCCTGTGGGGCGGGGGCATGGAGGCTCCTTCTTGCGGTTCCGGTGCTGCTCGGCGGACCGGCAGGATGCTCGACGCCGCGCAGGCCGCTTCCGGCGCAGGCCGAACTTGCGCTTCGCGTCCCGTCTCCGGCTGTCGTTCGCACTCGCTGCTCGTTGCGCGAGGACGAATTGGAGCGTTCGCTCGGATGACCGGCAGCGCAGCGTCCAGAAGGTGAATCCCCGCATCCCTCCGATTTGCGGATTGTACGAAATGGATGAAACCAAGTTGTGCCGGCAACCCCTGCCCGCGCACTACCTTGCAAAACCGGGCACCCAGCCAAAGCTCGCCGCTGGCGCATCGGCTAGGGACGGAGAATACGGGCTGCGACATGTCTCCTGGCCGCCATCCGGCGGACGCATCTCGTTGGCGGCGAGGTTGCTGGCGATCGTCTGTCGTTGGCGCCGGGCGCTGGCGTGGCTTGATCGGCGACTGCTGCAAGCGCTTGGGCAGTGCTGTCGATACGTGCGCTGGAGATCTTCCTCAGACGGTTCGTTCCGCGATGGCGTCGTAGACATCGAACGTCGCCATGCGGCGGCGCCCCGGTTCGAACTCCACGCCGACAAGGTAGATCGGCAATCCGCGGCCGCGGTATTTCTCTGCATATCCCTTCTGCCGTAGCTGCGCCATGGCCGCTCCTTCCTCGGCAAGACCGAGCACCTTGATCTCGAACAAATAGATGCCGCCGCAAAACGCGGCCATATCCAGACGACCTTGCCGGCTGCTGTCCTCCTCCACCACCTCGATGCCGCTGCCAGCGAAGTACGAATAGCATACGCTGGCGTAGTAGCCTTCGTATTTCGAGATTTGGTTTCTTGTGTGCCGCTGGTAGGGGATGCTCTCGAACAGTGTGCGTAGCTGTGTTTCCATCGCTGCGAAATTCTTGCTCCGCAGCGCCTCCTGCAGGCCACTGTGCCGCTTGGCCGAGAACGCCCGATCCAGCATCAGGTGGTTCAGCAAGGCATTGTTCAAGCTTGTTCGCACTTCGCGGTTCGGATAGCCTAGCTGGAATGCCAGTCCGTTTTCCCCTGCTCTCTGCTCTCGGATGGTCAAATAGCCAGTCTGAAAGAGCAGAGCTTCCGGAGCCATGTTCCCTACGTCGAAGGCCGCCAGCAGATCATCGTTGGCGGCCATGCCATCGAGGTCTATCGAGTTAATCTTCTCTTCCGTCAAAATGTCCATCAGGAATTTCGGAGTGCCGCCTGTCTGGTACCAGTGGGCGTCGAACTCCTGCGTCTTGAATAGCCTGAGCACGTCGTAGGGGTTGTAGATCCTTTCCTCGCCTCGCCAGCAGTAGCCGTTGTACCAGTCGCGGATCTTGTCGCGATCGAACCCTGGCAGCTCCGAGGCGAACACGGTGTCGAGGTCGGCGTCGGTAAAGCCGCAGATCGCGGAGTAGTCCGGATCCAAGGTAAGGTCGTCGAGGTTGTTCAGCGTGGAGAACAGGCTCGTCTTGGAGAACTTGCTCACACCCGTTAGGAAGCTGAGCCGGATATGGGCGTCGCGGGCCTTGATGGCACCGAACAGTCCGCGCAAATAGGTCCGATTGGCGATAGCCGTCTTCTCGTCCTTATTGCCAAGGGCATCCAGGATCGGCTTGTCGTATTCGTCCACCAGCACGACCACGCGCTGTCCCGTGCTCTCGTGCAGTGCCTGGATGAGCTGGCCGAATCGAGCGGGGCGTAGTCCGTGCGCCTTCGTCCGACGCCGGTTCTCGTTTCGATCTGTTCGATCTGCGCCAGGGTGCTTGCATGCAGATGATCCGACGCGCCGAAGTCTCCTTCGGCGAAATCGAGTCGCACCACGGGGTGCCGCGCCGACCAGTCCCAGCGATCGTGGATCGCCAGGGCGCGGAACAGCTCCTTGCGGCCCTCGAACAAGTCTTTCAAGGTATCCACGAACAGGCTCTTGCCGAACCGCCGTGGACGCGAGAGAAAGGCGTGCTTGCTTTCCGTCACTAGCCGCAGGGCGTACTCGGTCTTGTCCACGTAGTAGCAGCCTTCCTCTCGAATCTGGCGGAAGGTCTGGATGCCGAGCGGCAGTCTGCGCCTGTCCATCTCTTGCTTTATCCGTCGAGAGCGCTTGAGTATAGCCGACGGCCTTGAGGCGGACGTTGCGACCCTCCGTTGCCCCGTTGTCGCATCGTCCCGTTTTGCTCCTGCTTCCTGGCAGGGCGCGGGGATTGGCTGCTGCCGTTCAGCGTTGGTCCGAGTTCGTGCGCCGCTCGTCGGAACCAGAACCCAGCAGCCGTTCAACGACGATCTTCGCGCAGCGCCGGCTCTCCGGTTGGAACACCGGTGGCAGAGCGTCGCACCCACCGGCTTCGTCCTCCAGGCGGACGCCGTCGGTGCTGGAGAAGACCCGACCTTGGGACAGCAGCAGACGCAGGCCGCGAGCGTGCTTGTTGTCCCGGTGCGGATGCTTGAGGTCGAGAGCGATGACGCCGACGCGGGTGCCGGCGGACAGCGATTCGTAGAGCATCGATGCGCTGTCGGCGGTCACCCAGACGTAGCTGGCGGCGGCAAGCGCCTGCTCCAGGAAGTCGCTGGCTGCGTCCTGCCAGGGCTGGTAGCGCAGGTTGGGCGCAGCGGGCAGCGCATCGCGGAAGTCCGCCGGCGTACGCCGGGAGTCGCACACCTGCCAACGCACGTTGGGGGCGGCGTGGACGATGGCGGTCACCTGGGCCGCGACATCGTCGGTCGTCCATCGGAAATGGCGGCTGGCGCCGCCGAGCAGAACGAGGCCGTGGTCCGGCGCCTTGTCGCCCTGGATCGCTGGACAGATCACGCCGATGGTCTCGACCAGGTTGGGTTTGCGCCGATAGCGATCGTGGTGGGGGACGAAGATGAGGTCGAACAGCCGGTGCGGCAGCGTCGGTCGCATCAGCACCACGCACTTGCCTCCGCATGCGGCGCGGGCGATCAGCATGGGCAGGTGGGTGCGATGGCCGACGCCGAGAACCAAATCCGGGGCCGGCACGTCCACCGGGCCGTAACCAGCGTGGCCGCGCACTTGCCGCCAGAGCAGCGCCTTGAAGCGCATGTCGAAATCGTAGACTTCGACCAGCAGCAGCTCCTCGATGCCCTGCAACAGCCCCGCAGACTGCTTTTCGTGGCCGGGCTTGCCGTCCACCAAGCGCCATACCACCAGCCGAGGGTGCGTCGGCGGCAGCTCGGCCAAGGCGCTTGGCGTCATCGCCTCCGCGGGGCCTTCGGCAGCAGAGCGCCGAGGGCCGACAGCGTCTTGAGCTTGGCCCGTTCCCAGGACGTGAGGCCGTCCGCGCCCGGCTTGGCGAATACCTTGTTGATGCGTCGGAAGTAGGGGCCGAACTGGGGCGACTGCATGAGACGCCGGCGTACCCCTGGGCTGTTGGCCGTGAACAGCAGCGCCGCGACGACGAGGAAGGGAATCCCCGGCAGAATGGGTACGATCACGCCGACGATGCCGACGAGCAGGAACGCGGTTGCGAGTATGGACATGGCGACGATTTCCTGGCGGGTTGCGATAATAGCCTTTCGATGCAGAACTCGTGCCGCCTGCGCTGCTGGAAGATTGCCAACGCGACCCATTGATTTGGGAACCACGTGCTCGATGATCGAAGCTACTACATGCAGTGGTTTTCGGCGTCTATTGATACCCTATATCGGGTAGGGAGCACACAAGTATACATTCCCGTCGATTGCATTTGTTTGGTTGGCTCAGGTCGTCGCTGGAATGTTGTTCGGTAGCGCATTTGACGACGGCTGCGCCGATTTCGCCAAGGTCTCCGCGCTATGCCCAGGGGCTACCTGAGGCTGTGATCCATGCCGAAGGCCGGCGTTTCGTCCCTCGGCGTGCCTACTACCTTCGCCGGTACCCCGGCCACGGTGACGTGGGGCAGCACGTCTTCGAGCACCACGCTGCCAGCGCCCACCTTGGCGCCGGCGCCGATCTCGATGTTGCCGATGATCTTGCAGCCGGCGCCTAGCAGGACGCCGCGGCGTACCTTGGGGTGGCGATCGCCGGTGGCCTTGCCGGAGCCGCCCAGGGTCACCGCATGCAGAATCGAGACGTCGTCTTCCACCACGGTGGTCTCGCCGATGACGATGCCGGTGGCGTGGTCGATCAGGATGCCGCGGCCGAGGTGCGCCGCCGGGTGGATGTCGACGCCCAGGCCGACGCTGATCTGGCTTTGGAAGAACTGCGCCAGCGCATGCCGGCCGTGTCGCCACAGCCAGTGCGCGACGCGATGGGCCTGCAGGGCGTGGAAGCCCTTGAAGAACAGGAACGGCGTGGACAGGTCCTCGCAGGCCGGATCGCGGATGTAGGTGGCTACCATGTCCACCAGGGCGCTGTCGAGGATGCCGTCGTCGTCCGCCATCGCCTCGCTGACGACATCGCGGATGAGCATGGTGGGCAGCATGGGGTTGTCGAGCTTGCTCGCCAAGCGGAACGACAGCGCCGAACGAAGGCTGTCGTGGTTCAGAATCGTGGCGTGGAAGTAGCTGCCGAGAATGGGCTCTTCGGCAGCCTTCTCGGCGGCTTCTCGGCGCATGGCTTCCCACACCGCGGCAATGTCCAAGCGCACATCGGCTCGGAACCCATCGAGCAGCGCATCCCACTGTAGCTGACTGGCGTTGCCCATGATCGCATCTGCCTGGAGAAACCGGATGAGCCAAGGGTGAGGGTGGGCCGTTCGCTTTTCAAGCGGGCGTATACTCGCCGACGGGTTCGGGGAGATGTGGTCGATGGCCAGATTTCGGCACGTCGCGGTGGTGGGACGCATGGGCAGCCCCCATGTGGTGGATTCCCTGAACGTCGTGCTGGCCACCTTGCAGACCGCTGGCGTGGACGCGGTGCTGGAATCGGCGACCGCGAAGATGCTGTCGCGGCCAGGCGGCGTTGTACGCCATAGGGTGGGCAGGGGCGTCGAACTGGTGATCGTGGTTGGCGGCGACGGCAGCATTCTAGGCGTCGCCCGGGACGTGGCGCACACCGGTGTGCCGGTGCTGGGGGTCAACCGCGGCGGCCTCGGCTTTCTAGCGGACATCTCGCCGTCGCAGATCCACGACAAGCTTGGCGCCGTGCTGCACGGCGAATACACCGTCGAGGATCGTTTCCTATTGCAAGCCGAAGTCCATCGGGATGGCGAGCAGGGGACCACCGCAGCGGCCTTGAACGACGTGGTGGTTCATGCCGGCAGCATGTCGCGGATGATGGATTTCAGCCTGTTCGTGGACGACGAGTTCGTCTACGACCAGCGCTCCGACGGGCTGATCGTCTCGACGCCCACTGGCTCCACGGCCTACGCCCTGTCGGCCGGCGGCCCGATCATGCATCCGCGGCTGGATGCCGTGGTCATCGTGCCGATGTTCCCCCATACCCTGACGTCCCGGCCCTTGGTGGTGCATGGCGACTCGCGCATCAGCGTATGCATCGGCGACGCCGCCGCGACGCCCAAGGTGAGCTGCGACTCGCAAGTGGACCAGGGCCTCCAAGCCAACGACGAAGTGCGCATCGCCAAGCATCCCCACCCCCTGCGGCTGGCTTTTCCCGTCGGCCACAACTTCTACGAGTCGTGCCGCAGCAAGCTCGACTGGGCGACTCGGCTAAGGGGACGTTGACGACGCGACCGCTAGGCGGTCGCCCCCGATTGCGCAAAGCGCAATCGCCTGTGGGACCGACGCGACCGCCAGGCGGTCGCCCCCGATTGCGCAACGCGCAATCGCCTATGGGATCGACGCGACCGCCACAGCAGGCGCTCCGCCATGCCGCTATGGGGCATCGCCTTGGGGAGGCTGGTCGATGTCTTGCAGAACGCCACGGTCGTCCACGTCGATCAAGCGTACCCGGTCGCTGGCGGCGACCACTTGCCGAGCGCCTTGGTCGCCTTCGATCCGGGTCAGCGCGGCGAAGGCGAAGGCCGGGAAGCCGACGGGGTTGCCGGGGCGCCCTTGGCAGCGCGGACGCGCGATGTCCTGCGGCTGCGCCGTCATAGCGGCGATGAGGATGCGCAAGGTCTCCGGCTTGACGAACGGCATGTCCGCCAAGCCGACGACGAGGCCGTCGCAATCGAACATGGCCGCAACGCCAGCGGCCAGGGATCGGGATTGACCCCGGGCGGCATCGGCAGCTTCGATGACCCGGCAGCCGGCGACCCGCACCAGTTCGGCGACGGCATGTTCGTCGGGGCGGATGACCACGCCCACGTCGTCGAACACGGCCCGGTAGGCGGCCAGCGTCCACGCCAGCATGGGAGTGCCGTCGATGCGGTAGAAGCGTTTGTCGCTGCCGAACCGGCGGGCGCTGCCGGCGGCCAGGATTAGCGCACCAATGCCTGCCACGGAGTGCTTGGTCTTGCGATTCGGCGTTTTGCTTGCGATTTGGCGCTTCGCGTCACGAATCGATGGCCATTCGCGCCAGCGACTCCTGGGCGGCCACTGCGCTGCGCTTGCGCACCGCGGTGATCTCGGCCAGGATCGCCACCGCGATCTCCGGCGGCGTTTTGCTGCCGATGGGCAGCCCGATGGGCGCGTGCAGGCGGGCGATTTCCGCCGCGCTGAGATCCAGCTCCCGCAGCCGCATTCGGCGATTGGCGGAGGTGCGCTCCGAACCCATGGCGCCGACGTAGAAGGCGTCGGTCTTGAGCGCCTCCATCAGCCCCATGTCGTCGATGCGCGGATCGTGGGTGAGTGCGACGATAGCGGAGCAGGCGTCGGCCGCGTGGCGGCGCACGGCGTCGTCCGGCATGTCGCGGATCTTGTGTGCGCCGGCAACGTCGAAGTCGTTTAGCCGATCTTGCCGGGGATCGCACACCACCACGTCGTAGCCCAATGCCAAGCCCATCTCGGCGACGTAGGCGGAAACCATGTTGGTGCCGATCACGAACAGCCGATGCTGGGGGCCGTAGGTATGCACCAGCAGGCCGCCGGCGTGATCGTAGCGCAGGGCCGCATGGCGATCCACGTCGCGGCAGGCGATGTCGCCGGTTGCCAGCCGCACGGTGCGTTCCACGCAGGTGCGCCCCGCCAAGCGCTCCGCCAAGCGCTCGAAGTGGGCACGGGTGCTGGCGGTGGGGGAAAGGGGTTCTATGACGATATCCAGATGGCCGCCGCAGGGCAGGCCAAGCTGCTCGGCTTCCTCGGCGGTTTCTCCATAGCGGAAGAACTGCGTCCGCTGCTGCGCCAGCTTGCCGTGCGTGAGCTTGTCGAGCAGGTCGTCCTCGACGCAGCCTCCGGACAGCGAACCTTCGAGCTTGCCGTCGCCGTTGCAAGTGAGCAGGGAGCCTGCCGGCCGCGGCGACGACCCGTAGGTGGCGACGACGGTAGCCAGCCAGCACGGCTGCCCGGCGCACAGCCAATCCCGAGCCTGCCCGATCACCTGCTGATCCACCGCCTGCATGGGCGCGATCATACCACCCCATCGCGCAGTCGGCGGTACACTGTCGGCTTGCGCATCAGCAGGACGCCCTATGTCGGAACGACTCGAACCCGTCCGCCTAGCGGACTACCAGCCCTATCCCTTCGAGGTTCGGAACACCCGTCTTGCCTTCGACATCCGCGACGGCGAGACCACGGTGCAATGCGAGCTGGCCATCGCTCGCCGTCCCCACGGCGACGGCCCGCTGGTGCTCAGCGGCGTCGATCTGGAACTGCTGCGCCTAGCCGTGGACGGCCGCGAGCTGGGCGGCAACGAGTACGCCGTGGCAGGCGAGACGCTCACTCTGTTCGACGTGCCGGACGTCTGCCGGGTACAGGTGGCCACCAAGATCGTGCCTGAGCGGAATACCGCGCTGGAGGGCCTGTACAAGTCCAGCGGCATGTACTGCACCCAGTGCGAGGCGGAAGGCTTTCGCAAGATCACCTACTTCCCGGACCGCCCGGACGTGCTCTCCCGCTACACTACTTCGATTACCGCGGATGCCGAGCGCTATCCAGTGCTGCTGTCGAATGGCAACCCGGTGGCGGACGAGACCCGTAACGGCCGTCGCACGGCGACCTGGGAGGATCCGTTTCCGAAGCCGAGCTATCTGTTCGCCTTGGTGGCCGGGAATCTGGCCGTTCTTGAAGACGAGTTCACCACCTGTTCGGGTCGAACAGTGGCGCTGCGCATCTACTCCGAGCCGCACAACATCAGCCAGTGCGACTACGCCATGTCCGCCCTCAAACGCGCCATGCGCTGGGACGAAGAGCGCTTCGGGCGCGAGTACGACCTGGACATCTTCATGATCGTCGCCGTCGAGGACTTCAACATGGGGGCCATGGAGAACAAGGGCCTCAACATCTTCAACACCGCCTGCGTTCTCGCCACCCCGGATACCGCTACCGATGCCGGCTACCAGCGCGTCGAGGCCGTGGTGGCCCACGAATACTTCCACAACTGGTCCGGCAATCGCGTCACCTGCCGGGACTGGTTCCAGCTCAGCTTGAAGGAAGGCTTCACGGTCTACCGGGACAGCGAGTTCTCCTCGGACATGAACGCCCGCGCCGTCAAGCGCATCGAGGACGTGGAGTTTCTGCGCAGCGTGCAGTTCGTCGAGGACGCCGGCCCGTTGGCGCATCCCGTGCGCCCGGCCAGCTACGTCGAGATCTCCAACTTCTACACCGCTACGGTATACGAGAAGGGCGCGGAGGTAGTGCGCATGCTGGCCACTATCCTGGGCCAAGAGCGGTTCCTCGCTGGCGCCGACGCCTACTTCGCCCGCCACGACGGCGCCGCCGTCGCCACCGAGGATTTCCTCGCGGCCATGCGCGACGCCTCCGGCTTGGCGCTGCCGCAGTTCCAACGTTGGTACGACCAGGCCGGAACGCCGCTGCTCACGGTGCAGGAGCGACGCCAGGGCCAGACGCTGGAACTGGTTATCGAGCAATCCTGCGCACCGTCCCCGGGCCGGCCGGAGAAGCAGCCGTTCCACATCCCGCTGGCGTTCGGCCTAGTGGACGAGGACGGACGCGACCTGCTAGGCGCGGCAGGAACAAGGAACAGGTCTGCGGTGGCCGTCGCAGCCACGGTAGAAGTGGAGAACCCGAATCGAGACGGCACCCTGGTCGCCCACTTGACAGCCGCCGAAACCACGCTGCGGCTGACCGACGTTCCGGCCACCGCGGAAACCAGCTTTCTGCGCGGCTTCTCGGCGCCAGTGCGGGTACGCTACCCACGCCCGGCCGGCGTTCTGCGCCGCTTGGCGGCGGTGGACACCGACGGTTTCGCCCGCTGGGACGCTGGCCAGACCCTGCTTGCAGAGAGCCTGCTGGCAAGCGTTCGGCATGCTTCCGACGATAGCGTCGACGAGGTGCTGGCGCTGTTCGAGGCACTGGTGCGTACGGCCTTTGGCGCTGCCGACGACGGCGAGGCGAAGGCGCTGCTCGCCGCCATGCTGACGCTGCCCCGGGAAGCCACCCTGCTCGACTTGGCGCCGGGCACGGACATTCTCGTCATCGCCGACGCCTGGGACCAGCTCGCGGATCGCATCGCCGGCGCCTTCGACTGGCTGGCGCTGGCGGCGGCGAATCCGACGCCCGGACCCTATCGCCCGGACAGCCCTTCCATTGCCCGCCGGCACCTCCGCCATCGCGCTCTGTGGTACGCGCTGCGGGCTCTCGACCAAGACGATCCGGCACACGCCGAACGCTTGCTTGCTGACCTTCTGCGCACCGCGAACAACCTCACCGACCGCCTGTTCGCGTTCCAGGGGCTGCTCGGCCTGCACTCTTCGGGAGAAGACGCCAAGCTCGCCCACGCCGAGGCGTTCCACCGCAGCTGGTCCTCCGAAGCGCTAGTGGTGGACGCTTGGTTCTCGGCCCAAGCCCGCAACCCGTTGCCCGGCGGGCTTGCCCGAGTAGAGGCATTGGAAGCCAACCCTGCCTTCGACATCAAGAACCCCAACAAGGTGCGTGCATTGCTGATCTCCTTCGCGAGCGGCAATGTGCGCAACTTCCACGCCGAGGACGGCAGCGGCTATCGCTGGGCCGGCGACCGAGTGATCGCTCTCGATGCGCTCAACCCCCAGGTCGCCTCGCGGCTGGCGAAGATTCTCACCGAGTGGCCACGCTTCGATCCCGCCCGGGGCCATCGGATGCGAGCGGTGTTGGAGGTCATCGGCGGCCAGGAGATATCCAAGGATGTTCGGGAAGTGATCGACAAGGGCTTGCAGCCGGCCGCCGACGGGTAGCGTCGGCGCATGTACCGCCTGCTGCGCCCACTGCTGTTCGCGTTGTCGTCGGAGGCGGCCCATGCTGCGGCGCTGACGGTCTTGCGAGGGTTGGGCGTCCTGCCCTGGGTACGGCCCGCGCATACGGAAACCGTCCATCTGCTCGGACTCGAGTTTCCTAATCGCATCGGCTTGGCGGCAGGATTCGACAAGAACGCCGCTGCGGTCGTCGGCCTCGCCCGACTCGGTTTCGGCTTCGTCGAAGTGGGCACGGTGACGCCGCGCCCGCAGCCGGGCAACCCCCGGCCGAGGTTGTTTCGCCTCGTCGAGGATCGGGCGCTGATCAACCGCATGGGCTTCAACAGCGCCGGCATCGAGCCCGTGGCCGCCAATCTCGTCCGCATTCGCAGAGGCGAGCGAGGCGTCCACATCCCGATCGGCGTTCCCGTCGGCATCAATATCGGCAAGAACCGCGCCACGCCCTTGTCCGATGCCGCAGCCGACTACCTAGCCTGTTTCTCCGCTCTGCATTCGGTCGCCGACTATGTCGTCGTCAATCTGTCGTCCCCCAACACCCCGGGCCTGCGCGACCTGCAAGCGGCAGCCACGGCGCGGGCGTTGATCGCCCAGTTGGCGGCGGCCCGAGATCGGCTCGCCGCCGGCAAACCGCTGCTGGTGAAGGTGGCCCCGGATCTCGCGCCCGCCGATCTCGAAGCCACCGTCGCGGCAGCGCTGGAAGCCGGCGCGAACGGTTTCGTGGCCGTCAACACCACGCTGGCGCGACCGGCATCGCTGGGTTCGAGACGGGCGATGGAGGCAGGCGGACTGTCGGGGCGACCGCTGTTCCCGCTTGCCCTGGACACCGTGCGCCGCCTGCGCTCCTTCGTTGGCGACGCTCCCGCGGTGATCGGCGTCGGCGGCATCTCCAGCTCCGCCGACGCCCGCGCCCTGCTCGACGCCGGCGCCGACTTGGTGCAGGTCTACACGGCGCTGGTCTACCAAGGTCCCGGCCTCGTGCGTCGTCTGGCTCGCGAGGTGTCGCGCTGGGCGCCAGCCACCGCTACACGATCAGGGGTAGCCGACGCCCGGGACTTGGCCTAGGCCGCAGCGGCCTAGGCAGACATGTGACGCCGGGTGCCGTGGAAAAGCCCTGATCGAACGTCAGCACCCGACGGATGCCGTGCGCCTGCATGATCGCGAGGGGGAGACAATCGCGTGCCGACAGCTGGAGTTGCTGGCGGATCAACCCCTTGGCGGCCGCCACGTCGTCCCGAGTGACCGGGAAGACGACAGCAACGAGGTCGTCGAGAAGTCCGAATGCATCGTTGATCGCGTCGCGACGGTCTAGGCGACGTAGCGGTGCAGGATCTCCTGGTAGACCTCGGCACTGGTTGCGTAGCGCTGTGCGGATTCCTCGCGCAGGAAAGCGGCGGCTCGATCCCGATTGGGATGCGGAGCGCCGACGAGGTACATGAGGATGTTGGAGTCAACGAAGATCACGGCCGCGCTTGATGTCGGCTAGCATCTCGCCGATATCTCCGGTTGGGTAGTTGCAGTCGAGGGCGCGGTCGAGGGCTTGCAACCGTCGTTCCGCATCAGCGGCGGGCGGAGGCAGCCCAGCCTCCAACTCCACGGTGCGGCACTCCACGAAATCTTGAATTTCGCTGGCCATCTTGCGCTGAGTGGCACTACAAGCGGTCTTGAAGCGCGTATGCAGGCTCTGGGGAAGATCGAGGCTTAGGCCGTTGGGGCTCCCGTTCGCCCTCGGGAAGTGGAGATGACTGCATGGGGTGGATGCCGGATGGCTATCAATGCATTAAGCATAGGGAGGGACGAGCCTATGTGGAAAATGTGTTTTTTCGTGCCCACATCCGCAACCAGAGGTCGCGCTAGTCAAGGCCGGCTCGGGTTCCAGCCCGTCAGAGTATCGCTCGGCGAACCTTTCGCATATCTCGGGGCGGCGGAACAACAGACCGTCGGATTCGTCCATGTGCGTTCCGCCTGCCACGACGCGCCAGCCCGCCAGGAAGGGTGCCCGATGAACGCTTGGCCGCCTTCGCACCCGCCTGCCTGCGTCTTGAAGTACCCAGTACCGCGGCGGAATAGCGACTACCCGCGTACCTTAAGCTGAACGGCGACTCGTTTGGCGCCCTCAAAGAGAGTAACCGTGCAATTCTCGTCGCGGGGATGATCCGTCGCTTGTCCTTGAGATGCTCGGAGCTCGGAGAAGGCGCCGACCGCCATGAACGAATGGATATCGCACGCCGAGACCTCCAGCGCACTTGGGGTGTCCAATGCCTGACGGTGCGATAGCTGCGCTGGCTTTCCGTCCGGCCCTCGAATTGATGCACCGCCTAGGTCTTCGTATCGGCATCCATCCCGGCGAAGATCTGTCCGCTGTACGCGAATCCGTAGAACGCCGAGGGGCCGTTGCGGAGGCCGTCCGCATAGTCGTGCAGGTAGCAACCAATGCCCAGGCAGTTCCCGATCCTCTTCCCCCAGAGCATGGCTGATCCAGAGGGTTCGACTCGACGATCTCCGGTTTGCAAGCCGGAACCCGCGGTCGCCTGCCGCACCTGATGCTCGCGTCTGTGGCTGGTCTATCGCGCCTGTCTCGAGCATTCAGTAGCAATTGCGGCGATATCCTCGAACGTCTTGCGATACTGGACCGAGCACATCAGCGCCTGCGCTTTGTACCGCACGTTGGGGTCTTCGTGTTTGTCGGCGTGGCGAACCTCATGCGTGAGCTGCTCGATGGCGTTGGCGATCTTGTTGTCGATATCGGACTTGGCGCCGCGTCCGATACTCGTCGGCCAGCATGCCTGGTGCCGACGACACTCGATTGTTGACAGGCTCCGAGCGCTCGAGGCGAACAGCTTGCTCTCGAACTCGGAACGGGCCGCCGCCATGGATTTTCTCCCCATGACGATTTCCGCCTTCCGATAGTTGACGAAAGCCGCATAAATTTCGAGGGCCAAGGTTGCGTATCTGAACACAATAGAGATTTCATATGAAAACATTCATGGTGCAACAGGGGTTTAAGGGGATGGCGCAGGGCATCGGTTTCCGCATCTCGCCCGACGCAAACCGTAGGGAACGGCTGATCCAGCCTGATTAAGAAATAAATAGCCTTATAAATCAATAATCTATATCTGTATTATGGGGTCTCGATGCCTAGATTGAGCCTTCCGCTGGGAACTCCGCCCGACGCTTGGTGGTCGAACCATCGACCCGACTCGCCGAATCCGTGGGCGACGGGAGGCCATGATGCGCTACCATGCCTATACGGAGACAGGAACCGACCCGCTTGTGAACAGCTTATCCCTCAGCACGGGCTTGGCCGCCACGGGCTTGGCCTTGGCGATGCTCTCGTCGTCGTGCAGCTTGCCGCGTGTCTATCGGCTTTCCGTGCAACAAGGCAACGTCATCACCCAGGAGATGGTGGACAGCCTCAAGCCGGGCATGACCCCGGAGCAGGTGGCCTACATCATGGGCGAGCCGGTGATCCGCAACCCCTTCGACGACAGCCGCTGGGACTACGTCTACACCTTGCGCGTACCGGGCTACTATGACGAGAAGGCCAACCTTTCGCTGTTCTTCACCGATGGCGTGCTGTCCCACTTCACCGGCGACTTCAAACCCACGGATGCCGCGACGGACCAGGACGCGGAGAGCGTGGCCGAGGAGCGGAACTCGGACTAGCAGCGCCGCAGCAGCCTGTGCTGCGGCGCGGATCCCGAGTCAGATCGCATCCGATCGGCGGGAAGACGGCTCGTCCCCGCCCTCTGACAGACTTGCATCGCAACCTCTTTCAGCTCAAGGGCGCGGATACTGGATGTGCATGAAAGGATGTCTGTCATGGCCGTTGAATCCGAATTCCAGGCGCTGCCCGATGGCATCCGCCTCGACGCCCTCAAAGCCCAAGCCAAGGCGCCGCTCCAAGCCGTTCAGGCTAGCGAGTCGGACGTCCTAAAGAGGATCGAACGGGCTTCGACGCGCCTCGTCGCTAACGCTGAAGCGGGGAAACTCGTCCTCGCTCGGAATAGGCCCTCGACAGTCGGCGCAAGCTGAAGTCCCAAATCCAGGTGCGAAACGAGTTGCTGGAGACGAGACGCGAGGCGAGGCGGAGGCCGCAAAGAGCAAAGTCCGGAACGCCAACTAGATGGCCTCAAGTGGCTGTCCCGCTTGGGCGCGGGAGACCCCATCTACTGCTCGCTCTGCCACAAATCCCAACACGAAGCAGAGCGGCTCGCAGTTGGACATGGAGTGCTCATCTGCGACGAATGCGTCGGCTTGAGCGTGAAAATCCTCAACGCGCCCAACAGCTAGCGAGGCTCGCGGTCGCCAGCGGCACGACGGCGCCGGGCCTCCCTGGGGGCGACGACGAGGGGGCGCAGCAGTTCGATGCGGTCGCCGTCTTCGAGCAGTCGCTCTAGCGAAACCACTTCGCCGTAGATGCCGAGAGCCGCAGGTTCCTCCGCCCGGAAACGCGATGCCGCCAGCGCTTCGGCCACGGAGGTGCCTGTGGGCAGCTCCAGTTCCTGGCGCACTGCGCCGGTCGCGGTAGCCAGCACCAGTTCCACCTTCATTTGTCGAGCCCGCCCAGAGTCTGCCGCGCACGAGTGGCGAAGGCGTCCACCAGCTTGTCCGCGATGCGGTCGATGTACGGCGCGGCGAATGCGCCCATCAGCCGGCTCGCCAGCTCGAAGGACAGGTCGAGATAGACGCGGCAGCCGTCGTCGCCCAGGGGCGTGAAGTTCCAGCGGCCTTCGAAGTGCCGGAACGGCCCTTCCACCAGCTCCAGGACGATGGCGCGGTTGGCGATCAGCCGGTTGCGCGTCACCAGCGTTTCCCGCCATCCGCGAATGTTCACACCCAGGCAGGCCACCACCTCGCTGTCCGTTCGCGTCAGCACCTCGGAGCGGATGCACCACGGCAGAAACTCCGCGTAGCGGTCGATGTCGCCCACTAGGTCGTAGACGCCGGCCACTGGAAACGTCAGCAGCACGGAGCGCTGGAGGTGTCGCATGATGGCCGGGGCGTGTACGCCGCTACCCGGCAAAAGATTCGTAAAGGGTATAGGCGAACACCACCACTACTCCGGCGGGCGCGACGAAGCGAATGGCGATCGTCCACAACTGCCACTTCCAGCCTTCGGAAAAGCCGAGCTGCTTGGTCACTGTCGGCCTCGACAGCACCCAGCCGGCGAACAGGGCGATCAGCAGGCCGCCCAGCGGCAGCAGGATCTTGTATGAGACGTAGTCCACGAAGTCGAAAAACGTCAGCTCGCCTACCAGATGAACGTCTTTCCAGACGTTGAAGGACAACACGCTGCCGATGCCCAGCAGCCAGCAGCCGACACCCAGCGTAATCGCTATCCGAGATCGTTTGGCGCTGTACTCCTCCACCAGATACGCTAGCGCCGGCTCGGTCAACGAGATCGCCGAAGTGATCGCTGCGAAGCTCACGAGCAGAAAGAACACCGCGCCCACCACGGCCCCCAAGGGCAGGTTGCCGAAGGCGATGGGCAGCGTCACGAACATCAGGCCCGGTCCCTCGCCCGGTTCCAGCCCCGGGCTGGCAAAGACGATAGGGAAGATGGCGAGCCCCGCCGCCAAGGCCACCACGGTGTCCAGCACGGCGATGGTGACCACCGTGCTGCCGATGGATGCGTTCGATGGCACATAAGCGCCGTAGGCCATGATCGCGCCCATCCCCAAGCTCAGGGTGAAGAAGGCATGGCCCATCGCCGTCAGCAGTCCGCCCACGCTGAGCTTGCCAGCATCGAAGCCGAACAGGAAGCCGGCACCGGCGGCGAAGTCGCCGTAGAGGGCGGCGTAGCCGACGAGACCGATGAGCAGCACGAACAGCAGCGGCATCAGCCAGCGCACGGCCATCTCCAAGCCGCCCGAGACGCCTCGGGCGATGATGAAGACGACGACCGCCATGAACACCGACTGCCACAGCAGGACAGCCCAGGGATCGGCCAGAAAGGCGTCGAAGGCAGCGCTGGCCGCGTCGCCGTCGGCCCCGTCGAAGGTGCCGGCCGCTAGGCGGAAGACGTAGTATACGGCCCAGCCGGCGATAACGGCATAGTAGGAGAGAATGAGAAAGCCGGCCAATACCCCCATCCAGCCGATCACCGGCCAGAACCGGGCGCCGTCGCTGCGGCGAACAAGCAGTCGCATGGCGTTGATGGGACTGGCCCGTCCCGCTCTGCCGAGCAGCACCTCGGCCATCATGACCGGGATGCCGATGAAGGCGATGCAGACCAGATAGACGACAACGAATGCGCCGCCGCCGTTCTCGCCGGTGATGTAGGGGAACTTCCAGATGTTGCCGAGACCCACCGCCGAGCCCGCGGCGGCCAATACGAACAGCAGGCGGCTGGACCACATGCCGTGCTTCGAGACGTCGTCTGTCATGCTACTGCTCCAGAGGACCGTGGCGACATTCTATAATCCCCGCATGGCCAAGCCCAAGAACGACAATTCGGCAAACACCATCGCGCTGAACCGGCGCGCCAAGTTCGACTACGACCTCGACCAGCGCTTCGAGGCCGGCATCGTCCTGGAAGGTTGGGAACTCAAGAGCATCCGCGCCAACCAAGCGCAACTCACGGACAGCTACGTGCTGGTTCGGGATGGCGAGGCATGGTTGCTCGGTACCCATATCACGCCGCTGCCCAGCGCCTCCACCCACATTGACGCGGACCCGGTGCGTACGCGCAAGCTGCTGCTGCATAAGAAGGAAATCTCGCGCATCTTCATGGCCGTACAGACTCGCGGCCAAGCCTGCGTGGCCACCGCCCTCTACTGGAAGGGCCGGCGCGTCAAATGCGAGCTTGCCTTGGGCAAGGGCAAGCGCGCCCACGACAAGCGGGCGAGCATTCGCGAGCGCGACTGGAAGCGGGATCAGAGCCGAGCGGCGAAGCAAGCGGAGCATTGACGGCGATGGTCGGCAGCGAATCGCGTCTCCTTTCCCGGCCAAGCGATCGGGCCGTCAGCGGAAGCCGTGTTCCATGAACGCCGGCGCCGATCGCCTGCGCGTCGCCAGCGTCACGGGTATGGACGTCGAGTTGCCCATCGCCGGCCTCGGCGGTCGCAGCTACGCGTTCGTCATCGACTGGCACATCCGCATCGCCGGCGCCTTGGCTTGGTTCGGGCTGAGCAGCCTGATCCTCTACGGCGATCTGCTGGCAGCTGTCGCTGAAGTCAACGCGCTGTTGTTTTTTGCGGTGGTCGCGCCGTCGCTGGTGATCTACCTGCTGTATCACCCGATCCTGGAAATCGCGATGCATGGACGAACCCCCGGCAAGCGTATCGCCGGCGTGCGCATCGTCGCCGCCGATGGCCACGTGCCCAGCGTCGGCGCATTGCTGATTCGCAATCTGCTGCGGACGCTGGACTCGCTGCCGGCTCTCTACGTCGTCGGCTTGGCGACCACTCTCGTCACCCGGCAGGCCTTGCGCATCGGCGATATCGCTGCCGGCACGGTGCTGGTCTACGACGACGCGGATGCTCGTCCTGCCAGGAACTCCATCTGGCGTACATCCGGCCTGGCGAATGTCGAAGCCGATGCGGTGGCGCGCCTCGGTCTCGAACGAGTGGAACTGGTGTGCGAACTGCTGAGCCGCTGGGACGTTCTCGACGCCGGCACACGGCGGCGGCTGGCAGCGCGGCTGCTTGAGGAAGACGCCGACGCGGCGACGGAGGCCGAGTTCAAGGGCCGGCTCCAGGAGCTGGTACGCTGAACGCCGAAGCGGACAAGTACGCCGCGATGTGGATCGCGCAACGATCGGCGGCATGGCGGCAGCTGGCAGCGCTTCTGCCGGAGGTGGAGGACAGCCGGTGCGCGGATCCGGAGCTGGTGCTGGATGCCGTGCGCAGCTATCCGGAACTGGCCCGGGATCTGGCGGTGGCCCGCCGCACCTCGCCGGGCAGCGCCCTGGCGCAGCAACTCGAACAAGCCTACGCTCGGCTGCACCGGGGACTGTTCCGTCCCGCCGTCAGCCTGCGGCACGATCTCGTCCGGCTGTTCGGGCGCGAGGTGCCCGCAATCGCCCGCGACCTGCGGCATCGCATCCTGATCGTCGCCATCGGCTTCTTTCTCGCCGCCAGCGCCGGTTGGTGGCTGGTGGCTTCGCACCCGGAACTCGCCCGGTTGGTTGCCAGCGAGAAGATGATCGAGACGGTGCAGCGCGGCCAACTGTGGACGGAAGGACTGCTGAACATCTGGCCGTCGTCCCTGCTCTCGGTGCGCATCTTCGCCAACAACATCGTTGTCGCCATAATGGCGTTCTGCCTTGGCAGCATCTACGGCCTGGGCACGATCTACATCGTCGCGCTGAACGGCCTGATGCTAGGTGGCGTATTCGCCTTCGCCGCCCAGCACGGACTGGCGGGAAGGTTGTTGGAGTTCGTCGTCGCCCACGGTTTCGTCGAGCTGACCATCATCTTCATCGCCGCCGCCATCGGCTTCTCCATTGGCGAGGCCATCGCCCGCCCTGCCCACCGAACCCGCAGCCAAGCCTTTCAGCGGGCGGTCTCCCGAGGGGCCGTGCTGATGCTGCCGTGCATCCTGTTCCTGATCGGCGCCGGGCTGATCGAAGGCTATGTCTCGCCGAACCCCGCCTTCCCGTTGGCGGCCCGGCTGGCCATCGGCATCGGCAGCTGGCTTCTGCTGCTGCTCGCCCTCGGCGGGTTGCGGACATTGCCCGGCTTTCGGGTTGCCGGGCGGAACGTCAAGCGGGACGAGCACTGAAGCTCGCGCCCGACCTTGCCGTTGCAGGCGCCCCCACGTCCAGCATCGGCAGCACCGTGATCATCGCCGGAGCCATTCGGCGCTTCGACCTTGTGTCCATCGCCCTCGGCGTGCGCCTTCTCCAGCCGGTAGCTGCTTCCCCATGCCGGTCTTGACTGGATGAGCAAGTTGGCGCTAGGAGTCCGTGCCGTCGTTTCCGCATCGAAACCCGTGTTGCGATCAGATGCGCCGCTCGGTTTTCAACAGCCGGTACTGCTCCAACACCTGGGCCTCCAGGGAGGCGGCGCGGGCGATCAGCGGATAGGCGCCGAGGCGTCGCAGGCCCGAGGCGGCGGTTTCCAGGTCGCGCCGGTAGTCGGCCGCGGCCAGGGCCACATACGGATCCAGCCATTCGCGAGCTTCGGCGGTCGCTAGGCGTTCCGTTTCTTCGGCTATCAGGCCGGCTACCACGGGGAGGTGCTTGGGCACCCACAGGCGGATGCTCTGCATCAGGCGTCCGCTGCCGGACTGGCCGTACAGATCCGTAAGCAGGAGGATCAGGCAGCGGCGGCGAACGGCGTTCCGAACCGCCAGTGCCGCGGCCACCAGGTCGGTTTCGGCGGCCTCGGTGGACAGTCCAGCCAGGGCGGCGCGGATGCGCGCCACGGCGGCGACGCCGCGAGCCGGTGCCAGTACCGCGAGCGGACGGCTGGCCACAGTGACGAGGCCTACCTGGTCGCCGCTGGCGACCGCGCGTTCGGCGAACCGGGCGCAGACGTTGGCGTAGTGGCCGAGTTGGCTCATGCCGTCGATTCGGGTGCGGCTGGTGCGGCCGGCATCCACCACCAGCATGATCGACAGATGCTGATCCTC
Source organism: Pseudomonadales bacterium (assembly GCA_963422285.2). Taxonomy (GTDB): domain Bacteria; phylum Pseudomonadota; class Gammaproteobacteria; order Pseudomonadales; family Azotimanducaceae; genus VXYL01. The sequence goes on along the minus strand of OY729419.2, from coordinate 172,313 downwards.
GCGCATCACCCGGGTGACCAGCGCCGAAGTTCTCGCCGTGGCTTTCCAATCGATGGTGTGGCGGGGATCGCCGGGCTGGTAGCTGCGCAGATGGCTCAGTTCCTGGCCGGTGCCGGCCAGCGAACGACGGCTGACGCCGGCCGGAGCGCTGCCCGCCGATGCCGGGCCGCGATCGAGGATGTCCGGCACCACCACCAGTTCGGCATCCAGGGGGCGCGGCTTCGACCACCAAGCGAGTCCCAGCGGTCCTCGGATGCGCACCGGCAGCTTGCGCCAGGGCTGATTGCCGAGTTTCACGGCGCGAACCGGGATTGCTTGGCGGTTTTCGGCCAGCGCTGGCACCACGGTCGCCCGGGTGTCGTCGGTCGTCGCGATTCCCGCCGGCAGATACGGCGTGAACTGCACCACCAGCGGGCGTCGTTCGCCATTCTGCAATACCAGTGTCAATTCGTCCCGGCGACCGAGACGCAGCCGGTGCCCGGCGACCGCTGCGGTCAGCCGGCAACGGCGAACCCGCCACCACTCGTAGATCAGGCCGAGAACGACCACCGCGGCACCCCATCGCCACCAGGGAAACGCCGCTTCGCTCCACTGATGCGCGATGCCGGCAAGGGCGACCAGGGCTGCGAAGGCTAGGCACAGCGGCGTCAGGCTCATGGCGCTCGGCTGGATGCCCTTGTCAGCGCGGCACTGGCACCGCGGCGAGAATGTCGTCCATCAGGCGCTCCACCGACAATCCTTCCAAGGCCGCGTCCGGTGCCAGCACCAGACGATGGTTGACCACCCGAGGTGCCACCCGCTTCACATGATCCGGCACCACGTAGTCCGCGCCGTCCAGCGCCGCCTCGATGCGCGCGCAACGAGCCAGCGCCACTACGCCGCGGCTCGACAACCCCAGGCTCATCCGTCCGTGCTGGCGGGCCGCCGCGGCGATGTCCAGCACGTAGTCCACCAGCTCCGGCGCCAAACGCACAGCCGCGAGTTCCGCTCGCGCCGCCGCCACCGTGTCCGCCGGCAGCGGCGTCATATTGGCTTCGGGACGGCGAGGACCATTGCAGTCCGGCAGATTGTAGGCCTCCACGATTTCTGCTTCCCGTGCCTTCTCCGGATAGCCGATGACGGCGCTCAGCATGAAGCGGTCCAACTGGGATTCCGGCAGCGGATAGGTGCCCTCGAACTCGCGCGGGTTCTCGGTGGCGACGACGAGGAAGTCGTCGGTGAGCGCGAAGGTCTCCCGATCCACCGTCACTTGCCGCTCTTCCATCGCTTCCAGCAGCGCCGACTGGGTCTTCGGCCCAGCGCGGTTGATCTCGTCCACCAGCAGCACGTCGGCGAACACCGGCCCGGGCTGGAACTCGAACGCTGCGGAGCGAGCGTTGTAGACGTGTACGCCGGTGATGTCGGCGGGCATCAGATCCGCAGTGCCCTGTACGCGCCGGAAGTTGCCGCCGAGGACATGCGCCAACGACTTGCCAAGCAGGGTCTTGCCGACCCCCGGCGGGCCTTCCAGGAGGATGTGGCCGCGCCCGATCAACGCGACGCAGAGATCGTGGATGGTGTCGCCGACACCGAACAACGCCTTGCCGATCTGCGCCTGCAGGTGGCTTTCCAATGTTCTTGCCTTATCGATGGTCTTTTTCTCCATAGCGTGGGCCTCTGCAGGAAGGAGATCACGACGGCGTCAATCATCGATCCGCGAATCGGCGACGGCTAGCAGTCGCGTCGGTCATCGGATGCGTCGGATGCGATTGTGCAGTTGCTTCAAGTTCACTTTGCGGCCGGCCAAGAGGCGGGCATGGTCGGCTTTCAACTCGGCGAGCAGCGCCTTGTCCAGCGCGGGATTGGCGTCCAGCCGCCGCCAGGGTGGTTCCTCGAACGCCACCGAGCGGCCCTCGAACGCGGCGAACCAGGAGGCGAACGCGAGCCGGCCGGCATCCACTGGATTCAGCTTCCGGGCCAGAAAGCCGCCTACCGCGCGTATGAAATCCTGCTGGCGGGGCTGTCCGTTCTCCTGCCTTGCCGGCGCCAGCCGGTTCCAGGTGCCGACGATGTAGACGAACCACAATCCGATCACGAAGGCGAGGGAGGCGTACAGCCGCGGATCGCTGAAGAATGCGCTAGGGTCGTACAGGCTGGAGAGGCCCTGATGCATGTCGTCGAAGATCACGGTGCCGCCTGGAGCGAGGTGGTGCCGTACCAGGTTGGCGATGAAGACGCGGTTGTCGGCGCGGCCGATGACGCGATTGGTAAGCAGGCTGCCTAGCGCGACGACGAAGATACGACCGCGGCCGTGAGGAATCTGCCAGATCGCATCCGTGCCTGCTTCGGCCACGGCGAGTCGCAGGCGCGGCTGGTCGCCGGCGGATGTCGCCTGCCAAGTGCTGGAGGGACTGTCGGTGACGCCTTCCAGAACGTCGATGGCGACGGCCAGGGGATGGGCGTCGATGGCACCCAGCTTCACTATTGTTTCCCGGGCCGGGAAGCCCGTGCGAATCTCGTTGCCATCGGCATCCGTCGCCATCTCGAAAGCCATGCCCGTCAGCGTTTGCAGATGCTCGAGGAGAGACGCCGTCTTATCGATGCCCATCGACCAGTCCGGCGTGTCGTTCAGCGCTGCCAGCACCAGCAGGGTGTTGCCGGCCGATACCCACGATCGCAGCGTTTCGAACTCGTGGTAGTGCATCCACGCCTGGTGCGGCATGGTGGTGATGAACAAGTCGCCATTTTCGGGATGCGTCGTCGCTAGGCTCGCCAAGCGTTGTCGATGGCTCGCTGTTGCGACGCCACCGGCATGCAGCCAGTCGCGCAGTGCCAGATAGCCGTTCGGACCGGGTTCCACGGAAGTCGGGCGTGTGGCCGGCTGCTTGTGGTCGGCAAGCAGGATGGCCGCCAGCGCAACGAGCGCGAGCAGTGCCCCAGCCGCGGTAATGAACCAATCTCTCACGCGCCACCTTTGCCAACGAGAGTCTGCCCCAGCGCCCGCACCGCATCGCTGTCGTGCGGATCCGGACACCAGCCGCCGTAGCGCGCCCGTTCGGCCAGTTTCGCCAAGCGGGCCAGCAAGACCCCGGGCTGCTCGCCGAAGCCGGCAGCGCCTGCAGCGATTTCGCGATGGGTGGCGCCGTCGCCGGCCACCGGCAGCCCGCGCCCTCTCAAGGCGGCCAGGACGATCCGCAACACCGCGCTGGGCTGCTCGCGCCGCGGCAGCGCCACAACCGCATCCAGCGCCGCCGTCGCCGTCGCGCCGCGTATCGGGGCGGTTTCGGTGCCGCCTCGACGGATCCGTCGCCCGCGCCGCCAATGGCCGTGTCGCACTTCGCTGACCACTACCACCAGCGCCAGGACGATCATCGCTAGCATGGACAGTCGCGATATCCACTCGAACGTCGACAAGGGCACGGTTCTGAGCATGTCCAGCCAATCGAGGTCCAGCCGCAAGCCCTGCTCCTTGAACTGCCCTTTCAGCCAACGCCAGAGCTGCGCCCAATAGGACTGCCGCTCGGGCGCGGCCCAGGTCAGCTCGGCGAGGATTGCGTCCAGCCGCGTCCCGTCCAGTCCGGGGCCGGAAGCCGACTCGCCATACTCGGCCACCGTCGCTGCCAGTTCCGCCCGCTGCTCCTCGGTCAAGGCATCCAGCTGCAGATCCGCGGCCAGGGCGTCGGCCCAGAGGGGGAAGACGGTTTCTCCGGGGTCGGCGAGCGTCGGCAGCGCCAGCACGACAAGCAACGTCGCGGCAGTGGCAAGCCTCACCGGCCAACGGCCTCGATTCGGGCAGCGAGATCCGCCCCGCCCCGGCGCAGTTTCAGGTCGTAGAGCATCGCCAAGGATACCGACACCATGAACGGTATGGTGACGGCGCTGCTCACGGCTTCGATGGCGAACACGGCGGCATCGATGCCGATGTCGACGAAGCCAGCCACCCTGACGACGGCTGCGCCTACCATGGCCACCAGGGTCATGACGACGAGCAGGACGAAGTAGGCGACCATGAGAATAACCACCGTGCGTCCCCAATTGCCGCGCACCAGGTTAAAGCTGCGCCGCAAGGCGGCGACGGCCCCGATGTTCTCGGCGACGAGCAGAAACGGAGCGAAGTACCAGTACACCAGCAGCACCAGGGCCGGCACCATCATCAAAAAGCCCAGCAGACCGATAGGGCCGGCGGCTACGATAAGCAGCACTGTTGGAAAGATGCTGAGGCCAAGGATGGCGGAGTATGCGAGTAGACATAGCAGCAGTGCGGGAAAGCGGCGCAGTCCTCGCCACAGCGCTTCGCCCACGGTGATGGGGCGGCCATGGGCTACGGCATCCATCCGCGCCAGGACGCCCAGGTAGAAATAGATGCTGACCACGAGACTGATAGGCAGCGCAAGCAGATTCCAGCCGGGTATCTCCAAGGCGGGGTCGAACGTGCCGTCCATCATGCTCAGGGCGCGCTCGAGCGAATTGTCGAACAGCCGCCATAGGCTTCCTCCCACGCCCGCGACCACTGCTAGGCCGATCGTCTGCGAGAAGCTCGTCTTGAACAGCTTGACGGCACCGTCGAGTACGCCGCCGATGAGTTGGGGCGAGGTGGGTGGTTCGTACAAGGCTCGGCTCCTGGTCGCGTCGGGTCGTCGGAGGTGGCGAAGTGTGTCTGACCCGCGCATCGACGGCAAGCGCTAGGGCGCGTTGCTATCCGGTCGCCAGCGCGATCTCGCCCGCTGTCGCTCTCGGAGCCCGATCCTGCGTGGGTTCGCGACGATTTTCATCCGCAACGAAATACCGCATCCCCTCGCAGCATTGATGGCGCACATGGTGGCGGACGGCTGTCGGCGTCGCCGGCAGCCGTCGTAGCGCCCCGAGATTCTCGAGCTCGTTCTTGGACGCTTCGGCGCGGCACCTACTCCGAGGCGTCGTCCTGCTGCTTGCGCAAGCGTGCGAGCAGTTCGGCGTTCCGCGCCTCCAGCCGATTCGCCCTTGCCCTGGCTTGCACGGCTTCCGCCTGAGCCCGTGCTGCTTTTCCTTCGGCCTCCAAGCGCCCCTGTTCGGCCTGCCTGTAGTTGCGAAGAATCTCCGAGGTCGCCGGATCGTACCACTCCAGCTCGTTTTCTGGCCCGAACGGGAACAGGAACAGGCCGAGCATCCCGCTGTACAGCCCGTCCCGACCCAATCCGATGGCTGTCCACGGCATCGGGCGGTAGCGGCCGTCGCGCAGACGGAATCCCTCCAGCTTCTGGTCTGGGTCGAAGACGATGTACTCGGTCACGCCCAGCCGCTCGTAGATGCTCTTCTTGTCCTCCCGGTCCCTCTCGGTGCTGGACTCGGACACCACCTCCAAGGCGAAGCTCGGCACCCTGCCCTCCTGCCACAGCACGTAGGACTTGCGGTCGCGGCTCGACACGCCGAATGCCACGAACAGGTCGGGCGCGACGGAGCCGTAGGGCGTCGGCTCGTCGCCGGAGGGATGGTGGCGCTGGTTCGATTCCTTCGGGTAGTAGAGCAGCAGGTCCGCAGCCACCAGCACATCGTCCCGGTGCGCGTAATGCGCCCCCACCACGTTGACGGAGTGGACGAGGATGCGGGCGTGGCGGGTGTTCTCGGCCATCGGTTTGCCGTCCGAGCTCGGCAGGCTATGCTCGTCCCAGGCAGCGAGTGCATTGATGTCGTAGGCGAGAACGGGTTCGGCCATCGGCTTGTTCCTCCTTCGTCGGGGTGGCCCTGGCGACAATTCTGCCTAGAGCTCCACGGTGCCACCGTAGCACAGCCGCACCTCCCCGCCCAAGGTGGTTGGCGCCGGGAAATCTCGATTCCCGGGTGGCTGCCGGCATCGGCATTGTCCTGGTCATTTGGGACTTCCTTGCGACGCGGACCGGAACATCGTGGCAGGTCCTGGTGCCGTTCTAGCCTTATAAGGCAATGTCTTACGGAAATTCGAGAGAACCGCTATTCGATCGGTCAAGCCAGATCGACGCCGCTGCCCGTCGGTCAGCCATGCCGAGGATGGCTTCGCGCTGGAGCCAAGTGAAGAATCTGCCGCATGGGATAGTCGTCGGCCTGCCGTTCGTGGCAGGCCTCGCGCTATCCGTCCAGAGCCTCGTAGACGGCCTGTTCCTCTTGCGCTCGAGCCGGTGCCGATCCGCTGCTGTCGGCGAGGCGGGCAGAGCGCAAGTCGGTCGTTGGGGCGCTACAGGGGCAGCGCGCGGGAGCGCTTGATCTCGGCCAAGCTGAAGCTCGACTCCACATGGGTCACGCTCGGGTACTTCAGGACGCCCTGCATCACCAGTTCCGAGAAGTGGTCGATATCTCGCGCCACCATCTTCAGGATGTAGTCGTGGGTACCGCTCATGGCGTGGCACTCGACGATGTGGGGCTCGTCGCGGACGCGGGCGTGGAAGTCTTCGGTGCGGGTATCGAGCTGCTTCTCCAAGGTAACCAGCACGAAGGCGGTTACGGTCAAGCCCAGTGCGCGTCCGTCCACCACCGCGGCGTAGCCCTGGATGACGCGATTCCGTTCCAGGCGCTTGATGCGACGGTGAGAGGACGATTCGGACAAGCCCGCTTCGGGAGCGATTTCGGCATTCGCCATGCGCCCGTTTCCCTGCAGCAGGGCAAGGAGCCGACGGTCCAGTCGGTCCAATCGCATTACAAGAATCCTCCAGCATGGCGGGGAGGCCGCAAGGATACTTCGTATTAGAGCCGAAGAGCTATGAAACAGGCGAGTTCTTGCTTTCCGAAGCAGCTAGCATCTTGATGCTGGAACCGGAGCAAGACCATGCCAAGCCACGACAATCCCATGGGCCTCGACGGCTTCGAGTTCGTCGAGTTCGCGGCCACCGCGCGCGGCGTGCTGGAGCCGGTGTTCGAGATGCTCGGCTTCAAGCAGATCGCCCGGCATCGCTCCAAGGATGTCCACCTGTGGCGGCAGAACGGCGTCAACTTCGTAGTCGACTACGAGCCCCGCAGCATCGCTTGGTTTCTCGCCGAGGAGCACGGGGCCTGCGCGGCGGGGCTGGCATTTCGGGTGCGCGATGCCCATCATGCCTATGTTCGGGCCCTGGCCCTGGGCGCCCAGCCAGTGGACATTCCTACCGGCCCCATGGAACTGCGGCTGCCAGCCATCCGAGGCATTGGCGGGGCGTCGCTGTACCTCATCGACCGCTATCGAGACGGCAGCAGCATCTACGACATCGACTTCGAGTTCGTGCCCGGGGCGAACCGCCGACCCGCCGGCGTCGGCCTGCAGGCGATCGACCACCTCACCCACAACGTCTACCGTGGCCGCATGGCCCATTGGGCGCGCTACTACGAGCGGCTGTTCAACTTCCGCGAGATTCGCCGCTTCGACATCCAGGGCCAGCAGACCGGACTCGTCTCCCGCGCCATGACTGCCCCGGACAACAAGATCCGCATCCCCCTGAACGAAGAAGCCGCACCCTTCGGCAACGGACAAAGCGGTCAGATCGAAGACTTTCTACTGCGCTACAACGGCGAGGGCATCCAGCATATCGCCTTGGCTTGCGACGATCTGCCGGGCGTCTGCGACCGTCTGCGCACCGGCGGCATTCCCTTTATGGCGTCGCCACCCGCCACCTACTACGAAATGCTGGACGAGCGCCTGCCCGGCCACGGCGAACCTGTGGACGAACTGGCAAAGCACGGCATCCTGCTCGACGGCAGCACCGCCGAGGGCGATACCAAGCTGCTGCTGCAGATATTTACCGCCCCCATGATCGGCCCGATCTTCTTCGAGTTCATCGAACGCAAGCGCGACGAAGGCTTCGGCGAGGGCAACTTCCAGGCGTTGTTCGAGTCCATTGAGCGTGACGAGACCGCTTCGCGGTCGTCCCGAGACTGCGCTGCCGGCGCACAATCTCCTGCCGAACCCTGCGGGACTGCTTCGCGTCCGCCTGTGCAGAGCGAAGCGGCATGAAGCTCAAGCGCATCCACCATGTGGCGTACCGCTGCAACGACGCCAAGGAGACGGTGGACTTCTACCGGCAGACCCTCGGCATGGCGTTCCAGCTGGCCTTTGCCGAAAACGAAGTGCCGTCCACCAAGGCGACCGATCCGTACATGCATGTCTTCCTGGATGCCGGCATGGGCAACGTGCTGGCCTTCTTCGAGTTGCCCAACTCGCCGCCCATGGGCAAGGATCCGAACACCCCGGCCTGGGTGCAGCACATCGCCTTCGAGGTGGACAGTCGGGACCAGCTGCTGGCCGCCAAGGCGCGTCTTGAAGCCGCCGGCCTCGATGTGCTCGGCCCCGTGGACCACGGTATCTTCGACTCCGTCTACTTCTTCGACCCCAACGGCCACCGGCTGGAACTGGCCTGCAACAAAGGCGGCGACGAACCCCGCGCCCGGGCCCATGCCGTGGCCGAGGCCATGCTTGCGGAATGGACGCGTACCAAGCGGGCGCCGCGCCATGCGGCTTGGCTGCATGGCGCGGGCTAGCCTATGCACGGGTTCCTAAGTCATGTAGCGCTAACGACGACCTCGTACGGTGGGTGCTCTGTTCGATGAGCCGGGTGCCGACGAGCTGGGCTAGGGGCGGCATCGCCTATTGTCGCCACCTTTTGCTTCGCGGTTCGCGCCTCACGATGCGACCTTCAGAGAAGGAAGACGGGCAATCTCAGCACCGCTTTTACGCTCGGCGAGCCGCAGTTCGTAGAGCTTCTGCAGATTGAGCCAGGACTCGGCGGAAGTTCCGAAATAGCGCCCCAAGCGCAGGGCCGTATCGCCGGTGATGGCGCGACGGCCGTCGAGGATTTCGGTGATGCGGTTCGCCGGGACGTTGATCTGCCGTGCCAACGCGGCGGCGCTCATGCCAAGTGCTTCCAGGTCTTCGCGCAGGGTCTCGCCGGGATGGATCGGGTTGCGAACCAGGGCTTGTCGCCTCAAGGGCAGTCGACGATTACGACATTGGTCGGTCCGGCGCTATTCTCCGGCCACTCCAAGCGTATCCGCCGCCGATCGTTGAGGCGAATGCTCCATTGATCCTTTCTATCGCCCTTCGATGACTCGAGGCGATTGCCTGAGCGAGCCAGATCGCGGCTATCGAGGACCCCTCGATCTGGTCCAGCTTGCACGACGTGCTTGCGCTCGAAGCAGGCAAAAACCGCGACCCTCCCGACACGATGGAAGGCTGCTGTCTTCTTGTCTCCGAAGCCTGCTTGAGCAGGACGGCCGCGCGTCCCTCGGTCGGGACGCATGGCGCTGGCGCTCGCTATAGTCCTTCCGGACCGCAGTCGTTGGCTAGGAAGTCGATCATCGCTCTATAGAACTTCAGTTGATGATCGTAGAACAGCGTGTCGGTGAAGTGATCCGCCCCTTCGAGCTCGACGTACTGGTAGTTCTTGCCGTGCTCGTCTAGCAGCTTCAGGTACTTCCTGACATGATCCGGCGGTACGCGCTGGTCGACATCGCCGTGGACGATCAGCATGGGCACGTTGACCTTGGCAGCTTCCTTGATTGGCGAGATGCTGTCGTCCCAGAAGCGGAGCTGCTCCACTTTGCTGGCGCCTTCTGTGCGGAACCGGTAGTAGTTCACCTGCATCAGGTTGTCGAACACCGACGCGCCGGCCACCACGCATTGATAGATCTGCGGCGTACGCGAAGCGGCGATGGCAGCCGCGTAGCCGCCGTAGGACCAGCCGACCATGGCCATGCGCTCCGGGTCGGCGAGCTTCTGCTTGACCAAGTACAGGGCGCCGTCGTCCTTGTCGTCCTGCATCTTGTAGCCGCCTTGTCCGCCATCGATGAATCCGGCCTTGTAGAATTCCAGGCCGTAGTTCCTCGACCCGCGGTACTGCGGCTGCAGCACCAGATAGCCGTTGTTGGCGAGGAGCTGGACCCATTCGTCGTACCCGACGACTTGGGCAACGAACGGGCCGCCGTGAGGCATGACGATCAAGGGAAACGGCGGCTCGCCGTTGGGTACGGTCAGATAGGCGGGAATTTTGCGCCCGTCGCGGGCTTTGTAGGTAATGTACTGCATATCGGCTAGATTCTCGCTTTCGAGCAGCGGCTGCTGGCTGCCGACAACCTGCAGGCGATCGTCCTTGAGCAGGTAGTACGTGCCCGGATCACGTGGCCCGGTGTTGCCGATTACCATCGTATTGCCGTCCCGCGAGCGGCTAGTGATCCTTACGTGGTGAGCGTAAGGAATGATGCCTTCGAGCTGTGCCAGCGTCCCGCCTTCGAGTTCGTCGAAGAACTCGCGATGGAGCTTGTCTTTGGCGTACGAAACGCCGACGATCCGGTCCGGGTGCGTCCATCTGTTGGAATGGCGAACGACGTTCCATATATCCACATCCGAGCGCCGGTAGAGCAATGCCATGTCGCCAGTGTCGACGTCCATGGCATACAGCCCGCGCTTGTCGTGTCCGTCGTTGGCGATGACGTAGAGCTCATCTCGGTTGTCGACATCGAAACCGACTATGGCGAAGATTGCGAAGTCGTCCTCGTGCTGGCGGTGGATTTCCTCCCACCCGGTCTCGCCCAGCTTGCGGTGATACCAAACGTATTCCTTGGCATGAGCATCGAAGCCGCGGGCCTGCCAGGGGTTGCCGTCGCTGTCAAAGCTGATGTTCCCCAGCGACAGCTTGCCGCGAATGAGCAGCTCGCGCGTTCCCTTCCCGAGGTCCAACTCGTAATAGGCAAGCGGACGAAACGCTTCGCGAATCTTCGCTGACGGGCCTTCGCCGGCCCCTCTCCCCGGCGCAACGGCCAGAATGACTTTGTCCGGCACATCCGGCAGGAAGTTGACGATGCCCGCCCGCTCGGGTTCGAAAGACTTCATCTTCTTCCGCTCGACATCGAGCAGCACCAGCTTGCGCTCGTAGACGCCCTCGTTGAAGCCTTCGATCTTGTCGCGCACTTTCTGTCGCGCCCTGAACAGAATGTGGCGATCGCCGGCCCAATCGAAGTATTCGATCTCCATGGGGTCCGCGTTCACCCGAAACGGTTCCCTGGACAGATCCGCGTCGTCGTAGACCTCGATGATCGGGTTGCCGTCCCGGGATGGAATCTTCATCAGGGCCAAGTGTCTGCCGTCCGGCGATACTCCGACGTTGCGGACGACCTCCCGCAGCGCCCAGTACTCCAGCGGATAGGGATCGGGGGGCTTCTCGGCCGCGACGCCGATTGCGAGCAGCGCCGCGAGAGCCGAGAATGCAGTGGTTTGGAACCGACTTGTCATCACGCGAATCCTGATCGAATCACTCGCCACCGAACCGGTAGCTGGCTTCTATGAAATAGGTGCGGCCAAGGATGTCGTAACCGTCGCCGCGCGGCGTATTGTTCCAGGTCGTCCACCGCTCGCTGTCGTCCACCTGGGGCGGCCATTCGTCGAACACATTGCGTACGCCAGCGCCCAACTGCCATGTATCGCTTCTGTAGCCAACCGAGGCGTGGTGGAGCCAGTATTCGCCGGCGACGCCGAGATCTCGGCAGAGCAGGTCGTCCGGCGGACCCAGACAGGTATCCGATCTGCCGGTTTCTTGGCTGTCGTAGATGTCGTTGAACTCATCGACGGCATCCGCATCCTGGATCACCCGGCTCTGGTAGCGGGTCTGCCAGGAGAATCGCCAACGGTCGTAACCGATGCGCAGCGCTATCTGCGCCTTGCGCTCAGGGTAGCCCCATTCCCGATGGTACGCGTTGAAGTCGGGCTCGCCGGCGTCGTTGACGTACAGCGTCGACCTTTCGATCTGCCGGTGGCCTCGGACATCGAGGCTCAAGTCCACGGGCCGCTCGAAAACCGTCAGCGTCGTGTCGAACGTGAGGTTCGCATCGACGCCGCGCACGGTCTCGTTGTCGCGGTTGAGGAAGCCCCGGTCGATGTAGTTGATGAGCGGCTGTGCAGGGTCTGCGTCGCGCTGGATGCGGCTGCAGAACGTGCTGGCACCCGTTTCCGAGTAGTAGCAGTCGAAAACGATATAGCCTGCGCTGGGCTCGACGATCGTATCCTCAATGTCTATTTCGTAGTAGCTCATGCCTACCGTCAGATCGAAGACGTTGGTAAACGGCTGCTCCCAGACGAAGCCGAAGGACTTCGATTCGGAAGTCTCCTCGTCCAAGATCAGGGAGCCGACGGCGGCTACTTCCACGCTGTAGGTATTGAGGCCGCCGTTGCTGGCGATGGTGGGATCGACGCCGTTGGCGCGGCAGTTGTCGAGGACGTGCTGCTCGCGCTGGTCCAAATCGGGGTTGTAGCCCCCCGATATCGGATCGATGGCGTCATCGGGAATCAGGCAGGGATCCGAGACGCCCAGGAATCCGGTCTGCGCCCGAAGAAAGAGTTCCCGCAAGTTCGGTGCCCGGTACGAAGTGCCCCAGGTGGCACGGATCAATAGCGAATCGATAGGCCGCCAGCCGAGTTTGGCCGCGCTGGTCCAGGCGCCGCCGTAGAACTCGTCGTCCGTCCAGCGCACCGACAGGTTCATAGTCAGTTCGCTGGCTGCGGTCATATTGGCCAGCAGCGGCAGCTCGACTTCGCCGAAGACTTCCCGCGTGTACTTGTCGCCCATCGCGCCGCCATCGGCGAAGAAGCCGAATAACAGGCCGTCGCGGGCCACATGATCCGGGATCGAGTCGATCTCGTCGATGCGGTATTCGATGCCGGTGCCGAAGGCGACCGGCCCTGCCGGCAGCTCGAAGATGTTGCCGGTCATGTAGTAGTGGAACAGCGTTTGCTCGTACTCCGTGTCGAAATCGCGGCTGTCGAAGACGTAGTTCCGTTCCGCCGAGGTGGCGAAGTCGCCAACGGCATCGTAGTACAGCGGTGTCGCGAACATGTTCACCGGTACGCAGCCCGGCACTACATCGTCCGCTAGTTCTTCCCCGGTGTCGTTCACGCACGGCGTATTGGTGGTCGAATAGACGCCGAGGGCGAGATTGAGACGGTCTTCGCGAATGCCGGGGATGTGGGAGACACCCTTCGCCTTCGATTGCGTGATCGAGAAGTCGAAGGACCAGTCGTTCAAGGAGCCGACGTTCAGGAACGGCAGATCACCGGTAATTCCGGCAACCCATCGCCGCTGGCTCACCGTGGCGTCGCTGATCACGCGGTCGCCGAGCACCGACACGATCGGCTGCGTCGTGACCGGGCCGGTAGGGCCGGAAAGCAGGCCGAAGACGGCCGGGGCGCAACCTGCCGGCGGGATGCCGTTCGCTGCGCACAGCCCCGCCCAGCGATTGGCGAACTGGGCGACGAAGTTGGGATTGGTATAGAGCGCGTCCTGGGCGAGGCCGCAGTCGACGCCGGCCCCGTCCGGGTTGCAGATGTTGAACGGGTTGCCGGCGGGAACATCCGGGAACAGTTGGGCCGCCCCGCTGTTGGAGTAGAAGTCGCGGCTCGAATAGACCATCTCGAAGTGGGGCGTCAGATTCATCTCGCCCTCGAGGGTGTACTCGCCGTAGGCCATGACGCTGACGGTTTTGCGCTCGCCGCGCAAGTGGGCGAACTGCTCTCGCCCGTTGATGTCGTAGTCGCGAAAGCTCAAGTCCGTGCGGCCGTCGCCGTCGCCGTCGACACCGAAACCGTACATGGAAGATTCCGAGAAGCCCGGCCAGCCGCCGTTGCTGTAGCCGGGCGTGTGATAGATGCTGCCGACGCCCGTGGGAACCCAGACCCTTCCGGCCAGCGCCCCGAGGCGGCAGTCGTCCCACTCCATGCCGTAGACGGTCGTGTAGAACTGTTCCTGGTGGCGAATGCGTCCGGCTTCGTCGATTTCGACATTACGGGCGCAGCCGGCGGTCCAAGGGCGGTCGTCCAGGGTGATCGCTTCCGCATCCACGTACTGTGCGCCGACGCCGATGAAGCCGCGGTCGAAGTTGCGGCCCCATTTGGCACCGTAGATGTTGTCCCTGCCCGCGCCGTGGGCCGGATATCGAGGGAACACCTCGAACTCGAAGCCGTCGAAGTCCTTCCACAAGATGGCGTTAACGACGCCGGCGATGGCGTCGGAGCCGTAGATGGACGACGCGCCGTCGAGCAGCTGGTCGTACTGCTGCACGAGCAGGCCCGGAATGAGGCCGAGGTCTGGAGAGGACGGTGCGCCTTCAACACCAGCCGGTGCCATTCGACGGCCGTTGATGAGCACCAGAGTGCGATCTGCGCCGAGGCCGCGCAGGTCTACCGTCACCGCGCCCGGGCCGTTGTCCAGCACGAAACCCTGAAAGGTCAAGTCGATCTGAACGCCGCCAGCAGCGGTGGATTCCTGGAGGATCTCGCCGGCGTCGATCAGCCCCGCTTCGCGGGACACCTCGCCAGTGATGATCTGCAAGGGCGAGACGCTGGTATAGGTGCTGCGCTTGAGTCTCGATCCGGTGACGATGACTTCCTCCACCTCGTCGTCGGCCTGTTCGACCGCCGCGGCTTCTTCATCCTCGGCGTCCTCCTGGGCTAGCGCTGCCGGCGACAGCGCGACGCACAGCGCGGCCAGCACGGTGGGCACGGACAGGGAAGGGGCATTCCAAGCTGCGCTTCGTCTGCAGCGGTTAGGAATCGGCAGCAGGGACAGGAAAGTTCTCAGTGTCAGCATGACGGTTTCCCGACCTATAATCAGCAATTGCGAAATAATACACTAAAATTACGCCTATGTCTGCACTGCTTTCGGGCATCGGCAGGATGGATTCATCGCCGGCTGGCGGGACCGTTTGCTGCATGAAAGCGCCTCGGACTTCGGCCCGCAGTGTTTTGTGGGCAGTGGCGGTGCGCTTGCGTGGCGAACATCGCAATGCCTGTCGGCGGACGACGCTGCGGGAGTCGGCGCTGGGCGGTGCGCCACGGCTGGTCGAACCAGCTGGCGAGAGCGCAGGCGCTCGGCGGACGAGGGCGGTGCGCTGCTTACAGCGGCTCTTTAGCCGTGCGCGGGATGCCGTTCAGCGTCGTCGGCTAGTAAGGCCTGATCAGGTTGGATCGTGTCGGGCTTTGCGTCCCGCTCTTCCGTTTTCGACCGGCACAGTTTGTCGAAGGACGCGGTGCGGACAATGCTGGCAGCGGGCGACGCCGCCAATCGAACGCTGTCGCGCATCGGCTTCTTCGTTTGGAAAAGGAAGCCCTCGTCGCCGGCCACGGCCATACGCGGCATGCGCGCGGCTGCCACGACGATGCGGCCGAAATCGCCAGAGCACTGATCGAGTGCGGTGCGATCGCCATGCGTCTTTGCCGCTGGGTGCGCGACCGATCCATCTGGCGGCCATCTATAGCTGGATTCAGATGCTGCAAGCGCTGTTCGACGCCGGCGGGAGCGCGCTGCATGCCGCGGCCCGTCCGTGGTGGCGGGAGAACGCACAGATCGCATCGTTGCAGCTAGCCGCCGGCGCGGGCCCGGAGGCGCGTATCGCGAATGGACGCAGCCCGCGGCACGATCTGGCGGTTGCCGCGGGCCGCTTCAAAACCGAGATGCCGCCGGGCTGCCGAGTGGCCCGGAGCGCGCCGTTTCGTTCCCGCCCTTCAGCGTTCTTCCAGCGGCGGCAGGTACGTCGTTCCCACCGTGCGCCCGCCGTTGCCGCAAGGCCGGTTGAGATCGCCGGCGAGCGCCCTGCGGCCGATGTTCACCGCCCCCCCGATGCTGACCAATGCCAGTCTGCCCAGATAGTTGCTGAACGCTTTGAGGTCGCCCGTGTTGGCGATTTCCAAGGCGTCGATGTAGTCGGAACGGGCCTCGGCCGCGATGACCGGCGGCGGCTGGCCGCGGCGCAGGTAGGCATAGGCCATCAGCAGGCGCGACACGCGGCCGTTGCCGTCCTGGAAGGGATGGGTGCGTACGAACCGATGATGCATCCACGCCGCTTCCACTTCCGTCGGGTAGTCCTGCTGCTCGATTTCGGCGTGCAGGGCGCAGAAGCGATCCATCTCGTCCTGCACCTGCTCGGACGGGCAGTATTCGTGCATCACGCCGTCCGGCCGGCGCGGATTGTTCGGCCGGTTCTTCCACATCCCCTTGCGCTGGAACGGCACCTGGACGCGACGGCCGTCGAGCGTCAGGCCGGCCACCGTCTCCTGATGGCGGGCGAGCAGCTGATGCCACGTCTTCATCATGTGCTGGGTGAGCGGCCGGCCGCTGGCGATGTCGCCAAGCAGCATGTTGTAGGCCATCTGCTGGTCCGCGAGCAGCCCTTGGATCGTGCGATCTGCCACGTTCTCTACCGTGTGCGCGCCGACCACCCCGGAAAGACCTTCCGCGATCAGTTGCTCGGTGATGCCCCGCTTGAGGGTGTAGAGGCCCTCGATCTGACCGGTTTCGATGGCGAAGGCCCGGCCCCGCTCTTCGAGCCACTTGTCGAGAAACGCACGGGGTTCGTGGCGGTCCTTCAAGGCCGCTCGAATGGCCGCCCACTCTGCCGCCAGCTCGGCATAGCCGAGCACCGCCCAGCCGTGGGCGCCAGCCGGCATGCCGACGAGCGGCCGCCACACCTCCGGGCGGTCTTGCTGCGCGATGTTCGCCATGTGCTTCGGTTCCGAACCGTCGGAATCTCGATCGGAGTGCCGAACGGCAGCATAGCACGGCTGTCCGCAACGTCTCCGAACCCGCGCGCTTGGCCATGGCACCGTTTGACCGTGGGTCAGCCACGCTCCTGCGGATGCCGCTGCACAGGGCATCCAATAGCGTTCCGTCTCCTGCGCATCTTGCGGTTATGCGGTGCGGCATGACGACGCCGATTGAAACGGAGCCGCTGCCGCGCACCTCATTCCGCAACGGCGCGGGATTCCTGACGGACATGGGCGAGAACTTGGCTTTCCCGCGGGAGCAGGCGACAGAGCCGGTTTCCCGCGCCGACTCCGAACCGGATGCGCAAGGGGCAGCGCGGAGTCGGACTCGACGGCACTCTGGACGACGAAGACGCGGCGCTGCCACTCGCGCCGACCGACCGATCCGTGGGCAGAGATGCTTCGTCCATCGCCCGCAAGCGCCTGTCGAATGTCGAGGCGCGAGGCCCGGTCGAGATCGTCCACGCATCGCCATCGCAGCAGGAACGGGCGCGTGGGCTCGAAGCGCTTGACGGTGAGCGCCGGCACCGTGCCGATGCGGGCCAATGCCTCGCGGAAGGACGTGTGCTGCTGGATGTCGGCGGGAGTGGCGCGAGGCAGACGTTCCACCCAACGACTTCTCGACGCGATTGGCTGGCATTGCGCCCCGGAGGGCCGCAGCCAGGGCGGCACAACGGCGACGCACTCGACACCGGCGTACAATGGAACGCTGGAGCACGCCCGGGAGAGCGCACTTGAAGGCACCGACGCCGCCGGCATCGCCGCCGGGCGAACGCGAGCCCGACGTCGGCGGCCGCTACGCCGGCTATGTCACCGGCGTACTGGTGATCGTCTACATCTTCAACTTCATCGACCGGCAGATCGTCACCATCCTGGCCGAGGAGATCAAAGCCGATCTGGGCATCTCCGACGCCCAGATCGGCTTTCTCTACGGCACCGCGTTCGCTGTGTTCTACGCCATCTTCGGCATTCCGCTCGGCAAGCTCGCCGACAACTGGACGCGCAAGAACCTCATCGCCGTCGGCATCGGCTTCTGGAGCCTGATGACGGCGCTGTCGGGCACGGCGCGCAGCTTCGCGTCGCTGGCCGCCTACCGGGTCGGCGTCGGCGTCGGCGAGGCGAGCGCGACGCCGGCGGCGTTCTCGATGCTGTCGGACTACTTTTCGCCGCGACTGCGGGCCACCGTGCTGGCCATCTATTCGAGCGGCATCTACATCGGCGCCGGCATCGGCGTTTTCCTCGGCGGCTGGATCGTCGATGGCTGGAGCGATCTGTATCCCGACCCGGCGCTGGCGCCGCTCGGCCTCAAGGGCTGGCAGGCCGCCTACTTGGCGGTGGGCGTGCCGGGGCTGCTGATGGCGCTGTGGGTGCTGTCGCTGCGGGAGCCGAAGCGGGGACAGAGCGAGGGAATCGTCGCCAAGACGCATCCGCGCCCTTTCGTCGAGGCGTGGAAGGAGTTGATGGCCGTGCTGCCGCCGTTCACGCTGCTGACGCTGGTTCGCGTCGGTGCGGGCGGCGCAGTGCTGCGCCGCAACTTCGTCGCCGCCGCCGTCATCGCCTTGGCCGCCTGGGGCCTGATCGCGCTCACCGGCGATCCCGAGCAGTGGATCGCGCTCGGCATCGGCGCCTACGCGGTGTGGTCCTGGGCGCAGGTTCTCGGCATCCGGGATGCCGTCGCGTTCGCCATGATGTTCCGCAGCCGGGCGTTCGTCTACGCGGCCATCGGCTTCCCCACCATCTCCTTCGTGTCCTACGCTTTCGCGGCCTGGGTGCCGCCGTACTTCATCCGCGTCCACGGCATCGGCCCGGCCGAGGCCGGTCTGGTGCTGGGCTTGTCGTTCGCGGTGGCGGGGTGGCTCGGCGTCACTCTCGGCGGCGTGCTGTCGGATCGGCTGAAGCCGCGCACCGGCAACGCCCGGGTCTATATCGGCCTTGCCGCCATCGCGCTGACGCTGCCGACGGCGCTGGGCCTGCTGCTGGCCGACGATCTGATCGTTGCCTATGCGTTCAATTTCGTCGTCAACGTGGTGGCGTCCTGCTGGATCGGCGGCGCCGCCAGCACCGTCAACGATTTGGTGATCCCGCGCATGAGGGCCATTGCGTCGGCCTTCTACGTGCTCATGGCCACCATCGGGCTGGCGGTGGGGCCGTACGCCGTCGGCGAGGTCAGCGACGTCCTGGCGGCCACCGGCATGGACAGCGGCGAATCGCTGCGCGCGAGCCTGCTGATGTCGCTGGCGATGCTGGCGATACCGGCTGCCTTCCTGACGCTGCTGCTCGGACGCTTGGTGCCGGAAGAGGCGAGCCGCGTCGAACGGGCGCGCGCCGCCGGCGAACCGGTCTGACGCTCAGGGCGCTGGCCGCATCTGCCGGCACCGGGCGTCTCGGGCCCACGGCCTCGTACACCTTCGCTAGCTGCTGGAAGTCCAGGTGCGTGTAGATCGGCGTGGTGGAGATGTCGGCGCGACCCAATAGCTCCGCACGGCGTCCGGATCGCCTCGCAGGCGGTGCCCACCGGCATGACGCGGCCCGCTGCCTTGCCAGCGACGGCTACGAAGCCGCCGACGAGATCGATTCGCGGATGCCGATGGCCGCCAGCTCAGCGAGGTGCAACCCGCTACTGTAGAACGGCTTCGCCCTGGCGCGGTCGCGCTGCTCGAAGGCGGTACGCACGGGTTCGGTGAACAGCTGATCGATCCGATCGACATCGAGCGTCTTCGGCAGCCGCTCGCGATTCGTCCCCGATTCCAGGTCATGGGCAGCCCGATACGGCCGCTGTCGCGGTCCGCCACGGGCGTAGGGTTGCCGCAAGTGTTGGTGCCGTCGTCCCGCGCCGTGATGGCGCCGCTCCAGGTATCGCCATTGTCGGTGCTGCGCTGCACCACGAGGTCGGTATCGCCAGCACCGTTCCGACGCGCGCCTCGGCGAAGGCTGGCAGGGTACCCGCGCGGGGTGGGCGGCGCTCCATCCGATCTCGTAGACAGCGATCGGCGGGAGGGACGCTCACACGCCCCGAAACATCGGCTGGCGCTTCTCGGCGAAGGCGCGACGGCCTTCCCGGTAGTCCTCGGAGTCGAAGCAGGCATCCACCAGCCGCTGCACTTTGGCGAGGTCCTCCCCAGGGGCGCCGGCTTCCCAGGCGTTCACCGCTGCCTTGGCGGCATGGACGGTCAGCGGCGCGTTGGAAGCGATGTCTTGAGCGTAAGCGCTTACTCTGGCGCTGATCTGCTGGCGGGATTCGATGAAGTTGACAAGGCCGATGGCCAATGCCTCCTCGGCGTCGAGCAAGCGGGCGGAGAACAGGATATCCCGCGCCTGCGCCGGGCCGACCACCCGAGCGAGCTTGGCGAGGCCGCCGTAGCCATAGCCCAAGCCGAGCTTGGCGGCGGGAATGCCGAAGGTCGAGTCCGGCGTGGCGAAGCGGATGTCCGCGTCCAGTGCGGTGGCGAGGCCGCCGCCGATGCAGTAGCCGGCGATCTCGGCGATCAGCGGCTTGGGGAACGTGGCGAGGGCACGGCCGCCCCGAGCCGCGACGCGCCCGTACTCGCGGCGCTGCTCGGCGTTGGCGCGCTTGGTGTCGAACTCGCTGATGTCGGCGCCGGAGACGAACGCTTTGCCGCCAGCACCGGTCATCACTGCCACGCGGACATGGCCGTCGGCCGCGAAGCGTTCGAGTATCTCCGCCACGCCCTGCCACATGTCCAGCGACAGCGCGTTGCGCTTGGCGGGGTTGTTGAACGTCATGCGGCCGATGCCGTGGTCGTCCACTTCGGCCCGCATGCGCTGGGTGGATACGTCGATCTTCATGGCTGAGCCTGTTCTGTCTGCCGCGCTCGTTCGAGCAGCGCCCGAGCGCGGGCGAGGTGCGGCGCATCCACCATCTGGCCGTTGAAGCGAAACGCCATCCGGCCCTCTGCCCGGGCCTCCTTGAAGGCATCGACAAGCGCTTGGGCCGCGGCCACTTGCTTGGCGGATGGAGTGAAAGCCGCGTTGATGGGGTCGATCTGGTGCGGATGGATGGAGAGCTTGCCGGTGAAGCCGAGCGCGGCGCCTTCGCGGCAGTCGCGCAAGAAGCCGTCCATGTCCTTGAAGTTGGCATAGACGGTGTCGATGGGTTGGGCGCCGCCGGCCACGGCGCTCAGCAGCGTCGTCACGCGGCAGTGCTGGAATACCGGCAGGTAGCTGCCATCTTCGGCGCGGTTTTCCGGCGCCCCCAGGCTGACAGCCAGATCCTCGGCCCCCCAGGACAGTGCCGCCACCCGCGGACAGCGTGTGAAGGTAGGCGTGTTGAGGGCGCCGAGCGGGGTTTCCGCGGCGATGAGGATGAGGCCGACTTGGCCAGGGCGATGGCCGTAGCGCTGTTCCAGGCGAGAAAGCTCGGCGTCGATGGCGTTCAGATCCTCCAAGGTTTCGGGCTTCGGCACCAGATAGGCGTCCGGCGGCGCGGCCATGGTGGCTGCCAGATCCGCGTAGCCCCAAGGCGTGTCCAGCGGGTTCATGCGCACGGTCTTTTCCTTGCCGCCGAAGTTCACCTCCGCAAGCCACTGCGCCACCACGCCGCGCACTTCCTCCTTGCGCTCCGGCGTCACGGCGTCCTCCAGGTCCAGCACCAGCGAGTCCGCGCGGGTGGCGAGGGACTTGGCGAGCATCTTCTCGTTGCCGCCGGGCACGAAGTGCAGCGAGCGTCGCAGCCGGTTCATGGCTCGGTGCCGGCCGCAGTTGCCGGCCGCCGCATCATCATCGCGCCGCGCCGGCACGAGCACACCACCTCGCCGCGCTGGTTGGTGCCGATGTGCTCGAAGGTGACGATGCCGCGATCCGGCTTGGTTCGGCTCTCGCGGCGTTCCACGACGGTGGACGCGACGCGGATGGTGTCGCCGACGAATACTGGATTCGGGAACGAAGTGGTCTCGAAGCCGAGATTGCCGAGGGTGGTGCCCAGCGTGGTGTCGCCTACCGACAGGCCCACCACGACACCAAGGGTGAAGATGCTGTTGACCAGAATCCGGCCGTGAACGGTGCCCTTGGCGAACTCGGCGTCGAGGTGCAGAGGCTGCGGATTCCCCGTGAGCGCGGTGAACAGCAGGTTGTCCGTCTCGGTTACCGTACGCCCGGGCTCGTGGGCGAACTCGAGGCCGATTTCGAGTTCCTCAAAGTACTTGCCTGCCATCTAGGTCGATTCCCCTGCTGCGGACAGGGCCGCAACCGAACGACACACCCTACCACAGTTTCAAAGCGCCCACGAACTCCGCCGATATTCGGTTGCGTATCAGTTTGGCTTTGGATCAGCCGCGCCGCTATGGATGCCACGCCATTCGATGGCGTCTTGTACCCCAGCATCTTGTGTTTGCGCGATGCGGCATGACGACGCGGATTCAAACTGAGCCACCATCCGGTGTTCGGCTACGGAGCTTGGCGTTGTTCCGCGACCTCGTCTATCGCATCGCAAGCCACCAGCTGCCAGCCGTGGAACACCACGATCAGGCCGATGAAGCGCACTTCGGGATAGCGCTGCGGCAATCGTTCGTCCTGCAAGCACTGCCGTAGCTGAATGTCGGCTTCCTGCCTTGCTGCGGCCAGCCGGCGCTCGTTCAAGTCGTCGCTTCGCTTGAGGTATTCGAGTTCGATCACGTAGCCGAAAGGCAGGTCGGGAAACAGGGCGAGGATGGGCTCCAGAAAGATGTCCGCAAAACCCTTGTTCAGTTCGTATTCCGAGTGGAACTGGTAGTAGTTCGTTACATTGAGGTAGGCCGCTAGAAAGCCCTGCACCACCTTTTCGCTGCCTAGGTAGTCGCGCAGCGTGGTCTGATCGGTAATGGCGCTGCCGAGAAATTCCAATGCCGGCCGCCATGCGCCGTCGTAGGCCATCTCGCGCACTAGGCGGGAGAACTGAAACAAGTCGCGCACTAGGCGGGAGAACTGAAACAAGTTGACGGAAACCACGCCAGCGTCCCGGAAGCAGGCGCGCAGATAGCCGTACATCAGCTGCTTGACCATCTGGTTGGGGATGGCCAAACGCGGCATCCCGCGTTCGACGCCCCGAAAACTCAGCAGACCGAAGTAGTA
This sequence comes from Pseudomonadales bacterium, assembly GCA_963422285.2. Lineage (GTDB taxonomy): Bacteria > Pseudomonadota > Gammaproteobacteria > Pseudomonadales > Azotimanducaceae > VXYL01. The sequence goes on along the minus strand of OY729419.2, from coordinate 149,767 downwards.
CAGCAGGGAAAGAAAGTTCTCAGGCTGGTTCAGTTCCTCCAAGGGAAAGCTGCGTTGGACATCGCAGCTCACCTGCTGTTCTGCGGTGAGTTCCTGAAGCTGATCGAAGTTGCCGTTCAACTGTCGGTTGACTATCAGGAGATGGCGCAGCTTGCCGTAGTCGATGCGCACGTTGGCATCGATCAGTTCGTCCGTCATGGATCCGTTGGCGATGGACTCCTTCAGGAAATAGAGCACCATGTCGGTGTTGTAGACGCTGTTCGCAGTCGCCTTGGCGAACCGGTAGCCGTCGTACCACTCCCGCATCACGTCCAGGACGGCGTCCACGTCCTGGCCGAACACGCCGCGCTCCTGGTACAGCGCCAGCAGGCTGCGCACTTCCGCTTCGGTGAAGCCGAGCAGCTCGTTGAACTCCGTGCGCAGACTGATGTTGCTGCCGATGTTGAAGCCGCTGGTGACGTCGTCCATGGTGATGGGCGAGACGCCGGTGATGAACAGGCGCTCCAGCCCGCCATGGCTCTGCTCGGTGCCAGCCTTGAGGGTGGCGAAGAAGTTGCGGTAGAAGCCGCCGCCGTGAGTGAGGGGCCGGTACGCCTTCTCGCCGTGGTGCGCCAGCACGGTGTTGGCGAAGTTGTCGTACTCGTCGACGAGCATGAACAGCGGGATGCCGTGCTCGCCAACGTATGCGAACAGTTCGTTGAGCTGGCCGGTAATGGAGTTTGGCGAGCGGATGAGTTGCTCGGCCTCGGTGGAAAACAGGTCTCGGTTCCGCCGCAACGCATGGCGGAGCCGTAGCTGGCAGTATTCCTCGAAACGCTCCTGCAAGGTCTCCAGAGCGTCGTCGAACGCCGAGAAGTTGAAACGCAGGACGACGTAGCGGTGGCGGCTTTCCGTGGGGTTCCGCCCGATGTCGGTGCCGCCGAAGATCGCCTCGTGTTCGTCGGCGCCGTTGCGGTCGTAGTAGTTCTGCAGCAGCGACAGCCAGCAGGTCTTGCCGAAGCGGCGCGGGCGGATGAGGAAGGCATAGCTCTCGTTCTTCAAGGGACGAACGAAGCGGGTCTTGTCCACGTACAGCCACTGGTTCAGGCGGATGCGCCTGAAATCCGCCTCTCCGTAGGGAATGCGGGGCGATGGGGTGGACATGGCGATTCCCAGCGACCTCGCGCACAGGGCCTAGTGCGCAAAGTATAGCGGCCTCGCGGGTGCCCGCGGTGCCTTGGAAGGCGCTCGGCGTTCAGCCCGCGGCTGGGATTGAACGCCTCGGGTACCCGTTCGGTGCATCCGCCTCGTCGGGGAGCGGGTTCGCCTTGGCCACGTCTCGTGGCGCCGTGCTACGCTTGTGCGCATGGATTTCGAAACCACCGACGAACACCAGCTCATCCGCGACGCCATCGCCCGCATCTGCGCGAACTTTCCGGACGACTACTGGGCCGCCTGCGACGCCGAGTATCGCTTTCCGTGGGACTTCTACAATGCCCTGGCCGCCGATGGCTGGATCGGCATCGCCATTCCCGAGGAGTACGGCGGCAGCGGGCGCGGCATCACCGAGGCGTCCATCGTGCTGGAGGAGGTGGCGGCGTCGGGTGCTGCCATGAACGGTGCCAGTGGCATCCATCTGTCCATCTTCGGCATGCATCCCGTGGTTCGCCACGGCTCCGAGGAGATGAAGCAGAAGTATCTGCCTCGGGTGGCCAGCGGGGACCTGCACGTCTGCTTCGGCGTCACCGAGCTGGACGCTGGCACCGACACCACATCTATCAAGACGACGGCCCGCCGGGAGGGCGATCGCTATCTCGTCCGCGGCCGCAAGGTGTGGACCACCAAGGCGCTGGATTCCGAGCGCGTCCTGCTGCTGGTGCGTACCCAAGCCCGAGACAAGGCGGCCAAGCGCACCGAAGGAATGACGCTGCTGCTGGCCGAACTGCAGCGTCCGGAAGTGGCCATCTCGCCCATCGACAAGGTAGGCCGCAACGCCGTCGCCACCTGTGAGGTGGTCTACGACGACCTCCCCGTTCACGTCGCCGATCGGGTGGGCGAAGAGGGCAAGGGCTTCCGCTACCTGCTCGACGGCCTCAACGCCGAGCGCATTCTGGTGGCCTCGGAAGCTCTGGGCATCGGCCGTGCCGCCATGCGCCGCGCCGTGGACTATGCCAACGAGCGCGTGGTCTTCAATCGCCCCATCGGCATGAACCAAGGCGTCTCGTTTCCCTTGGGCGAAGCGCAGATGCGCCTCGACGCTGCCGAACTGATGATCCGCAAGGCATCCTGGCTGATCGACCAGGGCCAGCCCTGCGGCGCCGAGGCCAACATGGCCAAATGGCTGGCCGCGGACGCTTGCTTCCAGGCCGCCGACCAGGCCGTGCAGACCCACGGCGGTTTCGGCTACGCCCGGGAGTTCCACGTCGAACGCTACTGGCGCGAAGCCCGCTTGCAGCGCATCGCGCCCATTTCCCAAGAGATGGTGCTGAACTACGTCACCGAGCATGTGCTCGGCCTGCCGCGGTCGTACTGAACCGAGTTGGCCAAGGTTGTCCTAATCAGCGGCGCCCCGGCATCCGGCAGACCGGACTCGCTTCTGCGCTGGCGGCACGGCTGAAGCTCCCGCTGCTGTCGAAGGATCGAATCAAAGAGGCCTTGTTCGACACGCTGAAGGGGGGCACCGAGTGGAGTCGTCGTCTCGGCTACGCGAGTTTCCAGCTGCTGATGCGGCAGCTAGGCGACTTCGCTCGTGGAAAGGCTGAGTTTCTGGTCGAGAACGCTTTTCGCGCCGACGACGGGCCGCGATTGCAGGACGTGCCGCGAGATTCCAACGTACTGCAAATCTACTGCATGGCCCACATCGACGTGTTGAACCGCAGATTTCAACAACGGATGCACAGTGGGGAACGGCATGTTTGCCACCACGACGATGGGACACCTTCGATCGTCTCCGGGTGGTACGGGCCGCTCGACCTGGCGGGTAGGCTCGTCACCGTGCCGACCGACGACTTCGCTTCCGAAGCGTATCGCTGCGCCTGCCAAACAGCGTTCGCGCAGGCCGCGAATCTGCTCGACACTGCCGTCGTCCGGGTGTGCGCCAAATCGCTGGCGATGGTCTTCTCCGCCGACGGATGGCGAGCGTTGACGCCAACGGCCCGGCGAGGTTGAATGTTCCGCATGGAAGCCGCCAACCCCATCTACGACGTCGTCTTCAAGCACCTGATGCAGAGCGACCGGGTCGCCCGGCTGCTCGTGGGGAAGATCGCGGGCCTCGACGTGGAGTCGCTCGAACTCCGGCCGCAGGAGAGGGCGATCTCTCGCGACGGCGCCGGCGACGATCGCCTGCCGCTGGCGGTCATCCGCATGGACTTCGCCGCTCGGGTGCGAACCGTGGACGGGCGCCTGCGTCAGGTGCTGATCGAGGTGCAGAAGGCGAAGGCGCCGACGGCGGTCGGGCGCTTCCGGCGCCACCTCGGCGAGCAGCTCGCGGACGGCGACAACCTGCTCGGCGGGGCCGATGGCCGTGCCGATCGTGGCCGTCTACTTCCTGGGCTACGACCTCGGCCTGTCGGACGAGCCGGTCATCGACGTCTGCCCGGAGGCGAGGGAGCGGCGCACCGGCCGCCGTCTCGACGCCGGCCACCCGTTCGTGTCGAGCCTCCGCCACCGCTCCCGCGTCATCCAGATTCCGCGCTTGGCGAAGCGCCGCCGGGACGAGCTGGAGCGCTTTCTGTCGATCTTCGACCAGGCGCAGGCGTCGGCGGGCGACAGCCACGTGCTGCGGATCGAGGAGGAAGACTATCCGCGGGAGTGGGACTTCGTGCTGCGGCGGCTGCGGGCGGCGATGGCGGAGCAGGACGTGCGGCGCAGCATGGAGGGGGAGGACGAGCTGCTGCGGGACTCCGTCGTGCTGGCGCAGTTGGCGGAGGAGGAGAGGCGGCGGGCGGAGGCTGCGGATCAGCGGGCGGACGAACAGAGGCAGCGGGTGGAACGGATGCTGGCACGGTCCGTTCGCCAGCTCCACCGCTTGGGCCAGGATGCCGCCGAGATCTCCGCCGCGGCGCTGTCCATCGACATTGACGAGGTGCGACGCGTTATGTCGGAATGACGCGGGTGGCTCTCCTGCATCCTCGCCGGCTTCCGCCACGGCGGCGTCGCCTACGATCTGTCTTTACATCCCTACCGTCCCAGCCGCTTGCGCTTGTGCTGCACATAGTCCACTAGGACGTACTCGCCGAGGCGCTCCGGCGTGGTGTAGAAAACGCGCCCGCCGTTGATGCGGGCAATGGCGTCCATGAACGCCTTGAGTTCGTAGTCCGCATCGAGCATGAAGGTATTGATGGCGATGGACTTCTGGGTGCATTTCTTTACTGCGCGGAAAGTCGCCCGATAGGTTTCCGGTGTAGGCGGATAGGCGAAGCGGGCACGGCCGTTTTCGAGATGGGCGGTGGGTTCGCCATCGGAGATCATTATGATCTGCTTGGCGCCGGCGGGATGCTTGGCAAGCAGGCGTTCGGCAAGCAGCAGGGCGTGCTGCATGTTGGTGCCGAGCACGTATTCGTCCCACTGCAGAAACGGCAGGTCGTGGGCCTTCAGCTCCTTGGCGTAGGCGGCGAAGCCGATAATGTGGAAGGAATCCTTGGGGAAGCGCGAAGTGATGAGGTTGTGCAAGGCCAGGGCGACTTTCTTCGCCGCTTGGAAGGAACCCCGCAGCGCCATGGACCAGGATAGATCCACCAGCATCGCGGTGGCGGTGGAGGTGACGAGTTCCGAGCGGTAGATCTCGAAATCCTCGTGCTTCAGCGCGATGGGCGTCTCTATATATGCATATGCGAGGGGTTTCCCCTCGCGCTCGCCGGGGGAGGGCGCCAGCGGCAGTTCATCCAGCCCTTGGCCGTGGTGTTCCCTCGCGCTCGCCGGGGGAGGGGTTCTCCCTTGCGTTCTCCGGCTGGGGGCTCCGGCCCCTTGCCGATCGATGGCGTTGCGGATGGTGCGCGGCATGTGCAGATGGAAGGGGTCGCCGAACTCGTAGCCCTTGGTCTGCTCCAAGCGTTCGCCGAAGCGGCCTTCTTCCGGCAGGGCGTGGTTGCCCAGGTTCTGACGCCGCAGCCGGGCGTAGATCTCGCCTAGCGCCTTCTGGCCGATCATGCGCGAGCCGCGCGGCGTCAACTCCCACTTGTCGCCGCCGGCAGGACGGATGTAGCCGGCTTTCTCCAAGGTTTCGAGCAGCTTCTTCATGTCGTCCAGGGAATCGGCGGCATCGTCGCCTTGGACCTCCCGCAGCAGGTCCCGGTCGATGCGCTCGAGATCGCCGCCGCGTTCAGCGGCTTGCACTTGGCTGATGAGTTCGTCGAGCTGGCGCATCTCGCTCATCAGCCTCATAGCGGCTTCGAGATCGATGTCCTCGCGGCCGTTGAAGCGGTAGCGGGACGGGTGCGGGCCGAACGCGGCCATGCCCTGGAGCAGTCGTTGCAGTTCGGATTCCAACTCGGGATCGCCGAATCGGTCGACGAGCAGCGAGTGCAACTGCGCCCGTTGGTCCGGTGTCAGCGAATTCAGCAGCGACTGCGCTGCCGCCATCTGCTGGCTCATCTGCTCCAAGAGGTCGTCCAACGACTGCGGCGGATCGTCCCCGAACATGTCGCCGAACTGATCCATGAAATTCTTGAAGTGCGATTGCAGCACCTCGGGATCGACTCCCTGGGCCTTCTTGGAGAGCAGCTCGTTGAGCGCCTTGAGCATATTCTTCATGCGCTCGATGTCGCCCGGCGACATGTTGTCCGCCATTTTCTCGATATCGTTGAAGAAGGTCTGGGCCATGGCCTTGCGTAGATGATTCAGCAGATCCAGGTATTTCTTCTGCGCCTCCGGGTTCAGGAACTCGTAGTTTTCCAACTGCTGCATTTTGCCGGCAGCGTTATCCGGCAGGGAATCGATCTGCTGCTTGTTTTTCTCGGCGATCTGCTTGAGCACCTGGTCCGAGAACTCGTCGTCCCGCTCTTCGTCGTCTTTGGACGGGTCTTTAGGCGGGTCGCCGAGCCACTGGTCGATGGCGTCGCGTTCCATATCCAGGATTTCGTCGAGCTGCCGCTCGATGTCCTTGAAGACGCTGGCGAGATTGAAGCGGTCCAGATTCTGCCGTTTGCGATCGCGCAGGTTCTTCAGCATGTCGCGCAGACCCTGCTGGTAGCCGCCCTCGGGCATGGGCATGCCCCGCGACATCAGGTTGCGCATGGCCCAGCGCAGGTCGCCGTATTCCATGAGGTCGTCCACCATAGCGCCGAGGGCATCGTCGGCGGCGATGTCGAAGTTCTGGCTACCGTCCCATTGCGAGAAGCGGTGGCGGGTGGGAAATAGGCCCATGGTCTTGCCTCGGTTCCGGGGCGGATGCGGCGCGGTCAGCCGCTGAACGACGAACGGCCGCCGGCGCTGCGCTTGTTCAGCAATTTGTGCAGGTGCAGGCCCTCTAGCACGAACTCGACGGCGCTAGGCCGCGACGCCGGCTGCTCGGCGAGAGTGTCGACTACTGCGTCGAGGCCGCCAATGGTGGCGATGATGGCCTCGTAGTCGGCGGCGTCGGCTGCCTCGCCGGTTTCCACGTGGACACCATCGTGGAACGAAAGCACCACTTTCTCCAGCGCGTCCACATCCATGTGGCGGTCGAACACGGCCTTGACGCTGGTAGCGAACAGGCGGGCGGTGATGCGATCCTCCTGGCCTTCCTCCATGGCCTCGAACTCTACCTTGCCCTGCAGCGACGGCAGCATGAACGGCAGGTCGGAAATGCGCGGCACCACGTCCGTTTCGCCGATGCGCAGGGCGCGACGGAAGGCGTTGGCCAGCAGCGCCTCGTAGTTGGCCACCGAGGCCCGCACGGAGACCCCGGAGCGCTGGTTGACATCCGGCGAACGGCGTGCCTGGTGGGTGATCTCGGCGACGACCTCCTTCATGTACGCCGGCACATGGACGCGGTAGTCGTCCATGTCCAGCGCCGCCGCCTCCTGCTCCATGATGTCGATTTCCTTGTCGATGTCGTCTGGATAATGAGTGCGGATCTGGGCGCCGTAGCGATCCTTCAGCGGCGTGATGATGCGGCCGCGGTTGGTGTAGTCCTCGGGATTGGCGGTAGCGATCAGCAGCACGTCAAGGGGCAGGCGCACCTTGTGGCCGCGGATCTGCACGTCGCGTTCTTCGAGCACGTTCAGCAGCCCCACCTGGATGCGTTCGGCCAGATCCGGCAGCTCGTTGATGGCGAAGATGCCGCGGTTGACCCGAGGCACGAGGCCGAAGTGGATCGTGAGCTCGTCGCCGAGATAGCGGCCTTCGGCGATCTTGATGGGATCCACTTCGCCGATCAGGTCGGCGATGGTGATGTCCGGGGTGGCGAGCTTCTCGGCGTAGCGTTCGGCTCGCGGCAGCCAGGCGATGGGCGTGTCGTCGCCGCCCTCGGCGACGAGGGCGCGGCCTTGGGCGGTGATGGGATGGTAGGGATCCTCGGGAATCTCCGCGCCGGCGATGATGGGCGTATCGGCGTCGAGCAGCGCCGTCAGGCCGCGCACGATGCGCGACTTCGCCTGCCCCCGCTCGCCGAGCAGCATGATGTCCTGACAGCCCAGAATGGCATTGACGATCTGCGGAATGACGGTGTCGTCGTAGCCGACGATGCCTGGAAACAGCGCCTCGCCCCGGCGCAGCTTGTCGATGAGGTTGCGTCGCAGCTCCGACTTCACCGGTAGCACCTGATGGCCGCTGGCCTTGAGTTCGCCAAGCGTGGCCGCCTTTGCGCTCATGGAAGTCTCTCGCACGTTGCGTTCTCGGGGCTGCAATGAACGGTACCAATGGCTTCGAGTGTGGCAGTTTGCAGGCGTAGGCGCAAACGGTATCCGAAAGGCAGCATCCGGGAGCCACCTGCTCGTCGTAACATGTCCGGCATCGACTTGCCGGTATCGACTTGATGGTGGAGCGGGAAACGAACCGTCGCCCGGTGCAATCGTTGCGCGCGCAGCGCAAGCGCGAGGTCGCGCTGGCCTGCCGGATATTCGCTGCCCTCGGCTGGAGGGACTTGGGCGACGGCCATGTCAGCGCCCGGGATCCGCAACTTCCGGACTGCTTCTTCCGGCTGCCGGACATCGACGTGCCCTTCGTCGCAGCGAGCGCCGAAGCGCTGGTGCTGATCGGACCCGACGGCTGCACCGTGGCGAGCAACGGAGATGCCAACCGACCCGGCTGCCACATCCACCATCCCGGCCTCGCGGCCCGACCGGAGATTGCCAGCGTCGCCACGCCCGTACGCCGTTCGGCACCCCGTCCGCAGCCGAGGCTAGGCAGTTCGAGCCCATCGCCGAGGAAGCCGGCGTCTTCTACCAGGACCACGCCCTGTTCGACGACGCGGAGGTGCAGGTGCAGAGCGTAGCCGGCGGCGAGGGCATCGCCCGCCGCCTGGGGGACATCGTGCTGCGCAACCACGGCCTGCCGACCGTGGGTGCCACGGTCCAGGAGGCCGTCGTCCGATTCCTGATGATGGAGCATGTGGCCGAGGCCCATTTCAGGGTCCGCTCACGGTGGTTCATCTCGCACGACGGGGTGCTGTTCGCCAAGGCGGGTCTCGCCATCGAGCGTCAAGCCTGCAGCGTCTTCGACTTCCTGGTCCGCTACCACCTTGGCGAGCAACCCTGATGCGCTACATCTCAACCCGTGGCGGCTGCGCTCCAATGCCGTTCACCGAAGCGGTGCTCACCGGCCTTGCCCCGGACGGCGGCCTGCTGGTGCCGGAACGGTTCCCCAATGTCGCCGACAAGCTGGCGGCGTGGCGGCAACTCTCCTATGTCGAGCTGACGCAGGAAATCTTCGCGCTCTACGTGGACGACATTCCCCGGCAACGCCTCGACGCCTTGGTGGCCGACGCTTTCGCCTCTTTCGACCACCCGGACGTGGTGCCGCTGACGAATCTCGGCGAGTTCCGGGTGCTGGAGCTGTTCCATGGCCCCACGCTGTCCTTCAAGGACGTGGCCCTGCAGGCCCTCGGCCGCCTGTTCGAGCACATCCTCGGGCAAACCGGCAACCCGCTGAACATCATGGGCGCCACCAGCGGCGACACCGGCAGCGCGGCCATCCACGGGGTGCGCGGACGCGCCAACATCGCCATCTTCGTGCTCTACCCGAATGGCCGAGTGAGCCGCTTGCAGGAGCTGCAGATGACCACGGTGCCGGATGCCAACGTGCATTGCCTGGCCATCGACGGCAGCTTCGACGACTGCCAATCCATCCTGAAAGCCACCTTCGGGGACTTGACGTTCAAGGAGCGTCATCGTCTCGGCGCAGTCAACTCCATGAACTGGGCGCGGGTGCTGGCGCAGATGTCCTACTACGTCCACGCCGCCCTGCGAGCCGACGGCCCGGCAACGTTCTCGGTGCCGACGGGCAACTTCGGCAACATCTTCGCCGGCCTCGCCGTGCGCGAGATGGGGGTGCCCATCTCGCGCTTCGTGCTGGCCACCAACGACAACGACATCCTGGCGCGATTCTTCCAAACCGGCCGCTACCGGCGCGGCCCGGTGCGCTATACCGTCAGCCCCTCCATGGACATCCAGGTGGCCAGCAACTTCGAGCGCTTCCTGCATCTGCGCTTCGGCGGCGATGCCGAGCGCGTCCGCGCCTTCATGGCGGAGTTCGCCCGGCATGGCGAGGCGTCCCTGAACGACGGCGCCCCGATCGACCCGGGCATCGTCGCCGTTGCGGTGGGCACGGCGGAGACCGTGGCGACCATCCGCGACGTCCATCGACGACACGGCTACGTCGTCGATCCGCACACTGCCGTCGGCATCGCCGGGGCGCGCAAGATGAGCCGTGGCGAGGGGCCGCCGATCTGCATGGCAGCAGCGCATCCGGCGAAGTTCCCGGAGTCGGTTCGGAAAGCGCTTGGCCCCGCCGCGGGTGCCGACGTCGCCCAGCATTCCGCTCTCGATCGCCTCGACGCCGCTAGCGCTCGGCGCACGGTGCTGCCAGCGGACCGGGAAGCGGTCATGGCCTACGTCCGCGCCCGCGGCATCTGATGCCTGCACCCATCGGCGCCAGTCCCGCCGGCGCCGGCAACGGGACGGCGGCGGCATGGGATCAGCGCATCGGGCTCGTCGATAGGGATTTTTCGGATGCGCCTAGGATCAGGCATCGGAGGCCGCTGCCGGCGGTAGCGACGTTGGCATCGTCGCAGAGATGGGACACGGCACCACCCCCCCCCCCCCCCCCCCCCCCCTCGGTGGCGGCGGCAAGACGTCGGGAGCCTCGACTCGCCATTGTCAATCGCCTGCTCTGGCGACGGCGCACCGTCCAGTGCCAACAGCGCCTTCCCGACCAGCGCAGCCACGACTGGTCGCGGTTCTTGTCGCCGAGGCGGAAGTCTTTGAAATAACGTGCCATTGTGTTTCATGGGAGTGGGTGCTGGGACAAGGTTGCCGAAGGAGTGGACTGCTGCATGGCCGGCAGCACCATGCTTGCCGCTCTGCGGCGTCAGCCTCGCTGGCGCGACAGCCGGGCGATGGTGGCCGGCAGTTCCTTGAGGCTCGTCACCGTGGCGGTGGCGCCGGGTTGCTCGGAGGAATCGACGAGGTTCACCCAGATCGACGCCATGCCAGCAGCGGTGGCGCCGGCAATATCGTCGATGGCGTGATCGCCCACATGCACGGCTTCTTGGGGCGTCACGCCGGCGCGGGCGATGGCGCGCTCGAACATGGCGGTATGAGGCTTGCTCGCCCCCACGTCGGCGGCGCAGTAACCGAACGAGAAGAAGCGCTTAAGCCCCAGGCGCTCGAAGTCCGCATTGCCGTTGGTGAGCGCCGCCAGGGTGTAGCTGCCGGTCAGTTCTTCGAGCACCTCCAAGGCGCCGCCGAAGAACTCCACGCGATGGCGCCCGTCGAGGAACTCGGCGAAGGCGCCAGCCGCAAGTTCCGCGGCGGCGGCCGGCTCGTAGCCGCAGTGCTCGATGGCAGCGCGCAGGACGGTTTCGCGCAGCGCCGAGATATCGTGGACGATGCCGGGGTTGGCTTCGACCACGCCGTCGCCGATGGCAGCCAACTCGGCAGCGGCCATGCGGCCGTATTCCGGCACCCGCGGTCGGAGCCATTCGCGCATCATGGCTTCCGCCCGCCGAATTACGCCGCCGATGCTCCAGAGAGTATTGTCGAGATCGAAGGTGACGAGGCGAATCATGAAGGAAGAAGTTTGGTTCTACGTTGCCGGCAAGCCTCAAGGAACGCGAAGGGGCGCGTCAAGAAGTAAAGGAAGGAGCTGCCCGCTAGGCGATCCCGACAAGCGCTTGGGAAAAGGCAGCAACTCGCGGGCTTGTCCGCTGCACGGGAAAAGTCGGTGCCGCCTCGGCATGGGCCAAGGTTGATTTGCCGCCAGAACCTCGTACCTTGCATCCTTGCCGTCGTTCCCTGGTGGATCGACACGCTTGCAGACTCTTCGACTTTGTGCGAGACGGACTCGCCACGAGGACTCCTGGGCTGCTGCGCTGCCCTGCTGCGCAGGGCTGGTCATGACGGATCGACGGAGAGATGCGTCGCGGTGGCCACCCTCTTCGCCGGACGCCTAGCTGGCGGAAACGCACGGCAGTCGCGAGCGGCTAGTGGTCGCGGCTGCCGTGCCGCAGGCGGGCGATTTCCGCCTCGGCCGCGGTACGCGCTGTCGTTTCCCTCGATGCTCGACCTTCGGCGGCTGCGGCACGATTCTCGGCCGCTTCGCGGGCGGCGGTTTCGGCCGCACTCCGGGCTTCCGACTCCTGGTAGGTGCGCAGGAACTGCCCGCTGTCCGGATGCCGCCAGCGCAGTTCCCGTTTCTCCCCCCGCCACGCGCGGATCCGGGGCCAGCGCCTCGCTGCGACCGCCCCGCGCACCTCTGGACAGAATCGCCTCCGGCAATGCGCAGTAGCGCGAACCCCTGCAGCTCCGGCCGCAGCACGCCGTCCGGGTCGTACAGGAAGTGCTCCCGAACCCCCAGACCGGCGTAGACGCCCGGCTTCTCCTTCGCGTCTCTCCGGCGCGTCTTCTTGGACGCGATCTCCAGCACGATGTCCGGCTTTCGGCCCTCCTGCCGCCACACTACGAACGACCGCCGCGGGCGCTGCCGGCGCGGCGGCATCCCGAACGCCACGAACAGGTCCGGCGACGCCATCGACCAGCCGCGCTTCGACCCCGAATCGGGGTGGCGCACGAACAGGTTGCAGCCCACGAAGACGTCGTCCCGATGCGCGCGCTTGGTCTTCGGCACGCTGCCGCCGTGGCTCCGGCTGTCCTCGTGGCGGACGCTCTCGGACACCTTCTGGCTCTCCGAGGGCAGCTCCTCCTCGCCGAGGTCGAGATAGGAGAAGCGGGAAGCGCGCTTGTGCCTCTTCGCCTCGCCGGAAACGTTCACGGCGCCACACGCCGCTTGGCAGTCGTACTCGGCGCCGCTACCGGCGAGTTCGCCCGCAGCGCCTTGATTGCACCGCAATCGTTGCGTAGATTGGGCTCCCGGAAGAACGGAGGATGTGACCATGGCGAGCATCACGATCCGCAACCTCGACGACGACGTGAAGACGCGCTTGCGCGTGCGCGCCGCCGAACACCACCGCTCGATGGAGGAGGAGGCGCGGCTGATCCTGCGCGAGGCGGTGGGGCGCAAGGCGGACTCGCGGAACCTCGCGAGCATCGTGCGTTCGCATTTCGGGCCGGACAACGGCGTGGACCTGGAGTTGCCGCCTCGCGAGGCTGGGCGCGAGCCGCCGTCTTTCGACTGATCCCTCGGCCATGTCCGTGCTGCTGGATACCAATGTGGTGTCCGAACTGATCCGCAAGTCGCCCGACCCGGCTGTCGCGGCGTGGGCCGCTGGCCACGCCCTGGAAGACCTGTTCTTCTCGGCGGTGGGCGAAGCGGAGCTGCGCTACGGTGCCGCCATTCTGCCGGCAGGCCGGCGGCGGGAATCGCTGGTCTCGGATATCCAGCGCATGCTGAGCGACGCCTTCGATGACCGCGTGCTGCCGTTCGACAGCCGCGCGGCGCGCGCCTATGCGGATATCGCCGCCATGCGCCGTTCCGCCGGACGCACGGTCCCGCCGGCGGACTGCCAGATCGCAGCGATCGCCCGATCCCGCAACATGGCGGTAGCGACGCGCAACGTTCGGGACTTCGACGACACAGACATCAAGGTCGTCGATCCGTGGGCGGCCGCATGAGCAGTGGAACCGAGGCCTTCGCGCGTCGGGATCGGCATGCCGCTCCAGAGTCGTGCTATTTCGTCGGAGCGCTTCGTTGAGGCTGTTGACGCTGGTCGCGAAGAACGGCCGGGGTGCGGTCGGGTGCCGGTGCCCGCCGTCGCCCACCCGTGCCGCGTGGAGTGCGGTGCTTCCAAGTTCGAGAAGCACTGCGGGCCCATGCCATGGCGGATGCACAGATGGGCCTTGATCCCGTGAGACGGCCAAGTGGGCGTGTCATGCTCGACTGCATCCACACCGAGAATCAGAGCTGGAAAACCAGCGCTCCTTTGGGAATCCGATGATGCGGGGATACACGACCAATTACGTGAACCTGATTGCGGACAACCTTCGGGATCGTTACGAGAATGGCTTCCCCGTCCTGAAGGAATTGATTCAGAATGCCGACGACGCCAAGGCGCGCACATTGATCTTCGGGACGCATCCCGGCTTTCCGGATGCGTCCAGTCCGCTGTTGAAGGGATCCGGGCTCTGGTGTTTCAACGACGGCGAATTCAAGCAGAGTGATATCGAGGGCCTTCGCTCCTTCGGCATCAACAGCAAGGCCGGTGACGCCAAAGCCATCGGCAAGTTCGGTCTCGGCATGAAGAGCGTGTTCCACTTGTGCGAGGCGCTGTTCTATGTGGCATGGGACGGGACGAAGCTCCATCGCGAAGGGCTCACTCCGTGGAAGCAGGATGGTCCTATGCCTCACCCGGAGTGGGACGAGACCAGTGACGCTGATTGGAGCCGCCTTGAAAAGTTTGGCAAGGAGATGGTCGCCCCGGGATGTTGCAGCTGGTTCCTGCTGTGGATCCCTCTCCGATCAAGACGGCATCTGAAGACGCAATCAGGGGAGGAATCAGGGGCCATCATCAGCCGCTTTCCGGGTGACGATGACAGTAGCGAGCTTGCATTCCTGTGCGACAGGAAGCTCGCTCACGACATGGCCGAGATTCTTCCGTTGCTGCGGCACCTTGAGCATGTCGAGCACAGAGGGGAAAACAACTGCTTCGCCCTGCGGCTCGATTTTGCTGGTGCGCCACGGCTTCTGAGCGACCCGTCTTCCGACAAAACCAACGGCAACGTCACGTTGGCAGATGGGCGGCCACTGCTTGCCTTTTCCGGGCTGAGGACCAAGAGCGAGAGTGCCTCTTTCGGACGCATGAAGGAACGGGACGAGTGGCCCCGCATTCGGTATCGCGATGCGCTGGGACACGAACGCCCGGCCTTGGACAAAGCCTCGCCGGAGGCAGCCGTTTTATTCTGTTCTGGTCACGGTGAAAACGTTTGTTCCCGCCTTCACTGGGCCGTGTTCCTGCCGGTGGAAAACGACAGTGAAGACCTCGGAACCGATCGAGGGAAACGAACGCACTCACTGATCCTTCACGGCCAGTTTTTCGTCGATGCCGGACGCAAGAAGATCCGCGATTCGGAGAAACTGCACAAGCCCCCGGTCGGTCTCGACGACGAATCCATCGACGAAAGCTTGCTGCGCACGGTCTGGAATCAACGGCTGGCCCAGGAGGTTTTGCTCCCACTGGTGCTGCCTGCCCTGAAGCAGCACGCCCGGCAGCAGAAGCTGGCCGATGATGAATGCAACTCGCTGACCAAGGCCATCTCGAAGTCCGGCTTCTTCAAAAGATTCCGGTGGCACGTCTGTCGGGATGGCACATGGGTGCGAACGCTGCAGCGCGGCGCGAACCCGGGATGGCGTCTGGTCGATGGAGACCGCGGGTCTCGGCTGCGTCCTCTTCCCACGACGCAGAAGTCCGCTCCGGATCGGCCCTGGAAGGTGTTTCCGAAACTGAACGCCTGCGATGTAGTGCCCTACGACGTTACGGCGCCACGCCTGAGTCGGGCGGAAGGGCCGGATGAGTGGCCGAAGGAAGAGCTGGAGGGTATGCTGTCCCAGGTCAACGGCCTGTTCGTGGACGCCCCGTCCATGGATTATCTGATCAAGTTCCTCGATCTGTGCGCCGGATCGCACAAGACCTCCGAGCGCATCCAGCGCCGGTTGCTGGACGCGATGAGGAACGGGCTGCGGGAGGCTGGCGGTGACACTCGACGTCGAGTGGCAGCCGCGGCGGGCCGCCTTGTCGGCTTCCTGCAGCCGGAGAGATGGCTGGAGCTGGCCTCCGAGTTGCCCGAGCCGATCCTCAAGGATTTGTGGGCGGTCGACGCTTCGGTGTTGCTCGTTCCCAAGGGCATGAAACCGAAATCACGGGGCGAGGAGTCGGCGGCGCGTAGCAAGGCTTCACCCGACGAACCAGCCTTGGCCCTTTGGCTGGAGGTGCTGGACCGCGCTCTCGACTCGCTAGGCAAAGAGGGAGCGCATCAACCGATTCTGGAGGCGGTGCAGGGCTTGTTGCGAACCCTTTCCACCGCAGATCGGAGTCACTTCTTGAGAGGGCATCGGACTCTTCGAGTCATCCGGGTGCAGGATGCGCGAAACGGGGTCGAGAAGCCAGTGTCTGTCGAGTACCTCGATCGGGTGCGAAGTGCCGGATGCTTGTTCTCCTTCGTGGGAGGGCTGAGAGATGTAGCGATGGGAATCGCTCCGGATCTCGCCCGGGCGCTTCCGGATGCTGAAGTCTGCCTGGTTCGGGCGCAGACCTACCGCGAGCTCTTTTCCGAAGACGAATCCCGGGGTGGAGGCAGCCGTATCCCCGCTGCGAGCGACAGCCAAGCCTGCCTGGCCGCTGCGGGCCGGTATGCCGATCGATTGGGAAGCCTCACGGACCGCCGTGGCCTGCTTGAACAGGCGAACGACTCCGGAACAGACGTAATGGCGCGGCGCGGCCTGCGGTTCCTGCTGCACGGCTCGCCCGACCATCGCAATGACGATGATGCGAAGCTCTGGATCGGCGGCCACGGCCAGCATTCCGCCTGGAGCAAGCTCTGGTCTGCTCTGCACGCCGATGCGCAGTGGAGTCTGATTCCCGACTCCCTCGCCAATACCGTCCCCCGGGGCCGTTGGAGCAACGCGAACATCGCCGAGGTCGACGCCCAGACGCTGATTGCCGAACTGCGCAAGACAGGTCAAACCATCGAGACGTCGGAAGCGTTCTCGGCAGATGAGCGCGACGAGATTCTCTCGCGCATCGAAGACAAGGATCTGTGGTTGCGGCTACCGCTGCATACGGCAGTGGACGGGCGCCCCGTCCCGGCATCTGAAAACGTCTATTTGGCGCCCCCCCCCCCCCCCCCCGCGTTGGATCAAGAGGATCCCTTGACAGGTGAGGCGACCCTAGTCGCGCCGAGCGAGAACGCGCTCGTTGCAGCCAACCAGCAGTGCTGGCTGCGACGTTGGGACGAACGCGCCAGGATAGAAATCGCGCTGGGCACCCGGGATCCTTTGCACTACTGGCGCAGCGTCATGGATGCGCTGGGTGGGCTATCGGATGACGTTCTAAATGACTTGGGGGATTTGCTACGGGGGAAGGCTTGGCTTCCGACAACTCACGATGCGCCGGTCAAGCCTGAAGACGTCATCAACCTCCAGGACGCACTTCGGGACGAAGCTCACCGGCTCATCGCCGAGCATCGGGCATCCCATGGTCACTGCTTTGCCGTGCCCGAGGATATCGATGCTGCGGTACGGGAGCACGAGGCTTGGGAACGGATCCGCGAAGTCGGCTTTTCATCCGATTCGGACGGGCTCGATCGTCTGGGGCTGTTGCTGGAGGACCTGCCGGACTACTGCATCGGGAAGTGGACGGGGCAGCCACAGCCTGACGCGATAGGGCTACTCGCTCGCTGCGACAAGCTCCCGGGCTGGCGGTTGCTGGAGACGGCGGCTGAACCGTTCGACCGGGAGACCGTCTGGGGCAAGCTTGGGCCGACCCTATCGAGGGAGATCGACATTCAGTACTTGGTGGCGGTGTTGGACTGGATCAGCGGTGACAACGATCAGTGGGAGCTTCGCAAGTCAGCTCATGACGACTATCTCCGCCAACTGACGGTCCATTGCCGGACCGCCCGCGAACACCTTCCTCGTCTGCGATTGGCATCCGCCGACGGATCCTGGCGGGAGGCTGCAGAATTGTGCGCCGACGCCCCCAGCGTGGTGTGTGGCAGCCTGCTCGATATGAAGCAGAAGGGCATCCTCGGAGATCTGGTTTGCCGGGCGAACTCGAGCTTGGCAAGCGATCAACCGGGCGTACCTATGGTTGATTTTTCGCTGGCCCGTAACGCTGCATCCAATATCCTGTGCGGTTATTTCGGTCAATGGGACTCGAGTCTCGTGCCACGACCCATGATCGGGGCGGTGTTGGGACTGTTGGGGCCTGACGTGCGTAAATTGGCCAACGAGTACCTTCATCCGCACAGCTTCGAGTGGCTCGTTGGAAAACTGCAATGGCATGACCCTGGCGAACAGCGGTGGATGGGAGGAAAGACCGCTGGACAAGCACTCGACTTCTTTAGCATCGCGGTCCAGGTGATCGGAGACGAGGCTCAGGTGTGCAACCTCCTGGGCATGCCGATACGCGTTGCGCTCGAGAAAAATCCAGACACGCTCATTGCCGGTTCCCTGGGAGGCGTTGGCTGTGAAGCAATAATCCCGCTACGCTGCATCGACCCTGACCAATTCCGGCCGGAGCAGCTCGGCAAACTGCTGTGCGCCACCGCCGAATGCCTCTACCGCTATCTCTACAACCAAATAGGCGTGGACTTCGGCGGCCTTTGGAAAGAGCTGGATCAAAGCGATCAGCTCGAAATCGGGACTGCCCGTCGGCTGATCCTGGAACACATCCCGTTCTACCTCCGCCAGCTCTCCGTGAGGCACGAGTCTATCGAGAAGCAGCTGGCGGTCTGCGATCGCTTGCAGCGCCGTGTCGTCGAGGCGGAAGCGAACGATGAACAGTCAGCCGAGTCCGAAAGGAAGGAGCGACGCCGAGCGCTCGACGACCTTGCTGACCGCATCGACGAGAGCCCGGGCGCCGTCGTGCAGGCGGTCAAGAGCAAGCTCGAACAATATCAGTACGAGCTTTCGAGCATCCCGCTGGAGCTGTTCCAGAACGCCGACGACGCTGCCGTCGAGTCGGGCTATTGTCACGCCTACCCGTCAGAGGGCCGTGACGTTCGGGAATCGGCGCAGCGCTTCGTGGTGGAGGAACGGAAGGATGGTCTCGGGTTCCTGCACTGGGGGCGGCCGATCAATGCTCGCGGTCCCGTCGGCTTCGACGGCCAAGGCCGGGGCTACGACCGGGACCTGGAGAAGATGCTGATCCTCTCCGCCTCCGACAAGCCCGGCCACGGAGACGTGACCGGCAAGTTCGGACTCGGGTTCAAGAGCGTATTGCTGGCCTGCGAGCAGCCCCGAATCCTCAGCGGTCGGCTGGCTGTTCGTGTGGTGGCGGGAATCCTGCCTCAACCCTGGAAGGACATCCACGAGGCGCGGCAACGACTGACTGGCTTCGGCACGGACTCCACGCAACCAGGAACGCTCATCGATCTGCCCGGAGTCGATAGGGAAGCCCGAGCCCGTGTCCTGGAACGATTCAGGCAGCTTGCGGGAATCCTCTGCATATTCGGACGGGCCATCCGGTCCGTCACCCGGGTCGGGGCATCGGAGTCGTCCTGGTCCTGGAAGCCGCACGAGATCTGCCCGAATGTGGAGGCCGGCGAGCTGTGCCTGCAAGGCGAGTGGGGCGACCGCACGATGGCGCTCTGCGTCCGCACCAGTGAAGGCAGCGTACTCATGGCCTTGGGACCAGGGGGATTCCGTCCGTTGCCCGACACGGTTCCTGCGCTCTGGGTCACGGTGCCCACGAGGGAAGAGTCGGCGGTGGGCTTCGTCGTCAATGGCAGCTTCGACCTGGACGCCGGCCGCGGTCGACTGGCGGGTCGCTCCGGCAACAACCTGGAGACGGCGAAGAGAATCGGGCGGCACGCCGGCGACGCTCTCGGTGCGCTGCTGGAACGCTCCTGCAAGGACTGGGGTTCCGTGAGGGCTGACCTGCGTTTGGCGGCGGACCTTGATGCCCTGGATTTCTGGGAGAGCATCTGGTCCGGATTGACGAAAGGGTGGTTGAGACGCCCCCACCGCGATGGGGTGGATCTTGCCCGTGAGGTGGCGTTGGGCGTACTCACGCGACTATCCGCTCGATCGAGGGCGGTTCCGAACGGGTTGAAGGGATCGCTGCGTGGATTCTCGGATGCGGGCGAGATCCGTTTCCAGCTAAGCGAAGTGTTGCTGCAAGCAGATGTCGGCGAGTTGATGGGTGCCTGGAAACGCTTCGCGAAGCGGTACCCGGGTGAAACGTGTGTCTCCAAGGAGATCGGAGACATCCTGCGGGAGGCCGGCTTGTGCGAACCTCAGTCCCTCGGCCTCTCCGCCCTTGTAGGTCTGTTGGAGCATTCGAGGGTCCAGCCCGACGATGCCGAAGTGTTGGGACGGCTATGGCTTCTGACCGAGGAATCGAAGGACTGGAAATCGGACGATCTGCGCGATCGGCTGCACAAGCTTCTCTTTCGCTCCGAGGCGGACAAGTGGGTCGAATCCCGCACACTGCTGGCTTCTCGCGGTCGTCTCGAATCCGATGATGAACCGCGCCGGCACCGGTTGGCGCCGTCCGAGCGGCGCCTGCACGCCGATTACTACGCCGAAAGAGACGATGAGTGGCCGGCTCTCGTCTTCTTCCTCCTGTGCCGGCAGCGCCTGGACGCGCTGGCAGAGACGCTCGCACGATGGGTGCTGGATGCAGAGACTGCCGAGGCACAATCCGCCGCACTCGAGTACCTTGCAGATGGCGATCTCGGTGAACGGGTCGCCGAACGGGTGCGTAAACAAGGATGGCTACGCACCGTGCTCAACGATTTCCAACTCACGAAAGGGTTGACCGAGGAACAGCAGGACAGGCTGCGCCGTCGGCTCATTGCAAGCACACGCCTCGAGCAGGTGATGGCCGGTAGCGACGAAGTACACCAACTGATCGACCCCCATGTCGATTTGCCGGCAGCGCTGGAGCGGCTTTACAAATGGTGGGCGAACGAGGGCCGCGAGCGGGCAGCCGCGTACCGGAATAGCCTTTATCCCCAAGGCTTTGGAAGTTTGAACCTGAAACAAGACCCGGAAACGGGTAGAGCTGACAGACCGTCGTGGTTCACGCTCCTTGCGCTCGGGAGTTTCCAGGGCATGGGGCGTACCCGAGAGGAACAGCATCGCGCCTTCATCGAGCATTGTCGGGAGCAAGGCTGGTGGACGGTATTCATAGATAACGACCCGAAGAAAGAGCCCGAGAAATGGCTTGACATCATTGAGAAGTACGCCGAGGCGCAACAAGACGACGAGGAGTGGACGCAATGGCTGGCTCAATTCCCCAAGCTCTACAGGCTGCGCCGTTGGCTGGATGACTATGTGGATCTGTTCCTGTCAATAGATCGGTTTGAGGAACCCTTCACCCAGGATATGGTTCTGGCCCCACGGTCGAATCCATATCTTCAAGGTGGCGGGATCGACGCTCCGCCCCTGACTAGGACCTTGAGAGTCGGTTTCCCCTTTGTCGTTCGGGAGCTCTTGCATCAAGGTGTGATCAAGAGTCCCCTCGCAGTCCCGCACGCCTATGCGCCGATAGAACGTATCAAGTGCTTTTTTCATTCGTTCGGCATTGATATCTCCGCATTCAAGAACATCCACGAGATTTTGGCGAACCACTTGGGCGAGGAAAGGGCGACCTTCGGCAGCGATTATGACATTCCACTGCGCATCATCTCCTCGGATGCTTTGTTACGCCACCGATTGCTCGATAGGCGATGGCAATGATCGTCTCGCGCTGCGTTGGGACACTCTACGGCTCGTTGTGCGGGGTCGATGTCCGCTGAGGGCTTGTGACGATGTTTGAAGCGGAGCAGCAAGTCCACCATTCGCGCTTCGGTACGGGAAGCGTAATCCTGGACCAGGGCGACACGGTCGTCGTCCGCTTCGAACACGGTATCGAGTCTTGCGAGGCCAGCAGTCTGGATACGCGCCTCGGGGTCGCCGATGCGGTAAAGCTGGGCCGGTGGTCTCCGGCGCTGGATGTAACCCTCAAAGCCCAGGCGGCAGCCATTCGGTCATTGAACGATGCATGGGGGGTGTTCTCCTGCTCCCGTATCGATCTTCTGCCGCATCAGCTCTGGGTCTGCCATCGGGCGTTGCAGCAGTGGCCCATCCGGTTGCTGATCGCCGACGACGTCGGGTTGGGAAAAACCGTGGAGGCCGGCCTGATCCTGTGGCCGCTGCTGTCCAGCGGCAAGGTCAGAAGGCTCTTGATCCTGACCCCCGCCGCGCTCGTGGACCAATGGCAGTACCGGCTACGGACCATGTTCGACATCCGCATGTCGATCTATCGCCCTGAGGTGGACCGGCCCAAGGCCGACTTCTGGAACACACACAACCAGGTCGTCGCGTCCCTCCAGACCCTGCGCAAGGATCGCGCAGGGCGCCACGAACGGCTGCTGGATGCACCCGCCTGGGACATGCTGATCGTGGACGAGGCGCATCACCTCAACGCCGACGAACAGACTGGCAAGACCCTCGGCTTTGAATTCGTCGAACGTCTCGTCCAAGAGGGAAGGGTCCAGTCATGCCTTTTCTTCACGGGAACGCCGCACCGCGGCAAGCCCTACGGCTTCTGGTCGCTGATGGGTTTGCTTCGGCCCGATGTCTTCGACCCCCATCGTCCGGAGGATGAGCAACTGCCGCGGCTGAGACAGGTGCTCATCAGGAACTTCAAGAACAAGGTGACGGACATGGCCGGGAACCGGCTGTTCCAGGCCGTCGGCAACCATCCTCAAACGTATGACTATTCCGATGCGGAGCGGGATTTCTATCAGCTTCTGACCCGCTTCATTCTCGCGGGCAACGCCTATGCATCGGGGTTGCAGCAAAGCCAGCGGCGGCAAGTAACCCTGGTCCTCATCGCCATGCAGAAGATCGCGTCCAGCTCGGTAGCGGCGATTCGCGCAGCGCTCAGGAGGCGATTGCACAAGCTCAAGAAGGAGATCGACGATCTCCGGGATGCGGGCGCAGCGGATCCTCCTGCGAGCGATGAAGAAGACCCTGATGTTCTGGAGGCATTCAACCGCTGGATGAATCAGAAACGGTTTCAGTTGCTGGAAGACGAGTTACCTCACCTCGAGGCGTTGCTCGAGGCGGCCGCGCTGGTAGAGGAAGAGAGCAAGATCGAACGTATCGGCGAGATCATCGGCAACCAGTACAGCGACCGCTCCATATTGCTGTTCACGGAGTACAAGGCGACCCAGGCCCTGGCGGTTTCGACGCTGATGGCTCGATTTGGTGAGGACAGCGTGGGCTTCATCAATGGGGACGATCGTCTGACAGGTGTGCGACGGCCATCGGGCGACAAGGTCGTGCTTTCGGCGAGCCGAGAGGCGACCGCGGACGCATTCAACCAAGGCCGAATTCGATTCCTCGTTTCCACCGAAGCGGGTGGCGAAGGCATCGACCTTCAGGAATGCTGCCACACCCTGGTCCATGTGGATCTCCCGTGGAATCCGATGCGCCTTCATCAGCGAGTAGGTCGATTGAACCGCTATGGCCAGAAGCATCCCGTCGATGTGGTGACCATCCGCAACCCGAACACGGTGGAATCGAGAATCTGGAGCAAGCTGGAGACCAAGCTTGGCAACATCATGGAGGCTCTCGGTCATGCCATGGATGAACCCGAGGACCTGATGCAGATGGTTCTCGGCATAGCCGGTCCAAGCTTCTTCAACGAGTTGTTTGCGGAGGGTAAGTCTGTTCGGCCGGATCGCCTCGACGAGTGGTTCGACGCAAAGACGCGGCGCCTGGGAGGAAAGTCGGCCATTGCGACCGTGACGGACCTGGTGGGCCATTGCCAGAGCTTCGATTTGTCCCAACTCGAGGACGTCCCAAGAAAGGATCTGCCGGACCTGGAGCCATTCTTTTACGGAGCGTTGGTGAAGAATCGCCGCAGGCCCGGCCGGGAAGGAGGGTCTTTCAGCTTCAAGACGCCAGATGCGTGGCTCGGCGCTCCGGGAGTACGGCCGCGTTACGAAAACCTGATCTTTCGCCGGCATGTCCGTGACGCGGAGGAGACCAAGCGGATCGTGGGGGTTGGTCATCAGATGTTCGACCAAGCACTGTCCCAGGCGGCCGACGCGGAAGGCGGCATGGCGCTGTTTCGAGAACTTGCCCACCCGCTGGCGGTGTTTCAGGTCCAGGATGCGGTGACCAGCCGGGCTGGCTACGTGCGCCAAGTGGTCGCAGGCGTCACGGCGGACGATGCCAGGGCCTTGGTCCTGCTGCGGGACGAACAAGTGCTGGATCAACTCAATCAACGCAGGCCCGGGCGATTGGACGGAGATCGCCCAGTTCGACCGATTTCGAACGAAATTATGTTGACTTGGCTCGACAAAGCTCGCGAGTATGCTTTACAAGAGATTCATGATTTCCGGCTACCGTTTCAAAATATATATCTGAATGATTTAGCACTTTTTTGGCCTGAAAGATGTTGAGATGGCGAGTTTGACTAATACCACAGTGGGTCGTGTGCTGGGAGACATTCTCTGCTGTCCCCGATCTCCGAATCGGAATTCAACGTCAGTGGATACGGTCACAACCAGTCGAGGCGCCCACGTTGGGACGGCTTCCCCGCGCTGCCTTCCGGGCCCGTTCCGTCCGAACGCTTGTTGTCTCTGGACCTGAGCCATAGGGGCGTTCGCTGCTCGCCCGGTGCTGTTGGCATGCTGGGTCTCGGAAACTCCGGGACAACCGTCGGGGCATCCCCGTCCTCTGCCTCGTCCGGCAGCGGCGGCGGTTCGGCCCTGTATCCCATCGCCCGGGCGATAACAGCCGCCGCCTGTGTGGCGGCGTCTCTGAGCGCGCCATCGTCGAGATGGGCATAGATCGCAGTGGTCTCTCGCTGGCGATGTCCGAGCAGTCGACCGACGGTGGTGAGCCCGACCCCGTTCATGACGCCCTGCGAGGCCCAGGTGTAGCGGCAGTAGTCATGGATACGAAGTCCGGGCAGCCTCGCTTCCTCCCGGATACCGACCCGGAACGTGTAAAGGCGATCCGACGTCAGGTCCTCGGGGAACACTCGCGCCGCGCCTTCGGTCCGTGGCAAGGCCGCGAGCAGCCTTGCGGCTTCCGGTCCGAGCCAGACGGTGCGCGGCCCAGTCTTGGTGTCGCCGAGCCGCGCGCTCGCGCCGTCCTCGCCAAGTTCGCCGATCTCGTCCCACTTGAGATTGATGACTTCGGAGAGCCGCGCCCCTGTGAGGGTCAGCAGGCGGATTGCCGCGACCGGCCAGGGATGTTCTTCCCGGCGTCGGTCCAGCGCCGCACCGAGGCGTTCGAGCTCCGCATGATCGAGGTATCGGGCGACGGGCCTTCGCGCGTTCCTGACGATGTTGGCGCAGGCGTCGGGGACATGCTCGCCCAGGTCGCCCCACTGCCGGGCGGAGGCGAGCATGGCGCGCAGTATCTCGAAGGCGCGGCTGGCCGCGCCGGGCTTGTCCGCGCTCGCGGCGTCGAACCATGCCGAGACCCGCACATGGTCGATGGCGCCGAGCCGGAGCCGCCCGAAGTGCGGCATCAGGCGATTGCGCATGTAGATGTCGAAGGTCTTGAGCGAGGACGGCTTCCAGCGATGTGCCCGCCGTTCCCGGTAGCGGGCGGCGAAGTCCCGAAACAGCGGCGCCATGCTCTTGCGTCGCGGCGTCACCTCCTCGCCGCCCCACAAGCGGGCGAGCACGGCGGCGCCTTCCCGGCGTGCCGCGTCGAGCGGGAGTTCCGGGAAGCGTCCCAGCGTGATCTTGCGCATGCGCCCGTTGATGTGGGTCTGGACGATGTAGGACCGGACGCCGGAGGGCTGCACCCGCCCCCGAAATGCGCCAGAAGGTTGTCCCACAGCGTGTATTCCTTCGCCGCCGGTTTCACGGCGGCGATGGCCTTCACGGTGAGCCGGATGCGGTGCCTGCTGCCGCTCATCGTCCGCCCTCCCTGCCGCTTCCGGCCATGGTGTCGCTGACGATTGCGCAGATGCGTCCCGCCGCTTCGCGAACGTGTTCGTCGGCGAGATGGGCGTAGCGCTCGGTGGAGGCGACATTGGCGTGGCCGAGCAGCCGGCCGACCGTATAGAGGCCGAGTCCGCTCATCACGGCGTGGCTGGCGAACGTGTGCCGGCAGTCGTGGATGCGCACGTCGTCCAGCCCGGCGAGGCCGCGCAGCTTCTGCCAGCGCAGACCAAGGTCCTTCATCGGGCCGTCGCCCGTCCTGCTCGGGAAGACGTAACGCCCTTCCCGCGGCAGGCCGTTCAGGACGGCCCGTGCGGGCGGCGGAAGCTGGATCGTCTTCGGCCCGGCCTTCGAATCCGGCAGGACGGCGCGGGTGCCGCGTATCCAGTCCCACCGAAGGCCCGTGATCTCGGACGACCGCGCCCCGGTGAACAGCAGCAGCCGGATAGCGGCGGCGGCCCGCCGGTCCTCGGCGTGGTCGAGCACGAAGCCGAGGCGCTTCAGCTCGTCCAGCGAGAGGAAGCGCTCGCGCGGGGTCGTTTTGTACCGCCGCATGTTGCGGCAGGGGTTCGAGCCCTGGGGACGAAGGTCCCACAGCTCGGCCTGCCGCATCATGACCGAAAGCACCGGCAGGGTCCGGTTGGCGTTGCCGGGCGTGCCGCTCAGGGAATCGAACCAGCGCCGCACATCGGCGCGGCCGATCTCCGAGACGAGCATCGCACCGAAGAATGGGACGAGATAGCGGTCGATGGCCTGATGGTTGCCCTCGCGTGTGGACGGCTTCCACCGGCGCCCCTGGCGGCGCATGAAGTCCTCGGTGAAATCGGCGAACAGCGGACCGGTCTGGGGCTCGGCGTTCGCGGCCGCAATGGTCGCAAGGGCTTTGTCTCTCGCCTCGGCGGCGGTCATTTCGTCCGCGGTGCCGAGGACGATGTTCTTCGCGCCGAACTGGTGCACGACATGGACGAAGAAGGTCTTCGCGCCGCCCGGGAAAACCTGGAAGCCGAACTTCGGCAGGTCGATGTCATAGACGGCGAGGCCGCGCGTACCGGGTTTGTGTTCCCTGAAGGTACGCCGCAGCGCGCGCTCGTTGATGGTCGTGTGGATGGGCATGGCCGCGTCTCCGTTGTCTGTTCCCTCGGGCGCCGCCCGTTCCAAGGGAACAGGGGCGGCAGTTTCGGGGAGACAACGCAGCCCGCGCGGGTGATAGCGACCGTAGGCTGAATCCAGCCTAAAAGACTGTTATGTAACGGAAACGTCGGGTGAAGGCGAGCCGGTCGAGTCTCGCTCAAGGTACCATCGGTGCGTCGCGTGTGCTTCGCATCTGCCCCTGCGGATGCTGTGCGGGCGTTTCGAGAACGCGAGTCGACCGGCGTACCCTCGGGCCATGCCGTGGCGCGCCGGCGCGGACGTCAACGCGCCCCAGCCCAAGATTCGACAGGGTTTCAAAGGTTGTTCCAAATCATGCTCTTGCAGGTATGCAACGGTGCCGGCGGCATAGCGCACGGGACGCACGGCAGACGGATATTCGGCACCTCAGACCAGCGTCTTTCGGATGACGACGGGCGTGGTACAACGCCGAGCGCGTCGCACACGCCCTGCTGCTTCGGCTCGGCTCGTTAGCCTTGCGTACAGGGGACGCCCGGCGACCGGGTGCAGAAAGCTACCGCCGACCGGACAGTCGAGGCCGCCCGTCGCACGAAGACCGGGCGAGACCTTCGAACGCGCTGGAAAGGGCCGTGTGCGGCCTTCCCGCGGAACCAGACGCCCGATCAGCATCGCTGCCCGGCCCTGAGTGTCCTCCACAGCGACTAGGAGATATTGGAACGAACCCGGAATGCTCTTCGGAAAAACCGGCGACGGGCCAAGCGGACGTCCGCCTCGGAACGACCCCGCTTGAGCCCGGACATGCTCTTCCCCATCCTGATACCATGACCGCCAAGCGCCCGTAGCTCAGTTGGATAGAGCGTTGGCCTCCGGAGCCAAAGGCCGTGCGTTCGAGTCGCACCGGGCGCGCCAGCCATCCATGCGCGGGTCGCTTTCCATCTGCGCTTCGTTGGTCGCCGGCTTGCCGCTCCCGCTCCGTCTTCGGGGGCGAGCGCTTGGGAACGGCTGTGGGTACGCTGCCTCGCGGTTTGCGTTCAGCGGGAACCCGACAGAGAATAGCCCTGTCGAAACGCCGCAACCGAAGAGACCCTCATGTCCGACTTGCCCCTCCCCGTCGGCGATCCCGAAGTCCTGGGCTTCGACTCCGAGCGCCTGGCCCGCATCGGTCCGGCGATGCAGGAGTTCGTGGATGCCCGTCGCGTGCCGAATCTCGTCACCCTGGTCGCCCGCCGTGGCCGGCTTGTCCATCATCACGCCTGCGGCGTGCTGGATCTGGACAACGATGCGCCGGCCGGCCTGACCACGCTGTTCCGCATGTGGTCCAACACCAAGCCCATCGCCGGAGCGGCGACGATGATCCTCTACGAGCGCGGGGTGCTGACGCCGGACGATCCGGTGTCAAAATTCCTGCCGGAGTACGCCAGCCAGCGTGTGCGGCTGGCCAACGAACCCATGATGACCGAGCCCGCCAAACGCGGCATCACCATCCGCGACTGCCTCACCAATACCACGGGCCTAACGAATCCGGGCACCATGCCGCACTTCTACCGCCAGCAGTACCGTGAGGCATTGACCACGTTGGGCTGGATCGGGCGCGATGCCAACATGCTCACCGTCCCGGCTGGCGAGCGGCAGCCGGATAACCGCGAGCGCGTCTGTGCCCAGGCGGAACTGCCGCTAGCCGCCCATCCGGGCGAGCAGTTCGGCTACCACCTGGGCTATCGGCTGCTGTCCGCGGTGCTGGAGCAAGCCAGCGGCCAGCGGCTGGACATCTTCTTCCGGGACAATATCTTCGAGCCGCTGCGCATGAACGATACGGACTTCTACCTGCACGATGGCGCCTTGAGTCGCTTCGGTGCCAGCTACATTCCCCGCGAGGTAGACGGCGAGATACGCCTCGCCGCCATCGACAAGGCCGCTACCAGCGAGAAGACCGTCGGGCCGAGAACGGAATTCGCCGCTGGTGGCGACTTGGGCGGCGTACTGTCCACTGCTGGGGACTACGCCCGCTTCGGGCAGATGCTGCTCAACGGCGGCGAACTCGACGGCGTGCGCATCCTGGGCCGCAAGACGGTCGCGCTGATGATCGGCAACCACACTGGCGACATGGTGATTCCCATGACCGGACCGGGCTTCCACTGGGGCTTGGGCGTCGCCATGTATCACGGCCGCGACCGCTTCCCGCTGATCCGCTCCGCCGGCACCTACGGCTGGAGCGGCGCCGCCGGCACCACCTACTTTGCGGATCCGGCGGAGGAACTGCTCGGCGTCTGCCTGACTCAGGTGATGTCCCACGGCACGATGCCGAACAACACCTACCAGGAGGACTTCCAGCGCTTGGTGTATCAGGCGCTGACGTGAGATGGCCTCGACGTGCGCCAAGAGACCACAGGGCGATTGACCGCGGTTGCCATCGGGGTTGCCATCGGTAAGTAGGGCGACGTACAGTACGGATACTGCGCAGCATCAACCGGATCAGCCTTCCGCAGCCACCAGCGCAGCGACGCCGCTAGGCAGCAGATCGACCCGCCACGGTGGAATGCTCGACCCGACAATGACGATAGCGGCGGTATCGATTTCCGTAACATCCGCATCCTGGTTGGCCGACTACATGGCTTGCTCCGAGCTCTTGATGGAAGAAGCAATCTGATAGAGCGCTTCGACGAACTCGCAAAGCTCCTGTTCCTCAGGCTATTGGCTGAAGGTCAAGAGTCCGATTCGTTCATCCGCCGCTTTGGCGAAGGCGATCACGCCTACGCTCGGCGGATACGCCTTGCATACAACCTGGCGTCCGAGCAAAACAGCCACGTCGTTCCCGCCGAGTTCGCTGTCCTTTCATCAAGCGACCGTGAGATATGCCACTCCTGTGCTGTACTCTCGAGCGTGTCCTTCCGCAACGTCGGCTTTGACGTCAAGGGGCTGGCCTACGAAGAAATCGTCAAGAACACTTTCAGCAAAACCGAAAACCAGCAGTATTTCATGCCACCATCGATTGTCGCGTTCGCGCTGCCCGCAGCTAGCGCCGGTGGAGCGGGCGTAGAAGCGGGTCAAGCATAGGGCGACCCGCAACTGCTACTTCCAGGAACTGGAAGATACGACGGCAGTCGCCGTCGCCTGCTTTGAAGGATGGCCGGAACCCAACGCCGAACTGAGAAACTTGTGCGGCACCATTTAAGGCGTTATGTATAGGCGAGATGCTTTGCTGGCGGTCCCCGATCGGAAGGAGACCCTGTCCCGTGTCTACGCGTACGCCGTGGCGGCGAGATATGGCTACGTCACGGCCAGCTGCGATCCGGATCGAGACGGCGTGGGCCTGCGAATCCAAGCCGTCGGTGCCATGCGGCCCGCTCTCGATTTGCAGTTGAAGACGACCGTTGATCTCGACGAGTGCCACGGCGGGCACTTTCGATTCCCGCTGAAGCGCCGCAACTACGATCTGCTGCGCCTGGAGACCCAAACGCCGCGCCTACTCATGGTGTTCGCCTTGCCGAAGGACGACAACAGTGGCTGACGATTGCCCGGAACGAACTCGTACTGAGGCATCGGGCCTATTGGCTCAACTTGAAAGGGCGCCAGGAGACGGCCAGCTCATCCTCCATCACCGTCCACATTCCGGCGCCTAGTCTGTTCAATGTCGAGAGTGCGCGCGTATTGATGTCGCAATCGAGGGAAGGAACGGTACAATGAAAGCAAGCATCCGCGACCGGGAAGCCTTGCTGGCAGTTTCGCCGGCCGCCCTATCGGCCTATGCCCGCGCTGCCGGTTTCCTGGCCGGGGCTCTTGTCGCATGGCTGTACAATGTGATCGCCGGTTGGGTCGGCGGAATCGAGCTGGCCGTCGAAGAGTCCTAATGTCGCTCGAAGTTAGGATTGCTCCGCGGGAGTCGGCACTCGCATATCGAACACCTTGCTGATCAGGTCGCTGTGGGGACGGTAGGGCAGGCCGCCCGCCAGGATGGCCTTCATGCGGGTTTCCGCCTCCAGCCGCACGTAGCCTGGGTCGTCCTCCGCTTCCGCCATGATGTAGAAGATGCCGGAGCGGACGGCGTCGAACACCATTTCGGCGCAGCGCGACGGTGGCATGCCGAACGCCTTGAAACGCTCGGCGATGGGATTGGCCGAGCCCTGCGGTGGCGGCCCGCCGAACCGCTGCGGCCGGTTGCGCTCGGAGGTGATGATGTTGGTCGCCACCACGTTGGGGCACAGCACATGCACCGACAAGCGCCCGCCGAGTTCCTGGTAGAGGGCCTCCATGAGCGCCACGCAGGCGTGCTTGGAGACGCCGTAGACGCCTTGGGCCGCGCACAGGCCGTCCTGGGACGAGGTGGCCATCACCGACCCCGCGCTGCCCTGTTCGAGCATCTTCGGCACGAACGCCCGCACGCAGTTGGCCACGCCCTTGACATTGACGCCCAGCACGAAATCCCAGTCGATGTCCCGCGCCCACAGGATGCCACCGCCGCCGCCCACCCCGGCATTGCAGCACAGCAGGGCAACCGGGCGGTTCGGGAAGCGTTCCGCCACTGCGGTGGCAAGCTCCAATACCTCCGCCTCGCTGGAAACGTCCACCCGATGGCCGAAGACCTCGACGCCCGCCGCCTGCGCCGCCTCGGCCAAGCGCCCCTCGGCGGCTGTGATAGCCGAAGCCTCGATGTCCGCGAGCACCGGATGCAGGCCGTGTTCGATGGCTTTCTCCGCCAAGGCGAAGCCGATGCCGGATGCGCCGCCGGTGATCACCGCCACCCCGCCGGCAAGCAGGCGCAGATCGGGATGGGCATTGTTCCGGGCGTGGCTGGCGCTGTCGTCGGTCGGCATCGCATCCTCCTCAAGCAATTGCGGTGCCAAGCATACGCCGACTTGCGCCAGGAGCGGAATCCGGTGCGCAGCGGCCCCTGCGAGCCCCGAAAGGATCGCCCATCCCGCGATCCTGCCAACAGCCCATCAGGAGCGCTCCAGCGGATGACTTCAAGCGGGCCGAAACCGCTCGCGGACCATCATGGCGAGAGCGCTGGCAAGAACGGTCAGCAGTAGGTTCATGTGCCTGCCCGGCAACCTGTGCAGACATGCGCAGATTTCGCATGGGGACTTCTGTTTGCAGCCAGTGTCCGTGAGGTGCCAGTATTCAGTTCTCGAAAGTTCCTTATGGCGATGCCAGCGTGGCGCAATCGAAGCGAATGATCGATGCCCTGAAGCAGGCGCTCAAGGCTCAGCGGCTATCCTACCAGCAAGTGGCCCGACACCTCGGCCTGTCCTTGAGCAGCGTCAAGCGGCTGTTTTCCACCGGCACGTTCACCTTGCAGCGCCTCGAAGCGGTGTGCGATCTGGCGGGCTTGGATCTGTTCGAGCTGGCGCGTCAGGCCGAGGCGCGAAGGCTGCGGGTGGCTTCCCTCACGGTAGCCCAGGAACAGGCCCTGGTGGCCGATCCGATGCTGCTGCTGACGGCCATCTGCGTATTGAACCGCTGGCGGTTCGGGCAGATCGTCGAGCGCTACCGCATCTCGGAGATGCAGCTGGTTCGCTTGCTCGCCCGCCTGGACCGCATGGGCCTGATCGAACTGCTGCCCGGCAACCGCATCAAGCTGCTCATCGCTCGCAACTTCGCTTGGCAGCCCGGCGGCCCCATCCACCGCTACTTCGTGAATCACGTGCAAGGCGAGTTCCTGTCCGGGACGTTCGCGCCGGAGCGGGACTTGCACCGCTTCGCCTGGGGCATGCTGTCGGCGGAGTCCGCGGCGGTGCTGCGCGCCAAGATGGCGGAACTGATGGAGACTTTCGACGACCTGACGCGGGGCGACGAAGCCCATCCCCAACAAGAGGGCCGTGCCAGCGGAACCTGTCTGCTGCTGGCGCTGCGCGAGTGGGAGCCGGCCGCGTTTCGGGCGATGCGTCGCGCCACATGACCGGATGCGGTTCCAGAGGCGGCGCTCGACGACCTCGGCGCAGAGCCAAGCTCGAAGAGATCGACAAAGGCGCTGGCCGTGCGCTTTCACGAATTGGTCGTCTGCTCGTTGCTGCGGTCCCGTTCGCTCCAGGGACTGCGTTGTTCCCTCGATCCTGGCCGGGCGAGATATTCCCGGAGGATTTTTGCCGACGGTCTGGCAGCGGCGGCTCGCCGTCGATCGGCCTGTCGGCGACCTGCGCGGGCAGCTCCTCGGAAGCCGCGTCGTCGTCGCCTCCTCCTGCATCCGGTGCTTCCCTGTTCAGCCCTCGGCCCCACCGAACCTCCTCGAGGTCGCTCTGTAAGCGGACGAATCATGTGCTCCGGCACGATCAAGCGCTGCCCTTGGCAACATCCTCCCGTTGGGGCAAGCTAGGCAGCCATCGGAACCAGGGGAGTATCCATGCCGCATAAACTCGTCATTCGCAACGCCACCGTCGTCGACGGCACCGGCGCCGATCCATTCGTCGGCGACATCGCCATTGATGGGCGGTTCATCTCGAAGATCGGCGAGGTCGCCAAGAAGGGCTTGCGGGAGATCGACGCCGAAGGCCACATCGCCACCCCGGGCTTCATCGATCTGCACACCCACTTCGATGCCCAGGCTGGCTGGGATCCGTTGCTGACGCCGGTTTCCTGGCACGGCGTCACCACGGCGCTGTTCGGCAACTGCGGCGTCACCTTCGCGCCCTGCAAGCCGGCCGATCGGGAGTTTCTGGCTGGCATGATGGAGACCGTCGAGGACATTCCTAAGAACGCCATCCTCACCGGCCTGCCTTGGGACTGGGAATCCTACGGCGAGTACCTCGGCTCCATCGAAAAGCTCAAGCCCGCCATCAACGTTATCGGCCTCGTCGGCCACTGCGCGTTGCGCTTCTACGTGATGGGCGAACGCGCTGTCGAGGAGGACGCCAGCGAGGACGAAATCCGCCAAATGGCGGCACTGGTGGAACGGTCGGTGCAGGAGGGCGCCATCGGCTTCTCCACCAATCGCCTGCCCGGCCATGTGCTGCCCGACGGCCGCTCCATTCCCGGCACGTTCGCCAAGGAGGAAGAGCTGGTTGCGATCTCCAAGGCAGTGGGCGGGGAAGGCGGCATTCTGCAGAGCGTGCTGAACTACGGCAAGCTCGACGAGGAGATGGCCCTCCTCGCCAAGCAGGCCCGCGCCGCGCAGACGCGGGTGCTGTTCAGCGCCCCGTACCAAGCCGGCCCCGACGGCAGCGGCACCGGCTACGACGACGCCATCCACGCCATGCGCAAGGAGGGCATCGACGTGCATGCCCTCACCCTGCCGCGCAGCGGCGGTTTTCTCTCCGGCCTGCGCACCGACATGCTGTTCCCAACCTCGGGCTGGGCCGAAATCCGCAAACTGGACTTCAACGGCCGGCTCGCGGCGATACGCGATGCCGACACCCGGCGCAAGCTGGTGGATGAGGCCAAAGCCGCACCGGAAATCGAGCAACGCATGCGGGCCTACTTCTGGCTTGGCGACGAAGACCGCCCCAAGTACACGCGCGGCGACGACGAAAGCCTCTACAGCCTAGCGCAAGCCGCCGGCGTGCATCCGCTGCAGCTATGGCTGGACAAGATGCTGGAAAGCAACGGCGAGGCGATGTTCCATGTGCGTTTCTTCAACAACGATCTGGAACGCCTCAAGCCGTTCCTGAAGACCAACTGGATTCTGCCCGGCATCGGCGACGCCGGCGCCCACGTCAGCCAGATCATGGACTCGGGCTGGACTTCCTTCCTGCTCTCCCATTGGGTGCGCGAGCAGGGCCTGTTCAGCATCGAGAGCGCAGTGCAGCGCATGACCAGCATCCCGGCACGGGTTCTGGGGCTTGCCGACCGTGGCGTCATCGCCGAGGGCCGGCAGGCGGATCTCAACATCATCGACTTAAGCCGCGTGGCGGAACGCCAGCCGCAGCTGGTACACGACTTCCCAGACGGCGCTCCGCGTCTGATTCAGCGGGCCGTGGGCTACAAGGCCACCCTCTGCAACGGCACGGTGATTCTCGAAGACGACGAGCACACGGGGCTGCGCGCCGGCGAGGTGATCCGCAATCCGGCAAGCATCAGTCCGGAGTGGAACGACATCGAGGATTGGGAGGACCTGGAAGGGGAGGAGGAGCTCGCGCCGGAGAGCATGTAGACGCGATGGAGGAGGATCTCTGGTTCCGGACAATGGACGTGCGGGTGCGCCCCGGCAAGTAGCCGTGTGGATGCACCCGGAACGCTCCGGCCGGCGGCTCGGCTCCCCAGCGTCGGGCCGCCTCGACCTGCAGCGGCGGCGTATGCCTGTCTAGGGCCGCTGCAGGCATTGGGCCGACTGGATCGACAGGCGCAGGCGTCGACGTAGCGAACGCTGCCCGTCACCGCCGTCCGATTCTTCGACGCCAATTGTCGATGTTCAGCCCCGTGGCGTTGCAGGCGCGGAGCACGACTTCCGCACAGGCGCGGGCGTCTTCGAGCGCATCGTGGTGCTCGAACTCGATGCCGAGATCGCGGGCAAGACTGCCAAGACTGAACCCGCTCCGCTCAGGCCAGGCGCGACGCGCGATCATCACGCTGTCCAGCCAAGTGACCGGCAGCGGCTCGAGTTCGTACTTCGCCATAGCCTGTCGGAACGCCACCCGGTCGAACGGCGAATGGCTCACGAGAACGGCATCGCGTAGACGGCGCCGCAACCCGTAGTCGACTTGGGGCAGCGTAGGACTGTGCATAACGTGGTGTTGCTTGATGCCGTGGACGCGGATATTGCTGGGACTGAATCGCTCTTCCGGGTTGACCAGGGACTTCCACGCCCCGTGGATCCTGCCGTCGCGGACATGCACCACACCGATCTGACAGATGCTCGAATAGCGAGAGTTGGCGGTCTCCACGTCGACCACGTTGAAGGTCATCACCTTGGCTTGCTCCTGGCTATGCCCGTATCCATGCGCAACTGGCCGTCAAGGGGCTCGCACCATCTCGCGGAGCAACCGCGAGGGCTGTTGCGAGTGTTCGTCGTAGAAGCGACGCCGTGGGGTGCGCGGCTGTCGATGCTGGCGCACGGAAAGTTCTGCCGAACCGGCTAGAAGAGCGTCAGTTGGCGGTCGTCGCCCACGGCGCGGTCGAAGTCCAGGCCCAGCGCCGCCAGTACCGGTTCGGCGACAGGGCGGACCTGCTTGTCCAAATAGTGTTCGCGGTCCGGTTCGTTGTGCAGGGCGTCGAGGGGTTCCGGGCCGGCGACGGTCATCAGGTAGGAGACGACGCGGCCAGGATTGCGGGACTTGCGCGCCGCGGCGACGTGAGGCGGCGTACTGGCCGTGTACTTCGCTGGACTCTTGCGCAAGCCCTTGCGGTAGACGAGCTTGTCGTCGATCTCGCCGGCCCGCAGCGCCGCGACGGTGGCGGCGAGGTAGTCGTCCACCGGAGCGCCCGCGAAAAGCCGTGCGTAGAGTTCGCGCTGCACGTCCTTGGCGAGTTCCGTCCAGTCCCGGCGCACCACTTCCATGCCTACGAAATCCACCTCGCGTTGGCCGTCGATAAGCCCGGCGTAGCGTTTGCGCGCGCCGGCGCCGCCGTGGCGCACGGAGGGCAGAAAGAGCTTCAGATACAGCTTCTCGAATTCCATTTCCAGGCGGCTGGCGACCTGCCAATTGCGCTGGATGTGCTTGGCGATGGCTTCGTTCAATCTGTGTGCCAGCCGGGGCCCCTCCGTACGCGCTTCGTCCGCCGACATGCCGGAGCGCACGAAGACGCTGTCGGTGTCGCCGTAGAGCACCTTGAAGCCGCTGCGCTCGAACCAATCCTTGGAGCGCAGCAGCAGCTGCCGGCCCATGCCGGTGATGGCGTTGGCGATGGCGACGTTGTGGAACCGGCAGGCCGGGGTGCCGAGTACGCCGTAGAAGGAATTCATGAGAATCTTAATGGCCTGGGATGCCACCGCGTCGCCGGCGCATTTGGCCGCTTCCCGTTGCGGGAACAGATCGTCCAGCATCGCCGGCAGGATGGCTTCGTCGCGGAGGAATGCGGCATCGTCGGCTATATGCACTACGGCATCGCTGGTGCCGGGCTTGGCGACGTAGTTCAGCGGGTCGATGTTGAAGGTGCGGATGACGCTGGGGTAGAGGCTCTTGAAGTCGAACACCCAGACGTTGTCGTGGATGCCGGTGACCGGCTCGAAGACGTAGCCGCCGGCCTGATGGCGACGGGACACGTCCGAATCGCGGGAACGCACGCTGGGAGCGACGGTGCGACGCCGGCGCAGCGCGGCCAGATAGAGGAAGTCGAACGAGGCGATGCTGGCCGAGACGCGATCCGGCGTCATGCCCGCGAGTCGGCTGCGGGCGATTGCCAGCGTGACCAGATCGAGCTTCTGCACGATTTCCAACGCCAGCCGCGCATCGGTGCGGGCGTAGGCGGCAAAGGTGTCGAGATCGTCGCGATAGCGGGTCTGGATATCCTCCGCGCGATCCTCGCTGGCGCCCAAGGCCACCTTGCCTTCGCCAAGCACTGCGCTGGCGACGCTGTCCAGAGAGTAGTCGTCGAAGCGCAGGAAAGCCCCGCGCACCAGATCCATGCCGTCGAGCACAAGCCGACCGGGGATGGATGCTTGGCCGCTGCCGAAATAGCCTTGCGCCGGGCGCAGACGAGTCGCGCCGGCGTCCCTGCCGAGCGGCAACGGGACGCGCAGGCGCTTGGCGATGCGGCCGAGCACGGCGAGGTCGAAATCGATGACGTTCCAGCCGGTGAGCACGTCCGGGTCCAGCTGATGGATGCGAGCGGCGAAGGCGGCCAGGGCTTCCTTCTCGTTGGCGCAGGCGATGGCGCGGTCGGGCATGGGGCGGCCGTCGGCATCGACGATGTAGACCTCGTCCGCATCCCGACCGTACAGCGCGATGGCGAGCAGGCGCTTGGCGTCGGAGTCGGTTTCGATGTCGAAAGACAGTGCCGAGGGTGCCACCGTTACGTTCGCGGGACGTAGCTCGGGATCGTCGTAGATGCGGCCGAGGCGTTCGCCGGGCGTCCAGGGGCCGATGATCTCGCAGCCGCCACGGATGCCTCGGTCGATCAGGTGGCGGACGGCGAAGCGCACGTCGGCCTCGAAAGTGGCGACGCCGTGCTCCTCCAGCCGGTCGCGGATAGGCGGGGCATCTTGCGGGACGCCGACCTCGACGCGCACCACGGCATCGTCGGCGAAGGTGCGAAGCGCGGTTTCCAGCTGACGCCTGGCGCCTAGCTGCCATGCGCGAGCAGCGTCTCGACGGCGGATGTAGAAGTGCGGGACTTGGCGATGGTCGCGCACCAGGAACGTGCCGCCCTGTTCGAGAATGCCGTACAGGTAGACCACTGGCGCGCCGCCCTGTACGCGGTAGCTGGCTTGCAGAATGAAGCCGCGGGCCGGGTCGTCCGCTACGCTGGCGGTTGCGGATTGCTCGCGCATGGGACGACCCGCCTCGCCTATTTGGTTGGTCTGCCTGGATGCGCTGGTCGGATCCCTCGCGCATAGAGACGGGCCGCGCGGGTGGGCCAAGGCTACCGCCACATGTGGGTGCCGCCGCACACGGCGACGGCCTGGCCGGTAATGTACGCGCTGGCCGGCGAGGCCAGGAACACCGCGATGCCCTTCAAGTCGTCGGCATCGCCGAGCCGGCGCAGCGGCGTGTTCGTCTCGGCATTGCGCTTGGCGTCTTCGTTGTCCCACAGGGCGCGGGCGAAATCCGTCTTGATGAGGCCGGGGCAGATGGCGTTGACGCGCACGTTCTTGGGGCCGTACTCCAACGCCAAGTTGCGTACCAGAGCGATATCCGCCAGCTTCGAGATGGCGTAGGTGCCCAGCGTCAGCGAGGGGGTGAACGCGCCGGTGCTGGCGGTGACCATCATCGAACCGCCGCCATTCGCCACCATGTCCGGCGCCACCATCTGGCATAGCCAGTGGTTGGAGCGGACGTTGGAGTTCATGATCTTGTCGAAGGCCGAATCCGGGATCTCGGACATCGGCCCGTAGAACGGGTTGACGCCGGCATTGGCTACTAGGATGTCGATAGGGCCTAGGCGGTCGCGAGTCTCGGCCACCAGCGCTTCGAGCTGCTCCTTGTAGCCGATGTTGCAGGCCACGGGCACTGCCGCCCCGTCGCCGCACTTGGCGTTGATCTGCCGGCAGGCGGCCTCGCACTGATCGAACTTGCGGCTCGACACCACGACGTGCGCACCGTGTTCGGCCAGCCCCTCGGCCATCGCCAAACCCATGCCCTTGGACGCGCCGGTCAGCAGCGCCACCTTGCCCGTCAGGTCGAAGAGACTCGTTTCCACCGCCATGCGCAGTTCCTCGTCGAGTGAAGCGCGTAGCCTACCGCTGGGCGTTGGGAACGCCAAGTGCGGACATCGGGCGGCATGCTCTTGCTGCTCGTGGCGCGGGATCGTATGGTTCAGCCATGGTCGCGCACAAGCTCTCAACCGAGCCAGTTTCTTCCGGCAGCGCGGATAGCGCTGCGCTGGCCGATCTGCGTCCATTGCCGCTTGAAAACGGCGACCGGCTTGCTCGATGCGAGTTCGAGCGGCGGTACCTGGCTTGGCCCGACCTCAAAAAGGCGGATCTGATCGAAGGAGTTGTCCACATGCCGTCGCCTGTACGCCACGACAGTCACGCCACGCCTCACGCGGCGATTCTGACTTGGCTGGGGACGTACAGCGCCTTCATGACCGGATCCAGGTGGCGGCCAACGCGACCGTCCGCCTGGATCTGGACAACCAACCCCAGCCCGACGCTCTGCTGCGCATCGACTCTGCGGCCGGCGGCCAGTCCCGCCTGAGCACCGACGACTGCATCGAAGGAGCGCCGGAACTCATCGTTGAAGTGGCGGCCAGCAGCGCCGCCTACGACCTGCACGACAAGCTGCGCGCCTACCGCCGCAGCGGCGTGCGGGAGTACGTCGTCTGGCGAGTCCCCGACCGGCAGCTCGACTGGTTCGTGCTGGCCGACGACGAGTACCAGCCGCTGGCAGCGGATGCGTCCGGCGTCCTGCGCAGCCAAGTCTTCCCCGGCCTCCGCCTGGACGTCGCTGCGCCGCTAGCTGGCGACGCTGCGGGAAGGACTGGGCGAGTCGAAACAAGCCGCCTTCGTCGAGAACTTGCAGCTGCGGCAGCAGGAAAGATGATGCTGTGCGGGCTGGCGTTCTAGCCGGGTTGCGGTGTCCGGCAATTAAGAATACCGAGCATCGCAAGCGGTATGACTGTGAACGCAAAAGAAAAAATCCGATACGTTCATGAATAAAATCACACGACGTTCAATGGCATTCTGACTTTTGCCGCCATCTCCTTGATGCTTGGTCCGCTGCTTTGGAATAGGCTTGAAATAGCTCCTATGGGCGACAAAACAAGAATGGCAGCTAAGCAAGAAATAAATTCCAAGGACAATATCTATTTCGAGTGCGCGGAGCTTGCATTGACCCCACGCATGAAAGCCGCAACCTGAACGCATCAGTCGCTTCGGTGGCTGTCTATGCGTCACGCTCGGCCTCGATAAGATCGACTGGATGCCTCATGAGAAGCCGTTCTGTGCTGCTAAGCCGCACTCTGCTGTACTTGGAATATCCTGGATGGCTGCAATCAGGCGTTCAGAGCATATCGACCCTTTCGACAGGCCATGGCGGTCTTTTCCTTATATGTCGACCCAAGCGTCAAATCGTGTACAACGCCTTCACGTCGTCTCGGTGACTTTGGCCCGGTCTTCGCCGGGGATGCCCTCGAACAGCTCGTCGAGCACCTCGCCGGAGCAGGGCCGGGCCTACACGGGCCGAGGCGGCCACCTTGGTTCTTTCTCCCTGTCGAACGCTTTCGAGCCTGCCTGCCGGCAGCGTACCCGCCCATCATCTTGCGCGATCGTCCTCTGCCGTAGGCTCGATCTAGGCGGCATCGAACGCGAACGCCACTGCCCGTAGCGATTGTCTCGATATCTTGGATATGTCCAACGATTTCAAATCCGCTCGCTATGACTGTACGCCTTCCTGGCAAGCCGTCAAACCTCGTACAACGCCTTCACGTTGTCTCGAGTGATCTTGGCCCGGTCTTCGCTCGGGATGCCCTCGAACAATTCGTCGAGCACCTCGCCGGAGCAGGGCCAGGTGGAATCCGTGTGCGGGTAGTCCGAACCCCACATGAGGTTGTCCACGCCGATGAACTCGCGAGTGGCCAGGGCCGGGCGGTCGTCCTCGATGGTGGCGTAGAACTGCCGTCGCCAGATCTCGTGGGGCGGGGCGCCGGCGAACGGCTCGGCCATGTTGCGGCGTTCGCGTTGCAGGCCCTGGTCGACCCGGTCCAGCCAGTGGGCAATCCAGCCGGCGTTGAACTCGGCGACGACGATCTTCAGCCGCGGATGGCGCTCGCACACACCCCGGCACAGGAACTCGACGATGGTGCGCTGCACGGTGCCTTGGCTGGCGGCGTAGTCGGCGATGGCGTCGCGCCGCCAAGGGATGCCGCGCCGCTGCCGAGGCAGATGGGCGTTGGTGCCCACATGCATGGACAGCGGGAAGCCGGCTTCCTCGGCCCGGCTCCAGAGCGGCTCGTAGACATCGTCGAAGTACGGACGCTGCGCCGGCGACGTGCAGGGAATGCAGCCGCCTTTGAAGCCCAGCTTGAGCACTCGGTCGAGCTCGTTCACCGCGGCCTGCGGATCCTGCACGGGGATCGCGGCCAAACCGAACAGCCGGCCATCGGCGGCGGTGGCGTAGTCGTGCAGCCAGTCGTTGTAGTTCTTCTGCAGAGCCACCAGGAGGGCGGTATTCGGCAGGCCGAACATGCCGAAGAAGCCGGGATAGAGGAACTCCGCCGCCAAATCGTCTGCATCCTGATCCTGGTAGCGGAAGGCTCCGTCCACCAAGCCGCGACGCATCCCGGCGTAGCCCTTGTCGAACAGCGCCACCAGCTCCGGATCCTTCATGTGGGCGACATCGGGTTTGTGTCCGGGCTTGCGGTGCAGCGGCTCGTTGCGGGCCAAGCGCGTCGCCGCCATGGCCATGCGGGCGACGCTGACGCCGCGCATGCCGAGGGCGGGGATGACGATGGCGTCCACTTGGTCGTCGACATCCATGATGCGCGGCGCTTGGTCGCCGAACCGGTCGGCGAGGCCGGCGAAGACGTCGCGCCCTTCCACGACGTGGGAATCTGCGGAGATCGGTTTCATGGCTTTTCCTCTTGGCCTGCAGCTGCGTTCGAATCCAACCCTGGCGAAGTCTCGCGCTGAATAGCGGCCCGCCGCGCTTCCCGTGGCCACTCCAGGCGATTCCGCGTAGCGGTCGCGTCGGCTACAGCGACTCCACCAGCTTCTTCATGCCCTCGCCGAGGTTCATCCAGGCGGCGCGTACGATCATGCGGTCCCAGCCGATGCAGAAGTCCCGTACGCCGAGGTCCACATAGCGCTTGGCCTGCTCTACGGCGCCGATCTCGATGCGCGGGCGGATGCCGTACTCCAAGGACTTGGCGATCACTTTCTCCTCGAACGGACGGATATCCGGCGAGCCCATGAGGCGAGGCTGGCCGCGGGAGAAGCTGAAATCCGCCGGCCCCCACTGGGTCATATCCACGCCGCGCTCCTTGGCGCGTTCGAGCACCTCGTCGATGCCTTCGACGGTGATGTTCTTCTCGATCATGATGGCGAACACTATGGACTCCAGGTCCGCTAGGTAGCCGTCGATGCTGTAGCTGCCGAGAGCCGGCCGGCGCAGCTTGACGCCCATCAGGCCCCCGGTGTTGGGCGTGTCCGGGGCGATGGCGCGGTAGCAGTCGTCCACATCCTCGGCGGTGCGCACATCGGTGAACAGCACGGACTTGAAGCCGGCGCCCAGGGCCACCTGCGCCCAGAATCTCTGGGACTCCTGGTCCAGCTTGATCATCAGCGGCAGGTTGCCGCACTGCCCGGCGCGGGCGAGGTGGTAGAGCAGGCGCATGTCGAAGGCAGAGTACTCGGCCACGTACTCTGCGTAGTCGAACAAGCCGGTGTCGCCGATGATCTCCGGGATGTCGGCGTCGGCGAACAGGAAGTGGGTGCCGATGGTGGGTTCGCCGCGGTCGAGCTTGTCGCGGAACGTATTTGCCAGGATCATGCGTGGAGTCCTCCCTTTGAACTCGGCGGGTTGGCTTGTCCATACGTTAACCATCCCGGCAGGCGCGGGCAATCGCCCTGATCGGGCTATACTTGCGCACGACAGGCACATGCGAGGAGGGGGCATGAAGTTCGGCGCGCAAGTCAGCTGCTACCGCAACACCTGGGACAGCATCCGCGAGGTGGCGGAGAACTTGGATGCGGGGCCGTGGCATAGCATCTGGTTCGCGGACCACTACCTGCCGCCGCCGGGCCGCAAAGAAGAAGAGCATCTCGCCGCCCACGAGGCGTTCACCGTTGCTGCTGCCGTGGCGGGGTTCACCGAAACCTTGCGCATCGGCCATCTGGTGCTCGGCAACACCTATCGCAACCCGGGCCTCGCTGCCAAGATGGCCGGCACTGTGGACCACATTTCCCACGGCCGCTTCGTGCTCGGCATCGGCGCCGCTTGGTTCAAGCGCGAGCACGAAGCTTACGGCTGGGCCTTCCCGCCCATGAAGGAGCGCCAGGACCGCTTCGAGGAAGCCGTGCAGCTGTTGCGCCAGTTGTTCCACGGCAAGCGCCTGCGGCTAGGCGGCGAAACCGCTGAAACAGGCGGCATCACCTTCGATGGCGACTACTACACCCTCGATGATGCGCCGCTGTCGCCCGGCAGCTACGACGAACCCATCCCGATTCTGGTGGGCGGTACCGGCGAGCGGCGCACCTTGCGCACCTTGGCTCGCTACGGCGACATCATGAATCTGGACGGTTGGGCCGGCGGCCCGATGACCAAGGCGTACTTTCAGCACAAGGTGGGGGTGCTGAACCGCCACTGCGAAGACGCTGGCCGCGATCCGTCTCAGATCAAGCACACTGTGCTGATGCCGACCCTGGTGACCGATGATGCCGCCGCCGCGGCCGGCTTTCTCGTCAGCCGTCGTCTCGGCGAGGGCACGGCGGCCGGCCCCAAGAGCTACGTCATCGACCGCATTGGCGAAATCATCGACGCCGGCGCGGACGAAATCATGATCGGCGGCATTCCCACGGACGACGTCGAGCAGTACCGGCTGGTGGCCGAAGAGGTGCTGTCGCAGTTCTCCTGACGCTGGCGCAGCCTGCCGAAGCTCTGCGCCGGCCAGGGTGGAGCGGCAGGTCAACCGACGCGGCGCCTTTCCTGCCAGTACGGCTCGCGCAGCTTGAACTTCTGCAGCTTGCCGGTGGCGGTGCGCGGCAGTTCGTCGCGGAACTCCACCGAGGTGGGGCACTTGAAGTGCGCCAGATTGTCGCGACAGAAGGCGATGATCTGGTCTTCGCTCACCTGCTCGCCGGCGCGCACGACGACCAGCGCCTTGGGCGTCTCGCCCCACTTCTCGTGGGGAACGCCGATGACCGCGCACTCCAGCACCGCAG
Organism: Pseudomonadales bacterium; assembly: GCA_963422285.2. GTDB lineage: Bacteria > Pseudomonadota > Gammaproteobacteria > Pseudomonadales > Azotimanducaceae > VXYL01. The sequence continues at coordinate 106,057 of OY729419.2, read as the reverse complement.
GATGCTTGTACAGGGCGTCCTCGATGTCCGGCGAACTGATGTTCTCGCCGCCGGAGATGATCACGTCCTTCTTGCGGTCCACGATGTGGATGCTGCCCACCTCGTCCCAGATGGCGAGATCGCCGGTGTGGAAGTAGCCGTCGCGAATCGCCTCGTCCGTTTCCGCGGGCTGCTGCCAGTAGCCTTTGAAGACGACGTTCGAGCGGGCGCAGACCTCGCCCACCGAGGCGTTGTCCTGGGGCACCGGCTGGCCATCGTCGTCGAGCACCACTAGATCCACGCCGATGGCAGGCACGCCGGCCCGTGCGCGACGAGCGTAGTCGTCCACGGCGGTACCGAACTCGGGTTGGGACACGGTAAGCAGCGGCGCCGTCTCCGTCAGGCCGTAGATCTGGATGAACTCCCAACCGAGTTCCCTTTCCAGCCGTTCGATGAACGCCGCCGGAGGCGGTGCGCCGGCCACGGTAAAGCGCGGCGTCGTGGCGATGGCGTGACGATGTTTGTGCGGGTAGTCCAGGATGGTGCGCAGTACGGCCGGCGCCATGCAGGCGAACGTCACCTTCTCGCGCTCGATGAGCCGGTATATCTCGGCGCCATCGATGCTGCGCAGCACCACATGGGTGCCGCCCATGCCAGTAAGCGCGTAGACGCCGCCCCAGCCGTTGCAGTGGAACATGGGCAGCGTCCATAGCTCCACATCGTCGTGGGCGAGGCGCAGGTGGGCAATCAGACCGTAGGCGTTGAGATAGCAGTTGCGGTGGGTGAGCATCACGCCCTTCGGCCGCGCCGTGGTGCCCGAGGTGTAGTTGATGGACACCAGATCGTTCTCGCCTCGCTCCACCGGGGCGGGGGCGGTATCGGGCTGGCTGGCGATCAAGGTTTCCCAGTCGTCCCATCCATCTGCGGCGTCGTCTTCGTCCTGGGCCGCCACGAAGTGCTGCACCGTGCGCAGGCTCAGGCGGATGGCGTCGACGACTCCGGTATGCTCGTGATCTACCAGCACCGCCTTCACACCGGCGTGGTTGAGGATGTACTCGTGATCCGCTGCCGCCAGCCGGTAGTTGAGCGGCACCAGCACGGCACCGATCCGACTGGTGGCGTAGAAGCTTTCCAGGAAGAAGTGGGAGTTGGGACTGAGGATGCAGACCCGATCGCCCTTGGCCACCCCCAGGCCGAGCAGGGCATGGGACAGCCGGTGTGCCCGCGCCTGCAATTCGGCGTAGGTGAAGCGTCGCGCACCATCGACCACAGCGGTTTTGGTTGGATAGAGCTGTACCGAGCGGCGCAAAAAGTCGTCAACGAGGAGTGGCACCTCCACGGCGAAACCTCCGATTCGATTGCCTGCGCCGCATGTTACCGCGCCATGCGGCTCGGCGTCGCCGCAACGCCCCGGCCTGGGCCGGGTTCGCGGGGTCAGGCCACGACAAGGGTCAGCGACCGAAATTCCTACAGCAGATCGCGCTACCATCCTACATACGCCCTTTGTGGAGAGAGGCACCATCGCCTTCCCGCAACTGCACAAGAGAAGGACATGAACGATAGACCGAGACCCCGGACTGTCTGGCCGTCGTGGCTCGACGGCCAGACAGTGGCCATTATCGCCGTGGTTGCCGCGGTTGGCGCGATGACGCAGAACGGCTTCACGAGCATCCGCACCGAGATGGGCCTGCTGCGTACGGAGCTTCTCGGCGAGATCGACCAAGTGCGTGGCGAGCTTCGCGCCGAGATCGGCGACCTGCGCACGGACGTGCGCAGGCTCGATGATCGGCTGCGAACGGTCGAAGTCGCGGTGGCGAGCATTGAGGCCGGCATGGAATCTTCAATGTCCGCCTCGCGGGCCTGGAGAGACGGGTCCAAGCCAGCCGAGCGCCGGAAGTGAGGGAGGGTCGGGGCATCTGATCGGCCAAAGCGAGACGCCTGGCCCGGCTGGGCTGTATCCCTGGCAACGGGCGAGATGGAGAACGAGTCGAGTTCCGTGCTCGTTGGGCCGAGGGGCCGACCTCGCTAGGTGTTGTCTTCCAGCACCATGGCCGCGCCCTTCTCGCCGATCATGATGGCTGGCGCGTTGGTGTTGCCGGAAACCAGCGTCGGCATGATGGAGGCGTCCGCCACTCGCAGGGCGCGGATGCCGTGTACGCGCAGCCGTTCGTCCACCACGGCGTAAGCGTCGCTACCCATCTTGCAGGTGCCGACGGGGTGGAACACCGTGGAGCCGGTGCGGCGACTGAAGTCGAGAATTTGGTCGTCCGCTTGCACATCGTCGCCGGGATAGAGTTCATGGTCGGCGTAGCGAGCCAAGGCCGGTGCCTCGACTACGCGCCGGGCGATGTGCAGCCCGATCCACTTCCTCGGATAGAAAGTTCGGCTTGATGGCCGGCGCCGTGGCGGCATCCGCGCTTTGAATGTGGATGGAACCCGTGCTCTCGGGGCGCAGTTGGCAAACCGAGCATGTCATGCCGGGTTCCTTCTCCAACACGCCACCCTTGCGGCCGCGGGCATAGCTGGCGTGGGCGAAGTGAAATTGCACATCCGGGGTTTCGAGTTCAGGCCGGGTGCGCACGAAGCCGTGGGCGATGCCTGCCGTATAGGTGAGTGCGCCACGCCGAGCCAAGCCATACTTCAGCGCTTCCCAGAGCAATCGTCCGCCCCGGGTATCCTCGTTCAGCGTCGTGGTGCCCTTCACGCGCCAAGCGACGGAACTGGCGTAGTGGTCGCGGTAGTTCTCGCCGACGCCGGGCAGGTCGAGGACCACATCGATGCCGTGCTCGCGCAGCAGTTCCGCTTGGCCGATCCCGGAGAGCTCCAGCAGTTGCGGCGACTGCACTGCGCCGGCGGCCAGGATCACCTCCTTGCTTGCCATCGCTTCCACGATTCGACCGTCGGTGGCGTAGCGGACGCCAGCGGCGCGGCCGTTCTCGATCAGTATGCGTTGCGCAAATGCACGGGTGGCCACGCCGAGGTTGGTGCGCGAGCGGACAGGGTCCAGAAACGCCCGTGCCGCACTGAATCGGCGTCCGTTGCGCTGGGTCACCTGATAGATGCCGAAGCCTTCCTGGGTCGCGCCGTTGTAGTCCGGATTTTTCGGATAGCCGGCTTCTTCGCCGGCGTCCACCCAAGCATCCAGCAGCGGATGGCGCTCGATCATGTCGGCGACGTTCAGTTCGCCGCCGATGCCGCGGAACTCGTCGCCGCCCCGTTCGCAGTGTTCCGCGCGTTTGAAGAACGGCAGCACTTCCTCGTAGGACCAGCCGCGATTGCCGAGCTGCGCCCAGGTATCGTAGTCCAGCGCCTGGCCGCGCACGTACAGCATGCCGTTGATGGAACTGGAACCGCCTAGCACCTTGCCGCGGGGAATGGGAATCTTGCGATCGTGGGTGCCCGGTTCCGAAACACCAGTTGACGCTGGATTGGTCGATCATCTTCCAGAATCCCACCGGAACATGAATCAGCGGACTCCAATCGCGCCCGCCGGCTTCCAGCAGCAGCACCGAGTGGTTCGGATCTCGACTCAGACGGTTGGCGAGAACGCAGCCAGCGCTGCCGGCGCCCAACACGATGTAGTCGGTTGTGCGCATCTTCTCCCTCCCTTGGTGCAGATAATCGTTCTTCGGCCTACTGTGCTTTTTGCAGCACCTAGGCGGAATCGCGGGGCGGCCGCGAAGCGGCCGCGTCGGCTACAGGCTTCCGTAGAACGCCTTGCCCAGGCCGCCGCCACGCCGGTCGCCGACGATGGCGGCCTTCATCTGATTCATGACGTAGGAGAGGCACACCCGGGCCGTTTGATCGACGACGATGGTAGAACCGCCTGCGCCGCCCCAGAACATGGCGTTTTCGTTCGGCGACATGGGCATCAAGTCGTTGGGGAAAGCGTAGCCCAGGCCAAAGCGCATGGGAATGACGAGCACCGCGTCGGGGCCGTTGGTTTGTTCTTCCAGCATGAACCGGCAGCCAGCGGGAGACAGCAGTTCGACGCCGAACGCCTTGCCGTCGTTGGCCAGCGGCGTCTGCGCCCGCACTACGGCGCGGGCGTTGCCGTGGCCGCCAGCGGCGGGAATTTCCGCCTGTCGCCATGCCGCGGTATTCACGTCGTCCGTGCCCGCCGGTGCGCTGTTGAATACCCGTGCCGGGATGGACTGCGGATCCATCTCGCCGAAGCCACCGCCCTCGGGCGCGTCGTCCGGGATCATCTCCGCCACGCGGGGGAAGATCGCCGCCTCCATGCCGATATGGAAATCGGCCCCCAATGGTGCGGCGATCTCTTCCTGAAAGAATGTGCCGATGCTGCGGCCCGCGATGCGACGCACCAGTTCGCCGATCAGGTAGCCTTGGGTGATGGCGTGGTAGCCGCTTTGGGTGCCGGGTTCCCACCACGGCGCCTGCTTGGCCAAGTTGTCCACGCACCAATCCCAGTCGTAGATGTTCTTGACGCTTTCCGGTGCCGGATCGAAGCCCGGTACGCCGGCGCTGTGGCTCATGAAATGGCGCACTTCGGTGTTCTTCTTGCCGTTCTGGCCGAACTCCGGCCAGTAGTCGACGACTTTGGCGTGGAAGTCCAGCTGGCCGCGATCGGCGAGCAGGAAGGCGCATAGGAAAGACATCGTCTTGGTGGTGGAGTAGACGTTGACGATGGTGTCCTCCTCCCAGGGCCGGGTACGCGCCTTGTCGGCGTGGCCGGCCCAGAGATCGACTACGAACTCGCCTTCCCAGGTGGCTGCGAAGCTGGCGCCGACATCGCCCTCTTCGGCGAAGTTGCGCTCGAATGCGTCGCGCACCTTGGCAAAGCGTTCGTCGCAAAAACCGTGTATTTCCACTTTCTCCACTCCCTCTCCAGGCTGGAATCAAAAACCATTCATGCAGTGCGGTCGATAGCGGGTCGAAAACAGCGCGTCGAGCATCGGCAGCCGCCTGTCGTCGACGACTTCCGCGCGGCCGATGCGCGTCAGCTGGCTGAGGCTGCTGTGCCCCGCCAGCAACGACGCGAGACCGTGCGGTTGGATGCGGATCTCGGCGCGGGCGCGGATTCTCTCCGCTTCCGCCTGCACGGCGTCGGTGGCGAAGCGATAGACGCCGATATTCCAGGGGCACTCCGCATCGGCGACGATCTCCAACGAGGTCTCGCCCGCATGCTGATAGCCGCGCCCGGCCAGCATTGCCGCGGCATCGACGATGCGCAGCCAGATGCCGTCCGATGTTCGGCGGCCGAGGATGCGCGGTTCAAGCAGCAGCGACGGCGCCGGATCGTCCTCCGGCGACATCTCCGTGGCCACCTTGCTCACGAGGTCGTGGCCGCGCACGAAGTCCCAAAGCCCTCGGTAGGCGTTCATGTCCCGCCATACGAAGTCCGAGAGCGACATTTCCTGGTCCCGAACTGCATCGCTGCCGGGGTCGTCGCGCTGCTTGGCAGCGTAGAACAGGTAGCCATCGGGTTCGCTATCGCTGTCGTAGTGGACCGCGCAGTAGGTCTTGCGCCCGTTGCGAACGCGAAACGGCAGGTCCCACAGGATGGGCGCGCGATGCAGCAGCAGGTTGCGTTCTTCGATGAAGGCGCGGTACAGCTTGCTGGCGATGGGCACGGCCTCGTCCTTTTCCAGCATCCTCGTGAAGCCCGTCGACGGTTCGCCGAACTGGAACGACGCGAGCTGGGGATCGAAGGAGTACTCCACCAAGGTAGCGCCCGGGCCATAGCCGAAGCGCTGGTAGATCGCGCCCATGGAAGCCCACAGAATGGATGCCGGCTGGCCGTTTTCGTGGGCCCGACGCAGCAGATCGCCAATCAGTCGCCGCACCAGCCCGCGGCGCCGAAAGCCCGGATCGGTACCCACTGCGGTAACCCCGTCCGCCGGCACCCCCCGCCCGTTCAGGCGCATCTTGAAGGGGAAACCGCCGGAAGACGCCACCACCCGCCCGCGGTGGAACGCCGCCAGAGTCCACTCGGGACGCAAGGCGTCGTCTTCTTCCGCAGAGTCGCCCTCCCGACGCGTGCTGGCGAAGACGTAGAACCCCAGTCGCCGAAAATTCGGCATCTCCTCGGCCGTTGCCGGCCGGAACTCGAATCGCTCCACCACCTGCCGACCTTGATCGAGCACAGCAAGCTGCCGATTGTAGCCCGTTCCAGGCGACTTCGCCCGCCCTTGATAGGAAGCCCCGTTTCTGCCATGTTTAGCCGTTCGCTCAGTCGCCGGCACCGCAACCGCGGCAGCGACGGCGCATCAAGGGAGATTCGTCGGACCACCATGGCCGATCTCGATAGTCAACTCGCCCTCGGTCTGCCCCGGCGCCAAGGGCTGTACGATCCTGCCCGAGAGAAGGATTCCTGCGGCGTCGGCTTCGTCTGCGACATCAAAGGCCGCGTCAGCCGGGAGATCGTCGAAACCGCCGAGCACATGAACTGCTGCATGGTGCATCGAGGCGGTCTCGGCTACGAGCAGAACACGGGCGACGGCGCCGGCATCCTCACCGCCCTGCCGCACAAGTTTCTGGCCCAGGTCGCCAAAGCCGATCTTGGCATCGATCTGCCGGTGCCGGGACGGTACGGTACCGGCATCGTCTTCCTGCCTCGGGATGCGGCGGAACGCGAACGCTGCAAGGCCGTGATCGCCGAAGAAGTCGCCAGTGCCGGGGTGCGGCTGCTAGGCTGGCGCTCGGTTCCCACCCGTCCGGACGAAGCCGACATCGGCCACGCCGCCCGCGCGTCGATGCCGGCCATGGAGCAGCTCTTCATCGCCGCCGCGACCGCTTCGCGACCGCCCCTCAATACCGCTCGAACAGAATCGCCAATGGGAGCTGCAGCCGACGTTCTCGAACGCAAGCTCTATCGCATCCGCAAAGCCGCCACCCATCGCCTGCGCACCGACGAGACGCTAAGCCAGCGCCTGCTGCTGTTCTTCGTCAGCCTGTCGGCGAAGGTCATCGTCTACAAAGGCATGCTGACGCCGCACCAGCTCTTTCCGTTCTACCCGGATCTGCAGGACGCCGACTACCAATCCCACTTGGCGATGGTTCATTCGCGCTTCTCCACCAACACCTTCCCGTCCTGGGATCGGGCGCAGCCCAACCGCTTCATGAGCCACAACGGCGAGATCAACACTCTGCTCGGCAACAAGAACTGGATGAACGCCCGCCAAGGCGTGGTGGAGAGCCGCCTGTTCGGCGACGACCTGGGCAAGCTGTTCCCGGTGGTGGAGCCGGACTGCTCGGATTCCGGCACCTTCGACAACGTGCTGGAGTTCCTGCTGATGACTGGGCGCACCTTGCAGGAAGCCGTGCTGATGATGATTCCCGAGGCGTGGCAGCATGACGACGCCATGCCGCCGGAGAAGCGCGCTTTCTACGAGTACCACTCCTGCCTGATGGAGCCTTGGGACGGCCCGGCATCCATCGCTTTCACCGACGGCACCTACATCGGCGCCGTGCTAGATCGCAACGGCCTGCGGCCGTCGCGCTACTATGTCACCGACGACCACAAATGCATCATGGCCTCCGAGGTGGGCGTGGTGGACGTGGATCCCGCCACCGTGGTTGCCAAGGGCCGCTTGCAGCCGGGCAAGGTGTTCCTCATCGATTTCGAGGCCGGGCGCATGATCTCGGACGAGGAAATCAAGACCGAATGGGCGCGACGGCGACCCTACGGCGAGTGGCTGCGCCGCCAGCGCATCGATCTGTCGGCGCTGCCGCCGGCCCCCGCGCCGGGGCTGGACAAGCCGAGCCTGCTGGCGCGCATGCAGGCGTTCGGCTACACCGCCGAGACCATGCAGTTCATGCTGCTGCCGCTGGTCGTCGAACTGCGCGACCCGCTGGGCTCCATGGGCAACGACAGCGCCCTGGCGGTGATGTCCGACAAGCCGAGGATGCTCTACGACTACTTCAAGCAGCTCTTTGCCCAAGTGACCAACCCGGCCATCGACTCCATCCGCGAGGAAGTGGTGATGGCGCTGGAGTGCTACATCGGTCCGGAGCGCAATCTGCTGGAAGTCACCGAGGAACACGCCCGCCGCCTGCGCATTCCGCATCCCATCCTCGCCAACGAAGAGCTGGCGGCGCTCAAGCAGATGGACTTTGCCACGAGGGGTTCCCCCTCTCGCTCGCGAGAGGCACTCGCCCGCTCCCCGGCTGAAGGCTCTCTCCATGCGAGGGGTTTCCCCTCGCGCTCCCCGGCTGAAGGCTCTCGCTGGCGCTCCCGCACCATCGACATCACCTTCGCACGGGATTCCGGCAAGGACGGCCTGTTGGCGACGTTCGACCGGATGTGCGCCGAGGCCACCCAAGCCATCGAAGACGGCATCGAGATCCTCATCCTCAGCGATCGCGCCATCGACGCCGAGCACGTGCCGGTCAGCGCCTTGGCCGCCACCGGCGCCGTCCATCATCACTTGGTGCGAACGTTCAGCCGCACTCGCGTCGGCCTAGTGGTGGAAACCGGCGAAGCCCGGGAAGTGCATCACCACTGCCTGCTGATCGGCTTCGGTGCCGACGCCGTCAATCCCTATCTCGCCTTCGAGGCCCTGTGGGACGCCCGGCGCAACGGCTATTTGGCCGAGGCGTCCCATGTCCAGGACGATGCCGATGTGGCGGATGCCTACCGCAAGGGCGTGGCCAAGGGCATGCTCAAGGTGATGGCGAAGATGGGCATATCCACCTTGCAGTCCTACAAGGGTGCGCAGATCTTCGAGGCCGTGGGGCTTGCCGAAGAAGTAGTGACGCGCTGCTTCGCCGGCACTGCCAGCCGTGTGCAGGGCGTCGGTTTCGACGTGCTGGCGGACGAGATGCAGCGCCGTCATGGGCTGGGCTTCCCCGGCCGGGACCGCGTGCGCGGGGGGGGGTCCTCCGCGAGAACGGTATCGCTGCCGGTGCTGCCGAACCCCGGCGACTTCCACTGGCGCCGCCACGGCGATACCCACATGTGGAATCCCGAGTCCATCGCCAATCTGCAAGTGGCGGCAAGGGCCAACGACGAAGCCGCCTATTGGCGGTTCGCCAAGCAGGCCAACGAGGAGAGCACCCGACGCGCCACCTTGCGCGGCCTGCTGGAGTTCGACGAGGACGCAGGCGGCGGCGCGATTGCCTTGGACGAAGTGGAGCCCGAGCAGGACATCGTGCGCCGTTTCGCCACTGGCGCCATGAGCTTCGGTTCGATTTCCAAGGAGGCTCACGAGAGCCTCGCCATTGCCATGAACCGCATCGGCGGCAAGTCCAACACCGGCGAGGGCGGCGAGGATCCGGAGCGGTTCATCCCGCTCCCCAACGGCGACTCCAAGCGCTCCGCCATCAAGCAGGTGGCCAGCGGCCGATTCGGCGTCACCGTCAACTATCTCGCCAACGCCGACGAGCTGCAGATCAAGATCGTCCAGGGCGCCAAGCCCGGCGAGGGCGGCGAGCTGCCGGGTCGCAAGGTGGACGAAACCATCGCCGCCATCCGCCATTCGACGCCGGGCGTGGGCCTGATCAGTCCGCCGCCCCACCACGACATCTACTCCATCGAAGACATCGCCCAGCTCATCCACGACCTGAAGAACGGCAACCCCGAGGCGCGCATCAGCGTCAAGCTGGGCGCAGCCATCGGCGTCGGCACGGTGGCCGCCGGCGTAGTCAAGGCGCGCACGGAGCACTTGGTGATCGCCGGCGATACCGGCGGCACGGGAGCTTCGCCGCTCACCTCCATCAAGCACGCCGGGGTGCCCTGGGAACTCGGCATCGCCGAAACCCACCAGACCTTGGTGATGAACAACCTGCGTTCGCGGGTGGTGCTGCAAACGGACGGCCAGCTCAAGACCGGCCGGGACGTGGCCATCGCCGCGCTGCTTGGCGCGGAGGAATTCGGCTTCGCCACCGCGCCGCTGGTGGCGCTGGGCTGCATCATGATGCGCAAGTGCCACCTCAACACCTGTCCGGTGGGCATCGCCACCCAGGATGCGGATCTGCGCCGCAAGTTCGCCGGCGCCCCGGAGCATGTGGTCAACTACTTCTTCCTGATCGCCAAGGAACTGCGGCTCATCATGGCGAAGCTCGGCTTTCGCACCGTCAACGAGATGATCGGCCGCGCCGACGCGCTGCGTCCGGACGCAGCGGTGGCGCACTGGAAGAGCAAGGGACTCGACTTCTCGGCCATCCTGGCCCCGGCCGTGAAACCGGAGAACTGTCTGGGCGTATACCGCATCCACGATCAGGACCACGCCCTCGGCAATGCCTTGGACAATACCCTGATCGACTACGCCGAGCCGGCCCTGGCTCGAGGCGAGCGCGTCTACCGGGAGCTGCCCATCGTCAACGTCAACCGCGTGGTGGGCGGCATGCTGTCGAACCGGATCATCCGCCGCATCGGCCCGGAAATGCTCCCGGGCGGAACCATCCACTTCAAGTTCACTGGCAGCGCTGGGCAGAGCTTTGGCGCTTGGCTCGCCAAGGGCGTCACCCTGGAAGTGGAGGGCGATGCCAACGACTATGTGGGCAAGGGGCTGTCCGGCGGGCGGCTGATCGTCTACCCGCCCAGGACCAGCCTATTCAAGCCGGAGGAGCAGATCCTGATCGGCAACGTGGTGCTCTACGGCGCCACGTCCGGCGAATGCTTCTTCCGCGGCGTCGCCGCCGAGCGTTTCTGCGTGCGCAACAGCGGCGCGACGGCGGTGGTGGAAGGCGTCGGCGATCACGGCTGCGAGTACATGACCGGCGGACGGGTGGTGATCCTCGGCCCCACGGGCCGCAACTTCGCCGCCGGCATGAGCGGGGGCATCGCCTATGTGCTGGACGAAGACGGCACTTTCAGCGAGCGCTGCAACGCCGGCATGGTGGACTTGGAGCCGCTGGTCGCCAATGACGACATCGACGAAGTGCGGGGACTGATCGACAAGCACCGGCGCTGCACCGACTCTACCGTCGCCGGGCGCATCCTCGACGATTGGGACCGATCCCGGCGCCGTTTCGTGAAAGTGATGCCCCAAGACTACAAGCGCGTGCTGGAAGAACGCAGGTTGGCGCGCGAGCGGGCACTCGTGACCATAGTGGAGCAGGTGGCAGCCAGTGGCGGATAGGGAAACCATCGATGGGGACGGTTCGTCCGAGAGGGAAACGCACGACGGGAGTGTGTCCGGGGCGATGCTTCCGCCTCGCAACAAGACGACGGGGTTCAAGGACCACCCGCGCGAGGCCGAGCCGTACCGCAACCCGGTAGAGCGCATCGCCGATTTCCACGAGATCTACACCGAGCACGACCCGCTTCATCTGCACACCCAGTCGGCCCGCTGCATGGACTGCGGAGTACCGTTCTGCCAATCCCCGGACATGATCCACGGGCGTAGCGGCTGCCCTATCCACAACCTGATTCCGGAGTGGAACGATCTCGTCTTCCGAGGGCAGTGGCGGGATGCGCTGGATCGCCTGCACAAGACCAACAATTTCCCGGAGTTCACGGGCCGCGTCTGCCCGGCACCCTGCGAGGGTTCCTGCGTACTCGGCATCACTGAACAGCCGGTGACCATCAAGAACATGGAGATGGCCATCATCGATCGCGGCTTCGAGGAAGGCTGGGTGGTTCCCGTACCGCCGCCGACGCGCACCGGCAAGAGCGTTGCCGTGATCGGCTCCGGCCCGGCAGGACTGGCCGCCGCGGCCCAACTCAACAAGGCTGGGCATCGCGTTGTCGTGTACGAACGGGCCGACCGTATCGGCGGCCTGCTGATGTACGGCATCCCGAATATGAAGCTGGACAAGGGCATCGTCGAGCGCCGCCTCGAACTGATGCGGCAGGAGGGCGTGGCGTTCGTCGTCAACGCCAACATCGGCGATGGCGCCAACGGCACGCGCTCGGTGGCCGAACTGCTCGACGGCGTGGACGCCCTGCTGCTCGCCACCGGCGCCACCGTGCCGAACAACCTGCCCATTCCCGGCCGCGATCTCGACGGCGTGCATTTCGCCATGGAGTTCCTGACGGCGAACACCAAGAGGCTGCTCGACAGCGGCTACTCTCATGAGAGGGGTTCCCCCTCGCGCCTGCGAGAGGGGGCCGCCCGCTCTGGGGCCGAGGACGCCTGCATCGATGCCAAGGACAAGAACGTCATCGTCATCGGCGGCGGCGACACCGGCGCCGACTGCATCGGCACCGCCTTGCGCCACGGCTGCAAGACCCTGGCCAACTTTGAGATCGTCCAACCGCTGCCCCAAGACCGCGCCGCCGACAACCCCTGGCCCACTTGGCCGTTCGTCTTCCGCGTGGACTACGCTCATCAGGAAGCCGCGGCCAGGTTCAACCGCGACCCGCGCGTCTATCGCACTTCGGCGGTGGCGTTCCAAGGCGACGAATCCGGCCAGCTCAAGGCGCTGATCGCCGCCGACTTCGAGACGGTGGACGGCCGGTTCCAGAAGGTGGAAGGCTCCGAACGCGCCTGGGATGCCGATCTGGTACTGCTCGCCATGGGCTTTCGCGGCCCGGAACACTACGTCAGCGAGCCGCTCGGCCTAACGCTCGACGCCCGTTCCAACTACCAGGCTGAAAAAGGTGTCTACCAGACCAGCAACCCCAAGGTATTCGCCGCCGGCGACTGCCGCAGCGGCCAATCCCTGGTGGTGCGGGCCATCAACGAAGGGCGCGAGGCGGGGCGAGAGATCGATCGGTTTTTGATAGGAGAGACGGAACTGCCGTGACTCGGGGATGATGTCGTGTGGTCGATGACATCTTGTCGATCCGAATGAAACATGGATCGAAAAGCCGAATCGCAAGGAGGAACGTCCAGACTATGGAATGTTGGTGGACATAATAGTGTCCGCTTGGTCGTGAAAGCAAAAGCCTGAAGCTCCGCTCAAAGAAACAATCCCCTGATTCGAGGCAGGAGAATCGGCTTAGTAGGTGAGCATAAGACGGTCGGCAACCAGCTCCGACTCCAACGTTCGTCCGCTCATTTGAAAGCGACGCAGCATGGAGCGACCCGCTTGGATGAATACTTCATGCTTGAATAATGCGTCCGGCATCGGAATGTCGCAGTTCTTCGTGCCCGATTTCTTTGTTCCATCAATGCTTAGGGCAATCCGAACGCCTCGTTGTTTGCATCTTTCTATAGACTCCAGGAGCCGAGCCAAGTCGAAGTCCTGCGCTCCATACAAGATAGCTTGGCTGTGCGAATAGGGCGGATCGCAGTAGACTAGATCGCCGGCGCGGGTTCGCTCCATCACCCGTGCGTAGTCCGCCCGCAGGAACTCCGTACCCTGCACCCGTTGATGCCATTCGTCCACTCGCTTCGCAAACGCCTTGGGCGAGGTCGGCGCATGGATGCCTACTGGAGTCGACATATAGCCGTCGCGTTTTCTAAACCGGACGACACCTCCGTAGCACGAATGGGTGAGGTATAGAAAATCGGCACCGTTGGCACCGGCATTGTAGGACGCCTTGATTTCCTCGTACCGCTCTCACCGGTTACCTGCCGTCGCGTAGCACCAGCGTTCCTCGTACCATCCCTTCACCATATCCGGGTTGGCCCGAACCATCGACCATATTTCGATCAAAGGGCCGAACGAATCAGACCCCACGCCCGAGGCGGGGCAACTGTGGCCAGCACAGAGCCGCTGCCGAGGAAAACATCGTAGTAGGTTCCTATGTCCACCGGGAAGTACGATGCGATCTCTTCGGCCATTCTGTATTTATTGCCGATCCATTTGAGCAGAGATCCCTTTGGCCGAACATAGGTCGGTCGGCCGAACAGATCAGTTGGCATGGGTGAGTCCATCATGGATACTGTCGGAAGGACGTGCCCGAGCGTATCCGATAATGGGATGCAAAACAAGGAAGCGTAGTGTGCTCAAGCTGTGAACAAGTCGATCTATATTCATCGGGCCGAGGGCCTGCGACAGCTTCTCCGAGACGTTCGCATCGAGGCGGGGCTGCGTCAAGTGGATTTGGCCGAGAAACTTGGACAACCCCAGTCCTTTGTCAGCAAGTGCGAGAGCGGCGAACGAAGACTGGACGTGCTGGAGTTGGAACGGGTTTGCGAATGTTGCGGTATAACACTGTCGGCCTTCGTGGCACGTCTGGACTGTCTTCGCGATGAAGGCCGATAGCCGATTCCTACGACAGCCCAAGTCGTTCTGGGCTGATGTTCGAGCCATTGGCGAAGCAGTGGGCTACACTGTTCGGGGCAGGAACATCATACGGGTACCGACGATAGATGAGATTGAGCGAGCCTATGAGAAGCGTGGGCTAGGTACGCGACACCTCGTTCAAGATGGCCAGCCAACGGAGGCTGGTCCAACGCTGCTTCGCTACTTGCAGCATCGGGCAGATGGGCTCAACAACTACGTCGAGCCTCGCCCCATGGAAGCGGAACGCGCTAAAGGCGAGTTCAAGCGTCTGCATGCGTTGTTGGTGCCGGAATGCCCCCTTCCCATGAACAAGCAGAAGGGTGACAAGAGATCTCCGGCATACCTGACAGGGCTGGTCAACATGCTCATTGAGGCTCACTGTCGCGGATATCTGTGCGACTAAGATCCGAGGAGGCTTACCACGATCACCAGCAACGATGCTCCGTTGCGGACACTCGCGCGTAGGGTGGATGGCGCATTCCCTTCAGTTGTGGATCCCATCGCGATCTGGGAGATCAAGGAGTACTACTATACAACCACATTCGGCAGCCGCGTCGCTGGCGGCGTCTACGAGACGTTGCTCGACGGCATGGAGCTCGAGGAACTGGCTCTGAACGAAGGTGTCAACGTTCGACACTACTTGATGGTGGATTCCCACTACACATGGTGGGAGTGCGGCCGTTCCCATCTCTGCCGGATGATCGACATGATTCACATGGGCTATGTGGAGGAGGTGCTGTTCGGCTACGAGGTGATTGAACGCCTTCCCGATCTGGTGGAAGAGTGGGTGACGGCGTTGGAGACGAGAAGCGAATAGGACGCCCTCAGGTGGGCCGATGCTTTGCCGCTTCGTCAGCGGGGCTGCCCGATACCAAAGGTACCCGCGCACTCCGCATCATCGATACGCTCGCAATATACCACGCACCCTGCCGGCGCCAGTTTCGCTCCGGCTGCTATCGGCTCGTCATAGGGCCGTTGGCGATAGGACCAGTCTCTCCGTCCAGGTCAGCCTGTCGCAGATGCGATAGCCAGTCGGCATCGGTCTGCCAAACCGCGCCGCGTCAAGCCGCTAGGCGGTTTCGTTCCTGCACGATCGTCCGCTGATTCCATGCTCGGCCCCAGATGCCCAGGGCGACGTTGGCGCAGGCGGTGGCGGCGAAGATGCCGATGTAGCCCAGCCAATGGCGGGCGACCAGCGCCAGGGGAACGTAGAAGATGGCCAGCCGCAGCAGCGACAGCACCAGTGGCGGCATCGGCTTCGACAGCGCGTTGAAGGCGCCGTTGGCGACGTTGACCATGCCGGCGAAGCCGATGGTGATGGGAATGACGTAGAGGTAGGCCGTCGCGGCAGCCACCACTTCCGGTTCGCTGTTGATGAGCGACACAAACCAGCGCCCGCCGAGCCATAGGATCGTGGCGGCGATTGCGCCCCAAACCAGACAGTAGCGGTAGCAGAGGGCGAGCGCGGCATCCACGCGGTCGAAGCGTTCGGCGCCCCAATTCTGGCCCACCAGTGGCGCGGCGCTCGACGAGATGCCGATGACCACCATGAACGCCACCGCGTCGATGCGCGCCGCGACGCCGAAACCGGCTACCACCGCGGTGCCGAAGGATGCCAGCAGGCGGGTGGCGATGGCCGTGGACAGCGGTTCGATGAGATTGGTCGCCATGGCGGGAATGCCGACATGGAGAATGGCTCGGCAGGATGCCGCGAACGGCTGCGTCGACTCCTGCCCGCTGGAGGCGCGACGAAACGGCACCCGGATCATTCGTTCCCGGATGCAGAACCAGTACGCGCTGAGCAGGAACGACAGCGATCGGGCGATCACGAACGACCACGCGGCGCCTTCCACGCCCAACGCCGGCAGGCCCGCCCAGCCGAAGATCAGGAACGGGCCGATGGCCACCTGCAGCACGGAGCCAGCAGTCAAGACGTAGCCGGGAAACACCGGATCGCCGATGGAACGCATGAGGCCAGCGCCTACCATGGACAGGCCGAACAACGGGAATCCCAGAGCCCAGACGGCGATGTAGGCGACCGCCAGATCCAGCACTTCCCCTCGTGCCCCCAATAGCTGGAACAGCGGCTGCGCAAAGACGATCAGCAATGCCGCGCAGGCGAGGTTGAACGCCAGCACCAGCATTAGGCCGTGGGTGGCGAAGAACGCTGCTCGTCGCCTCTCGCCGGAACCCATGGCGCGGGCCAGCACTGCCCCGGCGCCGATGCCGATGCCGCGGGTGGCGGCGCCGAGGGCCATCGCCACCGGCAGCGTGAACGTCACTGCCGCGAGAGCATCGGTGCCGACAATGCCGAGATAGACCGCTTCGACGAACTGCGTCACGGTCATGGCGAGAAAGCCCAGGATCATGAATCCAGACAGACGCATGACGTGGCGCGACAGGGCACCCTCGGTGAAGCCGGCTTTGGTAGCTGTCGGCATGTTCTCCATTCGCTTACACTACTGCGTTTGAACCATTATGGAGACGGATGAGATGATCGTGCGGAAACGGACGGTAGGAACAGTGCTGGCGACCGCGCTGGCAGCGCTCGGCGTGGCCGCGTCCGAGGGCGACGCCAAATACCGCGAGCACACCATGGAGGCAATCGGCGGCCACATGCAGGCCATTGTCGGCATCGTACGTGGGGAGGTGCCCCATGCCGGCCACTTGGCCGCCCATGCCAACGCGCTGGCCGATATGGCCGCCATCGCGCCGACGCTGTTCCCGGAAGGTTCCCAGGGCGGCGATGCGCTGCCGGCGATATGGGAGAACGCCGAGGACTTCCAAGTCAAGCTGGACGCCTTCAAGGAGGCGACCGACGGATTCAAGGCCGCGGTGGCGTCGGACGACAGGGGCCGGGTGGGCTTGGCCTTGCGTTCGGTCGGCCAAGCCTGCAAGGGCTGCCACGACAAGTATCGAGCCGAATGAGCCTAATAGTGTGCGACCGTGCGGCCCGCCTGCGCTACACCCTGAAAGGAGGGACAACATGGCAATTCACAAGCATCCGTTATCGGCGGCCGCCGTCGGCATTCTCCTGCTGACGGTCGCGGCTTGCACCTCGCGGCCTCAAGCCACGGTGCCTGCCGAGGTCGAACCCGAAGCCCCCGCGACCTTGCCGGATATGTGGGAGGCCGCTGACGCCGGCGATCTCGAAGGGCTGGAAGCGCATCGGCGCGCTGGCACCGACCTCGACCGCCTGCACCCCGAAGTGGGCGTCACCGCCTTGGTGTCGGCGGTCGCCGGCAATCAGACCGCCACCGCGCAGTGGCTGCTCGCCAACGGCGCGGATGTCAATGCCCGCAACGGCGATGGCGGCACGGCGCTGCACGCCGCCGCTTTCCTGGGCTTGTCCGAGCCGGCGAAGGTGCTGCTGACAGCGGGTATCGACGTGAACGCCCGCAGCGACGAGGGTCTAACGGTCTGGGACCTCGCCGCATTGGACTGGCAGACCACCGACTACATCGCCACCAACCTGCTGCAGATCAGCTTGGATCGACAAGCCGTCGAAGCCGGGCGGGGCGAGATCCTCGGCATGCTCGAACCGTACTTGGCGGTGCAGGCGGCGAACGACATCTGGGCCGCTACCGCCACCGGCAACATCGAAGCCGTGCGTTCCCAGCTCGCCGCAGGCGGCGACGCCAACCAGCGCCATCCCGACAGCGGCGCGACCCCGCTATCCATCGCCGGGCTATTCGGCCATGCGGAAATCGCCAAGCTGCTGCTCGACGCTGGCGCGGATGTCGATGCCCGCAACTACAACGATGGCTCGACGCCCTTGCATGCCGCCGCATTCCTGGGCCGAACCGACATGGTGCGCCTGCTGCTGGACCACGGTGCCGATGTGGATGCGATGAGCGACAACGGCGGTACGCCTTTGCAGGCGTCGGAACTGGACTGGGCCACGACGCGGTACTTGGCCGGGATGCTGCAGGTTCCGATAGACGAGAATGCCGTGAAGGCCGGCAAGGTGGCGACAGCGGAACTGCTGCGCACCAAGCAGTAGCGTTCAGGAAAGCGAGCGTACCGCCAATACGACGCCTACGGACAGGGCCAGCGTCAGCCCAGCGCGCAACCAGAAGTTCGGCGCGGGTTCCAGCGCGCCGGGTTCGCCCTCGTCGGCGCGACGGCGGAGCGGTTTGCGGCCTGTGAACATGGCCAGCGATGTTGCATCCCGCAGCACTAGGCCGTAGATCGCATGTGCGGCGAGGTGAACGCTCACTGCGGCTAGGATGAGCCAGTGCAGGCGACGGTGGATCCATGTGGCGGTGCGGGCGAAATCCGTCGATACGTAGCGGCTCAGCGGCCCTTCGTTGAAGATGTCGTCGGTGGCGAACAGCCCCGTGCCTACCTGCAGCGCTGCCGCAGCGAACAGCGCGACGGCGAGGACGATGCCCGGCGACGTATGCGCGCCGCCGCTGCCGCGACCGCGAAAATGGTCGATGAAGGCCGACGGCGTGGTCCAGTAGAGGTGGAAGCGCGCCTGCCTGCCGCCCCAGAGTCCCCAGCCGATGCGGAACACCACCAGCCCCAACAGCGCCAAGCCCGAGCGCTGATGCCATTCCAGCAAGCCGATGTCGCCGTCCAGCCCCGAGTACAGGGAAAAGGCGATACCGGCCGCGAACGCCCAATGCCACAGGCGCAACGGCCAGTCCCAGATGGTTGGGTCGGGCCGCATCAGCGGTGGGCCACCCTACGAGTAGGGCGTACCGTCCTTGTGGGTGAACGCGCCGCCGCGTCCACGGCTGGCGATGCGCATATCGATGTCGGGATAGTCTACGTTGTCATCTTCCCGGCGGCTGCCCACTTCCAGGTAGGCGACCGGCGTGTCGGTCTCGTTCACTAGGTGGTGGCCGTTCTCCGCCCCCGCGGGAAATCCCGCGCACATGCCGGCCGAGAGAGGGGTGCGGCCAGCGTCGGTCACCAGCGTCGGCTCGCCATCGAGTATGTAGATCAATTCGTCCTCGGCGCTGTGCCAATGCCGTTGCGACGACCACGCCCCCGGCGGCAGGGTGACCAGATTGACGCCGTAGTCCGCAAGACCGAACGTCTCGCCCAGGGCGCGCTTTTCTCGCTCGGCGCAGGCGGCGCCGAACGGTACCGGATAGCGGCTTCCCCGGCGGATCGGCAAAGACGCGGCGACAATGGCGACAGGCTTGGGCTTGGTCATGGCAGCTGCTCCATGTCGCCGTCGCGAAGGTGCGCCCTTGTTGCCATCGTGCCGGCGAGCGGCTCGGCGGGCATCGCTCCTGCGCTCAGTTGTTCTTGAAGGAGTCTATGTTCAGCAGCGGAATAGCGCCGCCGCCGGAGAACTGCGGCAGCCGGCCGTCCCACTTCTCGGCGATGCGCAGCTGGATCAGATCCGGGTTGTCCTTCAATGCCTCCGCTTCGCGGCGAATGGCATCAGCGCGCGCCTTGGACTCCACCTCGATCTGGTACGCCTCGGCATCGGCTGCCAGCGTACGCTCCGCGGCCGCGGCTTCGGCCTGGGTGACCCGGCGCAGCTTCTCGTTCTCCGCTTTCAGCGCTTCTTGCTCGGCGCGCACCTTCTCTTCGATGGCGCGGTTGAACTCCGCGGAGAACTCGAAGTCGGTGATCGCCACGTTGGCCAGGGCGATGGCACCCATCACGTCCTTCTGCTCCAACGTGGTATTGATGAAGGCCTCGATCCCTTGCTGTATCTGCACCTTCACTTCGGCGCGACGGGTAACCAGTTCTTCGGCGGTGTACTGGGCGGTGATGGCCTTGACCGATTCCTTGATGCCCGGGTCGATCACGTTCGTCTCCACGATGTCGGCCCGGGGGCCAATGTTCTGAAAGGTTTTCGGCATGACACTGCCGATCAGCGAGTATTGAACGGCCACTTCCGTGGAGACCACTTGCAGATCCTTCGACGCCGCGCTGGCTTGGTTCTCCGCCTTGCGCAGGCGCACGTCGATTTCCGCCACCGAATCCAAGAGGGGCTTCTTGAAGTAGAGGCCTTCCGGAAGGGGTTCCGGCTGCACGGCGCCCAGGAATCGCACGACGCCTACATGGCCGCTCTCGACGGTGCCCCAGCAATCCAGAACCAGAACGATGCCAGCGAGCGCGAGCACACCGCCGATAATCAGTGGTTTCAAGGTACGCTTCCTTTCGGCTTTCCTATTCGCCAAGCATAGGTCAACCACGCCTCGACGCAAGCAGGAACAAACGCTATCGAGGCCGGTCGAACGCGACGCGAAATCCCAAAGTCCGAGACCTGTAGTTCGGCGACAGGTGGTTGCGGTAGTCCATGCGGGCTGTCTCGGTCCCTGGCAGCAGGTAGTTGCCGCCTTTGACGATGACGGCGTAGCCGCCGGATGCGCCGGAGACGCTGCGCGTCCACTCGGACACGTTGCCGCCCATGGCGAGCAGCCCTTCCGGGGTGGCATCGCCATCGGCCGCGCTTGCTGCAATCGGCCCGCGGTGCATCCCTGCGGCCGGCGTTCGCTCGGCGGTGTTGGGCGCGGCGGCGGCGAAATCGTTGCCCCAAGGGTAGATTCGCCGGCCTTGGCCGGAGGCGGCGGCTTCCCATTCCTCGGCGGACGGCAGGCGCCCCCCTGCCCAGGATGCGAAGGCGTAGGCGGACCACCAGTCCACGTTGACCACGGGCAGCTCCGGCTGCGTCATCTGCTTGTCCCAGTCCGGTGGACGATGGCTGTGCTCGCGCGGCTGGTTTGCTTCGGCGTGGAAGCCGGCGATAACGAATGGGTCGCGCAGGAAGGCGGCGTATTCTCGTCGCGTGATTTCTCGTGCGGTGAGATGCATGTCTACGCTTGCCCGTCCGTCTTCCCGCTCGAAGAGGCGTCGAATCAGCGCCACCCGGTCCCGTGGCAGATTCGTCAGCAGGCTGGGGATGCGGGCTTGCTCCGGAATGCCCACCGCGTAGTCGCCAGCCGACAAGACCACGGCGTTCGGTTCCGTTCGCCAAGGCGTTGGCTGCGGCGGGGCGTCGAAGGCGCAGCGGAAGCCCAAGTAGGGCGAGCGGTACCGCGCCGGCGCATGGCGGTACAGAATGGCGACGCTGTACAAATCCCGAGGCGCGTTGTAGGCGTTGCCACCCATTGCCGCGGCCGCGTGCCCTCGGTCGTCCGCCACTGCCCATTCGGAAACGTGCTGTCCCATGTCGGCAAGGCCCGAAGGCGTGTCGGTATCGGGATGCGCACCGCATTTGCGGGCGGCGTTCAGCAAAGGATCCAGATAGGGCCACGGCTCGGCGTTGAAGACATCGCCCCAGGGATAGAGGCGTTGCTCGCGGCCGCTCGCCGCGGCGATCCACTCCGTTGCCCGGGGCAGTCGGCCGCCGGCCGCTTGGCAGTAGGCGTAGGCGTCAAACCAAGTCAGGCCGTTGGCAGGCGCATCCAGGCGGCCGCTTACCGTATGCCCGCGGGTATTGCTGAAATGCCGCCAATCCGCCGGCTGGGCCGACGCCGCGATAGGCATGTCCGGGTGAAAGGGTCGCCAGCCGGCGAACTTGTAGAAGTCGCCTTGGCGAACCTCGCAGCGATCGAGCCACAGTGGACGCGTGATGGTCACGGATCGCCTGCCTCGGGCGAAAACATGGTCAAAGGAACGCAGATAGCCCAGATGGGTCAGGTTGCGCAGCAGGACGGCGTCCAGCCGCGCACCCGGGGATGTTGCGGCGTCTTCTTCCCCGTGCTCTCCCGCTTGCGAAGATTGCGCTCGTGCCGGATAGTCGAGGCGGATGCGGACCGTCTCGAAGTCTTGCCACAGCGGGCGCAGTTTCGTCACCGCGGCCAGGACGCAGGCTGCGGCGAGCAGCGCCAGCGCTCGTCGCACCGTGCGGGCGTCCATCGTGGGCAGCGGCTTCACGGCTTCCAGTACCGAACGACGATGCCGACCGCGAACAGCGCGGCGATCAGGCCGTAGAAGAGGAGCTGCCGAGTTTCGCCGCGAAACGCCAGCGCGGGAAAGTGCGATTCGATGCGCAATCCGCCGACGGTCACGGCGTTCTCGTCTACCGGCAGCAGCAGCCGGCCGGCGTCGTCCACCGCGGCGTACAGAAAGCCGGTGACGAAGTCGTTCCGCTGGGCATTGACCAGAGTGACGACCCGCCAGCGCGGCTGCGGCTCGGGGGCGGTCTTAGGCATCAGCACCAAGGCGTCTCGGGCCAGCGGCATGCGCAAACCTTCGTGGACCTCCGCATGGGCACCGAGCTGCAACGTGACCGTGGCGATTTCCGGCATGTCGCCCAGGGCCGGCTGAACTGGATCGCGCAACCATCGAACATGGCTCAGCGGCTCGTTCGGGAATACCGCCATGGCTTGGCCGCGCACATCAGCCGAGATCGCAAGCCGCAGCTTGAGCGCATCGTCGTCGGGTTCCCTCGGCGTCTCCATCAGAAACACTAGGTTGCGCAACTGCTGGGCTTGGTCGCGGTCGGCTGCCGGCAGCGAGGGAACGATGCCCAGCACGTCGCGTACGAAGTGGTAGCGGGGCAGTGGCGAGGGCTGGTCTGCGTCCGCAGCCGCCTGAACTTTCTCCATGAACGCGAACAAGCCGCGCAGCACGGCGACCATGTCCAGGTTCTGCTCGGTGGCGATGGGAATGGCGTTTTCGGGGCGGCCGGCGGCTCGGAAGCGGCTGCCGGAACTCCCCGCGGAAATGTTCCTGGACGCGGCAGCCGAAGAATCGGAAGCCGTTCCTTCCAACCCGGAATCGTTCTCCCTGGCGCTGCCGGGCAGATCGAAGAACTCCTGCTGTGACTCGTCGCCAGCTCCCCTGCCGAACGCGGCATCGGCGGGGTAGGGGTTCAAGCCGCTGCCGGTGCCAGCCAAGGAGACATCCTCCGGCAAGGCCGCTTCGCGATCCCGGGTTCGCTGCCTCCCGGAGATCGAACGCCCTGCACCGGAAACCGTCTTCTCGGCTTCAAGGCTCGACCCGTCCGACAGCGCCAAGGCGGAGCCGGACAAGCCCCCGCCCATGCCCGGCTGCTCCAGGAAGTGCCAGTGGTGCGGCTGATGACCATGGGCCTTGAGAATCGACATGGCCACGTAGAACTGCCGGATGCCATAAACGTCGACGCGCATGGCCGCGAGCTGTGCCGGCGTCAAGCTGGCGAGATAGGCGTCGAAGGCGTTGTCCTGGCGCAGCAGCTCGTCCCGGCGGTAGACGGTGCCCGTGTAGTGGTCGCGGACGAAGTCGTCGTGCAGCTCGATGATCGGCATGGTCGAGTGGAGAGGATTTCGGTCCAGCGGCGAGGCGATGTAGTCGTGCAGACGTGCTGGGGGACTGGTGGGCAGCGAGTTCATCACGAAGGAGCTGGCCAGTTCCCGGCTGAGCAGCACGGCGACGTCTTCGGTCTGGGTCAGCTTTTCCTGCTCCTGCTGGTAGCGGGTCATCAGCATCACCACGATCATGATGATGACGATGGCGACGCTGTTGGCCAGAATGTCCGCCAGGGCGACGCCAGCGAACGGCGGAAACAGGCTGGGGCGTTGGGGTGGCATGGATGCGGCTATTCCGGTGCTTGCGGGCTTGCCGGTTCCACCGCCTGTTTCACGAAAGCCGGGATGTCGCCCAGGGATACCGACTTCAGCAGCTCGTCGTTAACGATGATCCAGCCGATGGCCAGGGTCTGCTGCGGCAGGATGCGGGCGATGCAGTTGCGCCCCTCCGCCATGGTGGCGACGCTGTTCTCCAGGATGGCGAAAATGATCTGCTGCCGCTGCGCTTGGTAGATGCGCCGCGCATAGGCCACGAAAAGGCTGTCCGGGCGGCAGATTTCGCCGGCGGAGACGGCCTCGCCGGTCTCGATGATGCGAAGCTCCGAGGGAAAGGCCAGCACCACGAAGCCCGATCCGCTGGCCCCCCAGCCGACACGGTACAGGCCCTCGTCCGAGGCTGTCTCCAAGCGTTCGATGATCGTTGCCTGGGAGAGCAGGTTCATCAACAAGAACAGCACCAGCAGCAGGGCGAAGATGCCGCCGAAGATTTCCACCATGGGGGCGCCGTTGGCGTCCTGGTCGCGCGGCGCGGACGGTGCGATAGGTCACTCCTCCCGCCGGCCGGCAGCGGTGCGCACGAGGTTTTCGTAGTCCACCAGGACGTTGTCTTCCCAGCGCTGCAAGGCGGTTTGCAGCAGCGTCAGAAAGACGCTCAGGGACAGGGCGATCAGGGTCGTATCGAAGGCGATGCCGAGCGGCGCGATGGCTTGGCCCAGTTCGCTCGACAAATCCGACAGGCTGCTGCGCGAGCCGATGATGTTCTGGATGCCGTCGGCAGCCAGGGAAATGCCCAGCACGGTGCCGATGAAGCCCAGAATGGGGATCGCCCAGTTGATATAGCGCGGCACGACGTAGAAGTCCGCCGACTTCTTCCACACCATGTCCAGGAAGTCGTCTGTGCCGCTGACTTCGCCGCCGGCCAGCGCTTGGGCGTGGGTGCGCAGCAGTACCGATTCGCGGTGCGCCTCCGGTTGTTGCATCAGCCGCCGCTCGCGCCGCAGCACCCAGGTCTTGTTGGCCAGCAGCAGCCCGCCCCAGAAGAACAGTACCAGGGTCAGAGGCGGGATGATGCCGCGATCGACGAACTTCGCGGCCAGGTACTGCCAGGACGGATGGTTGAGGCCCACGTAGTGGATCAGCAGCACCACGCAGGTGGCGATGGTTACCGCCAACGCCAAAGTGAGCAGCAGGGGCGGGCCCGACAGCGCCACCGCTAGGCGTTCCGGCACCGATGTCCCCCGATCTGCCGCGCCCGAGCGGTTCAGCACCAGGTATGTGCCGTACAGCGCCGCCGCCATCAACAACAGAGGTATGGACGACTCCACCAGCACTGGGCCGTCCTCCAGCACGGGCAGCAGTCCTCGGGCGGAGATGATGCCCGCGATGGCCACGATCACGACGAGGCTGACGAGTTCGGCGCAGCGTTCGGCATTGAAGCCGTTCATTACCCGCGGCAGCCACGCCGGCAGCGAGCCGGTCGCAAGGCCGACCAGGGCGCCGGCCCAGATCGGTGCCGCGAAGGCATGAGCCATGCTGGCGCCGGAGACGACGCATAGCGCAGCGAAGGCGGCAATGAGCGAGATCTGCTTCACGAGCGTGGAGACGAGGCGGCCGGTTTCGGCAGGGCAGTGCTGCGCCTTGCCGCGTCCGGGTGCGTCCATGGGGGAAGATAGCAGAGGGCTTTCGACATGTCTCGGTTCCTTGTTCCGCCAGCCCTAGCGGAGCTGGCTTCTCAGACCAGCGAGCACGGCACCATGCCGGCACGACGCTTGATTCATATGCAACCTCTTGCCGCCTCAAGGCAGCTAGGCGGGTGGCGAAGGATAAGCCAATGTTGTCCTGGCGCAACCGCCATCCGTGTCCCGACCGCGGGCTGGAGGGCGGTGGGTTGCGAGCTTAGGGATTGCCGGCCGCGGTGTCGGCGGCATCCGCCGGCCCTGGGCCGAAGAGACCGTGGCGCAGGCCAAGGAGCAATCCTTCGACGCTCCCCAAGCGTTCGCGGAGATTGATTTCGAGTCGGGAGGCGTCCTTCCTGAGTTCTCCTACTTCACCCCGCGGTTCCTGTGCTTCGCCCCGCAGTTCGTCGCGCAACCCGCTCATGTCGCCCCGCCTCTCTTTGCGCAGGCCGTTCACCACCTTGCGAAGCCCGGTGCTGAATCGCCATAGCGCGAGCAGCAGGGCAACGCCCACGGCCAAGGTGCCGCCAAGGGTGCTTGGCATTTCGATAGTCGAGCTTCCATTGTTCTTGAACTCCTCTGAAAACCACTTCAAGAGCGTTGCTAGGGTTCGATTCGCGCCGTTCCCAACTATCCTAAATTCTCCCCGACGGCTAGTGAATTCGAGATCTGCCCTCTATCGTGTAAGACATTCGCCATTGCTAGATTGCCACTTCCTTGCCGCCGTTCTCCGCCGAGCGGTACAGGGCGTCGAGCATGCGCTGCAGCGCTAGGCCGTCTTCGCCAGGCGCAAGAGACGGCTCATCGTACAGGCAATGGTCCACGAAGTTGTTCATCTTGCGGGCGAAGATGGCGCCGTCGGGCAGCCACCCCGGCGACTTGTCCACCATGTGGCCGTGCTCGTCGGTGAAGATGCGCGGCGGATGCCAGTGCGCGCCGCCCTCGTCGCCCAAGAGATCGAAGTTCCACTCGTCCTGTTCGATGTGGGCAGCGAAGGCGGCTTCGATGTGGGCGATGGCGCCGCCGGCGAAACGGATGCGGCCAACCGCGAGATCCTCCACCGTGTAGTTCTGGTAGTCCCAGCCCTTCCACGGCGACTCGACGCGGTCGGAGGGCTTGTCGCCAATGTAGGTGAACATATCCGCCGAGGCGCTCACCGGCGTTGGGGAACCCATGGCGTAATGGGCCATCTCCAAGACGTGTACGCCGATGTCGATCAGCGGTCCGCCGCCCTGCAAGTCCTTGCGCCCGAACACGCCCCAGTTGGGAATGCCGCGTCGCCGCAATGCTCGGATGCGAGCGTAGAGGATGTTGCCGAACGCGCCGGCATCGAAGCCTTGGCGCAGGAACTGCGTACGCGGGTGGTAGCGGTACTGGAAGCCGATGGCCAGCTTGCGTCCGCTGCGCCGAGCCGCCGCCAGCATGCGTTCGCCGGCCGCGGCCGAATGCGCCAGGGGCTTTTCGCAGAGCACGTCGCAGCCGGCGTCCAGAGCATCTATGGTGGGCTGCTCGTGGAGCTTGTTCGGGGTGCAGACGGAGACGGCGTCCAGCTTTTCGGCGGCAAGCATTTCGTTCCAGTCGGCGTACATGCCGTCGATGCCGAACTGCTCCTGGTGACGGTACATGGCGGCTTCGGAGACATCGGCCATGGCGACCAGTTCCACGTCGTCGCGCTGGATCAGCTCGCGCATGTGGGCACTGGCGATGCCGCCGGCGCCGATGAACCCGTAGCGCAATTTCCTCGCGTTGGTCACGCTTACAGTTCTGCTGGCGAACGCACGAAGGGTTGCGGCACTGGATCCTTCGTCATTCCCACCAGTCCCTTGTAGCCGTGGTGTTCCTGTTCGATGTGCAGAGTGCGTTCGGGGATGACGAACTTGGTGCCGGGGCCGCATTCGTGAACGGTTTCCGTAGCGGGGTCCTGGAAGCGAAAAATGCCTTCCTGGACGTAGAAGTGAATGCCTACGTCGTGCCAATGAATAGGGGTGCCACCGCTCGGCGGCGCATCGACCTCGTGCAGGTGCAGACCACCCGCTTCGATTTCCTGTCGGGCTTCGTCCATGCCGGCGAAGTAGTCGTGCTCGACGGTGATTGCCATGATGCTTTCCTTGCGTGTCGCTAGGGGGTCAAGCCTACCGCATCAGACGGAAGCACTTGCGCAGCTCCTCGACGAACAGTTCGGGTTGTTCGAAGGCGGCGAAGTGGCCGCCTCGGTCCAGCTCGTTCCAATAGACGATGTTGGCGTAGCGGCGTTCGGCCCAGCTTCTTGGCGTCGGCACGATCTCCTTCGGAAAGATGCTGCATCCTGTGGGCAGCTGCACCTTGCTGTCGTCGCCGCTGCCGAAGGCGCGATTGAAGCTCTCCCAGTACAGGCGAGCGGAGGAAGCGCCGCTGGCAGTCAGCCAGTAGAACATCGCGTTGTCGATCAGTTCCTCGCGGCTGACGGCGTTTTCCGGGTGCTTGCCGTCAGCGCCATCGCAGTCCGTCCACTCGAAGAACTTTTCGATCACCCACGCCGCTTGGCCCATGGGAGAATCCACCAAGCCGTAGCCCAGGGTCTGCGGGCGGGTACTTTGCTGCTTGGAGTAGCCGGCACCCCACTGTTGGTAGTGGCGCCCGCCAGCGAAGGCCTGCTGGTCGCGTTCGGTGGGGTTCTCCTGCGCCTCCGGAGTAGGTCCCGCGTTTGGCATGTTCAGGTGAATGCCAGCGCAGTTGCCCTGATTCTGCATGGCGATGGCCGTAGTGACCGCAGCCCCCCAATCGCCGCCTTGGGCGAAGTAGCGCTGGTAGCCTATGCGGACCATCAGCGAGTTCCACACTTCGGCGATCTTGCCGACGCCCCAGCCTGCGGTGGTCGGTTTGCCGGAAAACCCGTAGCCGGGCAGCGACGGGCAAACGATGTGGAACGCATCGCTCGCGTCGCCACCGTGGGCGGCGGGATTCGACAGCGGCTCGACGACTTTGTGGAACTCCACCACCGAACCCGGCCAGCCGTGGGTAATCAGCAACGGTACGGCATTGGGGTTGCTGCTTGGGCGGTGGATGAAGTGCAGGTCCAGATCTTCGATCCGGGCGATGTATTGGGGGAAGCCGTTGAAGTATCGTTCCCGTGCCCGCCAGTGGTAGTCGTTCAGCCAGTAGTCCCGCAGTTCCTTGGCGTAGGCCAACGGCAGGCCTTGGTTCCAATCCTGCACCGTTTCGGCATCCGGCCAGCGTGTGCGTTCCAGGCGGTCTTGCAAGTCATCCAGTTCCGCATCGGCAATGTCGATGCGGAATTCGCGTATTTGGCTCATCGCTTCTCCTCAGCTTCTCCTCAGTCCCGCAGCAGTTCGTTGACGGACGTCTTCGAGCGGGTGCGTTCATCCACCCGCTTGATGATGACGGCGCAGTACAGATTCGGGCGCACCGCGCCGTCGTCCGGAGCGCCGCCGGCCATCGACCCGGCCACCACCACCGAGTACGCCGGTACACGGCCGTAGACGATCTCGCCAGTAGCGCGGTCGACGATCTTGGTGGACGCTCCGATGAACACGCCCATGCCGAGCACGGCGCCTTCCTCCACGATCACGCCTTCCACCACCTCGGAGCGGGCGCCGATGAAGCAGTTGTCCTCGACGATCACCGGTTCCGCTTGCAGCGGCTCCAGGACGCCGCCGATGCCAGCGCCGCCGGAGATATGGCAGCCCTTGCCGATCTGGGCGCAGGAACCCACCGTCGCCCAGGTGTCGATCATGGTGCCGCGGTCCACATAGGCGCCGACATTGACGAAGCTGGGCATCAGCACCACCGACGGCGCGATGTAGGCGGAGTGGCGCACCGCGGCCGAGGGAACCGCCCGGAACCCCGCGGCCCGGAACCGCGCCGCGTCCCAGCCCTGGAACTTGGACGGCACTTTGTCCCACCAGCTGCCGCCGCCCGGACCGCCCGCGATGGGCGTCATGTCGTTCAACACGAAGCTCAGCAGCACGGCCTTCTTCAGCCACTGGTGGACCACCCACTCGCCGCCCACCTGCTCCGCCACCCGCACTTTGCCAGCATCGAGGGCATCGAGCGCTCCGTCCACCGCATCGCGAACGGCCCCTTGGGTATCGAAGCCGAGGGTGTCCCGGGACTCCCACGCTTCGTCGATGATGGTTCGGATATTGGTCATGGGCCGCCCCGCAACGAGAGTGGCAATGTTAGTGCTATTCGGGCGGCTCGGATAGCACTATGCAGATTCGCAGGCATCTCGCGTCCCTGCTGCAAGCGGGAGATCGGGGCTGGTTGTCCATCTGGTATTTCTTGGCTGGCCATTTCGGGATTCTCGCCGTGTTGCCAAGTGGTTCGCGGGGACGGCTCTCCGACTCGAGCTCAGGAGGGGCAGCGACAGGAGGCAGGCCCTCGCGCACAGGTGCGCGGGGAGGACGCCCGACCACAGCACAACCTCGTAGCCCCCGGCAGGCCCGCGCACGGGCAGGCGCCCCTTGAACGGATGCTTCCTGTGGAACTGATCTTTTGGGATGAATGCCCTACAGACGAACTTCAAGCAGTTTGAATCGTTCGGTTTCGCGCAACGCGCTGTGGAGCGCATCTGCCCTGGCGTCCAGGCAAGCTGTTCGTGGTTCTTGGCAGGGAGCTGCTTGGGCAGCCCGAAGGAGGCGAGGAAGGCGCCACTCGGACGTCGTTCGCGGCTTGGCGAAGGGACCTTGGTTGCGAGATGCGTGACGAAGATGGTCCTCGCCGCCCGAGAGCAGACCACGAAGGCGGGTTGCGCGCAGCCCTGAACCGGGTGGCGGTCAGGGCTCCATGCGCGAACGGCCGGCCGTGCGGAGCCGGATCAGCGACAGGGGCCGCGAGCCGCCGCCCAAGCGCCTCGGCCTATCTGGACCCCATGCTGTACTGCAGCTCGACGCCCCAGTAGCGCGGATAGAGTGCCACGATCCGCTGCGGCCAGTTGGTGCCGTAGCCAGTGCGCCGGTTCTCCATATCCGAGTGGCGGATGTAGGTTTTGTCGAGCACGTTGTCGATGAAGGTCGAGACGGACCAGCGGCTGGTAGTCTCGCGATAGGTCAGCCGCATATCCCAGCGTTCGCGATTCGGCACCACGTCCCAAGGACGCTGGAAGATGTTGGTGGCGTAGTCCCCGGTATAGGCCAGCGAATTGTGCCAAGTGAGCGTACCTTGAGGGAAACTCCAGGAATACGCGCTCCACAATGTGGCTTTGTGCCTCGGAATGCCGGTGAGATTCGCCCCGGATACCTCAATGCAGTACAGCGCCTTGATTTCGTCCGGCAGCGTACAGGGGTCCTGGTTCACGTCGCCCCCGATAATCTCCCGCGGGTAGCGCGGATCGTTCTCGTTGAAGAAGGTGAAATCCGCATCGAACACGCTCTCGGTGTAGCTGTAGTTGCCGCCGACGGAGAAGTCTTCCGTGACGAGATAGGTGGCTTCGATTTCGAAGCCCCTGTTGAACGCCTTGGGGATGTTGGTGGTGATGTCCACCGGGCCGCGTCCTGCTGGCGCACCGAGATCAGATCCGTCCGGCAGAGTGATGGGAGGCAGCGCGAAGGTGCCGCTTTCGGATTCCCAAGTGGTAACGCCCGTCTGGTAGTTCTTGTAGCTGTAGTAGTAGATCGCCGCGTTCAGCTGCACAGTGCCGTCCAAGTGCGATCCCTTGAAGCCGAGCTCGTAAGAGACGATTTTCTCGTCATCGTACTGCCCGATCGCGTAGGTATCGTTCACGCCATCGGCGTTGGTGTCGAGCCCTACGCGGCCATCGGTGTTGCCGAGGTTGAAGCCGCCGGCACGATAGCCCGAGGTGGCACCCAGATAAACCAGTATGTCGGCGTTTGGCTCCCAATTGAAGTTTGCGCGCCAAGTCCAGTTGCCATCCTGCTTGTAGGTGCCGACAGTGCGGCTGCCCCAGCTGATGGGAATGCCGCGCAGCCGCAGCGGCCGCTCGCAATCACGGGCAGCGAGATCGCAGGTGGGTTCGATGGGAAAATCCGGATCCCCGGTGAACCTTGCGGCCCCCAGCGCCACGTTGAGGGCCGCGAGCGGAGTCACGCCGGCCGCGAAGAACGCCGCCGGATTCTCCGGACAGACATCGCCAGCTTCTGTGCATGCGATAGCGAGCGCATACGGCAGCCAAGGTTTGTCGAACACCTCGATTTCCGAGTAGCCGCCGCGCTGTTCGGTGGCGTCGCGCCAATCCTTCGAGTACCGCATGCCGAGCGTGAGGCTCACGGTATCCGTCAGCTGCAAGTCGCCTTGGGTGTAGATGGCGAAGTTCTCGTTGTCCACAAGATTGCGGTGCTCGTACACGGCGCCCGTATCGCCGCCGTTGACATCCTGGTTGTACAAGGTGCCGGGGTCGCCGCAGTACTTCCCGAAGGTGCGGGCAGCGTCGTTGAGCGACAAGTCGCCGGTGGCATCGACGCCGGAAGTGCCCACGTTAATGCACTCTGGCAGAACCCATCCGACGACCTCCGTGCCTCTTCCCACCCAGTTCTCGAAGCCCTCCGGCCCGTAGATGGCGGCGTTCCGAACGCGACCCTGGGCCGCCCGCTCCCGAATGCCGTACCACTGGTCCCGGGATTCCCAGAACTGGTAGATGCCCGATGTCGCCGTGAAGC
This sequence comes from Pseudomonadales bacterium, assembly GCA_963422285.2. Classification (GTDB taxonomy): domain Bacteria; phylum Pseudomonadota; class Gammaproteobacteria; order Pseudomonadales; family Azotimanducaceae; genus VXYL01. Next base: position 74,224 of record OY729419.2, on the reverse strand, counting down.
GGCTGCCCCATTGCCAGAAAATGCGAAGCTCGTGGGAGTGGCTCTCAACCTGCTCGACAACGGTGTCGTCGATGTCGGAAACGTGGCCGTCGGAGAAGCTGTTATCCCTGTTGAACCAATAGGCGAAGCTCTGGTAGCTGCCAAGATACTTGATGGACAGCGCGCTGCTGACGTCCCAGTCCACCACCAGGGACGCTTGCTGATGATCGAATTCCTCCCGGTTGTCGCCAGTGGTGAGACCGACGATTTCCGGCGCATCGGCACCGCCGATGTTGTACGTGGCCACCGACTGCTGCCGGTAGTTCTGCGACGGCATGAACGGCCAGCGAACGCTTTCGTCGTCCACCCCCGGTCGGTTGTAGGCACCGTAGAACATCTCGCCCGTTGCGGGGTGCCGCCAAGCCACGGCGCCGCGCGGGTCGTTCGCCAGATCGCCGTATTTGTCCACCCAGGCCTGATCGACAGGTCTGAAGCCAGTGGCGTAGTGGTTCGTATCCCGGGAGACGCGATAGCGGGGATCGCATTGGTCGTTGGATGTGATGGGGTGCTCGCCCACACAGGGGCCTTCGCCGGCGATGCCGTGGCCGCCGTTGCCGAAGTTGCGGCGGCTGTAGGCGCGTCGGTCGTTGACGCGGAGGTTCGCCTTGATGCTGTCGCCGAAATTGTGCTCGAGGATGAAGGCGAAGTTCTGATCGTTGAGATCTTCGATGTCCTCGCTGCCGGCCCAGCCCGCCACGGCGGGCCCCCGAAGGCGCTTCACGGCCGTAAGCCGATAGGCGGTATCTTCGGCGACCGGTCCGCTCACCACGCCGTACCACTCGTTGGTGTCGTATTCGCCGAAAACAGCGCGGATGCGCCCTTCAAAGCCATCGTGGTTCGGCTGATTGGTCACATAGTTCACCACGCCGCCGATGGAGTTTCGTCCGTATAGCGTACCCTGCGGCCCGCGCAGCACCTCGATGCGCCGGATGTCGTACAGGCCGCCTTCCGTAGACGCGATGCCGAAGTCCGGCGAGTAGATGCCGTTGTAGTAGGTGCCGATGCCCGGGTCGCCGCCGAGGCCGCGGAAGTTGCGCCCCACGCCGCGGATCTTGATATCCCAGTCGGTGCGCGTGGTGGCTGGAATGAAGTTCACCATCTCGTTCGGACCTTGCAGGCCCATGTCTTCGAGAAAGTGGGCGTCCATGGCGGTGATGGCGATGGACGTATCCGAAACCGTGGACTCGTCGCGCTGGCCGTAGACCAGCATCTCCTCGATGCGGCGCTGGCTCGAGGAAGCCGACTCCTCGTCCGCATCGGTTTCCTCTGCATCTTCCTGGGCGAAAGCCGGCGGTGCCGCGAAGATGGCAAGCACTGCCAGCAACCCGGCAGTTCGGGCGATGTATGGTTGGTTCACAGGCGTATCCCTCTCTCGCTATTCGCATCAGGCCCCGTGAATCGTCGAGGAGCAAAACCGACCTTATGGCAACTTCTTGGCCCCAGACTCGCGACCACGCTACGCACCATAGAGACCGGCCTATGAAGATGTCAATGTCAATTCAGCATCATTTTCATCGGCTGCCGGGCCGGATGCCTGGTATGCGCAGCGGGCGCGCCACTCGGTGTCTCGACAGACCCCGTCGCAGCGCTCGAACGCACGGCTTCTGCTTCCTCAAGTGCCCCGCACTTTCATCCCCGCGGCTCGGTAGGCCGAATCGATCAGCCGCATCTGCTTAACCGCGTCCTCGGCATCGGTGGGCAGCCGTTCGCCATCGGGCCATGCCCGCAGGGCAGCGACGAAAGCGTCGAGCTGGTAGTCGTAGGTGGTGCGCTTGGTCAGGGTTTCCGACGTCGTCTCGCCGTCGGCTTCGAGCTTGATCTCGTGGCCCATGTGCGGCACCAGGGGGTTGACCACGGTGAGCGTACCCTTGGTGCCCTCGGCGACCAGATCGGCGCGGAAGCGATCGCCCTGCATCATGGAGCCGGAGGCGGATCCGGTGGCGCCGCCGGGGAACGCCAGTTCGGTCGCCAGCCGCATATCCACGTCCGGCGGGCCTTCCACGGCCTGCGCGGAGACGACGGCGGGCTCCTCGCCAGCGAAGTGGCGCATCCAGGACAGCGGGTAGCAGCCCATGTCCATGGTGGCGCCGCCGCCAGTGGCGTAGATCATGCGGATGTTGTTGGCGGGCATGCCGCGCTTGCCGACACCGGCGTGGAAGGCGCCAGTCAGCCGCGCAAGCTCGCCGATCGTGCCGGCGTGGTAGATTTCCAGCGCCCGCAGAAAGACCGGGTGGTAGCGGTAGTGGAACGCTTCGATCAGCAGCAGGCCGGCGCGATCGGCCGCGGCGGCCATTTCCACGGCTTCACGCTCGTTCAACGCAAAGGATTTCTCGCACAGCACCGGCTTGCCGGCCGCCAGCGCCTTCAGCGTCCACTCGCGATGGTGGCTGATGGGCAGCGGGTTGTAGACCACGTCGACGTCGGGATGGTCGATCACTGCCTGGTAGTCGTCCACCACATGCTCGACGCCGCCCTGCTCCGCCATTGCCCGGGCTCGGTCCCGGTCTCGCGCCGCGATGGCCGCCACGGATACGTCCGGGTTGCGGCTCGCCGGCTGCAACAGCACCGCCGGCGTGATGTTGGCGGCACCGAGCGTGCCAAATCGAAGTTCGGTCATGCTGATATTTCCCTTTCTTTCCCTTGGCATGAAACCCATATCGCTTCTATGGTAACGGTTGAGGGAGGGAATCGGACACCGGAGGACAAAGCACCTTGCTCGACATGTTGCTACAGACGCTCAGCCGCCAGTCGGTCGCCAGCCTGCACCGGCTCGGGCGGGTTCTGCAGCCGCTCTTCCGCGTCGCGTATCGCCGTCGCATCGTGGCGGCAAATCTGGCGTACGCATTCCCGGATGCCGATACCGCGACGCTGGCCGAACGCTTCTACGATGCCTTCGCCGAGACCTACATGGAGACGATCCGTTCGCTGTCCATCGATGCCGCCGAGCTGGGCGAGCGCGTCACCTTCCAGGGTGCGCAGGACCTGAACCGCGGCAACGCGTTGCTGCTGCTGGCGCATCACGGCAACTTGGTGTGGGCGCTCACTGCCCTTGCGGGGGAGATCGAGGCGCCGATCTCCGTGGTCTACAAGTCGCCCCATATCGACACCATGCACAAGCTGCTGCTGCGGATCGCCCGGCGTTTCGGCATCCAGGCGGTGTCCTTGGGGGAAGTGCGCCGGCAGCTGCTGAAGAGCCGCCAGCAGAACCGCGTGTGGGCGCTGGTGGCGGATCAGCGCCCCGGCCGCCATCGACGCCATGCCGAGCTGTGCGGACGCAGGACGGCGTTCCATGCTGGCCCGGAGCGGATGGCGCGAGCGCTGAACCGGCCAGTCTACTATCTGTCCTGCCAACGCACAGCGCCGGGACGCTACCGATGCGTGGTCGAGCGGATCGCCGAACCGCCGTACCGGAGCGAGCCTGACGTCGTCGAACGCTATGCGGCCAAGCTGCAAGCGGACATCGACCGCGCGCCCGAATACTGGCTGTGGTCCCACGAACGCTGGCGGCAGCGATGATCGATTCGCCAGCGCCTATGGCGAAGGAGAAGTTCCTCGAATGCCGACGTTGCGATTCTCGCCGCGCACTGGCGGAGCTTCGCCAACGGGCGAAGGGGAGGGGCCTGGGATGCGGACGTTGCGACGGGGCGTCGTCTTGCTGGCATTGGCCGCTGCCGCGACTCTCCGGCCGTCACCGGCAGGAAGATCGTTTTCGAGACCGACATGGCCTTCGACGTCGATGATGTCGGCGCCCTGGCCATGCTGCATGCGCTGGCCGACAGGCAGGCGGCGGAGATGCTCGCCGTCGCCTGCAACGAGGTACACCCGCACGCCGCCGCGGCTATCAGCGCCATCGACACCCGGTACGGCCGGTGCTTCCCATCGGTCTCTACGCCGGCCCGCTCGACGACCCGGACGCATCGCGCTATCTCGAATTTCTGGCGTGCCCCCCCCCGTTCGCTGTCCGCGGGCCTGTCCCTTCCGTGTTGGATGGCTACCGCACGGTTCTGCGGGCGCAACCGGATGCCTCCGTCACCATCGTCAGCGTAGGCTTTCTCGACAATCTGGACCAGCTGCTGCGGCAGCAACCTAGCCTCGTCGCCGCCAAGGTGCGTGAACTGGCAGTCATGGGGCCGGCACGACGGCGCCTTCAACTTCGTGCGCCACGATCGGGTGCAGACCACGGCTCGGGTGCTGGAGCATTGGTCGACGCCTGTCGCCATCACCGACTTCGGCTCCGATGCGCGCACCGGTCTCGCCTTGGCGAAGACGCCGCCAAAGAATCCCGTGCGGGAAGCCTGCTACCGATGGTTCCATCGCTCGTTCCAGGGGCGTCCTAGCTGGGACCAGATCGCCGTCTTCTACGGTGTGTGAGGAGCGGGCCGCTACTTCGCCTTGGAGACGTCCCGGCACCGCCAGCCAGCCCAACGGCTTTCGCTTGGCGCTCGCCCCAGGACGCGGATCCTGCGCCGTTCTCCGGCTGCCGAGCGCGGACTACGCCCGCCTGATCGAAGAACTGATGGCGATGCCGCCGCGATCGCCGTTGCGGCGGCATCCGCGCTAGTTGCCCTGGAAGCGGGGTTCGGTCTTGCCTCGGTACGCCTCGATGGCCGCCTTGCGATCCTCGGTGCGGGCGCAGAGGAGGTTCTGGTCCACGTCCATGTGCATGACGGCGCCGTCCAGCGCCGAGACCAGGGCATTGACGCTGCGCTTGATCATCTGCGCGGCAATGGGCGACTTGGCGACGTAGCGCTGCGCCCACGCAAGCGCCGTGTCCATGAGCGCCGCATTCGGCACCACAGCATCCAGAATGCCCCATTGCAGCAGATCCGGCGCGTGGACGCGCTCGCCCCCCGCCACCAGCCGCTTGGCCCGAGCGGGACCGGCGATATGGGTGATCAGCGGCAGCCCCTTCCACATCAGGTTCACGCCGATGTCGATCTCGGGATACTGCATGAAGCAATCCTCGGCGCCGATGCGGAAGTCCATCGCCGTGGCCAGCACCGCGCCGCCGCCCATGGCGGCGCCGTTCCAGGCGGCGATGGTGATCTGGTCCATGTCGTAGACAGCCAGCGTGGCGCGTTCTCCCATGCGCGCCAGGCGGCGCTGCCGCAACAGCCCCGGCGCTGCCGGGCCGCCGCCGTCGAGATCGGCGCCGGAGGAGAAGTGCCTGCCCTCGCCGGTGAAGATCACGACCCGGACCTCGGCCTCGTCGCGGAACGAGAGCGCCGCGGTTTCGATGTCCGCGAGATGGGCATGGTTCAGGGCGTTGGCCTTGGCCGGGCGATGGAAGCGCACCACGGCCACATGGCCGTCCTTGCGTACCTTGAGATTGTCGTACCCGTGCTCGTCCACACTCGCCGCCTGCTCCGCAGCCATTGGGGATGCCGAGCATAGCGAACAATGCGGCAAAGCGTTCACATTCCAGCCGTACACTTCGTGTGGTCAGGGTGGCGGATGGTTCGCTATGGTCCCCAAGGAGTTGCTAAGAAGACTGGTTGCCGAAGCCCTCGGCACGCTGCTACTGCTGGCCACCGTGGTCGGCTCCGGCATCATGGCCGAGAATCTCGCCGGCGGCAACGACGCCATCGCTCTGATCGGCAATACCCTGGCGACCGGCGCCATCCTGTCCGTGCTCATCACCATGCTTGGTCCGATCTCAGGCGCCCACTTCAACCCCGCGGTGACCTTGGCCTTTCTGCTGCGCCGGGAAATCGACGCGCCGCCAGCATGCGCCTATATCGCCGTACAGCTCGCAGGCGCGCTTGCCGGCGTCGTCCTGGCGCACTTGATGTTCGAGCTCGACGTGGTGCAGTTCTCCACCAAGGCGCGTACCGGCGCTGGGCAGTGGCTCGCCGAGGGGGTGGCTGCCTTCGGCCTCGTGGCCACCATCCTGGCGACCGTGAAGGCGCGACCTGGCGCGGTCGCCGCCATGGTCGGCCTCTACATCAGCGCCGGCTACTGGTTCACCGCCTCCACCTCGTTCGCCAACCCCGCGGTGACCGTGGCGCGCGCCTTCACTAACACTTTCTCCGGCATCGCTCCGGAACATGTGCCAGCGTTCATCGCCGCCCAGCTTGCGGGCGCGGCGCTGGCGACAGGACTGTTCGGCTGGCTGCTGCGGGAGGACTGAGCCGCTGCCGCGGCGCCGGCTGGGGAAGGTCCGAACCAAGGCGCGTTCTTCCGCTTCGCCATGACGGGGAGCGCGTCCAACGCAAACGCAGCACTTGTCAACGGGAAGCCGGGTCGATCGGCGCACCGGTTCCCTGGCGCAGCGTCACCGTGCGCCCGCTGGCGAAGTCGCCGAACGTCTCCGTCTTGCCGTCGGGCCAGCGCACGGCGACGTCGGTCGCTCCTTCGGCGACGCCGAGGCCGAAGTGGACGCGCGGGTCGTTGGACGACAAGTAGCTGGACGCCGGCTGCACGTCGCGATGCGTCCGCGTCGCGCCCACCGTCGCCGAAACCGTGGCCGCATGGGCGTCTCGGCCCTGGCGGGCGAGGACGCGGAAGCGGATCCAGTTGCCGCGCTGCGGTACCCGGTTCATCAGCAGGTACGGCGGCGCGTCGCGGTTTACCACCAGCAGGTCGAGGCCGCCGTCGTCGTCCACGTCGCCTACCGCCAAGCCGCGGCTGGTGTGGACGAGGGGCGGGAATACGCCGCCTGCCGGCTCGACCGGCTCGAACCGCCCCGCTTCGTCGCCCCGATAGAGCATGTTCGGCTCGGCGAAAAGACCTTTTTGCCCGGACTCCGCATGGGCGACTCGGCCGTTGGCCTCGAAAAGATCCAGAGTGCCGTCGTTGTCGAAGTCCGCCAGCGCCACGCCGAATCGCGTGTGCTTGCGGCTCTCGATGCCAAGGCCGAACGCCGCCGTGGCATCGTCGAACCAGGCGCCCTGGTTGAGAAACAGCGAATCCGTCTGGCCTTCCAGGTTCACCACCAGCACGTCCGCATCGCCGTCGTCGTCGATGTCGGCCGTCGCCACGCCCATGCCGGCCTTGGCTTGGCCGTATTCGTCCACGCCGCAGCCCCATTGCAAGGCGGACTCGACGAAACGCAGATCGCCCTGATTCAGCCATAGCTGATTCACCGTCATGTCGTTGGCGACGAAGATGTCGGTGCGGCCATTGCCGTCGAAGTCCGCGCCGACGACGCCGAAGCCGTTGCCGAACGCCAGCTTCAGCCCGGCTTCCCGGCTCACGTCTGTGAACGTGCCGTCGCCATTGTTGCGGAACAAGTGATCCGGTGCCGCGGCCTTGTAGTTCTGCGGCGGGCAGTAGGTGCGCGCACCGGCCATGTAGCAGTCCAGTTCAGCCTCAATGCGCCACTGGATGTAGTTGGCGAGGTAGAGATCGAGGTCGCCATCCCCGTCCAGGTCCAGAAACGCGGCGGAGGTGCCCCAGCCCGGCTCGTCGACGCCAGCGGCCGCCGCCATGTTCTCGAATCTGCCGCTGCCGTCGTTGCGCAGCAGCGCATTGGGGCCGACGTTGGCGACATAGAGGTCCACATCGCCGTCGTTGTCGTAGTCGCCGGCGGCAACGCCCATGCCGTAGCCGGCACCACCGGGCCCGTCGGGTCCGGGCTCGAAATAGCCATCCCCGCGATTGAGATAGAGCCGGTCGGCGTGTCGTGCGGTGCCCGGATACAGGCTGCCGCTTTGCACGATGTAGGCGTCGAGGTCGCCGTCGCCATCGACGTCCGCCAGCGCAGCGCCGCTGCCGGTGATTTCCGGCAGCAGATAGCGCCCGTCGAAGCCGGAGACATGGCGAAAGTCGATGCCGCGTTCGGCGGCCTCGTCCCCGAACCATGCCGGAGCGGTGGCTTCCGAAGGCGAGCAGGCGCAAAGCGCTCCGGTCGCGCAGACAGCCAGCGCCCGATCCGCGATGTTCACGGCAAGCCCCGTTCCAGCGCGGCAAGACGACGGTGGGCGGAAGCGCGCTCCTTGGCGTGGGTGCCGAGCCGGTCGGCCCAGTCGAGGGCCTTGCGGGCATCGTCGAAGTCTCCGACCTCGGCCAGACACCGCCCGAGGTGGATGTGCGCCATGGCGAACGCGGCATCGAGACGGGCGGCGTCCCGGAAACGTCCGGCGGCCTGCGCCCAGCGCCCGGCAGCGCCGTCGAGCAGGCCCAGACGGTACAGCACCTGCTTGGGTTCCCGCGCGCCGATCTCGAGCGCTTGCTCGAGCAGCGCGATGCCAGCGTCCGTCTGGCCTTGCCGGGCGACCAGCCAGCCTAGCTCCTCGGTCGCTCGGGCGTTGCCGGGGGCCAGCGCCGTCACTTGTTCGAGATGGCGACGGGCACTGTCGGCGTCGCCCTGCTGCAAGTAGGCGTTCGCCAGCATCTGGTGCAGCCGGGGTTCGTCTGGGTGCCGCTGCAGTCCCTCGCGCAGCACCGATTTGGCCTCGGCGATGCGCCCCAGCGCGGCATTGGCCCAGACCAGCGTATTGATGGCCGCCATGTCGTCTGGCCGTTGTTCGACCAAATCCTCCGCGATCGCCAACGCATCCTGCTGCCGGCCGGCCTGGATCAGGCTTTGGGCGTGCTTCAAGAGGTTGCCGAAGCCGGCGATGTACGGCGTTCGCCGTGCCAGCCGCGGGTCTATCCACTGCATGGCCGACATGGCGCTGCTCCCCCTGGCCGCGGCGATTCGCGCATCTTGCTCCCGCCCCAAGGCCCGATAGGCGCGGCCGAGCAACGCCTCGAGGCGAGGATCGGGCATGCGCGCGTTGAGCGGTTCGAGGATGGCGGCGGCCTCGTCGATGCGGTTGTCGTCCAGCAGCAGGCGTGCGACGCCCACCGTCGCCGGCGAACCCGCGCCCAGTTCGGCCGCGCGTCCGTAGGCGGCCCGCGCTTCCTCGGGACGATCCAGCGCATGCAGCCATTCCCCCCGCGAAAGCCACGCCGGCACATAGCCAGCGTCGTTGGCGATGGCATAGTCCAACGACGCCAGCGCGCCCTGGTAGTCGGCATTGATCCGCGCCATCAGCAAGGCCCGGTAGTAGGGCCAGTGGAACTCGTCGGGGGCGAGCGTCGCCGCTTGCCCGTAGACGACAATCGCACGCTGGTGAAAGCCATTGACGTCGTATGCCATGGCCAGCTCGCCGCGCTGCTCGGCGGCGCGGGGATTCTGCGCCGCGGCATCGTGGAGCGTTTGCAGAGTCTCTCGAAGCTGGGCGTCGATCTCCCCTTCGGGAAGGGCTGGCAGCTGCATCGAAGGATCGCCGAAACAGCCCCCGAGCAGTGCCAGCAGCACCAGCCGCAATCGAAGCAAGCGATGGCCGGTGGGTGCGGGAACAAGGGTTCCCGATGGCATCAAGATCAGCGATCCAGCATTTGCGCGCACTTGCGGCGATCGTCGGCGCGGATGGTTTCTCTTTCGCAGCGAATGCGGTAGGCGGCGATGGGAGTACGGGATGGTCCCGTAATCTGCCAGCGGCGTCCGGAGTATCTGAACCGCGACGACACTTTCACGACTTCGACGCGCTCCCCTACCTTCAGACGTGCTTGCGCTGCGCGGTCGCTTTCAAACAGGTAGGCGGAGTCGAGGGCGATCAACTGGCGATCCAGAATGGACTGGTAGATGCGGCTGACTTCGGCGCTGAACTCGTTCGGAGGCTGTCGCCACTGCACGTCCTGGGTGGCCGGCTGGTCTCGCGTCGGCCGGCTGGTCTGGTGCCGTTCGCCTGCGATCGTCTGCTCCTGCAGTATCGGCTGCCGCGAGGGAGCTTGCTGTTCCGCTTGTTCTAGCTCCTCGGATTGCCGCTGCGCTGCTTCGATGCAGGCGCGGCGGACGTCATGATCCTCGACGACCATGCAGGTCATCACTTTCAGGCATTGGGCGCGGCGCGGTTCGGGCACCTGTTCGCATCCCGTCTCTTCGCCGCTGGCGGCAAGGCAGGCAACGATCAGGCTGCAAAGAAGAACCGCGACCCGGCACCCGAGTTGCGGGTGCCGGGTGTTGGCGGCTGTCGGCTCAATCGCCAAGTACTGCTCGGCCATCTGCAAACCGCAGGCGAAACGCCGCTAGAAGCCTGCGGTCAACCGGACGAACAACTGACGTCCCATGATGCTGTCGAGATAGCTCTCGTAGCCGACGCCGGACGGGAACGCATTGGGATTGGAGTTGAAGACGTTCCGGACGGCGATGGTGGGATAGAGGTTGGTGAGGTCGGCTCCGGCCCGGCGCGTGTTCGCCCCGAAGCCGTTGACGTTGGTGGGCACTCGGTGGCCGTCCATCAGGGTCATGGTGGCGCGGGTGCCGACGCCTCGCAGGTTGGCGTAGGTTTCGCCGCCCTGGGGGCCGTCGGGACGGTTGACGCTCTGGTTCCAGCCTTCGCCTGTGCCCTGGTCGTCGGCGCCGCCGATCTCGGAGGTGTTGGTGTTGGCGTTGACGCCGATCTGATAGGTCTGGTCGAAGATCACGTCGCCGAGGTCCGGCGTGCCGGACATCTGCAGATCCAGTTCCCCGATCACGTCCATTGGCGACGGCAGGTCGAAGTTGTCGCGCCGGATGTGGGAGCCGGTGACGATCATCTCCTCGACCTTGCCGAGCGCTTCCTCCTCCTCTTCTTCGTCTTCGGATTCCGCCGCCATCAAGGCGACGGACAGCAAGACCGTTGCGCATATGCACGAGGTCCGCAGATGTTGCTGAAACGACATAGTATCCCCCCCCCCCCCTGTACGTCTCTATTCTTTGTATGCGAGGGCTCCGCATGTCCAATCGAAGCCGCAGCAAGCGATATACGAAACCGCCGTGCGAAACCATTGTCAAGCGGTTTGTTTCAGAATTGCAGCAGGCCGAGGCCGCCCTCGTCACGGGTCGATGCGGTCGAACACCCGGACGCTCAGCACTTCGTTGACGGCCTGGATGCTGCCGATCAGTTCCGCGTTTGGCGGCGTGTCCAGGTCGATCAGGTTGTAGGCTACGTCGTCGCGGCTCTTGTTGATCATGTCGATGACGTTGAGGTTGGCGTCGGCGAACACCGACATGAGCTGGCCGAGCATGCCGGCGACGTTGACGTTGGTGACGCCGATGCGGCAGCCGCCAGCCGGCTCCAAGGACACCGTCGGGAAGTTCACCGAGTTCTGCACATTGCCGTACTGCAGGAACTGCCGCAGCTGGTCGGCAGCCATGACGGCGCAGTTCTCTTCGGCTTCTGCGGTGCTGGCGCCCAAGTGGGGCGTGGCGTGGACGTTGGCGACGTTGGCGAGGGTCGTGCTGGGGAAGTCCGCGAAGTAGGCCGCCAGCCGGCCGATCGCTAACGCTTCCTTGACCGCGGCCTCGTCGACGATTTCCTGGCGGGCGAAGTTCAGCAGCACCGCCCCGGGTCGGAAGCTGGCGAGCGCCTTGGCATCGATTAGGCCGACATTCTCCTTGAGCGCCGGAATGTGCAGGGTGACGTAGTCCGAGCGGGTGAACAGGTCGGCTGGATTCTCCATGCGCTGCACGTCGCTCGGCAGCCGCCAGGCGGCTGCCACGGACAGCGCCGGATCGTAGCCGAGCACGTCCATGCCCAGGTTGAGCGCGGCCTGGGCGACTCGAGACCCGATGGCGCCGAGGCCGACGATGCCGAGCGTCCGGCCCGCCACCTCGTGGCCCGTGAAGCGTCGCTTCTCCTGCTCCACTAGGCGGTGCAGTTCGGCGTCGTCGGCGACCGCGGCCAGCGAGCGCACGTAGTCGAAGCCGCCGAGCACGTCCCGGGAGGTGAGCAGCAGCGCCGCAAGCACCAGCTCCTTCACCGAGTTGGCATTGGCGCCTGGGGTGTTGAAGACGACGATGCCGCGTTCGGAACAGGCATCCACGGGCACGTTGTTGACGCCGGCTCCGGCCCGCGCCACGGCGCTGACGCCGGGCAGTTCCGCCACCGCCAGCCGATGGCTGCGCAGCAGGATGGCATGGGGAGCGGCGACATCCGGCCCCACTTCGAAGCCTTGGTCGGGGAAGCGTTCCAGCCCCTTGGCGGCGATCTGGTTGAAGGTCTTGACTCTGTACATGCTAGCGAAGTTCCTTGGATTGCATCGCCGGCGGCGCAGCTGCCCGCTCCAGCTCGCCGACGATGAGGGCGGTGCCGTCGCGTACGCCGGACGCCAGTAGACGACGGCGAATGTCGGACGAAAGGGCGGCGAGCTTAGCAATGCCGGCCACCAGCGTGTGCGAGTTCAGTTCATGTTCCGCAATCACCAGACTCCAGCCCTTGCGTTGCGCGTAGGCGGCGTTCTCGATCTGATCGCCGCGGCTGGCGGTCTTCGGCAGCGGCACCAGCAGGTGCGGCTTGGCCAGCGCCAGCCACTCGCCAAGAGCGTTGGCGCCGGCTCGGGAGACGACCAGCTCGGCGGCTGCGACGACGTCTCCCCAGCCGTCGTCGATGTACTCGCGCTGCACGTAGTCGCGCCTGCGGACCAGGGTCGCGTCCAGCTTGCCGGCCCCGCAAACGTGAACCACCGCGTAGCTTTCGAGCAGCTCGTCGAGCGCGGCGCGGACCACTTCGTTGAGCTTGGCCGCGCCCAGGCTGCCGCCCACCACCAGCAGCACTGGGCGCTGGGCGCCGAGGCCCAGCAGCGAGCGGCCCCGTTCGGCATCGCCAGCGAGCAGCGTTGGGCGCAGCGGGGTGCCGGTGACCACCACCCGCTTGCGACTGCCGGCCGCCGCCAAGCGGCGGGCAGTATCGTCGAAGTTGACGCACAGGGCGGTCGCGAACGGCACCGCCAGCCGGTTCGCCAGCCCCGGCGTTCGGTCCGATTCGTGGGCGACCACGGGAATGCGATTCAGCCACGCGCCCACCACCACGGGAAACGACACGAAGCCGCCTTTGGAGAACACCACTTCGGGACGAATCCGCTTGAGCAGCCGCCACGCCTGCCAGACGCCCAGCGGGATGCGGAAGCAGTCGGCTAGGTTCTGCAACGAGAAGTAGCGCCGCAGTTTGCCGGTGCGGACGCCGTGGTAGGCCACGCCTAGAGGCGCGACTAGGCGTTCTTCCAGGCCTGAGGCGCTGCCGATGAAGTGGACTTCGCAGCCGTCGGCCAGCAGTCGCAGGATCACCGGCATGGCCGGCACCACATGGCCGGCGCTGCCGCCGCCGGTTGCCACCACTCGTTTCAGAGGCACAGCACCTCCTTGACAAAGGGGATGGTGATGCGTCGCTGGGCGACCAGGGACGAACGATCCAGCCGATCCAGCAGTCGCAGCAGCTGGCGCAGGTCGCGACTGGCCCGCGCCAGCAGGAAACGCGCCACATCGTCGGCGAGATGCAGGCCGCGCTCGCGGGCAGCGTCGACCAGCAGTCGCTCCTTGTCCGCGTCGGCCAGCGGCGCTACCCGGTAGCAGGCCGCGGCGCACAGGCGCGAGCCAAGGTCGGGAAGCGCGAAGTCCACGGCCAGAGGCGAGCGATCGGCGCTCAACACCAGCCGTGCGCCTTGGGCGGCTAGGCGGTTGTAGAGACCGATGACGGCGAGCTCGGCGTCGCGTTCGCCCAGCCAACGCGGCGCGTCGTCGATGGCCACGGCGTTGAACTCGCCGTAGCCGTCCAGGGACGACGCCGAAGCCTCGATCTTGCCAGCGGGAACGTATGCGGAGTGTGGATGGCGATGGCACATCGCATGCAGCAGGTGGGTCTTGCCGACGCCGACGCCGCCGAACAGCCACAGACAGTCGAACGCGGCATGGCGCTGGCGCAGCCGAGCGACGAGCTCCTGGTTCGCTCCGGCGACGAAGCGCTCGAAGGTGCTGCGTTCGCGCAGTGCGAAGGGCAGGGGCAGCTGCTCGCCGACGGTACTCATCCCGAACGGCGCTGCTGCCATGGAACGGCAGGCACGGCCCCGTGCGGCCACCAAACTCGACTCATTCGCTCCCCTTCCTGGCGTCGAGACAGCTGCCGCGCAGTCTGCGCTCGGCAGCTTCGCGCCGGTCTCGGAATCCCAACTGCGCCCGGCGGCTCCAGATGATCACATAGTGGGTGCCGGAGAGGATGCCGGAAGCGCCGACCAGGGCGAATCCCGTAGGATCGACCAGGGCGACAGCGACTGCCGCCACGGCATCGAAATCCGTCAAGCCCACCAGCACCAGCAGCAGCATGGCGATCTGCAAGCCGGTGTTGACCTTGCTGAGCAGCGTGGGTTCGACCTCGAGGTTGCCGAATATTTGGCGATAGGCGAGGGCGCCGCTGACGATGACGAGGTCCCGTCCGACGACAATGGCCAGCAGCCAGAGGGGCAGGTGGCCCTGTATCGCCAGCACCGCCAGCACCACCAGCACCAGCAGTTTGTCCGCGGCCGGATCGGCAATGGCGCCGAAGCGAGTGTGCCAGTCGAAGCGCCGCGCCAAGCCGCCATCGATGGCGTCGGAAATGCCGGCAACGGCGATCAGGATCAGCGCTGCCAGCACGGCTCCCTGCCACAGCAGCCAGCCAGCCGGTAGAACCAGCAGGAAGCGGACGATGGTGATGAGATTCGGCAGGCAGCGCATCAACTTCGCCAGCCCCAGCGACGTTCGTTTGGACGATGCGCGGTTCATTTCTCCCCCAGCCAAGTGAGTTGCAACATCGGATCGGCGGCCAGCGGCCCCCGGCGCGGCTGTGGTTCGACCGCCAGCAGGCCGCCCATCGTCAGCAGTTCCCGCAACTGGTCCGGGCTCGATCGGGAGTGCAGGCGCAACTGCAAGGCATCGCGCCCCACGGTATGCACATCCACTCGCACCAGGTACTCCCTGGAATGCAGGTGGGCCAGCAAGGCTGCGTAGCCATGCGCCGTCTGTGCGCCATGCACCGTCGCTGGGACGGTGCTGAAGGTGCTGCCGCGCACGGCGAAGCGTTGCGCCAGGGCGTCGGCGATGCCATCGACCGCCGCTCCAGCGGCAGCTGCCGCGGAATCGGCGACATGCTCGAACTCCGCTGTCCAGGCCGGGTCGCGGTCGGCAAACGGACGCAGTTTCCAATCCACGACCCAGCCGCCATCGGCGTCTTCCTGGACGCGCCCGATCACCACGAGATCGGGCGCGTAGCGCACGGAGGCGGCATTTATCGCTTCCCAGAACCTGCCCCACACATCAATGCCCGAGACCGCGAAGTCCTGCACATCCATCAGCGGCAGGGACAGGTGAAGACCGCGCTGGCGGGCACGCATCTTCAGCGTCGCCGCCAAGTCGTCCGCCGCAGCGGCCGATGCGATATCGCGCCGGACGTCCCGTTCCACGGCGATCCAGGCAAGCAGCTGGGGACGATCCGCGCTCCATAGGGGCAGACCGGCGCCGCGCAGCAGCGCCAGCACGGCGGTCGGTTCGAAATGCACCTTGAAGACGGTTTCGGCATCGGGCTGCCGTCGCTCTCGACGGATGAACTGGTAGTACACGTAGAAGCGCTCCGGGTGCGCAAGCGCGGCCTCCACCGCGGGGTTGTCGAGGGCTTTCCCCATGCCCGTCATGCGGGCGAGAACCTCGGCTAGCGCCGCTTGCGCGGCCCGGTGTCGTTCCGCGTCGGTCTGCGACGCCACTGGCACCTCGACATCGTACAGCCAAGGCACCACTTCCGGCCAAGCGGCAGGTGCGCCACCGGCGGCTAGACAAACCACTAGCAGGCGAACGAGGAGCGTCACAAGGTCGGACCAGTCGTTAGCGCAGGACAGACGGGCTGTATCGGGTTGTACAGTGTAATGAACTTGCAGCCCCTCGTTGCCGTAAACTGGCCGTTCGCCGAAACGGGAGTTCCACTTGCGCCGTCTGACGTACCGCGGGGCTGGCGTCGATATCGCCGCCGGCGCCGAACTGGTCAAGCGCATCGCGCCAGCGGTGGCGCGCACCCGCCGGGTCGAACTGCTGTCCGGTCTTGGCGGCTTTGCCGCGCTGGCCGCGTTGCCGAAAAACTACCGGGACCCGGTGCTGGCCACCGGCACGGACGGCGTAGGCACCAAGCTGCGGCTCGCCATCGACTACGATCGGCACGACGGCATCGGCCAGGACCTGGTGGCCATGTGCGTCAACGACGTGCTGGCGCATGGCGCCGAACCGCTGCTGTTCCTGGACTACTACGCCACCGGCATTCTCGACTTGGACGTGGCCGAGCGCGTTATTGCCGGCATCGCCCGGGGCTGCGAACTGGCCGGTTGCGCGCTGGCTGGAGGCGAAACCGCAGAGATGCCCGGCTTCCACCGGCCCGGCGACTACGAGCTGGCCGGCTTCTGCGTCGGCGTGGTGGAACGCGACGCCATCGTCACCGGCGAGACCATCGTCGCCGGCGACGTGCTGATCGGCCTTGCCTCCAGCGGTCCGCACGCCAACGGCTACTCCCTCATCCGCCGCATCCTCGACGATCAGGCCGTGGCGGTGGCTGCCGATCTGCTCGAGGCGCTGCTCGCCCCGACCCGCATCTACGTGCCAGCGGTGATGGCCGTGCTCGATGGCGTCAAAGGCATGTGCCATATCACCGGCGGCGGCTTCGTGGACAATCTGCCGCGCATGTTCGGCCCTGCATTGGCGGCGGACATCGACTTGGACGCCTGGCAGCGGCCGGCAGTGTTCGGGTTTCTGCAGCAGGCCGGCAACATCGCCGAACTGGAGATGCTGCGAACCTTCAACACCGGCATCGGCTTCGTGCTGTGCGTGGCCGAGGCCGAGGCCGAGGCCGTGCGCGAGCGCTTGCTGGCCGCTGGCGAGCAGGCGGTGACGATCGGACGGATGGTGGCGGCAGGCAGCCCGGCAAAGTCCGGCCACTTGGTGGTTGCCAGCGAGGCGGCGGCGCTGGGATAGCGCCGTGGGGAACGCCGCGTCCGGGTTTCGGCGGGATCTCAGCCGCCGACCTGTTCTGCCGTCAACGCGCCACGCTCCCGCAAGGCGCGGATCAGTTCTTGGCTGCCGCTTTCTACGGCGGCATCGAGGGGTGTCCAGTCCCGGAAGCCCACCCAATTGATCTGCGCACCCGCGTCGAGCAGAAAGGTCGCGGGCGCAAGCTGGCCACCGCGGCAGGCATGCCACAAGGCGCTGTGCAACTCGTCCTGGGAGAGCCGTCGCTGCCGGAATTGTTCCACCATCTGCTCGTGCAGCCCCAAGGCGGCAGCCTGCCAGAGCTTGACCTGGGCACCTCGGTCGCACAGGAGTCGGGCGGCGTCCCATTGCGCGAAGATGACCGCCGAGTCCATGGCCGTGCCGTCGGTGAAGAGAGCGCCTGTGGCCTCGATGTCGGCGCCGTGGTCGAGCAGCGCCGCCAACGCCGCCACGTCGTTCGACGACGCCGCCCAGTGCAGCG
Source organism: Pseudomonadales bacterium (assembly GCA_963422285.2). GTDB lineage: Bacteria > Pseudomonadota > Gammaproteobacteria > Pseudomonadales > Azotimanducaceae > VXYL01. Next base: position 56,957 of record OY729419.2, on the reverse strand, counting down.
GCTTCTCGGGCGCTGCGTGGGGAGAGTTGTCCACGCCGATGCCTGGATCCGCGCCAGCGTCCATCAGCGCCGCAATGGTCTGCGCGACGTCGGGGAAGTGCCCGGGCCAATCCGTGGCGATGTGCAGGAGGGTGCGTCCGACCGTCTTGTCGTCCACGATCCAGGCATCGAGCATCTCCCGGTGATCGGCGATCAAGATCCCGAGGCGGCGGATATCGCCTTGCCGAATCGCCTCGGCGAATGCCACCGCCCGCGCATCCGCATGGGGAATTCGCAGCATCGAAACGCCTCCTCGGACAGGCCGGCAGGGTAGCTCATTGGCCCGATCTCGGCAACGACGCTCGCGAGTCGAGCGCTGAAATCGTCGTTTGTGCGCTGCCGTCGCACAGACGATCGGGAGAAATTCGCACACTCCGACAGGACATCCTCGCTAACGGCTTCGCCGCGAACCTGATTAGCGTATGCGCCATGTCGCTGATCGAAATGCAAGACGTCGCCAAGTCCTATGTCTTGGGCGGCCAGACCATCGCCGCCCTGCGGGACGTGAATCTATCCTTGGCGGCCAACGAGTACGTGGCCGTGGTGGGCTCGTCGGGATCCGGCAAATCGACGCTGATGAACATTCTCGGCTGCCTGGATCGGCCCAGCGCCGGACGATACCGGCTGAACGGCCGCGACGTCGCGCACCTGAGCGAGGCGGAGTTGGCCCGCATCCGCAACTGCGAGGTGGGCTTCGTATTCCAGAGCTTCAACCTGCTGGCCCGGGCCACAGCGCTGCGCAACGTCATGCAGCCGCTGGTCTACCGGGGCGTTGGCTTCGACCAGCGCCGCCGGCTCGCCCGCGCAGCGCTGGCGCGGGTCGGCCTGGAAGATCGCGTCGACCACCTGCCCAACCAGCTCTCCGGCGGCCAGCGGCAGCGCGTCGCCATCGCTCGCGCCCTGGTGACGGCACCGTCGATCCTGCTCGCCGACGAGCCCACGGGCAATCTCGACGCCGCCTCGACGCGGCACATCATGGGCTTGTTCGACGACCTGCACCGGCGTGGCCAGACCGTGGTGGTGGTCACCCACGAAGCCGACATCGCCACCCACTGCCAGCGCGTGGTGGAACTGGTGGACGGACGCATTGCGCGCAACTTGCGGCAGGCCGGGCACGGTGGCGCCGCTGGCCGCGGATGCGATCGGAGGCAAGACCATGGCAACGCTCGCTGAAAGCCTGCGCTCGGCTTGGGAAGCTATCGCCGCGCACGGCTTGCGCAGCTTCCTCGCCACCCTTGGCATCGCCATCGGCGTTGCCTCGGTGGTGGCGGTGATCGCCCTCGTGCAGGGCATGCAGGCATCCATCGCCGCGCAGTTCGAGGGCCTTGGCGGCAACAGCATGTCCATCGCTTCGTTCACCTCGTTGGAGGACAGCATGAAGGGCAAGGTGGCGCGGCTGACGCCGGACGACCTCGATCGGATTGCTCGCCGGGTCGACGGCATCGAATCCATCACGCCGTTGCTCTACTCGCCGTTCCAGGCCGCTGAGGAGATTCGCCACGGCGCCCAAGCGGCGTTCGCTCCGGTGCGCGGCACCACCCACACCTACCAGGATGTCTACAACGCCTACGCCGAGGTGGGCCGCTTCCTCTCGCCTGCCGACGACCAGCGTCGGCGGCGGGTCTGCGTACTGGGCGACAAAACCCGGGAAACTCTCGGCCTGCCGGAAGATGCCATTGGCGAATACGTGCAGATCGGCGGCGAATGGCTGAAGGTGGTCGGCGTGATGGAGCGCCGGGGGGAACTGTTCGGCATCAGTCAGGACGACTACGTGCTGCTGCCCTACGCCACCATGCGCAGCCTCGTCGGCTCCGGCGCGGATGCCGACATCGTCATCCAGCTGACCGTCGCCGACGGCGTCGACCGGGACCGCGTCGGCGACCGCATCGCGCGGCTGCTGCGCCACGCCCACGGCCTTGCGCCCGGCGAGCAGGACGACTTCAAGATACAGACGCCGGAGCAGATCAGCGCAGCCTTCGAGCAGATCGGCGCCACGGTGACCGCCGTGGTCGGCGGCATCGTCGGCATTTCGCTGCTGGTGGGCGGCGTCGGCATCATGAACATCATGCTGGTATCCGTGACCGAGCGCACCCGGGAGATCGGCATTCTGAAGGCCCTCGGTGCCACTCGTCGCCATATCCTCATGCAGTTCCTCGCCGAGGCCCTAGCCATCTCCCTGTTCGGCGGCCTGATCGGCTTGGGCGTCGGCTACGGTCTCGGCGCCGCCATCGCTGCCGTTGCGCCGGACCTTTCCAGCGTAGCAGTGCCGTTCTGGGCCGTGGCTCTGGCGCTTGGCTTCTCCGCCGCCGTCGGCATCGCGTTCGGCATCCTGCCGGCGTCCAAGGCGGCCAACCTCGACCCCATCGACGCGCTGCGCTACGAGTAGTCCATCACTTGCCGGAGGCCGAGCCTGTGCTAGCATCTCGTCATACTGTCATACCTGATGAACGAATCATGAGGACCACGATTACTCTGCCCGACGACTTGGGGCAGCTGGCTCGGCACGAAGCTCGCCGACGGGGCATCAGCCTGTCCGCGGTAATCCGGCAGACCTTGGAGACGAGGCTGCGCAAACCCAGGGGCGCAAAACTCCCCTGGCAAGGGATCGTCGACGACCCTGGCAGCGCAGCGCGATCCCTGGATGCCATGCTGGCGGATGGTTGGGCGGACGACATTGCTGGCGATCGTTGACAGCGGCCCGCTGCTGGCGACTGCCAACGCCGGAGACCCAGACCATGTCGCTTGCGTGGACGTTCTAACGCGACGGGGGCTGGACTTGGTGATTCCAGCGCTCTGCGTCGCCGAAGTATGCTATTTCCTCGGCCAGCGGCACGGTGCCGAAGCCGAAGCTCGCTTCGTGTCGGACCTTGGCGGTTTCCAGGTGGTCGCGCCGGAGCCGGAGGACTGGATGCGAATCGGCCGCTTGGTGCGTCGCTACAGCGATTTTCCGCTGGGCGCCGTCGATGCATCCGTCGCCGTGCTCGCCGACCGCATGGGCACGACCCGCATCGTTACCCTGGACCGTCGCCATTTCCCGGCGCTGAAGAACGCGCAAGGGCGTTTTTTCGATCTTTGTCCGTGAAACCTCCCGCCAAACGCGGGGTGTCATATCCGGGGCGCAATCGCGAAGATCGACCGATGCACGATCTCCGTGGCCACCTCGCCGGCAACCAGAAAGGCCATGTAGAGATCGACGAACTCGTGCCCCTTGCGCCGCCACTTGGCGGTGGGCACGGTGCGCACTTCGATCTCGTCGCCCACGCGCAGCAGCTGGCGCATGCGGATGTCGGAGCCGACGTGGATCCATGCTGGCAGGCGATAGCGGCGGGTGAAGGCTTGGTTCGCCAGGCTGAGGATGGCATGGGGATGCAGGACGCCGTCCTGGTAGCAGGCGAGATCGTCCTCCACTTGCGCGGCGGCCTCGGCGTTGGCGATGGCGTCCGGCGTCCAGCGCCAAGTCGGGAACGGAGCGTCGACTTCCATGTTGTCCCAGCAGATCGCCGGGCGCTCGGCCACCGGCGCCCCGCCGGCCAGGAACGCTCGCTCATCCACCTCCGACAGTGTCCGCTGCGTTCGCAGTTCCGCCAGCAGAACGCCCCGCCCATGGCACTGCACGACGGCTTCATCCAGGGGAGACTGTCCCCCTGGAACCCCCCGCGCTGGCTCGCCGCCAGCGGCGCTTCGCGGTCTGGGGCTGTCGGCGCACACGACGGCCAGTTCGTCGCCGTGGTAGGCAGGTTTGAGGAAGCGCACCTCGGCGCGGTAGCCGGCGAGCCAATCGACGCCCAGCGTTGCCACCAGCGGGCGCGTCATATGGCCGAATACCGCGGCTCCCGGCACCAGTGCCCGCTCGAAGCCGAATCGGGCGGCCACGTCGTCACTGTGGATGCGGTTCTCGGTGTTGGTGGAGAAATTTCGCGCCGTGGTTCGATGGATCTGCATGGTCGGATGCCTCAGTACGCTTGGGCTGGCAGCCAGGTCACCAGCGCTTGCCAGTGGAAGATCAGCACCAGCCCCACTAGCTGCAACAGGATGAAGGGAACGACGCCCGCGTAGATGGTGCGCGCATCCACGCCCGGCGGCGCCACGCCCTTCAGGTAGAAGATGGCGAAGCCCACCGGCGGCGTCAGGAAGCTGGTTTGCAGGCAGACGGCGAACAGCACGGTGAACCACACCGGGTCGAAGCCCAGCTGCGCCACCACCGGCGACACCAGGGGCAGGATGATGAGCGTCAGCTCGATCCAGTCCAGGAAGAAGCCCAGAATGAACGTCGCCAGCAGAATCGCGACGACGATGCCGGTGGGGCCGAACGGCAGATCCAGCAGCGTGCGTTCGATGAGTTGGTCGCCGCCGAGCCCGCGCAGCACCAGGGAATACGCCGTCGCGCCGATCAGGATGCCGAAGATGAAGGCCGTGGTGCGGGTGGTTTCCCGCACTACCTCGGTAACGACCTGCCGGTTCAGCGTTTTGTTCATGGCGGCCAGCAGCAGCGCGCCGGCCGCGCCGACGCCAGCCGCTTCGGTAGGCGTCGCGAAGCCGAAGAAGATGCTGCCCAGCACCACCAGGATGAGACCGGCAGGCGGCAGGATGGCGATGGCGAGATCGCCCAGCGCCGCCAGCTCCAGCGGTTCCACGTCCTGCGCCCGAGGCGCGCCGGCCGGCCGCACCACGCCGTAGCCCAGCAGGTAGAGCACGTACAAGCCGGAGAGCAGCAGGCCGGGAAAGACCGCGCCCAGAAACAGATCGCCCACCGGCATGGCCATGCGATCCGCCATCAGCACCAGCATGATGCTGGGCGGGATGAGGATGCCCAAGGTGCCTACCGCGCACACGGTGCCGGCCGCCAGCGACTTGTCGTAGCCGCGCTCCAGCAGCACGGGCAGACCGAGCAGCGCCAGCAGCACCACGGAGGCGCCGATGATGCCCGTAGTGGCCGCCAGCAGAACGCCGATCAGCGCGATGGCCACCGCCAAGCCGCCGCCGACGCGCCCGAACAGCCGCGCGAAGCTGGTCATCAGCCGGTTGGCGATGCCGGAGCGGTCCAGCATCAGGCCCATGAACACGAACATGGGCAGCGCCACCATCACCCAATTCTCCATGACGTTCCAGATGCGCTCGACGCTGAGCGACGCATAGGCCCAGTCGACGCCGATGGGAACGCCCAGATCCACCTCGAAAACGATTGCCAGCGCGGTGAATAGAACCGCCAGTCCGGCCAGGATCCAGGCGATGGGGAAGCCCGTGAACACTAGGCCGATGAAGGCCAGGAACATCGCCAAGGCGAGAATCTCGTTGGCTGGCATCACCGTCCCCCGTTGCCGCCTGGTTCGTCGGAAGACAGGAACAAGAACTTCCACAGCCGCGTCAGCCGGGACAGCGCGGCCAGACCGAGCAGCGCGAAGCCCGCCAGCAGCATGGACTTGATCGCCCAGCGGTACGGCAGCCCACCCGGCGAGCTGGACACTTCGCCGGTGACGAAGCTGTCGGCCACGAAGGGGACGCCGTAGATCAGCATCAGGGCCACGAACGGCAGCACGAACAGGAGGATGCCGTAGAGGTCGATCCAGGCCTGGGTGGCAGGCCGAAAGCGCTCGTGCAGAACATCCACGCGAACGTGCGCATCCGCCTGCAGGGCGTAGCCCAAGCCGAGCAGGAAGCCGATGGAGTACAGGTGCCACTGGATCTCCTCGAACTCCACTCGTCCCTGGTCGAAGGCGTAGCGCAGCACCACGTTGCAGACGATCGCTGCCAGCAGCAGCATCCATATCCACGACACCGCGTTGCCGATGGCCACCAGCATGGCATCCACCCGGCGGGAGAACGGCGTTTCGGGAAGTTGCAGGCGGGGCAACTAGAAATCCCGCGGCAGATAGGCGAAGCGCTTCCACAGCGCGTACTGCTTGCGGAACGCGAGCTGGGATTGATGGATGAGGCGGAAGTCCTCGTCGTTGTCCGCCTCCTCGGCCATCACTCCGGCGGCCACCCGCTCGAGTTCCCGCAAGATCGGCAGCGGCAGACGGACGGCGGTGACGCCCTTGGCGGGAAAGCCAGCCAGGATCGAACCCTGCCGGGCCTCCCCATGGGCGAGGTTGCGGGTGACGCCGGCGGTGCAGGCGGTGTCGATGATGGCGCGTTCGGCATCGCTGAGCCGGCGCCAATCCTCTGCATGCACCACCAAGTGCGCGGCGGTGTAGGTCTGGTGCCAGCCCGGGTAGTAGTTGAGCTTGGCGATGCGGTCGAAGCCCAGCGCCTCGTCCACGTTCGGCAGCGAAAACTCGGTGGCGTCGATGGCGCCTTTCTCCAGCGCCTGGAAGATTTCGCCGCCGGGCAGCATTGTCACGGAAGCGCCAAGCTGCTCGATCACCTTGCCGCCGAGGCCGGCGAAGCGGATCTTCAGCCCCTGCAAGTCTTCCAAGTCTTTGATGGGCGTCCGGAACCAGCCGGCGGTCTCCGGCCCGATCAGGCCGCAGAGAATCGGATGCACTCCGTACTTCGCGTACAGCGCCTCGGCAAGTTCGCGGCCGTCGGCGTTGTACCACCACGCGGTGTACTCCCAAGGCTCCATGCCGAACGGCACCGCGCCGAGTAGCGGCGAGGCCGGAATCTTGCCTTGGTCGTAGCCCAGCCAAGTGTAGCCGGCCGGCACCTTCCGCTCCCGCACGGCGTCGACGATGTTCAGCGCCGGCACGATCTCTCCCGGCTCGTAGGGCGTTAGGATCATCGCGCCGGCCGAGTTGCGTTCGACGGCGGCGACCACCCGCAGCACGTTGTCCCCCAGCACTTCCAGCGTGGTGGCGAACGCCGCCGGTACCCGCCAGCGCACCGCGACTGGGGTTCCCGCCCCGGATTCCGCAGGGGCGATAGCGCGATGGCCGGGCGGCCGTATTGCCAGCGTGGCGAGCATGCCCGTGACGAACGCCACGATCACGGCGATGGCAGCGGTCTTGTTGGTGATGTTCCGATCCGTCTGCGGTTGCAGCAGGGCCGACCTTATCAAGTTCCGGCGGCTTCTACATCGCCTCGTCCAGGCCACGGGCGTTTCGCATGTTCCGGCAGCGAGCAGGATCGCTTGCGGACGTCATCGTGGCGGGACGGCTCGCAGCGAGATGCGGCGGTCCGCCCGCGTCAGCATGCGCTCGTCGTGGGTGACGGCGATCAGGGTGGCACCCATGCACCGGAGGTTGTCGAGCACCTGCTGCTGCAGCTCGTCGTTCAGGTGTGCAGTGCCCTCGTCGAGCAGGATCAGCGCCGGACGGCGGTAGACCGCTCGCGCAATCATCACCCGCTGCCGCTGGCCGCCGGAGAGCGTCGAACCCATGTGGCCTACCAGCGTCAGGTACTGCATCGGCATCCGCTCGATGTCGTCGTGGACGCACGCCACCCGCGCTGCCTGCTCGACCCGAACCATGTCCGCGCTGCCTTCGTCGACAGCGATATTTTCCACCAGCGACCCCGAGAACAAATCGTCGTCCTGCATGACGACGCCTAGCTGCCGACGATAGTGCGCCAAGTCCAGGCTGGCGAGATCGACGCCGTCGATCAGAATGGCACCGCTGCTGGGAGTGAGCAGCCTGCACAGCAGCTTGACGAGGGTGGACTTGCCCGAACCGGATTCGCCTTCAATGGCGACGAACTCCCCCGGCGAGACCGCGAGATGGAATCCGTCCAGAACGGTGGGGCCGTCGTCGCCGTACCGAAAGCCCAGCGACCGGATTTCAATGCCGCCCCGCAGCGTTCGACGAATGTCCCGGCGATCCCGAGGCGTCTCCCGTTCCTCCAAGGCGATGTCGGCGAGGCGCTCCCGGTGCAGCCGCAGCATGCGCAGATCGACCAGCGCTTCGACCAGCGCGTAGGTTCGTGCCGAGAACAAGCCGCCGTAGGACGAGAACGCGAACAGCATCCCCAAGGTGAACGTGCCGTCGATCACCTTGCCAGCGCCCAGCATAAGCAGCACCACGCTCTCCACGGCACCGACCGCAGCGCCGGCGAACGAGACGTGAGCGCCGAACCGCTGCAAGCGAACGTCGGCCGTTGATGGACTGGACGAAGCGTTCGCCCCAGGCGTCCTCACGCAGCGTTTCCGCGCCCAGCAGCTTGATGGCGCGGTGTCGCTCCACGTTCTCGATGAAGCTGGAACCCTCCCGGGCCTCGGCGGCGATCGCTTCGTGGGTCAAGTTCCGCAGGTGCCCGAAGGTGCCGAAATGAAGCGCGACGAAAACCGCCAGAAACGCGCACAGTACCAGCGTCAGATTCCAAGCGTATGCGAACAGCACGGCCAGTGCGCCGACCGCCATCACGGCGTCCACGAGAATTTGAAACGCGCCGGCCATCAGGAACGAGCCGATTGGCGTCGTGGACGCGAAGCGGGAGATCACGTCGCCCGTGTGGCGGGCGACGAACCAAGCGTCCGGCAGCCGCAGCAGATGGTGCGCGAGGCCGGACGCCATGCGGAACGCCGAGGTGCTGCCGACGTATGCGACGAGCTGGGTGCGTAGCCATTCCGTGGCCGCCGAGATCAAGCCGACCAAGCCGAATCCCATGGCCAGAGCGGCGACGATGTTCCAATCGCCTTGGCGTACCCCCTGGTCGATGGTGAACTGCATGTTCAGCGGCATGGCGAGCGCGAACGCCTGCAAGGCCAGCGTTGTCAGGAATACTGCGCCTAGAGTGCCGCCGAGACCGCGGAAGACCGGCAGAAACGCCCTCAGCCTCACCGTCTCGACCGCCTTCCTCTTCGTCAGCACCATCGTTGGCATCAACTCCAAGGCGACGCCGGTGAAGCACTCGCTGACCGTGCCGAGCGGCAGCTTCCTCGCCCCGACCGCGGGATCCACGATCCGTACGCTGCTGCGCCCGACCGCATGCAGCACCACGAAGTGATCCAGCTCCCAGTGCAGGATCGCTGGTCGGCGGATCTGCGCCAGTTCCTCCAACTCCACACGCACCGCACGACACTTGAAGCCGAGTTGCTCGGCGTAGTCGCGCAGACTGGCCAACGTTGTACCGCGTTGGGAGATACGGAACCGGGACCTGTACTCGCGCAACGTCTCGCCATGGCCGTGGAAAGCCGCCACCATGGCTAGGCAGGCCAGGCCGCATTCGGCGTGATCGGACTGCAGAACGACCGGAATGCGCATCAGCGTCGCGCCTTAAGATGGTTGGGCGAGGTTCTCAGAGCCGCCGTGCAGCACTGCGAAGCGGCTCCATCAGCCAGTCGATCAGGGTTCCGTAGCCGCGCACGAGGTCCGCCGAGACGGTCATTCCCGGCCGCAGCGTTCGCCGCTGGATGGGCGACAGGTCGAAGCCTTCCGGGAAGGCCACATCGATGCGGAACGTCGCCGTTCCTAGCAAGCCAGCACTGCCGATCATGTCCGCGTGGCGCGGCCCCACGGTCGTTTCGGATATCGCCAGCACTCGGCCCGCCTGTGCGCCGTGGCGCTCGTAGGGGAACGCATCCAGATAGACGCGCACCTCGTGGCCGACCTCCACCCCGCCCACTGCTGCGGAACCGGCAAACAGCCGCGCCTCGAGTCCGACACCGTTCGGCAGGATGTCGAGCATGGCGTCGCCCGGCCTTACCCAGTCTCCCTCGCCGATGCGAACCGATGCGATCCGTCCGCTCCGCGGAGCGAGGACGATGCCCGTCTCCTGGGCGCGGATGCGCGATTCCTCCATCGCCAGCGCATGTAGCTGTTCGAGGACGACGGCGCGCGCTTGCTCGCGGCCGAGTTCGAGGAGATTCAGGCGTTCGTCCTGGGTTCCTTGCGCGGAACGCAGCAGCGCCAACTCGCGTTTCTGCGTGGCGACGACCGCAGCGCGGGACTGCACTCGGTCCGCCAAGTCCAGCAGGTCGGACTCCGACAGCGCACCGGAAGCCAGCAAACGCTCGCCGTCCCGATGCTGGCGCTTGGCAATGGACAAGCGAGCCATATGCGACTCCACCTCCGCTTCGAGATGAGCGATCTGGCGTTCGGCGGATTCGCGTTCCTTCCCGTGCAGCAGGCGGTCGTTCTCGTACTGCGCATCGACCGTCGCCAGCCGCGTTTGCAAGGCAGCGCGTCGCTTGTCGACATCGTCCAGGAGCTTGCTCTCCACCGCCTGTCCGGCCGCCACCCCTTCCCCGGACGCCAGTTGGTAGAGCGCGTCGCCGACTTCCACCAGATCTCCCGCTTCCACGAGGCAGCGACGCACCATGGCGAAGGAGCGGGCGCTCACCCGCGACCACCCTTCGGCCGGCGTCAGGTAGCCCGTCGCCTGCTCCTTGCGGGCGAATGGAAATGCAGCCGCAAAGACGACCAAGGCGACCGCGGTCAGCAGCGCTGACAATGCCAGCAGCAGGCCGGGCACCGGCCTCGACAGCAACAGCGGCTGCCAAGGCGACGTCCGGCAGCGGGCAAGCGCCTCCTCGCGGAAGATGGATGAAGACAATGCCTGGTCCTGCTGGGCGCTAGACGTCGAAGCGGAGCTGTCCGTGGCTCCGAACCGAGCTGTCCTATTGCCTGTCGGAAGCAGACGCCCGGCGTCCGGGACCGGGTTCCGGAGGCTTGGAATCGGGCACCGGATCCGACTCTGGATCGGGCGGTTTGCATCCACCCGATATGGACTGGGGCACCTTACGCTCCAGCTCTTTCACTTCAGTTCTCCCGATGGTCTGTTGATTCGCCGTCAGCGGGGCGTTTGGGCACGAAGTACATTCTGAACGGATTCAGTTCCCAGCCGAAGGCGTCGAACTTGGTCAGCGTCTCCATGCCGATCGACGCCGGAAACGGATATTCCGGATGAATCGGAGTGGTACTGGCCGCATTGCACAGAGCTTTGAGGTCCGGATGGTCGCCGAACCGGAACGGGTGCCCGTCCTGACGCTGCATGAACGAGATCTTGCAGTCGGTCTCACGGGCGCCGGTATCCACAAGTACCGGAATCGACACGCCATCTTCGCCAGGCAACCAAACCAAGGGTTGGCCTGTCCTCGCGCGCAGGGCCGCCTCAAACGGCTGCCCCCCCCCCACGGCACGGACCCAAACGGCCCAGGTACAGCGTCGTGTCGGTCCAGGAGAAGCATGCGGCACGGTAACGCAACAGGATGTTCATGCCTACGGCGGCGTAGCTTTGAGGTTTATCGACCACCGTGGCGGCAACCCGGCTCTCGGTCACCGATCCCAAGGTGAATTCGCGCAATACTACTTTCCGTCGTGTGCGAAAAACTCCGTCCCCATCACGTCCCAAAAGGGGGCCGCTCAGCATCTCGTGGTTCAGATTGCGTAGGTGCGCCCAATCCTTGCCGACACCGATCGAGATCTCGTAACCCGCACTGTCGAACATGCCCCAGATCGGCTCATCGCCAATTTCGACCACCGTCCAAGGACGCATGTCGCCGAACTCCTCGGCGTGAATGAACTCGAACTCCAACTCTTGGGCCGGCTGCATCGCAACCCGGCAGTCTCGTCTAAATACGCCTTGCCTTCCCGCACCGCGGCAAGCCATGGTGCGCACACGGAATCCCCGGCGTCGTGGCAGAAGCCGTCCAGAAACGCCAGTTCCGACTTCGGCTTGCCGAGCAGCCATGCGATATCCCAAATGGCGGGGCAGCGATTGGAACCACAGTACGCATTCACAAACGTCTTCGCCGACTCCGAATCGTGTGAGAGCAAGTAGGCTTGCCTGTAACTCATCCACGCCGTTTCAAAGTCGCCGGCGCTTGCCGCCAGCACGACGGCGGGCATCAGCTTTTCGATGTCGCCGACGGCTTCCTCGGCACCGCAGGCAGTGCCGAGGAAGCACAAGGCCAGAACGAGCAACGCAGACTTGCTCCGATGCGCGATACGGGCAGGGATGCCTGCTGTGCGCAACTCCGCTCCGCCGCGCCGCTCGTTCATGGAACGCCGCCTAGCCGATTTTCGGTGGCTTGGGATCGGGTTTCGGCCCCGGGGGGAGGGGAATGCGCTCGGGCGGGATCGGCGGCACCTCGATGGGTTCTTTGGGCCGCTTCGTCCTCGGCGGCGGCTTCTGCGGCTTCTGCGGCTTCTCCCTCTTGCCGCCTGCCACGGCGAGCAGTTCGTCTTCGTTGAGCAGTCTCATAGGACTATTCTGCTGTCGGTTGCGGTTGTCGGACCATCCTGCACCGGCCCTGTTTTCGTCCACACTTCGCCGCTTGGACGCCGACAAGGGTGATGGGGGAGGGGCTCCTGTCAAGCCCCTTTCTCAACTTTTTTCGCAGCCCGGCTCAGGCACCTGATGATGGGGTGGTTCGCCACTCCATGCGCTTCTCTACCCGTGCGTCCCTGTTGGGTATGATCGCGGCATGGCCCCTGCCGAACGTCTCAAGCGGGCGACGACGAGTTCCTGTTCCTAACGCGCCCGCGGCGGTTCGGCAAGACGCTGTTTCTGGACACAGCGGCGGAGATGTACGCCGACAGCATGTCGCTGTTCCGGGGCTTGGCCATGCATGGCCGGTGGGACTGACTGGTCGAAGCGCCATCCCGTGGTTCGACTGGACTTCGCGGGAGGCAGCTGCAAGGCAGCCGATGGCTTGGCCGCGAGCATCGCCGCGCATATCCCGGGAGGCGGAACGCGAGCACCAAGTGGATGCCGTGTCCAATACGCCGCCGGTACGCTTCTCGCACTTGATCCGGCGGCTCCGCGAACGCGCCAGAGCCTGGGCAGTAGTGCTGATCGACGAATACGACAAGCCGATCCTCGACAGGAAGGAAACGAGAAATGGCCGACCGGGCTGCCGGCTGGCGTATCCGAAGGTGCGGTGTTCTGCTTGGAACGCCTGACTGTTTGGAGGGAACGACGGCTAGAACGTTCAAGTCGGCGTCAATGGCAGTCGGCTGGAGCTGCTGCCCCGCCAAGGGAACATCCACTGCCCAACGGCCGGGACCAGGACCATCCAGCACTCGCGCACCGGATGCCTCTATCGGTGCGCGGTGCGAAGCTGCCCAGCACCAGCATCGCCATCTTGAATGCGAACAGTGTCCTCGGCTCGCTGCCGGAGGCAGGAGGTGACCGGGAACGCCGACGAGACAACGATAATACGAGAGGGAGGGGGAGGGATATCGTCACCATCGCCGACGTTGCACCGGGAGACAACGCCGCAACGACTAGCTGAGCGTCCAGAGACAGTGCCCCGTTTTTCTGAACGCAGCGGAGAGAGGCTATCTCTCAGGGATCCGCCAGCGCAGTCCGACGCCCGCCTGTCCAAAGGACAGAGAATGTCGTGCAGCCTCAACCATGCTGTGCTGTCTCAAACACAAGGAGGCCGACTATACACTTTGCAGTTGGCCGTGCAAGGTTTTTTTCAGTTTTTTCACCCACTTCGCGCCCCCATCGCGCGGGGCGCCAATGCCCGCCTCGCGGCGACGGCGGGCAGAGTGCGCACGGGCGTTCGTCCGCCCGGCGCCAAGCCCGATCGTCAGCCCAGGAACGCCTCGAGACGCTTGCCGGCCTGCTGCGCGGTGCCGGCGGGCATCTGCACCATCTGCAGCTCCGCGCCGGACTCGGCCCGAGCGGCCAGCTGCTCGGCAATCGCCTCGATGGGGCCGATCACCTGGATATCCCGCACCATGTCCGTGGAGATCGCCGCCAAGGCGCCGTCCCGATCCCGTTCCCGCCATGCGGCGCGAGACGCTGTCACCTCGGCCCCGAAGCCGTTGTCGGCCAGCATGTTCCAGTAGAAGTCGCCCATGCGGTTGATGTAGTGGAACAGCGGCTGTCGCGCCGAGAGCCATTGCGCCTCGTCGTCGCTGCCGTCGAGCACGTAGACGTTGGTGAACGGCGCGATCGTCACGGCATCGGCGGCGCGGCCGGCGGCCAGGGACGCTTGGCTCAAGTCCTGCCGCAGGGAGGCGAAGCGACCTTGCGGCCAGTGGATGGGGAAGATGCCGTCGGCGATCGCGCCGGTCTGGCGGATGGACTTCGGCGTGATGGCGGCGATGTAGATGGGGACATGGTCGCGCGGGCGGTCGTAGTCCAGCCGGAAGCCGCGCTGCATGGAGAATATCTCGCCGGCGTATTCCAGTCGCTCGCCTTGGATGAGCAGGTTGATGATCTCGACGTACTCGCGGATGCGCCGCAAGGGGCGGTCGAAGGCGACCCCGTGGAAGTGCTCGATGACGCGATGGCCGGACGAGCCGAGGCCGCACACCATGCGTCCTCCGGAGAGCATCTCCAGCATGGCGAACTCCTGGGCGATGGCCCCAGGGGTGCGCGAGTAGACGTTGAGGATGGAGGTGCCGACCTGAATGCGTTCGGTATGCGTCGCCAGCAGCGTCATCCACGGGATCGTGGACGGCCCCCAGGCTTCGCCGGTGGCCACCAGCTCGAAGCCGAGGGACTCGGCGATTTGCACCTTCTCCAACGCTTCGCGCCAGTCGCGTCCGGCCCCGGCCAGAACTCCCAGTCTCATACGCTCCCCCTGTCGTCGGTCTGCTTGCCGCCGTGGCCGTCCACTGTGAGTCAAGACGGGAAAAGGTGCAAGCCCGTATCCGGGCTCGGAGACATTTCAGACATTCGGATCGCGTCTCGGATCGCGGCGAAGGGCAGGCTGTATCTCGTGTCGAGCCGGTGTCGGGCCGTATGGCGGAACCCGAAATGTTGTCGCACCCGTGGACTTGCCGCTTCTCTCCGCCGTGCCGATGTCGCCGCGGTACAAGGCGTCCGGGAAGGAGGCGATGCGTCCGCTCGGCCAGTCGCGGCGTCGGAGGGAAACGCGATAGGGAGCCGGCCAATGCATCGCCGTCGAGCGGCCCGTCCGGGCGCGTTCATGCGGCGTTGCAGCCAGTCGCATGCGGCCTTCCCGTTCGGACTCAGAAAACCGCCGGCGGATTCAGCGGCGAGCCGGTGCCGCCGACCACGCGCAGCGGTGCGCCCACGAACAGGAACGTCCAGCGGTTTCGACGCTTGGCCTGCACCGCCACGTCGTCCAGATTGAGGTTGTCCAGGATGCGCATGCCCAGGCCCACCAGCACCAGTTCGTGCAGCGGGTTGGCGAGACCTTCGACGCCGGAGGGCATGACGTCGCTGACGCCGTCGCAGCCGATCAGCGCCACGTCCCGGGCTCTCAGCCACTTGGCCACCGAGGCGTGCATGCCGGCGGCGGCCAGCAGGAAGTTCCACTGGCCCTTCTGCCGAATGCGCTCGAAGCGTCCCGTGCGCACCAGCAGCACGTCGCCGCTGCCCACCCGCACGCCGGTCTTCTTTTCCCAGGCTTCCAGATCCTCGGCGGTGATGGCGGTGCCCGGTTCCAGGAAGTCCACGCCTTGCAGCCACGGCATGTCCACCAGCACGCCGCGGGTGAAGATGCCGTTCTTGGCGTTGTGGATGCCGAGCCTGGTGGCGCCGGTGGGCTTGATGGTGTCGAAGCCGACGCCGTTGTAGAGCTTGCCCTTGTGGGCGAAGTGCGGCAAGCCGTCCACATGGGAGTGGGCGAAGCCGTGGTACTGCACGCTGTAGATGTCGCCAGCCACGTCGTGGCCGCTGAAGGTGCCGATGGTGACAGTATGGCGGAACGGATTGACGTTGAGTTCGTCGGCAACGGTGTCGAGGTCGTGGGCCAGGGACACCGTCACGCCCTCCCGCACCAGCGCCGCCGCGGCCTTGCGCTTCGCTGGCGTGATGAGGTTCAGCGTGCCCAGCTCGTCGTTCGGTCCCCAGCGTCCCCAGTTGGAGATTTTCTCCATCCAGACGTCGAACTCCGCCCGCGAGACTTGCTTGTCCCCTGCTGCGGCGCCGCTGCCGATGGCGGCCCAGGCGAACGCGGTCGCGGCCAAGTAGCGCATGTTCATTTCGATTCCCTCCCGGTTGCCGTTGCGCCCAGGCTGCGGCCAGCGACATCGGTTGTAAAGTGTCCGGCGACGACTGCTATGCTGATCGTCATGGATACCGCCAATCCCAGAGACCGCCTGGTGCCGTTCTCCAGCAAGCTGGCGTTCGGCGTCGGACAGGCCGCCGAGGGGATGAAGAACACTGCCTTCAGCCTGCTCATCCTGTTCTATTACAACCAAGTGCTTGGCCTGCCGGGGACGCTCGCTGGCTTGGCGCTGTTCATCGCGTTGCTGTTCGATGCCGTCACGGACCCGTTGGCGGGTTCGCTGTCCGACAACTGGAAATCCCGCTTAGGTCGCCGCCATCCGTTCATGTACGCCTCGGCAGTGCCGCTGGCGCTGGCTTTCGTGGGCTTGTTCTCGCCGCCGACGGGTCTCGGCGAATGGGGCCTGTTCGGCTGGCTGACGATATTCGCCATCCTCACCCGCGGGGCCATGACGCTCTACCATGTGCCGCACTTGGCCATCGGCGCAGAGCTGACAGAGAACTTCCACGAACGCACTCGCGTGGTTGCTTTCCGCCAGTTCTTCAGCCCCGCCGGCTCTGCCGCGGCGATCGTTGCCATCGGCTATTTCTTCGCCGACGCCAGGGGCGGTCAGCTTGGGGCGGACAACTACACGCCCTACGCGCTGACGCTGGGCGTATTGATGGTGACGACCATCTGGTACTCGGCCTGGGGCACCCAGAAGGAAGTGCCGTTCCTCTCCGATCCAGCGCCGCGTCCGAAGCGCAATCCTGTCGTCCAAGTGGTCTTGGATCTGCGCGAGGGGTTTGCCAACCGATCGTTCACTTGGCTGTTCACAGGCGTGCTGGTGGTCTTCATCATGGCCGGCGTCAACGGCGCCCTGGACCTCTACATGCTGCAGTACTTCTGGGAGCTGGAAGATACGGCGAGGCAATACGTACTGCTGGCGCCGATTGCAGGACTGCTGATCGGCGTATTCCTGACGGCGCCGTTGCTGCGCTATACCGACAAGCGCTTCGGCTTGCTTCTGGGCACCTCCGCCTGGGCGATCTGCCAAGTGATTCCGGTGTTCTTGCGGCTATGGTGGGACGGGTTTCCGGCAAACGGCACCGCGGCGTTGATCTATACGCTGCTCGGCTTCAAGTTCGTCCAGGGCATCATTCTCCAGCAGGCGTTCATCGCCTTCGGTTCGATGATGGCGGATGTGGCCGACGAGCACGAGTACACCTCCGGTCGCCGCCAGGAGGGCATCTTCTTCGGCTCCATCGCCTTCTCCAGCAAGGCGACATCGGGCTTCGGCAACTTCATCGGCGGCATCGGCCTGGACATCATCAGTTGGCCGCGCGGCGCCGACATCAAGACCGCCGCCGACGTGCCGGCGGAAACCCTGGTGGACCTCGGCATCCTCTACGGCCCCGTGGTCGCCGGCTTCTCCATCGTCTCGCTGTGGTGCTACACCCACTACAACCTCGACCGCAAGCGCCACGCCGAGATTCTCCGCCGGCTGCACCAGCGGCGACAGTCCGCAGCGCCCTCCCCGCCGGCGGACGCCGCGCTTGGCTGAAGCCGGCGTGCTGGCGCTGCGCGCCGATCAATGGTGCCTGTTCGAGAACGACGGCTGCGTTCGCCTCGGCCGACTCGGCGACGCCAGCCGAGCCGCGCTGGTGGCGGCACTCGACGACATCATGCTCGGCCGCGCCGAAGCGCCCTACCGCGAGTTGCTCATGCAGCTGGACTCGAGCAGCGGCGACTACGGAGATCTCGGCCGCCAGACGCGCGGCTTCAAGGGCGCGACGCTGAACTACCGGAAGATACAGAATCTGGAACGGCTGCCGATGTTTCGGGACTATCTGCAACGGCCGCTGTTCCGCACCCTCTGCCGGCGCGTCTACGGCGACGCCCCCATCGCCTGTTTCCGTGCCATGGCCATGAACAAGCCAGCGGGCGGCGGCACCCGTCTGCCGTGGCACCAGGACCGCTGGCGCTACCTGTACCGCGATCCGCTCGTCACGATCTGGACCGCGCTCGACGACGCCGACGCGGCCAGCGGCGGTCTGCAAGTGATTCCGGGCAGCCATCGCCTGGGCGTTGTCAATCCAAGCCATCCGAGCGCTTTTCTCACCGACGAGCAAGGCGCCCGGTGCAGTGCCAGGGACGACATCCGCACCTTGGATGCCAAGGCCGGCGATGTCTACCTGCTGCACCGATCCGGCGTCAACGCCAGCAGCCATCCCCGCCGCGCCTTCAGCGTCTGCTACATGGACGCCCGCACCGTGGACCGCCACGGCGGCGCATACATGCCGCTGTGCGAGCAGGCGGCCTAGGAGCCGTTTGCATTCGTGGACTCGAGCGCGCGGTGCGCCCTTTGGCATAAGGATCCGGAGGCGGACGAAGATGGCGACGACCAACCGACGCTGCCGAGCGACAAGCTGTGGCAGCGGGTCGCTCGAGTGTGCGGCATAGGGGCGGCAACTCGAGCGCACGGAGACGGCAACCAGCTCTTCTGTGGCAGAAGCTCTGCACATCGCCTGCCGGAACGCGACGGCGTGGCCCGCGGGCGAGAGCGCCCGGGCGGCGGGAGCCTTTGGATTTGGAGTCGAAGCGCCCGCTTTCGAACAGGAGGGCAGTGCATTTCGACAGAAAGGGTCGGTGCCTTCACCAAACGCGCAAGACGCGGTCGAGCAGACTTCCCCTGGCGCGCGGCTTCAATCGGCGTCCCGACCGCGCAGGGCTCGATAGCCCAGCAGCAGCGTCACGGCGCCGACGGTGGCGAGGAACAGGCTTGTCGGGTTGAACCCTTCAACGGAGCCCAGGCCGATGCCAGCGCCGATGAGGCCGCCCAGGAAGGCGCCGACGATGCCGATGGCGGCGGTCACCAGGAGACCTCGCGGGCCTTTGCCCGGCATGATCCAGCGGGCGATGGCCCCGGCGATCAAGCCCAGAGCGATCCAGCTCAGAATGCCCATGCGTCCTCCTTTCTTTGCCCGAGAATCAGCGCTTTCGGCACTCTACCATGCCGGCCAAACCGGTGGCGGGCGCCATGCGCCAAGGCTCGCATCCGACTCGGCGGCGTCCGGCCGATGCAGGCTCCTGAGAATAATAGACAATCATTCTCATTTTCATTATCGTTCGCACCCTTGTTGGATCGGAGGAGTTCCGAATGAAGAGATCGAGATGCTGGGCCGTCTTCGGCTGCTGCGCGGCGCTGGCCGCGGCGGCCGACGAAGGCGCAGAGAACGCCGCGTACCTGGAAGAGGTCACCATCGTCGGCACCCGGGACGGGGTGCAGCGCGTCGCCGGCGGCGCGCACTTCATCGATGCCGAGGAGCTGGCCCGCTTTTCGCACACCGATGTGCAGCGCATCGCGCGCCGGGTGCCGGGCGTGACGATCCAGGTGGAGGACGGTTTCGGGCTGCGGCCCAACATCGGCATCCGCGGCGTGGCGACGGAGCGCAGCGGCCGCATCACGCTGCTCGAGGACGGCGTGCTGATCGCGCCCGCGCCCTATTCGGCGCCGTCGGCCTACTACTTCCCCACCGTCGGCCGCATGGCGGCATTCGAGGTGCTCAAGGGGCCGGCGGCCATCACCCAAGGGCCGTACACCATCGGCGGCGCGTTCAACATGCTCTCGACGCCCATTCCGGCCCGTCGCGGCGGTCGCCTGTTCGCGGAGGCTGGCGAACACGCCACCAGCCGGCTGCATGCCACCTACGGCGGCACCTCGGCCCAAGGCTTCGGCTTTCTGCTCGAAACCCACCAGTGGTTCTCCGACGGCTACCAGTCCGTGGACCGCAGCGACCGGAACACCGGTCTCGACGTGCGCGACTATATGTTGAAGCTGGCCTACGCGCCGCCGCAGTCGCCCCATGGCCTGGAACTGAAGCTGCAAAGCGCCGCGCAGAACTCCAACCAGAGCTACTTGGGGCTGACGGATGCGGACTTCCGCGCCGATGCCATGCGCCGCTACGGCCTGTCCAGCCTGGATCGCATCGATACCGATCACGAACAGGCCATCCTGCGCTACCAGTACGCCCCGGACTCCGGCCTCAAGCTCACCGCCGCCGTGTACGACAACCGCCATGCCCGCAACTGGTTCAAGACCGAAGGCATCGACTTCGACGGCAGCCCCGACGCCCAGGCGTTCGCGCGCACCAGCTGGGCCAGCGTGGTGCAGGCGGTGAATCGCGGCAGCGCCCTCGGCGACTGGTCGGCGGCGCAACTGGCGGCGATTCTGAACGGCACGGCGGACACGCCGCCGGGCAGCATCCAGCTGCGCGCCAACGATCGGCGCTACCAATCCCAGGGCATCCAGGCGGGCGTCTCCTGGCAGTTCGTCGCCGGCGATGTCGTTCATGGGCTGAAGGCCGGCGCACGCTACCACGAAGACGAGGAGGATCGCCTGCAACGCAACAGCGCCTATCGCCAGCGCAGCGGCCGCTTGAGCTTGGACGACCGCGGCCTGCTCGGCAACGCCGGCAACCGCCTCCAGCAGGCCGAAGCCGTGGCCTTGTTCCTGCAGCACCGCATCCAGTTCGGCCGCTGGACGCTGACGCCCGGGCTGCGCTTTGAGGACATCGATCAGCGCCGCCGGCGCTACGAGATCCGCTCGTCGCGAACCGAGGATCCCAGTTCTCGCGCCGAAGACAACATACGCAGCACGCGCAGCAACCGCACCCGGGTGCTGCTGCCGGGCATCGGCGCAATCTACCGGGTGAACGACGCCGCGGCGCTGATCGCCGGCGTCCACAAGGGCTTCACGGCGCCTTCGAACGCGCCGGACGTCGGTGCCGAGGAGGCGCTCAACGTCGAGCTGGGTCTGCGCGTTCACCGCGGCCGCGGCCGCTTCGAGGCAATGGCGTTCCTCAGCGACTACGACAATCTGCTGGGCGAATGCACGTCGGCCTCAGGCGTGGACTGCGAGATCGGCGACGCCTTCAACGGCGACGCCGCCACGGTGAAAGGGCTGGAACTGGCGGCGTCAGCGGACCTCGCCTGGAGCGGCGGCTTCGGCCTGCCCCTGGAAGTGGTCTACACCTGGATGCGCGGCGCCTTCGACACCGACATCGCCGACACCGACTTCTTCGGCGATGTCGGCGCGGGCGACCCGCTGCCCTACCTTCCGGAGCACCAGCTGCATTCGACGCTCGGCTTCCTCAAGGGCCGCTGGGCCGCGCATCTGTCGCTGAACTATGTGGACGCGGCCTGCGTGCGCGCCTCCTGCGGCGTGTTCGAGGCCACCGACGACGCCTTCGCCCTCGACCTCGCGGGACGATTCGAGCTCAACTCCGCAGTCAGCCTGTTCGCGCGGGTGGAGAACCTCGCCGACGCCGAGGACATCATGGGCCGACACCCCTACGGCGCCCGTCCCAACAAGGGCCGCATCGCCGCCATCGGCCTCGACATCCTGTGGTAGGGCGTGAATCAGGCGAGGCCGCGGTTGCGCATTTCGCTGGGCCGATATTTTTTCTGGACCTGTATTTAGCATTTGGCGTCGCCCGCCGTCTGGCGGTCGGTGCCTATGCTGAAGTTGGCGAGCGGGCGCAGGTACTCGAGGACGTCGATGCACATGCGATGCATCTCGTCGACGATGCGGACGGGCAGAGGCTTGGGTCTCCTGAAAAAGTCGGGCGACCTCGTTCTGCATAGCGCGGCAGGTGGTGCGGGAGCGTTCCTCGGGTAGGTCGAACCCCGGTGTCCTGGCCGCCCGGTTTCCGTTGCTGGCAGGCGGTCGAGGGTGAATGCCGAGTGGTGCCGGACTCGAGCGCGGAACTCCCCGAAGCAGTGGCGGCTTGTTTCGGATGCTCGGCCAGCAGCAAACACTGCAAGCGCTGAATGTACAATGGCGGTCTTGCGAGCTACCCCTGCTCGTCCGTTGATGCGGATATCCAGAACTGGCCCACGCCTACTCCCGCCCGTAGCGATCGTCGAAGCGCACGACGTCGTCTTCGGAGAGTTCGTCCCCCACCTGCACTTCGATCAGGTCCAGCGGCCCCGGCCCCGGGTTCGCCAGCCGGTGGCGTGCGCCCACGGGGATGTAGGTGGATTCGTCGGCGCCCAGCACGAACTTCTCGGCGCCGCGCACCACCTCCGCCTCGCCGTTCACCACCACCCAATGTTCGGTCCGATGGCGATGCTTTTGCAGGGACAGAGACTCGCCCGGATTCACGGTGATGCGCTTGACCAGAAAGCCGGCGCCAGCCTTGAACGTCTCGGCATGGCCCCAAGGTCGGTAGACCGTAGTGTGCAGGCGGTGTTCGTGGCGGGACTGTTCGCGCATCTGCGCAACGACGGCCTTGACGTCCTGTACGCGATCCTTGGCCGCTACCAGTACCGCATCCGCCGTCTCCACCACCACCGTGCCTTGAATCCCGAGGGCTGCCACCAGCCGGTCGTTGCTCGACAGGTAGCAGTCGCGAGTGCCTACGGCGATCACGTCGCCGCGCCGGGAATTGCCGTCGGCGTCGCGCCGCGCCACATCGGCCAGGGCATGCCAGGAACCGAGGTCGGTCCATTCCATGTCCGCGGTCGCCACCAGCGCCCGCTGGGTCTTTTCCATCACCGCGTAGTCGATGGAATCCGCGGGACAGTCGCGGAACTCGTCCCCAGGCCGAAGGAAGAATTCCAGATCCTTGCGGCGCGCAGCTACCGCCGCCGCGCAAGCGGCGAAGATGTCCGGCCGAAACGCCATCAGTTCTTCCAGATAGACTCTCGCCCGAAACAGGAACATGCCGCTGTTCCAGTAGCAGCCGCCCTCGGCGAGATACCGTTCGGCCCTATCCCGGGACGGCTTCTCGGTGAACGCGACCACTGTCGCGACCCCCTCGTCGGCGATGGTCGGCTGCCCGGCTCGAATATAGCCGTAGCCCGTATCGGGCCGCGACGGCACGACGCCGAAGGTGACCACCGCGCCTTCTTCGGCAAAGGGGATGGCACGTCGGACCGCGGCTAGAAAACCCTCCGTCGAGCCGATGAAATGGTCCGCCGGCAGCACCAGCAGCAGCGGATCGTCGCCGTCTTCGGCAGCCTGCAAGGCCGCCAGCGCCGCTGCCGGCGCGGTATTGCGGGGGGCGGGTTCGAGTACGATGGCGCCGGGCGTGACGCCTTGGGTGCGGCACTGCTCGGCGACGATGAAGCGATGTTCGTGGTTGCAGACGATGACCGGGGCCTCATGCGGCAAGGCGTCGAACCGGGCGAGGGTCTGCTGCAGCAGGGTCTCGTCGCCTATGAGATTCAGGAACTGCTTGGGATGCAGTTCCCGGGACAGCGGCCACAGCCGCGTTCCCGAACCGCCTGCCAAGACCACAGGCAATACCTTGCTGGCCATCGGAAGCCCTGCATCCGCCAGTCCTCGTTGCCGCTATGGTAAGCGATCGACCGCAACCGGTGTTGGCAACGGGTAGTGGTGCTGGGCGTGATCGGGGTCTGGGTCGCGTCGCAGTGGGGGAACGTGCGACGCGCCAGCAAGGTGGAGCGGGCGTGCCAGGAGTTCGCAGATCAAGAGCGCGGCGGGGGCGTGCCGGTCGATGCCCGTGCAGAAGGGGCTGTACGAGGGCCTCACGATCGTGGCGCTGGCCTCCAAGGGATACCATGTCCAGCCCCGTTCACGTTGGGGCAGAGCGAAAGCGCCTACGGCCTGAACGTGTCGATAGCGCCGATGAGAGGGCCCGGATCATCTGCCAAACGGACAACGCGACCGACTGCGCAACTGGCCGAGCGCCACAAGGGAGTCACAGGCGTCATGGGATCGCCGTCCTGAGTAGAGGCATGCGAAAAAACGCTGCAGCAATTGGGGTTGGTGGCCACTGGAAACCAAACGTCCGTTTCACAGAGTGAAACAAGGCGAAATCAGCCGAAATATGGACGAACGCTGCCTTCGACCGGCAGGTCGAAGAGGGACTCGTAGCTGGCCGCGGCCAGGGCGGTGCCGGTCTCTGCCTCGCTCTGCATCTTCTTGGCCAGCCACTTCTCGCCTTCCGTCAGCGCGGATTCGGGGACCGGAGGCACCTTGCAGAAGCGCCATGCCATCTGGCCCATTTCCGTGCGCGTTTCTTGGTCGGTTTGCTGCATCCGACTTCCATCCGGTAGCTGCTTCTCAACCATGTCGATCTCCTCCATCTCAATGTGCGTGGCCCCCGTTCCTCGTAGTTCTTCAGTACTCGGCACTGCGTCCCGGCCTAGCACCACTGCCTCGATCGGATCGGCGGGCTACCAACGCCACTACGGCCGCCCCTGCGGATCGACGGAGCCGCCCGCGGCATCGAATACCATCGAGACGTTCGCCTCGAAGCCGTCGAGCAACGCCGACGTGGCGATCTCGCCACGCTCGGACACGCCGTGCTCCGCGTAGGCGCCGTCCCTCAGCGCCAGCACGGTGATCGTCTCCTGGCGGCCGTCGACGATCCAGTATTCGGCAATGCCCGCTTTCGCGTAGTCGATGCGCTTCTCAACCGGGCCCCGCCGCGGATTGTCCAGGCTGACCACCTTCACCACCAGGTCCGCGCTATCCAGTAGCGGTTCCGACGGTGCGCATCCGAGCGGTTCGCGGAACTTTCCCTCGCGGATGCGCATCCGCAGCGCCGCGACCATCGCGATGCCGCCGCGCGCCCGCAAGTGGCCGTGGAACAGATCCTAGAGGAACAGGAGGATGGCCCAGTGCATATCGGTAGGCATGGGAAGTTCCTGGATGCAGCCGTCGGCGAACTCGACGAGACGGTTGCAGTGGTCCGTGAGCCACAGGTAGTCCTCATCGCCCCAGCAACCCTGGGGCGGCAGCAGATCGCTCAGGAGGGTGCCCAGCCCGTCCCTCGGGGCAGGAGCGATGCGGATGTCGCTTGATCCATCTCGCTAGGCTACTGTGCCGGTCCCAGTCCGCCACCATGCATTCCGAACAGGGCCTATGCGTC
Source organism: Pseudomonadales bacterium (assembly GCA_963422285.2). GTDB lineage: Bacteria > Pseudomonadota > Gammaproteobacteria > Pseudomonadales > Azotimanducaceae > VXYL01. The sequence goes on along the minus strand of OY729419.2, from coordinate 32,225 downwards.
CAGGCGTCGACCACGGTCGCCGGTAGTGGCTCGGTTCGAGCTTGGATATGCGGTACCACTGCGCTGCATCACTGGATGCGGCGTCCTATGGTCGCTTTTCCCTCTGACGTCTTGTGGTTCCACGGTTCGGCATGGAGGCCCGGATTCAAACTGAGCTGCCACCCTGCAGCGGGTACACTATGCCGCTCATGGAAATCTTCTCCCAGATCGCCGAGCTTTGGCTTTGGGCCGACGAAGGGATCGGTGCCGCGCTCGGCATCGTCGTCGTTTTGTGCCTGATCCGCGAGAACGTCTGGGCGTGGCCGCTGGGCGTCGCCTATGTGCTGGTTTCGGTCACTGTGCTGCTCGAAGCGCGGCTGTACGCCAGCCTGTGGCTGCATCTGCTGGGGTTTCTGCCCATGAACCTCTATGGCTGGTACCACTGGCTGTACGGCGGGGAACAGCGCGACGACCTGCCAGTCACGCGGACAAGCGTCGTGGTGCTGGCCGCTGTCGGTGCGCTGTGCGTCGTCGGTGCGCTGGGCTTCGGCTGGTATCTCGCCACCCGCACCAATGCCGCCTACGCCTACTGGGACAGCGGCATCCTGGTCATGAGTCTCGCCGCGATGTGGCTGACGGCGCACAAGAAGATCGACAACTGGATCGTGTGGCTCGTCGTCAACGTGATCTCGGTGGCCGTCTACTTGGCCCAGGACCTGCTCGCCTATGCCGGCTTGTACTCGCTCTACATTCCCATGGCCGTGTGGGGATACGCAACATGGCTGCGCTCCATGCGTGACGCGGCCGCCCGGAACTTGGCGTAGTGGCCCGAACACGCGAGGTGCGGATTCGTTTCATCGAACGACGACGCAACGCGTCGGTGCTCGACATCGCCACAGGAGAATGACGCCGTGCATCCGACCATCCGTCCTAAGGACGCCACTCTGGGCGCAACCATCACCGACATCGATCTCGCCCACCTGGATGCCGCCGCTTGGGCGCTGGTGGAGGAAGCGTTCCTCGAATACGGCGTACTGATCTTCCCCGGCCAGCACCTTGCCGACGACGAGCAGGTGGCCTTCGCTTCCCGATTCGGCAACCTCGAACACGTCCTGGCGCTCATCGCCAACCAGCGCAAGGACGGCTCCATTCTCGGTGCCGACGAGCACCGCTACTGGATTCTGCGCGGCAACGAGCGCTGGCACATCGACAGTTCGTTCATGCCGCTGGCCGCGAAGTCATCCTGCCTGACCGCGATGGCCGTGCCCGATGCCGGCGGCGACACGGAGTGGGCGGACATGCGCGCCGGCTATCAAGCTCTCGACGAAGCGGTCAAACGGCGCATCGAGGGCTTGAGCGCCTACCACTCGAACTACTACTCCCACGAGATGCTGGGGGCGGCGGCGGTGGGTGGCGCGACGGGCGACGGGTACGGCTTTCATGTCTACGGCGCACCGCTGCGACCACTGGTGAAGACGCACCCGGAAACGGGCAGGAAGTCGCTCTACATCGGCCGCCACGCCTACGGCATTCCGGGCATGACGGAGGCCGAATCGGCAGCGCTGCTGCGGGAACTGCTGGAATTCGCCGCCCAGCCGCCGCGCATCACCGGCCATAGCTGGCAGCCTGGGGACTTGGCGATCTGGGACAACCGCTGCGTTTTGCATCGCGTACAGCCTTACGACTACTCCCAGCCCCGGGTGATGCGCCATACCCGGGTCGCCGGCGAGCCGGCCTCGGAGCTGGCGCCAACGCGCCGGGACGTTCGCGCTGCCGCCTATCGGCCGGAGCAGTACCCGCCGCCGCAAGCCGCCGAGACGCCTCGCGGCTGACGCGGCAGGGGGGATAGATAGGATGGTGGTTGAAATGGTGGTGGCCAGGGACAGAATTGAACTGCCGACACGAGGATTTTCAGTCCCCTGCTCTACCAACTGAGCTACCTGGCCGGAGCAAGGCGCGAATTTAAGCGTTAGTTCGCGGCAACGTCAACTTTGGCAGTGCATCAGTTTGGATCTGCGTTGCCGCGTTCAACCATCCAAATACAAGATGTAGAGATGGGACAGCTCGCTTAGTGGTGGCGTAATGGTGCGATCCATCCGAATTCCAACCGAACCGCTACCTCGACTTTCTTGCGCGGCGAAGGCGTCAGCGTTTGCGGGCCGCCAACCGCGCCAGGGCGGCGCTGCGGCCGTCGGGATCCTCGAACCGCCCCTCTTTCAGGCGTTCGACGGCCAGTGCGCTTGCCAGCCGCGCCAAGTCGCCCGGAGCGACCCGGAAGGCCGGGTTCTTCGGGCCGATCACCGTAGGGTCGCTGGTAGCCAAGTGCTGCTCGACGATCAGCACGCCGCCAGAGCGCAGCCGCGGCAGGAGGGATTCGACCAAGCGCTGGTTCGCATAGCGGATGTTGACGATGACATGGTAGTCCCGGTCGGGATGGAAGCCATCGTCCAGGTCCCGTTCGATCCAGCGGATAGGCGCCTCGCCGGCCTGGGCGCGAGCGCGGTACAGGGCGGCCGGCGAGATGTCCACGGCATCTACCTCGAACCCGCGGCTGGCGAGAAAAATGGCGTTGCGTCCGCCACCGCAGGCGACATCCAGTGCCTGTCCTCCCGCCGGTAGAAGATCGACGCAATGGGCAAGGAACTCGCTGGGGCAGGGCCGGGATTGGTAGGCACCGTCGCGGTAGCGCTGATCCCACTTGCGGCGGTCGGCTTCGCTCACGGCTTGCCTTCGTCCTCGGGTGGCTGCTCTCCGGGCGCTTTGTCCGCCGAGGTTTCGTCCATCGACTCGTCCGTTCCAGACGGCTCATCCGGCAAGCGCGGCACCAGTTTCCACGCCAGCCACATGCCGCCGATGCCGACGACGAGGCCGAGGAAGGTGGCAACGAGAGCGCCGACGGTCATGGTTCGCTATGCTAAACGCTTTCCAAGTAAGGAGGCAGGGATGAAACTGTACGATTACACGATGGCGCCGAATCCGCGGCGGGTGCGCATCTTTCTGGCCGAAAAGGGCATCAAGGTGGAGACCACGCAGGTGGACATTCCCGCCGGCGAGAACCTCGCCGACGAGTTCCGCGCCATCAACCCGCGCTGTCTGCTGCCCACTCTGGTGCTCGACGACGGCACCGTGATCGACGAATCGGTGGCCATCTGCCGCTACTTCGAGGAACTGCATCCCGAGCCGCCGCTCATGGGCACGGACGCGCAGTCCAAGGCCGTGATCGAGGCGGCCCAGCGGCACATGGAATGGGATGGCCTGATGCCGGTGGCCGAGGCGTTCCGCAACGGCAACCCGACGTTCGCGGACCGTGCCACCTCGGGCAGCCGGAACGTGCCGGCCATCGCCGATCTGGTGGTGCGCGGCCAGCTTCTGGCCGGTCGCTTCTACGATGCCCTGAACGCCACCTTGGCGCAGTCCGAATACGTTGCCGGCGATGCCTTCTCCATCGCCGACATCACCGCCTTCTGCGTGGTGGACTTCGCCAAGTGGGTGCAGATCCGCGCTGGCGACGAGCATCCGCACCTACAGCGCTGGTACGCGGCGATGAAGGCTAGGTCGAGTGCCAACGCCTAGCGGGTTCGGCCCGGCAGCAGGAGCCGGCCGCTAGCTGTCGGCGGGAGGCACGTATCCCGCCGGCTGCTGGTAGTCCTCGTTGCCCAGGAACTTGCCCATCTGTTCGCGCAGAAACCTGCGCGCCTGCGGATCCATCATGGACAGGCGATGCTCGTTGATGAGCATCGTCTGCAAGTGCTGCCACTCCCCCCAGGCGCGGGCGGAGACGTGGTCGAAGATGTCCTGGCCCATCGCGCCCGGCAGCGGCGGCGCGTCCAGGCCGGGCAGTTCTTGTCGGTACTTTTTGCAGAATACGCTACGGCTCACGGAACAGTTCCCCCTCGGTGCCTGCCAGAAGTTTAGCCGCAACCGCGGAAAGGCCAAGCCGGTGGCGGCCCGGCACGATCCAGGCGCCGCTGCCGTCGCGCACTGCCAGCGGTCTCGCGCCCAGGCGCAGGTAGATCGGCTCCACATCCAGATCGTAGTGGCTGAACCCGTGCCGGAACACGGGGGCGACGTGAACTGCTTCCACCAAGGCCGCATCGATGCCGGCCCGGGCCAGAAACCCATCGGCGGTTTCTTCGCTGTCCCGTTCCGGCGGCGACCACAGCCCGCCCCATACGCCAGTGGCTGGCCTTTGTTCGACGAAGCAGGCCCCGTCGGGATCCGTCAGCACGAAGAATCGCCGCCGCTGCAAGCGCCGCGCTCGTCGCGCCGCAGGTTCCGGAAACCGTTCCACCTCGCCGGCGGCGAAGGCTTGGCAGGTGGCGCGAACGGGGCAGGAGACGCAGCCGGGCTGGCGGCGCAGGCACAGCATGGCGCCCAGATCCATGATGGCCTGGGTGTAGTCCGCGGCACGATGCGCCGGCGTATGCGTTTCCGCCAAGGCCCACAACGCCTTGACCGTGACTGTCGAGGATACCGGCCCCGCCACCCGATGCTGCCGTGCCAGCACTCGTTTGACGTTGCCGTCGAGAATGGCCGCCCTGCGGTTGTACGCCTGGGCCACGATGGCCGCCGCGGTGGAACGGCCAATGCCCGGCAGCGCCAGGATGTCCGCCAAGGCGTCCGGGAAGTTTCCGCCGTGGTCGCGGACGACGATGCGCGCCGCTCGATGCAGGTTGCGGGCGCGGGCATAGTAGCCGAGGCCGCTCCACAGATGCAGCACCTCGTCGCGGCTGCCGCCAGCCAGCGCCTCGACGGTCGGGAACCGTGCCATGAAGCGCTCGAAGTAGGGCTCCACGGCACTCGCCCGGGTCTGCTGCAACATGATTTCCGAAACCCACACCCGATAGGACGTACGCTGGCGCTGCCACGGCAGGTTCTTGCGACCGTGTTCATCCCACCACGCGAGCAGACAGGATGCGAAGGCGTCCGGCACGATACTATAGGCGGCATCAGCAAGTGTGCGGAGAGGATACCCGGCATGAGCGCGGAAGTGGGTGCTTGGGAACCCGGCGGCAAGCTCGACGAGGCGCATGCGCATGCCCTGGATCGCGCTTCGCGTTCGACGGACGGCGCCTTCGCCATCGACGATGCCAACTGCCTGCGCGAGGTGGTACGCGCCAGCGCCGGCGAACGCGCACGGCTGTTCGACGGGCGAGAGTCGGAGCGGCTGCTCGGCTGGCTGCGGGCGCTGACCCTGGCGGAAGAGACCATTGCCGGCTGCGAGGCCGGAGCCAAGTCGCCGGTCATCGCCTTGGCTCGCTTGCTGCGCCAGCGCGGCGACTATCCAGCGGAACTGACGGCGTGGATCAAGTCCGTCAGCGGCAACCGCTTCCTGCCCTACGGCAGCTTGATGGAACGGCTGAAGGGCTAAGCGCGGGTATACTGCGTCTTTCGCCGAACAGCCTGCCGCTCATGACCGACCGCACTGCTTCCCGCAGCCGCGAAACCCTGGAAACCCGCATCCAGGCAACCGTGAATCTCGACGGCGCCGGGCGCTCGAGGCTGGCCACCGGACTGCCCTTCTTCGAGCACATGCTGGACCAGGTGGCTCGCCACGGCCGCATCGACCTGGACATCGAGGCCCGCGGCGACCTCGATGTGGACGCCCACCACACCGTCGAAGACATCGGCATCACCCTGGGGCAGGTCGTGTCCGATGCGGTGGGCGACAAGCGCGGCATCTTCCGCTACGGCTATGCCTACGTGCCCCTGGACGAAGCCCTCTCCAGGGTGGTGGTGGACTTCTCCGGGCGACCTCGCCTGGAGTACGACGTGGCCTTCAACCGGGCGCGCATCGGCGACTTCGACGTGGACCTGCTGCGCGAGTTCTTCCAAGGGTTCGTCAATCACGCTTGCGTCACCCTGCACATCGACAACCTCAAGGGCGTCAACGCCCACCACCAAGCCGAAACCATCTTCAAGGCGTTCGGACGCGCCTTGCGCATGGCCCTCGAACGAGACGAGCGGACGACCGACGCGCCATCCACCAAGGGGATGCTATAGCCGTGCTGCTGATTCCCGCCATCGATCTCAAGGACGGCCGCTGCGTACAGCTGCGCCAGGGCGTCATGGCATCGGCATCGATCTACTCGGATGATCCGCCGGCCATGGCCAGGCGCTGGGTGGACGCCGGCGCACGTCGTCTGCATGTGGTGGATCTTGACGGCGCGTTCGCCGGCGCTCCCGTCAATCGCGATCTCGTCGAGGCAATCGTCCATGCCGCCGCCGGCGTCCCTGTACAGGTTGGCGGCGGCATTCGCACCCTTGAAGCCGCCCGCGCCTATCTGGATGCCGGCGCTAGCCAAGTCATTGCCGGCACACGCGCCTTGGAGGATCAGCGCTTTCTAAGCCAGCTTGCAGCGGAGTTTCCTGGCCAGACGATCTTCGGCCTCGATGCCCGCGATGGCCGTGCCGCCACTCGCGGCTGGACGGCTGGCAACGAAGTGGACGCCGTGGCGTTCGCCGCCGGTCTCGATGACGTGGACCTGTTCGCCATCGTCTACACGGACATCGCCCGGGACGGCATGCTCGCTGGCGTCGACGCCGCCGCCACCCGCCGCATGGCCGAGGCGACGCGGGTGCCGATCATCGCTTCGGGCGGGGTTCGCAACCTGGACGACCTGCGTGCCCTCAAGGCTCTCGGCCTTGGCGCGAATCGACTGCTCGGCGTGATCAGCGGTTCCGCGCTCTACCAGGGGACGCTGGATTTCGTTGTCGGACAACGGCTGCTGGACGGCTGAATGGCCACCGGCGCAACGGCTTGCCGTTGCCTCCCGGCCTTTGCCCTGGCCTTCCAAGCGGGCGCATCCCCCTGCTTGCCGGCGGAACCGGAAGAGCTGGTTTTCGCCGATCGATCCCACGTGCAGACGGCGGACTTCCCAGCGCCCGACCTGCACACCGTTGGCAGCGCCGAAACAAAATTGCGCATCCGGCTTTGGCGGCGCGACGACGCGCATTCGTTGCGGCTTCTGCACGACTACCGCGCCTATCAGCTGCGAACCCCGGCTGCCAACCCTCCGCAGACCAACGGCCACCTGCATCGCTTGGCGCTGGCGTACCGATTCGCGACGGCGAATTGGGAGTGGACCGTCGCGCCCGTGCTGGCGGCATCGTCCAACGCCGGACAGCATCCGCGCGCGATCGACAGCGGGCTCGTCGCTTGGCACGGCGTCGTTCGGTACCGCCACGACGCCACGCCCTCGGTGGACGTGTTCTGGGGTGCCTGCCGGGACGATCGCCTCGGCGCCGTCTCGTTCCACCCGCTGCTCGGCATCGCTTGGCGAGTCCAAGACCGCGTGAACTTGACGCTGGCCTTTCCGGACTCTCGTCTGTCTCTGCGCCTGCATCCACGCTGGCGGCTGCAGGCCGAAATTCATCCCGCTGGCGGTAGTTGGCGCATTTTCGACGACGACTTGGTCCGCCGAAGCCGGTTCCAACAGCAGGGCTGGCGGATCAGTCTGGGACTGGCGCTGCAAGCAGGCACTTCGCATCGCTTGGTTCTGCATGCCGGGCGCGAGTACCGGCGCTCGTTCCGCTTTCGCCTGAGAGAGGGCAGCGATGTCGAAGCCGACGTTCGGAACGCCGCCTTGATTGGCATCCGATGGCAGTGGCTAAGGCGCTGACGCCAGATGTCGCCTGCGCTTGGCGGACGGCGGTTCAGTCTACCAGTTCGACGGCATCGCCCACCTGGATCGAGCCGCTCTTCGCCACATTGCACGTCACGCCCCCTCGCCAGTCCGGCATGAGCGCTTGACGCAGGCCGGCCGCCTGCTCCTCCATGCGCTGGCAGGGATCGGTCTCGTCGGTAACGACGAGTTTCAGATCGCCGATGCGGATGGTCTTGCCCACCTCGCCGGCGAGGGGCAGGCCCTGCACCAGGATATTCGCCCGGCGCGTGGTCCAAGGCAGTTCGCGCCCGAGCTCGGCGCAGGCCGCGTCCCAGCTTTCCTTGGCGAGCACAGTCACTTGGCGGCCCTTCAGCCGGCCGCGCGCATCGCCCGCCACGCCGGCTTCGACGCTTACCTCCGCCGCCTCTAGCTGCTCCATGGAGGCGCGCGAAGCCGAGCGCCGTGCAATGGCCAGCACCTTGCCTGTCATGTCCGCGTTTCCGAATCCATAGAGGACGCAAACAGTATCGTGACCGGCAACGGGCCGCAAGCGCCGAAGCGGCGAGGGGCTGCCCCGGTCTCGTCCTGGTTCTCTGCCGTATCATGAGATAGTCGCAAATACGGCAACGGCCAATCAGGAGAAACGCCATGCGCATCGTCTACATCGCCTTCGCTCTTGCCGCCTGCTCCGTCTGGGCGGAGGACTGGCATCCGTCCGAACACGGCGCGGGAGACACCCTGGGCGCGATCAACCATCTGTCGCCGCAGAAGGTGGTGCAGGCCGCCCGACTGGTGAAGACGGGCAGGGCCTATCCCCTGGGCGTGGTGACCGGCTGGAACACGCCCGCCTATCCGCCGCGCCACTACGCCATCACCATCCTTCAGCCTGGTCAGGACAACGGTCCCACCCTGGGCGCGAACCGGGCCACGGGCAACGACGACTTGCTCTACACCTGGATGGGCATCGGCAGCCAGCTCGACGGTCTCGGCCATATGGGCATCGACCACGTCTACTACAACGGCCACAAGGCGGCGGACATCGTTACCACCAAGGGGTTGACGGCTCTCTCCATCGACAAGCTGCCGCCCATCGTCGGCCGCGGCGTGCTGCTGGACATGACGCGCCACTTCGGCAAGAACCCGCTGCCGGCCGGCACGGTGTTCAACGAGGCGGAGATCCAGGCACAGGCGAAGGCCCAAGGCGTCGTCATCGGCAAGGGCGACGTAGTGCTGTTCCATACCGGCTGGCTGAACCTTGCCGGCGTGGACAACGAGACGTTCATGGGCGGCGAGCCTGGCCTTGGCATGGGCGGCGCCAAGTATCTCGCCAGCCTCGACGTGGTAGCCGTGGGCGCGGACACCTGGGGGCTGGAAGCGGTGCCGGGGGAGAATCCCGATCTCGTGTTCCCGGTGCATCCGGAGCTGCTGGCGAAGAACGGCATCTACATCCTGGAGAACATGGACGTGCGAGCACTGGCGATGGACGAAGGCTGGGAGTTTCTGTTCGTTCTCGGCCAGCCGCGCTTTGAGGGTGCCGTGCAGGCGGTGATCAATCCGGTGGCGATTCGCTGACCGCAACCGGGAGCGCGGGCGCGAGGCCCGCCCGGTCTCGATTTGGCTAGCTTTGGGAATTGCCGACGAAACTGGCCACCGAAAAGGAAGTCTCACGGCTTCCATCCCCCCGCGTATCCGTCGGCCAGTTCGAGCCGTCGCGCAATCCGGCGCTTGGGCGGACAGGCTTCGCCCCGGCATCCTTCAAACAACGCATCTCAGGTCAAGGGCATTTGGCTAGTTTGGCTGGTCATTTCCCTTGCTTTGCCCGAAGACGGGTTTGGCCTTGGCCGGCATGTCGCACCCAACCGGTCCGGTGCCGCGGCGAGTTCGGGACAACGCGGGTTGGCGTCGGGGTGTTGCTGGCCCATGGCCGATGAGCGCCTCGGCATCCAGGGCTTTGATGTCCTGTAACGCCTCGCTCGGAGATGTCGCCAACGCCTTTCCGCGGTGCCGGCAAGCGGCTGGAACCGCCCCGGCGATCGGGCCGGCGATCTTCGGCACCGTCAGCGTGGAGCAATGGCTCGGTTTGAATTCGTATCGTCCTGCCGCATCGCGCAACCGCAAGAAGCAGGGGCACCAGCCGGCATCGAATTCCATGTGCGGCGGCAGCCGCAATGGCGCGGCTTGTCCAAAGTCGAACCGAGTCGCCGCCCGGCGTGGATGCATGGGCCATAGCTCGAGATTTCGGTTTCGATCCCGATACGCTGCGCCTCAAGTACCGCGAGGAGCGCGACAAGCGCCTGCGCGGCGAGGGCGACGAACAGTACGTCGAGGCGACGGGTCGCTTCGCGCACTTTTTGGACGACCCCTGCGTGCCGCCCGGCTTCGAGCGCGAGCCGCTGGCCGACGAGGTGGACGTGGCGGTGATCGGCGGCGGCTTCGGCGGCCTGCTGGCCGGAGCGCGGCTGCGCGAGTCGGGAGTGCGGGATCTCCGCATCGTCGAGAAGGGCGGCGACTTCGGCGGCGCCTGGTACTGGAACCGCTATCCCGGCGCCCAGTGCGGCATCGAGTCCTACATCCATCTGCCGCTGCTGGAGGAGACCGGCCACATGCCGAAGGAGAAGTACAGCTACGCGCCGGAGGTCCTCGCCCACGCCCGCGCCATCGGCGAGCGGTACGAGCTCTGCCGCGAGGCCTGCTTCCAAACCGAGGTCGCCGCCCCGCGCTGGGACGAGCAGGCGTTGCGCTGGATCGTCGAGACCAGCCGCGGCGACGCCGTGCGGGCGCGGTTCGTGGCGATGTCCAACGGCCCGCCGAACCGGCCCAAGCTGCCGGGAATTCCGGGCGTGGGCTCGTTCCGGGGCCACGCCTTCCACACCGGCCGCTGGGACTACGGCTACACCGGCGGCGATTCCGAAGGCGGTCTCGCCGGCCGCGAGGGCAAGCGCGCGGGCGTCATCGGCGCCGGCGCCGCGGCGGTGCAGTGCGTCCCCCATCTGGGCGAGCATGCCGAGCGTCTGTACGTCTTCCAGCGCACGCCCTCGTCCATCGACGTGCGCGGCAACCGCGCCACGGACCCGGACTGGGCGGCTTCCTTGCAGCCCGGCTGGCAGCGGCGTCGCATGACCAACTTCAACGTGCTGGTCGCCGGCGGCCTGCAAGACGAGGACTTGGTCAGCGACGGCTGGACGGACATCATCCGCAACCTGGCGACCATGGCGGCCGCGAAGAACGGCGACGATTCGCCCCTGGATGCCCGGGCGCGGGTGGAACTGGCGGACTTCGAGAAGATGGAACAAATCCGCGACCGGGTGGACGGCATCGTCGAAGATTCCGCCACCGCCGCCCTGAAGCCTTGGTACCGTCAGTTCTGCAGGCGGCCCTGCTTCCGCGACGAGTACCTCGAGACCTTCAACCGCCCCGGCGTGACGCCGGTTCACACGGACGGCTCGGGCGTCGAGCGCATCGCCGAACGCGGCGTGGTCGCCAACGGCGAGGAGTTCGAGCTGGACTGCCTGATCTACGCCGCCGCCTACGCCCGCCGCGCCGGCTGCGACATCGCCGGCAAGGGCGGCCTCGCGCTGTCGGAGAAGCGGCGCAACGGCATGCGCACGCTGCGCGGCTTCCAGCCCCGCGGCTTCCCCAACTGCTTCTTCATGGGCGTGACCCAGGGCGGCTTCACGGCCAACTTCCCGCACATGCTGAACGAGCAGAGCCTGCACGTCGCCTGCATGGTCGGCCATGCGGCGAACAGCGACGCCGCCTGCGTCGAGGCGTCCCAGGCCGGCGAAGACGGCTGGGTGGACGCCATCAAGCGCGCGGCCGCGCTCAGCCAGCGGTTCCTGGAGGAATGCACGCCCGGCCGCTACAACAACGAAGGCAAGCCGGGGCAGGGCAGCTCGCTGCTCGGCAGCCAGTACGGCGGCGGCCCGGAGGCGTTCTTCCAGATCCTGCGCGGCTGGCGGGCGGCAGGGACGCTGGCAGGCGTGGAACTGTCGTGATCGGCATGGCGCCACCTTTGCATATGCCGACCTCCTGCCGACGCCGCAATTCGTTCGCTGAGCGGGCGAGCGTCCATCGTGCTTGCCGCATTCGGCTTCCATCCATACTCCACCTGGATGTCGCTGTCGCCGCACTCGATGCCCGGAGTGCCTATCGGAGCGTCCTGGACGGTCTGCCAACATGATCGCCGAGATCGTAGACGGCACCCTTTGCGCCAAGCCGAGAACCGCCCTGCCCCGTTGTTCCATCTCACCAAGCATCTGCTGTACAGCAAATGGCGCGACCCTGGCGAAGAACCGAAAATTCACCTGTTCGGTCAACTCAAGCGCATCACCAGGCAGTGGCTCGATAGTTGCCTTGTGTGCAGGGGAGGCGCCCACCCGGCACAGCTGATGTGCCAGGCGCTGGCCGACATGGCCTGCGAGCGCATTGCGGCTGCCATCACGCTCGCGGAAAAGGACAGCAGCGCCATAAAGGCGGTGCTGAATCCCTACAATCCGATGGGCTCCACGACCCACGTCAACTTCAATACGTCCAAGACAAGCCGCTACGAGACCGACGCCCGCCGTTGCCACGTCAACTGGGCAGTCTTGGACAGCGACTGGGAAGCCGAGTTCTGCCGCGTTGCCGAGGCGCATCCGCTTGTGCCCGCCTACGTGAAGAACCACAATCTTGGGTTCGAAATCCCCTACCGCTACGGGTCCGAAATGCGCACTTAAGTACCGGACTTCATCGTGCGGATCGACGACGGCCATGGCAAGGATGACCCTCTGCATCTGGTTGTCGAGATCAAGGGATACCGGCGAGAGGACGCCAAAGAGAAGAAGAAAACGATGGAGAGCTACTGGGTGCCCGGCGTCAACCGTCATGGACACTTCGTCCGCTGGGCCTTCGCCGAGTTTACGGATTTTTGGGAGATGCAGTCGGATTTCGAGGCTAGAGTGAAGGCGAGTTAGAGGGCATGATCCGCCGGCGCCTTTCCTCGTTCATGGTAAAGGCCGCTGAACGGCTGGCGAAGGCCGGCGGCAGCGCTCCTGAGATCGAACGCATCCCGCGCCGGCAGAGCGAAATCTCGAAATGATCGTGGTCGATACGTTGATGTGGATCGACCATTTGCGCAAGATCGAGAGCCATCTTGATGCGCCTTCCATCCGGCATCGCTACCGGCGCCCCGATTCAAGCACCGGCCATGCCGATGCGGGGGAGCCTCTCAAGGCCTTCCGGCGGCAGGATCTGCATGGATCGATCTACGGAGAAACTGAAACAGAGTGATTGCGGGCGATGCTAACCTGTTCGTCCACGCGCACCCCTGAACAGAGAGGTGTCATGAAATTAAAGGCAGTCGTCCATGAAGCGGAGGAAGGTGGGTATTGGGCAGAGGTGTCCGCCATCTCGGGATGCGCGACGCAAGGAGAATCTTTTGAAGAACAGCTGAGCAATCTCTACGAAGCCATTGAAGGCTGTCTGTCCCTGGAGGCCGAAGAGATTCCTGCGTCGGCCAAGGGCAAGATTATCGAAATCGCGGTATGAAGATCGTCAGCGGGAAGCGGCTTTGCAAAGTGCTGGCGGCGCGGGGTGGCAGTTAATGCGCATTCGCGGCAGCCATCATATATACGCCAAAGAGCATACTCTCGTTCGTATCTCGGTTCCGGTTCACGGTGGTGCCCCTCTCAAACGTGGCCTGCGGAGACATCTCATGAAGTTGGCGGAGATCGACGAAGACGCCTGGGCTACCCTGCACAGCGACACCTCGCGCCTGTTCCCGAAGCCGACCTCCGGCCGCGTCGCCGTCAAGGTCATCAACCATCCAGGCGACGAAGTGATGAAGGTGTTTCGCGTGTGAGATTAGACGGACGACAAGGGCCTCGTCGCGCATCCTGTCCAGTCAAGCTGTCGGCCTGTAATGCACGCTGTGTCCGACGGCCGGTCCGAACAGCACTTGAGCGTCAGCGATGGCGAGAAATGCCAGGGATCAATAGCGTGCCAGGAAACGCAATTCGGTCGATTGGTTGCAGCCGTGTCAGAGCACGAGAACGAATGCGGCCATCGGAAGACAGAATATCGATTTCCTTCTCCTTGGCGAGCTGAAGAACGGTCTCGTCGAAGTCCGAGAATCGAGCGGGCGTCTCGTTTGCAAAGGCATGCCGCATTGCGGCTACCGTAACTGGACACTCAGAGGCCAAGCTGAACAGTCGCTTCGGCATGGAGTTTAGAAATCTTTCCGCATCTATGCCGCATCGGTATCCCTAAAGTTGAGCAACGATAGTTGGTCGGGATCTTGCAGCGCGTCCCAGCCCAGCATATTGAAGTTGCCAGGGCCATAGTGTTCGAACGTGTTATGGATATATCCCAGTGGCGTTGAATCATGACGTCCCGCGCCGTGGGATGCCTTGGCAGGTGAAGGAACCACAAGGCGCGATGGCCACAGGCGAAGATCGAACCCCTGTTCGTAAGAGTGGCCTAGGATGCCACGCCATCGTTCCGCAAAACGCTCCGCGTAGCAGTAGTCGCAACCGCGCGAGATCCTGGTGCAGCCAGTCACGGGGTTCCAGGTTGCGTCAGTCCACTCGATCGCCGATTTGTCGGCCATGCAAACAATCCCTCGGATGTCCCTGCGCATTACACGAGGCTTGCCATACCATTGTGGATATTGCCTTGTCGATGATGCTCGCGTAGCGCCCCGCGCATGGGATGCGCATGGTGCTCGCACGGGCCAGCTATGCCAGCATTGGGGCCGTCTCGGTAGCTACGAGATCGACATTCAGCCGCTACCATAATAGTCAAATGGCCGCTCTTCAAACCCTGTATCACCGTCCCCTTGGTCCCGCCATCGTCGCGGCGCTGGCGGACACGCCGGTAGTCTGTCTGCTTGGGCCGCGGCAGAGCGGAAAGACGACTCTCGCCCGCCAACTGGCTGCGGGGCGAACCTTCGTCAGCCTGGACGACCACGCCTACCTGCAGGCGGCTGTCGCCGACCCGGCGGGCTTCGTCGAGAGCTTGCCGGACGAGGCGACCCTGGACGAAGTGCAGCGGGCGCCCGATCTGCTGCCGGCCATCAAGCTGGCGGTGGATCGGAACCGTCGCCCAGGGCGCTTTCTGCTTACCGGCTCGGCCAATCTCCTGCTGCTGCCGAAAGTCGCCGAATCCTTGGCGGGGCGCATTGAAGTTGCGCGGTTGCAGCCGCTCACGGAAGCGGAGAAGGCGCGCAGCGACGGCGGTTTCGTCCGCGACGTGCTGGCTGGCGCATTGAAACCGGCTGTTCGAGCCGAAGCAGCCGGCGAACCGACGCTGCCGGAACGGCTGGTGGCCGGCGGCTATCCCGAGCCGCTGACGCGAACACCCGCTCGGCCCCGGCAGTGGCATCGGCAGTACCTGCGCAGCATCATCGAACGCGATGTGCAGGATGTGGCACGGGTGAAGGACTCCGACGAGTTGGCTCGATTGCTGGAACTGCTGGCCCTGCGCAGCGCGCAACTCCTCAATACCAGCCACTTGGCGAGCGATCTCGGCCTGCGCCGGGAGACGGTGGAGCGGTATCTTTCCGTGCTGGAGCGCCTCTTCCTCGTCCGCCGCCTGCCGGCGTGGCATCACCGAGCCACCCGGCGTTTGGTGAAGGCGCCGAAAGTCCACTTGCTGGACACGGGTCTGGCCGCAACGCTGGCCGATTTGACCGCGGCCGACTGGCTGACCGCACGAGACCGCATGGGCCATCTGCTGGAATCCTTCGTGGTGCAGCAACTCATCGCCCAAGCAGGCTGGACGGACCCAGACCTGCGGTTCTGGCACTACCGAGACAAGGACGGTGTGGAGGTGGACGTGGTGATGACTCGGGGCCGGAAGGTATGGGGCGTCGAGGTGAAGGCCGCGCGAACCCTTGCGTCCGGCGACGGCAGGGGGCTGGCCCGGCTAGCGCACCGCTGCGGCGCGAACTTCGCCCAGGGCATCCTGCTCTACGCCGGCGACAGTACCCTGCCGCTGCCGGACAAACGCATGCTGGCGGTGTCGCTGCGCGAGCTGTGGGAGAGATAGGCACCCTTTCAGGTTCGCAGCAACCAAAAGAAAGGAGCTATATGCAACAGTACTCTAGGCACTGTACATGGTAGTTGTCCCTTGAAAACTGCATCGTATATCATAGCTCGGAGGTTCAAGCATATAGTTGCTCAAAAGAACTTTTCGACGATCGTCCGGCATCAGTCGGGATGCAGCACGACTTCGGTTTCGGGCAGCGACTTCGATTGAATTCGTGCTACGGCGGCTAGAACCTACCTCCATATCGTTTCTTGGGCATTGTCGCGCCGAATCTCGCCAAGGGATTCCAGCATAAGGCTCGATGTGGCCATGCCGTGCCTGTCGCAGCTGCCTAGGCCAAGATCTCGCACGGTTCGAACACTAATTCGGGCACCACCACCTCCCATTGGTCGCATCGGAGACCATCTTGGTACTCTGGTTGCGACACCTCGCGCTCCCATGTTGCGATGGCAAACACCTTGGCGGATTGGCACCGCATTCCGGATGGGGGCTGGAAGCTTCGGGAGAGGTGTCCTACCAACTCTCCCGTCGGATCTCGGAGTTCCCAACTCGCCTTGCGTTGCTCCCGCACCTGTAGTTCGTCGCCAGGAGACAGAGCCGCAATCGCGCGATGCACAGGGTGGTTCGGGTTGCGACGTCCTGCGAAGCTCAAGTAGACATCGCGCAGGGTCAGCCTTTGATAGCGAAGTCGCAGGGCCGATGCCGGCATGGCCAGCGGCCATTCGGCCGGGATGCGACGCAGCACCCCCGCGCTATCTACAGGCAAGTCGTCTTGCAGATGGCGTGATCTCGAAGCGCGAGCAGCGCCGGCAGCCGGCTCGAAGCGCATCAGCGTGAGCATCTGTCGAGCACGGGTCATGGCTACGTAGTAGAGCCGGCGCGGGGCGTCGGCGTCTTCGTTGCCGCCGGCTCGCCAGTCTCCGTCCAGGACGACTACATGATCGAACTCCAATCCCTTGGCGCGGTGGGCGGTGGACAGCAGCAGTCCCTGCTGGCGGCGACGGGCTTCCCGCCCCCACGCCGCCAACCATTCGATGAAGTACTCGACCGAGGTTTCCAAATCGTCGCCCGTTTCGTTCGCGTACTCGTCCACGGCTTCCCGCAGCAGGTCCATCCAAGCACCAGCAGGGCGTGTTCGCAGCCAGCCGTTCAGGTCCGCGCTGCTCACCAGAGGAGTCTCGCGCTGCCGAAGCCAGCCCAGCAATGCCTGGGTTTCGCGCAAACGCCAGAAGCCGGGCGCTTGTTCGTTTCCCATCTGCACCGGAATTCCCTGATGTTCGCAGAGGGCGCGCACGGGGTCCAGGTATTCCCACTTGCGGGCGATCACCGCGCATGCGGACCAGTTCCAGTCTGGCAACAGGTTGGCCAAACGTTGTAGCTCTGTTATCGCCGCATTGGCCTGCCGAACCGGATCTTCGGCCACCCGCAGTATTTGCACTCGGCCCTGGGATACCGGATCCAACGTTGCCCAAGCGCCACCGAAGGGGGCTTTCTTCCGCGCCCGATCGATGACGATAGGATGCTCGGCTTTCATCCGTTGCTGCGTTGGCTCGATCAGGGCGTTGGCCGCTTCGATGATGTGGGCGGTGGAGCGGTAGTTGTCCGTCAGATAAAAGGGCCTAGCCTGGTAGTCTTCCTCGAAGCGACGAATAAAACGCACTGCTGCGCCCTTGAAGGCGTAGATGTTCTGGTCGTCGTCGCCGACCGCGAACAAATTGAGCTTGGTGTCCTTGTCCTGACGGGTTCGGCCGGCCAAAGCCGAAATCAGATCGTATTCGTCTGGACCGATATCCTGGTACTCGTCCACGAGGATCCAGCGGAAGCCGGCCAACAGCCGCTCGCGCTGCTCGTCCACGTCTTCCGGCGGCAGGCCCTTTCCGCGCAGCAGGTCTACCGCTTGGCGCATCATCTGCCGGAAGGTCTCGTCGTCGGGCTCCGATTTCTTGGAGCGTTCCGCAAAGCTGGCGCCGATCAGGCGCATGGCGAGAGCATGGCAGGTGAGGACGGTGACGGGCCGAGCGTCGTGGTCGATCAGCGCCGTCAAGCGGCGTCGGATATCGACCGCGGCATGTCTATTGTAGGCGAGAACCAGGATACCGCGCGGATTCTCCCGCCTTGCCCGCACCAGATAGGCAATGCGATGCACCAGCACTCGGGTCTTGCCGGAGCCGGGGCCGGCCAGCACCAGCACGTTGGTCTGCTCCCGATCGTCGGCAACGATGCGTTGTTGGATCGGGTTCTTCAGGTCTTCGACGATAACGCGCCATGCTTCCGGAGTGGTCTGCCGTGCAATTTCGTTTTTCCGGCCCGGAAACCAGCGGCGAAGGAAGTCGTCTCGCTTCAGACTGAAGTAGTCCATGGCCAGACGCAGCGCCTCGGCCATGGCCTGCAAGCCGCGTTGCGCGAATTCCAGCATGACATGAACTTGCAGAACCTGTTCATCGTAATGGAGCTTGAGCGGCTTGAAATCGACACCGGCGAAGCCGCGATGGCCCTGCTCGAGCCGAATGGTCATGGCGGGGCGGAATACCGCCAGCCCCTTGTTCAGACGGATGATCTCCTGCTCGTGCAACCACAGCAGTGCGCGGTCCAGGAGCTTGCGGGGATCTTTCATCGCGGCTTTCAGCGCCAGATCGGACTTGAGGGCCGCGAGCAGCTTGCCCAGCGTCGTCTCCGCCAGCAGATCCACTCCTTGGCTTGCGCCGGGCAGGCTGTCCAGCAAGTGCTGCAGCAGGACTTGGGCGGCACTGCGACGCCGCTCGGCGGTCTTTTCAAGGTCGTCCCATTCTCGTTGCAGCGTCACCCGCACCGTTTCCGGGTCCCGTCTTCGTACGCTCAGGCTGCCCCGGCCGCCGTCTTCGTTCCTGCCGTCTTCGGCGATGCTCCGCAGCAAGCGCCAGAGCCGTTCCGGCGGCAGGGGGTCGCCGTGGCCGTCGTCCCGAAGCCGCTGCGCCACCATCCGCAGGTGGAGCATCGACGAATCTCCCTTGCCCAGATCCGGCGCTTCCACGCGTAGCTGATCGACCAATGCCCGTTCCAGCGATGCGGCCTCCTCGAATCGCGTCTTCGAGGCGCCTCGCACTCCGCTGTGGACAAAGGCGGTCAGCGCGGTGTCGTTGCTGGCGATGCCGAGCTGCTCCAAGTCGTACAGGGCGTTCCGCACGCCTTCCGGGCCGAGCCCGGATTGCATCAGCTCGTCGGTGGAGATGCCTTCGTCCGCATCCGCTTCGATCAGCCTCTCGGCGATTTCCAGCAGTTGACGGCGATAGTCGTCTGGAACGGCTTGCTGCTCGAGCTTGGCGCGAGCGGCATCCACCGAACCCACACGCAGGGAAGACGGAAATATCCGCACTTGGTTTTCATTCCGCGTCAGCAGCTTCGCTTCTTCCAGCCAAGCGACCGCGGTGCGCACGCGGGTGTCGTCGGTTGCGGAATCCCGCTCGAACGCCTGGTCCTCGTCTTTGACGAGAATCTCGCCAGGAGTCGCCACCACCTCGCCGTTGGCGCGCTTGCGGCGGTCCAGATTGCGCAGCGCCCGCAGGATGCCGTGGATCTCGCGTCGCGTCAGCCGGGAGCGCGCCGACATGCCGAACTGGCGCTCGGCATCCTCCGGGTCGTAGAGCAGGATGCAGCGCGCCTGATTCCGGTCGCGTCCGGCGCGACCTGCTTCCTGAAAGTAGTTCTCGAGGGAGCCGGGAATATCGGCGTGGATCACCAAGCGCACATCGGGCTTGTCGATGCCCATGCCGAAGGCGTTGGTAGCGGCGATCACTCGCAGTTCGCCCTCGACGAAGCGCTGTTGCACGTCTTTTCTGGTTTCAGGAGACAATTTCGCATGGAAGTGGTCGGCGGCGACTTCTTTGCTTTGCAGGAACCCTGCGATGTCCTCGGCCTGTTTGCGCGTCGCGCAGTAGACGATGGCGCCGCCGGCTGCGCCCGGCGGCAAGTCGGCGGTGAGAATCTGGTGGATATGGGCGAATTTTTCGCCGCCGGCCGTCGACACCACCACGAACCCGAGGTTGGTGCGATTGGCGCCGCCGTCGAAGACCATAAGCTCGATGTCGAGCGTGCCCCGGAAGTGGGCCTGAATGTCTGCCGCCACGTCGGGTTTCGCGGTGGCAGTCAGGCACAGCACCGGCGGTGGCCTCGGTTTCGATCTTTCCGTCTGACCCGTCTTCTCCATCCGTTCGCGGATGAAGCGTCCGATGTAGCGGTAGTCGGGCCGGAAATCGTGGCCCCAGCGGGAGAGACAATGCGCTTCGTCCAGCACCCAGGCGCCAATCTCGCGCTGTGCCAACGCCTTGCGCACGGATATGCTGCGAAGCTGCTCCGGCGAAATGACGAGGATTCCCGCGTCGCCCAGCCGCACCTTGTCCAGCGCGGCGGCTCGCTCGGGCATGGACAGCAAGCTGTTGATCGTCACGCAGGAATCGATGCTGCGCTTCTCCAGCCCGGCCACCTGATCCGCCATGAGCGCGACCAGGGGCGAAATCACAACGGTCAGGGCACCGGTCTTGTCGTAGCGGGACAGGGCCGGGATCTGGTAGCACAGCGATTTTCCAGTGCCCGTCGGCAGAATGCCGAGAACGTGCTGGCCGGCCATCGCCGCTTCGACGATGGAGCGCTGCATGGGCTGGCCGGCGCTGTCCTTCGGCGCCGGTCTGAAATCGTCGAAGCCGAACCAGCGTTTCAGTTCCTGGCGGGCGTCGTGTCGTTCCTCGCACCAGTGGCAGTCGGAATGGTCGCAAGGCGTATCCCGCAGCAGACGAACCAAGCGTCCCGCCTCCGGGAACTGGTGCCTTACCCAAGGTGGCATCACCGAATTGCCCCCGGATACCGACAACCACGCCAGCGCATAGGCCAGCGCCCAGCCGCGCCGGTCTGGATCCACGATGATCTCCTGGCCGTGGATCAGGCATGCCTTCCCTTTCAGCATCCCGCGAATCGCCTTGCAGGCCTGCTCGTCGGATGGTCGAGGCGATTCTCTCAACGCGGAAAAGAAAGCGTCGAAGCCCTGTCCTGGGCTGTCGTTTGCCGCCGTCGCGAGCCAGTGCCAAGCCAGCAGCAGCTCCGCATTGGCGTTCTGTCGCAATTCATGCTGCTGATTGCGGAACACTTCCAGCGCCAGTTCGGCATCGAGTTTCGGATTGTTCACCCGGCCGCGTTTGAGCTGTCCATCCTGGTAGTGCTTGACCAGGTGATGATAGGGATTGCGGGGAAAGGCCAGCGGATTGAGACGCAGCGTATCCACTGCCGGCAGCCGCAACAGCCGAAGATCGGGTTTCGCCGCATGCAAATGCGGCAGGTCGAAGGCGATCAGATTATGGCCCAGCAGGAAGGTGGTGCCATCGGCGAAATCGTCGAGCTTGGCAAGCGCCGCGGGCAAGTCGCCGCCTTGGAAAATCTCGGCTTGCCCGGTATCCGGACGCACCGCGGCGAAGGCGTGGATGCGCTCGTTTTTCCTGCCGACTTCGATATCCAACGACAGACATCCAGCCAGGAAATGTCCGGTTTCGTCGGCGTTCGGAGTCATTTCCGCATTCGCCGTATCCGATCTCGAAGGCACGCTGCCAGCATGGACGCGATGGCTGCCTAAACCGACAAATTATAGCGGCTACTGTACCATCGCTTCTTGGCAGATCGAAAACGCCGCCAACATACAGGTATACTCGCCGCTCGCGCCGAGCTTGAAACAGGGATGCAGCCGTGGTTGTTCGAAGCCGAGCCGAAGGCGCGGCCATTGGCCAGCGCATCCACGTCATGGGCAACAGCTCGTCCGGCAAGAGCACGCTCGCGGCACGGCTGGCGCAGGCGCTGGATGCGGAATTCGTGGAGCTGGACGCCCTCAACTGGCTGCCGGGATGGGTGGGCTTGAACGAGAACGATCCCGCCGAACTCGAACGCCGCTTCCGCGCCGCCACCGGCGGCGAGCGCTGGGTGGCGGGCGGCTCCTATGCCGCCTACGCCCAGCGAGCGTTT
Organism: Pseudomonadales bacterium; assembly: GCA_963422285.2. Lineage (GTDB taxonomy): Bacteria > Pseudomonadota > Gammaproteobacteria > Pseudomonadales > Azotimanducaceae > VXYL01. The sequence continues at coordinate 10,635 of OY729419.2, read as the reverse complement.
TGGCACCGGCTCGATACCGTCGTCTTTCTCGATCTGCCGATGCCGTTGCTGCTGTGGCGCGTTCTGCGCCGCTCCTGGCGCCGCTGGCGTTCGCGGGAATTGCTTTGGGGCACGAACCGCGAGCGGTTCTGGCCGCAGCTCATGGTTTGGCGAAAGAAACAATCGCTGGTCTACTGGATCGTCGCCCAGCAGACCCGCAAGCGCCGCAAGCTGGTTGCCTATATGTCCGATCCGCGCTGGGCGCATATCCGCTTCGTTCGCCTCGCGTCCAGCCGCGAAGTGGAAGCCTTCGCCCGGGCGGTGGAATGCGCTGCCCATGCCGCGGTGGACGGCAGCGGCTCGGTTTGAATCCGCGTCGTCGCGCTGCGCCGCATAATCGCAAGATGCAGGCGACGGAACGCTGTTGGATGTCCTATGCAACGGCATCCGCAGCGGCATGGCCGATCCAATTCCATATCGACCCGCTACACCGATTGACGGTAGTGGCTGGGTTTGAATCCGCGTCGCCGTGCTGCGCCATTGGACTACAAGATGGAGAGATACAGACAGACTGCCAGCCACTACATCAATGAGGCGTGCTGGCGCGGCATCGTCCAATGTCAAGCCGACCCGCTACCCGATTGACGGGGCAGTAGTGGAATCTCGTCGCGGTCTTGTATAGTTGGTCTCTTGCGAAGGAGTGTTCGACTCGACCGGAGGGGCATCGTCATGCAAACGCTTATGCAACGGATCATCGCAGCGGCGGCGCTGCTGGGCGGCGCGGTCGCCTGGGGCGACACGCTGGATAGCGGCGACAGCGCCTGGATTCTTACGTCCACGGCGCTGGTGCTGTTCATGACTATTCCCGGCTTGGCGTTGTTCTACGGCGGTCTGGTGCGTGCCAACAGCGTACTGTCGGTGCTGTTGCAGTGCTTCGCCATTACCTGCCTGGTGACCATCCTGTGGCTGATCGTCGGCTACAGTTTGGCATTCGGCGACAGCTATGCCGTGGTCGGAGGATTGGGCAAGTTCCTATACAACGGAGTCACCGAGGATGCGATGTCGGGTTCCATTCCAGAGTCCATTTTCGCCACTTTCCAGCTCACCTTCGCCATCATCACCCCGGCGCTCATCGTCGGCGGCTTCGCCGAACGCATGCGCTTCTCCGCGGTGCTGCTGTTCACCGCGTTCTGGTCGCTGCTGGTGTACGCGCCCATCACCCATTGGGTGTGGGGCGGCGGCTGGCTGGGCGAACTGGGTTTGATGGATTTCGCCGGCGGCACCGTCGTCCACGTCACCGCCGGCACTGCGGCCGTGGTGGCGGCGATCGTTCTCGGCCCCCGACGCGGTTTCCCGGATCGTATCCAGCCGCCCCACAACATGACCCTCACCGTGGCCGGCGCCGCCATGCTGTGGGTGGGCTGGTTCGGCTTCAACGGCGGCAGCGCCCTGGCCGCCAACGGCGACGCCGCCCTGGCGCTTACCGTCACCCACATCTCCGCCGCCGCCGGCGCGTTCACCTGGATGATGATCGAGTGGTTGCGCTACGGCAAACCCAGTGCGCTTGGCGCCGTCACCGGCATGGTGGCAGGCCTCGGCACCATCACCCCGGCATCTGGCTTCGTGGGGCCGGCGGCGGCGCTGGTCATTGGCATCGCCGCCGGCACGGTGTGCTTCTTCGCTACCAACTTCATGAAGCAGAAGCTGAAGATCGACGATTCGCTGGATGTCTTTCCGGTGCATGCCGTCGGCGGCGCATTGGGCACGATTCTCACCGGCATCTTCGCCAGCAGCGCCCTAGGGGTGTTCAGCGGTCAAGAGGACATTTCCATTCCCAGCCAGCTAGGCATCCAAGCGCTAGGCGTGCTGGCGACGCTGGGCTACACGGCCATCGCCACCTGGATCATTTTGAAGATCACGGGCGCCTTGGTGGGCAACCGCGTTTCGGAGGAAGACGAGACCGAGGGCCTGGACCTCGTCTCCCACAACGAACGCGGCTACATCCTGTAGCGCCTCGAACAGCTGTAGCGCCTCGAACAGCCGATAGAAGAAGGAACCCGACGTGGCGAACGAAATCCGAGAACTGCCCAAGGGCTACCGCGACACCCCGGCGTTGCCGGGCTCGCAGTGGCGCGTCCACGACATCGACCGGCCGCCGCCGCCGGTAGTGCAGCCGCCGACGTTCTCCACCCAGGAACGCCCGGGGCAGCCGCCTTCGGACGCCGTGGTGCTGTTCGACGGCGCCGGCCTGGACGCCTGGGTGGGACGTGACGGCGGGGCGCCGAAATGGAATCTGGTGGCGGGCGACGCCATGGAGGTGGAACCGAGAACCGGCGACATCCGCACCCGGGAATCCTTCGGCGGTTGCCAGCTGCATGTCGAATGGAGCGCGCCGACGGCAATCTCCGCGGACAGCCAGGGACGCGGCAACAGCGGCGTCTTTCTGCTCGGCCTGTACGAAGTTCAGGTTCTCGACGGCTTCGACAATCCCACCTACGCCGATGGACTGCCGGCATCCATCTACGGCCAGTACCCGCCGCTGGCGAACGCTTGCGTACCGCCGGGGCAGTGGCACGTCTACGACATCGTTTTCGAGCCGCCCGTTTTCGATGACGGCAAGCTGGTGTCGCCAGCGTACATGACGGTGCTGCACAACGGCCTGCTGGTGCAGCACCGTCAGCACATCCAAGGGCCGACGAAGCACCGCCAGCTGGCCAGCTACGACGACCCCCACGGCCCGACCGGCCCGCTGGCATTGCAGGACCACGGCGACCGGGTGCGCTTCCGCAACATCTGGCTGCGGCCCATAGATCGCTTCCAGGCGGAGTAGCGGGACGCTAGCGGCCGACCATCTCAGGCGGCTTCGGGCGCAGCGTGTCCCGAGAGATGCGGCGCTCGCGAATGCGCTGGCGCCAAAATGTCGTGAGCAGCGCCACGAGCACCCCGCCGAGCACCCCGCGTAGAATGGTTGCACCGATGACGACAGCGTTCGGTCGATTGTCAAGAACGAAGAACTCGAAACAGACGGTGAAGAGGGTAAAGCCAGCGGCCCAAGTCGACGCCGATCGTGACCCCAACCCTGCCGCTGCTTGTCTGCTCGCTGTGCATCCGAACCGGACAGCGCCCTGAACACTCCTGCTGCCCAGACAAAAACGAGACTGGGGACAACTATGAAGAATACGCCGTGCTCGCGCATGAAGGCAGGCCATTCGACGAACATCTCCGTCATCGTCAATCCCGTCCTGCGCGGTGCGCCCCAACCCGGCAGGACGTTGATTTGATGCGGCCGCCCGCCTCGCGCCGTTTCAAAAGCAGTTGCGGGCGCAGCATTTTCCGTAGGGATGGCGCTGGCGGAAACGCTGATGCCAGACAGCAGACGGCAGCATCGCCAGTCCTGCCGACAGGACCGCAAGACCGATGTCAACTGCACTCATGGATTCTTGCAGGCGGCGCAGTCCCCGCTACGCAGAGTCCGAGCACCAGTAGGTCTATTGCATGCCAAGGCTCCCGGATGCGAATCCCCGGTTGGCCGAAACCCGCAAAGCGGCAGCACACCATTTCTATCAACGTCGCAGTGACGAAGAACCCGACTGCTGCAACCAGCCTCTCGACCAATGCCGTCATCGATTCGGACGCCCGCCGCGGCTTTGTCGATCAACGCTGCGAGGATGCGATCGGCCATGCCCCAAGGGAAAGGAACGGAGCAGGTCTCGATAGATGCGTCCCTCCCGCAAACGCTGACGCCAAGCGGCCAGCAACAGTGCCGAGAGGACAGCCCCCAGGATGGCGGAGCCGATGCCGACAGCTTTCAGCGTCTCGTCCCGAAAGGATACGGCAAACACAACGCTGACGCCGACGAGCATCTCGAACCACGGCACCTTCCGCCCTTTTGGCTGGTCGCCAGTCGGTGGTTCCTTGAAGCCGGAGAGTTCGTGAAATAGCGCACCAGCCCAAGGGAATACGACGCCAAAGACCAGCAGCCAAATCGCGGTTTGGTACGACAGTAATTCGAGAAACTCGTCGAGCCACCGCGTCATTGCGGCATGCCTGTCTGCACGGCACGCTCCATCCCGCGTCGCTGGGCGCTGCGCACCAAGCGCACGGCGAGTTCGCCGAAGTCGATGCCGATGGCGCGGCAGGCGTCGGGGTACAGGCTGGTCGGCGTCATGCCTGGCAGGGCGTTTACTTCCAGCAGCCACGCCTCGTCGCCGACGATGAAATCCGCCCGGGACAGGTCGCGCAAGCCGAGGCAGCGATGGGCGCGCAGCGCCAACTCTTGCAGCTGCGCCAAGCGGTCGTCCGGCAACTCCGCCGGCACGACGTGCTCGCTCCTGCCCGGCGTGTAGCGGTTGTGGTAGTCGTACCACTCGCCCTGGGCGACGACGATTTCGATGACCGGCAGGGCGACGGGTGCCGCGCCGTGCTCGTCGAGTACGCCGACGGTGATTTCCCTGCCGACCGCGTAGCGCTCCACCAGCACGCCATCGCCGAAGGCGAGTGCCGCTCGCAGGGCTTCGACGAGGTCGCCGCCCTGCCCGATCGGTGTCACGCCCAGCGCCGAACCTTGGCGCAGCGGTTTCACCACCACCCTCTCGCCGAGGGTTGCCTGCACCTGCCGAGCAGCCGTTTTCGCGTCGCTGCCGGGGGCGATGGCCATGTCCTCGATCGCCGGCAATCCCTCGGCGCGAAACAGCGCCTTCGCCACGTGCTTGTCCATGGCCACGGCGCAGCCTTGCACATCGCTGCCCACGAAGGGCAGGCCGAGCATCGCCAGCAGCCCCTGCACGGTGCCGTCCTCGCCGGGCGGTCCGTGCAGCATGGGGAAGACCACGTCCGGGGCGAACGCGCGCAAGTCGTCCACCAAGTTCGCTCCCAGGTCCACGACGACCACTTCCTGGCCGCGGGCTTCCAGCGCGTCCACCACGCCAGCCGCGGACGAACGGGAAACCTCGGCCTCGGCGGAAGCGCCGCCCGCGAGAACAGCGATTCTCAAGACGCGGCCCTGTCGAACAGCCGCGTGAAGAACTCGTACTCGGCCTCGATGGCGCGGCGGATGTTCTCGGCGCGGCGAAAGCCGTGGCCCTCGCCCTCGAACAGCAGGTACTCCACCGGGATGCCCTTGGCCGCCAGAGCGTCGCGCATGGTCTCGGCCTGATTTGGCGGAACGATCTTGTCGTCGGCGCCCTGGAAGAAGATCACGGGGCAGTTCAAGCGCTCGACATGATGGATGGGGGAACGTTCGCGCACGGCATCGTCATCGCCGACCAGGGTGCCGATGTAGCGCGACTCGAACTTGTGGGTGTCCTGATTCAGGGCCCGCAGGTCGCCGATGCCGTAGTGGCTGGCACCGGCCTTGAAGACGTTGGTGAAGGCCAGCGCGGCCAGGGTGGTGTAGCCGCCAGCGCTGCCGCCGTGAATAGCCACCCGGGCCGGGTCCACCCGGCCTTCGGCGATCAGATGGCGTACGCAGGTGGCGCAATCCTCCACGTCCACCTTGCCCCAAGCGCCGTTCAACCGTTCCCGATAGGCGCGCCCAAAGCCGGTGCTGCCGCCGTAGTTCACATCCGCCACGGCCCAGCCTCGGGAGGTGTAGAACTGGATGCTCCAGGACAGATCCGCAGCAGTGCTGGAGGTGGGGCCGCCGTGAGTGGTAATCAGCAACGGCGGCAGTTCGCCATCGAGACCTTGGCGATCGGCGTTCTTCGGCGGATAGAAGAAGGCGTGGGCTTCGCCGGACGGGGACGCGAAGGTGATGGTTTCGGGTATGGAGACCACATCCGCCGGGATCGGCAGTTCATCCGGCGCGGCCACGGTGCTGCGCGTTCGCGTATCCAGCTGCAGCTCGACGATTTGCCGCGGGCGGCGTGGGAATCCGGCGATGCAGGCGACGCCGCGCGGGGTGCGGACCAGGTCCGCATACGAAGCGCAGTCGTTGTCCACGGGGCTCGCCAAACCCTGCTCGATGTCCACCACCACCAGCGACGGAACGCCATCCTCCACCCGCCGAGCCACCACATGGCTCGGGCCTACGGGGACGAAGTACGAGGCCGCGAACTGCCAAGCCGGCCCGGCGTATTCAGCGGCTTCTTCGAGCAGGCAGTAGACGCCGGCGGCGTCGTAGGCGTAGAGGTTCCACCAGCCGCCGGCGTCGGAGGCGAACAGCAGCCGCTCGCCATGCCATGTAGGCTGCACGATGGATTCGGCGCTGCCGCCGGCGACCACGGTGGCGTTGCGCAGGCGTTCGCCGTCGTACTCCGCGACCATGAGCTGGGTGCCGTCCCAGGGCATGTTGGGATGGTCCCACACCAGGAACGCCAAGCGTCCGTCGGCCGGGCGAGGGGCGGCGTAGAAATCGTGGCCGCGGTGCAGGGTCTGCACGGTGCCGGAGTTCACGTCGATGCGTACCAGATCGTTGACTGGTTCCGCGCCGTCGCCGTGGGTCTCGCGCACTGCCAGCAAGGAAGCACCGTCCCAGGCGAGATCGGCGAAACGTTCCGTGGCATTGCCCGTGGTGACCGGCGCCACCGTCGGAATCTCCGGCGACTCCCGCGAAGCGCCGCTGGCGGAAGCCGGCGCAAGGATACGAGGGGGGAAGTTTCCCCTTGCGGAAACCCGGTAGATGTTCTGGTCGGCGAAGTTGACGAAGTATACCTGTTGGTCCGTCACGCAGCAGGCCCCGCCGCCGTATTCGTGGACGCGGCTGCGCGGATTGAACGGCTTGGGCGTCAGCTCGTGGCTGTGTCCGTCGAGGTGGCGGATCAGCGTCGATCTGCCTCCTTCCACAGGGCGCGACTCGAGCCAGAACAGCGCCTCGCCGACGGCCTTGAGGCCGGCATAGCCTTTCGCCCCCGCGGCTACCACGCCGGCATCGATAGGCGAGGGCCAAGTGCCGTATGGTTCGCGCTTCATCGCAGCTCCTTGCGGTCGTCGATGGCAGCCCAGCGTTCGTGGTCGCGCCACGCGCCATTGATGAACAGGAACCGCCGGGACATGCCCTCCAGCACGAAGCCGCAGCTGCGCACGAGGCCGATGGATGCGACGTTCTCCGGCTGGATGTTGGCTTCGATGCGATGCAGGCCCACCGCTCGGAACAGGTGGTTCTTCACCTGCATGAGCCCCTCGCGCATATAGCCCTTGCCGGCGTGGGCCTGAGCCGCGTAGTAGCCCAGGGACGCCGACAGGAACGATCCCTTCACCACGTTGTTGACGTTGATGACGCCGACGATCTCGCCGCTGCCGCACAGACAGACGACGTATCCTTCGTGATCGTCGCGCTGGGTGCGGCGCAGGTATATCTTGAACAAGTGCGGCGTCATCGGCGGCGAGATCCACGGTGCATGCAGTTCGTGGCTCGAGGCCGCCAACGCCAGCAACTCCTGGCGGTCGGCGCTCGCTACGGGACGAAAAAACGTCTTCGGCTCGGTCATCCTGCCGTCTCGCTCTCGCGCTGTGCCTTCGCTTGCCGCCGCGCCGCCAACACCACCTCCAGCATGAAGATCTCCCAGATGGCCGGTGGAATCACGCCGATGCCGAAGATCAGGAAGTGCAAGGGATGCAACCGCCAATCGTTGTCGTACAGCCATACCCCGGCAAGGCTGAACCCCTGCTCCCGCCAAGTCAGCAGACCGTAGGTGGCGAAGGTGAAGCCGATGCCCAGCATCGTGAAGCGGACCACGTAATGCACCCACAGCGGCACTTTGGGAAGAGTGATGCGCACAGCGTCGCGGCTCGTACATTCCTGTCGAATGCGCGAGTTTGTCGGATTTGCTGTGGTGGCGGCAAGTGCCTGTCTTGGTTCGGGCAGGACTATTCCAAAGGGAACTGCATGCATGAATATCCAAGCTGCAATATATGGTGTGGTTTTCAAGGCATAACTACTATCGGTAGCAGCTCGGTTTGAATCCGTGTCGTCATGCTGCATCGTGCAGCCACAAGAGGCGGGGCTATGAGGTGGCATCCGTAGCGGCGCGGCCCATCCAAAGTCGAACTGAGCTACTACCCTGCTGCCTATGGTGACTAGAGCACTGTTGCATAGAGCTCCCATGGCAAAGCCGGAGGCAGTCGGCGGATGCAGGAAGCGCGACGTTCCAGCCTGAGCGTTCGGGGTTTGCCCTGGCTGATGGCGCGGATCGAGCCACCCTTGGCGGAGATGGCTGTTCGATCGGATCGCGACGCGACCGAGCGCCGGTGCAGGTCTGGCTCGCGTACCGAGGGCGGCCGGCGAAACCGTCGCGCGCCCTGGCGATTGCAGACATCTCGCACGGAAAGAAAGCGATCTCCTACAGACGCCTCTCTCGCCGCTCGCTGGCGTGCGCCAATGGCAGCGTCTGCGGACAGCAACGACCGTCCGTTGGCCATGTATGCCCATCCCCGCGTGGTCGAGGACGCCCTGCGCGTTGTCGACAGCGACCCGGATTCCTCCATCGGACCGGAGATGCTGGCCGCCCTGGGTTTCGCCACCCTGGCCAAGCTGCCCGCCGAATGAGTCGCCGAGGACTTACGCGTCCGCCCCGGCGACCAGGCATGGCGGGTGTGTTGGCGCGCCAGCGGCAAGGGGCCGTCGGCGGGTTTCCTGGCGATGCTGTTGGAGTTCCAGTCCCGCTCGGACCCGGATATGGCGCTGCGCCTGATCGCCTACGCGCTGGGACTGCGCACCGGCATCTGGAAGCGCAAGGCGTCGTGACCCGGCGCGGACCGCGCCCGCCGGTGCGGCCAGTGGTCGTCCACAACGGCGATTCGCCGTGGACTCCGCCGTCGCGGCCGGTGGGCCGGGCGGGCAGTTGGCGTCGTTGCAGCCCAGGCAGGCGTACTGCCTGCTGGACTTCCCCGCGCCGGCGTCGCGGAGCGCCTGATGTCCCGGCTGGCGGACGCCCCGGCCGACGTCGGCGAGTGGCTGCTGACGGCCAGCACGGGAGAGGAACTGCTCGCTCGCGTGGACGCGACAGCGCGGACGGAGCGCTGAACCCGCTCGCCTCGGTGCTCGCGAAGTTCCGGCGATCGGCTCTAGTTCGCACAACGCCGCCGCCCGGATGCCGAGGCCAGAACGACGATCACGACGTTGGTTGTCGGCAGTGTCGTGCGCGGAAACGCAAACAGCGCCGGCGACGATCAGCATGCGCCAGATGAACCCGGAATCCGAGCAGCCGAAGCTAGTGCGTCGCCATCGCCTCGGCGAAGTAGAGCGCGTAGGCGAGTCCGACTCCCGCCAGCAGCGCCAGCAGGAGCTTGCCGCGGTCGTGGCGGTGGAAGTGGATTTCCGGCAGAAGGTCGCTGAGCGAGATGCACAGGAAAACGCCCACGGCAAACGCAAGTGCGCACCCGATCGCCGGCCCTTCCGCCACCACGCCAAGCAGTCCCGCGCCGAAGTAGCTCGCCGCTGCCGCCAGCGGGCAGATCAGCGCGTAGGCGACGTTCGCCGCGAGACGCGTGCCGGTGTCCTGGCCCGCGTACTTCATCATCCCGGTGATCGAGAAGGCCTCCAATGGTTTGTGCAGCAGGATGGCGAGACAGACGCCGAGCCCAGGCAGTACGCCCTCGTCCACAAGACCGAAGCGTACGCTTGCGCCAAGGGCCACGCCTTCGGTCGCCGCGTGCAGGCCGAGCCCCAGCGCGATCCCCAACAGGCTGCCGCGCCGCTCGCCGTCGGGGCCGTGGACACTGGCTTCGGCGCTGAAGTCGTGCTGGTGGAACGGGAACGCTCGCAGCAGCACGACCATCGCCACCACCCCGAACAGCACCCACAGGGCTGCGGTCTCCGCCGCGTCCGAGCCGGGAATCCGCTCGAGGCTGTGCGGCAGCAGGTGGAACAGGGCGATGCCCAAGATGAACCCGGCGACGAGGCTCATGACGACCTGTATGCGCATGTGCGTCATGGCGCCGTATTCCGACAGCCGGCCGCCGAGTACCGACGCGGCGAACACGGCAGCCGAGTACGCAATCAGCAACACCGGTGGCGAGATGCTCATCGTCTTCCCGGGCGCGACCTGGAAGAACGGTGCGAGCAGCACGATGCTGGCCACGCTGCCGTCATGGAGCAGGCCGCGTTGGCGCTGCCCGAGACCGTCGCCAAGAAGTTGGCGATGCGGGGCGATTGATGGCCCACGGCGAACATCGCCTTGGTCCCGAGAAGCCGGTCGCTCGGCGCGCCGAGCAGTCGCCTCGGTTGGCGCGCCGGCGAGCGAGAACGACAGCTTGGTCCTCGTGCGCTCATAATCCCGCGCTCATGGCCGAGAGAGTTCGCCAAATTCACGCTCTCTCTGTTCGTGGCACCGGTCCCCGGCAGCATAATCGCTTCCGCCTTCGCCAACCGCGAGCGAACGCGACGGTGCTGGCGGTCGCCTCCGCCACGAGTGCGGTTCGGTCTTGGTACGCTGCGGCATGTCCAGGTGCTCGGCAGTGGCTCAGTTCGAATCCGTGTCGTCACGCTTCTCCATGAAGGCACTATATGTTGTAGATTCATATGTGGTCGCTTCGCTCATCCGATGTCGAACAGAGCCGCTGCCGGGTGCTCGACGGACTTGAACTCGGCGACCGCATCGTGGTCGGCAATACGTCGTGCTTCGAGGACGCCGACGTCATCTCGGTCGAGCGGGCGCTGCAATGGAAGCATCGGAGCAGCGGCAGCGGGCGGCGTACGGACGAAGACAGCCGCAGCGG